>NZ_JACIFF010000028.1 GCF_014197245.1 Neolewinella aquimaris | reverse complement strand
GCCGTCCCCGACGACATCGACGGCGAGGTCCGCGGCGATCCCCCCAGCATCGGTGCCGATGAATATTCCGCCGCACCACTGCAACCGCTTGCGGGCACCTATACCATCGGCGGCGATCCGGGGGACGACTTTGCCAACCCGACCGAAGCTGTGGACGCCATGAGCGCCAACGGGGTGGGCGGGGCCGTGGTCTTCCAGATCGACCCGGGCACTTACACCGGGCAACTGGAGATACCCGCCATTTCCGGAACCTCCGCCACCAACACCTTCACCTTCGAATCGGCCAGCGGAGTAGCAAGTGACGTGATCCTCACCTTCGCCGCCACAACGGCGGCGGACAACTACGTGCTGCGGCTGCGCAACGCCGCTCACCTGCGCCTGCGCAATCTGACGGTAGCGGCCACCGGCACTACCTACTCCCGGGCGATCCACGGCCAGAACGGACTCCAGGACCTGCTCATCGAGGGCTGCCGCCTTACCTCCTCGGCAACGAGTACGAACTCATTTTCCGCCGGCATTTACCTGGAGCCCACGCTGTCCGAAAGCGTTCGCATTCACGACAGCTACTTCTCCGGCGGTGCCTACGCCCTCTACTACAGCAATGGTAGCGGAGCGGTGAGCGGTACGGAGTTTACCGATAACGTGGTCGAGGATTCCTACCTCGGCGTTTACCTGGACGACCTGACGGATGTGCTCGTTACCGGCAATCGCATCACTAACCCCGCACGGGCGAACGCCCAGATCGCCCTATACCTGAACAACTGCGATGCGCCCGCCGCCTCACCCAGCCTGGTGGCTAACAACTTCCTGACCGCCACCAGCGGCAATCGAGTACTCTTTGCCGCCAACAGCGACAACCTGCGCCTCTACCACAACAGCCTCAACCAGCGGGGTGCGGGCCCGGCACTCTACCTGGGGAGCAATCCGGATGTGGAGGTGAAGAACAACATCCTGCGCGCCACCACCGGCTACGCGGCGGACGTGACCAACAATGCCGGACTGGACATGAATTACAACGACCTGTACACCACGGGCACCTACCTGGCGCGCTACAGCGGCGCGCCCCTGACCGACCTGGCCGCCTGGCAGTCCGCCTCCGGGCAGGGCGCCAACTCCCTCAGTTTCGCCCCCCAGTACCTCTCCGA
>NZ_JACIFF010000026.1 GCF_014197245.1 Neolewinella aquimaris | reverse complement strand
CGCCTTTATGTTTGTAGTGTCCATTTTTCTGGTCACATTCTTTAGCGGCAAATGTGTAAATTGTTACGGCGGCCCTTCGCTAGAAGGCAGGGCCGCCGTGCACAATTGAAACAGTTGTAACCCGCCTCGGACACCGGCTCGGGGAAAGCGATTTCACCGCTGGGCTGCGAGCCCGTAATCTGTTTTCACCCCCGGGTCGGGTGTCTGGATGTAAGTTCGAATAGTAAACTGGGAGCGGCAGCGCTCAGCTGTCCGCCGCAGCCCGCTTCGAAAGGTGTTGAACTTTCCAGCCACCGTCCGCGGCACAAACTTTCCCTAAGATATGGATTTTGCCTATTACGTAGGTTGGGACGTATCCAAAGCCAGCCTCAACTTTTGTATCCGTGATCCGCAGCAGTCCGAGCCGGTGCAGGAGGGTCAGGTAGCCAACACCCCCACGGCCATCGGCAAGCTCCTTCGGCAGTGGAGTAAGCGCTGGGAAACGGATCTAGCCGCCTTTGCTCACTGTGTGGAGAACACGGGCCGCTACACCTATCCCCTGCTGGGACTGGTCGAGCCCCTCGGCTTGCACCTCTGGATGGAGGACCCCCTGCAACTCAAGCGGAGCATGGGGCGGCAGAAGCGCAAGACCGATGCCGTTGATGCCCGCAACATCGCCGAGTACTGCCGCTGGAAGCACGAGCGGGCTACCTGGTACACCCCGCCCAGCGCGCTAAGCCTGCACCTGAGGGAGTTGAGCCACTCCCGGACCAAACTGGTGCGCATGCGGCAGTCGCTCCACACCTCCCATCGGGCCAAGGAGGCCTTTGCCCTGGTGCCCCCCAATGCCGTCGGTCAGCGCCTCAACTGCCAGCTGATCGAAGCCATCGACCAGCAGTTGGCGGCCCTGGACCTGGAAATCCTACGACTCATCGAAGCCGACGAGCGGGCCCGGCGCAAACTGGAAATTGCCCGCTCCGTGCCGGGCATCGGTCCAAAGAACGTGGTGGTGATCCTGGCCATCACGGGGCTGTTCGAGCGCATTGCCTCGGCCCGGGCGTGTGCGGCTTACGCCGGCTTGGTGCCCTATGAGTTCCAAAGCGGAACGTCGATCCATCGACGGAGTCGGGTGAGCCGGGCGGTGAGTAAACCGTTGAAAACCGCCCTGCATCAGGGGGCGCAATTTCTCATTATGCGGCCCTCCCCGTTCAAGGAATTGTACGACCGATTGCGCGCTAAGGGACGGACGTACCGACAGGCCATCAATGCGGTGCGCAACAAGATGATCCGGGTCCTGTACACGTGCCTGAAGAAAGACGTTACGTATGACAAAAAAGTCCATGCAGGACTTGCGTAGACAATAGTAAACAGATT
>NZ_JACIFF010000025.1 GCF_014197245.1 Neolewinella aquimaris | reverse complement strand
CAGCAGTTCCCCGGGTAAGGTGTACACGTAAGGTGAATAAAGAATCTTCTTCCGCGCTGTAAGCTCATTTCCCTACGTGGAGTAGTTTAGTTGCATGAGCAGCAAAAGTTACCAGCAGTATCGGTCGGAACTCACCTTGGATTCGGTAATCCAGCAGAATTATCAGGCCTTTTCGGCTATTCCGGATCCCCGTAATCGGGTGATCGGCCAGATGCTCCCCGACATCTGCCAGGCGGGCTTCGCCTTGTTTCACCTGAAGTTCCCTTCGCTACTGGACTTCGATTCCCAGACTATTGTCCAGCGGCAGAATCTCCGCTCCGTCTATGGCCTCCAACAGGTATGCAGCGACACCCAATTGCGCCGCATGCTCGATCAGGTGGCCCCCCACTACTTCCACCGGCGCATCACGCAACTCATCCAACACGATTTTGCCCGCGTAGGGGGTGCCCGCCAGTTCCAGGTCCTCGATGGCCGGCTGATCCTTAGTCTTGACGGGGTGGAGCATTTCCGTTCCACCCGGATCCATTGTGGGGCTTGCCTTACCAGAGATTCGACGAAAACCGGACGGTCCTACCATCACCAGATGCTCTGTGGCAGCATCGTTCACCCCCACGAATCGACGGTGTTTGTTGCCGTTGCCGAACCCATCATTCAGCAGGACGGTAGCCAGAAAAATGATTGTGAGCGCAGCGCCGCCAGGCGGGTCATCGACACGGTATCCAAGGTTTACCGAAACTATAAATTTCTGGTGGTCGCCGACGGGTTATACAGTTGTGGCTCCCTGGTCAGGCAGCTTACTGAGGCGGGTCATGACTTCATCATCACGGCCAAACCCGGAGATCATCAGGCGTTGTTCAAACACTTCGAAACCTGGTCGGTCCGGGGAGCTACGTCAAAACTTACTCGCCGGGAGGGCCGAACTACTCATCGGTTCGAATGGGCTACTGGACTGAGTCTGAACGGGAGCTGGGCGCAAATGCGACTTAACGTGTTGCACTACGAGGAGGAGATAGAGGGGTCCAGCGGGAGAAAATTGCGCTTCACTTGGGTGACCAACCGCGCCATTAACCGCAACAACGTCATGGAACTCATGCGCATCGGTCGGAGTCGTTGGAAGATCGAAAACGAAACCTTTAATACCCTGAAGAATCAGGGGTACCAGTTTGAGCACAACTACGGGCACGGGGAGCAACACTTGGCTACGGGCCTGGCCTACTTGATGCTGTTGGCCTTTCTAGTCGACCAGTTAATGGAACTCTGTAGCCAAAAATTTCAGGTAATTTTAAAAGCCGCCAGAACGCGCGTTAAAGTATGGTTTACCCAACGCGCCTTATTCACGACCCAGCCGTTCGAGGATTTTTCAGGTATATACGGACGATTAGCCGAGCTCTTTGGCGTACAATTGGTC
>NZ_JACIFF010000024.1 GCF_014197245.1 Neolewinella aquimaris | reverse complement strand
CCAACGGGGGCGCCCACGCAGCCGGGGCTTCTTTACTTGAACACAACATACTTAACCCCACCCATGAGGGGGCGGCGCGGCGGCATGGACCGAAACCGACCAGCGGGAGCTTTCGGGCCATTGACGACGGGGCGAACCCGGACTCAAGTAACAGTAACTGGCTTAACCTCACCCAGCCCCGGTTGACGCTGGGCGCGTTGTTAGCGGCATTTTAATATAATATTTGCACTTCAAACTTAGATGACGTTAATCTGCTTAGTTACGATTGTAACGTTTAGTTTTTTGGCTACATTTTTTAAGTTCAAAGGAACGGCAGATTCTATGAAAAGTAGAGTTTCACAGGGCCTATTTTTTTTATTTATTACTTCTTCCGCTTTTAATGTTGCTAAATATTTTCCACATTGATATATTCCTCTTTGGATATCGTCCTCACCAGATCTATATGACTTAGCTTCCACTCCTAATACTTTACTATTTGATTTGAACAATACATCTATGTAATCTCCAGACTTTAACGGATATTCTTTCACTCCGTTAGTAGTGAAGTCAAAAATTGAAGGATTGTTAGCAATAAAATCCACAACCTTCCTATGTTCTGGAGAACCTTCACTTCCAAATGGATTATATAGACTAATTGAATTATTGATATAGCCGGACTCGTGTATATCTAAATCCATCAGTTGAGATAAATAGATCCATCGTTCACCAAAGTCAAACACTTTCTTGTATTCCATATCAACGTAGTCTTTTTTCTTATTTCTGTCTAGATGTTCATAGTCAGGATAGAATTCTTTCAATCCATCGCTTGGTAATTTCGATCCAGAACTAACAACTAAGGTTTGTATAAATGGTGTTCTCCCTTTCCAATCAGGAATCTGGCAATCTTCAAACATATGCCCCATCACACCTAACGTTACCCCCATCAATCTACCAAAGTTATTGCCAGTATAAGGTTTCGGATATTCAATATTCTCAGCTAACTGCTTATATGTCAAATACTTCTTTCCTCCTTTAAAGTTTGCTACTCGTTGAACAAGACAACTTAGTGCTTTTCGCGCATAATCGACGTGGTCCATTTAAAGATAAATTGATTTTATGTTATTTTGCCGTTGTCTTTTAATTGCTTCGAGTTGAGTTTTTCTTTCGTGCTTATAGTCAAATTTTTCATCTATTTTTGAAATAAACTTTGAAGACTTGAAATACCAAGGATTTATTGATCCATCGCTTTCCACTAAATAGTCGCCAGCGACATAGTCAGGTACTGAATTAAATATGAAGACAATGACAAATGAATAAATGTTTTCAATATAATCGTTTAGTTTTGATAGTTCCTCGCTTCCCTCAAAACCAATAGTCCTTCCAGCTGCCGATCTTGCAATTCTTTCAGTTATTTGAACCGAACTGGAATGCGTATAATTACAAAGCAACCCATATGTTCTTTTTACGCTTGCCTTAAACTCTTGTTCTGTAGTTTCATCAAAAAATTTGAGTTTCAAATCATTGATAGGATTTATATTTGAGGAGTTCAATAATTTTTTATACTCTTCAATCTGCTCGCCAATTTTTAGCTTGGTAGTATTTTGCGTTATTATACTGGCCTTGATTGACAGTTCGATTAAATATCGTAGTTCTCTCAAACATGTGTTAACGACGCCTTCCTTAGCCAAGATATCGATAGCGATTACTGACTGAGTGACATCATCTACCATTCTCAAGAAAAAATTTCTCTCTTGACTAATTCCATCTCTTATTGTGTTATAATAAGAAAACAGAACGGCATGTAAAAGACAGTTTTTCATGGTTTGAAATCTTTGCATCTCTGCACCATATTTTATTTCCTCATCAGTTGGGGTTTTCATACTTTGAATCTTTAAGTTAGTAGGGTTGAAGTTTTTACATTATTTGCCGCTAAC
>NZ_JACIFF010000023.1 GCF_014197245.1 Neolewinella aquimaris | reverse complement strand
TATTGGTAGCTCTACCTCCGGCACACATTCCACGACGCTGCACCTAAATGCATTTCGGGGAGTACGAGCTATCTCCTGGTTTGATTGGCCTTTCAGCCCTACCCACAGGTCATCCGAAAACTTTTCAACGTTTACCGGTTCGGTCCTCCATTCCGAGACTATCGGAACTTCAACCTGCCCATGGGTAGATCACCAGGTTTCGCGTCTACCCCCACTACCTTATGACGCCCTGTTAAGACTCGCTTTCGCTCCGCCTCCGGTGCTGAACACCTTAAACTCGGTAGTGAGGAGTAACTCGTAGGCTCATTATGCAAAAGGCACGCCGTCACCCCGATAGGTATCGGGGCTCCGACCGCTTGTAGGCGCACGGTTTCAGGGTCTTTTCACTCCGCTTCTCGCGGTTCTTTTCACCTTTCCCTCACGGTACTGGTTCGCTATCGGTCTCTCAGGAGTATTTAGCCTTACGGGATGGTGCCCGCAAATTCAGACAGGGTTTCTCCGGCCCCGCCCTACTCAGGATACTCGTCATCAACACCATCCTTCCTGTACGGGACTTTCACCCCCTGTGGTCAGCTTTTCCAAAACTGTTCCAGTTACATGGTATTGAATTATACAAGTCCTACAACCCCACTACGACGTATCGTAATGGTTTGGGCTGTTCCGCGTTCGCTCGCCACTACTTGCGGAATCATTAAATTATTTTCTCCTCCTCCGGGTACTTAGATGTTTCAGTTCCCCGGGTTACCTTCCCGAAATACATCGGGATCCTTGGTCTTCAACCAAGTGGGTTGCCCCATTCGGACATCTAGGAATCAACGGTCGTTTGCACCTCCTCCTAGCTTTTCGCAGCTTACCACGTCCTTCATCGTCTCTGAGAGCCTAGGCATTCCCCGTACGCCCTTCGTTCACTTCCTATTCTTCAGCCAAACCAACTCCCGAAGAAGTCAGTCCAACCAGTTTCTTAGAAACCGAAACGAGTAAAATCGTAACGTTAAATCTTGCCTAAAACTAATGAGTATTATATCCAACAGACGCTTGAGAAATAAAATTGAATTTCTCGCAACGGACTTTATGTGATCATAAATCCATTAAAAATTTCTGTTGCTCTCTTATCCAAACTTGTCAAAGATCGTCACCAACCCCTCAGTTTCCGCCGGCGATAAAGTCTCAGGCTAATGAAGCTTTATTGGCCCGCGGGGGGTTGCTGGTCGATAAACCCGGAATCGAACCGGATGCACGTACCTCCGCTGAGGACGTGACGCCACGTTTATCTGAAATGGCAGGCAGCATGTCGACTGAAGTCGACGCTACTGTTTCTGGGTGGAGATTCGATGACCTCCTGAATGCAAATCAGCCCCGATAATTATCGGGGTAGACAGCTGAGCTCATCATCCACTCATCTCAATGCATACCGATCGTTACCGGCATTAACTGGGTGGAGGATATCGCCCCGATAGCTATCGGGGGAACCGATGACCTCCTGAATGCAAATCAGCCCCGATAGTTATCGGGGTAGACAGCTGAGCTCATCATCCACTCATCTCAATACATACCGATCATTACCGGTACTAACTGGGTGGAGGATATCGGAGTCGAACCGATGACCTCCTGAATGCAAATCAGGTGCTCTAGCCAGCTGAGCTAATCCCCCAGGATGTAGTCCCGGGCAGACTTGAACTGCCGACCTCTACATTATCAGTGTAGCGCTCTAACCAGCTGAGCTACGGGACTGTAAATTTCAAACAGTACCTAAGTCACGGTTGACTTAGCCGGTCATTAGCTTTCACTAATAAAAAGGGCGGTCCATCATTATGGAGCGCCAATTTTTAAATTAACATCAAGGCAGGCGAGTTCGGCCGCAGTATCAACTACTACTACCAGAACCCATGGGTCTCGAATGTGATTGCTCCACCAGGACGAACCGTCCCAACTTCACTGCAACACAAGTTAGTTCACTACAACACGTCAAACATATACAGCAACACGCTCCGTCTTGTCGTCTCGAAAAGGAGGTATTCCAGCCGC
>NZ_JACIFF010000022.1 GCF_014197245.1 Neolewinella aquimaris | reverse complement strand
CAGATACCACCAGACAGCATCCTGGCAAAGGAAAAGGGCAATTCTGATGAGTTTCAGGTTATGATAGCCTCCTCAGATCTGAGAAAAATCTTACTTTGACAAAAACATAGAATGAGAGTATCCGATATCCTAAACCAAGTCAACACATTTGAAAAGAATAACTTTTTAAGAGTTGTTGATCAAATCATTAGCGAAAAACCTACGAACTACAAAAAGATCGAAACAATCCTAAGCCAGATTGACGGTCAGATTAAGAATGCTGATAACCTTAGTGTCGAAAGTGTATTTGGATTGGTTTCAAATGAATACGAGAAATGCATTCGATCGGATTTTCAAACTACTACCAATCAACTAGACATCCTAGTTGATATTTTAATTAGAGATGGCAATTCCTTGATGAGCAGAGAATGGCTTCTCAAGCTATACGACAAAGAAGTAAAATCGATTAAAGCAAAAGTCAAGGACTTAAAAGCTCTGTTAGCTTCAGGCGATGACGATAGAGTTCGAGACTACAATATCTATAGAAGCTGCGTAGAAATTGCTTACCTAAATGATGAAGCAAACAATCGAGATAAGAAGGTAACTAAAGACGAACAATCAATCCTCAATGTATTGATTGAAGGACTGGACTTATCCCATGAAGAGGTTAAACTCATCAACTACTCGGTAATATCGATTGCCAAGCTTGAAATCGACGAGTTGATATCGCTGTTAGTAAAATCAGGTGTAATCTTCTATTCAAAAAAGACTCACCAAATTTTTGTGCCAGATGAAATAGTAGGAATTTTGAGAAAAATTCGTGGTAAAGAGGTTCCCGATAAAATATATAATAGGGTTCTCAAAGCTTTGAAGCCTAGTCAAGTAAATCTTGTTGCGAGAAAGCACAACATTGAGTTCAAGCTTTCTCAAGAAGAAAAGGCAAAACATATAATTGCAGAAGGAATCCAGTTCTCCAAGTTGCTTCTTACAGGAATACACAAACCGGGAACCAAGAAAACGGAGAAAAAGAAGGCGGTAGTTGATCTCATTGAGAAACAGCTTAAAGTTTCGGATAGAATCGGTGGGGCCTCATTAGAAGACAAGGTGGGTAATTTTATTATCTACCTTAATGAAAAAGACAGGGAGGAAAATATTAGCATTTCTATTCATGGTTATGACAAATTACTACAGGACGCTAAATCATCAATCAAGGATTTCGCTTCGACAATTAGAGCAGAATTTGAGATTCAAGATTCTGTGCCCCTTGACGCAGAAAGCCTCTTGAGCCATAACCTAAAACCGTTGGATATTCTCTATTCTCTCAATGATGAGAGTATAAAGCTGTTTTGCGAACAGAAGAACATTTCTACTCGAGGTGATGAAATAAAGAACATTTTAGAAAACTATCGGGATGTCAAAAATCTGTATTTGGAAAACTATATTCATATTTCTAACAGGGATGTTAACTCTTTAAGAAGCAATAATATAGGAATTAAGGAATCCGAATTAGGCATGCAATATGAAGCTTTAACTAAGCACATTTTTGAAGATCTAAAACTCCATGTAGATGAAACTTTAAAGAAAAAGCTTAATACCGCTAAGGATCAAATCGACATATTAATTAATCTTGGAAATGAAGAGATAATTGTCGTCGAATGCAAAACGAAAAAGGACAAGAAATTTTCCACTTACAGCTCCGCTTCAAGACAGATAAAGGCATATAAATCACTTGCTGAGAATGCAAAATATAAGGTTGTCAAGACTTTTATAGTTGCGCCAACATTTACCGATGATTTTATCAATGAATGTGGCCTTGACTATGATCTTAATCTATCATTAATTACATCAGAGGCTTTAATAGAAATCCACAAAGCATTTCAAGTGTCGGCCCTCGATGAATTTCCATACAAGATACTTCTTAGGGATGTCCTAATTGATAGTTCCAGGGTAGTCAAAGCAATATCAAAATAAAAAATTAAAATGCAGCGAACACCGTGCATACGCCAACCCGGCGAGGATGCGGGAGGGTTCTGTTTAAGGAAGAACTGAAAGGTTGGTGTATTTCGGTGTCTATAGAGCTAGTCGGTGGTAGCCGGGCT
>NZ_JACIFF010000021.1 GCF_014197245.1 Neolewinella aquimaris | reverse complement strand
GCCCCCGTTAGGTGCAACTAAAACAAAACTTACAATTGCAGATTAAAGTTATAACACATTCAGATCCAATATTACATCAAGTCATTGCCCTTGGTGATAAGTTTTCCAAGACGGTTGGGCATCTACCCCAAGTTGCGTACGAACACTATGCCCATAGAGGGGGTATACTTGTGGCTGTAGAGAATGAATCTCTAATGGGTCATGTCCTATTTAGACCTTTAAAAAGAACAAGTCAAATTAAGATTGCTCAATTGTGTGTAGACAACCAGTATCAAGGAGTAGGGGTAGCCGACAAAATGTTGGAATGGATTATAAAAAAGTACGATGACTCATATGCAGAAATTCAGCTTACTTGTAGAGCAGATTACGAACACGCTTCACAATTATGGAAAAGAAACCATTTCTACCCCTTGAGTGAAAAACCTGGAAGGGGTAAAGCACCTAGCAGATTAATCATCTGGTCATTTAGGCTTTCGAAACCAAATCTATTTACTACTCAAGTGCAGACTAAAGTTGCTGCTGTTGTCGACCTGAATATAGTCACTCGAACAAGAGACATCAATGATATAGTCGACTATCCTTTAAATCCAATAAGATATCTTTATAATGACAACTTAGTATCTGAAGTAGACTTTTATCACGCAAACGAAAGTTGCCATGAACTATTAAATGATCCAGATACCAATCGAAGAAATGAAACTCGAAGAATACTAGATCAATTTTATAAATTGAAGCATCATCGAGTCAGAGCAGATGAAATCTTTCATGAGCTATGTCAAATTGCTCCACCTAATTCAAAAAACGATCATGCAGATCGAAGGCAACTTTCTGAAACTATAGCAAACAATATAGAGTACTTTATTACTACTGATGAGAGGCTGAAGAAAGCTTTTAAAGACAAAATTAACCATTTGAATGTAGAAATTCTGACACCCACAGAGTTTATCATTCGATTTGACCAGATACAGAATAAGTCAACCTATTTACCTCGAAACTTGGGTGGCATGAGGATAGAATACAGAAGATTAAGAGATCACGAAATTGACGTATGTATCGATCAATTTTATGATTCGAATATTGAAAGAAAAGCAGAATTCAAATCAAGGTTTAAAAATTTGATAACCCACCGAGATAACATTAGTAAAATTGTACTGTCAGATCGAAATATTTTAGCAGTAATTATATACAAAATCGAAAATGAAGTACTAAGCGTACAGTTCCTTAGGATCTCTGATTTTAAGAATAAGTATGTACTATTCAACCAAATTATTAGCCAATTAGTAAATGATTCTATCGAAAATTTATGTCGTGAATTAACAATCGATAATTCATGGATTGATGGTGAAATGAGAGTGTTGCTTACGAACAGATACTTTAGAGTCCAGGGCAATCGTTCCTACAAGGTTGTACTTTTTGGGGTGCGTAGTAGAATAAATGTGCTTAATGAACTTTCTCGCCATGAAATTGATTCAGAGTTGAATAGCTATGAGTTAGAAAGGCTGATCTACCCTGGTAAAATAGAGGGCCTGGAAATCAACAATTTAATTATTCCAATAAGGCCTTATTGGGCTGGCCAATTATTTGACTTCAGTCTCTCCAACGAAACTTTGTTTGGAGCTAAGGAAGCTTTAATATGGAACAGAAGCAACATTTATTATAGAAGCACTCGACCTGACATTGAGTGTGTTCCTAGTAGAATTCTTTGGTACGCAAGTTCAAGCACCAAATACTCCTCAAGGACAAAATCTATAATTGGATGTTCTTATATTGAGGATGTAAGTATTGACTATCCAAAAGATCTTTATAAAAAATATAAATCTTTGGGAACTTACGAATGGCACAATATCAAAGATTTATGCTGCGGAGATTTGACGAAAAAGATTAAAGCAATTGAATTCTCAGACACCGAAGTTTTTGCTAGACCTATCTCTTTAGATACAGCACAAAAAGTTCTGGGGAAACCGCATACTTTTCCAAGTCCATTAAGAATCTCAGGGGAAAAATTTTTAGAGCTTTACAATCTTACACAATGAAAGAGGCACTGTTAATTTCGGTAAAACCTCAATATGTTGACCGAATTCTTGATGGCACCAAAACCATTGAGTTGAGGAAGGTGAAGCCTAGACAAGCGGATGTTCAACTGGTTATAATCTACTGTACATACCCAAATAAGGAGGTGGCATGTATATGTAAAATTGAAGAAATCTTAGAAATGAACCCAACGGACCTGTGGAATAATTACAATGACTGGTTGGGCATCGAAAAGGCATCATTCTTTGACTACTATCAAAAATCTACTAAGGCAGTTGGTATTAAAATTAAAGATGTTGTTGCCTTACCTCACGAATTATCCCTCGACGAAGTTAGAAGACGGTTGCCAGGATTTTCGCCCCCTCAAACGTATCAGTATGTATCTTATAAAACCTTGCACGCATGTTTTGCTGATTATTCCACTCATTTTATTAAAAATGCACCTAACACCGCGCCATCGTCAAGCCGGCGGTGAAGTTTTTAGGAGTCGATGAAGGCTTTAAAAGCTGACTAAAGGCTTTTGAAGATCAGGACACTGGTCGGTGAAAGCCGGCCTGCGTTGGCGCCCCCGTTGGG
>NZ_JACIFF010000020.1 GCF_014197245.1 Neolewinella aquimaris | reverse complement strand
TAGGAGTCGATGAAGGCTTTAAAAGCTGACTAAAGGCTTTTGAAGATCAGGACACTGGTCGGTGAAAGCCGGCCTGCGTTGGCGCCCCCGTTGGGCGCAACCCGCCATTAAAGGCGGGTCAGAACAACATATTGACAACATTTGCATATATAGGAGCAATCTTAGCTTAAAATCTCAAACTAAAGAGTTGATTGTCATAGTAATATGATTACAAAAGTCTTATACAATCTCTGCGACTCAAATAGGTAATAAAAGTTTAGATACAGTGATGATTCTAGATTGCTTTAAATATTAGCCAAGCCTTAAATTTGCGTGAATGTGTGTACCTTTATCGGTAGACATCTAAATTTTAGCCTAAATCTGTTCAAAGAACAGAATGATTGATTCATTATGATATCACAAGGAATAGCCGGAACGTTAATTCTTATATTTACTGGGTTAATTACCTATTTAGGTTTAAGCCGAAAAAGCTATCAGGATGAGTACAAGCTTGATGTAGATGAGATACTCATAAATAAAGAGTACCATAGATTATTTTCATCAGGATTCCTTCATGCGAATTGGATTCATTTTGCATTTAATATGGGTGCGTTGATTTCTTTTTCCCTGAGCCTTGAAATGGTTTTTGGGGTCCGAAATTTTTTGTTAGTCTATTTCTTATCTTTGTTAGGCGGAAATGTCTTTGCGTTGTTTATTCATCGCAATCATGGTGACTACACTGCAGTTGGCGCATCTGGAGCGGTGAGCGGAGTCATTGCATCATCTATCTTATTGTATCCATTTAGTGAGATTGGTCTTTTGTTCATACCGATCAGTTTCACAAGTTGGATCTTCGGGTTAGCGCTTATTATAGTTTCTATATTAGGCATAAAATCACAAGCAGATAATATTGGGCACGAAGCCCATCTAGGGGGTATCATTACCGGAATACTGTTGACGGTCGTTCTGCGGCATGAAGTAGTGTTTGCCAACTGGTGGGTGTTGCTTCTGCTATTGCTGCCTATATCTGGATTCATGTACGTAATATTCTACCGTCCAGAGGTATTGATTACGAACAAATGGAATTTCGAAACTCCAAAGATCAATCTTACAAGTAGACGAGAAGTTAGTGTAGACGATGTTTTGGATAAAATTAAATCAGAGGGTTTTAGTGCCTTAACAAAAAAAGAAAAAGAGATTTTACAGAAATCTAGTGAGCAGAGATAGCCTCCAATCTCAATAGATTCTTATATTTTTTAAAGTCTATGCGCCCAACACCGCGCCCAGCGTCAACCGGGGCTGGGTAGCCGCGGTGTTGGTTAGATACTATCAGTGTTCGGGCACGTCGCGTCGTCAATGGCCCGAAAGCTCCCTGCGGTCGGTTTCGGGCCATGCCGCCGCGCCGCCCCCTCGTGGGTGGGTTGAAGTTGGTTGGGTTCTACGAAGAATGCCCCGGCTGCGTGGGCGCCCCCGTTAGTCGCAATCAAGGTACACCATACTCCTATCACGGTAAATCTGATAGCAAATAATGAAAAACGGAAAGAAACACTATACTGTAAATTACCCAGGATTTATTGGACTCCAGGATAATTCAGAATACACTATCTCATTAAACGGAAAATTTTATATAGTAAAAATTGTGTCTAAAAGCCTCCCCATTGTAGTTAGGGAATTCGATAATGAATTCGTTGTTAAAAATACTAAATTCATATTACCTCGGGATGGTGATCAGCTAATTGATATCACATTGAAAAAAGACATATCGCCTTCTTTTAGTGAGGCAGCACAATTAATTGATAAAGACGAGTTCTACTTTATCATAGATTCGGAAGAACAAAACACAAGAACATATTCAAATACATATTACACTAAACTTTATTTAAAATTTGAAGTAGATGATATAGATGATGATGACGAAAGCAAACGACTATTTTGGAAATACTTACATAATTTTGTTCAAATGTATAAAAGGGCCTCGGATGATTTTATACTGCAGTTTTCGGAAACTTTTCACAAAAACGCAATACTTATTTATGAAACAACGTGGGAATATAGCGATTCTGATTTACAGTTTGAAGAATTGGAACGATTAGAATTTACTAAACACAAAGGTTTTTTTAAGCCAAGTTTGTCAACAGTAAGTTTAGCCGATTATAGAACAAATACGCCATCAGCTCACTACGATCTTGAAGATAACACTAAAGCTTTAAAAGAAATTACCCAAAGTGAGTATGAGTATAACGACAATGAAGACTGGTCAGTCGACTTGTTCATCAAGGCTAAAGAAGAACTATTTCATAATAAGAATTATAAATATGCGTTACTAGACTCATTTATATTCATTGAATCGTTAGTAGGAAGCTTAGTAACTAGCGCAAAGATTGAACGGGGTCTATCTAAGTCGACAATAAAGAACTATGAAAAAGATATTGGCATTAGTTATCAAATAAACATAGAATTACCACTACTATTCCCAAGTTTTGTGGGAGAAAACAAGGCAATAATATCCGACCTAAATAAAATACGGAAAATTCGAAACGATATAGTCCATAAGGGGAAAGTGGTAACAGGAGAAGAGGCTGCTATCGCAATCAAAACAGTTCAAAAATTTGTAGATATTATAAATAAAAATGCGACTAACATTGCGCCATCGTCAAGCCGGCGGTAAGGCTTTCGGGTGGCGATAAAGCTTTAACGGCTAAAAAGGGAAGCTCTTGATCCGTAAAAGTTGGCTGGTGAAGCCGGCCTGCGCTGGCGCCCCCGTTGGGTGCAACTAGGGCGTATCTCAGAGGGAATTCCTGGGGGTTGTGATTATTCAACTAATGAAGCTGATCCCCGATCGATGAGCTTTTCTCC
>NZ_JACIFF010000019.1 GCF_014197245.1 Neolewinella aquimaris | reverse complement strand
TCATTTCCCTTAGCGCCAGTTCATATATCTTCTCCGACAAGCGGAATCCCTGCTCCCGTAAGTTGTCCAGTTTGTCTTTGCCCGACGAGATCAGGCCACGCTGCTTCGCCCGGATCAGGATTCCAATCAATCCGGTAATCACTATACCCAATGACTTAGCTCTCCTTCTTCCTTTTCGTTCGTCGATGATTAGTAGAGCGCTCTCGTGTGCAAGAGCTAAGGCTATTGAACTAGCCTCCCCGGCGTCCAAACTAGGCAAAAGCGATCGGTAGACATCCCTATTGTAGTTGTCGTCAACTCGGATCCAATCCGGCAAATCTATTGCTGTCTCTTCTCCGACTATTGTGGTAACCTCAACGTGTCCATACAGCTCGTGCAATAACTCCAGGCTATTGAGATTATGTAGACCGATGAGCGTGCTTGCGTCGGCAATAACGATTCGATCAGGCATTAGCGATGTCTTCTAGAAGATCATCTTCCTCCGTTTGAAACGCATCTACTCCGTACTGTCCCAGCAACTCGATGAACGAGCGTCGACTGATCCCTACGATCTGAGCTCCCTGTCCGGAAGTGATGATGCCTTCCTCAAATAACTTACTGGCAAACATCATCTTCAGATCAAAATCTGTAGCAGTTAAGTCGGCCGGTAATTCAACGTGAAAGCCCATAGGGGGTCTGTTTTATGCTCAAACAACCATTAAGATAGGGAAGTTGCCAAGATTCGGGCTGATTCAGCCAGCGCTGTCGATCAGCATACTGGTGAAGTGCCCTCCTCCTCATGCTGTAGTTCTATAGTAGGGTAAACTGCCGTTCAAATCAGATCGTCTAGCTGCCCCCTTCTGATGTCGAAATAATAAATCTTATAGCGCAGTGTCCTTCTTCACTCTTGCCCAACTGCACTTTCGATGGCATCTTTCATGGTGTGACGCCTATCCCTTGCGGGAGCTTATAGTGGGATATACTGCCGTTGAAATCAGTTCTCTTAGCTGCCCTGATCGTTTAATTTTCTGTGGACCCGCGGTTGAGTTTATCTGTTGGACCAAACCCGCACCTAGCCAGCTATAGTGTTGTGGTTGTGGATGCGGTTGCGCCGAACGAGTGCGACCACGCAGCCGGGGCTTCATTAATTCGAAGGTAAGAACTCTAACCCCACCTACAAGGGAGCGGCGCGGCGGCATGGACCGAAACCGACCAAAGGGAGCTTTCGGGCCATTGACGACGGGACGAACCCGGACACCAAAACATCCAACCAATACTCCGGCCACCCAGCCCCGGTTGACGCTGGGCGCGTTGTTGTGTGCCGTTCTTTAATAACTTGATTTAAATCCACTTGAAAAACTTCCTGCCGTATTTTCTCCCTTGTAATTAATGTTCACCCCATATGACTTTCCTTTGTCTAGCTTTTCCGTTAATAGCTTGAAAATGTTTATCCCTTCATGAGATTGTGTCGTTAATGAACCTATTACTTCGTCAGTTTCATAGTCCTTTATTTCAACTTCTACATCAAACTTCTCAATAAAATATATCTCCAATTCAACACTATCTTTAGAAATACTCTTGATACTTCTTAAATTGCTTCGATCTGTGATATAGGTTCTCTCCCTTTTTGATCCTTTTTCGACCCCTTTAATTTTTGCGTAGGTGATTATTCCTTCAACATTGCCAAACTCAACGAACGGTGCCGGAAAAAATGGAAGTATATAATATCGATAAGGATCTCCCGTTGCTTGCATAATCTTTTCGTAGGGTAGAGTTCCGACTGTATCTTTGGTTACCCCTTGAAGGAAAATGCTATTTCGCCCATTGTGAGCGAGTACCTTTAATTCCGTAGAATACATTTTGAATGGAATGAATTTATTTCCATAATAATATCCACTATCTGCCAATTGAAGCGAAAATTGGTTAGGACCGTCTATTGCTCCACTCAAAAAATTATATCCATCAGTTTCTAGTTTCAAATAGCTAAGATCTTCAGCTATGGAATCCCCGATAAATTTAATATTGATGAACTGTTTGTCTTCGTATTCGGCTAGCCCTGTAGAATCGTTGTACCATTTTCTACGATACAATAATTGTATTTCGTCGTCAGACTGAATATCAAACTTGCTACTGGCACTATACTGATTAATTATTCCATCGGTTATTTCATTATAATTGTCCCCTAAAAGCTGTTTTGTATAAAATTGACCGTTACTTGAAACTGCCATTGTTTGCAAGTCCGGAATAATCACAGCATAAACTTCTGGATTACTGGTTTGAAAGTATTTTCGTGGAGTTTGGTCAGTGACTATCAGGGTATCTCTTGGAAAATTTTGTCTAGTATCAATGAATTCAAGAGATGTATTAACTTTCTCTCCAAAGAGCGATGTTAGCTGTTCCGCGGTTTTGTTATAGTCGATATCGTGTATTACTTCTAGTCTATGATCTAAAAGCCTGTAATTACGATCCGTAAATGATTCGTAATAAGTCGATGAATTGTCGATTTTGGGATAGTCCGTAAAATCCTCTGTCTTGAATTTAGTGTATCTCCTTTCATTAATCGTGGTGTCTTCTAGGTTTGTCCTAAGTTGAAGTCCAATAATTTCGTTTTCCTGGTCAAAGTAAGTTGCTCGTAGATATATACTCGATTCAACTAATTCCGATCTATTACTTTGTCCAAACATGCAAAGCGAGAACACCATAAATAATACAACAATGTAGATTTTCATACTAGTATTTTATACGTGGCTACCAGGACGGTAAGCAATATGCTTTTGATCCCTGCTTCCAGTTCCATTGTAAACTACAAGTTTGTGAATATTCATGATTGTGAGATCTCTATTGTCAACCACACTGAACATAACGGCTATCACGAGACTGAGTTTCATCGAATGGCACACAACGGGAGCGCCCACGTCAGGCCGGGGAAGGGGCAAGAATCTTTAGTCGGCCCACCCGACAGGAAGGCGGGCGGGGGATGGGAGCATTCGCCAA
>NZ_JACIFF010000018.1 GCF_014197245.1 Neolewinella aquimaris | reverse complement strand
AGAGATTAAAAAATAAAAACACCACTGTACGGCACCCAACACCGCAGCCAGCGTCCATGCGCTTAGGCGCACGTCGTGGCTGCACTCGTTCGGCGAAATAGTCGCAATCCAAGTTGGCCAAACCAAAACCTATAGGGTACAGGAACCGTGTGATTTAGTACCAAGAGTTATGATTACACCCGTAGATGAACGAAGATTGAAAAAGATTATAAAACCGGCCATACCTTACAACCGTTTTGATAAAAACACTTCGATCATGACCAGTTCTAATCTTCTCAAAACACTTAGAGAAAACAATTACGAAATCAAAAAGCGATTTCATGCAGAAATAGTGGCAATCTACGGAAGCTATGCCCGGGATGAACAGTCTCATGATAGTGATTTAGATATATTATATAGGATAGAAAATCCAGAAAAGTTTGGACTCGTTGAGATTGATGGCTTAGAAAATTACCTTAAGAATTTGGTGGATGTTTCTTCAGTAGACTTGGTTAATGAAAAGTACGTCAACCCCATCATACAATTAGAAATTGAAAACGAACTATTATATGTATAGTGGAAAGAATGTTGCCTATATTTTGACCAGCCTAGAAGCAATAGAAAAAATTAAGATATATACCCAAGATATTCAAAGTGCAGAGGACTTATTTGATCGTGATGATCAATTGATTTACAATGCGTGCCTAACCTTGTTGATGACTCTTGGAGAGGAAGTCAATAAAATTAATGAAGAGCTAAAAGAGCAGCATTCGGAAATGCCCTGGCAGAGCATAAAAGGTATGCGAAACCGGATTGCTCATGATTACCGTGGACTAGATCCTACCATACCTTACAACACTATCAAGCAATATATAGACCCGCTTAAACAATGCTTAATTCTAATGCTTGATCAAGTTGATTATCCGGCATCAAAATTGAACGAGATTCTTAAATCCAGATACTACAAGCATCTTCAATATTTGAAAAAATAAAATATTCGCCGAACATCGCGCCATCGTCAAGCCGGCGGTCAAGCTTTTGGGTATCGATGAAGGTTTAGAAGGCTATCTCAAGGTCCACCAAAGTCTCGGATGCTGACTGGTGAAGCCGGCCTGCGCTGGCGCCCTCGTTCGGCGCAACCACAACCACAACACTATAGGCGGCCAGGTATGGATTTGGTCCTGGGAAGAAAATCACCCGCAGGCCCACAGAAGAATTAAACGATCAGGGCAGCTAAGCGAACTGATTTCAATGGCAGTTCATCCTACTATAAGCTCCCGCATTTGGTAGGCGTCACCTGACGAAGCATACCATCGAAAGTGCAATTGGTCAAGATTGAAAGAGTACACTGCGCCAGGTAGATTTATTATTACGACACCAGAATGGGGCAGCTAAGCGCACTGATTTCAACGGCAGTTTACCCCACTATAAAGCTTCCGCAGGGGATAGGCGTTACAGTACCATGAGCTGACAAGCGGCTGCGGTGGAAGTTAGGAATGGGGTCAGGCTGCCGGAGCTTCTGATCAGTAAGACTAACGGATCAGCAGTAGAAAGCAGACTAGACGTTCCTCCCAAGCACATTGAAAGATTATGAAGGCTATGTGGCTGACGCCCAAGAAAAGATATGCGCCGAACATCGCGCCCACGACAAGCCGGGCCTCACAGTAACGGAGTGCGGGTTCAGCTCCGTTGTTGGCTATTGAGTTGGCTGAATGAAGATCGGTACCTTTCCCCGGCCTGACGTGGTCGCTTCCGTTGGCGGATATGCCATCATACCAGACAGCTCAGCAGTGCCGAAACAGATAAAAGCGGCAACCATTTAATTACGCTACCGCAGGGGGCAGCATGCTTACTCGGATGATGATCGAGAGAATGACGACTTCAACATTGAGTCGTTCGGTAGCCGGCAAGACTCAGTGATTGATAAGAACGCTACTGCCCAAACCAAGACCCGCATCACAGATATTACGCTACCGCACTGACCACCACTTTTTACCTGGAAGATGGCCGCCGTGCTTGCCCTTTCACCGTTAAATTCGTTGGCAGCCGTCGAGAATTATTTATAGGACACAAACGCTACCGCCGAGAGTTGAGCCCGCAGGACACTTATTATGCTGCCGCACGGATCTGGACACTCACCATTTAGTGAGCCGCAGTGAGCTACATATCCGGTTGAGCTGGTCGGTGGCCGTCAAGATTCATTTCTCTCGGCTAGGCCAGGATTAGCAACAAGGGATCGATATCATATCACATAACACTACCAGCCGCACCAACGACTTTATCCATTCATCATCAATCATCGTCCATCAATTTCAGCCGGATGGCTGGTGGGTGGCGAGGATGCCCGGCTGGTTGGTGCTGGCGTCAATCGGCAAAAATTCCCCTCCTCGGGGGTTTTTGCAGATGCCAGCCACCCCCACCCAGCCTTGATGACAGCCGGGTTGCCTATAGTGCTCAGTAGTACCCCCATTTCAGATCAAGCCATAGCTACCGCAGCGAGGCTGGCCAGCGTCACAGGCGAGAGGGTTGAGCGGCAGGAATTATAGGTTGGAATAAATACTGATGAAGGTGCCTTTTCGATTACCTTGAGCAATCGACCAGGACGAGAGATTTATTAAAAAGAAGCACATCCTCCAACATCGTGCATACGTCAACCCGGCGAGGGTGGGGGAGGGCTCCGTATGTGGAAGAATCTAGGGTTGGTACATTTCGGTGTCTATTGAGCTGATCGGTGGTAGCCGGGTTGCGCCTGCACATCCGTTGGGCGAAATGACTACCGTTAAAGGCGATCAAATACAAAATTAACACAGAGTCCTGTATGACATTAAGATTCGAAGATCCTTATTGGTCTGCTGATGATTGGACAACTCAACGTCAGGACATCTTGCGCAAGGAGTTGCAGTCAGAGCTACACCCTGACCACCAACTGTTCAATCAATCTTGGCAGATAATTGCATCAAGGGTAGATAATGATGATGTTATATTGAGACTCGATTGCGGAAAGATTGCAGTAGTTCACTTAACTTGGACCTCCGCGCCAGAATCAGGCGGTTTCCCTAACACAAGATTGTTTGATAATGCAACCAAGTTTTGGGAGAAGGAAATGCATAAAGAAATTTTAAATTACAAAAGCTGATTAGGTGGACTTTGACCTAGAATTTGGTAACTGTCACGGTCTAATGAGTAGCGTATCATAGTCACAAAGTTTTATCACGTACCATAGAAATTAAATTGAATCAGAAGAGCATTAATTAGAGAAAATAATTCAATATGGCATAATAAATTTCTTCATACACGTTTCGCAAATAATATGATTAGATGATCCTCAGATGCCTATAGACATACATGGTTGGGTTGAGTTTTGCCCTCATAATGACCTTGATGCGATGGGTGATCGATACGCCTGGCTCGGATTGCTGCCCTTGAGTTCAATGCTGCGTTTTAACGACGATGTCAATCACTATTTGATGGGAAACCCACGTGATAGTTTAAAGAGCAATAGCGAACCTAACCCAGCAAATCGGGGCCTGCCGATCAATCCAGGAGATGAGCTCAGAGGTGAACTATATTGGATGTCGGAGTTTCAGATGAAGCATAAACATAACAGTGGGGTGTTCGGATACACAAATTTCCGATATGACGAAATTCTTTTGTCTAAAACTGCGAAAAGGATCTTGTTACCCAGCAAAGAGAGCGACTGGGTTACTGTATTTGCCATGATAGATGTGTTCATTGCCCGACGGAACATTGAGGCTGAGCAGATTAGGTTTACTTGTTGGTACGTATGGTAAAATTGCCAAAAAAAAAGAGATTCGCCCAACATTGCGCCATCGTCAAGCCGGCGGTTAGGCTAGTGGGTGCCGAGGGTGCTAAATCGGCCAGAAATGAAACATTCTGATCCATATGTAAGGTGGTACAGCCGGCCTGCGGTGGCGCCCTCGTTGGCGGATATGCCATCATACCAGACAGCCCAGCGGTGCCGAAATATGTAAGGACGGCAACCAAGAAATTACGCTACCGCAGGGGGCAGCATGCTTACTCGGATGATGATCGAGAGGATGACGACTTCGACATTGAGTCGTTCGGTAGCCGGCTAGAATCAGTGACAAGAACGCTACCGCCCAAACCAAGACCCGCATCAACGATATTACGCTACCGCACCGACCACCACATTCTACCTGGAAGATGGCCGCCGTGCTTACCTTTTCAACGTTGAATTGGCTGGTAGCCGTTGAGAATTATTTATAGGACACGAACGGTACCGCCGAAACCTGAGGACACAGGACACTTATTACGCTACCGCACGGACAACTCTTTATACCTGGAGGATAGCCGGCGGCGTGATTTGGTTTTAGAATGGAGCTGCTCAGTCGACATCAAGAATTATTCCTTCAGGTCAGGCCAGGATCAGCAGCAAGGAATCGAGATCATCAATTCAAAAAATTCCCAGATGCCCCAAGATTTTATCCATCCATCATCCACCATAAAGGTCAACCTGGTTGCTGGTGGGTGGCGAGGACGCCCGGCAGGATGGCGCTGGCGTCAATCTGCAAAAATTCCCCTCCTCGGGGGTTTTTGCAGATGCCAGCCACCCCCACCCAGCCTCAATGGTAACCGAATTGACTTTAGTGCTCAATAGTGGCCCCATTCCAGATTCCCCATAGCTACCGTCACAAAGCTGCCCGCTTCACAGCTGACGGGATTGAGCGGTAGGGATTATTTGTAAGAATCAATACTGACGAAGGTGCCTTTCCGATTACCTTGAGCAGTCGACCAGGACGAGAGATTTATTAAAAAGAAGCACATCCGCCAACATCGTGCATACGTCAACCCGGCGAGGGTGGGGGAGGGCTCTGTTTGGTGAAGCATCCAGGGTTGGTGTTTTATGTGTCTATTGAGTTGATCGGTGGTAGCCGGGTTGCGCCTGCACATTCGTTAGCGGCAAATAATGTAAAAACTTCAACCCTACTAACTTAAAGATTCAAAGTATGAAAACCCCAACTGATGAGGAAATAAAATATGGTGCAGA
>NZ_JACIFF010000017.1 GCF_014197245.1 Neolewinella aquimaris | reverse complement strand
GAGGCCTGAGCCCGCAGGACACTTAATTATGCTACCGCACGGCTCAGGATACTCACCATTTAATGGTCCACATTGAGCTGACTACCAGATTGAGCCACTCGGTGGATGGAAGGGTCTATTGCATCCGGTTAGGCTAAGATCAACAACAAAGAATCGATATCATCCACTCACGAAATTGCTAGACACACCAACAACTTTATCCATTCACCATCAATCACCACCCACCAATTTCAGCCGGAGTGCTGGTGGGTAGCGAGGATGCCCGGCTAGCTGGCGCTGGCGTCAATCTGCAAAAATTCCCCTGCTCGGGGGTTTTTGCAGATGCCAGCCATCCCCACCCAGCCTTGCTGGTTACCGGGTTGTCTTTATCGGTCAGTGGTGGCCTCATTACAGATTTACCCATAGCTGCCGCAGCGTGATCGCTAGCGTTGCAGACGAGAGGTGGAGCGGTAGGGATTATTTATAAGAATCAATACTGCTCAAGGTACCTGTCCAGTTACCTTGAGCAATCGACCAGGACGAGAGATTTATTAAAAAGAAGCACATCCGCCAACATCGTGCATACGTCAACCCGGCGAGGGTGCGGGAGGGCTGCGTATGGTAAAGCATCTTAGGGTTGGTGAGTCCCACTACCCGTCATGCTGGTCAGTGGTAGCCGGGTTGCGCCTGCACATCCGTTGGCGGAAATGCTGAACTACTTACGCTTCTCTAAATCATATGCTCATGACTCCTACAGACATAGCAATTCAAACGTGGAAGAAAGACATTTGCTCTGAGAATTGGACTGTAGCATTGGAAGCTTCAGACAATCTGGCGCAAACTGGAGGAGAAGAAATCATACGGTATCTCATCCAATTGCTAAAATCCTCATCACCTAGTACGAGAAACGCAAGTGGATTAGCTCTTAGAGAACTAAAAGCTCAGAAAGCCTTAAATCCATTACTTGAAGCAATCTTTAAATCTGCGAACTACAATTACAATGGAACTTTGGTGTATGCCTTACAAGGCCTTGACTGTAGTACCAAATTGTTAGAAATATTCAAAATTTTATTTTTTCATTCTTTTGAGGCAAAGATGGGTGCATACACAATTTTGGAAGAGCAGTCATTTAAAATGACCCGTGAAGATTCGCGACAGTTAAATAGCATGTGGAAAGAATTAACTGGTGCACCGGAAAAATACCCGGAATTTGAGAACCCGGAAACTCGGAGTATGATTCGTAGAATGTATGAGAAGTTCAGTAGATAACAGCATATAAATTATGCTCGCTTCAAAGTCTGTTAACCTACGAGGAAAATTTCTTCTTCAAATTTCAAGCTGTCGAGAGCAACTCATCCATCATTAAAAAATTTGCTGTCGATAATCATTGACCCGAATTACAAAATTAAAACAAAAAGCACATCCGCCAACACCGTGCATACGCCAACCCGGCGAGGGTGCGGGAGGGTTCTGGTTGGAGAAGGATTGAGAGGTTAGTGTGTCTCGGTGCTTATAGAGCTAGTTGGTGGTAGCCGGATTGACTCTACTGTCCATTAGTGGCATCATTCCAGATTTACCCATAGCTGCCGCAGTGTGATTGCTAGCGTTGCAGACGAGGGGTAGAGCAGTAAGGAGTATTTAAAAGAATCAGTACTGACGAAGGTGCCTGTCCAGTTACCTTGAGCAATCGACCAGGGCTAGAGATTTATTAGGAAGAAGCACATCCGCCAACATCGTGCATACGTCAACCCGGCGAGGGCGCGGGTGAATTCCGTTTGGTAAAGAATCTAGGGTTGGTGTAAACCGGTGTCTATAAAGTTGGTCGGTGGTAGCCGGGCTTTCGTCTGCACATCCGTTGGGCGAAACAAACAATCTAGTGTTTCATCTGTTCCCCAAACAATAATTTGGATGTAATGAGTAATGAAAACGATGAACGTTTAAAGCGACTACTTGAGAAGCGTAGAAGGAGCCAATCTAGTATCGAAAATTTTGATAGCCAATTCGTTCTTTTTTCGAGAAAAACTCTAAGAGATGTCATAGATAGAATAGAATCTACCGATGGCTTCGGAAGTAGCGAAATCAAATTGTATTATGATGATCCTTTTAGATTTACCCCCAACAATAGTTATCTAGTCTACCTAGTCTTGATAGGTGAGAAACCCAAACCTATAACCACCGACCAATTTAATAACTCTATCGATATTATTACCAGTCAAATGTATAGTTCATCAAGAGGTAGATTAAATGGACCTTCCATTAAATTTGAAGGCTCAGTATATAGTGGCGAAGTTACTATTTCATTCAATGTATTTGGAATGGATCCGAATCGCTACGAAGAACATGATAAGAAACTAGTTGATGAGCTTGAATTCAATACTACCTATAAAATCGTAGTCGATTTTTTTGAAAAACTCTACGCTTAATTTCAATGAGGCGACTGAGAGTGCTGAGTATCGACGGTGGAGGCTTAAGAGGTGTTATACCTTTGCAGGTCATCAAATATATTGAAAAAATAACTGGCAAGCAAATACATCAAATATTTGATGTTGTAGCTGGTACATCGACAGGCGCGCTTTTAACTTGTGCTATTTTAATAGAAGATGAAAATAACGTAGTTGTAGGGCAAAGGTTATATTCCGCTGACACTATTCAAGAAATATATACCTTAGAAGGGAAAGCTATCTTTCCAAGACTGAATACCTTTAGACGGTTTCAATCAATTTACCAACCATCCTATAAGGCTGATTCATTAGATAACACGTTAGATAAATACTTTGGTAGCAGAAGAATTTCGGACTGTTTATTGCCGGTTTTTATAACTGCATACGATATTCATAGAGAGAAACCAGTTTATTTTACTACTAGGGAGGCAAATCTCGATCCATACAAAAATAGTTTGCTGACAGAAGTATGTAGAGCGAGTTCCGCAGCACCAACATACTTTCCAACTTTTGCAATGGACTATGAACGAGAGAAAATTCATTGTATCGATGGAGGTATATTTATGAATAATCCATCCTTCGGCGTTTTATCTGAAATACTTGCCAATATTGATAGTAAGTATTATCAAGTAGATTTTATCAATGGGTTGAGTCAGATTCATTTATTGTCAATTGGTACTGGATCAAGTACTGGTAATCTAGATAGTCAAAAGGCGAAAAACTGGGGTAAATTTCAATGGGCGAGACCGGTAATCGATTTAGCTATGAGAGGTCCAGTCGAAGTAACAGACCAACATTTGCAAGTTTTGTTCCAGTTACATCAAAGTAGTTCAAACTACTTAAGAGTAAACGTATCACTTGAGGATTCTAAAACAGATATGGCTAATTCCAGCGATGCAATACTTGATTACTGGATACAAGCAACAAACAGTCAGATAACACAAAACGAAACAGCCCGACTACACATTAGATCTTTTTTGGAAGATTCTGGTGTAGAAATTATAGAATAAATATTCGCCCAACACCGCGCCATCGTCAAGCCGGCGGTGAGCCTTTTGGGTGTCGATGAAGATTTAAAAAGCAATCGAAAAGCTGCCTGAGATCCGGACGCTGGTTGGTGAAGCCGGCCTGCGCCGGCGCCCTCGTTGGGCGAAAGGCCGCCATTTAAGGCGGTCAAAATAAGATCGATGGCTCAAAATCAACTCAATCACGATAAATTAGGATGACATGATGAAAAGTCAGATAATATTGCTTACCATAGCACTTCAAATATGCAGTTGCAAAACCAATAATTCAATGAATAAAGCTGATTGTCCCTTCGAATTTAGCACTACACATGGGCTAACCATTACGGCTGATATTGAAGGGAATTTATTTGATTTGTACTATCCGGTATTTGAGGCTCATGGTTATTCAGGAAATGGATACTCCTGGGAAGGCCATATTATCCAGGTACTTGAGAAAACAGATCCTGACCTAATTTCCAAGATCATCTTCGATCCAGAAGCAGGAGCCTTCTTTGCTATTCCCGAAGATGATCGAACAATGAATAGATTTCGTGAAGTTTTGTGCCCAATATTTGGCGATCTAACAACACTTAGTCAGTATCTAGAATCTGCTGATAGATCTAGAATTGATGACTAACAATTGAATCTATAAAAAATTGATCGACTGCGCGAGTGAATGCGTTGGGCGACAGCCTGTATGATCCACAAACATACTTTACAAAGTTCAATAGACATGCTATTCACCTATGAATTTGTTTCTCGTACAAGATAGTCATTATGAAGCTTAAAAATACTATCCGATTATATATAATGAATGCTGATACAGGTAAGGCTATCGACGAATTATATCAATTGCTGACCAAAAAGGACTCTAAGGAGTTACTGAATCAAGTTATTCTCCTATCTGCAAGGTTTAAGATTATCACTCAAAATGAAACCTTAGGACTAAGCAGTCATTTTGAAGAAAAAAATAAAATTAATTTATCACTGCTAAAATTACTTGAGAGAATTGATGAAGACGAACCAACGGCAGAGGAAGAAAATAAAGAATTTTCACAGCAAAATCTAAGCTCCATTTCAAATAAAATAGATTTTATTCTTGAAAATTTTGAAAAGTACAATGATTTAGTTTTTTATGGATTTAAAAATTCCCCTTTCTGGTCGGCTCTTGAAGATAAATCAAGAGACTTAATAAATAGTGCAATAATTGCAGAAAAAGAAATGAACTCATTAAATTTTTCTGAAGCTATTCAATATTATTTTGATGCATCAAGGATTGAGTTAGAATCGAAAATATTCTCATCATTCAAGAAGGATACTGTAGAAAAGTATTCTATAGAAGAACTAGAAAAGGAATTGGAGAAAAGTTACTTTGTAGGGGATAATTATAGGGATCTGAAAAAGTATATTATAGAAAATAAAAGACTACGACTTTATCAAATGACCGAAATTATTCAAACGAATGTATTTGAGGTTAAAAACTCTCGTGCTGTTTCTGGGCTAGCAAGAGAATTTTACAGAAATTTCTACTCAACATACATCGTCAGGAACACTCAATCTGTATCGAAGTACCTAGATTTTGTCACGCAGTATAAGCCAAGTAAAAAGCATAAAATCTTCACTTATACTTTAGGTGAACTTATAAAGGAGAAAGATCGCAACCTGAAGTTTTTATCTAACCTTCAATTTCAAAAAAATTAAACTTCGCCCAACACTGCGCCCAGCGTCAACCGGGGCCGGGTAGGGTAGTGTTGGTGAGGTTCAACCGATGCCCGGGTACGTCCCGTCGTCAATGGCCCGAAAGCTCCCGTTGGTCGGTTTCGGTCCATGCCGCCGCGCCGCCCCCTCGTGGGTGGGTTGAAGTGGGTCGGGTTCAAGTAAAGAAGCCCCGGCTGCGTGGGCGCCCCCGTTAGGTGCAACTAAAACAAAACTTACAATTGCAGATTAAAGTTATAACACATTCAGATCCAATATTACATCAAGTCATTGCCCTTGGT
>NZ_JACIFF010000016.1 GCF_014197245.1 Neolewinella aquimaris | reverse complement strand
TGCAACTAAACTACTCCACGTAGGGAAATGAGCTTACAGCGCGGAAGAAGATTCTTTATTCACCTTACGTGTACACCTTACCCGGGGAACTGCTGCTTACTTGCTAAGTTACACAACCAGCGCCTCGTTCTCGCCGCCGACTTTCCGATTCGCTTATACTTCCTGCTAACCCATTTGGCTAACCGGTCATTCACCGCCTGCATCACCCGTTCCAGTCCCTGGTGTTTATTGAACCGGCCAAAATAGTTGAGTAGTCCGCGCAGCACCGGATTGATGGCCGCGGCGATCTCTTCTATCGTTGCCGTATTCCACAAGTGGAACTTCATCGAGCGCAGTTTGGCAATGGCCAGTTTGCTCTTCTTAGGACTCATTTTGCAGTCAAAGGAGAGGAAAAGTTTGCCGTCTCGTCGCTGCTTCGTGCTGGGTTGAAAACGGTATCCCAGAAAGTCAAAGTACACGGCCTCATGTCCAGACTGCCGATGGGAAGTCTTACAGAAAACGATCTTCGTCTTATCCGGGTGTAACCGTAATCCGCATTCCTTGAAGCGTTCGGCGAGCAGTTCAGTGATCCATTCGGCTCGGTTGCGGGAGTTACACAACAGGATGGCATCATCCGCATACCGAACCAGTTTTACATCTGGATGGTGTTTGACCAACCATTTATCCAACACATAGTGCAGATATAGATTGGCTAAAAGCGGACTGATTACTCCTCCCTGAGGCGTCCCCTACCCTGCCGGTAGATCAGCTGTTCGTCTTCTACAGCATAATGCGGAGCCTCCAGCCAGCGGTCGATCAGTTGCCGTATCCACTTCTCCTCGATGTGCACGTCCATCGCTTTACGCAACTTATCGTGCGGCATCTCGTCGAAGAATTTGGCAACGTCCATATCTACCACCCAACTCGTTTTCCGTACGCCCAACCGAACCACTTGCAGCGCATCGTGTGCGCTCCGCCCTGAACGGTACCCATACGAGCAGTCCAAAAATTCTTGCTCCAGCCGTGGCTCGATGAGATTTTTGATAACCTGCTGAACGATGCGGTCCTTCACCGTCGGTATCCCCAGGTAGCGCGTTCTACCGTCTGCCTTGGGAATACCAACTCGTCGAACCGCCGGTGGATGATAGGAGCCCGATACCACTCGGCTCCAAAGGCTGATCAGATTGGACTCCAGTTTCCTGGCAAAGTCCTTGAGACTTTGGTGGTCCACTCCGGCCGCGCCCTTGTTCTTCCTCACCTGATGATAGGCGTCTAAAAAGTGTTTTGGAGTTAACAGTATGGTTCCTCTTGTCTGATGCCAGTCGATCTTCCTGTGTCGCCTACGACGAGGCAACGGCGTTGTCGGTCTGTCAGCAGACGATACACGCCCGACCCTTCGCTCCCGGACCGTTACAGTCCGTTCCTCACTACTATGATCGGGTCCGAGACCAATCGCTGACTTCGGTGTTCGACCTTGCCGGTGTTCTTCCGACTTGCGTCTTTCCCTTGACATTCAGGATTGGCTTCCTCTGTTCCGTAAATAAGCCTGAATAGAGATCATGCCGCCTTTACGCCGCCCACCGCGCGCTAGTACACAGGTCGCCCGCAACGCTTTAGTCCTCCGGCTGCAATATACCGGCAGTTGGGATGGGGGGTTGTTCTCACGACGCTTCATCAGCGGTTCACTTTCGTTCATCTTCTCTACTCTCACCTGATCCGTTCAATCGGACCTTTTCCCACGACGTTCAGCACCAATCAATCACTCTCATAGCACCTCGGGGTGGTTTACTGGCTAGGCCTGTACCTCGCCAGTGATGGGCCTACCATCATCTTATTTACAGCATTGCGTTTACATAGGCATTGAGTTAATCAACAGTTATATATCAGCATTCAGAGCACACGTTGCACCTAACGGGGGCGCCACCGCAGGCCGGCTACCACCGACCAACTATCGGATCAGGAGATTTCTTTCCTAGCCGATAAAACATCTTCGAAACCAAGAAGCACCACCGCCGGCTTGACGATGGCGCGGTGTTAGCGGCATTATTCTTTCACCTTTTCAGCGAGGTCTCGGCACTTTGAAAAATTCTTAAACAATGACCCGAGTACCGAGGAGCTGTAGTATTTCTCAATTTTGCGATACAGCAAGGAGTATTGCTCAGCAAAAATTTCTTCTATTTCCCTTCCATTGGTATTAAATGTGTTCTGAACTCTACTATATGACATATTTTGAAATACAAGATGCAAAATGAATCTATTGCCGTGAGTAGCAAATAATTTCTCTCTGTCCATCGTGTTCGCCTTTTTATCGTTAATTAATTCTTCAACTTTTCTGAAAATCTTTACTGACTCAAACAATTCAAGTCCAGAAATGCCTGAATTAAACAATAGCTTGTAGGGTGGCTTTTCTATATCATTCCACAGTCGAGATACCTCCCTTTTAGCTATCACAGAATAAGAAACATCATTATGATGACATGCTCGAGCAATAGCTGCCTCTGTCAAATCAAATCCGTCTTGTCCTTTTTCGACGAACTCTCCAGATTTATACACATATATTATTTTATCAATGGCTAATTCATCGCTTATCCTTTCTTGCTGAGGATCCAAAGAAACAAAGTCTCTACTTTCAATTCTGTTCTGGGTATTATTTGTTCTAGTGATAGTCTTTGATTCCTCATGATTTTCTTCGTGGACCTGAAACAGTCTTATAGCAACTTTTGCGTTCGCGACGTTATCAGGAATACTGGCAGCAGCTACTGCCATTGAGCCTACAGTTTGAGCGCCATTCACAATCCGGATATTTGTGCAATCAAGAAGCCCTATATCAGTCGTGTTTCCTCCAATAGGCTTTTTCTCAATTCGGTCACACAATGCTGTTATACCATTATTATAGTACCAAAATCGATCAGGCTCATTGGTTAATGTTTCTATTATACCATCATTGACTTCTGTATCTCCAAGGTAAACCCTGATGTTAGGGGCAAAAAGTTTTCTTCCGTTGTCTTTGTATAACGCTACCAGATCACTTCCAGCAATCAAGCCATAGTAAGATTTGATTGGGTCATCAATCTTGTTAAATTTATGCAATGCAATTTCGGAATCTATAGGGGCAGATATTGCTCCTCTAGACAAGTAAGTATAGATTTCTGATGCTCCTATTGTTGAAACACTAAAATTAGACGTTGTATTTATCTCGTTATTCTCCGCCAAAAACTCTTCAAATACTCCTTCAACTTCTCCAGAAAGTGTTCCACTACCTGTAGAAATAACAATAAGTTTAAACTTAGTATGAATATCTAAAAGATACCCTTCAATTTCCTTTTTTCTGCTTTTAATTTCATCATTAAATTTATCGTACTTTGGAAGTAACAAATCTTCAACTCCGCTAACAAATTTAAGAGCATCCCCTTTGTCTATAATTGATTGACCACCAGTCGAATTGTATTTCGCTTGAACAAGATATAAAGTCCTTTCATTGGGATTATAATACACTGCATCAAGACCATTGTCTCCAAATCCGTCAGTAATATACTTTACTGTTTCACTAGGATTTAGTTCAGAGTTCATACTGATTGCTAAGCCACACAAGGCCCTAGTAAATTTAAATGATTTTTGCTGCTCGAGTGGGAATCTTTGATCGGATCTTGATAATACGATATAGGGAAAATACTCTTTTGAAAGATGATGATTTATCTGTCGAATCTTAATATTCATTAGTGAGTTTTTGGGGTGAAAGATCAAATATAGTTCAATGTGCTTTTTTAAGTATTGATTGCCGCTAACGGGGGCGCCCACGCAGCCGGGGCATGCTTTATTCTAAAGTACAAACTCAACTTAACCAATGAGCGGGGGCGGCGCGGCGGCATGGACCGAAACCGAGCCAAAGCGAGCTTTCGGGCCATTGGCGACGGGACGGCCTCGCGGGCTTCACGGTAATCCAATCAGCACTCCCCTCCCCGGGCCCCGGTTGACGCTGGGCGCGATGTTCGGCGCATTATTCTTTTACATAATAGATGGTGGCCCGTCCTTTTCCCACCTGCTTGATCTTATTTTCGGCCTTTAAGTAGCCCATATCCTTCCTCAGGGTGTGAATGGTTTCACCCGTGAATTCTTCGGACACATCTGATATTTTCACCGGTTCGTTCTCGCGAATGAAGCTTAGAATGTGCTTCTGCCGGTCATTTAAATAAGATTTTGCTACCCTAATCTTATCGAATCTGGACTCTAAAATATCAATCGCCTCATGAAGCATCTGCAAAAAATAGACGATCCAATCCCCGATCTTCTCCTTATTCGTGTAGCGATTCTGCTGGCAGCTCATTAGAACTCGATAATATTCTTTCTTCCTTTTCTCTATTTCGGTTTCCATTGAGGCATAATTCATAAAATCATAGTTCTGCCTTAACAGCAACAAGGTGGTTAATAACCTGGAAAGCCTGCCGTTGCCGTCCTGGTAGGGGTGGATGGACAAAAACTCATAAACAAAGGCGGCAATAACGATGAGCGGATGATATTCGTTTCCAGCTAAATGGAGTTTGGTCCAGGCGATGATTGCCTCCATCTCATCGGAAACTTTGCTCGGCTCCGTGGTATTGAATATTACTTTCTCCGATCCGCCGGGATACTTAGCTACTACCTTATTGGTAGTCCTTTTGTAGTCTCCCCGGTGGTATTCATCTTTGGCACTGGCCTTCAACAGTAATTTATGGAGATGATGTATGTTGTTTTTTGTTAATTCAATATCCGGGTGTGATTCCAGCACCAATTCCAAGACTTCATAGTAGCCGTATACTTCTTGTTCATCTCTGGCTTTAAGTTCACTCATGGACAGGTTTGACAACAGTGACTCCACCTCTTCATTTGTTAGCGCTGATCCCTCAATTCTAGTCGAGGAACCGATACTCGCAATGGTAGCTATCTGTCTCAACTCCCGAAGCAACGCTGATTCCTTAAGCTCTAAGCCTTTCCACTTTCCCTTAAACGAATCGATGTATGCGATCTCCCGGATGACCGTCTGGGTTGCCTTAAAATCTAACTGTAACTTTTGATCCATTACCTTATCCATTGGTTACCAAAGGTACCGCGCCCGAATCTTATTTCCTAGAATGTTATTTGAATATTATTAGATTATCAAGATTGTCTTTCTTGTACTGGCATTTTCTTAGGCTTGTTCTAGTGTCTCTGCTAAGGTAGATGAGATTTGGGATTCAAAAGTCAAGCTATGCCTAACCAGTCTTACCGTAGTGCTAAGATGAGGCGGGTGGATATTTGCTTGCGCCGAACGGGGGCGCCACCGCAGGCCGGCTTTCACCGGCTAGCATCCTGACCTCAACCAACCTCAATGTAGCCTTATTGAGCCTTTATCGAAACCCAAAAGCGTCACCGCCGGCTTGACGATGGCGCAATGTTGGGCGAATATTAATTAAATGTCTACCAAAGTGTTGATTTGAAGTTCGACTTTGGCATTGATGACATTGTTTCCCTCAATATGCTTAACAGATTCATTTAGCAATCGTGATACAGTTGATTCCTTCATAAAATATATGGAAACCAAATCAACAAAGTACATATAGTCTTTTAAAACCAAATTTTGACCATTAGTAGGCCTGTAAATAATTAACTCCCTATCTTCAATCTTGTATTGGTAATCAATTCTGCTTAATTCATCGATAAACACAGCCGGATTATAGATGGTTGTAAGACAAATCCTTCCGAAATACAGATCCTTTAAAAAAGTAGTATCAACTTGATACCAAATTAATGGCATTGTTCCAGGATGATATATAATAGCATTATTGTGGTATAAAATTGGCCCAAATAGCGGATAATTTAATTCCTTATATTGAGTCATCGTAGAGTTGATCATTTGGTACATAACATTACGATTTGGCTCAATAATTTTTAATCTTTCGACCTGCTTGAGCGGCAGAAACTCTTTACAAATTTTTGAATAGTTGACGATTAATCCATCACCTAATTTCACATGCTTAGTTTCACCGATCTTACATTTTTCTAACTTTTTGTACAACTCGGGAAGATACGATTGAGAAGATATTACGGTTTGGTAATCTTTTTTCAGCTTCTGATCTTTCATCAAGTTCTTTATCTTTTTTATTTGTCGCTGTAGTCTTTCTTTATAAACTTTACCTTCAAATAATTCACGTACATGACTTCCAATTTTGATGTTCTCGGGCCCTATGAATGAGTTTGATTTACCATAACAATATAAGCTTAAGTTGAAGTGAGTAGCGTCAAGTTTTTGTGACTTCAACTCTAATATTTCATTGACTCGCAATGTTTTAAGATCGATAACTGAAAAATCTCCGATTCTAAGCATATCACAAATCCCATGGTATAAAAGTAAGTATCTACCCTTTGAAATTAGCGCCCTTTTTAAAAACTCGATCTCCGCAATTGCACCGCTTCCGTAGGTGGGATGAAAATTTCTCTCCTCATTCATATGCTTTACAAGAAGGTTCTGGTCAAACTGATAAAAAAACCAAGTAAAGGCGTTACCAAGTGATTTCCCGATTAAGATGCTGCTATCGACAGCTTCAAGGTACTTATTGAGTGTGGAAGTTCTTAGCTTAAAGTAAGGTTTGCTCAAACGACTTCGATTTCTATTGAGCTGCTTAAACTCTTTTTTTATAATTCTATATAAGTGTTCCAATTCGTAAAGCTGTTGGGCCATCACAAATTGGAAATTCACCAATCCATCAGTTAGTGTACCAATATCAAGTTTATTCCTACGGTAATATTTTAAGCACATAATCACATCGAAACAGCTTTCAAAAGAATGGAATGACTGTCTTAATACTTGTTTTACTTGCTTCTTTGATATCATTTTAGACAAATATTAATTCCATTTTCTATGGATATACCATGTAATAGCGTTTAAAAAAGTCAAAATTGGTTCACAGTTCTTATTGTTGCCGGCCTAATGTCGGCTATTTCGCCCAACGGGGGCCTACCCGACGGGCGCCGCTACCAATAACCATTCCGGTAGCCACTTTGAATTCGGCTGCCTTTAAAGGACTAATAGCACCGAAAAGCTCAACCGGCGGCTGTACGTGGTAGGCAGTGTTCGGCGAATAATTATTTTCATTGTTGCAGGGTATAAACTTAAATTTGATCTAAATAAAATTCGTCGCTATTGGTCTGTTGATAATTCTCTTCTCTAACTGTTTGGTTGCATTTCATCATCCAGATAAAGTGTCTAGTGTTATTAAAACTAAGTGAACCGTTAGAAAATTTATTTATTGCTTTCCAATATCCTACCCTAGAATGTCCTTCTATAAGCTGATATTCTCCTTCGATATGGCTCCACTGAGGTTTAGCCCCAAAGTCTACAGTTGAACAATCTAATACAATCGGAGGTACTCTCCAGCTCCTATTTTGCATCCAGTGTTTCACATCCTGTTTAGAATGCTTAAAGTCGTTATAGCTATTTAATTCGGACAAATCGTGAACGTAAGATCTATAGCCGGGAATAACGTTTAATTTAGGTATCAACTCGCTTTCTATTTCGACAAGATCAAAAGTTGCATACCTATAGTTTATCCAACCGTAGTTCTCCCTTGTGTCACAATTACTATGCAATGGACATATCCACTGTTCATAAACTTCTTTAGGTATATGACTATATAGATGCTTCATTCTTAAACGATTGTAGTAGTCTTCGAAGCTTTCAATATTGCCTCCAATTTGTTCATTTGGTTTTAGTTCCAGCCAAGAAATGCTTACTAATTGTTGGTCGTCTGAATATTTCATTTATTATTCTTTTAAGCTTAACATGTCTCTTTGAGCAGCCGCTCGATATAAAAGAACGAACAACAATATTCAAATTCGTCTAGTCTACTTGCTCGAAGAAATTCCAGTTCATTTAAGATGGGATCTTGATTAATACATTTGCTTTTGAGGGTAGTATAAAAATATTCCCACATGCCATGATTGCGATCAACAAGCTTACCCAGGTCATAAGTGCATCCTTTCATTTCTCCAGGCAGTCTGCTTTCTATACTATATAGATCAGTATTATAAACTTCATTATTATTATTTGATGATGAAATTTCCCGGTGAAAAGGGATTTCACGCAATGCTTCACCTATTAATTCTTCGATTGATTGAATTTCCTCAGTCAGCCAGTCTTCTAATGTTTTATAGAATTGACCTACTACGTTTTGATATCGGGGATGTGAATGTGAGTGTAGATTAGCTCTATTTAAAACTAAAGGATCGAAAACATACTCAATGAGCAGTATTTTTTCAAATCTGCGTTCAACAACAGTTACTAAACTATTAAAAGGCATTATATTAAAAGTTTGGTACAGATCAATAAGATTTTTCCCAAAGTTTTCCAATAATATTCCGATCTTCTTTAATATAAAATCTAAATTTGATTCAATAAATTTATTGTGCCGTTGTGATACATCCTTCCAAAAGTGAATTTTTGCTTCCATTTTAAAATTGCTATCTCTATGATATCTTCCGTATACAATTTTTCTATCTGTTGTATCATGAACGAACAGAGTAGACGATAGTAGTTTATTCTTACCTGGTTGCTTTTGTGGTCCAAGGCTAGTTGGGCGTTGAATTGATTTCCTTATAGGATGGCCAACTGTCTCATTACGAATATTTCGGTTGATAACGTAATTCTCGTCTTTATTCAATATTTGTTTATCTACACCAGTTTTAAAAATTATGTGTATTTCCTCAATCAAATCTTGTTGAACATAAATCGCCTGCAGTAAGCCAATAGCATACAAGATCCTTTTACCGTACGAAGCACTCTCGTCATGCCTTTGATCTAAAACCATGCACATGTCATGGAATTGAGTCAAAATCTCACCAAAATAATTTGTTCGAATATCATCGGTAAACTGTAACTGTTTACCAAAAAATTTATATCTATAAATGTATCTATTCCAAATATTGGTTATTTGATTGGCTTTCTCAATGTTATTAACTGTCACCATAAAAAGCAGTTATTGTCAAGTAATTTATTTCATCCTTAATTTTAGACTGTGGACAAGACTCAAGAGTTATTATTTTCAACACTATAGTGTAAAAAGTATTGACGTATATAAAGGTGGTCTTATGCATCAGTTTCGCCGAACGGGGGCGCCCACGCAACCGGGGCATCAATAATACAAATCAACCAGCTCAACCTCGCCAATGAGTGGGGGCGGCGCGGCGGCATGGACCGAAACCGACCACCGGGAGCTTTCGGGCCATTGACGACGGGACGAACCCGCGGGCCAAACAGAAACCAACCCACACTCCCCTCCCTTAGCCCCGGTTGACGCTGGGCGCGGTGTTCGGCGCATTTTCTTTAAAAGTCTAAAGTTCCCCGGCCAATCGTCGTACCGTATCTATAATTTTCTTCGATACCCTAAAATCAGTCTTCTGGATTTCATCCAAGAGGTGCCCAACCTGGTCAATGACGCCGTGCTGCTTTGCAATCAACAGAGTGCCTAAACTTCCGATGCACTCTACTCCAATTCCTTCCGCGGTTCGTTTGGCCTGTCGATCATCTATTATCAATAGTGCATCTTGCTCTCCGGCAGCCAAAGCAATACAGCTTGATTCACCAATCCCCAAAGTTTGGGAAAGTTCGGTGTAGAGTCCTCGATCATACTCCGTAGTAACGTTAATCCAGTTTGGTAGCGGACCAAATTCTTCGGCAACTTTATCCGTAGTTGCAAGACCCTGAAAAGTATCCCTTAGTATGTCGAGTTGGTCCAGCTTCGTAAAGATGATCAAACAACTGGTGTCAGCAATAACTGCTCTCATAAACGGATCTTTGTCGCCCGCTTCAAATCATCTTCATCATCACTGAAAACACTAATGCCGTACTGCCCTACGGCTAGTAAAAAGTCCGTTCGCTTCATTCCGAGCAGAGCAGCTGCCTTACCGGAAGAGATCGTCCCCTTACCGAAAAGAGAAGCGAAGATCATCAACCTGACTTCTCCGAGGTCGACTGCATCGGGTAGTTCCAAGGTCACGGTTTGCATAGCATCGAGTTTTAAAATAACTGATTGTAAAACAGTATAAACGACAAGTTTGGTCAAGAGGTTGTCTCGCTGTCTCCTGTGACACCTACCCCGTGCGGGAGCTTTATAGTAGGATAAACTGCCGCTGAAATCAGTGCTCTTAGCTGCCCTGTGCTGATGTCGTAATAATAAATCTCCATCGCGCAGTGTCCTTTTCAACAATGACCAAGAGCACTTTCGATGGTATTCATCGTCATGTAGCGCCTACCTCGTGCGGGAGCTGATAATAGGATAAACTGCCATTAAAATCAGTTCGTTTAGCTGCCCTGATTGTTTAATTTTCTGTGTACCCGTGGCTGAGTTTATCTGTAGGACCAAACCCGCACCTAGCCAGCTATTGTGTTGTGGTTGTGGCTGCGGTTGCGCCGAACGAGTGCAGCCACGACGTGCGCCTAAGCGCATGGACGCTGGCTGCGGTGTTGGGTGCCGTACAGTGGTGTTTTTATTTTTTAATCTCTTTGAC
>NZ_JACIFF010000015.1 GCF_014197245.1 Neolewinella aquimaris | reverse complement strand
CAACCCGGCGAGGATGCGGGAGGGTTCTGTTTAAGGAAGAACTGAAAGGTTGGTGTATTTCGGTGTCTATAGAGCTAGTCGGTGGTAGCCGGGCTGACGTCTGCACACCCGTTAGATGCAACCAATAAACAACATTACAGAATATAGATAATGAGTGAAGTACGGATCGAGGATTTTTCACCCTTGTTTGGAAAGGTAAGCGTAAATTTCATTGGAGCCGCTGGTGATTTGTATGAAAAATTTATCAGGGTTAATGAGATCGATAGACAGAAAGATATTAACCACCTCGGATTATTGTCTTATACTTTTAACACTTTACATCACACCAGGTACGACTACCTAATGATTCAATCGGTGATTTCCGAATTAGTTGAAAATTCCTTCAAAGGGACAACTACTTCTCAAGGCGGACTCAGGATCAAAGGTGTAAACTATGGTGGCAACGAAATATTGAAGACTTGGTTCTTATTATCAAATCTTGGCCATTGCAAACATACTATTGGTGACGAAAAGGCATTGATGCTCCATGCTGTCAAGAGAAGAGGCTTTAAGTCATACTTGTCGAAATATATACTAGATAAAGATTTAAAGGTATGGGCTGGTAAGGTGATCGACAGGTTTGATTACATAAAATTTCACCACATCATATCTCTATACAGAATAAGCAAAATATTTCCTCGAAACAAGTCAAAGCAATTAAAATATACGAGCCTTTATAAATTATTATTGATGCCTGCTTCAACTATTGAAGGTGTAACCGATCAATTGAAGTTAGTTCGTTTAAAAACTTTGTATAGTAATATAAGAACTTTATCAATAATAGCATTAGATACTCAAAATTCCCATCTGCCAGTCTCAATTGATATATTGTCAACTATACTTTCTTTCGACTTCAACGTGGATAAGTTTCAAGGAAGGAAACTTTCACAACTTTACGATCCTCTAACTAATCTGCTTTACGACAAATTATATTTATCAACTCAAGCGCAGACTTTACAGCGATCCTACGAAGTGAGAGCTTTAAATAATTTAGTAGATTTAAGCTTTAAAGATATTGTTGAAACTGCCTTGTTGGAAGGATTATCGAACCCTAGTATCACTCATCTACGACACATAATTCGAAAGAAGTACATTTTAGCGAAAGGTCAAAAGATTAAAGATCATTTTAATATTTTACAACAAATTAAGTCAATAGATAGAAGCTTCGAATCCAGCATAGATTTTAATAGTATTACAAGAGAAACGGTTCTAGATATCTATTATGAAACTGAAACGTTTGATATCAATAAAATTGGATTGTTACTTACACATACAGTTAATCTTACTCAAATTGTAGATCGTAAGCAACTGTTGGAAGTAGTCGCAATTCATAGGCCTATCACCCAAGCTATAGTTAAAGGTCTAGAAAGCGAAGGAATAGATAATGACAAACGTGAAAAAATATTATTGCCAGTATTAGGATTGCTGTCACACGATCTTCAACAACAGCACTTTAGGGCTGATAAGAAATTTTTTAAGAATATATCTTGGTCAATCATTCGACTCTTTATTCATGACAAATTCTATTTTGATTTAGATAACTATCACGAAACAACTAGCTTTGGAATCATTTATCCTGATGGGACAAATGAATTAGATAAATTGATTGAAACCGAAAAAGAAAAGTTTCTTCAAAAGAATGAAGACCGCGTTAAAGAACTTGAACACATTCAAAAAGCGACTTCAAGAAGATTTGATGGATTTACCGTAGCATGTTTAGATCGAATACGGATATACGACTATTCTAAGCCACCCAGCAAAAGAGATGTTACAGATATTGACTCATTGGTCATAAAATTTAACCAAAACGAACTTATCGTCGAGTTTAATGAAACAAAGAATAAAAGAAATTGCGAAAATCGAGCTAAAAAAGACCTTAACGATAAGTTTGTAAGGATTCTCAATTCTACAGCCAAAGGATATCGAATTCATCCCGTAAAGAAATTTGGGGCTAAGGTGCGCATTCGAAAAACATGCATCTAACACCGCCTACCCGCACAGCCGCCGGGTAAGCTTTCGGGTGCTATTTGTGGTTTGAAAGAGGCTAAATTAAAATACACCACCCAAAGTGGTTCTTAGTGTTGGCGGCCGTCGGGTAGGCCCCCGTTGGCGGATATGCCATCATGCTAGACAGCCCAGCAGTGCCGAACAGATAAAAACGGCAACCAAGAAATGACGCTACCGCACGGGTTAGCAAACTCACCCAAGAAATGGTCGAAAGGATGATTACCTAGGCATTGAGTAATTCGGTTGCCGGCTAGAATTAGCAATTAGAAAAGAACGCTCCCGCCCAAACCTAAACCCGCATCATAGATATTACGCTACCGCACGAACCACCACTTTTTGCCTGGAAGATGGCCGGTGTGCTTACCCTCTCGCCGTTGAATTAGTTGGTAGTCGTTGAGAATTATTTACATGAGACGAACGCTACCGCCGAGACATGAGCACGCAGGACACTAATTACGCTACCGCACGGATCTGGACACTTAGTCTCCAGAGAGCCGTAGTGAGCTACACATTAGCTTGAGCTGATCGGTGGCCGTCAAGATTATTCCTTCAGGCCAGGCCAGGATCAGCTACAAGTAATCGATATCATCAACTCAAAAATTACCAGACGCACTAGGATTTCATCCATCCATCATCAACCATAACGGTCAGCCGGATTGCTGGTGGGTGGCGAGGCTGCCCGGCTGGTTGGCGCTGGCGTCAATCTGCAAAAATTCCCCTCCTCGGGGGTTTTTGCAGATGCCAGCCACCCCCACTCAGCCTCGTTGGTAACCGAATTGCTTTTAGTGCTCAATGGTGGCCCCATTCCTGATTCCCCATAGCTACCGCAGCGAGGCTGCCCGCGTCACGGATAACAGTATAGAGCAGTAGGGATTATTTATAAGAGTCAATTCTGATAAAGGAACCTTTCCAGTTACCTTGGACAATCGATCAGAACAAGAGATTTATTAAGAAAAAAGCACATCCGCCAACACCGTGCATACGCCAACCCGGCGAGGGTGGGGGAGGGTTCTGTTTGGAGAAGGAGTGAGAGGTTAGTGTGTCTCGATGCCTATAGAGCTAGTCGGTGGTAGCCGGGCTGACGTCTGCACACCCGTTGGGCGCAACCACTACCATAGCATACAGAGAATACAAGTTCCAAGGAGCATCGACCAGAAAAACGAACCCGTGCTCGTGGTGTCCAGCAGGTGATGATGATCAAACCCTGATGACGTGCTACTACTTGTTCAGGGACAAAAATGTTTTCGTGAAAGGACAAAATACGATAAATATGTCCGATTAAAACAGTATTTTTGTCCGATAAGATTGTTCTAATGGACCTACAAGCACAAATCCTTAAACTTCTTTCCAGTCAATCTGGACTTACTTCCTCCGAGATTCACGACAGAATAAAATCCACCAAGAGTGCCAAGACTACTAAAAGGGTACTTGATCAGCTGGTCGATAAAAAGCTGATTGAAAAAGAAGGGCTCAATAGATACACAAGCTATTCATTGAGTAAGTCCTATAGTATACTCCACTCTATCGACATTGACGAATACTTTCAACAAGATATTGATGAAAGGGATATTCAAAAAGCTTTCAACCACAAACTACTTCGTGAGGATTTGCACCGAGTTGACCTCTTCACTGATGAAGAGTATCGAAAATTAGAGACACTTCAGGGTGAGTATAGAAAAAATGTGTCTGGACTCAGCCCCACCCAATACCAAAAGGAGGTGGAAAGGTTGGCCATTGACCTGAGCTGGAAATCTTCCCAAATTGAAGGTAATACCTACACCTTACTGGAAACGGAAAGACTACTGAAGGATAAGGAAACTGCGGCCGGCAAGACGAAGGATGATGCGGTAATGCTGCTAAACCATAAAGAGGCGATTGATTTCATTGTTGATAATCCCACCTATCTTGAAATTCTATCCGTTAGACGTATTGAGGACATTCATAGTATTCTGGTTAATGAGCTGGGAATCGACAGGAATTTGCGAAGCAGAAGAGTTGGAATCACGGGAACGAACTATCGACCATTAGACAATGAATTTCAGATCAAAGAGGCCTTTATTGAAATGTGCCATCTTATTAATTCGAAGTCCAACGTATTTGATAAAGCCTTACTTGCCTTGGTATTGGTTTCTTACATCCAGGGGTTTAGTGACGGAAACAAAAGAACAGCGAGAATAACCAGTAATGCCCTGTTAATCGGTCATAAATACTGTCCATTATCGTTTAGGACCGTAAGTTCGATTGACTACAAGAAAGCGATGTTAATATTTTACGAGAGAAACAATATTACACCTTTCAAACGGATATTCATTGACCAATTCGAATTTGCGGTTAAAACGTACTTTTAGTAACTACCAAAAGGTAAAATGCGCCCAACACCGCGCCCAGCGTCAACCGGGGCTGGGTGATTGGAAGCAGGTAATTGCTATTGGAAGTCCGGGGTCGTGTCGTCGCCAATGGGCCAAAAGCTCCCGTTGGTCGGTTTTGGCCCATGCCGCCGCCCCGCCCCCTTTTCGTTGACTGGAAGCTGCTCGGTTCTATCCTTGAAGCCCCGGCTGCGTGGGCGCACCCGTTGCCCGCAACTAGTACAGTACTACCTTTCAATATTTCTTAGTGGATAGTTATGAAGTAAAGTAAGATACGCTATTGAGCTTATACTAATTTTGTTACTGTTCCTTAACTTTATGACTGGTAAGTACTTGAACTGAATTTACTTTACAATTTTTTACGCCAAGTACCAGTAATAACTTGACACTTAGGCAATGAACTTGTAAAGTAGATTTGGTCATCCTACTTAGTAAAACATAACCCGTCAATTCTACTATTCGAGATGAAAGCAACTATATCCTTAAATTCAATCGCCAATAAAAAATACTTGTTCTTTATTGCTTTTACTTTATTTGCCATAATTATTCCGGTCAACTTAGTTGGACAAGAAAGAAGCGAACTTCCACCAGGCTTGGACGGAATATTTCCTGATGCAGATAACATCGATTATAGCGAAATAAATCGATTCGTAACTCGACTAAGTAATACTTCAGTTAATCTTGATGAACTTATATATTGGACATCGGCGCAAGGTGAATTTTATATTCACTTGGAAGTCAATTTTTATGAATGGCAGGGTGGAGTAGATAAACCATTGCCAAAATACACTTTTTCAAAACTATATCAACAAACAATCGAAGATAAAAATAGCGTACACCGATTGGTTCAAAATAAGCTGACGTCTCTCTTAGCTCTTGATAAAATCACGAATGTTGGTATTAAAGTGAAAATTATCAAACAGAACAAACAGCAAGATGCTATAAATAATGTTTTGGAAGGCTACATCAATACGGCTATCAACAGTACAATTGCAACAAAACTTTTAAATGATCTTTTAGAAACACAAAAGAAAAACGACGACGAGTATTTGCTGTTTGATTCAGATTTCGACATTCCTCTCAATTCAGTTGAATTTTCAAGAAAAGCGAATAGTAGAGACTCATTACGATTAATATATAACAATAGTCCTATATACATACCAATAAAGAAGAAAGTTGATGATAATTTATTAAAGCCTAGTGTGGTTAGGGCTGCATTCAATGCACTTTCAAATTTGTCTGGTGTAATAACTGGCGAAACTTTCAATACAAGAGAAATTCCATTTGAAGGAATTATCAAATTACACTTTACCACGGATGATAACGTCAATGTCCCTGTTCCAATCAAGAAAGGTATTGATGATTTAGTATATTCATTATCGTATCGATCCGCAGAAAATAATAAATTTACTCAGGCAGTAGATGCTTTAAGTTCCTCGATAAATACCTATCGATTGACAGATGAAAACAATTATCGTCTGACATACGGAGCCCGTGAACTTATAAATTTAGCCAAGTCGTATGATATTTTCTTACGGGAAAAGGCAAGCTTAGATACGTCACTTGCAAAATTTCAAGATTTTCATAACGAATTTAGAAGATTTACACAAAACTTGAAGTACTCTGGAGAGACATATGGGTTTGCAGCCTATGGCATAGGTAATATCTATGGCGGTGATGATTTAGCAATAATATATGTTCCAATTGGCTTAGACGAAAGAACGATTAGAATTTTTCTGCAATGGCAAATAACAATACATAAATATTTAGAAGATCAGATGTACCATGAAAAATATAAGTTAGCTTACCGCCTAAATTAGATTGTTATGATTTAAAATAATTAATAATATGCGGGCAACACAGCAGCCACGCCAACCGGCTAAGGCCGGCTGCGTGGCTGCATCCGTTGGCGGATATGCCATCATACCAGACGACTCAGCAGTGCCGAAATATATGAAAGCGGCAACCAAGAAATTACGCTACCGCAAGGTTCCGCATGCTTGCTCCGATGATGGTCGAGAGGATGATCACTTTAGGCTTGAGTCATTCGGTAGCCGGCTAGAATCAGCGAGTGGACAAGGACGCTACCACCCAGACCTGAACCTGCATCATACATATTACGCTACCGCCCAGATTACCATTTTTTACCAAGAAGATGGCCGCCGTGCTTGCCCTTTCAAGGTTGAATTAGCTGGTAGCCGTTGAGAATTATTTATAGAACACGAACGCTACCGCCGAAACCTGAGTACGCAGGATACTTATTACGCTACCGCACGGCACTGGACACTCAGTATTTAAGCAGCCGCATTGAAGTGATTATTAGATTGAGCTGGTCGGTGGCCGTCAAGATTTATTTCTTCCGGCCAGGCCAGAATCAGCATAAAGAGATCGATATTATCAACTCAAATAATTACCAGTCGCACCTAGATTTTATCCATCCATCATCAATCATCCACCATAAAGTTCAGCCGGATTGCTGGTGGGCGGCGAGGATGCCCGACTGGGTGGCGCTGGCGTCAATCTGCAAAAATTCCCCTCCTCGGGGGTTTTTGCAGATGCCAGCCACCCCCACCCAGCCTCGCTGGTAACCGAATTAACTCTAGTGCCCAGAGGTGGCTCCATTCCAGATTTACCCATAGCTGCCGCAGTATGGATGCCACCGTCACAGATGACAGGGTAGAGGGGCCGGGATTATTTGTAAAGAACAAAACTGATATAGGTGCTTTCCCGCTTACCTTGGACGTTCGACCAGGATTAAGGATTTATTTAAAAGAAAGGCACATCCGCCAACACCGTGCATACGCCAACCCGGCGAGGGTGCGGGAGGGTTCTGTTTGTAGAAGGAGTGAGAGGTTAGTGTGCCTCGGTACCTATTTAGTTGGTCGGTGGTAGCCGGGCTGCGTCTGCACATCCGTTGGCGGATATGCCATCATACCAGACGGCTCAGCATCACCGAAAAATGAGAGAAAGCGGCAACCAAGAAATTACGCTACCGCAGGGGGCAGCATGCTTACCCGGATGATGGTCGAGAGGATGATTGCCTCCGTATCAAGTCGTTCGGTAGCCGCCTAGAATCAGCGAATTGACGAGAACGCTACCGCTCGAGCCTGATCTGACATCACAGCTATTACGCTACCGCACGAACCACCACTTTTTACCTGGAAGATGGCCGGCGTGCTAGCCCTTTCACCGTTGAGTTAGATGGTGGCCGTTGAGAATTATTTACAGAAGATGAACGCTACCGCCGAGACCTGAGCACACAGGACACTAATTACGCTACCGCACGAGCCACCACTTTTTACCTGGAAGATGGCCGCCGTGCTTGCCCTTTCACCGTGGAATTAGTTGGCAGCCGTTGACAATTATTTATAGGACACGAACGCTACCGCCGAAACCTGAGCATGCAGGATACTTATTACGCTACCGCACAGACAACTCTTCATACCTGGAAGATAGCCGGCAGCGTGATCTGGTTTTAGAATGGAGCTACTCGGGCGATGTCAAGATTTATTCCTTCAGGTCAGGTCAGGATCAGCAGCAAGGAATCAATATCAGCAACTTAGAAAATTACCAGACGCCCCAAGATTTTATCCATCCATCATCAACCATAAATTCTAGCCGGATTGCTGGTGGGCGGCGAGGATGCCCGGCTGGCTGGTACTGGCGTCAATCTGCAAAAATTCCCCTCCTCGGGGGTTTTTGCAGATGCCAGCCACCCCCACCCAGCCTCGATGGTAACCGGATTGCCTTTAGTGCTCGATGATGGCCCCATTTCAGATCAATCCATAGCTACCGCAGCGCGGTCGCCCGCCTCACCGACGAGAGGTAGAGCGGCAGGAACTATTTGTAAAGAACAATCCTGATGAGGCACCTTTCCGGTTACCTTGAGCAATCAACCAGGACGAGAGATTTATTAAAAAGAAGCACATCCGCCAACACCGTGCATACGCCAACCCGGCGAGGGTGGGGGAGGGCTCTGTATGGTAAAGTATCTAGGGTTGGTGAGTTCCACTACCCGTCATGCTAGTCAGTGGTAGCCGGGTTGCGCCTGCACATCCGTTGGCGGATATGCCATCATACCAGACGACTCAGCAGTGCCGAAATAAACGAAAGCGGCAACCAAGGAATGACGCTACCGCAAGGGTCAGCGTACTCACCCGAATGATGGTCGAATAGACGACTACTTCAGTTCTGACTCATTCGGTAGCCGCCTAGAATTAGCGAATGGACGAGAACACTACCGCCCGAGCCTGAACCCGCGGCACAGATATTACGCTACCGCACGGACCACCACTTTCTACCTGGAAGATGGCCGGCGTGCTTACCCTTTCACCGTCAAAATAGTTGGCAGCCGTTGAGAATTATTTAAAGGAGACGAACGCTACCGCCGAGGCATGAGTACGCAGGACACTAATTACGCTACCGCATGGACCACCATATCTACCTGGAAGATGGCCGCCGTGCTTGCCCTTTCACCGTTGAATTAGTTGGTAGCCGTCGAGAATTATTTATAGGACACGAACGCTACCGCCGAGATCTGAGCCCGCAGGACACCTATTATGCTACCGCACGGATTTGGACACTCAGCATTTATTGGGCCGTAGTGAGCTACATACTTGCCTGAGCTGGTCGGTGACTGTCAAGATTTACCCCTTCAGGCCAGGCCAGGATGAGCAACGAGGAATCAATATCATTCACATAACGTTGCCAGATGCACCAATGACTTCATCCACCCATCATTCATCATCCACCATTAATTTCAGCCGGATTGCTGGTGGGTGGCGAATGTGCCCGGCTGGGTGGCGCTGGCGTCAATCCGCAAAAATTCCCCTCATCGGGGGTTTTTGCCGATGCCAGCCACCCCCATCCAGCCTCCCGGGTAGTCGGATGATCTTTAGTGCTCGATGATGGCCCCATTTCAGATCAAGCCATAGCTACCACAGCGAGGCTGGCCAAGCGTCACAAACGAGAGGGGTGAGCGGGAGGGATTATTTGTAGGAATCAATACTGATGAAGGTCCCTTTCCGATTACCTTGAGCAATCGACCAGGCCTAAAGATTTAATTATAAAAAGCACATCCGCCAACACCGTGCATACGCCAACCCGGCGAGGGTGGGGGAGGGTTCTGTTTGGAGAAGGAATGAGAGGTTGGTGTGTCTCGGTGCTTATGGAGCTAATTGGTGGTAGCCGGGCTGACGTCTGCACACCCGTTGGCGGATATGCCGTCATACCAGACAGCCCACCAGTGCCGAAATAATCAAGAGCGGCAACCAAGAAATTACGCTACCGCACGGGTCAGCAAACTCACCCAAGAAATGGTCGAAACCATGATCACCTCGGCGTTGAGTCGTTCGGTTGCCGGCTAGAATTAGCGAATGGACGAGAACGCTACTGCCCGAGCCTGAACCTGCATCACAGAAATTACGCTACCGCACGGACCATTACTTTCTACCTGGCTGATGGCCGCCGTGCTTACTCTTTCACCGTGGAATTAGTTGGTAGCCGTTGAGAATTATTTATAGGATACGAACGCTACCGCTGAGACCTGAGCACACAGGATACGAATTACGCTACCGCACGGACCATTACTTTCTACCTGGCTGATGGCCGCCGTGCTCACTCTTTCACCGTAGGATTATTCGGTCGCCGTCAAGAATTATTTATCACACACAACCTGATCGCCGAGATATGAGCCTGCAGGGCAGCTATTACACTACCGCACAGATCTGGACACTCACCATTTATTGAGCCGTAGCGAGCTACATATTAGTTAGCTTGAGCTGGTCGGTAGCCGTCAAGATTTATTTCTTCCGGCCAGATCAGGATCAAAAACAAAGAATCGCTGTCATTCACATAACATTATCAGACGCACCAACGACTTCATCCATTCATCATCAATCATCATCTATGAATTTCAGCCGGATTGCTGGTGGGCGGCGAGAATGCCCGGCTGGTTGGCGCTGGCGTCAATCTGCAAAAATTCCCCTCATCGGGGGTTTTTGCAGATGCCAGCCACCCCCACCCAGCCTTTTTGGTGGCCGGATTGACTCTAGTGTTCAGTGGTGGCACCATTCCAGATTTACCCATAGCTACCGTAGCGAGGTCGGCCTGCGTCACCGATGACAGCATAGAGCAGTAGGGATTATTTATAAGAGTCAATTCTGATGAAGGAACCTTTTCCGTTACCTTGGACAATCAGTCAGGACTGGAGATTTATTAAAAAGAAGCACATCCGCCAACATCGTGCATACGTCAACCCGGCGAGGGTGGGGGCGGGCTGTGTTTGGTGAAGGTTCTAGGGTTGAAGTATTCCGGTGCCTATTGAGTTGATCGGTGGTAGCCGGGCTGACGTCTGCACACCCGTTGGGCGAAAGGAGCCGGCATTAGGCCGGCCCGAAGACACTGTATAATTTACAAGAATTAACGAACCTGGAGGGTGGATCAAACCAATTACACCATCAATTAGGTAAGCACTGGTTAGGGGGTATCAATGGGTGAAATTATCTTGGAATTAGAGAATAGTTAATAAATCTCAGGAGGTAGTATCTTTGGATGATGAGGTCAATTTCGCTACTACTACTATTATTGATGACTATGTTTTGTTGTAATAATTCATTGGACAGTGAAACCAAATTATTAGAAAATACTGTATGGGTATTGGTTAAGCAAGAAGCAACAGAGAAACAGAATTTTATCAAGGTAATTGGTCCTATAATCTTGCATTTTACTCAAGACACAATGACGATGATTCCAAATGATGAAAAAAATAGCGTTTCTGTTGAATATAGCCTAATAGGTGATCAATTGAATGCTGACTCTCTTTTCAATGGAACTGTAACAGGAGTTGGCGGAGATAACATGACTCTCATTCCGAACGATAGCACTGAGGTTATCCATTTTGTAAGTGTGGATAAGTTGAATTCTCCTGTTGAACAAGCAAAAGACAAAATTATAAATATCCTCACTTCAACACCTACCCAAATGAGATTAGATAATGACACTACACAGTTTTACTTTAATATAATTCCCGAAGCAGCTGAATATGTTCCTTTCACCCCTAACATTGTTCATTACAGAAAATCAAATTGTACCGCGGGAGATTGCTTCAAAGGTGAAAAGGTGGAGAATTGGTCATTTAAGACTATAGAGGGTAGGGCGGTTTTGATTTATTCTTACTATAGTTATGATTATGAAATTTTAGAGATAAAAGAAATTACTCCTTTCAACGAGTTGTCATTAAAATATATTAATAGTCAAGTAGGTAACATAAATTCAACAGGATCACTTGTTCCCATAAGTTTAGACACAAATACATATTTTGGATTAAATCAGAGGATTATCGGAGAATGGTCACTAAGCAAAATTGTCAGCAGTAAGCCCGAATTAGACTCAATCAGAGCGTATAGGAATTACCGCGAATTAAACGACTTCTACAAGCGGCGTTTAGTTCGGCAGAAGGATTTAAATACTGGTAATGTAAATTTGATTTTCTCCGAAGGTAAATACGACTTTAGCGTAGGCGGATACCAATTGGTAGATCGCGAGGGCTATGAAATAACGAAAGATGGGAAATATATAGTGGTTGGTAATGGGATTACAAAAAATGATTATATAGAGATTATTTCAGTTAGTGAAGATAAATTAGAAATTAATATGACTTTGTACGTGGATACTTTAGGTACAGGCAAACAGGTTCACGAAGTTAGCATGAATTGCATCTATGTTAAAAGATGAATTCGCCCAACACTGCGCCCAGCGTCAACCGGGGCTGAGTGGCCGGGTGTTGGTGAGGTTCTATTGATGTCCGGGTACGTCCCGTCGTCAATGGCCCGAAAGCTCGGCTAAAGCCTCGGTTTCGGGCCATGTCGCCGCGCCGCCCCCTCGTGGGTGGGGTTAAAGTCTGTACCTTCGACCAATTGAATGCCCCGGTTGCGTGGGCGCCCACGTTGGGCGAAAGACCGCCATTAAAGGCGGTATAAACAAAGATTCCACTATGACATACGACCAATTTCACGGTTATCAAAAGTCAGAAAGCTAAACCTACATCTACCTTATAATTATTGTAATTTTGGGTTTTGAACTATGAAACATTATTTATCCTACCATGGTAGATTTGCAAGACTCATTGAATCTATATTGTCCTGAAGTACGTTATCACCGAGTTTTTCGAGATGATGTATTGAATATTTTTGAGTCCAATTTAAAGGATGAATGTTTGCGTACATACGGTGGATTTGAAAAAATTGTATCAAAGTTGTTGAGTAGTGAAAGCGTCAAATTATGTTGGTATATATCTAAACGAACCTCCCCTAATGCTGCTGCTGGCTTGATTCCAAATTCCCGAATAGGCATTATTCGTATAAATGCTGGCCTCATTTTGCGTTCTAAGAACTTATTTCTCGATCTAACTTGTGACGATAATTCTCGGTGGGTAGGAGAGAGATTAGACCGACTATCAAGATTGTTTGAAGGTGACTTCAAAGGCTTATTGTTTGATCTAGCAATGATTTTTTCATTTTACCATGAACTCGCACACATAAATCAGAAGCTTAATAATAAGTTATATGAAAAATTGTCATCTACGAAACCGCACAATTTAACTGACAGAGAGAAAAGAATCTTAAACTACTTGGAATATGATGCGGATATTTACGCCTCACTCACTGTGACTGACCATCTTATCCACAATTATTTTGACAGAATCAATTATTCGTTGATTACTGAAGAATTAATGGGCGACTCAATAGCATTACTTTGTTTACCAATCTACATTTCGATGTCCCAATTCAGAGATTTTGATCAAGGCATTTATCAATTTGGTGATTCACATCCACATCCTAGAATGCGATTATTAGTTTCAACATACCATTCAATTTCCCAATGTGTTGATTATGTAATGGTCAAAAATATCAATTTTGAAATTGACCCGCTACCAGTCTTTAAAAGCATGATCGAATTAAGTAAGGTTTTATACCACGATAATTTGACTCTAATGGACTCTCTTTTAAAGGAAATAGATTCTACGGAAAGTTTCGATATTGAAAATTTTCTAAATGACATTTTGAGGATAGTAAACAATAACAAAGATTTTGCAACTTCTATGAGGCATGAATTAGCTTTGTCTCAACGAAGTTCTCACAATTGAAGTAGCTCTAAGATTTGGGTTTTCGAGAAGATTGACTCATTTATAATTCGCCCAACACTGCGCCCAGCGTCAACCGGGGCTGGTGAATTCGGAGTTGGTTAGGTGCTAGTGATGTCCGGGTTCGTCTCGTCGTCAATGGTCCGAAAGCTCCCTTCCGCTGGTCGGTCGGTTTCGGTCCATGCCGCCGCGCCGTCCCCTTGTGGGTGGGGTGAAGTTGGTGGCTTCGAATGAATGAAGCCCCGGCTGCGTGGGCGCCCACGTTGGGCGCAACAAGTATACAACCCGGGCTAAAAATATGCACGTTGGTGGATATTGGCTTTTCATGTAAAGAAAATGGAAAATATCATGCTTGAAAAGTAAAGTTTGCCTAGCTTAGCCTAAAAATTATGCTATGCCAACTTGGTCAATAGAATCAATTCCTAACCACGCCACCCTAGAAACGAGGAAGATTCTGAAAATACTGCCTCAGGTTCACGCATCGCTGGCTGAACTGAAGGGAGTAGCTGCTTCTATCCCCAGTCAGTCCATTCTCATGAATACTCTTGCCCTTCAGGAGGCTAGAGACAGTTCAGCCATCGAGAATATTATTACAACTCAAGATGCGCTCTTTAAAGCCGAACTAGATTTAAAGTCCTTCGGTGATCTAGCCGCTAAGGAAGTACAGAATTACAATCGCGCCCTACAGAAGGGGGTCAGCTTAGTGAAGTCACGGGGACTGATCACGAACAGTACGATCATTGACATTCAAGAAGAAATAGAGCGGAACAACGCAGGCTTCCGCAGAGTCCCGGGAACAGAATTGAAAAATGCTATAACTGGGGCCACGATCTACACCCCACCGCAGGACTATGATACGATCATGCGGCTAATGGCCGATCTTCAAAATTACATCAATGACGATGAGATTAACGATTACGATCCTCTCGTCAAAATGGCCATCATTCATTATCAATTTGAAAGCATCCATCCATTCTATGATGGGAACGGGAGAACGGGAAGGATCATTAATATTTTATATTTGATCATGAGGGGACTACTGAATCTACCCATTCTGTACCACAGCAGCTACATCATCAATTATAAGAGTGAATACTACCGACTGTTTCAAGAGGTGAGAGAGCAGAATCAGTGGGAGAATTGGATCCTCTTCATGGTACGTGGAGTGGGGGAGACAGCCATTCGGACCATTGAAAAAATCAATGCCATCCGCAATCTGATGCGGCAGATGAAGAGTGAAATTAGGAAGGAAAATAAGTTTTATAGTCAGGATCTGCTTAATACCTTATTTCAGCACCCCTATACCAAGATAGAATTTGTCATGCGGGATCTACACGTCTCGCGATTGACGGCAGCCAACTACCTGAATACGCTGGCGCAGCAAGGGTTTTTACGCAAGGACAAACTGGGAAAAAGTAATTATTACGTCAACGAGGAGTTGATGAAAATCCTGAACAAAAATTAATGCGCCCAACACCGCGCCCAGCGTCAACCGGGGCTGGGGGAGGGGAGTGCTGGTTTGGCTACCTAGAAGCCCGCGGGATCGTCCCGTCGCCAATGGACCGAAAGCTCCCGTTGGTCGGTTTCGGTCCATGCCGCCGCGCCGCCCCCGCTCGTTGGTAGGTGGTTAAGTTGGTTCCTTCGTATTGTTGAAGCCCCGGTTGCGTGGGCGCACCCGTTGGGTGCCATACCCAACAAAAATACCAGGGATTATCACCCCACCCGCCGGTTGAACTTAGGACAGATCGGAGGTGATAGGATGGTCGGTC
>NZ_JACIFF010000014.1 GCF_014197245.1 Neolewinella aquimaris | reverse complement strand
ACCAAGGGCAATGACTTGATGTAATATTGGATCTGAATGTGTTATAACTTTAATCTGCAATTGTAAGTTTTGTTTTAGTTGCACCTAACGGGGGCCTACCCGACGGCCGCTTTCACCAATAAGCAATCGGGGTATGTACTTACATTTAGTCTGCTTGTAAGGAAACAATAGTACCTAAAACCTCAATCGGCGGCTGTACGTGGTAGGCAATGTTGTGTGAATTTTACCTCCTCTTCGTCAATTCGGAGATATAATCTATTATCGGGATATCAATTCCCACATTAAAAAAAATATTTTTGTTATTTATAGATCCGTCTGTGATCGGACTGGATAAGCTAAAATTTGTATTTAATCCGTTAAAAAACGTCACTCCTAGACCACCTCCAAATAATGCATAGTCAAAGTTTTCCTCTGATTTTACGTCGACAAGGTTGTAAAGTATTCCTGAAAAATAGCTATACACATAAATGTCACTTATCAGTGGTTCTTCTTGTGGACGTCTCCATTTAAAATTTTTACCATAATAGCTCACGCTTACTCCTGGCTCAAAAGAATGAGTGTACTTATAATTCCATATTTTATATTTTATACCTATTTTTTCTACTGCATAATAGAGATTACCGATGGTGGAAGATTGAGAACTTGGAAGAAGTTGATTTTCATCAAAAAACACACCGTAATTTGCACCGATTATCAAAAATGGTGAAACATATTTTGAAATCTTTCGTGGCTTTATACTATTAAACCAACTATCTATACTCGAAATTAATGACTCTACATCTAAGTAGATATAACCTTTGGTGCTTAAGTCTTCATTGGGAACTAAGTCCCCATTACTATCAAGAAATTCAACAAGGGTATTTTCAAGAAGATATTCAAGTACTCCCGAAATCGCATCATTCGGATATTGATTTTTTGCAATTTCTATAAATTTGACAATTATATATTTTAATCCGTAAAATTGATCCTCGGTCAAACTAAAATCTTTGAAATTGCTTTTAGCAAGTCCTCTGTAAAAGCTATAAATATATATAGCGTTGTCATAATCATTCGATAAAAATTCTTCAAATGTTTGTAAATAGTTTAAAACCGTTGGGTCAAATTTTCCACTATTCTTTGCAATTAAGTCTTTTACAATGTCTGCAAGAGTAGATCCATCGGATGAAGCAAAACCATTAATAATTCGGTTCCACTTAGACGATATGCCGTTGTCGCCAAGCAACTCGATAGCTTCAATCGTATTTCGAATTGAAGTTTCTAGATCTATTAACTCGGTTAAGCTAGCATCTATAGTCTGCTGCCACATTCCAAGTCTTTGCAAGGTAGCAACGTCACTTTTATCTGTAGCTAAAGCTATAGCTTTTTTATAAGCATTATCCGCTTCATACCAGATATCAAAGGAGGCGTCACTCAGTCGATTTTTAAATTCCATAAAGTTTGCCAACTCTGATTTTCGATTGTAAACTATGTCATAGCATAGATCAATTAAAATATTAAAATCCTCAACATTGCCAATTACAATATTTTGTATATCTTGGTTGGCACTCTTTGTACTCGTTGCTTTCGCCGAGGTGATGACATCGGGAAAATTCAAATAGGCTAAACCATAAATAAACGCAAACTCTGAAGTTGATTCTATTACAAGCTTTGTCATTGCCGACTTATTTTTGCCAGTAGTAATAGTGTTTAATAGATTATACATATAACTGAACGTCGTAAAATTGTTTAACCTTTTAGTATAGTTATTCTCTTCTTTTTTAAATTGTGCAATGATTGTGTTTCTCAGCAGTCGTTCCTTAACCTCTTCTTGTTTTGACTGAATAATACTGCTTAATAGCTCTGTATCGATAGTACCCTTGGAGAAAGATGGATTTGTCCCAGTAAGTGCAAGTCTGGGGGCTTCTTGGCCGTTGATGTAGCAACAGCATAGTAGTGATAAGAAAATTAGCTTAAAGCGAAGCATAAGAGAGCTTTTGGGATGAGTATTCGAAACGAATATAGTACCCCTTCATCTAAGAATCAATATGAACATATCACTACAGTAAAATTTTAGGTACCGAGCTCCCATTTTTATTGTTTCACACAACGGGGGCGCCACCGCAGGCCGGCTTTACCGAAAAGCAACCAGACCTCGACGACCATTCGATCATCTTTTGCAAGCTTCATCGACACCGGAAAGCACCACCGCCGGCTTGACGATGGCGCAGTGTTGGGCGATGGTTAATTTGTACTCGATTGTTTTTCGTTGCAAGTTCTAATAAATAGTTCTCCCAGTTCTGTAAGGTAATACCTTTCATTTTCCACATCTACTTGTATTTCTACATCTTCAAGCGTTAAATATTCTTCTTCTCTTTCATTTCGTATAGAATGGCTATCAATAAATGCGATTGGTAAAACCTTTAATCGAATCAACCCAAGTCGAGTTAAATTTGATAATTGATGGGTCTCAAGGCTACGGTCAATCAATTCTTGCTGGACTTCTTTTATAGAATCAAGTAGTTCTTTCTCAAGGTTGTTATGCTTGAAAAGTTGTCTTTCAATTATAGAATGATGATTATAAATACTGCGATAATTTAATCTTTGTTCTATTGTTGCCTCCTCAAAATCTAATTCTCTTCTCAGTTCGCTCAATTGTTTGCTTAGATTATTAATTTGATATTCATAATCACTTTTAATTAAATCTTTGGTTTCCACGTATGACTTTAGTTCTTTTTGGGCTTTAATTAATCTATCACGCTTCGCATTTATCGTAGCTTGTAAAGAATTGTATTCCTCTATTGATAACTGGCTCAATATATATGGGAAAACATGGTTTTCAATATTTTGCGATGCATCTACTAGATTTGAAATTAATATAGCCCACCTATTTTGCAGTTCACTTTCTTCCTCTAAAGAAGCATGTTCTAACAGCGGAACTAAAAGCTTCAAGGAAATTGCTTTAGTTTGTATGCCATTTTTCTCAACTATGGCTTTCGCTTTGGATAAGATGTTTAATTGATTTTTGAATCTCCAGTATGAAACTCTATCTTTTAATAGCAGACCAGTTTCATCAATAGCTGGTCCAATTAAAGAATTTGTGAAATCCTTAATCAAGTCAATTGCTTTTTCAATTGCGGTGGATGATAAATCTATTTTCTGCACTTGTGCTTTTTTTACAATTCATTTTATAATATGCAACAATATAATGAGCGTTATCACCCCACCTTAAACACTTGAAGTCGTTCCTTCAACCCAGGATAGATTTAACATGTTGGTAGCCATATTAATGCATGTTTTGTTGAAACTTCGGTTCACCGGCTATTATTATCTAATCAAGCCTTGTCTACCATAAAACTTCAACAGCGATTTTTTGACGTGTTCAATAGAATATCGCTCCGTCTCTGGAAGGTCTCCTTCCAAAAACACCTGGACAAAGTCGTTTGATAGATCTTCGTTCTTAGGCTGCCGAAATGCCATATAGGATATTTGGCTATATTTTTTTTTCAGCTCCAATATAAAATCGCTTGCTTTTTTCTGCCAAACTGCAGTCCTTACTTCGTCGAAGAATTTCGAGGGGATTACAGTGACATGGAACCGGTCTTCATTATGATTGCAACACCGTTGGATCATAGATTTAGTTAAGCCATAAAAATTGAAGTCAGAACTGTTGATTTGCTTGGCACGTTCAAAAAATATAATGACATATTCATTAATAACTAGTATTCTAGGAATTTTATTTCTGCTTACATGTACTAAGTTCGCTGTCACATCTGCAAAATACTGCGTGGTGATTACACTAAGTGGGTATTTAGCTATCCCGTCAATATTTTGTTCGCAATTCTTAATCACCTCCTTTATCTCTAGATCTAGATTTTTATTGAGGATGTGTCTAAGCGAATTTGATACCCTTTTACTGAGTTGGAAATTTAGGAGTCCACGGTTATGCATTCTCCACAATATCGAATAGATAAATAGGCGGAAAACTCCAGTGCTGCCATCAATACTGTAACATTCCTGTCCTGGTTTTTGGGGTACAATTTCTGTGAAGAGTTTCTTAAAGCATTGCTTTTCGAAATAACTTTCAATTCGTTCTAATTTTTTCTCACAGTTCAAGCATAGCCAGTGTGTTTCAGCGTAGTGATCGGAAAGTTCTTCAATCTCATCATCAGTTAATTGTCTACCCAATATGACTTTTACCTTATCCTCATTGATTCGTCTTTCAAAAAAAACGCTTGCAAACTTTGACATTGAAATTTCGAAGCTCGCTCCAAAACCTCGTTTTGTTTCGCCGTCCACGTTGATCATAGACCGAATAAAAAATTGAGATATAACATGAGAAGAAACGTTTGAAACTGGATTGGACTTACACAATTCACAGAGCTGTGTATTATCCTGTTGTGAACGGTTGTTATTACTCATAATAAGCACTATCTACGAAATATTTATTATGAATTCTTCAAATGCTCGTTTGGTGATTTGATTTGACAGCGAAATGATTCGGCAAATAAATATTGCATAATTCCATATAAACTTGTTCACCTAGATACGTGGTCGGCCGGCCTGATGCCGGCTGTCGCCCAACGGGGGCGCCCACGCAGCCGGGGCATCATTAATTCGTAGGTAGTGACTTTAATCCCACCCACGAGGGGGCGGCGCGGCGGCATGGACCGAAACCGACCGACCAGGGGGAGGGAGCTTTCGGTCCATTGACGACGGGACGAACCCGGACAGCAATAGTACCAATCAACCTTAAATTCACCAGCCACGGTTGACGCTGGGCGCAATGTTGGGCGAATTTTTCTTTACATAAATTTAGAATGCTTTAATTCTCGCGAACATCATTATTGTAGTTCACCTTTGATCTTAGCTCTCTATAGAAGTCAACTGCCAAACTAAGTCCTGTTTCTGTATGATAGAGTTCCGGTTCATTTCTTGCTTCAGACAATAATCGCTTAGCTTCTGATAGATGGTAGTCAATATCAGCGATTGTCACAATTGCTCCATTCTCTTGCAACTTTTCGAGAACGCTTTCAGACAGACCAGAAGTATTAATAAATATCGATCCATAAACTTGCTCCCGGACAATGCCATTTGCGTTCCAGTTGCAATTTTCAAATATAGCACCTCTAAAATCAACAAAATTTACTTTCCAACTGTCCAGGTTGCATTTACTAAAAGTAACACCCTTGAACAGCCCAACCCCATTAATTGTGTTCATATTATAGTTTGGATATCTCAATCTTAGTTTGGAATCTCTTATTTTCGAATCTAAGTATGTCCCCGCGAATGCATCATGAAATGAACAGTCGTAAAATGTAGCACCTTCACAATCTACATCTATTAATGTAGCTTGGTTGAAGGAGCATCTCGTCAATACTTGACCTTTCAGATTACTTCCAGATAGAGATGCTTGATCAAAATTTATACCGGTCAAGTCCAACCCGGTCAAGTCTACATCATCTAAATGGGAACTACGAAAATTCACTCTTCTGAATGAATTATTTTCTCGGAGTTTTTCACCGATAGTAATTAATTGTCTTGCCGCGTACTCTCTTTCGGAGGCAGACTTACTATTGTCCATGATAATCTTATTATACTCTAAATAATTATCATCAATAAACTGCTTCTCAAAAAATTCTGTTTGTCTTGCTAATATAGAGTTCTGGTTGCTCAAAAGCCATACACTAAGCAGAGTTGGTATAGCTGCTATAATAATTCCTCCCACATAAAATTTAATTAGTCTAACTTTTACAGCCAATAGTAATTGACCAATATCGTCCTTATTTATAGATTTTTCAGACTTACCTTTTTCATAAAGGTCAAGTATAGACTTCTCTAAGTTTTTAGTAATCACGAAATACCTCAAAAAAAACTTATCAATCTTAGATAGCATATACAATCTTTTTATGTTTCGCCCAACGGGTGTCGCCACGCAGCCCGCCATTACGAACTAACTTTGCTGGCTCTAATTTGCTCACAGTCACCCATAAAACTCAATCGGAGCCTCAACAGCACCACCAGCGGGTTGACGCTGGCGACTATGTTGGGCGATTTTTCTTAATTATTCAACCAACTAAATAGATCTTGTTGTATACCGCCCGGGTACTTCAAAACGAGATCGCTTCCGTATAATGAAGTTCTTTCAATTCTAGGATAAATAGTAAAATATTCTTTGCCATTGAAAATTCCACCATTTGAAAGTGGTAATAGCGCAATATGATCAATATATTTCTCGCCATCTCCTATGCCTAACTCCCAGTTGCACCATTTAGATTCAACAGATTTATTCGTAGCAAGAAAAATGAATTTCTTGCATTGCCTAACTCGAGCTTTAAGTGTTGCAGCTGTGAGTCCACTTGCAATCGCAGGGAGAGAATCATCAATCCAGTCAACATAGACCGTAATATTGTACTAGTTTAAGAGAATACGAATATCCTCAATGTATTTTTTATCTGCATGGCTATGGGATAGAAAAACAGTTACTTTGGAGTACTCCTTTCTTATATTTCTTGTTTCATTCAATCTACGAATGTAGTTGAACTCCCCAGTAGAAAGTCGAGCAATATTATTTAATGAAGACTGTTCAATTATCATAATATTGTGTTTACCGACGCTGCGCTAACCAAGTAGTGTGTTCCCTAGATACAGCATTTTCTGCATCCAAGACAAATTTAGCAAATGCATTTTCGTCTAATATTGTGGACATTGTATCTCGAGCTTTGACCAGTTCTATGTTTGTCGTAGAATAGGCAGTGTTTAGCTCATTGTATTTTTTCACTTGGATCCATGTAAGTAGACTTGCAGCGATAGTTGTAAACAGGCCTACAAAATTGAAGTTTGTTTTCGGCTGCACAATAATATAAACTGACGCTATGATTGCCAGCGCTTGAGATATTATTAGGAGCCAAAAGTATTGGTTGCTCAAATTGCGGTTGAACTCGGCTTTTCTAGAATACCAGTTGATCTGGTCTTGTATGCGATACAACCTATAGTGGTTTATTCTCTCATCTAGAGTTGCATCCCTAACATCTTTCATCTTTTGGGTGATAAATGGCAGACTCAAAAGATTGTTCTTCATCACAGGAACTAAACTATTGAATTCATCTTTTAATTCCGTAATACGGTCAATGAATATTTTATCTACGTTACCTTCCCCCGTTTCAAAAGTTTCGGATCTAGTCATGTACCGCCAAGATATTGTCTTCACGGACTCAGCAAGCGCTCTACCCTCATACCAAAACTTTTCAAATCTGTTATGCCTAATTACTATTGTTATGATTAGTGTTGCCAATAAGATTAGTCCAGAGACAACGTTTAGCCATTGCTTAGTTTCTGTATGCGAATAAGAGTATACGGCCAAACATGCTGCAAGGATTAATAAAATAAGTTCAACTTTTGTATATATGAGATACAAATTTTGAGACTTCAGCGAGGCATCATTAGAAGCTATAAATATATTCGGGAAGTCAGAATCTTTCAACGCATTCATGGCCTAACTTTAGTTTTATTTGCTATTGGACTGGTCCTTTTCGCGAAAGCTTGTTCAATATAGATCTGTGGGTTGCGAATAAAATTATCCCATGACACCAGCACACAATATTTATCCTCCTCATACCAAGCACATTTATTATTTGGTATGTAATAATTATAGCTAAACTCTGAAACGACGGTTGTGTCATCAACTATAACTGTACTGTGGCTGGCGCCGCAATCTGAGCAATAGTAAGCGCCTGCAAAAACGGATGCATGCATGTCAGGCAAAACGATACCTAGAATTCCGTTTTTTGTATTACCAGCACCATGGTATAAAGAAGCTTGTAGTTCTCTTTTTATATATCTCTGCTCATTCCACCCCAAGTTCTCAGCACTGTTATTTCCAATCAAAAATAATGTTACTGTACTATCAGACAAATAGTCTCGTCGAATAACCTGCATTATATATTCCTCATTGTAGCTATTTATTGGGCTACTTAGGGACTTATCTACCATGTTTACATTCAAAATGTTTTGAATGTAATTCTTGTAGTATATATCTTCGTATTTGAACGAAATAAAGCATTTGCGTGCCATAAGATCTATTGTAATGTAAAGATAAACGAACAATTGGGGTTTTCAAACTTTTTGTGTGTTTTTTTATCCATGCCGAGGTTTACAGTAGATCAATCATTACCTCAATAGACTACACGCACTGTTAGCGTTTTTCGAATAGATAAAATAGTCAGCGATGATAGTCACAATTGCCTATATACAAGAAATTTTATTCAACCTACGCATTCAACCTATACCACGAACTCTGAATCAGACCATCAATATATTTGAATAATTCATCAAATGTTTCTAGAACATAGGTGAGGTAACCTACATGTAAAAACACTTGATCTTCTCCCGATAGAAGTTCATCTTCAGCAACTATTTTCCGCTCGGTGTTTCTTGGATTCCCACAGAGATCTATAAGCTTACCATCGTTATGAACGATTAAGTTCCTAATTTTTTGGATTGATTTTATTTTCCCCCACCTATCATCTCCTTTGTCAACAGGTAGATCTGCTACAATGGTCAAATATTTTATACTTCGTTCTATCCCCAAATCTCTTATATCCATTAACTCAACTTTGTAATCGTAAGTTTTCTTAAAAAGTGCACATAACTTATCGAGTTCATGTTCAAAGAAACCGTACAAGGATAAGAAAGCTGACCTTCTTTGAAGGTTGGGAAAATATTCATTGAATAAACTCTCTAATTCCCAGTGCTTATTACTAAGTTCTTTGTGCCTAACTTCATCCTCTATATTAATAGCTTGATCCAATTTGTCAATTTTCGACTGACGCTTTGTATTCATATATTCTTGAATACTTGACTTTATCTGTTCTTCACTATTCGAAATGAATATTTCTAGTAGTTGAATCGAATAAGCTAGATCGTACCTGTACCAATTCGTCGGCACTTCTCGCGGAACGTACTTGCCCCACGGAACCTCTTTATCCTCCATTACACTGAGATTGATGTATACGGTAAAAATTTAAAATAAAACAATGCCACAATCATGATACTCTAGAATACAACCTGTCTTACCTTACTTGCCCTACACAAACATAAGCGAAACTACCAAAGTCACTTGCCCGCTTTCGTCGGCCTTAGCCGATGTCGCCCAACGAGTGCGCCGGCGCTGGCCGGCTTCACCAACCAGCAATGGGACCGCAACCTGCTTCCAGGCAGCATGTAAACCCTCATCGAGACCCGAAAGGCTCACCGCCGGCTTGACGATGGCGCGGTGTTGGGCGAAGAAATGAAATGTCTGATATAAACTATATATTCAAGAGCACACTAAAATATATTACATTACACCTTTGTATATCTATCTTAAAAATTGATTTAACTACAATAAATAGACAAAAATTTGCATGCAGCGTTTTTTATAGGAGGGACTGCTGCCTCCTGAATCAGCGGCCCGGCAATATTTGCAATAATAAAAGAAAAGATACTACCCAAAATTAATATGAATTTACTACCTTTATTAAACCTACCTTTTTTTTCTTGCGCATTGACACGGCTAGCCATACCAGATAAATATTGATATTGCCCAGATTCAAGAAGATCATTGTAGTCTTTATCAACCCTCCGGGATACACGTATATCTCCCTCAAGGCTGCCAATTGCCATACCTATCTTTTCGTAGTTTGCTAACTCCAATATATATCTAATACTTGCCACGATAGATGCAGAGGGCTTAGCGACATATAAATACACTAAATTTGCTAGACCTAACAGGAGAACAACGCAAAATATAATTGATACAGTATATGTGGTAAAAGAAAAGTAAGTAGCTGTCAACGCGATTGGCGTAACAAATAAAGAAACGTTGTAAATACTCTCAGACAAATACATGAGGAAACGATTAAAAATAATCTTCGGATTATAAAATCCGTACATAATTATTATTTCATCACAACCACTAATTAGCAACAATAACAAAATCGTATATGAAGAACCGTACGATTCGTTTGCGATTGAAATCACTCCAAACCAGCCTACTAACGTAATAATCCACATAAATTGAGTATTAACTGCCCATCGACGCCACGCATACCTAGCATACTCACGATATTTCATTAAGGAGTCTCCAGGATCCTTTTTAATAATATGATAGAGCAACCAGCTACGATAAAAGAAAATACATATACAAAAAACTGTAAAATAAATTCTCGGAAGAAAGGGCTCCCCAAAAAATATAAAAATAATTAATGCGATTACACTTAAGCATAATGGATATATACTTGTCATAGCTCGGAAATAAAGAAGTTCTATGAAATCTTTATCCATTGCCTGAGTTTCTTCAAAGGTCCCCAGTCTTGCGTGTACCTCTTTGAGGATATCGATTAGTTTATCTGTGTCGTTCATCTACCATTACAATTCCGCATAATTAAAAATGTATTTTTCCCTTCTATAATTTCAAATCTAGTTCTTACGGCGTCCAACAGTACCTTAATCGTATCAGTAGTTAACTAAGATAGTTCATTTCAATCATGCTGATTGGATTTTGCCTGGAGTAATTCCATATTTTAAATTTTGCAAGTCGTTATGCGTGTTGCTGTTGGGCTCTTTCCTATCCTGTCGCCTTTAATGAGGGTCAGGTAAGATAAAGGGATTCAAGGACAGTAATAAAACGTGAGGTTCGGGCTATTTAAGCAGTTTTGGCATCAAAACTCCCGGCTTTTGATCCATAAACGAGTAGGCAGCCACTGCGGCCAGCATGTGGGCCATCGCATTTTGAGGGCTCCGGTGGCGCGTGTGATCTATATCGAATACCGTCATTAAAATATCGAATACCGACTCAATTACCGCACGCTTGTATGATTGGTATTTCTCCTCGAGTGGCATTAATTTGTTCTTCATGTTTTTGCGGATTTTGGTTACTAGTTTCAATCCCTTTAAATACAGCCCTTCAAATATCCTGGACAAATAACCCTTATCCCCGTAGCACTTACCCGCAAGTTTTAGCAGTACGTGTCGTAGCGTATCAGGATGCGCGTCAGAGACATTACCGGAGGTAAAGGTGTAGTTCATGACCTGTCCCAAGTTATTGATCGCCAGATGGATTTTGAACCCATAAAACCAGCCGGTCGATGTATGACCACGCTCCGCTAAGTCCTTGAACACCTTATGATTGTGTATCCTTCGATTATGACACACTGGAAGCTTTTTCGAATCAATAAAATAAACACCGGTATGTTCAGACTGCATGCATTGCCATTTGGTAAATACATACAGGTAGGGGACACACTTTTTGATCAACCGTAAAAATCGTTTGTAGGAAACTTGCCGGGGAAAATACTCCCGTAATTCGTGTTGGACTTGTTGTTTGTAGAAGTACTGAAAGCACTTAAATCCTGAATACTGGTAGAAGATTATTATCGCGATAATTTCACTGGGGCACATGATGCCTTCGAATCGAGTTTTAGGGATGGGTAACCGGTCGATATGACGCCCAAACAGTTTAAGAAAGTCATCTACGGTGACGAAGATCTCAATAAGTTTATCCTCTTTATCTTTGGTCAGCATGAGGCGGGGATTGACTTGGTGGAAGGTCAGATGTCTTCCAAGTTATCAAATTCCCGTCTCATCATTCATAAACAGCTATAAATCAGCGGTTTCACCCCGAACCTCACGTTAATAAACACACCTCCTTCACATTTGTCCATATAATTGAGACTGACAATTCTTTTTTACGGTCGTGGGTAGCAGGCTACCTTAAGCGTCTTTCGCCCAACGGGGGCGCCACCGCAGGCCGGCTCCACCAACCCACATTTTTACCCTAGCAGGCTTTAAGGTAGATTTTAAGGCTTCTTCGACATCCAAAAGCACCACCGCCGGCTTGACGATGGCGCAGTGTTGGCGGAAGTACATCCTTTTAAATTATAATATGGGATATAGATAAGGCAACCAGTTTTTGCTAATAATTTTAAAGCTCCGTTATTAATATTTATGCAGATCAAAACTAATATTGTTGAGTTCGCTTTAAATACTGTTCTAGGGGCAAATCATTAACAAGCCATTAATTTATGTAAAAATATTGCGAAGATCCTAATACTCTTTTATAAAATAAACAAAAATTATACTTCCAATAACGAGGACCGTAGCCAACGGCAAAACTAAGATATTTGCTAATTCCCTTTCAAGTGCAGCTTTTATTCTATTCCGAACCACATAAATTGCGTTGCTATATTCTGGTTCATACAGCTCTGAATAAGATAGCGTACACAGTTGCGCCTGCAGATATTCTTCCATATTGGGCCAGTCTGGGATCTTTCGTTCATCTCGGAATCCACCAATCAAAAACTTAGTATGCAATTGGTCCTCTACTCTAGTATTTGTACAACCAATACCAAATTGGTGAATATGAACAGTATCCCCCAATGGAACTGAACCTATAAATGTTTCGTGTACGACGTAAGAATTTATCTCGACAGGGAATGTATCATGAGTGTCCGGGAAAATATTTTCAGTTCTTTCAATAGCGATCAACTCACCTACAAACACAACTTCATATCTATCCGTGGAACCCTCTTCGGTTATTGGTGTAGGTAAACACATACACGCATGAGCAAGTCGTGGCACCATTACCATAGCCACAGCTATAATCACTATAGGTTTGACAAAGAGAGAAGCCTTAAATAGTTGACTCAAGATAAGTTCTTCTTGTAATGGTTTGTGAATAATTTGTAAGCCTTGTGTTTATTGACACCTGAAAGATAGTGGGTTGTATATTATTTCCGCCAACGGGTGTGCAGACGTCAGCCCGGCTACCACCGACTAGCTCTATAAGCACCGAGACACACTAACCTCTCACTCCTTCTCCAAACAGAACCCGCCCCCACCCTCGCCGGGTTGGCGTATGCACGGTGTTGGCGGATGTGCTTTTTTTTTAATAAATCTCTAGTCCTGACTGATTGTCCAAGGTAACGGGAAAGGTTCCTTCATCGGAGTTGACTCTTATAAATAATCCCTACTGCTCTATACTGTCATCTGTGACGCGGGCAGCCTCGCTGCGGTAGCTATGGGGAATCAGGAATGGGGCCACCATTGAGCACTAAAAGCAATTCGGTTACCAACGAGGCTGGGTGGGGGTGGCTGGCATCTGCAAAAACCCCCGAGGAGGGGAATTTTTGCAGATTGACGCCAGCGCCAACCAGCCGGGCAGCCTCGCCACCCACCAGCAATCCGGCTGACCGTTATGGTGGATGATGGATGGATGAAATCTTGGTGCGGCTGGTAATGTTATGAGTTGATGATATCGATTCCTTGTTGCTGATACTGGCCTGGCCTGAAGGAATAAATCTTGACGGCTACCGACCAGCTCAAGCTACTATGTAGCTCGCTACGGCTCAAAAAATGATCAGTGTCCAGATCTGTGCGGTAGCGTAATAGCTGTCCTGCAGGCTCATATCTCGGCGATCAGGTTGTGTGTGATAAATGATTCTTGACGGCGACCGAATAATTCTACGGTGAAAGAGTGAGCACGGCGGCCATAAGCCAAGTAGAAAGTAATGGTCCGTGCGGTAGCGTAATTCGTGTCCTGTGTGCTCAGGTCTCAGCGGTAGCGTTCATCTCCTGTAAATAATTCTCAACGGCTACCAACTAATTCCACGGTGAAAGAGTAAGCACGGCGGCCATCAGCCAGGTAGAAAGTAATGGTTCGTGTGGTAGCGTAATATCTGTGATGTGAGATCAGGCTCGAGCGGTAGCGTTCTCGTCATTTCGGTAATTCTAAGCGGCCACCGAACGACTTGATGTTGAGGTAATCATCCACTCGCCACCATCATCCGGGTAAGTGTGCGGACCCTTGCGGTAGCGTCATTTCATTGTTGCCGCTTTCATTTATTTCGGCACTGCTGAGTCGTCTGGTATGATGGCATATCCGCCAACGGGGGCGCCCACGCAGCCGGGGCATTATTGATTCGAAGGTACTAACTTTGACCCCACCCACGAGGGGGCGGCGCGGCGGCATGGACCGAAACCGACTACCGGGAGCTTTCGGGCCATTGACGACGGGGCGACACCGGACACTAATAGACATCACCAGTTCCAAATCACCCAGCCCCGGTTGACGCTGGGCGCAGTGTTGGGCGATTTCCTTAGTTGCCTTTTCGATTCGATTTATCACTATATCAGTCATCAAGTATTATAAATGGGTTGTCTTTTTCCTTTAAGTAACTGTCGATAACCTTTTGTAGATGACCGCTCATTGTGCCGGTTTGACCAAACTGGTCGTTAACTTTAACTGTAGAGAAGCTCATAGAGTGATGGTCTCTTTTATTTGTAAATTCATCAAACCATTCTACGTTTATTCTTGTGAGTAGGAGGGTCGCACTATCAAGTGCCATAGAATCCAGAGTGGCTGCATTAACGAAATGAAATGTCTTATTTACCGAATGAGGATAAAGTGTTAACACATCTGGGTCTAAATAATTTGTCCTGAACTGATGAGTTATCCCACCACCCTCTGATACAATAAGAGTAAACATTTCGTACTCCACATCGACGGCAACCCTGTCCCCAAAATTTTTAAGAAATATCTTGTATTGATATCTGATTGAATCTTCTGTTTCAATTTTAGATTCAGTAGAAAGGGCGGCAACTCTTGGTTTCTTCCCAGTTAAAATCCTATTTTCTGTTAGCACCTTTTGACGAAGTTCTTCACTTATCCGGTTATATTCCTTTAGACTTTCTTCCCGTTCAGCAATTGCTTCCCTTGTGCTTTCTGCGATATCGTCTATATCATCTGCCAATTCATTTAAATCTTCCAATTTAGAGTTTAGGTTCTCAAATTCAATTTCCGCCTTAGTATTTAAATTAACGACATTTCTTTTTACTGTATCAAGATTTTCAGTAGACGTCTCCTTCTCATCGGCTTCGACATAGTTATTATACAATTCAAACCCCAAAACCAAGAATGCTAAAACTAAAAGCACATTGCTTAACTTGAGTTTTCGCAAAGATTTTGGGCGTTTCTCACGCGGAATTTGATCAAGCAAAGTAAAAATTGTCGTTAAAAACAGAAATATTGTCAATATATTACTCGCCATCTTTCAATAATTTTTAGGTGTATGGATTTCTAGCTAAAATAATCAAAAAATTTATATGCGTCATCTAAGCTATAATTTCTATCCATAATTAAAATTCATTAGAGATCCAATTTTCAGAGGAGTGGCCCTGACTTTGGCCTGTTTTTATCTGCCAAGAGCATATATCATGTTCCACTCGTAAACCTTCCTGACTTTGGGCAATTCACATTCTTCTCCTTTAATCTCCTCAGCTAGTGTTGATTTCCGGCCTGACCGGGTCGTCCTGATTTTCGGTTGGCAGGATGGTGCTTCTTCGGACCGCCTTTGATGGCGGTCTGTCGCCCAACGGGTGTGCAGACGTCAGCCCGGCTACCACCAACTAGCTCTATAAGCACCGAGACACACCAACCTCTCACTCCTTCTCCAAACAGAACCCGCCCCCACCCTCGCCGGGTTGGCGTATGCACGGTGTTGGCGGATGTGCTTCTTTTAAATAAATCTCTAGTCTTGGTCAATTGCCCAAGGTACCTGGACAAGCACCTTCGTCAGTATTGATTCTTATAAATAATCCCTGCCGCTCTATCCTGTCATCTGTGACGCGGGCAGCCTTGCTGTGGCAGCTATGGGAAATCTGGAATGGTACGACTACTGGGCACCAGAGTCTATCCGGCCACCAACGAGGCTGGGTGGGGGTGGCTGGCATCTGCAAAAACCCCCGATGAGGGGAATTTTTGCAGATTGACGCCAGCGCCAGCCAGCCGGGCATCCTCGCCACCCAACAACCATCCGGCTGAAATTGATGGATGATGATTGATCCTGAATGGATAAAGTCGTTGGTGCGGTTGGCAATTTTATGAGTGGATGATTTCGATCTTTGTTACTGATCCTAGACTGACCGGAAGAAATAGATCCTTCCGTCCACCGAGTAGCTCAATCTAGGAGTTAGCTCAATGTGAACCACTAATGGTGAGTGTCCTGAGCCGTGCGGTAGCATAATAAGTGCCCTGCGGGCTCAGGCCTCAACGGCAGCGTTCGTAGTAAATAAATAATTCTCGACGGCGACCGAATAATTCTACGGTGAAAGAGTAAGCACGGCGGCCATCATCCAGGTAGAAAGAGTTGTCCGTGCGGTAGCGTAATAAGTGTCCTGCGTGCTCAGGTTTCGGCGGTAGCGTTCGTGTCCTATAAATAATTCTCAACGGCTACCAACTAATTCCGCGGTGAAAGAGTAAGCACGGCGGCCATCAGCCAGGTAGAAAGTAATGGTCCATGCGGTAGCGTAATTTCTGTGATGCAGGTTCAGGCTCGGGCGGTAGCGTTCTTGTCAATCGGTGGTTCTAGCCGGCTACCGGACAACTCAATGGTGAAATAGCTATCCTTTTGGGCATCATCCGGGTAAGTATGCTGACCCTTGCGGTAGCGTAATTTCTTGGTTACCGCTTTCATGGTATTTCGGCACTGCTGAGCTGTCTGGTATGATGGCATATCCGCCAACGGGGGCGCCCACGCAGCCGGGGCTTCTTTACTTGAACACAACATACTTAACCCCACCCATGAGGGGGCGGCGCGGCGGCATGGACCGAAA
>NZ_JACIFF010000013.1 GCF_014197245.1 Neolewinella aquimaris | reverse complement strand
CATACGGACCCTTGCGGTAGCGTCATTTCTTGGTTGCCGCTTTCATCTGTTTCGGCACTGCTGAGCGGTCTGGTATGATGGCATATCCGCCAACGGGTGTGCAGACGTCAGCCCGGCTACCACCGACCAACTCTATAGACACCGAAATGTACCAACCTCTCAGTCCCTCCTCAAAACAGAACTCTCCCGCACCCTCGCCGGGTTGGCGTATGCACGGTGTTGGCGGATGTGCTTTATTTTGTTAAATCTCCAGTCCTGGTCGATTGATCAAGGTAATCGGAAAAGTACCTTCATCAATATTGATTCTTATAGATAATCCCTACCGCTTTATCCTGTCATCTGTGACGCGGGCCGACCTCGCTGCGGCAGCTATGGGTTGATCTGGAATGGTGCGACTACTGGACACTAGAGTCTATCCGGCCACCAACGAGGCTGGGTGGGGGTGGCTGGCATCTGCAAAAACCCCCGATAAGGGGAATTTTTGCAGATTGACGCCAGCGCCTGCCAGCCGAACATCCTCGCCACCCACCAGCAATCCGGCTGAACTTTATGGGTGATGATTGATGATGATTGGATAAAGTCGTTAGTGCGGCTGGCAATTTTTTGAGTTGATGTTATCAATTCCTTGTTGCTGATACTGACCCGGCCTGAAGGAATAAATCTTGACGGCTACCGACCAGCTCAAGCTAATATGTAGCTCGCTACGGCTCAATAAATGGTGAGTGTCCAGATCTGTGCGGTAGTGTAATAGCTGTCCTGCAGGCTCATATCTCGGCGACCAGGTTGTGTGTGATAAATAATTCTTGACGGCGACCGAATAATTCTACGGTGAAAGAGTAAACACGGCGGCCATCAGCCAGGTAGAAAGTAATGGTCCGTGCGGTAGCGTAATTCGTATCCTGTGTGCTCAGGTCTCAGCGGTAGCGTTCGTATCCTATAAATAATTCTCAACGGGCTACCAACTAATTCCATGGTGAAAGAGTAAACACGGCGGCCATCAGCCAGGTAGAAAGTAATGGTCCGTGCGGTAGCGTAATTCGTATCCTGTGTGCTCAGGTCTCAGCGGTAGCGTTCGTATCCTATAAATAATTCTCAACGGGCTACCAACTAATTCCATGGTGAAAGAGTAAACACGGCGGCCATCAGCCAGGTAGAAAGTAATGGTCCGTGCGGTAGTGTAATTTCTGTGATGCAGGTTCAGGCTCGGGCAGTAGCGTTCTTGTCCATTCGCTGATTCCAGGCGGCTAATGATCAATTTTAAGCTGAGATAATCATCCACACGGCCATCATCCGGGTGAGTCTGCTGACCTCTGCGGTAGCATACTTTCTTGGTTGCCGCTTTCATCTATTTCGGCACTGCTGAATTGTCTGGTATGATGGCATATCCGCCAACGGGGGCGCCCACGCAGCCGGGGCATCGTTCATTCGAAGTGACTAACTTCAACTCACCCACAAGGGTGCGGCGTGGCGGCATGGAACGAAACCGACCGACCAGCGGGAGGGAGCTTTCGGGCCATTGACGACGCGACGAACCCGGATACCAAGAGCATTCAACCAGCACCACGGCCACCCAGCCCCGGTTGACGCTGGGCGCAATGTTGGGCGCCTTTCTTTTCATTTACTTCATCAATTCCAATAGGCTATATTCATGATCACCCGGTTTCTTGTCTCGGTAGGTGAATAGCTCATTTTTTGACTCAATATGAAGCCAAATGGCTGGCTCTATTCCAAATATTTTACCTGCTTTCATCGCCAAGTCCGGATTGACTTTACGTCTTCCTTTAAGTACCGATATTAGATTCGAATAGTCGTATCCTATATAATCTGAAAATCTTTTCTTAGAAACTCCTACTTTTTCCAGCAACTGCTCGATAAATCTTCCTGCAGGTATAATTGTGTCTTCATCAGACTTCGATAAATATGATTCCATCTGGAACCTGAGTGATAGTAGTTCACTTTCTATCTTTTTTGCTTTCGTTTGTCCCTGGCTTCGGGCAATTATGATCGACTTCAGTGCCTTAAACGCGGAACTGTTCTGGTTGACAAGAGACTCTCCCAGCCCGTTTATTCCCCCTTCGTTTATCACTTTATTCTTCTTCATGGCGGTTAATATTAATCGTTAAATATTTTTTCATCAGTTGTTTTCCAGCTTCCGGATCAAAAAACATATTTTGGCCCATAGCAAATGTCGCTCCGTACTTGTTCTCATATAACTCAATCAGTTGAGTCTTGCTAGTAAATGATAGATAGCCTAAATAATGATTTTTACCTAATTCAAAGCTTTTATAACAAGCAAACGCAATTAGCCCTCCCGCAACGCGGTCGTATCTACCCTGCCTACCGTAGTTGTGAGGAGCTACCTCAATATTGTTCATATACAGCATTTCCTCATTTACCAAGGTTAACATAAGCACTCCCTGAACCATATCAGGATTATCGATCGTAACCAGCTTGTAAAAGTCAGCACCTTCTATTTTACCTAATTTTTGCCAGGTGAACTGCCAACCATCTTTCTTCTTCGGAAGATCAGTCTGTGAAGCTTTTGAGATTATAGCTTCGATTAGTTCCCCATTTGCTACCTCTAATAGATTGAGCTTCATGCACGATGTTTACAACAAAAATAGTGTCTATTTTTGACAACTACAACTTTCTAACTGTCTATTCTTGACAGCTTTGCGGTGATCCCGGACTCCACTTAGAGTCTTCGTCATTTGTCGACTTTGTCGTTTTTCGTGCCGGCCTAATGCCGGCATGGCGCCCAACGGGTGTGCAGACGTCAGCCCGGCTACCACCGACTAGCTCTATCAGCACCGAGACACACCAAGCTCTCACTCCTTCTCCAAGCAGAACCCTCCCCCACCCTCGCCGGGTTGGCGTATGCACGGTGTTGGCGGATGTGCTTTTTATAATTAAATCTCTAGTCTTGGTCGATTGCTCAAGGTAATCGGAGAGGCACCTTCATCAGTATTGATTCTTACAAATAATCCCTGTCGCTCAACCCTCTCGTCTGAAACGCTGGCCGGCCACGCTGCGGCAGCTATGGGTAAATCTGGAATGAGGCCACCATTGAGCACTAAAGACAATCCGGTTACCAGCAAGGCTGGGTGGGGGTGGCTGGCATCTGCAAAAACCCCCGATGAGGGGAATTTTTGCAGATTGACGCCAGCGCCAGCCAGCCGGGCAGCCTCGCCACCCAACAACCATCCGGTGAAAATAGATGGATGATGATTGATCCTGAATGGATAAAGTCGTTGGTGCGGTTGGCAATTTTATGAGTGGATAATATCGATCTTAGTTACTGATTCTAGACTGATCGGAAGAAATAGATCCTTCCGTCCACCGAGTAGCTCAATCTAGGAGTTAGCTCAATGTGAACCACCAATGGTGAGTGTCCTGAGCCGTGCGGTAGCATAATAAGTGTCCTGCGGGCTCAGGCCTCAACGGCAACGTTCGTAGCAAATAAATAATTCTCGACGGCGACCAAATAATTCTACGGTGAAAGAGTAAGCACGGCGGCCATCATCCAGGTAGAAAGAGTTGTCCGTACGGTTGCGTAATAAGTGTCCTGCGTGCTCAGGCATCAACGGCAGCGTTCGTAACAAATAAATAATTCTCAACGGCCACCATCTAACTCAACGGTGAAAGGGTAAGCACAGCCGCCATCTTCCAGGTAGAACGTGGTGGTCGGTGCGGTAGCGTAATACCGGTGATGCGGGTCTTGGTTTGGGCGGTAGCGTTCTTATCAATCACTGATTCTAGCCGGCTACTGGACGACTCAATGCTGACATAGCTATCCTTTTGGCCATCATCCGGGCGAGTTTGCTGATCCTTGCAGTAGCGTAATTTATTGGTTGCCGTTTCTCTCATTTTTCGGTGATGCTGAGTGGTCTGGTATGATGGCATATCCGCCAACGGGGGCGCCCACGTCAGGCCGGGGATCGGGCAAGAACCTTCATTCGGCCCACCCAGAGCCAGCAACGGAGCCCAACCCCTATGCCGGTACTGTGCGGCCCGGCTTGTCGTGGGCGCTATGTTGGGTGCATTATATTTTTCCACATAAAGGCAAGTACTACCATTATACAAACACTATGTACTTACAAATACCGGTCGATAATATCTTCACCTACAAACTTATAATTATTCAAGTGAGAGTTGTACCGTACGTACCCTTCTTTATCAATTAGGATATACTTTGGTACGCCCATGGCCTTGTACATTGTCGCCATTGTACCACTATGTCGACTTGAGCCCTCCTTCCTTCCAGATTCAATGACCTGGGGCCAGTCCAACCCATTTCCATTAACAAACTTTTCCCATATTTCTGGATCTGTATCTAGTGAAATACTGATAATTATGAATCCTTCATTTTCTATGTACTTAGTGTATATTCTTTTTATTTCAGGTATTTCTTTAATACATGGGATGCACCAAGTAGCCCAGAAATCAAGCACAACTACTTTTCCCCGCAGTGAATCTAGACTATATGTTTGGCCTTCTAAGTCAGTTACGTTAAACGTAGGTGCTTTTTGTCCCGGCTGCAGATCCTTGACGCTAGCAATAAACTGTTGAAAGTTCGCGGACAACTCTACAGTTGAAAGACTATCCAAGCGATTCATATATCCTGTTAAATCACTATCGAAATGTTTAAGATAGGATCTTCGATAAATATCACTAATTGTGGTGAAGGCTCGGTGATTGTACTCTCCTGTTTTCTCTTCGAAGCGATCAATGATGGATCGGTAATTTTTCTCCTTTAATAGAATAAAGTAAGAATATAGTTCAGCTTTGTCTGCAGTGATGACATTGCTCTTTCGATCATAATATTCTTGTAAATACGTAACCACCTCGTCGTAGTCTTCAGAGCCAATCGATCCGTCATCGATGCTAGACCAGATAGAATCAATTCTGAAGTTAAATGCTGAGTCTACTTCCGGATTAGTACTCATCTCATGGAGGTAAAATCCAATATCCTGTCCTCGTACGCTCGAACTTGCAGTTCCAATCGTTATGAATAAAAGCGCTAAAGTTTGAGTCCATTTCATCTTCTGTCATTAAAGTTGTTTCAACGGAATTTTAACTATTGGTCAGGAATGGATGAATACTTCATACATGAAGGTAAGAATAATAGTAATCCTATCTTGTATGTTTTTGGCAATTAACTGGTTCGTTGACTGTTTACCATTACTGCCAAACCCAGTTAACCTTCATTCTTTGTGCATTTGATTGTTCTGGGAGTAGGTCGTTGCACCCAACGGGGGCGCCCACGCAGGCCGGCTACCACCGACCAGCATCCTGATCTTGACAATCTTTTGGTCAGCTTTTAAAGCCTTCTTCGACACCCAAAAGCACCACCGCCGGCTTGACGGTGGCGCGATGTTCTGCGCATTTTATTATCTACAACCATCTAACTGTTCCAGCAACTTTCTAAATCATCGTTTTGTAGCCGAAATATATAACAATCTACTCCACTACCTGTCTCAATGCGCCAAATCTTTGTGAACTTGTTAAGAGCATCTAAGTCTGCGTTATCGTCGTCGGCATAAATATTAAACGTATATTTTCCATCTCGCTCTTTAAAGTATCCCTCGTTTTCTATAATTGGAGTTTCAATTTTACTTACGTTTCCTATTCGAGAACTCAATTTTGGCAATTGCTTATTAATCTCCTTGAAAAGATGAGAAATCGTCATGGTGAAATTCCGTGAAATCCCACCAACAATAATTATTGTATCTGCAAATTGAAATTGAACAGTTCGTACGTTAAGTCCGCCAATCTTTAATCTCCTTTTTTCTAAATTCTCCAATGCCCGAAACAATGGGCTGAGAATATATCTTTTTGTACCAACTTTGATTACATCCCAGAGAAGACCTGACACTACCAAAGACTTCAAAAAATCTAATAAATCTGAATTGAGGAAGATGGTGATATTAGTCTCTCCACCCTCCGCCGCTGCGGGTAACCAACTAGCTTTATACTGAATACTGATATCGGGGCTTTGATCAATCTCCTTAGTAAATTCGTCAAATCCTTCGTACCACATCGGATTGTAATCAAATACTATATATGCATCGTTTCCCATTTTGGCTTCTTTATGAATTGAGGCATTAAAGATTATACGGCGTTTAACTAGAATATAGTTACCCTATCTAAATTAAAGTAGCAGCGCAATAAAGGTAAAAATTTAATGTAGACAAGTTGGAAAATTATATCGGTTCACTTTTGTTGAGTTGCTTATCTAAAACGTAAAGGAATCTATCTATGTCCTTGTACGGCAAATTGATTCTATTACAAAGTTGACTAATATCATCAAGATATTTAAAGTACAACTGGATCATGGCCTGAATATCTGGTCTTTCAATATAAGCTTTCCCGTAAAGGACTCTATAAGCTCTCCTGTCAATAATTTGATAAATGTTAGAATTCCGGAATCTCAAAAATGTTGATGCCATTGGAAGTCTGACACCTCTCACACCTTTGCTGAGTAGTCTTATGAGAATTTGTTCGGTGAGATCAATATCCATCACCTCTACATTTGCATCTATTTTGTTTAATAGTTCAAGAGTTGTAGAATCGATCTCTGCATACCTATTAATCTTCCACAAGACTATTTCATTAATTTTATTTTGGTCGATGTATCCTTTGTAGCGATCTAACTGCGAAGTCAAATTTTCTTGATATGAAAATTGTTTCAATAATTGCGCAGGTTCAAGCGCGTCTAGATCTAAGTCTTGAATAGTTTTCATTATAGTAATGTGGTTTGTTCACTTTGCGCAGAACGGGTGTGCAGACGTCAGCCCGGCTACCACCAGTTAGCTCTATAAGCACCGAGACACACTAACCTCTCACTCTTTCTCCAAACAGAACCCTCCCGCACCCTCGCCGGGTTGGCGTATGCACGGTGTTGGCGGATGTGCTTCTTTTTTAATAAATTTCTTGTCCTGGTCGATTGCTCAAGGTAACTGGACAGGTACCTTTATCAGTATTAATTCTTATAAATAATCCCTATACCACTCTACCTCTCGTCTACAACGCTAGCGATCACGCTGCGGCAGCTATGGGTAGATCTGGAATGAGGCCACCACTGACCGATAAAGACAACCCGGTAACCAGCAAGGCTGGGTGGGGATGGCTGGCATCTGCAAAAACCCCCGATGAGGGGAATTTTTACAGATTGACGCCATCCCCACCCAGCCGGTCATCCTCGCCGCCCACCTGCAATCCGCCTGAAATTTATGGTTGATGATGGATGGTGAATGGATAAAGTCGTTGGTGCGGCTGGCAATTTTGTGACTGGATGATATCGATTCTTTGTTGCTGATCCTGGCTTGGTTAAGAGAAATAGATCCTTCCGTCCACCGACTAGCTCAACCTGGAATCTAGCTCAATGCGGACCACTAAATGGTGAGTGTCCAGAGCCGTGCGGTAGCATAATAGGTGTCCTGCGGGCTCAGGTTTCGGCGGTAGCGTTCGTGTTCTATAAATAATTCTCAACGGCTACCAGCCAACTCAACGGTGAAGGGCAAGCACGGCGGCTATCTTCCAGGTAAAAACTGGTGGTCTGGGCGGTAGCGTAATATGTATGATGCGGGTTCAGGTCTGCGCGGTAGCGTCCTTGTCCACTCGCTGATTCTAGCCGGCTACCGAATGACTCAAGCCTGAAGTAATCATCCTCTCGACCATCATCCGGGCAAGCACGCTGATCCCCTTGCGGTAGCGTAATTTCTTGGTTGCCGCTTTTACTAATTTCGGCATTGCTGGTCTGTATAATATGATGGCATATCCGCCAACGGGGGCGCCACCGCAGGCCGGCTTTACCGGTCCGCATCCGGATCTTGACCAACTCCTAGGCAACTTTTAAAGGTTTCATCGACACCTGAAAAGGTTTATTGCCGGCTTGACGATGGCGCGGTGTTGGGCGATTGCAATTGTAACTACAGTAATCTTCTTTTGATTACTTCGATCAGGTTTTGGTGAATATCTTCAAATGCAAGAATTTCCTCCTTCTTCATATAGTTAGCTACAACCCTATAATTATTTTCATTTTTCTTTAGCCCCTTAATTTTACATTTTAAAGGAAGTTTGCCATCAACAATGCTTTCTCTTAAAATGTCAGGTAATCCTTTCTCAAAAAACTTTGTCAAAGCTTCCACGCTGAAGTAGTTCTCAATACCATATCCATCAAGCTTGCACAAACTAGCATTAGGTACACCTTCAATTTTCCGGCCTATGATTGCTCTAGCTTTCCTACTCTCTTTATTGTCATCACCATCAACAACGACTATAACAGCTCTGTAGCTTTTACAAAAAGTATTATAGTTTACGTCACTCAAACCGTTAATATGGCCAAATGAAATTACCTTAATTTGATCAGAATTATCAATTCCCGCAGTATTAATAAATTCTTCAATAACTGGGACATCTGTTTTTCCTTCAACCAAAACTACAACCTCTGACAGCAGATTATCTGAGGTTAAATAACCTAAATCATGTAAGGCAATTGCTTTATCATTAACCTTTGTTATATGGATGCACCCATTAATTTGCTTAGTCATAAAAATCGTATCAACAAAACTTGTGTCGAGTAGTGTACTTGAGTGAGTGGTATAAATTACTTGAGGTTTGACCTTGAATTTGAGAAAATGCAATAGCTTTCTTTGCCAGGCAGGATGAATATGATTTTCAGGTTCCTCAATTAAAATGACATCATTTTTTGTCAGATAACAGTTGGTCACAATGAATAACAAGTCTCGTAATCCTATACCCGATTCGTCAGCATCGTACCAGCCCCCGCTAGAGTTCTTAAAGTATAAAGCTACCTGTCCACCACCGATATGCGAGATATCAAAATCTGTGTCATTAACAATATCTACAAATGATGATTGTATCCTCTCAAATGCAATTCTGTCTTGACTGTTTGGAACTGAATTCTTCAACTTAAATAGAACGTCCACTAGATGAAGTGGGTCATTAAACTTAGTTTGCTTGTCTTCTGGAGAGATTGAATCTTTTGTTGTTACATGCCTTTTGGCCTCAATAATACCTGAAAATCTATACTCTTTTTCAAGCTTATTTATCAAAGCTTGCACAGTCATATCCGTGAAGCTATTTGAAATCAGGGCATCTATTCGGTCTTTATGTTGATATATAGGAATCGCATCATCTGTTCCGTGGAAGTATCTAACTATTTTTTCCACAAGTTTATCGGATTGAGCTTCCCACTTTATGTCGCCATTTTCAATAATATATTTTTCTAGGAGATCTTTTGCTTTGTACAAATGTTTTACGGAAACCGATGATAAACCGGACGAAGTGAGTAGTGCTTCATTATTTACTCTGATTCTCTTAGAGAACGTTACAGAAGACTTTTCATCAAAAGATAATTCTCTTACTTGATCAATCCCTATTCTAATATCAACTATTCTGTTTGTTTTACTCGCTATGCGTTTGAGCAGGTAAGATTTACCACTGTTATTCTGACCACATATAGCATTTACCTTGCCGAGTCCTGCTAGGAATCCATTTATCGTTTCTTCTTTAAAGTTAATCGTAGCAACCATTAAATATTATTTATTCGTACGCGTGATAGCAGTTTGTCTAGACTTTTGATGGTGAGATAAGTGAGGTTTATCGAAGCATTCATCATTACTCTTAACAGGATTACCTCATTCATCGGACCGCCTTTGATGGCGGGCTGTCGCCCAACGGGTGTGCAGACGTCAGCCCGGCTACCACCAACAAGCTCTATAAGCACCGAGACACACTAACCTCTCACTCCTTCTCCAAACAGAACCCTTCCGCACCCTCGCCGGGTTGGCGTATGCACGGTGTTGGCGGATGTGCCTTTCTTTTAAATAAATCCTTAATCCTGGTCGAACGTCCAAGGTAAGCGGGAAAGCACCTATATCAGTTTTGTTCTTTACAAATAATCCCGGCCCCTCTACCCTGTCATCTGTGACGGTGGCATCCATACTGCGGCAGCTATGGGTAAATCTGGAATGGAGCCACCTCTGGGCACTAGAGTCAATCCGGTTACCAGCGAGGCTGGGTGGGGGTGGCTGGCATCTGCAAAAACCCCCGAGGAGGGGAATTTTTGCAGATTGACGCCAGCGCCAGCCAGCCGGGCATCCTCGCCGCCCACCAGCAATCCGGCTGAACTTTATGGTGGATGATTGATGATGGATGGATAAAATCTAGGTGCGACTGGTAATTATTTGAGTTGATAATATCAATCTCTTTATGCTGATTCTGGCCTGCCCTGAAGAAATAAATCTTGACGGCCACCGACCAGCTCAATCTAATAATTACTTCAATGCGGCTGAATAAATACTGAGTGTCCAGAGCCGTGCGGTAGCATAATAAGTATCCTGCGTGCTCAGGTTTCGGCGGTAGCGTTCGTGTTCTATAAATAATTCTCAACGGCCACCAGCTAGCTCAACGTTGAAAGGGTAAGCACGGCGGCTTCTTTTAAGTAGATAGTGGTGGTCCGTGCGGTAGCGTAAATAGTGTCCTGTATGCTCAGGTTTCGGCGGTAGCGTTCGTGTCCTATAAATAATTCTCAACAGCTGCCAACTAATTCAACGGTGAAAGGGTAAGCACGCCGGCCATCTTTCAAGTAAAAAGTGGTGGTTCGTGCGGTAGCGTAATATCTGTGATGTCAGATGAGGCTCGAGCGGTAGCGTTCTCGTCAATTCGGTGATTCTAAGCGGCTACCGAACGACTTGATACGGAGGTAATCATCCTCTCGACCATCATCCAGGTAAGCATTCAGACCCTTGCGGTAGCGTCATTTCTTGGTTTCCGCTTTCATTTATTTCGGCCCTGCTGGGTTGTCTGGTATGATGGGATATCCGCCAACGGGGGCGGCCACGCCGTGCCGGGAAGGACCCCGATAATCTTTGGTTCAACTCAAGGTACATGATCGAAGCCAACAGACGCTACCCTACCCGCCAGCCCCGGCATGGACGTGGCCGCAATGTTGGCTGACGTCCTTTTATTTATGGAGCGATAGCGACTGTTTCTACGCGGTAGCTCTTCTAGAGTTGTGCAGGCCGCTCTCGGCCAGTAGCGGCACCAGATATTGCAGGAGCTACAGTAATCTAATTCGTTTTATCTACCGAGAGCGTCAGTACGCCGCACCTATACCTATACCTATACCTATACCTGCGAACTAATTTTACGATGCACTCCAGTCTGCATTTACTTCACAAAAATTTCTTCTCCGTCTAGATTGAACCTGTACCTGTTGCCTTCAAAGTCAGTGGCTAATATGATGTTATTTTCAATTTTAAAGTCATCACTAACTCCATCTATCGTCGCGAAGATATCTTTCCCAATCTTCTGCCAGATTAGCTGTCCGTTACCAGCTAGTCGCGATATGCTCATTTCCCCATGAATGATATAGTCATCGTTGATTTCAAATATTTCAAAGCAGGTGATGCGATCAGCCTGTGTGACCCATAATAGTTTCAGACTAGGTAAAGAAAGTTTGAAAACCAAATTTGAACAGCAGATTGCGATCCCATCTTCATGGACAACTTGAGATTTTTCGTGGATGCACGTAGTCCCCTCTGTACCGGCAATTAAAGCCCCTCGAAGTCGTACATCATTTTTGTAGATGGCGATGCCGATTTGCACAGTTGGTTGTCCCTCACCAAAAATGTACTGGTGATCAAATAAAGTAACATTATCATGTGAACCCCTATGATATGAATTTTCAAGAGTTAGCTTGATTTCATATTCACCAATCTTGTATATCATTTATCCAGTTTTGAGCTGTCGGTTTTCTTGTCCTGCGGGGTATGGATGTCAGCCAACGGGTGTGCAGACGTCAGCCCGGCTACCACCGACCCGCTCTATCGGCACCGAGACACAATAACCTCTCACTCCTTCTTCCAACAGAACCCGCCCCCACCCTCGCCGGGTTGGCGTATGCACGGTGTTGGCGGATGTGCTCCTTTTTATTAAATCTCTAGTCCTGGTCGATTGTCCAAAATAAGCGGGAAAGCACCTATATCAGTTTTGTTCTTAACAAATAATTCCGGCCCTCTAACCCTGTCATCTGTGACGCGGGCAACCTCGCTGCGGCAGCTATGGGTAAATCTGGAATGGTGCCACTACTGGGCATTAAATGTCAATCCGGTTACAAGCAAGGCTGGGTGGGGGTGGCTGGCATCTGCAAAAACCCCCGAGCAGGGGAATTTTTGCAGATTGACGCCAGCGCCACCCAGGCGGGCATCCTCGTCACCCACCAGTAATCCGGCTGAAATTTATGGTGGATGGATTGATGATGAATGGATGAAGTCATTGGTGCGTCTGGTAATGTTATGTGAATGATATCGATTCTTTGTTTTGATCCTGGCCGGAAGAAATAAATCTTGACGGCCACCGACGAGTCAGGCTAGTATGTAGCTCACTGCGGTTCACTAAACGGTGAGTGTCCTGAGCCGTGCGGTAGCATAATAATTGTCCTGCGGGCTCAGGCCTCAACGGCAGCGTTCGTAACAAATAAATAATTCTAAGCGGCTACCAGCTAACTCAACGTAGAAAGGGTAAGCACGACGGCTATCTTCTAGGTAGATAGTGGTGGTCCGTGCGGTAGCGTAATAAGTGTCCTGCGGGCTCAGGTCTCGGCGGTAGCGTTCGTGTCCTGTAAATAATTCTCACCGGTTGCCAACTAATTCAACGGTGAAAGGGAAAGCACGCCGGCCATCTTCCAGGTAAAAAGTGGTGGTTCGTGCGGTAGCGTAATAGCTGTGATGTCAGATCAGGCTCGAGCGGTAGCGTTCTCGTCAATTCGGTGATTCTAAGCGGCTACCGAACGACTTGATACGGAGGCAATCATCCTCTCGACCATCATCCGGGTAAGCATGCTGACCCTTGCGGTAGCGTAATCTCTTGGTTGCCGCTTTCATTTATTTAGGCACTGCTGAGTTGTCTGGTATGATGGCATATCCGCCAACGGGGGCGCCCACGCAGCCGGGGCTTCAACACTAGATGGTATTAACTCAACCCAACCCATGAGCGGGGGCGGCGCGGCGGCATGGACCGAAACCGACCAGCGGGAGCTTTCGGGCCATTGGCGACGGGACATACCCGCGGGCCAAATAGAAACCAACCCACACTCCCCTCCCTTCGCCCCGGTTGACGCTGGGCGCGGTGTTCGGCGCATTTACTTTTCTTTCATTTCCCTTAGCGCCAGTTCATATATCTTCTCCGACAAGCGGAATCCCTGCTCCCGTAAGTTGTCCAGTTTGTCTTTGCCCGACGAGATCAGGTCACGCTGCTTCGCTCGGATCAAGATTCCAATCAATCCGGTGATCACTATACCCAATGACTTAGCTCTCCTTCTTCCTTTTCGTTCGTCGATGATGAGTAGAGTGTTCTCCAGTGCAAGAGCCAAGGCTATTGAACTAGCCTCCCCGGCGTCCAAACTAGGCAAAAGCGATCGGTAGACATCCCTGTTATAGTTGTCGTCAACTCGGATCCAATCCGGAAGATCTATTGCTGCCTCTTCTTTGACTATGGTGGTTACCTCGACGTGTCCATACAGCTCGTGCAACAACTCCAGGCTAGTGAGATTATGTAGACCGATGAGCGTGCTTGCGTCGGCAATAACGATCCGATCAGGCATTAGCGATGTCTTCTAGAAGATCATCTTCCTCCGTCTGAAACGCGGCCACTCCGTACTGTCCAAGCAACTCGATGAACGAGCGTCGGCTGATCCCTACGATCTGAGCTCCCTGTCCGGAAGTGATGATGCCTTCCTCAAATAACTTACTGGCGAACATCATCTTCAGATCAAAATCTGTAGTAGTTAAGTCGGCCGGTAATTCAACGTGGAAGCCCATAGGGGGTCTGTTTTATGCTCAAACAACCATCAAGATAGGGAAGTTGCCAAGATTCGGGCTGATTCAGCCAGTGCTGTCGATCAGCATACTGGTGAAGTGCCCTCCTCATGCTGTAGTTTTATAGTAGGGTAAACTGCCGTTGGAATCAGATCGTCTAGCTGCCCCCTTCTGATGTCGTAATAATAAATCTTCATAGCGCAGTGTCCTTCTTCACTCTTGCCCAACTGCACTTTCGATGACATCTTTCATGGTGTGACGCCTATCCCTTGCGGGAGCTTATAGTGGGATATACTGCCGTTGAAATCAGTTCTCTTAGCTGCCCTGATCGTTTAATTTTCTGTGAACCCGCGGTTGAGTTTATCTGTTGGACCAAACCCGCACCTAGCCAGCTATAGTGTTGTGGTTGTGGATGCGGTTGCGCCGAACGGGTGTGCATACGTCAGCCCGGCTACCACCGACTAGCGCTACGAGAACCGAGACACACCAACCTCTCACTCCTTCGCCAAACAGAACCCTCCCGCACCCTCGCCGGGTTGGCGTATGCACGGTGTTGGCGGATGTGCTTCTTTTTTAATAAATTTCTTGTCCTGGTCGATTGCTCAAGGTAATCGAAAAGGTTCCTTCATCAGTATTGATTCTTACAAATAATCCCTACCGCTTTATCCTGTCATTGGTGACGCGGGGAGCCTCGCTGCGGCAGCTATAGGTAAATCTGGAATGGGGCCACTATTAAGCACTAAAGTCAATCCGGATACCATCGAGGTTGGGTGGGGGTGGCTGGCATCTGCAAAAACCCCCGATGAGGGGAATTTTTGCAGATTGACGCCAGCGCCAACCAGCCGGACACCCTCGCCACCTACCAACTATCCGGCTAAAATTGATGGGTAATGATGGTTAGTGAATGGATGAAATCTTGGTGCGTCTGGTAATTTTGTGAGTGGATGATAACGATTCCTTGTTACCGATCCTGGCCTGGCCTGAAGAAATAAATCTTGACGGCGACCGAATGATTCTACGGTGAAAAAGTAAGCACGGCGGCCATCAGCCAGATAGAAAGTAATGGTCTGTGCGGTAGCGTAATTCGTGTCCTGTGTGCTCAGGTCTCAGCGGTAGCGTTCGTATCCTATAAATAATTCTCAACGGCTACCAACTAATTCCACGGTGAAAGAGTAAGCACGGCGGCCATCAGCCAGGTAGAAAGTGATGGTCCTGCGGTAGCATAATATCTGTGACGCGGGTTCAGGATCGGGCGGTAGCATTCTTATCCACTAACTGATGGTGAATGGCTACTGAAGCCAAGGTATTGAATTTGTCTACCTATTGACCACCATCCGGATAAGTATGCTGACCCTTGCGGTAGCATAATTTCTTGGTTGCCGCTTTCATTTATTTCGGCACTGCTGAGTCGTCTGGTATGATGGCATATCCGCCAACGAGTGCAGCCACGCCGTGCGCCTAAGCGCATGGACGCTGGCTGCGGTGTTGGTGGCATTTTATTTTAGTATTTTCTCAGACCATAAAATCAATTCTGAAATTAATCCTCGTAGAGCAGTTAAGGTATGAACTGATAATGTATATTGGTTAGGGTCATAATGTACGTATTCTCCACATGACCTATAAATAGTCCTTGCGGCATGCTCTATAGTGGAATTCTGATAAACCGTAGTTGTTGGTCTAAACCTATTTCTGGGGTTTCTATTTCCAGATAGATGATTCATGAGTTTATTGAAGTCAATCATTCCGTCTCCTTTGAACATATCTGCTCCAATAATCTGCGGCTTTACCCCATTAATTGTCTTATAAATTAACTCTTGGAGTGTACGCATATCTCTAAGGTGTCCACCATATCTTGTCTGACTTAATGAAGCTATATCAGTTTGAATAATTTGATAAAATAGTCTTTTACCTGTATCATTTAAGTATCCATTATTGAATACATTAATAACAGCTTCGTATGTTTTTTCAAGTCTACTTAATTCTAATCCAGATATAGTTTCATTGATTATTAGCCATAGATCACGTAAACCTTCAGGTGTTTTTAAAAATATTTTCTCAGTATTAAATGTACGTTTCAAACTTGTAAATTCATCTTCATCGGCAGTAAAGATTACTCTAAAAAGTTCAGGATACTCCTTATTAAGTAAAGTCAAAGCTCTACCAATAAATTCTGGTCGTTCAACTTCGTCATCTTCACGTAAATATGCTTTTATATCTAAAACGATGCATACTGAGTCAAAACCATGAACTTTCAAAATTTCAGTAAGCCTTTCATAAGAACGCCCATGTACTACTGCATAGCCATTTTTAGCAGATTCAGTGATAAAATTTTGTGCAAAATCTAAGCGATCTTCAATTAATATAATTTTATTCATAGTGACATTATTTTACTGGGAAAATGAAGGTAATTAAAATAGGCTTATTCGTATCATTTCTGATATGCATTTTACCATCGTGTAAAGATACTATACGTTCTATATAGTTACCGCCTATCCCTGAACCATTACTGTTGCTTCCTTTGGTAAAAGGTTCTAAAAATTCGTTTGGCTTTAATTTAAATGGCTTACCATTGTTGGTATATGCAATTTCGATATATTCATTTTGCTCAATTCCTTTTATTGAAAAAGAAATTTGCCTACGCTTATTTCTGGTGACGTCAAATGCGTGTTGACTCGCATTTATTATTAATTGTTCTATTAACTCTCTAAAAGAGGTTCTACTTATAGTTATTTCAAATTCCTCTCCTTTTACATTGTATTTTATATTATTCTCTTCGATTACGTGTGAAGTACTCATCACATCTTCTATAAATGATTTAATTTCTACAGTTTCGAGCTGTAGATCTTTTAATTCTAAATTCATTACTTTATCTACGTTACTCAGCACGTTATTTAAATGTTGAGTAGAATCAGTAAGATTATTGATATACTGTTCCAAGGAGAGGTTCTCTATAGGAGAAGCTCCTTCTACTGAATCAATTTGCCTCATAACATCCTCACTGAACCTTTTATATTTTCCAATTTTATGCTCTGCAACGATATCTCGTATACCTTCTGCTTTCATATTGATGGACATTAAATTTGGCCTAAGTTGATGTATCAAAGTTTTTACTATGTTTCTTTGTGCTTCTCTTGCTTGATCTTTAAATCCAGCTGCGGCTATCCTCTCACTAACCTTTCTTTGTTCCGATGCTACGATCGATGCCCTAGCCGTGTTTATCTGACTAAGTTGTTGTTCTAGTGAAGGCAAAGGAATTATTATCCTACGTAACGTTGTTAGTGATAAAGTCTTGAAAGCTCCACCACTACGTGAAGCATCTATCTGAACATTAACTACATCGTCGTAAAGTTGATAATAGATATACTCCAAATTGTATAGCCCTTCAGACTTAGGGGTTAAAGAAACAACATTATTATGAATAGCTATTGCAGGAACCTCCATTGATGGATTAAAGATAGTTGGCTTTATGCTGTCTCCTATTTTGGCAATTAATATAGAAGTAGTAGTTACGAAACTAGAAGAAGTTAAATCATTAGGAGAGACATAAACTACTCCGCTCAGATCGAGATTTCTATCGAGTACATTCTCTGATAAATTCTCGATTTTGACGTATGGCACTTTTGAATTTTGGGTGTTGGAGGACAATAGATATTCAGACTGCTTGATATATTTACCACTTCTTAGAGTAAACAATTCACCCAGTGTATACCCTTCTTCATCTTCTAAGATTTTCTGGATAGATAAAACCTCGTAACTATATTGCTTATAAATTAGTTGAAACCCGCTATTGAGTTCGGAATAATTAACTTCACTCATGAATTCTGGGTACAAATCGTCATTGACTGTAATTAGAGAATCAACTATATCAACTAAGTTATATTTCCCACTACCCGTTTCTCTATCGAGTATTTCGCCATTGATGAATCGTAGTTTATCTTCATTGTGCTTATCATCGAAAATTAGTAAACTAGAATCATAGCTCCTAGACTTACTTTTTGGAAGTTGGACGACAGCCCTCAAATTATGATTTTTAATTAAATAGTTCCTGAATTTTGATAACGCACCACTTTGCTGTAAGATTGAGTTCGGAACTATCAGTAAAGCAACCCCACCAATATTTTTTAATTTTAAGCAGTGAAGGATCATCATACTAAGTTCGCTAAACTTATTTGGGACTTTTAGCCCATGAGCGTATAAGGCATCTTGTGCAAATCTTTGATATGATTTCCTCATAGACAGCGGCAAATCGGCAATAATTATATCTCCATATTCTTCTACTTGAAATATATCAGTGTTTTCTAACTTCGCATAATCTATTTTCTGAAGCTTAATATTTAAATAAGCTAGTAAAAGCGCCAAACCGTTTAAGTCATTACCATATACCTGTATTCTATCATTATAAAATAACGAAACAAGATCTAGTGTAACTGCTCCAATGCCAATTACGGGATTGATTATAGAGTTAGGATTTGAGTTAGTATAAGCCGCTAATTCAGTGACTATTTTAGATATTTTTGATGGCGTTGTATGTAAATTAGATTTCTTCGACTCAATTTGTCTTAATTGATAGCTAAAATAAAATGCGAATTCCTTCAGAGGATACATTGATGACTCTAACTTTGCATAGCTCAGTACTTGATTAAGTCTTTTCTTATCGTTTTTCGACAAAGTCGAGGTTGCCTGATTTATTATTGAAGTTGCTGTTCTTACTAATTCACTTGACAAGTTTTTATCAATGGTAATATTATTAGAATTAAAAATGCTACCAATAATATATTGAAAGTCAAATTCAACATCAACATATTTAGAATTATTTTCGTCGTGCGACAGTCTAATTATACTTTGAATTATTATGGTAGCAGTATGACTATCAAAGTAACTAAAACTGTTATTAAGGATTGATATAATTTCATAATATTGGACTTTATAATCTCTCCAAGAAGGCTTTTGCGTATCTATCAAGTCATAACCAGAAATTATTATTCTTTGGAAATTAGAATCATTAGCAATTAGATCTTCTATCATTTCTATACTAAATTGATCGCCTATTTTCTTTGCATCCCATATTTTCATTGGGAGATGATCAATTAATAAGTCAATATTCATTTCCATTTTATGATTTTACCTCAATATAGGAATTATTTATTGCCACCAACGGGGGTGCAGACGTCAGCCCGGCTACCACCGACCAGCTCTATAAGCACCGAGACACACCAACCTCTCATTCCTTCTCCAATCAGAACCCTCCCCCACTCTCGCCGGGTTGGCGTATGCACGGTGTTGGCGGATGTGCTTTTTATAATTAAATCCCTAATCCTTGTCGATTGCTCAAGGTAACCGGAAAGGCACCTTCCTCAGTGTCGTTCTTTATAATAATTCCTGCTACTCTACCTCTTGTGGGTGAGGCGGGCGACCACGTTGCGGTAGCTATGGATTAATCTGAAATGAGGCCATCATCGAGCATTAAGGATCATCTAACTACCCGGGAGGCTGGGTGGAGATGGCTGGCATCTGCAAAAACCCCCGAGAAGGGGAATTTTTGCAGATTGACGCCAGCGCAACCCAGTCGGACATCCTCGCCACCCACCAGCCATCCGGCTTAAATCTATGGTTGATGATGGATGGATAAAATCTTGGGGCGTCTGGTAATTTTTTGAGTTGACGATATCGATTCCTTGTTGTGATCCTGGCCTATCCGGGAGAAATAGATCCTTCCATCCACCGGTTAACTCAATCTGGAATCTAGCCCAATGCGGACCACAAGATGGTGAGTGTCCAGAGCCGTGCGGTAGCATAATAGGTGTCCTGCGGGCTTAGACCTCGGCGGCAGCGTTCGTGTCCTATAAATAATTCTCGACGGCTACCAACTAATTCTACGGTGAAAGGGCAAGCACGGCGGCTATCTTCCAGGTAGATAGTGGTGGTCCGTGCGGTAGCGTAATAAGTGTCCTGCAGGCTCGGATCTCGGCGGCAGCGTTCGTGTCCTATAAATAATTCTCAACGGCTACCAGCTAATCCAACGTTGGAGGGGTAAGCACGGCGGCCATCTTCCAGGTAGATAGTGGTGGTCCGTGCGGTAGCGTAATATCTGTGATGCGGGTTCAGGCTCGGGCAGTAGTGTTCTCGTCCATTCGCTAATTCTAGGCGGCTACCGAATGAATCAGAACTGAAGTAGTCGTCTACTCGACCATCATTCGGGTGAGTATGCTGACCCTTGCGGTAGCGTCATTCCTTGGTTGCCGCTTTCATTTATTTCGGCACTGCTGAGTCGTCTGGTATGATGGCATATCCGCCAACGGGGGCGCCACCGCAGGCCGGCTTCCACCAGCCAACTTTTACGGATCAAGAGCTTCCCTTTTTAGCCGATAAAGCCTTATCGCCACCCGAAAGCCTTACCGCCGGCTTGACGATGGCGCAATGTTGGGCGATTTTTTTTTACTACTACTCCTCATCAATAAAAACTGCCCAGGGTTCATGCTCTGACCTTCGTTCTGCATATTGCCCTTTCTCAAGATGAATTAGATCATTAAGCGTGGAATCCTTATCGACTATTGATTTGATTGGTACTAACCTACCATCGCTAGCAGTGGGATTTTCCCCGTGATGAAACTGCCACTCTCCATCTAAATTATGATAGACTCTGAGTACTGCCTTACCGTCTACCACTGATTGAGTAGTATATACATACCAATCTGGCTTCTCTAAAAATTTGAAACATGGATCCCTGTTTAAAAGTGGCTGCATTCTATACCACCTTTCATCGAACTGTTCTTCCCAAGGGAAGTGTCCGCTTATATCTGGCCAGACTAACTGTAAACAAGGATAATCTATAGTTTTTCCATTGAACCAGTTGCAATATCCAAGATAGTCGCCATAATAGTCTTTTGCTACCTCTATAAAACGGACGGATTGTTTGTCAACCAGGTCTTTATAATCCCGATCTGGCTTAAAAACTTCTCCGTCCCTAATTTTATTTCCAACGTCATTAAGCATAGGGTGCATGACCTCAGGTTTCAGGCCAAAAATTATTATCTCGGGATGACCAAATGATTTGTAGAGTCCGATAGTCATTGCATGATCAGGCACATAGTTTGAATTGGTTAACCATCCTACGTGCCAACCATACTTTTCCACATCCGAAGTGATGCGTTCTTTCGCAAGGCGGTCGTGGTGAGAGTGTGTATCGTCCATATATAATTTTACTTGAATATCTAGATAATATCTGCTTACGAAGCGGTGGTTAATAGATTGCCTATGAGAATCAGGCTTGCTACAGTCAACACAAAATAAAATATAGTTCGATTAATAATCATGTCGCATCTCCTCAAATCTACCGCTTCTGATGGATAGTCCAAGTCCCACACTGCTTTTGTAGCAATACGAGCTAGATCGGCGACACTGAGCGGTATACGCTTGACTTGATTCTGGGGCGGTGGATATAACCATCCACCTGGATTGAATAATCCCTCTTCATCTACATGGTAGTACCATTTGTAACCATCCATATCGACATTGTACCTCTGAGCAAACTCAATGATAAAATCATGCCAGTCATCCCCACTCATTCGCGAAGAACGCCAAATATCTTGGTGGTCGTCCAGATTACCTCCACTGGTGAATTCAACTAGATTTATAATTTCGTCCTCTATTATCATAATTGGGTAAAAGAGTAATGGGTGATGGAACGCCCATGGTGTCCTTAGTACATGACTGGAGGACCGTTTTTTCGGCCGCCTAAAGCGGCTGTCGCCCAACGAGTGCGCCCACGTCAGGCCGGGGAAAGGTAGGAATCTTCATGCGGCTAACTCAACGTCCAAAAACGGAGCCTAACCCGCATTCCAGCACTGCATGGCCCGGCTTGTCGTGGGCGCGATGTTCGGCGCATATTCTTCTATGGCTTCAGCCACATAGCTTCTGTAAGCTCTCAGGCTGCTCTATAAGGACGTCGAATCTACTGTCTCCTCTTGGTCACTTCAACTTTACTGATCAGTAGATCCCGTAGCCTGACTCAATCCTTAATCTCTGCCGCGGCGATTCGTGACTTCATTGTACAGTGACACTTATCGCATGCGGGAGCGCTATAGTGGGGTAAACTGCCGTTGAAATCGGTTCGCTTAGATGCCTAGTTCTATTACTGTGGCTATCAATGGCTTTAGAGTAGGTATTTCACCTTGTTCCAACTTCAATCCGGTGAACTCCAGCCCCCATTCTCGCTGACTCCTGTAACGCCTACCCCGTGCGGGAGCTTTATAGTGGGGTAAACTGCCGTTGAAATCAGTTCGCTCAGCTGCGCTGACGGAATTATTTTTTCTTGTAGACATGCGGGTGATTTCCTCTACTAGGCCAAGAATGTCAGGCGGGAACGACCACACCCACAACGGGCCGCCTATAATGTAGTGGGTGCGGTTGCGCCGAACGGGGGCGCCCACGCAACCGGGGCATCAATAATACGAAGGAACCGACTCAACCTTACCAACGAGCGGGGGCGGCGCGGCGGCATGGACCGAAACCGACCGCAGGGAGCTTTCGGGCCATTGGCGCCGTGACAAACCTGCGGGCCTTCAGGCAACCAAACCAGCACTATCCTCCCCAGCCCCGGTTGACGTGGGCGCGATGTTCGGCGCATTTATTCTTCCTATGCTTTATTCAGAGCTTTTATCAATTCTAGAAATATTCTGTGCCCTGATTTTTTCTACCCTCAATATATTCTCTTGAATATCTTTCATAATCAGCTTCCCCCACCATCCAGCGTAGAAATTAAACGTCGTCGTCATCTTGAACCGGCTTGATAGATGCAACCTAAATGATTCGTCGTCTAACTTTTCGAGTTCGTATTTACCACTGAGCACATCAAAATATTTGCCACCAATCAACACGTGTTCATCTAATGTTGTAGACGGAATTTCTTGAGGATTTGCGTCGATAGTAAATTTCATTAACTCGTTATCTTTGTACTCAGTTACTGTCTCGTGAAAAACTAATCCATTTGTAAATATCGCTTTGCGATATGCACCAACTCCCTCGTAGTTTAGTTCGGCACTTACGGGCCTGGGAAACCCTAAAAATTCGGTTAGCCAACCTGTATCATCTGATTCCTTCAACTCAGTAACTCTTGTTACGTTATCCCAGATGGCATCTCTATCTGCTTTTATATCAATGTATGTGGGCACTTCAAATACTGCTGTGCGCCTTCCTAAATTGCTTTCTATAGGTGCTACCAAGAAGGGAAGGAAGACTAACAGCGATATATTAATCTTTTCATTTTTGCCTTTGAGTTTGTAGTGCCCTCCAATTAGTCCTCCCATTGAAGAAGTAAACATAAAGACCGGCAGAATCATTAACCAGCACGCCCATCCCTCAATAGCAATTGCTATGGTGAGGATTAAAAATAGTAGCAACGGCACCCAGGGAATAATCATTCTGTATGATAGGCTTCTGACTTTTTCCAAGGGTGATAAATAAACTGTCAAGGCACCTAATATAGTTGGCAGCAAAAACAGAAAAGTTATCGACATCACCTCAAATAGGTCATCCCAGCCATCGACCCCAAATAGCAATCGTAGCACAAGGGCATAAAGCGTCGGGACTATTACAACAAGTAGTATGCTCTTTACTTTTCTGTTCATTCTGTAGTTGTAAATGCTAGGTGGTTGCTACTTATTGCGCCGAACGAGTGCCTACCCGACGGCCGCCTCTACCAGAAAACACCATCGGTGGCGACTTTCGTTTCGGCCACTCCTAAAGCAAGGATAGCACCTAAAAGCTCAACCGGCGGCTGTACGTGGTAGGCGGTGTTCGGCGCATATTATTCATTTTCTTCCTTGCTTTTTGCAACAGCTTTTTGAATAGTATTTATAACTATTGATAAATCTTTTTTCATTTCTTGAATATGTTCGCTAACATCGGCATCAGAAGGACTGTGTACGATTGAATTTCTAAACTGACGAAGTCCATCAATTGCTCTTGCAGTGTCTTCAGATATTAGGCTCTCCTTCAGCATTCGATCTGTTAAACTTTTAATGCTCAAATATCCTCTATGCTCTTTCTTTAAGTTTTTTCGATCATAAGTATAGAGTATGTCTGTCAACTCTTGCCATTGCTTCAAATAACTACCTAAGTACTCGTTTATATTAATTATTGAATTTTCTATTATCTCATCTTTCTCTTGGTCTGTAAAAGATACTTTGTCAATTTTATTTATTGCATCCATAATTATTTTTGATAAATCGTTGTACAGCTCTTCACACCTATGTAGGTCAAATTGTGTGAACAAATTATTATGAGCGACCTTATGTCTAAGTTTTTCTAATTCTTCCCATTTTGCTTGAAATTTTCGGTCTTTAAAATCCACCTTAAAGTATTTGTCGTAATTACTTTTTATACTTTCTTTTAAATTTAAGATGGCACCACTATCAGTTTCGTCAAGCTGCATAATCGTCTGCACGATGTCAGATTTACTCACGCTACCAGCCGAAAGCGTGTATACTATTTTTCCTAGCTCTGCAAAGTCTATTAAATAAATTTTGTTATCAATAAACTTAGAGAAATCTTTTTCATTATTTTTTCTAAGTGTTGCTTTTCTTTGCATTGAATCATCCGCGATCAAATTCCACCAATTCACACCAAAGTTTAGCATAAAAAACTTTATGATATACCCTCTTAGCATTGATTCCAGCCTATTTATTTTCGGGTATAACTGATTTGCTATATCTGCTGAAACATCATCCTGCACAACAAAAATTTGATTGCCAAATTGATGTGAATTCAAAAATTCAAGTAGTTTTAACCTATAAGGTTCTATAAATTTAAACTCTGTCGACGTTGATGAAAGGTAGAATCTGAGAGTCTCGTCTGTATTATCGCTGCTTGGCTTGATGACATCGATCTCACAGTATAATACATTGTTGGTTATAACCTTTCCATTTTTTGATAGCTTGCCCTTTGGCCAGAGCTTAGAATTGGACAAGAGAAGGTTGGCCAGATTAGTAGCAGAATCCAAATATAGATCATCCTTTTTGGCTGAAACTATGATTTCAAAAAAGTATGTATAGGTAGATTTTCTGTCAGTTTTCTTCATGCAAGCTTGTGGATCTATTTGATTTAGCCCCATTAGTGGTTGTGTGAATTAATGTTCTGTAGGAGTAGTTGCGCCGAACGGGGGCGGCCACGCCGTGCCGGGAAGGACCCCAAGAATCTTTGGTTCAACTCAAGGTACATGGTCGAAGCCAACAGACGCTACCCTACCCGCCAACCCCGGCATGGACGTGGCCGCAATGTTGGCTGACGTCCTTTTATTTATGGAGCGATAGCGACTGTTTCTACGCGGTAGCTCTTCTAGAGTTGTGCAGGCAGCTCTCGCCCACTAGCTGCACCAGATATTGCAGGAGCTACAGCAATCTAATTCGTTTTATCTACCGAGGGCGTCAGTACGCCGCACCTATACCTATACCTGCGAACTAATTTTACGATGCACTCCAGTCTGCATTTACTTCACAAAAATTTCTTCTCCGTCTAGATTGAACCTGTACCTGTTGCCTTCAAAGTCAGTGGCTAATATGATGTTATTTTCAATTTTAAAGTCATCACTAACTCCATCTATCGTCGCGAAGATATCTTTCCCAATCTTCTGCCAGATTAGCTGTCCGTTACTAGCTAGTCGCGATATGCTGATTTCCCCATGAATGATATAGTCATCGTTGATTTCAAATATTTCAAAGCAGGTGATGCGATCAGCCTCTGTGACCCATAATAGTTTTAGACTTGGTAAAGAAAGTTTGAAAACCAAATTTGAACAGCAGATTGCGATCCCATCTTCATTGACAACTTGAGATTTTTCGTGGATGCACGTAGTCCCCTCTGTACCGGCAATTAAAGCCCCTCGAAGTCGTACATCATTTTTGTAGATGGCGATGCCAATTTGCACAGTTGGTTGTCCCTCACCAAAAATGTACTGGTGATCAAATAAAGTAACATTATCATGTGAACCTCTATGATATGAATTTTCAAGAGTTAGCTTGATTTCATATTCACCAATCTTGTGTATCATTTATCCAGTTTTGAGCTGTCGGTTTTCTTGTCCTGCGGGGTATGGATGTCAGCCAACGGGTGTGCAGACGTCAGCCCGGCTACCACCGACTAGCTCTATCAGCACCGAGACACATTAACCTCTCACTCCTTCTCCAAACAGAACCCTCCCGCACCCTCGCCGGGTTGGCGTATGCACGGTGTTGGCGGATGTGCTCCTTTTTATTAAATCTCTAGTCCTGGTCGATTGCTCAAGGCAACTGTAAAGGCACCTTCACCAGTATTGATTCTTATAAATAAATAATCCCTACCGCTCCACCTCTCGTCTGCAACGGTAGCGACCACGCTGCGGCAGCTATGGGTAAATCTGGAATGGGGTCACTATTAGGCACTGAAGGCAATCCGGTTACTAGCAAGGCTGGGTGGGGGTGGCTGGCATCTGCAAAAACCCCCGGGGAGGGGAATTTTTGCAGATTGACGCCAGCGCCACCCAGCCGGGCATCCTCGCCACTCAACAACCATCCGGCTGAAATTGATGGATGATGAATGGATGAAGTCGTCGGTGCGGCTGGCAATTTTATGAGTGGATGATTTTGATCTTTGTTACTGATCCTAGACTGACCGGAAGAAATAGATCCTTCCGTCCACCGAGTAGCTCAATCTGGTAGTTCGCTCAATGTGGACCACTAAATGGTGAGTGTCCTGAGCCGTGCGGTAGCATAATAAGTGTCCTGCGGGCTCAGGCCTCAACGGCAGCGTTCGTAACAAATAAATAATTCTCAATGGCTACCATCTAACTCAACGGTGAAAGGGCAAGCACGCCGGCTATCTTCCAGGTAGATAGTGGTGGTCCGTGCGGTAGCGTAATATCTGTGATGTCAGATCAGGCTCGAGCGGTAGCGTTCTCGTCAATTCGGTGATTCTAAGCGGCTACCGAGCGACTTGATGCTGAGGTAATCATCCTCTCGACCATCATCCGGGAAGCATTCGGCCCCTTGCGGTAGCGTAATTTCTTGGTTGCCGCTTTCATATATTTCGGCACTGCTGTGTCGTCTGGTATGATGGCATATCCGCCAACGGGTGTGCAGACGTCAGCCCGGCTACCACCGACTAGCTCTATCAGCACCGAGACACACCAAGCTCTCACTCCTTCTCCAAGCAGAACCCTCCCCCACCCTCGCCGGGTTGGCGTATGCACGGTGTTGGCGGATGTGCTTTTTATAATTAAATCTCTAGTCTTGGTCGATTGCTCAAGGTAATCGGAGAGGCACCTTCATCAGTATTGATTCTTACAAATAATCCCTGTCGCTCAACCCTCTCGTCTGAAACGCTGGCCGGCCACGCTGCGGCAGCTATGGGTAAATCTGGAATGAGGCCACCATTGAGCACTAAAGACAATCCGGTTACCAGCAAGGCTGGGTGGGGGTGGCTGGCATCTGCAAAAACCCCCGAGCAGGGGAATTTTTGCCGATTGACGCCAGCGCCAGCCAGCCGGGCATTCTCGCCACCCAACAACCATCCGGCTGAAATTGATGGATGATGATTGATGATGAATGGATAAAGTCGTTGGTGCGGCTGGCAATTTTATGAGTGGATGATTTCGATCTTTGTTACTGATCCTAGACTGATCGGAAGAAATAGATCCTTCCGTCCACCGAGTAGCTCAATCTAGGAGTTAGCTCAATGTGAACCCCTAATGGTGAGTGTCCTGAGCCGTGCGGTAGCATAATAAGTGTCCTGCGGGCTCAGGCCTCAACGGCAACGTTCGTAGCAAATAAATAATTCTCGACGGCGACCAAATAATTCTACGGTGAAAGAGTAAGCACGGCGGCCATCATCCAGGTAGAAAGAGTTGTCCGTACGGTAGCGTAATAAGTGTCCTGCGTGCTCAGGCATCAACGGCAGCGTTCGTAACAAATAAATAATTCTCAACGGCCACCATCTAACTCAACGGTGAAAGGGTAAGCACAGCCGCCATCTTCCAGGTAGAACGTGGTGGTCGGTGCGGTAGCGTAATACCGGTGATGCGGGTCTTGGTTTGGGCGGTAGCGTTCTTATCAATCACTGATTCTAGCCGGCTACTGGACGACTCAATGCTGACATAGCTATCCTTTTGGCCATCATCCGGGCGAGTTTGCTGATCCTTGCAGTAGCGTAATTTATTGGTTGCCGTTTCTCTCATTTTTCGGTGATGCTGAGTGGTCTGGTATGATGGCATATCCGCCAACGAGGGCGCCACCGCAGGCCGGCTACCACCAGACAGCATCCGGACCTCGAGTAACTTTCAGATAGCTTATAGAGGCTTCATCGACACCCAACAGCCTCGTCGCCGGCTTGACGATGGCGCAATGTTAGTGGCATTTTTCTATGTGTAGATATGACATTGAATTTTTATCTTTTTTCCAAAGCTCTTGAATGAGATCAATCTCTGCCTGAGTTATCAATTTAATTTTCGATACGTTCTGCGCTTCCAACAACTTTTCCAAAATTATTTCTCTTGCAGATAAAGTCAGTGGACCAAGACCTGGCTGGAGGTTTCGTCGTTTTTTACATCGAAACTTAGGATTATCTCTCGCGAGATACAACCAATTCCTAAATTTTAGCAGAGGTCTTAAATTTTCGTAACCTTGCTCGATGAGTAAAGTCACAGCTGAATCTTGACGTACCACTGTACATGTCCAACAACCAAATCTACCTTTTCCACATGCGCTTCCTTTTGGATCTTTTATGACTGGGCATTCTGCGCCAGCAGATCGGTAGAGTTCTCCTAACACCTGATAGTCTATACTTTGTGGAAATTTACTGTGCTTGAGTGTTTCCCACACATCTCTAGTTGAATAGTCTATTATAGGACTAAAGATAGACACATTAGAATTCCCTACTTGCTTATATCTGTATATACCATCTGTTGAGTGTTTAGTTATTGTACGGTCTCTTTCTATACTTTCTCCTTTTCTTACTCCTAATAATACTGTAACATTAGTGTCATCAGGAATCATTTGCTTAATAGGGTTTATTCTCAATCTATCGGTACACCATCTAAATTTATTTGTTGGGCTTGGGTAACCGCGGCCAATTACCTTGACGAAGAAGGTATCTTCCAACTTTGGCTTAGCAACCTTGATTTGAACATTAATATTAAATAATTTACATTCTTCAGTAAGATTATTGAATACAGTATATACATATTCATTAACCAAAGGAATTTCAACTCCCGTATCGCAATAAACTATTGTAACTGTTTTGTCAGATCGAGTTCGTCTTAAAGATTCTAGCACCAAAGCCAAGACTGTAGAACTATCTTTTCCTCCACTGTACCCTATAATCCAATCTCTAGGATCTGCTAATAATTCTTCTGAGATTACTTGTATACTAAATTCATTTTTTTCTGATATTGGATTAAGGCATTTTTCACAAAATTTCATTCAGCTTGATTGTAAGTTCATTCTTCATGTGTTGACCGATGTAGTCTAATTGCTTGTCACCTGCTTCTATGTGAGAATTTGTGATGACAGGAAGCGTTATTAGGCATAAAAGGGCTATGAGTGACGGGAAATAGGACCAAAGTACGAAATCACTATTGAGTGTCACTAAACCATAGGTAAATACTACTCCGAATACAACTAGCGATATAACTGCGAGATCCATTATTGAAGTCCAAACCAGACCATTTAATCTTACTGTATTTGATCGAGTTGTAAGAGAATTGTCGTTATCTATGAGTTGGTAGAATACATTCATAACTTTTTTTACGTTTTTAATATCCGCAAAATATAATGAATCGTATTTTCGGCCAGCGAAAGTTAATAGTCGGTGGATAATGTGTCTTTGGACAACAGGTAGATACATATCCCAGACCGCAAACCTTACTTTGAAAATCATATAGATAGCTCCTATAATAGACGCTATTATCACATACGTGGAATATACAATTGTTCTCTCATCACCAATCGAATTTTCGATAATTTTATAGCTGGTAAGCAAAGTTTTGTCGAGAGCAAATACATAGAGCAAGACTACTACGCCAGGAATGAATAATCTATACGATTGTTGTTGACTTTGGGTCATTATGTGTTCTTTATTGCCACTAACGGGTGCGCCCACGCAGCCGGGGCTCCATCACTAGAACCGACCAGCTTTCAGTAAACGAATGAGGGGGCGGGTCGGCGGCATGGGCCAAAACCGACCATCGGGAGCTTTTGGACCATTGGCGACGACACGACCCCGGATACCCAATAGAAATCACTAGCTTTCAACTACCAGCCCCGGTTGACGTTGGGCGCGGTGTTCGGCGAATTCATTCTTTATTTTTGTGGACACTCCAAAAATATGTTAGATCCTCTTTTATATCTGTAATATCTGATCTCATTAAAACTATCTGATTTGGCTTATTCGACTTTAAACCTGACAAATCTAAAGATAGAATTTTATTTTCTGCAATGATGATTAAATAGGAATTAATCATTCCAACATCTGAGCCCGAAAATTCCTTGATAAATATGTCTTTAATATCTTCCCATTTTACGGCACGCCACCCACTTAGCTTCAAGCCTTGATTATCAATATATAGTTTTCTAATAGCTTCATCTCCTGTCCATTTTACAATTGCGCTCCCAAGAAACACAAAACCAACGATAGCCAGTATGGGGCCTGCAATATAAAAATCCTCAATTAAATCAGGGATTAAAAAATTTCCAAATACAAATCCTAGACAAAGGAATGCAAGCAGCAAAGCGCCAACAGTATCTAATACTTTCATAAATTTCCCTTGAGTGTATTCAACTGACTGCTGCACACTGTAAGTATTGCTAAACTGGAGTTTCGAAGATGTCAACCTGTATGTAATAGAGCCGGGATCATTGCTTAGATATTTTTTTTGAGCAGATGGTATATATGATTTAATGTCCAACTTATTATAAACTTCCATAAAAACACATTATATATGTTTTGGCGTGTTATGAATATTGCTCGACTTGCCCACACCAGTAATGTTCGACAATAGTTAAAAACAAGCAGTTATTGATCATTCAGTACTTTCTTCTATTTTATTGTGGAAGTAGAATCCAAGATGCGAAAGACAATGAAGCGATTAAAAATACTTCAATCATCCATATGGTACGAGTGCATGTATCTGGTAGTTCTGATACTATAACTTGTTCTAAAGGTACAACAAGTAAGCTAATGACGCTTAATAGAATTGCCGCGATAGAATATACCCCTCCCATGAACATGCTAGTCTGATCTATAGCTAAGTACAACAGATAACAAGACATCGGCACGGTAATAACTCCAATCAATAAAATAGGCGTTAATTTCATCTGCTCCGACCTATTTGAGTTATTGTAGATTCATGAATGATTTTACGTTCACTAGATTTAATAGAGATTAGTCCTTCATCAGTATGTGCCGGCTAATGCCGGCTGTTTCGCCGAACGGGGGCAGCCACGACGTGCGCATAAGCGCATGGACGTGGCTGCAGTGTTGGGCGAATTTTAATTCTTTCTAAGCTCTTATCTGTATTGAGTTTGTAACCCTTTGCGATTCTGACATTCTCTTTTCTAAATCAGTAATTATCTTATATTCCAGTTCTTTCGAGTGCAGGCGCCACCAGTAGTGCGCGGGCAACTCCCCTTTACTGTGCTCACCTAATCTATACATCAGTTCAATGCTAGGGCTATCTTTTCCGTTGATTAACCGGCTTAACTTAGTATGGTGAACATCTAAGTCATTTGCGAAATCCTTATTACTACGACCAATTATTTTGGAGTATTCTCTTAATTGATTTGAGAAGCTAAATACTTCATCATATTTGGCTGAATCAAAATAGTCCAAAATCCGATATTTTATACGCATAAGGTTACCGAAGAGCCTTTCTGCATCGGTCATCTCCTTTAACTTCTTCATCCTTAATTCTCGAAACTCTTTGTCTGCAAGTACTTGTTCAGCATCACTTAAACTATCATCGTTGAATACATAACTATCAACAATTTCATCATCGGACAATTGCTTGCTCAACTGCTTGTAAATATTTTCACTCTTCTTCATCGTGCAGGTATTTTTTAATTAACTGATTGGAAGAATCACCGTCAACTGCTAGCAATCTTCCATATTGATCGAATCCATATTTCTCTTTGTATAGAGGTATAAGTCTAGTCTTCGGCTTTAACGAAACAAATCCAAAATAATTCCGATCGAAGGAAATTTTGCAAGCAACAGCTATTAGGCAGCCTGCTATATTATCAATCTTCTTAGTTTGGCCAATATTCGTCTTGCCAACCTCTAACAGATTCAGATGAATCCTTAGCTCATCTGGATAGTCGATTATAGACAACAGACCTAATATGTTATCACTTTGGTCTCTAAGATAGATTTTGAAGACTTCGTTCTCAACCTCTTCATTCCAATCGAAACTGAATTCATCCGATTCGCTGATCAGTTTATAGTCTGCTTCGACCACTCTTGAAACAATCGATCTGAGAGTCTTTCCTGATTTCTTATCTTTCAATGCCATAGTCAATGAACTGTAGCAAAGATACGAAAGTTTACGATTAATTGCAACTGTTATCGGAATACATCAACTGTAGTCCATGTTTCGCCCAACGCATACGCCTACGCAGCCGGGGCTGGCACCGACCGAAGCGACCATCACCACCTTTCCCACCCACGAGGGGGCGGCGCGGCGGCATGGGCCAAAACCGACCAGAGCGTAGCGCCGGGAGCTTTTGGGCCATTGGCGACGTGCCGGCACCGGGCACCCTAGCACCCACCAACTTCACCTCCACCCTGCCCCGGTTGACGTAGGCGTGATGTTGGGCGATTCTGCTCTTCCTGCCGCCAGACAATACCTACCATTCTTTTTGATAGCGCGAGATGGTTACTGTCTCTACGCGGCAGCTAGGAAGAACGGTTTGCTGACTTTGCTTTTCGCATTCTGAATGATTGAAGTAGATCACCAATGTACCTGGCTACTTAGTCATTGGCTATCTTATTGTCCATACAGTCAACTGGTTGCGTTCCTTAAAGCGCCTTCATCGTCAGGCCTAGCTTGACGGTGCCTGATTACTCTATTCAATCACCCTTCCTAAGCTATCATTCATTTTAAACGGCCTCGATAAACGCGCCATTAACTATAGTGTCTAATAAATTATTGAATCTACCAACTCGTTATTGGCAAATACGTATTTAATTTTTAATCTCCCATCTATTTTGTATACGTATCCGGTGTCAACTAAGGAGCCGTCGCGGTACACAAAGATTTCTTTAACTTTCCCGTTCTCATACCACATAGAATCAACACCGTTAGGGACGCCCCCGGAAAAACTCGTCTTGCTCTTCAGCGTACAATTTGGATAGTAGCTCTCTGATATACCTTCATATAATCCGTTCTGGTACCGGACTCTATCCTTTGTACAACCGCTCTCATAAAATACTGTGCTGGTGCCAGACCGTCTACCATTGCTATCGAAGTACTCGTACGACTTAGGTTGTTGGCTAGAGTAGTATGTCTCTCTTTTCCGAAGATTCTGTTTGCTATATTCACCCTCAAACACCAACAGTACATAGTCCTGCTCTCCGTTCGTATACTGAATGGACATAATGTCTTGTTCCGCTATTGTAGCCTTGAAATCAGTCTTCCTCTGTATGGAATCTGGAATTGACATAAAAAAGCTACTCGCGTCTTGACGTGTTGGTAGATTCTGAACGGTACGTCCACCATTCTCATCGCAAGTAGCAGTCAGTATGAAAATGCTCAATACAAGTATTCTGAATTTATGCATTGTAGACCGATAACCTCTAACCTCTGATGATTTCTCCTTTCGTGCCGCCTTTAATGGCGGCATGTCGCCCAACGGGAGCGCCCACGTCAGGCCGGGGAAGGGGCAAGAATCTTTAGTCGGCCCACCCGACAGGAAGGCGGGCGGGGGATGGGAGCATTCGCCAA
>NZ_JACIFF010000012.1 GCF_014197245.1 Neolewinella aquimaris | reverse complement strand
GGTTTACCCAACGCGCCTTATTCACGACCCAGCCGTTCGAGGATTTTTCAGGTATATACGGACGATTAGCCGAGCTCTTTGGCGTACAATTGGTCGGATTACGTGTACACCTTACCTGGGGAACTGCTGCATCTACTTGCCAATCGGGATAAAAGGCTTCCACCCCCCACGGTTTACCTACAGACTTCGGGTGCGGAATCACTCCCTGACCGAAGTTCACTCATAGCCGCGCAGCCGGAAGCATAAGTGCAGCAAGCAAAGTATTATGTATGACAAATACAATTCGTTCTTATCTTTGCCCCAAAGTTTTTCCTATGACAGCTTCCCCGATTTCCCCCAGTGCCAACGCAGACCTCCAGTACCGGCCGGTGGGCGCAACGGACGAAACCCGCTTCGAACAGTTGCACACGGAGATTTTTCCGTCCGCGGAACGCGGCTCCCTGGCCGTGGCGGCGGAAATAGCGACCCTTATTCGTAGTAAGGGAGAAGCGGGACAAGCCTGCGTTCTCGGACTGGCCACCGGTTCCAGCCCCATCCGGGTCTACGAAGAGCTCGTGCGCCGGCACCGGGAGGAGGGGCTGGACTTCAGCCACGTGATTACCTTTAACCTCGATGAGTACTACGGCCTGCCCCGCAGCAGCCAGAGCTCCTACTGGTACTTCATGCACGAGCACCTGTTCGATCACGTCAATGTTTCCCCCGAAAACATCCACATTCCGCGCGGCGTGCTCCCACTGGAGGAGGTTTTCGCCCACTGCATGGACTACGAGCAACGGATCAAGGAGGCCGGCGGACTGGACTTTCAGCTCCTCGGGATCGGCCGGACCGGTCACGTCGGATTCAATGAACCCGGCAGCAATTCCCGCTCCCTGACCCGCCTCATCACCCTGGATCACCTGACCCGGAGTGACGCCGCGGCGGAGTTCAACGGCATCGCCAACGTGCCCACCCGGGCCCTCACCATGGGTATCGCCACCATCATGCAGGCCCGCCGCATCGTCATGATGGCCTGGGGCAACAAGAAGGCGGAGATCGTGCGTAAGGCAGTGGAAGGAGCTCCCAGCGTACAAACCCCGGCCACCCTCCTGCAGGGTCACCCGAACCTGACAATGGTACTGGACACCGAGGCCAGCGCCCAACTTACGCGCATTCATACCCCCTGGCTGGTCGCTCCCTGTCGGTGGGATGAGGCACTCACCCGCCAGGGCATCATCTGGCTCAGCCGTCACGTCAAAAAACCGATCCTGAACCTTACGGAGCGCGACTACAACCTCAACGGCATGTCGGATCTGCTGGCGAGTCGGGGATCGGTCTACCAGCTCAACATCGACTTCTTCAACACCCTCCAGCGTACCATCACCGGTTGGCCGGGCGGCAAACCCGGTACGGAGGGCCAGGGCCGGCCGGAACGCGCTACCCCCCACCGCAAGCGGGTGATCATCTTTTCTCCCCACCCCGACGACGACGTAATTTCCATGGGCGGGACATTCGCCCGGTTGATCGAGCAGGGGCACGAGGTACACGTGGCCTACCAGGTGAGCGGAAATATCGCGGTGTCCGACAGCGACGCCCTGCGCTACGCGGAATTTTGCTACGACCTGAATAAGAAAATGGGTGGCCAGAACGATCGCCTACCCGCCGTTATCGCCGAACTTTCCGGTAGCCGCAACGACCTGGCTTCCAATAGCAAGAAGGTTCTGGACATCAAAGCCCTCATCCGCCGGGGAGAAGCCATCGCCGGAGCCCGCTACCTTGGCACTCCGGACGAGCACATTCACTTCCTGGATATGCCCTTCTACGAGACGGGCCGCAGCAAGAAGAAAGACCTCGGTGCGAAAGACATTCAAATCGTCAGAGAACTGATCGAACGAATCCGGCCCCACCAGATCTTTGCCGCCGGTGACCTGGCAGACCCCCACGGTACCCACAAGGTGTGTCTCGACGCGATTTTACAAGCCCTCACGCAGCTGCGAACGGACGACTCCCCGGCCATCACCGACACCTGGCTCTGGCTGTACCGCGGCGCCTGGCAGGAGTGGGCGCTCCACGAAATCGAAATGGCCGTACCGATGAGCCCCCGGCAGGTAGAGCAAAAACGCACCGCCATCTTCCAGCACCAGAGTCAGAAGGACGGCGTCGTGTTTCAGGGAGAGGACGACCGGGAATTCTGGCAGCGCGCCGAACAACGCAACCGCAAGACCGCCCAGCTCTACAACCAACTGGGCCTTACCGAGTACGCGGCTATGGAGGCGTTCCGGAAGCAGGCTTTTTAAGGAGTAAGACATTATCTGCTGCCACTTTTGGGCGGGAACGCAGGAGCAAAGTTTATTCGAATAGCCGTCCAATCAGGCCACGACATAATAATATGAAATCTTCAAAGCCATTGTCCCGACTTATCACGCTAGTGTTGGTCTTTTTCTCCACTTGCATTTCTGCCCAGGATGAGCCGCTTTTTGTAGCGAAGTTCACCGCGGAACAACTCCGTGCCGCCCCGGCAAAACTCATCCCCTTTCCCCGGGAAATAAACTGGACGGGGGAGCACATCGCGCTCGAATCGCTGGAGCTTCGCAACGCGGCATCGGCCGCGCCCGGACTGCGTAAGGAACTGACTAGAATGCTGCAAGCCCACGACGTAGCGTTGCGGGACGGGGCGAACCTTTCCTGCGAGTTCGTCACGGATACAAGTCTTGGCAAGGAAGGGTACGCCATCGCCATTTCCGCTACGGGCATTCAGCTGACGGCAGCTACGGAAGCGGGGCACTTCTACGCGCTTCAGACCCTGCGCCAGTTGATCCAGGAACGCGGTGGCCAAACGGTGCTGCCACTCTGCGAGATTCAGGACGCACCCGCCTTTCCCGTGCGGGGATTCATGGTCGACGTCGGACGCAATTTCCAGCCGTTGGAATCGCTCAAACGGCAGTTGGACATCATGGCTCGCTACAAGCTCAACGTTTTCCAGTGGCACCTCACCGACCGACCCGCCTGGCGCATCGAAAGCAAGAAGTACCCTGAGCTAAACGCCACCGAAAACCACCGGCCCACCCGCGACCCCGGTATGTACTACACCTACGCCGAGATCCGGGAGCTGATCAGTTACGCTAAGGAGCGTCACATTTCGGTAATCCCCGAAATCGATATGCCCGGCCACAGCGATTCCTTCACGGCGGCCATGGGAGTCAGGATGGAAACGGACCGGGGCATGGAAATACTGGAGGATATCCTGACGGAATTCTTCACGGAAATCCCGGCCGCGGACTGCCCGATCATCCACATCGGTTCGGATGAGGTGGAAGTACCCAATCCGAAAGAATTCATGAACCGCATGATCGACTTCTGTGAAGCCAACGGTCGGGAGGTGATGGTCTGGAATCCCGGACTCACCGCCAAGCCCGGCGTCATCCGGCAAACCTGGAAGCCCCTGCCCCCCTCGGACACCGACTACCGCGAGATCGACTCCTGGAACAGCTACATCAACAACGGTGAACCGATGACCCAGATCCAGCGGCTGTTCTTCAAACCGATCGGAGAATCCTCCAACAGCGAAGTACTCGGAGGGATCCTCTGCCTGTGGCCCGACGTAAATCTCGCCCGCCCCGAAGATGCCTACACCCAAAACCCCGTCTACCCCTCTATGCTCACCTACGCCTGGACCACCTGGACGGCCGACGTGCAGACCGCATCACCAACTTTTTTCATGACCCTCCCGCCCCGGGGCACGCCGGCCTTCGGCTACTTCGCCGCCTATGAGGACATCCTGCTGCACCACGGAGACGAACACTTCGCGAACGCGCCCTTCCCCTACCTAAAGCAGACGGACAAGGCGTGGAAAGTGATCGGCCCCTTTCCCGGCGACAAAGCCGACGCACGCTTCGACACGATTCAGGACAGCTACACCCTAAGTGGAAAGGAGTTCAATTGGCAAGCCGCTACCGGCAACACCCTGGTGATGAAGGATCGCTTCAGACTTGGGGGCTACTTCCCGGAGGCTTCGGCCGGAGAAACGGTCTATGCCCTTACCCACATTCATTCCGACCGCGACCGCCAGGTGGATACCTGGATCGGCTTCGAAACCCCGATGCGCGCCAACCGCACTTACGGCGGCATCCCCGAAACCGGATCCTGGGACGCGAACGGTGGTGACATCTGGCTGAACGACGCCCCCCTACCCGCCCCCTCCTGGAACAACCCCGGCTGGAAACCGGCCAGGTCAACGGGATGGGCAAGTCCCGAAGACCTCGAAAAGCCCTGGACGGACGAAGAACTCTACTGGACCCGCAAGCCCACCAGGGTCACCCTAAAGCAGGGCTGGAATAAGGTACTAGCAAAGATTCCCGCCGCCACCGACTACCAGAACTGGATGTTCACCTTCGCTCCCCTGAGCATGGAGGGCCTGCGGTTCGCCATCCGCCCCGACGAGCACTCTACTTACTACCACCAGAGAAAGACCCACTTTGAGTCCCTACCCAACGACGAGGGAGAAATAGTCCTCATCGGCGACAGCATGACCGACGGCGGCGAGTGGGCCGAGCTCCTGGGCAACGACAAAGTCAAGAATCGCGGCATCAGCGGCGACGTCACCCTGGGCGTACTGGATCGCCTCGAAGAGGTAACCGCCTCCGCGCCCGCCAAGGTCTTCCTGCTGATCGGCACCAACGATCTGGCCCGGGGCAGCTCGGTGGAGGAAGTGATTCAGAACATCAGTCGAATCGTAGTCACTACCAATGAGGCCAGTCCGCAAACGGAGGTGTACGTACAGAGTATTTTTCCAGTCAACGACCATTACAGAATGTTCGCCGGGCACACGGGTAAGGGCGAGGAGATTAAAGCGATCAATGCCGCCCTGGAGAAGGGAGTCGAAGGAAATTACCGCTATCTCGATCTCCACCCCTCCTTCACGGACGACCAGCAAAAACTAGACATTCGCTACAGCAACGACGGCCTGCACTTGAACGGCGCGGGATACCAACGTTGGGCGTCGTTGCTCAGGGAATATGTGGTGGAGTAGGTTAAAAGAGGTGGAGGCGCTCTGCGCCGCCCCTGTATTGCCCGCATTTCAGGGTCGCCCTTGAAGGGCTCCACCTTAGTGCTCCATGTCCGACGCAGTCGACCGGTGGTTAATCCGTAGTGATCTCAAGCATGACCGCGGCAAGATGCCACGAACCAGCGTGACCGCGGCAAGATGCCACGAACCAACGTGACCGCGGCAAGATGCTACGAACCAGCGTGACCGCGGCAGGATGCCACGAACCAATAAATTCCGCGTTCGACGAAGTCAATCCGTGTTGAATCAGTGGCCCTCCGTGGTGAAAAGTCTCGGACCAGAGCCCCTCGACCTGCTACTCCACTGCCCTGACCTTCCTCCACAAAATCAGGCCGCAGGTCAAAAATCTGCGCAAATCCGTGCCCGAGCGCAGCGAATCCGCGCGACGAAGTCAATCCGTGTTAAAAAGACCCCACCGTGCCCCTTGCCCTGTGTACTAACCTTACTCCACCACACCCAGCGGCTCCGTCTCCCGCCACCGGCCCCGCGTAAAGTCAGGAAAGTCCTGCGGCATCCCGTCCGCCGCAACCGAAGCCTCGCTTAATGGGGCTACCGCACTCCAGTAGCAGCCTTCGTAAACGTTCTGGTCGAGCGGTAAGCCCTGCTGCAGACATTCGACGATCCTGACCATCATGATCCCGTCCATGCCGCCGTGTCCGCTGCCCTTCGCCGTTTCGTTGAGCCGCTTGTAGAGGGGGTGATCGTACTGCTCGTAGAGCGCCTGTAGCTGCTCGCCCTGCGCCCAGCGGTGGTGGTCTTCCGTCGCTCCGGGCACACCGCCTTCGAGGGCTACCCGGGTGGGGAATCCGGCCAGTGCACCGAGGGTTCCCTGGATCAGGTTGTGACGGGTGTAGGGTCGCGGACTGGTCTCGTCCCACTGCACCATAACCGTCCGACCGAGTTCCGTTTTGATGAGGGAGGTGTTCAGGTCACCGCCCTTGAATTCAAGTTGATTCCAGCGGTGGTCGGCCGGGTAGTTTTTCTTTGCGTAGAGGCTGCGCCCCCGGCTGGGCGTGGAGAAGGAGGTCAACCGGCGGAAATTATCCTCGCCGCGCGCCAGGTTCATGTACTGGGCCACCGGACCGAGACCGTGGGTGGGATAGAGGTTGCCGTCGCGCTTGGCGTAGTGCTCCGTGCGCCAGGAACCGGTGCCCCGGTCGACCTCTTCCATCTGGCCGCGTAGATCGTGGATGTAAGCGGCTTCGGCGTGCAGCACTTCCCCGATCATCCCCTGGCGGACGAGGTTCAGAAAGAGCAACTCGTCGCGACTGTAGTTTACGTTTTCCAGCATCATGCAGTGCTTCTGCGTCCGCTCCGACGTGTCGATGACGGACCACATTTCCTCGATGGTCAGGGCGATCGGAACCTCGACAAACGCGTGGGCACCGGCTTCCATCGCCGCGGTGGCCATCGGCGCGTGGGCGGCCCAGTTGGTGGCAATGAAGACGACATCGGGGCGCTGCTCTTCCAGCATCCGTTTCCATTCGTTCTCCCCACCGAAGTACCCTTCGATGTCCTGGTGCTGCGATTCCTGTCCCAGACTACCGGCCATTTCCCGCCACTTTGCCACATTGTCCTCGTACAGGTCGCTGATGGCGACGACCTCCGTTCCCGGCAGCTTCGCGAAATTGGTGACGTGCTGTCCGCCGCGGGCACCGACGCCGATGAATGCCGCGCGGATGTTGGCAATTTTCGGTGCGGCGTACCCACCCATGTATTCCCCTGCCGCAGCGGGGTAACCGGCACTACGGGAGCGAGTGGCCAGCAGGGTTCCGGCCGTGAAGAGGGTGGTTTTCTGGAGGAAGTTTCTGCGGTTTAGTCTGCTCATCGCGAAATGGGTTTGCGTCCACGTTGCGGACATTTTCGATAATAATAAGGAAGGTAGCTGGATGAACCGCTTAAAACGAACATCCTCGTACCCAATTCTACGCTCACACGGACATTCACCGCACCTGTGTCCCCGCCCAAATGGGTTGCCCGGACGTTACCGCTGGTCGGCCGGCCACAGCAAGCTAAAGGCGTAGCCGAAGACGAAACAGGACGTAAGCCCGAAAAATGCGTACATGAGAAAACTAATTGGGGTGTACACGCTCACGTACCAGATCAGCACGGCACTCACCGTCAGGCCGATCAGGGCACCCCGCCCGTTGGCGCGGGTAGTGAGCATGCCGAGGAGGAACAAACCACCCAGGCCACCGGTAAACAGCCCGAGGTAACGGTAGAATTCGTCCCACAGCGATTTGATGTTGGAATTGGCCATCCAGAGGGCCAGAATCACGCCGAGGATGCCGGTCATGATCGTCGCGATGCGGGCAATGCGCAACAGGCGCAGGTCGGCTACTTGGGGACGGAAATGGGCATAGAAATCGTTGCAGAAGGCCGTGGACACGGAGTTCAGACTGCTGCTGATGCTGCTCATGGCCGCGGAAAAGATGCCGGCCACAAGCAGGCCCGACACCCCGACGGGCAGCTCCCGGACGATGTACCAGGGAAAGATGGAGTCGTTGTTGGACATAGTGGGAGAAAGGGCTTCCGGCCGCTCGGAATAGAAGATGAAGAGCAGGGTACCCAGACTGAAGAAAATGATGGTAGCCGGCAGCGTCATCACCGCGTTGGTGTACAGGGTCTTGCGGGAATCCTCGATGCTGGAACTCGTGAGGTAGCGCTGCACGATGGTCTGGTCAGTGCCCTGGGTGATCATGGCCGAGGCGAGCCCGCCGATGAAGACGACCCAGAAGGTGGAGCGGGTGAAGTCGAAGCTCATGTCCGCCAGATTGAATTTATTGCGCTCGCTGGCGTAGGTGATCATCTCCCCCACCGACTGATCGGTGTGCAGCAGGATCCAGACCACGGCCAGCACGCTTCCCCCCATCAGGACGATCACCTGCAGTACGTCGGTCCAAATCACCGCCTCGATCCCGCCAAAGGTGGTGTACACGATGCACAGAAAACCCATGATCAGGATGCTGGCCTCGACCGGAATACCCGTCACAATGGAAATGGCCAGCGACGGCAGCAGCAGCACGATCCCGATGCGCCCCAACTGGAACAGGATAAAGGAAAGGCTACCGAAAACCCGGGCGGCGTAGTTGAATCTTTTCTCGAGGTACTCGTAGGCCGTCCGGATCCGGAGGCGGTTGAAGAATGGAATAAACAGCAGCGCGATCACCGGCGTGATCAGGATGGCCGTGATGTTGAGCATGAAGAAGGACCAGTCGGTCGTGAACGACTTCGCCGGAATGGCCATGAAGGTGATCGCGCTCAGCAGCGTACCGAAGACGCTCAGGCCGGAAGCCCACCACGGGATGCGTCCGCCGCCGGTAAAGTAATCTTCCGTGGATTTCTGCTTGTAGGAAAAGTACACCCCGATGAGCACCGACAGCAGCAGGTAGCCGGCCAGTACCGCGTAGTTGAACAGGCCGAAGGGCTGGGCCGCTTCAGCGGCGCGGTAGGATCTTACCCCGGGGGTGCGAATTCCCGGCGACACTTCTCCCGACACGCCGACGAAGTTTTCCCCGTCCATGAAGCCGAGGGCCGTGACGGGCAGGGGGACGGACAGGGAATCGTAGGTAAACCACCGCTTGGTGATGGTATTGTACGCCAGTACGCGGCGGGAAAAGCCGGGGTGGTGGTCGAGAATTTCGTCCCGGCGGGTAATCAGCGCGGAATCTCCCCCCGCCTGCGGTATACGTAGGGAAAGTTCTTCCAGCTCATTGAACAGCACCTCGTCGGAGCCACCATAGAGCAACAGGTGCATGGAGCCGGTAGCGACCAGCGATCCGCCCATGCTTACGACGGTCTGCCCATCAATGGCCAGTTCTCCCTCCTCGTGCCAGCTGCCGCGACGTAGGTCGTAGGAAAGAATCGTGGTGAGGGGGTCCGACTTTTGCCCCGCTACCTGGTTGCGACCGCCCACCACGAAGAGGTTGCGCGATTCCTGGGTTTCCTGCACCGCTACGGCGTGGAGGGCCCGCGGCGGACCGGGTAGGTCGGGTAGTCGTTCCCAGCGGTCCGCCCGCGCAAGCTCCATCCGGTAAAAGGATCGCACGCTGCGCGCGTCGTTTTTGCCGCCCACCACGTAGACGTAGCCGTCCTCCACCACGGCCGAGGTGTAGGCCAGAGGCTCGGGGAGCGACGGATAGTCCTGCATTTCCATACCGGAAGCCGCACTGTACCGCAGCAGGAATACCCGGTCGGTAGTCGTTTCTCCGGTTTCTCCGCCGATGACCAGAATGCCCGTCGGCAGGGCGACCGAGGCCCCGTACGCGAGTGGGGTGGGCAGCCGCGTCTCGGTTTCTTGCCACTTACGGTCTACCAGCACGAAAATGCGATCGCTGTACACTTTCTCACCCCCGCGCCAGGGTCGTGCCGCGGGAAAGTTTGCCCCGCCAGCCGCAATGATCGCGCCACCTACCGGGCCGCCCACCATGCCCGCGTAGCCGATAGAGGCCGAGTCGCCGCGGGCTACGGGAAGCTCGGGCAGTTCGGACAGGCTGATTCGCGGGGTGGTCTGACCGAAAAGCAGGGAACTGCATCCCAGTAGTAAAAACAGGAGGCCGACGGTCAATTTCGCGAAGTGGTGCATTCGTTTGGTTTACTACTCGGCGAATAATTCGGTTAGCGCGATCTTCTCAAAGTACAACTCCTTGTTTCCCTCGTAGAGGATGCCGATGTGGTCTTCATCCACCATCGTCATACAGGAATAGCCGTAGGTATTCTCCTCGTAGAGTTCGAGCTGGTTTTCCTCCGGCCAGGTCATGCCGTCGTCGAAGCTGGTCTTGATGGTGATGTGGTTGCGGGTGACTTTGGTGTCGGGATTGGAAAAAAACAGGACCTTTCCCTTTTCCGGATGATCGTAGGCAATGATGCTGGCCATGCAATTCGACTCCTGCAGCGCCCGGCGCGAGGTGGGGTGCTGCGTCCAGGTCTGGCCGAGATCGGTCGTGATGGCTACGGAGCGGCCGTTCAGTGTATCCTGGCGGTTGCTGCGGTTGCGGTCGTCGCGCATGTTGAGCATGAGGGAGCCGTCGGAGAGTTCTACTACCTGGGCCTCGGTGGTTTCGGATTTGGCGCCGGTGCCTACCGTCCACGTTTCTCCCCCGTCCTTGCTGTAGATGATGGTGGAGTGCGGGATTCGATTTTCGTCCTTAAACTGGGCGGCGAAGACCAGGGTGCCGTCGCTCATGGTGATCCCCTTTCCGGGGCCGTTGAAGAAGAGCTGCCAGGCGGGATTTTTCATCTGGGCCGTCACGTTAATGGGGTCGGACCACGTCAGGCCGTCGTCTTTACTCTTCACCAGCACGAACTGGCCGGTTTTCGCGGGCTCGATGCCGGGCTGGGAAGCATTCCAGGCGCGTTCTCCCGGAAATCCGTGCAGCCACAGGGCGGCTACCCAGATGGTGTTCGTATTGCGGTCTACCAGTACCGCCGGATCGCCGATGCCGTTCTGGTCTTCGGGGAGTCCGCCGAAGGTTTGCATGTCCATGATGATCTTCATCTCCTCCCAGGTTTGTCCGCCGTCGGTGCTGCGGCTCAGGCCTACGTCGACGTTTTCCTGCAGGTCCACGGGATCGTCGTAGCGCACGTCGTATACGCCGATCAGGGTTCCCTCGTTGGTGGTGGCCAGCCCGGGGATGCGGTAGGTATCAACGCCGTCCTCTCCCGCCTGGCGGAGGGCCAGGCCGATGCGTTGGGGGTGCGACTGCGGGGACATTCGGGCGGGGACGCGGGTGCCGTCACTTAATTCAACAGCAAGCAAATTGGCAGTGATCCGCTGCGACAGATCGGGCCGGTCGACGAGTTCCAATGACAACCAGAACTCGCCCGTATCCGCTACGATCGGCTCGGTGAGCGCTATGTCGAATTCGGTCCGTACGGCGGATTGGGTGCCCACCACCCCGGATTTCGAGAAATCGCCGGTTTCGGAATAAAGCAGTTGGACCCGCTGAATGTCACTGAGCCCGCTCGAGCCTTCCAGCGAGAAGGAGAACGAATGGATGGCGGTGCCCGACTGACCCTGACCGTTGGTTACGGTGATGGCCAGCACCTTATTCTTTTCCCGTCCGGCCAGTATGGGCAGTACGGGTTGACGGGCCTCGATCGTAAGGGAGTCGCTGCGCTGCGGTGTCTTGCAGGCGGTGACCAGCGCGGCACAGAGGATGGCGATGAGGAGGGAAAAGGTGATTTTCATAATCCTGATTTTTTTAAGCTTTGGGCACACTGCAGCAGGGCCCGGGGTACGTGAAAACAACCCTTCCACTTTCCTCCCTTCAGCGCAAGCAGGGGCTCGCCGCGTCGGTTGAGGTAACCGAACCACTCGCCGTACTCCGGATCGGGGAAGTGGGACCAGGTGTAGTCGTGGACCCGCTGGAACCAGGTCCTTACCTGCTCGCTACGGGTGTGCTCGTAGGCCTTGGCCAGGGCGACCAGGGCTTCCAGGTGGACCCACCAGAGTTTCTGGTCCCACTCCAGTTGCTGGGGCGGGTGGCCGTGGGCGTCCATGAAGTAAAATATGCCGCCGTGCTCTACGTCCCAGGTGTGTTCCAGGGTGCGGAGGACGGTATCCGCGGCGCGTTGGATGAGCTCCGTGTCATTCCTCCTGGCCCCGATGTCCATCATGAACCACATGGCCTCGATTCCGTGTCCCGGGTTGAGCAGCCGGCCCTCGAAGCTGTCGTGGGTAGATCCGTCGGACTGGACCGCTTCCCGGATCAGCCCGGTATCGGATTGCAGGAATACGTTCATGACCTCGTGGACGCTGTGGTCCAGGGTGCGGTCAACCTCTTCCGGATCTAGGTGATCTTCCAGCTCGAGGACCAGATTAGAGAGGATCATCGGGAGGGCGAACCCCTTTAGTTTGCGTACGCCGGTGGTTTTTTCGTACTGCCCCTTTGGGTTGTCGCTACGTTCCAGGATACGGAAGTAGGCGATGCGGGCCAGTTCTCCGTACGCAGCGTCGCCGGATGCCTTGGCGTACTGACTGAATGCCATAGCCGCAAAGCAATCGGAGAAGATGTTGTAGGGCTGCACGAGGGGCCGGCCTTCCGCGGTGACCGAGAAGTAAAAGTGACCTACATCGTCGGTGCCGTGTTTCTTCAGAAATTCGGCACCTAGTCTGGCCGTTTCCAGCCAGTTGTCGCGCTGCTCTACGCGGTTGTACAGCATGGAGTAGGTCCAGACCTGCCGGCCCTGCAACCAAATGAACTTGTCGGTGTCGTATACCTTTCCCCGACGATCTAGACAGGTGAAGTAGCCGCCGTTGGTCGGATCCGGTGAGTGGCGCTCCCAGAATGGGAGCACATCGTCGAGTAAATTTTGTTGGTAACGCTGGGACAGGCTCATATTATATGTATGACATAATGCTAAGGTAAGTAGAATTTGCTTTTCTTTGTTGTTACCCGACCCACGCAAGGGCAGGCAATCAGTATCAGATAATCCGCTATATGGAACTTAAAAAATTAGAACCCGTAGGTACCGAGTCACTTGTGGATAAGGTAGAATCACGGCTATTGAAATATTTTAAGGACAATGAGCTGGTTCCGGGCGATGCCATTCCGAAGGAGATCGATCTGGCTAATTCTTTGGGCGTAAGCCGGACCGTAGTCCGGGAGGCCCTGCTGCGCCTGCGTACCCTGGGGCTCGTGGAGTCCAAAAAGCGAAGGGGAATGATCTTCAAGCAGCCCGACATCATCAACAACTTCGCCCGGGTGCTGGACCCTACCCTACTCGGAGAGGACACTATGAAGCAGCTCTTCGAATTGCGCCTTATCCTGGAGATGGGGATGGCGGATTTCCTCTTCGAGAACCGTCAGCAGAAAGACCTCGAAGAACTGGAGCGCATCGTCGCCGAGGAGGAAGCCACCGCTACGCAGAAGATCCGCTTTAGCCTGGACAAGGAGATTGCCTTCCACGGCAAGCTCTACCAAATGTCGAATAACGTGACCCTGCAAAAATTCCAGGATTTACTGTTACCGGTATTTAACTACGTATACCTGAAGGAAACCAAAACCAACCCGGACGTCTATCATTATTCGGAGGGGGAATTCGTATCCCACGGCATGCTGCTCGATGTCCTGAAAAAGGGGACCCCAGAAAGCTTCCGCAATGCTATGCGTCGGCACCTGGAGCCCCACTTCGATCATGCGTTCAGGAACGGAAGCCGGTAACCGGTTCCCGCTAGTCGTACCCCGGGGTTTGCTCGAGCAGGGGATTGCGGCCGATCATATCCAGCGAAATAGGTAGTACAAGCTTGTATGCATTGTCGGTGCTAAGGAATTCGACCTGCTCGAGGACGTACTGGTCGCCGGCACGCCGCAGGTCCCACCACCGCTTACCCTCACCGATAAATTCCTTATACCGTTCTTCGAGAATTGCCCGGGTATTCTCCTCCTGCGATCCCGTGGTGAAACCGTGTGCTGACTCATCGTAGTTGTCACCGTAGGCCCGCTTCCGGATACGCGTGACTTCTTCCGTAGGATCTTCACCGAGCAGGTTCTTCGCTTCCGCCAGGAGCAACAAGACATCGGCGTAGCGATACAGCGGAACGTCGTTGTCCGTGATCCGGATGCTTCCGTCCAGGCTCCCGTCGAACTTGGCGATGATGGATCCGAAGTACTTATCCGCCGTGTAGGTGGGGTATCCCGCGCCGCCGTTGTCGTCGGTGTACAGGCGGGTGAAGGTGGCTGCCTTGCGGGAGTCCGCCTCGTCGTCCGTTAGGATAAGTGTCTTCTCGGACGGTCCGTAGCGGTTGCTGCCGTTGACGATGTAGTCGGCCAGCGGGTTGCCGTCGCTATCGAACTGGGGCTGGATTTCGGTGGTCCGGCCCGTCATGAGGGAGTAGAAGTTAGTGGCCTCGTCCTTTTCGTACTGCAGGGCGAAGATGAATTCGGCATTGTTCTCATTGCTCGTTGACCAGAGGTCGGCGTAATTTTCCGCCAAGTCCACACCCAGGGTCTCAACTTCCTGCAGGGCTTCCTTTGCCTCCCGGTAATCGGCTTCCCCGCCGTTGAGCAGGGTACCCGACCAGATGTAGACGTCTCCCTTCAGGGCGAGAGTGGCGGCCTTCGACCAGTATACTCGCTTGCCTTCCCAGAACGATCCGTCGTCGCCAAAGAAGCTCAGGGAAGTTTCGAGATCCGATTTGATCAGGGCCATTACTTCGGACTGCGGTGCACGCACCTTACTGAGTCCTTCCGGATCGGTGGATACCAGCGGTTCCGTGGCGATGGGTACATCTCCCCAGGTCTTCAGCAGGGTGTAATAGTACAGGGCGCGGATGCCGTAGGCCTGTCCCTGAAGGTGTGCTTTGTCCTCATCCCGGTTAAAGTCGATGTCTTCCACGTTGGCGATGAAATCATTCACGCGGTAGATATTCGAATAGATTCCCGCCCAGCCGTTGAAGGGCACGTTGGAAACGTTGATGTTCGATTCGATCAGATCGAGGTTCGAGGGCGATTCGAAGGTCTGTCCGCCCCATACGTCGCTCCGGATTTCACCGAGTAGCCACAGGGTACTGTTCTCGCCCCGCAGGGTGCCATACAGACCGGTATGTGCCGCGCGTGCGCCCGTTTCCGAATCCCAGAAGCCGGCGGCCGTAAGTTCACTGGGGGCAACGAGTTCGAGTTGACTTTCACAGCTGCTGAATGCCAGCAGCGCGGCTACGATTGTTAAATATCTCATTGCGTTGTTTTTAGAAGGTTAGGTTTAGACCGGCGGTGTATACCCGCGGCACCGGAAATTCTCCCGCCTGGTATCCACCGGTTTCCGGCGTATCCCCGCTGTAGCTTTTGAAATAGTGCAGGTTGGAACCGGTGACGTACACGTTGAGCCCCTTAATGCGGTCCCGGAAGGTGGAAGTGGGGAAGCTGTAACTCAGGGTCACTTCCCGCAGTGCGAGGTAGTTGCCCTTTTCCCAGAAGCGGCTGTTCACCGTGCCTTCGTTGCCCCGGAAAATATTACGCTGGGCGTCCACGAAGACGAAGCGGGGTACGTCCGTATTCCGGTTGTCGGGCGTCCAGGAGTCGAGGACGAGTGCATCCTGGTTGAGGTTGCCCTGCGTCTGGGCCAATCCCTTGCCGCGGATATGGTTGTAGATGACGTGGCCGGTGGCGAAGTCCGTCTGAACGTAGAGCGAAAGGTTCTTGTACTTCAGGTTGGAGGAGAATCCGCCGCTGAAGTCCGGTGTCGTCCGTCCTACCACCCTGCGGTCGAAACTGTTGATGATCCCGTCGCCGTTGGTATCCACCCAGGCTACGTCGCCGGGGTAGCGCATAGTGGGATCGGGTAATAATTCATCCACCCGTTCGGCGTCGGCGTCGACGGCGGCCTGATCGGCGTAGATGTAATCCTGGATGTAGGTCACGACCAGATCCGTACCCACGCGCTGGCCTTCCTGCAGTCCGCCGATCCAGACCTGTTCACCGGTATTCGGATCGTTAATGAACGAGCCACCCTGACGGTTGAATTCATTGTCGTTGTCGGGCAGTTTGACCACGTAGTTGCGGACGTGCGACAGCGTACCGCGCAGCTGCCAGCTCACGGCTTCGGTGCTGATCACTTCCGCGGTCAGCTGGAGTTCAACGCCCCGGTTACGCAGGGTACCGTTGTTGGTGCTGATGGAGCTGAAGCCGGTCCAGTACGGCAGCGTCAGCCCGGCGATCTTATCCTCTACGTCACGGATGAAGTAGTCCGCTAAGAGGGAGACGCGGTAGTTGAACAGGGAGACGTCGAGGCCGAAGTTGAGGGTCGTGGCCCGTTCCCACTTCAGGTCGAGGGTGGGCAGCCCGGTGTTGGCATATCCGGTCCGGCCGTCGTAGATGCCCTGGGAGCCGTAGGATCCGAAGACGCCGTAGTTGCCGGGCAGGGATTCCAGGTTGCCGTTGACGCCGTAGCTGATGCGTGGTTTAAGTACGTTGATTGTACTTGCCAGACCAAGATTCTGGAAGAACTCCTCGTTGCTCAGGTTCCAACCCGCGGAGATGCCCGGGAAGAAGCCGTACTTGTTGTTGCCGAGGCGGGAAGATCCGTCGTAGCGGTAAGTAAGGCTCAGCAGGTACTTGTCGTTAAAGTCGTAGTTGATGCGGCCGAAGTTGGAGATGATCTTGTTCTCCGTTTCGAAGCTGCTGGGTACGCCATTTGCTTCACTGCCTGCGTTGAGGGTGCCGATGAGGTCGGTGGGTGATTTCTGGGTCGCCGCGCTCAGGGAGTAGAAGTTGTCGTGGTAGTACTCGGCGCCGAGTAAGAAGTCGAAATTGTGGGCGGCGATGCGCTTGGTGTAGTTCGCGGTGGCGGTGAACTGGTTCCGGAGCGTCCGACCAAGGCTTGCACTGGCGTTGCGGCTGGTGATAAGGGTGCTGCCGTTGAGGTAAGCGCGGTTGAAGGAGGCGTTCTGGTTGTTGATCGTGAAGTGGCTGCCGATGACCGCTAGTTTCAAATTTTCCCATACGTTCCAGTCGAGGCCCACGGATGCGGAAAGGCGCTGCTCGAGGTTGCTTCGGTCGAACTTATCGATGTAGTAGAGGGGGTTGCCAAATCCGAAGTTGGTGCCCGGATTCAGGTCCTGCGAGAGCGTCCCGTCAGGGTTATTGTTGTACACCCGGGAGGTGGGGGCCTGACCGGCGAACCGGCGAAACACCGTGTCGTCACCACCCAACGGACTCTGGCTCAGATTGGAGTGGGTATACAGGATATTTGAATTGACCCGGAGCCGGTCCGTGATCTCGTAAGAACCCGAGAATTTACCGGAATACCGCTTGAAGCCGGAACCCAGAATCAATCCGTCGTTGTCCAGGTAGCCCAGACCCAGGTAGTAGGTGCCCTTATCGTTGCCCCCGTCGGCGGAAATATAGCTGTCGATGGCCCGGCTGTCCTGGTAGATGTTTTTGCTGACGTCGTTCTCCATAAAGAGGATCTCCCGCGTCGGATCGAGTGGATCGGTCACGGTGTTCCACCCCGGCTGATTGAGCAGGTAGCGGTTGTCGTCGGTGAGGAATTGCGTCGTAAAGGGTGAGTTGGTTGTATTGCCCCCGGTGCCAAAGGCCAGGGCACCGTCGAGGAAGGCCGCGAATCCGGTTTCCCGGCCAGTCGCTTCCCGGTAGTACTGGACGGCCTGGCGATTGTAGCGGATGAAGTCGGCCGCACCGATGTAGGCGGGAGTCTCCCGTTCGTGATTTACGCTGTAGCGCTGCTTGAAGCTGATGCTCGAGCGTCCCTTTTTGCCCGTCTTGGTGGTTACCAGTACCACTCCGTTTGCCGATCGGGCTCCGTAGATCGCGGTCGCCGCCGCATCCTTCAGTACTTCGATGGACTCAATGTCGTCGGAGTTCAGACCGTAAAAGCTGCCGGGGATTCCGTCGATGAGGATCAAAGGCGATCCCGTCCCGCTAAAGTTGGTTCCCCCGCGAAGAATGATTTGCGGCGTGGAGCCGGGCTGCCCCGTAAAGTTGGTCACGCGCAGACCGGCAATGTTGCCCTGGAGTGCCGTGGCGGCGTTGGACCGGGTAGAGGTTTCCAGTACGCGGCTGTCCAGCTTGGATACCGAGGTGGTCATCTTAGCCCGCGACTGGGTACCGTAGCCCGTCACGACCACCTCGCCGAGGGTCGTGGCGTCCTCCTCGAGTTGTACGTTGATCACGGACTGACCGCCGACGGCAATTTCTTGGGTCGTATACCCAATGAACGTATAGACGAGCGTCGCTTCCGGTGGTACCTGCAGCGTGTAGTTGCCGTCCAGGTCCGTTTGTGTGCCCTGCGTAGTTCCCTTAACGGCTACGGTGGCTCCCGGTAGGGGAAAGCCGCTGTTGTCATTTACCGTTCCGGTCACGGTATTGCCCTGAGCAAAGGCGGTGCTGCAGAACAAGCAAAAGACCACGACGAGGAGGGATATTCGCGGCGTCGGCCCGGAAAGCGAGGGAGGGTAGGAGTAAATCATGTGGACTAGTTTGTGGAGATCGACTTGGAGGAGTAAAGATAGGACAATAGTATTATGTTATACATAAGTTTTTTGGTGCATGCTTATGGCGACAGTTTTTCCGCCTATGGTGGGGCATGCTTTAGTTGTTGGAATCCGACTCCGCCTTAGGTAGTGGCCGCAGGCAATTTGCTGAGGTAAGGCGTGATGCCATTTTCTTCGAGTGTACGCAGCGCTGATTCCCGATTACCGGGAGTAAGCGGTCGGTGGGGGAAGCGGGTGGGACCGAAGTCGAGCCCCAGTTCTTTCATGAAGCTCTTACCGGCACCGTTGAAGCCGCTCAGTCCGTCGAGCGTTTCGACGAAGCGCACGGCCTTTTTTTGGAGAGCTGCGGCAGCGTCTATATTCCCGGTGCGGTAGTGAGTGATAAGTTCGGTATAGAGCGGGGCCAGGTGGTTGTAGGTGCTTCCGACCCATCCCCGGGCACCCAGGGGCAAGCTGTCGACCAGCATCTCGTCGACCCCAAACAGAACATTGCTACTCCCCCCGTCGAATTCGACGCATGCTGCATAGTCCGCCAGGTTCACCTGGGTATACTTAATGCCGGCGAAGGTGGGAATTTCGCGGGTGGCCATCTTCAGAAATTCCGCCATTGCGAAGTCTGCCCCACTCAGGACGGGAATGTGATAATAGTAGAAGGGTGTACTGGGCGCACTCGCTGCGATTTCCTTGCAGTAGTGCAGCAAACCATCTAGCGTACGCAATCGGAAATAGTACGGAGCCAGTGCTCCGATCGCATCAACGCTGTCCGCGCAGTGACTCGCCAGCTCCCGCGCTTCCCGCAAGTTTGTGTGCCCTACGTGATTCACTAAGTAAAAGTCAGCCGGCCGATCCCTCGCCCAGGCTTCGATCAACTGCTTACGCTCGGTGGTACTCAGCGATACGAAGTCACCGGTAGAACCATTGACGAATGCCCCCGCCACCCCGTTGTTTCGTAAGAAATCCCCGTAGGTGCCGATGATGTCCGGGTTAAGGGAGCCATCCGAATGCATCGGGGCGTAGGTGGCAGCAATAAGGTCCTTCACGGGGTAGTATTATGTATGACATAACAAAGGTAGGCTGCGAAACTGACTCTTCCAACTGAGTAAGTAAATTTTCTCATTAGTGAAGTGGCCGCTCACTAGAATTGGATCGGAGGTCGCCTGGAATTACCCTATCTTAAATCGCGATTCCTTACTGCACACACCCAATCTTTCCATCGGATACCCAACTGGTGTACCCCATGCTTACAGGTATAAAATCTCTGCCGCTGCTGCCGATCGTCCTGTTCCTTGTACCGGCGACCTGCTTCGCTCAGCTCGATTTTTCCTCTTACCTACAGCATCAGGGGAAGGCAACGGACGTGGTCCGGATACTGAGCGAGTACGTCCAACACCCTTCGGAAAGTGGCAATGAGCGGTCGGCGGGGGAATTCCTGCGGGAGCTCTGTCGGGAAAACGGGCTGCACATCACCCAGATGGGCGATGAAAACGGCAACTTCAATTTCGCCGCCTCCATCCGTCCGCTAGATCAGAACCTGCCCAACATCGTATTCCTGAACCACATCGACGTGGTGCCCCCCGGCGACACGACCGCCTGGACACATCCCCCCTTCTGCGGCAAGATCACCGACACGGAAGTTTGGGGAAGGGGAGCATTCGACAACAAGGGGGCCGGGGTGATGCAGCTGGCCGGAATTCTGGCTATCCTAAAGCAATACGAGCATACCGACGTCCCCTACAACGTGACCTTCCTGGCGGTCTCCTGCGAGGAAACCCAGTGCGAGGGAGGGGCCCGTTATGTGGTGAAGCATCACCTCGACCGGCTCAATCCCGCCGTGGTGATCGGCGAGGGTCCCCCGGCCCTGCGCGGCGTACTGCAACGCTTTCCGGAACGGGACATTTTCGGCATCTCCGTGGCACACAAGCGGGCCCTGTGGATCAAACTGGAAAGTAAGATACACACCTCCGGACACGGCTCGATCACTCCCGTAACGTATTCGAACAAGGAGATGGTCCGCTCCCTGCACCGACTGCTGCGCAGAAGGCAACCGGCGATCTTCACCGACCTGAACGTCGATATTTTGCGCCAACTCGGCTCCCTGGAACGGGGCGTCACCGGTTTCGTGCTCAAGCATCCGCGATTGTTTCGGGGACTGATCGTACCAAAATTGCGTAAGCAGCCCGAGATCTTCGCGCTGTTCTCCAACACCATCACCCTGACGGACCTCGACAACCACAACGGTGTAGTGAACGTGGTGCCCGGTGCTACGACCGCTCTGCTCGATTGCCGCCTGCTGCCCCACGCCTCTTCCGAAAAATTTCTGGCCCGCCTGAGACGGAAATTGAAGAACGACTCCATCAAACTGACCGTGATCAAGGAAATGCCGGAAATGGATCCATCGACCGAGCATACTGTTTTCTACCGCCTGCTGAAGGCCACCATCCTGGAAAGGTATCCGGACAGTCACGTCTCCAAAATCTTCGTCCCAAATTTCTCCGACGACGGGATCTTCCGCTCCCACGGGATACCGGCATACTCTTCCATTCCGGTAAAAATCGATCGCAGCTATTTGGAGCACCTGCATAATGTAGATGAGCGCATCCCGATCGCCATCCTCGCGGAGGGGAGTGCGGCCTATGCCACCTTTGTGACGAAATGTATGGAGGAAGCGATGGCGGGGGAGGTGCAACTGGCGGGTAACCGTTAACACACGCTAATCGGAAGGGAAGGCGGCGGTTTACTCCATTCGTCTCGCCATCTGTATATCTTAGCCCCTCCTGTACGCCACTCCAGCTTCTCGCCCAATAAACACACTGGCTTCATGCCCCTACGAATTCTGCTCTTCCCCAGCCTGCTCTGCTTTTTACCCTTCAGTTGTACCCCCGAAGAACAATCCTCGACCACCACCGACACGGCGGAACTGGAAACGTACTATGGTACCCCGGACGCTGCTCCCGCGGACTCCGCCCAACTCGTGATGGAACAGATTGCCGGTCCTGACATCGTCCCCAGCCCCGCCTGCCTGGCCGTGCTGCCTACCGGAGAAGTTTTCGTGGGGGTGGACAAGATGGGATCGCTCGGCAAGGAACCCGGGAAGGGAAGTATCGTACGGCTGGTGGACCGCGACAACGACGGCACCTACGAAACGCAATCGGAATACGCGCTGGTCGACAACCCCCGCGGATTGATGCCGGTTGGGGATAAACTTTTCGTACTGCATACGGCCTTCGGGGAGGGAGAGCAAGTGGCGGCCGGTATGGACCTGGTCGTTTTCGAGGATAAGGACGGTGACGGTATAGCCGACGGTCCTTCGCGACCCCTGATCACCCACATCAGCTCCCCCACCCCGCTCCAGGATCGGGGCACCGACCACGCCACCAACGGCATTCGTATGGGCATCGACGGCTGGATCTACATTGCGGTGGGCGACTTCGGCTTCCATAACGCCGAAGACCGGTCGGGCACCAAAATGACCATGCTCGGCGGCGGGATCGTGCGCGTGCGGCCGGACGGGACGGAAATGGAGGTCTACACCCATGGCACCCGCAACATCTACGACGTGGCCATCGATCCGTTTATGAACGTCTACACCCGCGGCAACACCAACGACGGCGGCGGCTGGAACGTCCGCTTCCTCCACCACCTGCAGAGCGGCGAGTACGGCTACCCCACCCTCTTCAAGCACTTTACGGAAGAGACCCTACCCGCCCTGATCGATGTGGGTGGAGGCTCGGGCACCGGCAGCTACTTCATGGACGACGACCGCTGGCCGGCCCGCTACAACCATGTGCCCATGATGGCCGATTGGGGCAGGAACCAACTGTACATCCACCGCGTGGAGATGGACGGCCCGAGTTTCACCCAGCGGGACGAAGAGTTCATCGAACTCCCCCAGATCACCGACATCGACCTCGACGGATCCGGAAGAATGCTGCTCGCCGCCTGGGACGGGGCCGGCTACCGGGGCAGTCCGGATAAGGGCTACGTGGTGCGGGTGGTGCCGGAAGGATGGACTTACGAAGCGTTTCCGGACCTGACGGCCGCGTCGGTGGAAGATCTGGGCGAACTGCTCAGGGCCGGCAATTCGGTGGCGCGTTTCCACGCCCAGCAGGAGTTACTCACCCGTCCCTCCGGGGAAGCGGCGGCGGTTGCATTGCGGGTAGCGCGGGAGCAAAGTGCGACACTGGAAGCACGGGTCGCTGGCATCTACACCTACGCCCAGCTCACCTGCAGCGAGGGAGCTGAAGAATTGGTGGAGTTGAGTAAGCAAGACAAATTGCGTGAATTCGCCCTGCGGGCACTGGCCGATCGCAAAAGCTGTCTGGAAGCCGTGCCCCTCGATCCTTTCCTTACCGCGGTCGACGACGCCAATCCACGGGTACGGGCTGCCGCAATCACCGGTTTGGGCCGCCTAGGTAAACCGGAAGCCGCGGAAACCCTCCTGACGGTCGCCGTCCCGGCATCTGCCCAGGCACCGGAACCCGGCACCGAGGGACCCCACGCAACGCCGAATTCCGAAATCGTCCTTCCCCACCTGGCGGTCCGTTCGCTGGTTGAGCTGGAAGCCGTTGATGCGACCATCGGCGCAATCCGGGACAATCCGAAACTTGCCCTATGGACACTCCGGTACCTGCACAGCCCGGAGACCGTAGATGGGCTGATCGATGCGTATGGGTCGATAGAAGATGCCGGAGTGAAGGAAGAAATCCTGGCTACCCTCGGCCGCCTCTACACCCACGAGGCACCCTACGCCGGCGACTGGTGGTGGAGCACCCGCCCGGACACCCACGGCCCGTACTACAAGGGCGTTAACTGGGAATTTTCGGATAAGATCAAAGACTTCCTTACCGGGGAAGCCCGGGCGGCCGGTCCGGAAAAGCAGCGCTTCTTCGCCCTTCTGAACGAGCGCAACCGGATGGAGATCCCTGAACTCGGGGTGGTGACCGAGGAGGCCGTCGCCGCTGAAAACACGGTGGACCTGAACGCCATCTCCGGCAAGAAGGGCGAAGTGGGCAATGCCTCGATCGAAGACGTCATCCTGGCAATGGCCGAAACGGAGGGCAACCCGGCCCGCGGCAAGGAATTGTTCACCAGCCAGGGGTGCATAGCGTGCCATGCCGTCGAGAAGGGAGACGCCATGAAGGGACCCTTCATGGGACAGATCGGCTCCATCATGACCCGCGACCAGATCACCGAGTCGATCCTCAAGCCGAACGCTTCCATCTCCCAGGGATTTTCCTCCTACCTCATCGAGACGAAGGACGACAACGCCTACGTCGGCTTCGTCACCGCGGAATCCGCCGACCAGCTCACGCTACGCGACATCGGGGGCAACAGCACCGAACTGGCCAAGGACAACATCACGAATCGGGAGGAACTGCCCACCTCCATGATGCCGGAGGGACTGGCGAACGCCCTCTCGTTCGAGGAGCTGGCCTCGCTGGTTGCTTTTTTGGAGCGACAGAAGTAAGGCAACTGCAAAGTGCCGACGCGCAAAAGGTTAAACTTCCGCAGGTTATGCGATTCGGGCTTGGGATTACATTATCCTTCCGAGACTTTAGTCAACCATCGGAAAAATCATGCACACCAAAGACTGGCTGCTCGGCAAAAAGATCCGCTACGCCCACCAACAACTGGGGGTCATGACGGCGCACGTCAGTTCCGCAGCCCCAACTGCGGCGTGTACCTGGTTCGGAAAATACCAGTGTCCCCGACAGCGCATCCCCACCGACCTCATCCTGGAGGGAACGGCGGCCGGACCTTACCGCAGTCAACTCGCAGCAGTAGGTCGTATCATTGATTCGGTAGACGACATCAAATACGACCTGCGGCGCCAGATTGCCCGACAACCCGGTCGCCACCCGGAAATCAGGCCCGGCGACTGGGACGGTGAACTGGCCTTCATCACCAACAACGACCTCGACACGGCCACCTTCGAGCTGACCTTCGAATGGGGGGAGCCACCCTGCCTGCGGTCGATTTCCTTCGTCTGGTCGGCGGGAAAAGTGTGCGATATCCGAACGGTGTAAGCTTCCGCTCCGTCGGATGAACCCCGGAGTGCGGGCGGGGTTAGGTGAGGAAACCGCAACGTAATGGCAACCGAACAGATTACCGTACAAACCACCGTCAACGCCTCCCTCCACGAGACCTGGCATTATTACACCGAGTCGGAGCACGTCATCAACTGGAACTTCGCTTCGGAAGACTGGCACTGTCCGGCCGCGGTAAACGACCTGCGCGTAGGTGGCGATTTCCGCATCACCATGGCGGCCAAGGACGGCAGCATGAGCTTCGACCTCGAAGGCACCTACGACGAGGTAAGCCCCGAAACCCACATCGCCTACACCCTCAGCAATGGGCGCAAGGTCAGCGTCGACTTTTCCGAAGGGGAGGGAGAAGGTACCGGGGTGGTGATCGACTTCGATCCCGAGCCGGGCGAGGACAGGGACGTACAAAAACAGGGCTGGCAGTCCATCCTCGACAACTTCCGTCAGTACGCCGAAGCGCAGAGCAAGGGCAGCTAACGCCCACCGAACCCCAAAGAATCGCATGACAAGCATAGATCAATCGAAGCCGGTCGCCGTAACGGGTGCCAACGGATACGTCGCCAGCTGGCTGGTAAAGTTGCTCCTGGAGAAGGGTATGACCGTTCACGCGGCGGTGCGCGATCCCGACAACGAACACAAAATCGGTCACCTGAAAAGGGCCGCTGCCGCTACCGAAGGGCAGATCAAGTTCTTCCGCGCCGATCTGCTGGTGCCGGGATCCTACCGGGAAGCCATGGAGGGCTGCGAATTGATTTTCCACACCGCCTCGCCGTTTGTGACGGAGGTGAAGGACCCACGAACGGAGCTCATCGAACCCGCGGTCCACGGCACGGAGAACGTCCTGGATACCGCCAATCAGGTAGCGTCCGTCAAGCGGGTGGTCGTGACGAGCAGTTGCGCCGCTATGTACACCGATGCGGTCGACACCGTGAATGCCCCGGAGGGCCGATTGACCGAAGCGGTGTGGAACAACACGGCATCCCTGGATTACCAGCCTTACTCTTACTCCAAAACGCTCGCCGAACGCAAGGCGTGGGAGATGGCGGGGGCGCAGGAGCGGTGGGATTTGGTAACGATCAATCCGAGTCTGGTCTTCGGCCCGTCCCTCAACGCCGAAGCAAACACTTCGGAAGCCCTAAATATGATCGTCCTGCTCGGCGGCGGCGAAATGAAACTGGGTGCCCCGAAGATCGGGATTGGCGTCGTCGACGTGCGCGACGTGGCCGAAGCCCACTACCGGGCGGGCTTCACTCCCGCGGCGGAGGGCAGGTACCTCACTTCCGCGTACAATACCGATTTCGTGGAGCTCAGCAACCTCTTACTACCCAAATACGGCGACCGGTTCCCCTTACCTAAAAACGCCCTACCCAAGTGGCTGCTCATGCTCGTGGGACCACTCGTAAACTCCTTGTTCTCTCGCAAATTTATTCGTAACAACGTCAACGTTCCGTGGCGGGCCGACAACACCAAGGTCAAGGAGGAGCTCGGTCTTTCCTTCCGGCCACTCCGGGAAACTATGGAGGATACCTTCCAGACGGTGATCGATGCCGGCATGGTGAAGTAACCTAAGGATGAGGCTTTCCAAGCCGACCCTGTAAACTAAGGTTGAGGCTTTCTAAGCCGACCCTGTAGCACCCGCACTTCAGGGTCGCCCTAGAAGGGCTCATCCTTTCACACACCCCCAAGGTTGAGGCTTTCTAAGCCGACCCCGCAACTAAGGTTGAGGCTTTCCAAGCCGACCCTGCACTGCCTGAGAAAGATTTATACATCGAATCCAAAAAAGATTGACCGCCCCGAGCAAACATTCACCGCCGCGGGGGATTGCAACAAGTACGCCCCCAAATACTCAGCTTATGGCCGACTGCGAATTTCCTATTACGTTCCATCAACCCGTAGATGAGTTGATCGACCGGTTACGAAATGCCATTCGAGCGAAGGACGGGTCCTTTGCCGGCGACCGACATGCTGGCAAATTCTCCATTCCGACTTCCCTGAGTCCGGTGGCGGGCAGCTATATAATTGAGGACCAGGTTTTTCATTTTGTCCTGACCGAACTGCCCGCAGGAGTCAGTTGCCACAAGGCAGACAACACCTTCCGAAGCCTCATCGGTTCGCCCCCGGATGTATCGCTGGACTTTACCTAGGCAGGACGGCTTTCTACCGTGATTGCATTGCTCCAATAACTAGCGGGGCACGCCCATCCACCCACCCTATCAGTTTAGGGCAAAACTTAGCGGATGGACAACTTTACAATTAAAAGAACTTTATTAATGCAATACCGTTTGCCTACTTTCAGTGACCCGACGTGATGCGGGTACCGGTGTAATGGATGAGCCTATGGAATACTTCGTTAGGGAGGAATCGATCGTGCGGCGGATCTGGGGGGACGGCGATACCATTCTCTTCATTTTTGCGGGTGCCGCGGCGGAGTTTGCGCTTAACAAAGCGGTCGACTGGCTGTACTTCACCGGTCGGCTGCCGGCCGATCCGCTAGGGCGGCTGTTTTCGACCGTCGGTTACGCCCGCACGATCGTATTTGCCAACCGTGCGGCGGCTCACCGGACCATCGACACCATGGCACAAATTCACGCCGCAGTGGAAGACCGGAGGGGTGCCCGCATACCGGACTGGGCATACCGCGACGTACTGTTCATGCTGATCGATTATTCCATGCGCGCCTTCGAAATACTGGAACGGGAACTTAATCTAGCCGAACGGGAGGAGATTTTTACTGTCTTCAGTCGCGTCGGTAGCCGAATGGGGGTCCGTAATCTTCCGCAATCCTACGGAGAATGGGAAGTAGCCCGGCAACGGCACCTGGAGCAAAACCTAGTGCACAGTAACTACACAGCCGACCTATTTCGCCAGTACCGCAAGCACCTGGGCCCGGTGCGTTACCGGTTGCTGCTGGAGGCTCAGAACCTGGTCGTGCCGGAACGGGTGAGGAAATTGCTCTCGTACCGGCGCGCTTCCCTATTGCAACCGTTGCTCGGCGGCTATAAATTGAGCAAATATCTCGGGCTGGACAGAATGATTAAGGATTTGATTCTACCCTCCGCGTATAAACGTGAAATCGAGGCATTGGATCGACCGCCCGTATCCGGTGCCTGAGTAAAAGGTTCCCCATCTCCTGCTTCTTGGGAAACATTGGGCTTTAGATTAGGTATATCGATGTAAACACCACCGACATGAGCGACCGCACCTCCGCCGACGTACTGCAAGATCACCGGGCAGCCGGGAAATTCATCACCGTAGAGGGGTTGAACACCTTCGTCCTGGAGAAGGGAGCGGGCGAGGCAGTCCTCTGTCTCCACGGCGTACCGACCTCCTCCTTTCTGTACCGCAAGGTGGTCGACGAACTGGCGCAGCGTGGACTGCGGGGCATTTCCTTTGATTTTCCGGGGCTGGGTTTTACCGATCGGCCGGAGGACTTTGACTACGGCTTTGCCAGTCTGGCGAGGTTTGCCGCCCACGCCGCGGATGCCCTGGAACTCGATCGCTACCATCTGGTCGTCCACGACGTGGGTGGACCGGTCGGTTTCGCGCTGGCCGACGATCACCGGGGCCGGATTGCCTCACTGACGATTCTTAATACCTGGATCGACGTGGTCAACTTCAAAAAACCCCTGCCCATGCGCCCCTTCGAGCTTCCGCTGATCGGGGAAGCGGAGTTGGCAACCATCAATCACCTAACCTGGCAGCTCATGTGGAAAGGGCTGGGGGTAGCCGATAGCAGCCAGATCCCGAAGGAAGAAAGCAACGCATACGTCGATCTACTGAAACGCGACGACGGAGGTACGGCCTTCCTGAAGATCATGCGCAACTTCGCGGATTCCGAAGCCTACCGGGACCGCTGTTACCGGGCGGTGCAGGACGTCCCTTACCCCGTACAGGCCATTTGGGGAAGTGAGGATCCGGCACTGACCCTCGAAACCTACGGCGAAGAGATCAAACGGGTAGCCGGACTATCCACCGTGCATACAGTACCCGGCAAGCACTTCTTACAGGAAGATCAGGCACCCGCCGTTGCCGAGCGGATCGCCACCTTTATTCAAACAAATCCCCAGTAGGCATGCCCGATTCACCCAAAGTCATCTTTTTCGACGTCAACGAGACCCTGCTCGACCTGGCGCCCGTCAAGCAGAGCGTCGCCCGGGCACTCGGCGGCCGGGAAGAACTCGTAAAGGTTTGGTTTACGACGCTGCTCCAGTATTCCCTCGTAGCTACGGTCGGCGATCGCTACGCGGACTTCGGGGAGATCGGAGCCGCTACCCTGCAGATGGTGGCCCGGCAGAACGACACAACGCTTTCGGAAGAGGAGGTGAAAGAGGTACTGAAGCCGATCCGCTCGCTGCCACCCCACCCCGAGGTCGCCGTGGCCCTAGATCGCTTACGTAGTGCAGGCTACCGCCTGTTCACCCTCACCAACTCCGGCACCGAAGCGCTGGAGGACCAGATGAGCAACTCCGGCCTAAAACCCTATTTCGAGCAGCTGCTGAGCGTCGAGTCCGTCGGCAAATTCAAGCCCCACCGGGAGGTGTACTCCTGGGCCTGCGACTACGTGGATGAGTCACCCGAAAATTGCATGCTGGTCGCCGCCCACGGCTGGGACATCGCCGGCGCCGGATGGGCGGGGTTGCAGACGGCCTTCATTGCGCGGCCCGGGCAGGTATTATACCCCCTTGCCAAGTCACCCAACCACAACATCGGTGATCTCGATCTGCTCGCCGACCGCCTGACCTAAGGCCGAGGCGTTGCACGTCGAGCAGAAAGAAGCGGGGGTGATTATCTTCATCCCATGCGCACCCTTCTTCAGTTACTTTTCTTTGCCCTGTCCGGTTATTTAGTCGCCCAAGACCCACCGCCCAATTTCGTCATCATCTTCACCGACGATCTCGGCTACGGCGATCTCGCGTGTTACGGCCATCCCAGCATCCGGACGCCCCGACTTGATGAGATGGCGCGGGAGGGACAGCGGTGGACCAGTTTCTACGTCGCCGCTAACGTCTGTACGCCCAGTCGCGCCGCACTTCTGACCGGTCGGTATCCCGTTCGCAGCGGAATGACCAGTAATCGCCACGGCGTGCTCTTCCCCAACAGCACCGGCGGCCTGCCCGCCACGGAGGTTACCCTGGCCGAGCAGCTCAAATCAGCAGGTTACCGGACTGCGGCCATCGGCAAATGGCACCTCGGCCACCTGCCAAAGTACCTGCCTACCAATCACGGCTTCGACTCCTACTTCGGTATTCCGTACTCCAACGACATGGACAGAATGTCGGCCCTGGCGTACCATGATTTTTGGAAGCAGTCGCACGACTCCATCCGCCCCGAGAACTTTAACGTCCCCCTGCTGCGGGACACTTCTGAGGTCGAGCGTCCGGCGGACCAACTGACCATCACGCGACGCTATACGGAAGAGGCGATGGACGTGATCCGCAATCGTGGCGAAGCGCCCTTCTTTATCTATCTCGCCCACAATTTGCCCCACGTCCCGCTCTTTGCTTCCACTGACTTTCTGGGCACCAGCGAGCGGGGGCTTTACGGAGACGTGATTGAGGAGATCGACCACGGTGTAGGTCAAATTCTTGATCTGTTGCGGGAGGAAGGATTGGCGGAAAATACCGTTGTCGTTTTCACCTCCGACAACGGGCCCTGGCGCTCTTACGGACTGGACGGCGGCAGCTCCGGGGGACTCTACGCCGGCAAGGGCACTACCTGGGAAGGGGGCCACCGGGTACCGGCCATCTTCTGGGGCCCAGGGCGGGTGGCCGCGGGATCGACCGTCCGTGGCATAGGCTCCACCCTCGATCTGCTTCCCACCTTCAGTGCAATGGCGGGTGTCGCACTGCCGGACGACCGGATCATCGACGGTCTCGATCTTACCGAGACGCTTGCGGTCGGTGCCGATAGTCCACGCAATGAGATGTTCTTTTACCGGGGCACCCACCTGGATGCGGCCCGCGTCGGGCAGTACAAATCTCACTACTTCACTCAGGGCAACTACGGTCAGTTCGGTCCGCGCGAGGAGCACTCGCCGCCCCTGCTCTACCACCTGGGTGCCGACCCCGGGGAAACCACCAACGTTGCGGCCGCTCACCCCGAAATCCTGGAAGCGATCCAGGCGGCCGTCGACCGGCACCAAGCTTCCGTAACCCCCGCCCCCGATCAACTAGCCGAACGCAACCAGTAGCGATGGCTTCAGCCCAGTAGCGATGGCTTCAACCGTCAAGCTGTTAACTACCCATCGACACAGTAACTACGGCTTCAGCCGTCAAGCCCCCCCACCTCACGTCGGCAAATTGACGTGAATACAAAAACGCTACCCAAGAAGCGACCGCAACCGATAATTTGGTAAACTAAAGCGTTTACCGCCTATGAAGTCGCTCCTCTTCTCCCTTTGTTTGCTCACTGGCCTACCGGCATTCGCCCAGATGGACCTTCCGCCCGACTTCGTGCGACTGCTCGACAGCCTGGACATTCGGTTCACCGCGCCGCTCGACAGCGACTACCGCGAACGGATGCGCCACGACAACGACTACCTCATCGACGACTACGCCATGGCCTCCCGCCGCGAAAAGCTGGAACTGCGCTTCCACATCCGGCCCGAGGTAGCCAACGATCGCTACTACCAGCTTCCCCACCTCGCCGCGACCACCCTGGCCATGAACCTGAGCAGCAACGACGAGGATGCCGTGACGGCCGTACACAGCTTCGGAGAGGAGGACCTAGAGCTCTTCAACGCCGACTGGGTCCGCATGTACACCTTCCGTCCCAAGCGCAGTTTTAGTGATAAACAGCAGGCGCAGTTGGTCGCCCTCTACCGGGAAGGCCGGGGAATGGCCTACACCATCCTGCTCTTCGATGATGCTCCGGATACGCTGGAGGGACGGCAGCTATCACTAAGATTTCGCTAACTCGTCGGCCGACCGAGGCACGAGGCTCGTCCGCCGAGTCAGCGAAACCTCACAATCGACGCAGTAGTAATTCCTCGTTTAGCCGGCGGACGAGCTGAGGCTCGGCCGACGGCGTAGTTAAACTCGTCGGCCGACCGAGGTACGAGGCTCGGCCGACGGCAGCCGACGGCTAGGCTACCGCGAGCACTTGATCTTCCGCCAGCACGAAAACTTGGTCGCCCGGTCGCACTTTTACCTCCGCGCAGCCCGTAAATTCTCCAAAGGCGGGCAGGATGCCCTCCTTTTCCCCGAAATAAAAGCTCGGTAGTTTCATGCCGCCGCCGGTGCGGTCTACCAGGCGAACGCAGGGGTGGACGTGGCCGCACAAGTTGTATTTGCCGGCGATGCGCTGGAGCGGAGTAAGCGGGTGATGGCTGAGCGAGAACGGTCCGACCGTGATGATCGTCTCGTGCATCGTCAACCGGGCTTCCTCGTAGCAGTGGGGGGGCAGGATGTCGTGGTTGCCGGGAACGAGCTCAAACGATAGCTGGGGAAAGGACGCCGTAAAGTCGCAAAAGCCCCCCCAGACGTGGTTGTGATCGCTGTGGAAGAGGTCGCCGAGGAGGAGGACGCGCTCGGGGTGCAGCTCCTCGATGAGGCCCCGGAGACGGGCGAAATTCACGTCGCTCACCAGTTGCGGAACGGCAATTCCGGCACGGCGGAAGTGGGCGCCCTTACCCAGGTGCAGGTCGGCCAGCAGCAGCATGCGGCGTGCCCGCCAGTAGACGGCCCGCTCGGGGTGTAGTTCCAGCAATTCGCCGGCGATGGTGACGGTTTCCATGGGGGCGCAAAGGTACTGCGGAGGAGCGGGCTACCTACCGGTGGGCTTCGGTCCGAATGACTTTTTTAAGTCTATGGGCAGCGTGACGACCGAAGTCGTCGCTACTATTGCCGGGTCGTTGCCTAAACCATCGGCCACGCAACGTATTTCGTTGGTATGCGCTTCCCATTATGTCTGCTTTTATCGCTGTTTCTCTGCACCTGCGGCCCCGCCCAAATGCATGCTCAGTTCCCCTACGCGCTCGACCGCCTGGAGTTGCTGGTAGAATTACCGGAAGAGCTAGCGGAGATATCCGCCCTCGCGGTCCGGGGAGATGAACTCTACGCCGTAGCCGACGAGAAGGGGGTGATCTACCGGCTGGACCTCGCAGACGGCGAAATTCGGGAGCGCATCGAGTTTTGGAAAGCGGGGGACTACGAAGGTATTGCGGTGGCCGGAGACGACCTCTGGGTGACGAAGAGCAACGGACGCCTGTACCGGGTAAAGCACGCCGGCACCGCCGAGCAAAAAGTGAAGGAATACAACACCTGGCTGAAGGGGGAAAACGACGTGGAGGGGCTCACCTACGATGCGGCGAACGACCGCTTACTGCTGGCCTGTAAGGACGACCCGAAGGGCAACGGGCTGGACAGGGACAATCGCTACATCTTCGCTTTTGACCTGGAGAAAAAGAAACTGAAAAATAAGGCCGCCTATTCCCTTCCGCGGGAGGACGACTTTTCCCCCTCCGCCCTGGACATTCATCCGCACACCGGACAGCTTTTTCTGACCAGCAGCGTGGGCAAGCAGTTGCTGGTCGCCCGGCCGGACGGCAGCATCGAAACGGTAAAAAAACTGGACCGCGATAGGCTTCCACAACCCGAAGGGCTCGTCTTTACTCCCGACGGCACCCTCTACCTCAGCACCGAGGCGAGGGATGGGGCACCGGCGCGAATTTATAGGCTACCTTTGACCCCCTAAACCGCCGCCCCCTGATGGCCCAAGGCCTCGACGAGATAAAGCGCCCCATCGCGACCGAACTGGAGACCTTCGAACGGCGGTTTCGGGAGACCCTGCGTTCACCCGTGCCCCTGATGGACCGGATCACCTACTACATCGTGCGGCGGAAGGGTAAGCAGATGCGTCCCATGTTCACCTTCTTCAGTGCCCTGGCCTGCGGTGGAATCAACGACGACACCTATACGGCCGCCAGCCTGATCGAACTGGTACATACCGCCAGTCTGGTCCACGACGATGTGGTCGACGAAAGCTACGAGCGGCGGGGATTCTTCAGCATCAATGCCCTGTGGAAGAACAAAATCGCCGTGCTGGTGGGCGACTACTTTCTGGCCCGCGGCCTCTCCATCGCCCTCAAGACCAAGCAGTACCGGACCCTGGAGATCAGCTCGGACGCCGTGCAGGCCCTGGCCGAAGGGGAGCTGCTGCAGATCGAGAAGGCGCGGCGGCTGGACATCGACGAGGCGGTCTACTTTGAGGTGATTCGGCAGAAAACCGCCAGTCTGATCGCGGCCTCCTGTGCCGCCGGAGCAGCATCTGCGACCGATGAGGAGGAGACCCTGCAACTGATGCACGCCTTCGGGGAGAAAATCGGCATTGCCTTCCAGATTCGCGACGACTTGTTTGATTTCGGACTGGACGATGTGGGTAAGCCACGCGGCATCGACATCAAGGAGAAGAAGATGACCCTGCCGCTGATTCACGCACTCAACCAGGCCTCCCGTTCCGACCGGCGGCGCATGATTCGCAACATCAAAAAGCACAGCGACGAGCCGGAGCGAGTGAGGGAAGTACTGGAATTCGTGCGCAAAAGTGCCGGAATCGCGTACGCCGAACGCGCGATGCACCGCTACCGGGATGAGGCCTTTACCCTCCTACGGCAACTGCCCGAAAGTCCAGCACGGGAAGGCTTAGAACAGCTCGTAAATTACGTGGTTAACCGTTCATATTAGGTGCTATATCCCTATAATAGGGGATGCCGCCGTATTTTCGCAGGGCGGGTTAGTCCCGCTTAAGTTGTTTTTAGGATATGAGCGACATCAGTTTACTAACCATCGTACGTGGAAGAAGGGATCATTTGCATCACCTGCTGCGGGGGGTAGCCAATCAATCGACAAAACCCCGGGAGATGATTATCGTCCTTATGAACGAATCTGACCCGGGCGATCTTCCCGATCCTGGCTGTCAGCTCTTTGTGCATACCCTGTTCGATGCCGATCATGCCCTCCCCCTCGCCGCCGCGCGCAACCGTGCCGCTGCGGAGGCCCGGGGAGAAACACTGGCCTTTCTCGATGTCGACTGCATTCCCCACCGCGACTATCTAAAACAACTCGACGAAGCCGTGGAACTATCCCGGGGGTTGGTGATGGGCGACGTGCGGTACCTGCCGAAGGGAGCCACCGACGGCGATTGGACTGATGCAGCCCTCGACAAGCTGGCGCAACGCCATCCCCGGCGCCCGAAGCTTCCCGATGACAGGACTCTAATGCCCCTACCCTACCACCTGTTCTGGTCGCTCTCCTTCGGATTGCGTGCGGAGGACTTCGCCTATATGGGTGGATTTGACGATGGCTATTCGGGGTACGGAGGGGAGGATACGGACTTTGCCTTTACGGCGCGCCATGTGCGGTTGCCGTTTTACGGATGCCGGGCACGGGTGTACCATCAGTATCACGACACCTACTCGCCTCCCTACAATCACCTGGGCGACATCATCACGAATGCGGTGCGCTTTCACCAGAAGTGGCAGATCTGGCCGATGGACGGCTGGTTGAAACAATTCGATCAGGCGGGATACATCGACTGGCAACCCACCCACATTGAAATTCTGAAGGACGTCGAACCGGAAACCATCGCGGCGGCAAAGACGGAAACTCCCTTCGGCTAAATGAGACCCTTAGTATATACCGCCGGTATGCAAAACGACTACGGTTGACCCCCGCGGGTAGGCTCCGGTACGGATGCGGTCCAGCACCCCGCTGAATAACTTGGCGGTGTAGACGGGCTCTAATTCGGGCAGGCCCGGCTCGCCAATGTCTGCCCGCTTTGCGGTAGCACCAATCGGCGTACGGATCTTCCAGTGGGGTGAAAAGCGGCCGTAGCCTCCGAAATGATAGCCATCGATGACGGTGAAGGCGGGGGTACCTGAAAATCCTTCCAGGTGTCGCAGGATTTCATCCCGCATCCAGCTCCCGCGCAGGGCGGGAAATACTTCTACCGTGCAGGGGGTGTCCGCTGCGGCACCGATTATTCCGGCTGCGGTCCCTCCAGTACCCGCGCTCAGGCAAAAGAAATCCGGTGGTACGGCCCCAAATTGATTGACGGTTTCCCGGAAGACTTCGCCGGTGTAGGGAAGGGATTCAGGAGAGGTGCCGCCCTCGGGTATGACAAATTCCTCCTCCACGATCCCTAGTTCACGCTGAAACTGGTGGTCGTGCTTGAGTCGGTAATCCGTTCGGGAGATGAAGTGCAGGTTACCGCCATTTCGAAGGACGGCGTCCAGGGTGGGATTGCGCACCGCCTCACCACGCAGATAGAACCGCGTCGCAAAACCGAACTGATGGCCCGCCGCGGCTAGTGCCGCCACGTGGTTGCTGTAGGCCCCACCGAAGGATACGACCGTACGTCCGGGCAGATCCGAACGAAGGAGAAGGGGCCAAAGTTTTCTCACCTTATTGCCCTGCAGGGGGCTGCCGGGGTACCAGGCGTAAAGATCGTCGCGCTTACACCACAGGTTGATGCCCGCCCGGACGGCATCCGGATGCTTAATTTGCTGGAGCGGACTGGGGGGGAGCAATGCTAATCGAGCGGTTCGATTTCGTAACCCGCATCCTCTACGACTGCCATGATAGCGGCCCGGGAAGCGGTACCTTCTACGGTGAGGAGCTTACGGTCGTCTTCGATGTCTACGCGCCAGATGGTCACGCCCTTCAGGTCATCGAGGAAGGGGGTGACGCTGCGTACGCAACTGCCACAGTTGATGTTGGTGGCGAAAGAGTGCAGGGTAGCGGTCATGGTGTGTTTTAGCATGTACGGCCACACAACACGTTAAACCAAAAAAGGGTCGTCTTCCGCGCGGAAGACGACCCTTGATGATGCGATGCATAACCGGCTTAGCCGAGGGCAATGTGCTTGAAGTCGGTGACCTTTAGTCCCTTCTCAACGGAGTCGAGGTACTGGGCGACGCTCTGCTTATCGCTCTTCACGAAGGCCTGGGCTTCCAGGGTATTTTCCTTGAAGAACTTGTTGAGGCGACCCTGTCCAATTTTCTCGAGCATGGCTTCCGGCTTGCCTTCCTGGCGGGCCAGATCCATGGCGATGTCGAGTTCCTGGTCGATGGTGGCCTGGTCGATACCGCTCTTATTAACCGCGACCGGCTTCATGGCGGCGACCTGCATGGCTACGTCGCGACCGGCCTGGAAGGCGGCGTCGTTGTTCTTGCTCAGGGCTACGAGTACTCCCGCCCGGTATCCGCTGTGGATGTAGGGGGCTACCAGGGGAGATTCGAGTTGCTCGTAAGCCGTTACGCTGATCTTCTCGTTGATCTTGCCGACCATTTCGGTGACCTTTTCGCCTACCGTCAACTTCCCTTCCATGGGCAGGGCGTTCAGGGCATCGACGTCGGCGGGACGTTCTGCGAGGGCAATGTCGGCGATCTTCTGGGCGAAGGCTACAAAGTCGTCGTTCTTCGCTACGAAGTCGGTTTCGCTGCTCAGACGCACGATCACACCATAGTCGTTGCTGTCGTTTACCTGTGCGATGACCACACCTTCGTTTGCTTCCTTGTCGTCGCGCTTGGCGGCTACCTTCTCTCCACGCTTCCGGAGAATCTCGATGGCCTTGTCGAAATCGCCTTCCGCTTCCGCGAGGGCTTTCTTACAGTCCATCATACCGGAACCCGTCATGTCCCGGAGCTTCTTTACTTCTTGAGCAGTAATTGCCATTGTTGGTATTTTGATTTTTGTGGGGGAATCTAGTACGGTAGTATAGTAGTAGGGTAGTACGGTGGTACACCTACCGTACTACCCTACTACTGTACTACCTACTCCGCAGTCGCTACTTCCTCTCCGCTGCTTTCCTTCTGTTCCTTTTCTTCACCGCGTTCGGCGAGGCCTTCCTTGATGCACTCGACGAGGTAGTTGGTGATGATGCCGACGGCCTTGCTGGCGTCGTCGTTGCCGGGGATGGCGTAGTCTACGCTGGTGGGATCGGCGTTGGTATCGACGATACCGAAGGTGCGCATACCGAGTTTTTTAGCTTCGGCGATGGCGAGGTGTTCGTGTACGATGTCGACGACGAAGATGGCGTTGGGGATGCGCTGCATGTCGGCGATACCACCGAGCACCTTGTTCATCTTCTCGTGCTCACGGGTGAGGGTGAGGCGTTCCTTCTTCGTTACGCTGTCGAGGGTACCGTCGCCGAGCATGCGCTCGATGTTCTGCATCTTGCGGATGGAGCGGCGGATGGTGTTGAAGTTGGTGAGCATACCACCCTGCCAGCGGTCGGTCACGTAGGGCATGTTGACTTCCTGAGCGGCGGCGGTGACGATGTCACGGGCCTGCTTCTTGGTGGCAACGAAGAGAATCTTCTTTCCGGCCTTGGCGATCTGGCGCATGGCGTTGCCGGCGCGGTCGATGTTCTCCAGGGTGCGGTTGAGGTCAATGAGGTGGATGCCGTTCTTCTCGGTGAAGATGTAGGGCGACATCTTGGGGTTCCACTTGCGGCGCAGGTGGCCGAAGTGCACACCGGCCTCCAAAAGCTGCTGATGGGTTGGCTTTGCCATGGGTTGTTATATTGTTAATCCGGGAGAGGGAAAATTCCGGATGGTTGTTAAAGGATACCGGCGGGTAGACCACCGCAGCGAATCTATCGCTTAGAGAACTGGAAGCTCTTACGGGCCTTGGGCTTACCGTACTTCTTACGTTCCACCACGCGGGCGTCACGGGTGAGCAGCTTCTGGCTCTTGAGGGGGGTGCGGAAATCTTCGTTGAGCTTTACCAGGGCGCGGCTGATGGCCATGCGGATAGCTTCGGCTTGTCCCTTGTATCCACCACCGTCGACGTTGACCTTGATGTCGTAGATGCTGTTGTCCACCTCGATGGTCTGAAAGGGCTGAACGATCTTGCCCTGGACGTGCGTCTGCGGAAAGTAAGTCTTGTAGTCCTTACCGTTTACGGTGATATTGCCCTTACCCTGCATGAGGTAGATGCGGGCGACGGCAGCTTTGCGGCGACCGATTGCATTGATTTGTTCCATGATTATGGATTGAAGTTTGTAGGGATGGAGGGAATGAAGGAAGTGGCGGGGCCGCGGGTGCAAGGAAAAAGGTGGAGAGCAAGGCGCTTCAATCCCTCATTCCTGTCCCTCCTTCAGTCCCCTATTTAAGTTCCTGAGGTTTCTGAGCGGTGTGGGGATGCTCGGCGCCGACGTAGAGGTGGAGCTTCTTGTACTGGGCGCGGCCGAGTTTGGTCTTGGGCAGCATGCCCTTGACGGCACTTTCCAGGATCAGTTCGGGCTTGCGGGCCATGATTTGACGGGGCGTCGCCTTACGCTGTCCGCCGGGGTAACCGGTGTGGCGCAGGTACTCTTTGTTGTTGAACTTCAGGCCGGTGAAGCGCACCTTATCGGCATTGATGACGATCACGTGGTCGCCATTGTCGAAATGGGGGGTAAAATCCGGCTTATGCTTGCCACGCAGCACGTGGGCAATCTTGGTGGCCAGGCGGCCGACGATCTCGCCGTCCGCGTCAATGACGTGCCACTTACGGTCCACCGTTGCGGTGTTGGCCGACTGCGTCTTGTAGGAAAGGGTATTCAAGGGAACTTGATTTTTCTGATTCATTGCTCCCGCGTTCCCGCCCCATTGGACGGCTTCACGAAAGCGGACGCAAAGGTAAGGAGCTAAGTCGCCGAAACCAAGCACTTAAAAAGTTATTTTTCAAACCGGACCGCTGTAACTGGCTGAAAAACAGTAAAAATATCGCACGGGTCCGCAGATGAGCCTACTTCTAGTCGGGAATGACAAAGATGAATTTCGTCCCGGTCCCCATGGTGGATTCCACGCGGATGCTGCCCCCGACGGCCTCGATGAGGCGCTGCACGATCGTCAATCCGACGCCGTGGCTCTGGGTTTTACCCAAACCGATGCTGTGAAAGAGGCGGAAGATCGCCTGCTGGTTCTCGGGCTCGATACCGGGGCCGTTGTCTTCTACGGTGAATACGTAGCCACGTCCGCGCTCGTGGATGCAGTCGATGATGACCTGGCAGTCCTCCTTGTCGTTAAACTTCAGGGCATTGCCGATCAAGTTCTGGAAGGTTTGCAGCAGGGCGATGGAGGAGGTGTAGAGCCGGTCTACCTTACCGATGTAGGTGACGCGGCAGTTGCCCCCGTTGCTCACCTGGCGCTCGGCCTGGGCGATGCACTGTGGGATGCTTACGTCTTCGTGTGCGTCCTTCAGGCTACGGGTGATCTGGCTGTAGCGCAATACCCCGTCGATCATCTGGGAGGCATCCCTGGCCCGTTCCTGAATCATGTGGAGCAATTGTACGCCATCTTCGGGCAGCAGGGGGAGGTAATCCTCTTCCAGCATTTCTCCGGCCTGACGAATATTGCGGAGGGGGGCTTTGAGATCGTGGGCGATGACGTGACTGAAGTCGCGCAAAATGGCATAGGCCTGTGCCCTCTCCCGCGCCACCTGCTCGGCTTCCGAAAGCGTCCGCCTTAGTTCGAAAAGTTTGATGACCTGGCGACCGAGTCGTTCGAGTGCATCCAACTGACTCTGTGACAACTCGCGCGGCACGTGGTCGATCACGCATAGGCTACCCAGGGCGAAACCCTCCTTACTGACCAGCGGTACCCCGGCATAGAAGATGACATTCAGGTCGTTGTAGACGAGGTCATTGTTCTCGAACCGGGGATCGAGCCGGGCGTCGCGTACCATCAGGGTATTCTTCGGCTCCATAATGTTGTAGGCGCAGAATGCCAGGTCGCGGCTGGTCTGTGGCCAACCCGGCGGCATGCCCTGGGCCGATTTGAACCACTGCCGATCCTCGTCGATCAGGCTGATCAACGAAACGGGCGTACCACATATCTGGGCCGCGATGGTAGTCAAATCATCGAATTCCTCCTCGGGCAGGCTATCCAGAATCGCGTACTCCCGTAAATTGGCCAGACGGGCCGGCTCGTTGGGTGGTTTGGGGGGGATCACCCCACAAAGGTAGTAGAACAGTCCTATAATCACCTGAACCTCACCCCTAAAATGAGCGTAAATTGCAAAATTGCAGGTCAATTGACCTTGGTTTACCGATCGGCCTTTTCGCTGAGGAGAAACGGTAAATATCTACTCCCGAAGTAAGCCGTCTCCTTAATTCGGTGGGACGAACGGTAATCCTGCTTTCTGTCGTAACTTATAACTTAAGCAATACACTGACCATGACACAAACCATCAACCGGTGGGCAATACTCGGTGCTACCGTAGCCGGTATGTTTATCGGCTTTCTCTTCTACGGGTTGTTGTTTAATTCCGCGTGGACACAGGCAGTAGGGCTTACAACCGAGGACGATGTCAATTTCCTGAAGTACGGTGAGTCCGTCGCCCTGGATCCGGTAACCCCTATGCTAATCAACGCCTTCGTAATGGCCGCCTACGCCGTCTTTCTCTGGTGGCTGACGGACCACACCGGCCACGCCACCCTCGCCGGAGGGGCCACGCTGGGTGCTATGATTGGCCTGCTCGTCGCCGCCAGCCACGGCGTGGGCAACCTGTTCGCCTTCGAACCGGCCATGCTCACGGTGATCGATGGGCTGTACCACATCGTACTCTTCACGGTAATTGGGGCCATTGTGGGCCGATGGCACAACATTCCCGTCCGCTAATTGCCGGTCGCCCGTAACTTTTAATGCCCGGCGGGAGTGTTAAAAGTGCAACCATTACAGGTTCCTTACGTCGTTACGGGGTCTCCCCCGGTGTTTATTTAGCTAATCGACTCATGCAATCAACCCTTACCCTAGCCATTTTTTGCCTCGTCACCACCCACCTGATCGCCCAGGGCAAGCCCACCCTGGAGGCGGTACGCACCGATGAGTCCATTAAAATCGACGGGATATTAGACGAAGCTGTTTGGGCGGAAGTACCGGCCGGCGGTGAATTCATCACCCTACGCCCCAACCCCGGCCTGCCCGCCAGCCAGAGGACCGAAGTGAAGGTCGCGTACGATAACCGGGGCATCTACTTCGGCGCGGCGATGTTCGACACCAGCCCCGACAGCATCCTGTCCGAACTCACCGAACGCGACGACCTGGGCAATACCGACTTCTTCGGCTTCGTCCTCGATCCCTACCAGAGCGGCATCAATGGCTTCACCTTTATCGTCACCCCGGCGAACGTGCAATTCGACGCCAAGCAGGAAAGCGGCAGAGAGGATTCCAACTGGGACGCCGTGTGGGTGAGCAGCACCTCCCGCACCGACGAAGGCTGGTTCGCCGAGGTCTTTATCCCCTATTCGGCCCTGCGCTTCCCCTCCACCGCCGAGCAGTCGTGGACCGTCAACTTCGTTCGCATGCTCCGCCGCGAGAACGAGCAGAGCTTCTGGGCCGAAATCGACCCCAACGTAGATGGATTTCTCAATCAGTCGGGCACCCTCACCGGACTCTACGACATCAAAGCGCCCCTGCGCCTGCAGGCCACTCCCTTCGTTGCGGTATACGGGCTGCAGGGACGGGAGCCCAACGAAAAAACTACCTACGGCACCAGTATTACCGGGGGGATGGACGTTAAACTAGGCCTCAATGACGCCTTTACGCTCGATATGACCCTCATACCCGATTTCGGGGAAGCCCGCAGCGACGACCAGATTCTGAACCTCGGCCCTTTCGAGCAGCGCTTCGACGAGCAGCGGGCCTTCTTTACCGAGGGAACGGAATTGTTCAATAAGGGCGGCCTGTTCTACAGCCGGCGGGTCGGTGGCCGAAATTTTTACCAGGGACGGGTGTACGATGAGCTTGGGGAAGACGAAGAGATCGTCAACAACCCCCAGCGCGCAAAGCTTTACAATGCCACCAAGATCAGCGGCCGTACGGCTAAGGGTACTGGGGTGGGCATCTTCAATGCCGTAGAGCAGGAAAGCTACGCCACCATCCGCAACGCCGAGGGCGACGAGCGGCAGGTGCTCACCAATCCCCTGACCAACTACAGCGTACTGACCGTCGACCAGAACCTACCCAACAACTCCTCCGCTACCCTCATCAACACCAACGTGCTGCGGGAGGGGGCCGCCCGCGACGCTAACGTGACCGGTCTGCTCTTCGACATCCACAATAAGGCCAATGAATACGCCGTGCGCGGGGAGCTCAAGCACAGCCGGCAGTACGAGCCGGGCAACGACCGTAGCGGCCACGCCCTCGACCTCGAGATCGCCCGCATCTCCGGACAGTGGACCTGGGAGGCCAGCTACGGGGAAGAAAGCGACACCTACGACGTTAACGACCTCGGCATCATCTTCGCCAACAACTCACGCTTCTGGAGCGCAGAACTCAATTACAATCAGCCCAAACCCTTTTTCAACGGCTACTTCCTCAACGGCGGCGGCGGTGTTGACCTCGATTACCGCCGGCTCTTCGCCCCGAGCCGCTACGTCGGCACCAATCTGGAGGGTTACGTGTACGCCACCACCAAAAAGTTCTGGAACCTCAACCTCTGGACCGAGCACGACATCGGCGACCAGTACGATTTCTTCGAACCCCGGGTGAAGGGGCGCTACTGGCGGGGCCCCGGCTACAGCAACCTCGGCGGTTGGATCGGCTCCGACGGCCGTAAGAAACTACGCTTCAGCACCAACTTCAACCTCAACCGTTGGTGGGACGACACCGACCGCCACTCAGTGAGTTTCAACTTCAACCTCCGCTACCGCTTCAGCGACCGGTTTAGTCTGAGCACCTACGCCTGGCGCGGCAACTACTACAACGACGTCGGCTACGTGAACCGGGAGACCGTCTCGATGGGTGACCTAGAGCGCACCGACATCTACTTCGGCACCCGCGACCGCAACAGCGTCGAGGCCGGCTTCTTCGGCAAGTACAGTTTTACCGCCAATATGACCCTCAACCTCCGCGTCCGTCACTACTGGAGCGGCGTCGCTTACAACCGCTTTAACCTGCTCGCTGACGACGGCACCCTCACCGGTACCGATTACTCCACCAACCACGACCAGGACTTCGATGCCTTCAACGTCGACCTCATCTACCGCTGGCGCTTCGCTCCGGGCAGTGACATCTTCGTGGTCTACAAAACCAACATCTCCGACTTCGACGAACGGCAGGCCGACACCTACTTCGACAGCTTCTCGGGCCTCTGGGGCAAGGATACCCCCCGCTCCGGTTCGGTATCGGTAAAGGTCGTCTACTGGCTGGATTACGCGAGTTTGTTTCCCCGGTAGGGACCGAACGTTTTATTCGGCGGGGACGCAGGAGCCGTGTTTTCGCTTAACCCTACTCGGCGTGCAACGCCTCGACCTTAATCTGCGAAAATCTGTGAATCAAATCCGTTTTTAATCTGCGTTAAAACAGAGTCTCGGACCAGAGCCGCTCGACATGATACGTCCCGTAGCTCGGTGTGCAACACCTCGACCTATACCTCATTCTAAAACGAGCAGCCATTCTCCTGCCAACCAAAAAGCGCCCGGCAGCATAGCTACCGGGCGCTCCCTTAAACAGTATCGCTAACCGGACTAGTCGCGGTCGTTGCGATCGCGGCGGTCGCGTCCGCCACCACGACGGTCGCCCCGGTCGCGTCCACCGCTACGGCGGTCACCACGGTCGCCACGGTCGCGTGACTTACCGGCCTTACGCTCTTCCTCGAGTTCCTCATCCGTGGGGATGGTACCGTCGGCGCGGGGCATGATGGCCTTGCGGCTCAGGCGGAGTTTACCGGTGCGCTCGTCGACGTCGACGATCTTGAATTTCACGGTATCGCCTTCCTCGAATTCGTCTTCGACGCTTTCGATACGGCTGTGGCTCATTTCGCTTACGTGCAGCAGTCCGTCACGACCGCCCTCGAATCCGACAAACACGCCGTAGGGCATGATGGTCTTTACGGTGCCTTCGTAGACGCCGCCCACTTCGGGGGTGAAGGTGATCTTCTTGATCCGGGCTACGGCATCGTCGATCGCCGCCTTGTCGTTGCTGGCAATGGAGACGTGCCCCTTGCCGTCGACCTCGTCGATGTTGATGTTCGTGCCGGTCATTTCCTGCAGTTCCTGGATGATCTTACCGCCGGGTCCGATGACCGCACCGATGAAGCTCTTCTCAATGATGAGCTTGACGATCCGCGGTGCGTGGGGCTTGAGGTCCTCCCGGGGTGCACTTAGCGTTTTGTTCATCTCGCCCAGGATGTGAAGACGGCCCACGCGGGCCTGCTCCAGTGCCTGCTCGAGTTGCTCGTAGGGCAGTCCGTCGATCTTGATGTCCATCTGGCAAGCCGTGATCCCCTTGTCGGTACCGGTCAGCTTGAAGTCCATATCACCGAGGGCATCCTCGTCGCCGAGAATGTCCGACAGGATGGCAATTTTACCTCCTTCGGCCACCATACCCATAGCGATACCGGCTACGGGGCGGGTGATCTGTACACCGCCGTCCATCAGGGCCAGCGAGCCGGCACAAACGGTAGCCATCGAGCTGGAACCATTGGACTCCAGGATGTCGGATACGATGCGGATGGTGTGGGTCATTTCCTCGGGAAGCACCTGGCGAATTGAGCGGGCGGCCAGGTTGGCGTGGCCCACTTCGCGACGGCCAGGACCGCGCATCGGCTTGGTTTCCCCTACCGAAAAGGCCGGGAAGTTGTAGTGCAGGATGAAGTTGGCGTAGCTGTTTTCGTGGGCTACGTCGACCATTTGCTGGTCGGTCTTGGTACCGAGGGTGAGGCTGGTCAGGGCCTGGGTCTCACCGCGGTTGAAAATGGCCGAACCGTGGGCACTGGGCAGGTAGTCTACTTCCGTCCAGATGGGGCGTACCTCATCAAAGGCGCGACCGTCGAGACGGACCTGATCGTTGAGCATCAGGTTGCGGATGGTCTTCTTCTGCACCTTGTCGTAGGCGCTGCTGAGTTGCTCCTTGTTTTCGGTCTGCCATTCCTCACCCTTCTCGGCGAGTACGGCCTCCTTAAACTCGGTTTTGACCTGGCTGAACGCGTCCTTCCGTTGCTGCTTGTTGAGGGCACCGCGGGCAACCTTGGTGATCCCTTCCTTGACTTTACTTTCTACGTAGCTCAGGATTTCTTCGTCCTGCTCTACGATCTCTACGTCGCGGGTCTTGGCCTTATCGCCGACCATTTCGCGGAGTTCGAGCTGGGCCTTGCACATCACCTTAATGGCTTCGTGTCCGGCCTTCAGGGCACCGAGAATGGATTTTTCGTCCACTTCCTTTCCTTCGCCTTCCACCATCATGATGTTGTCGGCGTCGGCGGCTACGATGAGGTCGAGGTCTGCGTCCTTTAGGCTGCTGCGGTCGGGGTTGACCACGTATTCGCCGTCGATCCGGGCCACGCGGCACTCGGAGATCGGTCCGGCAAAGGGAATATCGGAGACCATGAGGGCGGCCGAGGCGGCGAGGCCGGCCAGGGCATCGGGCATCACCTCGGCGTCGAGGCTGATGAGGTTGATGATCACCTGGGTGTCAAACATGTAGCCCTTCGGGAAGAGCGGCCGGATCGCGCGGTCGACGATGCGGCTGATGAGCACCTCGTAATCGTTGAGGCGGGTCTCGCGGCGGAAGAAGTTACCCGGAATGCGGCCGGCGGCGGCAAATTTCTCCTGGTAATCTACGCTGAGCGGGAAGAAGCTCTGGCCTTCGCGCACGCTGGTGCTGGAGACGACGGAGCAGAATAGCATGGTATTACCACACTTGACGACAACGGCGCCGTCGGCCTGGGTGGCCAGCTTACCGGTCTCGATGGTGATCTCCCGCCCACTGGGCAGGGCGAAGTTCACCGACATTGGGGTCTTATTACCCATTATTGATTGGACTTTAAATGAAAATACGTGTTTCGCTGCCCTGCTCCGGTTGAGCAAGTGCAAGACACAAAACAGCCTCAAATAAGGGGGGGGGAGGTAGGGCGGGGTCGCGGGTCCAATGAAGGTCCGGCAAAGCTGCCATTTTCGACCGGTTTACACCGATCTTATCTCTTAGTCCCGCCGGGGGTCGCTGATGACCGACGGACGCCGCGCATTTGCGGCCATGATCTAGGTTATTTTGTATCGCGGCAAATATACACAAGTTTTCTGCGGTCGGCGGCCTACCTACCTGAATCCGCCGGAAAGCGCCTGTGGCTCCGCTACATTGCCTATTTTTACCGCCTACTCAGCCACCTTACTTGATACCTGCACCTATCCAATCCGCACCAAACAGCAAGAGCAACCGCTTGTTCCGTGTTCTATTCGCCGGTCTCGGCCTACTTACCCTCGTGGTACTCGCCTCCGTAGTTACGGAGCTGGCCGCCATCGATGTACGCAAGAAACTCGACAACGCCTTGCGGCTCGAACGCGATCTCGGCCAACTGCTGACCACGCTGCAGGATGCGGAGATCGGCCAGCGGAGCTTTCTGCTGACCAAGGATTCGAGTGACCTACAACCCTATACTTACGCACGGGACACCATCGGGTCGATACTGGCGCGGATCGGAATGGAGGTGCTCGCCGATCCCATTCAGCAAATTCGGGTCGAACGGGTGCGTTCCCTCACCCGGTACCGGTTCGGAGACCTTTCCCGCTCCATCAACTCGCGGGCTATCGGCGACACGGCGGCCGTCGATCGCATCATTCAAAACGGCGGAGGGCGCGAAATCATGACCAAGATCCGGAATACCATCGTGCTGTTGCGGCAAACGGAAAACAACGATGTTGCCAGGCGCCAACAACAACTGAGTAGGCTCAGCCAGGTAACGACTGCCCTAAGGCTACTGGGCGTAGTGGGCCTCGCCTTCGTTCTCTACTACATCTATACCCATGTTCATCCGCTTTACGGAGAGATATCCCAGGCCCACGACAAAGCGCGCGAGGCCAATCGGCGCCTGAGTGCCGCAAATCAGGAACTCAGTACTAAGAACCGGGAGCTCGATCAGTTCGCTTACATCGCCTCTCACGACCTACGGGAACCCCTGCGCACGGTCAGCAACTTCGTGGAGGTGATCAACGAGGATCACGCCCACCAACTGGATGAGGAGGGCAAATCACACCTGTCTTTCATCTCCCGGGCAACCCAACGGATGAGCGCGCTCATCGACAGCCTGCTGCAGTATAGCCGCGTAGGACGTTCCGAACTACCGGGTCGGGTAAATTTAAACCGCGTCCTGGATGAGGTGCGGGAGAACCTTTCCCTGCGCATCGAGGAGTCCGGTGCCGTCCTCACTTCCGATCGGCTGCCCGTGATCACCGGGTATGCCGTGGCCCTGCGGCAATTGCTACAAAACCTGATCGCCAACGCCCTGAAGTTTCACAAACCCGGAGAACCGCCCCGCATCCGGGTAGAAGGCTCGGAGGAAGCGGATGTCTACCGGATCACCGTCAGGGACGAAGGGATTGGAATGTCAGCATGTGACCAAACTAAGATTTTCGACTTGTTTACCCGACTTCACGGTGCGGATAGCCACGACGGGCAGGGGATCGGCCTGGCATTTTGTCAAAAAATAGTACAATTACACCGGGGCACCATCGAAGTGAAGAGCGAACCGGGTCAGGGTAGTACCTTCACCGTCCGCATACCGCGCACCATAGATTATGAAAAAGCTGGGGAGCATACTGCTGATTGACGACTCGGAAGCGGATAATTTTATCCACTGCCGCCGCCTGGACAAGATGCACGTGGCCGGAGAGATCGTGGTGCGCAACAACGGCCGTCAGGGACTCGACTACCTGACTACCCACAACGCCGACGGTAACTTTCCCCGGCCCGACCTCGTTTTCCTGGATATCAATATGCCCGTACTGGACGGATGGGGATTTCTCGATGCCTACCACCAACTTCCGGAAGCGTGCCGGGCCAGGGTGCTGATCGTAATGCTCACCAGCTCGGTAGGAGATTCAGACTACGCCCGGGCCGGTGAGTATGCCCTCATCGATGCGCATGAGTCAAAACCACTGACCAAGGAAAAGATCCGTGGTCTGATGGAGCAGCATTTCTCCGGCAGTCGACCCATCTAGACCAGCCTGCGTAGAGTCAGCATGGTCCCCAGGTGCATCGCCTCGTGCATGTTGTTGAACGTAATGGCCTCACCGACACTGGTGATGCTGATTCCGAAACTGGTGGTATAGGACGTAAACCCCGCCCAATCCAGGCTACCAAAGGCCTCCTGTAGGCGCCGCCCTCCCTCGGTCAATTCGGTCTTGATGTACGCTATCTCCTCCGCAGTAACCGGTTGCGCCGGCCGACTCCCCTTGCGGTAGCGATTGATGAATTCTTTGCCGCTCGGGGTATGGTGGCCTCCCAGTGCGTAGATCAGTAGCTCGTGGGTAGCGATAACGTGCCCCGCGTTCCACACCAAGTTGTTGTTCAGTCCGCCCGGAATGCGGTTCAATTGCTCCGGCTCCATGGACTCCATCAGGGCATGAATGTTCCTGCGGGTTTGCTGGTGTAGGGTAAAGGCGTGTGCGATGGCGGAATCCATTGGTTCTATTTGAGTGTAAGGTAGGGCACCACCCACCGACGGTACCCATTCAGCTCGGTCAACCGACCCAGGGTACGCTGGAGCGCGGTACTGCTACCGGTACAGAAAAAATCATACCTGCCTGCCGTAGTTTCGGAGGTAAGCAGCCCCTGCTTTTCCAGTATACGTTGCACCTGGCGCGCCGCCGCCCCCGATGGATCGATCACCTTCACGTCAGGCCCCACGACCGCGGCAATATCCGCAGCGATGAGGGGATAATGGGTACAGCCGAGTACCACAGCGTCGGGATTGCCGGAGGTTTTAAATAGCTCGGTCAGGTAGTCGGAAATCTGGGGTGATCCGGAGGGATATTCCTCGATCAACTCGACAAGACCGGTACAGGCATTTTCCCAAACGGGACGGTCGGCCAAATAGCGGTCCCTGAGGGCCCGGTAGCGGTCGCTACGGAGGGTGACGGCCGTGGCCATAACGGCTACGTTGGTGCTCTCGGCGGCGGGTTTTACGGCAGGTTCCAGACCGACGAAGGGCACATCTGGGTAGGCATCGCGGAGGTAATCGATGGAGACGCTGGTAGCGGTGTTGCAGGCTACAACGATCAGTTTGACGCCCGCGCGGAGTAAAAAGTCGGTGATGCAGCGGCTGTACTCCCGGACCTCCGCATCCGTCCGCCCTCCGTAGGGTGCGTGGGCATTGTCGGCTACGTAGAGCATGCGTTCCGTGGGGAGTAGTCCCGAAACAGCATTGGCGACCGAGAGGCCGCCAATGCCGGAGTCAAAGACTCCGATTGAGCCCGAATGGTCGGGCAGGTAAATGTGCTGCGACATGGTGGCCGCAAGGTAGGGCTACAGTCCGAGTTTGGCCTTCACCATGGCGCTCACGTCCTGGCTCTCTTCGCCGTACAGGAGTACCTGCTGATCGAAGATGAACTGAAAACCGTTTTCCTTGGCGACCTCCTCGATGGCCGTGTTGATGGACTCGTAGATGGGCTCCAGCAATTCGGCGCGTTTCTTCTGCAGATCCGCCATCATGCTTTGCTCAAACTTACCGATCTCTTCTTCACGGACCTGAAGTTTAGCGGCGGCTTCCTGCTGCTGCTTGGGACTCATGGTTCCTTCCTGGGCCTGGGCTTGTAGCGCCTGGTAATCAGTCTGGAAGGTCTGCACCATTGATTGTCCCTTCTTCTGGAGTTGCTTTTGCAGTCCCTCAAGGTTCGACTCGGCAGCCTTCATGGCGGGCAGTTCGGAAAGAATTTCGGCGGAGTTGACGTAACCGAACTTCTGAGCGGTGGCCGTGGCGGTGGCGGCGAGGAAAAGGATCGCTACAAATGCGAGTTGAATAAATCGTTTCATCGTTGTTAAGGTTGAGACGCAAGTCATTGCATCTTTCGTGGGGAAAATTTAGTTTTTCAGGGCGCGGAGTATCTCATCCGTTTTGTCGTACTGGTCGCTCGAGAAGATGATTCCCGCGGAGCCTGCACGGTCGAAAATAAAATCGTAATTGTTCTGATTGGCGTAGGTCTCAATGGCCTCGTAGATGGCATCCTGAATGGGCTTGACGAGTTCCTGGCGGCGTTGGAAGAGGGAACCCTCGGGTCCGAACCGCTCTCGCTGCATGTTGCGCACTTTGGTCTCCCGATCGTAAATGGACTCTTCCTGCTGCTTGCGCTGCTCGTCGCTCATCAGGACCTGCTCGGCCTGGTACTTGTTGTACATGCCCTTGATGGCATCAAATTCCTGATTGATCTCCTGCTGCCACTTCGCGGCAAGCTGATCAAGCTGCTCCTGGGCGTCCTGGTATTCGGTGATGCTGCTCAGGATCTTCTCCATGTCAACGGAGGCAATCTTCTGGGCCGAAAGCGAGGCGCCAAAGCCGGCCAGAGTCAGAATGGCGATCAACAAAAAACTGCGGGGACGCATAGGATTAAATTTTAGTGCACAAAAGTACAAGCAGCCGGGCTACTTGACTCTATAATAGACGTTTGGGAAAAGTCTTAGTTACTCCGATAAGGAAGGTTTAACCAGCCGCCCTGTGGCGCAACTTCCTCTCATTCAGTAACTTGTGCAAAAAAATTGCCCGATTACGGGTCTTGGCTTTAACGGAAAATTAACGACGGTCGCCCGTTAATCCTTGCGCCGGCGGGACTTCCGGCTGCGCTGTCCCTTCGCGGGCTCGGGCTCTCCGTGGACTTTGAGGACCTTCACCAGGGACATATCGATACGGCGGCGCTCAAGATCTACGTCCTCAATCTTCACCCGGACCTGATCACCCATTTTCAGTTTCTTGCCCGACTGCTTGCCGGTGATGTATAGTTTGCCGGCGCTGAGGTCGTAGCTTTCGTCCATCTTGTCGAAGGGGATCATACCCTCAACGAAGTTCTCGATGAGCTCGATAAATACGCCGAAATCGGCCAGGCCATTGATGACGCCGTCGAACTCTTCGCCCACGTTATCGAGCATGTACTCGGTCTGTTTGTACTTGATGCTTTCCCGTTCGGCGGTCACCGCCTTGCGTTCCTGGCTGCTGATGTGCTTGCAGAGCTCCTCGAGGGTTTCGGGATTGGCCTTGAACAGGCTTCCCTTCTCGAGATTTTTAGCGAGCAAACGGTGTACGAGTACGTCGGCGTAGCGGCGGATGGGAGAGGTGAAGTGACTGTAGTTATCGAAACCGAGTCCGTAGTGACCGATGTTCTGAGTAGTGTACACCGCCTTTGCCATAGTCCGGATCGCAATGGGTGAAAGCATCTTGACCATGGGGTCCTCGTCGGCCTTGGCGAGTAGCTTATTGTAGCTCTGGGAGACGGATTTAGGCGAGCTCAGGTCCATCTCGTACCCCAGGGCCGCAGCGAATTTGGCGAGTTCCGCCACCTTGTCCATATCGGGCTCGTCGTGTACTCGGTAGACGAAGGGGATATTTTGCTTCAGCCGCTCCTCCTTTTTCTTGATGAATCCCGCCACTTCGCGGTTGGCGAGCAGCATGAAGTCCTCGATCAGCATGTTGGTGTCGATCCGGTCTTTGATGTAGACCGAGAGGGGTTTGCCCTGGTCGTCCAACTTGAAGCGGACCTCGTTGGTATTGAAGTCGATCGAGCCCTCCTTAAACCGGCGCTTGCGCAATTTATCGGAAATGCGGTCGAGCAGATCGAGCTCATCGACAAAATCTCCCTCTCCCGAATCGAGCACTTCCTGGGCTTCTTCGTAGGTGAAGCGACGGTCGGAGTGAGTGACGGTGCGGCCGAACCAGCGGTCGACTACCTTGAAGCTTTTCGGGTCGAACTGGAAGATGGCACTGAAGGTCAGCTTGTCCTCATTGGGCCGCAGGGAGCACAGTTCATTGCTGATGCGCTCGGGAAGCATGGGGCAGACCCGGTCAACCAGGTAGACGCTGGTGGTGCGGTCGGCGGCCTCCTTATCCAGGGCGCTGCCGGGCTTGACGTAATGGCTTACGTCGGCAATGTGTACGCCTACCTCGATTCTGCCGTTCTCCAGGTGCTGGATGGACAGGGCGTCGTCGAAGTCCTTGGCCGTCAGCGGATCGATGGTGAAGGTCGTCACTTCCCGCATGTCGCGGCGGATGTTGATCTCCTGGGGGGTGATTTCACCGGGCAGCGCTTCGCTCTCGGCGAGCACTTCCGGCGGGAAGGTGATCTGGAAGCCGTTGTTGATCAGGATGGCCTGCATCTCGATGTTGCTCGATCCCGGTTCACCGAGAACGGCGGTGATCTGGCCACTGATTTGACCATAGCGGTTCTCTTCCCAGTCGAGGATCTTGACGACCACCTTTTCTTTATCCTTTCCACCGATCAGTTCGGCGCGGTGGACAGCGATACTCAGGATTTTGCCTCCGGGACCGTCAACCACTACTTCGGCGTACTTGTCGTGAATGTTTAGGGTACCTACGAAGTGGGTGACGCTGCGTTCGAGCACCTCCGTTACTTCACCTTCTGGCTTACGGCGACCGCCGGGCGTCCAGAAGCGGACCTTTACTTTGTCGCCGTCCTGGGCGTTACCCAGCCGGCCTCCGGGGACGAAGATATCGTTGGCCTCACCATCCATAATGATGTAGGCGGCACCGCTGCGGGTCATGTCGACGCGTCCTTCGGCGTAGCTGGTCGAGCGTTTTTCGCGGGTAGATCCGTTGAACTGGTAGCGGAAGTCGTCGTTGACTTTGATCTTGCCGCCGGACACGAGTTTGTCGAGGGCAGCCTGTATACTGTCCTTGCTGTTTTTGACCTTGAGTTTCCGTAAAAGTTGTTTGGGGTTGAGTTCTTTGCGGGCATTGGCCTTGAACTCCTGGTAGATTGCGCGCTCCAGGTCGCGGGCTTTGAGCTTGCCGCTCTTCGTTATATTCTTAGGCATGTAGGTATAAAACTGCAACCGCCCCCATTGGGCGGACGGATATTGTGTACATATGTTTCAGCAGGGAAACACCCTATTTTGCCATAAGTTTGTTGGGGCGGCGGCGCGCGGGTGCCACGAACGTCAGCTGCCTTTGTACTTACCTTGCACCTGCGACCCCGCCCGTTGACGCATCAGTACCGACGGCAAATCGTACATCGTACCTGGTAAATTGTCAATGGTAAACTCTCCCACTCCCATTCTGATCATCGGCGCAGGCCCCGCCGGAACGGCTACCGCACTACGCCTTTCCTACCTCGGCATACCCAGCGTGATCGTGGATAAAGCTACATTTCCCCGCGACAAGGTGTGTGGCGATGCCATCAGTGGTAAGGTCCCTACCCTGCTCAACCGCCTGGATCCGGCCATTATGGACCGCTTTCGGAAGCGTTTTTCCCCGGCCGACGTGTGGGGCATCCGCTTCTATCCGCCCAGCAGAAAACTGATCGAACTGCCCTTCAAGGTGGGCTACGAACGTATCCCCGACGCCGCGCCGGGCTACGTGAGCAAACGCATCGACTTCGACTCCTTCCTGATCGAGGAAGTCCGCCGGCGCGCTGACATCGACCTCCACCTGGATACGGAAATCACCGCGACCGAGCGAACGGATGATGGGTACCGCGTGACGGCCCGTGGTGGTCGGGAGTGGAACTGCCGCCTGCTGATCGATGCCAGTGGAGCCCAGAGTAAGTTTAGTCGTCACGAGGCCGGGCAGGAGATCGACAAAGACCACTACGCCGCCGCGGTGCGTGGCTATTATCGGGGGGTCACCGGTTTTCACCCCGACAACTTTATCGAACTTCATTTTCTGGACGCGTACAGCCCGGGCTACTTCTGGATCTTTCCCCTGCCGAACGGGGAGGCGAACGTGGGGCTGGGAATGCGTTCCGACATTGTAAAGAAGCGCGGCCTGAATCTGCGTAAGGAGATGGATAAGATCGTTGCTTCCGATCAGTTTCGGGACCGGTTTCGCGATGCTGTGCAAATTGATCCCATTGTCGGCTACGGATTGCCGCTCGGCTCCAAAGACCGGACCTTATCCGGCGATCACTACCTGCTTACCGGCGACGCCGGACACCTGATCGACCCCCTTACCGGTGAGGGCATCGGCAACGCTACGTATTCCGGATTTATCGCCGCTGAGTTGGCCGAGCAGTGTTTAAAGGAAAATCGTTTTGATGCCGCTTTTTTAGCTGCTTACGACGTGCGCATCGAGCGTGTGCTGCGCACCGAACTCCGGTTGAGCTACCGCATGCAGCAGATCATGCAGCACAAATGGATAACAAATTTTCTTACGGGCATCGTCGCAGCCAACCCTGAGCTCGTAGAACTACTCTGTAGGATGTACACCGACTTTGAACTCCGCAAGCAGCTCGTCAGACCGGCGTTTTGGTGGAAACTTTTCCGCACTAAGACCGGTACCCTACCGGCGGTAGCCAAGGAATAAAAGAAAATGTTAAAACCTTGAACAAAAGCCTTATTGCTTATAACTTTTCTTGCAGTAAGGTAGTTACAAGAGCAGTTGATTAAGTTTCATATATACTAGTGAGTGTAAAGTGAGCCTCCGACCCAATTTTGTGGGTACGGAGGTTCTTTATTTGGGGATGGTTCGTAGCTGTTCGTGGCATCCTGCCGCGGTGGCCTGGTTCGTGGCATCCTGCCGCGGTAGCCCGGTTCGTGGCATCCTGCCGCGGTGGCCCGGTTCGTGGCATCCTGCCGCGGTGGCCCGGTTCGTGGCATCCTGCCGCGGTGGCCCGGTTCGTGGCATCCTGCCGCGGTAGCCCGGTTCGTGGCATCCTGCCGCGGTGGCCCGGTTCGTGGCATCCTGCCGCGGTCGCCCGGTTCGTGGCATCCTGCCGCGGTGGCCCGGTTCGTGGCATCCTGCCGCGGTGGCCCGGTTCGT
>NZ_JACIFF010000011.1 GCF_014197245.1 Neolewinella aquimaris | reverse complement strand
GGGCCCGCACCAAAACACCAGCTTTTCTATTCGTTTTGTTCGCCTTGCTTCCAAAGCGGCTGCAAAAGTACAGCAAGTTATTTTCCCGTGCAAGTCTTGAAGCAAAATAATTTCATTCGCTCCCCTTCCTACCCGGTCAAACACCCCCGCTCATTCGCCGGGGCCGCAAAGGTACACTCACCCGCCCCGTTCCTGCAAGCCCTCCGAAACATATTTTCGAAAACTTACTGCCAGAAGCCGAAGCCATCCCCCGGGGCGATCCCGCCACCGCGCTGCCGGCCGTTGCCGCAGACGCCTCGGGGGCGGAAAGCTTGGTATGGGGGGCGCCGGATGCCTGTAAAAGACCCGGCGGAGTGCGCATACGTATCGTTTGCGGGACGGCAAAGATAAGGTGCGCGGTCTCGTCCATGCAAGCTTTCGGGTAGTTTTATGCATTGCTCCTTTGATTGACCCTGCACCTGCGTACCCGCCCAAAAAAACCCGGCCTTCCATACGGGAAGGCCGGGCAAACGGTAGGCACCCGTAGAGCGGGAACCTGAGCTGATTTAACCTTCTTAAAATTCTTTAGGGGTGTGCAAGAAGGCTAAATCGCGGATGCTATACGGAAGCGGGCTTTACGGTCTTGACGATCCGTGCCGCTACCTTATAGGGATCGGCCGCGCTGTTGGGACGACGATCCTCCAGCCATCCCTTCCAGCCGCGCTCGACGGTGGCGATGGGAATGCGAATGGATGCGCCACGGTCGGAAACGCCGTAACTGAACTGGTGGATGCTCTGGGTCTCGTGCTTGCCGGTGAGCCGTAGGTGGTTGTCGTATCCGTATACGTCGATGTGCTCCTTGACGTAGGGGCGGAAGGCTTCACAGACCTTTTCGTAATCCTCCCTTTTGCCGCTGTCGCGAAGGAAGCTGTTCGAGAAATTGGCGTGCATGCCCGATCCGTTCCAGTCGCCCTTGAGCGGCTTGCAGTGGTATTCGATGTATACACCGTACTGTTCAGCGATGCGTTCCAGCAAGAAGCGCGCCATCCAGATCTGGTCACCGGCTTCCTTGGCGCCCTTGGCAAAGGTTTGGAATTCCCACTGGCCGGGGGCGACTTCGGCGTTGATGCCCTCAACGTTCAGTCCGGCATCGAGGCAAGCGTCCAGGTGCTCTTCGATGATCTCGCGTCCGAAGGCGCGGCGGGCGCCAACCGAGCAGTAGTAGGGTCCCTGGGGCGGGGGCTGGGTACCGTCGGCGGGAAAGCCAAGGGGCTTACCGGTCTCGACGTCGACCAGGAAGTATTCCTGCTCGAATCCGAACCAGAAGTCCTGGTCTTCGTCGTCGATGGTTGCGCGTCCGTTGGTGGCGTTGGGGGTGCCGTCGGCATTCAGGACCTCGGTAAGGACGATGTAACCGTTCTTGCGTTGGGGGTCCGGGACGATCATGACGGGCTTGAGCAGGCAGTCGGAGCTACCGCCTTCGGCCTGTCCGGTGCTGGATCCATCGAAGGACCACATGGGGCAGTCATCGAGTTCGCCGCTGAAGTCGGCTTCGATGCGGGTTTTGCAGCGCAGGGTCTGCATCGGCTCGTTTCCGTCGAGCCATACGTACTGTAGCTTATACTTAGTAGCCATAAGTGAAATTGGGTTAAATCAGAAATTAAAGATTGTTGGGCGGGGCCGCAGGTGCCGTGTATCGTGAAGAATAGCCACGCTACCGGGCAACCGACCGACGTGTGTTGGGGAAATTAGAAGGAGTAGACGGCGGCAAGCAGGAACGATCCGATGCTGTCGTCGGCGGCGCTTTCGCTGCCGAAGTTGATGATGTCGCCGTAGGTGGTGTCGAGGTCGCCGCTGAGGTCGAAGCGTACTTCGGGCATGATGCGCAGGTCGCCGATGACAATGTTGCCGGTGGCGGTGAGCGCCGTCACACTGCGCCCGTCAAGCGAAATGCCATCCGGGCTCTTCTCGCTGAAGTATTCGCCCCGCAGGGAGAGATCGAAGGTTTCCGACAGTCCGATGGTGGAGTACAGGGCTACGCCGGCGAAACCCTGCACGGTATTACCGTCCGTACCCTGGGTCTTATCGGATGCGTTGATGCCAAAGGTCAGGGTTTCGCTGGCTTCGAAGGTTGCGGTGAGATCTACCTGAAAGGTATTGAGGTCATTGCCATCATCGAAGCTCTTTACGTCCGTACCGTACAGGAAGTTGAGGTAAGCGGCCAGTCCGCCCGTTTCAGTGCTCAGCTGGGCACCGTAGTAGAAGCCGCCCGGCTCGTTGAACCGGCTGTCCGTATTATTAAGGATAGCGACCATCGCGCCAAATCCTTCTGCGAGGGCAAAATCCGCCTTCAGTCCCGTGTGGAAGAACGGTCCGTAGCTGAATAGGTAGCTGGTGCTGTAATTCATGTTGGCGGGTGCATCAATCACTTCGTAGCCGACGAAGGTACCAAACTGACCGAAGGTGAAGGTCACGGCGTCACTGGGTGAGTAGGTTACGTAGAGTTGCTGCAAGTTAGGGTATGCACCGTTGGCATCATCCGCACGTGGCCCGAAGCCTACCTGCCCTACGAAGCCCACCTTACCCACGGACTTCTCGGCCAGCAGGTTTACCATACCCACGCTAAAGCCTTCGGTTTCGGGAGTAAAGCTGGTGGGAAACACCAGGTGACTGTCGTTCTCATCGGAGTTGAAGACGTTCTGGAAGTAGGCGTCTACGTAACCCGTCAGTGTAAAGGACTTCGTTTCTTCTACTTCCTCTGCTTCCGGGATAACCACCTCTGCCGTTTGGGCGATTAGGGAGCCCGAGCCGACCAAGAGAAGGAGAAATAAATTGGAGATGTACGTTTTCATAAGTAGCTTATTGTGAATAGGAGTGCAAAGTGGTTTCTGGCCCTTAGTCGGAGGTGAGTTGGAATACGCCGTCTTCCTTCGAAAGGGTGTAAGCGTGCATGTCGTGCTCTCCGAGGTCAAGGCCGCGGATTTCTTCCTCCTCGTCTACGCGGATCCCCATGGTGGCCTTGAGGGCGCTGAAGATCAGGAAGCTGGTACCGAAGGAGAAGGCACCGACAGCCAGGGTGCCGATGAGCTGGGTGACCAGTTGCCCCATTCCGGCACTAGCGCCAAAGAGGCCGACTGCCAGGGTGCCCCAAATTCCACAGACACCGTGTACGGAGGTGGCTCCTACCGGGTCGTCCAGCCGCAGGGTCTTGTCGAAGAATACAATGCTGAGGGGGATGATCGTGCCGGCGATCAAACCGATGATGATTGCCTCGCCACCGCTCATGAGGTCAGCACCGGCGGTAATTCCGACCAGGCCACCGAGGATACCGTTGAGTACCATGGACAAGTCGTACGACTTAAACAGAATGTAGCCCATAAAGAAGGCGGCTACGCCACCCGCCGCGGCGGCCAGCGAGGTGGTTACGAACACCAGGCTCACCCCGTTAGGATCGGCGCTGAGTACCGAACCGCCGTTGAAGCCGTACCAGCCGAACCACAGCAGGAACACGCCGATGGCGGCCAGTGGCATGCTGTGGCCGGGGATGGCCGTAACCGTACCGTCGGCGCGGTATTTGCCGCGGCGTGCACCGAGCAGGATCACTGCGGCCAGGGCGGCGAAGCCCCCGGCGGCGTGAACCAGGGTAGAACCGGCGAAGTCATAGAAGCCCATTTCGGACAGCCAGCCGCCGCCCCAGTGCCACATGCCCGTGAGGGGGTAGCTGAGCCCGACGAATACGGTGGCAAAAATGAGGAAGGGGACCAGTTTTACGCGTTCCGCTACGGCACCGGAAACGATGGTCGCACAGGTAGCGGCGAACATGGCCTGAAAAATGAAGTCGGAATACCCGGTGTAGGTAGCACCCGCTTCCGCAGCGGCCGCGTAGTCTGCGGTGGCCCCGGCGGCCCAGTCCATCACACCGAACGCGCCGATGAATCCGCCGGCGTAATCGTCGCCGGGGTACATAAGGTTGTACCCGACAAAGAAGTAGGTCAGCAGTCCGATGCTGATGATCATGGAGTTCTTGAAGAGGATGTTGACTACGTTCTTACGCTGAACGAATCCGGCTTCGAGACTGGCGAAACCGAGGTGCATGATGAAGACCAGACAGGTCGCCACCAGTATCCAGAGGTTGTTTACAGTAAACATTGCTTCCATTGCAGTAATATTCTTTGAATTATGGAATGAGGGGGAGGGTCTGCGCCGGGCAAGCCGGAGCGGATAGAGAAAATTCCCATTCAGGGATGCAGTGGGGCGAGGGGTTAAATCGGCCCGTATGGTTGGTTAAATGGCGCTCTCGTTTTCTTCGCCGGTGCGAATCCTGACGATGCGGTCCAGGTCGTAGACGATGATCTTGCCGTCGCCGACCTTACCGGTCCGACCGGCAGTGGAGATGGCGTTGACAATGGCATCGACCTTTTCGAGGGGAGCTACGATGTCGAGTTGTAGGCGAGCGATGTAGTCGGCGTCGTACACGCTACCGCGGTAGGTGAGTTGCTCGCCGCGCTGGAGTCCGAAACCCTTGACTTCGCTGAGGGTGAAAAAGTTGACGTCGATGGCGGCCAGTGCATCACGGATGCTTTCAAAGCGCGACAGTCGGATGATAGCTTCAATCTTCTTCATGGAAGTAGTTATCTTTAGGCCGTTACGTGGTCAGCGACGGGCCCTGGAAGAGGTTAGTAAGGAAGGCTATCTGGTTGGGGCTAGTAATAAGGTTGGACGTCTCCTGCTCCTTGTCTGGTACAAAGATGTACCCACACCCACCAGGGAATGCAACAAACTAATTTGGCCATCTGTCACGCCTAACCGGTACCTTGTTTTAGTTAACTGCTGATTTACAACCATTTACCTTACACCGCTTAACCATGCCAACGGCCGTAAAAGACCAGTTGTGGCGCTTAGTAAAGTCACTCTCCAAGGCGGAGAAGCGCAATTTTAAACTTTACGCGACCCGCGGCGGGTCTACGACCGACAACAAATTCATTCAGCTGTTCGATGTGATCGACCGCTTCGACGCCCCCGACGACGACGCCATCACGAAACGCCTGCGGTTGAGCTCCGGGCAGTACTCCAACCTCAAGCGCCACCTGTACCAGCAGGTCCTCACCAGCCTCCGACTCATATACATCAACAAGGAGATCGACATCGAGCTCCGGGAGCAGATCGACTTCAGCCACATTCTGTACGGAAAGGGCCTCTACCTCGACGCCCTGCGGTCACTGGAGCGGGCGAAGGGCCGCGCGGTGGAGCACAACCGCGACCTGCTGCACCTGGAAATCCTTGAGTTTCAAAAACTGATCGAGGCCCGGCACATTACGCTCTCGCGGCAAATCGATAACAAGATGGACCTGCTGCTCAACGAATCGGCGGAACGCAGCTATAGTGTGCTACATACCAGTGAGTTGTTCAACCTCAACATTCAGATCCACGGCCGCTACATCGAGACCGGCCACAGCCGCACCCCCGCCGACTATGCGGAAAACAAAACGTTCTGGCACAGCATACAGACCCGCCGCAACGACCGCGACGTCGTAAGCAGCACCTTCCACCAGAAGATCAACCGCTTTCAGGCAACGATGTGGTACCACTATATCCAGCTCAATTTCGAGGATGCATTGGAGTCCGCCCTGAACGCCCTGACCCTGTTCCGACTGAGTACCCACATGACCGTTAAGGACCCCGACCTGTACATGCGGTGCCTGTACTACGTCTCGGTCTTCTCCTATCTCCACGGCGATCTGCCGCGGATGCACCGCTATCTGAAGGTTATGGCTGATTTCCTAGCGGACGATCAAATGGTGCTCAATGAAAACAGCCGTCGCATCGGGTCCAATTACTTCGGATTGATGCAGCTCAACCACTACTTCGTATCCCACGAGTGGGAACGGGCACGGTCCTTTGGCAAGTCGCTGGTCGAACAGTATGATGCCGGCGAGTTTCAGGCCACCGACCACCGCTGGGGACAATTTCTGTACAAGCTGGCCGCGGCCTGTTTCGTCCTCCGGCGGCACGACGAGGCCCTCGATTACCTGAACGAAATCATCAATATGAAGACGGGTATCCTGCGGCAGGATCTTCTACTCAATACCCGCCTGTTGCACCTGATCTGCAATTTCGAACTGGGCAACCGGGCCCTGGCCGACTACCACCTGACCAATTTCACGCGGCAAATGCGCCGCAGCTCCGAAACCGCGGAGATTCACCGCACCGCTGCCGCCGCCCTACGCCGGTTACTCAAGACCGCGGATGCCGATCACCTGAACATCTACCGCAAGCTCGACGAGGACATTCGCGCCGCCGCCGCCGGGGACCCCTTTGAATTTAAGGCGCTGCTCTACCTCGACCTTACTCATTGGGTAGGCTACCACCTGCCGGAGTCGGAATCGCAAGGCCCGCAACGTATCGCATCGCCAAACGAGCCTTTCGGTGTTTCACCATCAGCTCCAGCCGTTTGAGACTGGCTTCGATAAAGGAGACCTCACGGCTGTTGACGAGAAAGAGGGAGCTCTCCCCCACCCCGAACAATTCACGCTCGCCGGCCAGCAGGCGGGCGTAGTCGTCGACGTTGCGTTGTGCTAGGGCGTACTGGAGCACGGTTGCGGCGGCTTCGTTCTCGGCCTGTGCCAATTTTGCCTCCACCAGGGCCGTTTTAGCCGCTAGTTCTAACTGCGTTTCGCTCTGTTTGATGCGGATAAGTTGGAGCTTCCCCCGCTCCTTGCGTACCAAAAGCGACTGGCTGAAGCCGATCCCCCACTTGTAGTCGTTCGCCGAAAACCGCTCCGGGGACCAGGCTGGACCACCGGCAATCAGGGTGTTATACTTTAGGTCGAGACGGGGCTTGAGTTGTTCGCGCTGCAACCTTTCGTCTACCTCCAGTTCGTCCAGTTTCAGGCGCGTCTGCAACAATCCCGGGTTTTCCAGTCCGGCGGGAAGCGGAGCCGGAATTCCTACGACCACGCTATCGGGGGACGGGGGACGGGCACCTTCGTCCAACTCTAAAGGGATTACCCCCTCCAACCACAAAAAGGCGTTCAGGGCGGCGGTGGCGTTCGCTAAATCCAGACGGGCGGATTCGAGACCCAGCAGCCTGTTCTGCACGACGATGCGCGCTTCTAGGGTATCGATGGCCGGCCGGTCTCCGAGGGCGGCACCACTCACCACCGCTGCATAACGGGTGCGTGCCAGTTCCATTGCTTCTGCGTAGACCCGCACCGCTCCCTGCGCGCCCGCCCACTCCCAGTACCGGCTACCGGCGTCGTACAGCAATTCGTTCAGTTGCAGTTGCCGCTCGACTACCGTGGCCCGCTGGTAGATGCGCGCCCGCTGAAGTTCGGCACGCCGTTGGTCGAAGAAGAGGCCACGGCCCAGGGGTACGGTCAGTCCGGCGGCAAAGAGTCCGTTCTCGGGTACGGTGTGCTCGGGATTCAGGTAGTACCCCTCGTTTCGTTCGTAGCTGGCACTGAGCTCTACTCCGAACCAGGTGGGCACCTTGATCCCGCCCTCCGCCAGGCTGTAGTAGCGGGTGCCCTTGAAGTATTTTTGCGCCAGGTCACCGTAAAGTTTCGGATCAAACCCGCCCCGGGCTTCCCGCAGCAGTGCCTGCGATCGCTCACGTTGAAGTTCCGCACGCGCGGCCAACGGATGATGCTCGGCTACGAGGGCAAGAAAATCGGATTCGGAAAGCACGACCGGCACTTGCTGCCCGGCCACCGGTGCAGCCAGGAAAATGGTCAGCAGAATCAGAAGGTAGTTCACGGGCTAGCGGTCATTTGGGCACTTTAATTTTGGGCGGGGCCGCGGGTGCAGTGGATTTCGTAGGAGCGTAGAGGTCCGGTGGGAATCCGTTGATCTTTCGCCACAGTTCGTACCAGATCGGTACATCCTTCAGTAGTACCAGAGCGGTTGCTCCGGATCCTACCCGCAGGGCATCCGGCCACTCCTCGTCGCTCTCGTCGGGGGCAACCATCACGCGGTAGCGTCCGGTTGCGTTAATGGTGCGGTCAATCGCGACGACCATTCCCGAGTAAGTTCCGTAGCTGGTATTCGGCCAGCCGCTGAAGACGATGGAGGGCCAGCCCTCGAACTGGATATTGACCTGCTGCCCCGTGTTCAGCAGCGGCAGGTCGATCGGTCGGACAAACATCTCGACTGCCAACTCATAATCGGCGGGCACGATGGTGACCACCTCTTCGCCTGCCGAGAGGTTTTCACCGATGCCGGCCGCGAGGATCTCGGTGATGTAGCCCGACTGCGGAGCCCGCAGAATGTAGAGTTCGGTCCGGCGCTCGTAATTGCTGTATTCGTTTTCCAGCTTGGCTACTCCGGCCTCGGCGTCGAAGCGACCGGAAAGCGCGGTGAAGCGTTCGGAGCTGGCCTTGGCGAGGTCGTCGCGCAATTTTGCCTGGATCGCGTTCAGTTCTACGCGGGCATTGATCACATCATTGCGTGAGGCCAGCAGGCGGTTCTCGGCACTGAGCAGTTTAGCCTGGGCCTGCTGATACGTTACGCGCCGGTTTTCCAGGTCGGTGAGGGATTTGAGGCCCTGATCGTACAGTGCCTGCATGCGTTCGTATTGCTCGCGGGCGACCTGGGTATTCAGTCGCGTAGCTTCCAGGTCCATGCTGTCGCTGGCTACGGTGAGCCGGGCCTGTTGCAATTTGTTCTCCGCCTGCTCGGTGCGTAGCCTTCCCGATTCCCGCAGCGCTTCCATTTGATCGGCCAGGGCACTTACTTTGGATTGATAGGACTGCAGGGACATCTCCTTGGCCAGGACCTGGGATCGGGTGCGGTCGAGGAGACTGGTATCGAAGTACTGATCTTTGGTTTCGGTCAGCCGGAGAATCGTATCGCCGGCGGCTACCAAATCCCCCTCGCGGACGTACCACTCCACGATCTGGCCGCCGATAACCGACTGCACTCTCTGGGGCCGCTGGTTGGGTTGGAGGGCCGTCAGCTGTCCCGTAGCCCGGATGTGCTGGGTCCAGGGCAGAAAAAGGGACAGTAGGAACAGCAGGGAAAAGATGATGAGCAGCCGCAGGAGCACCCTGCCCGAGCGACGTTCTTCCACCTTCCGGAGGGAGTCGAAACCGTCCCGGTTGACGTGTCGGTTGACGGAGTTTAGGGAGATGTTCAGCATGCGGTGTTCAGTTCGTGGGTTGGCTCTGCGCTTGCACCGCTCCACGGTCGAGCGTAATTACCCGATCGCACATGGCGGCAAGGTACTTGTTGGAGCTGGCGGCAATGAGGGTCCAGGGGTGCTGGCGGTCCAGGAGAAAATCGACGATGTGGTGGCGGTCGTCGCGGTCGATGGCTTCGAACGAATTTTCGAGCAATAGTAGACGGGGGCGGTCCGCGATGGCGCGGGCCAGTAACAGACGCTGTATGATGCTGCGGGAGAGCTTGTCGCCGGTGGGGTTCAGGATGGTCTCAAAGCCTTCCGGCAGGTTGCGGATGGTAGGGGATAGCCCCAGGTTCTCAACGGCCCATTCCACGTTCCGGAAGGTGGCCCTCTCGCGACCCATTGTGATGTTCTCCAGTACGGTGCCTTCGAAGAGTTCGCCCTGCTTGAAGCAGGCCCCGATGATACCGTGCAGTTCTTCCAATCCCAAATTATTGCGTGGCAGCCCGTTGTAGGAAAGTGATCCCTGGGTCACGTCGTACAGGCCGGCAATCAGGTACAGCAGGGTGCTCTTTCCTGCCCCGTTCGGTCCGGTTATCATGACCCGTTCCCCGGAATGGGCGAAGAGATCAAGTTGGTTGAGGGTCGGCTCCCGGGCCTTCGGGTACTGAAAAGTGACGTGCTCCAGCCGCACGTCCAGTCCGGTAGTGGCCGTGGTCAGTTCAATGGGTGACCCGTTGGTCTTGTTGTCCAGTTCCAGGTCGGTCACCTGCCCTATTTTTTCCAGCCCCGTCAGGACATCGTAGATCGTCTCCAGGGCAAGAATCAGCTTTTCTACCGAAGCCATCACAAACAGTATGATGATCTCCGCGGCCACAAACTGGCCGATGTTCATGCTTTCCTGCATCACCAGTAAGCCCCCGATCGCTAACAGTCCGAGGGCTACGATCACCTTGAAGAGCACGAGCAACCCGTACTGCCGAATGAGAATAGTAAAGTGGCTTTCCCGTGCGCCCAGGTAATCTTCCACGTGGCGGTCCATGCGCTGAAGCGCCATATCGGTCTTACCCGCGAGCTTAAAGCTGCCCGCCGTACGGGCCAGCTCCTCCAGCCAGTGTACGGCTGCGTACTTATACTTCGACTCCTGCAGACTGGTCAATAGGCCCCGGCGGGCGGTAAAAGCAAAGATGAGGGTAACCAAGCCGACCAGGATAATACCGAAAAGGATGAAGAACGGGTGGTACACCGAGAGCAGCAGCAAACCAAAAACAACCTGGAAGCTCGCCACCGAGAAATCGATGAGAATCTTCGAGAGTCCCTTCTGCACGGTGAGGACATCAAAGAAGCGGTTCATCAACTCCGGCCCGTAGTAGTTGTAGATAACGTCCGTACGTACCCGCGGAATGCGGTAGGCGAACTCGAAGGCGGCCCGGGTGAATATCTTCTGCTGTAAATTTTCAACCAGACGCATCTGCTGGATCTGTAGAATCCCCAGTACGGCAATGCCGAAGACCACCAGCAGGACGAGTACCAGCCAGGCGGTGCTCGGCCGTCCGCCCATGATCAGGTTGACGATCGCCTGGATGCCCAGTGGCAAGGACAGATTGACGACCCCGGCAAAGAACGCATACACCCATACGTTGCGGACCTCCCGCCGGTCGGGTTTCAGGAGACGCCAGAAGCGTTGGAGGGGAGAAAGCTCAGGTTGCAGTACGGCCATTAGAGGAGTTCAGGTTGTATAACCACAGTGCCCAACGTTCACTTTCCTGACTGGGTTTGTTAATGCTTTGTTGTCATTTGCGACATTACCCGAGTCCTTGCTGCAGATCGGCCTGAATATCTCCCACCGCCTCCAACCCGACACTCATGCGCACGAGCCCGTCACTGATGCCGACGGCGGCGCGCTCCTCCACGCTTAATTTACTGTGGGTGGTGGTGGCCGGATGGGTCAGGATGGTTCGGGTATCCCCCAGATTGCTGCTCCGGGTACATAAGGTCGCGGCGTTCAGTAGCTGCTGGGCGGCGGCTACGCCTCCGTCGAGCTCGAAGGTCACGATGCCGCCCCCGGCCCGCATCTGTCGCTGAGCAAGGGCAAACTGGGGGTGGCTCGGCAGAAAGGGATAGTGTACTGCCCCTACTCCCTCCTGATCCTGCAACCAGTGGGCCATAGCGAGGGCCGAGCGGCAGTGTGCGTCCATACGTACGTGCAGGGTTTCCAGGCTTTTCGATATGACCCAGGCGTTGAAGGGCGACATGGCCGGTCCGGTATGGCGACAGAAAAAGACGACCTGCTCCATTACTTCTTCCGTTCCGACCAGCAGGCCACCGAGTACCCTGCCCTGTCCGTCCATCCATTTTGTAGCGGAATGGGTGACCAGGTCCGCGCCGTAGACTGCCGGCTGCTGCAGGTAGGGAGTGGCGAAGCAGTTGTCGACGATAAAGAGCAATTGATGCGCACGGCAGAACTGTCCGGCGGCCTCCAGATCAACCAGTTTAAGTCCGGGATTGGAGGGCGTTTCCGTAACGAACAGCTTCGTCTCGGGCCGGATGGCGGTGGCCCATTCTTCCGGCCGGTCGGGCTCGACGTAGGTAAAGGAAACTCCCCACTTCGGCAGAATCTGGGTAAGGATTTGGTGGGTGCTGCCGAACACCGCCCGGGTAGCCAGAATGTGATCCCCCTGACTGACAAGTGCCGCCAAACTGGCAAACACCGCACCCATTCCCGAGGCGGTAGCAAAACCGGCGGGTAGCCCCTCCATGGCGCAGGCCTTGGCGACCAGTTCGTCGACGCTGGGATTGTTGTAGCGGCTGTAGATGATTCCCTCCCCGCTACCGGCGAACGTATCGGCCATCGCCTCCGCGCTGGGAAACGTGAAACTGCTGGTCAGGAACAGCGGTGTGCTGTGCTCCCGGTACTGGGTCTGATCCATCTGCCCGCGGATGGCGCGGGTTTCGGATTCGTGGTTTTCGCTCATTTGTCCCTGTTAGAAAGGACAAAAGTACCTATTTCCGCGTCGCCCGGGTATCGTACGTACTCAGTGTTTTGCCGCTCAGGGTCGTTGCTTCGGGACCGCCCTCAAACTGCATGTACACATCGGTTTGGTACTCCGAAGAGTAAAACTCGATCCGTAGGCCATCCTCGCTGGGCTCGACGGAACTCAACTGGGTAGTAGTTCCTCCGGACACGAAGCTTCCCGTCATCCCTTCGGCACCTTCCTCCAGGGAGAGCAGGCCGGTCACCGTCCCCCCCGGCGTGTCGCTGACCGTTACTTCCCATTCGCCAGCATAAGTAGCTTGCGGGGCCGCGGGTGCAGGAGAATTGGCCGCGGGAGCAGTGGTTCCGGAAACTGCTGCCGGTGTGGAACAGCCGGCCACCAGGAGTAAGGCCAGGAAAATATAAGCGTAGCGCATAAGAAGTATTGTTTCAACGTGTTGTTAGCCGCAAATTAAGCCGCGCGTCCGGTAGAATCTAGGATTTTTCGGTTTGATTCTCGCCGAAAGCAACGTCCATTGCCGCGCAGATTTTCGCGACTCCTTCCTGCAGGTCGGTCTCGGAGTGCGCGCTGCTGACGAAGCCCACCTCGTAGCCGCTGGGACCGAGGTACACGCCGGTCTGCAGCAACTCGTGATGAATAATTTTGAAGTACTGCATGTTAGCGGCGTCGATCTGGTCCGCCCGCTCGATGCGCTCCGTGCCGAAGGCCAGCCAGAAGATCGACCCCACGTGGGGCACGTGGACCGGATAATTCCGTTCCCGCGCGTAAGCCTCGATGGCCGTAGCCATCCGGTGGGTACGCGCGGCCATCTCCACGTAGAAGCCGGGGGCCAGGCACTGTTCGAGGGCCGCGAGGCCGGCGGCCATCGCGACCGGGTTGGCCGATAGCGTACCGGCCTGATACACGGGCCCCACGGGTGCGATGTAGTCCATGATCTCCTTGCTGGCGCCGTACGCACCCACTGGGAAACCACCACCAATCACCTTACCGAAGGTAATGATGTCCGGCGCGACGTCGTAAAGGCCCGCCGCTCCCTCGAATCCGACCCTGAATCCGGAGATCACCTCGTCGAAGATGAGGAGCACGTCGTGCTTCCAGGCCTTGATTCGCAGGCATTCCAACCACGACCGGTCCTGGATGAGCAATCCATTGTTAGCGGGGATGGGTTCGACGATGATGCAGGCCACTTCACCGCTGTGCTCCGAGAGGGTACGTTCCAGCAGATCGCGGTCGCCCAGGGGAAGCACCAGCGTATCCCGGGCGACGGTTTCCGGTACGCCCGCCGACGAGCTCGTACCCAGGGTAGCGAGGCCGGACCCGGCCTTCACCAGCAGACTATCGACGTGGCCGTGGTAACAACCATCGAATTTGATGATTTTGTTGCGCCCGGTATACCCCCGCGCAAGCCGCAGGGCCGACATGACGGCTTCGGTCCCGGAACTGACGAATCGAATGCGCTCAACGTAGCGGTGGTTGTCCAAAATCAGCTTGCCGAGTTGGTTGCCCAGGCGGTTTGGGGTACCGAAACTGGTTCCCCGCAGCACCGTCTCGATCACTCGCTCCCGAATGTGGGGATTGTCGTGCCCGTGGATGAGCGGTCCCCAGGAGCAACAGAAATCGAGCAACCGGTTGCCGTCCTCATCGATCATGTGACTCCCGTGCCCTTCCCGGATAAACAACGGCGGACCACTTACGCTGCGAAAGGCCCTGACGGGTGAGTTTACCCCTCCCGGAAAGTACTCCTGGGCCTCTTCGAATAAGCGGGCGGAAGCCTCACGGGGAATGCGCTGCTCGAAATTCATATTAGCTGATTTTGCGCAATGTTAGGGAAGCGACGGCTAGCGGCAGTCTTAATTACGTAAAGATGGCCGCGCCGTGTTTTTTACTGCATAGCTCACGACTCGACCCCTGTTTGCTGATACTTGAGAATTATACCGTTTGGCCCGTAAATAGTTGGTGGTCTACCGAACTTCCCGCTCCTAACTTTTGCTCCATTTATACCCCAAGTCCGGTAAAGTTTTACTCAAGATTTCAACCCCACAAATTTCACAAATGTCCACGCATCGAATACTTCTGATCGAGGACGACGCAACCGAGGCAAAACTTGCCCGGCGCACGCTTAACAAGATCGATCCGGAAATTGAGGTCATTCGCCTAAAGGACGGTGCTCATTTTCTGGAATACTATAGCGACCATCAGCCCAATGAGGACGTATCACTCGCTATTATGGATCTTCACATGCCTCACCTAAGCGGTCTGCAGGTACTGGAGTCACTGCAGGCCCAGGGCAGTCGCCCTTCCTTCCCCATCGTTATGTTTTCTTCTACCGACGACGCAAGCGAGGTTACCCGAGCCTACGAGCTGGGTGGTTCCGCATTCGTAAACAAACCGGCGAGCAGTGCTAGGTACCGAGAAGTGTTCCAGCACATCGTGAATTTTTGGCTATCCACTAATCGCATCAGATAGTGAGCGGCTGGCTCTGGTTGACAACCCTGGCGGTAAGCTGGGCCCTCTTCGGCATCATTTGGGTGATCCAGCTGGTCCACTATCCTTCCTTTCGTTACGTCGTTGACCAGTTTCAGCCGTTTCACCGCCACCACACCGCTAGCATTACCCGCATCGTGGCCCCACTGATGGTGGCCGAGCTATTGCTGTCCGTGCTTACGGCCTACCAAACCGATTTTCACTGGTCGTGGTCGCTTCCGCTAATGGTGGTGATCGGCATCTGGTTAACTACTTTTCTGTATGCCGTCCCCCTGCACAATAGCCTTGGCAACGTACGCAGCGAAGCTGCCGTGACGTCCCTCATCCGAATAAACTGGGTGCGAACGGCACTCTGGACCCTGAAGGCCGTCTGGGTAAGTATCCTGTTTGCGCTACGCCACTAGTACGCTTACCTTACATCTGTGAGACGACCCCGACGGATACATCCCTACGGTCCCGAAGCACTCCTTCTCGAATGGGAGCAGCGGATCGACCCGAAGATAAACTGCGGAGTGCATGCCTACGCTTCAGCCATCGGTACGCTGCCCGGCATTCTGGAGTGCGTTCCAGCTTATGCCTCCCTGTTGGTCACCTTCCGCCCAGCCGTGGTTTCCGCCTATGACCTTTGCGAACGTATTATCGATCTGCCAGTGGCCAACCGGCCCGACCGAGGTGTGATCAGTCACCAGGTACCGGTGTGTTACGATCCGGCGCTGGCACCCGACCTAAGCTACGTGGCGAATCAACAAAACCTCACTACGGATGAAGTGGTCCAATTCCATACCGGCCAAACTTATCAGGTGTACCTGATCGGTTTCAGACCGGGGTTCGCGTTTATGGGGGAGGTTCACCCGGCGATTCAGGTCGCGCGGCGGCGTTCACCACGAACCGCAGTACCCGCCGGTGCCGTCGGCTTGGCCGGTGGACAAACGGGCATCTACCCCGACGAATCACCGGGAGGTTGGCAGTTAATCGGCCGCTGTCCCCTGCCTCTTCTCTCTACTCGGGGGGGAGAGACACGATTCCGGGCCGGTGATCGGGTAAGCTTTTATCCCATTGCCACTCGCGATTACGAACACCTCGTAGAATCACCACCCCCGTGGCCGCGGCGCTAAGGTTAACCTGTATCGGCAGCGGAGCCGGTGCCTACCTGGTGGATGCGGGTAGACCCGGTTACCGGGACCGCGGAATCTCCAGTGGGGGCGCGGCCGATCCGGTGAGCGCGGCGACGGTGAATCGTTTGCTCGATCAACCGGCGACGCACTGTTGTCTGGAAACGACCCTCAACGGCGGTCGGTGGCTAGTGGAGGGAAGGGGCCAGCTCGCAGTGGCCGGCGCCGATATGAATTGGCGGCTCAACGGCACCCCCGTAGACCATTGTCAGGTGATTTATCTCGACGGCTGCTACCTGCTCACGGGCGGTTTCGCCCACCGGGGCTGCCGAGGATACGTGGGACTGGGCGGCCACTGGAACCTTCCCCGCATACTCGGCAGCGTTGAAGCGGGATTACCCGGGGTTGCCCGTATCGGATCGGGATTTTCCGTCGAAATTTCGGACCGAGCAGAGACTCCGTTTCGCAACGACTGGCCGTTTGAAGGCAGCGCCACCCCCGGCAGGGTAGAACTTCGAGTTTGCACCGGGCCGGAATGGTCCTTACTCAATGCCCGGGAACGCCAGTGGCTGGAACGCACCAAGTTTACCGTGTCGTCAGCCTCGAATCGTCAGGGAATACGGCTGTGCTCCCCTACCCCTTTTCCGCTGGCCTTGCCGTCGCTAATCAGTTCCCCGGTACTACCGGGTACGGTACAGTTGACACCGGAAGGTCCGATTTTGCTTGGTCCCGATGCACAGACCGTAGGTGGGTATCCACGCGTACTGCTCGCCGGCGAATTTGGTGAGGCATTCCAATTAAAACCCGGCGAGGTCCTGGGTTTTAGGGTAAAGTAAAGGGAGCTCAGGCACCGGCGACGTCGTCATACTTCTCCAGCTTCAGGTTCTCGATGATGGTGATCAGCTTCTGGGCGTAGCGTTTGTCGGTAGCGTAGCCGCAGGACTTGAGGCCGTGCGCCCACTTTCGATAATCCGTTCCGTGGGCCTTTAATTTGGCGTAGCGGGCGGTGCCAAGCAGGGTGCTGTGTTCCCGGAAGCTGTCGGCTACCGAATCGAAGACGCGAAACATATCGTAACGGGTATCGTCGCCGTAATTCCGGCAGGTACAGCCCAGGCACTTACTGCGGCACTTGATTCCGAAGTGGTTGTTGGAATTGACAGCAAGTTTGGAATCACCGGCATTGCTCTCCAGCAGTCCCTGCGCCAGAGTTATACTGGCCGGGATGCCATGATCGCGCATCTCCCGTCGGGCAATGGGAGCGTAGCGGTTGAGGTAATTCGTCACCCGGGCTCGCTTGGCGGCAATAATGTCGGCGGGTAGGCCCTTGCGCTGACCGTAGTCAGGACTGAGCACCAGGGTCAGGTTGCTGATGTGGGGCGCGGGATCATCGGTTACCGCTACGCTGGTGAACTCGTCGAGCGCATCGCCGTCTTGATCGTATTGGTGGAGCACGTTGGTCTCCCGGCGGGTAGCGACGTGCGTAATCACACGGTGGCCCAAACTCGAAAACCAGCCACCTATACCCGCTTCGGAAACGGCTTCCTGACTGGGGGTGGGGGCGGGGTCGTGGACATTGACACTGACGGCAAGGCCGCGGCTAATGCAGAGGTAAAGGATCAGTGCGATCAGAAAAAGTTCGATGCTGTAGTGCACCGCGTAATCCATCAGACGGGCGGCGCGACGGCCGAGATCGGAAGGAAGGGGTGAGGATTGATTGGCAGGCATCCGTGCGTAATTTTAGCGTGACGGTATCAGAAAAGTGTGGAACCTGCTGGATAAATCGATTGTCTGGGCCAAAGATAGCACCCAAAACCGTAATATCAAACTATTTGTTTTAAAATTGAGCTGCCTCAAACCATTGCTCGCTTTAAGTTCCTTTGCACCTGCGTCCCCGCCCGTAAGCCGTGCTTAGTGTAGATTTTACACTACATTCGCGGGGCTAATTCATTGATCATGGTACTAATTGCGGACTCGGGGTCCACTAAGGCAGACTGGGCATTACTGCCCGAGAATGGAGAGAACGTTTACGTGAATACCCGGGGGTTCAATCCCGTGGTGCACCCCCACGATCTCCTGCACAATGAGGTACTCAAACTTTCGCGTGACCTGTTGCCGAACGTCAACGTGCGCGAAGTACACTACTACGGGGCGGGCTGCTGGGACCAGCGGCGCAAAAAAGTGATCGTGGATTGCATCAGCAATGCCTGGCCCGGTGCCAAGATTGAGGTAATGCATGACTTGCTGGGTGCGGCCCGGGCCACCTGCGGCAATGATCCCGGCATCTCCTGTATCCTCGGTACGGGGAGTAATACCTGTTTGTACGACGGGAAGGAGGTGATCGACAACGTGACCAACCTGGGCTTCATGCTGGGGGATGAAGGCAGTGGTTCACACCTCGGAAAGGCCTTCCTGCGTGCCTACTTCTACCGTGAGTTGGACCAGGAATTGAATAGTGCGTTCGAAGCGTATACGACCGTTGATCGGATGACCATCATCAACAACGTGTACGAATCGGAGATGCCGAACACCTATCTGGCCGGCTTTACCCGATTTATGGGTGCTCACCAGAACCATCCGCTCATTCAGAAGATTGTATTTGCTAGTTTTGCGGAGTTTTTGGACCGTCACGTGCGCAAGTACCGCGGTCATCTGGAATTGCCGGTTCACTTCATTGGAAGCATCGCGTTCCACTTTAAGGACATTTTATTGGCTGCGCTGCACGAACGCGATCTGACTGCCGGTCGTTTCGTACAGAAGCCCATCGAAGCCCTGGCGGATTACCACGCCGGCAAGTAATCAATGTATGGATAGAAAGGATATTCGACGTATCGCCGTATTCACTTCCGGCGGAGACGCGCCGGGCATGAATGCTGCACTGCGTGCCGTCGTTCGCACCGCGGCCTGGAACAAGCTGCACGTCTACGGCGTTGAGCGGGGCTTCGAAGGCATGATCGACGGTCACTTCCAACGGCTGGAACGCCGTGACGTGGCCAACATCATCCAGCGCGGCGGCACCATGCTGCGCACCGCACGCTCGCAGCGCTTCATGACCCCCGAGGGGCGGCAGGCCGCCTACGAGCACCTCAAGGCCTACGATATCGACGCCTGCATTGCCATCGGAGGAAACGGCACCTTCACCGGCGCCAAGGTATTCAGCGAAGAATACAGCATCCCCTTCATCGGCATTCCCGGTACGATAGACAACGACCTGTTCGGAACGGACTACACCATCGGCTTCGATACGGCGGTAAATACGGCCATCGATGCGGTAGACAAGATCCGGGATACGGCCGACAGCCACAACCGACTGTTCTTCGTGGAGGTCATGGGCCGCAACTCCGGTTACATTGCCCTGTATACGGCCATCGGTTCGGGAGCCAGCAGCGTGCTCATTCCGGAAGCCGAGACGGACCTCGAAGACCTGAAGTCGGTGCTGCGCAAGAATAAGGCACGGGGCAAGCTCTTCAGCGTGGTGATCGTAGCCGAGGGCCATCCGATGGGTGGTGCGACCGGCATTGCCGAAAAGATCAAACACGAACTGGCGAGCATGGAACCCAAGGTTACCGTGATCGGACACCTGCAGCGGGGCGGATCGCCCACCGCGGCCGATCGCCTGTTGGCCAGTCGACTCGGTCATGCGGCCGTGGAGATGTTGCTGGAGGGCAAGGAGAACATTGCCGTCGGCATCGTCAACGACAAGGTGACCTGCTATCCCTTCGAAGATTCCATCACGCGGGAGAAGATGCCAATGGAGGAACTGATCAAGATGGCCAGTATCCTGGCCATCTAGTCCGACCGGCTTAACGTACAATTTACGTGCCGGCCCGAACTTGAGCGGCGGTAGCGACCTTCCACCCCCGTTCCCCAGTACGTACACGAATGGATGCATCTTTAATTATTATGTGGACCGGCTTCATTCTGGCCGGCTACGCCGTTGTTGGCAATGATTCCATTCAGACGCTTGGCACCTTCCTCGCCTCCAACGAAAATAAACCCTGGTACGTCCTGTGGGCCTTCGCAGGATCGATCCTGGCCTTTACGCTGCTCTACGGGTGGTATACCTACAGCGGTGACGTTAGCTACGGCCGTCTCGAGAGCTACGAGTTCGTCGACGACATGGGCTGGCCCTATCTCCTTCCTCCGCTCGTACTCATGTTGCTTACCCGGACCGGAATTCCCGTGTCCACCTCGTTTCTGATCCTGACTTTCTTTAAGCCAAAGGGCCTACTGGACATGACCATGAAGTCTATCCTGGGCTACGCGCTGGCTTTCTGTGTAGCGATCATTGTTTGGCAACTCGTTACCCGGTGGCTCGATAAGCGGTTCATCCACAACAACATCACGGACCGGGAGACGCAGACCTGGACCATCCTACAGTGGGCCAGTACCGGATTTTTGTGGGGACAGTGGCTAATCCAGGATTTTGCCAACATCTACGTCTACCTCCCCCGGTCACTCACCGGCTCGGAGATTGGGGTCTCGCTCACGATCCTGCTGCTGATGCTTGCCTTCATTTTTTACAGCAAGGGGGGCAACATTCAGAAGATCGTCAAGGCAAAAACCAACACTACCGACATTCGCTCGGCCACCATCATCGACTTTATTTACGGCATCGTGTTGCTGTTCTTCAAGGAATTCAGCAACGTGCCGATGTCTACGACCTGGGTGTTTCTCGGTCTACTGGCCGGACGTGAGATCGCCATCCGGTACCGCCTGGAGCTGGACGAAGAACCGAGCGACCGCCTAAGGGCCCCACTGGCCTACTACGCCGGCATGGTGCTGAACGTGGTGCTCCTCTTGCTGATCGGATACGTGGTGTACCTGCGCGACCAGGTCAATGACTTTGTTATTGTCGTAATGGCTGCCGCCATGATCGCCCGGGCTGCCATAGCGTACTTCGAGACCATGCCCGGCCAAAAGAACCTCACGGCTGCTTTCCGCAACATCTTCAGCGACCTCGGTAAGGTGACCTTCGGCTTGGTCGTGAGTATCGCCCTGGTTTACATTATGCGCTTCCTCACCACGGGCACCTTTCTCGGTAACGTAGGGTAGAACCTGCCTACCGCACCAATCCGATCAGGCTCCGGTAGTCGTCGAAGGGGGAGGTATCGTCCTTCATGCTCAGGAGACTGTCGTGGGGCAGATCGAGGTACAGGTCCTCCAGGAACGGTACGGTTTCCTTGCAACGCACCTCCAGGGTACCGTCGGCAAATTGTTCCCAACGCCAGTCGTGGGTTGCCCGGATGCGGGCCAGCGTCTCCTGCTGGATGACCGTAAAGTCGGTGTCGTCGGCCACTACATCCGCGCCCGCAAAGGCCAGTTCGTTGCGGCTGATCATCTTCGCATCCCGTAGAATGTAGTAAGCGGTATGCACCCGTGCGCTGCCCGTTTGTCGTAAAAATTCAGCGTACAGGCACAGTTGAATGTCGCTGGCGTTGCGGAGCAGATTCCGGAAGACCGTTTTGCCGCGCCACTTGAGGTCCACGACGGCCGTTTCCGCCTGCCCCAGGTGATTGACGCGATCGAGCACGAGATCCGCGCGCCCCGCAACCACCTGCCCGCCCATTGCCGTCAGCTCTCCGCCGATTTCCTGTTCGGACCCACGGATGGTCCAGCCGTTGCGCTGGATCAGGCTGACCAGGGTCCAGGCCGACTTCTTCATGGTCAGTAAAAACTGAACGCGCTCGGGTTCCTGTCCGTATTCGAGCAGTACGGCTCCCTGCTGCCGGAAAATGCGAGTTGCGTGTTCGTCGATCCACGCTTCAACCTCATTGCGGTCAAAGGGTCGACCTGCCGCGGCGATATCGTCCAGTAGTTGTTCGACGAAGAGGTGGCTTAGGTTGCCCCTCAGTCGATTTTCACTGGCGATGGACAAAATCGGGGTGCCGCGTAACCGGAGTTGATGCCGAAAAATCCACTTGTGCGGGTAGTACAGCAGATCCTCCACTGCGGTTGGCGTCTCCTGGTCGCGCGGTTGCATGGCCTGGGGTCGTGCAATGTCAAGGTGGGGCACCGGTGGGTCAAGCTCCCGGATCGGCACGGGGGCGAAGCCGGGCAACTGCAAGTCGGTCAGCAGGTTGACGGGCGTCCCGCACTCATCGATATCGACCGTAATGGTCTTTAGCGCGGCTTCGGTGCAGGCGGCCTCCAGATCGCCCAGTAGCGCGTGGGGTTCCACTTCCGTACCGTCTACGCGGCGGGGGAGACAGAGGATAAGTTGCCGGCGGGTGTGCAACAGCGGGCGCAGGTTTTGCCAGACCAGGAGTTGGTTGCGCTGCTCGGAGCTCATCGGTTCGCTCCCGCGTTCCCGTAAAAAAGCCAATTCTTCGGGGTAGTACCGGCTGAAAAAATAGTTGGGGTCGGATTCGATAAAGTCCCACCAGACGAGCCGGTCCAGGGGAGGTTGTCCGCTGCCGGCAAGTTGGGCGGTGGACGCAGGAGCAAAGGAGGTTTCTAATCCGCCCTGCTCGGGGGGGCTGAACTGGGTGGGGGCCGGTTGATACACGGTACGCACCAGTCGTTCTACGTCGAGGTAGCTTAGTTCGGTTTCCGGCTGCGCGTCCAGCAACTCGGTGGCGCGCTCTGCCTGGGCGGAAAGGACGAGCAGGCCGGACTGGTTTTTGTCCTCGTCGAAGGCTTCGATGGCCCAGTTGCGCAGGAAGACGAACAGGCTGCGCACTTCCGCCTTCGGCACCCGGCCATCGCGCGGGTGACGGCGGCGACGGAACCAAAAATCGTACTGCTCGCGGGCGCGCCGGATGCGGGCCGGCGGGTAATTGCGGGCCTCCATGTCGCGAAAGGCTTCTTCGACCGCGTAGGTCCAGCGATTTCCGAACAGCCCCGGGGTGTCGGCCAGGTGGGTGGCCAGTTTTTGACCCAACCGCCGCTCGAGGGGTTTGGTGACCAGGCTAACGAATTCCATGATCCGCTCTACCTCGACCGGCTCCCACAGAAATGCCGTAACCAGTTTGAGCACCTGAAGGCTGGGGCGGGCCAGGCTGGTGGAGGGAATACCCATACTGGGCAGGCCCTCCATGAGCATGGCGTTGTCGAGGGTCTGGTTGCGGACCGTCATGAGTACCCCCGGGCGCCAGTGCTCGTTCTCCTTTACGGTGCGGGCCAGGTATGCGGCAATGTGGGTTTCCCGTTCGGCGCGCAGGACGACGAGGCTGCCGTCGCCGGTCCAGGCGATGGTTTCCGGATCGCTTTCGCCGGTCAGCAGCAAGCGCAACTTACGCTGCCAGCGAGTTAGGTCGGAAGTACCGGTACCCGCCTCCGGTTCGGGAAGCTGTTCAATGGTGTCGCCACCTTCCCGCAGCCGGTCCAGTAGCCGGCGCAAACCGGTAGGCAGGAGAGCAAGGGGTTCGTGAACGTACAGCTTTAGCCGGGGGTGGCGGCGGTCAAGCAATGCGGCAAGTAAAATGTTTAGGCGGTCCGCTACTCCCGGCATCAGATCGATATCGTTGTCGCGATCCAGGACGAGCGCTTCGATCTCGTGGAGTACCCGAATGCGGCTGGGGGTATCGTCGGTAGCCGATCGGGACAGGGAATAGCCCGCCTCCAATAATTCATCGCGGCGGGAAAGCAATTCTTCGGCGGTGGCGATCCGGTCGGCAGCGAAAGAAGCGGCGTAGAAAGGCTCCTCCCGCTCCCGGTTTTCCAAGTGTCGTTCGACGGCTTGGCGGTACTGCTCGGTGCGCAGGGCATCGCGATTGGCCGTGGGGTGAGTGAGGGCGTAGCACCGCTCTAGATAGGTAAGCAGGCCCAGATAGTCGACGTACAGCTCGCGGATGGCAGCGGCGGGTGGTCGGGGCAGTACGGGACCGGAGAAGGTGAGTCCCAGGTATACGGTAATCATTTAGCCGCCCATTTCGGCGCGCATGCGGGTAAGCTGGGTTTCCCAGAGCGCCTTTTGGTCTTCCACCTCGTCGTCGTCGGCAAAGTCGGTAACGTACACGATGGTTTCCCCGGTGACCGGGCTTTTGGTGATGTTGAATTCGAGGTATTCATCCTCGTCTTCGGCCTCTTCCCACGCAAATCGGACCATGTCCCCCTCGCTGTCTTCAATGAGTTCGGCGCCCTCCGGGGAACCGCTCCAAACGAAGGTGTACGTACTGTCGTTGATGTCGACCTCGTCGCAGAACCAGCGGGTGAGGCAGGCCGGGTCCGTCAGGAACTGGTACACAATATTGGGGGAGGCACGGAAGATGAACTCCGAGGTAAACTTAACGCGTTCCATATCGGGGGGTTGGAAGTATAGGTGGCGGGCAAATAAGTTAAATTAACCGAGACTACCAAAAGTTTATCCTCCCCCAACCTAATGTTTATTCGCACTGTTAGCTACATGTTACGCCCGAATGTCCCCTAGGGCCTTGATTACCACCAACATTCCGCTTAATTTTGCGGCCAATTTTAGAAAACGTCCCCCTTACATGAGACAGCTTAAGATAACGAAGTCGATCACGAATCGCGAGAGTCAGTCGCTCGAAAAGTACCTGCAAGAGATTGGTAAAGTAGACCTGCTGACCCCCGAAGAGGAAGTCGACCTCGCGAAGCGAATCAAGCAGGGAGACCAGATCGCCCTCGAAAAACTAACCAAAGCCAACCTGCGCTTCGTCGTTTCGGTAGCCAAGCAGTACCAAAACCAGGGACTGAGCCTCTCCGACCTCATCAATGAGGGCAACCTCGGCCTCATCAAGGCCGCCCAACGCTTCGACGAAACCCGCGGCTTCAAATTTATCTCCTACGCCGTTTGGTGGATTCGCCAGTCGATCCTCCAGGCCCTCGCCGAGCAGAGCCGCATCGTGCGCCTCCCCCTCAATAAGGTAGGTAGCCTCAACAAGATCAACAAGGCCTTCAGCCAGCTGGAGCAGACCTTCGAGCGGGAACCCAGCAGCGAAGAACTCGCCGAGCAACTCGAGATCAACGCAGATGAAGTAGAAACCACCCTTGGCGTCGCCGCCCGCCACGTAAGCATGGACGCCCCCTTCGTCGAAGGTGAAGACAACAGCCTCCTCGACGTACTGGCCAACACCGCTACTCCCGGCACCGACTCCGCCCTGGAGTACAAGGAATCCCTCCGTCGCGAGATCGACCGCAGCCTCGGCACTCTCACCGAACGGCAGTGCGACGTCATCAAGCTCTACTACGGCATCGGCGTGGAGCACCCCATGAGCCTCGAAGACATCGGCGAAAAGTTCGGCCTCACGCGCGAGCGCGTTCGCCAGATCAAGGACAAGGCCATCAACAAACTTCGCGGTGCAAATCGCAGCAAGCTGCTTAAGAATTACCTGGGAAACTAGGTTTTAGTACGGTAGTAGTGTAGTACAATAGTACGGTAGGAACCCTCCGGCGTTGATTGCGTCGGGGGGTTGCTATTTTTGTGGCTTATGTCAGAGATTCTACGGACGAAGAAGCAGTTGCACGAGCTGAGGCGGTTTACGCCGGAAGAGTACGCCGGTGTAGAAAAATTACCGTTTGCGCTGGTACTGGATGATATTCGATCGGCCAATAATGTGGGGAGTTTATTCCGGACGGCCGATTGTTTTGCCCTGCAGCACGTATACCTCTGCGGCATTACCGCTACCCCACCCCACCGCGACATTCTTAAGACGGCGTTGGGGGCAACGGATACCGTGAGCTGGTCGTACCACCAAAGCTGCGCGCAGCTGATCGAGGAATTAGTGGGCGGCGGTGCGCAGGTGCAATGCCTGGAACAGACGGAGCAGTCAACGCCCCTCGATACTTTCTTGGTCGGGGATGCGCTCCCGCTGGTCCTCGTGGTGGGCAACGAAGTGAAGGGCGTAAGCCAGCAGGTGATCGATCTAAGCCACGGCACCATTGAGATCCGGCAGTACGGTACCAAGCACAGCCTTAACGTAGCCGTCAGCGCGGGCATGGCGGTGTGGGAGATCAGTCGGCAGCTGCGCTCCGCCGCACCGCTCCCCCATCACCCACCAGGTACATCCTCCGAAACTCCCCCTGGCCCTTCCCCCCAATCACCACCCTAGCGTCCGGATGCGCATTCCGGATGATCGCCGTCGTGACCACACCCCGTTCTCCGAGCGCGTACAGTACCTTTTCCTTCGCAAAGCTTTTGCCCCCATCCCTCGTACGCCACCACGCCAGTTCTGCCCCCTCGGCCGTGTTCCCGGCAAGCAACAGCTCCGCCCGTAGTGGGTCCGACACCACCAGGTCGCCGGTTGCCACCGGGAGTCCGTCACTTTGGTCCTCGATCCAGGCGGTGCCCGTCCACCGGTAGTAGACGACTTCCTTCGGACCACCGTGCTTGAGGCCCATTTGCTCCCCGCGATAAAATATTAGGTGAGGATTCCCGTCCGCGTCGAGGCGTACCGCACCACGGACCGTCCAGAGATCGCCCGAGTCTTCTACCAGTAAATCGCGGTCGGCCATGTCTTTGGTTACCGGCGCGGCCACCTCCTTACCGGTCACACTGTGCCACCGGCCCTCCTCCGTATCGAATACCATATAGTAGCTATCGTGGCGTTCGCCGTCGTGATCGGGACCCTTACACACGTGGTAGTTGAAGGTAGCGATGATGTCGTTTCCTTCCCCGTTGTCGAACCAGGCGTACCAGGTATCGTAAATGACCGGGTGCTGCTCGGTGCCCTTCGTCCGTTTACTGTTCAGGACGGATACCGGAGGGGCGAAGGTGCGCCCGTTGTCGGTGGACAGCTGGTAGACCCAATCGCTGCGGTGGGCCCCGTGGCGGTAGAATAAGTAGATGTCGCCATTGTCCAGCTTCACGAACTGATTGTAGGTTCCGAAGGTGGGAATGTTGTTCAACTCCTCCCACTCCGTAATGTCGAGCGGTCGCTTGGATACTACATGCTTCATGGCTCCGTCGTGGTGATTGCCCAGGGGGTTGACCCCTTGCTCCGGCAAGCCGCCGTGCCCGCCGAATACGAGGTGGATGTAGCCCGCATCGTCGATGATCATCGCCGGCTTGCCGTGGTTGTCGATCTTGGCGGAAGGGTCCTTGCCCAGTAGGCTTTCTCCCGCCTTGTAGGGCCCGGACCATTCTTTTTTATCGTGATCGTACGCGGCCACGTAGGGGTCTTCCAGGGGACCCTGGTAGCACACGTAGGTGATGCCGTCGTGGTGTTCCCCCGCGGGGTGCTGCATGGTCTTCACCGTGTTGCTCAGCCCGTTGTCGGCGAAGTAATCGACCGTATCCGAAACCTCCTGTCCGGACAGGTTCGCGATCGGTAGGGTAAGTAGCAGTATTAGTAGTGGTTTCATTACGGGTAGTTGTTCTTTACGGTTCTTACTGTTCGCTCGTTCTCTTCTGTTGCTCGACGAAATAGGGCTGAAAATTATAGGAGGAAAGGGGAGCATGCGGGATTGTCGGTAAGTCAACCCACCGTTGCACGTATAGCGAATGGAGTGACGGTTTAATGAGTGTACGGCACCGTTCCGGTCTCATTCACCGGATAGCCCCACTCCGCGATGTAGTCCATACCGGGCCGGAATTCGTCCCCCTGGGCTGTGAGCCTGTCCTGAAGTAGCGAATCCAGTTCCTTCCGCAGGGCGGTGTGCTCCGCATCATCGACCAGGTTGGTCATCTGGTAGGGGTCCTGCTCGTTGTCGAACAGTAGCCAGGGGCCGTCCAGGTCACGGGTGTAGGTGTAGCGCTGGGTCCGCAACCCCCGGTACTCCCGACCGCCATGCATAAGCCGGTTCCACTGCCCGAAGGGTTGAACACAGGTGATCACGGCCGACGCTCCAATGCCGTCCCCATCCGCCCCTTCCAGGTACGCCCGGTAGTTGACGCCCTCCACCGGAGCGGGAACCGGAATGTCACACAAGCCCAGCAGGGTCGGCATGATGTCTTCGGAGTTGATGACGGCCTGTCGCTTTCCGGCGGGTATGTCCAATCCAAGTTCCGACGGAATACGGAACAACATCGGCACGCGAATGGACTCATCGTAGGGCTGCTGCTTTTTATAGGCCCCGTGGGAGCCGAGCAGGTCCCCGTGGTCCGAGGTGAACAGCACGATGGTGTTCTTCCACTGCCCGGTTTGCTTCAGGGTGTCCATCACCCGGCCCATCATATCGTCCAGGGCGGCAATGTGGGCGTAGTAGCCGGCCAGGTCCTTGCGTACCTGTTCGTGTAGGTGCTCCGGGACGTTTTCCCTGAGTTCGATCTCGCCGGGGTCGAAGCGTTGCCGGTACGCTTCCGGAGCGGTGTGGTAGGGCGCGTGGGGCGTCCCGTAGGATACGATCAACATGAACGGTTGCGGCGAAGATTGGCGGTCGGTGATGTAGTCCAGGGCGGCATCGGTCTGCCCGAAACTGTCGTAACCATCCCAGATCTTCCGGGTCGGATCTTCGTTGTCGTAGTACACCGAGTGGTTGTAGTTGTGGGTGCATTCGTTGCCCATCCAGAAGTCAAACCCCTGCCTTCTCTGTCCGGGGGCTACGTTCTGGAGCCGCCCGTGCCCGTCTAGGTGCCACTTGCCGATGTAGCCCATTTGGTAACCGGCTTCCCCGAACACTTCACCGATGGTCACGGCGGCGGTGTCCAGTTGCACATCATTCATGAATACCCCGTGGGTGAGGGGGCGCTGACCGGTAAGGAGGGAAGCCCGAAAGGGTGAGCACACCGGCATTCCCGATACGGCATTCTCGAAATTCACGCTGCTTGCGGCCAGTGCATCCAGATTGGGGGTGCTGACGTTGGGGTCGCCGGCGTAGCCCGTGGCCTGGGCCCGCCACTGGTCGGTCAGCAACACCAGGACATTCGGGCGAGGGTGGTTTTCGGCCGCAGTACCCGGACTATCCCGGTTCCCACAAGCCGATAAAATTACAAGGCATAGAATGACCAAGGCGCAGTTCAAAGACAAGGGACCGGACCGAAGTGATCGGCACCGGAATAGGGTTATCGAGAGCATGATCGTAGCTTTTCTGCCCCATAATACCGAGTCCCGAGCATCGCACCATCCTGTACCATACTGGTCGTCGATACGGACCAACTACTATTGCTCAACCGGATTTACCTTGCACCCGCGCTCCGCCGCCCTAAAACTAAAATCGTACGTCATATGCAGCCTTTCCACCTCGCCGTTCCCGTCGATGACCTCACGGCCGCCCGCCACTTTTACGGTACCGTACTGGGGTGCCCCGAGGGCCGTACGGATACCGAGTGGATCGACTTCGACCTGTTCGGCCACCAGCTCGTCGCCCACCTGGCGCCAAAGAAGGACGCTCCCGACCACCGCAATGAAGTCGACGGAAAGCACGTCCCCGTGCCTCACTTCGGCGTGGTGCTGGAGTGGCAGCAGTTCGAGGATTTCGCGGAGCGTCTCCGCAGCCAGGGCGTGAAGTTCGAGATCGAACCCTATGTGCGCTTTCGCGGCTTGCCCGGTGAGCAGAACACCATGTTCTTCTACGACCCGGCGGGTAATGCCCTCGAATTTAAAGCCTTCAAGGACATTACCCGCCTGTTCGCCAAGAGTCTGAATGACTAGGGGCTGGAACGATCGCAAACGGTGGAACTAGCGGACTGCCAGTGGTATAACTTGCGTTTCGTCGGCGCTGATCATACGTAAATAGTAAACTCCGGGAGTCAGTTGTCGTCCGCCGGATGCAGTGAGATCGAACTCGATCCGGGTTGAATGTTCCACGGCGACTCCGTCCAGCACGGAAATGACGCGTTGACCGCTTACATTGAGGACGTCCAGCCAGACTTGCGTGGGCTTACCTACTTCAAGGTCGATCGTGGCTCGCCGCGTAGCCGGGTTGGGAAATACCGCCAGGGTCGAGGGTGTACCATAATCGGTTAATTTTCGGGACTGGGCGGCAGCAGTAGAAGTCGCTTTTCCTGAATTCGCGGAATGCGGGACGTGAACGAGGTAATCGGTGTAGGCAGTATTTCCGGAGGCATCACTGACCGCGAGCGTAACCGTATACTGTCGACCGTTGCCGGCTCCATCGCGCGCGCTTCGCAGATGCACCGACTTGCCATTGTCGCTGATCAGGATATCGGGATTTCCGTCGCTCGCTTCCTCATTGCTGGTTACGGAGGCGATCCAGTTGCGGGTGACGCCACAGTTGTCCTGAGCATCCGCGATCATATCTTCCAGTCCGTAATACACCAACTTATTGTTCGGGGGCCAGAGCACCGTGGATGACTGGGGGGTGATCGTAGGGGCGATGGAATCCATTACCGTTACGGCCGCCTGGCAAACGCTCCGGTTGCCCGCCGCGTCGGTTACGGTAAGCGCAACGGATACTTCGGTACCCGCCTGACTGCAGTCGAACTCATCGTGATCGACGGCCAGCGTAACCGGGCTGTATTCGTCGTAGGAGCCACCGTCAATGTCTGCCGCTACAATCGTTGCGGTGCCGGTTTGATCAAGGAATGCGGTCAGGGGGTGGCAAGTCGCTAGGGGCGGCACGTTGTCTGTGACGCCAATGCCTTCGATCTGGGTGAGAAAGATGTTGTCGCGCCAGGTCGTTCCTACGGGGCGGATGCTCGCCTTCCAGACGTAGTCCGTGCCCGGTGCAGGCAAACTGGTGAGGTTCACCGTGACGTCCGTCGTCGCTTCGCCCGCCGGCACGGTCACCCGGGTTGCGGCGACCCAGGTATTTGCCTTCCAGAATTCGATCATCAAGTCCCTTTCCTCACCGGCCAGGTAGGTGACCGGGACCGTGTACGACAAAGCTGGGGAGAAGGTGGTCTGCAGGTTGGTAAACGACACGGTCTCCACGATCTCCTGCCGGACAAGGACATTCGGCAACTCCTTGAGAATGATGTTGTCGCGCCAGGTGGTTCCTACCGGGCGAATGCTCACCTTCCAGATATATCCGTCGCCCACGGGCGGTGCCGAAGGGAGATTGAGGGTAAAAGCTTCCGTGCCCCTTCCGGCGGCAACGGTCTTGCGGGTAGCGGCGAGCCACCCGGTCGCCGACCACAGCTCTACCACAATGTCCCGGGGCTGGGAAGCGCCGTAAGGGACCGAGACAGTATAGGAAGTTGCCGGCCTGAGCACGCCGGGGAGTCCGTCGAGGCCGATCGCATCGTCTACCCCCGCCGTGACCGCTACGTCGCGCACGATATCTTCGTCCCGGTCCAGGGTCCAATCGGTACCCGCCGGGCGGATCACGGCCTTCCAGTAGTAGCCTTCGCCCACTGCAGGAGCGGCGGTCAGGGCCAGGTTGACGGTTGCGGATCCGTTGCCGGTCGGGACCGTTGTGGTTCCACCTCCGAGCCAGCGGTTGTCCGCCGACCAGAGACTCACGACGATGTCGCTGGCACCTACGGAAACGTAATCGACCGAAACGGCGTAGCTCGTTGCCGGCAGTACGCTAAGCGGAGGATTTGCGAGGGTGACGGAGGTGGCGGCCGGATCCAGCACCGCCACTTGGTCGACTTGATCGGTGGCGATATTGTCCTGCCAGGTGCCCCCGGTGGGACGGATACTTGTTTTCCAACTGTAGTCGGTCCCGGGTGCGGGGGGGTCGTTCAGCGTGAGCGTCACGGGAATGGTGCGGGCTCCGGCAACTGCATCCACGACCGAGCTGGCGATCCAGGTGTTGCCCTTCCACAGTTCCACGTATAAATCGCGGTCGGTATTTGCTTCGTAACGTAGGTGTAGATCGTAGGACGTGGCGGGTGCTACTTTGGCGGGCGGGTTTACAAATTTGATCCGCTCGGTCAGCTCGCCGAGTACCCTGACGTCGTTTATCTGATCGCCGGCCAGGTTCTCGCGCCAGGTGGTGCCCACCGGACGGATGCTCGTTTTCCATACGTACTTCGTACCCGGGGGCGGCGCGTTGGCTACGTACACGCCGATGTCGACCGACCCGCTGCCGGCTTCCGCCACCGCGTACTGACCACCACCGATCCAGCGCTCTTCCGACCAGAATTCCACGACGATGTCGCGGGGACCGGCCGCTACGTAGTCGACCGTAACGCTGTAATTATTCCGGCTCTCAATCTCCGTCGGTGCATCAGTGAAGGAGATGCCCTCGACCCGGACCGGCCGTACGCTGACGTCATTTACGACATCCGTTGCGACGTTGGTGGTCCAGTTGCCTCCGACCTCGCGCAGGTGAGCCCGCCAGGTGTAGTTGTCGCCCACTTCCGTGGCCGCGGGAAGGTTGACGGGCACGGAAGCGTTGTTGGAGCCCGCGGCTACGGTGACGAGTCCGGAGGCCTGCCAGGTACCGCCTTTGAGCAGTTCAACGACAATGTCGCGGCTTGCACCGGCCGTGTAAGCCACGTTGATGGTGTAGCTGTCTGCCGTAAAGACAACGGCGGGGCCGCCCTGTAAGCTGATCGTTTCGAAGCCGGTGGGCTCAATGCTGACGCCGTCCACGACCTTGTAATCCAGGTTTGACTGCCAAGTGCTACCCACCGGCCGGAGTCCGATGCGCCATTCGTACTGGTCGCTGACGGTTGTAGGGTTGGGAAGATTCAGGCTTACGTTCGCGCAGCCGGAACCTGCGGTTACCTGAACGGTTTTCGCACCCACCCAGCCGTTCGGGCCGTAGAGTTCGACGGACAGGTCGCGCGTATCGGAGGCGGTGTAGCTTACGTCGACGGAATATTCCGTTGAGGGGACCAGTTTACGGGCAACGTCGGCCGTCCCGATCTCGTCGGTTGGTTCGGTGGTTGGAGCCAGGCTCCAGGAGCGTACCCAGTCGTACTCGGTCGTGGCGTTGAGGGTGGCCAGCTCTTCGGCGGTGGGTGGGGTTTCCCAGTCGTAGGTTTCGGTGACCATGTTCATGTACATGGGTTGGTCGAAGGGGGTACCGTCGTAGTGGGTCGAGGGGTTGATGGTAAAGCGGTATTCGCCGTCGATATAGAAATGAATGCTGTTGGCGTTTTCCCAGTATGCGCCGTAAATATGGAAGGCGTCGCTTACGTTTCCGTCTACGGTGGCATTGCCGCCGACCGACATTGTTTGCTCGTCTTCGCCGCAGCCGCGGTTGTAGTAATGGGTATTGGAGTGCATGGTATTGCGGAAGCTGGGGACATTTTTGGCTCCGCCGATACACTCCTGGATATCGAGTTCGGTCTTGGCGCCCGGGCAGCTGTTCTCGTACTGGTTGATCAGCCAAAAGGTGGACGACATCGAGATGTCCGAGGCCTTCATCCGGCATTCGTAATAGCCGTAGAGCGCTTCGGCGGATTTCGACACTACCGCACCGCCGGCGATGGTAAAGGTCTGGCCGTTCACCGTTTCGGCGGCGGGTAACATGTAGTTGGTGATCTTCATCGTGCCGTCACTCACGGTCACGGCTTCGGGTTTGAAGCGGGCCGGCGGCCGCCCAGCCCAGTTCGGGTGGTAATCGTACCACTTGTTGTCGTCGAGGTATGCTCCGTTAAACTCATCGGAGAAAGCTTCATTTGGAACCCAAGTCATTCCCGCAGGCCGGGGGTCGTCCCCATCGACGAAGGTAGGTTGAGCAAAGGCGGTTGCTCCCCAGCCCAGGAGGAGGAAACAGCACCACAAACTCGGTGGTAAAGCACGGTAGAATTTCTGCATGATAATGGCGGTTAGATTGAGGCGTTCTCCCACACGGTCGAACGAGGTCCTCAAGTACCGCCACCGCGTACCGGCAAGCTGCCACTATTGGTAGCTATACTAGCTGGTATGATTAAATACCCATATCGCGCAGAAAATAGTGAACATGATTACCCACCGGCATCAATTTACTCGAAGTATTCCTCAACACCCTCCGGAGTAGTCACCCGCACCGCGGCCCGGCTGCCTGCTTCGACACGGCCTACGATCCGGGCGTCAATGTTAAAGGAGCGGGCAATGTCGATCACCGTCTGTGCGTCGCGCTCCCCCACATAGGCCTCCAGGCGGTGGCCCATGTTGAATACCTGATACATCTCCCGCCAGTCGGTCTGGCTCTCCTGTCGGATAAGCTCGAAGAGGGGTGGAACGGGGAACAGATTATCCTTCACCACGCGTACATCGTCCTCGATGAACTTCACCACTTTAGTCTGGGCACCACCGGAGCAGTGAATGAGGCCGCTTATTCCGGGGCCGACTTCCTGCAGCATCCGCTTCAGCACCGGCAGGTAGGTCCGGGTGGGACTGAGAACGAGTTTGCCAACGGTAGTTTCCGTACCCTCCACCGTAATTTTTTCCGTCAGGGAGCGGCTGCCCGCATAGATGACCTCCCGCGGCACCGCCGGATCGAAACTTTCGGGATACTTGTCCGCATACTCGTGTTTGAATACATCGTGGCGGGCACTGGTCAGTCCGTTGCTGCCCATACCACCGTTGTAGGCGTCTTCGTAGGTGGCCTGTCCGTAGCTGGCCAGCCCGACGATCACGTTGCCGGGACGAATGTCGTTCACGATCACCTGGTCGCGGCGCAGGCGTGCGAAGGTGGTATATCCGACATCGATCGTCCGTACAATATCACCGACGTCGGCCGTCTCCCCGCCGGTGAGGTGTAGGCCGACGCCCTGATCGGCCATGCGGTCCTTGAACTTCTCCGCCCCCTGAATGATGGTTTTTAGCACTTCGCCCGGAATGCAGTTCTTGTTCCGGCCGATGGTCGAAGAGATGAGGATGTTGTCGACCGCGCCCACGCAACCCATGTCGTCGAGATTCATGACGAGGCTGTCCTGGACGATGCCTTCCCACACGCTCAGGTCGCCGGTTTCCCGCCAGTAGACGTACGCCAGACTGGTTTTGGTCCCGGCCGTGTCGGCGTGCATCACGTTGCACCATTCGGCGTCGCCACCGGCCACGTCGGGCAGCACCTTGCAGAATGCCTTGGGGTAAAGCCCCTTGTCGAGGCCCGCAATGGCCTGGTGAACTTCGGATTTGGTCGCGCTGACGCCGCGTTGCTCGTATTTACTGGACATGCGGCAAAGTTAGCCTCATTCCCCTAATCTCTCACCCCCCAGCTCGGCCGGTTCGATATGAATCAGTACCTGCCCGAGATTTGGGATGCGTTCCAGCAGGGTATCCTTCAGCAAGTGAGCCAGATCGTGGCCTTCGGTGACGGTAAGATCACCATCAACCATGGCGTGCAGGTCGATGTGGTAGCTCATGCCGGACTTGCGGACGTAGCACTTTTCCGTACCGCGGATCCCCCTTACTCCAGCGGCCGTGTGCCGCACTTCCTCAATGAGTTCATCGTAGACGTGTTCGTCCATAATTTCCCCGAGGGCGGGCCGAAAGATTAAGTAGGCGTTGTACAGTATGAAGGCGGAGGCGAGCAGGGCGGCCCAGTCGTCGGCACTTTCGTAGCCCGGACCACCGATCAGGGCGATCGTGATTCCCACAAAGGCGGTAACGGAGGTAATGGCGTCACTCCGGTGGTGCCAGGCATCGGCCCGCAGAGAGGAGCTGTTGGTTTGCCGACTGCGACGGATTACGATGCGGTACGAGACCTCCTTCCAGATGATGATCAGGCCGAGTACGATGAGCGTCCAGGCCCGCGGTGTCCGGTGGGGCGTCCGGATGTGCTCGATGCTTTCGTAGGCAATTACCGTAGCGGAAAAAACGAGGAAGGCGACCACCATAAAAGTGATGAGGGGCTCGATCTTTCCGTGACCGTAGGGGTGATTTTCGTCGGCTGGGCGGTGGGCATACCGGATCCCCACCAACACGAGAACGGAGGAAAAAATGTCGGTGGTGGATTCGATCGCATCCGCGATGAGGGCGTAGGAATTACCGAAGACGCCGGCCGCACCCTTTATGAGGGCCAGAGCGGTATTGCCCGCAATGCTGAAGTAGCTGGTCCGTACCGCGATCTGCTCATTGTCCACGGGACAAACATACGGTGCGGTAGGGCGCCGCGGGTTACCGCCGAAAAGTCCGCAGGCTATTGCAGGCGAGTACCGTAAAGGTGAGCATCAGACCGGGAAAAACCGCCAGCCACCAGGCCGCCGGCCGCATCCGTGCCTGTTGCAGGGTACTGCCCCACGTCACCTGCTGGGCGGGTACCCCGATACCCAGAAAACTCAGCACCGCCTCGGCCAGAATACTCGACCCTACGAGGAAGGCGGCTACAACCAGAACCGGACCGAGCGCATTGGGTAGTGCGTGCCGAAACAGCAAGCGCAACTCCCCCACTCCACTGACCCGCGCCGCGGCGATGTAGGGCAGGGACCGAATGCGAATTAACTCCGCCCGCAGGAACCGGGCCAGGGAAGTCCAGCCAAACAGCCCGATGATGAGCACCAGGGTCCATATCGTCGGGCGGCGCACGAAGCTCAGTATCACGATCAACATAACGAGGCCTGGAATACTGACGCTCATCTCGAGAACGAATTGCACCATGCGGTCGATGGGGACGGCCGCACGCGATCGCAACCACGGGCTCACGGTACTCAATCCCCGCAGCAACAGATACGCCGCGCACCCGACTGCACCCACCACGAGCACCGCCATGAGCACGAATTCAGTCCCGCTCCCCGCCAGGGGCAGCAGGCTACCGATAGCGTAGCCGCTACCAACGACGATACCCACGATCAAACTCCCCCCAAGGTAGCGGGGCGTCCGGATTCCTTCGTTGCCGAAGTAACCGGCTACGGCTCCCAGCGGTACGCCTACGATAAGCGCGATGATCAAGCTTCCCAACCCGACAAGCACCGCCGTACGGGTACCGCTGATCAGACCGGCCGCCGTATCCCTCCCCAACCGGTCGGTACCCAGCCAGTGAAATCCGCCCTCTTTGTCGGAAGAAAGGGGCCCCAGGTACGCGGGGAGGTCGAGGTTCATTGCTTCGGCGCTGAACTGTATCGGCGGCCAGATCACCCACGCTACATCCGCTTCGCGCCAGGCATCCCTACCCTCCCCCTGGGAAAATGCCGGTAAATGAAGCTCGCCGGCATAGTGTGCCAGCAAGGGGCGGTCATTGGCGATTACGTCCGCGAACAGTGCAATCAGGAGCAGCGTGCCCAGGTAGTAATATGGCCATACGCGCGCCATCATGGGTTGCCGCTTTTATCGAGCCGAACCCGTGGATCGAGCAGGGCGTACCCGACATCGGCCAGCGTCAGGCTGATGATGGTGAGCAGCCCGTTGATCAGTACCAGTGCCGTGACGACGGGCCAGTCCCGGGCGGTGGCCGAGCTATACAGCAGTAGCCCCATTCCCGGTAAATTGAAAATTTGCTCGATCACTACGCTTCCGGCCAGCAAGGCGGGCAACAGCACCCCGAGCATGGTGATCAGCGGAAAAGCGGCATTGCGAAATACGTGATTCCACAGCACCTGCGACCCCGCCAAACCCTTCATGCGGGCGGTCAGCACGTAGGGCTTGTGCAGTTCAACCAGGGCGGCGCTGCGCAGGTGCCGTGAAACGTAGGCAAAGCTAGGATAAGCCAGGCATAGCACCGGCAGAAACAGGTCACCCGCGCGAATCTTCAGCACCGTAAACCAGTCCGCACCCACCGGAATGCTCCCAAATCCCACACTCGGAAAAATATTCAGTCCAAATGCCGGAGTGGTGAAAAAATTTGCCAGCAGCGTAGCCACCCAAAAACTCGGCACTCCAAAGGCCACGAAGGTGAGGAGCGTGGCCCACCGATCAAAGCGACTGCCGTGGTAGTTCGCCATGTACAGCCCCAGGGGCACGGCCAGCAGGTAGACCAGCAGAATGGCTAATCCGTTAAGCAGTATGGTCCGGGGCATCGCTACGGCTACCTTATCGACGACCGGTCGCCGGTCAATGTACGAAGTGCCGAACTCTCCCCGTAGGAGGTCGAGCAGGTAGCGGTGATACTGGTTGCTGCTGCCGTGCCAGTACAATCGGGGGTACAGCACCCGGTAAAGGGTAGCCTCACGCTGCATTCGTTCGTACGCGTCGCGCAGTGGCCGGGCCCGTTCGGTGCTCAGTGCGCTCAATTGCCGCTCGATGTACTTCGGGCTCTCGTGAACCAACAATTTGCGGGCAGCGACGGCGAGGGGGTCGTCCACCCCGACCGGTAATAGTGCAGCGTCCAGTAAGCGGTGGTAATATGCCTCAACGGCCGGCCAGTTTCCGTACCGTTGCGTAAGGGTGCGCAGGGTGCGCCTCCGTTCGCTGTCGACAATACGGTGCAGGGTGTCGGGTACGGCAGCATTGGTTACCGAAAAATAAAAGAGTGGGAGGTCGAAGCCCAGTTCGTGCGCGAGTCGTTGGTACTGGCGGTCGTAAGTGGCCGGATTGCTTGCGGAAGACCGTGCGCCTTCGATCGACATGCGCTGCTTGACCGGATCATTGGGCGTCAGCCGCGTCAGCACGAAGCACAGTACACTGAGCAGCAAAAGGCTGAGGGGCAAATAGAGCAACCTCCGCGTCAGGTAACCGAGAAGTTTGTGTTGCGCCATTCCGCTACCTTTCGCGTTTGACCTCGACCCAGCGCCCCTTCACTTCCGAGCGTACGGTGGGGTCGTACATGGCTTCGCTGACTTGCGTCGGCAGGTAGTACCGTCCGGGGTACGCGGCGGTCATACGAAAGGTAAAGGTTTTGGTGTGTCGGGCCGGCAAATCAAAAAAAGTGTGAATGCGATCGTCGCGAATATCGCGGTACTCAAAACTAGCGTTCAGGCTATCCCTTCCCGCCAAACGGTCATTTGCTACCTCCCAACCGGAAGGAAGCAAGGTGGTCAGGGCCAGTTGGTGGTAGTCTTGCCCCGTAGTCCCGGGATTGGTGATCCGGTAGCTAGCCAGAAAGTCCGTTCCCGAGGCTAAGTTAGCAACATCGATCGGATTTCCGGTAAGATCCGTATAGGCCACGGCCAGCCGCAGCTGCCGACTGGTGGCTTCTTCCTCCCCGGCCCGGGGTTTCCCCCTCGTGTGGGTGGTCAGGTAGAGGGTTGATTGACCGGTATTCGACACGGTATAGTTCAAATCGCCGGATATGGGAAGGTCGATGGTAAAGATTCCCGAAGCAGAACCCACTGCCGTGGTCGCACCGGTGGAGGAAGTAAAATCGGCGCGTAGGGCGCCGGCTCCGGTTGCTCCCGTTTTTGCGAGTGCGACAAAAGCGAAGGCGGCCTCCTGGGTGTTCAGCCACTGTCGTTCCCCGATGGCCCGGGCAAGCTGCAGGGTCTGCTCGTCCACCGCACCACGGTCGGCCATTGCCACCATGCTTTCCAGTACGATCGCCATGTCGCGTATCTCGCTCCCGAAGGTGTACCCCAATTCTTGGTACGGCGGTATGGCTACGTCCCGCCCGGTGACCAGCGACTCCGCCGTACGCTGCCGTCCGGAAATGGCGTAGGCACCGGCGAGTTGGTAGGTCGCGGTGGCCGTCAGTTCCTTACTGAGACCACGCAGCCGATTCATTGCACCCACGTCGGGACGCTGAGCCAGGGCGAGGGTATAGAGACGGTAGGCCTGGTCGAGGCTACGTTGTTGGAGACTGGCGTAAAACGCTCCATCGCTACGGTTCCAGCGGGCGGCGGCGGTTTCCTGGAACGATATAAGTTCTTCTTTAAGATCGTAGGGAACCGCGAAACCGGCTCGTTCCGCTTCCAGAATGAACTGCAGGGCGTAACTCGTGACCCAGGGATGGACTTGCTGGCTGCCCGGCCAGTACCCAATGCCCCCGGAAGCGGTCCGAAAGTGCCGCAAGGTCTCAACGGCCGCGGCGACGTTAGTACGGCGACGGGTTTCCTGGACGGGCGTGAGCTCAGTGATCCGATCCAGGACCAGCTGCGCAAACGCGGTGGAGATCGTTTGTTCCGCACAGCCGTAGGGGTAGCGCAGGAGGTATTCCAGGTGACGGTTCAGGTTCATGGCTGGAAGGGACGACATTTCCAGCGATGCGGACCGGGAATCCGGAATGCCGAAGAGCGAATAGGAGACGGTCCGCGCTTCTCCCGGAGGGATGCTCACGGTACTGGTTCGGGTGGTGATCCGATTGGGCTCGCGTACGTCGATCTCAATCTGCTGACTGCTCGCTTCGCCCCCGCCGCTGGCCGTGACGTCGAAGCGTGCGATCCCCGTGCGCTCCCCGACCTGTAGGGGCAGGTAAGCGAGTCGGTCGCCTGCTCCGGAAAACTGCAGGTCCGTCTGCCCATTTCCCGGGTCCACCAGGCCGGCAGATTCGGACACCGTCACCTTCACCCGATCTAGTCGGTCGTTCATGGCAAACACGTTGACCGGCATATCGACCCGTTCCCCCGGCCCGAGAACCCGGGGCAGGGTTGGCAGAACCATGAGGGGCTGACGCACGGCGACCTTCGTTTCCGCGCTGCCGTAGGCCCTGTCTCCTACGGCCACCACCATTATGCGGACGGCCCCGAGGTAATTCGGCAAGGAGATGCGGTGGCTGGCGGTACCGCCCGCAAGCTGGAAGGGTCCCAGGTGACGCACCACCGGCTCGAAGCGGTTGGCCGTTTCCTCCTCCGGGTTCACCACCGTTCCGTCACCGCCAATGGCCAGCACCCGCCCGAATTCACCGTTTATGCTGCTCATCACGTGGTCATATAGATCATAGGTCCGTACCGCTAATGCTTCCTTACTAAAGAAGTCGCGATGCAGATCGGGGGTAGCAAAGCGGGTCAGCCCGAGCAGGCCCTCATCGACGACGGAAAGGACGTAGGTCATGGGTCGGTTGTCGGCTTCGCTGATCTTCACCTCTACGGTTTGGCGGGGCTTCCATTCGCTGGCCGCGGTGATTTCGGGCTGGAGGCGGGTCGTAGGATCGAGCACCTCCACGGGCACGATGCCGAAAAGTCTGACGGGGCGGTCGTTGGTGGTCTGGGCGTAGGGTTGCAGATAGGTGATGTTGGCGTACACGGTGGGTACCATCCGTTCGTCGGTGGTGAAGGTCACCTGGGTTTGCCCCGCCGCCGCAGGCACCCAGAACTGTTCCAGGCTTCCCAGACTGGTTTCCAGGCTTACCAGCAGTTGTCCCCCCGCGCTCGTCGGCACGTTAATAGTGACCGGCTCACCCGTATTGACCGTCTCGTGCTCCGCGCGGAGGTGAAGCAGCGAGGCGGATTCCCGGTCGTCTAACCCGGATTCACCGCTCCCTCCGTAGAAATAGTCGCCGGCGCAGTGCCCTCCCTGATCGCATACGCGGATGAGGTACCGGCCGTAGTCGTTCACGCCGACCTGTAGGGTGGCTCTGCCGTTGGCATCGGTCGTCGCGGTACGCGTTTCCAATGCTTCCGTATGCTGGCTGCTCCCGAAGCGGGCGACGTTGTCGTTGCCGTCCTGCCACCAGTAGCGCCAGTCAACCCGGTAGATCCCAATAGTTAGTTTTCGCCCCGCGACTCCCCTGCCCTCGGGGTCCACGGCCGCTACTTCCATTCCCGCGGTTCCTTCGGTGGGCAGGCTCTTACTTCCCCATTCGCTCATCGGCAGGCGTAGGCCGGCGTATACGGGAAAGGGGTCGTAGGGAACGGTGGTCCGGTCGATGCTGAAGTTCCCCCCCGGTTCGAACACTTTCGTATTGAGTCGCAACTGCAGGGGGCCGGGCAGGGCCTCACCGAGTGGTGGAAGGGTAAGTTCGGCGCGTCCGCGGGAGTCGAGCCTTCCGTTGAAGAGCTGGGATTCCTGGACGTCGCCGAGCGAGCGGGCCGGATCCTGGAATACGAAGTCAGGAAGGGAGCCGGCGTCGAGCGTACGCGCGAAGGGTTGCATGTTGATCTCCGCCCGCAATCCCGCCGCCGGGGCCCCGTAGAGCCAATTTCCCGAAAGGAGCAACTTATCCCGGCCCTCGGCTGCCCGCAGGTCGATCGACAGGCGGTTGGGCTTCACCGCTTCAATTAGCAGGGGGTGGGTGTAGGTACGCGCTCCGGCGGTCACGGTTGCCGACCAGGTGCCGGTCACGTCCGTAGGGTCGGTCCGAAAGGTCAGGGGATAGAGTCCGCTGCCGAAGGGGCTGGTCACCCTGCGCCGCTGAACCACCCTCCCACGCGCGTCCCGGAGCGTGAACGCTACGGGGTAGTCCGTGGGCAACAGGTTTGACTTATCCGCGAGTACGAAGTTGAGGAATACACTGTCTCCGGGTCGCCAGACGCCGCGTTCGCCGAAAAAAGCCCCACGGATGCCGCTATTTGCCTCACCTCCTCCGACCTCAAACCTGCCGACCGGCAGCGCTTCGCCCTCGTTGATGCTTAAGTAGGCCGCTTCTTGGTTCAGGCTACCTACGATGAAGGCCGGCTCATCCTCCGTGGTCATTCCGACTTTCCCCTCGGCGTCCGTAGTTCCGGAAAAGAGTTCCCGCTGGTCGTAGCTGTAGGCCGTTACCCTGACTCCGCCCTGGGGTCCGCCGGTAATCAGGTTGGTGGAGAACACCAGGGTCTCCCGGTTGGGTTGGCGTTTGGCGATCAGTCCCAGGTTTGAGGAAAGGACGTTGCGGATCAGGAAGCGATCGCGGTGGTAGAAGGCGGGTGAACAGGGGTTGTCGCGTTGTTCCCAGTCGCTGTAATCGTAAATGCCGTAATAATTACTGAGCAGCGAAGTGGCGGGGTCGAAGCCGGTTGGCGGCGGATCGGACCTGCCCAGTAGATCGGAGATGGTTTGCAGTCCCAATGATTCCGTGCTGACGCCGCAGGCCTGGTCGGTGTACTCCATGCCGAAGGCCAGGCGCAGTTGGTACACCGCGGCATCGTCCCGCTCGAGGTAACTACTCAGGTCGATGGCGTAGCGGGTCCACCGGCTTTGGTCGGCGCCGGGGGCCAGCGAGGTCAGGGGTACTTCCCGACGGGCGACGATGCGGCCTACCCTTCGGAGGCTCCACTCGTGGCTGGTGGAGGAAAGGTTCTCGTCCTGCAAGAATTGCAGGAGGTTTCCGGCGTCGATCCGGAAGAGTTCGAGGTATACGGTCGACAAGCCTACGGCCTCGAACGTAAATAAGCGTTGCCCCTCGTGCGGCATAATGGACCCTTCTCCCACGGCCCGCAGCCCCGGGTCGGTATGTCCCAGGCTTACCTGCCATTCGGTCCGCTGCCCGAGGTCCTGTCCGGCGGTACTCCGCAGTTGCGGCTCGACCACGAGTACGGCTTCCCGGGCATCGGCCTGGGTCGGGTACAGGTGAATAATGTTTCCGTCGACGGTGGTGGAAAAGGCCACATCGGGGCGGAAGCGCAACAGCCCCGTCAGGTCCTGGCTTTCTTCCACCGGATCGCTCATCCTGATGGTTATACCGCCGCCGTCGGGGCGCAGCTGCACGCTGAGTACTTCGAAGGCACCTACCGGACGTATTTGCACTTCCCGAGTATACGTTGCTCCCGCGAACCCGCCCTGATCGGCCGCTACGGTGACGGTGACGATGGACGGCTCGCTACCGCGATCCGGCAGAGTGCCGACGTAGGAAAATACGTTTTGGGACGACTGTTCCAGGGAAAAATCGAGGGGGTCGCGGTTGTGTTCGATGCGGAGCACACGGCGAATTTCGTCCGGATCAGCCCCGTCGTTGGTAACGACGCGGCCGGTAACTTCGACCCGCTCGGGCCGGGACGGATCGGGGATGTAGTAACCGTCGGACTCGACCTCGAGACGGCGATCCGGCACCCGAAAGGAGAAGGTAAAATCGGGTTTTCCGGGTAGGGATACGGTGGCGCTGTAGTCGGTGCCACTGGTTAGGGCTTGTGTGGGCCGGAACACCAACTGGCGACCCGTGAGGGTAAGTTCTCCGGCTACCCGCGGACGTACCTCCAGGGCAGGCCCCTCGCCCTCCCCAAAGGTGTATACGGTGTCGAAGGTGACGAAAAGATCCGCGCTGCGGCCGATGACCCCCGAGGTATGGGAAAGCACGTGGGCGGGCGGGGCTTCGGTCGCGGCGACGGCTTCGGTTTTTTCTCTACATCCGGCAAGAAGGGCGACGAGAAGCAGGAACAGGACTGCGCGCATGGATCGGGCGGTTAATTATTACCAAAGTAAGCAACTTGGAGCCGACTTCCGTTGTGAAGGTGGTATGGAACATCAACTGGCCCTTTTCCCGCTACAGCTCGTCGTGTTTCCCGGTGAAACGCTCAACTTGCACATCTTCGAGCCACGCTATCGCCAACTTATCGAAGATGCCGACCGGGAGGGAATTCGCTTCGGTATTCCGACGGTGATCGACGGCAGATTGCGCCCGGTTGCTACGGAGGTTTCACTGACCGAAGTTGCCAAACGGTACCCTTCCGGAGAAAGCGACGTGCGCACCCGGGGGGAAAGAATATTTTACCTTACGGATTACGACCGGATCGCTCCCGGAAAGCCGTACCCGGGCGGGCGCGTACGCTACCTTCCCCTGGAGGAAGAGGAGGACCCCGCGATCAATGCACGCATTGTGGCGCTGACGCTAGAAATCTACCGACAACTAAAGGTTGGGCGAGAAATCAGAACGGTGGACGAGGGTTTTCGGACGTACGACATCGCCCACTACGTGGGCTTCACCCTGGAACAGGAGTATAATTTTCTAACCCTGATTGCGGCGGCCGACCGCCAGCGCTACCTGCTCGAACATCTGGGGCAGATGAAGCCGCACCTGGGAGATCCATTGCGCATCCGGGAGCGGGCCCTGCTCAACGGTCACTTTAAAGAGCTTCGGCCACCCGACTTTTAAGCGTCGATGGCCGCGCTGATTTGCTGCCGGAGTTCCTCCATTCTTGCCTCGCTCACCTCGATTACCTTACCAAAACGGAAGTCGCTGGTATGATTTACCGGCACCAGGTGGACGTGAACGTGGGGAACCTCCAGGCCCAGCACGCCATTGGCGATGCGCTCGCAGTCGACGGCGGCTTTGAGGCCACGGGCTACGCGTTTGGTAAATAGGGTAAGCGCGGTAAGCTCTTCGTCGGTCAGATCGTAATAATAATCGACCTCGCGCTTGGGTACGCAGAGGAGGTGTCCTTCGACCATTGGGCGGACGTCGAGGAAGGCAATGAAGTCGTCCGTTTCGGCTACCGTATAGGAAGGCAGTTCGCCCCGGATGATGCGGGTGAAGATGGAGGCCACTAGATGGAGATGTTCTTGATCTTAAATTTGATGGACCCGTTCGGGGTTTTTACCTCCGCGATGTCGCCGACCTTCTTACCCAGCAGGCCCTGGCCCATGGGACTGTTTACGGAGATCTTTTTCGCCTTCAGATCGGCCTCGCTTTCGGCAACGAGGTGGTACACCAGCTCGGCCTTGTTCTTTACGTTCTGGATGGTCACCTTGCTCATTACGGTCACTTTGCTGGTATCCAGCTGGCTGGAGTCCAGTACGCGGGCGTTGGCCATCACCTTTTCGAGTTCGTTGATCTTCATTTCCAGTAGCCCCTGTGCGTCCTTGGCGGCGTCGTATTCCGCGTTTTCCGAAAGGTCACCCTTTTCGCGCGCCTCGGCAATGGCACTGGCCACCCTGGCGCGCCCGTTGGTCTTGAGCTCGTCCAGTTCGGCACGAAGCCGATCGAATCCTTCTTGCGACAGATAATGCATTCCTGCCATGATAGTGGGTTTATTCGTTTAAACAGTCGCTTCCTACCCTTCCCCCCCGAGGGAGATTGGTTAAAACCCTGCTTGCCGTAGGTGAAAGTCCTCTGCCCGTGAGCGTAGGGTTGAATGGAGAGAGAACCAAAAAAAGCGACGTTCCCACGATTGGTAGGAACGCCACTGATAATACTTGAATGCCAAAGATAGGGATTTCCGGGTACTATTCCAACCCCCCCGTTCGGCCCCTAAAACGACAGGCTCAGCCCGACATTATGGGTGCCGTTGTATACCCGGGTGCTGCGGTAGGCATAGTCGACGCTAAACCGCCGGGTAGGGTCCCCCTTTCGAAACGGCACACGTAGGCTTGCTCCCGCGCTTATGCCGTCGTAGAGCGGAGATTCGTCGGCGGCCGTGCCCTCACTTGCGGTGGAGGCGTCCAGATCGGTCCGGTACCCCACCCTGGCGATAAACTGCTCGCGGAAGGCGTACTCCAGTCCCGCGCCCAGTTGATCGCGGCTGAAGGAATTTGCCGTAAAGTTGCCTACGAGGGTGACCCGCTGGTCTTCGATCGAGGACAAAAAGTCGTAGCTCGCCCCGATGTTAAGCACGGAAGGCATTTCGAAGCCCGCCGAGCGTTGTTCGAGGGTCAGTTTGTAGTCTGCGGAGGGATCCGGGTTCGGCGCCTCCGTGGCCAGCGCCTGACCGCCGTAGGCCATGCGGGAGCCGACGTTGCGGAGGCTTAGTCCAAACTTGAACTCCTCCTTTTCCCCGGTAACGTACTGTACCCCCGCGTCGATGGCGAAGCCGAAGGAACTTACGTCGCTGGTCGCCTCGCTTACCCCGCGCAGGGTAATGCCCACCGACACCTTGTTTTCGAACTGGTGGCTGTAGGTAAGTCCGACGTTGATGAAGCTCAGGTTCAGCAGCGCGCCGGTACCCTCGGGCTGGTCCGTGGTCGTAACGGCAATATCCCCGAAGTCGAGACTCATGACGCTGAACCCCAGGGCTCCACCGTTGCCTACCTGACTGGTTACGCCGATGGCCTGCATGGAAATATCCGTGCCCTGCAGGTAATTGGCGTAGCCCAGCATGACCTGGGTGCCGGCAAACCGGCTCACACCGGCGGGGTTGAGTCGCATCGCTTCTACCCCGGTCACGTAGGAGGTACCGAGGGAGTGAAGTCCGGCGGAGGGCGCCCACGGATTCATCAGCAGCTGGGCGGCACCGGCCTCTCCCTGCCGATCGGGGTTGCCCGCCAGCACGCTTAGCGACCACAGGCTACAGAGCGCAAAGAAGTAAATATGCTTCATTTCGTACATCGTTTTGCGGGGACGCAGGTGCAATGAATTATAAACCCGAAGGATCGAACTGCCGCTGAACACCGAAGAACTTCAGGGTCCGTTCGCCGTAGCCGGGAGCATTCACGTGAATGAGGTATACGCCACTCGCAACCGGGATGCCCTTCTGGTTCTTTAGGTCCCACTCCAGCGCGGGAGAAATCTGTCGCTCGCCCACCGGTCGGTTCGTACCGCGGAGCATGGCTGCGGTTTCGTCGCGGTTGTACTGGCGAATGAATTTGCCGTCAAGGGAGTAAATTGTAACCGTGGCCTTGGCCGGTAGGTTAGTCACCTTTACGTTCGTTTCGAACTGGCTGTCTTCGTAGACACTGAACCCATAATACGGATTGGGCACGACGTTGATCATGTCGAGCGCCCGGTTGGTGAGGGCCTCGTCGAGTTCCGTTGTCGGCTGTTTGCCCTCGATGACAAACCGGTAGGTCGGATAGCCGTTGCTTCCCGGTACCCCTTCCGCATAGGCAAAGGCGCTGTTGACCCGTAGTTTGATCGTCACGTCGGTGGGAATGATGCCGTCCGCGTAAGACTTCAACTGAGCACCGGGGGCGAGCAGGGGAAAGCCGGCCCAGGTGACCTCCTGCAAGGCGCGCACCTTACTGGTAGAGTTCGGGCTCGTACGGGGGGAAAGGCGGTTGTAGAGCCTGATGCCCCCATCGTAGGGCTGCTTGGTCACGTAAAAGAAGTGCTGGGCACCGGCCACGAAGTCGTAAATGCTCAGTCCGTTGATCGGTGACTTGATAAATGTGGAGTTGGAGGGATTGAAGATCATATCGTCTCCGTTGCTCGGTGCGACGTATACATCCCCCAGACGGCGACCGTCGTAGGTGCTGTTTTCCCCCCAGAAAATCTCGAGCCGCTGACCGGTTTCCACATCGATGGCATAACCCGGGAACCACCCCATGCCGGTGCGGTAGGCCGGATCGATGGTATTGTCCGGTGCCGGCAGTCCGTTCGCACCCGCCTCGCGGGTCACGCTCGGCGCATCCCGGGTATCGAACATGAGGCGGTCGCCTTCCTGCTTGATCGCTTGCCCACGGTAAGCCGCGTCGCGGTAGAAGTAGTTGCTGGTTTCGACCACGGGACAGCGGCTCCAGAGCGATTTATCGGACGTGAACACGATGTCAATGTTATTCAGGTCCTGCAGCGATTGATTGCGCGACACCCCGTCGTTGAGCCGGAATTCGGAGAGGTAAACCGGCGAAATGTAGGGCACCCGATCGTCCTTCTCCAGCCAGTTCATCAAGCGGTAGGGAACGACGCCGGGGAACAGATCAGACAGACCGCGGTCCTGATCGAGGGAATAGAAACGATCCTGAAAATCGTCGGTGGCGACGTAATCGAATACGTTTTCATCGACGGAAGTTACCCCCGTGCGCAGGGAAAGATCGTCCGGCAGGAACATCAGCCAGGGCTGGGCGTCCGAGCTGTCGTAAGTGATGGTTGCTCCGATGGCCCCGTTGCGTCCCGTTCCCGGGATACCGGGTTCCGGAACGTCTCCGATACGGATGGAGAAGCCGTACTCTCCGACGATCTGCTCGTTGGGCGTACTGATGGGCCGTTCGCTCACCACGGTCGGCACGCCGCAGTCGTCGAGGCAGCGCAGGGTCCAGTTGACCGGGGCCGTCAGTTCCTCGTCGCCCATGTTGCCATCGACGAAAGTGATCTCGAATTCGCCGTTGCGGACGTTGAGGGGGTTGGCGACAAAAACGTCGATCGGCCCGCTGCCCTGTTCGTAAGTGATTTCGCCCCGGTATTCCTCACCGGCGGCAAAGGAAGCTTCAATTTCGGCCAGACTTTCAGCGCTGATGTCCAAGAAGTTACCGTTGTTCCCCTTTCCGCTCAGGCGGGTCACGCGAGCTCCATCTCCGTAGCTGGCCATCAGATCCCGGTCGAGGATTGGACGGGGGATGGCAGTGTAGAAATCACTGCCCGTAAGGGGGTCACCGATGTTGCGGCTGGAACCGATGTACTGCATCGGCTGGCCGGGATCGGTAAAGTCAAAGGGGTCGAAGCTTTTGTAATTGTTGTAGGCGTAAGCAACGACGGTAAAGTAGTAGCGCCGGTGGTTGATCAACCGCGTATCGTTTCCACTTGCGAACGCATCCTGGGTAATGCTCAGGCTGTGCCGAATACCCGCATCCGGCCCGTTCACCCGCAGTTCCGGCACGAAGTACGTTTGGTCCAGCGGGTTTCGGTCGGGCTCGTCTTCGCTCAGGCCGGACCAGTTAAACAGTCGGGTCACCCCGTTCGACAGGTCGTAAGTGGCCACCTCGCGGACCCGGTCCGGATCGTCGATGTCGGCCAGGGATACATCCGGGCCCGAAAACTGAAATACCCGGTACCCCTCGAAGCGGTAGAGGCTGTCTTCCCCCCGGGGAATGCCCAACCCCTGCTCGATGTACGATTCTTCAAAGTTGTTACTCACCTCATCGTTAGAGAACAACAACACGATCTCCCGATCCAGTTCCAGGAGGTCTACGTCGGGTGCATCCGGGCCGTCCAGCCGGTCAAAGCAGTTATCGAACAGGGACTGCGCCAGGTCATCGGCCTGCTGCAGCCGCTGAATGGAGGGTGCGGGATAGGTCTGATTGGGCACCCACACTACGCCGATGATCAGCTCGTTGACCGCACCGGGCTGCAGGGTAAAGGGCCCGGATGCCTGGATGGTGCGCCGATCACCGAAGGGCAGGTTTTCGGTCGTCATATTCCATCCGTTCTGGTTGGGTGGGTCGGGAAAGGCGTAATTGGTGGTAGCCACCGCCCCCTCGTCGTACCCGTCACCGGCGCGTTGAAGCGGCGACCCGTTCCGCCACCTTCCCTGTAAGTAATTGTAATACTCTTCCGCGGTACTGGGGTCCGTAGTGGCCAGCGGCGGACCACCGACTCCGGCGTTGTTGTAGTAGACGAAAGAACTCATACCGAGCTCTCGCTCGCCGATCTGGTTTCCGTTGACGTCAAATACCGGTGCCCGGGGTCCCCGAAAATAGTCCACCCCGAGAATGGGAATTTCATCGCAGTAGGTCTCCACTCCACCGTCGCAGGTACACCCCTGGGCACCGTCCAGTTCGTCCTCGTTGTATACGTAAGCCAGGGAACGGGTGGTGTCGCTGCCGATGTAATCGTCGCTGGCACACCCTAGGTCGGGATCCACCCACATGGCGAAGTAGGTATCGAGAATGTCTTCCTGGGCCCGGTTGATGAGTTTGTACCGCTGGAAGGTCATGTTGTTAAGATCGTCGGAGGAGCTGAAGGCGAAGGCCTGCACCTGTACTTCCATCTGGATCTGCAGCGGGGTATTCGACTGCCGGTGGGTATTTCCGGCGTCGTTGTATATCCAGAAAGTCATCTCATCCGGAAACTGGGGAAGTTGGTTACAGCCCCGCACTTCAATGATGGGATAATCACCAAGGGTGGGGTCGTAAATACCGTCAAGGTCCTGGTCCCAGAAGCCCGCCAGCCCCCCACCCTCGTTGGGGTTGGGCAATTGAAAGCCGTTGATCTCCGCGAAGTAAGGGTTCCCGACGGATGGCCAGCCTAAAATGGCCCGCGGAATGTCTTCCAAATCGATTGGTAGCGATTCCGCCTGGACGGCAGCGTTATAGGTTGCTAGGAAAGCCCGAATGTCGTCGCCCTTTACGGTAAAGAACCGGTCCCAGCGCTCGCAGGTATCCCGTTGAATGGTGCCCTGCGGGGTAAGCGGACCGGGATAGTAGTCAAACTGTCCACTTCCCCGTCCGTAGTCCTGGGCGGCTACCTTCAGTCCGCCGCCCGGGTCCCTTCCACCCAACCATACGGCACCGGCGTAGATAGAGCTCACCTCGGGAACGCCGGGCGGGGGCTTGGGCACGATGTACCGTCCATTTGATCCATCCCACCAAACATCGCCCCCCGTAGTGAGTCTGGCGCGTACGTTGTTGATTTCCATCTCCGTCTGCCGGGTGGCGTTGTCGCAGGCCTCGCGGAACTCGATCCGTTGCTGCTCGGACGGGGTAACGCGCCGGGGCTTTCCGTCGTCCGGACCTTTCGTAGCTCCGAGCGCCAGCGGCAACAGCAGGCCGGCTACCAGTAGCGGAAAGGGAAGTAAGGAGGACAATCGCATAGCGAACGGTTTAGAATACACTGGTCGGGGGTGGTGGAAGTAGGGCATCAGATACCGAAGCGAAGCCCGACGAACATGCGGCGGGGAAGACTGAATAAATCGGGATTCAGCACACGCCACTGGTAGGAGTCAAGATAACTCTGCACCGGTCGGCTTTCGTTCTCTATGCTTTCCAGTTGCTCGCGTCCGTAACTGCTCTGCAGAAAACCCGGATCGTCGGGAGAGCCGGTGGCGCTGTACACCCCGATGATGTTGCGGCGGTCGAGAATATTACTGACCCGGAAGTAGACATTGAGTCGTGACCGGCCGGCGATTACGAAGTTCTTCTCCACCTGGCCGTTGAGCGTAAAGTTCCACGGGTTTCGGCTCCCGTTGATGGCGCCGCGGGTGCCGGTTCCCCCCAGCTCCTGCGGGATAAAGGTGGCCGTGTAGGGCCGTCCGGACACGCTGCTTCCCTGAATATTGATTCCCGAATCGTTGAGCCACTTCGGCGTGCCGCTGCGGCTGTCGAAGCGGTAGTCCAGCACCAGATTGAACCGGTGTCGCTCGTCAAAACTTAGGGGAAATAGGGTCCGCAAATTGCCCCGGTTGGTAAGGCCGCGCTGGCTGGTCGCATTCGATCCGGTACCATCGGCGAATTGCAGCGTATAGTTGGCGTTCACCGTCACGTTGCTCGTCCGGCGCAGGTCATAGGTAAAGCTAAATCCCTTGACCGTGCCGAAATCCTGGTTGTCGTAGGTGGTGTACTGATTGACGATCGGCACCGGAAAGTAAGTTCTCAGCTGGACCATATCCCGCAATTCCTTATAGTATGCCGCCAGCGTCAGGGCCGAGGTATTGCTGATCTTGGTTTTGAACCCGACTTCGTAATCGATCGTGCGCTCCGGACGCAGCGCCGGGTTGTTGAAGGTGCTTCCGGTACGCTCCACGAAGTAGTAGTAGTCGAGGGCGGTTGCCAGGGTGTTGCTCGCGGGGCGCTGAATGAGTACGTCGTAGTGAGCAAAGAAATTCGCCTCTCCGGAAATGGGGAAGGAAAAAGCTAGGCGGGGCATCACGTTCAGCTGCGCATCGTAATCCTTGAATGAGGTGGCCACGGTAAACTCCTCCGACTTAATAAAATTGTTGGAAGCCTGCGCCGCCGGGTTGGCGTATCGCGGGAACACCAGCCCCGTCCGGATACCCTCGATCTCCTGGGGACCGTTGGTCGGCGTACCGTCGGCCTGGAACCAGTTGTCCCCGTCCCGGTAAGCCTGCACCTGGTCGCTCGTTTCGTCGGTGGTGTACACCCGGTAATCCGCGCCGATGTTTCCCGGGCGTTCCCCTCCGAAGTTGGCGTGAAAATCTTCCGCCCCGATGATATCGTAGAGGCTGTACGGATCCTTCAGCACCTTCGTGTTGGCATCGTAGCGATCGGCCCGTACCCCCACCCGGAAGATCATATTGTTGATGGTGAATTTATCCTGTAGGTAAGCCGCCGCGTAGATCGGACGGTTCGGCCCCACCGTAAAGTTGCGCTGACCCGTAACGGGATCGACGGCAAAAAAATCCTCGAACGTACCGTCGGTTTCGTTGCCGAGGTAGTCGTACCCCACGTAGTCGACGAGGTTAGCGAAAGTGAGTTCCTGCGCACTGAATTGGTCGAGAGAAAGCTGGTCGGGGGTAAGTCCGTCGATGTTCACGAACTGATCCAGCGGAACTCCGAGGTCCTCCCGGATGCGCCGGTAAAAGGTGCCGGCATCCGCCTCGATGGTCGGTGCCACTACCGTCGCCGGCCCCCGGTAACCCAGCGTCCCCTCCCCCAGGCTGACGTCGATGGTCTCCAATACCCGGTTTGCTGGATCGACCGCATTCAGGTGGCGATTGACTAACTGGCGGCCGGTAGTCCATAACCCAACCGGACTGAGCCGGTAGGAGCGGTTGACCCGCTGTTCGTACACCACTCCAAACTGGACGCTGTGTCGGCTTTTGTCCGAATCACCCGGCACCAACTCAAAGTTTGCGTTCGCCTGCAGCGTGTAGGTGTCGTTGTCCGAATTAAACAACTGGTTGTACACCGTACCGACGTTCTGGTGGAACCCCCAACTGTCACGGAATAGCGCCTGGGTACGGCCATTGATCGCGGCAAATTGGTCTAGGGTTGGTATTGGATTGCCCTCCTCCGTGACCTGCTGCAGTCCGATCAGTCCGTAGGTTTCGTCGGTAAAGATCTGATCTCCGCTATACCCCAAGTAGTTGTTGTAGTTGGACAGCACCGGGTTTACCGAATTGCTGGGATCGTAGTTGCGTAACACGCCACGGTAATCCGCCTGGACGGCACCGATAGCCGCACCCGTCTCATCCCGCTCGATGTTAAACACGGGGATGTAATCGATGTCGAAGCTACCTACGTAGCCGTAGTCGAAAATTCGGTCTTGATGCACCGGGTCATCGACACCGAGCTTGTTGTTTTCTATGCCTAGTTGCAGGACGTAGCTGGCGTTCTGTATCAGGCTGGCATTGCTGCCGGACTCACCGGCACGGCCCGCTCCCCCGAGTCGGTGGCGGAAGCGAAAATTGGCCCGGTAGTCTTTGTCTTCCGACGTCGGATTCCGGGCGGCATTGTACGTACGCCACGTCAGGCCAAAATTTTCACTGGGAGTGAACCGATTGTCCAGCGTGCCGTAAAACCCCGAAAGCGAAACGTCGATCGCATCACTTAAACGGGCATCCAGCTTACCGTTCAAGTTCAGTTGGCTGCGGTCCTCGTAAGGGCGGGTCGCCAGCGCATCCACGTCGCCGTTGTTCAGAAAGTCCGCGGCTACGGTTGGCAGCCCGTTCCGCACGATCACCGGATTGGCTTCGAGGTCCCTGATCACGTCTTCCCGGGCACGGTACACCGGCACGGCACTCGGGTCGTCGTCCGTTTGGTAGGTGTAGCGGCCACTCAGTCGGAAGCCGAGAATAGCCCGGTCCGCTCCCCGCTTGATAATTGGTCCCGAAATAGCCACTCCGGCCAGGCTGTTGCCGTAAGCGTCAAGGCCCTCACTTGTTTCCACCTCGGCACTTACGCTGTATTCGCTACTCGGCCCTTTCGTCGTGACTGAAATAATACCGCCGGTAACGTCACCGTAGCGCGCCTCAAGTCCCCCGGTAATTACCTGCAGCTGTTCGATCTCCGACTCCGGGAGTAGGCTGCCCTGTACTCGCACACCGTCGACGTAGTAGTTCGTGGCGTTGGAGCGTGATCCCCGAATGGTAATCGCACTCCCTTCATCGGACGATGCAGCGCCGGCGGTGATCGAAGCCAGTTGGTTGATGTTGCGGGTCGGCAGCCGCTGAATTTCCTCGGAGGTAATGGTCTGCCCGCTGGTCGTATTGTCGATCTCGATCAGTGGGATCTGGTAATCGGTCACCACCACGACTTCCAGGTTTACCCCGCCCTCGTTGGTCACTTCAATATCCGCGACATTGGTCCGACCCGGCAGCACGGGTATCCCGGTAATCTTCGTAGGGGGGTAGCCGGTGAAGTTGACTTCGACGTCGTAGGTGGCCGGATCGATATTCGAAAAGAAGTAGTTCCCGTTAAGGTCGGTCGTTGTCCCCTGGAAGAACGAACCCTCCCGAAACAGCGATACGGCGGCAAAGGCCAGTGGTTCATTGTCGGCATCAACGTCGATCACTTTACCCGACAGGGCAGTCTGGGCAGTAAGGGTCACGGCGGCAAGCAAGAAGGAACAGAACAGTAGAAATCCTTTCATACGGAGACGTTTAGCCGGGGGTGCCGCAAGACTTTGGCCGGTACGTACAAAAGTGCAAAAGAAAGCGGGAACATCGCCGGCGTTCACCTGCGCGGTAGCTGCCACGACAAATTTTTCACCCGTTCAAATGGAGTTTTTTGGCTTACATAGTGAACTTTTGTAAGCATTGTGGTGTTATATTAGTGTATTTTGATTTAGTAACAAGCGGACGACCTTACACAAACACACTTGAACCACCTGACCCACGGTCCGCAGCAAAAGAAATTATTATGAGAAACCTGATTCTATCTTCCACTTCCATTACCGGAACCAACGTAACCAACCAGAAAGGTGAAAACCTCGGAGAAATAAAAGACCTGATGATCGACACCGAAAACGGCACCGTTAATTATGCCGTACTCTCCTTCGGTGGCTTCCTCGGCATGGGCGACAAGTACTTTGCCATTCCCTTCGAAGCATTTACCGTTAACACGACCAAGGAGACCTTCGTACTCAATGTTTCTAAGGATCGCCTCGAGAATGCCCCCGGGTTCGACAAAGACAACTGGCCCAAAACCAGTGAGTCCAAGTACTGGGACAGCCTTCACGATCACTACGGAGTCCAACGCCGCACTCACCTGAGTCAGCGGACAACCGCCTAATCAATTTTTGAGAAATGAACTCCGGGAACCCCCTTCAGCAGCAAGCTGAAGGGGGTTCTTTTATTGTTCCGCAACCTAAGTACCGCCCTGCCGTTAGAGTGGAAAACGACCCATCTGATGTTTGGACTATTCAAAAAGGATCCGCTAAAGCAACTGGAACGCGATTACTCCCGCCTGCTCGAAGAAGCAATGGCCCTGCAGCGGAAGGGCGACATCAAAGGGTATGCTAGTAAATCAGCAGCGGCCGAAGCTGTAATGGACCAGATCATAGCACGTAGAGATGGCAACCAAAAAGACTGACCTGCCGCAGAAAATTTGTCCAGTCTGCAACCGCCCCTTTTCCTGGCGCAAAAAGTGGGCAAAGGTGTGGACAGAAGTCAAGTATTGCTCCGAGCGATGCCGCCGCAACAAATCCTAGATGGAATGTACGAACGCCCCCACGAACTCAAGCGGCCGGTTGACGACAGTGAAGACAACTTCGCCTTTCACCCCAAAAACATCTACCTGGCCCTACTGCTTTTCAGCCTCAGCATGCTGTTTCTGGCAATGACGGCTGCGTTTGTCTATACCCGGGTCCAGAGTGATTTGCCTCCCATCAAATTACCCTTACTTTTCTTCCTCAATACGGCCATCCTGCTGGGCAGCAGCTACACCATGGTACAGGCCAAGCGATTTTATCTCGCCGACAACACGGTCGCCTACCAACGAATGCTCTGGTATACCCTGGCACTTTCCCTCTTCTTCATGGTCATGCAGGGAGTAGCGTGGTACCAGTTATTTAGCAACCAGATCTATATCAATACCGACAATTCCGCCGGATACCTCTACGTGATTTCCGCACTTCATTTTGCCCACGTGATTGGCGGCTTGCCCTTTCTCGGACTGTTCATCTACCGGGCACGGAAGTACATGCAAGAGCCCGTAAGTGTCCTGGTCTACTTCAGTGATCCGGATAAGCGGTTGAACCTGCGACTGCTCACGATTTACTGGCACTTCCTGGATGCACTCTGGATTTACTTGGTCCTTTTCTTCCTGCTGAATCAACTAGTTTGGCAGTACATCGGGTAAGTATATTAAATACAACAGGTTCGCTATATATAATAAATAGCCTGTTTCATTTAATTAGACCTACTTCCCTTGCTTCGGTAACTTCTTGACGGTCAGCCTGCTGGAAAATTGGCACGGATGTTGTTAAGCTATAGGTGCACAACTATGTGTGATGATATTTACGTGGATTTTTCCACCACTCCTTGCTTATCTGATTTGATCTTTTCTACTGGGCTACATTCCGACAGCTGAACGACACATGGTTTTAAGCACTTTTTACCATTCAAAGCATTTCGTCCACGGCGAGATGCTTTTTTATTTGGCCTCGCCGCTCCAGCGAAGGTAGGCCTTCAGGAATCCCTCGATGTCTCCATTGAGTACCGCGTCGGTCTGGCTGGTTTGCCAGTTGGTGCGGTGATCCTTGACCCGGCGGTCGTCCAGCACGTAGCTCCGGATCTGACTTCCCCACTCATTCGCGGTTTTCCCGGCCTCGATCTCGTCCTTCTCGGCACGCTGGGCTTCCAGTTCCCGCTCGTAAAGCCGACTCTTGAGCATGTTAAGCGCCCGTTCCCGGTTCTGGTGCTGACTCCGCTCCTCCTGGCATTCCACGACGATACCGGTAGGTTCGTGGGTCACCCGAACGGCGGATTCAGTCTTGTTGACGTGCTGCCCTCCGGCGCCGGAAGCGCGGAAGGTATCCCAGCGAATGTCGGCCGTATTGATTTCCACTTCAATGCTGTCGTCCACCCGGGGATGCACGAAGACGGACGCAAAGCTGGTCATCCGCTTTCCTTGCGCATTGAAGGGGCTGATGCGCACGAGCCGGTGCACGCCGTTTTCTCCCTTCATCATTCCGTACGCGAAATCACCGATTAATTCCAGGGTGGCCGACTTTATCCCCACTACATCTCCCGCGGTTTCACTGGCCAGGCTTACGCGGTAGCCGGCGTACTTCTCCGCGTACATGGTGTACATCCGCAGCAGCATTTCCGCCCAGTCGTTGCTTTCCGTACCGCCGGCACCGGCGTTGATCTCCAGGATGCAACCGAGTTCGTCTTCGGGCCGGTTGAGGGTAGCCCGGAACTCCGCGTCATCGAGTACGGCTACCGTCTCTTCGTAGCGTCGGTCTACTTCTTCCTCCGACCCTTCCCCTTCCTTGAGAAACTCCTGAAGCACTTCGAGGTCGTCGACCCGATCGGCAACCTTCTCGTACTGACTTACCCAGTTTTTGTGGCTCTGCAGCTCCTTCATTACGAGCTCGGCAGCCTTGGAATCGTTCCAGAAGCCGGGATCGAGGCTCCGCTGGGTGAGGTCTTCTATCTTAAACGTTCGCTCGGAGACGTCAAAGATACTGCTTGAGCAAACCCAGGCGGGTTTGCAGTTCCTTCAATTGGTCGTTCGTCATGGCAGCTTTCTTTTAGGGTTAGGCAACAAATGTAGTTCATTTCGGCGGGTACGCAGGTGCCGGGTATTCGGGGAAAAGCGATCGGATTTGGACAGCAAACCGGCATTATCCCGCTGTTGGAGTCAACCTCAGCAAGGGCAACAACAGAAGGCCCGGATCGCGAGTACGCGATCCGGGCCTTTCGAAGCTCTTGGGGGTAGAGAAAGACTACTTGTCCTTCATGAAATCGTCAAGCTTGTCCTTATGTACCATCACTTCCTTGTAGGAGTAGCTACCGGTTTCGGGATTCTTGATGGACTGTACAACTTTAACGTAGTCGCGACCGGAACCTGCGTTGGCGGTACGCTTACCTACCCGTGAGTTCTTACTTACCTTGGCCATAATTCGTATCTTTTAGTCAGCAAACGGCGGGGAGCCGTAGGTGGTTGAGGTGCTTACTTAATTTCCCGGTGCACCGTCATACGACGGAGGTTGGAATTGTACTTCTTTAGCTCCATACGACCCGGGGTGTTCTTCCGGTTCTTCTGGGTTACGTAGCGGCTGGTGCCGGGTACGTTAGTTTCCTTCTGCTCGGTGCACTCCAGAATGATCTGGTTGCGGTTGCCTTTGCTCTTCTTAGCCATGGTGGATTGCGATTAAAGCTTTACGCCGGTTTCGATGCCCTTGCTTTCAAGCTTTTTGATGTAAGCGTGAACGCCGAGTTTGTTGATGGTGCGCATGGCATTGGTGGAAATGCGCAGGGTAACGAACTTGTCGAGTTCCGGCACGAAGAAGCGCTTCTTCTGAATGTTGGGAACGAAACGGCGCTTCGTCTTCCGGTTGGAGTGGGAGACGTTGTTGCCGCTGATCGGCTTCTTACCCGTGAGATTGCAAACTTTAGACATAGCGAAATGGCATTGCGAAAAAAAGCAGACCGTAGCCTGCTTTCCGATAAATGGTGACCGCGTCAGGATTCGAACCTGAAACCTCTTGATTCGTAGTCAAGTGCTCTATCCAGTTGAGCTACGCAGCCAGCTGCCTCATTTGAAGCGACCGCAAAGGTAATAACTCTTTTTAAACTCGACAAGCAAATTTAAAAAAAACAATCCCTCACTCCTCCTGCCCCTCCAGATACCAGCTCAGTAGCCCGCCTACGGCATCAATCGCGGTGTGCAACAGGATCAGGGGCCACAGGCTACCCGTCCGGTAAAAGAAAAACCCGAACAGCAGCGCCATGGCTACGATCTTGGCCACGGCGTGCCCGCCTTGGTAAATATGGGCCAGCCCGAAGGAAACGGCCGGAATCATCAGGGTAGCGGCAATGCCCCAGGAGTGCTGCTCCAGTACTTCTTGCAGGTAAGTGATCATAAACCCCCGGTACACGATCTCCTCCCCGATGCCGGCACAGGCGCACAGGAACAAAAAGTGTAAGTACTGCATCCCGTTGCTCGGCAGGAAGCCCAACTCCCTGAACTTCTCTCGCGTGTCCTGCTGTCTCGCCCGACTGCCAATCTCGGCGAACAGGTCCACCGCATAGAGAAACAAAAAGGCGAAGATCACCAGGATGGCTACCGGTTCGTAGGGCGTCCTCCCCCATCCCAGTCCCAGGTCGGTCAGCGGCCGGCCGTTGAAGTACCAGAAGATCAGCACGACCACCGAAAGCCCGAGCAGCAACACCCCATTCCCGTAGTACATCCGCACTTTAAGGCGTGGAGACCAGTAGATCGGTTTTCCCTTTCCCGACTTGCGCGCATTGAAGAAGAGAAAGGCGGGCAGGATTACGCCCAGCACGAGAAAAAGAAGATGAAGCGAGAGAGACACGCCGCAAAATACGGCCTCCCTTTACCTTTACCACCTTTTGCACCTCTCCCCCGTAAATTAGCTCGCTTGCAGTCGGCCATCCTCTTTAACTTTTTCGAATTCCGTACCGGATTCTGGTTACCGAAGGCCTACGTGTGCGGAATCGACCGGGCGGGGCGCCCCCAGGTCGTTCACCAGGCAGCAAAACGAGCCTCCCTCCAGAGTTACGGGATCGCAGCCGTGCCGGAACTCCTCCACGCCCTGGAACTTGCCGAAAGCCTCCGCGAGAAGTCCCTGGTCGAACACTTTCGCAGGGGGTCGAAGAAAACACCCAGCCTGGCCGGCCTCATCCGCGAGGAGAGCAAGGAGCGCGCCGCAGTGCTACAGTACGTTCACGCCAGAACAACGGCACTGCTGCAGCTTTGCCGGCAGACCCCCTTCCGGCTTGCCCTGAACCTCGACGTACGCTCCTCCCCTACGTCGGCACTGGTCGACTTCGATCACCAGCCCTGGAAGGCGCTTCTGTCGTTCACCCTGACGGAGGAGGGAATGCACTATCGGCTGCGCCTGCGCTCCGCCGACCGGGAGGTCCACCTCGTGCGCCACCTGGACCCCCGCATCCTCACCAACCGACCGGCTCCGGGTTGGATCGCCACCGGCCGGCGCCTGTTCACCGTAGCCGGACTGCGGGGAGACGCCCTGCGGCCATTCCTTACGCGAGACGAGGTAAGGATACCCCTAAGCGAAGTGGGCCGGTACCTGCGGAAGTTCGTTTCCCGCGCGGCCGTCGGCCACGACATTGAGGTGCAGGGATTCGACTACCTACAGATCGGGACTCCTTCCGAACTTACGCTTACCGCCCGGCCCCACCCCTTCGACCAAATTTATCACCTATATGCTTCCTTTACGTACGGCGAGGTGACCATACCCGCGGGGGATCCGGAGGAGGTAAAGGTGACCTACACCGTAGAGCCCCCCTTCCGGTTGGTGCGGGTCGTTCGCGACCGGAGGGAGGAAGAACGCTTGCTCCTTCCCCTGCGGGAAATGGGAGTACGGGAGGTGACCGGCACCGCCGCCCTCACGGTAGCGGATGATGCCGGAGCCTTCGGAAACCTGGCCTGGCTACTACGCAACCACGAACTCCTCTCGGCCAGCGGTGTAACCGTTGCCGTACCCGATGAGGGGGGACACCCCTTTACCCTGGCCCCGGCGTCGCTGGAAGTGAGCGCGGAAGAAACCGGCGACTGGCTCGATCTGCGGGGGACGGTAACCGTCGGAGATCACCGCATGCCCTTCGTGCAACTGATCCGCTACATCCAGCGGGGTGAACGTCGGGTGCCGCTGCCGAATGGTGAGCTTTTTTTGGTTCCGGAAGAATGGCTTGCTTCCTACGGCCCCGCCCTACAACTCGCCCGCGTGAACGGCAAATCGGTACGCATGGCACGCAGCCAGGCTCCCGCCCTCCGGCAATCGGGAGTCGTGGCTACCGGCTACGACCGGGAAGGAGACGAACTGGCCGCCGCATACCACCCTCCGGAACAGCTCCGCGCTAACCTGCGTCCGTACCAGCTTACCGGCGTGCGTTGGCTCATCAAGCACTACCATCAGCGATTGGGTGCCTGCCTGGCCGATGACATGGGACTCGGGAAGACCCTTCAGACCATCGCCGTACTCCTGTACGCAAAGCAAAATTTGGATACCGCGGATGCCCCACCCGCCGGGCAGATCGAACTGTTCGGGGGACCGGCGAGCGACGAGTCCTTTCTGAATCCCCTGCGCGCGCTGGTTATCCTCCCGGCGTCCCTGGTCTACAACTGGTCCGCGGAGCTCAGGAAGTTCGCCCCCTCCCTCACCGTCTGTATACAGACCGGCACGAAGCGCACCCGTGACCCCCGAATCCTGCGGCGCAGTGACGTGATCCTTACTACTTACCATACGGCGCTGCGGGACAAGGCCATTCTTAGTGAGATTGGGCTAAGCTATATCGTACTCGACGAGAGTCAGCAGATAAAGAACCGGAAGAGTAAGGTCTTCCGCATGATCAACGATCTCGAAGCTACCCACCGCATCAGTCTGTCCGGCACCCCGATCGAGAATTCCCTCTCCGATCTCTGGTCACAGATGCAATTCATAAATCCCGGGGTACTCCGCAGCTATCCCTTCTTCAAAAAAGCGTTCGTCGGCCCCATCGAAGTACACGACGATGAGTTGAAAAAAGCTCAGCTCCGGCAGTTGGTCGGTCCGTACCTGCTGCGGCGGACCAAAGCCGAAGTAGCCCCCGACCTACCGGAACTCGACGTTCAGGTGTTCTACTGTGAAATGACTGCCCAGCAACGGAGGCAGTACGAACGGGAAAGATCGGCCGCCCGCAATACCCTGCTCGGCGCACCCGCTCCGGAAACGGGTCACTACAAGCTCCTCGTGATTCAGACCCTGACCAGGTTACGCCAAATCGCCAACCATCCGGTGATCGCGGACCCAGACTATTCCCACGACAGCGGCAAGTTCGCGGAGGCCTTCGAGCAGTGGAACACCATCCGGCGATCCGGCCAAAAAGTGCTCATCTTCAGCAGCATGGTACGCTTTCTGGAACTTTTCCGGGATCACGTGACCCGTCTCGGGCAGCCCTACGCCTGGATTACCGGTTCGGTCGACAGCGCACAACGGGCGAGGGAGGTGGAGCGATTCCAGCACGACCCGACGGTACAGACCTTCCTGATCAGCATCAAGGCCGGGGGGACGGGGCTGAATCTGACGGCTGCCGATTACGTGTTCATTCTCGATCCCTGGTGGAACCCCACCGTGGAGGACCAGGCCATCGCACGGGCCCACCGCATTGGGCGACGGGGGAACGTATTCGCCCGGAAGTTCCTCAGTCAGGGGACGCTGGAGGAGAAGATTCACCGCCTCCAGCAACGCAAGAAGCGGCTGGCCGACGAGATCATCGGTGGGGAGGATCAGTTGCAACTAGACCGCGGGGAGCTGGACTTTTTGCTCTCCCCCGGGGATGCAACGTCGTAATTCCTAACTTGCAGCATGAAGCAAGCGGCCGCTCCCCCGAACGACGAACCGGACATCGACGCCCCACCCGTACTGGGAAGTTGGCGAAACATCTACCTGTTCGTGTTGCTGCTGCATCTTGCCCTCATCATCACCTTTTATCTGGTCACTTGCCTCTACAGTTAATGCTTCTCCTTTCTCCTAGCCAGTCTAACCACACCGTATGGACCTCCTAGACTGGTTCGTCATGACCGGCACGCTGGCGGCAATCGTGCTGTACGGCGTCTACAAAACCCGCAAGGTCGATAACGTCAAGAGCTACCTGCTCGGTGACCGCGACCTCAAGTGGTGGACCATCGGCCTGTCCGTCATGGCCACCCAGGCCAGCGCGATCACCTTCCTGAGTACGCCGGGGCAGGCCTACAACGACGGGCTTGGTTTCGCCCAGTTCTACTTCGGTCTGCCCATTGCAATGGTAGTACTCTGCGTCTTCGTTCTGCCGATTTATTACCGGCTAAAGGTGTACACGGCCTACGAGTACCTGGAGGGGCGGTTCGATTTACGGGTAAGAACCCTCACGGCCATCCTTTTTCTTATACAGCGGGGGCTGGCGGCGGGGATCACCATCTACGCACCCGCCATCATTTTGTCCACCATTCTGGAGTGGTCGCTGAGCCTCACCATTCTCCTGATCGGCGTTGTGGTGATCTTCTACACAGTTATGGGGGGCACCAAGGCGGTGTCCGTCACCCAGAAGCAGCAGATGATCGTGATCCTGCTGGGCATGTTTGCCGCGGGTACGGTAGTGGTACTCAAATTACCGGCGGGCATCGGTCTGGGGGATGCAATCGGCGTGGCCGGCCACCTGGGCAAGCTCAATATCGTCGACCTGGAATTCGACCTCAACGACCGCTACAATATTTGGTCGGCCATGCTCGGGGGTACCTTCCTGTTCTTGTCGTACTTCGGCACCGACCAGTCGCAGGTGCAGCGCTACCTATCGGGGAAGAGCCTGACGGAAAGCCGACTCGGTTTGCTCTTCAACGGGATCTTCAAGGTACCCATGCAGTTCCTGGTGCTGGTGGTGGGTATTTTGGTCTTCGTTTTTTTTCTGTTTCAGCCACCGCCCGTCCACTTCAACTCGGCGAACTTGGACAAACTGCGCAACTCCGAATACGGCTCCGAACTGACCGTACTGGAGGAGGATTACGCCAGGATCAACCAGCGCAACGAGCAGGCAACCCTCACCATGGTCGATGCACTGCGCACCGAAGATGAGGGTGCGATTGCCGCGGCCCGCACGGCCGTAGAGGGCACCCTGGCCGAGCGTCGGGCGGTGGCCAGTTCGGTCGACGGCCTGTTGGCCTCCTATGACCCCGAACTCATTACCGAGGACCGCGACTACGTTTTCATCACTTTCATCATCAACTACCTGCCGGTCGGGCTGGTAGGCCTCCTGCTGGCGGTCATCTTTTCGGCCGCTATGTCCAGTACCAGCTCCGAACTGAACGCCCTGGCAACCACCAGCGTCGTCGACATTTACCGCAGGTCGTTGGTACCCGGTCGCACGGACCAGCACTACTTTGCGGCCAGCAAGTGGCTGACCATTCTCTGGGGGGTTGTCGCCCTCGGGTTCGCGGCGGTAGCCAATCTTTTCGACAACCTGATTCAGGCCGTCAACATCATCGGCTCCCTGTTCTACGGGGTGATTCTCGGGGTGTTTGCCGTGGCCTTCTTCTTCAAGTACGTGGGAGGAAAAGCCGTATTCCGCGCCGCGATCATCGGGCAAACCTTCGTGACCCTTACTTTCGTAGCCAATTGGGTGGAGTTCATCGACCTGGCCTTTCTGTGGCTGAACCTTATCGGCTGCGTGATCACGATCGCCGTAGCGGTTGTTCTGGAAGGTGCCCAGACGCAGGATCCATCTCCTCCGGAATTGTCCTAACCTTCAGAAGCCATGCTATGAAACCCCACTGGCTTATCGGTCTGGCCATGCTGCCCATTGGCTACGTTGCCCGAAAGATCCGGAAGGACCCGCAGTTCGGCGCCTCCGTCGCCCAAATGGCCGAGCGCGATTACCAGGGTACGGCCGCCTGGAAAATGGGCCGCTTTCGCAACCTCGACAAAACGCGGCTACAGGAAGATTTTCGCAGCCTTATGGGCGACCTCATCGGCTACATACAGGCCAAACAGACTCAACCCACCTTACCCCTACCCGTAGCCGTCACCGATTCCCTGCTGCGTCCCGATCCGGCGACCGATCAGCTCACCTGGTACGGTCACTCGGCCGTGCGACTCGAAAGCGGAGGCAATACCGTACTCTTCGATCCCATGCTCGGCGAATGGGTGGCACCCGTACCGTTTTTGGGGCACCGGTTTCCGTACCTGGACTATCACCCCCTGGAAAGCATCGGGGAGATCGACCTGATCGTATACTCCCACGACCACTACGATCACCTGGACTACGATACGCTCATGGCCGTACGCGACCGTACTGCGGCCTATCTAGTCCCCCTGGGAATGGGCGCCCACCTGCGGCACTGGGGTATTCCCGATGACAAAATTACCGAGCTCGACTGGTGGCAATCCGCAACCATCGGCGGCATAACGTACACCGCTACTCCGGCCCGCCACTTCAGCGGACGTAGCCCCTCCACCCGGAATAAAACCCTGTGGTGCAGCTTCGTGATCGAGACGGCTAACCACAAACTCTACTTCGGTGGAGACAGCGGCTACGGCCAGCACTTCCGCGAGATCGGCCGCCGCTACGGTCCCTTTGACCTGACCATGCTGGACTCGGGGCAGTACCACAAGCGGTGGAAGAACGTACACATGCAGCCGGAGGAAGCCCTGAAGGCAAACGAAGAACTGGGCGGTCGTCACGTGATGCCGATCCACTGGGGCGGGTTTAGCCTGTCGGACCACAGCTGGTACGACCCCATCGACCGGATCATGACCGCCGACACCCACCAGCGGGCCATCAGTCCCATGATCGGCCAGCGGTTCAACGTAGCGGAGGCCGGCGAATACCGCGACCACTGGTGGGAAGCGATCACCGTTCGTCCCTGAGACGACACTGAAAAACCCGCAGCTCTTCCCACCTGCCGGCGGCGGCCAGGGTAGCCTGCTTCGGCCAGGAATCGAGCTCGGCGGGATCGAAAGGATGATCGGCCGTGCGGAGGATATCCCCCAGGGTGGTGACTTCGGCGGCCGCCAGTTCGCGCCAGGACGTGATACCGGCATCGCGGAGGATGGCATTGGCTACCGGGCCGATACCGGAGATGATGCGCAGGTTATCGTCTTCGAAGAAACCGCCCGCCTGCTCCGTTGCGTGCTCCGTGAGGGAAGCTTCCGCCTTTTCCGCCCGGTAACGGAGCATTTGCCGGTCGGCTTCGCAGCTCTGCAGGCTGGCCCGTAGGTCTGCTTCCATTTTGTGGGCTTCCTCGAGCTGGTACTTGACCCCCTGGTAGTCTTTTTCCCACTTCGTGGCACTGGCGTGGTAACGGTCCCTTTCGGCATTACTCTGCTCCAATCTTTCCGCGGCTACCCGGGTGAAGAGCCAGGTGAGGAGAGAGCCGAGCAGGAAGGCACCGAGCGACAGCAGCAGCCACCACAGCCAGGTGTCGGAAGTGTCGTTGATCTGGAGAAGAAGGGGACTCATAATCGTTTGCTTTGACCTATGAATGGAATTACTCCGGCAGGAAAGTGATCACTGCCCGGCGATTGCGCCGCCGTCCCTCCTCGGTACCATTCGTTGCCTCGGGCTGGCTCTCGCCCCGGGAGGAAACCTCGATACGATCGGCCGGAACACCCTGGCTGACGAGCAGAGACTTGACGAATTCGGCGCGACGGCGACCGAGATTTAGGTTGTCGGCCGGGGTGCCGATATCATCGGTGTGGCCGACGATGCGCACCCTACCCTTCCCCCGGGCGATGTTGCGGGCCATCTCCGCCAGGTACGCATCCACTTCCGGAGAGATGGTCTCGGTCTCGGAATTAAAGGGAAAGCGCAGCTTGAATTCCGTGGAACTCAGCTGAATCACTTCCGCCTCCGCTCCTGCGCCCCCGCCCGCAACCACGCGTCCGGTATCGGGAACCATTGAAGTGTCGACCGGAGGGGGATCGATCGTTTTCTCGGGTCGGGCCGAAACGGTCTCCTCCGCTACCGGGAGAGCGGCGAGTGAACGGATACAACCGTAGTAAGTCGCGAGGTAAAACACGAACCAGGCGGCGGCCATGCATAACACGCGCAGGGGAGTAGACATTAGCGCTGTGGATTTTGGTTGCGGTAACCCAATATAATCATCCGGGCGCTTAAGTGTCCTAAATTCTTACCTTTGTCGGTCAAAGTTGAAAGTATATGTTTGATAATCTGAGCGACCGCCTCGAAGGCGCCTTTAAATCGCTGACCGGCGACAATAAGATTACCGAAATCAACGTCGCAACCAGCCTGAAGGAGATCCGCCGGGCCCTGGTTGCCGCTGACGTGAACTATAAAATTGCCAAGGAATTCACCGACAAGGTGAAGGAAAAGGCCCTGGGTACGGAGAACGTACTAAAGGCCGTCAAGCCGGGCCAGCTGATGGTCAAGATCGTCCAGGACGAACTGACGGACCTGATGGGCGGACAGTCCGTCGGCATCAACGTCAAGGGGGAGCCCGGCGTAGTGCTGATCGCCGGTCTGCAGGGATCGGGTAAGACCACCTTCAGCGGCAAACTGGCCAAGTACCTGAAGGAAAAGCGCAAGATGAAGGTGCTGCTCACCGCCTGCGACGTCTACCGGCCCGCGGCCATCGACCAGCTTACGGTCCTCGCCGGACAGGTCGGCGCGGAGATCTACAAGGAGCCCGAGAACAAGAACCCGGTAGAGATCGCCCTGAAGGCCATCGACTTCGCCCGGCAGAACAAATTCGACGTCGTCATCGTCGACACCGCCGGCCGCCTTTCGGTCGACGAGAAGATGATGCAGGAGATCAGCGACGTACGCGAGGCCATCAGCCCCAACGAAACGCTCTTCGTCGTCGACTCCATGACGGGTCAGGATGCGGTCAACACCGCCAAGGCCTTCAACGAGCGCATCAACTACGACGGCGTCGTACTCACCAAACTCGACGGCGATACCCGCGGCGGTGCGGCCCTGTCGGTGAAGTATACCGTCGGCAAGCCCATCAAATTCGTCAGCACCGGCGAAAAGATGGACGCCATCGATGTTTTTTACCCCGACCGGATGGCCCAGCGAATCCTGGGCATGGGAGACATCATCTCCTTCGTGGAGCGCGCCCAGGACCAGTTCGACGAGGAGGAGGCCAAGCGCCTGGAGAAGAAGATCAAGAAAAACAAGTTTGACTTCAACGACTTTCTCAGCCAGCTGGCTCAGCTCAAGAAAATGGGCGACATGAAGAGCCTGCTCAACATGATCCCGGGCATGTCGAAAGCCATGAAGAACATCGACATCGACGATTCCGCCTTCGGTCGCGTCGAAGCCATCATCTACAGCATGACGCCGCAGGAACGCGCCGACCCCGCCCTGCTGAACATGAGTCGCAAAAAGCGGATCGCCCTCGGCTGCGGACAAAGCATGGAGGATGTGAACCGTTTCATCAAGCAGTTCGACGGCATGCGGAAAATGATGCACAAAATGTCGAATAACCCGATGATGGCCCAGATGGCGGGTAATTTTAAGGGCGGGAAGCGGCGGTAATCGCGCTCAACCGGTAAAATTTTATCCAGTACTGCCCGATCCTGATGGTCGGGCAGTATGCTGTCTTTCAACCATTTGCGGACGATAAAATCCAATTTTTCGGCATTTTATCCCCCTTAGCAGGTGGTTTCTATCCATAAATAATCGCGTTGGGTTCTGTCATTTCGGTGATAGGAATCATTCAACGCTATGCAACACTTAGAGAGGCGAGTTCGGCAGCGCGTCTGCCAACACAGGGGCGGGGCCGCGGATGCCGTCCAATTCCGCACACCAAGCCGATTACGCAATAGCGATCCCGGGATCGCGCGATCCCGTCGTGCCCTGCCGGTCCGTGACCGGTCGGCATACCCGGCGGAGCGGATAGAAGAATATAGTTTTTGGCATTGAAATGCGTCCGGATTTAATCACCTAATTACACCTATTTATTTGATTTTCAATCGCTTGCATCACTCAACCTTGCTTTACCTCCACTATTTTTCACCCGCCGGTCTTGTTCCGGCACAATTTAACGCACTATGAAATTCATTTTTACCCTATTGCTTTGTTGCCTCTTCGTTGGGCAGGCGGAAGTCTCCGCCCAGGAGTACAAGACGGCCGTCGGCATCCGGCTGGGTTCGCCCCTCGCGCTGAGCCTCAAGGCCTTTCCCTTCAACGACCACCTGGCCATCGAAGCGATGCTTGGCTACCGCAATCGCAATTACTTCGGCTACAAATACAGCCAGTACAGTGCCGGGGGGCTGCTGCAGTGGCACGGTGATCCCCAGATCCTGGACGGCCTGCGCTACTACATTGGGGGTGGCGCCAGTGCCTACGTCTGGAAATGGAACGACGACATCTTCGGCGACGGCTCCAGCGACGTTCGGGTGGGGGCTCACGGCAATATCGGCCTGGACTATGCCTTCCCGGATACCCCCATCAACGTAAGCATCGACTACGTACCCACCTTCTTCGTGGGCGAGGAATACCTGGAGAGTTCCTTCAGTAGTCACTACGCCCTCAGTGCCCGGTACGTTCTCGGACGGTAGGACGTGGCAGTATTCATGATCCCCGTACTGGGTACGGTAATTCCAACATTATCCGAGCATACTTACCGTGGGAAGATCATCGATGCAAACCCATTTACCGGGAGGGAGAACAAAATCAGCTTTTAAAGCATAACAATTGGGGTATTAATTCGGCGGATGCTTGCCGTTTTAACATCCATATCGCATCTTCATAGGTAGGTTAATTGAATTTGTATCGCCTCACGAATGCTATAATTCAATAGCGGGTGAGCGATGCCGGCTCAGTACCTCCCTATCCCGTGGAGTATCAGCATCCGTTTCACATTGTTATCGACGGCAAGGCTTGCCTGGGTAGAGAGCTGGGTGACCTTTGCCGTCATTTTGATTTACTGACTGAGGACCGCGCCAAATCGTTTCGGCAGTATTTGGCGTCCCCCTTTTTCGGGCACAGCAGCCGGTTATCGGTCCTGTTTCCTATCCTCTACCAAAAAAGTAAGGGGACGGCAAGTTTTTTACAGGGTAAGGCACTGGTACGGAAACTCTTTGCGGGGGGGAACTGTCCGGATCCCGAACGCGCCATCGCACAACTCATCCGGCAAATGATTCAGGCTATTCTGAATTTTTTGGCGGTATTGCGGGTGCAGAGCTGTCCGGCACAGCGGGACAGGCTGCTGGTCGACCAGCTCGACGGCTGCACCCACCCGGAGATATACGTGAAGGCAGTGGAGTCATGGCGGTCGAGTATTGCCGAATTGCCCCTGGGATCGGAACGAACGGTACAGTCCTGGAGGGCAGAGCACGCCGCCCACTTCTCGCTTTCCGTACGTAAGGATCGACAGGTGCAGAGTGAGCCCGCACAGGCCATGCAGCGGTTGCGGGACGTATACGACCTATACACCGCACAGTACGGTATCGAAAGAATCAACCGCGATCGGATCTTCGGAAGCACCGAGGCAGCCGTGCACAATGCTCCAATCCACGACGAACACCGGCAGCTCATTGAGCTCTACCGCTTGGTCGAACCGCTCGTAGCGGGGCCGGAAGACGGCGATTACGCCACCTATCAATCCTTCAGGGAAGGTTTCATGGCACTCCATCCCCGACTCAGTCGCCACCATTCCCTTGTCTTTTACCTGTTGATCAACAATTACCTCTGCCGGAAGAATCTGATTGCTCCACACGGCCTGGACAAGGAGTGGTCCTTCTGGGTAAACTTCATGCTCGACCACCGTCTGTACGAGGAATATCCGGCCATTACCCGGAAGTTCTTCAATAATCAATTGCAAATTGCTTTCATCATTGGTGAGATCGGCCTCGCTGAGAAACTCATTGAGCTACTGAAGCACAAACTCACCTTTCACCAGCGACAAACGACCCTGCTGTTGGCCAATACCATGCTGATGTTTTACCAGGACAAACACCGGGCCGTCATTAAACTGCTGGGAAAATTGGGAACTGACGAACGGGTACACGAACACCTGGACGACGAAGGACTTCGCTTTATCTCCCTAAGGGTCCGCAGCGCTCTCTGCCTGTACATTAACCTGAACGAATACATGGACGAATTCGCCCGGGCCATGAACAATTTTCACAGCCTACTTAATAGCCGTACAACAAGGGTGAATGAAGAAAAAATACAGTACTTCAAACGATTTGCCAACATCGCACAGCGCATATATACCCTGAAAAATCAGCACCGGCTTACGTTGGAATACGATAAAATAATGGGGTTGATCGAAACCGATCAACCCCTGCACGCCAGAGAGTGGCTGCAAAGCCTCATGCTACACTTCCGACCGGGGCTTAATTTACGGGGCCGAGAAGTCCGCCCCACCCTGAATCGCAAGGAACCGTGGCTTAATCCACGATAATGTCTTCAGTGACAATACCGTGAAAAAAGAGATCAAGCAGAAATTGCATAGCGAACGAATTGAGGTGAAAAAATCAGTGTCACCTCCGTTTGCTGCGGTCAATCTCAATTTGTCATCGTAGGTCCCATTTATTTGATATTATTTTTCACAGACTAGTTACAACGACTGCTCCTGCGTACCCGCCCCCATTCTTATTCAGAGACACCCCCCCCACGCCCCGTATATGTTCCGAACCAATCCGTTTTCTCGAGGCACTCCCCCCCTGGCCCGGATCATTGCCGCTCCCGATCGCTACACCCTCGAAGAAATACGCGATTCCGTATTGCAACTCATTGCTAAGTGGTACCGCCAGCCGATCGGCCGTATTTCCCGGTTGGCCCATACATCACCTTCCGGGGGGCCAGCCCTGCAGGTTGCCACCGGACTGGCGGGCGGCATTAAATCCGGTACACTCACCGAAATCAAGCGGATCAAAGGAACCTTTGCCCGTCAATTCGATAACCGCCTGCTGTCGTGCGTGCGCCAGGACCCCGTGCAGCGGGAAAAGATCTTCCGCTACTGGTACGAGACCTTCCGCTGGATGGTCGACCGCGACGGGGAAGCCAGCCGGAGCTGTCCGCAAGCTGCGAACCGCCTGGACGCATACCATAATGCCATGACCAGTCTATACCAAAAGGCGCTCGACCCCGCCTTCAGTTTCGAACGGGGATCCGGCATCTACCTGCGGGCGGTTTTTCGTACGGAATGCGCCTCCCAGTCCCGGCATCGCCTCACCCACAAGGAACACATGGAACGGGCGGCTACGGACATCGACCTTACCGGATTCGATCAGGGGGTAATTGCCCGGCTGACGTTCCCGCCGCCCGTCCTTACCCAGGAATCACTGGACCACATCAAACACCACCACCGCCGTTGCTATACCCTGCTGCATAAGCGATACCTGGGCTACTCATATGAAGAACTTGCCGTAATTTTCAGGAAGACAGCCGGTTCCCTGAGGAATGAGATTTCAAAATGCCGCAAGGAATTGCGCGAGCGTTACCAAAGTACCTAAGCATGTCCGAGGAGGAAAAACATAGGCTGATCGATCAGCTGCTCGATCAGCGCATTACCCCTGCGGAGAAAAAACTCCTCTCCCACGAACTCGAAACCGACCCCGACCTGGTGGAACAACTGCGCTTCGAACTGGCACTTCGGCAGTCGGTACAGCGAGACTACGTGGCGGAGTTGGAGGAAGCATACCAGGAAAAGAACGGCACGCCCGTACGGTCCCTTCGACTACGGTGGGCCCTAGGCGCGGCCTGTACGGTGGCGGTCATCATCCTGGCGGTAATGTACTGGAACAAGCAGGACGGCTACCTTTTTTCGCCCGAGGAAGGAACCGAATTACTCGCCCGGGCAGTATCCTACGAAAATGAGGTAACCCGACAGATCGGCATTACCGCGGGCGGCGACAGCTGGGAAAACCAGTTGCTGCGGGCCGAGGGACCGCAGGACTACCGCGACGCGCTCGCCCAACTAAAGGCGGAAATTGCTCGGGGGCGGCCCTGCCAAAATGTACGCTACGAATACTTTGCCAGCCTGCTGGAGCTTTACATCAGCCGGGACCTCCGCAGCTCGGAGGACCATTTAGCATGCGTCCGCAACAGCTCCGATCCACGGTTCAGGGACCAGCTAATGGTTCCCCAAATTCTACTGCTCCTCGGCAAGGGCGAGCGGAGCGCCGCAGCCGAGCTGTTCGATTCAGCCGATCTACCCCCCGGCAGTCTGCCGCCCGAAGCTTACCGACTGCTTAGGGCAGTCTCTGCGGAGTAGGAAATGTTTGGATCGCCGTAGTAAACCAGGCTGGCCCACCGGGCGGGATCCTGATCGAAGTTGCAGCTTCGGTAGGTCAGCTTTGCCATCCGCAGGGCCCGCGCGGCCGGGTAGCGGTCCACAATCCAGTACCGGTGAAACAGATCGAGCACTTCGGGGTAGACGTTGTCCTGTAGCAGGTCGTTACCACCGATCACGGCCGTAGCGCCGGCAAAAAGCAGGGCGCGGGAAATACTCTTCTCTCCCTCATTAGTAAAGGCCGTGCCCCGCCCGCTTTCGCAGTTGACGGATAGCACCAGGTCAGCTTTCAAGTCGGTATCGTAGATGTCCTGAGTGGTCAATCTACCCTGCTTCCCGCTGCTGTCCGGATAGAACTGAAGGTAGTACCGCTCGGGCAGGATCTCGTCGCTGTGCCCGTGCGCCGCTAACATCACGTAACGTGAATCGCCGTATTCCTCGATCACTTCCCGGTCAGTTGCCCGATGGACGACCCGGTCGTTGCCGCCGGAGTAGTAGGTCGACGCAAAGTCACGAATTGCGCCACCCAACTCGTCGAGGGGGCTAATTTTACGTCCGCCGACCGTGAACTCTCCGGTCGCCGCGAAGACGCCCCAGCGTTGTTCGGTTTTTTGGCGGCTTTCCCGGAGGTCGCGTCCGGAAAGGAGGGTCGAAAGACTGTAGCCGTACACTACGTTGACCCGATCGATCACCAGTTGGTGACGCGTCCAGCTAAGGTGATCGACCACCGGCCCGACCGGAAGAATCGAAAAGTCTATCCCGGCGAGGGCCTTATCGCGCACGACCAGCACGGTATTGAGCCCTCCCTCACGTGCGAGCCAGTCGAGCGGACCGGCAACCAGGTGACGAAAAATTACTTCCGCCTGCCGCAGCTTGTCGTAGCCGGAGGCCTCCCCTCGGCTTATCTCCCCGATCGCGGCATTCAGCTCAGCGGTAACAGGTACCCGAAACTGGGTTTTAGCCGCCGGGGCGATCACCGAGATAAAAATCTCCCCCCGGGCGTAAGCATAGTCGATGGCAGCCGTCTCCCGGTCGAGCAGTCGTTGCTGCACCTCGGCCGAAGTGAGGCGATCGAAGTAGCGCATATCCGTATACAATTGTCGCGCGGGACCGGTGGACTGGCTACGAAGACTGTCGTAATAGGCGATAATGCGAAGACTCGAACGGATGGTCTGGTCGGCATCGCCGGCACCCGCCGCCGCCCGGAGCGCCCGCACCATTTCCTGCTCCCGCTGCTGCAGCCGTTGGTATTCCTGACCGTGCGCGAATCGGTTCTGCCGCTTTTCGTACGCCAACCGTAGCACCATGCTCTTAGCACGGTCCGAAAGGCTGAAGAGCTGTTCGTTAAATCCAAGGGTATCGGAAGCGGTCGCTCCGACGGACCCGATCACGCTCATCGCATCCGAATAGTACTCGCGGTAGTTGCCCCCCAGTATCTCCAGGTGGGGCTCCATCTCCACCTGCGCCACGAACCGTTCGTAGTCGTTTACCGCAATTTCGGCATGCTCCCTCGCCATCCGCAGCAACTGGGTATCCCGTAGAAGCCGTCCACAGTCCCGTTGCAGGAGCGCGAGCGTGCGGGGCAGCAGTACGCGGTACTGCCGCAGACCGGGGATGCTCTCCTCTACGGTGGTCTCTTCCAGGTACCTCAGTACCGTTGCGTACTCGGGTGAGGAAATCCAGCCGCATTCCCCCCGCGTACGTGCATCGATGAGCATTCGCTGCACACGCAGGGCGAGGGCCATGACGTAAAACACACTGCTTTCCGGCATGGAGAGCTCGCTTACCCAGTGGGCGGATTGGCTTCCTAGGCTGCTCAGTTCCGGTTCGAAGTAGAAGTCGCTGCCGAGCCGTAGCGCCAGTTCGTTCATTAACATGAGGTAGCGCTCTTCTCCCTCCAGCCCCAGGCGGCGAACCGCCGTGAAAGTTTCGGCCAGTTCGTTGTTGGCCCGGGTAGCCAGCGCCAGGGCCCGTACCGTATCACCCTGGTACAGGGCGGTTCGGGCGTTGAAGTAAGCGTTGCGGGCGTTGAGGTAACGGAAGCCCGCGACGGTGGACGTGTCGTTGTTCGTCTGCAGGCAATTCATGCTCGACTCCATCAGTCGATAGGCCGCCGCCAGTTCGTCGTTCCGTAAGTCCGGACGGTTGAAGCGCGAGTAGATTGACGAGAGATTGAGGTGGTCCTTCAGTGCATCGACCCGGTATCCGTTGGCCAGATTGAGATCGAGTGATTTGCGGGTGAAGGCGATCGCGGGGGTCGGGCGGAAGGTGATGTCGTACGCTATGCCCAACAGATTGTAGTGGTAGGCCAGTTCGTAGTCGCGTTCCGGCGAGGGGGCAACTTCCCGCTCCAGCTTTTCGGCGGAGGCCCCCATCACCACCGTACTGCTGTCCCAAGCCAGGCGGTTTTGCAGGTCGATTGCCTGCAGTCGGCGGGTGCGGGCGTAGTAGATCGTTAAGCGGGGATCGGGGTGGTTGTCCAGGCTATCCGCTATCCGGCCCAGTCGCTTCAGGGTATCCACGGGCAGTTGGGCCATAATATCCCCTTCGTAGTGCCGGTGGATGCCGTTGAGCCAGCTTACCTGCTCGGTAAGCCGTTCCGTTAGTCCGGTGGGTACTGCCAGCTCACGGGGGGAATTGCACGCTTCCGCGCCGTCGGGTTGGCAAGCATACAGCAGGCCAATCTGGAATAGGGCCGCAAGAATAAAAAAATTATACCATTTCATTGGGGAGGTGTTCGTCGGTGTTCACCTCCAAATTAAGCCGGTTGAAATAGATTTTTAACACCAATATCACCCCCGTTTTCCGGGCCCTTGATTTTGGCCTCCGATCCGAATTGTACCGAAAAGCAAAAAATCTGTCGGCGCTATACTATTTCGCTGAGTTTAGGGTTTTACTAGGGATTCTAAGCAATTTGGAATTGTGTTGCATGGCTAATGCCGATGCAAAGAAGTGTTTGTTCATAGTGTCTCTCTCAGTGTCGGTGCTCATCCCAGCTAGTTTTGTGGGAATGAGCACCGGCTCCGCTATTTTTAGGAGTATGCTATTGAACATATCCTGCCCTACTTAGACCGCATTCCTCCATCCGGTCTCCCCAAAGTTACTTACCTACTTCCACGTCGCGGATCGCTCCGATCCCCACGTTCCACAGCTTCTTGTTTAGGGCGGGAACGCGGGAGCCAAGTAATTCCTGCGCTTCCGCGCGCAATGATTCCCACTTCTTGTTCAACTCGGCCAATCGCTCGCGGGTAGGCGTGTTTACGCGGGGCAGGTCGCTCTCGGCGTGGTTAAGGACGAAGAGGTAGTTGGCCGTAAACTTGTTCTCGAAGTTCTCTACGTCGTCGTAGGCTTTTGACTTCCGTTGCACCATGCGCTCGTCCCAGTCTTCCAGATCGGCTACCAATGCAGCGACCTCCGATTTCAACTCCGGCGAATCCTTAACCCCGGGCCGCTTTGCTACTTCCTCCAGGTCAGTCTGTACCTCCAACAGGTTATTGATCAGGGTATGCATCTCGTTGAGGTTCCGCTCGGCATCCATCATGAATTCGTGGTATGCAGTGTAGTCCGCTGCAGTGAGCGCATAGCTTGGATTTTCCCGAATGGTCGCGGTCGTGGTATAGATCTGTGTTGGTGTCCGCAATTCGATTTGGTAGTCTCCGGGGGGCACTTTGTGTCCGCGGAAGCTTCCCTCGATGTAGGCGGTCGGCGCACCGAGCAGGGGCGCGTACCGCTGGTCCCACACGAATCGGTTCAACCCTTCCTTGCTGGAAAGGACATCGGGAGCGGGGGGGCCACCAGGATACTGTTTGACCGATTCGTCTTTTTGATTATTGATCTCCCGAACCGTTTCTCCCGCGGCATTCTTAATGGTCAGACTAACATCCGCGGAATCGGGTAATTCCGGCAAGTTGTAATACAGCACTACGCCACCGGCCGGATTTACCCCCTGCAGCGGGTCCGTACCGTCGAACTCCGATCCGTTGCCGTCCATACCGCTCCTCGTGTTCGATACCATTGCGGGCGCGGGCTTGAACAAGCCAGCCCGGGGCTCACCACCTTGGTACTGCCGCACCAGCTCCAGGTCATCCAGTATCCAGAAGGCACGGCCGGAGGTAGCGACGATGAGGTCATCGTGGGCGATCTTCAGGTCGGTAATGGGAGTGAGGGGCAGATTGAGGTTGAAGCGCTGCCAATCCTTGCCGCCGTCGAAGGAAATATAGAGGCCCGTCTCGGTACCCGCGAAGAGCAGATCGCGCCGCTCGGTATCTTCCCTGACGACCCGGGTGTACGCTCCGTAGGGCAGGTTGCCGGTGATGTCGGTCCAGTTCTTCCCGTAATTGGTGGTTTTGAGCAAGCGGGGGGTGTGATCGTTGAATTTGTACCGGGTGGTGGCGATGTAGGCCGTACCGGCGTCGTGGGGCGACACGTCGATGGCGTTGACCAGGCATTCCTCCAGTCCGGAGGGCGTGACGTCGCTCCACTTTTCACCCCCGTCGCGCGTGAGTTGCACCTTGCCGTCGTCGGTCCCCACCCAGATGACGCCGGCTTCGTGGGGGGAGTCGGTGACGTAGCTGATGGTCCCGTAATTCTCGGCACCGACGGCCTCCACCGTGTAGGGTCCGCCGCCCTTGATTTGTTTGTCCTTCTGGTTACGGGTAAGGTCGGGGGAGGCCTCTTCCCAGGTCTGACCGAGATCCCGCGTGCGCAGCAGGTGCTGGCTGGCGTGGTAGTAGGTATCGGGTTCGTGGCGCGACCGGATGATCGGCGCGTTCCAGTTGAAGCGGTACTTCATATCGCTGGCGGCGCGGCCCAGGTACTGGATCGGCGCGGCCATGATGTTGGTGCTGGCCATCGATTCGTTGTCGAGCACTTCGATGGTGCCCAGGTAACTGCCGCCCAGTACGTAGCGAGGATCGTCGGGATCGAAGGCCAGGAAGGCGCTTTCTCCACCGGCGGAAGGGTGCCAGTCGGATTCCGAGATGCCGGAACTGCCCGGCGACCGGCTGGCGATGGATACGGAGGTATTGTCCTGCTGCCCGGCATAGATGCGGTACGGGAACTGGTTGTCCACATTGATTCGGTAAAACTGCCCGGTGGGCATATTGTCCTGGGTCGACCAGCTCTCCCCGTAGTTGAAACTGATGGCCGCGCCGCCGTCGTTGGCGATGCAGAGGTTGCGGGGATTGTCGGGGTTGATCCACAGGTCGTGGTAATCGCCGTGGGTGCCGCTGAGGGTCTCCCAGGTAGTGCCGCCGTCGATGGAGCGCAGGGCGGGAGCGCTGAGTACGTACACCACGTTCTCGTTGCTGGGATCGACGAACACTTCCGTGTAGTACCAGGCCCGCTGGGTGAGCCGGTTGTCGTCGCTCACTCGGGTCCACCTTGCTCCCGCGTCGCCCGACACGAAAAGTCCGCCCTTGTCCGCCTGGGAATCGCTTTCGACCAGGGCGTAGACCTTGTCGGTGTTCGAATGGCTCACCGCGATGGCCATTTTACCCTTCTCCTCCGGCAGGCCTTCCGTCATTTCCTCCCAGCTGGTGCCGCCGTCGGTAGATTTGTAGAGACCGCTGCCCGGGCCGCCGCTCACGACCTGCCAGGGTAGGCGTTGGTGGTGCCACATCGCCGCGTAAAGCACGTTCGGATTGGAGAGGTCCATGGATAGCTCGGCCGCTCCGGTGAGGTCATTGACGTAGAGCACCCGTTCCCAATTTTCGCCCCCGTCCGTAGAGCGGTAGACGCCCCTTTCCTCATTCGGCCCGTAGAGCTGGCCCTGAGCGGCTACGTAGACCAAATTCGGGTTAGTAGGATGAATGATGATGCGGGAGACGTGCTGGCTTTCCTTCAGACCCAGGTGGGTCCAGCTTTTGCCGCCGTTGGTGGATTTGTACACCCCATCGCCGTGGGAGGTCATAACGCCGCGCGGAGCGTGCTCCCCCATACCAACGTAAACGATCTGCGGGTTGCTTCGCGACACGGCCACTGCGCCCACCGAGCCGGTTCCGAAGTAGCCGTCGCTGATGTTGCTCCAGTGCTGACCGGCGTCCTCCGTTTTCCATACCCCGCCGCCGGTGGTGCCCATGTAGTAAGTCAGAGGATCGTTCACGACACCGGTAGCGGTGACCGATCGACCGCCGCGGAATGGACCAATGCTGCGGTACTTCAGGGGTGCAAAGAAGCGGGTGACCTCGGAGGTATCGGCGGGACCCTGGGCGGATAGCACGGAGAGAGTCAGGAAGAGTGGGAGAAGCAAAAGAATTCGTTGCATACGTTGGCGTGATTTCGGGCGATAAGGTAAACACAAGCCGGTGAAGTCGGAAGCTTCCCTGTTTTCTGCATTCCTTACCTTTGGTGGTCACAAGTCGTCACGCATGAACTCCCCACGTATCATCTGTTTTGGAGAAGTCCTCTGGGATATGCTCCCCGATCGCAACATCATCGGCGGAGCCCCCCTCAACGTCGCATACCACGCCGTTCACCTGGGTGCGGAATCCGCGGTCGTCAGCCGGGTCGGTGACGACAAGCTGGGCCGCGATCTGGTTGACTTCCTCAAGCGCAGCGAGGTGAATACCGAACTTATTCAGACCGACCCGCGTCGCCCGACCGGAACGGTACGCGTCACCTTTCCCACTCCGGTGTCCCCGGTCTACGAAATCGTGGAGGGCGTGGCCTGGGATCATTTGCAGTCCTCCCCCGGGATAGAGGTAGCGGTGGCCGGTGCTTCGGCACTGGTCTTCGGCAGCCTCGCCTGTCGCACCGAAGAAAATCGCCGGCTCCTCAGAGATTTGCTGACGCGGACGGACTGTGCCGTCTTTGACATCAACCTGCGCAAACCGTTCTACGACAAGGCCCTGATTCTTGACTTGCTCAGTCGGACGGACATCCTGAAGCTAAACGACGAAGAACTGGAGCTGGTAGCCGAATGGCTCGACCTGGAGGGGACCTGGCAAGAACAGCTCGAACAACTTTACCGGCGCTATGACCTGCATGCCGCCGTACTGACCATGGGCGCCGACGGTGCCGCCTGCCTCGATTCTACGGGGCTGAGTATGCAACCGTGCTATGCCGTAACCGTAGCGGATACCATTGGCGCGGGCGACACCTTTCTCGCCGCCTTCCTGACGCGCTACCTCGCCGGGGAACCGGCAAGCGAGGCACTTGACTTCGCCGTAGCCGCGGGGGCCTTTACCGCTTCGCAGACGGGTGGCACACCCGAGTATACGGTAGAGCAGGTCGAAGAACTGCGATCCGGCGCCGTGTTGTAACCGACAATCCTTAGCTTGGTGGCACACTTTATTCTATGATCCGCCAGCTTACCCCCACCCTACCCACTTTCGTTGCTCTTTTGCTAGTCCTCGGCTCCTGCGCGCCGCCGCCCCCCGAGCCGCCCGCTGCCTTCGGGGCCGTCCCCTCACAGGCCCAGCTGGACTGGCACGAAATGGAGACCAATGCCTTCATTCACTTCACTACGAATACCTTCACGAACCTGGAATGGGGCTACGGGGACGAAAGTCCGGCCATCTTCAACCCCACCGACCTGGACGTGGACCAGTGGATGGAAACCCTGCAGGAAACCGGCTTTAAGGGGGTGATTCTGACTTCCAAACACCACGACGGATTCACGCTCTGGCCAAGTGAATACACCGATCACTCGGTAAAACAAAGTCCGTGGGAGGACGGACAGGGCGACATCGTAAAACTGGTCGAGGAATCCGCCCGTAGCCACGGCATGAAATTCGGCGCCTACCTCTCCCCCTGGGACCGCAACCGGGCCGACTACGGCGACTCCACCTACGTCACCTACTACCGCCATCAGCTGCGGGAGATCTTTGAAAACTACGGCCCCATCTTCGAAATGTGGCTGGACGGAGCCAACGGCGGCGACGGTCACTACGGCGGTGCGGACGAGACTCGCCGGATCGACGGAGAGCACTACTACGACTGGCCGACCACCATCAACATGGTACGCGAGCTACAGCCCGAGCCCTACACCATCGTATTCAGCGACGCCGGCCCCGATATTCGCTGGGTGGGCAACGAACGCGGCGTGGCCGGGGAAACGAACTGGAACACCATTGACCCCGATACCCTCTACGCCGGGAAAGCGGGCATTACCGACCTCCTGAATACTGGAACCCGCGGTGCCGATACCTGGATCCCGGCCGAGGTCGACGTATCCATTCGCCCGGGCTGGTTCTACCACGCGGAGGAGGACAGCCTCGTCAAAACGCCCGAACAGCTCTTCGAAATTTACCTGACCTCCGTTGGACGGGGTTCCGTGCTGCTGCTCAATATTCCCCCCGACCGCCGCGGACGGATCCACGAAAACGACGTCGCCTCCCTCCGCGCCTGGCGGCGGATGATCGACTCCACCTTTGCCGAAGACCTTGCGGCGGGTGCGGAGGCCACGGGAGACGCCTTTCGCGGCATGCACGAGGAGTACGCACCGGGTCAGGCACTCGACGACGATTCGGAAACCTACTGGGCTACGGACGACGGGGCCACCAGCGGTTCACTCACCCTGACCCTGGCCGAACCCGTCGAGATCGGCTACGTCATGCTACAGGAACCCATCAAACTCGGTCAACGCGTGGCGGGATTCCGGGTACTGGCCGAAGTAGACGGGGAAATTCAGGAAATCGGAAACGGCACGACGATCGGCTACAAACGGATCCTACCCGTGGAGCGCGTCACCACCGATAAGCTGACCATTGAAATCACGGATGCACTGGCGGCTCCGCTACTGTCTAAAGTGGCCGTGTACTGACCCTCCCCTCTAACTCTTCGATTTAGTATCCCCGCTTTAGATCGACGAGGTATTCCAGCGGCTCTCCCTTGCGGTACCGCTTTAGATTACCGACGAAGCGGTCGATGATGCGTCGATTTTCGTCCGAGGCCCCACCGGCACTGTGCTGGGTGAGGATCGTGCGTGGTGCATCCCAGAGCGGGTCGTCGGGGGGCAGTGGTTCCGAGCCGGTGACGTCCAGTACCGCCCCGCCAATTCGGCCAGCCCGTAACAACTTCAACAGGGAGGTCTCATCGATCAGGCTGCCGCGACCGACGTTAACCAGAATGCATTCTTTGGACAGCAAGGACAATCGATCGGCATCGAAAAATTGCACGGTTTCCTTCGTTTCCGGCAGTGCGGCGATTACGATATCCGCCGCAGGTAAACGGGCATCGAGTTCTTCCCGGGTATAAAAGTCCGCGCCGGTGCCCTCCCGGTGCCCCATGGTGGCTACCTCACAGCCAAAACCACCCAGCAGCTGGCAGATCGTGCCCCCAATATCTCCGTGGCCCAGAATGATTACGGTACTTCCGGTCAGTTTTCCCAGATGCGGGCGGATGGCCGCGCCGCGCCAGTGCTTCCCTCGCTTATCGTCGACAAAGGTGGGGATGCCCCGTAGTAGTGCCATTATTCCGGCTACGGCCGTCTCGGCAACTGGGGTACCGAAGATGCCAGCGCAATTCGTCAGCGAGAAGGATAAGTCCCTGTCGTGCAGTACCGTATACGCCTGAAATCCGGCGGAAGACAGCTGCACCCACTGCAATTTTTTGTTCGTAGCCAACCAGTCGACGGGCGGGTTCCCGAGTACGATGTCCGCCGTCCGGAAGGCCGCCTGCCGTTCCGGTTCGGGTAGGTCCTGTTCGAGGTGAAGGGGCTCACCTTTGGTGGCGCTGCGCAGGTAGTCGATCTCGTCGGGACTCAGGTGCAGCTTGATGTATAGCATGGGCGTCGGTTGGGCAGGATAACGGCTGGACGGCCAGCACGGTTTCCGTGTCCTTGATAATTTGCGGGGACGCAGGTGCCGTGGAATGCAGCAAGAGCATCACTTCCAGGTTTCCGCCGCTTCCAATTCGGCCAGGTTCGGTACCCGGGAGGCGATCGACAGCGACTCCGTATAGAGGGCATTCAGATCTCCCAGGTCCAGTTCGGCACCTTCCCGTACGAAGACGGGGGTTTTATAGGCCGGTGCATCCACGGTGACGTACTGACCGCCCGCGTAGCTCGTTTCGGGATTCCAGGCATCGACCCAGTTGGTCCCTTCCGGCAAGTACAGCCGGTGTTCGGTCTTTCCCGTCTCCCAAATGATGGACACGAGCAGGTCGGGCCCGAACAGATAGGTTTGCCAGTCGTTCCAGGCCTCCGGTTGACTGGGGTATTCGAGGAAGAGGGGGCGTGCGATCGGCGTACCTTCTTCCCGTGCTTCGACGGCCAGATCGCTCACGTAGGGCACCAGTTGCATCCGCAATTTGGAGTACAGTCGCCAGGTGGCAATGAGTTCGGGATCGTAGACGGGCTCGTCGGGATTGTTCCAAAGGCCCTCGTTGTTGGTAGGCCCCGTCTCCATGATCGGTGAGAAGCAGCCCAGTCCCAACCAGCGCTGGGTGGTCTCCTGGGAAAAATCGCCCCAGTAGCCGCCGACGTCCGAGCCCCAAACGGGGTAGCCCATGACCGCGCAGCGTTGGAGTCCGATGATCGCCGAGCGCAGGCCCTCCGGCTTGCCGTCGGTATCGCCGGCCCACATGCTCCCGTACTTCGCACTACCGGTGTACTGCGCACGGGGAAAGAGGACAAAATCATCACCGAGCACCGGCTGAACGGCTTTGTGGGTGGCTTCCACGTACTGCCGGGGGTAATCGTTGAAGTTCTCCCGGTAGGTAGTGCCTGCATGGGTGGTGAGGTGCAGCGAGTCCTGTAGTTTTTCGCCGTCGGCACGGTCGAGTTTAAATCCCTTCACGCCCATTTTGGCCAGCTTGCCCGGACCGTGCTCCCCCCACCAGTCGACGGCCTCGGGATTGGTAAAGTCCATCAGCACCTGGCGGGAATCCTTCCAGCGGTGCCCCTGTAGATCGTAATCGTGCTCCTCGGCATAGTCTGCCATTTCTCCCATCACGAAGGGTCCGATCCAGAGCATCAACTCGATGCCGTTGTCGTTGAGCCAGTCGATCATGCCCTCGGGATCGGGTAGCCGCTCGGTGTCGAATTCGTAATCGTCAAAGCCGCGCACCCCGGGTCCCCAGGGACGGTCGATCCAGACGGCGGTCGTGGGAATATCGTAAGCCTTCATCATGAGTACGTCCTCTACGATGTCGGTGTTGAAGGGCGCGGTACGGGGCGTACCGTCGTAGTAGGTGGCTTCATTGAAGTGCTCGTCCCGCCACCGCCAGGGACCCAGCGCCCAGTCGGGTGGGACAAGGGAGGGACCGGTTTCCAGGGCGTGCTGCTGCACGATATCCTTCACGGTTTTGCCGAGGTACAATTGGACCTCCAGTTCGGGTCCCTCGAACGATACCTGCACGGTACTGGGGGCAGAACTCGCGAAGTCGAATACGCCGGGCCAGGTGCCCCGGGCAAAAAAACCGTAGCCCGCCGAGGAAATATAGAAGGGGGCGTAGGCGGACACGGTGGGCTTCAGGTGCATTTCGATGCGTTCGCCGCGCAGGTTCAGGCCGGTAGTGATGCCGTCTTTCCAGGATTCATCCTGGGTGCCATCCACCACGCGTTCGAATATGCCGGTGAAGTATTCGTCCGGTTTGGCGGCCAGATTGATCATCCACTGGTGGTGCCCCTCCAGGTCGCTGTCGGCGGTCAGGCGTAGCGCGAGATCGTCCTGTTCCCGGGACAGAATCTCTAGACTTACCCGCCCGGCTTCCGTGTCCCACTGCAGCGTTTCTCCGTCCTGATTGCTATTTCGCTGGGGCTCCCCGGTTACCCACACGGTGGTGCCACCGCGATCAAACCCGATGCTGCCCACGGTAGCGGATACGGCCTCGATGACCACCGAGTCTCCGCCGGGGTTGTACAGAGCTATTCGGGGAAAGCCTCCGTCAGCAGTAGATACGGAAACGACAGTTGGCTCCTCTTCCGCACCGCAGGAACCGAAGAGGAGAAAGAGTACGGCGAGAACAGAAAACCGAAAGGCGTGCGACACGGAATAAATCATAACAGGTGTATTGGGGTACTGAAAAGGGGGGGTTATCGGGAACGCAACTCAAGGGTATAGATCTCGGTACCGGCGAGCAGAAAGGCTCCCAGGCCGTAGTCTTCGAAGTCGGGAATTTTGTCGTAGCTCAGGGGCTGGCCGTCCTTCGGCTCCTTGCCCGTGCTCTGGACGTAGCCGAGAAATCCGTTGTCGTGCAGTGCATCATTTACCATGGCGTTCCATCCCTTAGTGAGGGCCGGCAGGTAGGTGGATCTATCCAGCAAGTTGTGGTTGATGCCCCAGGCCATTCCGTAGACGAACATGGCCGTACCGGAGGTTTCCTTTCCACCGAAGTGGGTGGGATCGTGCAGGCTCACGTTCCAGAAGCCGTCTTCCCGCTGCACCTTGGCGATGGCGGCCATCATGTCCCGGAAGTCCTTGATGTATTCCTCCCGGTGGGGATCGCTTTCCGGCAGAATCTCCAGCACCCGCGCCAGCGCCATAATCACCCAGCCGTTGCCCCGCGACCAGTAGGAGTCCTCTCCGTTGGGTTCGGTGTAGGGGGGGTCGAAATCGGCGTCGCGCCACCAGAGGTGGTCTTCCGGATTGTATAGTCCGTTGTCCCCGTGCTCCTCCTTAGTGAAGCGGTACATCTCGTACATGCGCTCGAAGTAGGCCGGTTCATCATACATCACCCCGAGTTGGGCGAAGATGGGCATGCCCATCTGGATGGCGTCGATCCAGTTCCAGTCGTCTACTTGATCGGTACGCAGCATGCTGTCCACGGAAGCTTTGATCGCGGTGATTCGCTCCGGTTGGGGATCGATCTGGTAGAGCTCGATGTAGGTTTGTCCGGCCGCCTGGTTGTCGGCGTTGCGGGTATAGGTTTCCCCGTCGCGCAGGTCCCATTCGTGAAAATCCGCCCAGTCCGTGGCGTACTTATAGTATTCGGGTTGGGGATCGATGCGGTGCAGGGCCATCAGGCCTTCGTAGTAGACGGCCCGCGTCCAGATGTTGCTGGCCCGTGACTTATTGGTCACGATGCGCTTACCGGTGTCCGGCCACTTTTCCATAAAGTAGGCATTGGCGCGTCGAAGTTGGTCCAGCGTCCGTTCCGGAGGGGGAAGTTCGGCGGTGGTCCGACAGGCGCTGAGCAGCACGGGGAGCAGTAGGAGCAGGAAGTATTGGATAGTTGCAGTGCGCATGGGGTGAAGTAGCTGTGATCCCGATAAGGGTTTAGTGTTTAATTATCGTCGGTCGCTGATGTACCAGCCGTCAGGGTAACCGGCCCGGCGAGTCCCGAGGGTACCGGTTCCCAGTTGGAAGCATCGAATACGCCCAGCGGACCAGTGTTTTCCCGTAGCCGTGCGGGTAGGTTTACGTTGTAGAATTTCTTCCAGAAGACTTGGTCGCGGTCCATTTTGATCATTCGGTTGATCATGCGGTTCGAGACGTCGACGGTCAGGGTGTTCTGATCTTTGATCAAGTTGGCCGGAATGCGGAGGCGGAACGTCGGGCCGGTAAGGGTTCCCAGGGCATTCCCATTCAGGCTCACCCGGGCGGTTTCGTACACTCTGCCTAGATCCAGCAGGTAATCGCTATTCCCCCCGGCCGGCCGGGCGAAGGTGGTCGAGTAGCGCCCCGTCCCGGAAAAGAAGCGGTACGTAGCATCCGATTGCGCGGTCCATACCTCTGCCGTTGCCAGTTCGGTGCTTGCCGGCAGTTCCGGGCCACCCTTGAGAAATTCCAGTTTCCAGGTCCCATCGAGTGCCGTCGGCCGGCCCGCTGCTTCGAAGTAAGGCCAGGGGTCAGTACCCAGTGAGGTGGGACTAACCCAGACCATGATCGAGGAGCCGCGCGGTAATTGTAAGCGTACGCTGAGCGCTTCGTCCACCGTTTCCGTACGGGCTAGTCCACGTTCTCCCGTCATCGGATCGTAGAGTACCGCCGCCGCGCCCGCAGTGGCGAGGGGCACCCAATCATCGACGTCGGAATCACTCCAGTTGCTGATGAAATACAGCTTGCCCCCCAGGTAATTTCTCCGGTTGAAAGCTAATCCGGAAGCGACCAGAGGTTCCGGTGAAATTCCAGTTTCGGATAAGGCCTTTTCCCACCGATCGGCCACAACGAGCTTACCGGATCCGGTACGTGCCGTGGAGACCCCATCCGCGGATGCAAATTCAACCGCTGCTATCCTGTCGCCGCGTTGCTCCTCGCGTTCCCGCCAATTGTTCAAGCCCGGTACGGACGGCGGCAGTTGCTCCTGAAAAACGATCGTAGCCCCGGCGCGGGCCAGCTCCAGTAGCGCCTCCCAGGTCCCCTCCGGCATGTAGCGGGTGGCCGGAACCAGGACGGTACGGTACGTTCCCCCGGCGGTCCGTATTTCACCACCTTCGAAGGAGGTAGCCTGCAACTGTGCGTCCGAAACAAAGTCAAAGGTGTGCCCTGCCGCAAGCAGCTCTTCGCCGAGCCGTGCGACCCGGCTTTCCTCCAGATTCGGCCCGTGGCCATCGAAGTGTTGCAGCAGTTCCGCCCCCGGCGTGGCAAAGCGGTCGTAAACGGGGAAGTAGAGCAGGATGTCGTTGTCGCTACTTGCGCGCTGAAGGAAAGACTGGGTACGCGTGACGTACGTATTCACCGCCTCCAGATCATCCCACATCGGGTGGCGGCTATTGGCGTGAAAGGCGGCGTAGAACAGTCGCCCCGGGAATGGATCACCGGCGGGGGAATAGGCGGTGCCGTGGTACACCAGGTGGTTGACGCCGTTGACCAGGTACTGGTCCAGGTTCGCCTTCAGGTCCGACCAGGTGGCCACGAAGTGCTCGTCGAGCCAGGTTGCCGCTTCGGCACTGACCAATGGTTTGCCCGTCACGTTGGCCGCCGAGGTCGCAAACTTGATTCTCAGGCTCTGGGTGCCTTCCGTTTCCGGGATGTCCGAGGCCGCGTAAAGATCCAAAATGTTGGCCGGAGACCCGTGGGCCTGATTGCGAATGATGGCCTGTTTGGCGTCGGCCCAACCGTCCCATTTTTTTGTGAAGGTTTCCAGGATCAATTCCGAAAAGGTCTCCCGAAAATCGGAAAGGACGCGCGTGTTTTCCGCCTCCTCCGCCTCTCCGAAGAGGGCCGGCAGGTGGTGCCGCAGGTCATACCCGCGTTGCTGCTCGAAGTGTTGGAGGAATGCCGGCGTCCAGTTGGCCTGTCCCCGGGCGTCGTCCACCTCGTAGCTGTCGTTGAAGAAGGCCCGGATGCCGCTGACGTCGTGACCCGCAAAGGCTTCGTCAAACCGCTGAAGGTAATGGTCTATGGCTTCCGCAGAAAAGTGATCGATCACGTTGCCCTCTCCCCCGGGGGCGGCCCGCTCAACCATCTTGCCGTGCAGTCCCTCAAAGAGGGCGTACAATTTCCAGTTGCCGGCGGGGGCCACCCAGTCGAGGGTACCGGAAGGAGCTACCCGTTGCGTGAGGTCGACGACCTCCCCCGCTTCGCCGTACGCCATCAGGCTAACCAGGGGAAGCTCTTCCGCGAAGCGCACCTGATCCAGGGTGAGCGCCTGTAAGTCGGCGTTGTTGCCGATCACCGGATCAATGTCGTCGATGGTAATCGGATTCGCTGTCGTGGTCGCAGACTCAGCCGACCGGTAGCGGCGCAAGGCCTCGTTATTTACCCGACGGAAAATAGGTTCCTGCATATAGGTCACTTCTTCCGTTAGCCTTTCCCCTTCCGAGACTTCAAAGCTCCGGTGGGCAAGGTACTTAGGTGCATTCTCCCGTCCGATCCAGGGTCCCCCGAAGGGCCAGCCCGTACCGGTTGCCATATCGACCTGCATTCCCAGCCGCTTCGCTTCTGTCAGGGTGTGGTCAAGGAGTTCCATCCACCGGGGTGACAGATAATCCACAAAACTGTCCTCCTCCCCGATGACGCCGAAAATGGGTGTGAGTTCCACCCCTCCGAAGCCGGCTTCGCTTAGCGATTGCAACTCCGCAGTGATGCCCGCTTCGGTGACGGAACTGCCATGCCACCACCAGCGGGTCCAGATCTGGTTGTCGCTCGTCACTTCCGGCCATTCGGGGACGGGCTGGGACTGACTGACGACCCGGCCACAGGTAGTAAATACCACCAGGCACACGCCAAGGAGTAGGCTCAGGTTGATAGAATATCGAGGCATGTAAGCTTATTTTTGGTAGGGTTCGATCTCAACCGCGTAGATGTGGCTGCTTCCTTCGAAGTTAGCGCGGAATACGATCCACCGCTGGTCGGGGGTAAAGTGTACGTTCGGCTCCAGCTGGTAATCGTGGTGCTGCATATCGACCAGTCGGGTAGATTGTAGCCGGTTGCCCCGGGGTTCGAACAGATAGATGTACTGGGCATCCTCGGCCCGGGCTACCTGGGAAGGGTCGCCGCCATCGCCGGCAAACAGCCGCTGATCGGGAGAGATATTGAAGTGAATGGACCACTCGTTGCGATCCATGGCATACTTCTTCATGGCCCCCCCTGTTACATCGTATCCCGCGAGGTAGAAGGTCTCGCCGCGCGGTATCTGCAGGTCGTACCAGATGGTTTCTCCGTCCCAGCTCCAGAATTCGTGTCCGGCAATCTCCCGGTGCAAGGTTCGCTCGTGAATCTTTTTTACCTCCTTGGTGGCGATGTCGATGTTCCAGATCCGGTCCACCTTATGCCAGGGACCCTCGTGACAAAACATCAGCAGATCGGGGTCGGTAGTAGAGAACTGAATGTGCCCGAGCCAGGTGCGTTCGGCGTGAATGGACTCTAACTCGCCCGTCTCGATATCGATGTAGAATAGCTTGTGCAGCAGTTTAGCATCGAAGATGCGGTCGAAAAATTCCCCCTTGCTGGGGTGCTTGGCCAGAATGCTGTCCTTTTCCGGAGAGGCCCAGGTGCCGGCCAGCTTCGTCTCGTCGGCATTCAGGGTAGTGATGGATGCCTTGAAGTCTTCCGGAAAGACGAACACCTTCCGGGTTTCGCGGCTATCTACGTGGGTGGCAAACACCGTATCCTGCACCTGGTAAAACACTTCCCGCCGTTTTTTTCCCAGTATTTCCCCGCGTTTGCGGCCGGGGGCGGAGGTTATTTGGCGGGGAACGCGGGTGCCAAGGTTAATCGTAAAGAGCTGACTCACTCCCTCCACGTCTCCGTAGTAAACCATGAGATCATCCTGCCCGTCCGCGCTCTTCAGGAAGGGGTCGTTGTGAAAATAGAAGCTGCGCGTGTTCCCCGCTTCGGTCAGCCTGATCAGTCGGTGCCCCGTGGTTTCATCTACCCATTCCGGTGGCATGCTGCTTTGTCCGCCGGTCATCAGCACGGGGAGTTGCGCCTGGGCAGTCAGGCCGGGCGGGCCGAGTAAGAGGGTAAGCATACCGGTAAGGATGTATCGCATTGGGAGGAATTTCGTCGTGTTTCTAGGTAAGATCACCGCTTGCCGTGGGTTGGTCCCGGCCAGTCGTCGGAACGGAAGGGCGAGGCGGGGACTCCGCTCTCGTTGGTCAGGTTCGGATTGTCGGGATTGTTACTGAAGGCGTAGCGGACCGCTCGCGGCTCAGTGACCAAATGCGACCGTACGATCACCTTATCGGGACCCTCGATTGCCGCCCGTGCCCAGTGCCACGTTCCGTCGGGACCGGCCAGGGCAAACTCCTGCGGCGGACCGCCGTCACGTGTACGCAGTCCCTCACCTACCCGATCGAAGAAAAGAGTAGCCGTCCCTTCGCTGAATTCCGCCCGTTGAAACCGGGGTCCGCCGGCAACCCCTTCCTCACCGTAGACGCTACTGAGGGCGTACCGGGCCAGCCGCATACCTACGTCGTACTTATTCGTGGGGTGAATATCGTCTGCCTCACCGACGTCGATGGTTACGATGAGCCCCATATGGGGCAGCCGCTCCGCTACCCGTCGTTGGCGATCGCGCAGGTGACTCCAGGCCAGGTCTTCCGGGGTTGCGGAAGAGGCCCGAAAATTCGGAAGCTGGATAACGGCAAAGGGAAAAACTCCCTGCCCCCATTTCTCGCGCCAGGCCCGGACCATCGTAGCGAGTAACTCCTCGTACTGCTCCGCCCGTTCCTCGTTCGATTCCCCCTGGTACCAGGCGGCCCCACGGATGGCATATGGAATCAGGGGGGCAATTATATTGCCGTAAATAGATCCTGCAATGCGGTAGTCGCGCAGTGCATCGGGGACGCGCGGTTGCCGCGCTTCTGCATTAGCGGCTTTCCATTCGGCTATCTCCCGGTCGTAAGCCGCCTGCACCCGCGGACGTTCCGCTTTCCACACTTCCTCCCGTTCTATGGTAGGCTTCAGATCTGCGGATGCCGCCAGGTAATCCCGGGGCGTCCACGCCTCCGCCTGCGACCCGCCGTAGGAGGCGTTGATCAGTCCTACCGGAATGCCCAGGCGGCGGTACAGTTCGAGTCCGAAAAAGTACCCTACCCCGGAAAAGGAAGCAACCGATTCGGATGTACAGGGTTGCCATTCACCCAGTTTTCCTGCTTCACGGCCGAAGGCGACGCTCCGGCTGACGTTGTACAGCCGAACCTCGGGATGGTCAGCGGCCGCGATCGCCTCCTCGCCCCCTGCGGATTCGAGGAGGCGCCACTGCATATTCGACTGTCCGGTACACAGCCATACCTCGCCCACCAAAATATCCGATAGGGTCAGGGTGTCGCTGTCGGTAATGATCAAATTCCGCGGCTTATTAGATGCTTGCAGGGGAGTAAGGCGTACCGACCAATTGCCCGCTTCATCAGCCTGGGTCCGGTGTATTTGCCCGGCGAAGGTAACAGTGACGGTCACCCCCGGGTCCGCCCATCCCCAGATGGGTACTTCCTGATCCCGCTGCAACACCATATGATCCGTCAGGATATCGGGCAACCGGACCTTTGCGGCAAGATCACCGCACACCGCCGCGAGAACGGCGATGATCAGGCCAAACTTTATGCAGGAGGTTGGAAGCATACTGTAGAATTAGGAGTTGTACGGGAGCAGTGAGATTATCGCGAAGCGTAGGTACTTCGGTTAGTATCCGGGATTCTGGCTATACAGTCCCTGCTTTACGTCCAGCTGCTGTTGGGGAACGGGGTAAATGATGTCATCCGTAGTTACGGTTTGCATCTTGTCGTTATCGTCTTCCGTAGCGATGAAATCATTCATTACATCGACTACCCGGCCCGTACGGACGAGGTCGTCCCACCGCAAGTTTTCTCCCGCAAATTCCCGGCGCCGTTCTTCGAGCAGTACGTCGAGGGTAACACCGGATATTTCGTCGAGGCCGGCACGCTGACGTACGGCATTTACTACGGCATCCACACTTTCCTGTGTTCCCGAAGCCCCCTGTAGGGTAGCTTCGGCACGCAACAGGAGCACGTCGGTGTAGCGGATGATGGGGTAGTTCAGCGACCAATCGAAGCGATCGCCACCGGCTTTGGCGACATCGGTGTACTTGTCGAAGAACTGGGCATCTACGGTTTCGCCGTTGTCGTTGACGTAATTCAGGAGGAAGGTCTCGGCCACGCGCAGATCGCCCTCTTCGTAGGAATTAAGCAGATCCTGTGATACCCGCTTGGAGCCGTCGCCGGGATTGCCACCGGCGAAGGGGAGGTTCACGCGGGCCCAGCCCTCATCGTAGTATTCGGTCGGATAGTAGCCGCCTGCCCCTACCCCACCGGAGATGAACTGGATGTCCCAGACGATCTCGGCATTGCCCTCGTTGTCGTAATCGAAGATCGCCCCGTAGTCATCCACCATCCCAAACTGGTTGCTGCTGATGATGTCATCGAGTAGTGCGGCGGCCTTGTCGTATTCACCGGAGGCTAGGCAGGGTCCTTCCGAATGGAGCACGGGACCGGAACGGGTCAGGTAGACCCGGGCTAGGATACCCCTGGCGGCCAGGGAAGTTGCCCGTCCCTTGTCCAAACCGGAGTGGGCAGCGGGCAAGTTGGCGATGGCGTACTCCAGGTCGGCGATGATCAGCGCATATACGTCCTCTACCGGTGAGCGGGCAATTTCCAGTGCCTCATCGGGAGTAACGAAGGTTTCGATGAGGGGTACCCGCCCGTACCATTTCACCAGATCGAAGTAGTAGAATGCCCGCAGGAATCTTGCCTCGGCTTCAAAGCGGGTGGCGAGTCCTCCATCACCGATCACCCCGCCGTTGGCCGCGAGTTCGTCCAGTACCGTATTGGCCCGCATGATCCCGTTGAATCCAATATTCCAGGCGCGCTCTACGGTTCCCAGCGTAGCGATGGTCGGCAGGAAATTGTTGATGGCGTTCCAGTCACGCACGCCGGCGTTTCCGGGGGAATAAATATTGTCCGATCGGGACTCATCCAGGATGACGTACATGCTGGGATAATCACCGCCGCCCGTCACGCCCAGACTGGCATAGATGCCGTTTACGGCCTGCTCAAAGTCGCCGGCATTGGTAAAGAAGCCATTGCTGCCAACTTCCGAGATGGGTGCCAGATTGAGCTCGTCCTCACACGAAGTAAGCGAAAGAAATAGTAGAGGTAGTATTGCAAACTTGTACATATCGTTGGATTTTTGCGGTTAGAATGTGAGGTTGAGTCCGAAAACGACGGACTTGGACAAGGGGAAGGCCCCGTAGTCGTCCCCGCTGTTATTGACCGCCTCGGGGTTGTAACCGCCGTCGTACTTATCACCACCGAAGTAGTTCTCGACGTTGGCGTAGATGCGCGCCTTACTGATGCCGTTCACTTGAATCAGGGAGCCTAGGTCGTAGCCCAGCGTGATATTCCTTACCCTCCAGTAGTCGCTTGGGTACAACCAATCGGTATTCTTGATTCGTCCGAAGGAGGAGTAGGCTTTGCCCCGTTGTCCGGCCCCCGGATCTTCGGCACTACGCCAGCGATCGCGGTGCAGGCCGAGGGTGTTTTCGGCAAAACCCATACCCGTGCGATCGAGTCCCCGCCCGAAGGTGGAGTAGATCTTGCCGCCCCACTGTCCCTGCAGCAGCACACTGAGGTCGAAGCCCTTGAAGTTGAAGCTGTTGGTAATCCCCCACACGTAATCGGGGTTCGGGTGACCGGAAAGCACACGGTCTTCCGGAGAGATCACCCCGTCGCCGTTGGCGTCAACGTAGCGGGGATCCCCTTCGACCTGGTTGCCGTAGAGGGCCACGCCAGCCTCGATGTCGGCGCGGCTCAGAATGCCGTCCTGCTGCACCACGTACAGGCTGTACATGGGTTCCCCGACTTTCAGAATATTGTGGTTGATGTCGAAGGCTCCACCGAGGATGGGCGAGTTTTCCGGACCGAGTTGCACGACCTCATTGGTGTTGTGGCTGAAGTTTATACTCGTATTCCACTTAAAGCCGCCCGTGAGGTTACGCGTCGTCAGCTCGATCTCCCACCCCTGATTGAGCACCTCACCGATGTTGGTCAGCGCGGAAGAGAACCCGACGGCCGTCGGCACGGGAATACTCAGCAGGAGGTCCGAATTGCGCTTGGTGTAGTAGTCGAACGAAGTGTAAATCCGGTTTTCAAAGAAGCCCAGATCAAGACCGAAATTTATGGTTTCGGACTTTTCCCAGCTCAGCGCCGAGTTGGCGAAGTTGCCGGGCACCTGCCCCGGTGCCAGGGAACCCCCGAAGGAGTAATTATCAAAGCCCAGAATCGATACGTGGGAGTAATTGCCAATGCCGTTGTTTCCGGAAATCCCCCAGCTGCCGCGCAGTTTCAGCGTATTGATCAATCCCACATTCTGCATGAAGGGCTCCTCCGATACCCGCCATCCGGCGGATACCGAGGGGAAGATTCCCCACTTGGTATCGGGACCGAAACGTGATGACCCATCCCGGCGCAGTGAGCCGGTAAGTAAGTAACGATCGTTTAGGCTGTACTGCAGCCGGCCGAAAAAGGAAACCAGCGTATTCCTCGTTTCCGCCGTGAAGGTGCTTCCCGCGTTGATATTAGCGGCATTCAGGGTCGTAACGACATCGGAGTTAAAGCCGCCGGACACCCGGATCGCGAAGTTGTCAAATTTGGAGGTGTTATAGCTGGTGCCGAGTACCGCAGACAGGCTGTGGATGGTACCGAGGGTACGGTCGATGGATACCGTATTCTCATTTACGAAGGTTTGCCGCCGGTAGCCGGTGTAGCTGCCGCCCGCGGTGCGGTTGCGGGTCACGAAGGCAGGCACGTAGCTTTTGTCGTTTTGGTCGACGTTATCCAGGTTGAAGGAAGAGCGGAACCTAATGCCCTCGGCCAGTTGGTATTCGGCGTAGACGGTGCTAAGGGTCCGGAAAATCTTTCTGTCCCCGATCGAATTCTCGATCACCCGTACGGGGCTGGAGCGTGAGTTGCCCCAGTTGTACACGCCGAAGCGCCCCGTATTGGCATCCAGCCCGACGGAATCCTCCACCACGGGGGCCATACCCGCCGCAATGTGCATCTGCTGATCCTTGCCCTCTACGCCGGGGTCGCTCGCGATCGAATAGGATGGAGCAATATTGACTCCCAGAGTCAGGCGGTCGTTCGCGGTCACTTCCAGGTTCGCACGGGCCGAATACTGCTTGTAGCCTACGCCGATTGCGATTCCCTCCGAATCGAGGTAGTCACCCGATACATAGTAGCGAACGAAGTCGTTGCCCCCCCGGGCAGAAAGACTGTAATTTTGTAGTGCGCCGGTACGGAACATTTCGTCCTGCCAGTCAACGTAAGTCAATCCGGGATGTCCGGGCGGGTCCCAACGCTCATCCTTGATCAGGTTGCTGTTGAAGCCTCCGATGATGGCCTGCCGCTCGGCTGATGTCTGACTGGCCGTACGCCCCTCGCCGGAGTTCACCCAGTTGTAGTCGATCACTTCCTGCGCGCGGTCCACCCACTCCTCTGCCGAGAGCACGTCGAGTTTCTTAGCCGTTTTATTGAATCCGTAGCTGGTATTCAAGGAAATTTGCGCCCGGCCCTGATTGCCCTGCTTGGTGGTGATGAGGACGACCCCGTTGGAAGCGCGCGATCCGTAAATGGCTGCGGCCGCGGCGTCCTTCAGCACTTCGATCGACTGTATGTCGTTGGGGCTAATATTGTCCAGGGGGTTGCCCTGTCCGAAACCGCCACTGCTGCTTTGTCCGGACACTTCGAGGGGAAAGCCGTCGACTACGTAGAGTGGCTCGTTGTTCGCCCCGATGGAACCCGTGCCCCGGATCTGTATGCTGAAGCCGGCACCGGGCAGGCCGCTCGTCTGCTGAACCCGGACACCGGCCATCTGTCCGACAAGTGCCTGATCTACCCGTACGATGGGCCGTTCGTCCAGATTTTCGGCATCGAAGCTGGCGATCGCTCCGGTCACGTCCGCCTTTTTCTGGGTTCCGTAGCCGATCACGACGACTTCATCGAGTACGGCTCCACTCGCCAGGTTAACGGTGATCTCGGAACGGCCGACCGTCGAAATTATCTGTGGAGCATACCCCGTATAGGAAATTTCGACTTCCTCCACCCCTTCCGGCAGTTCGAGTGCAAATTCACCGTTTATGTCCGTGACCGTGCCAAGTCCGGTACCGCCCGGAATGATGATGCTGGCTCCGATGAGCGGCTCACCATTTTCTTCGTCGTAGACTGACCCGGATAGCGTTTGCTGGCCCCAGGCGGTGTGTACCCCACCCAATATGAGTGCCAGAAGAAGTATGCGCTTTAACCTGGTAGTTGCGAAAATTGTCGGTTTCATAATCCTGAATTTGATTGACGTGGTATGGTGCCTAACTACATTGATGCGCCGCAGTCAAAATATTATTTGCATGCAAGGTATTCGGCAAAATGATATTAACTGTTCCGCACTGTTCTGCAAATAATTGGAATCGAACTCCTGACTTGGCTAGCTATTACCCCGGTATGAGTTGGGAGGAAGCTGGGAGTTGTTGGGCTGCATTATGGCCCGGGGAGTGGATCCGGCCGCGCGATCATTGCACCTGCGTTCCCGACAAAAGAAGTACCTCAGGCGGAACCACCCACCCCCGAACGGCCGACGGTACGTTAAAGCGAGTTGCGGAACTTGACGTGGAAGGGATTGGCGATTCGTTCCTTGCGACCGTGCAGGATGCATTCGGCCGCCGTTTGTCCGAGTAGGCCAAAATCAGTGGATACCGTGGTGATTCCGTTGAGCAGGACCTCCTTGAGCAGGGTTTCGTTGTAGGATATAATGCCTACTTCCTCACCAATCTTTAGTTTCAGCTCCTTCGACCGCTTGATCAGGGTGACCAGATCGTCTTCCATCAGGTTGATGAAGGCGTCTCCGGCACGGATGTCTCCGGTAGCGATATCGCTGACCACGCAGCCGTTGAAGGCGTACTCGGCGCAGAATCGCAGAAACCCGTCTTTGATGGTAACGGGATGGTAGGTATCGTCCGGAAAAATCAATTTGAGTCTCTGATAAGACGACAGCTTGTCCCTCATCTCCGTGAGCGCACAATAGATGTCTCGCTCAAAATCCTGGTAAATGCTGGCCAACTCTCCGCTAATCCCTTCGATTTGTTTATCCAGGATGACCAGCTTTTCCGGAGGGATTTGCCCAATCACATCCAGGGCATTTTCTCCTCCCTCCAGGAAGTGTGAAATGAGTACGTAGTGCGTATAATCCTTACCCAGACTGGTCTGAATGATGTTCTTAAAGAGGTTGAAGTCGTTGTTGTAGACGTAGAAGTAGATGCTTGCCTCCTCCCCCAGGGTCCTGGAAAATGCGTCGTAGATCAGCTTTTTGTGGGCGCTGAGTTTGTTGAACAAAAGCAGGATGCGCGGACGCCGACCCTCCTCCCTTAGTTTCACGTAGTACCCTTTACCGGGAACGCTTTCGATCACTTCCTTTTTCTTGAGCAGGTCGTAAGCCCGCACCACGGTGACCCGCGAGATGTCGTGCTCGATCAGTAATCGATTGACGGATGGCAGTTTATCGCCGACCCGAAGTAGTCCGTCCTCGATCGCGTGGGAGATCGAGTTTACCAGCTGTCGGTATTTCGGCGTTTTGGAATAGTCGTCCAGGGTGATCTCCCATTCGGTGACGTCGCCCGTTTTCAGGTTATATGACATCGGACGAGCGATTTAAAAGCGGCAGCTTCGAGAAGTCGTGGTTGCTCCGACGGAGCGAGAATTGATGTTGCATAGAATCGACGTTTAATACCTCTCTAATGTGAGGGTTACGTCGATACTTGGCTATTCAGCTTTTCAGCTATCCCCTTCAGTTTATAACATCGAGCGACATTTCGTCCGTGATCCGGCCGCATGAGCCACCATATACCGTTGTTCTCTTAGTTCTACAGTTTACGTCCGCCTTATTTGCCAAACGCATAGATATTTCATTACCGGGTCTATCTTTACGGCACGAAATTTTATATCGCCTATTCTGACGCGCTTATGCCGCATCGAGAATGGTTGGCGATCGCATCTACACATTCATCAACCCCAATTCTTATGAGACTATCCACCCTTTTATTCCTATGCCTGGCCGGCTTTGGCTTTCAGTCCTGCGGCTCCGACGACGACATCTCCTTCGATGCTTCCCTGGCGGGGAGTTGGTCAATGGAGGAGGGAAGCGCCATCGGTTACTCCACGACCACCTCCCAGGGGACCGAGTACCGGGCTGACTTCACCAATGTATTGGTAGAGCCCACTGATTACGTCATCACTTTTCATCCCGATGGAAGGGCGGATAGCGAAGGCACGTTCAGCATGGAGGTTACGACGGTTTTGAACGGTCAGAGTTCCTCCAGGATCATCACGTTGTCCGACATACTTGGCACGGGAGCATGGGAACTGAACGGCAACGTCCTAACCACCAGCGACGACCAGGGCAATACGGGGAAAGCTACCATACTGACCCTATCCGAAACCGAATTAGCCGTCGAGATCGACCACGAGGAAACGCGAACCGGTAACGGTGCGGAGAGTTACCAACAACAGACGGCCCTCTATACCTTGTCGCGGGTCAACTAAGCGATCACGCCCCCCCAAACATAAAACGCCCCGCCGGAAGCTTCCGGCGGGGCGTTGTTCATTCAGTCGGTTGCGGCCTATTCGGCGGGCTCTTCCGAAGCCAGTTCGGCTTGTTCGGCGTCGCGGGCGGCTTCCTCCTCCTCGGCGAAGGCGGCCTGCCGTGCTTCCCAGGCTTCCTGCTGTTCTTTCGTGGTGACGAACAGGCGGTCGTACTTGCGCATACCGGTACCGGCTGGGATCCGCTTGCCGACGATGACGTTCTCCTTCAGGCCCTCCAGGTAGTCGCGCTTGGCGGCAATGGCGGCGGTAGAAAGAACCTTCGTCGTCTCCTGGAAGGAGGCGGCACTGATCCAGCTGGGCGTACCGAGGCTGGACTTCGTGATACCCTGCAGCAGCGGGAAGGAAGTAGCGGCCTGGGCATCGCGGTAAGCAACACCCTTCAGGTCGTTACGCTTCAGGTAGCTGTTCTCCTCACGCACCTGGCGCATGGTTACGATCTGACCTTCCTTAAGCTTCTCGCTCTGACCGGCGTCGGTGATGACCTTCTTGTCGAAGATCCAGTCGTTCTGCTCGAAGAACTCGTAGCGCTCGGCAGCCTCCCCTTCCAGGAAGGTGGTGTCGCCGCTGTCCACGATTTCTACGCGGCGCATCATCTGCCGTACGATGGACTCGATGTGCTTGTTGTTGATCGTGATACCCTGCGAGCGGTATACTTCCTGTACACCGTTGACCAGGTGGGTCTGTACGGCGAAGGGACCTTTGATGTCGAGAATGTCGCGTGGCGCGATCGCTCCATCGGAGAGCGGCATGCCGGCGCGCACGAAATCCTGGTCCTGTACGAGGATGTGCTTGCTCAGGTTGATGAGGTACTTGCGCTTCTGCCCGTCCTTCGCCTCTACGATCAGTTCACGGTTACCGCGCTTGATCTTCTTGGAGAAGGTGACCACGCCGTCGATTTCGGAAACAACGGCCGGATTGCTCGGATTACGGGCCTCGAAAAGCTCCGTTACCCGGGGCAGACCACCGGTGATATCCGCAATCTTACCCAGCTTCCGGGGGATCTTGACGATCTTCTCGCCAATGGCCACCTCGGCACCGTCTTCGATGCTGATGTAGGCGCCGACGGGCAGGTTGTAGCTGCGGAGTTCCTCTCCGTCCTTGCTCAGGATAGAGATGGTCGGAATCTTCTTCCGGTCGCGGGTTTCCATGACCACCTTCTCTTCGAAGCCGGTCTGGTCGTCGCGCTCGGTGCGGAAGGTAACGCCTTCGTCAATGTCGCTGAAGCGAGCAATACCCTTGAATTCGGAGATGATCACCGCGTTGTAGGGGTCCCACTCTACGATGACGTCGCCCTTCTTGATGTCCTGTCCGTCCTTAATGTGGATGGTACCACCGTAGGGAAGGTGCTGGGTAGCGTATACTTTGCTGGTTTCCGGATCGACGATCTTGATCTCGCCGGAGCGGGACAGTACGACGTCCTGCTTATCGCCCATGTCGTTTTCGGCGGTCACGACGCGAACGCCATCGAAGACTACCTTACCGTTGAACTTCGATACCAGTTCGCTTTCCGCACGGGTTACCGAGGCAATACCACCCACGTGGAAGGTACGCAGGGTCAGCTGGGTTCCGGGTTCACCGATCGACTGGGCCGCGATGATACCGACGGCATCCCCCATTTCTGCCTTACGGCCGGTAGCGAGGTTCTTACCGTAGCACTTACCGCAAACACCACGCTTGACCTCACAGGTGAGAACGGAGCGGATGGTCACTTCTTCGATGCCCTCGTCTTCGATGTACTTGGCCGTGCGGTCGTCGATGTATTCATCGGCCTTCACGATCACTTCATCGGTTACGGGGTGTACGATATCGTGGAGGGAGTAGCGACCGGCGATGCGGCTGGTCAGACTTTCCACGACCTTGTCGTTCTCCTTCAGGGCGGAGGTATCGATACCGCGGAGGGTTTCGCAATCCTCCTCCATGATGACTACGTCCTGGGCTACGTCTACCAGACGGCGCGTCAGGTAACCGGCGTCGGCCGTCTTGAGGGCCGTATCGGCCAGACCCTTACGGGCACCGTGAGTGGAGATGAAGTATTCGAGTACCGAAAGTCCGTCCACGAAGTTGGAAAGGATCGGGTTCTCGATTACCGCCGGGCCGCTGTCGTTTGACTTCTTCGGCTTGGCCATCAGTCCACGCAGACCACACAGCTGCTTAATCTGCTGAGTGGAACCACGGGCACCGCTATCCAGCATCATGTACACGGAGTTGAAGCCTTGCTTGTGCTCGGCCAACTCCTGCATGAGGGTGTTGGTGATTTGGTTATCGGCGTACGTCCACTTATCGATGATCTGGTTGTAGCGCTCGTTGTTGGTGATCAGACCCATGTTGAAGTTGTCCATCACCTCGTCCACTTCTGCGCGGGCCTGGGTAAGTACATCTTGCTTTACGGATGGGGTGATGAGGTCACCGAGGTTAAAGGACAGTCCGCCCTTGAATGCCCAGGTGAAGCCCATATCCTTGATCTTGTCCAGGAAGGTAGCCGTAATGGCAAAGTTGGACCGCTCGAGGATGTCGGCGATGACCAGCTTCAGGTTCTTCTTGGTCAGGAGTACATTGACGAAGGGCATGCCCTTGGGAACGGCGCTGTTGAACATCACGCGACCAGTAGTGGTCTCGATCAGCTTCAGTTTCATTTTGCCGTTCTCGTCTTCCTGGGGTACCCGGCAGTGGATGATGGCGTGCAGGTCCAGTTGTCCCTCGTTGTAGGCGATCATCACCTCTTCCGAGCTGTAGAACTTGCGTCCCTCGCCCTTCACCTTCACTTCGCCTTCGCTGCGACGCTGCTTGGTGATGTAGTACAGACCCAGTACCATATCCTGAGAAGGAAGGGTCACGGGAGTACCGTTCTGCGGGTTAAGCATGTTGTGGGCCGAAAGCATCAGCACCTGGGCTTCCAGGATAGCAGCCTGGCTCAGCGGCACGTGGACGGCCATCTGGTCACCGTCGAAGTCGGCGTTGAAGGCCGAACAGACGAGGGGGTGCAGTTGGATCGCCTTTCCTTCGATCAGTTTCGGCTGGAAGGCCTGGATCGAAAGACGGTGAAGCGTTGGTGCCCGGTTAAGCATGACGGGGTGTCCGCGCAGGATGTTTTCCAGGATTTCCCAGATTACGGGCTCTTTGCGGTCAACAAGTTTCTTAGCCGACTTCACCGTCTTCACGATACCGCGCTCGATGAGCTTACGGATGATGAACGGCTTGAAGAGTTCGGCGGCCATTCCCTTCGGAATACCACATTCGTGCAGCTTCAGCGTAGGTCCTACTACGATGACCGAACGGCCCGAGTAGTCTACCCGCTTACCGAGGAGGTTCTGACGGAAACGGCCCTGCTTACCCTTCAGGATGTCGGAGAGCGACTTCAGCGCACGTCCACCCTCGGCCTTTACGGCGTTGGATTTACGGCTGTTGTCGAAGAGGCTATCGACGGCCTCCTGCAGCATCCGCTTTTCGTTGCGCAGGATGACTTCGGGAGCTTTGATCTCCAGCAGGCGCTTCAGGCGGTTGTTGCGGATGATTACCCGGCGGTAGAGGTCGTTGAGGTCGGAAGACGCAAAACGGCCACCGTCCAGGGGCACCAGCGGGCGCAGTTCCGGTGGAACAACGGGCAGGTACTGGATGATCGTCCATTCCGGCTTGTTGGTTACGTTTTCCTGGGCATCGCGGAAAGCTTCCACTACACGCAGGCGCTTGAGTGCTTCGCTCTTACGTTGCTGGCTGGTTTCGGTATTGGCCTGGTGGCGAAGCTGGAAACTCAGTTCGTCGAGCTTCAGTCCCTCGAGCAGGTCCCGCACTGCTTCGGCACCCATCTTGGCGACAAACTTGTCGGGGTGACCGTCTTCCAGTTGCTGGTTCTCGGGGGGCAGGGTCTCGAGAATATCAAGGTACTGCTCCTCCGTGAGCAGGGTCTTGTGCATGATCTCCTCACTCTCCCGGATACCGGGATTGATGACCACGTAGCGCTCGTAGTAAATGATGCTTTCCAGGTGCTTGGAGCTAAATCCGAGCAGGTAGGCGATCTTATTAGGTAGTGATTTGAAGAACCAGATATGCACGACGGGCACCACCAAGCGAATGTGGCCCATGCGTTCGCGCCGCACTTTCTTTTCCGTTACTTCGACGCCACAGCGGTCACAGACGATCCCCTTATAGCGGATGCGCTTGTACTTGCCACAGTAGCATTCATAGTCCTTAACGGGGCCGAAGATGCGCTCACAGAAAAGTCCATCACGTTCCGGCTTATAGCTACGGTAGTTGATGGTCTCGGGCTTCAGCACCTCACCGTAGCTACGCTCCAGGATATCGTCCGGGCTCGACAGGCTGATGGTGATCGCATCGAAGTCCTGCTTCTGGAGGTTTGTACTCTTCTTAAATGCCATAATTGATTTTATAGAGAAGGTCGGGCGGGGTCGCGGGAGCAATGCACCTGCGTCCCCGCCTAACCTTAGTTTTCAAAAATTATCGACTCCCTTTGGAGCCGGAAATTCAGCTATCCGACTAGTCGAACTTGACGTCCAGCGCCAGTCCACGGAGTTCGTGTACCAGTACGTTGAACGACTCGGGGATATTCGGCTCGGGGAGGTTATCGCCCTTGACGATGGCCTCGTAGGCCTTGGCACGTCCCTGAATGTCGTCCGACTTGATCGTGAGTAGCTCCTGCAGGATATTGGAGGCACCGAACGCTTCAAGCGCCCAAACTTCCATCTCACCGAAGCGCTGACCACCAAACTGTGCCTTACCACCAAGCGGCTGCTGGGTAATGAGGGAGTAGGGTCCGATCGAGCGAGCGTGCATCTTATCGTCAACCATGTGGCTGAGCTTGAGCATGTAGATCACGCCTACCGTAGCCTGCTGGTGGAAGCGGTCGCCCGTTTCACCGTCGTAGAGGTATGCCTGACCGAGACTCGGCAGTTTGGCCTTCTGGATGTACTCCTCGATCTCGTCCTGGCTTGCACCATCGAAGATCGGAGTGGCGAACTTCATTCCCAGTTTCTCACCGGCCCATCCGAGAACGGTCTCGAAGATCTGTCCGAGGTTCATCCGCGAGGGTACGCCGAGGGGGTTGAGGATGATGTCGACCGCGGTACCGTCTTCGAGGAAGGGCATGTCCTCATCGCGGACGATGCGGCTCACAATTCCTTTGTTACCGTGACGGCCGGCGAGCTTATCCCCTACCTTCAGCTTACGCTTCTTGGCGAGGTAGACCTTAGCGAGCTTCAGCACACCGGCGGGCAGTTCATCGCCCACGCTGATGTTAAATGTTTCGCGCTTGTAGCGACCCACTTCCTCGTTGACCTTGATGCTGTAGTTGTGCAGCAGGCGGGCGATGAGGCTGTTGAGCTCGTCACTGGTGGTCCAGCCGCTGTAGTCGATGGTGGTGTAATCCACTTCACGCAGCAGGCTCTGGGTGAATTTCTCTCCCTTAGGCACGACGACTTCACCGTAGATGGTGTTGACGCCCTGGCTGGCCCGACCGCGGATGAGCTTGTCCAGCTTATCTACGAGGAGGGTCTTCAGGTTGTTGAGGTTCACTTTGTGCTCGTCCTCCAATTTCTGAAGTTCGATCTTTTCGGCATCTTTCTGGGACTGCTCCTTCTTGGTACGGCTGAAGAGGTCCTTACCGATGACCACACCCTTCAGCGAGGGGCTGGCCTTCAGCGAGGCATCCTTTACGTCACCGGCCTTGTCGCCGAAGATCGCACGCAGCAGCTTTTCCTCCGGCGTCGGATCGCTTTCTCCCTTCGGAGTGATCTTACCAATCAGGATGTCGCCTTCCTTGACCCAGGCACCGACACGGATGATGCCATTCTCGTCCAGGTCTTTGGTGGCTTCTTCACTAACGTTTGGGATGTCGTTGGTAAGTTCTTCCTCACCGAGTTTGGTATCGCGCACGTCGAGTTCGAAGTGCTCGATGTGGAGGCTGGTGAAGATGTCTTCCCGCACTACGCGCTGGCTGAGTACGATGGCATCCTCAAAGTTGTACCCCTTCCATGGCATAAACGCCACTTTGAGGTTCTGACCGAGGGCCAGTTCGCCTTTTTCTGTAGCGTAGCCGTCACAGAGGATATCGCCTTCCTTGACCTTCTGTCCGCGGCGGACAATCGGCTTCAGGTTTACGCAGGTTCCCTGGTTGGTCCGCAGGAACTTGGTCAGGCGGTAGGTCTTGGTATCGTCGTCGAAGGAGACCTGACGATCTTCCTCCGAACGCTCGTAGCGAACGATGATCTCGTTAGCATCTACGTACTCGACCGTTCCTTCGCCTTCGGCATTGATGAGCATGCGGCTGTCGCGGGCCACCTTAGCTTCGAGGCCGGTACCCACGATGGGGCTGGCGGGCTGAAGTAGGGGTACGGCCTGACGCTGCATGTTCGAGCCCATGAGGGCACGGTTGGCGTCATCGTTTTCGAGGAAGGGAATCATCGAGGCCGATACGCCCACAATCTGGTTGGGGGCTACGTCCATGAATTCGATCTCCGACGGCTCAAGAACGGGGAAGTCACCGTGGTCACGCGCCTTTACGCGGTCGCTGGTGAAGGCACCCTTTTCGTCGATCGTCGCGTTGGCCTGAGCGATCTTCTTAAAGTCTTCTCCCTCGGCACTGAGGTAGATCGGATCGCCTTCCATCACCACTTGGCTGTCGGCGACGGCCCGGTAGGGAGTTTCGAGGAAGCCCATCTTGTTCACCTTTGCGTGAACGCAGAGGGTGGAGATGAGGCCGATGTTAGGACCTTCCGGCGTTTCGATGGTACACAGGCGGCCGTAGTGGCTGTAGTGAACGTCACGAACTTCGAATCCGGCGCGCTCCCGACTTAGACCCCCAGGTCCGAGGGCGGAGATCCGCCGCTTGTGGGTGATCTCCGAAAGTGGGTTCGTCTGGTCCAGGAACTGGCTCAGCTGGCTGGTGCCAAAGAACGAGTTGATGACGCTGGAGAGGGTACGGGCGTTGATCAGATCGATCGGGGTGAAAACCTCGTTGTCCCTTACGTTCATCCGTTCCCGGATGGTACGGGCCATACGGGCCAGTCCGACGCCGAACTGGGCGTACAACTGCTCCCCTACCGTGCGAACGCGGCGGTTGCTCAGGTGATCGATGTCGTCGATTTCGGCACGCTGGTTCATCAACCCGACCAGGTACTTGACGATAGCGATGATGTCCTCCTTGGTGAGTACCAGGATTTCGTCGTCGGTGCCGGCGTTGAGTTTGCGGTTGATCTTGTAGCGGCCTACCTCTCCGAGGTTATAGCGCTTGTCGCTGAAGAACAACTTATCGATGATACCGCGGGCGGTTTCTTCATCGGGGGGATCGCTGCCGCGTAGCTGGCGGTAGATGTACTGCACCGCTTCAATTTCACTGCTCGAAGGATCCTTCTGCAGGGTATTGTAGATGATGCTGTAGTCCATGCCGACATCTTCCTTCTGCAGGATGATGTTTTCGATGCCGTCGGCACTCAGGATTTCTTCAATATTGTCTTCCGTCAGGACCGTGTCGCGTTCGAGGATGATCTCGTTACGCTCGAGAATGACGAGCTCGCCCGTGTCTTCGTCGACGAAATCTTCCGTCCAGGCACGCAGTACGCGGGCGGCGAGTTTCCGGCCGATGGCGGCGGTCAGGGCTTCGCGGGTATTAGCTACCTCGTCGGCCAGATCGAACAGGTCGAGGATCGACTTATCTGAGTCGAAACCAATGGCGCGGAGAAGCGTCGTGACGGGGAATTTCTTCTTCCGGTCGATGTAGGTGTACATCACCGTATTGATGTCGGTAGCGAATTCCATCCAGGCTCCCTTGAAGGGGATGACACGGGCGGAGTAGATTGCCGTGCCGTTGGGGTGGAAATTCTGACCGAAGAATACACCGGGGCTACGGTGCAATTGGGAAACGATAACCCGCTCGGCGCCGTTGATGACGAAGGTGCCCTTGGGGGTCATGTAGGGGATGTTTCCGAGGAATACATCCTGTACGATCGTTTTAAAGTCAACGTGCTCCTCGTCGTTACACGACAGGCGGAGCTTGGCCTTCAGCGGGACGCTGTAGGTAAGGCCACGCTGCATACATTCCTCGATGCTGTACCGGGGGGGATCAACGAAGTAATCCAGGAACTCCAGATTGAAGATGTTCCTGGTATCGGAGATGGGGAAGTTTTCCTGGAATACCCGGTAGAGACCCTCAAGTGCCCGATTTTCGGGCGTGGTCTCCAGCTGGAAGAATTCCTGGAATGATTTTAATTGGATTTCGAGAAGATCGGGGGAATGATCGGTTAGCTTAATCTTACCGAAGCTCACCCGTTGCTCTTCGGCGTTAAGGATCTGGCCGTTTGACGTCATTAGCAGTTTTCCTTTATATTTAACCCGGGTAGCCTTCCGCGGTGGCTGAAATCCGGGTGGTATGGTATGTGCTCCGAAGGAAATTCTTCGGAAGTATGGGGCATTGCGAAGAAACACAACAGAAGTTGCCCCTAGATAGTTTCGCGTACAGATGATTTCTTATACGCGAATGGCCCAGCCGGACCGTTGTCCGCTAAGCCTAACAAAATAAGGAAGAAGCGGGGGACGCCACCACTGCTGTGGCCGCGCCCCCGCGCTTGTATCCTTTCGAAGGGAGCGACTGAATTACTTCAGTACCACCGTAGCACCGGCCTCTTCGAGAGCGGCCTTGATGCTTTCGCCCTCGGCCTTGTCGACACCGGACTTGAGCGTGGCTGGAGCACCGTCGACCATTTCCTTAGCGTCTTTCAGACCGAGTCCGAGCAGGGTCTTCACTTCCTTCACGACCTTCAGCTTGCTGCCACCGGCAGATTCCAGGATCACGTCGAACTCGGTTTGCTCGGCTGCGGCTTCGCCACCAGCTTCGCCACCTCCTCCACCACCTACCGCTACTGCGGCGGCTGCGGGCTCGATGCCATGTTCGTCTTTCAGGATCTGCAGGAGCTCGGTAACGTCCTTAATGGTAAGTTCTACGAGCTGGTCGGCAATTGCTTTTACGTCTGCCATAATAAAAATGTATTTAATAGTGATTTACGAGCATCGCCACAAAATCTGCGGCGGCACTCATGCGTAATCAGCTTGGAAGCTGTGGTTGAATGGGGAGAAGCTTAGGCTTCTCTTTCCTCGAGGGTCTTCAGCGCGCCGGCAAGCTTGCTGCCCTGTCCCTTCAAGCCGCCGAGCAGGTTCTGCATGGGGCTCTGGAGCAGGGTGAGGATATCGGCGAGGACTTCGTCGCGGCTCTTGAGCTTGGCCAGGAGGTCGAGTTGATCGTCGCCGCTGTAAACGGAGGAGGCAATGTAGGCGGCCTTGAGGATGGGGCGCTCGCCCTTGTCCTCGCGGAACTCCTTGATCACCTTGGCGGGAGCGTTTCCTACTTCGGAGAACATGATCGCGGTCGGGCCCTTGAGGGCGTCGAACAGGGGAGCATAGTTGTTCTCTTCGGGCAGTTGCTCGAGGGCCTTGCGGGCCAGGGTGTTCTTGACAACCTGCATGGATACGCCACGCTGGTAGCAGATACCGCGCAGGCGGTTTACCTGCTCTACCGAAAGGGTGGAGGCGTCGGCAATGTAGAAGTAGTCGTTGTTTTGGAAACGCTCCTTCAGTGATTCAATGGCCGCCGCTTTATCTGTCTTATTCATGGTTGATATTATTTAGGACGGTTAGGCGATGGTCTTCGGATCGATCTTGATACCGGGGCTCATGGTCGAAGCCATGGTCACCGATTTCATGTAGTTGCCCTTGGCACTGCTGGGCTTCATGCGCACCAGGGTACCGAGCAGTTCGTTGGCGTTGTCCTTCAGTTGGTCGGGAGTGAATTCCACCCGGCCGATGCTGCTGTGGACGATACCGAACTTGTCTACGCGGAAGGCAATCTTACCGCCCTTAACGTCGGAAATCGCCTTAGCTACGTCCATCGTTACGGTGCCCGTCTTGGGGTTCGGCATAAGGCCACGGGGTCCGAGTACGCGACCCAGTCGACCGACCTTAGCCATCGTTTGGGGCATAGCCACGACTACGTCGAAGTCCGTCCAGCCGTCGGTTACCCGCTGTACGAGCTCGTCCAGTCCGGCGAAGTCCGCACCAGCGTCCAGTGCTTCCTGCTCCTTATCGGGGGTTACGAAGGCCAGTACGCGCTTGGTTTTGCCCGTACCGTGGGGGAGGGTGACCGTGCCCCGGAGCGCCTGGTCAGCCTTGCGGGGATCGATCCCCAGACGTACGTGTACGTCTACCGATGCATTGAACTTCGCAACGTTGACCTCCTTGACGAGGGCAACGGCCTCCTCGAGGCTGTACTGCTTGGTTGCATCGACTTTCTCAGCGGCGGCTTTGCGCGCCTTACTAAGTTTAGCCATGATTGAATAGTTTGAGGTTTATAGCGCGCACCGGAGTGCGCTCCCTACTTGATTAAATGATTTGTACTAAGCCCTACGCTTCCCAGGGGGGGGTGCCATCGACCACGATGCCCATGGAGCGGGCCGTGCCGGCTACCATCTTCATGCCGCTCTCTACGGAGAAGGCGTTCAGGTCGGGCATTTTGCTTTCGGCGATAGCGCGCACCTGATCCCAGGTTACCTTAGCTACCTTGTTGCGGTTGGGCTCCTTCGAACCACTCTTCAGCTTTGCGGCCTCGAGCAACTGGACGGCGGCCGGTGGGGTCTTGATGACGAAATCGAAGGACTTGTCCTTGTATACGGTTATAACTACCGGAAGAACTTTTCCCTGGCTGTCCTGGGTAGCCGCGTTGAAGCGCTTACAGAACTCCATGATGTTGACGCCCTTGGCACCGAGTGCCGGACCGACCGGGGGGGCCGGGTTGGCCGCGCCGCCGCGGACCTGTAGTTTGATGAAGGTTTCTACTTCCTTAGCCATGTTGACTTATTTGTGTCGTACTTACGAAGTTGGCGCTCATTCCGCAGGGACTGCCGCGCCCGCCTCTCCGACGTGTGGAATTTTGTTAATAGGTTATGACTGCTTTTCGACCTGCATGAAATTCAGTTCGACTTCCGTGCCGCGACCGAAGATCTTGACGATCACTTTCAGTTTTTTCTTTTCTTCGTTCACCTCCTGAATGTCTCCGACAAACTCGTTGAAGGGCCCGTCGATGATCTTAATGGTCTCCCCTTCGATGAAGGGCTCGATCATGGTGTCTCCGGCTTCGAGGCTTTCGTCTACCTTACCAAGCAGGCGGTTGGCCTCTGATTCCCGCATAGGCACCGGCTCGCTCTTTCCGAGGAAGTGAATGACGTTGGGCAGGCTGGTGATGGCATCCACGACTTCCGCATTGAGTGCGTAAGGATCGGCTTCCACCAGAATGTAACCCGGCAGGATGTTGCGGTCGGAGATGACCTTCTTACCGCTGCGGATCTTATACACTTTCTCGGTAGGCACGACGATCTTCGTAACGTGGCTTCCCCAATCGTTGCGTTCGATCTCCTTTTCGATCCGTTCCTTGATCTTTTTTTCCTTGCCGCTGATCACTCGCAGCGAGTACCATTTGTTGTCTGCCATGCCGATGTTATGCTTAACCTCCCGTGCTGTAGATGAAGTCTACTACGTTCTTCCAAACGAAATCCATCATCAGGATCAGCAGGGCAAAGATTGCCGAGCCGGTCAGTACCAGGATGGTATTCGTCTGTAGGGTAGAATACGGAGGCCAGGTCACGTTGTGTACGAGCTCGTTGTAGCTTTCCCGTAAGTATAGTCCCAGCTTGTCCATTGATAAAGGATTGAAGGAGTGAGGGGGGGGGTGAAGGAATGAGGGGGTGAGGGGGTGATGGAGTGAGGGGGTGAAGGATGGTGGACATCAGCCGGGTATGCTTTACACTACCCTTCAGTTCCTATCTCCTTCAATCCCTCCCCCCTTCAATCCCTATTTTCTTCAATCCTTCAAAATGCACGGGTGGAGAGACTCGAACTCCCAGCCCCTGGTTTTGGAGACCAGTGCTCTGCCAATTGAGCTACACCCGTTTGAATGTGCAATTTACCATTTAGGGATGTACCATTGTCGATTTGGGGTGACCCGCAGGGAAAATGGTATATGATGAACGGTAAATGGAAAAGTTAAGCGCCTGCATTCAGACGCTTAACTTTCCATGCAATCGCGAAAATGACTCAGGGGAGTCGTTTAGGCGAGAATTTCAGTTACCTGACCGGCGCCTACGGTGCGGCCACCTTCGCGGATAGCGAAGCGGAGGCCTTTCTCCATAGCGATGGTGTTGAGCAGCTTCACTTCCAGGGTGACGTTGTCGCCGGGCATTACCATCTCCACGTTCTCGGGGAGGGTGATGTCACCGGTTACGTCGGTGGTGCGGAAGTAGAACTGGGGACGGTAGCCGTTGAAGAAGGGCTTGTGACGGCCACCTTCTTCCTTCGACAGGACGTATACCTCACACTTAAAGTGGCTGTGGGGCTTTACGCTACCTGGCTTACAGATTACCATACCACGCTTGATGGCTTCCTTGTCGATACCGCGGAGCAGCAGACCGGCGTTGTCACCGGCTTCACCACGATCCAGCAGCTTGCGGAACATCTCTACACCGGTGATGGTGGAAGTGAGGGGCTTCGCGTCGGCAGCCTGCATTCCCAGGATTTCGACACCGTCGCCTACGTTGATCACGCCACGCTCGATACGTCCGGTAGCAACGGTACCACGACCGGTGATCGAGAATACGTCCTCTACGGGCATCAGGAAGGGCTGATCGACCAGGCGCTCGGGCTCGGGGATCTCGGAGTCAACGGCATTCATCAGATCGAGGATCTGCTGCTTTCCGTCGGCGTCACCTTCGAGGGCCTTAAGGGCCGAACCGATGATGATGCTGGCGTTGTCGCCGTCGTACTCGTACTGGCTCAGCAGTTCGCGTACTTCCATTTCGACCAGCTCGAGCATCTCTTCGTCGTCGACGAGGTCGGCTTTGTTCATGAAGACCACGATGTTGGGTACACCTACCTGGCGGGCCAGGAGGATGTGCTCGCGGGTCTGAGGCATGGGGCCGTCGGTGGCGGCTACCACGAGGATAGCTCCGTCCATCTGGGCGGCACCCGTAACCATGTTCTTAACGTAGTCAGCGTGACCGGGACAGTCGACGTGAGCGTAGTGACGGTTAGCCGTCTCGTACTCGACGTGGGCGGTGTTGATGGTGATACCACGCTCTTTCTCCTCGGGAGCCGAGTCGATCGTGTCGTAATCCATCTTCTTAGCGCCGCCAGTCTCCGCCAGTACGGTGGTGATAGCTGCGGTCAGGGTGGTCTTACCGTGGTCTACGTGACCAATGGTACCCACGTTCACGTGGGGTTTCGTTCTTGCAAATTTTTCCTTAGCCATCTGAGGATAACCTATTTTGGTATTAAAAAAATGGTGCTAATTCAGGGTGCCGACCGCAACCCCGGCCGCCCCTTTCCTCAACCCGTGTGGATTGAAAAAGTAATTACCCTTGAGCCAACGGTGAGATTTGAACTCACGACCCCTTCCTTACCATGGAAGTGCTCTACCCCTGAGCTACGTCGGCAACACGGTTGCGATTAATCGTTCACCCCACCGTTGTGGAGCAGTTAGAGCGGAAGACGAGATTCGAACCCGCGACCCTCAGCTTGGAAGGCTGATGCTCTACCAGCTGAGCTACTTCCGCGACTGGTATAAAACGTACAATGTACGGCTTACAATTTACCCCTTGTAAATTATCAATCCGTAAGGTGTGGGGGTGGTAGGATTCGAACCTACTCAGTCGAAACACTGGATTTACAGTCCAGCCCACCTCTCCAACTGTGGCGCACCCCCCTATGTATGATTCAAGAACCCGTGTTCCAGCGATTGGAGCCGATGGACGGACTCGAACCGCCGACCAGCTGATTACAAATCAGCTGCTCTACCAACTGAGCTACACCGGCCGGAATCCCTGAATCTAAACCGTTTTTCAAGTCAGCTACAGGACGTTTTCCCAAAGCGATTGCAAAGGTATGTTCTTTCGTACAATTGACAAAGAAAGTATCTGCTATTTTTTCCCATCGCCTTCTGGGTGCGCCTGGCGGTACACTTCCCGCAGCCGTTCCAGGTTGTTGTGGGTGTACACCTGGGTAGCGGCCAGGCTGGCGTGGCCCAGGAGCTCCTTCACCGCGTTCAGGTCGGCTCCGCCCTCCGTCAGGTGGGTCGCAAAGGAATGCCGGAGCACGTGGGGACTTTTTTTCTCCTCCGCCGTCACGCCCCCCAGGTAGCTCACTACCCTATTGTACACGTACTTGGGATAGAGCGGCCTACCCCGCTCGGTCTGAAACAACGGACGGGCGGCGGCGCGCAGGAGCAGCAAACGCTCCAAAAGCAATGCCAAGCCGGTACCGAACGGAACAATCCGTTCCTTGCCCCCCTTACCCCTAACCTTTAACTGACGCCGGTCGAGATCGATGTCCTGGTCGCTAAGACCGATCAGCTCAGCCCTCCGCAGTCCGGCCTGGTACAGCAAGGCCAGCAGGGCATGGTCCTGCAGCAAGCCAACATCCTCGTTCTCCTCCGGATCGGGGAAGCCGGCAAACAGCCGTTTGAGGTCGTCGCGCGGAATGGTCACCGGCAGTCGGCGACCGATCTTCGGTGTCGGAATGCGCTGGGTCGGATTATCGGATTGCATCCCCCGCGTTTGCCGGAACAGATAATAGGCCTTTAGGGCAGATAATTTTCGCCGGATCGAGCTGGGAGCGCGGCCCTCCACGACCAACTGAGCCAACCAACTTTTGACCATATCCCGGCTCACGGCACCGGCTTCAGTTACTTCGTACGTCGTTCGGCAGTAGTCGGCGAACTGCTGCAGGTCGCCGCGGTAGGCCGTCACCGTGTGTTCACTCAGCCTGCGCTGGTGGGCAATGTGGGTGAGAAATTCGTAGCACTGCATGACCTAAAAAGATGGCTTCCCTTCCAAAAAATACGGCACCTGCGGCCCCGCCCAAAGCAGTTACTGCCCCAGACAGAGCACTTGGATCTGTTCGGTCTTGATGGTATTGCTCCTGTTGCCGGCCCGATCCTGGATGTAGATGAGGTAAGATAGGGTGTCGACGGGGTACCGCTCATCGGCCACGCAGAAGCGATCGTTGAAGACGCAGCAGACCTGGGCGGTGTTGATGAGGGTGAAAAACACGTCGCCGCTGATGCCGTTGCCCGTGCCCTCAGTGGGAATTACCGGAAAGGCAAGTGGCGTCGGGGGAAGACCGGGAAAACGGCTGTCCTGGTAGAAAATATCGGCACTGTCCTGGGTAGACAGGTCGCCGTCGCCGTCCGTAAAGGAAAACTGGATCGTGATGCTGTCCCGCGGCCCGTTGGTAAACTGATAGATGGTATTCTTGCTCACTCCCTCGTACACGATCACCGGCTCGTCCGGGTAATCGGGCGGATTGACGCAGCTGGCCAGCACGAAACTGGCGGCCAACAACCAAAGGAAGAAGCGGGTGTATTGCATGGCAGATAATCTTACTACTTATGTCGCGCGACCAACTCGCCGAACGGATTGGAACGGTAACTCCCGAAACCTTCGCGGCGCTGGCCCTGGACGTTTTTCGTTATCAGGCGGTAAGTAACCCAATCTACGCGCAATACCTCGAATTGTTGCGCGTCAACCCCCGGGAGGTAGGCCGCCTGACCGATATTCCCCACCTCCCGATCGCCCTCTTCAAAACCTATCTGCTGCAGTCGGGGGCGTGGAAGCCGCAGCGCATCTTCACCAGCAGCGGAACGACCGGAGACGCCACCAGCCGCCACCCGCTGTACGATGCCGAGTGGTACCGTCGGGGAGCCCGCGCCACCTTCGAACAGCAGTACGGACCCCTGCAGGGACGAGCCGTACTGGCCCTGCTGCCCGCTTACCTGGAGCGGACGGGTTCCAGCCTGGTCTTTATGGCCAACGATTTCATCGAGCGAAGCAACCACCCCGCCTCTGGGTTTTTTCTGGACGACCTGCCCGGACTCGCCCGAATCCTGCGTGGCCTCGTCGATTCCGGCACCCCTACCCTACTGCTGGGCGTCAGCTTTGCCCTGCTCGACCTGGCGGAACGTCATCCCCAACTACTGGGAAACACCATCGTGATGGAAACCGGCGGCATGAAGGGCCGTCGCCGCGAGCTCACCCGTTCCGAACTGCACGCTACCCTTTCCACTGCCTTTGGGCTAACGCATATCCACAGCGAATACGGAATGACGGAGCTTCTGTCCCAGGCCTACGCCCCCCGCGACGGACGCTTCCTCCCCGCCCCCACCCTGAGCGTAAGCGGCCGCGACATTACCGATCCCTTTGCCGCCGCCCCGCACGGGAGGTCCGCCGCGCTTAACCTGACCGACCTGGCCAACCTGGATACGGTGAGCTTCATCGCCAGCGACGACCTGGGCCGGGTGCACGCCGACGGCAGCTTCGAAGTGCTCGGTCGCATGGACTTTTCCGACGTACGGGGTTGTAATTTGCTGGTGGGGGAGATTTAGCGTTTCTTGCCCGCCCCTTCATCCACACACCCTGTATACCTACTTCCCATGACCAATCTATTCGATCTTTCCGGCAAAACCGCGCTGCTCACCGGCGGTACGGGTGCCCTCGGTACCGCAATGGCCCAGGGCCTGCTGAACGCCGGTGCTAAAGTCGCCTTGCTGAGCCGCAATCCGGAGAACCTTAAATCCGCCGCCGACGCGTTGGGCGGGGACGCAGGTGCGGTGTTGTTACTGAAGGGCGATGTAACCGACGCCAGGAGCCTGGAATCCGCCCGCGACGAAATCCTGGAAAAATGGGGTAAGTTGGACATTCTGGTCAATGCTGCCGGTGGCAACCGTCCCGGCGCGACGATCGGTCCCGACCAGACCTTTTTCGACCTTAAGATGGATGACTTTGCCGGCGTAAGTAAGTTGAACCTGGACGGCACGGTCATCCCCTCCCTCATCTTCGGCAAGCTGATGACCGAAGGCGGCGGAAGTATCGTCAACATCTCTAGTATGGCGGCCGACCGGGCCATCACCCGGGTGGTGGGTTACAGCGCGGCCAAGGCCGGCATCGACAACTTCACCAAGTGGCTGGCCGTGGAACTGGCCAAGAAATACGACGGCAGGGTGAGGGTGAACGCCATCGCGCCCGGCTTCTTCATCGGCGAGCAGAACCGGCGCCTCCTGCTGAACGAGGACGGTTCCCTCACCGACCGCGGCAACACCATTATTAAGAGCACCCCCATGAATCGCTTCGGCGAAGCGGAGGAACTGATGTCGACCCTCGTGTGGCTCTGCGCGGACAGCAGTAGTTTCGTCACCGGCATCGTAGTGCCCGTGGATGGCGGGTTCAGTGCGTTTTCCGGCGTATGACCGACGCGATGTTTGTACCTTGCCGTGCCTAACTAAAGCTTAAACCGCATGCAACACCACAACCTCAGGGAAAACCTGAAGGTCGCCGCCCTCGTCGAAGACACCATCACGAAGGGACAGGGCCACCTGAGCGACACCGGCGCTCTGATCATCAACACCGGCACCTTCACCGGCCGGTCGCCCAAGGACCGCTTTATCGTCGAGGACGACGTTACCCGCGGTACCGTCGACTGGGGCAAGATCAATATCCCCATTGCCCCCGAGAGCTTCGACCTCCTGCTCGAAAAAACCCTGGACTACGCCAAGGGCCTCGATGAGGTCTACGTCCGCGATGCTTACGCCTGCGCCAGCCGCAAGTACCGCATCAACATCCGGGTATTTACCGAGTACCCCTGGCAGAATATGTTCGCCTACAACATGTTCCTACGGCCCGACGACGAGCGCATCACCAACCTGATGACCGACGAGTGGACCATCTACGCCTTCCCCGGAGTCACGGCCGACCCCGCCATTCACGGCACCCGGCAGGAGAACTTCAGCATCATCAACTTCACCAAGAAGATGATCATCATCGGAGGCACCGCCTACACCGGTGAGATCAAGAAGGGAATTTTCTCCGTCCTCAACTACGTCCTCCCCACCCGTCGCGACGTACTCAGCATGCACTGTTCGGCCAACGTAGGCACGAAGGGCGATACGGCCCTCTTCTTCGGCCTCTCCGGCACCGGTAAGACGACCCTGAGCAACGATCCGGACCGACGCCTCATCGGCGACGACGAGCACGGCTGGAGCCAGGCCAACGTCTTCAATCTCGAAGGAGGCTGCTACGCCAAGGTGATCGACCTGAGCGAGTCGAAGGAGCCGCAGATATACCGCGCCATTAAATTCGGTGCCCTGCTGGAGAACATCGGCCTGAAGGAGGACGGCCATACGCCGGACTACGAAGACGAAAGCATCACGCAGAACACCCGCGTGAGCTACCCGATCTACCACATCGACAACATCATGTACAACAGCCGGGGCGATCTGCCGCGGAACATTTTCTTCCTTACCTGCGACGCCTTCGGAGTACTGCCTCCCATCAGCCGACTGACGCCCGAGCAGGCAATGTACCACTTCATCAGCGGCTATACGGCTAAGATCGCGGGTACCGAAACCGGCATCACCGAGCCGCAGGCCACCTTCTCCGCCTGTTTCGGTTCGCCCTTCATTCCCCTGCATCCCACCCACTACGCCGATATGCTCGGACAGAAGCTGAAGGATGCCGAAGCGGACGGAGAAAAGATCAACGTTTGGCTGGTAAACACCGGATGGACCGGCGGCGGCTACGGCGAAGGTTCGCGCATCGAACTCTCCTTCACCCGTGCCATGATCAAGGCCGCGCTGACCGGCGAACTGGATGCGGTTCCCTACGTCACCGACCCCGTGTTCGGTCTCGAACGGCCTACCAGCTGCCCCGACGTACCGAACGCGATGCTGAACCCCCGCGACACCTGGCGCAACGAGGAAAAGTACGACGAGGCGGCCAACAAACTGGCCGAGTTGTTCCACAAAAACTTTGCCCCCTACGCCGAAGCGGCCAACGATTCGGTCGTCAACGCCGGTCCGGAATAGGATCGTACTCCGCCGGAAGGTAGGGGCGCGTCTTCAGTAGCCGTTCCACTTCTTGCGGTACCTCCCGCTTCCAACGGCGGTGGGTCCACAGCCAGGGGGTGGGATCACGCAGGATCTCATGCTCCAGATGACGCACGAAGCACTCGGTGATGTAGCCGGGTGCTTCGTCGCGTGGGGTATCCGTGACCCGATAAATCTTACTGCTGTAGTAGCCCCGGGCGTTGCGGCGGAGGTTGATGTAATAGACGGGACGGTCGTAGCGCACCGCGAAGCGTTCCGGGCCGGCGAGGAATGCGGTGGTGCGCCCTAGGAAGGTGGTCCAGTGGAGTTTTTGCCAGACGGCATTGCTGGGCGACTGATCGGCCACGAAAATGTCGACGGCCGGCCGCAGTTCGTCACCGGCGAAGTATTCATAGACCTTGCGGCGAGACAGCATGGTGACCCCGGTCCGTTCCCGGTTGTGGCGGGTCAGCCGGTCCATCGTTTCGTTCTTCAGCGGAGAATAGATGGCCACTACGTTGGCGGGGGCGAACTGGCTGGGAAAGCTGAGCCCGCCAATCTCCCAGTTGCTGTAATGGGCGCCATAGAGGATGCAGCTTTGGTTCGCGGCCGCGTGGGGGGCTACGATTTCCGGGTTGACCACCCGTAGCCGCCGGATGGACTCCGCTTCCGACATGCTGTAGTTCTTTACCGACTCTACGATGCTGTCGAAGAAGTAGTGGTAGAATCGGCGGGCCTGTGTCCGTACTTTTTCTTCCTCCCACTCCGGAAAGGCCCTCCGCAGGTTGTCCAGGACGACCTCCCGCCGGTAGCCGATCCATCGGTAGCCGATGAGGTAGAGGAGGTCCGACAGGCGGTATAGCCATCCCAGCGGCAGAAAACTCAGCGGCCTGAGCAACAAATAATAGAGCAGGTAAGCCAACTAGAACTCGCCTACGACGGATTCGAGGCGGCGGCGCACCTCGGTAAGGCGATCGATGATCTCCTGCTTTCCGGGGCGGGGTTGCGTGCCGGCGGCAATTTCCTTGCGGGCGCCCTCCAGGGTGAATCCACGTTCGCGTACCAGGTGAAAGACCTCCTGCAACTGGCTGATGTTCTCCTTGGTGAACCGGCGGTCTCCGCGGCTATTTTTATTGGGCTTGATGTGGGAGAACTCATTCTCCCAGAAGCGGATCAGGGAAGTGTTTACGCCAAGTTTGGTGGCTACTTCACCGATGGAGTAGTAGCGTTTAAGATCGTCGTCCGATTTACGGGGAGCCATGGGCGGGTGTTGGTGGTGGAAATATTGGCGGAAAAATACGATTATTTCGGCAACGGGAAATGACGCGGCCCTAACCGACCGATTGCTTTGCCGGGCTATCTTACGCCCTTCCCGGGCTTGCCGGGGGATGTCATTGAGCAAACGATCAGATGCAGGGACTTTGGAGAAGGCTTACCACGGCCGTAATTTTTGTGATCATCATGGTCGTGGGGATGTACACCGGACCCTATACCTTCAATCTTCTCTTTCTGGTGATTACCGGCGGCTGCCTGTATGAGTTCTTCGGCATGACCCTCGACCGTCACACGCGTCGGGACCGTTTCCGTAAGGCCCTGGGCGTAACGGTTGGGCTACTGCCCTTCTTCCTGGTTAGCACGCTGTCGCTGGGTTACGTGAGCGATCCCGAGACCTTTATTCAGCTTTCCAGCCTGATGTTTTCCCCCTTCATCTTCACCATTTTCATTTACGAACTTTACAGCAACAGCCGGGAGCCCTTCGTTAACATCGCCTACATCATACTGGGGATGTTCTACATCGGAATACCCTTTGCGCTGGTCGACTTCATCGCCTTCGACGGAAACACCTTCTACTACCGGGTGGTATTCGGACTACTCCTACTTACCTGGGTCAACGATACGGGGGCGTACCTGGTCGGAAGCAAGTACGGCAAGACCCCGCTCTTTCCCCGCATCTCCCCGAATAAGACCTGGGAGGGCACCATTGGTGGTGCATTTACCTGTATCCTCTTCGGCTACGTACTTCACCTGGTTTTCGACGAGATCGGACTTATCCAGTGGCTGGTGCTCGCTACCATCGTTGGCATCTTCGGGGGGATCGGTGACCTGGTCGAAAGTATGCTTAAGCGCAGCGTCGGGGTAAAGGACAGCGGCAACCTGCTGCCGGGACACGGGGGCCTGCTCGATCGCTTCGATGCCTTCATCTTCGTGATCCCGTTCGCTGCGGCTTACATTCTGTACCTGCGCTAGCCTGGTGTCAATATATCCGTTCAAGCCTTCATTTTTTGACTGAATAACAGATATAATCGGGTTATTTGGCAATTATGCCATATAGGTGATTGCCTGCTTCACTTTAAGCAGAATATTCGTTAACTAGGGATACTCATTCACCTTAGTTAGTTTACTCCATGGAGCCATTCATTGCCATGATCGTCGGGTTCGGCGGCAACTTCGCGCCCCGCGGCTGGGCCCTTTGTGAGGGACAATTGCTCCCCATCTCCCAGAATACCGCCCTATTCTCCCTGCTCGGTACTACCTACGGCGGTGACGGGCGCACCACCTTCGCCCTACCCGACCTGCGTGGTCGTTTCCCGATACATCCCGGAAACGGCCCGGGGCTGACTCCCATCAGATTGGGGGAAAAAGGAGGAAGGGAAACCGTGACGCTTACGGCTGCAATGATGCCGGCCCATAACCACGCCGCGAGTTTCAATCTTGGGCAGGGTATCGGGACATCCGCGGCCGGTGACGGAGAGTACCTCGCCTTCAACGCTGCCGGTGAAACCATTTTCACGTCTACTGTTCCTAACAACAATTCAAAACTCGGCAGTGATTCAGTTTCGGTCGAGGACACCGGTAGTGGGCAGGACTTCGCGATTCGTAATCCCTACCTCGCGATCAACATGATCATCGCACTTCAGGGTGTTTTCCCGTCCCGGAGTTAAGCATCGAGCACCATGAGATCACTAATCGCGCTTCCGCTGCTCTGCCTATCCGTCCTGGCGGGTGCGCAAACCATCACCTTCACTTCGGACTGCTTCACGGGAGCTTTCTCCCTGGACAAAACCGTCAATGGCCGCAACCAGTACATCGACGATGATGGGGACAGCAACACCGACCCCAGTTTGCGCATAGCCTACAATCCTGCCGCGACACGGTGGGAGGTACAGGTCGTCAATGACCCCACGACCGTCTTCTACGCAACGGAGACGAACACCTTCGCCCCCAACCCTCCCGATAGCGCCGTCACCGAATGGACCGGAACGAATGGCTGCCCGGGGACGGCGCAGGTCGGAGGAAGTGGTACGCAAGCCGTCGACGGATCGGAAGATTTGTGTCAGAACGAGGGCGGCGATTCCGACGACGACGGCATTTGTGACGACAACGATCAGTGCCCCGGTGGGGACGATAAGGACGATCCGGACGGCGACGGCATACCTACCGACTGCGACGCCAATCCGGTTGACTTCGACGGGCTAGAGGTCGTTTCGGAATGCTTCGGAAGTGCATCTCCCGTCAAATTTCTACCGGTGGGGAAGGATACCAGCGGGCGAAACATTTACCTCAACGCTCCGCTAAAACTCATGGTCGCCTATAACGATTCCTCCACGCGGTGGGAACTGCGGGATAGCCAGGTACTGACTCCGCAGGTATACTACTCAAACACGCTCTCCACCAGACCGAACCCTCCGGCATCCACCCTGGAGGAATGGGCCGCCGGAGTTTGCGGGAATACCTCCGTATTCAGTGGGACGGGCACCCAGACCGTGGTGCCGACGATCGAATGTCCACCATCACCGGTGGAACTATTCGTCGCGGACAATTGCCTGGCAGCTATGCCCGACCTTACGGTGGACATCGGTACTAACCTAGTAAACGCCAATATCACTCAATCCCTGCCCGCCGATACGCTCCTCCCCCCCACCGCTCCGTTCGATATCACCTTCCGGGCGGAGGACTCGGGAGGAAATTTTGTTGAATGCGCCGTACCCCTTGCGATCCGGGACACGCTTCCCCCCACGGTCACGGTTCCCTTTGACACCATCACCGTTTTCCTGGATGAGCTTGGAACAACCATGCTGACCGCCGACGCGGTGAATGCGGATCTGAGGGATAACTGTTCCGAGGAAAATTTGAGCGTACGGTTTGCGAGGTTAAGCGATACTAGCGCTGCCGATCGAATCGAAGCAAGCTGCGACGACCTTGCCGCCCCCATGATTCCGTCCGTAGCCATCGTAACGGACAGCAGTGGGAACACCGGCAGGGATACCTTCATCCTGGCCGTCGTCGATGCGCGGCCGCCGGTACTGGTCTGTAACCGGGACTCCCTGTATCTCGACTCTACGGGCACGGGGCAGTATGCGATCGGTGACCTGGTTGACATCGTCTCCGACAATTGTCCGCCCGCCCGGGAGCTCGGCAATCCATTCGTGCTGTTTACGCGCGAACACACCGGATTGGTAACCAGCCTTCAGGTAAGGACCGACTCGTCCGGCAACTCCGCATCGTGCACGGTCGAGTTATTGGTGATCGATACCTTTTCCACTACCGCGCTCGACTTTTGGCAGGCGGACGTCGATCAACAACTGGAAATCTATCCGAACCCGACCGACGGGCAATTCTTCGTCGATCATCCGACTCATGCGCTGTTGGAATTATACGATGCGCTCGGGCGGAGGGTATGGTCGGGCAAACCCAGCCTCACGGCTACCGCTACGCTTACCACGACCGAAGTGAAGGTGGATTCGGCACCGGGCATTTACCTACTTACCGCAGTGACCCCCGACCGCGGCTGGCGAAAGTGGGTCACCATAAAATAGCTTCGACCAATGCACAGAAGAAAATTTGTTTCGGCCGGCTTTCTGTTCCTGGCGGCCTCCGGTACCGGATACGGAACTGCCACGACCGGCAAGCGCGAACGCGAACGGAGGTTGCTTAGCCAGTTTCGGTATCAATTAAGGGAATCGGCGCTGACCAGCACCCCGGAAGAGGTGATTACCGCCCTCGTAACTCCCGTAGGTGGAATCACCCACACCGGAGAAGGCATCGCTTACCTGAGCTTAGGTGGGCAACAAATCCTGCTCAGTACAACGGAACGGGGTCTACGCGCAAAAATCTGTTAGATGCAATCCGGTACCGATCCGCGCGCCTGGTGGACGGCGCTAGAAACCCAGTGGCAACGCGTTTTCCGCGAAACCTACTTAAATCTGCCGCCGGGAGATGGCACCCCCACCGATGCGGAGTTGGAAAGCCTTCTGTCCGCTCAAGTACTTCGCTGCGCCGGTCCGACCGCTCCCTACCCCAACACATCCGTTGTTCTGACTAACCTGAGTGGACTGGCCGAATTACAGGAACTGACCTTTGTCAGCGTTACGGATAGTCACATCCGCGACCTGGCCGAACTAGCCAGACACCGAAACCTTCGGAGTTTATTCGTGCAGGATAACCAGCTGACCTCCCTGAGTGGAATCGAGGCACTCACCGAATTAGAATCCCTGTATGCACAAAACAATCAACTGAGTAGTCTGGAACCAATTCGTGCATTGACCAAACTGCACACCCTGTACGTATCCGGCAACCAGCTGACCTCAATTAGTGGGCTAACCCCCGACCACGGCGATACGCTGAGAAACTGCTACATTCTACCCAACGAACACTTACCAAACCGGGAGATCATCAAATTACAGCAGAAGGTAGGACTGCTTCCGAAAAGAGGATGAAGGCTACCGCACATCGCGCACCGGATCCTGCCACCTGCGACTCAGAACCAGAAAGAGCACCCCGCATAACAACCAGGCCGGTAGCGTAACGAAGGAAAGGAAGACGTCGAACTGCCACGAGATGAGGTAAAACAGACCGAAGCTGATCGCCCAGGCCCAAAAAACCGCCGGGTTGAAGCCACGCCCCGTTCGCTCCGCGTAGTTGTCCCTTACTCCCGCGCGCGCCGCAAAAAAGTGCTGAAAGACAATGATTGCGCCGAAGGGCGCCAGAATGAAACCGTACAGCGCCACAAAGTCGAGCAATTTCATCGCAAAGGCCGGGAACAGCCCCGCAATGGTCGCCAGCGAACCGGCCAGAATAGTAACCCAGAAGGTGGAGAATTTAGGTAGTACGGCCTGGAAGGCGAGTCCGGCACGGTAGATGGTGGGATTGGCGGTCGTCCAGCCGGCCAGCACTACGGCAATGATGCCGAAGACGCCAATGGCATTGAAGGCGAGTGGTCCCGGAGCTACGGTGGGAGCCAGTCCCTGGTCGAGGAAGGCCTGGGCTTCGGGGGTACGCAGGTAGACGGCGTAGAGCAGCGCGGCGGCGATCCAAGCCATGTAGTGACCCACGTACATACCGGCGGCCGTCGTCCAGCCCGCACTTGCTTTCTTGGCAAAACGAAAAACCGAAAGGTCCGACATACCGACGTGCATGGCAGCATTGGCGAACCACGACCAGATCACGACGTGCCAGAAGGTGTACTTGATTTGGCCGGGGAAGGGCTCGGAGCCTTCGCCCCAGATGTTCCAAAATTCCTGCAGGCTGCCTACCCCCAGTTGACTAAGCGCAACGATACCGCAGGCCAGAAAGGCGAGTACGATGATCGGCGACATGAGGTTGGCGGCCTTGGCGACGGTGTCGTAGCCCCGTGCAGCGATCAGGGAGATGACCGCACCCACCAGCACCACGATGACGATGTAGGTACCGCTCGTCGGCAGGGTATCAGTCAGTTGGGGCATTTCCATGTCGAGCGGGATGCCGACGGCGGTTGCGGATACCGTAATCATGGCACCCGCCAGGAAGCAGAAAAGAATACCGTTGGCTACGTTATAGAACTTTACGAGGCTCTTACCGCAGATTTTTTCGAGTTGGTAGTAGAGGGTCAGTCGGTACTTGACCGCAATCTCGGCCGTCAGGAACCGCCAACTTAGCACGGCCAGGAAGTTGCCGATCAGCAGTCCGATGATCAGGTCGAAGGCACTCACCCCGGCCGTGAGGAAAAGTGGACCGATGACAAACTCCGTGCCCGCGGCGTGCTCACCGGCGTACATCCCCAGGAAGCTCCCCCACCCCTTCCATTTGGATGCGGGGACCGGTTCGCGTTCGTACTCACCACCGGCAATTTCTTCGATGATGTGTTCCTGGGTTTCCTGTTGTAGCATGGTCGTGGTGAGTTAAAATATAATCAGGCGTCGGCCTCCTTTATGATGAAGGGCTGGTGCTTTTTCAGGCCGTAATTTTTCTTGAGGAACTTGGAGTTGAGGTCCTTGTCGGAAATGCAGATGGCCGCTCCGAGGGCGGATCCGAGACTGGCATCCGTAGTGCGCAACTCCAGGTTCCGGAACCGGTCGGAAATCAGGTGGATAAACACCTCGTTGTCGCTGAATCCACCATCCACAAAAAGCTTGGTCACCTCCGATTCCCCGATGGCGGCACGGATGTTTTCGGCCTGCAACTCCACCAGTTCGATCAGCAAGTGATGGTAAGCGTAGTCGTAGGAATCAGTCGGGATAGTTGTGACGGCAGGATTATCGCTTCTCCCGAGTTGCTCGAAGTGGAACCACGGGCGGTAGTCGCGCATGATCTCCGTGTAAATGCCGTAATCGAAGCGCACGGATCGGTGCCGGTCGTCGGGAACCCCGAAGTGCATGGCTAGTTTGGTGACCTGCTCCTTATACGCCTGTCCCAGAAACAGGCGGGCGGCCTTGACGGGCTTGCCGTCGATCCGCATGTAGTTGAGGTAATCGCTGCCAAGATCCCGGGGGGTTAGCGCACCCGATCCGAAGGGGTTGAGGGATACGCTCCAGGTACCGGTGGAGACCAGTACGAAGGGTGATTTCTCGCTCCGAATGTAGGGCAGCAATGCCGCGGAGCTGTCGTGAATCCCCACGCCGATTTTGATCCGGCGCCCGTTGTAATTCATATTGATGCTCGTCTCGGTGGAAACGATCGGCGGCAAAATGCGGTGAATATCCTCGGCGTACACCCAGTCGTGGTAATCCCCTTTTTGGTAATCCCACAAGCCCGTGTGGCACCCGATGCTGGTGTATTCACTAATGGGGATACCCGTAAATACGTAGCTCAAAAACTGCGGCAGGTGCAGCGAATATTTGATGCGCTCAAACACTTCCGCGTTGCGGTGTTTAAGCCAGTACAGCTGCATCCCGGAGTTGAGCATGCCGGAATTCGGCGAGCCGGTGCGGAGGGTAAAGTCCTCTTCCGGTCCGTACTTTGCGTAGAATTCCTCGACCAGGGTGGGGTCAAGCGGCTTAGTGTAATTGTAGAGGGGGGTGACGATTTCTCCGTCGGCATCAAGGTGTACAAAGCTGGCCCCGTAGGACGAAAAATTAATGGCCCGTACGTCGAAGATTTGCGCCTCCAGTATGCGGTGAAATACCTCGCGGAGCCAGTCCTGCAGCGCCTGAATATTTTCCGTGGGGTATCCGTCTTCGTCCTCGATCTCGGCAAAGCGCACGTATTCGCGGTGTACCTCACGGTACTCTTCGTCGAAGAGGAAGAACTTCTTATTCGTTCGCCCGATATCAAACACCGCCGTGACCTGCCGTTTGCCCATCCTACAGTCCGGTCGCTACCGTATTCCTGCCCCGTTCCCGCACGAGGGCATCGCGAACGTCTAACTTTCGGTAGGCCCGCAACGGGTGCAGGGCGCCACCGCGGTTGAGGCGGGCACGCTGGAGCAGCGGACGTACGTCGGTGCGATAGGCGTCCTGTAAAATCTCCTGACACTCGACAACGTCGTGGGCGGCCTGGGCGGCGGATAGCCTATCCTGATCGACCAGCAGGGATTTCGCGTAGGCTTCCTGAATGGCTTCGAGCGACTGAATGAGGTCTTCCAGCGGATCCTTCACGTTATGGCTGGCGTCGATCATCCAGGCGAGGTCGGGATTCTGGGGATTATTTCGCATTCCGTACACCAACTCATTGAAGATGAGGAAGAGGGCGTAGGGTTTGATGCTGCCTACCGTGAGATCATCGTCGCCGTACTTGCTGTCGTTGAAGTGAAATCCGCCGAGCTTGCCCTTCAGCATCAGGGTGGAGACGATCTGTTCGATGTTGCTGTTGGGGAGGTGATGGCCCAGATCGACCAGGGTATACGCTCGTTCGCCGCAGGCATTGGCGAGCATGAAGGAGGTGCCCCAGTCCTGGATCACCGTGCTGTAGAAATTGGGTTCGTAGGGTTTGTACTCAATGTAAAGCTTCCAGTCGGCGGGCATGCCGGCGTAGATCTGCTTCAGGCTATCCTCCGTCTGTACGAGGCTGCGCTGAAAATTGCGTTGTCCGGGAAAGGTCGTGCCGTCGGCCAGCCACACCGTGAGGCTTTTGGAACCAAGTTTCTTGCCTACCTCGATCACCTCCAGGTTGTGGGCGATGGCCTGCTCGCGGGCGGCTTCGTCGGTTGCGCTCAGCGAGCCGTGTTTGTAGCTGTGGGCAGCGCCTTGCTGGTCCTGAAAGGTGTTGGAATTGATTGCATCGAAGGCTAGGCCGTGGTCTGCGGCGCGTTCCCTTACGGCGACATAATCCGTCGGGGTATCCCAGGGGATGTGGAGGGAAACCGCACCGGCCGTCTGGGTCAGGGCGTGGAGGATACCGACGTCGTCGATCTTCTGTTCCAGGCTGCCGGGCTCCCCGTAGAAGGAGAACCGACCGAAGCGGGTGCCCCCGGCACCGAGGGCCCAGCTGGGGATGGCCACCTGAAAATCGGCCAGGTCGCCGACGAGGGCTTCCACGTCGGTACCTGCGGCCGTCAACTTATCCGCCAGGAAATCGAATTCCGCCTCGTGACGATCGAGGCCGCCGCTGTTGACGGACTGTAATTGCTCTTTGTTCAGTTGCATGATGCTTCCTTGTTTACCGCACGAATGCGTTGGCCATGCCTCCGTCGACATTCAGAATATTACCCGTGGATTTATCGAGCACGGTGAAGGCGAATACGCCGTCGGCAATATCGTCGGGGCGGATGATCTCGTTCAGGAGATTCCGCTTGGCGTAGTGGGCCGGTAGTTCGTCGACCGTAATGCCGTAGGCTTTGGCCCTGCCTTCGGCCCAGTCGCCTTCCCAAATTTTGGATCCGATGATGACGCCGTCGGGATTGACCGTATTCACCCGGATGCCGTCCTTGCCCAATTCGGCGGCCAGCAGGCGGGCCATGTGTTGCTGGGCCGCCTTTGCGGTACCGTAGGCTACGTTGTTGGGCCCCGAAACCAGTCCGTTCTTGCTGGCGATGGGGATGAAGTCGCCGCCCAGTCCCTGCGCACGCATGACCCGCACCGCTTCCTGAGCCAGGGTGAACTGCCCCTTGACGAGTACATTCTGTAGGATGTCCCAGTCCTTCGGGGTTGTTTCTTCGAGTGGTTTGGAAATGGCCAGCCCGGCGCTGTGCACTACGATGTCCACTCCACCAAATTCAAGGGCGGCCGTATCGAAGGCGGCGGCAACGGACGTTGCATCAGTTACGTCGCACACCGCGTAGGTTGCGGTATCCGATCCGTAGGTGGCGTGCGCCTCTTTCAGGCGTTCCTCGGCAATATCGGAGAGCACCACGACGGCACCTTCTTCCACCAATTTATCCGCAATGGCCTTACCAATGCCGCCGCCGGCCCCCGTGACCAGGGCTACTTTCCGCGACAGGGGTTTTTCTTTCGGCATGCGCTGGAGCTTGGCTTCTTCCAACAACCAGTACTCGATGTCGAAGGCTTCCTGGCGGGGCAGGGAGGTATAGGAAGTGATCGCTTCCGCCCCACGCATCACGTTGATGGCGTTGACGTAAAACTCGCTGGCCACCCGGGCGGTCTGCTTATTCTTTGCAAAGCTGAACATGCCTACCCCGGGGTAGATGATGATGACCGGATTCGGGTCACGGACGGCCGGACTATTATCCCGCTTATGCACGTCATAATACTGCTGGTAGCCCGTACGGTACTCGGCAAAGGCCGGACGTAGTTTGTCGAGGACTGCCTGCGGGTCGCTCAGGTCTTCCTGCGTCTGAAGTTCGAGCACGAGCGGCTGGATCTTGGTGCGCAGAAAGTGATCGGGGCAGGAGGTGCCCATAGGTGCCAGGCGGGCCAGGTCGTAGCTGTTAGTGAACTGGAGGACGGTGTCGCTGTCGGTGAAGTGTCCGACCATTCGATTTTCCGAAGAGGCCAGTCCGCGTAGGAGGGGAATCAACTGAGCGGCCTTGGTACGGCGGTCGGCGGGGGCGAGCGATTTAACCTTTTCGCCGCCGAATACTTTGCCCTGCTGCTTTACTTTCTTCTCGATGTAGGCGGAAGCCATTTCGATCACCTCGAGGCTGTTCAGGTAGCACTCGTAGGAGGTATCGCCCCAGGTGAAGAGTCCGTGGCTACCCAGGATGATGCCCCGGATACCCGGATTTTCGGCGAGGCACCGCTCCAGTTGCAGGCCGAGGTCGAAACCCGGTCGCTGCCAGGGCACCCAGCCCATGGTGTTGCCCCAAATTTCCTTGGTCACTGCTTCGCTGTCCTGGGCCGCGGCTACTGCGATGACGGCATCGGGGTGCAGGTGATCGATGTGCTTGAAGGGCAGCAGGCCGTGCAGGGGCGTATCGATGGAGGGTGCCTTGCTGTCGAGGTCGTAGATGGCGTGATTGAAGAGGCCGACCATGCGGTCTTCGTCCTGCAGCCCCCCGTATACCTTCTTCAGGTTACGGAGTCGTTCGGTGTAAATACCGGCAATACCGGAGCGGGTGAGGGTACCGATGTCGCCGCCGGAGCCTTTGATCCACATCACCTCCACTTCCTCGTCGGTGAGGGGGTCGCGCTCGATTGTTTTACAACTGGTGTTGCCGCCGCCATAATTGGTGATGCGGAGGTCGGCTCCGAGAATATTGGATCGGTAGAGGAAGAGGGAGACCTGGTCGTCGCCGAGCCGGCCGGCTTCCTCTTCGTCCCATAGGTAGTCTACGTAGTTAAACTTAGTGGCGGTGGTATTCATGTTCCGAAGCGTATTTGAGGTAACAGCCGCTAAAGTAGCGTGCCCAGTGATCGTCCCTATCCTGTACTGTCCGGCCCGGCAATATGTAAATTTTATTTTGGGTACACCCCGTTGGGGCAGGATAGTAACTGGTCAAACTTCTGCTACCTTACCCCCACTCGATCAAGGGAGTCAGGTTAGGTTTTAGTGACCAATGAAAGTGGCTTTAACCCAATTTACTTCGCACCTGCGCGCCCGCCCAAACCGGTTTTACCTTACCAACCAATGAAAGTCACGGATCACATTCACATCAAGGATGATTCACGCATCCCCAAGTACCAGCAGATCGTCGACGGCATCATCGAAAACATCTCGAGCGGCCAGCTGAAGATCGACGATAAGATCCCCTCCATCAATGCGCTCAGCGAGCACTTTCTGCTCTCGCGGGATACCGTGGAAAAGGCCTACAACATCCTGAAGGACCGCAAGGTCATTACCTCCGTTAAAGGAAAGGGATTTTACATCACACGCACCAAGCTGATCTCGAAGGTCAACGTACTCTTCCTCATCAACAAGTTGAGTTCGTACAAGATGCGGATCTACAACTCGTTCGTGAGCCGCCTGGGGGGGAATTCCCATACCGACCTGCACATCTACCACTGCGACGAGTCGTTGTTTCTGAACCTGCTGACCAAGAACTCGATGGCGTACGATTACTACGTCATCATGCCCCACTTTAAGACCTCCGCGCTGCACCACATCAGCTCCACCGACGAAGTGCTGCGGGCGCTGGGGAAAATTCCGGAGAGCAAGCTCATCATTATGGACAACGATCTGCAGCAGCTACCGGGAACGTACGCCGAGGTATACCAGGATTTTGAGGGAGACATCTATACCGCCCTGACGCAGGGGCTAGAAAAAATAAAAAACTACCGTAGGATTATCATGGCCTATCCGGCGCGGTCGGTTTACCCCTACCCCAAGCGCATTCTGCACGGGTTCCGTCGGTTCTGCGTGGAGAACAAATTGCCCTTTGAGGTCATCGACGAGATTTACGACGATACGGTGATGCACGACGGCGACCTGTTTATTACCATCGAGGAGTCGGATCTGGTGAGCCTGGTAAAACAAGTGCGCGACAAGGGCATGGTGCTGGGTGAGGACATTGGCATCATCTCCTACAACGATACCCCGCTAAAGGACTTACTCGGCATTACCGTTATTTCCACCGATTTCGATCAGATGGGGCGGTCGGCCGCGGAGTTGATTTTGGAGAAGCGGGTGGAGAAGGTGAAGAATCCGTTTCGGTTGATTGAGCGGGAGAGTTTGTGAAGTATAATTTACACTATTGAATTTATAATTTCAAATTTGCGGGGATGCTCGCTGCGCTCGTTGTAGGTCGAGGTGTTGCACGCTGAGTTGTTGCTGCGCAACGGGTCGAGGCTCACCACGGATGGCCACTGATTTTCACGGATTTAAAGAGGGAGGCTTACCGCGGATTACGCGGAGGGCGCAGATTGTTTCGCGGATTAGAGGCGAGGTCGAGGAGCCTGTGGTCCGTAACTGGTTGCTGCGCAACGGGGGGGGAGGTGCACCGCCTTTATGTTTGTAGTGTCCATTTTTCTGGTCACATTCTTTAGCGGCAAATGTGTAAATTGTTACGGCGGCCCTTCGCTAGAAGGCAG
>NZ_JACIFF010000010.1 GCF_014197245.1 Neolewinella aquimaris | reverse complement strand
TCCGGGTCCTGTACACGTGCCTGAAGAAAGACGTTACGTATGACAAAAAAGTCCATGCAGGACTTGCGTAGACAATAGTAAACAGATTACGCGGATTCTTTTCGCAGATATTACGCAGATTTAAGCGGCAACCCGGTTCCCGGGTTGCCGCTTTTTTTTGTGAATTATAAAAATGCGATCGCCGTACCGATCCACTTGCCGAGTTTGAGCAACCTGAGGCCGATGCTGGACGATTGGTCGATGATCGTACCCGCCTTCACCATGGTGTCGGTGACCTTCTGTAGGTTTTTACCGATGTAGTCTTTGTCGGGGTTCTCCTCGTTGAGCTCGTCCTTGCTTATCTCCAGTTGCTTGATGACTTTGGCCTCGGCGGTCGCGGGGAGGCCTTCTTTGCGGACTTCCCGGATCAGTTCATCCAGTAGCAGTTGTACCTGTTTTGCGTCGAGGCCCGTGTGGGTTTCGGTGTGTACCGATTGGGCGATGTCGCGACCGATGGCCACTTGCTGTCCGGATACGTCGCCGGTGCGGATGCTGTTGTCGACGATATTGAAGTCGTAGCGGATCTCGTCGCGCAGTTGCAGGCGGTCCGTCTGGGTCAGTTCCAGGAAGCCTTCCTTGCCCGACAGGCCCAAAATTTTGTTGCCGATCAGTTGGAGTTCGGTGAGTGATTTCTTGATCTCCCGGGCGCGGTCGCCGGCATAGATTTTAATATTTTGTAGTTCAGTGGCATCATCGACTTGCTCCAGCCTGCGGACCAGGTTGTAGGTTAGGTCTTGCATGATCATCAGGATGTATCCTTCGTGGTGCTCGAGCAGGCTGAAGACTTGGGAAAAGTCGTCCTGCCCGTCGGGGTTGAGTTTGTTGACGATTGGTTGGATCTGTTCGGTGTACTGCTGTTCGAGTTCGCGTAGCTGACCGCAGATGAGTTGTATGTCGCGGTAGTAATCGCGGGAGCACAGCAGGTCCAGTTCCTTGAGGATCAACCGGTGCTTTTCGGTATGCAGGTCTTCGGGGCGTAGAAATTTGATCTCGATCAGGAGCGGATAGACATTTTGAAACGCCTGATTGACCACTTGCACCACCTTGGAAACGAAGCGCAGCACCCGGCGTAAGTCGGAGTTACTGATGTTCGCGTCGGAGGATGCGGACAGTACCATCTGCTTCAGTTGTTCTACTAATTCCTGAGAGTTGTTTGCTGACATGGTGCTGGATTTAGCAAGATGACCGCGCCGCGCTGACCGGTGGCTACTAGTTATTCCCCGGGCCGGAACAGTGTTACGAACTGGTCGTAAATAATTTCCCGCAACCCTACCCCCCCTGCGTCGTCCTTATATTCCAGGAAATTAACTGTCTTACTCATGCGCCGTGCAATCCTCATCTACCTTTGCTTCTTTACGGTCGTGCCCGCCTTCTCCCAGATCGACCTGCCCCCCGAAGCGTGGCGGGAAGACCTTCGCTATTTGCAGCGAACCGTCCACGACGACTACCCTTTTCTTTTCAAAAAGGTGACGCCGGAAGCCTTCGATGCCGCCGTCGAAAAATTGTACCAGGGCATCCCGAATTTACAGGACCACGAGGTGGTCGTCGGTCTGGCCCGTATCGTAGCGCTCTTTGGCTACGGGCATACCGGTATCCGCATCAATGGATGGGATCCGGACAACCGTTACGGCTTCCGGCAGATGCCGTTCAATCTGTACTGGTTCTCCGACGGCATCTACGTGCAGGGCGCACACCGCGACTACGCCGAGGCAGTAGGTGCCCGCGTGACCCACGTGGCGGGGGTGCCGGTAGACGAAGCCCTGCAGGCCATTCGGCCGGTGGTGTCGGTAGAGAACGAGCAGTTCTTTCGGGCTCACGGGATCGGCCTGCTCGGAAATCCGGCGGTACTGCACGCCCAGGGCGCGACGGAGGAGTGGCAGGAGGAGATCACCCTGAGCCTGGAAAAGGACGAGATAGCGTTCGACGTTTCCTTTGGCCCGGGTGACTTTACGACCCACCCCGTTCGCTATTCCTTAGTTCACGAAGATGGGCAATGGATCGACGCCCGCGACAACTCGACCACCCCCCTGTGGCTCCGGCACCTCGACCGCATCTATTACTACGAGTACCTGCCCGACGCTAAGACCGTATACGTACGCCAGAGTCAGGTACAGGACGACTCCACCCAGCTCATGCCCGATTTCTACGCCGAGGTGTTCCAATTTATTGAGGACAACGAAGTGGATCGCCTGGTGCTCGACGTACGCCTCAACGGCGGTGGCAACAACTACAAGAACAAGGCGGTGGTGACCGGCATCATACGCACCGAAAAGATCGACCAGCCCGGAAAGTTTTTCGTGATCCTGGGCCGCCGCACCTTCTCCGCCGCCCAGAACCTGGTCAATGAACTGAGCAACTACACCAACGCCATCTTCGTCGGGGAACCCACGGCCGAGAACATCAATTTTTACGGTGATAACCGTCGCGTAGAACTGCCCAACAGTGGAATTCCCGCTTACCTCTCCTTCGCCTGGTGGCAAGACAAACCCGAGTGGGAGAACGACGACTGGCTTGCCCCCCACCTGGCGGCGGAAATGTCCTTTGCCGACTACCGCGACAACGTCGATCCCAGTATGGAGGCTATCCTGGATTACGGCGGTGAGATTGCCATCCTCGACCCCATGGCCTACTTGACCGAGCTGTTCGAGGCGGGAAAGATAGAAGAGTTGACTATCGAAGCACGCCGCCTTGCTGAAGATCCCCATTACCGCTACTATTCCTTCGAGCGCAAGTTCGACCGGGCCGGCTACAGCCTGCTCGGGCAGGGACAAATGGACGCCGCCCTGTTCGTTTTTTCCCTCAACACCGATTTGTTTCCGGACTCCTCCAACGCCTGGCTCAGTCTCGCAGACGCTTACCGGAAGGCCGGTAACGCAGAAAAGGCTGTCAGTTGCTACGAGAAAGTCATCACGATGGACCCCGCAGGAGTGGCTGGCGAAAAGGCACGTTCGAAGCTGTCGGAGCTAAGGAGTAAATCAGGTGAGTAGCTTACCCTGGCTTCAACCCTTTCTCGTACGCATCCATGCATTCGCCCAGTGAGCGACCCTCCGTATGGATACAGTCGCAAAAGGTGAGGCAATACTGCGCGTCAACCGTACGGTCACACTGGGCCCGGCAGTCATCGAGCCGATTCATCGGCATTAGGGCGTAATTCAGAGTTGCGAAGACCGTAGCCACTACCGAAAACACGGCGATCACCACCGCAGCCACGAAACGAACCGGAAAGCGGTAAGTCTGCTCTTCCCGGGGGGGCACCAGGGCAGCAGCCGCAGCATAATTCCACGGAAAAATCAGGCGGATCTTATGGTAATCCCAGCACAGGAGGTACAGGTTAGCCAGCAACATAAGCGGTGCCGTGAGCATTGACCCCTGAAAGCGCACGGAAAGCGACAGCACCAGAATATTTAAAATGATCGGCAGGTAGATGAAGGCTCCGAGCAGCGCTGTCCGGGGGATCAGCAAGAGTACCGCCGCCGTCACCTGCATCACCCCGACGAAGGTGTAGTAATAGCCCGTAAGGAAAAAGGCGTCGAGGAAGTGGCCCAGCGGGTGATTCACCGTCAGATCGGTAAACCGTTCCCCCAAAATTTTTACCATGCCCGAAGGAATGAAGCCGGCCGCTAAAGCAATGCGGTTGAATACGGCAAAGAAGTGTAGCCACCGATTTTGCCTTACCCGGTAGTGCAACCGGTCGAGTCGTTCCGCTAATCTCATAGCCGTAAAGGTATAGCACGGCTAATTTAAAAAGAACTTTATTTTATAAAGTTATGAAGTAAAACAGGATGGCGGCGGCGCGCGGGAGCAATGAAGGTTACTTAATTCTCCACCCTTTCTACGTAGACGTAGAATGCATTGGTACGTTGCCCACCGGCCAGGTCGAAGTACGCCAGTAGCTCCGTTTCACCAGCGGCTACGTCGGCTTCTATCGTAGCAGCGGGTGAAGATTGGTCCACATCGGTCGTATAAGTCCGTTCCCCAATCTTTAGGTATGCCTTCTCGATATTCAGGGCGTTTCCGTTTATCCGGGCATCCGTGTATGCTGTGGGGGGTATGCTGTCGTGAATGGCGGCTCCGAGTGCTAGTCCACTTTCTACCGGCCAGCGGTGCAGCCTGAAACGATACTTGCCCTTCTCGGTGAATTTCACGGCGTAAGGGCCGGGACCGGTCGGCTCACCCCGACGGATCAGCGTCTGGTTCCACGCAGAATATCCCTCATTAATGCGCGCATCGTGAGTGGTAATTACGTCCGTTCCTTCCCTTCCGAGTTCAATCACCGAGAGCTTGGTTTCCGCGATTACGTTTGTCCACCAGCTGTCGTAGAAATCGTTCATGCGTTGCACGCGGTCGGGATAGGCAGTGGCTACGTCGGTCGATTGCCCGGGATCCTCGCTCACTTCGTAAAGTTCCTTTCCGTTGATGAGGCGCCAGTCGCCTTCCATAACACAACTGTTCTTTCCTTTTTCCGGCCAGGGGACGCGCTGGGTATCGGTGACCAGAAGCCGGTCCGGAGCTTCGTTGTTTCCTAGTAGGTACCCGCTGATGTCGGTACCGTCCATAACCTTTGTGGACTGGTACGTTTGTCCCGTGAGGGAGACCAGGGTCGGCAGCACATCGACGTGTGCGGTAAGGGCGGGAAGCTCCCGGGCGTCGGTTAGCCCCCCAGCGGGCCACCGAACGATGAAGGGAACCCGGTGGCCTCCCTCGTACTCACTGCCCTTCGTGCCCCGCATTTCGGCGTTGTAGCCTATGACCTGATCGGTCCGCTTATTCACTTGGTAACCGGCTGCGGTACCGTTATCGGTAGTGAAAATCACGATGGTGTTGTCGGCGATACCTAGTTCGTCCAGTTGTCGCAGCAGACGGGCAAAATTGTCGTCGATGTTGGTGATCATGCCGTAGAACCGCTTTTGGGTATCGGTGATCCGATCCTCATCCGCATAGCGGTTGTAATAGGCTTCGGGTACGTTGTAGGGACTATGGGGAGCGTTCAGGCTCAGATAGCAGAGGAAGGGCTCGTCCTTTTCGTCCGAGATAAACTGTATCGCCTCGTCGAACCACACATCGGTGCAGTAGCCGGATTGTTGTTCCGGGGTGCCGTTACGGAAGTAGGTGTCGTCGAAATAATCGTTGTTCCAGTAGTCAGGCGTCTGTCCTACCCCGCCGCCGCCGTGGTAGAAGGCTACGTCAAAACCACGATCTTGGGGCAGGAAGGGATGGTTATCGCCTAAGTGCCACTTGCCAAACATACCGGTGGCATAGCCCCTTGCCCGGAATACGTCGGCCAGCGTCGTTTCGTCCTCGTTGAGCATGGACGCACCCAGGATGGTGTGCCAGACGCCGTTGCGGTTACAATTTCGGCCGGTAAGGAGGCCGGCCCGGGTGGGGGCGCAGGTGGTTCCGACGTGGTAGTTGGTCAGACTGACCGATTCCATTGCAAAGCGATCGATCGCAGGCGTCTGGATGATCGGGTTGCCGGTGTGGCCCAGATCGCCGTAGCCCTGGTCGTCGGTAATGACGATGATGACGTTGGGCTTATCCGGCTGGCTGGCTTGGCCGGTAGGCTTCTTAGCGCAGGTAGAGACAAAAAGAAGGAGAAGCAAAACGGCGAACGCGCTAAAGCTTGCGGACGGCGACCTCGAGGAAGGGATGAGCATGGGTTGAAATTACATTTATAGTTCACCCAAAGTAAGGATACCGGATAGTCCCAGGAATTGAATAACCATATACGGCAGGGAAAGTGTCAGATGTAGCGTACGGTAACCCGGTAGCCCCCCCCCCGGTCCACCATTTCGAATCGCCGACCGGGTGACCCGGTCCGACGGCTTAAGCGGTCGGACGGCTAAAACGTGAGAGTAACACCGGCCACACCCGCGTCGCCCGTAAAGCCCCCACTAAGACCCAGGGAAGAACGGTGCTTTTCTTGCCAGCGTTTATGGATGTGGGGGGTTAGGACGCCAACTGCCGCGCCGATACCGAATCCGACCAATGTATCGGAGGGGAAGTGACGGAGGGCACGTACGCGTTGTACTGCTACATAAAGGGGAGGTATGCTGGCTGCGCCGTAGAGAAGGGCACGCTGGCCGCCGGTCCAGTGGGGGTGGTAGTCGGAAAGCACCTTGGCCACGAAAAAGGTGCCCGTGGCGGTAGTACTGACGTGGCCGCTAAAGAAGCCATTCAGGTCCTTGCCGGGGGCGCTGCCGTCGTCGAACGAATCCGGGTAGTAGGCGGAAGGTCGCGCGCGATCGATCACGCTCGGACCGATCGGCGTAGCAGCGTACAGCAAGCCGTTCAGAGCCTGGGCCTGGACGTACATCGTAGTGATGTCAAACCAGTCTTTGCGTATAGTGGGGTGCAGAAACAGGGCGAAGGGAAGTCCGATTCCCGCATAGAAACCTATGTCGCTGGCTCCGCTCGCCCCGGATATCCGGTTGGTGTTGTCCGGGAATATCCACCGGTCGTAACCCGGGACGTCCCCGCGATCCAGGGCATTGGCGTCAAATCGATCCTTTCCATTGATCTTTTGAAAAGCGTAGATCGTCACTCCTAGTCCTACTGCTGCGGCACCGAGTTCCGGCAGCGGCTTCACCCGGTAAATTTTCTCGGTGGGCTCATCTCCTCCGGAACTGGGTTGCGCGAAGGCGGTCAGCGACAGTAAAAACAGTGCGATAAAGAGGAAAAAGTAACGTGCCATAGGTTCGGGGTTCTTGCCCAGGTACTACCCCGTCCAAACTAGATATGTTTAATTGCAATACGGGAGACTTCAACAGCCGCAACGAACAGGTTCCGACCCGCTACTTACCTCCGCTATCCGCACCGATACAGGGCAATGCCGTCGGGCGCAAATCGGTTGTTCAGGACTTCATCACGCTGAAGGTATACGGCATCGGTCAGCGGGAACGATCACTTCATGCCCACCGGATCCCAGTCCACTACCCTACGCTCGAAGTAGCTTACGTTAGCGAGCAGAGAGGGGGCGGCGGCGCGGAAGCCAAATGCTCCGTCCTCTACGACCTGGCCATCGTTACGAATAGCTTCGAACCAGTTGGCAAAGTGGTGAACGTGCTCGCTGTACCCTTCCGGACTGCGGTAGCTCCACTCCGCGGGGCCGACCACCGCCGGCGGAAGCAAAGGATATTCGGAGCGGTACCACTCCTCAAATTCCTTACGGGTAGCTTCGGGAAAGGTCGTATACGTATCCCAACCGCCGTAGCCGGGGGCCGCGGAAAGGGTTTTGCGCCGTAGGGTGAGACTGTTGCCCCCAACCTCCAGGCTACCTTCGGTACCGACAAAGCGAATCCGCGAACCGCCGCCGCCGCCGTCTACGAAATTGACGCGCAACTGCATGTTAAACGCCGGATGCCCCTCCTGCTCGCCGTAGTCGCAATTGGCGATAAAGACGTCGGGGACGTCCCGGCCATCCTTCCAGTAGCGAAGTCCTCCAGTAGCATAGATGCGCTCTGGACCTAGGGAATCAAGTATCCGGTGAGAACCGGAAAAAAGGTGAACGAAGAGATCGCCCGCTACGCCCGTCCCGTAGTCTTGGTAATTACGCCAGCGGAAGAAGCGCTCGGCATCGAAGGGACGGTCACCGGTATCCTTGAGGAAGGTCTCCCAATCCACGGTGGCGGGCGAGGCATCCCGCGGGATCGAGTACTGCCAGGCCCCAAGGGCACTAAAGCGATCGTTGAAGGTTTCGACCAGGACGAGCTGACCAAGGTCCCCGCGGCGGTAGATTTCCCGGGCCTGCTCGGTCAGGATGGAACTTACCCGCTGGCTGCCTACGATCAAGATGCCCGGATTGCGGCGTTCCGCAGCGAGTACCGCCTGTCCTTCATCAATCCGCTGCACCAACGGCTTTTCGCAGTACACGTGCTTTCCGGCGTCGAGCGCCTCAATAGTAATGGTATCGTGCCAGTGGTCGGGCGTTGCTACAATTACGGCATCTACGTCGGTGCGGGCTAATACTTCCCGATAATCGCGGGTAAGAAAAATATCGGAGCCGTACACTTCCCTCGCCCGCTCCAGGTGGCCGGTGTAGAGATCGCAACCGGCGACCAGCTTAACTCCCGGATGCTGGAGGGCCGCCGCTAGGTCGCCAAACCCCTGAATCCCCAGCCCGATACAGGCCAGGTTGATTTGCTCGTTCGCTCCAAACGACACCCGCGGATTTGCCAGGGTGTGGGCCGCCGCTGATTCAGAGAGCAGTGGGCCGGCAAGCAATCCAGCCGAGAGTTGACGTAGGAAATGGCGGCGGGAGCGGGAGGACATAAGCTGGGAAGTTTTTTGACTGATCGTCCCGCAAGTAACGTCACTGTACCGAAACCCGCCGTACTAAAGCACCAATCACGCTGATAATCCGGCGGCAGAGCGCAGGAGCAATCAACACCCCGTCCACCCTTTCAAATCGCCGACCGGGTCACCCCGTCCGACCGCTTAAGCCGTCGGACGGGTAAGACCGGTGCAACCGCCGCCCGGATCGCTCGTCCATTTAACTAAACCAAAATGACGGTACCAGCGCGTGCCCTGCTAAACACCCTAAAATGATTCGATCTCTACCCCTCCTCGCATTATTCTCCTGTTTCCTGCTTCCCACTACCCCACTTGCCGCCCAGTCCACCACCGCCCCGGAACAGTGGTACAACTTTACTGACGACGGCCACCAAATGTTTGTCTACGAGGTGGGCCAGGGTCCGGATACCATCGTGGTCCTGCACGGCGGGTGGGGGGCCGAGCACAGCTACCTGCTGGAGCCTCTCGCTCCGCTGGCCGACCGTTACCGCCTTGTTTTTTATGACCAACGCGGCTCCTTGCGTTCCCCCGCCCCCGATTCCACCATTCGCATCGACCGGCTGGTGGAAGACCTCGATGACCTGCGCCGCTCCCTCCAGCTGGCACAACTCACGCTGGTTACCCACTCGATGGGTGCTGCCCTGGCGTATGCTTACCTGGCCAAATACCCCGAGCGAGTGCGCGCATTGGTCATGAGTGGAGCGGTACACCCCGTACCGTTCAAAAGCGTGCCGGATATGGAGTACGTCCGCGAGGTGTGGCCCCAAGCGGACTCGCTGGAACTGGCCGAAACAAGCAATGAGGTTTACAAGAGCATGCGAATTCGGGCCGTAGAGCAAATGCGCGCCGAAGGAATGGTTCCCGATTCCCTGGCCGATGCGGACCCACTGACCACCTTCCGCACCCTATTTGCCGGCAGTACCGACCGCGAATACACCCGCCGCTGGCGCATCTTCTTTACGGCCGTCAACTCCTGCGACGTCGGCAACTGGCGAAATACGAAAGGAGGCATGGCCTTCTACAGTCAGGCCGTCGCCGACGCCATCCTGGCCGACACCGCCTATGCCGACCAACAAGCCGGTTTCTGGCCCGCCCTGAAAAATTTTGCCGGCCCCGTCCGCGTCATTTACGGCACGTGCGACTACGTCGACCCCGGGGCCGCCATCTGGCAGCGCACCGTTGCCCACCTCAACGACGGGGAGCTGTATGTCGTGGAGGGCGCCGGCCACGGGATTTGGAGCAGCCATGCAAAGGAATATGCGCGAGTGATAAGGGAGGCTTTAGGGGATTTCTAAACATAGAAATCAATGTTATTGAGTGGTGTTGATTGCTCCTGCGCCCCCGCCCAAAGTCAAGCAACGCATGCGAAAATCCGTTGGAGGCGGGTTACCTTAAAGGGGCGGGAGTACTAACCTTTTCGGGGGAGGTCAATTATTTTACCACTGAGAGAACACTTGACACCATGGACGATAGTTCACCCCCCGCCGCTACGGAGATCGATAAGCGCGAAACCTTTACGCTTACCAAACCCGTTAACCCCGGACTTCCCATCGATCACTCCGCATTGGAAGAGCTGCACCTGGGGCCCATTCCCTGCATAAGGGTGCGCGCGGCACCCAACCAGGATTTAGACCCCACCCAGAAGCCCGGCACCGAGCGGGTATTCAACGGTAGAATGACCGTGATCAACCTGCCGAAGGGATTCTCCCGCATCGATTCACTCGCCTGGAATGAGGACATGCAGTCCCACTACGGCAAGAAACAGGCCGACGGCAAGCTCGTGCACACCCCCCTGGTAACGGGAGCGCAACACTCCCACTTCTTTTTCTGGCTCTACGACCTGCAACACGGTCCCGCGGACGAAGCGGACAAATTCTCGACGGCCGCCCCAGACTTCTGCCACCATGCCAGAGAGGACGATCCGCCAGGAATTGTGTTCTGGGACGGAAGGGACAATGCCTGCGATCGCATGTTTATAGTGGATTCGGCCGATACCGTAGAGTCGGGTCCGGTCGGTGTACCCTTCGTGTGCGCTTACGATTATTACCCGAATACCGTTTATAAAACGGAACTGCGGGATTTGCTGCGGGACAAGTATTTTCGGAGAATTCCATCATCCGGAAACGGTGAACCGACCAAAGAAGAGGTCGAACGGCGTTCCGAAGCCCCCCTCAAGATGTTGGCAACCGTAATCCCCGGGCGGGGCATCGTATGGCTCCCCCTCGTGGAGGGAAAAGAAAATAAGGCTGCATACGACAAGCTGACTGGCGGAGGCACGGTAGTCATCTACCGCCTGCAGTTTCTGGACGGGCCGAATATCCTGATCGGAAAGTTGGACGACACCCCCTGGTAAGCTCCTACCCCACCACCAATCCCGCCCAGGCCCCCGGCCAGACCCACCGGTCCCCCTTATCCCCTCGGGCAAAGGCACGTTGTGCCCGGGCAAGCGCCCCCGCCGGTGCGCAGCCGTCGAACATGTGTTCGTAGAATGCTTCGATCACACCCGCCGTAGCTGCCGCGGGTACATCGTACAGCGAAGCGACGACATCCGGTACGCCGGCTCGGTGAAAGCTGCGCCGCAGGCTGTACGTGCCTTCCCAGCGTTGCGCTACTCCGCGGGAAGTGGAGCAGGCGGCCAGCACCACCAGTCGGGCCGGCAGTACCTGCCGGCCAATGGCGATCCCATCGAGGCTGTCTGAAGTATTGAGGTATAAGTAGTTGTCGAGGAGGCGGTTTGCACTGCTGCTCGCGTGTACACCGAGGTGCAGCCAGTCGTAGTCGGCGGCGTCCGCTAGAAAGGTGGTACTCGTGCATTCCTCCGCCTGATAGTGTCTTCCGGACGGGCTCGTGCCCTTCAGGACCATTTCCGCAGTGATACCCAAATAGCCCCGCAGATCGGGGTGCGTCCACGCACCGACCACGGCCTGCCGCGGAGACAAACGGCGCTCCCTCAACCTGGTGTACTGCTGCTCGGCCCGCCAGCCGTCGATGTACCGGATATCGTGTTTGCGGACGAGGTAGGGAAGGGCGTGGTACGCATTCGCCGGTCCGGAATTTCTCGCGTCGATCAGTGCGGCGAAAGGCAACCCAACCAGGCTAGCGCTGGGCGATAGGATCAACTCCTTCCGTTTTGCCAGGAGTTGGGACACCGGTCCGAGCAGCGACTGGTAGAGGGAAAAGGACAATCGCACGTACTCCTCGACCGCCGGTACGCGCTGGTGATCCGCCAGGGTGGTGGTGAACACCGCCACTGAATCTTTTAGCGGGGGTAGGGGGAGCAGGTATACGGCACTCGTATCCCGATCGGCGTAAAGCACGTAGACCGTACTGTCCGTCTCGGCAAACTCCAGCAGCGCCTGATTGGTCGTTAGTTGGTGTCGGGCGTCAGCCAGGGTAGGAATGGATCCGTCTACCGTTGCGCGCTGCGCGGCCGCCGACGCTAAGACCGCCAGTTGCTGACTTAGGGCGTCGCGCTGCTTACGCAGCCGCGCGAAGCGCTCCGCTTCATATGGGGAAAGGTCCATCTTCGCCGAATAGGTTTCCCGAATTCGCTGCATGTCCTCTTCCAGTGCACGCAGTCGTCCGGCTGGGCCACGCCTGTCTTCGTCAAGGGAAACCCCCACGGCTTCCACTAATTCCCGCGTGAGCAGGATGGATTTTCCGAGTTCTATGGTCCTGAAGATGGCGTTATGGTACTCCGCCGGCAACTTAATACGGCCACCAATACGCTCGCTTACATCCAGCGCAGAGGCGATCAGCCGGTCACCCAGCACGATGTTCTTGTTTAGTACCGACTGCTCGTTCATTCCACGAAATGACTGCTCGTACTGCTCGACGGAACGAAGGGCCAGGGCAAAGGCTAGCTCAGCGTGTTCGGGCGCATCCGAGCTATTGTACCACTGATGGAGCAGTTCCGCCGTGCCGCTGATGAAATGAATGCAGCTTCCGCGACGGTCGCACTGGTAGAATTCATCCGGACTTTCGGGAATAACCCCTTCCGGACAGCAGCTTCTGCGCACCATATCGTCAATCAGATATCGAAGGGCCTCGTGGTACTCCCCCCGATATGTACTGGAGGTGCCGAGCACGTAGCGTGCCTCCGAAGTGCGCTTGGCCAGAAACAAGGGCTCGTGTTCGAGCACCCGACGGTAGTAGTATTCGCTGCTGTCCTTGCGGTCGCTCCGTCGGTACCAGAAGGCAAGGACACGGTCGGTGAAGCCGAAATCGGGTGAACCGGCCTGAATGTTTTGTCGGAGCGTATCCACTAACTTTTCAATTAACGGATCGTTGGACCGGTCGCGGGCGAGCAAAAGAATATGCTGTTCCCGCGCGTAATTTTCCCAGGGCGACCGCAGGTATGCCAGCAGATTTATAGCCTCCCGGTACCGTTCGCTACTCAGGTCCCAGACTGCGTCCCCCTGCCCGGAGTCCCTGGCAAACGAGTCGCCGTGTTTCTTGATGGCCCTCGCTTCGATGGTGAGCAACAATCCGTAAAGCAGCGACCGTTCGTGCCCCGCCCGCACCAATAACTGTCGTCCTAAGCGGGTATGTAGTTGCATGTCTATCCAAGTCCAGTCTTCCCAACCGTTGTAGGCATGGCAGAGCAGTTGGCGGGCCCGGAGGGTATCGGGTGAACGTTCGGTAAGTAGCGATTCCGCCCGCCGTGTGTAGTAATCCACCGAGTCCACAAACACGAAGTGCTGGAAGTGAAGCTGTGCCAGATACTGGTACACCTCCGCCCGCGCATCGTTGGCTACGGAATCCTGGTGTCGGTCCACCAGCGTGCGCAACCGTCGGGCACGGTCCAGTGCGGACGAAAGCTGCATCGTCCGGTAATCCGCCCTTACGCTGTCCATACCCACTTTTAGGTACTTCGCGGTGGCGGTATCCGGGGCGGGCGGGGTAGGATCTTTGCACCCAATGAGGCACAATCCCAACAGGAAGATCACGTAGTATAGGGATTGCATATTCGAGCGCTTATTCGAATATAGCACCTTTTGCGGCGGCGCGCAGGAGCAGGCAACTTCAATTTAACGATGTTTTCCTCCGCGACGTCGGCAACATCTTGTTGGCTGAGCACTACTTGTTTGATACATCCTATTCGGGGCATTTCGGCCGTCCTGTTCGGGGTCGATCTGAGCTACCCACCACCCCCGTCCACCAGTTCAATCCGCCGACCGGGTCCCCCCGTCCGACGCCTTAAGCGGTCGGACGGGGGGATGCCGGGACAAGGATTTCGTCCAGCTTAGTGATAAATTTATCGGCAACCAGGCGGAAGCCGTGATCGTTGGGGTGGATCTCATCGTGCCAGAAGCGCTCGTCCTGGGGGACCGTGCCCCGCAGGTTGATGAAGTGCACGTTTTCGTAAGGTGCGCTAAGGTCCTCAAGGGATTGGTTGAACCGGTCCATAATAGTGCGGATGAGCGCCTTGCGATCTTTGTCGAGCTTGAGACCGCCGGTGGTGATCATCGGTTTGCCGATCCACTTGCCGTCGGTTCGCGGCATGATGTAATCGTAGCCGTGGAGCACGACCTGCAGGGAGGGAAAATTCTTGGTCAGTACCTCCAGAATACCTTCGTAGTAAGTCTTGATCACTTTGATCTCCGTAAGCCAGGTTGTTTTCAAGAAGGATTGGATATCGTCCGCACTCCCCTTGCGTACCATGCTGGGAAATACTTCGAAAAAATCGTTGCCTCCCCCGCTGAGAATAAAGGCCTGCGGCTGATGCTCCTCGATGGCCTCGATGTACTCGCTCAGGTGAAAGATGTTGCGGATGACATCGCCGGCCCCGCCCAGACTCTTCACGGCATAACGGGAATCTTCGATCAGGTAGTCGACCACGTCCTTCACCTCCTTCGAGATGGTAATGCCAAGGCGTTTCAGTCGGGGATACTGAAACCAGGAATCTCCCTCCGTTACGATCACGATTCGATCCGCCTCTCCCCGCCGCTGATCAAAGAGCCGGTCGCGGTCCCGCCGGGCGAGGGAATTGGCCTTATTAAGCAGCTTCTCCACGATGTTGATGAGGGGTGCGCCCTCCGTGACTCCTTCGGTACCCGCAGCCCCTGCTTCAATTACCTGAACGTGGCTCTTCAATCGGTATTCCCCGGTGAAGGGTCCGGTGGGGAGATATTCGAAGTAGTTGTTCAGGGCTTCCGCCTGCGTATTGCTGTCCTCCAGCAGGGCTTCCAGTTCCTGGATGGTGATCGGGTTCTTCATGGCCGGGAATTATTGGGGGAGTGAGAAATTGTAGCGCTTAAGGTCTTCCAGGATATACTTGATCCGTATTCCCCGGTTAGACGGTGCGATGGTACCCGTATCGTTGATCTGTAGTCCGCCTTCGAAGGACTGTTCGTTTCTTCCGGCGTGGTGCAGGGCTACGACCTTCCAGTGTTTGTTGAACACCGGCGAGCCGCTGGACCCCTCCTGGGTATCGGTAGTGTAGAATAAGTACTTGCCCCATATACTGATGATGTTATCCGGCAGGGCCATTTTCATGTACTTCCCCAGGGGGTGCTGAATGACCGTCACCTTCTCGTCCACCTGAGGGTCGAAGAAGGTTTCCAGTTGTACGTGGCCCCAGTCGGAGAGGGGGTTATCGTTGGTGTCGGCAACCTTGACCAGCGTGTAGTCGAGTTCGTTCTTCTGGCTGGTGATGAATACGGCGGAGGGGTCGAGGCGGTAGTACGTCTGCTGGAGCACGTTGTTATGTATATCCGTCTTGTAATTGAAGACCACCCTGGTATTAGCGGCCGTATCGCGATCGGGGATGACGTGGTGGTTGGTCATCAGTAATCCTCCCTTCAGCAGGAATCCGGTTCCACTGGCTCCCGCCGCGGTCTCGATCTTGCATACCGTCTTGGACTGTTCCATCGCCCCCTGCACCCAGCTTATGATATCGATCAGATCGTCGCCCTTCACAATCTTCTCCAGTCCCTCGCGATTTGGGACGAGAATGTCGTACGCTGCATGTCCCCCGGATTGTGGCGCGTCGGGCAGGGTCACGGGTTGAGACCCACCGATCACCGACCGGCTGCGCTTCGGGGGTTTCAACTTTTCCACCGATCGCGCGAGGGTGACGGCCGAGATAAGGGGCTCCTTTTCCTCTACTTCGGTAAATAGCCGGGGCAGTTCTTCCCGCTCCGGGTATTCCTGTATCGCGATCTGTACGATGTCCCTGACCTTGCTCCGTTTATTCGCCTCCTTCAGGATGTTGTGCCAGTTTACCTGGGCTTTATCGCTGAAGGCGATGGACCCGGAAGGTATGCCCGCCATGTCCACCAGCATCTTGCCCTCCTCCTTTTCCGGATAAAGCTCGGTGAGGGTTCCCCTCAGTTCGGTAAGTTTTGTGCTCCAGCTTGTCATATCGCTTTATTTGGTTAATCCGTACTTGGCCAAAATGTCCACCAGGACATCTTCTTTATCGTCCTTGATCACCCTATCCAGGAAGTTTGCCGATTCATCGAATACCCGCCGCCCGCCGTACCAGGAGTTTACGCGGATGTCGATATCGTCTGACACGGTTTTCAGGTCATCGATATCGAGGAAATTGTCAATAAATATTTTGATCTCATCGAGGGTGCGCTGATTGAATCGTTCGTGCTTTATCCGCTCCACCAGGAGATTGAGGTGGGAACCGGCGGCGGCGTTCTCCCTTCTCAATTCCTCCGGCGATTGAAACAGGACGTCGTTCTCATCCAGGAGCGGATTGTTGACGAAGGGCTCGATGAGGTAGTGGCCGTGACGTCCTTTCATATACCGGTATTCTCCGAGAAACGCCCTGATCTGGTTACGGAAGTCGGGGTCCGAGGAATCGACCGTAACGAAAACGAAGTCGTAAAAAAGGGAGCCTTCCAACTCGTACTCCATAATGGTGAACGGGTGGTAGATCGTCGGGTAAGTATTCCCATTTATCCTGAGCTGGTCCGGATGATCGATAACCAGGTATCCCTTGGGTATTCCGCGCATCGAGAAGAAGCGTTTGGCCCAGGAAGCATCCATTTTTTTCCAGTACGCATGCAGTAGTTCTATTCGCTTACCCTCCCCCAATTTATGGTGCTGCCAAACCTCCTCGTGAACGAGCACGGGTATGCCCACCGAAGCGTTGTTCGAGGTGCTAACGCTGGCAATGCGCCAGTTCTCCAGCGTGGGCGGAATCTGTAGGGTCCCGATTCCGCCGAGGATCTTCTGCGACTTACCGGGCGGGCTGTAGTGGGTCCACCGATCGGTGACATATTCCTTGTGGACGTCCAGCAGCTTTTTGAAGTGCTGGGCCTGGGGGTGAAAATAGAGTCCGGGAACCCGGGCTACGTGCTCGGACAGGGTGACATCTTCCAGCGTAAACTGCTTGTCCCACGTCCCCTCAATATCATTCAGGACAACGTTCCAGAAATGCTCGTCCGAATAGGCACCCACGGCGTACCGCGAGGAGTCGTTCGCGGTGTGGGAACAGTCGTTTACCACGTCGCTCAGGGCGTAGTTTTCCAGGGTTTCGATCACGCGGGCGGTGGTGTAGGCGGTTTGCAGGGACATGATCGGCCTAGTTTGGATTCAGTAATTGGCCCAGCATGGTGACGAGCTTTTGCTTGACTTGCTGCTCGTTGTCCGTCAGCAGCTTGAGTACCTTGCCGGTATTGACCATGGCGGGATTGGTTTCCACAATTGTCATACTCGCTCCGATCAAACAATGGTTCCTTTCCAGCGGGATGGGGGACGAGTAGAGATTCCATTCCGAAAGGTCGTTGTCCGTGAAGCTCACCGACTGCACCGTCACTGGCTGCAGGGGATATTCGATCAGCTCGGTTCCCTGCAGGAAGTTCAGGGTCAGCTGAATGGTGTAGTCAAACACATCGCTCCAGTCGCTGGGCTTGGCGTGGGAATAGTTCAGGTTGATGAGGGCGAGTTGGTAGGCGAAGGTGCCGGTTCCGCGGATGAACACCGGCTCAAAGTGAATGCGCAGGGCTTCCGTTTTTTTATTTTCCGGATAAATAAAGCTGGCGTAGGTGATTTTCGGTACACGGTAGCTTCCCGCTTCCAGGTTGGTTGCCCGTTGGTGGGTTTCGTGTACGAAGCGTTCCTGCCGTTTGCGTAGTTGATCCTGGAGAAACCGATATCCTAAGGCGACGCCTCCCTCAATGGCCGCCGCCGGGATAACGAACGATTCTTCCTCCGGATCGTCGTGCGGAATAACGATCGTGGAATTTTCGAATACGATCTTGCTGAAGGCTTTGCGGAAAGTGATCTGCTCTCCGGTAGGGCGATACGCTACAAATCGGTTGTCGGCCTGGAAGAACATCAGATTTTCCGGTTTGAGTGAAACCGTCGTTCCGCCATACGGGCAGACCAAGGCTCAGGGGGTGATAGATTTTCAATATAGGACTTACAACATCAATGTGCCAGCCATTCCGCTTCGCTTTATCCCGAATTTTCTACTTACCCGGTAATGCACCGAAAAAACGGGCCGTTACGCCGTTCGGGAATGAATGATGTAAGGTCCGTGCCTGCTCCCGCGCGCCGCCGCCAAACGAAACTTCCCCCGCCGCCCGCCGGTTACCTACCTTATATGGCAAACGAATGGAACGTCGGGCAGAAGGAGTCCGGACTAAAGGAAGAGACGGAGTACGCGGTCGTAGTGGGCGTAGTACAGCGCGGGCAAACCGAAGAACAGGTCACGGAATACCTGGACGAGCTGGAGTTTTTGGCGGAGACCGCAGGAGCAAAGACCGTCAAACGCTTCGTGCAGAAGCTCGACCATCCCGATAATCGCACCTTCGTGGGAAGCGGTAAGGCGAAGGAAATCGCCGACTACGTAGACCAGCACGAAGACGTATCGATGGTGATCTTCGACGACGACCTCAGCGGCAAGCAGGTGAACATCCTGGAAGAAGAGATGAAGGTGAAGATCATCGACCGCTCGACCCTTATCCTGGACATTTTCGCCCGCCGCGCCCAGTCGGCCCAGGCCAAAACCCAGGTCGAACTGGCCCAGATGCAGTACCTCCTGCCCCGACTGCGTGGCCTGTGGACTCACCTTGAGCGGCAGCGTGGTGGTATCGGCATGCGGGGACCCGGTGAAACGGAGATCGAAACCGACCGCCGGATCGTGCGCGACAAGATCAGCAAACTCAAAAAGGACCTCGCGAAGATCGACAAGCAGGCCGAAACCCGCCGCAAGGGCCGCGATGCCATGGTGCGCGTAGCGCTGGTGGGGTACACGAACGTGGGCAAGTCGACCCTCATGAACCTGCTCACCAAGAGCGACGTATTCGCCGAGAACAAGCTCTTTGCTACCCTCGACACCACGGTGCGTAAGGTAGCCTACGAAGGCATTCCCTTCCTGCTCACCGATACGGTCGGCTTCATCCGTAAGTTGCCGCATCACCTGATCGAGTCGTTCCGCTCCACCCTCGACGAGGTAAAGGAGAGCGACATTCTCCTGCACGTGGTCGACGTAGCCCACCCGCAGTACGACGACCAGATCCGCACCGTACAGACCCTGCTGAAGGAAATGAATTGCCAGGACAAGCCGACCCTGCTCGTCTTCAACAAGATCGACCTCTTCCGCGAACGCAACTACGACATGTACCTCGACCAGGACGGCCGGGAAGAAGTAGAGACCGACCTCACCAAGGGCCTACAGGCGGAGTTCGGACAGGAAGCCCTGCTCCTCAGCGCAGAGACCAAGGAAAACCTGGATGTCCTCCGACAGCGGCTTACCGAACTGGTTAAGGAGGAGTATCAACAGACGTACCCGTACGTGGCTAAGCAGTGGTAGCTAACGGTTCGTTAGTCGTGGAGTTCGTTAGTCGTTTAGTCGCTTGGTGAGTTGCTGGAGGGGATGTTCGTGGTGATTTATGGCAGGAGTAGTTACTAATTGCCATATTTGATATCCAATAGCTCCCCCTAACCGACTAACGCACTAACGCATTAACCGACTAAAGAACCAAATGCCTACCCCCCACCCCGACTACCTCTCCCGCTACGCCCACCTCCTCGTCAACTACTGCGTAAACCTCCAACCGGGCGAGCGGCTTTTCGTGAGTTCGACCACGCTGGCTGAACCCCTCATAACCGCCATCTACCGGGAGGCGCTGAAGGCCGGGGGACACTGCGAGTTTTCCCTTAGCACCCGCGGAAGAAGTGAGGCCCTCAGGGAATACGGCAGCCCCGATCAATTCGCTTACGTGCCCACGCTGTACGAACGGGCGATGAATGAATTTGAGGCCTACATCAATGTAATGGGCCCCTTCGACCTGCGCCAGCCGCCGGCGGCACCCGAGCTGGAGGCGGCGCGGCGGGAAGCCCTTCGCCCGCTCCACGATACCTACTTTGCCCGTACCGCCGACCGCCGGCTGAAGCGCAGTATGTGCATCTACCCCACCCCGGCGCTGGCCCGGGAAGCGGGTATGACGGAGGAAGAGTACACCGACTTCGTTTTTCGGGCCTGCAAGTTGGACCAGGACGATCCGCGCGCCGCCTGGCTGGATGTGCGCGAACGGCAACAGGCGATCGTAGATCACCTCAACGGCTGCACCACCTTCCGTTACGTCAACGACCGTAGCGACATTTCCTTTACCACCAACGGCCGCAGGTGGATCAACAGCGACGGGCAGACGAATATGCCCAGCGGAGAGGTGTACACCAGCCCGGAAGAGGATAGCGTCAACGGCACCATCTATTTCGATTACCCCGCCATCCGCAACGGGGAGGAGGTCAGGGGCGTAACCCTGGAGGTGAAGGACGGCGAGATTCAGAGCTGGAAGGCGGAAAGCGGCCAGAAGACCCTCGACGAGACCTTCGAAATCGAGGGGACCCGTCGCTTCGGGGAGGCGGCCATCGGCACGAATTACGACATCGATCGCTTCAGCAAGCAGATCCTCTTCGACGAGAAGATCGGCGGTACCGTACACATGGCCATCGGTCAGAGCTACGCCCAGGCCGGTGGAAAGAACGAGAGCTCCGTACATTGGGACATGATCGCGAATATGCGCGATGGCGGAAAAGTCTACGCCGATGACCAAATTATTTACGAAAATGGGCGTTTCCTGATCGATCGATTAGGTAAATAGCGTTCGGAACTTATCTTAAGCGATAGATTCCCTTTTGTTGCGGGTGCGCAGGTCCCGTGAGAATGGGCGAGTGCCGGGTTCACTCAACCTAAAAAGCGTTATCTTTGATACTGGCTTGCTTTTGAATTCTGTTCTGCATACCGAAACCCCATTTTACACTGCATTAACCTTGAGCCGTGAACGAGAACATCGCATTTTTAGAACTTAAGTACGGGAATATTTACGGCGGATATCCAAACTTTTACGCGATCAGCGAGATAGCACTGCTGGTCTTCGAACGCGGGTCGAACAAGATCTTCCTCGAAAGCTGGATCAACCAGGCTAACGTCGATATCGTAGACGTTTACGCCGAAACTGACGATCTGGGCCACACGGTGCGCCGGGTGCGGGAAGTACTCAACATGCGCACCAATCGCCGCTACCCCTACCACGACGACTTTCGGCTCAGCGAGCACGACCTCCAGTTTGCCTTCCGCAACCTACGCTCCACCAAGAACGCTATCCGCAATTTTCTTAACAAGAACCTGCACAAGTACCGCTTCCAGGACATGATCGTGTTCGACGGCCGCCGCGACATCTTTCTCTGTGAGCGCAGTGGCGTCCGCTTCGATTACACCAACATCATCGACATTCAGAAGGACCTGAACCGGGAAACCGACTACCTCTTCAGCCTCAATAAGTTGGCGAAGGTGATCAATTTCAACACCGACCGTTCTTACCTCCGCTCCAACAACCTGGAGTACTGGCTGCACCCCATCGCCGCCCGCCAGATCATTCCCGGTACCGCCGCCTTCGATGCCGCCCGCCTGCTGATGGTTTTCAATGAATACACGATGTGCCACGATGATTTCCTCATCAAAGCCGCCATTCTGCTCAATAAGGTCAGTAAGCGTAAAGAAGAGGAAAAAGCCGCTCAGCTCGAAGCAGAGGAAGAAACCCAGGATCAGGAAAACGGAAATCAGGAATAAGCTCCGTTTAGTAAGGCGATGCCTATCGGAAGAAAACGATCGCAATAACCAACAGGGTGCTCACGGCCAGTCCGATCAGAAATATGGTGTACGCAATCCGCAACAGACCGTACTTGCGGTCGATGGTGCTGCCCAACCCGTGTAGATCGCTCAGCAAGTTGCCGTAAAGGGCGTCGGGCTCCAGGAGGGTGGTCTCCATCCGTCGGATAAACTCCTCCCGGTCGAGATTGCTCACCGTGCCGTAAAAGGCCAGGTTGTCTTCCTCCCCCTGTCGGCGATTGGGCCGGGAAGCCAGCAGGGCGTAAACGAGACTTACGAGAGCGCAGGCAATAAAAATCACTACCGGCAGCAGGATTTCGGGTCGCGACTGCGCCCAGTTGCGGTAGCTCACAAAAGTGATCAGGGCACCGATCAGCAGGGCATTCACGCTGACCATGATGGCGGCCTTCTGGTCGGCCATCTGCTTGAGCTGGATCAGGTTGCGAAAGACGGTGCGGAAATAAGTCTGGGTCGCCTGCCGCGTTGGTCCGTCCTCGATGCCACTCAGGCTGTGTCTTACGTTCTCCCCGTCCGTTTCTTCGAGGGGCCGGCGCGGCTCCTTCTTTTCCAGGCGATCGACTAGCTTCTGCAGGTCCAGCAGCACGGCACTGTGGGTGTGCTGGTAGCGCCGGCGCAGTTCTCCATCGCGAAAGCGTGCCTGTCGCAGTTCGTTGAGGTAGTGCGAGAGGGCATCGGTCCGGTTCATGCTGCGGCGGGGTCCGAGCCCGGTATCCAGGGCGTAGCGGTTTTCTAGCCAGGTAAGCTCGGCTCCTTCTGAACCGCTGAGTAGTCGCTGGGCCAGTTGGGCATCGTAGAGCACGTCGGCTACTTCGGCACGCAGGCCGGAACTGCCCTCCGGCAAAACGGTGGTCAGCGTTAATTGCAGGTTCAGGTAGTCGGGGCCCGTCCAGTCGCGAAATTCCTGAGCAACCGCGTTCCAGCCCCGTAACTCACTGCCGGGACCCCAGTAGCGGCAGGCTTCGAGTAGGGCGACGGTGCGGGCCAGGTGGGGCAGATCGGGGGAAACACCCGGTCGGCGCAGGGCGATTTCCAGCGAATGTGCGGCCAGCGACAAGGCCCAGCTGTCGTTATGCAATACGAGGGAGCGGGGCAGACGTTCATAGGAGGTCAGCATGAACCGCTCCGCCTGGTCGGCCAGGTGGCTGAGGTGGAGTGCGCTGAATCGTCCAGTGGTCATGAAGCTGGTTTAAGGTTTGGCCGGGTGATTTGATCGAAGGTAACCTCACCCGAATGGAATGCCAAACGAACCCGACTTATTATCCAAATCCCCGGGACCCCAAAGAATCTACCTGCGTATGCGCGAAATTATACTCCTTTTTCTCTGTTGCGCTCTCTTTTCCGGCTGCGCCGACGGACTGGAAGTCATCCTCCAACCGGACGGGGTGCGCCACCGCGCCGAGTACGCCGTACCACTGGTCGACAGCCGCACCACCCTGGGTGACCTGGTGGGGCAGGTAGACGATCGGGTGAGACTGACCGTCGACCCCGATGGCCTGCTCCGCTTCATTTACTCCGATACGGTACCGGCCGTGACGAGTGAATCGGTATTCTCGGAACTGGAACTGCTGGGACGGGGCATCCCCCTGTCGATCACGCAACGGCGACAGGCCCTTGCCTTCCCGCTACCCCGTGAGATTGCACTCGACGAACTGCGCGTAAAGGGTGGACAATTCACTTACAGCCTGCCCAATATCCACGACCAACCGGTGCGAATCGAATTGAGGATTCCGAACGCCACCCGCAACGGAGGGCCACTGCGCGTCACGGGCCTGCTGCCCGCCTACAGCGGTAGTGGTGATCCGCCCACCCTCAGCAATACCGATGACCCACTGGATATTTCCGGTTACGCATTCGATTTTTCTGCCGATTCGCTGGTGATCGAATATTCCGTCGATGACCTGGGCGGCAACCCCCTGGATCCCGCAAAGAACACGATCGCCGTGCTCACCAATCTCGAATTTTCGTACCTCGAAGGCTACTTCGGCCGGTCGCCCTACCCCGGCATCAGCGACGTACTGGAGATCGATTTTTTCGAACACTACCTGAGCGGAGAGGTCGCCTTTGTTGACCCGCTGATCCGCATCAATGTGCGCAACGGCTTCGGAATACCCTCCCGTGCTGTGGTAGATGAGCTGTACATCATCACGGCCGACGGCGAACGCGTAGAGGTCACCGGTGAGGTGGTGACCGATGGCTTCCCCTTCAATTATCCCAGAACGGAGGGTGGCAATGCCTACACCACCTATCTGGTCGACAAAAACAACAGCAACGTACTCCAATTGCTGGGCACGAAACCCGTAGCCCTCCACTACCGCATCGGTGCCCTCCTGAACCCTGATGCCGACCCCGACGTAGTGGGCTACCTTGCTGACACCAGTACCTACTCAGCTACCCTGGACGTGGAACTACCGCTGTACGGATCAGCGCGGGACTTTCAGGTTCGCGACACCTTCCCCATCAACCTGGGTGAGAGCTACGGTGAGGTGACGGAAGTTTCCTTTCGCATTACCACCGACAACGAACTGCCCTTTGACCTTTCACTCACCGGCATCTTCGTCGATTCTCTGGGCAACGCCCTCGCGGACCTTACCGATGGTGAGCTACTCGTCGTCGAGGCCAGTGCGGTGGATGCCGGGGGAAATTCTACCGAAGTAAAACAAACCACCAGCGACGTGACGTTTACCGGAGCGCAACTGGAACAACTACGCCGCGCGAACCGATTGCTCCTCAACACCACATTTGCGACGACCGACAACGGCACCGAGAACGTCCGAGTCACCAACGAACAGGAGCTCCGGGTGCGCATCGGGGCCCGGCTGACCGTAAACAACCAATAGCTCATGGGACGATCATTCTACCTCTCCGGAAGTACCCTGGTGGCTCTGCTGGTCTTATCCGCAAGTGTACTGCACGCACAGAACCTCACCGCTCCCCTACTTTCGGGCAGCTGGCAGTCGACCTACCACAACCCGGCCATGGTACATTTTCTGCCCACGGGCACGACGGTAGGCCTCCCCGGTCTAGCGAACGACCTACGGCTGGAAAACTTACAGTATCGAGACATCTTCGCCCGGGAAAACGGACAACGCATTCTCCAACTCGATTCCTGGTCGCTCCTCGCCAACGAGGAAAACGGTGTACAGGACGTGTACTCCATCGAGACGCTGGGACTGGCCGTACGGACCGGCCGATTTGGTCTGAGTGGGTACCACCGCCTGCGGGTTCAGGGCGACGCGGCTTACCCCAAATCGCTCGTCGACCTGTTCGCCCTTGGAAATGTGCCCTTCATCGGCAGGACGGTAGACATCGCGCCCCGCGGAGAAGTGGTGAGTTTTCAGGAGCTTGGTCTGGGATTGAGCTACGCCGTATCCGACAAGGTGGCCATCGCGGGTAGGGTGAAGTACCTGGCCGGAGTCTCGAGTATCCAGATCGGCGAAGGCAGCAGCCTCGACCTCACAACGGACGCAGCCAACTTCGGCTTAACCCTGGAGCAGGACCTGGCGCTAAATACCGTCCGCGCCATCAGCTACGAACAACTTAATCGTATCGGACTGATCTACAACCCCAGCCGGCTTCATTCCGAAGATCTATTTACTTCCAATAACGGAATGGCCTTCGACCTTGGTGTAGCGGTCAACCTCGACCGGTTGCGGCTCAACGCATCCGCCACCGACCTGGGGGCCGCGATCGACTGGCAGGAGAACATCACCGGCCTACGCTTTCGTGGTAGCCGAACCTTCAGCGGGCTTGATTTACTGAACGACCTCCTGCGCGATTCCGTCTCCTTCGAAGAGGCGGTCGATAGCCTCACCCTGACGTTTGAACCGGAGCAAACCGGCACGGCTTACCGTTCCGAGATCGGCGCATCGTACTACCTGGGGGGTGAATACGACGTGACGGACCGCTTTACGGCCGGAGCCATGGTGGTGCTCGAAAACCGGCTGGGCGACACCGTCCCCGCTTTCGCACTGGTGGGCCGGTACACGGTACTGGACTGGCTCCGTCTGGGCGTCAACCTCAATCACCGAACGGGCATACGCACCAATATCGGTCTACACCTTTACGCCAGTCCGGGGCGCTTCAGGCTCTTCGCATCTTCCGATAAATTCATTACCCTGATCTCTACCGGCAACAGCGCCCTGGCGGGAATCAGGCTGGGGGCCGCTCTGATGCTGGGACCGACCCGTTCATCTTCATCATTTCTTCCTTGATGTCGGTCAGCAACTGAATATCCTTAGGCGTCGGTACGGTTTTGTTCCCTGTATCTTCGGCCTTGTCGCGGAGGGAGTTGATGAACCGAATCACGACGAATAGCGTAAAGGCGATGATGAGAAAATCGATCATGGCCTCCAGAAAAAGCCCGTAGCCGATCACGGCACCCGGATCGACCACCTCACCGGCATCGTTCGTGACCGGCTCCTTAAGTACCCACTGTAGGTCGGCCAACTCAATACCCGCGGTGAGGTAACCGAGGGGCGGAGTGATGATCTGTTTTACCAGTACGTCGACGATCTTATTGAAGGCCGCCCCGATGACTACCCCGACCGCCAGGTCGATCATGTTACCCTTGACGGCAAACTTCTTGAATTCTTGAAAAAGTCCAGCCATGTAAAGCGCTAATTAATCGGTTATCGCCACGGTAAGTAAGATCAGCGCCGCGGCAAAATATAAAAGGTGATAAAACTCGGCCCGTGCCGGGGGCTGCCTGCCTATCCAAAGTCCCAGCAACAAGCCCAACGGCGGTACCACGACCTGAACATCGGCCACCCGCAACCCCACCGCGCAAACCGCTACCGGAAGGGAAAACAGCAGTACCCAGTACAGAAACGACACGTTTTTGCTGCCCTCGATGTTCAGCATCAGGCGCGATCGGTTGCTGGTCATAACCACGATCAAAAGGGGCAGGACCAGCATACCGGCTCCCAAAAGATCATACGGGCCGGCGGGCACCACCCGCCCGAAGTTGAAGCCCGCCAGCTGGCTTTCGTAAAATACCCGAAGGTCGCCGATCAGGTAAGCCGTTGTGGCCGCCAGAACATAGGCGAGTAAGGTGCCGACCAGCAACTGAGAAATGGTGCGCAGGTTGGTCGTACCCAAGATGCTGATGCCCACGATAAAGGCAAGAATGAAAATCAGGTAACTCGGATGCAGGAGGGAAGCCAGCCCCAGCCAGAATCCGGCATTGAACCGCGCCACCTCGTTGGCCCTTCCTTTGTACGTACCGCCCAGACTCCCCACGGCCAGCATCAGAAATAAGTGACTGAATTGCAGAGGATCGAAGTAGTGAAATGCCGGAGAAAGCCCCCACAACAGCACCACACACACGCCGGGAAACTGAGTCACCGTACGGGAAATTCTGAATCGATCCGCAAAGTTGTTCGCCACAATCCCCGTCACCGCAATCAGCAAGGGCGGAACGAGTATCGGCAGCAAACCACCGGTTCCCACCACGGTCCGCAGCAAGCCACCGTAGTAGCTGTCCGGCCCGCTCTCCACCGGCTCACCCCCCAGAACGAAAAGGGGCAATTGCAGCACCAGCGCGTAGACGAACAGCAGCAGGCTCGCGTAAGATTGGTTCGTACGAAAGAGAGATAACATCATTTCAGTTGCCGCTCCGTCTCGGTGATTAGTTCGACCGCCGTTGCGTAGGTGTCCTCAAGATCAGCGGCTGAATCCTGCCCCGCATACAGCGCCATTTCGCACCGCCCCAGGAGCAGATCGTAGCGCTCGGTGAGTCCGGCATCCGCCCCGCGCTCGGCCAGTACCTGGCGAATAGTGCCGCGACTCAGGTCGGCCACGCGCAGGGAAAAACGGTCGCGCAGGTAAGTAAGCAGTGCGCCCTCTACGGCATCGTAAAAGGGGCGCGGCTCCCGTTTTTCTAAATGCACTTTGGCGTCCCGCAGGCGGGCCGCAGCCACCCGCCCCGCCCGCTCCCGCAGCACGATCGCCGGATCTCGGGAGTCGCGGTGAGTGCGGTAACGGGTGAACCCGATTACCCCCCCACCGATCAGCAGCGGCAGGAGCACCAACCCCCAGAAGAGCGGCGGGGATGCCGGGTCATCGTCGTACCGCCGACCGGGTGTTAGGGGCGGGGCGGGGCGCAGGGCGAGGACTTCTTCCTCCGCTACGGCAGCCGTGTCAATGGTGTAGGTTTTCTGTCCGCTTCCCCCCTCTACCGCTACGGTAAAGGTCTTGGGAGTAAGGGACACGTACTGCTGGCTGTCGGTATCAAAGTACGTCAGCGTGGGGGCAATTTCGAACGTACCGCCCCGCTTTGGTACCAGCTGGTACTCGAAGGTCTTGCGGCCGAACATTCCCGAGGGGCTGTCCAGGAATTCCTCCCGCGTTACTCGTGGGTCGTAAATGTTCCAGTTCTGTCCGTCAACGGGTACGGGTGCCTCCAGTCGCTGCACGTCACCCTGCCCCGTTACCTGCATTACGATCTGGAGGGCATCGTCGGTCGTCATCTTGTTGCGGTCGAGCTGTACGTCGACCTGGTAGGAGCCCACCCCACCACTGAAGTCGGTCGGCCGGGGTTGCGGGAGCTCGCTTACCTCGATGTACACCGTATCGGAGTTCACGGGAATTTGCTCCGTGAAGCGGCGGGAAAAACTGCTGTTGCTGCGCATCCGCACGGCACCGATGACCATGCGGTAAGGATCGATGGCGAGGGTACCGCTCTTGATGGGGAAAAGGGCCAGACTGGCGAGCGTCCGGCGTTGGTATTCGCGCCCGTTCTCGATCACGTTTGCCGGGGCGGCATCGAAGCGGCGGCGGGGCCGGGCGAAGAAGCCGTCCAGGTCCGGCTCCCGCACCATATTGCGGGAGATGGGATTGACCGATGCGTAAAGGTTGAGGTTCAGTATGATCTGCTGCCCTACGTAGGCGCGGTCGGTGGACACTTCGGCGCGCAAGAAATTCTCCGGTGCCGCACCGATGGCGTCGGCATCGGCCTCCAGCACCACTACCTTTTCGGCGTTGGCCCGGTAGGTTCGCCCGGCAGCCCGAACGGTCGCCGGACCCACGGTGAGCGTACCCGTCCGCTTCGGTTGCAGCATCCACGAAAAGGTCATCTGGCTCGTTGCCACCCCGTTCAGGATGGTCGTGCCGATGGAGCGGTTCGGCCCCTGCAGTACCTCGAAGTCGCTGAAGTCGGGAGGAGTAAGTTGCTCTCCCTGGGCATTGCGCAAGGTCAGGTTGTACGCCACGGTACTGTTGAGCAGCATCCGCTCCTTGCTCAGCTCCGCGGTGAAGGTGATGTCCTGGTGTTGGGCACCCAGCACGGCAAGCCACAGCAACAGCGGTATGGTCAACAGCTTCCCCCTCATCACCAATCTTTGCTTCCCGTACAGCCCTCCCGGTTACCCTGCCGCAGGCGACTGAGGGTTCGTTTCTCCTCCTCGGCGGCAATCCCGAGTTGGCGTTCGGCTTCCTCCTGGCTCATTTGCGGATTGCCGTCGGGGTTCGCATCGGGCTGGCCACCACTTTCGTTGCGGGTTTCTTCCCCCGTTTGCTCCTGCGGTTCCCCGTCCTGCGGCGGTTGGTCGCTGGGTTGTTGCTGCCCGCCTTCGCTCCCCTCCCCGTCCTGTTGCTGCTGCTGTTGTTGCTGTCCGTCCTGCTCCTGTTCCTGACCCTCCTGGTCTTGGTCCTGTTGCTGCTGTTGCTGTTGTTGTTGCACCTCCCGGATCGCCTTGGTGAGGTTGTACTTCGTTTCCTGATCGTCGGGGTTGATCCGCAGGCTTTGTTTGTACGCCTCCACGGCTTGCTGGTAATCTTCCTGGCGGTAGTAGCTGTCGCCCAGGTTGCGGTAAGCGCGGGAGCGCACGTCGGGGTCGTCGGCCAGACCGGCAGCTTCCTCGTAGCGTTTGGCGGCCTCGGCGTATTCCCCGTTTTCGTAGAGGGCGTTGCCGAGGTTATAGTTGCCCTTCGCACTGTTCTCCTCGCCGATCGCGGCGCTGTATTCTTTCTCGGCCTGAGTATAGTTTTTATCCCGGTATGCCTGGTCTCCCCGGCGCAGGGCCCGGTGGCTGGACTGGCCGTTCAGGCTTTCCATTAGGGCGGGTGCGCAGGAGCAGAGCACTACGAGAAGAGCAAGGTAAATACGGTGACGCATCGGGGGCCAAGTTACGGGATTAACACGTAGCGGCGACTTCGGTCGCCACGCTGCCGCTACTTAAGAAAGCCACGCACCAGTTCCTCTAACTCCCGGGGCCGTTCTGCGTGCACCCAGTGGCCTGCTCCCTCCACCGTCGCCAGTTTGGCCCCCGGAAAGAAGTCCAGAATGCCCGGCCAGTCGTCGTCGGTTACGTAGCCGCTCTTCCCCCCACGGATGAAGAGGGCCGGCCCGGTAAAGCTTTGCCCCATCGTCCCAACCGGTGCGATCAGGTTCTCGTAGTCCCGGTCGAGCACGGCCAGGTTCATCCGCCAGCGGAAGCCGGCCTCGTCGGCACGGGCCAGGTTCTTCAGCAGGAACATCCTCACCCCCGCATCTTCCATATGGGGCTTCATCCGTTCGTCCGCATCGCGCCGGTCCTCGAGGGTCGCCGGATCGAGCGCATGTAGGGCTGCAAACACATCGGCATGACCGTGTCCGTACTGCCGGGGCGCCATATCCACCACCACCAGTTTAGTGACCAAGGTAGGGTAAGACAGTGCAGCCTGCATCGCTACTTTCCCCCCCATACTGTGGCCCAGCATGTAACACGCATCGATACCCTGCCCCTCCAAAAACTCGGCTACGTCATGCGCCATCAGCGGGTAGGTCATCTCGTCGGCGTGGGGCGAACGGCCGTGGTTGCGTAGGTCGACCAGAACCACGGTAAAGTGCTCGGCCCACTTGCGCGCCAGCGTCTGCCAGTTATCGAGATTCCCGAACAGCCCGTGTAAAATGACGAGCGGCGGCCCGGACCCGAAGGTTTTATGGTTGAGTTGCATACTATAAGGTCGAGGCGTCACACGCCGAGTAATCTAATCAGGCAGTTGTACACCCTAAGCCTATCCAGGGTTCACGAATCTCGTTGCCGATACCGCACCCCATGATGATGCAGGCAATCCGTGGTTAAAAAACCAGCGCCGCGTTTTACTATCGCCGCCGGAGGCAGCTTTGTGCTTTCGCCCCGATAGCTATCGAGGGAGGCAGCCTCCTACAGCTTTTCCTTGCCACTCCGAATCCACAAATCCCGCTGCGGGAAAGGAATCTCCACGCCCTTCTCCCGGAATGCCTTATCGATCGCAAAACGCACGTCGCTCTTCACGTCCTCGATCCGCAGCAGATCGCGCGACCAAAACAGCACCTCAAAATTAAGACTGGAGTCGCCAAATTCCAGAAAGCGTACGATGGGTTTGGGCGTCTGCAGGATGCGCGGATGATCGGCCGTTACCTGCTGTAGTATCTCCTTGACCAGCTCGGTATCCGACCCGTAGGCTACCCCCACCCCCACGTGAAACCGGGCCTTGCGCTCGACGTGGCTCCAGTTCACGACGTTCTCGCCGATAAGTTTGGAGTTGGGAACGAAGATGATGATGTCATCCCGGGTTTCGATGGTCGCCGTACGCGCACCAATCTTGCGCACCGTCCCCACCTGGTGGTCGGTGATCTCCACCACGTCGCCCACCATCACCCCCCGCTCAAACAGAATGATGATGCCGCAAATGAGGTCGTTGAAGGTCTGCTGCAGCCCAATGCCGATGCCAACCAGGAGCGCCGCCGCACCGGTCCAGAGCACCAGCAGGTTGAAGCCCGCCGCCTGCAACACCAGCAGCACGCCCACCACGTAAACGAAGTAGGTGATCAGGCGATTGATGGCATACTGGCTACCTACGTCCACCTTAGACCGGCGGTAGTACGTGCCCAGTATGAGGTTGGTAATCGTCATCAGTAGCAAGCGCAGGAAGAGGAAGATGCCGATGGCGAAAACAATGTTGCCTACCGTGATGGTACTCACCCCCGCGTCGCCGGGATCGTTGAACCAGTAGAGGACGTAGCTCCCCAACCCGGTATCGCGCAGCACCACCAGTATCGCCAGCGTGTACATAAAGGGCCGCACGGCGCGGAACCGGTCGGCAGCCGCCTGCTCGTTGGTAAGCGACTGGGCCGTTGCCGTATTCGATAGGTGCATGCGGTGGTAGCGCTGCACGAGCAACTCCTCGATGAGAATGTCGAGAACGTTCGCTACGATAAAGGCCAGCAGCGCTTTGACAATGGTACTGATCCGCACGGTGAGGTACACCGGCGGCCCGTCCTCCGTAGACGCCTGCTGAATGGCCTCGTCGATGAAGGTGATGTCGATATCGAGGATGCGCAGCACGGCAATAATGAGCAGACTGACCAGCGAAAACCGGACCACCGCACGCACCCGGGTACGGTTTTTCTCCGAAACGTTCTCACGGCCGTAATACCAGGGAAGCGTTTGCCGGAGCACGATGAATTGTGCACCCAGCAGCACGAAAGTCGCTACTGCAATCAGCAGCAACTGATAGCCACTCACGCTAAAGCCGTTGTAGTCCAGCAAAATTATCTCCCGAAGTCTGTTCATTCCTTTCTGACTAACCCGACTTTACCCGCCGGGTTTGCAACCCCCGCCCCGGCAATCCGTTCCGCTGTCAAAAGCTGAAGGAGTATGCAGGAGATCAAGGGACGCTACGTCGACATCGACGCCCGCGAAATTTACGGCGCGGTAGTGACAATCAACGAAGCCGGCCGCATCGAACGTATCGACCGCGACCCCGAACGCGACCGCCGGGGATGGTTCATCCTACCCGGCTTCATCGACGCCCACGTCCACATCGAGTCGAGCATGCTCCTGCCCGTCGAGTTTGCTAAGCTCGCCGCCGTACACGGTACCATCGCCACCGTGAGCGACCCCCACGAGATCGCCAACGTAATGGGGATGGCCGGCGTGGAGTACATGATCGACAACGCCCGCCACACCCCGCTTTCCATCAATTTCGGCGCGCCCTCCTGCGTACCGGCCACTTCGGCGGAAACCGCGGGTGCCGTGCTCAATAGCCAGAGCGTAGCGGATCTGGTGAAACGCCCCGAGATTCTCTACCTCAGCGAAGTGATGAACTACCCCGGAGTACTCCACGGCGACCCCGAACTACTGGCCAAGATCGCAGCGACCCAGGCGGTCGGCAAACCGATCGACGGCCACGCCCCCGGACTGCGCGGCTCCGAAGCCGCCGCTTACGCCGCCGCCGGCATCACCACCGACCACGAGTGCACCACCGCCGCCGAAGCGCGTGACAAACTGGCCGCCGGCATGAAGATCCTCATCCGCGAGGGCAGCGCCGCCCGTAACTACGCCGCCCTGGAAGAACTCATCGACGAGTTTCCCGACCGCCTCATGTTCTGCACCGATGACAGTCACCCCGACGATCTCATGGCCGGTCACATTAACCGACTGGTGATCCGGGCGGTCCGGGGAGGGCACGACGTGTTCGACGTACTCCGCATCGCCTGCCGCAATCCGGTCGACCACTACGGCCTCAACATTGGAAAGCTACAAGTCGGGGACCGGGCCGATTTTATCCAGGTCGACGACCTCCGCCATTTCGGCATCATGGCCACCTGGGTCAACGGACAAAAGATCGCCGAAGCCGGTGCTCACCTGATGTCCGACTACCGCCCGGAACCCATCAACCACTTCAACTGCAGCCCCAAAAAGCCGGAAGACTTCCTGGCGGCACCGGGCCCCGCGGGCGGAAAGATTCGCGTCATCGAAGTCACCGACGGCGAGATCACGACCGGCTCCCTGGAATTGACGCCCGTCCTCGATGACAATGGCCGCCCGGTCTCCGCCCCGGAGCGCGACCTGCTGAAGATCGTCGTGGTCAACCGCTATCACGATGCACCGCCCGCCATCGGCTTCGTCACGGGCATGAAACTACAGCGCGGTGCCATCGCCAGCAGCGTCGCCCACGACAGCCACAACATCGTAGCGGTGGGCATCGACGACGAAGCCATCTGCCGCATGGTGAATGCCGTCATCGCGGAAAAGGGCGGCATTGCCGCGGGCCGCCACGAGTACCTCGAAGTCCTTTCCCTCCCCGTCGCCGGCATTATGAGCCTAGATACCGGTCCCCGGGTCGCCGCCCGCTACGGTGAGATCAGCGGCTTCGTGCGCCGCAAGCTGCGCTGCGGCCTGGAAGCCCCCTTCATGACCCTCTCTTTCCTGGCCCTCCTCGTCATCCCCAAACTCAAGCTCAGCGACCGAGGCCTCTTCGACGGCGAGCGGTTTCAGGCGGTGGATCTGTGGGTGTAGTCGTCGGCCGACCGAGGCACGACGCTCGTCCGCCGACTAGGGGTAGGGAAAAGTCAATTTTAAATTTTCAATTTAAAATTGCCGACGAGTACCTAATCCAGCCCTTTCTCCTTCAACCAGTTACTCAGCAATTCCGCTACCGCCAAATTATTTAGATCCGACATGGGAAAGTGGGTGTTTCCCGTCAGCCCCACCTCCGGGAGGTGAACGAGGGTGACGTCTCCGCCGCGCCGGTTTACGACGTCGCGCCAGGCCTTTGCCATGGTGAGGGAGGCGCGCCACTGGTCCTGTCCCGGATTTTCGACCGGCTGGTTGGGAATGTTGTCGCCGTAATAGATCACGATCGGGATCTCCGTGAGTCGCCGAAACTCCTCTAGCGACACCGCACTCGCCCGCAGGGCACCCCTCACATAAGGAATGGGCTCCGGCACCTCCCCTTCGGGAAACACGAAGCCGCTGCCCGGCTCGTAGGATGCGATGGCCATAATGTTGTCGTTCTTCAGGGCGGTCAGCCAGCCCATCCCCCCGCTGTGCGAATGGGTGACGAGTATTCCCGGTCCGATCGTGTCGAAGAGAGCCGACACCGCCTTGGTGTTCAGTTCAATGTTCAGCGGGCCCGTATCCGGAGTCATCTGGCGGTAGAACTGATCCAGTGCCGCGGGTTCGGGGGAGAACTGTACACCTGGGTAAAGCTCCGAACCAACCCCCAAGCGGAAAATGCCGAACCACAACTGGTCGTTCGTTGCCGCGCTGATGGTGGTCGGCTCCGTACTGCGCCCCGCCTGGCCGCGTCGGGGCTGGTCCAGGAGATATACCGGATACCGCTGGCGCAAGAAAATATTTTGAAAGCCCTCCCGGCCATCGGGCGTCGTCTGCCACGTCTTCATGGACTGCCCGTACCCGTGCCAGAACACCAGCGGCAGAGGCCGTGCATCCACCGGGATTTGGTAGAATACGAACGCATGATCGCCGTGGAGCGTCTGTCCGGCAGTACTCTGATCGGCAGGACTGAACGCTCCATCAGCAATGGAATCGAAGGTACCCGGAGTCGAAATGACCGTACCCCCCGCCGTAAAACTGCCCTGACGCTCCAGCACGATCACATTCTCCCTGCTAATAACGCAGGACGATAGCGCGAAGGCTACACACAACGCGAGCAACACTTGCCGGAAATAAGAACTGGTGAATTGCATCATTTCAAATTTTGCTGTGGCCCCCGTCCGACGGCTCGCAGCGCAGCGAAGGCCGTCGGACGGGTATGCCAAAATGTTTACTGCTCAGAAACTCCGTCCAGCACCCGCTCCGCCCGCACTCCAGCTTCCGACCCGACGCTCGCACTTACCGCCCGCAGCACCTTCCGCAATTGGCTCTCCGTGATGCTCAGGTTCATCGCAATGCCCAAATGGCCCCGCAGCATCGGCTCTACTCCGGCCAGACTCGCCAGCGCACTGATGGTGACGATCTCCCGCTCTTGGTACGTAAGCACGTCACGCTCGAAGATATCGGCGAAGAGGTGCTCCTTCAAAAATACGTCAATGGCGGGAGCAAAGTCACCGTAATCCGAGCGCCCTTCGAGCGAGCGGCCGATCAGTTCTTCCAGTACGGCCTTACCACGGTCGTACTTCGGCATTGTGGTGTCGATGTTGCTCGCTTCCCGTCCGACCTCGTCGGTGATTCCCCATTGTTCGCGGTTTTCCACGGCGGCCATTAGGGTACGGATGCCCTGAATGCTGCGGGGAAAGCCGGTGTAGGCGTAGAGGTGAATGAGCACTTCCTTACACTCATTGACCGTCATTCCGGCATCGAGGGCATCGCCCAGGGCGGACTGCAGCCGCTCCAGGTCGCCGATCGCGGTAAGGGAGGCAATGGTGGCGATGTGGCGGTAACGGGTTTCAATAGCCTGCGCCTCGCTTAATTCTTCCCGTTCTACCGGGATGCCGAGGCGGTACTCCTCGTCGGTGACGGGTGCCCCCCAGATCACCCGGCCGTCGGGGTGCTCTTTGGTCATTGCCAACTGTACGAACCAGTGGTCGTTGGCGGCCCCGTGCCAGTGGTCGATGTTGGGCGGGCACTGTACGGTCTGCCCCTTGCGCAACACGCGAACCGCCTCCCCGCGCTGCTGGTAGTAGCCTACCCCATCAAGCACCAGCAGCGACTGTCCGGCGGGGTGGCTGTGCCAGTTGCTGCGCGACTTAGGCTCGAAGGTCACGTTCCCCACGGCCACGGGCCGGTCGCCATCCTCCACCGTCAGTAAGCGTTCCACCCAAGCCGTACCGGTAAAGTTGCCGCCGCTGATCCGCTGCCCAAGGGGGAACACGGAATCGACGGTGTCGCTCGGCACCTGAGCGCGCAGGCAGGCGCAGCACGTGATGAAGGATAAAGTGAGAAGGAATTTTAGCATAGCTGTACAGTATTAAAGGGCCCGCTTTTATGAAATTTCACCGCACCTGCGGCCCCGCCCGCGAAAAAGCAGTTATCCCGCTCGGTAAGCTGAAGGCGTTTGCCCCACGTGTTGTTTGAACAACCGACTGAAGTGCTGGGGGTACTTGAAGCCCAGCTCGTAGGCGATCTCACTGACCGATTTGTCCGGGTTGAAGGCCTTAATTTTGGCCAGGTCGATGATCTTTCCCTGGATGTATTCCTGGGCCGTTTTGCCGGTTTCCTTTTTGATCAGGTCGCCGAAGTAGTTGGCGGAAAGGTGAAGCTCCTCGGCGAAATAGGCTACCGTGGGCAGGCCGAATTCACGGGGTTTATCGGTGGCGTAATAATCATTCAACAGGCCCTCAAATTTTTCCAGAATGCCCAGCTTTACGGTGTCGCGGGTGATGAACTGGCGGTCGTAAAAGCGTTCGCTGTAGCCCAGGAACAGGTCGATGGTAGAGGCGATCAGCTTCTTGCTGTGCTTATCTACGTTCTGCTGCAGCTCATACTGGATCTTGGCAAGGCAGTCCAGTACGATTCCCCGCTCCCGCTTCGAAAGGTGGAGGGCTTCGTGGGAGCGATAGCCGAAGAAACTGTAGCGCGACATATTCGCGGCCAACGGGGTACCCACCAGAAAGTCGGGGTGGAAAACCAGGGCGTGCCCGCTCGGCTGGTAAACTTCTCCGTCGGATTCGATGTCCACCACCTGCCCGGGAGCGACGAACACGAGGGTACCTTCCTGGTAGTCGTAGTAGTTCCGACCGTACTTTAGGTCGCCGCACTTCACCTGCTTCAGGAAGATGGCGTAAATGCCGAAGTGCAGGCGCACCGTCCCCTCTTCTCCCCACGAACGCGGATTGGCCCGCGAAAAGTCGATCACGCTGATGAGCGGGTGCAGCGTCTCGTGGTTGTTGAGGTCGTTGTAATCACTCACGTAATCAAAGCGGTGGATGCGTGACATGGGGGGCGGATTTACTAATTGATCAGTACGCACATTTCGGCGGGGACGCAGGAGCGGGGTCCATTGGAAAAAGAAGCAGTGCGCTGTACATACAAAGGTCGGGGAGAAAAGTCGCTATGCACCTACCTGGATTACGGGTTGGTAGCCCAGGTTTACGGTTTGGCCCCTCGTCGGCCGACGAGGGGTCGTCGGCCGACCGAGGCACGAGGCTCGTCCGCCGACTAAACTGATAAGCCATAGAAAACTGTATTCATCTCCCAGGCCACAACTCGGCGGACGAGCTTGGGCTCGGCCGACGAGGGGTCGTCGGCCGACCGAGGCACGAGGCTCGTCCGCCGACTAAACTGATAAGCTCTAGAAAACCGTATTCATCTCCCAGGCCACGACTCGGCGGACGAGCTCAGGCTCGGCCGACGAGGGGTCGTCGGCCGACCGAGGCACGAGGCTCGTCCGCCGACTACACTGATAAGACTAGAAAACCGTATTCATCTCCCAGGCCACGACTCGGCGGACGAGCTTAGGCTCGGCCGACGAGGTGGCCAATTATAAGGGTCCCTCCACCCGCCGGTACTGTCCGCCGAAGTCGTACTCCGCCACTACGTTCCAGATCCACTTTCGTTCCGGGGCAATTTCCGTGCGAAGGCTGCGGTTGACGAGACCGCTCAGGGCAAACGGCAGACCTGGTTTGTGGATGCGCCACGCGCCGGCTACGTAAGTGCCGTCCAGGTCGTCGGTACGCAAGTAGTAAAATTGGGGAAAGAGGCTGAGGCGCAGGTTGCTCGCTAGGGGGATGTCGGTCACGGAGGCATTGAACTGTACGAAGTTGCTGGTCTTGATTCCCGCATCGAAGCCTTCCCCGTGCAGGTAATACATGCCTACCGCTAATCGATCGGTGATTTGGTAGCTCGGTACGATCTCGGAGGCGAGGTAACGGCGGGTTTCGATCACCTCACGTTCGTCGCCCCCTACATTGGCCATAACCGTGCGGAAGTTAATGGCCGGGTGAGCTCCCAGGCGCAGGGCGAAGCGGTTACCCCTCACTGCTTGGTAGCGGGCCCAGAAGAGCATCGACCAAGGTTTACCTTCCAGCGCCAACCGGAGGTCTGGCTCAAAGGTGAATCGACTACCGCCCATACGCAGGTTGAGGATCGCTGCCGGCTTATCGAGCGAGAAGGATGGGATGATGGAGATGCCGTTGTGGGTCACGCTGATGCGGCCGGATAAGGTGCGTTCTTCCGCCGAAGTGTCCACGCTTTGCGAGTGCAGGCGGGCGACGGAGGCGGTGAACAGCAGGAAAAAACAGAACGGAATGAAGCGCATGGGGACCGGTACCTTGATTACCGGACAAAGGTATTAGGATCCTTAGGCCTGCCGGCTACCCCGATTCCGGTTGTGCTAACCAGGATTACTGGTGTGTCGTCGGCCGACCGAGGCACGAGGCTCGTCCGCCGACTAAACTGATAAGCTCTAGAAAACCGTATTCATCTCCCAGCCACGACTCGGCGGACGAGCTCAGGCTCGGCCGACGAGGTGGCTGTCGTCGGCCGACCGAGGCATGAGGCTCGTCCGCCGACTAAACTGATAAGCTCTAGAAAACCGTATTCATCTTCCAAGCCACGACTCGGCGGACGAGCTTAGGCTCGGCCGACGAGGTGGCTGGCGTCGGCCGACCGAGGCACGAGGCTCGTCCGCCGACTAAACCGGAAAGCAAAAGAGCCGCGTTCATTCCCCAGCCACGACTCGGCGGACGAGCTCAGGCTCGGCCGACGAGGTGGCCGGCGGCCAAAAAAAAAGCCCGATCGTTTCCGATTGGGCTTTTTGGTCGCTGCCGGAGGCAGCATTGTACTTCCGCGGCCTAAGGCCGCTTTGTACTGGTGGGCAGTGAGGGGCTCGAACCCCCGACCCCCTCGGTGTAAACGAGGTGCTCTGAACCAACTGAGCTAACCGCCCTTTCCTTTAAGGGACCGCAAATATACAATCGCCTCCGCGAATCCTGCAAGCGGCGGCGGAAGATTTGGTAATTTTGCCGGCCCCACTCGCTTAGATTTATGATACGCTCCCTTCTCTTTGTCCCTGCCGTGCTACTTACCGCAGGACTGCTCGCCCAGGACAGCCTCTCCTTCGGAGGCATCGACCTGCCGGGCGCCGAAGTGCGGGCCAGCTACCGGAAGGTGAGTCCGCTGGCGCAGGCCTTTACGATCGAGGAGGTACGGCGACTACCGGCAACCTTCTACGATCCCGCGCGCCTCATTGCCCTGCTGCCCGGTACGGTACAGACCAACGATCAGGCCAATCACCTCAGCGTGCGCGGCAACTCTCCGAACGCCAACCTGTGGCGCCTCAACGGACTGGCCATCGCCAATCCCAATCACACCTCCAATGCGGGCACCTTCTACGACTTCCCCACCCTCGGCGGCGGCGGGGTGAACGCGCTGAGCGCCCAGGTGCTTGACAACTCTGCCTTCGTCGCCGCCGGGCTGCCCACTCGCTACGGCAACGCCACGGGGGGCACCTTCGACCTACGCCTGCGACCGGGCAGTAAGGAACGGAGGCAGCACCAGTTGCAGGCCAGTTTCATCGGCTTCGATGCCGCCACGGAAGGCCCGTTGGGGCGCAACGGTCAAACCAGCTACCTCGTTAACGGGCGCTACAGCTTTACCGGATTACTGGCAAACGCGGGGGTCGATTTCGGGGGCGAAGCCATCGGCTTCTCCGATCTGAACGTTCACCTGCACCACCAACTTCCCACCGGAGAGCTTAGCGTATTCGGCGTGCTGGGTACGAGCTCGAATACCTTCACTCCCGACCCCGAAGAGGCAGCAACCGAACAGAAGGAACTTTTCGACATCGACTACACCAACGATATCGGCATCGGCGGCGTCAGTTACCGGACCCGGTTGCCGATCGGGGAAGTGAACGCGGGCGTAGGCTATTCCCGGACCACGGCACAGCGCTTACAGCAGTTTACCCAGGGAGGTGGCCGGAACGCCTACCACCAGTCGCAACTTAACCGGCTCAGCGCCCACCTGGACCTCGAAAGAGTCATCACCACCAACTTATCCCTGAGCGGAGGGGTAGAGGTACTGGCCGACGGCTACCAGCAGACGCTTAACTTTTACGATCGCGACACCCTCACCAACGGCAGCGCGCTCCAACCCACCGTAACGAGCATTGCCCCCCACCTGCAGGGCACCTATATTTTCGGAGCGTTCGACCTTGATCTGGGGATACGCCTGGTGCACTACGGTGAGTCCAGCCTGCTCGACGAATGGATTGCCGAGCCCCGCCTGCGCCTGCGCCGGCGGTGGGAGGATCAGCGCATCGTCGTCGTAGCGGAGCGCACGAGTCAAACTCCCTACGCGGGACTCCTGCTCGGCGCAACGGCGATGGACCGTTTCGTTCCCGTCAACAATCAGCTGAGCCTGGCTTACGGTCGCAGCATCGGTCCGGTAAGTGCCCTGATATCTACCTATTTCCAGTATTCCCCGGAAGAATACGCAGCGGAGGTAGGTGACTTCCTACTGAGCGCAAACAACTTCCTCGAGTTCGACCCCTCCTTTTCCTTTCGGGAGCGCACCGCTACCCGTCGGTATGGGGTGGAAATCGAGGTCGGCGGCGGCAAGCGGCAGGAAGGATGGTACTACCGGGGAAGTTCTTCGGTCTTTCGGGCGGAGACGCAGCAGACCGGCGGCAACTGGGCCAAAGACCGCTACAGCAGCGACGTTGCGGCTAAACTCGTGCTCGGCAGGGAATGGGCCGGTGAGAACCGGCGACAGCGCGACCGCACCTACGGCCTGAACCTGGCCCTGATCGCCCACGGCGGTGAACGCTCCGGTATCGTCACCGGTATTTACTCCGGCACCGTGAATCCTTACTTTGCGGCACCAGACTACCGCCAGGGCTTTATCAACTCCAACGGCACGTACTTCCGGCCGGACCTGCGGCTGTACCGCACGATCAGGGGCGAAAAAACAACCAAGACCCTGGCGTTGGACCTGCAAAATGTCGCCGGAATTTCCAACACCGCCCTACGGTATTACGATGTAGTCATTGCCGGACCGAACGAACGCCAGGCCCTCGGCCTCATTCCGGTACTGAGCTACCGGGTGTTCTGGCGGTAAGCTTCTTCCGAATTGCTCCGCTCCTGCGTCCCCGCCCAAATAGTGGCGGGGGCAGCATACCTTTAACGTATAACTTAGCCCAATGAAACTCTTTACTTCCCTGCTTCTTCTTTTACTGCTCAACGCCTGCGGAAGCGGGGACAGTGCCGCCGAACGGGCCTCCGAAGATGCCACCCTCGCCGCTCAGGAGGCTGCCTACCAGTCGATGATGGACGGCCACGATCGCGTAATGCCTCTGATGGGCAAAATCACCCAGGCGCAACGGACCATCACCGAACAGCTCGCCGCCGGTGGAGTAACCGAAGAATACCGCGACCTGCTCCTGGCCGCCAACGAGCAACTGGAGGACGCCAACGATGGCATGATGAACTGGATGAACGGCATCCGCCCGCTCGACGAACTCCGCGCCGAAATGAAGGCAGACAACATGATGGAACACGTGAAGGAACAAACGGCAAGTATCGCTCAGATCGAAGCTGATATGAAGGCCAGTCTGGCCAATGCCGAACGCATCCTCAACGACGAAATACACGACCACGGCGACGGCACCGACCACGAACACAAGTAAACCGTGACGACCAGAATACGCACCCGCTTCGACCTCACCGACCGCGTCGCCATCGTAACCGGTTCCTCGAAGGGGATCGGGGAAGCCATGGCCCGTGGACTCGCGGAATTCGGCGCAAAGGTGATCGTGAGCTCCCGTAGCCAGGAAGCCGTTGACGAAGTTGCCGCCACTTACCGGGAAGACGGCCTCGAAGCCACCGGCATCGCCTGCCACGTCGGCGACCCGGCCGCCCGCCAGCAGCTCATCGATCGAACAATCGCCACCTACGGCCGACTCGATATCCTGATCAACAACGCGGCCACTAATCCGTACTACGGACCGGTAGAGGGCCTGACCGCCGCCGCCTACCAGAAGACGATGGACGTCAACCTCACCGCCGCCCTGGAGTTGAGCAACCTTGCCCTACCCCACCTGCGCGCCTCCGGCAAGGGATCCGTCATTCACATTAGTTCCATCGAGGGCCTCCACGCCAACGCCAATTTCGCGGCCTACAATATTTCTAAGGCGGGGATCATCATGCTGGGCAAAAGCCAGGCAACGGAGTGGGCGGCGGACAACATTCGCGTGAACGTCATCTGCCCCGGCCTCGTCAAGACCAAGCTCAGCCGCGCCCTCTGGGAGGACGAACGCGCCGAAGCCCAGTGGAAAAACGCCATCCCCCTCAACCGCATGGCTACCCCCGACGAGCTTGCCGGTCTGGCCGTTTACCTCGCGAGCGACGCCGCCAGCTACGTGACGGGAACAGTGGTGGTCGCCGATGGCGGAATGCTAGGGTAGCAATTTTAAATTTTAAATTGAAAATTCAAACGTCCATGACCTTGCGCCGCAGCACGAAATTCTTGCCCAGGTACACCTTGCGGACCATCTCGTCGGCGGCCAGTTCCTCGGCGGTGCCGGCTTTGAGGATGTTGCCCTCGAACATGAGGTAGGCGCGGTCGGTGATGCTGAGGGTTTCCTGCACGTTGTGGTCGGTGATGAGGATGCCGATGTTCTTGGTCTTCAGTTTGGCGACGATGTACTGAATGTCCTCCACGGCAATGGGGTCGATGCCGGCAAAGGGTTCGTCGAGGAGGATGAAACTGGGGTCGGTGGCCAGGGCCCGGGCGATCTCGGTGCGCCGCCGCTCCCCCCCACTTAGGGTATCGCCGTGGCTTTTACGCACCTTGTGCAGGCTAAATTCGTCCAGTAGGCTCTCCAATTTTTCGGCACGCTCGTGCTTATTGAGCTTCGTCATCTCCAATACGGCGGAGATGTTGTCTTCTACGCTGAGCTTACGAAATACGGAGGGCTCCTGGGGCAGGTAGCCGATGCCGCGCTGGGCGCGCTTGTACATCGGCAGGTTGGTGATGTCTTCGTTGTCGAGGTAGACCCGCCCTTCGTTGGGCTTGATGAAGCCGACCGTCATGTAGAACGTGGTGGTCTTTCCGGCGCCGTTGGGACCGAGCAGACCCACGATGTCGCCGCGGTCTACGTGGATGCTGACGCCCTTGACGACCGTGCGGTTGCCGTATTTCTTCACCAGGTTTTCGCTCTTGAGGCGCATGTAGTCGATTTAGTTGCCCGCGGGCTGAAGGTTAATGCGTAGTTGCCGGGTTTTATTCTCGCGCACTACGGTAAGTAATAATTGATCGCCGGGGCGGGCCCGTCCGATGATCTCGGTCAGTTCGGGCAGATCACGGATGTCGCGACCGTCGACCGTTATGATCAGGTCGTTTCGCTGAAGCCCCCCTACCGCCGCCGCCCCACCGGGCAGGACAGCCTCCACGAGTACGCCTTCGCTGCGGTTGCGTAGTCCCAGTCGCTCGATGTCGGCCGCGGTCAGGGTGGAAATTTCCACTCCGAGCAGGGCCCGACGGTAGCTGCCGTAAGTTATGATGTCGTCGGCGATGCGGCGCACCAGGTTGATCGGTATGGCAAAACTATAGCCCTGGAAACGCCCCGTGCGGGAGGCGATCGCGGTATTGATGCCCAGCAGGCGCCCTTCGGCGTCGACGAGTGGCCCGCCGCTGTTGCCGGGATTGACGGCCGCGTCCGTCTGAATAAAACTCTCGATCGCGTCCAGTTCCCGCAGGATGCTCAGGTTTCTTCCCTTCGCACTGACGATGCCGGCGGTGACGGTACTGGTGAGTCCGAGCGGGCTGCCCACGGCCAGTACCCACTGTCCGGGCTCGGCGAGATCGGAGTCGGCGCTTTCCAGGTAGGGAAGGTCACGGGCGTCGATCTTCAGTACGGCCAGGTCGCTCTTGGGCTCGGTGCCGACGATCTCGGCGGCGTACCGGCGGCGGTCGGCGGTGGTAACCACGATGCGGTCGGCGGCCTGCACTACGTGATAGTTGGTAATGATGTATCCGTCGGCGGAATAGATCACCCCCGATCCCTCCCCGCCCAGGGCGCCCGTCGCTTCCTCCCGGCCGAAGAGCGCCTTGACGGTGGCGCGGTCCCGGCCCGTGACCCGAGCATCAACGTGTACGACGGCCGGGGTGGCCCGCCGGGCAGCGGGGCGCAGATCCAGGGTGGCCGTCGGCAGGGGGGGCAGCGGGCTTGTCGGGATTACCGATTCCGACCAATACAGCTCGTTTTCGGAGGTGCCGGTGGTGATATAGTCTGCAGGTTGTTCACGCTCCGTTAGCCACACCACCGCCAGGGCGGCCACCACGCCACCGCCGAGTGCGGAAATAAAGAAGTACCGGAATTTCATCGATAAGTGAACAGAAGTTACCCTTCATTTGGTTACCGCTTCCCCTACTTTCGGACAACTAAGCTATTTTCACGGACGTTAACACCCCGCATCCCGCCCTATCATCCTTGAACGCCCAACAACTCACCGCCCTTTTAAACCCCGAGACGAGCCTGGAAGCCAGCTTCCTACGGGATGAAGAATACTTGCGAGGCCTGATCTGGGGCGTTCCGCGCTACGGCCACCCGGAAGGCACGATCTGGCGACACATCATCGAGATCAACCAGAACATCGACGCCCTGCCGATCGATCCCGAAACCCGCCGCAAACTCCGCATCATCTCCTTCGTGCACGACACCTTCAAGCACGTAGAGCACCGCGGAAACCCGCGCGACTGGTCAAAGCACCACTCCGTCTACGCCCGGAATTTTCTGGCCCGCTACGTCGACGACCCCCTGCTCCTTAATGTAGTCGAACTCCACGACGAGGCCTACTACTGCTGGCGGCTTGCTCACCTGTACGGCAAACTATCGGAAGCCGAAGAGCGGCTGGAAGCCCTGCGCGAACGGGTAGGAGAATACTGGCAGCTGTACTACCTTTTCTTTAAGTGCGACACGAGTACCGGCGACAAAAATCCCGCCCCGCTGCTGTGGTTCGAGCGACACGTGAAGGACATCGAGGTGGTCCGATTCGAGCGGGGGCAAACGGCGATCTAGCGCTGCCCACTAGCCATCAGCTTGCGCGTTACCCACCTTCCATCGTCCAGTTTCAGCCGAATGACGTAAGTGCCGGGAGCCAGTCGCCCGGTGTACACCGTGAAGGCCACACCGGTTGTTTTCGTTTCACCCGCCGCCACTTGCGCGCCCCGCATATCGAGCAGTCGCCACTCCCGCACCGGCAGGTCACTTTCGATGCGTAAACTGTCTGCCCTCAGTGGATTAGGGAAAAAGTTGATGCCCAGGGCCTCGTTTTCTTCCAAGCGAGTGTCCACGGTGGCGTCCTGGCCCAGCCAGTCGAAAGCCGGCAGCGCCTTACTTTCGTAATCGAACCAGGAAGCGTTTTCGTAGGAAGACCCCTGCCCCCACGCGTCGCACATCTCACTGGTGATCCAGGCCGGCTCCCAGTAAAAGATGGCCGTCCCGCCGGCCGCGCAGATCGCTTCGTTGAGGGCCAGTAGGAAATCGCGTTGCCCGCTTGGGGTCGGCGGGTAGCTGCTCACCTCGCCGTTGCCGGCCAGGAAGTTGTTGTAGTCGTCCGATCCGCCAGTGTTGTTGTGGCTGAAGCCGGTTTCGAAAACCATCACCTCCTTGCCGTAGGTTTCGATCAGGTGACCGACCAGTTCGCCCATTTCCCCGATCGTCGTCCGGGGATTAAAGTGGGGATAGTACGATAGCCCGATCACGTCGAAGTCCGTCACTCCGGCGTCGGTAAATTCCTTCACCCCCGCCCTGGCGTAGCCCTCCGTGAGGTGAATGGCCGAGCGGATGGTGGTCCCGTGGGTGGTGTTGAACTCGCGGACGGCCCGCAGCCCGGCATTAAATTTCGCGGCATCATCCGCCCACTCGAAGCCGTTAGTACGGACCGTGGCATCGACGAAGCCGTTGTCCGTTTCGTTTCCTACTGCCACAATGACCGGATCGGTGCCCTGTGCGTGCAGCAATTCCAGGGTCCGGTAGGTGTAGTGATAGATGCTGTCGAGCAGGGTTTGGCCGCTAAGTCCGTCCCACGCCTGCGGCCGTTCCTGCTTGCCGGGGTCCACGAAGTAGTCCCCGTAGTGGATTGCCAGATTCAGTCCCATGCCGCTGCTGTCGATTTTTCGGGCGGCGAGCAGCACGTCTTCCCGCCCCCCGCTGGTGATGGGTTCGCCGCAGTCGCTTTGGTTGTTCTCGGGGGTGTGCCAGAGCCGGATGCGCACCATTTCCGCCCCGCGTTCGGCAAAGTATTGGTAAGGATCCACCCGTACCCCAGCCGTATCGTAGTAGATCCCACCCGCCTGCTCGATGGCGTTCACGTAGGAGAGATCGACGCCCTGCATACACTGCCCCGTCAGGAGCGACGTAAAACACAGGAGGGGCAGCAAGAAAAACGGTTTCATAAGGACAATTTTGCGGGGCCGCGAGTGCAGCGTAGGTTACGGAAAGCGGTAGCTTATGGTAAGTACGATGGGGTGCATTCCCCGAAACCCGACCAAGTGATAGATTCCGGGGGCAGTGCCTTCGGGTAGGTCGAAGTGCGCGTGCTCCCCCGCCTGAGTGTTAATCAGTTGCCCGGTAGCGGAATAGACCCGGACATCCCGCAGCGGGACGGTAAAATTCAGCCGCCCGCTCGTGGGATTTGGGTACACCCCGACCGAAGGCCGAAAAGCTACGGGCAGGCTAGTGGTTTTACCAGCCGTTGCGGGTAACCGGTACTTCCGGTCCGCAGCCAGATCGTAGTAGCGGTCCCGCCTACCGGACGGCCAGTCGAGCACCAGACTATCTACCCGCGCGGCACTACCCAACCCGAAGTGAACGGTTCCGTTGTGCTGGCTGGCGAAGCTCCCGCCCGCCCTTACTTCAGCTACGTATGCTTGGCTCCCTACCCAGCAAGTGATCCGGGTACCGAGGGCAGTCGGTTCACCTACTTCGGCGACGACGGATACCGCAAGCCAGTGGTTTCCGGCATCCGTAGCATTCAGAAAAAGCTGGCTGCCCTGACCACTGTTTCCGACAAACAGGTCGGGCAGGCCGTCGCCGTTGAAGTCGGCCGTGGCGGTCCCGTATGCACTGCGGGCGCTGTTGATCGCGGCGGTAGGCAATGCTGCCGGGATGAAGGTGCCGTCGCCCACGTTCCGGTAGAGTACGTTATTGAATCGCTCGCCCCCGATGGTGAAGCCGGTTTCGTTGGCGACGTACAGGTCGGGCAGTCCGTCGTTGTCGAAGTCCAGAAAGGCGGTGCCCCACCCCATTCCCAGATCGTTGGTGCGGCTACCGAAACCCACCTCCCGGAAGGTGCCGTCGCCCTGATTTTCGAGCAGGAAGTTTTCGTAGAGGTTAGTGATGTAGAGGTCAAAGTCCCCGTCCAGGTCGTAGTCGGCCGCGTCTACCCCCATCCCATCGCCCACCACGCCGGCTCCGCTCGCTTCGCTTACATCCGTAAATGTGCCGCCGTCGTTGCGCAGCAACACGTTGGTTTGCAGGCCGTCCCGCACCAGGTAAAGATCCGGGTCGCCGTCGAGGTCATAGTCGAATGCCAGACTCCCCATGCTCAGGCCCGACTGCGCGGCACCCGCGGCCCCGCCCACTTCCACGAAGGTCAGGTTGCCGAGATTGCGGTACAGGCGGTTGGGGGAACCGAGGCAGGTAAAGTAGATGTCCGGCCGGCCGTCGCCGTCGAAATCCAGCAGGACGCCCGACTGGATCCGGGCATCGAGTTCAATCCCCGAGCCGGGCGTAACGTCCGTGAAGGTGGTTCCGTCGTTGCGGAATATTCGGCTGGGGACGTCGCGATTGCCCAGCACCACGTCCTGGTCGCCGTCTTGGTCCAGATCGGCCCATAGGGTGGTTTGGGTAGGACCGGCAGTAGCTAGTGGGGTACGGTGACCGACTTCCGTGAAGTGTGCCCGCCCATCGTTCTGAAAAAGGCGGTTCGGCCCGTCCAGTACGCTGAGAAAAAGATCGGGATGCCCGTCGCCGTTCGGGTCGCAGACCGACACCCCCCGCACCCGCGCCACCACCTCGATCCCGGCATCCCGGGTAGCATCACGGAAGGGCTCCTGGCCCCGGAGCGACCAGCCGATACACAGGCAGCAGAATGAAATGAGGAGGCGCATGGGGAAACAAAAAACGGGCACGCATCTGAAGAAACGTGCCCGTGTGGTCTGGTTTACCACGGCTTACTCGAAGCTGTACGCCAGGGTGTTTACGTTGAATTTGACGGTGTAGGTACCGGCGGTAACGGGAATGTCCCCGCCCTTGAAGGTGGCGGTGCCGGAGGGGAAGTCGCTGCCGCCCCAGTCGTAGTCCCACGCATCGTTGGCCCGGAACTTCGCTGCTCCGGCGGTGAGCGTGACCTCGCCCTTCACCTCACCCATTACATCCGGATTGAGCGTCAGATCCGTATCCGCATCCCAGCCACCGGGAGTAGAATCACCGATCAAACCGATGGTAGCCGGAGCGAAGGAATACTCACCGGAAACGGGGTCGAGCGTAACGAGGTAGATGCCCGCGGTAACCGGAATGTCGGCGCCGCCCTGGGTGCCGGTGCCGGAGGGGAAGTCGCTGCCGCCCCAGTTGACGTCCCAGTTGCCGTCGGCGCGGAACTTCGCGTTGCCGTTGCCGAGTCCGATGAGTGCCGACCAGGTGCCGTCGTCGTTTTTCGTGAAGGGGGTATCGTTGTCCCAGCCGCCGGGAGTAGCGTCGCCCACGAGGCCAATGCTGCCGATGCCGGAATCTACCACGAAGGAGTAGGTCAGGTTAGTGATGTCGAGGGTGACCTTGTAGGTACCCGCAGTGACGGGGATGTCGCCACCTCCGACCACGGCCGTACCGGTGGGGAATTCGGTGCCGCCCCAGCTGAGATCCCAAGCGTCGTTGGCGCGGAATTTCACGGTGCCGTCGATCAGTTCGATGGTGGTGGTGTAGACGCCGTTGCCTTCGTCGGTCATGTCGGTGTCGGAGTCCCAACCGGTGGGGGTAGCATCACCGAGGATGCCCACGCTTTCCGGTGCCGCGGCGCGGAGGAAGGTAAGTTCGTAGGCCAGCGAGCGGTCGTTGAAGTCGATGCGGTAGTACCCTTCGGTGGCGGTAGCGGGCAGGACGATGTTGCTGCCGTAGCGTTCGGCCGTGCCGTCGTTCTCGTCGTCGCCGTAGTTGATCCCCTGGAAGTCGGGCATCTCGGCCATTTTGAACTGGTCACCCGGGGCAAGCAGTACTTCATCCAGTACCCAGCGGTTGTCGTCGACCAATTGAAACTGGTACTCACCACCCTGGAAGGTGTTGAAGGTACCGAGCAGGTAGAGGCTCATGGAGTTGGAGGCGTAGCTAACGGCCGGCATGACGCTGTAGCTCAGCGTCTGGTCGTTGAAGCGGATGTTGACCAGTCCGGTGTTGCCGCAGTTGGTGTCGCCGTTGCCGCCGTCGGCGAAGTTGGAGACCATGAAACCGTTGCACTGGGCGTCGCCCCAGTCTTCATCGCACCAGTCGGCGCAGTTTTTGAGTTTCCAGGCTTCGCCCTGCAGGTCTACGTTCTGGATCTCCCAGATGTGATCGGACACCAACGTGAGCGCATCGGCACCCCAGCCGTTGAAGCCACCAGCGATGAAGATGTTGTCATGGTTGGCGGGGTACGGCAGGTTACTGATCTCGAAGGAGAAATCCTGGGTCGTGGTTTGTCCCTTCGTATCGGTGACGCTGATGGACATATTGTACACCCCTACACCGAGGCTGGCGGCGTTGAAGGTCGATCCTTCGATGACGACCGAGTCCTGGATGCCGCTGAGTGGTTGGTCGGCGGTGGCGAGCACGTTCATCGCGGAGTCCATGAGGGTTACCGTAGCGGACTGCAGGGGCGAGATGCTGCCATCGGCGAAGACGACGCGCACGTCAAAATCTCCTGCGACTACCCGGCCGTTGGCGGAGGGAGTGGAAGAAAGGATGGCCGGCGGAAAGTCGGTATTGGCGGCGATGTCGATTTCCTCGCGTTCACAGCCGGTAAGGGCTACCATCAGCAGGAGGAACAGCCAGCTCGTTAATTGCTTCGTTTGCATGGTGGTTTGGTTTTAGTAGCCTTCGGTCTGGCGGAGGTTAGGGTTGGAGAGAATCTCGGAGGAGGGGATGGGGTACAGATTATAGATAGCCGATGTAGTGCGGCCTTCGGGTATGCCACCCTTCCAGGGCCAGACGCCGTTGGTGGAGAAGGAGTCGAAGCGAATAAGGTCGGTACGGCGGTGGGCTTCCCAGTAGAGTTCGCGGGCGCGTTCGTCGAGGATGAAGTCGAGCGTCAGGTCGGCGTCGGTAATGTTGCCGGCCGTGCCGTTGTAGGCCCGCTCGCGCAGCGCATTGACCAGTTCGAGGGCCCGGTCCCGGCTACCGCCGCCACCGCGCAGCACGCTTTCGGCGTACATGAGGTAGGCATCGCCGAGGCGGAACATGGGGAAGTCGGTATCGGCAAAGCGGGGGTCGCTGCCCACTACGCCATCGCTCGTCACGTTGGTGTACTTCGGTACGGCGTAGCCCTGGGTAAATTCGGAGATGTTGTCGATTTCGAGGCTCTGGCCGTCGGTGTAGAAAATGGCGCGCTCGTCGGCTTCACCCGTTACGTCGGGGAATTTGTTGACCAGGGCCTTCGTCGTGCGCAGTCCGAACCAGCCGCCGTTGATGCCGTAGTCTTCGGGATTCATGCTGCCGCCGACGGGGGCGTGGGTCAGGTAGGTAAGGCCACCAAATCCCTGGGTGTTGTCCCCGTCGAAGGTGATGGTCCAGATGAGTTCGTTCGAGGTATGGTTGTCCGCCTTGAACAGGTCGGCGTACTCTTCCTCCAGGCTATATGCACCGGAGTCGATGATTTTTTCCAGTGCCGCTACGGCTTCACCGTTGCGCTCCTGGCCGGTGTACACTTCGGCATTCTGGTAGAGTTTGGCCTGGAGCATGTAGAGGGCTCCGCGGTCGGCCCGTCCGTATTCCGCCGCCCCGATGGCCGGCAGTTGGTTCTCGATGGCGGACAGCTCCGACTCGATGAAGGCGAACACCTCGGCGCGCGATCGCTGGGCGGGCGGGCTGCCGCCGATTCCATCCTCCTCGGTATAGAAGATCACGTCGCCGAACATGTCGATCCCGTGCCAGTATGAGAGGGCGCGCAGGAAGCGGGCTTCGGCACGAAAGCCTTCCACCGTTGGCCGGAATCCTTCCCGGATGCCGCGTGAGTCCAACCGCTCGGGGGTGGTCTCGCGCAGGAACTCGTTGGCGATGCTCACCTGGAAGAAGATGCGGTAGTAGATGGCCCGGATGAACTGGTTGTCGCTGGTCCAGGACTGGTAGATGAGCTCGGGCAGGCCGGCGTCGCCCCAGGCAATCACGGAGGACTCCGTAGGCAGCTCCTGGAGTTGCCAGTACTGCCGCAGGTAGTTGGAGAAACCCTCGTCGAGGCTGGCGATGTCGGAAGCGCCGGCGGGTCCCTGCTGACCGGTCACGGAAAGTCCGGCATAAATGCGGGCGAGAAATGACTCGTAGTTCTCTTCCTCACTCAGGACCGCATTGGGGTCGGCCTTGTCCTGGGGCAGCAACTCGAGGTCGGTACAGGCCGAAAGAGCGAGTCCGAGGAAAAGCAGCAAAAGTGCTCGGTATTGCATAATTTTTATGGTTGTCGCCCGGGGCGGGGCGGTTGGTTTGTTGATTTGGTTACAGGCCGATGCGGGCACCGAGGGTGTAGATGCGGGCGCGGGGGAAGGGGGAGTTATCAATGCCGTTGCCCTCCGGATCGTTGCCGCTGTAGTTGGTCAGGATGAAGAGGTTCTGGGCGGTTGCGTACACCCGGAGGTTGAGGGCGTTATTGGCGAGCTGACCGAAGTCATAGCTTGCCGTCAGGTTGTCCAGGCGCAGGAAGCTGCCGCTTTCCAGGTAGTAATCGCTGAAGTACTGCGGGCGGTCAAAGCGGGTGTACACAGCACTGGCGTGTACGTTGCTTACGTAGTTGGCGCCAAGGTCGATGCGGGAGAGGTTGCCGCCGTTGGAGGCGGCGTTGTTGTACACGTAGTTGCCGAGGTTGCCACGTAGGGTGAAACCCAGGTTCAGTTTGCCGTAGCGGGCGTTGGCGGTGAAGCCGAGCAGCACGTCGGGCATGGGGGCCTCGTTGATGGTGAGGTCCTGGTCGTTGAGTACGCCGTCGCCGTTGAGGTCCTCGTAGATGTCGAGGTTGTTGGCTACGCCGTCTTCGTTGTAGTCTACGCCGTCGCGGAGGGGCCGTCCGTCCGCGCCGTACTTCTGCTGGTAGAGGTAGAAGGAGTAGGGGGTGGCGCCGACGCGCAGGAGCTGTACGGTGTTACCCACCCCTCCGGCGATGCCGCCGGTTTGAATATCGGCACTGCCGCTGCCGGACAGGCGGGTGATCTCCGTCTGCTGGAAGCTGACGTTGCCGGTTACGTCCAGACCGAATTTCGCCTGATCGACGATGACGCCATTCAGCGTGAGTTCCACGCCCTGATTTTCCAGTGCGCCGATATTGGTGGTGACGCGGTCGGAGAGGTTGGTTCCCGCCGGAACGTTGACCGTAAAGATCAGGTCGTCGGTGGTTTTTTGGTAATACTCCACGATACCGCTCAGTCGGTTGTTGAAGAAGCCGAAGTCGAGGCCGACGTTAATGCTGGAGGTTTCCTCCCACTTCAGGCTTTCGTCGTACGCATTGGGACGGATGGTGGATACGAAGCGATCACCGAACTGGTACTGGGTCCGCTGGTCGCTGTACTGGTACACGGGCAGGTAGAGGTAGTCACCGAAATCCTGGTTGCCGGTTACGCCGTAGCCGACGCGCAGCTTGAGCTCCGAGAAGGTATTGTTCAGGCCGGCAGCAAAGTCTTCCTGCAGGATGCGCCAGGCGAGGGCGGCGGAGGGGAAGAGTCCCCAACGGTTGCTGGGTCCGAAGCGGCTGGATCCGTCGCGGCGCAGGGAGGCGGTGAAGAGGTAGCGCTCATCGATGTTGTAGTTGAGGCGACCGAAGAAGGAGATCAGGCGGTTTTCCACGACGCTGTTGTAAGCGAAGATGTCTTCCGCTACTCCGGGGTTGGCGGTGCCAAAGGCATCGGTGGTAAGATTTTGTCCCTGGATGGAGGGACCTTCGAAGTTAAAATCCTGGTAGGAGTAGCCGACCTGCAGGCTGGCGGTCTGGTTGCCGAATTCCTTGGCGTAGGTCAGGTAGGTATCGAACAGCTTGCTGGTGCGCAGGGCGTTGTTGATGTTGAACTCACCGACGAAGCCGTTGGTGGCCAGGGTAGCGAAGGTGGTGGGAACGAAGCGATTGCTCTCGCCGCTGTTCACGTCGAAGCCGAGGACGGCCTTATAGCTGAGGCCGGGGATGAGGTCGTCAAACTTGTATTCCAGGTCGAGGTTGCCGATGCCCCGGTAGGTTTTGCCGGTGTTGCTAATCTGCTCGGTAGCGCTTACCGGGTTGCGGGGAGCCAGGGAGTTGCCGTACTCGAAGAAGCCGGCGTAGGCCGTGTTGTCGGCATCGTAGATGGGTTGGGTGGGATCGAAATCCAGGGCGGCGTTGATGACGCCGGGGTCGAATACGTTGTTCTCGTTGGCACCCTTGATGCTGGCGCCCACGATGAGCTTGTCGCTGAAGAGCTTCTGGGTGAAGTTGAGGTTGAGGCTGATGCGCTCGGTCTCGGCTCCGCGCAGGACGCCCTCCAGTTGCTGGTAGCCGGCGGAGACCCGGTAGGTGTTCGTTTCACCGCCACCGCTGATGCTGAGGTTCTGTTGGGTGCCGTAGCCGGTCTGGGTAAGCTCGTCGAACCAGTTGGTGGAAGTATTGCCGAGAATCCCGAGGCGTTCGGGAGCGGCGAAGGTGACCACGTTACGGAAGGCCTCCGCGTCGAGATTCTGCTGGCGGTTGATCACGCTGGAGACCGTGCCTTCCGCGCGGTAGCTGATCGAGGGGGCGCCTGAACTGCCCTTCTTGGTGGTAATAAGGATGACACCGTTAGCGCCCCGCGAACCGTATATGGCGGCCGCAGAGGCATCCTTCAGTACGGTCATGGACGCGATGTCGTCGGGGTTGAGGAAGTTCAGGGGACTACGCCCTCCGGCAACGCCGTCGTTCGCAAGGGGCACGCCGTCGATCACGTAGAGGGGGTCGTTGCTGGCGTTGATGGAGGTACCGCCCCGGATGCGTACCGTGGGTCCTTCGCCGGGATTGCCGCTGCCGCTGCTGATGTTGACGCCGGCCACCTTGCCCGCGATCAGGTTGGTGGGGGAAACGATGGCACCCTGGTTGAAGGATTCGTTGTCGATGGTGTTGACGGAGCCGGTGAGGTCCGACTTCTTCACCGCGCCGTAGCCTACCACCACTACCTCATCGAGCAATTGACCGGGCTGGATGGCCAGATCGATGGTGGTGCGACCGTTGATGTTCTCGATCACGGTGGGGTAGCCGGTGTAGCTGAACTGCAACTGGGTCACGCCTTCGGGAACCTCCAGGGAGTAAACTCCGTCGAAGTCGGTGATGGTACCGGTCGATGTTCCTACGGCCAGAATACTGGCGCCGATGAGGGGCTCGCCGGACTCCTGGTCGGTGATGGTACCGGCGACGGTCGTTTGTGCCTGCACTAAAGCGGTGAAGCAGACGAGTGCGACCACGAGTAATCGATGCATAGTCGGGCGATTAAGTAGTTTCATATAGAATTTTGGCGAAGCGGAACCTAAAATATCCGCATTTTCAGTTGAGGGCCGCAAATATCCATAAAATAAGTGTGGCCCCCACACCTTTGCTTGTTAATGTTCCGCGCACGGCTATTTCCACATTTCATTGCACCCGCGTCCCCGCCCCCCTACTCCCGCTCCATGCCGCGAAGCCGGCGCTTCCTCCCCAATTTTTGGATTGATTGCCGGAGTTCTGCCGCAGTCTCAATCTCCTGTAGGGTGCCGAGTGAAGCGGCAAAGGCCACCACCCAGCTGCAGAAAACGAGCACGAAAAGGAAGTAATAGCAGAACGCCTGCAACACCACGTTGCGGGCGTCGATGGTGGAGGCATCCGTGTACACGATCCAATCCAGAAAGGCGAAAAAGAACTGGCCGATCACCGTATCGAGTAGGTAGATGAGGGGGAAGGCCACCAAAATGATGAGGAAAAACAGCCCGTAACTCACGGCCAGATTGGTATACGTCATCCGGAAAACCCCCGCCGGCGAGGGTCCGCCGATGTACCCGCTCACGCCCAGCGTAACCAGAAAAGGGAAGGTGAGAAAAACCACCAGGGCCACGGCGGCACCACTAAAACTCAGCCCCAGCGCCAGCAACCCGCATACGGCCAGCAACCGCAATTCACGTGCGGACGACCGGGCAGTCGGCACCAGGTCGGTGTACCGGTACAGTAGATCCAGGGCCAGCCGGAACATCCCGTAGAAGCCCAGTGCCACCAGTACGCTGAAGGAAAGGGCCCGCCCCCGCCCGAAGGAAGCCGTGAGTTCGTAGAAGTTCTCGAAATCGCCGAAGAGGTAGGCCACGAACTGGTAGCGATACTCCGCCGGCCCGCCGAAGGAAAAGGACAGCAGGCAGTAGACCAGGGCCAGCAGCAGCGCTCCGCTAAGCAGCCGACCCAAATTATTTCGCAGCACGGCGAAGGTCAGGGAGAGTTGCTCGCCGGTAGAGCGAATGGTCCAGAACTTCCGCGGCCGGGATTCCACTACTGACACCCGCCCGGCAGGCAAGGACGGCTCCCCCCGCTTCGCCACCGTGCGCGGATACACGATGTAGTACCAGCCCACAAAGAGAAAACAGAACAGGATGAACGCAAAGCGCAGGCCGTCGGGCAGATCGGTTTGCCGGGTCACGTAGCCCTCCAGAAAACCGGCAACGATGAAGAGGGGCACGGTGCCCAGCATGATCTTGATGCCCGCCCGGGCCGAGCGTCCGAAGGCCTGAAGGCGGGTAAGCGTATCGGGAAAGAGCAACCCGCTGCCCATGGTGATCCCCGCCCCACCGGCGATGACGATGCTGCTAATTTCGAGCGCGCCGTGGATCCAGATGGTGAGCAGGCTTTCCCGGAATACGTCGCTGCCCGAAGCGAGGTAAAAGGCGGTCGCGAACACTCTCTCCAGTCCGTCCCCGCCCGCCGTAAGCAGCCAGCTCAGTCCGCGCAGCAGCCAGCCGGTGGCTGGATCGAGTTCGGGAGCACTATAGTCGCCCCGGGCGTAGAAGAAGTACTGGAACACCCCCAGCATTACGCCGTTGCGGACCAGCATCACAATGCTGCCCACGCAGAAGAAGGCCCCCACCACGAAGGTGAGCAGGGCGACAAAAAGATTATTGAGGGTGATGTGCAGCGCCATGCCGAACTCGTCCTGCGATCCGTAGACCGCCATCGGGTCGCCATCGGCGATGTTGGCCTCGGTCATGCGTACGTAGTCGGCCCCAAGAATCATCTCCGCGAAGTCGGGATCGATACGGTAACTCAGGATCCCGATCAGCATCGAGAGCAGGAAGACCGCCAGTGCGATGGCCAGGGGCAGACGGTTGTGGTAGACGGTGCGGGGCAGCTCGTCGGTCCAGAACGTGAGGAAACGACTCAACTCCCCCCGGCGGCCGCGGTAGATCCGCAGAAAGGTGCGCTGCGCCAGCCCGTTGAGATAGACCCGGACGGACCGGTTGGGGAAAAAGGTGCGGGAGATCGACAGGTCGTCGGTGGTGTGCACGTACAACTCACTGAGCAATTCCGGATCCTGGTCGGAACGTTTGAGGGCTTCCTCGTAGCGTTCCCACTTGTCCTTGTTCCGCTCGATGAAGTCGGTCTCCCGCACGGTGGGCTGCTTAGTTTTGTCCGCTCATGCGGATGGCTTCCTGCACGTCGATGCGCTGGCCGTCGTTCATGGCGACGACGAAGGCATCCTTCACGCCCATCTTCTTGAGGCGGTCGCGGAGGTTAGCGGCATTCTGGTAGGTGCGGAAGCGGCTCACGACGACTTTCTGCATGCCGTTCTGGTCGGTCAGGTCGAGGGCGTCGCCGGTGGCCATGTCCGAGTTCACCTTATTCTGTTGCTGGGCGTAGGCACCGAGTTGCACCTGGAAGACTACCCCCTTTACCTGGGCGGCGGGCTGGTCGGTGATCATCTCGTCGGGCTGGCGGGCGGCTTCCATGGCGGCCAGTTCCTGGCGCAGTTGCTGGATCTCCTGGTAAGCCTGCTCGGCGGAGGCTTCGGCGGTGGAGAGCTGGTTCTGCATCTCGCCGCTCTGGCTTTCGAAGCCCGTAAGCTGCTGCCGCAGGTTCGCCATCTCTTCCTGGCTGCGCTCGCAGTCCTCGACAAAATCGCGCAGGGCGGCGGGGTTTTCGCGGTATTCGGCGGCGCGGGCATTCCAGTCGGTGCCGTCTTCTCCCACGACGGGCGCGATCTTGGGTGAACAGCCGGCCAGCAGTACGGCGGCAAGGAAAAGAAACGATGCGTTTTTCATGGTTCTAAGTTTGGGGCAAAACTACGGTACCGGAACCACATCGATCGATGCCCATTTGCGCGGCCGCCGGATGCGGAAGCGGGAAACTATTTTATTTAGACTATGTATAGACAGTGATCGATTACGTATCTTCGCCCCGTATTCACGTACCAACCCAACGCTCATGCCCTTCACCCTTCCCGCTGCCGCATCGTTGTTCAAGCCCGGTCAGTCCGGCACCATTGAGCGCTTTACGAACGAGCATCTGGCGGGCAAGCTACTGGACATTGGCGTACGCCCCGGCTCCCGTCTTCGGGTGGTGCGAAAATCCCCCTTCGGCGGCAGTTGGTACGTAAAGATTGACCGACAGTGTCTGGCGTTGCGAAAGAAAGAGCTGGCATGCATCATGGTCAAATAAAGGCCACCCCCGTCGTCGGCCTGGTAGGCAACCCCAACAGCGGAAAATCCTCCCTCTTCAATATACTCACCGGTCTGCGGCAACGGATCGGCAACTTCCCCGGCGTAACGGTAGAGAAGAAAGCCGGCATGCTCCGACTGCCCGGACTACCCACCGTGGAGCTGATTGACTTCCCCGGGGCCTACAGCTGCTATCCCACCAGCCTCGACGAGCGCCTGGTCGTGCAGGAACTCACCAACCCCGCCGGCGACCTGTTCCCGGATGCCATCGTGTACGTGGCCGACATCACCAAGCTCGATAAGCACCTGCTGCTCTTTACCCAGCTCAGGGACCTGGACCTGCCCATGATTCTGGTGCTCAACATGGCCGACCTGATGGAAAGCGACGGCCTGACGGTGGATATTCCCCGCCTCAGCAAGGAACTCGGCGTACCCGTACTACCGGTCAGTAGCCGGGACCACCGGGGCATCACGGAGCTGAAGGCCGCCATCACCGACCTGCTGCGGGCCCCGGATGCTTTCCGTCCCCGCCAACCCTTCTACGAACCCGGTGCCAGTGCCCGCGACGTCCTGGGCGAACTGCGCCGCGAACTGCCCGCCCGCAACGATTACCACGCCCTGCTGCTCACCCACCACGCCCCCTGGCTGAAGCACATTCCCGAGCGTACCCGCCACAAGGTGCAGACCGCCCGCGTCCGTCACGGCTTCCACAGCCTGCGCGCCCAGGTGGAGGAAACGATGGACCGCTACAATAGCTTTGAGCCCATCGTGAAGTCGACCGTGCGCCACGCCGGTGACACGAACTCCTACAGCGACCGGATCGACAACATCGTTACCCACCCCATTTTCGGCCCGATCATCTTCGTCGTGCTGATGCTGCTGCTCTTTCAGGCGCTCTTCGCGTGGGCGAGCGTGCCGATGGACCTCATCGAACTCACCTTCGGCACCCTCGGAGAGACGATTCGGACCACCCTTTCCGAGGGTTGGTTCACGGACATGCTGGTGGATGGCATCATCGCCGGACTGGGCGGTGTGCTGGTTTTCGTACCGCAAATTGCCATTCTGTTTTTCTTCATTGCCATCCTGGAGGAGGTCGGTTACCTGGCGCGGGCCGCCTACATGTTCGACAGCCTGATGCAGCGGTTCGGCCTTAATGGTCGCTCGGTGGTGGCCCTGATCAGTGGCCACGCCTGTGCCATTCCGGCCATCATGAGCACGCGCACGATCGCCAACTGGAAGGAGCGGCTGCTCACGATTCTGGTCACGCCGCTTACGTCCTGTTCGGCCCGAATTCCCGTCTACGTCATCCTGATTTCCTTCGCCGTTCCGCAGGTCACCTACCTCGACGGGCTCATTGGTCTGCAGGGGCTTGCCTTTGCCGGACTTTATTTTCTGGGTATCGCCAGTGCCATGCTTTCGGCCCTGGCCTTCAAGCTGCTGCTGCACACCCCCGACCGGAGCTTCCTGATGCTCGAACTGCCGGATTACCGTACGCCGGTGTGGCGCAACGTTACCACCACGGTGTGGCAAAAGTCGAAGACCTTCGTACTCGAAGCCGGCAAGATCATCCTGCTCATCAGCATCGTCCTGTGGGCCGCATCTACTTACGGCCCCGCGCGTGACATGGCTGCCGCCGAAGCGCAGGTGGAGGAAACGGCGGTGGCGCAGGAGCTGACTGAAGCCGAAGCAGCTGACCTGCTGGCCTCCGAACGGCTGGAAGCGAGCTATGCGGGTCACCTCGGCAAGTTTATCGAGCCCGTCATTCGCCCCCTGGGCTACGACTGGAAGATTGGGATCGCGCTGCTGACCAGTTTTGCCGCCCGCGAGGTATTTGTGGGTACCATGGCTACCATTTACAGCGTGGGCAGCTCCGACGATGAGTTTCGTATCCGCGAGCGCATGGCCGAGGAGCGCAATCCGGTCACGGGCGAACCGACATACAACCGGGCTACCGCCTGGAGCCTGCTCATTTTCTACGTTTTTGCGATGATGTGCATGTCTACCCTGGCCGTCACCAAGCGGGAGACCAACAGCTGGAAGTGGCCGGCCATTCAGTTCACCTTTATGACGGTCATCGCCTACGTGGGTGCCATGGTAGTGTACCAATTGCTGGCGTAACCCTCCACGCGCTTCAGGCCGTACCTTTGCCCTTCTGACCTTTCGAATCTTGCGGCATTTCCTCACCATTTTGTGGCTGATCGTACTCCTTCCGGCACTCGCGGGGCAGTCGGGGCAAAACCCCTTCGAGCTTACGGACCGGCTGGCCGAGGAGGATCGCACCGCACCGCCCGACAGTTCGGTCAACCCCTTCGACGTTCACCAGGAGGACGCACCGGCCAGTGTGCGTTTGCAACCCGTAGCAAGCGGAGCTGAACCGCGGGGTGGGCGGGGCGTCATATTTATTCACCTACTGCTCCTGCTTACCATGGCAAGCCTTTACGTGCTGTTTCGTGGGTTGCTGCGGCAGTGCATCTCGGCCATCTTTAACGACAACGTGATGACGCAGCTGTACCGACGGCGTTCCGGAGGGCAGGTCAGGGCGCTTTGGTTGTGTTACACCTTCTTTTTGTTGTCGGCTGGCTTCTATTTATATCTATTTGCCGCGGAGTATGGAGTGGGGCTCGGGATGGGTATTTGGGGGAGCTGGCTCACCTTAAGCCTGATCGTGGCATCGGCGGTCGGACTTAAATTCGTGGTACTAATGCTACTGGGCCGTATTTACTCGTTGCGCAAGGAATTAAGCCGGTATGCCTTTGCCCTGATGGTGTTTTCCATCCTTACCGGTTTGTTGTTGGTCCCCGTAAATCTACTGATTAGCTATGCGCCGGTGCCGTGGCGCCCTTACTTCCTGTACGGAGGATTTGGGATACTGGTGCTCATCTATTTACTGCACCTATTGCGGGGCCTGTTCATTGCCAACCGATATGTGGGCAGTAGACCGCTGCATTTTTTGTTATATATTTGCACCATCGAAATTGCTCCTCTGCTCCTATTATACCACTATCTGAGCAACACATTTAACTAAGCGGAGGATCCCTAAAAGACTCACTGATTACAATCGACACCTATGGCGGCTGAAAGTCAATCCCCACAGGAAGGGTACAAACCCATACGTACCATCCTGGTCTCCCAGCCAGAGCCCGAGCGGAGCCCGTTCGCCAAACTGGAGGAGAAATACGACCTTAAAATCGACTGGCGCCCCTTCATCGAGGTGAAAGGACTGTCGGAAAAGGAATTTCGGAAAGAACGGATACGTCCCGACGAGTTCACGGCCATCATCTTTACCTCTAAGCTGGCCATCGAGCACTTCTTCCGACTCTGCAAGGCGTTGCGTATCGAAATGAGCCAGGATACGAAGTACTACTGCATGACCGAGGCAATTGCCAATTACCTGCAGAAATTCATCGTTTACCGCAAGCGCAAGGTGTTCTACGGCCAGCGGACCATCCAGGATCTGGCTCCTACCCTCAAAAAGCACCGGAGCAAGGAGAAATTTCTCCTCCCCACCGGCAACCTCGGCTCCGAGTTCGTGGCCCAGTACCTCGACGAGAACAATTTCGACTGGACGCCCGCCCTCATGTACCTCACGGTGTCCGCCGACCTGAGTGACCTCACCAGCGTATTCTACGACGTGATCATCTTCTACAGTCCACTCGGCATTGACTCTCTCTACGAGAACTTCCCCGACTTCAAGCAACGGGACACCCGCCTTGCCGTTGCCGGCCGCAAGACCACCGCTGCCGTCGAAAAACACGGCCTGACCGTCAATATCGCCCCCGATCCCCCCAAAGTGCCCAGCATGGGCATGGCCCTGGAGAACTACCTGAAGAAGTCCAACAAAAAGTAGATGGCGGCTGCCGCAGCGGGTACCGACTACCTCGATCGAATCCGTAAAGGCCTCTCTACCGGACAATTGCCTGGATACCCGGCCCAGGAGATCATGGGCCACGCACTCCGCCAGGAATATTCCCAGGCACCGGATACCGCCCGCTCAGCCTCCGTCCTCGCGTTGATTTATCCCGTTCGGGATGAAATGAAGCTGCTCTTCATCCAACGGACTAGTCCTCCCGGCGACCGCCACGGCGGACAAATTTCCTTTCCTGGCGGGGCAGCGGACGCTAGCGATGTCAGTCCCGCCGCTACCGCCCTCCGCGAAGCCCACGAGGAGGTCGGCATTGACCCCGACGCAGTCGAACTCATCGGCGAACTGACTCCCCTATACATTCCCATCAGCAACTACCTGGTCAATCCCTTCGTAGGCTACCTCCCCCATCGCCCGACGCTGGTGCCGCAGGCGAGTGAAGTGGAACGCATTCTGGAGTTGCCCCTGGCCGGATTTTTTGCCAACGATGCCGTAGCCTTCCACGACAAAAGGCTCTTCAACGGAATGATCCTGAAGGAGGTTCCCCACTGGGTTGTCGCCGGCGAAGCGGTGTGGGGCGCGACGGCCATGATCGTTGGCGAGTTGGTTGAATTAGGTCGTCGGCCGACCGGGTAAGACGTCGTCGGCCGACCGAGGCACGTCGTCGGCCGACCGAGGCACGAGGCTCGTCCGCCGACTAGCTAGTAGGGTAATTCAGCAGTTGCTTGTGATGATGCTTGTTCAGGGCCCGACTCGGCGGACGAGCGCAGGCTCGGCCGACGAGGGGCCAGTCGTCGGCCGACCGAGGTACGAGGCTCATCCGCCGACTGAGCCGGGGGGATTTACAATATACCGTTTCCGATGTACCATGTACCATTTGGCTACCGCACGGGAATGCACACCCCGTAGGGCCCGACTCGGCGGACGAGCTTAGGCTCGGCCGACGAGGGGCCCGACTACGCAAACCCCCGAAACACCTCCCCCAGCTGGATAAATTCCTCCTCGATCATCGCCCGCCATTTTTCCTGTTCGGTGGCGTGCTCGGAGGCCGGCACTCCTTCTACTTCCTCCCGCAGTTCCTGGACTACTTCGAAGAAGAGCTCGGGTTCACGGATGAGGAGCGCGCGCATGGCGGACTTAAGTTCTTCGCGGGTGAGGTGAGAGGTGGGCATGGCAGACCAATTGGTATTTGTCTAAGTTAATAATCCACTGGAAAATAGGAAGGTTGTGTCAATACAATCCCTATAAAGTCTCATGGTCGAGTTACCACAAACCTCTCCGGCGACTGACTCAATCACATATTTAGTACTTCGTAATTTAGGCCAAAGCCTTAAATACCGTCACTTGTTTCGCTTGTTTTCAGCCGTTTAGCCATGCCGGATAATTGTTACACCAGGAACGCACGCCGCTTTTTGGAAGTCGCCTTCCATCCCGTAGCGCGGCCGGAGGCCGCATTTTGCCTGCGCGGTCTGAGACCGCGTTGTACTTGCGCCCCGATAGCTATCGGGTGAGGCCGCACTGTACTAGAAGGTAATGTCGTCGCCCGAGGCGTAGCCGTCGGAGTGGCGGGGAATGTAGTGGGTGGCCCGGAAGTAGAATCCCGCCAGCACCCCGAAGACGAAGCCGCCGATGTGGGCCCACCACGCGATGCCCGTGCCGGCACTATCCTGCAGACTGGCAAAGCCGGCCGACGACTGCTGGTAAAACCAGAATCCCAGGAACAAAAAGGCCGGTACCGTGATGCGAAAAAAGAAAAAATACCCCCGCACGTTGGAACGGGGAAAGAGCACGATGTAGGCACCCATCACCGCCGAAAGCGCCCCGCTGGCACCCACCGCGGGGATCGGACTGCCGCTGTTGAAGTAGATGTGGCACAAACCCGCCGCCAGTCCGCCCAGCAGGTAGAAAACGATGAACTTAGGGCTTCCGATCGTCGCTTCGATGTTGTCGGAAAAAATCCAGAGGTACAGCATGTTCCCGAGTAAGTGCAGCCACCCACCGTGCAAAAACATACTCGTGATGAGGGTGGCGTACCCACTGCCCGACTGAATGCGCTCAGGAATCGTACCCCACATATAAACAAACTCCTGGCCGGCCTCCATTCCCAGACTATACTGGTAAGCAAAGACCAAAACGTTGAGGGCAATCAGGCCGTACGAAAAGTGGGGCCGGTGGCCGCCGCGAACCTGGTCATCACCAATGGGAAAGAACATAGGGATTTACAATTTACCATTTACGGATGTACCATATGCCATTCGCTACCGCACGGCTCCGGCTACCGCTCGCCCGTTACTAAGCGTACGATCAATTGATACGGCTTAGGTTCCTCAACGGCGGCATCGGGATAGGGTTCGAGGCGGAGGACCTGAATGGTACCCCCATCCGTCATCATCACCCCCTCGCCATCCACCACGATCGACTCAGACTCGAAGGTCCCATTGCGAAGTACCCGCACGGCAACGACCGCCCGACCCGCCTGGATACACTGTACACCGGCAGGACAACGGCTATCCTCCACCACCTCAACGAAGGTGAGCAGCTCGGGAGATTTCTTCCGGACCGCCGACTCACCGCTAAGCAAGCTCACGGTCTCGTCGACGCCTAGCAGGTGGACGCCTTCGGCAAGCCGGGGGCTACATCCGAGTGTGAGAAGACATAGCAAGGGAAGGAGCACCTTCATCGGGCACCGTAGGTCATCTTCACGAGCCGCAAGCGGTTGCGATGCTCGCTGGGTAGCACGAGCTCATTGCTGGCTACCTGCACTCCGTCGCGGAAGCGAAGCCGAAGATCGAGGTCGCGGGTATGGAACAGGCTGTTGCGGTCAAACTCCCCACGGCCGTTGAGTACATACTCACTGACCGTATTCTCGAACCGGATCTCGTCGTTGAAGAGAAACCGCAGCCGGCTCGGACTTTCCAGAATGAAGAAACTGGAGTACACGCCGTTGTCGTCCTGGCTGTACTGCTTCTTGTGCATAATATTGCTCCAGTGGGGCGTGCCGTCGGGATTTACGGCGAAGACCACGATCTCATCGAAGTGGTAATCGACCAGCGGCCGACCGCCGTAGGTATTGAGGAGCTGGTTCTGGGCGGCGGCACCCCGTCGCTGCAACCGCCGGTCGCGTTCGGTGATCATGATCATGCCCCCGTCGCGGCGCAGTACGGCATTGCGCACGGTAAGGTCGTTGATCCCCGGATTGCGTTTGCTGTACTTCTTGCCCTCGACGTTTTTGACCAGGTTGAGGGGGAACTCCTGAAATCGTGGGCGCAGCAATTCCCGGGGGTTATCGGGGTTGATCCATAAGTAAAAATAGCCTTCGGCCCGGATGAAATCCTTGGTCGAATAAAGCCCTCCGGCCGTTAACCGCCGGTTCATATTGTCGTAGCGAAAAAAGACGTCGTAGGTGAGGCTGTCGCCCAGGTTTACGTCGATCATCCCCGTCTGCCCGCCGTCGGCCCGGTGGGTGTACACTTCGTAACGGTGCTTCTTGCGTTTGCTCTTGAAGTTGTCGCGCTCCACGACGAAGTACATGTCCCCACGGTTGCTGATTTCAGCCTGGAGGAAGTCCTCATTGTAGAAGAATTTTTCCGGCTCTACCTCTTTGTCGTAGAGCAGCACCATGCTGTCTAGGTCGATGCCGAGATAGCGGGCCTTGCTCTGTTGTTCCACGAGCAGCATCAGCAGCTTCGACTCGTCCTCCGATTTGAAGATTTCGTCTTCGGGGGAACTGACGAATAGCCCGAAGTCGACGAGGGTCACGCTATCCTGTAGGTTACCGGCCGGATTGTAGCGATCGAGCTGCAGGTGATTGCGGCCCCGCTCGCGGAAGAGGTACAGCAAGTGAAATCCGCTGCCGTCCTGGTCGGAAATCGCCTCCAGCATACGGATGTTACGCCCCCGCAGTTCCAGGTCCTTCTCCCACACTTCGTTCATGCTGCGGCCGTAGGCAGTGAGTAGGTGTTTGTTCTCCCGATCCTGGAGCAGCAATACCTGGCCGCCGAGCTTACCCACCAGGGTATATTCGGTATCGTTGCGCATCGGAATCTCCTCGCTGACGGTCAGTACCTGAGCGAAGACCGCGCCGGGGCAGCAGGTGAGAAGAAAGGCAAAACAGCAGAGGAGTACACGCATGGAGAGTAACGGTTGCGTCGGAGGAATCAACTAAAGATAAGACGGCTAACCGGGGAGGGAAGTTTTAGCGGGAGGATTGCATATGGAAGCTGAATGGAATCCTGGAATTTCATAATTTACGTGTTATGACACGATTAAGCTTACTTTTTCTTCTCTCTCCTTATTTGTCCAGGGGTGCATGGACAGGGTTTCGGCTGGTGGAACGATCGCCACGACTGGGACGGCGTATCGCCCTGGCAAAATTACCTGATCCTATCCCCCGCCTTTATGGGTCCTAATGCCCTGCCCGTACCGCACCTGCGCAACGGATCCATTCGGCAGCGACCGGAGTTCAGCCTGGCGGCCGAGGGTCACTTCAGCCGGGGCGACGATACCCAGAACATCTACGCCGAGCTCTTTCTGCCCCTGTTTTCCGACCGCGTGGGCTTGCGCGTTTCCAGCGTGCCGCTCGAGCATTACCGCATGACGCCGGAAACCCGCGACTTGCGACGCGCCCGGGATTACGACGCCCGGGGGACGGCGTACGGTGACATTTACCTCGGCACCCACATTCAATTGCTGCGCGATCGTGCCGGGCTACCGGACTTGCTCCTGACCGTCAATGTGCGCACCGCTTCCGGTACCCGCTTGTCGGCGGCACGCTTCACCGATACCCCGGGCTACTTTTTCGACCTCTCCGTGGGCAAAAGTTTCGCGCTTGCGGAGGAGAAACTTAGCGTCAGACCATTCGCTTTGGTGGGCTTCTACGTCTGGCAAACATACCACCGGAACAACCCCCAGAACGACGCCTTCCTCTACGGACTCGGTGCGGAGGTCGCCTACGGAAAGTTTGAACTGCGCACCGGAATGGGCGGCTATAGCGGATATAGAGGGGATGGGGACCACCCCCTGGTTTACCGAATCCAGTTGGCGACCCGTCGGAATATGCCCCTCGATTACGTACTGCGCTTTCAGCAGGGCCTGCACGATTTTCCCTTTTCCTCCCTACGGATAGGCATCGTATGGCGACCCGAAAGGAAGAAAGGCCCCGCAAAAACCATTTCGCACTAAAGTATGGACGGGAGTATACCTCATTGAGACGGAAGGCAACCCGGACTGCCCACGGCACGGTGTACCTTCGGATACCCGAAACCCGTACCCGTAAATGCGCGCCCTATTATTTGCCTGCTGCCTTCCGTGGCTTTGCTTTGCCCAGTCCGGGATTTCCCTTACCGGCACCGTACTCGACGAGGATGGCGCGGGCGTGGAGTACGCCACCGTCAGCCTGCTGCAGGCTTCCGATTCGTCGTTGCTGGTGGGCGGGGTCGCGGGTGCCGGGGGAATCTGGCAATTGCAAACAACTTCGGTAGGCGAATCCGTGCTGCTGCGGGCCAGTTTTCTGGGCTACGAAGCGACGTACTCTCCGGTGTTTACCGTGGAACGCCGCTCTTCCGCCGTTGCACTGCACCTGCGCACCGCCGCCCAGGTCCTTGCGGAAGTTGAAGTGACGGGCAGGAAGCTGACCGATCTGCACCGGGTCGATAAGCAGGTTTTCGACGCCGCACAATTCAGCAATGCACGGGGCGGAACGGCCACCGACGTACTGCGCAACCTACCGGCCGTAAGCGTGGCGGCCGACGGGACCATCTCCGTACGGGGGACCGACGGCTTCCAACTGGTGATCGACGGCAAACCCACCCAGGGTGATCCCCTCACCATTCTGGCCCAATTACCGGCCAATGCCATCGAATCGGTCGAGTTCATCACCTCCCCCTCGGCGAAGTACGACCCCGACGGCAAGGGCGGCATCCTCAACATCAAAACCCGCCGCGGCAGCCTCAACGGATGGGCCGTGACCGCCAACGCCAACCTCGGTCTGCCCAGCGTACAACCCTACGGCAATGCCGAGCGGCCCCACCGCTACGGCGCCGACGTAACGGCCGGGTACCGCGGCAGCGACTGGGAGTACACCCTGGGCCTCGATTACCGCCGCGACGACCTCGATGGCCAGCGCATCGGCTACGTCAATACATACCGCAACGGCATTCTCACCGAATTCCCCTCGGCGGGCGAACGCAGCTTCGAGCGGGAAAACTACTCGGCCCGCCTGGCCGTCACCCACGACCTTAGCCCGAATCAGCGCCTCAACGCCGGATTCTACGCCGGTAAGCGGACCCAGTACCGTACGGCTGATATTCTCTACACCAACCAGCGGCGGACACGGGTGGCCACGGAGAACTTCCCCGGTCCGGAAGCCTACTACGATCGCTATCTGGCCACCGGCGACGTGCTCCAGAGCGGCGAAATACTGAGTAACGCCACCTTCTACAACGAAAATTTGCGGGTACGCCGGGGCGATTTCTACATTGCTTCCCTCGATTACAAACTCGCCCTACCCGACAAAAGCGTGCTTGCCCTGAGTGGACTCTACGAACGCACCGTCCTCGGCGGACCTTCCGACAACCGCATCCTCTCCTGGCCCGATCTGCGGGACACCATACAGCTACAGTACAACGACAACGACAATCCGCTCGACGGCATCCGCCTCCAGGCCGATTACGAACGGCAACTCGGCGAGCTCAAGTGGGAAAGCGGCTATCAGTACCGCTACCTGAAGCACCCGGGCGACTTCGTGTACCTGGATAAGGACTTCGAAACCGGTGAGTTTGTCGTGAATCCGGAGTTTACGAACGGCATTCTGCTGCGGCGGGACATCCATTCCGTCTACAGCCAGGTCAGCGGCGCGGGCGACCGCCTCCAGTACAGTGCCGGACTGCGGCTGGAGTACTTCGACCGCCGCGTCGGGCTCGACCGGCCGGATGCTACCTACCGCCTCGACCGCCTCAACCTCTTTCCCTCCGCCAACCTGAAGTATCAGCTCCGCGAGGGCCTGGCCCTGAAGGCCGGCTACAGTCGCCGGATCGAGCGCACCACCACCTTCAAAATGACGCCCTTCCCCGAGCGGGAGCACAACGAGACCCTCGAACAGGGCGATGCCGAACTACTTCCTGAGCTGAGCGACATTGTCGAGGTAGGCCTGACCGGCAACTGGGGCGACAACTCCGCCTTCGCGAACCTTTACTACCGCCAGGTCAGTGACGTCATCAATCGCGTCAATACCGTTTACAACGACACCATCCTCAACCGGATCTATACCAATGCCGGGGATGCGCGTGCCTACGGTCTGGAACTAGGTACCACCCTCTACCCTACTCCGGCGTGGCGGGTGTACCTGAGTGGCAACGTCTACAACTACCGCATCGAGGGGCGGCTCTTCGACGCTCCGGTAAATACCGCGACGACCGTGTACTCCATCAGCGCCAATACCGACCTTTCCTTCACCAAGACCTTCAGTGGTCAACTCGGCCTCGACTACCTCAGCGATCGGGTGACGGCACAGGGGGTGGACAGTCGTTTCTTCAATCCTTACCTCTCGCTGCGCAAGGAGTTTCCCAAGCAGCGCCTTTCTATCCTCTTCCAGTGGCAAAACATCGACCTCGGCCTCTGGGACGCCAACGAGCAGCGCATCACTACCCAGCAGAGCGACTTCTTTACGACCACGAATTACGTCTATGAGGTGGATGTTCTGCGGCTGGCGGTGAGCTACCAGTTTACGCAGGTGAAGCGGGAGCGGAAGTTGCTGGAGAGTGAGTTTGGGGGGCGGGAGTTTTAAAGGCGGATTTGCTTTGTGGCTTTGCTCGCTGCGCTCGAGAGAGTTTTTTAACGCAGATTGTAAACGGATTCGCTGCGCTCGGGCACGGATTTTCGCGGATTTGCTTGACGGCTCTGCTCGCTGCGCTCGTGGGGATTTTTAACGCAGATTGACCGCAGATTCGCTGCGCTCGGGCACAGATTATCGCGGATTTTTGCTCCGCTGTGGCAGGTGTTAGGAGGTTTAAGGCAGATTTGTTTGACGGCTCTGCTCGCTGCGCTCGTGGGGATTTTTAACGCAGATTGACCGCGGATTCGCTGTGCTTAGGCACGGATTTTCGCGGATTTTGCTCCGCTGTTGCGTGCGTTGAATGGTCAAAAAAACGTACTGGCACGTTGCCGCAAAAAATCCGTGAAAATCTGCGACTTAAATCTGTTTCAATCCGTGTTGAAAACCTACCACCCCCTAGTGCGCCAGCACATTTGCCGCAAAAAATCCGTGAAAATCTGCGACCTAAATCTGTTCCAATCCGTGTTAAAAATCCGCCACCCCCTAGTGCGCCAGCACTTTTGCCGCAAAAAATCCGCGGAAATCTGCGACCTAAATCTATTTCAATCCGTGTTGAAAATCCCTCACCCCCCCATTAAGTAACTTAGCGCCGCCAACATCCCCCACCAAATGCGCTTGCTTCTTTTCCTTTTATACTTCGCCGTAGGACCCTTACCCCACGCCTCGTGGGCTCCCGCGCTCCGCGCCCAAATCACCACCCCCGACGAATTTCTGCCCCACCAGCTCGGTGAGACCTTTACCCCCCATCACCTGCTGGTCGATTACTACCAACTGGTAGCCGGCGAAAGCCCCCGGGTGACCCTGGAACAGTACGGCTCCACCAACGAAGATCGCCCCCTGCTGCTCGCTACCGTAAGCACGCCGGAAAACCTGGCCCGCATCGACGCGATCCGCGAGAACAACCTGCGCCGCACCGGTCTGCTCGACGGGGCCACCGACCCAGCCCTTAACAATATTGCCATCGTATGGCTCTCCTTCAGCGTGCACGGCAACGAAGCGTCCGGATCGGAAGCCAGCATGGGCGTGCTCTATGACCTGGCCAACCCCGATAATGCCGAAACCAGTAAGTGGCTGGAAAACACTGTGGTGCTCCTCGACCCCAGCGAGAATCCCGACGGCTACAACCGCTACACCAACTGGTACCGGCAGATGGCTAACCGCTTCGTCGAAGCCGACGGCGCCACCCGCGAGCACCAGGAGCCCTGGCCGGGCGGGCGCACGAACCACTATATGTTTGACCTCAACCGCGACTGGGCCTGGCAAACGCAGGTCGAAAGCCGGCACCGCATCATCAAGTACCACCAGTGGATGCCCCAAATTCACGCCGACCTCCACGAGCAGGGCTACACCTCGCCGTACTACTTCGCGCCCGCAGCGGCCCCCTTCCATGAGTACATCACCGACTGGCAGGGCAACTTCCAGACCGAGATCGGCCAGAACCACGCCCGCTACTTCGACCAGAACGGCTGGCTGTACTTTACCCGCGAACGCTTCGACCTGCTCTACCCGAGTTATGGCGATACCTACCCCACCTTCAACGGCGCCATCGGGATGACCTACGAGCAGGGCGGCGGCAGCCGGGGCGGACGGGCCATCGAACTTCCCACCGGCGACACCCTCACCCTATACGACCGCGTCGCCCACCACCGCGCAACGGCCATTAGCACCGTCGAGATCGCCTCCCGCGAGGCGGAACGCCTCACTAGTGAGTTTGCCAATTACTTCGCGAATTCCTACCGCAACCCGCAGGGAGCTTACAAGACTTACGTGATCAGCGGCAGCAACTCCCCCGGTAAACTCCGCGCCCTCACCACCCTGCTCGACCGCAACGGCATCCGCTACAGCCGGGCAACCGAATCCAAGGACTACACCGGCTTCGATTACGGCAGCGGACGGAGCGGCAAATCACGGATCGCAACCGGCGATCTCGTAATCTCCGCCCACCAGCCCCGCGCGGTACTTACCCAGGTGCTCTTCGATCCCTCTTCCGTCGTGGAGGATTCGGTGACCTACGACATCACGGCCTGGTCGATTCCCGCCGCTTACGGATTGGAAACCCGCGCCAGCACCGACCGCATCCAGCTCTCTACCGAGCCCTTTACGTTGCCCGCCTATACCAATCCGCTAGCTAGCGTGGATATCGAGACCGCCTACGCCTTCGCCTTGCCCTGGGAGGGGATGAACAGCGCCCGCTACCTCGCCGCCCTGCTGCGGGCCGGCATTCAGGTGCGCACGGCCGAAAAAGATTTCACCTTCGGCGAGCAGCGTTTTCCGGCGGGAACGATGATCGTCAACCGTGGCGACAACCGGGTGACCCCCGACTTCGCTGAGAAACTGCGTCGCCTCACCGACGAGTACGAAGCCGAACTGACCGTACTCAAGACCGGCTTCAGCGCCAACGTCGGCGGTGATCTGGGCAGCAGCAACTATGCCCTGATCAAGGCACCAAAGGTGGCTACCCTCTCCGGAGAAGGCATTTACAGCAATGAATTTGGCCAGGTCTGGTACTACTTCGAGCAAGATTTGGAGTATCCCATCAGCATCTTCCACCGGGAGGATGTAGAGGATGTCTTCACCGGCGACTACGACGTGCTCGTACTGCCCGAGGGCCGCTATTCCTTCTCCGACGACGAGCTTTCCTCCATGACCGATTGGGTACGCAGCGGCGGCAAGCTCATCGCCATCGGTGCCGCCAACGGTAGCCTGGCCGGGCAGGAAGGTTTCGGCCTTACGAACAAAGAAACCAAGGACACCCTCTCCGACGAAGCTAAGCAGGAGAAATTACTCCTCCCCTACGCCGGCCAGGAGCGTCGCTTCATCGCCGGCTACATCCCCGGTGCCATCATCGACGTGGAAATGGACAATACCCATCCGCTCAGTTTCGGGATTGGCGAGCGCTATTCCTCTCTCAAAGTGAGCGACGACGCCTATGCTTACCTCGAAAACGGCTGGAACGTAGGACGTATTCGGACGGGGGCGCAGGTGCAAGGGTTCGTGGGCAACGAAGCATACAGTAAGATCCAGGAAACCCTCAACTTCGGCGTGGAACCGATGCAGCGCGGAGAGGTGATCTACCTCGTTGACAATCCCCTCTACCGGGCCTTCTGGGAAAATGGTAAGTTTCTCTTCGCTAACGCACTCTTTCAGGTGCAGTAAGTTTTATATAACACCGGGGGGAGGACGGACGTAGACGGTTTCGGTCTGATTTGTCGTTTGCCCTAGATATAACTCCGTATGGCGAAATCCCGCTCCAAAAAATTGCAGCAGTCCCTCGACCGCTTCGTGAAGCAGACGCGTAAGTTCATCAAGACATCGTCCTGGCAGAAGCTCGCCCTGACCGGACTGGCCATTCCCGTGGTCATCGTCGTGGTCCTGTTCATATTCCTCTACCTCGGCGTGCTGCTGGGCGCCTACGGCCACCTCCCCAATGAAGCGGAATTAGCTACCATCGAAAACGACGACGCCTCCTCGGTTTACGCCTCCGACGGCGTGCTGCTCGGCAAATATTACGAGATCAATCGGGTGAGCGTGCCGGCGGAGGACATCAGTCCGCACGTCACCAAGGCCCTCGTCGCTACCGAAGACAGCCGCTTTTTCGAGCACCAGGGCATCGACCTGCGGGCCCTGTTCCGGGTAGCGATACGCACCGTGCTGATGGGCGACCGCAGCGGTGGGGGCGGCAGCACCATCAGTCAGCAGTTGGCCAAACAACTCTACCCGCGCCGGCAGTACAGCCGCTTCGGTATGCTGAAGGTGAAGCTGCGCGAAATGATCATCGCCAGTCGGCTCGAGGACGTGTACACCAAACAGGAACTGCTCAACCTCTATCTCAATACCGTCCCCTTCGGAGAGAATGCCTACGGCATCGAAGTCGCCGCTAACCGCTTCTTCGGCAAACCGGCGGCTAAGCTTAAATTGGAAGAAGCGGCCGTGCTCGTCGGCCTTTTGAAGGCCAATACCACCTACAGTCCGCGCAATCACCCCGACAAGAGCGTCGGTCGCCGCAACGTCGTGCTCGACCTCATGGCCAAGAACGGAAGCATCCCGGCCACCGTATCCGACAGCGTATCCGAACTGCCCCTTACGCTCAACTACCGCCGCGACAACGATCGCATCGGCTCCGCCCCCCACTTCCGCCAGCGTCTCCGGGCCGACGTGCAAGAAGCACTAAGTGACCTGTCCCACCCCAGCGGCCGCCCCTACGACGTCGACCGCGACGGCCTGCGCATCTACGTATCCCTCCACTCCAAGATCCAGCAACTGGCCGAAGAAGCCGTCCTCGAACAACTCCCCCGCATCCAGCAGAACCTGGCCGACGACTGGAAGTCCCGCAAGCAAGCCCCCTGGGAGGACGCCTTCACCAGCGTCCTGAAGCGCAGTACCCATTACCGGGTCTTGAAACAGCGGGGACTGGACGAAGCACAAATCCTGGAGGAACTCCGCAAGCCCCGCCGGATGACCATCTACGACGGACGCCAGTCGGCCCCCGTCGACACACTAATGCGCCCCATCGACAGCCTGCGCCATTACTTTACCCTCATGAATGCCGGACTGCTAGCGACCGATCCGACCACCGGCACCGTCCTGGCCTGGGTGGGCGGCGTCGACTACCAGTACGTGCAGTACGATCACGTGAACAGCCGCCGGCAGGTGGGCTCTACGATCAAGCCGGTCATCTACGCTACGGCCCTCCAGGAAGGCGTGCTCCCCTGCGAATACACCTCCGCCGAACAAGTGACCTACGCTCAGTTCAACGGCTACCGGCCCGGCAACCCCGGTGACCGTTACGAGGGGGCCTACTCCATGCGCGGAGGACTCGCCAAGTCCGTCAATACGGTCGCCGTAAGCATGGCGGTCCGCAGCGGCCTATCTAACGTAGCCAGGCAGATCAACGCAATGGGTGTGGAAAAGGAAGTACAGTCTATCCCCAGCATCGCCCTCGGTACCGTGGAGGCCAACTTGGTAGAGATGAACACCGTCTACAGCGCCTTCGCCAACGGGGGCCGCCGCCCCACGGGCATCCACTATCTCGATCGCATCGAGGACAGCAACGGTAACGTCCTCGTCGAATTCGACCGCCCCACCGAAACCCGGCAGGTGATGGACGAGCAGACCGCCAAGATCGCCACTTACCTCATGGCTGGCGTCGTAAACGGAGGCACCGCGGCCCGCTTGCGCTCCACCTACGGCATCCAGGGCGCACTGGCCGGCAAGACGGGCACTACCCAGGACCAGTCGGATGGCTGGTTTCTCGGCTTCACGCCGAAAATGGTCGTGGGTACCTGGGTGGGCGCCGAATACCCCGCGGTTCACTTCCGCACCCTTAGCCGGGGTTCGGCTACTGCTACGGCCCTACCCGTGTGGGGCACCTTCATGCGCAAGGTGCAGCAGACCAAGGGGCTCGAAGAATTCCGCGGCGGCGGCTTTCCTTCCCTCGACGAGATGACCCTCGCCCTGCTCGACTGCCCGGATTATCTAGACGAGCTCCCCATCTTCGCCGACCTGAACCTGAGCGAGGAAGTAGCCCGGGCCCTGGGCCGCTTCGACCAGTCGGAGATCCGGGAGAAAGTAGAGGATAAGCGCCAGCGCAACAATGAGTCGGCCGCCGAGTACGCTGCCCGCATCGCCCGGGAACTGGAAAAGGACGACCGAAAAGAAGAACGGCGCGAAGACCGCAAGAAATCCTGGGTCAAGCGCCTCTTCGGAAAGAAGAACGACTGATCCCTGCCCTCGAACCTGGTGCCCCCGACATCCGTTGAACCAAGAAAACCAACATATGTCATTCCTCGATAAGATTATCGACTCCGTAAAGGACATCGATCTCACGCCAGTAGAAAAGTACGCTTCCAGCGCCTACGACTCCGCAGCCAGCACCGCCAAGGACGCTGAGCGCTACGCCGTTGGCGCCTACCACGGAGCCGGTGACTACTTCGAGCGTACCCGTACCCACGGCGAGCCCGACTATGTCCGCGGTTTTGTAGCCGGCATGATCGGCGGCCTCGTCGGTACCGGCATCAAAATGATCGTCGATCGCTCCCTGCCCACCGCACAGCCACAGGAGGAGCACGACGCCCGCCTGCAGATTGTCGAAGGTGCCGAAGAAGTGACCAACACCGATCTCAACCGCAACAAAGAGGAAACCGCCCAGCAGGCGATTAACTTCGCTTTTGGTGCCCTCGTCGGTGGTATATACGGTGTGATCACCGAGGCAGCCCCCGCCGTACAGGCCCCCGCCGGTGTTCCCTTTGGTGCCGCCCTGTGGACCCTGGCCCACAAAGTCGCCCTGCCCGCCCTCGGTCTTGCCCCCAATCCGCTTAAGCAAGACCTCAGCCTCCAGGCCGGTCAGCTCGGTAGCCATATGGCCTACGGTGCCACGGTAGAGATGGTACGCCGCAGCGTCCGTCACGCCATGGACCAAGAAGATTTGCTGTAGTCGGCTCGCGCGGCGACCTTTGTCACCGTGCTTTACCTGATCCCTACCCCCATCGGCAACCGGGAAGACATCACCCAGCGGGCCCTGCGCCTGCTCGCTGAAGTCGACCTGATCCTCGCCGAAGACACCCGTACCTCGCGGCCGTTAATGCTACACTACGGCATCGATACTCCCCTACGGGCCTACCACGCCCACAACGAGCACGCGCTCGTGGAACAACTCGTCACGGAGCTGAAAGCCGGCTCCACCTACGCCCTGATCACTGACGCCGGCACCCCCGGCATCAGCGATCCGGGCTTTCTTTTGGTCCGTGCCTGCCGCGAAGCCGGCGTAGAAGTCAGTTGCCTGCCCGGCCCCGCTGCCTTCGTTCCCGCCCTCGCTGCCAGCGGAATCCCCTGCGATCGCTTCCACTTCGAAGGCTTCCTCCCCCACAAGAAGGGTCGCCAGACCCGGCTCATCTTTCTGGCGGAATTACCTAATACCTTCGTCCTCTACGAAAGCCCCCACCGCATCGCCAAGCTCCTGGGTCAGCTCGAAGAACACTGTGGCCCCGAGCGGCAAGCTTGCGTCGCCCGCGAGATTTCCAAAATGTACGAAGAGATCACTACCGCCCCCCTCTCCGAACTAAAGGCCAACTTTGCCGCGCGCGGCAAAGTCAAGGGCGAAATTGTCGTCGTCGTCGCCGGCAAATAATTCGTCGGCCGACCAAGCGCAGCGCGGCTCGTCCGACGAATAAACCACCAACCAATGCTCACCACCCCCCTCCTCGCCCACGGCATCACCCATCTCACCGACGCCCGCTACTTCGCCGCCTGGCACCCCGACTACCTCTGCTTCCCCCTCGGGGAGGGTGGACTCTCCCTCGATTATTTCCTCGCCATCCGCGAATGGGTCGAAGGCCCCGTTTGCGTAGCGGAACTGGGCGGGGACGCAGGTACGGTGCATACGGCAGAGGAGCTTCACACCTCCGGTATCACCCACGTAATGCTTGACTACGGCACGGATCCTACCAGCTTTCGTGAAGCCGGCATACAGGTCCTCACCCGAATGCCCGTCGCCGGCTACCAATCCGCCCTCGACATCGCCGACCAACTAAACGAAGTCTCCGGCCCCATCCTTCTGGACTTCACCGCCGGCGGCATCACCTGGAGCGACCTCACCGACGGACACCCCTTCTCCCCCGGCATGCTCAAGGAAATGACCGGCGACCGGCAAATTTTCCTACGCATCGACCTCACCCCCGATGAAGCCCACGCCGCCACCGAAACCGTCTACGGCCTCGCCCTCAGCGGCAGCAGCGAAGAAAAAGTAGGCTACAAAAGCTTCGACGACCTCGACGACCTACTGGAAGCCCTCGAAGAAGAAATTTAAGCCACCAAAAAAAGGTTGAGGCTTTCTAAGCCGACCCTTATACGGTAAGGATCATAAAATCCGCGCAAATCTGTGCCCGAGCGCAGCGAATCTGCAGTCAATCTGTGTTTAAAAAAATCTCACGAGCGAAGCGAGGGGGCCGCGGCGCGGCTTTTTTTCAACACGGATTAAAACAGATTTAGGTCGCAGATTTTCACGGATTTTTTGTAGCAAACGTGCTTGCGCACGCTCCGCAAATTTCATGCACACGACAGCGGAGCTAATCCGCGAGAATCGGTGCCTAAGCGCAGCGCCTCCGTTAAAATCTGTGTTTAAATAAATCTCACGAGCGGAGCGAACAGGCCTAAGCGAGGGGGCCGCGGCGCGGCTTTTTTTCAACACGGATTAAGGCAGATTTAGATCGCAGATTTTCACGGATTTTTTGCGGCAACGTGCCAGTGCATTTCAACGATTCGACGCATGCAACAGCGGAGCGAATCCGCGAGAATCGGTGCCTAAGCGCAGCGCCTCCGTTAAAATCTGTGTTTAAGAAAATCTCATGAGCGAAGCGAGGGGGCCGCGGCGCGGCTTTTTTTTAACACGGATTAAGGCAGATTTAGGTCGCAGATTTTCACGGATTTTTGCGGCAAACGTGCCAGTGCATTTCCTCAACGATTCGACGCTTGCAACAGCGGAGCCAAATCTGTGTCCGAGCGCAGCGAATCCGCGTCCCATCCGTGGTGACAGCTCCGCGTGCAACGCCTCGACCTTAATCTGCGAAAAAATCTGCGCCCTCCGCGTAATCCGCGGTGCAAAATTCTCGGGCCAGAGGCCACCCGACCTGAGTGAAACCGAATCCGTGTCAAATCCGCGGCCATCCGTGGTGAAAAAAGTTTCGGATCAAAGGCCACTCGACCTCACCTGCCACCGCGCAAAATCCTTCGCGAAGTAAGAAATGATCACATCCGCCCCCGCCCGTCGAATGCTCAGCAGCGCCTCCGAGGCCGCCTGCTGGTAGTCGAGCCACCCACGTTCCGCCGCAGCCAGCAACATGGCACATTCACCGGAGACATGATAGGCCGCAATCGGCAGGGTATGGGCCTCGTGCAGGCGGTAAATGATGTCGAGGTAGTTCAGGGCGGGTTTCACCATGAGGTAGTCGGCACCCTCAGCTGCGTCGAGCGCAGCCTCCCGCAGTGCCTCGCGGGCGTTGGCAGGGTCCATCTGGTAGGTCTTCTTGTCGGAGGGAACGTCCTGTAGCTGGCGGGGCGCACTGTCGAGGGCATCCCGAAAGGGCCCGTAAAAGGCACTCGCATACTTCGCTGAATACGACATAATGGCCGTATCCATCAGGCCCTCCTTATCGAGCGCGCGCCGGATGCTACCCACCCGGCCGTCCATCATATCGCTCGGACCGATGACATCGAAACCGGCACAGGCCTGGGCCACCGACATCGCATCGAGCAGTTTGAGCGTCTCGTCGTTGTCAATTTTTCCGTTGATCACGACCCCATCGTGGCCGTCGGTGCTGTAGGGGTCGAGGGCGGCATCGGAGATCAGGCAAACCTCCGGGAAGCGGTCCTTAATGGCCCGGGCGGCGTGGAGATAAAAGTTCTGCTCGGCGGTGGCGTAGGTCCCCGTCTTGTCCTTGTGCTCCTCCGGTACGGCCGGAAACATCATAAAGCTCTGGAGGCCCACGGTCAGGCAATCCTCGATTTCCCGCAGCACTTCATCGATGCCCAGGCGGAAGGTGCCCGGCAGACTCGGGATCGGCAAACGCGCCCTGGCGTCCGGCATCAGAAAGATGGGCTGCACGAGGTGACCGGCATTCAGCTCCGTCTCCCTAACCAGATTGCGCACGGCGGCGGAAGAACGATTGCGACGGGGACGGGAAAGCATATGGTCAAGGGGTTTGGGAAGAAGAACCGGCCAGCCGCGGGACGGTTTAAACCCCCTATCGCCCCACGAACCACGCAAAGGTTTTGCACTCGGCGATCAGCTCGTCGTAGAAGTCGGTATCGGCGTAAGAATCGCGCAGTAAGCGGAAATAACTGAAGGGCCTTGCCCCTCCCGGCCGACCCTGCGCGTAGTACTCGTTGCGCTCCGTTTTGGCGGCGTAGTAGGCGGCCAGAGCGGCGGCTTCCCGGTCCGGGGCGCGACGCAGGGCCCGCTCGAAGTAGTAGCGCGGTTGGTCCATGGCAAAGTTCTCCTGGTTGCCCAGGGGCGCGTCGGGGTGGGAGAACACCCGGTCGGGGGTACGGGCGGCGGCGGCGCGGGCGGCGCTACTGCCGGAGCGAAAGGCATCGGCGAAGGACCAGTTGTAGCTGAAGTAGCTTAGGTTGTACAGGGCCAGCCCGATGTTGAAGTAGTTGCGCGCGGCGATGGTATCGTTGGTCGTGCGGTCGGCCTGTTCCTCCAGCTCGTCGAGCCGCTCGAGCAGTTGGAGCTTGTTGTAAGTGGGCCGACCAGTAGGCGGGGAGAAGTTTACGCGATCGTTTAACTGCTGAATGAAGGGGGCGAACCTCCCGTACCCATCCATTCGCTCCGCCGGGATGCGCCGGTAGATCTCAATGGCCGTTTTCCACTGTCCGCGCTGCACGTAGTCGTTGCCGATGAGGTTATTGATGTCGTCCGTAGCGTAGGGACCGATCCGGTCGCGCAGCAGGGCCCGGTCGAAGCGATTCCGGTTGAGGCTATCGGCCATCCGTTCCAGTGACCGCAGGGCATCGATGGAGGGATTCTTCTGGATCGCATCGAAGCCGTACCGCAGCAAATTGGCCTTGGGGATACGCCCGGTACGCCGGTAGGCAGCCTCCAGTTTGTCGTTGACCAGGCGGCGGAAATCGGGATGCTCGCTGCGCAGTTCGGAGTCCGTCAGTAAGTCGTAGTAGCGAAGTTCCGTGGAGTCCGTCACCCGACTCAGCTCCAGTACGTCAATGACGTCGCCGAGAATGGCCAGCTGCTGCCGTATGGTATCGTTTTCGGTGCTGCCCTTCAGCCGGGCGAAGGTCTCTTCGGCAAAGAAGTAATCCCCGGCCAGCATCTCCAGCACCCCGCGGGCCAACAGCCAGAAGTCGAGGTTGGCGCTCTTCCGCTCCTCGATAATCCGGTTCACGAAGGCCTGCAGATCGATCAGCCGCTCCCCCGCCCCGGCGCGTGGGGTATAGTGGCCCCGGCGAAAGTCAGCCCCCAGCAGGTCGCGCTCCAGCTCCTGCAACTCGCGCATGGTGAGCAGTTCGAGGGAGTGATTGTTGGGCTCGTAGCGGTAGATGTCGCGCATTTCCTCCAACACCACCGCCCGCCCGTTGTGGGCCCGCAGTACGTGCAGCATGGCGCGTTCGTGGTCGTTCTGGCACAGCAGCAGGGCTTCCCGCCACTGCGCGTCGGTCTGGATCTTAAAGCTCAGGTAAGCGCTCTCCCGCCGGCTCGGACTCCGTTCGAAAACGCGACTGAATACATAGGCCGATTCAGCCATTTGCCCCAGCGATTGCATCGCCCCCGCCCGGTGCCCCTCGATCCAGTCGTAAATCAGGCTGGGATCGGCGTTGACCTTCGGCATGAGGTAACCGTAAAGCTCGAGCACGTAGTCGTACTCCCGCAGGTAGTGCGCCAGACGGATCAACTGGTAAGCATACCGCAGGCGCACGTAATGGCTCTCCGTCCGCGGAAACACCTCCAGTCCTTCCTCCAGCAAACCTTCCATTTCCGCCCGGTTTAGCGTCCGCTGCTCGAAGGCATCCGCCGCCGCCGTCACGAAGGGCTCACACCGCTTGGCGAAGATCAGGTAGTCAAGCACCTCCACACAATTAGCCTCCAGCAAGTGACGCGCAAACCCATTCGCCTGCAGGGCCGGGGGCAGGTCGGCGGTGCGGGCCTCCGGATCGTTCAGGAGCTGCCGCAGCCGTTGCAGCAGGTTCAGGTTGTTGTCGTAAACGATGGCCTCGATCTCCTCCAGCGCGGCCTGGTCGCAAAATCGCTCGTACCATTCCTCTACGTTAAGGCTGCGCTGCAGATTGGCGGGCTGGGTGAGCCGGTCGCGGTACACCTCCCCGAAGTGCAAAAAGAAGGGCGCCAGTTCCGAATCGTAGCCCACCACCCGCGGATTTAAAAAACGATAGGCGTAGGAGGAGGGGGCGGGGCCGCAGGTGCAGTGCAAACCCAGCGGAACAAGCAAACCAAACACCAGCAAAATAGCCGTACGGAAAAGCATTTCGGCAAGATAGACAGGCCACTGTAAAAAATCCGCGCCCAATCCGCGGCCCTCCGCGGAATCCGCGTTCAACCCTTCTTCGCGTAGCGATCCCTACAATACGGACCCTCCCCCCTGAGTTACACTTACCTTGCCCCGCGGTGCCTACCCACCGGCATCACCACTCACCGTACTATTGTACTCTCGCTAGTTTTCACCCGTATGCCCACCAAACTTACCCTGCTCCTTCTGGTACTTCTCAGCACCTGCGTCCGCGCCCAGACGGAAGACGTGAAGGTGGGTCTGGTACTGAGCGGCGGGGGAGCCAAGGGCTACGCCCACATCGGAGCCCTGCGCGTGATCGAAGAATCCGGCGTGCGGGTCGACTACATCGGCGGCACCAGCATGGGGGCGATCGTGGGCGGACTCTACGCCGCCGGCTACAGCGCCGACCAGCTGGAACAACTGCTGAGAAGCATCGACATCCTTAGCGAACTGCAGGACGCCGTGGCCCGCGAAGACCGGACCATCTACGAAAAAATATACAACGAAAAGTACCTGCTCTCCATCTCGATGCAGGACTTCGGCATCCAGCTGCCCACGGCCCTCTCCGACGGACAGCGGGTGCACGACCTGTTTGCCAATTGGACGGCCGACGTGGGCCACATCCGCGACTTCGACAAGCTACCTATACCCTTCCTCGCCGTAGCCACCGACCTCGAAACCGGCGACGACGTCGTGATCGAAACCGGGATGCTCGCCGAAGCCATGCGGGCCAGCGCGGCCCTGCCCGGTGTACTCAGTCCGTACGAACTCAACGGCCGGCTGCTCACCGACGGCGGCGTTTCCAACAACTATCCCGCCGAGGAAGTGAAGGCGAAGGGGATGGATTACATCCTCGGTATCAGCGTCGAGGCCGACCCCCTCAAGGCCGGCGACATCAAGAGTGTGGGCGACCTGATCATGCAGATCGCCTTTTTCCAGGCCAACCGCCGCAATCTGGAACAGTACGAAGTGACCGACCTGGACATTAAGCCGCAGCTGGACGGCTTCTCGGTGCTCAGCTTCAGCGACATCGATACCCTCATTAACGCCGGCTATCTGGCCGCCCTGGAGATGAAGCCGCAACTGGATTCGCTCGCCGCCCGCCAGCAAAACGTGACCACGACCCGCGATACGTCCGACGCGCGCATTCCGCAGTTCCTCAACGTACGGCGGGTCAACATCACCGGCAACGACGAACTGTCCGACCGCCAGGTGCTGAGCTTTTTCGAGGATATGCTGCCGGGGCGGATCAGCTGGGAGGATTTTCGCCACGGGCTTACCGCCCTCCACGTCACGGGTCGCTACGCCAACATCAACTACCGCTGGCAATTTACCGACGACGCCCAGGATGAAGTCGACCTCGATCTAACCTTCGAACAGCAACCGGCCTTCGGTCAGCAACTGCGGCTCGGCCTGCACTACGACCAGGAGTACCGCGCCAACCTGCTGATCAACCTTACCCTTTACGACCTCCTTATCGATAACACCATCACCAGCCTCGACCTTATTGCCGGTAACCGACTGCGCTACCGTTTCGACTACCGCATCAATCGCATCAACGGTTCGGCCTTCGGACTGCGCAGTCGCCTCGATTATGCCGACGTGGGGTTCGACGTGCAGGAAACCCAGAACGAGGGACTGGGCATCGTTTTCGACCGCCTCGATTTTCGCTTCTCCGACCTGAACGCCGAATTGTACTGGGACGTAAGGCAGACGCAGAACAGCTTCACCGGCATGTCCGCCGGCTTTAAGTACTACTCGACCACTTCGGATCAATTGGCCTCGGCGGATACCTCCGGACTGTTCTCCCTCAGCAACGATATGTTCTTCGTCCCCAAGGTCTACTTCCTCTACGACAAGCTCAACAAAACCCACTTCCCCCTGCGCGGATTCAAGCTCAACGCCGAGGCGCGGGCCATCCGGGAACTGTCGGGCAACGACGACGGCTGGGCCTTTAACGCCGACATTGACTTCACGGCCATGCTGCAACTCGGGGAGAAGCAGGCCATCGGGCTGGAAGCTACCGCCGGTGGCTTTCTGGATGCTACCAGTCTGCCCTACCGCTACTACCTCGGCAGCAACAACCGCAAGCTGATGAACAACTTCAAGCCCTTCCCGAGCATCGACCTGGGGGAAGCTTCCGGCAGTAATCTGGTGATGGCCGAGTTGTTCTTGCGGCAGCGACTGTTTACTAATCATTACCTCCACCTCGGCGCCCGCACGGCGCGCATCGGCAATCCGGAGGCATTTCCCAGTTCCATCAGTGCCGACTGGATCACGGCGGGTGTCCTGGGCTACGGCATCGACTCGCCCCTGGGCCCCATCGAACTTACCTACGGCTACGGCACCGAGGGCGGGAAGCTGTACTTCAACCTGGGTCATTGGTTCTGACCGGCTTACCTTGTCGGTATGAAGGATTTTCACGACAAAGTGGTGGTCATTACCGGCGCAGGCTCCGGCATCGGTCGGGAGCTGGCCCGCCAATTCGCGGTGCGCGGGGCCGTACTCTCCCTCAACGACCGAAACCTGGATGCCCTGGAGGAAACCTGGAATGCGCTTCCCGTAAACTCCCGCGGACTATGCCGCGCCTTCGACGTCGGCGACCGGGAAAGCATGGATGATTTCGCCCGGGAGACCCGCCAGTCGCTGGGCCGCGTCGATGTCGTGATCAACAACGCCGGCATGAGCGTACGCCAGCAACCCGCCGTGAACATCGCCATGGAGGACTACGAAAAAACCCTGAGTGTCAACCTGTGGGGCGTGGTCTACGGCTCGCTTGCCTTTCTGCCCCACCTGCGGGAGCGGGATGAGGCTAGTCTGGTCAACGTCAGCAGCGTATTCGGCCTCTTCGGCTTTCCGGGTACAGCACCCTACAACATCAGCAAGTTCGCGGTGCGCGGCTTCACGGAAACCCTCCGCGTGGAGTTCGGAAAGCTGCTGCACATTTGCTGCGTTCACCCGGGCGGGATCGCCACCAACATCCACCGCAACGTGGAGATCGAAGACGAACGGGAGCGCGACCGCTTCATCCGCAATTTCGAAAAACAGGCCAGAACCACCGCGGCGGAGGCGGCTGCGCAAATCATTAAGGCCATCGAAAGGAAGAAGACCCGCCTGCTCATCGGCCGCGATGCCTACTGGATCGATAAATTCGCGCGCCTGCTGCCGGGCAGCTACGAACGGGTACTGGCCCGCTGGTACAAGCCGGAAAAGTTTCTGGGGGGAAATTAGGTCGGCTTGCCGTTCTTATGTTGGTAGTAGCGGCACCGTTCGCTGACCACGCACTGTCCGCACTTGGGATGGGAGTAGGTGCACACCCGTTGCCCGTGCTTGAAGAGCAGCTTGTGAAAGTTGAGCAGCTCATCCGCGCTTTCCGGCAGCATTTCCAGTAGGGCACCGTGACTTTTGGCCTGGGTGATCTTCTCCGGCAGGATGCCGTAGCGGGTGCTGACGCGGTGTACGTGGGTATCGACCGGCAGCACCGGCTTACGCAGGGAGAACAGCAGCACGAAGGTGGCCGTTTTGAAGCCCACGCCCGGCAGTTTCATGAGCAGTTCCTGGGCTTCGTCGACTGGCATGTCGGCCAGGAAGTCTAAATTGGGCGATCCGTATTCCTCAATGACGTGGGTAAGGATTTCCTTGATGCGGGGGGCCTTGATCTCGGGCCAGCGGCTGGTCTGAATGCACTGCTCGATCCCGTCGACCGTGGCACCCGCGACCCCGGCCCAGTCGCCGTAGGTTTCCAGCAGCTTTTCGTAGGCGGCCCGCTCGTCGGCGTAGTTGGTCCGCTGGCTCAGAATGGTGGCGATCAGCTGGTCAATGGCCGTTTTGGTGCTGTAGCGGGTCTGGCGTCCGTAGGTTTCCTGCAGGGTGGAAACGAGGTAGTGGAGGTCGGTATCGGGTTGGAGGGCGGGCATTACCCTGCTAAAAGTTATCCCACCCCCCGGATGTTTAGCGGCGGGAGTGCCGCATGATCTTGTAGTCGATCATATCGCGTAGGCTGTCCCCCTCTCGGCGGTTTTCGCGCACGAATTCCGGACTGACACCATGGATACGCAGGTCGATCAGCGTGCGGAAGGGGATGTCTTCGTAACCCAGATCGGCGTAGGAAGCCGCGAAGTCGGGGGTCACGCCGTGAATGCGGGCGTCGATAAAGTCGCGGGTATCCAGGTCCGTATACCCCAGGTCGCGCAGACCGCGCACCAGTCCGGGAGTGACGCTGTGAATACTGAAGTCCTGAATCTCCCGCAGACCATCAAACTCGAGGCCGAGGTCCATCATTTCCTTCGCCTTCCGGGCACTGACGCCGTGAATTTTAGCCGAGACGATGTCCTGTGCCCCAAGTCCTTCGAAGCCCAGGGAAGCGAGCTCCGCTACGTACTCCGCATCGACCTTATGTATCGCGAGCTGAATAAACTCGTCGAAGTGTAGGTTATCGAAGCCTAGGCCCGCCATTTCCTTCACGAAGTCGGTATCGAGGCCGTGAATTTTGGCCTGGATCACCTGGTCGAGGTCGAGTCCCCTAAATCCGGCAGCTACCAATTCGTCGATGTACGCCTTATCGATACTGAAGATGCGCAACTGCACGATCTTTTCCAGACCGGGGGTGTCGAATCCCGCGGCCGTCAGGTACCGACCGACCTCGGCAAGCGATGCCTGATCGATGCTAAAGACGGCGACCTGCACCAGTTCATCGTGGCTGGGATCGTAAGCTTTACGCAGGTACGTCAGGTAATCGGCCGTGATGTCGGTGAAGAAAAAATGGATCAGTTCGCGGTTGTCGAAGGTGCCGAAGCCCTGGTCCGCTACCGTCCGCACAAAGCCGGCGGCGGGCGCAAACTCAAAGGTGCCGACGCCCTCATCACCGTCGAACATACCCCGGAAGGTCATCGTGCCGGACTCGCGGGTCAGCGAAAATTCTCCGATCCGGTCGCGGGGCAGTTCACCCAGGGCGGCGGTGGGGAAACAGCGTTCCGAATTGGAGTTGTAGTAGCCGTTATTGTTCCGGACCACGAAGGCGAAGCACACGCGGTCGCCGTCGATTTCGGCGGTCCAGCTGCGGCGGGTTTCCGTTCCTTCGGCGGGTGCCGGCGGAGCCGGGGCGGGGGGTGGCGGCGGGGGCGCGGGTGCGGAGGGGGGTGCCGGGAGGGGTGCCGGCGCCGGATTGGGGGCCGGTGCCGGAGCCGGGGTGGGTGCCGGGGGAGCCGGGGGTGGAGCAGGCGCCTCGGGTGGTGCCGGGGGCTGCTGCGCTACCGCATTGAAGGAGGTCAGGGAAAAAAGAAGCAGCAGGGGGAGGGCGAGGTACTTCCAGCCGGAGCGGGAGGAGGATCTTTTTGCTTTCATCATAATAATGCGTTGTTCGAGGCTGTGATTGTAGTGGGTTACGAGACTGCGGGACCGTACCGGCGCGGCCACCCGCAGCAGGCTTAGTTGGTAGTGTACGGGGTCGGTCCCGTGGCGGAGCACCTGGGCATCCGTGAGGTATTCCAGGTTATCCTCGATCGCCCGGCGGTACCACCAGGCAAAGGGGTTGCACCACTGCACCACGAGGAGCAGTTCGGCAAGCAGGAGGTCGAAGCCGTGGCCCTGTCGGAGGTGTACCCGCTCGTGATCGAGGATGCAGTCGAGGGTGGCGCGGTCGTAGTTTCCGGGATTGAGGTACACGCGGTTCCAGAAGGAGTACGGACCTTCCTCTCCGTCCAACTCGACGATGCGAAGGTCACCCAGGCGGTACCCCGGCCGGCCGATCGTTTTTCCAATCAATAAAGCCAACTGGAATAAGAGACGGAGACCGAAGAGCAGCACCCCACCGAGGTAGGCGTACCACACCCACTGAGTCGCAACGACTTCAGTCGTCAAGCTGCCTACAACATTCGATGCCTCATCAGTAGCGACGACTTCAGTCGTCACGCTGCCGGTACGTTCTTGCAGCAGGTCGACTGAAGTCAACGCTACGGGTAAGTCAGCTAAAACCGGTAGGGCGGGCAGCGGGTCGACTGAAGTCGACGCTACGACTGAAGTCGACGCTACGCGGAGCGAAAGCGCGGCCGGCACCGTCACCAGGGGCAGGAGAAAACTGGCCGCTATGCTTCCGATCAGCAGCCACCGATTAAGGGTAAAGTAAGTTTCGCTGCGCAGCACGAAGTGGTAGTACAGGGCGCAGATCGCGAGCAGCGTGCCGGCGTGGAGAAGGTAGTTCATGCGTCCTGGCTTTTGATGAGTTTGACCAGTCGTTCGAGCTCATTGGTGTCGAGCTGTTGCTCCCGGGCGAAGTAGTTGACCAGCTTCATGGGCGAGTTGTCGAAGAAGCGCTTTACGACGTCGTCCACCGCCTTTTTCTGGTAGTCTTCTTCCGCAACGACGGGAAAAAAGCGGTAGGCGTTGCCTATTTTCTCGTGGGCGACGAATCCCTTTTCCTCCAGGATCTTCACCATGGTCGAAACGGTGTTGTAGTGCGGCTTCGGCTCCGGCAGTTCCTCGATGATCTCCTTTACGAAGGCGCGCTCCAGCTTCCACAGCACTTGCATCAGTTGCGCCTCGCGCTTGGCTAATCGTTGCATAACTACTAATTGATTAGTACGAAGATAGTACTAACGGATTAGTATTACAACTAATTCATTAGTATTCCTTCGTTTATCTCGGGAAGGTGGCGGTAAAGTGGGTCCAGCCCCCGGCGTCGGTGTGCAGCCGGTAGGTGGCTCCGTGGCCCTCCAGAATATCGCGGGAGAGGGTTAGGCCGACGCCCTGTCCGGTGATCTTGGTGCTGAAGAAGGGCGAGAAGAGCTTATGGGCAACCCCGGGGGAAACACCCGGCCCGTCGTCCGAGATGGTGAACCCCGGCGGGCTGGCCTGGCTGCTCAGAATGATGCGCCCTCCGGCGGATATGCTCTCCCGTGCGTTGGTCAGGGCATTGATAACCACCTGCTCGAGCTGTCCGGCATCGGCACTTACCCATACCGGACGGGAAGACAGTTCGTAGGAAAGGGCGATGTCGTGTTCCTTCAGCATCTGCTGCACGACCCCGCCCGCGGAACGCAGCAATTCGTTCAGATCGGTGCGGGTTTTTTGCGGGGCCGGAAGGCGCACCACGCGGGCGAAATTGCGCATGAAGCCGGTCAGGTTTTCGGCCCGGTGAATGGCGGGCGGCAGGTATTCGTTCGTCAGGTCGGGAAGCATAGGATCCCCATCGCCGGCAATTTCCAGCAGGGAGCGCAGCAGGGATACGATGGCGGCATTCGAGTTATTGACCTCGTGGGCCATCATCCGGATCACCTTGCCGTACGCCTCCTTTTCGGCCAGTAGCAGATCGGCGGTCACGTCCTGTAGCACTACGAATCCGCGTTCGAACCCCCGATCGATGAAGGTGGCGTACTCCCCGTGGATGCGGCGGTTGTCGGCCGTAGTGAAGACCCGCTTCTCCCCCACCCCGAGGCGCAAAGCCGGCTCCAGGACCGAACGCTCAAAATCAGGATCGGCCTCCCGCCGCTGACTTACCCAGGGATTGGCCGACTCTACCCCCCCGTCAAAATCGAGTATGACGATCCCCACTTCCGCCGCGCCGACGAGCCGGTCCAGAAATTCTTCCCGCTGCCTGCCGGTCACCCGTTCCGTTCGCAGCTGGTCGATCATGCGGTTGTAAACCTGTCCGAGCCGGTCCATTTCCGGGCTACCCGTCGGCCGCATCTTTACCGAAAAATCCTGATCGGCCAGCGCCCCCACGCCCCGGCTCAGCAAATTTAGGGGAGCTACTAGTACTTCATAGAGCCGGTACCCGAGGTAAGCCGAAAGCAGCAGGACCATCTCCGCCAGCAACAGTACCGGTCCCCGCCCGATCACGAAGTACGCCATCACTCCGATCAGGAGGTGCAGCACGGTGAGGTACGCGATGTACTTAGTGGGAGCGGACAAGGGAGGAATTTAAAATTTTAAATGTGGAATTTTAAATTTTAAATTTCTCGATCCGCCGGTACAGTGCCGCTCGCGTCAGCCCCAGTTCGCGGGCCGTGGCGGTGATCTCTCCGGCGTTGCGGGCAAGGGCGGCGCGGATCATTTTGATTTCCATTTGCTCCAGGGTGATGCCGGAGGGGGCAAAGTTGGAAAGGCTTGCGGAGGGGCCGCTAGATTGTTGCTCCAGTTGCCCCGCGTCGATGGCGTCAACCGGAGACAAAATCACGGTACGCTCGATGAGATTTTGCAGCTGGCGAATATTTCCCGGGAAGGGCTGTCGGCGTAGCCAGGATACGGCTTCCGGGTTCAACTTCAGTTTCGGGCGGTCGTAACGGCGGCGGGCGCTGGTAAGGAAGTGATCGGCCAGGCGGGCGATGTCACCGGGGCGCTCGTGGAGGGCGGGAAGGTGCAGGTGGATGAGGTTGATTCGGTAGAGCAGATCCTCCCGAAAGGTGCCGGCGGCGACCATACTGGCCAGGTTGCGGCTGGTGGCGCTGATGATGCGGACGTCGGTCGGACGGGGCTTACTTTCACCGAGGCGCTCGTACTGGCGTTCCTGTAGTACTCGCAGCAATTTTACCTGGGCGGCCGGGGCCAGGTCACCGATCTCGTCGAGAAAAAGCGTGCCCCCCTCGGCCAGTTCGAAGCGCCCCTTGCGGTCGCTGCGGGCATCGGTAAAGGCACCGGCCTTGTGTCCGAACAGTTCGGATTCGAAGAGGCCCTCCGGTACTCCCCCCAGGTTTACGGCAACGAAGGGGCCTTCCGCCCGCTGACTGGCACCGTGGATCGCCTCGGCCACCAGTTCTTTTCCGGTGCCGCTCTCTCCGGTGATCAGCACGGAAGCCTGGGTGCCGGCCACGCGTTTGGCCTGATCGATGACGGCGTGTAGGGCCGGCGATTCACCAATGATTGCGCCAAAGGGGTCGGCTGTTTTGGTGGCTTTCACTGCACCTGCGACCCCGCCCTTGTCCAACTGCGTTTTGATGGCGTTGAGCAGCTCGTGGTTATCCCAGGGTTTGGCGATGAAATCGCGGGCTCCGGCCTTCATGCCCTCCACCGCCAGCTGTACCGTAGCCCAGCCGGTCATCTGAATGACGGGTAGATCGGGCTGTGCCGCCAGCAACTCACCAAGTAGCTTCATTCCGCCGCGCCCGCTGGTCTCGATGGTGAAGTTGAGGTCGAGCAGCACCAGATCGGGCCGAAACTCGCTCACCGTCGCCAGCGCTTCCCCCGGATAGTGGATGCACCGCACGGTATAGCCGGCCCGCTTGAGCAGAAGCTCGAGGCTGGTGCAGACGGTGCGGTCGTCGTCGATGATGAGGAGGCGCAGAAATTGAAAATTTTAAATGTGAAATTTTAAATTTTAAATTTAGCGGGGATGCTCGCTACGCTCGTTGGCTCGTGAATTACTCTTCGTGGAGGACGAGGGCTGGGTGGAGGCGGGCGGCCTGCCGGCTGGGAAGGAGGGCGCAGACCGTAACGATGAGCAAGATAGTGGCGATGGCGGCTACGATGCCGAAGTAGAAGAACTTGGGCGGGATGGGGAGGAGCTCGAGGAGGGGGACCTGTACCGCGAAGAAAGTGCCGAGGAGTAGTCCGGCAACGGTGATAATGAGGATCTCTCCGACGAACTGAGCAGTGACCTCGCCGGGCGTGGCGCCCATGGCCTTGCGGAGGCCGATCTCGGCGCGGCGGCGGTTGATCTGGGTGAAGAGCACGCCGAAGAGGCCCAGGGCGATGTTGATGAGCAGGAAGGTGGAGATGATGAGCAGGATGACCAGGGGAATGACCACGGGTCGGTTGGCCTTGATGCGGTCCTCCGCCATGTTCCAGATCACGACGTCGGTATTTTTGGTGAGGGCGGTCACCAGGTTGTAGATGGGCTCTTCGACCGCCGCGGTCTGGCCGGGTGCGGTGCGGATGATCATTTGCTCGAAGGGGGGGCGATCGCCGGAGTAGAAACCGGATTGGGGGTAGAAGGTCAGGGGCTCGTTCTCCGCGAAATTGCTGGCGTACTTGAAGTCTTCGACCACGCCGATCACCTGGCGGTCGCCACTGAGGATAATGATGGAGTCCAGGAGGGTTTCGGCATTCGGGTAGTATTCATCCATAAATTTACCGTTCACCACGATCGGCGGGTACTTGGCATTGTCGTCCCGCTTTTCGAACCAGCGCCCCTCCCGGAATTTGAGTTCCATGGTTTCGGCGAAGTGCTCGTCGGCAAACAGCATGCGGGTGAAGAGTTGGAAGCCATTGTCGTCGTTGCCCGTACCCCAGTTGTTGCCCCCGAAGGGATTGACGGGACCGAGGAAGCTGACGGCCTCCACTCCGGGGACTGTTCTCACCTCCCGAACGATCCGCTCCTGCAAACCGAGTACCGCGAGGGAGTCCATATCGTCGTCGATATCCAGTCTCAGGCCGATGCTGTTCTCGTAGCTGAAGCCGAGGGGAGAGCTGTACCGGTCGTAGTTGTAAAACGCGAAGGCGTACACTCCGAACAAAACGATAAAGGCCAGGATGATTTCCAGAAAGATGAGGCCGTTCGCGCGGCGCTTGTTCCACATCAGTTTGATCAAGTGACTAAGCATGGTTGATTGATTTAGCGCAGTGCGGTTCCGATATTGGTACGGCTCATCCGGAGGGCGGGCAGCAGGCCCGACAGCAGTCCGAAGAGTACGATGACGACGATGAAGTAGAAAAATACTTTGAAGGAAAAGGACAGCCGAACGATCCCGATCAGGTCGTTGGCGTTGACCGCCCGAATGACGAAGAACGCCAGGATCAGACCGATCGCCCCACCGATGAAGGTGAGCACCAGGTTCTCGAAAATAAATTGGTAAAGTATATCGGCGCTTCTGGCACCAAATGCCTTGCGCACGGCGATCTCCGATTTGCGCTCGTACACCCGGCTGACGTTCAGGTTGATCAGGTTGATCAGCGGCAACGCCAGAAAGAGAAACAGCAGCAAAAAGAGGGGGATGAAGAACATCATTTTCGCCAGATCATAGTCCCGTTCCTGCATGATCCCACCGGCAAAAACCTCGGTAGCGGTGCCGGGATAAAGCGCGATCTCCTCGTAATCTTCCTCCGGAGGCATCACGAAGTTCTCGGCCAGGAACTCGAGCTGTTTTTTTATGCTTTCCCGTTTGCCCGGCGAGGTGGCCAGAAATACCGCGCTGAACGATCCTTCTAGTGTTTTAGCATCCAGTGCCCTACGATCCATGGTAGTAACCGGCAGGTACACATCGCCCTGAATGGTGGGATCGTCCTTAAGCGGTCGGGCGACGATTCCCCCTACGCGGTACGTGCGATCGCCCAGGGTCACTTCCCGACCGATCACGTCGTCACTCGCCTCACCGAAATACTCGGTGGCCGCCTTATCCGTCAGTACGGCGATCTGGTTGCCCCCATCTACATCGTCCTTGCCGTAGGGAAGACCGTGCAGGAAATTAAAGTCGAAGACATTCCAGTAATTGCCGTCGGTATAGTAAGTCCGGAAGGTCACCTTACGCCCGTCGAGGTATCCATCTACGAAACTGCTCGGCGAAAAGGCGGTTGCCTCCGACACGTCCGATAGACCGTGGAGGTACTCCGTAATAAAATGGTAGCTCATGGAGCCATCCGAGTTGTTCGAGCCAATCTCCTCGGTGTCGAAGGTCGAGTCGTACCGCATCGTACCGTCGTCCATCAGTACGCTGTCGATCGTGTAGATCGTGTCGTAAAACTGCGTGTAGCGAGACAGCGCAGGCAGAAACACCATTCGGTCCACCTCCGACATCGGCTTATTCGCTCCGAACAGGGCATCCCCCATCGAGGTGATCAGCATCAAGATCATGAGGGTAAAGCTGATCCCGAACAGACTGATGAAGGTATAGAACGGCTTACGGCGCAGCACCTTGAGGGCGAGGAGTAAATAATTCTTAATCATGGCGGTAAAAATTTAAAATTTAAAATTTGACATTTTAAATTCAACTCACCCGTTCGCCATCGCTAAGCCGTACGAGCCGGTGGGTCCGTTTGGCCATGCGTTCGTCGTGGGTGACCATCACGATGGTGGTGCCGAGGTCCTTGTTGAGCCGGGTCAGGATGTCCATGATCTCGCCGCCCATGTGGCTATCCAGGTTCCCGGTGGGCTCATCGGCCAGGATGATGTTGGGTTTACCGACGATGGCCCGGGCGATGGCGACCCGCTGTTTCTGTCCGCCCGACAGCTGATTGGGAAAGTGAGTAGCACGATTGCTCAACCCCACACGGGCCAGTGCCTCCAGTGCCAGTCGCCGCCGTTCCTTGCCTCCCAATTTCCGGTACAGCAGCGGCAGTTCGACGTTATCTACCACCGACAGGTCGTTGATCAGGTGAAAGCTCTGAAAGATGAACCCCAACTGCTCGTTCCGAAAGCGCGCTACCTTGCTTCCGTTGTAATCCGTGACTTCCCGGCCGGCCAGTACCACCGTCCCCTCGCTCGGCTCGTCGATCAATCCCATAATATTCAGCAGGGTCGATTTGCCGCAGCCGGAGGGCCCCATAATGCTCAGAAATTCACCCGCCGGCACACTCAGGTTCATATGCTGCAGGGCCAGCGTCTCGATGGTGTCGGTACGGTAGGATTTGGAGATGTTGTTGAGTTCGATCATTGGAAAAAGGATTAAGGGACTGAAGGATGGAAGGACTGAAGGGAGGAGGGATTGAAGGGGGGAAGGATTGAGGGTTTGAAGGCCTTCACTCCCTCACTCCTTCATTCCCTCTCTCCATCACTCCTGTACAGAGGCTTATCGTTTACAAAGTCCCACAGCGTCAGCCGTTCCAGACTAGCGTAGGTGAGCCAGTAGGCGCGGAGGGTCGAGGCGTAGGAGCGGGTATTCTGGTCGCGGTTTTGCTGGGCGAAGGTGAGGTCAGTGAGGGGGATGGCGCCGAGGGTGTAGCTTTCCTGGCTGATCGTGAAGCGTTCTTCGGCGAGGTCGCGGATGCGGGTGGCGAGCACGAGCTCTTCGCGCACGGTGCGCCACTGATCGAGGAGCTGAGTGAGTTGGCTTTGGAGGTTCAGTTCCGTTCGTTGTCCGAGCTGTTGGGCCAGGGCGACTTCCGTGGCGGATCGTTTGTTGAGGGCGCGGCGTTCTCCCCAATCGACCAGGGGTACGGCGAAGGTGAGGCTTACGATGCGCTCGCTCTGGGGGTCGCTGTAGATCGGGTCGAGCTCGTCGGCGTTGCGGATGAGGCCGATGCTGGCGTCGAGGTCGAGGCGGGGGCCGTAGTCGCGCTTGATCCGGTCCGCTTCGCGCTGGGCGGTCAGGATTTGGCGGGAGATCTCGAGTAGTTCGGGGCGGGCGGCGAGTTGCTCGGTGGCGCGCGCGGCGGTGATCTCGAGGTCGGTGAGGGAGGCGGTGGTCTCCGGGGCGGCGGGTTGCAGCATTTGTCCCGTATAGGCTTGTCCCAGGAATTGCAGGATGGCGGCGGAGGCGGCCCCGACCAGTCGTTCGGCCCGCAGGAGGTTCTGTTCGGCGCTGGCCTGTTCGAGTTCGAGCTGCACCAGGTCGCCCCGGTTGATCTTTCCGAGTCGGTAGCGTTCTTCGGCGATGGCAAAGAGGGTGAGGTTGGCCTCCCGGTTGGTTTCGGCGATGCGGCGTTCCTGGTCGGCATTTACGAGATCGAAGAAGAGGACGGTTGCGTCCAGGGCGGCGTCGGCGCGGGCGGCGGCGAGGGCCCGGTCGCTCACCGTGACTTGCAGGGGCAGCAGGCGGCGGTCCCACTTCCAGGGGTTGAAGGCCAGGATGGGCTGCCGGAAGGTGAGGCGTATTGGGGAGCCGTTGTAGCGTTTGGCGTTCAGGGCGAAGTTGTCGGTGCGCTGGAGGCGGGTTTCCACTCCGATGAGGCCGCCGGTTGCCGCGATGCGCTGGTTGGCCAGTAAGGAGACGGAGGAGTTGTTCAGTTCGATCTCGCGGAAGGCGATCGTGCCGTCGTCCTGCGTCACTTCGGTGGAGGTACGGAAGTAGTTGGGGAGGCTGACGGCCAGGTCGAGGCGGGGTTTGAGGCCGGCTTCGTAGGCCCGCAGGTCCAGCGCGGCGGCTTCGGCTTGCTGGTCGGCGATCAGTACGTTTTCGGCCCGTTCGGCGGCTTCCCGCTGCAGCTCGCTCAGCGTAATCGTTTGGGCGGGGACGCGGGTGCAGGGCAAAAGGAGGACAAGCGCTATGCCCGGCACCCCAAAAACCGCCCGCAAAAAGTTCTTTCCTACCCGCATCATTCTTCCAGTTTAAAGGAGGTGACCCGTTCCAGCTCGTCGCTGGCGGAAATGATGATGCGGTCGCCGGGGCGGAGGCCATCGGTGATTTCTACGAAGTCGCCGTTGCGCATCCCGATCTGCACTTCCCGGCGGACGGCCTCCCCTCCCTCCACGACGAAGATCGACTGCAATCTCCCGCCCCGGAAGGCCGGTCCGTTTTTGACCCTTACTACGTCGTCGACGCGGTTGGTAATGACGTACAATTCAGCGCGGAGGTTGGGCCGTAGGTCGGCGTGGCTGGGCTCGTCCAGCTCGACCCGGAACCGCACGAGGTTGTCGGTCACTTCGGGGAGAATGGCGGTCACCCTTCCCGACAGGCGGGTGGTGGGGGTCCGCACTTCTACCGGAAGCCCAACGGCAAGCTGGTCGGCGTACCGGTCCGATGCGCTGCCCTCTACCTTGTAACGACCCAGGTCGGCGATACGGACCAGCGCGGTGCCTTCGGTTACCTGTTGCCCGATGTTCTCGTTCACCCAGGTGATTACACCGGCCCGCGGCGCGCGCACCTCCGTCTCCCGGAGGCGGCGGCTCAACTGGCTCACCTCTTTTTCTTCCATGCCTACCTCCAACTGGAGTTGGCGTTTACGGCCGGCGAGGCTGTTGTGGCTGTAGGCGAGTTGATTGTCGAGCTTTTTCGATTCCAGTTCGCTGATCTGGACGGCGAGCTCGGCGGCTTCCACTTCCTCCTGGGTGGCCCCACCGACACCGAGCAGGCGGCGCGCATCGGCGAGTTGGGCCCGGGCGGCGGAAAGTTCCAGTTTTTTGATCTCGGCGTTATAGGTAAGCTCCTGCAGATCGCGCTCGTACTCCAGTCCGAGCAGGCCGATGCTGTTTTCCTTTACGGCGAGCTGGTCGCGGCGACCGTCGAGTTGCAGCTGGACGTAGTCGCGGTCGAGCTTCATTAACAGTTCGCCGGCGGCGACTTCGGTCCCCGCGGTCCGCAGTACCTCATCGATCGTCGTAGCTACGGGGGAGTTGATTTGCTCCTCAAATGCGGGAAGGACCAGTGCGGTAGCATTCACCGTGTTGACCACCTCGCCCCGTTCGACCGTAGCGATGCGCAGGGTATCTTCATCCGCGGAGGGACGCAGCGACCGTAGTCCGAACCAAGCCAGCAGCCCGACCCCCACGGCACCCGCAGCCCAGCGAAGGAAGGTGTTGCGGCGGCGGCGGTTGATCTCTTTTGTGTCGATGCTTCGATCCATGCCTACCCCAATAGCAGGAAGCATGCCACAAATTACGGCTCTTGAATATCAGCCACCTACGAATGAAACAGTTTGCGATGTGTTCGGTATCGAACACCGTCCGTCCGGGTCCGGACGCTACCGGGCACCACATCTCGCTTAGTGATTGACCAGTTTGTGCTCAAGCAGGGCTTCGAAGGAGATGTACTTCAGGGCGGCTTCGTGGGTGGACTCGAGTTTCACGGCTGGTGCCATCCCGGCATCGAAGGCCTCTTTCCAGCGCAGCGCGCAGAGGCACCAGCCGTCGCCGGGCTTCAGTCCGGGAAAGTCATAGGCGGGGATCGGGGTACTCAGGTCGTTGCCCCTTGATTTGCTGAAGGTCAGGAATTCTTCCGTCATCACGGCGCACACGACGTGTCGGCCAGTGTCCGTCGGTCCGGTCGCGCACGACCCATCGCGGTAGTAACCGGTCATCGGATCGGTGCAGCAGGACTGGAGGGGGGTTCCGAGTACGTTCTTCATACGGGTATAACGGGTCGTGCCGCCGCTGGTTTGACCGAAATTGGATTGCTCCCGCGCGCCCGCCCATAAAAACTTGTTGCCCAAAGCGACCCAAAAAGCCGGCCACGTGTTACACCACTTCATGGCCACCAAAGAAGAGAAGCAAAAATTCGACCTGTACCTCCTCTGGCGGGTTCTTGCGCTGGCTAAGCCATATAAGAAGGTTGCCATTCTGGCCATTACGCTGGCCGTGGTGCTGGCCCCGCTTTCCATCGCACGTCCCCGCCTGATCCAGAAGATGGTCGACGATTACGTTTTCGTAGGCGATACCAGCGGACTCACCTTCTGGGCCCTCGTAATCGCCGGTCTGCTTATTCTGGAAGCCCTTTGTCGTTACTCCTTCGTATACAGCTCCAACTGGCTGGGGCAGTCGGTCATTCGGGACCTGCGGGTGAAGGTATTCAGCCACATCAACAGCCTGCGCCTCAGTTACTTTGATAAGACGCCCATCGGGACCTCCACGACCCGCACGATCAACGACATTCAGTCGATCAACAGCATCTTCGCCGAGGGGGTGATCACCATTCTGGCCGACCTGATGTCGATCTTCGCCGTGCTCGCCATCATGCTCACCACCAGTTGGCGGCTGACCCTGATCTGCCTGACGACCATGCCCTTCCTGATGCTGGCCAGCTACATCTTTAAGGAAGCCGTGAAACGGTCTTACCAGCAGGTGCGCACCCAAATTCAGAAGATGAACGCTTTTCTGCAGGAGCGCATTACGGGGATGCGCATCGTGCAGATGTTCAATGCCGAACGGGCGGAAGCCCGCAAATTTGCGGACATCAACAAGGACTACCGCAAGGCCAACATCGACGCCATCCTGTATTATGCCATCTTCTTTCCGACGGTAGACATCATCGCCGCGGCCAGCCTGGCCCTGATGGTCTGGTGGGGAGCACAGGACGTAGCTCGAGCCGGCGGCGTGACATTGGGAGCCCTGGTCGCCTTCCCGATTTACATCAACATGCTCTTCCGCCCGATCCGGGTACTGGCCGATAAGTTCAACACGCTGCAGATGGGCCTGGTGGCCTCCGAGCGGGTCTTCAAGGTGATCGACCGTGACGACCAGATCGAGAATACGGGTACGTTGAAGCCGGAAAGCCTAACTGGAGAGGTAGAATTTAAGAACGTCTGGTTCGCCTACACTGGCATTGACTGGATCCTCAAGGACCTCAGTTTCAAGCTCAGGAGCGGAGAAACGCTGGCCATCGTGGGCAGCACCGGCTCCGGCAAGACGACGATCACCAACGTGATCAACCGCTTCTACGAATACCAGAAGGGGGAAATCTGTATCGACGGTCACGACCTGCGTGAATACGAGCTTACCTCCCTACGCAGCCGGATGGCGATGGTCCTGCAGGATGTTTTCCTCTTTACCGGCACGGTCTTCGAAAACATTACCCTGCGCGATCCGGAAATTAGTCGGGAGCGGGTGATCGAAGCCGCCAAGCTCATCGGTGCCCACGAATTTATTGAGCGACTTCCCGGCAGCTACGACTACGACGTGATGGAACGTGGTGCTACCCTGAGCATGGGTCAGCGGCAGTTGATCTCCTTCGTACGGGCGCTGGTCTTCGATCCGGATATTCTCATTCTCGATGAGGCGACCAGCAGTGTAGATCCCGAAACCGAGGGTGTCATTCAGCACGCCATTGAAAAATTGATCGATCGGCGGACCAGCATCGTGATTGCCCACCGCCTGAGCACCATTCGTAACGCGGACAACATTATGGTACTCGAAAAGGGAGAGATCAAAGAAATCGGCCCCCACGAAGAGCTCCTGCAGAATGAGGAGGGGCGCTACCGGGAACTGTACGAAATGCAGTTTTTAGAGGCAGCCGAATAAGATTTTTCTAATTTTGGCATAAACAACTTTAATTTTTTCCGTTTACAAAGCTTGCTTCCCTTTACTAAAAGAGCATAATGACCAATCCCTTTACCTTCGATTTTTCTAACCTTCGTGGCGACTTTTTTGGCGGACTCACGGCGGGTATCGTCGCCCTCCCCCTCGCATTAGCTTTCGGTGCCCAGACGGCACTCGGCCCCATGGCGGGCCTCTACGGTGCTATTGCCATCGCCATCCTTGCCGCCCTCTTCGGTGGTACGGCCACCCAGGTTAGTGGTCCTACCGCACCCATGACGGTGGTGTCATCGGCCATTATCGCCAACGCGATCGTCGAATCGGGCGCGGAGACCGTGCAGGAGGCATTGCCCCTCATTCTCGCCACCTTCTTTCTGGCCGGCCTGATCGAAATGCTCTTCGGCGTCATTAAACTGGGCAGGTACATAAAGTACATACCCTATCCGGTGGTCTCCGGCTTCATGAGCGGTATCGGGGTGATCATTATAATAACTCAGATCTTCCCCGCCCTGGGGTACAACCCGGGCAACGACGAAGAATTGATCGTGGATCGGATGCCCCACGCCGAGGAACAGATCCTCGAGAAGATCATCCGGGAGGAGGAAGCCGACGGCGCGCTTAAGGGCGTGATGGACGCCACGGTCATCGCGGAAACGAACCGAAGATTTTCCCAGGTAACGAACGAGGAAATCCGCACCGAAGCCACGCGCCTGGCCAGACGTCGCGCTAGCGGTACGGTGGGCACCATCAGCAACGTTCACCGGCCGTTCTCGACTCCCGGAGGCATCAACTGGTTCAACGTCATACTCGCCGTAGGTACCATCATCATCATTTACGGCTTTAAGCGAATAACGTCAATCATCCCGTCCAGCCTGGCGGCACTGATCGTCATGACGCTGGTGGCCTACTTCTTTATGCCCGGAAAGGTGCCGGTGATCGGTGCGGTGGAAGAAGGGCTGCCCCCCTTCTATTTTGACTTCTTCGGTCAATTTGCCAATACGAGTATGCTGATGCGCATCATCGAATTTGCCTTCACTCTCGCTGCTCTTGGTGCCATTGACTCCCTGCTGACCTCCGTCGTAGCCGACAACATCACCAAAACCAAGCACGACCCGGATCAGGAACTCATCGGTCAGGGCATCGGCAACATGGCCGCAGCCTTCATCGGTGGACTGCCGGGTGCCGGTGCGACCATGCGGACGGTGATCAACGTCCAGTCGGGCGGTAAAACCAAGATCTCCGGTATGATCGCCGGTATCTTCCTATTGCTGGTACTCCTAGGCATCAGTGGCATTGTCGCCTACATCCCCAATGGTGTACTGGCGGGCATTCTCATCACCGTAGGCATTGGCATCATCGACTACAAGGGCTTCCGCCACCTGCGCAGCGTACCCAAGGGCGACTCGGTCGTTATGATCCTGGTTCTGCTGCTGACGGTATTCGTAGGACTGCTCGAGGCCGTAGCCATCGGCATGGTCCTGGCCGCCGTACTCTTCATGAAGAAGACCGCCGACACGGTCGAAGCGGGTGCCAGCAGTTCCAGCCTGGAAGAATTCAGTCGGGAAAAGCCATGGGCGGACGAGGGTAACCTCATTCAGCGCATTGGCGACCGGGTGTTCATCAAGCACCTCGAAGGGCCGCTGTTCTTCGGCTTCGTTTCCTCCTTCCAGACCATGATTCAGAATCTACCCACCGTGGAAGTGGTGATCATCCGACTCGGTCGCGTACCCTACATCGACCAGTCGGGCCTCTACGCGTTGGAGGATGCCATTCTCGACATGCACAGTCGCGGAATTGCCGTCGTATTCACCGGCATGAACGCCCAGTTGCGGGACATGATGGAGCGCATCAACCTCGTTCCCGGTCTCGTGCCGCCGGAGCACTGCTTTGAGACCTTCGCGGAGGCACGTGCCTGGCTCAGCAAGCGCCTCGAAGCGGGCAACCTTGATGAGGTTTCCACCGAGCAGATAAACAGCAAGCCGGTGATCGGAGAGAATATCGATGAGATGTAGCCTGCGTTCGGGTAACTAACGTCTGCCCTTTTCGAGTTGCTCCACGTCGTTCGGGTCGCGTAGGCGGCCCGCGGCGGCTCGTTTTGCAGCGAGATCAGTCGTCCGGCAGGCGAGTGCCGTAGCCCGTAAGCCGCATTGTTGTCCGCCTCCGCAAAGGAGAGCATTCTGAGGATCGTGCGATCCAGGCGATCCCTCTACTTCGTCAGCAACTGGTCGTAGCGTGCCCGGTCGTTAAGCACCGCGATGGCTTCCTGTACTTCCTTGTCGTTGCGGAGCCCCATCTGCACCTGACCGCGCTGGTAGTAGTAGCGCCCGGCAATTTCCTTTTCGATAATGCCGGTGATCTCCGTCTTCAGGCTCTCAATTGCAGCAGCCTGTTCGCGGTCTACCTTTTCCTGGATCGCGGATAAATCTGCGGTAATATCGTAGCCCTCTTCCTGCGCGCTCTCGGCGGCCTTTTCCAGGAACTCCTCCGCTTTGGAGGTAAAACTGAAGTCGGCGCGATTGAGGAAGGCCTCAAATTTGTCCCAGTCCTTGAAGTGGAAATCCGCAACCGAGTCAATCGTCGGGTGATCGCGCACCCAGTCGTTCACGAAATCGAAGATGATGTAATCCTCGAGCAGGCCCTGGGCTACGTTGTTCTTACCCAGCACGTCCACCTCGATATCGGGGGCAACCCCACCGCTGCCCAGTACCGGTCGGCCGGCACGCGTTTGGTACTCCGCCCGTTCGTTGTCGGGAATGTCGAAGGGCTTTCCGTCGCGGTACTCGATGGCCTGAATGCAGCGCTGGGAGGGAATGTAGTACTTAGCCGTAGTGATCTTCACCCGACTTCCGTAGCCGGTTTCCATAATGTTCTGCACCAGTCCCTTGCCGTAGCTCCGCTGACCGATCAGCACGCCGCGATCGAGGTCCTGCAGGGCACCCGATACGATCTCGGAAGCCGAGGCCGAGCGGCCGTTGATGAGCACGGCTACGGGAAGCTCGGTATCGAGGGGATTGCCCTTGGTCGCATAGCTGCGGTCCCAGTCGCGGACCTTTCCCTTCGTCGTTACGATCGCTTCTCCCTTGGGCACAAAAATGTTGACAATGTCAACGGCCTCGTTCAGCAGTCCGCCGCCGTTGCCGCGCAGGTCAAGCACCACGCCGGTCATGTTGGGATTTTCGGCCCGCAATTGGGTCACGGCATCGCGTACGTTTTTGGCGGCCTGCTGGGTAAAAGTAGTCAGGGCTACGTAGCCCACGTTTTGCTCCAACATTCCGAAGTAGGGCACATTGGGGATGTCTACATCACCACGCACGAGTTCGAGTTCCTGGTTACCGACTCCGGGGCGGTCCACGGTCAACTTCATAACGGTACCGGGGAAGCCGCGCATGATCTCCTCGAGTTGCTCGCGGTTGTACTGGGCGGTTTCGCGGCCGTCGACCTGCAACAGGCGGTCCCCGGTTTTGAGGCCGGCGGCGTCGGCGGGCTGGTTGCGGTAGAGGGTCAGGATGGTCGGCAGTCCGTCAATGTATTCGATCTCGGCACCGATGCCCTGGTACTGTCCGCTCTGCCGCAGCCGGGCGGTTTCCACGTCGGTCTCACTGATGTAGTTGGTATAGGGATCCAGAGAGCCGACCATTGCTTCGATGCCGGTCCGCATTAGCTTATTCGGTTCGATCTCATCCACGTAGTAGGTATTCACCTCTTTATACACGTTCGTGTACACTTCGATGGCCTTCATGATCTCGAAGTATTTATCGTTGATCGGACTGACCGTAGCCGCCGTGAGCCCCACCAAAAGGATGGCACTTCCGATAAGTATCGGGCCCTTGCCCAGTATTTTTTTCCTTAGTGACATCTGTTCGATTTTGCAATACCCTAAGTTAACGATTAGCAGGCAAACAAGATTTTAGGCGGGAACGCAGGAGCAATGAACTTACGGACGAGCGTAGGGCAACCGTTCCGCACCCGTAGTCCGGTGGTAAGTATCCAGGCCGGTCACCGCAAGCGTCTGCAGCAATGCGTGGTTTACGTGCCCGCTTTCTTCCACCGCTTCGTCCGGCACGAAGATCTCCCGCACCCGACCGACAATGAACAGCGTATCGTTCGCGGCAATGTGGTGTTCCTCCTCGAAGGTCAGCCCGATGCGCACCCGGCTTTCCTGCACGTAGGGGGCCGGACAGTTTTCGCTGTAGAGAGGAGTCAGGCTGGTCGCGGCAAATTCCGATTCCCCTAGGGGAAAATTCGCGCTTGTCCGGTGAGCAGCCTCCAGAAATTCCGGGTGCAGTGTGTTGAGGGTAAACCACCCCTGTGCCTTCAAGTGGTGGTAGGTGTGGCGGGGCACCGTCAGTGGCCGCAGGTGAAAGCCGAGCAGGGCCGGGCTCGCCCCCAGGTGCACCACCGAGCTGAATACGCCAAGGTTTTCGGTACCGCGGTGCCCCTTTGTTCCAATCAAGTGCACGCCGCGCGGGCCGGGCAGGGTGTTGTAGAAGTTGCGGCGGAAGTTGCGGTCGCGGGAGGAGAGGGATTCGGGAGTGATGTGCATAGTACGATGCTGCCTCCGGCAGCGATGTGGGAAGCAGCCTCCGGCTGCGCTGTAAAACGCTGCCTCCGGCAGCGACAGTACGAAGCAGCCTCCGGCTGCGCTTGAATTCAAGGATATAAGCGCAAGGAAGGTTGTTTGGTTTGCGCGGCCAGAGGCCGCATCGTACGGAGGCCGCATTTTACCGGACACGCTTGGTGAAGAAGCGATCCTGCACCCGTTTCGGCGCGTGGCGGATCAGCTTGGCCAGCCACCGCTTTTTCATGATCAGCACGTGGGCGCGGGGGACCTTATCGGTGAGTGCCGCATAGATGGCGTCGGCAACCAACTGAGGCTCCACACCACCCCGTTCGGCAGCCTGGGTATAGGGAGCCAGTTGGGGGATCAGGTGGCTGTACCGGTTGTCCTCGAAGCCCGAGGTTTGCTCCCGCCCCTTGGCCCAGATGGGCGTCTTGGTGGGCCCGGGAGCTACGCTAACCACGTCGATGCCGAAGGGCATGAGCTCGCGACGCAGTCCGTCGGTAAGCGCTTCGACGGCAAACTTAGAACTCGAATAAAAGGCCATAAAGGGGGAAGTCAGGTAGCCGCTCACGCTGCTGACGTTGACGATGCGGGGATGATGGCCTGCGTCGCGGGCGGCGTGGAGGAGCGGCAAGCTTTCCTGGCAGACGGAGATCAAGCCGAAAACGTTCACGTCGAACTGGCGGCGGTACTCCGCTTCGTCGGTTGTTTCGATGGGGCCGGGCACGGCCACTCCCGCGTTGTTGACCACTCCGACGAGGTGGTGACCCTCGTCCGTTATACGCTGAATACCGGCCCGGATGGCTTCGCGGTCGCGTACATCGAAGTGGAGTTCGGTGAACTGCGGGTGGTGGGCTAAGTCGTTCGACTCATCCTCACTCAGTGGAGACCTGACGCTGCCGTAGACACGGAAGCCGCGGCGGAGAAGGTCCCGGGCGGTGACGAGGCCGATGCCGGTGGAGACGCCGGTGATGAGGATGCTTTTGTGGTTCATAGGGAGAGTCGCGGTCGGAGACCGCATTTTGCTTTCGCGGCCTGAGGCCGCATTGTACTATTGCCCCGATAGCTATCGGGGGAGGCCGCATTGTACTAGTAGCGGCGGTTTTCGGCCAGTCGTTTGACGAAGAAGCGGTCCTGAAAGCGTTTGGGAGTTAGTTTGAGTAGTTTGGCCATCCAGCCCTTTTTCATGACCAGGACGGCCGGTTGGGGTTTTTGGGCCGTCAGGGCTTCGTAGATGGCGGCGGCTACGACTTCCGTTTCCACGCCGTCGGCCTCGGCGGCTTCGGTGTAGGGGCCGAGCTTTTCGAGCATGTGGCTGTAGCGGTTGTCCCGAAAGGCTTCGGTTTGATCGCGGCCCTTTGACCAGATGGGGGTCTTTACCGGTCCCGGGGCAACGCTGATCACGTCGATGCCGTAGGCAAGCAGCTCGCGACGGAGCCCGTCGGTCAGGGCCTCTACGGCAAATTTGGAGGCGGAGTAGATCGTAGTAAAGGGGGAGGTCAGGTAACCGCTCACACTGCCGATATTGACGATGCGTGGATGAAAGCCGGCCTCCCTGGACGCATGTAAGAGCGGCAGGGTCTCCTGACAGACGGCGATCAGGCCGAACACGTTCACTTCGAACTGCCGACGATACTCCTCCTCACTGACGGTCTCTACCGGACCCGATATGGCGACACCGGCATTGTTTACCAGTCCCACGAGGCGATTGCCGTCGTCCCGAATGCGCTGGATACCGGCCCGGATGGCCGCGCGATCGCGAACGTCAAAGTGCAGTACCGTGAAGCCCGGCTCTTTCGTGAGTTCCGCTGGACCCGCGCCCCGCCGCACGCTTCCGTATACGTGAAAACCGCGTTTGAGGAGGTAACTGGCGGTGGTGAGGCCGATGCCGGAAGAGACGCCGGTGACGAGGATGCTGTCTTTAGTCATTGCTTTTTGGTATAGCCGTCCGACGGTCCGCGCCCGGACGGTTTGGAACCGTCTAGGCACTTGAACCGTCGGACGGCGGGATCAGGAAACCGAGATTTCCATGAGGTAGGAACACAGCAGCGCCCCATAAGTGCCCAGGGCATAACCGATGACCGCCATGATGGCCCCGACCGGCGCGAGTACGGGGTTAAATGCACTCGCCACCACCGGCGCACTAGCCGCTCCACCGACGTTGGCCTGACTGCCCACCGCAACGAAAAAGAAGGGCGCCTTGATGAGGTAGGCAGTGACCAACAACACGGTAATATGCACCACCATCCAGATCAGACCGATCGCGAACAGGCCTAAATTATCGAGTACGTCGCCGATGTTCATCTGCATACCGATGGTGGCCACCAGGATGTAGATGAAGATGCCGCCCCACTTGCTGGCACCCACGCCTTCCAGTCGTCGTGCCCGCGTGAAGCTGAGCAGGAAGCCGATGGTGGTGGCAAGGACGACCATCCAGAAGAAGCCAGAGGTGAGGGTATTCAGGCGCAATGCCTCGAGGGTTTCTTCGAACTGACCGAAGAAGGGTCCCAGCAAATCCGCGCCAAAGTGAGCCAATGCTACTCCCCCGAAGGCAACTCCGAGCAACTGGTACAGGTCGATGCTCGTAGGAATGCGGCGCACCTGGTCGGCGTAGTCTTCCATCTTCTTGACGAGCTGGTCGATGGCCGAGTTGTCCGCTCCGATGAACCGATCGATCCGCTTCGCACGTCCGGCACCGAAGAGTAGGAAGGCCAGCCAGATGTTGGCGACCAGTACATCGACCACGATCATTTGCCCGAAAATTCCGGGAGGTACTTCATTGATGATCTGCATGGCCGCCTGATTGGCCCCACCGCCGATCCAGGAGCCGGCAATGGTGCTCAGTCCGCGCCACAGTAAGTCCGGATCGATGTCAATCAAACCCGGAAAGAAGTAAGTAACCACCAGCAGCGCAATCGGACCGCCCAGTACGATTCCCACCGTAGCCGCCAGAAACATCACGATGGCCCGGTACCCCAGATTGATGATGCCGGGAATATCAATATTGAGGCAGAGCATGATCAAACTCGCCGGCAGGAGGTAGCGACTCGCCATGAAATATAATGCGCTGTGCCCCGTATACTCGCTAAAGTCATTCGGATCCAGTCCCTGCGCTTCGATGTACCGATTGATCTCCCCGAACGACAGCCCCTCCGGCAACGCCACTCCCTGTTCCGCCAGCGCGTCGATCACTCCGTATTCGTACCAGTCATAGGCAATGATCCCCAGGGGCCAGTTCAGCAGGGCCGGCAAAAAGTAGCACAGCAACAGGGCCGGCACGTAAGTATAAAAGGTCTTCCAGAAGGGCCGCTCGCTGTTCGCCGTCGTGAAGACCAGGGCAAGGAGGGTAAGCAAGATGCCGAAGACGACCGCGTCGTTGGTGATGAGGGGTTCCAAGGGGACAGGGGTTGAGGGGGGCGAAGGATTGAGGGGTCGAGGGATGGAGGGATTGAAGGATGGAGGGATTGAAGGTAGGAAGGATTGAGGAACGGACACCCCTTCACTCCTTCATTCCCTCACTCCCTCATTCCCTTCACCCCTTAACTCAAGTACTTCGCTACAATCGGGAACCGCCGCCCCATCCCGAAGGCCTTCTTACTTACCCGGAGTACGGGAGCGGTTTGGTGACGCTTGAATTCGTTGATGTTGACCAGGCGTAGGGCTTTCTGTACCAGGAGCGGATCAGCACCGGCCTCGATGATGTCCTGGGGGCTCTGGTGGAGTTCGATGTACTGGTAGAGGACGGCGTCGAGTTCCGGGTAGGGAGGGAGGCTGTCGCTGTCGAGTTGATCGGGGCGCAGTTCGGCGCTGGGGGGCTTGGTGATGATGTTGTCGGGAATGACCTCACCGTCCTTGTTGATGAAGCGGGCCAGTTCGAAGCACTCGGTTTTGTAGACGTCGCCGATCACGCTGAGGCCGCCGCACATATCACCGTAGAGGGTACCGTAGCCGACGGCCATTTCGCTCTTGTTGCTGGTATTGAGGAGGATGCTGCCGAACTTGTTGCTGAAGGCCATGAGGATCATACCGCGGATGCGGGCCTGGAGGTTTTCCTCGGCGAGTCCCTCTTTGTACCCGAAGAAGTGGGGCTGGAGCAGATCCATGTAGCTATGGTAGACGCTTTCGATCGGTACGATGTCGTACTGGCAACCGAGGTTTTGCGCCAGCTGGCGGGCATCGTTTACGCTGTGGTCGGAGCTGTGCTGACTGGGCATGAGCACGCAGCGGACGTTGTCGGGACCAAGGGCGCGAGCGGCCAGGACGGCTACGAGGGCGGAGTCGATGCCACCGCTCAGTCCTAAAAGCGCCCGCTTGAACCCGAGTTTACCGAAGTACTGCCGGATGCCCATCACCAGGGCGTCGTGGATCAGGGTCATCTTGTCGCGCTCCCGCTCGCCGGTCATGTCGTCGCCGTTCTTCACCTCTTCGGTGTTGTACACGCGCAGGCACTCCTCGAAGTAGGGCATCTCGTCCACCACTTCCCCCTGCTGGTTGATCACCATCGATCCACCGTCGAAGAGCACTTCCGTCTGGGCACCCACATGGTTTACGTAGTACATCGGCAGGTTGTACAAGTCTACGTTAGCCTGGAGCACCATGACGCGTTCGGCGGCGTGGTCGTAGGAGAAGGGGGAGGCCGATATGTTGATGATGAAGTCCGGGGAATGCTCCATCAGCAGGTCCATCGGATTGATCTTGTACAGCGGATTTTCGTTGCCGACGTTCCAGCTGTCTTCGCAGACGATCATGGCGATGGTCTTGTCCTGGTAGCGCACCACGTTCCACTCGGCGGCGGGTTCGAAGTAGCGGTATTCGTCGAAGATGTCGTAGGTGGGTAGCAGCGTTTTGTGCTGCACCTGCTGGATGCGGCCATTTGCGAGGAAGTAGGCGCTGTTGAAGAGGTCCTTGCCCTCCACTACGGGATTTTTCGTCGGGGAGCCCACTACGATCGCGATGCCGTCGGCGGCCTTGGCCAGTTCCTGTATGACTACGTTGGCCTTATCGATAAAGTCGTCGAACTCCAGGAAATCGCGAGGCGGGTAGCCTACCGTTGCCAATTCCGGGAATACGACAATGTCCGCTCCCTGTTGCTTGGCGCGCTCGGTATACTCGAGCATCTTCTTCAGGTTGGCGTCGAAGTTGCCGACGTGGACGTTGATTTGGGCGAGGGCTATGTTCATGGGGGGAAGGTAAGAAAGGTGGGTTTATCCTGGGGGGGTGGCCGCTGCGCGGCGGGGTTTCAATGCAGATTTAGGCAGATTTTGCTGGGGTAGGAGACCGCTGCGCGGTGAGGTTTTTAACGCAGATTTAAGCAGATTTTATTCGCAGATTGACGCGGATTTTCATTCATGCACTTGGCCGCTGCGCGGCAGTTTTTTTCATCACGGATTTGAACGGATTAGGGCACGGATTTCCACGGATTTTAATACGTGCGCAGCGAGCAAATCCGCGTGAATCTGCGACCTGAATCCGCCAAAATCTGCGTTTAACCCCCCGAGCGAAGCGAGCAATGCCGCATCAATATCCCTACCCCCTCCGCCTAAAAAACCGCAGCAACTCCTTCACGTAGTCCTCCGTCGTCTCCACACTCAGCGTATCGGCTCCACTTTGCCGGAAGGAATCACTGAAGTAGTCCATATTCTCATTGTACCAGTTGGCGTAGCGGGTGCGGACCTGCTTGCTGTCGGTGTCGATCCACTGCATGTTGCCGCTTTCGGCATCTACGGCGCGCAGGAGACCGATGGCGGGTAGTTCTCGCTCGCGGGGGTCGTACAGGTGCAGGCCTACCAGATCGTGGCGGCGGGCGGCCAGGCGCAGGGGGCGTTCGTAGCCGGTGGCCAGGTAATCGGAGACCAAGAAACAGATGCTCCGCTTTTTAACCATATTGGTGAAGTACGTCAGGGCCATCCCGATATCGGTGCCGCTGCCCTGCGGACGGGTATCAAGCAGTTCGCGGATGATGCGCAGTACGTGTCCCCTACCCTTCTTGGGAGGCAGGAACTTCTCCACCCGGTCGCTGAAGAGCAGCAGGCCCACCTTGTCGTTGTTCTGGGCGGCTGAGAAGGCCAACACCGCACAGATTTCCGTGATCAGCTCATTCTTGGGTTGCTTTACCGTGCCGAAGAAACTCGATTTGGAGATGTCCACCAGCAGCATTACGGTCAATTCCCGTTCCTCCTCGAAGACCTTTACGTAGGGTTCCCCGGAGCGGGCGGTCACGTTCCAGTCGATGTTGCGTACGTCGTCGCCGTACTGGTAGTTCCTCACCTCGCTGAACGACATACCCCTTCCCTTAAAGGCCGAATGGTACTCTCCGGAGAAGATCTGGCGGCTCAGTCCCTTCGTCTTGATCTCGATGCGGCGGACGCGCTTGAGGAGTTCGGTGGTTTCCATGGTTAGTTGGTGCCTTGGTTGGGTTGTTGCCTTTCCCTTCGTTGTGGTGCAGGGCCAAGGTACGGTACGAAGCCTTTTTGCGGTCGGCGCGCAGGAGCAAGGTAAATCGGCTAAAGCAAGCTCAAGTCCTGACCCCTTCCTTATTCTACGGTAAGCTTTTCCGTTACCCATTCCGGCACTTCGCCATCCGGACAAAGGGTCAAGTGCATCGTTTCGCCTGCCTCGGTCAGGACGATGGAGCCCGGCTCGAGTACCTCGATCGACAGTTCGGTCGTGGTGCTGGCGCCGTCGGAGGCAGTGGCGCAAGACTGCCGGCCGTGGTACACCATACCCTCGTGGGACGTGACCTCGAACGTACACCCCTGCGTTGTGGAGGTTTCTAGTCCGCGGCCGGTCCAGACCCGCGCGTCGGTAGCAACCGGATTATCACATTCCGATCCGTCGATTACGTAGAGGCCGGGCTCCAGGGCCAGCGTGTTTTCCATGGCCTCATTCCCATTGTCCGGATCGATGGTTACGGTCCTGGCACCGGAGGACTCCGCTTCGCTGCCCTCACCGGAGGAGGAACAGCCCAGCAGGCATAAGAAGGCTAGGAGGGGAACGGCGCGCAGTGAGTTCAGCATGGATAGATGGTATAAGGATCATATAACCCGGAATAGCAGGCGGAGTTTGTAAGCCGGTGCGTGGCGACATCTTCGAGACCACAACTATCATTCTGGTCGGCTGGCGATTTTTTGGATACTATCCACCTTTGTAGGGATGACCCAGCCCCGGCAAGATGCCGGGGTCTTGCGGTTCGTGGCGTCCCGCCGCGGTGTCACGGTTCGTGGCGACCCCCCGCGGTCTTGCGGTTCGTGGCGACCCCCCGCGGTCTTGCGGTTCGTGGCGACCCCCCGCGGTCTTGCGGTTCGTGGCGTCCCGCCGCGGTGTCACGGTTCGTGGCGTCTCGCCGCGGTCTCACGGTTCGTGGCGTCCCGCCGCGGTCTTGCAGTTCGTGGCGTCCCGCCGCGGTTACCATTCCACACCAAAAAGATTAGGAGGTTACAAACATCTACCGACGCGGTGTGAAAGCAAAATTCACGGCTACCCATAGCGACCGCGGCGGGACGTCACGAACCAATAGTGACCGCGGCAAGATGCCACGAACCAATAGCGACCGCGGCGGGATGCCACAAACCAATACGATCCGTAGCATCCTACCGCAGTTACGAATACCCCCCAACATTGCATTTTGGCCGAAAAAGGGCTAGCTTAATTGCATTAACGGGTGATCCCGTGTATTCCCGCTTGGTGATCGCGGTACGCTCGTGGGCGGGGATGGCAGGAGTGTAGTCATACCCTAAACCCGATCACAACGGACGAGCGATGTTCAGATTCTTTAAAAAACTACGCTTCCGGCTGGCGAAAAAGAGCAAGTTTGCGAAGTACCTGAAGTACGCGGTCGGAGAGATCGTGCTCGTCGTGGTTGGTATTCTGATCGCCCTGCAGGTGAACGACTGGAGCGAACAGAACAAAACCGCCACCTCGATCGACAACAACCTGGCCGTGCTAAAGCAAAACTTGCGGGAAGACCAGCGCCAGTTGCAGAACCTGCGACAGGAGATGATCACCAACATGCAGGCCGCCGATTCCACCCTGATGCAGATAAAAACCATCATCCCGGTAAGCGACCGGATAAAAACCTACCTGATCACCCTGATTCGGGAGTTCCAGTTTAGCCCAAATACGAATGCCGTGGAAACCATGACGCAGTCTAACGAGATTCCGTCCCTGAGTCCCGAGTTGCGTACGGCGATACTCGACTACTACGCCCTGACCGAAAGAGCAAAGGAGCGGGAACACATCTCCAATTCCAACATACAGAACGACTACCAGCATTACGTGCTCAGTCAGTACCCGCACATCATTCAGCGAGACAACCGGGAGTCCTTCATTGCTACGTACTACCAGGACGATCCGCGGCCCATATCCCCGATAGAAGCCCAGGACTTTCTCCAGGACGCCAAAATCGAGGCCCTGACGCTCGTGCGCTACTACCAGGTCGTCAACCTCAAGGAGATCTACGAAGGACTGATCCACTCAGCGAACGATATCCTAACCCTGATCGAAGAAAAGCGGCACTGACACACGGTAACTCAATGGCACACCCGTGCGAGATTTCTTACTTTAGAGTAGCTGCGGTCCGCAGGGAATTCAAAGCCATAAATTATGAAAGCAACTCCCGACCACCACGCCCGCATCGAAAAGATGACCTTCGCCTCCGTGTACCCGCACTACGTAACGAAGGTCGAAAAGAAGGGCAGAAGCCGGGAAGAACTGCACCGGGTGATCGAGTGGCTCACGGGCTACGATGAAGACCGCCTGCAAACGATCATCGACGAAAAACAAACCTTCGCCACCTTCTTCCGCAACGCCCGGCTGAACCCAAATGCCCACCTGATCCGGGGGGTGATCTGCGGCTACCGGATCGAGGAGATCGATAATCCGCTGACCCGGCAGGTGAGGTACCTGGATAAACTGGTGGACGAACTGGCTAGGGGGCGGAAGATGGATAAGATCCTGCGGAAGAACCCACCGGATGCCACCTGATCAGTAACGAGCAGCCGTCGTGACCGGCACCGTAGGACGCGTTCAATGGGAACCAATACGGTTCGGTGCATCCTGCCGCGATTAATATCCCAAATCCAGTCAAGTAAAGTCTCAGTTAAGCAAACCCAGGGCCGAGCTGAACGGCAGGCCATTAATGCGGTGCGCAACAAGATGATCCGCGTCCTTTGCACGTGTCTAAAAAAGACGTTACGTATGACAAAAAAACCCATGCAGGACTTGCGTAGACAACAGTAAACGGATTAGATGCACAATGGATAGTAGTGACCCGGCAGGATGCCGAGAACCGACCCACTTCGTGGCATCCGGTCGCGGATGCCATGTGCAACATCATCCCGGGAGCTGACGTGCGTCATAACGTCTGCGAGGGGGTGCGGGTACTTTTGGGTTAATCATTGAAAATATCAATAATCCGTCCAAATGAAACAATACCTCACCCCCCTGACGCTTCTGCTAACATTCTCCCTGTGGCTTCCGACGATCGGGTCCGCCCAGACACGCTACGAAATCACGGATGATACGGAGACCAGCATTCGGGTGCTGGGCACCTCCACCCTGCATGCCTGGGAAATGGAAACCAATACCGCTACTGGGATTGCTGAATTCGTTTTCACTTCCGGTAAAGAGCCCACCCTGGTGTCTCTTAAGCAGCTCACCTTCGCCCTGCGGGTAAAGGATCTGAAGAGTAACAACAAAGGGCTCGACAAGAACGCCTACGAAGCACTGCAGGCGGATAAGTACCCGACTATACAGTACCAGCTTTCCTCCGCTACGGTATCGCCCGAAGCCGGCACATACCAGCTTAAAACCCAGGGTAAGCTCACCATTGCGGGTACCACGAAGGACATCCAGATGGACGTCGACCTTATCGTCAACGAAAACGGTATCGTCAGCTGCGCGGGATCGTATGCGCTCAAAATGACCGATTACGGCGTGACGCCCCCCTCCTTCATGCTGGGCGTGATGAAAACCGGGGACGACCTCACCCTGGAGTTTGCGGTAGCCTACGAAAGATCCACCGGAGCTAAATGATTCACTCTACTCACCAATAAATCACAACCCTGATGAAAACTCTACTCGTATTAATCGTTTGCACACTCTCCACGGCCGTACAGGCGCAGCAGGCCGGTCTGCAGTATTTCCGTCCTAACGATCAGCGCGGACTGAATGTCTTTGAAACTCCCAAAACCGATACGGTTCCCTTTGACGGAGTAACCGTTCGCGTAGGCGGTGACTTCGCCATGCAGTTCCAGGGTGTGAACCAGCGCAACGACGCCAGTAACCTGGTGGAGCTGGGATCCAATTTCAACCTGCCTACCGCCAACCTGAAGCTCGACGTGCAACTGATCGACGGCGTGCGCATGCACCTCACCACCTACCTCTCTTCCCAACACCACCAGGAAGCGTGGGTGAAGGGCGGACACATGCAGATCGACAAACTCGATTTCATTCGGCCCGGTTTTCTGGCGGGAATCATGCAGGTCGCTACGATCAGGGTCGGACTGGATGAATTTAACTACGGAGATGCCCACTTGCGCAGAAGTGACAATGCCCGGGTCATTTTCAACCCCTTCGTAGGGAACTACATCATGGACGCCTTCTCCACTGAGGCATTCGGGGAGCTTACGCTACAACACAATGGGTTGCTGGCCGTCGTGGGAGTGACCAACGGCAAGCTCAACCAGAACGTGGTAGTAAATGACAATACGGATAACCAACTTTCCTTCTACGGCAAGGTAGGAATGGATAATCAGGTAAACGACGATTTGCGTCTCCGGCTGACGGCCTCCATTTACGCCAATCACGGCACCACTACCGGCACCTGGCTATACGGGGGCGATCGCGCGGGCAGCCGGTACTATCAGGTGCTGCATACCTTACCCGATTCTCTGGGGAGTACCCAGGGAAGCGATTTCGAAGGCCGCTACAATGCCCGCTTCGTTAAGCTGACCGCGGTGCAGATCAATCCGTTCGTCAAGTATCGGGGGCTCGAATTCTTCGGCGTCTACGAACGGGCTGCGGGCAGCAACGAACTGGAGAGCGGCAAGGAGGGTGCTTTTACGCAGCTGGCCGCGGAGGTGGTCTACCGCTTCGGTACGGACGAACGTTTCTACGTGGCCGGACGCTACAATACCGTAAGTGGTAAAACCGCGGAGAACGCCGCGGAGGAATTGCAGATCGATCGCTTCAACGTGGGCGGCGGGTGGTTTTTGTCCAAGAACATCGTCACTAAGTTGGAATACGTTAACCAGCGGTACACCGGTGGGGCGTGGACGGGCAGGTATGCGGGAGCGGAGTTTAGTGGCATCAACCTGGAGGCGGGCATCAGTTTCTGATACTGGGCCGGCTTTTGCACCAAATTTCATTGCACCTGCGACCCCGCAAACCAGACGATCGACCGGCAAATTGGGCGGATGGGAAAATCCTTTGTACTTGTTTAAACAACTTTGTCTGTAGAATTCCCTACTTTAGGGACAACACCTCCCTATATAAGTCTTAACGTATTTACCCCGGCTCGCACTGACGTGCTCAGCGAAGGGGGTTCTCACCGGTCATCCGCTCAGGGCGGGGCCACTAACACACTATGATGAAACAGACGATGATACTCTTACTGCTTTTTCTGCCGCTGCTGGCCACTGCGCAGGCCGAGGGCGAGTACTTGGTATTCGAAAATGTACAGCTGACCCCGAATCCGGCCCACATAACCGAATTCGAAGCGGGACTGGCGGCCCACAACAAGAAGTACCACGGCGAGGGTCCTTATGCCGCGCGGACGTACCTGATCGCCAACGGTCCGCGCAGCAGTAGCTACCTATGGGTAATGGGGCCCTTCCCGTGGAGTTCGCTCGACGACCGGCCGGCCCAACCGGAAGGCCACGATGCCGACTGGAACGAAAACGTGCACGCTTACCTGATGGACGGGGGCGAAGCTAGCTACCTGAAGTTTCATCCGGAACTGAGTCATTTCCCCAAGGACTTCACGGTCAACAAGCTGCTCGTGGATTTTTACGACATCAAGCGGTTCAAGTCCCAGGAAGCTCGGGAATTGATCAAACCCATCCAGAAGATGATGATGGAGAAGTTTCCGGACGATACGTACGGCATTTACACCAACGAGTTTCCGAGCACCAAGGACGGCCTGGACATGGCCTTTATCTCGTTCTTTGAAAAGTCGGCCTGGCTGGGCGAGGATCCGGGGTTTGCGGAGAAGTACAACGAAGTCCACGGCGAGGGAAGTTTCGAGAAATTCCTGACGGACTGGGAGGCCGTAACCGACGGCGTGCAAACGGAGCTGTGGACTTTCCTACCCGATCTGAGCGGCGTGAGCGGGGAAGTACCCGCTGCGGAGCGGCAGTAGCATCGCCTACATTCTACCGCCGGAATCTTCACCCGATGACGCCCCACCGATCGCTCCTGCTCCTGCTGTTCCCCTTTCTCCTGGCGAACTGTTCTACAAAACCATCGCCCGCCGCCGCCGCCGCGGAAGCGAGCCGCGCCACCCCTGCGCCACCCCTTGCGGTGTTGCGGGCGGACTCCGAACCGGAGCGGGCCGCCCTGGACGAAGCCTTCCTGGGGGTCACTACCGACGGGTCGGTGGTCCCCGGTCTGTACACCCTGCAGGCCACCGGGGTCAGCACCGCGCCTCTGGTGGAAGCAGTGCGGACATTTCGGGCGGCGCTCACTGACGAGCAGCGGGCCGCGAGCAGCTTTCCGCTGGAGGACGAGGAATGGCGTCGGTGGACCAACATCGACATCAATTACTACAAGCGCCAGGGTATCGGCCTCAACGAACTCAGTCCGGCGCAGCGGGAACTGGGCCTGAACATCCTACGTGCCGGACTGAGTCCGCAGGGCTTCCGCAAGACCGAAGAAATCCGGAAAATGGAGGGCTACCTTGGCCGCCTTACGGGGGAGTTTGAGGTTGTCGGTCCCGATTTGTACTGGTTTACCTTCATGGGGGAACCCAGCGAGACGGAACCCTGGGGGTGGCAGTTCGACGGTCATCACCTCATCATCAACTACTTCGTGGTCGGCGACCAGGTCGTGATGACGCCTACCTTTCTGGGTTCGGAGCCAAACTACATTGAGGATGGGGACGGCGCCGGTACCCGCACCTTTGCTGGGGAGGAGGAACTGGGGGTAAAGCTGTATCGATCGCTGGACAAGCGGCAACGTGCCGCCGCCACCCTGCACGACCGCAAGGAAGAAAACTACGCCCAGGCCAGTGCCTTTCGGGACAATGCCGTGGTGCCCTACGCGGGCGTGCGAGTATCGACCTTCACTTCCGCCCAGCGGGCCATCCTGAATGAACTGCTGGGGGAGTACATCAACAATATGGATGAGGGGCACGCCCGAATAAAGATGGCCGAAGTGCAGCAGCACCTTCCCGACACCTGGTTTGCCTGGGTCGGCGACGTGGAAGCTATCGGGCCTTTCTACTACCGCATCCAGAGTCCGGTGATCCTGATCGAGTTTGACCACCAGCGGCCCATTTTTTTGGAGGGCGACCTGCCCACCCGTGCGCACGTACACACGCTGGTGCGTACGCCGAATGGGAATGATTACGGGAAGGATCTGTTGGGTCAGCACTTGGCGCGGCATCCGCATTAAGCTGTATGCTATTCACCAATACGCCAGAGCGACGCTTCGCCGAAAATAGCCACCGACACGAGGCCTGCAGTGGTCCGGGGAGTAAGGCGTAGCGTCGACTTCAGTCGTCCAGCTGCGGGGGAGATTGGGCGGCCCCGCTTCCCGATCGACGGTTTCCTCTGACGGTTCTACCTTGTGTCATGTTACACCCCAACGCGACGTGAATGATTAGATTGATACTGATACTTTTGAGCTGTATACCCATTAGCATATTCGCCCAGCAAAAGTATATAAGTCACCAGGAGTTATTAGAGAGATTAGCGATTTATCGGAGTGAACTACTACGTACAAACAGTGAATTGGTCAGTGACCTAAAGCAGGTTGAAAGAGAATGGGCGGGGATTGGGATTGGCCCAAGAAAATTCGCTATACTAGCCAGGGATATTGTACGCATGAAGCAGACCCACGATTTGCCTAACTCCTTGGTGCTCAAAAATATAACAAAAGTATACGGGAATTATATACCCGCCGAGGAGATCACCGAAAATGACGTGGAGGTCATTGCAGCCAACTATCAGCTAATAGACCTGATCACCGTAGACGTATTAGGCGAAAAGCCGCCGTACGTACTAAATAAAAATACGCAACTATTCAAAGAATTGGACTTTTACGGGATTGAGTCTTCCGATAGAATAGCGGAAATTGGGGCGGGAGATGGGACATTCAGCCTAATCCTGGCAATACTCAACAAAGATTTACGGATAGCGGTAAATGAGCTGGATAAGAAGTACCTGGAGTACATAAACCGCAAACTATCGGCATCACAGGCGTCGCTCGACGGGGAGAAGATATCCGTAGTCAGGGGGTCAAAGAAATCAGTCGAGTTGACGGAAGGATCCTACGACAAAATAATCGTCCGAAATTCATTCCACCACTTCAAGCGACAAGATGCGATGTTGCAGTCGATACAGGATGCGCTGACGCCAGAGGGCATACTCTACGTAAACGAACCGGTGCAGGAGACGGATCCGTACGAAGAAGTGTGTAATGAATTGATGAAGCGGCGCGATGTTATAGCGGCCATAGAAGCAAACGGCTTTAAATTGGCCGGCGAAGAGCGGGTTGGGGACAGGGTGTTGATGAAGTATACAAAGTCGTAGAAAACACCCCGTACTTTGGAGCTATCGAGATCACCAGACTAAAAACCGGCACATGGCAACTAACTTTCAGCTATCCTCCGATGAGAAAGCTGCCCTACTCAGCAGTCTCGAGCAGCGTTTCGGGGAAAACCTTAGCCGACATGAAGAATTGCAGTGGTCCGAGGTGAGAGACCGCCTCGAAGCGAACCCTAAAAAACTGTGGTCGTTGCACGAAATGGAGCAGACGGGGGGAGAACCGGACGTCGTGGGCCGGGATACGGAGACGGGGGAATATATCTTTTGTGACTGTGCGGCGGAAAGCCCGGTGGGCCGCCGGAGCTGTTGCTACGACCGGGCCGCCCTGGAATCGCGCAGAGCCAATCCACCGGACACCACAGCCGTCGATCTGGCCACCGCCATGGGCATCGAACTGCTGACCGAAGACCAGTACCGGGAGCTCCAGCAACACGGTCCCTTCGACACTAAGACCTCCAGCTGGCTGAAGACCCCCGACGCCGTCAGAAAGCTTGGCGGTGCCCTCTTCGGCGATCACCGTTTCGGGCGGGAATTCGTGTACCACAACGGCGCGCAGTCGTACTACGCGGCGCGGGGGTTTCGGGGGATGCTGCGGGTGTGAATGCGTAGCGTCGACTTCAGTCGACTGGCTGTTGTACTGCACCTTATTATCAGCTTAGATCAACGAAGATTCCGTAAATTGTGAGAGATGGAAAGCCAGTTTAGCATAAGGGACAAGATCAAAGCGTGCATCAATCAGCTTGAGCCAAGGGCGGAGATAATCCTCTATGGCTCAAGGGCCAGGGGGCAGGAAGGGGAAGAATCCGACTGGGATCTTCTGATAATCGTCCCCCACGATGCCGACTTGAACGAAGAGCAGCGGTTTTGGCACAAGCTGTTTGATTTAGAAGTTGAGCATGGATTGGCAATTTCTACACTGGTAAAGTCGAAGGAGGAATGGTAAGGTCAGTTTCGGGCTACGCCGCTCTACGAAAGTATTGTCAGTGAAGGCGTGATTTTATGAACAGCTCCGATAGAGAAGCCTATACCAGGTACAGATTGGAGAAAGCTCGGGAGACAATTGAAGTTGCGGAACTCCTGATTGAAAACGAGATTGGTATTATATAGAATTGAGGCAGGGACGCTAGACGCCTACGCTTTAACGTACATCCTTTATCACCTCCTTGGAACAAAAGCTATTTCAACTTCAGGCCGAAAGGGGCTACATCTCTGTAACCAGCCTTGGGATATAACTATTGGACATTCATGAGGAGACTCCGCCTCACTCTTCCGTCATTACCGCTTTTATCTTCTCTACCACTTCGGGGGTGATCTCTTCCAGCCCATGCACTTCCTTTGCATGGGCAGCGGCTTGTCGCAGGGCTTCGGATTCTGTTCTGGCTTTGATTACTCCGTCGCAGTCAAATCCTACATCTCGACAACGAATTACTTTTTCCATTATTGATGTATTGAGGGTGGTGAATCAGGGGGTCAGCGGGGCAGAACAGCCCTATTGGTGGTTCAAGAACCAATAAAAAGCCGAGTTTGTGTCCTGCTGAACTAAGCCGTTATTGTTCATCTGCATGTTACCAGTGTGCTCAGATAAATGACACTACTGCAATATAAGAGTTAAAACTTACACTTGGAACTATCAGCACCATGCTTTCCGGATCCTGATTAAGTTTTGGACCAAAATCCCCATGTTCGTCGCTAATTCCGCTACCACGTCAGGGAATAGTATTATCGGGAAGCGGAGGAGACCGTTATAGAAAGTGTAGCAACGGTCCTTAACGTTTCTTCCGATATACTGGGATAACGTTCAATTATATCACTTTCAGACCATCGTCCGCCAACCGTTCCACAATAAATTCTACCGATAATTGTGACCCCTTGATGATTGGATTACCCAGTAAGCTTTTAGGATTTGATTCGAGGTATTCCTTCCAGTCTACCGTGCGTCTACTCATTTGTAGAAAAAAGCCTTTGGCTTCAAAGTTGATTGGAGTAGCGTCGACTTCAGTCGACCAGTTGTGGGGGGCGTCATATTTCGCCCGCACTTAGTAGTATTCTATCGCTCTGACGACCTTATAGAATCTTTTATCATTATAGTTTATGTACTGTTCTACCCAGTTTCCATAGTCGTCGTAGGTGTATTTAATACTTTCTTTGAATTGAATACTTCCGTCTGCGTTATATTCAATGGTCTGCGTCTCGTTTCCCTGCTCGAACAGCGTAACAATCATGCCGGTAACTACGCCTTGTTCCAGAGATTGCCAGGTCTCTTTGACCTTGATGATGGATTCATCGTTGTATTCAGTAACCGTAACCTCACCCGAATCATTAAAGTCGAATTCACCAAGATACAGTGGCAGTCCGTAGTCGTTACGTACGGACACTTCGACGCCTAAGGTATCATGTCCTGCCTGAACCACCTGGTACACCGTATCCTCTACAGTATAGTACCTTCCGACATATATGGTATCTCCGTCTTCTATTTCTAGTCTGGAGATCAAGTAGTCATCCTCGTAGTTGTAAATTTCGTGTGAGTAGGGATTGCCTTCGAATACCAGTTGATTATCCGCATTGTATTTGTACACTATGTATTTAGTGGCACTACTGTCTAACAAGGGTTCGCCATACTCGTCAAATTTAAACAAATGCTTACTTCGTACACCATTATCGCTCAATACGATGTCATCTTCTACGAGTTGACCATCGTAGGCAAATGTCCTGGTATAATCCTTGTGCCAAGAATATTTGTGCCCCGGCTGCTGAATGGTGTAGTCTTGATCCGTCTGATATGATTTGTAGACAATCGTTTTAACCGGGCCCTTTAAGTTTTCATCAATGTGCAACGATGTATATCCGTACTCCTCGTTCGTTAAGTTGCCCACGCCAGATCGTTCATCCTGACAGGCAGTAGCTCCAATTACGGATAGGAGTATAAGGAGAGTAAAGGTGTTCTTGAGGCTGGTCATTAAGTGGGTTAGGGTTCGTTAGGTGGATTAGAGTTGGTGGCATGGGCGGTAGGCCGATATAAAGTCGTTCCTGGTTACGGGTCTGAACAATACTTGATACTCACACGACGTAATCTACAGCTTACTTTTTATTGACTTCAAAGTGATTCAGCCACATCTTCTCCGAACTGAACGATCCGTCTTCGTTTCTGTCGAGGAATATGGCATTCTCCGCCTTATTTAGATACATGGTGTCCGGAATGAAGTCATTGTCATATGGAACTTGTGAAAAAATGATGGTGTCCCCCCTGAAGCTATACTTCCCGTGGTGTGTTTGGCTAAATCCGGCAAATCCATTGATGTGGTTCTCGACCCTACCATTCTCCCGAAATATCAGTTGATAATGGAACAGGTCATCTTTGAGGGTCGCGGAGAGAACGGCCTTAGACTTGAAGGTTTCCGAATTTAGTGCATACAGCGCTACCATGGCAAAGCCGACTGCCAGATGGCTGTATTTTTTTATTTTGCTCGTTTTCGTTTTTCGTTTGCACAGGGTCACGCAAAAATCTAGTAATGAAATAATGTATCCGATAGCGATCGGTAGTAGAGCGAAGCCAGATAGAAAAAGGTAGAAAAGCATTCCGCCGAACAGGCTCGTTGTCATCCAGGCTATCATGGTTACAGATGTTACGATGGCGAGTCCTTCGGAGAATGTGATTAGTCTTAAGTTGATGAGTGAAGGGGTTTTTATTTATCTCGTCTGGGGTACGCATTTGAGATCGTTGAAGGACGGATACTTAACGTACTTGATGCAACGGTCACGGTGCAAATTGTCCGGTACAGTTGAACTATGGGACAAAAACACGCTTTTGGGTACACATAGTCGGAGTTAAGTGTCAAAACTATTGGATCAACGCTTAGTACACGAGCAATAACGGATATCAGCTACGACTCAGAAATATTGTATTTAATGAATTTAAATAGAGGTCAACCTGCATGGCCACACCGGCTAAAACTGCAGCTTTTACCCCTTTATTCTAACGTACGTTCTGTTTAATCCAGGCATCCAGGGACGTAAATTCTCCAGTGGCCACCTCCTTTGCTGATTGGATACGACTATCCGAATTCGGCCCCATATAGGTATGCGCCTCGAAATAGGCTAACATTTGCTCAAATTCTCTCGCCCCTTCAAAGTAGGATGCGAATTCTTCTCCCGGCACCTTATTGAAGGTATAGTCCTTCCCGTTGGCCCGAAAGGCATCCAGCACATCGTTGAAGCTGTTGCGCTCCGCAGCCAGCGATAAGTAGCTGCCCTTACCCACTTTTTCGGGGTTAAGGAACGCACCCGCGACCACTTTGCCCAGATCGCTGACATCTCCCATGTGGATGACTCGCTTGGTTGGGTCGATGGGTAGCGTCCACCCGGTAGAGCCATCCGGTTGTGGTTGTGGGCTCATCATCCCGGTCAGGTTCTGATAGTAGAAGGGCGCCTCCACGAAAGTGTAGTATTCGAACCCGGCAGCCTTGACGTGCTCGTCTACCTCGGCCTTGCCGGTGAAGTGCGGGACCTCAAATTTCCCGGAGCTTATTTCTTCAACGTTGGGTAGCGTAGACCAAACAAAATGGCTCACTCCCGCCTCCTTGGCCGCCCGAACGGCTGTCTTGCCCTCAGCCGGTTCGTCCGCCCCTTCCCAGAAGTTGGTGACCACGAAAACACCGTGCGCATCCCTAAAGGCGCTGGTTAACGACTCCCGGTCAGTTAAATCCCCGTGTACGACTTCATCGGCTTGGCCCTCATATTCATCCGGGTGTCGGGTAATGGCCCTTACTCGAAAGGTGCCATCCTTAACCAGAGCGTCTACTACGCCCTTTCCCTGTTGGCCGGTCGCACCGACCACTGCGATTGTTTTCTTGTCCACGTTTATTTTGATTTATGGTTCACGGCATAACAAAAACAAACAAGATGAACGGCAGTCACCTATAAGCTTCCCCTTAATTTACGGCTTTTCAACCATTGATTGGCGAAAAAATGGCTGTGTATTGGCCATGAGTGGGGGACCATCTGGCTTGGTTTATCGGGTTGGCTGTGTTTGAGTTCGATGCCGTGGACACCCGCCCCGTGCTGCAGTTGGTGACTGATCAACTCCGGCCCGTTCTCGCTCCGGTAGTGCTCCTGCCCTGGCTCCCTACGGCATCGCCCTCAGTCAGGGCGAAGACCACTGGGTGGCCCTGGGGAGTTCCTTTGAGGGTAATAATGTCCATGTGGTTATTGGGCGCGCATTCAGCAGTGGATAGTGGCGTTTCGCCACGGCAGCTAGGGTAGCGGAGGTTCATTTTTCAGCTTGTAACTTGTATTACCCATCACTGCCGCCATGAACCACGACCTTTCCATCATCAGGCCGCCGTGGAGCAGTCTGTTCGGATCGGCCTGGGCTTTCGGTATCGTTTTGATCTTCGCATTTGGAATCCCCCGGTTCGGCCTCGTCTTGTCCGCCAACGTGACGGGGCAGTACGGACTGGTCTCCCTGTTTTTCGTCGCCATGTGGTGTACGCCCTGGGTGTTCCTTACTCGGTCGGGGCGGGACAGGATGGAGATGAAGTGGCCCGCCCGCCCCGCATGGCTGCTATCCGGCTTCGTCCTCGGGGGCGGGATGTGTTTTCTGGCGTACCTGGTGGCGACCCTGCTATACGGCGACTCGGTGGAAAACTGGTTTGTATACATTTCGGAATCCTACGCGAACGTCCCCTCCGAACTCGCGGCGCCCGATCGGCTCGTCTATTTCCTGATCTACGCGGTAGTGGGTATGACGTTCAGTCCGATTGGAGAGGAATTCTTCTACCGGGGGGTGGTGCACGAGTGCATCGCCAGCCAGTGGACCGATACGTCGGCCGCCCTGGTCGACAGCCTGGCGTTCTCCGTCACCCACCTGGCGCACTTCGGCCTTCTCTACACCGCCGGGCAGTGGCGGTTCGCGTGGCTGCCCGCCGCCGTCTGGATGGGGTTGCTCTTCCTTACCTGCCTGTTGTTCTTCGCCGTGCGACGGAAGGCCGGCAGCATATTCGGCGCCGTTGCCTGCCACGCCGGCTTCAACCTCGCGATGGCCTATTTCATCTTCTTTCACGTGCTGTAGGCTCCGTTTTCTGCTGTACGGTATGCGTCCGAGCAACCTTACGTAGTTGTCCCTAAAAAAGTATGGCCATCCCCTGCTACTAAGTCCGCGCGGCGTCTTAATCAGTTTTATTTTTTATACTTTCTATTTCCCTCTTTGTATCGGCAAATATTTTTGCACAATCGTCCAACTGATTTCATCTGATACAGCATCATAGCCGTGAATTATACGGTTTCTGGTATCGACAATTTGCCTGCTATTGCTAATTTTTACGTTGGGATTTAACCTAAGGATACGACTCATTGCCTCCCCGATTATCTCAATATTCCGTTCTACTGCCCGCTTGGTTTTTATGTCTTTCTGAAATTCGGTAAAGGATAAACCGACCGGCACAAATTCATTCACCTCCGCAATGGCTTTGCCAATGTCATCAAGCCACACGTTTATTCTCTTTTGCATAGACCACCCTTTTTTCTTGGTTGACTACCTTTTCGAATAGCGGATTCTTCACGGCTTTCGCCTCTAATAGATCAATTCCACGATCCAAAATCCGTTCAATTTCAAATTTAAGCTCGAAATAATGTTCCGCATAATCCATGGGATCATTAGCCTCGATAGAGACGATTAAGTCTACATCACTCTCATCCGTAAACTTATCCGTAAGTATGGAGCCGAACGCGTATAGTTCCTCCACTTGGTGTGCCCTGCACGCTTGAGTCAGTTGGTTTATGTGAGTTTGCAGCAGTTGCATGGTGGTGCAGTTTATACTTCGCGCGGCCACAGAAAGTGAATTCTGACTTGCCCTTTTACCGCCTTGCCACGTTGCGAAGCCTCGCCGACACTACGGTGTCGCCTGCGTTTCGCGCCTCGCCAGCCAAAAAAATTGCTGCGTCAGCTTTTCACTCCTAGTGACCGCGTGAAGTATAGATGAAGATAGGGCTTTTTGCTCTTGGAGATTGGGGGTGGGTTATGGGAACGGGTTGAACTTACGTTGCCGGCAACTGGAGACCGTTGAAAAAAGTGTGGCAGAAAACATTGCCATTTAACATAGCACCTTTTCAAAACGACCACACCCCGGACATCAATGGCTTTCACCAACCCTAAATTCACCAGCCCCGGTTGACGCTATGCGCGGTGTTGTGCACATTTTCTTGCCCTATGTTAACCAGTCCAAATAATTTCCTGGGGTGATTACCTCAAACGCTGAATCTGGATAGTTTTTCTCCCATCCCCCAGGAATCCTTACTTTCTTTCTGGTGTTCCACTTAAACTCATAGGCATGCAACTTTCCCCCTCGATCCTCTATCCAATCAATCTCCTGCTGATCGTAAGTGCGCCAGAAATAATTGTATACTAGCATATTTGTATAATTCTGATGCTTAACCCGTTCACTCACCATGTAATTCTCCCATAATATTCCGAGATCATTCCTGAGATTTACAGAATTCAGGTTGCCGATCAGAACGTTCCTAACTCCATTGTCTAAAAAGTAATAGCGACTGCTCTTAGTGACTTCTTTTCTTAGGTTTCTGCTGAATCCGCTGACCTTATAAATGATGAAAACCTTAGTCAGTAGATCTAAGTACTTGTCGACCGTATTTCGGCTTACTTGCAGAGAATTTGACAATTCCGGTATGCTTACTTCACTACCGACCTGAAATCCAATCAATCGAAGTAAATCAATAATTTTATTTGAGTTCCGTATTGTTTCAAACGTCAGTATGTCTTTGAGTAAATAGGAATTCAGCAATTCCTTTAAATACCTAATCTTGTCTTCCTCATTCTGAATTTGTAGCAGCTCCGGATAGTTTCCGTAGACCAGCCTGGTGTGGAGGTTATCTTTCTTTTCGAGAATTGACTCTTGATTTAATAGCTCACCTTCCGATATACCAAACAACTTGAAGGTGGTCTTTCTTCCGGTCAGTGGCTCTCCCGTGTAATTCTCGACATCGAACGCTGATGACCCCGTAATCATAACTTTCAATCCGGGAATCTCGTCAACCATCAACTTGAGAGCATTTCCGATATCCGGAATCTTCTGGGCCTCGTCGATGATTAGAAAGCGCTTATCCCCGATAATTCTTGATAGGGCCTTTACACTTCTGCGTTGAAACAACTCCCGAGTAGCGATGTCTTCCCCATTCAATAAAACATAGTCTTCAGTGGTCTGCGATAACAATGTTCGGATGAGCACCGTCTTACCCACTCGACGGGGTCCTAGAATCACAACCACTTTGTTTGGTTTCAAGTATGCTTTAATCTGATCTTCGATCAAGCGGGGGATGAGGTCCATTATTCTTTTGGACCAAATTTACGTTATTTCGTTCACGTAGTTGAACGAATTTACGTTAAATCCTTCATCCTAGTATCCGTTTTCCTGTTGCACAGAGCAGGGGCGTTAAGGGAACCGGGGCATTCAATAGTAGAACTGGACAAGCACAACCATATGGGCGAGGGGGCGGCGGCGTGGCATGGACCGAAACCGACCAACCAAAGGGCGGGAGCTTTCGGGACATTTTCGCTGCACTAATCATTTGCTGAGTTTCCATTTTACCCTAACTTAATCAACTATACGCATTGCACATTAGCCCAAGTTGACGCAGTCAAACATCTTATACTTCGCGCGGCCACAGAAAGTGAATTCTGACTTGCCCTTTTACCGCCTTGCCACGTTGCGAAGCCTCGCCGACACTACGGTGTCGCCTGCGTTTCGCGCCTCGCCAGCTAAAAAAATTGCTGCGCCAGCTTTTCACTCCTAGTGACCGCGTGAAGTATAGCCCCAATTGATATGCAATCAATAATCTAAAAAAAGGAGAATTAAAATGTCAATTGATGATAAAAATGAGGCTCAATTCTTTTACAGAATGGTTGATATGGGCACTAATGAAAACCTTTCTATTACTGAAATCAGGTATCTCCGAGTAACGAATATAGCATCGATTTTAGGTGCAATATTTAATGCAATTTGGATGCTTATTTCATTTAACCTCACTGAGGCTCCGATAATTTACGGAAGCAATGCATTATTGGGATTGATGTTTCTAATTGTGTTAATCTTCAACAATAATGGTTGGCGGATTCTGGCTACCGTATGGCTTACTATTACATCATATATATCGGTTCTCTTATTTCTTTTTTTGTTGGGATATTCATCTGGTGTTGCGTTCATTTGTTTCTTAATCATCATCCTGCCCTACATGACTTTCCCCCGAAAGGCAAGGAAATTGGCCCATGGTTTTAGTGTACTGGCTTGTTTAACGTTGATTGTTACTGTATTACTTCAATCAAATATTAATGCTCATTATGACGAAGTAGATCCCTATTTATCACAAGTAGTCAATATCAGTATAACTGGATTCATTTGCCTCGCACTTATTTGGAGTATGTCTGTACTAATTGATAGATCGGAGGAGTCCTTAATGGTTGAACAGAAAAAAACGGACGACCTTCTACATAATATTCTTCCAGTAAATGTAGCGAAGGATTTAAAAGAAACCGGCAGAACCATTCCCCAAAGGCACGAGAATGTAACTATTCTATTCACTGACTTCAAAGACTTTACGGAGTTAGTAGCATCCATTTCGGAGATTACTCTGGTCAATGAGCTTAATGACATTTTTGGACGCTTCGATGAAATCGTTGAAGCGGCAGGGGTTGAAAAAATTGAAACAATTGGTGATGCATATCTGGCTGCATGTGGCCTTGGGGAAGGAATAACTGAAGAAAATGCTATTAATTGCATTACCGCTGCACAAGAGATGATTCACTACCTTGAGGAAAGAAATTCGAACCATGAAATAAAGTGGAGGATGCGAGTTGGGATACATTCCGGACCTATTGTGGCTGGAGTAGTAGGAAAGAAGAAATTCAGGTATGACCTCTTTGGCGATACAATCAATACGGCAAGTAGGATGGAGTCATCAGGAGAACCTGGCGAAATAAATATTTCTGGACTGACGTATCAACTTGTCAAAAATGACATTGATTGCGAATACAGAGGAAAAATTCATGCCAAGGGAAAAGGAGAAATGGAAATGTACTTTGTAAAATAGGGAGTGTATCAGATGTAAGAATGGTTGCCTAGTTTCGATGCCAGAAGAAGTAGCCAATGGCCGTGCATTTGTGGTTCTGTCTGCCGTAGAGGGTTCGTCCGTTCTTGACTATCTTCCCACCCTGGCAGTCCGGGCAGATGAGCATTCTTTTAGTGTTTCGTCACCTATCAAGATAGTGACTCGGCTCGGCTGTCTTTTTCAGCTTACCCCATCCTTAATGGTGCACTCCCTTTTGTTTTTGCAATACTCCCGTTGACCCTAAAACTATGTTGTGGCTAACATTTATTGGTTATCTGTCCCATCCATCTATAAAATAGGACTTTTCCGTCAACTTCTTTTCTGTTTCATCATCTGACGACTTGAACCAAAGTTCAAATCTTGCTGGATAATATTTCTCAAAGGTTCCTTCGTCGACAACCGTGTTACCCGTGAATAATTTAAAGTCCTCAGATGGTCCTGTTACTATGTTCCTAGTTCTATTTGTCAGTTTCCATTCCGAAAGCCTCCGGTTTTCCGTAACTTCGAAAGCCTTAATGTAAATTTCTCCTTTCTCCGTCGGCTTATGCCACATATAAAAATCATACCCACTATATCCAGTTCCGATAATTTCAATTTTGGCTGATTCAACTTTTATGGTTTTGAGCGAGTCAATCTCTTTATTACTGAGATACTCAGTCGGCTTTTGATAGTCTTCGTCTTCTGAAAAGTCAATGTTATAAAGCTTACTGTCCTGCCCTTCATAATACGAATTAGAACCCCAAAAGAGCCCAATGACAAGGAGGACTAAGAGCCCTACTGATATCGATATTATTTTTAGGATTTTCATTATTTCAGCTTAGCCACAACGACTGGGGCAGTCACGCAACCGGGGCGTCAGTAATGCGGAGTGATCAGGTCAACGGTCAAGCACCACATTCGTATCTACGAAGAGCTGGGTCATCGATACTTCTTCGACAGGTAGTCCCCGTATTGCTCCTTGTGATTATAGTCTTCGGGCAAATCAAGTATTCCGCTAAGTTCATTGACTAGCGGTGTCAACCCATCCTTTTGCTTTTTCCCCGCTGGGGTAGTCACCAAACTGAGGTACCGCTCGATCATTTTTGACAGACTGATGTCTCTGTCTCGCGCGTATGCTTTGGCACGCTCTATCATGGAGCCCTCTAGACTTAGCGTTAGCTTCTTATCCATGATCGGTTAGTTTACGTAGAGAACTACAACTTCTTTAGTTGTGCAGTTCACACGTTATTGGATGCTGCCGCGCTTGCTCACCTACGGTTCTGCGGTTTTTTTTGGAATGCCTTTACTATCGGGCGGTCGGCCAACAATGGGGGCGCCACGGTAGGCCGACTACCACCAGCCAAACGGATCAAGGGCTTTCCTTTTCGGCCGATCAAGCGCCCTCGACACCCATCAGCCTCGACGCCGGCGGAGACGAGACCGTTGCAAAAAGTGTGGTATAAAACATTGCTGCTTTTTATAGCACCTTTATGCAATACTCCCGTATATACCAAGTTTAGAAAAGCTGCATTACAAAATTTTTGAAACCCTCCAATCTACCTCTCATAAGGTGGATTCATGATTGCCCTTTTTACCACACCAGCAACAGAATCCTCCGTAATCCCTCTTTTCCTGCAGTAGTCACTTTTTAGCCAATCTTCCAAGCGTTTTGCTCCTTTACTAGCATTACATGATATACAGCATAAAGCTATATTATCTATTCCATTTAGTCTAATATCATTCAAAATGTGCTCCCATGATGGTTGCATTTTTCTAGATATTTCGTCCTGAGTAAAGGATACACCACAATAAACACAATTTACATCTCTTTCTATTACCCTATTTTCGACTTCTATTGAAATGCCCCATCGATTTGCCATATTACTTAATTGCTAACTTACTCCCCCTCGAAGAAATCATTATCGAGTTCCTTTACTTCGTACACCGTTTTAATTTGCACCCCTACATTATATTGATGCATAAGATCTACCAGTTTGGCTCCGTCAATTAAAATGATTGTATGGTGAGCTTCTCGTGCTTTTTTGACGGCATAATCGTCAAAAGTTGACGTGGTAATAAAGACACCTTTGCTCGTATCTCCACTCATCGCTCCAATGAAATTTCTGATATCCTTTTCTCGAACCTTATTTTCATTGTACCGCTTTGCCTGAGTATAAATTTTTTCAAGCCCTAGTTTGTCTTCATTTATTATGCCATCAATTCCACCATCACCTGACTTTGAGGTTTCAATAAAATCGCCATATCCCATTCTTTTCAGAAGGATAAGAATTACTTTTTCAAAGTAATAAGGATCAATTTCTTTCAGCTTTTCTAAGAGCTCAGTTTTAACTTCCGTTTCAATATCTGAAAATCCAGAATCAATTAAATCTTGGGGTGACGCGTTCTCAACATTTACTTTCTCAAGTACGAGTTCATCCTCCTTTTTGCTTTTTACAGATTCTCTATGCTTGATGAAATCTAGGTCGTTTTGGAGTTCCTCTAATGATAATTTACCTTTAATCAGAACTACCTTTCCTTTCTCCGTAATTTGCACCATCCCCCGTTGAGGGTAGGTAACAAATTTGGCCATTTTCAAGTATGATTTGCCCCAGAGAATTCTATCCAGCAAAACATTAGCACCCGAGCTTGTCTTTTGATTGAGCAACTCTTGGGATAAATCTGAATAATAATTATCACGGATTTGCAAAGCTAGCTCTCTACTTTTCAGAGACTCTACCCTACTAAGGGTTTCCAGTATAGGGATGAATGTTTCATGGTATTTGGGTAATTGCATATTGTTTTTTCTAATGAAAAACTCGGGGTCGCCACCGCAGGACGGCTGCACAAGCCAATCTCTGCATTTTTGACCAATCCAAAATCCCTTTTTGAGTCTTTACCGACACCCACCAGTCTCACCGCCGGTTTGACGATGGCGTAATGTTTGCCGCACAACTGATAATGTCACTTAGAGCGCTAATCACGCTTGGATTTTGAGTTCGGTGTATCATTCGGTGACAATTTGAGCAAAGCACAGAGAAATCAAAATTGGGATCTAGTAAGATTTTCTCACCCTCAAGATCACTAATTGGAATTAGGTGATGGGCCTCAATAAAATCCTTGCCTAGTTGTCCATATTTTTCCTCAAAATTAAAATGACAGGCTTCACACGTATATCCTTTAACTTTTTTGACCTCCTGAACTAACTTTTGATTTCGCTCAATTCTGAAGTGCAACCTTAGATTGCCAGCGTCCTCCGTATAATTTTTTTCCTCATCTTGATCTGTAGATGTTGTATCACTGTATACTAGGTATTCGTACATTTCTAACATTTCAAACAGGTCCACTTTGATTTCATTTAGCGATACCTTTCTATTTGCATCATAGTATTTGGCACATATATTGCCATGCTCATAATTTTTTACAGTTGAAGTTTCTCCATATAATTCTATATCTGTTATGCCAAATTTTTCTGGTAATTCGCCCAACTGTTTTCTAAAATCCTCGGCTCGCCATCTGAGTTCATCACTAGCCGTAAGGTTATGGTATGCCATGACGTTTGTCATACCCTGATTTAAGGAGAGGTAAAAGCCAGACATGTCTCTACGGAATAAGAAAACGGGATAGTACCCCTTTTGGGGCGTTTCGGTAATAATTCGGTCTAATATTGCTATCCAAGGGCAGTGAGTCCAATTCCCTTTTCCTGATGAGCCTTTGACAACATACCTGTCATTAAAATCAATTAGCTCATGCAATACTTCGGGGTAAACTGATCTAAATTTCTTAGCCAGCCAATGGCCCGAAAACCTTTGATTAGCGGACGACTCATAGTTGTATAAAATTTCTTCAAAGAATGGGAGCGTAGCCATATAGCATCGTTTATTTTAAAAATGGTGGGCAATCTAGCACATGGCATGAATCTACGCATTGTAATCTGCCATTTGCTTTTGTTATTATTAGCGTTATTTCATCGAACGGGGGCGCCACCGTAGGCCGGCTTCAACAACAAGCATCCGGATCTCGACAAACTTCAGGTCACCTTTTAAAGGCTTCATCGACACCCAAAAGCATCACCGCCGGCTTGAGGATGGCGCAGTGTTGGGCGATTTTAATATATTTCAATGGTTTCGTAATAATCTGTAAGCACGATTGAAAATTTTACCTTAAGCCTTGCCTCTCTTATAAAATACCTTTCCCAAACCGTCCTAGATTCACTAATTGATTGCCCTAAAACGAATAAAAGTATTTCATCACAATCTTGATACTTTGCTAGGAAAAGTTCGCTATCGCGAATCAGTTTTTTCATACATTCAACATTTAAATTCATTTCTGTCTTGATTCCATACCTGCAAATACCATCAGTTCCGAAATAATCTAATATATCATTCTCTATCACTTTACAACCAGGTAAGTGATCTAGGAGAATGTCGACTATCTCGTGTTTAAGCGTCTCATTAATGTCGCTCGAAGTTATCATTGAAGTGGATCGATAATCATGAAAACCTTTAATATTCATTTGAGCACTTAGCTCCATAAAGTATTTGACAATCCGGTCTTTAGCACTAACAATTCTCTTATATGTCTCAAAACTAACATACACGTTGTGAGCTATATCATTTCTATACTGCTTGAAATTTTCTAATTCTTTTCGAACTTTTAATTGGCTTGAAGAATTGATATTCGCAAATCGTTCTAGATTCGAAAGTTCTAAAAAAATATCAAGCTCGCTTGCTGGAATTGACATCAATTTATTCTTAGTCAATTGTTTAATAAATTTTTTTACATCTTCATTCGTCCTAACAGATACATCCCTAAAAGTGGTGAATAAAATCTCTATAAGGTCGTTGAAAAATGCTAAGTGCAAGAATTCTTCATGGTTCTTGTATTCACCATTTACACTTTGAGGCAAAAAGTTATCCATCCAATTATAGCCAGCTTTTTCTAACATGAAAATATGAATGAATTTTCTAAGGAAGTTTTCAACATCATATACATGCTGGTAACACTCGACGCTATAACTCTTAGATAAATCATCGCCAACTTTTATAATTTTTGCCTTCGCCGTAAGCTTTTGAAGGCAACCCACTACATCATTTGAGAAATTTTTGTACTCATTTCTATCTATACCTTTTCCGCGAAAACTAATCAATGAAAGTGTTTTGCTTACCTCAACGTAATCTATGATTACTAAAGTTGACCTCACCTTTTTTCCATAGTAGAGTGCAGAGTAATCTTTAGTCACAAAGAACTTAGGGTGCATGTTTAGCATATCGCACAATATTCTCTTCTTTAGTTCTAAATCAACAGTACTATCAACAGATACTAGGAATTGACTGTGGTAACTCATCATATATAATTAAAATTTGAATAGTGAAGAAGGTTACCAGATATGACTATTATTGAAATTGTGTGTCTCCAGGCGAATGGTGCCTTCTGATTCTAAAGATGCACTCCAATTTACAAGATTGCAATATTAGTAAGACTTATATTTATCTGTATGGGAACTTTCTTTTCGGACCGCCCTCATCGCGGCATTTCGCCCAACAATAGCACAAATGAATTTCGTATTTCTACCCTATATCCGATCCGCCCATTGATGTATATAATCCCACCGCCCGCCAAAACTACGCAATTCCCCCACACATGCAAACCCAAACCATATGTTCCCCCCGCTCCTTGCCGTGGATACCCTGTTATCTCCCCAAATTAGGAGCCTGAATTTGCCCCAACCCATCAACCCAAAACTGGATCGCCGAACAACCAACACCGACTACACCAACCGCCCCGCAAATCCTAGCCCACCCCCACCCCCACTACCCCAAAAACGTAGGAACATCTTTCCACCCCTCCCGTTTCCCCAATAAAACACCTATGTCAAAAGTAAAAGCCTGGGCCGCCAGTGCGCCCAAGGGAAAACTGGAACCGTTTGAGTACGATGCCGGCCCCCTCGGTCCGGAGGAAGTAGAAGTGGAGATTGAGTACTGTGGCGTATGCCACTCCGACCTGTCCATGCTCGACAACGAGTGGGGCATCACCACTTACCCCTTCGTTCCCGGTCACGAGGCCATCGGCAAGGTGGTCGCGATGGGGGATATTGCCAGGGAAAAAGGACTGAAGATGGGCCAGCGCGTCGGCGTGGGCTGGACGGTCAGCAGCTGCCTCCACTGCGAATACTGCCTGCAAGGTGATCAGCAGATGTGTACTTCGGTACAACCCACCATCGTGGGCCACCACGGCGCCTTCGCCCAGTCCGTACGCACCCACTGGGTATGGGCGGTACCCATTCCGGAGGGCGTTGAACCCGATTCGGCCGGTCCGCTCCTGTGCGGCGGCATCACCGTGTTCGCTCCCCTGCTGGACAACGCCATTTCACCGACCGATAAGGTGGGGGTCTTCGGCATCGGTGGCTTAGGACATATGGCCCTGAAGTTCCTGAAAGCCTGGGGGTGCGAAACCACGGCCTTCACCTCCTCCCCCTCCAAGCACGAGGAGGCCCGCTCGTTCGGGGCCAGCCACGTCGCGTCCAGCGTCGACTCGGAGGAAATGAAAAAACATGCGGCCAAATTCGACTTCATCGTCATTTCCGCCAACGCCTCCCTCGACTGGGACGCCATCATCGCCATGCTGAAGCCCGGGGGCAAGTTGCACATCGTGGGTGCCGTACTCGAGCCCATTCCGGTGCACGTGATGTCCCTCATGTTGAGCAAACGGTCCATTTCCAGTTCCCCCACCGGCAACCGGAGCCAGATGGACAAGATGATGCAGTTCGCCGCCCACCACCAGGTCGCTCCCCAGGTAGAGCATTTCCCGATGAGCAAGGTGAACGAAGCCATGGAGCACCTGCGGGCCGGCAAGGCCAGCTACCGCATCGTACTGGAGGCGGACTACCAGAAGTAGGCCACCGTTACTCCGACTTGAACTTACGTAAGGGTCTCTCGCAGGGGAGGCCCTTTTCTTTTGTTGGTATAGCCGGTTCTTGCCGTTGGATGGGACGCACAAAGGATGCCGATTAATTTTTCCGCAGCGGGGATTTCCCCCCTCAGTATCTTTGCGCACCAATTTCTGATATGCCCCTACTCCGGCTGTTGTTGCTGCTGCTTTTATTACTGAACACGCACCCGGCCCACTCCCAGAAAAACGTCGATTCCCAGCACCTACTCTGGCTCCGCTACAACCTCCGCGTCCCACTGAACGAGACCCATGCCCTCCGACAGGAAGTCGAGGAACGCACCTACTGGTTTCCCTGGCGACAGCACCAGCTGATCTCCCGCACGGTGGTGGAGCGCAAGCTCGGTAAGGGCTGGAACGCGGGACTCGGCCTCACCGCTTTCCGCCAATCCCTTCCCCACGATCCGCTGGTGCCGGTGGCTAGCGTACGCAACGAACTGCGGCCCATGGTTGAAATAGCCGGCTACCAGGCCTTTTCGGAGAAGGTCGGCCTCCACCACCGCTACTGGGGCGAACTGCGCTACTTCGAAGCCCCTGAGGGTGGTTTCGCCTTTTCGAACTACCGCTTCCGCTACCGGGCGGAATTGCGCTACCTGCCCACGACCAAGCTGCAGGTCCGCGCCTTCGAGGAGATCCTGCTGAATGCCGGCAAGCAGATCGCGCTCAACGTCTTCGACCAGAACCGCTACGGGGCAAGCGTGCAGTATTTCCCCACCAAGCGGGTAGGTTTCGAGCTGGGCTACCTCAACTGGTTCCAGCAGCGGCCGTCGGGACAGGAGTTCTACGACCGCCACATCGTCCGCTTCACCGTTCACCACCAATTGCCCCAGAAGGGCGCTTAATGCGCGCGCTTTATGTCTGAGCTGTTCACCGGACTGACCATCCCCTTCCTCCTCGCCATGTTCCTGGCCGTCAACATGGGCGGCAGCGGCACGGCCCCGGCCTTCTCCGCCGCCTACGGGGCCAACGTGATCAAGCGATCGGTCATTCCCGGCCTCTTCGGCGTGATGGTGCTGGCCGGTGCCCTCCTGGCCGGGGAGGAAGTATCCCTCACCCTCGGCAAGGGGCTGCTGGAGCAGCAGTTCTTCACCCCCTTCATCACCTCCCTGATTCTGTTCTCGATCGGCATTACGCTGCTGGTATCCAACCTGATCGGGGTACCGCAGTCGACGAGCCAGTCGACAGTGCTCGCGATCGCCGGGGCCGCCACCGCCCTCGAAGGACTGAACACCCGCAAGCTTTTCTACGAGATCATTCCCATGTGGATTGTCCTGCCCATCGTCGCATTCGCCGTCATGCTGGTCTTTTCGCTGTTCGTCTTTCCGGTGCTGAAGCGGCGGGTGTTTACGGACGACTACGCCCACCTCCGCAACCACCCCGTCCTGAAGGCCTGCCTGATCTTCGCGTCCCTCTACGTGGCCTTCTCCATCGGCGCCAACAACGTAGCCAACGCCGCCGCCCCCATCGCCTCCCTCACGGCCAACGAGATCGGCGCGGAGGCCATCGGCAATTTCCTGCCCATCATCATCCTCTCGGTGCTCATCGTGGCACCCTGTTTCGCCATCGGCAGCTCCCTCCTCGGCCACAAGGTGACCCAGTCTACCGGTAAGGAGATCGTGGACGTCGGCCCCTTTTCCGCTACCGTCATCGCCCTCGTGGTGGCCAGTCTGCTGCTGTACGCCTCCGTCACCCGGGGCATTCCCACTTCGCTGGTCCAGTTGAACGGAGCCGCCTTCATCGCCCTCAGCATCAGCAAGAAGGGCACCCGGGCCACCTTTTCCAACCGCACGGTAAAGCTGTTCTTCACCGTTTGGTGCGTAGCACCGGTCATCGCCTTCGCCCTCACCTACCTGCTGGTCAGCGTGTTGGGGTAGTCGTTCGGGTGGGAGCCTACGTTCCCTGCTTTTTGAGAATTAACTCTGCACCCGCGCACCCGCCCAAATCAGCTCAGCCTTTGCCTTTTGGCGGCGGCGCGCGGGAGCAATGCAAACCCGGAAGAGCAAACGCCCCGTTACGACCATACATGTTTTAACAAGACATTTACGCGGAAATGATCGGCCCGTGCCTATATTAAACGCCGATGTGCACTTACGCCGGTCGCCGGTACCTGATCACCATACTGTGCTGCGTAATTTCCCTCACCGTTAATGGGCGGGGGGGCACCGGGAGCGACGGCCCCGACCGCGTCTGCGTGCTCACCGACGAGCAACATAACTACCGCCTGATCGACTACGTGGGAGTGCTGCCCGACCCCGACGGGGAACTGACGATCGACGGGGTAAGACAAAGCTCCTTCGCGCCCGCCGCCGACTTCCCCTCCCCGGAGGCAAACCACTACTACTGGGGCAAGCTGCGCGTCAGCAACCGCCTCCCCCGGGCCGAACGGCAGACCGAGTGGGTGCTGTACTTCTCGGGCACCTGGACCGAACTGGAAGTGTACACCGCCGACGCCGACGGCAACTGGTCGGTGGAGCGCAACGGCACCTTCCTGCCCCCGGCGGAAAAGCCCTTCGTACCCACCACGAAGGGCAACCTGGTCAAACTCACCCTGCCCCCCGGGGAGGTGACGACCGTCTACTTCCGGGGACGGAGCGAGCGGGTGTCGCTGGCCCCGTCGTTCCACCTCTACCTGCAGACCACCGAGGTATTCTACGACAAGCTCCTGAAGCGCAAGGCCGCGGATGCCCTCTTCATCGGCTTTCTGGGCATGATGTTTCTGTACAACCTGATGCTGTACTTCTTCGGACGCGACCGCAGTTTCGTGTACTACTCGGGCTACATCCTGATGATGATCGTGTACGGCGGTTACTTCAGCGACGACCTGTCGGACTGGTTCGGCCAGTACCTGTTTCCCGGACGGCCGCAGAATTACAGCTTCTTTAAGCTATCGATCTTTCTGGGGCTGATGTGTTACCTGATGTTCATCCGCACCTTCGTTCACCTGCCCCGGTTGCTTCCCCGCTGGGATCGCTACTTCCGGGGGCTGATCTGGCTGGGCGCCGTTATGATGGGGGTGTACGTGTGGGTGTCCATTGCCTCCAACCACAGTTACGCGATTGAGGACCGCATTACGGTCGCCTACATTGCCATCGTCATCGGATCGTGCGTCGGACTGTTGTTCCCCCTTTACCGGAGGTGGAACAAGCAGGGGGCTTTCATTTTCTACGGAATCGCGGCGCTCAGCTTGGGTTGCCTGCTCAGCCTGCTTACGCGGGTGGCCGTACCTCCCTTTTCCCTTTTCTGGCTGAAGGCCGGGGTCATTGTGGAGGTGGCCATATTTTCCCTCGGACTGGCCTACCGGCAGCGCAAGCAGGTGCAGGCGCGCGAGCAGGCCGTGTTTGCGCTCCGCGAGAGCAAGCTGCTCCAGGAAAAGCAGCAGCTGGAGGCAAGCCGGCTGCAGGAGCTGACTGACTTCAAGACCCGCTTTTACACCAACATCACCCACGAATTTCGCACCCCGCTGACCGTCATCATGGGCATGAGCGACCAGATCAGCGGACAAGAGAAGATTAAAGACCTGATCCAGCGCAACGGCCGGAACCTGCTGAACCTCGTCAACCGCCTGCTCGAGCTTTCCCGCCTGGAGATGGGCGCCACGCCCGTAAACTGGGTGCACGACGACATCATCGCCTACCTGAATTACCTGACGGAGTCCTTCTACTCGGCGGCGGAGCAGAAGAACATCCGCTTCGTCTTCTACAGCGAAGTGCGGGAGCTGATGATGGACTTTGACGAGGAAAAGGTGCTACAGATCGTCAACAACCTCATCTCCAATGCCCTGAAGTTCACCCCCCCGCGGGGAAAGATCATCGTACACGCCAGCACCACGGTCACCGACACAGGGACCCAACTGAAACTGATCGTTCGGGACACCGGAATCGGCATCAGTGCGGAGGACGCCGAGCACATTTTCGATCGCTACTTCCAGGTGACGCCGACGGAACCCTCCCCCGCAGCGGGCAGCGGGGTGGGCCTGGCCCTCACCCGTGAACTGGTGGGCCTGCTGGGCGGAACGATCGGGGTGGATAGCGAGCCGGGCAAGGGCACTGAGTTCACGGTGCTTCTACCCGTCGGCGATGCACACCGCTCACTACCCGCTGAGTCCGTCGCCGAATTGCCCGACCCGGACCGGCCCGTCCTGTTGATCATCGAAGACAATCGCGACATCGTCACCTACCTGGAGACCATTCTGGGCGACCGCTACGGCTGCCACTACGCCGCCGACGGGGAGGCCGGCATCGAGCTGGCCCTGCAGTTGGTACCCGACGTGATCGTTTCCGATGTCATGATGCCCAAAAAAGACGGCTACGAAGTGTGCGAAACGCTGAAGGCCGACGAGCGCACGAGCCACATCCCGATCATCCTCCTCACCGCTAAGACCACGCCGGACGCCCGGATCCAGGGCCTCAAATTCGGTGCCGATGCCTACCTCACCAAACCCTTCGACAAGGAAGAGCTGAACGTACGGATCGAAAAACTCATCGAATCCCGCCGTCGCCTGCGGACCCGCTACGCCGGCGCGGGCAACGCTACGGTAGAGGCAAACGGTACCCCCGAATCGCGGGAAGACGCCTTCGTCCGCAAACTGCACGATCTCATCGGTGCCCAGTTGGACGACGCGAATTTCGGCGTCGCCGAACTGGCCGCCGCCGCCGGGCTCAGTCAGATGCAGCTGTACCGCAAGGTAAAGGCGATCACCGGCAAGACCCCCTCGCGCTTTATCCGCAGTTACCGCCTGGCGGAAGGGATGCAACTGCTGCGCACCGGCGGGTATACGGTTTCGGAGATCGCCTACCGCGTCGGTTTCAGCGATCCGAGCTACTTCTCGCGTACCTTTCAGCAGGAGTACCGCCACCCGCCGAGTCACTTTGTAACGGACTGAAAGATAGATACTTAGCACATATCCTTCACCCTATTTGTAAGATAAGTACACGGTTTTTTTAGTGTCATAACAATTATGTCCTAGCCTTTGTCCGATGCGTCAACGGGCCGCGGCGGGCGTGGTGGCAGTTTTGTAGCGAATCAAAACGACAGACGCTATGAACTACACAATACGCATTCTTCTTTACCTCCTCTTTCTGGGCGCCGCTGCGCCGGTGATCGGCCAGGATTTCTTCCTCCCGGTCTCCACTACCTCCACCACGGCCAAGGAGGCTTACCGGACCGCTTCCTACCAGGCTTCCAACATTCACTTTGCGACCGCACGGGAGACACTGGCCGAAGCACTCGCGGCGGATCCCGATTACTTCATGGCGCTCGTGTACTCCATCCAGGTGCTGGCCCCCAAGGACGACAAGCCGGCCCTGATCGAGCGGGCGCTGGCCATCGACCCCGCCGGCTTCACGCCGGCCGAACGGATCATGCGCGAGTACCTGGTCGCACTCCGGGACGATCCGGACGCCAGTCCCGCCAAGACCATGGAAAAGCTGACGAAGGAGTACCCCGCGGTACCCGAAGCCTACGAATGGACCTACCTCCACGCCGCCTATACGGATAAGGATGCGGAAGCCGCCGAACGCTACGCCCTGCGCCTCACCGAACTGGCGCCCGACTTCGCCCCGGTGTACAACGGGCTCGGCTACCTCAAAATGGGACAGGGCCTTATGGCGGAGGCAAAAACCTACTTCGACAAGTACCTCGCCCTGGCTCCGGATGAGGCAAACGCCTACGACAGCATGGCCGAGTACTACGCCGAAAACAAGGACTACGCCGCGTCCGTCCGCTACTACAACCAGGCGGCGGCCATGGGGATGACGGCGTCCTACGACCGGGTGCAGCAGGTGTTTACCGACTGGTGTCAGGCCACCGGAGAAGCCGACAAGCCGGAAGCGACCGCCGACCCCGCCCTCGCACAGAAGCTCGAACACGTGGAGTCGGTCTGGGACCGCATCATCAACCAGCGGCAAATCGGCGAGATCAATGCGGCCAACTTCGCCTCCGACATCCGTATGGTGAGCGAAGCGGGGGACGTCACCGGCATCGAAGACTTCCGCGCCCACTACCAGCACTACCTAACCGGCTTCTCGGACATCGACTTTACAGTGGAGAGCGTCTTCGGCCAGGGCGACCGGCTCGTCAAGCACTGGCGGTTCGCCGGCAAGCACACGGGTGAGTTCTTCGGTATTCCCGCCACGGGCAAGTCGGTCGACGTGCAGGGCGTGACCCTGATCCGCATGCAGAACGGCAAGATCGCCCAGGAGCAGGACTTCATGAACGACCTGGTCTTCTACGAGCAGCTCGGCCTGCTCCCACAAACCGGCGACGTAACGGTGATCCAGAACATCTACGATGCCTTCTCCACGGGCGACATCCCCGCCGTGCTTGCCGCCATGGATCCCAAGATCGTCTGGAATGAGGCCGAAGGCAATGCGATGGCCGACGGCAATCCCTACATCGGTCCCGACGCCGTCCTCAACGGCGTCTTCGCCCGCCTCGGTGCCGAGCACGATTACTTCAAGCTGAAGGACATCGAGCTCCACGCCGTCGACGGCAACCGCGTGCTGGCCACCCTCCGCTACGATGCCCGCCGCAAGGGCAGCGGCAAGGTGATCGACGCCCAGGTTGCCCACCTCTGGACGATGAAGGACGGGAAGGTGACCGCCTTCCAGCAATATGCCGATACCCACCAGCTGGCGGAAGCCGCTAAGAAGTAAGGCGCGTTACTCCCTGCATTCAGTTTTCACACTATGAATTTTTGGAAAGGGCCCGGTGACCGACCGGTCGCCGGGCTATTCCTATACTCCCAACACTATAGATCATGCACCCAAAATTTACTCAACCCGTCCTTGCGCTTGTTGCGATCATCGCACTTTGCTTGCTTCATGTCCCGGCTATTCTTGCACAGCCAATGCCCGGACCCGCCACCGAGGCGGGTGATGAAGTCACCATTTACCCCGATGTAAACTTCGGCGGCACCAAAATGACGCTACTCCCACAATCCGATCCCCAGTCACTAAACATGAGTGGAATCAACTATCAGAATAACGTGGCTTCCATCGTCATCCCACTTGGACTAATGGTGACGTTGTACGACGGGAATTCAGCTCATAGCCCCGCCTATGACCTCAAGTTGTTTCCTGGCAACTATCCGGACCTCGGCAACTGGCGTGATCGGGCGGAATTCATGAAGGTCGAACGGATTGCCGTTGATACGCCCATCGTTTATCTCTTTGACGAAGAAGGGGAGGTCGGCCGTCCCTACATTTTCCAGGGCTTTGGACCGGGCGACTACGACGCCGGACCCAACAAACAGCAGCTGATCAAGTTTGACGGATACGAATACATTATCGTAAAGGGCTTAGTTGAGGCTGTTGTCTTTAACGCCAATGGCCTGAACGGGCAAAGTGAGACGTACATCGACAACGACGGACTGGGCACCGGTGCAAAGCTTGAGCCGGCCTGGTTCGATCGGGTACGGGGTGTTCGGGTAACTTCACGCAGTGAAAAGCCGGCTCAGGTCGCGGCCGGGGGGCAGTCTGCCAGTAGCGACTACTATGCTGGGGTTAATTTTACCGTAACGCCACCGAACGCCTCGCTGTGTGGTTGCGGAAATGAAAGCATAAAACCTCCTCAGTCCGTAACCATCACCCGCGAGGGTAAGGAACTGGCCCAACGCAAGGAGGGGACGCGCACCACCACGCCGTGGACCGGTGAACTGTCCGTTCCGGTAGGGCCCGGTCGCAAAGATTACGAGGCGACACTGAACTACGATGCCGGCAGTTATGCTTCGGATTGTACCACACGCTGTGGCTACACCTACGCCTCCCAGTCGATCAAGCTCAGCACCGCCGACTTGCGTGCCCCGGTCCTGGACTCCTTCGCCGTCACCCCCGACGGGGGCTTCGAACTGCACTGGAAGATGCGCACCGACGTACCCGACGACCAGATCGTGACCCGCGTGAAGCGTGATGGCCGATTGATCGCCACGCTGATTGACACGGCTCGGGCCCGCACTTACACTACGAAGGATTTTCCCGGTTTCGGCCCCTATGAATACACCATTGAGATTGAGGCCTTCGGCCAGCGGGCCACTTCCAAGCCCCTGGAACTTTACCCCCCGGTGGGCCTGATAGAGGGTACGGTAGCTACGAAACCCGGGGTTTCCGGTAGTTCCGCCGGCGTAGAGGGGGTGACCGTATGTGCAACCCTTGAGAACAACCTGCCGGGCCGGGCGAGCGGTGCCCGCAACTGTGCAACTACCGAAGCAGACGGGCGGTACCGGATCGACAATCTATACTACGGAGAGGAAGCCAAGTTTCGCATTGAACCCTCCAAGGAGGGGCACGGCTTCGATCCGAATTTCATCACTCGCACCCTCACCCCCCGGATTACCGTAGAGCGCAACGTCAACTTCACCGATACCACCTCCTTCGTGGTTTCAGGTCGCGTCGTACAGGTTGATGGTCTGGATACCTGCGGGGTCGCGGGTGCAGAGTTGCTCATTAATGGCAACAATTTAGGCAACGTCACTAGCCACGACGGCACCTTTGATCTGGTGATGCCCCAGGCCGGGAAGTACACCATCACTCCCCAACTGGGCGATCACGTCTTTTCGCCGGCCCGTCAGGAGCTGACGGTCGCCGCGGATGTTATGGGACTGATTATAGAGGACGAAACACGGCGAACCCTCTCCGGCTACGTTCGCGCCGGCTGCGAGCAGTATCTCGGTACGGCAACGGTGCGGGTATTTACCGCCGATAAGTGCCTCGTTCGGGAGACGACCACGAGCGCCGATTCGGGTTACTACGCCTTCGAACTGCCGGCTAGGCCCTTTCGGGTGGAGATCAGCAACGTAGTCGCCGCCCCGGGCTACGATGGGGGAGAGATCGAAGGCTTTTTCGGTGAAGCGCGCGACATCGATCTCTCCGACCAAGATTCTGTCCTGCTTTTCACCTACCGCAACCCTCCCACCATCGTAATCAGCGACCTGGAGTCTTCCTGCTACCAAGACCTACCGATCCTCGAGCAGCATACCGCCTATAATCTGGACATCACCGTCTGGGAAGAAGTAAACGTTTGCCCCGTGGACACCGGGGTGCTGATCATTACCGATGCCATCAGCGACCGAGCGGAGCCCATTCGTTTACCCATTCAGAACGGTCGCGTGAGGTACTCCATCGAAGCCGGCGAACCGAACATCGTAGGCCCCTACACCAAAGGAATCACGTTCACGGCCGAGGTGGAGGGCCGAGAAGCTACCGTAACCCAGCAGGCCATCGTGACCGGGGTTCGGGCTCGGGAAAAAACGTTTGCCACCGTTTCTCCCGAACTTCCGCTCCTGATCTTACGTGACCCCCCGGGCGACGCGAGCTACAGCTACCTGGGTAGCGACGCTACGATCCAGTCGGCGATGTCCTTCTCCGCTAAACGGGAAAACACGACAAACGTCTGGACAAAATTGAAAGTCGGAGCCAAGTTCGAAGTGGGCTTTGGCTACGTAACCGAGTTCTCGGTCTGGGGCGATCTGAAGGCCTCCATGAGCATCGGGGCCAGTTCTAACCGTAACGAGGAACTACTGACGGAAATAACCACCACGGAGCGTTTCTCCACCTCCAACAACGAGGCCGTGACCGGCGCGGAGGGCGACGTGTTCATCGGGGCGGCCATGAACATCATTTATGCCCTGGCCGACGAGCTGATCTTTGATCCGAACGGCTGTACCCTGGAAACCGACGTGAACCTGATCATGGGCAACGACGGCTTCGCCACCACCTACATATACACCGAGGATCATATTCGCAACGTCCTCATCCCGGAGCTGAACCGCTTGATCGTCCTCAATCAAACGGCGAACCCGGATACGGTGGCGCACTACCAGAACCAAGTCTCGGTATGGCAACAGACCCTGCAACGCAACAACCAGCTTAAGGCCGACGCCAACTTCGTGGAGAACAAATCCTTCAGCGCGCTGGCACCCTACGATGCCTCCACTTCCGCGACGAGCACCCACGCCATGACCATCGAATTTATGGAAACCATTGACGCTGAGGTCGCCGCTGAAACCGGCATGGAGGTGGCCGGCGTAGGATTTTCCGGGGGCGTACAGACAACCTTCCGGATGCAAATGGGACAGTCCCAGAGCAACTCCGTCACCAAAAGCACGGTCACCGGATTCCACCTTAGCGACGACGATCAGGGCGATTACTTTTCCGTCGACATCAAAACGGACCCCGTCTACAGCACCCCCGTATTCGACCTGGTGAGCGGACGGTCCAGTTGCCCCCACGAGCCGGGAACCCAGCCCCGGGATGACCTGCGTCTGCTGGTAGAAGAACCGGTAGCCACGGATGTAGATCCCAACGGGCAGGCCGTCTTCAAGCTCCGGATACTCAACGTTAGCCAGAGTGAGGAGACGCGTACCTATCGATTGTCCTTTAACCAGGCTAGCAATCCCGACGGAGCGCGCGTCCGCCTTGGAGGAAGTGAAATACAGGGGTCTATCCCCTACACAGTCCCCTATAACAACCAGGCCGAGGCAACCGTCACCATTGAACGGGGTCCCAACGCATTTACCTACCGCGACCTGGAATTTAGACTGAGCTCGGACTGCGATAATTCAATCTACCGTACCGTAAAATTGTCCGCTTACTTCCAGAACGACTGTAGCCCGATCAATCTCACCACGCCCGAAACCGAGTGGGTAGTCAGCACCGCAGACGCGGACCTACAGACCGTACGGCTCACGAACTACGAAAAGGACAAACTGAACCGGGTAATCATTCAGTACGCCGCTACCGGAACGAACGTTTGGGAAACCATTCGCACCCTGCAACCCGGCGACCTGTCCGACTTGCCGGGAGGGACCGAAGTTTCCCTGGACCTGGGAGAACTGCCTGACGGGAATTACCAACTGCGCGCCCGCCTGAACTGCGATCAGGGCTACGTCTTTTCCGAATCCGTGGCCGGCCGCGTCGACCGTACCGGTCCGAAGCTCTTCGGCGTACCAGAACCCGCCGATGGAGAGTACTCCCGCGGTGACGTGCTCTCGGCCGCCTTCAACGAAGCCATCAACTGCATGGTGATCTCGGCGGAAGACGTGACCCTCACCCGCACCTCGGACGGCACCATCATTCCCACCTCCGTTGGTTGCTCGGATCGTCAACTGCTCTTCCGCCCGGACCAGAACCTGTTCGATCAGAACGGTGAGCGGTTCACTCTAACCGTCCGGGACGTGCAGGATCTCTACGGCAATCCCCTCGCCGAACCGCTCGAATGGTCGTTTACCATCGGGAGCGACAACACCGGGGAAGAAAGTACCGACGATGACGGCGATGGGGTCCTCAACACCGTCGATAACTGTAGCCTGGCCGCAAACCCCGAACAGGGGGACCTGGACAAGGACGGCATCGGCGACGCCTGCGACGACGACATCGACGGCGACGGAGTGGCCAATGAGGTCGACAATGCCCCCTACTACAAGAACCCCGACCAGACCGACTCCGACAACAACGGCGTCGGCGACGTGGCCGAACCCGACGGCGACGGCGACGGCGACGGGGTGGCAAACGCCACCGATAACTGCGCCAGCATCAGCAATGCCGACCAGAACGACCTCGACAAGGACGGTATCGGCGATGCCTGCGACGAAGACCGCGACGGAGACGGAGTACGCAACGATCTGGACATTTGCCCGGACGTCGCCAATCCCCTGCAGGACAGCAGCACCGTCGTTAACTCGACGTCCTGCCTCGTAGCGGTGGCGGAGATCGAACTGTTCGACTTCCTCCACGTCTACCCCAACCCGGCTTCGGACCAGCTCTTCGTCGAATTGCTGCCCGCCCGCCCTGGCCGACTTGCCGTTGAATTGTACGATCCCACCGGTAAGCGCCTGTACCGGACGGAAGTGGAAGCCACGCGCCAGGCAATGACCCTGCGCCTCCCGGTGGACCACCTGCCGCGCGGAGTATACTACCTGCGACTGGCCGACGGGCAACGAAGTATCGGCCGTAAAGTCGTGATTCACTAGCATAGCCTTACTACTGGGGAAGCACCCATTAGGATGAAGCCGCCGCTCCACTGGTTCAACCGGTTGGAGCGGCCTTCATTTGCCCCCGTGGCTGCCGCCCAAAGCCCGGTACGCCCGCGGATTGACTGGTTTTAGCTACTTTGCTCACTCACGCACGACAAGCAAATCAGTATGAACCCGAAGGTGGACGCTTACCTCGGCAAAGCCAAAAAGTGGCAGCCGGAAATGGAGAAACTCCGCGGCATTCTCCTGGCCGCCGGACTGGAGGAAGAATTCAAGTGGGGCAAGCCCTGCTATGCCTACGAAGGAAGTAACGTAGTCGTGATCGCCGGATTCAAACCCCACTGTGCCCTCATGTTTTTCAAGGGCGCGCTGCTGAAGGATCCCCACGGTCTGCTTGTCCAGCCGGGGGAACACACCCAGGCTATGCGGCAACTGCGCTTTACTGGCCTCGAAGAGATCCGGGAGCGACAACCGATCCTCGAAGGCTACCTCAAACAGGCTAAGGCGGTAGAAAAAGCCGGCCTGAAGGTGAAGCTGAAAAAGACCTCGGAGCTGGAGGTGCCGGAGGAGTTTCAGCGAAAACTAACCGCCTCACCCGAGCTGAAAACTGCCTTCGAAGCCCTCACACCGGGGCGTCAGCGCGCCTACCTGATCCACTTCGGCTCCGCCAAGCAGTCCAAAACGCGGGTGTCGCGGGTAGAACGCTACGTGGCCCACATCCTGAGCGGAAAGGGGGTCGACGACCGGTAATTTTCCCTACTCGGTCACGATGTGCAGCAGCTCCTTCGCCTTCGCCGCGCGCTCCCGGGCCATGGCCACCGTATCGCCCAGGGCGGTCAGGTGACCCATTTTGCGGAAGGGCCGCGTCTCCGCCTTTCCGTACAGGTGGGGGTACACTTCGGGGATGGCCAGCACGTCCATCCAGCCGGCGTAGTGGGTGGGACCCGTGTGGCCCGCTTCCCCCAGCAGGTTGATCATGGCGGCGGGGCGCAGGAGCTGTGGATCTCCTAAGGGCAAGCCGAGAATGGCACGCAGGTGTTGGGCGTACTGGCTCGTGGCGCAGGCCTCGATCGTATGGTGACCGCTGTTGTGGGGCCGGGGGGCAACTTCGTTCACCAGGATCTGACCGTCTTTGGTAAGGAAAAGCTCCACGGCCAACAGTCCCACGATCTCCATTTTTTGCACCACGTCCACGGCCAGTTTGCTGGCGCGGCCGTCGGTATCGCCGTCGAGGGCGGCGGGGCAGACCACGAACTCCACCAGGTTGGCGGTGGGGTGAAACTCCATTTCCACGGTGTTGAACACCTTTACTTCGCCAGTAGCGGAGCGGGCCACGATGACGGCCAGTTCCTTGTCGATGTCGGCGAGTTGCTCAACGAGGCAGGCCCCGTCCAGTAGCTTTTCTTCCACTTCTTCGCGGTAGCGGATGATGCTTACCCCCTGTCCGTCGTAGCCTCCGGTGCGGGATTTTTGCACGAAGGGTGGTTTCACTGCTCCTGCGTTCACCGCCCGAATGACCTCCTCCTTACTGGCAAACAACTGGAAGTCGGTAGTGGGAATGTCGTGGTCGGCGTAGAACTGCTTTTGCAGTCCCTTGTCCTTTATGAGGTCAATGACGGCGGGTTGGGGGTACACCTTCACTCCCGCCTTTTCCAGTTCGTGCAGCGCCCGGGTGTCGATGTGCTCGATCTCGATGGTCACCACGTCGAGGCCGCGGGCGAAGGCCATCACGTCGTCGTAATCGCGGAAGTTGCCCCGCTGAAATACGGTGGCGTAGGGGGCTGCCGGGAAGTCGTCGGACCGGTCGAGCACGTACACCGGCAGGTGCCAGTCGGCCGCCGCCTGACAGAGCATTTTTCCGAGCTGGCCGCCGCCGAGGATACCGAGTTTGGGGAAGTTGGACATGGGGCGAAGGTAATTGCCGTGCCGGAAACCCGATATCCGGTTGTTCGTTATCTTTAGTGTATACACCCGTCATGACGCGAATACTCACCGAGGCCGAAACGATCACCAAGCTGCCGGACTTTCACTGGACGCTGGAACGGTACCACGCGGCCATTGCGGCGGGAGTTTTCAGCGATGACGACAAGGTTGAACTCCTCTTTGGAAAAATAGTCCCGACGTCGCCGATTGGTGTACTGCACGGAAAAGCAGTCAAGCACTTAGCCCGCTACTTCATCGAACGTTTTCCACAGGAAAATTATACCATTGGGGTACAGGACCCCGTCACCCTGGTCGACGACTCCGAGCCGAAACCGGACCTGTTCGTTGCTCAAGGTCCCCTAGTCAATTACGACCACCACCCCCATCCGGAGGATCTGTTGCTCGTGGTGGAAGTGTCCGACAGCACCCTGTTGCGAGATCGAACCGCCAAAAAATTCAGCTACGCCGTGGCCGGTGTTGTCGAATACTGGATCGTCACCGTCTACGAAAAACAGGTCGAGCGCTTTACCGATCCCCGGCCGGCGGAGGGCACTTACACAAAGCAGGAAATCATTAAAGCGGGCGAGACCTTTACCAGCCTGCACCTGGGTAATTTTACGGTAGATGATTTATTAGTAGCGTCGGCTTGAGCCGACACGCTGTCAGCCCGTCGGAAACAGCTTGACGGCTGAAGGCTGTAAAGTAGCGTCGGCTTGAGCCGACACGCTGCCGGTAGGTAAGAAACAGCTTGACGGCTGAAGGCCGTCGCTACTTACGTAAAGCAGCTTTGCGCCAGTAAGAAAACCTCAGGCACGCCCCATTGCGTTAACTTAGTACCAAGTTACCTGCCATGACTGAGTTACTTACCGCCGCCGAGACCATCGCCCAGCTGCCCACCATGCGCTGGACCGTCGACCGTTACCATAAGATGGTGGAGGCGGGGTTTTTGGATGAAAATGACCGGGTGGAATTGTTATTTGGTAAATTAATAGATATGTCTCCGGTCGGAATAGATCACCGCAGGGTAGTAAATAAGATAATGCGGCTATTTACTCAGCGGTTTCCTGCATCAGCTTATTACGTTGACGTACAAAACCCGGTTACCCTCTTAGACGATTCTGAGCCGGAGCCTGATGTATATGTTGCAATTGGGCCAGCGGATAGGTATAAAGATCACCACCCATTCCCGCAAGACCTCCTTCTAGTAATTGAAGTTTCCGACTCTACCATAAGATTCGACCGTACCGCTAAAATGCTGGTGTACGCCATGGCCGCAATCCAGGAGTACTGGATCGTCAACATCTACGAAAAACAGATCGAGCGGTTCACCGAGCCCCGACCGGCGGAGGGTAACTACGCGAAACAGGAAATCTTTAAGGCGGGCGAGACCTTTACCAGTCTGCACCTGGGTGACTTCGCGGTGGATGATTTATTAGTAGCGTCGGCTTGAGCCGACACGCTGCCGGTACGTCGGAAACAGCTTGACGGCTGAAGGCCGTCGCTACACGAAACGCCCCCACCGAAAGAATCAGCGGGGGCGTTTCGTGTTTCCTAATACTAGTCGGCGGACGAGCTTAGGCTCGGCCAACGACGGTTACAGCAGCGGCGCGATCACCAGGGCGACCACACTCATCAACTTCAGGAGGATATTGAGGGAAGGACCAGAGGTATCCTTAAAGGGATCGCCGACGGTATCACCGACAACGGCAGCCTTGTGGGGCTCAGAACCCTTGTAGTAGAGGGTACCCTGTACAGAAGCACCTTCCTCGAACATCTTCTTGGCGTTGTCCCAGGCGCCACCGGCGTTGGACTGGAAGATCGCCATCATGACACCCGCACTGGTAACCCCGGCAAGGAGGCCACCCAGCATCTCGGCACCTACGTCGGAGCCGAACAAGCGGGGAGCAAAACCGACCACCACGGGGGCGAGTACGGCAATCAGACCGGGCATCACCATCTCGCGGATGGAAGCTTCGGTGGAGATCTCTACACACTTGGCGTAGTCGGCCTTTCCGTCGGCGGCATCGAAGGTGAGCTTGTCGGCGGGGGACCACTTGGTCTCATCGTGACCGGCACGGCGCATCACTTCGAGAGCGGCCTTGAGCTCGGGGATATCCCGGAACTGGCGACGTACCTCCTGAATCATGTCGTTAGCGGCGCGTCCTACGGCCTCCATGGAGAAGGCACTGAAGAGGAAGGGCAGCATGGCTCCCAGGAAGAGACCGGCCATGACGTAGGGGTTGGAAATGTCGATGGTCGTGATCCCGGCCGTCTGCATAAAGGCGGCAAAGAGGGCCAGGGCGGTCAGGGCGGCGGAACCGATGGCAAATCCCTTACCGATGGCGGCCGTGGTATTACCTACGGCGTCGAGTTTATCGGTACGCTCGCGGACTTCACTGGGCAGATTAGCCATTTCGGCAATACCCCCGGCGTTGTCGGAGATCGGTCCGTAAGCATCGACGGCCAGCTGAATGCCGGTGTTGGAGAGCATACCCACCGCAGCAATGGCGATGCCGTAGAGACCGGCGAAGTAGTACGCACCGATGATGGCGGCGCTCAGCACGAGGATTGGCAGGGCGGTAGAACGCATACCGACGGCGAGTCCGGCAATGATGTTGGTGGCAGCACCGGTGGCGGACTGGTCCACGATTCCCTGTACGGGCTTGGTACCCGTACCGGTGTAGTACTCGGTGATGTAGCCGATGCCCAGACCCGCTACGAGGCCGAGGATGATGGCGTAGAAAACACCCATGTTGGTGTAAGTGAAGACTACCGGATTGCCCTTGGCGTCCACCAGTTGCTTGCCGAGCCCGTCCATTCCGATCGTCCACTCCGCGGGAAGCATGGTGGTTACAGCGAAAAAGGTCAGGACCAGCATGATGGCGGCGGCGATGAGCTCACCGGTATTCAGGGCCTTCTGGGGGTCTCCACCCTCGCTCACCCGCACGAAGAAGGTGCCGATGATGGACGCGAGAATACCGATGCCGGCCACAACCAGCGGAAGCAGTACGGCATTGAGTCCGCCGATCTCACTACCGGCGAATTCAGGAAGAATGATAAATGCCGCACCGATGACCATGGTACCGATGATCGAGCCTACGTAAGACTCAAACAGGTCGGCACCCATACCGGCCACGTCACCCACGTTGTCGCCTACGTTATCGGCGATGGTGGCGGGGTTCAGGGGGTGGTCTTCGGGGATGCCGGCTTCCACCTTACCGACGAGGTCGGCACCAACGTCAGCGGCTTTGGTGTAGATACCGCCGCCCACGCGGGCGAAAAGGGCGATGGAGGAGGCGCCGAAGCTGAAGCCGGTCAGTACCGTGATCACGCGAACGATGGCAAACTGCGCCTCGGCGGTACCGGCTACCGTGCCCTCGGGTACGAACATACCCTGAAAGAGGACAAACAGGGAGCCCAGTCCGAGCAGGCCCAGACCGACTACGCCGAGTCCCATTACGGAACCACCGGCGAAGGCCACACCCAGGGCCTTACCCAGGCTCTCCCGGGCGGCGTTGGTGGTACGCACGTTGGCCTTGGTGGCCACCCGCATGCCGATAAATCCGGCCAGGGCCGAACAGATCGCACCCAGAATGAAGCTTACCCCGATCATGTAACTCGAGGTGGCGGCATCGGCGGTAAAGATCAGGATGGCCGCTACGACCACTACGAAGATGGCCAGTACCCGGTACTCGGCCCGGAGAAAAGCCATGGCGCCGTCGGCAATATTATTCCCGATGCGCACCATGCGCTCGTTGCCGGGATCTTGCTTGCTCACCCAGCTGAACCGGATGGCCATAAAAATGAGGGCTAGGATACCCAACGCGGGTACTGCCGTAAGTATAGTTGAAACCATAAATGTGGAAGATTAACTTGTTGTAGAAGAGAGAGGGGTTCCGTCTCCGATGACAAGCGATCTAGATGGCCGCAGGGGAAAAAACGATTAGGCTTCCCTGCGCTTCAAAAGTTCGATGATCGAAATGTGACGCGAAAATAGCAATTCTCCACACACATTTCCTATTGGCCGACCTGCCGCACGAAGGGCTGCACCACCCGACCGCCAGCCCCACTGATCTCGAGAAAGTAGGTTCCGGCCGGCAGGGCACTCACTTCCACGTCGTAAGTATACAGCCCGGCCCCCTGCCGCTCCACCCGGGGAACACCAAGCGTACGGCCACTTGCATCCAGTATGCGGAGCCGCGTTTCACCACCTACCCTCAGTCCGTACTGCACGTACAACCGATGAGCAACGGGATTGGGATAGATCGACAGCAAGCGGATTCCAGATCCTTGAACCACACTAGTCGACAAGCGCGGTGGCTCGGCGGGCGCGGGTGTATCCTGCGTTCGTTTAGCCGCGGCCGGCGCGGTGGCCGTCACCAACTGATGGGTACCGTGGGTACTGGTCAGCCCCGTATCGAACCGCTCCGCTGCCCCCTCCTCAAGAATATCACTGTAGAAGTAATCGGCCTGTACCCGATCCGGCCCAACGTCTAACAGGAAATATCCGTGGCTCAGCAGATCGGCGTACTTCATGTGCGGGTTGGGGTTGCCGAGGTCGACTCCCGGAAGGGGCTCAAGGGGTTTATTCACCTGATTGGAAAGCTGGGTCGCGGCACTTAGTCCCACCGTCTCGTCGAAATTGGCTGAGGTAATGCTTGGCGTAAGAAACTCTACGGCTACCGCACCGGCGGCCGTGGTGGCATCGTAGCTGGGGTCCGGCCGGTAGCGGGGAATGCTGTCGTACCCCAGCATACTGCGAAACGTTACCGATACTGGCTTTTCGGTCACCTCGTACGCTACGCTGGAGTGAAAACTCCCGGTAAGGATCACCACGTTATCGATCCTTTCTTCCTCGATAAAGTCGATCATTTCCGCCCGCTCGGCCGGGTATCCGGCCCAGGTATCGAGGAACATGCTTTCCGTTTCGTTATACGATCGGTCGATGGCCAGGCCCGCCCAGCCAATGTTAAAGGGAGAAAACATCACCTGCTGTCCGATGATTTTCCAGCGGGCGGTCGATTGCCGCAACTGATCCTTCAGCCATGTCTTTTGGGGGGTGCCCAGTAGGGTACGGTCCGCCGACTGTAGGGCCGGGTCGAGGACGTTGTAGATCTGTTGTTCGCGGGCTTCGATGCGTGTATCGAGCATGATGAGGTCGACGAGGTCGCCGTACCGGAGGCTCCGGTAGATGCTACCACCCTGGGGGTCGCGGATCGGCAACCATTCGAAGTAGGCTTTCTTTGCGGCGGCCTTCCGCGCCTGCCAGTCGCCCTCGTTTTGCTGGTGCCCGTGGGCGCCGTCCTTGTAGCTGTTGTTGGCGTACTCGTGATCGTCCCAGACGGCAATAAGGGGGTGTTGCTGATGGACATGCATCAGCTGCGTATCGAGACGATAGGTGCTGTAGCGCGCCCGGTACTCGAACAGGTTCACGACCTCGATGGCCGGGTCGATGGGCCGCTCGTTAATGATGGAATCTTTTTCCACCCCCGGATTGGCCGATTCGTAGATGTAATCGCCCAGGTGAAGAATGGCGTCAATATCGTTCCGTGCGGCCAGGTGACCGTATGCGTTGAAGTAGCCCGCCTGGTAGTTGCTACAGCTCACTACCCCGAACTTGAGTTGGTCGACGCCGTCGCCGGTCGGAGTGGTCTTGGTACGGCCGGTAAGTGAATTTGCCCCCAGGGCCGTAAATCCGTAGTAGTAAGTGGTGCCCGGTGTCAGTCCGGTCACGTCCACCTTCACCGTGTAGTCGCGCGCGGCGGAGGTGGTGAAGGTGCCCGATTGAACCACCTTTTTAAGCCCGGTATCGGTAGCCACTACCCACTTCACGTCGACGCTCTGATCGTCCAGCACTTCCGGGGTCACGCGGGTCCAGATGATTACTCGATCGGCCAGCGGGTCTCCCGATGCTACCCCGTGGTAAAAGGGTTTGAGGCGCTCCTGCAAACCATCGTTGTCCGCTAGTTCGGCGGGCCGGCTGTTGCGGTAAAGGGTCGACCCGAACTCGAAATCCAGTCCTCCGCCATCCTGCGCGCGCAGGTCGATCGCTTGAAAAAGCAGCAGGAAGCAGAGAAGTAGCTTGAACGGCATAGGATTAAGTTGAGGTGCATTCGTCGGGCGGTCAACGCCGCACAAACGGCAGGAGGGTCGCGCCGCCCGGAGTTACGATGCGTAGAAAGTAAGTTCCCGCCGCAAGATCATCCAAATTGGCTACCAGGGTGTACAGTCCGGCGCCCTGTTGCATTTGCCGCAGTTGGCGAACGTAGCGGCCGGAAGCGTCGACCAAAGATACGGCGACGCGGCCCGGTGCCCGCAGCGCGTAGTTCAAATTGATGGGCCCGGTGGTGGGATTCGGCGATAGGGACAAGACCGTCAGGTCAGACGGTTCCCGGGTGGTACTCGTCAACCCCGGTGGATCGGCCGGTGCGGGAGTATCCTGTCGGGCTTTCGGGCTCGCGGCAGTTGCGGTCCGCTCTAGACGGTGGCTACCGACGGCACTGGTGAAGCCGGCCCCGTAAGATTCTTCGGTGCTGGGCTCCAGTATCGGACTGTAGTAATAATCCGCCTGTACCGCTTGCTCACTAACGTCCAGCAAATAGTAGCCGTGTTGGATCAGGTCGGCGTACTTCATGTGCGGATTCGGGTTGCCGAGGTCGAGGGTGTCGTTAGGGCGCAGGGGCCGGTTGATCTGAGCCTGCAGGGAGAGGGCCAGGGGTAGAAAGGCGTTCTCATCGAAATTGGCCGCACTAATGCTGGGGGTGCCAAATTCCACGGCTACTGCACCGACACCGGTTTCGGGATCATACGCCGTAGGAGTATACACGGGCACTCGCCCCAGTCCGTCCACTTCCCGAAAGCTCAGTTCGTTGGGCGGGTCGGCCACTTCGAAGGCCAGGCTGATGTGGAAATCGCCCGTCAGCAGCACCACGTTGTCGATCGCCTCCCCGGTGATGAAGTCGGTGAGTTGTCGCCGCTCGGCCGGGTAGCCGTCCCAGATGTCCAGAAATCCGCTTTCCACGAACTCGTACGTCTGCCCAACCAGCGGCCCGGACCACCCCACGTTAAATTCCGAAAACATAACCTGGCTGCCCACGAGTTTCCAACGGGCGGAAGAATTCATGAGCTGGTCGCGCAGCCACGCCTTCTGGGTGCTTCCAAGTATCGTCCGGTCCGCGGCGTATAGGGCGGGGTCGGTCACATCGAGGATCTGCTGGTCGCGTCCCTCCAACCGGGTATCGAGCATGATCAGGTCGGCGATGTTTCCGTAGGATACCTTCCGGTAGATGCTTCGATTTCCCGTATCCCGGATCGGCATCCACTCGAAGTAGGCCTGCCGCGATCGGTCCTTGCGTTCTTCCCAGCTGCCCTCTCCCCCGCCCTGGTGGTTGCTGGCGCCGTCGGCGTAGCTGTCGTTGGCCGATTCATGGTCGTCCCACACCGCAATGATGGGGTGTTGCTGGTGCAGCCGGCGCAGGTCGGCATCGAGGCGGTAAGTGCCGTAGCGGGTGCGGTAGTCAAAGAGGCTTACGATTTCCCGATCCGGTGCTACCGTGCGCTCGTTCCACACCTCGGAATTGCCGTACACGAAGTTGGCGTACTCGTAAATGTAATCGCCCAGGTGGATCACGGCGTCGAGGTCGTTGCGCTCCGCCAACCGCGCATAGGCATTGAAGTAGCCGGCCTGGTAATTGCTGCAGCTCACCACGCCAAATTTGAGGTGATCCGCGGCGTCGGCGGTGGGAGTGGTTTTGGTGCGGCCGGTGAGGGAGTTGCGGTCCAAGGCCCTGAACCCGTAGTAGTAGGTGGTCCCCTCGGTCAGCCCATCCACGTCGACCTTTACCGTATAGTCCCGATCGTCGGACGTTGTGTATGTTCCCTCCCGCACGATATTTTCGAGTTGAGGGTCGGTTGCCACCTTCCAGTCTACTTCGATGTCGCCTTCCCCGGATTCATCAGGCGTCACCCGCGTCCAGATCACGACCCGGTCCTCCAGGGGATCGCCCGACGCCACGCCGTGGTAAAAGGGCTGCAGGCGTTCGTCCACTCCCTCCGCCACTGCTCCCGTCAGCTGCCGCCCGTGGGTATAGACGGTTTGGGCGGGCGCGCGGGTGCAGGGTAAAACGGTTAAGAGCAGGGCAATACCCAAGGATAAGCGCATAAGCGGGAGAGCTTTTGGTTGGGTAGCAAGGTACGCCGGTTCGTGGCGTCTCGGTTCGTGGCGTCCCGCCGCGGTATCCCGGTTCGTGGCGTCTCGCCGCGGCAATCCCGGTTCGTGGCGTCCCGCCGCGGTATACTCTCAACCCGAAGTGACCGCGGCGGGACGCCACGAACCAATACGCCGCGACATCCCCTCAACCCGTAATCTCCGCGGCGGGACGCCACGAACCGATACGCCGCGGTATCCTCTCAATCCGCAGTGACCGCGGCGGGACGCCACGAACCAGTACACCTTACTGCTTCGAGCGGCGATACAGTGCATCAAATTCAGGATTCAAATAGGTCCAGGGCCAGTCTTCCCAGTGCGCTACTAAATTACACTTGACGGGATTGTTGAGGACGTACCACATCACGGTATCGAATGTGCCTGCTCGAATGTCCCGGTCAAAGTAGCTGACTTCCCAGAATGGTCCCGATGGCTGTCCCATAATACGATTACATAGTTTGCCGGTAAATGACTTATGCCGCCCCATGATCAGTCCGGCGTCGATGTCTTCACCCGAGGCGCTACGGGCGATTACGTGCACGTGATTGCTCATGACGCAAATGGCGTATATAAACAACCCAAGGCGCTCTGCGATAAAGTGCCAGGAATCAAGCACTGCCGTAGCGATAGCAGGATCGGAAAGGTGGTACGGTCCGTTTGATTCGGTGTGCAAGGCATTATCCAGTAGCACCTCGAACTCCTCCTGCGCTATTTCACTTCCCGCCTTATCGTTCCCCCGGTTGGCATAAAGCCGACTGCGTTCTTGACGCAACCTCTCAATAACGTTAACGGGCAGACTTCCCTTCAGTCGGTAAACAACGTGCATTGGAATGTGACGAAAGGGGCGGTGGGGGAGCTTGCCGGTGTTCTCCTGCATTTGTATCGTGATGGGTTTGGGGCCGAAAAGATATTGATATGAGTAAAAATTGAAAAATTTCCGGTTTTTGAATGGTTCGTCTCGTTGCGGCATTCCGGTTCGTGGCGTCTCGGTTCGTGGCATCTCGCCGCGGCACTCCCGGTTCGTGGCGTCTCGCCGCGGCTAGTCCCTTAACCCGTAATGACCGCGGCGGGACGCCACGAACCGACCCACCCCAGTTGCACATTACCTGCCGCCAACCTATATTTGCGCCCCTAATATCCCCCGCAAGCGTGCGGGGAAGATTTTATACCGAAGGGTGGAGAGATCAGGCTCTGTGAAACCCTGGCAACCACTTTCCCGATGGCTCGGGGAAAAAGGTGCCAAAGCCTGTCCCGTGTTACGGGAACCTATAAAACTACCGCCCCATGCCATCCTTCTCCAACGCGTCCGTTCAGGACCTCCCCCTCCACCAAGACGAAGCCGCCCTGCCGGATATTCTGGCCGCCGTCCTGGAGGAATCTGCCCACTTCCTGGCCACCCTGCCCCAGCGCCGCGCCGGTGCCCAACCGCCCCTCGCCGAGAGCCTACCCCCAAACCACTACCGGGGAGGCTTCGTCCGCGGAACGTCCCTGGCCTATGACCGGGAGTTCGGCGAAGGAAGGGGTGCGCTGGCTACCTTGAAGCACTGCATCCGCCGCTTCGATGAGGTCATTGTGGCATCCTCCTCGCCCCGCTACCTGGGCTACGTGACCGGTGGCGTCACCCCCGCCGCCCTGGCGGGCGACTGGCTGGCGAGTGTGTACGACCAGAATCCGCAGGGACTGCGGTGGTTCGGCGACGCGTCGGGACGCATCGAGTACGAAACGATCGGACTGCTCCGCGACCTGCTCGGCCTGCCCGATACATTTCACGGAGGATTCGTGACGGGAGCCACCATGAGTAATTTCACCTGCTTGGCCACCGCCCGCCAGTGGATCGGCGCACGGGATGGCGCAGACGTGGCCCGGGAAGGCTTACACCGCCCAATTAGGGTATACGCCGCTACCCCCCACTCCTCTGCAGTCAAGGTACTGGGAATGCTCGGCCTGGGTACGAACAGCCTCGTGCGCGTTGCTACCCTCCCCGGCCGGGAGGCAATGGATGTTGAAGACCTAGCCCGTCGCCTGGACGAGCACCCCGGCGAAGCTTCCATCGTAATTGCCAGCGGAGGCACCGTCGACACCGCCGACTTTGATGACTTTCGCGCAATCGCGGCGTTGCGCGAGCGGCACACGTTTTGGCTTCACGTCGATGCGGCCTTCGGGGGCTTTGCTTCTCTACTGCCAGAATCGGCCGATCCGGGTAAGGACCTTTTTCCCGGAGGCAGACTTCGGAACTGGGAGGATGCCGACAGCATCACCGTCGACAACCACAAGTGGCTGAACGTACCCTACGACAGCGGCACCTGGTTTGTCCGCAGAACACACGAAGCCCACCAGGTCGCCAGCTTCCAGAACGGAAATGCCCCCTACCTGGGGAACGCCGGAGACCAGTACAACTACCTCAACCTCGGGCCGGAAAACAGCCGCCGCTTGCGGGCCCTACCGGTATGGTTCACCCTGCGGGCCTACGGTAAGCAAGGGTACCAGGATATCGTCACCCGCTGCGTCGCAGCGGCTTTTTCACTCGGCGAAAAGTTGGCTGCCCACGAGCACTTTGAGCTGCTCGCCCCGGTACGTCTCAACGTAGTTGCCTTTACCGTTAAGGGGGGCAACCAGAAATTGGTGGACGGCTTGCTCCAGCGACTGAACGACAACGGTCGCTATTTCCTTTCCCCTACCTTCCTCAACGGTAAGGCGGGACTCCGGGCGGCATTCGTCAACTGGCGAATATCCGATCGGGACGTGACGTGGCTGTTCTCGGAACTCCAACATGCCCTGCTTTCGGAAACTTCCCCTGCACCTGCGCCCCCGCCCAAACCCTAAATTCTATGGCCGGGTGGCCGAACTGCTCGGTCCGGCGTTTGCCATTCATCAACCTTCAATTTTTTCATTCCATGCACTACGAGACACTCCAACTACACGCCGGCCAGGAAGTCGACGAACACTCCCGCAGCCGCGCCCTGCCGCTGTACCAGACGTCCAGCTTCACCTTTAAGGACAGCGAGCACGGCGCCAAACTCTTCGGCCTCCAGGAGTTTGGGAACATCTACACCCGGATCATGAATCCCACGACCGACGCCTTTGAAAAGCGCATCGCGGCACTGGAGGGTGGAGCAATGGGACTGGCTACCGCCTCCGGACAGAGCGCCCAGTTCCTGGCCATCAACAACCTGGCTTCGGCGGGCGACAACATCGTCAGCAGCGCCTACCTCTATGGGGGCACCTACAACCAGTTTAAGGTGGCCTTCAAGCGCATCGGCATCGAGGTGCGCTTCGCGGAAAGCACCGACCCGGCCGACTTCGAAAAGCTGATCGACGACAAGACCAAAGCGATCTACACCGAGACGCTCCCTAATCCCAGCTTTCTCGTGCCCGACTTCGCAGGGCTCGGAGCCCTGGCTGAAAAGCACGACCTCCCGCTGGTAGTAGACAATACGTTTGGCGCGGCCGGCTACCTCTGCCGCCCCATCGAGCACGGCGCCCACATCGTGGTACAGTCCGCAACCAAGTGGATCGGCGGCCACGGCACCAGCATCGGCGGGGTGATCGTAGACAGCGGCAAGTTCGACTTCGGTAACGGCAAGTACCCCCAGTTTACCGATCCCAGTCCGAGCTACCACGGCATGGTCTTCAACGACGTATTCGGAAAGGACGGTCCCTTCGGCAACATCGCCTTCGCCATTCGCGCCCGGGTGGAAGGACTGCGCGACTTCGGTCCGGCCGTCTCCCCCTTCAACTCCTGGATGTTCGTGCAGGGCCTCGAGACCCTCAGTCTGCGGGTGCAGCGCCACTGCGAAAATGCCCAGGCCCTGGCCGAGTGGCTGCAGGATCACGACAAGGTGGAAAGCGTGAGCTACGTCGGACTGCCCGACCACCCCGGTCACGCCAACGCCAAGAAGTACCTGCGCGAGGGCTGCTTTGGTGGCGTACTGAACTTCAACGTGAGGGGCAGCAAGGACGACGCAACCAAGGTGGTCGACAGCCTCAAGCTCATCAGCCACCTCGCCAACGTCGGCGACGCGAAGACCCTGATCATTCATCCTGCCGCTACGACCCACCAGCAACTGAACGAGCACGAACAGCGTGCCGCCGGAGTGGAGCCCAATGCCCTGCGCATCAGCGTCGGCATCGAGCACATCGACGACATTAAGGCGGACCTGGAGCAGGCGCTCGGCCTTATTTGAGTGGATGCTTTGATGAGTGGATGAGTGCATCAACCCACTCATTCACTCATCAATTAATTCACTCATTGACCCCATACCCCGACCATGACCAAATACCTTTACATAGATCACCCCTTTGAGTTGGAGTCCGGTCAGGTGCTGCCCCGGGTTACCGCGGCGTATCACACCTTCGGTGAGCTGAACGCGGCACGGGACAACGTCATCTGGATCTGTCACGCGCTGACGGCCAACAGCGACTGCCAGGACTGGTGGCCGGGGCTCGTCGGACCGGGATGCACCATCGACCCGGAGAAGTATTTCGTGGTGTGCGTCAATATGTTGGGGAGCAGTTATGGAAGCACCAGTCCGCTGAGCTATAATCCGGAAACGGGGAGAACGTATGGTCTCGATTTTCCCTTGATCACGACCAAGGACAACGCTCGCTTTTTCTCCCTCATCGCCGGTCACCTCGGAATCGGTAAAATTCGACTTCTGATGGGGGGCAGCATGGGCGGACAACACTGCCTGGAATGGGCCTGTGCCGAGCCGGATCGCTTCGGTCTCCTGTGCGTACTGGCTACCAACGCCCGTCATTCCGCGTGGGGCATTGCCTTCAACGAGAGTCAGCGTATGGCCCTGCGCGCGGATACTACCCTCGGTACGGACGCGCCGGATGCGGGCAAGCTGGGCCTGGAAGCAGCCCGTGCGATTGCAATGCTCAGTTATCGCCACTACCGCACCTACGTAAGCTCGCAGTCCAATTCCGACGAAGAGGTATTCGACGATTTTCGCGCCAGCAGCTACCAGCGGTACCAGGGATACAAGTTGTGGAAACGCTTCGACCCGGTGTGCTACTACGGCCTGTCGCGCGGTATGGATACCCACAATGTCGGGCGGGGCCGTGGAGGAGTTGCCGCAGCCCTGAGTAGAATCAGCTCCCCCACCCTGGTGATCAGCATCGATACCGATCTGCTCTTCCCGATCGAGGAGCAGGGCATTCTGAGTCGCTACATTCCCAACAGCCGGCTGGAGGTGATGCATTCCGATTACGGTCACGACGGCTTCCTCACCGAATCGGTCAAGATCGGGGAATTTTTAGCGGATTTCCTCAGCGATCAATTACGGATCGATTCCACCACCAAGCGGGCGTTTACGGACGGACTCACGGGCCGCAAGTTCGCGGTACCCGGTTCCGAGGAGGTGTAGCGGTTATTTCTTGGCGACCAGCGTATCCTCGTGGAGCGACGGCCAGGGCATACACAGTGCATCGAGCTGGGCGATGGTGCCCAAAAAAACATTTTGATCTACCCTGCCTACGATTCCGGGGGACTGCGCGCCGTCGGTAAACTGCCAGAACTGAAATTCCCGACCGCATACGGTCACTGGTTCCCGATCGTCGTAGCGGGCCAGCCAGAGGGGATAATCGTCGAATTGGCCGGCGAGGTTGCGGTTGTAGAAATTGAGGCCGGTATAAAGGATGGGTTTGACGCTGTAGTGGGCTTCGGCCAGCTCGAGCCAACCCCGAACGTGAGTAACTAGCTCGGGCCCGGTAAGGTCTCCGCGGCTTTCGACGTCCAGTACGGGGGGCAGATCGCCGGGTTGCAGCTTGACCAGATCGATGTAATTGCTCAGCTGCCGCTCGATGCTGGTGTGGGGCAGAAAGAAGTGGTAGGCTCCCCGGCGCATTCCTACGCGGCCGGCCTCCATCCAGTTGGCACGGAAGGCGAGGTCGCGGTGGTTCCAGCCCTCGGACGCCTTGATGAAGGCAAAATCGTGTCCTGCCGTGGCGACGCTATCCCAGTCGATTACCCCCTGGTAGCGGCTTACGTCGATGCCGCTGATCTCGTAGCGCTCACTAACGCCCGCGCGTTCGCACGAAGCGAGCACTAGGGTGGCTAATAGGGGCAATATGGTGATGAGGCGGTGCAAAACAGGTTTGAGACGAAGTGCTAAATATCTAATTTACGGAAAAAACCGCAAAGCCGGTTTACTCCTCGGCGAGTACCCCCCGGATGTTCCAATTGACCCGCTCGCCGTTGAGATCGCGAAAGCCGGTCCACTGGGTAGCGGTAGAGAGCAGTAGAAGGTCTCCGTTAGGATCGTACGTCCGGCCGGCATCACAGCCGACGGAGAAGGGTTGACCGTCAGCCAGTTCAACCTCGACGGCAAGCCAGAGCCCTTCGCCGGTAATTTCGATACCGGGGATGAGGCGATCCTCGATCCACTCCGTAGTGTTGATGCGAGCGGTAAGGTTCTTGCGGTACAGCTCGGCGCCGGGGGTGCGGTCGTCGGGCCCCTCGGCGAACACCACTACGCTGGTGGCCTCCGGGATCTGGGTGAGATAGAAGGTGATGCGGTCCATGGTGCGCCCTATGTACGGCTGGGTCTCCGCGGGGGGAAAGTAGGCGGCAAACAGATTCTTTCCGGGCGGAAGTTGGGGGGCAGTGACGTTGGGGCCGTCGTAGTTCAGGGTGGTGAGGACGGTGGCGTCGTCTTCCTTACAGCCCGTCCAGAGAAACAGGACAAATGCCAGGAAGAAATACGGGAGTACGGTGGGTTTCATGGGGCGAGGATTTAACCAGTAAGATCGGAGATAAGACGCGATGGAGAAAGCTCCGGTTGCTTAAGGGTAGGTTAAACACCCTCGGTGGTAGGATAACGCATTGTTCTCATCCACATTGTAAGTTTCGTTCCAGTTCCCGGCGGGTAGCGACCTTCGCGGAGTGAAAATGAACCGGGAGATCCTCCGCCTTGCCGTCCCCAACATCCTCAGCAACGTATCCGTACCGCTGATCTCCAGCTTCGATACGGCCCTGATGGGCAGTCTCGGCGGCACCCACATCGCGGCGGTGGGACTGGGCAGCATGGCCTTCAACTTCGTATACTGGAACTTCGGCTTTCTGCGGATGGGCACCACGGGCCTTACCGCCCAGGCGTACGGGCGCGGGAGTGGACCCGAGCAATCCCAGGCCCTCGTACGTGGAGCCCTGCTCGCCCTGGCAATCGGCGTGACCCTGATGGCGCTGCAGGTTCCCCTGGTCAAATTCACCGAGTGGCTGCTCAATATTCGCGCCGATCAGATCGCGCTGGTGGAGGAGTACTTCTTCATCCGCATCCTCGCCGCGCCGGCGGCCCTACTGCAAATGGTGCTGCTGGGCTGGTTCTTCGGGCGCCAGAATGCCGTGTGGCCGCTGGTGCTTACCCTCGTCGTCAACGCCGCCAATCTGGCCCTGAGCTACTACCTCGTGGCCGTCGCCGGCTGGGGCATTGCGGGGGTAGCGTGGGGTACGGTGGCCGCTCAGTATCTGGGGTTGCTACTGGGTTTCGGCTTCCTGGTTTACGGCGGGTACCGTACCAAAGATTGGCCGCTGCACTGGTCTGCCTTGCACCTGCGTTCCCGCCAAGCAAGTAGCGTAAGCCTGGGGGCGTTCTTCCGCATCAACCGCGACATCTTCATCCGGACGGTCTTCCTCACCCTCAGTTTCGCCTTTTTCTACAATCGGGCCAATGCCCTAGACGTAGGCACGGCTACCGTAGCGGCCAACGTCATCCTGCTGCAACTGGTCAACTGGCTCAGCTACGGCATCGATGGATTCGCCTTCGCCGCGGAAAGCCTGGTAGGAAAGTACGCCGGTGCCAAGCAACCCGAACACCTTCGCCGGGTGATCCGCCTGCTCTTCGGATGGGGCATGGGACTGGCGTGCGTTTATGCGGCAACCTACTGGATCGGGGGCTACAAGCTCCTCTCCCTGTTCGCCCCTGAAGCCAGCGCCGGCGACACCCTCGCTGCGGCGTACTACTATCTTCCGATCGTCGTCCTATTCTGCATCCTGGCGACTCCCTGCTACCTCTTCGACGGCATCTACGTCGGCCTCACCGCAGCCCGCGCCATGCGACAGACCATGCTCCTGGCCTTCGCCGGCTACCTGCTCAGCTACTACCTTATCGGACAACACTTCGGTAACTGGGGCCTGTGGGGAAGTCTGCTGTTCTTCATGATGCTCCGGGCGGGGATGCAGTGGGTGTGGTGGAGGAGGGGGTTAGTACGGTAGTACGGTAGTACGGTAGTCGGGTAGTACGGTAGTCGGGTAGTACGGTAGTCGATTAGTACGGTAGTCGATTAGTACGGTAGTTGCTGATGGAGTACTACTGTACTACCGTACTATTCTACTACCGTACTAATTACCTTACACCCATGTTCTACCCTTCCATCGCCACTACCCAGTCTGCCCTCGATGCCGGAGAGGTCACTACCGTACAACTCGTGGAGCGTTATCTGGCGAGTATCGGAGACCAGCGTTACCTGAATATTTATGTGGAGGTCTTTGCGGACGAAGCGCTCGATCGGGCAAGGGAGCAGGACGGGCGGCGGCGCGCGGGAGCAAAGCTGGGGCGACTGGCCGGCATTGTACTGAGCATCAAGGACGTGATCTGCTATGCGGGCCACGGCGTGAGTGCGGGATCGGCGATGCTGGAGGACTTCGTTTCCCCCTATACGGCTACGGCCCTGCAGCGCCTGTTGGATGAGGATGCCATCGTTATCGGGCGGACCAACTGCGATGAATTTGCCATGGGCAGCGGCAACGAGAACAGCCACTACGGCCCCACCCGCAATGCGGCCGATCCGGCCCGGGTGCCGGGGGGAAGCAGCGGCGGAGCGGCGGTTTCGGTGCAGGCGAACACCTGTCTGATGGCGGTGGGTTCGAGTACGGGGGGATCGGTACGGCAGCCGGCCTCTTTCTGCGGACTGTACGGCTTCAAACCCACCTACGGCCGCATCAGCCGGTACGGCCTTATCGCTTACGGGAGCAGCTTCGACCAGATCGGTTTGCTGGCCCGCGACCCCACCGATATTGCGCTCGGACTGGAGCTAATGGCCGGGGCGGACAACTTCGACGCTACCGCTCCCAACCGACCCGTCCCCCTCTACAGCAAGGCGACAAGCGAAGGTCCCAAACGCATCGCCTATTTCGCCGATATCCTGAAAAACGAAAAAGTGGACGGCGTGATCCGCCAAACCACCGAGTCCGCCCTCAAAGAGCTGCGCGATGCGGGCCATACCGTGGAGCCGGTCACTTTTGATTACTTCGATTACGTGGTGCCGACCTATTACGTCCTTACCACCGCGGAAGCCAGTAGTAATCTGAGTCGTTACGATGGCATGCGCTACGGTTACCGCAGTGCGGAGGCGGAGACGTTGGAGGAAACCTATAAGCAGAGTCGCTCGGAGGGATTCGGCACTGAAGTCCAACGGCGCATTTTGCTCGGCACCTTCGTACTCAGTAGCGGCTACTACGACGCTTTCTACGGGAAGGCGCAGCGGGCCCGCCGCGTGATTCAGGAGCAACTAAGGGGTATTCTGGCCGATTACGATTTCATCCTCATGCCCGTCTCGCCCAGTCAACCCTGGCCCGTGGGCGAGCAGATCGATGACCCGGTCGCCAATTATCTCGCTGACATCTACACCGTACTGGCTAACCTCGCCGGCTTACCCGCCATCGCCATTCCCGCCGGCAATGATCCGGAAGACCACCTGCCCGTAGGCTACCAGCTTATGGCCGACCTCTGGCAGGAAGAGGAGCTGCTTTCGTTTGTATGCCGGACAAAAAAATAGCGACGTACCGCTTGAGTACGCCGCTACTAATAGTAAGGTTTTAAAAGTCTACTCCGGAACGGTGAGGGTTCCTTCTTCCGCTTTTTGCTGAAGTTGCTCGGTCGGGGTGATGGCAACTTCTACGCGACGGTTGGCCTGGCGGCCGGCGTCGGTATCGTTGGTTTCTACGGGGCGGGTTTCACCGAATCCTTCGGTGGTCATGCGGGTACGGTCGATGCCCAAGCTGGTCAGGTAGTCGGCTACGCTAGCGGCGCGTTGCTCACTGAGGCGCTGGTTGCTGTTGTCACTGCCTACGTTGTCGGTATGGCCGTCGATCTTGATGTTGGTATCGGGGTATTTCTTGAATACGTCGGCCATCTTTTGCAGCTCGATGCGGCTTGCGTCCGTGAGGGAGTACTTACCGAAAGCGAAGAGCACGCCGCTATCGAAGGTTATGGTGTAGCCGCTGGTTACGGTTTCTCCGTCTTCCGTGGTGGTTTCTACGCGGGCTACTTCGGCACCTTCGATCTGCTCGACCTCCTTGGCCTGCTTATCCATGTAGTCGCCAATGACGGCACCTGCGGCACCGCCGATGACCGAGCCAATGATGGCACCCTTCGTGCCGCTGCCGTTGTTCTTGCCGATGGCACCACCGATCACGCCGCCTACGGCACCGCCGGCAGCACCGCCCTTAACGGCTCTGCTGGTGTTACAGCCAGTAGCAAAAACCAGCATGAGAGCCAGTAGAAAGAGGGGAAAAGATTTTATTATTGTTTTCATATCAAGTGTGGTTAGGGGTTCTAATCATACCCTAAAACACTGTGCGATTGCTCCATGTTTGGTCACCTTTCCTTAAGGGGATGTTATCGTATCCCGGCGACCGACCAGATCGGCTACAATACGGGCCGAAAGCAAACAAAGGGGTAGCCCGCCCCCCGGATGAACGCTGCCGCCGAGGAAATAGAGCCCACTGATCTCCCGACTGAAGTTGGGATGCCGCAGGAAGGCCGCCATTCGATTGTTGCTGCTGGTGCCATACAGCGCGCCCTGGTGACTGCCCGTGAGCCGCTCGATGTCGGGGGGGCCTACCGTGCGTTCCGCCGTAATGTGTCGTTCAAGCCATTCGGGCGGGGACGCGGGTACAAGGTATTTTCCTAAAGCAGTGACTACGCGACTCCGCAGTCGGGCCGTCAGGGCATTCCAGTCCTGGCCGGTATCCGCGGGTGCGTTCACCATGACGAACCAGTTTTCGTGACCGGGGGGGGCGTCTGCGGGGACCAGTTTGCTGCTGACGTTGACGTAGATGGTGACGTCGTCGCTCAGATCGCCACGCTCTAGCTTGGCAAATTCGCTGGCGTAGTCTTGGCTGAAAAAGATGTTATGCAGCCCCAGCTCCGGAAACTCCCGGTCGATGCCCCAGTAAAAGATGACGGCGCTGGTGCTTTTTTGCTGGTGGAGGGTGAGTTTGGGTCGCTTTGCTTCGGGGAGTAGGCGTTCGTAGGCGAGCCAGACGTCCATGTTGCAGACGACGGTGTCGTACCGGATTAGCTTGCTATTTACCCGGATACCCTGCACCTGCGCCCCCGCCCGTTCTATTTTGTCTACCCGTTGGTTGAAGTGGTAGCGGACGCCCAGGCGTTGCCCCAGTTCGTAGATGCTCGTCGCGATATCGTACATCCCCCCCGCGGGTAGGTAGGCGCCGAAGTGGTGTTCGAAGTGGGGGATCATCGACAGCAGGCCGGGTGCTTTGTAGGGATTGCTGCCGTTGTAGGTCGCGAAGCGATCGAAAAGCTGGACGAGGCGGGGATCCTTTAGTGCCGCTTCGTGTACCTCGTGCATGCTTTTGAAGAGGTCGAGGCCCGGAATTTTGAGCATGGCATAGGCGACCTGGGGATCCAGCCAGGTGCTCGCTTTGTGGAGGCTTTTTTCCAGGAAGGTGCGGCCGGTGAGTTCGTACTTGCGGGCGGCGGTGTCCATGAAATCTTGCATGGCTTGTTCCGGCACGTCGAAGGTCTTTGCGGCGGAACGTACCAGGTCGGCGGTGGACGCGGGAGCAGTGAATCGGGTGCCGTCGGGCCACCAGTAGCGACAGACCTCGGGCAGACGGGTGTAATTGAAGTGGTCGCGGGGGTTCTCGCCGGCGAGTGCGAAGAGCTCGTCGACGTACTGCGGCATCGTAAACAGGGAGGGGCCGAAATCGAAGCGGTAGCCGCCCGGCAGGGAGAATTCGGTGAGCTTGCCTCCGGGACCGTCGTTGGCTTCGTATACATCGACGGTATGGCCCACGGCGGCCAGTCTGACGGCGGCGGCGAGTCCGGCAATGCCTGCTCCGATTACGGCGGTTTTCATGGTGGGGGAAACCGTAGGGGGCGTAAAGGGTTTATCTTTCTTGCAGTGCGTCCACTCCACCGCTTGTTCGTTTACGGTCAAGAGGAAAGTCCGGGCAACGTAGGGCACCACGCCGGCTAACGGCCGGGGCTTCTTCCTCGGAAGGGGTACGGAATAGTGCCACAGAAAGTATACCGCCACTCCCGGTTCGCCGGGAAGGTAAGGGTGAAATCGTGGGGTAAGAGCCCACGCCGTCGGGCAGCAATGTCCGGTGGAGGTAAACCCCGTGGGTTGAAATACCAAACAGCGTTCTATGGCCGGCCCGGTCTCCCGATAGCTATCGGGAAGGAACGCGGGTAGGTAGATCGAGCCGGTGAGCAATTGCCGGCCTAGATAAATGGTGGAGCGTCCCGACTCAGTCGGGACCGACAGAACCCGGCTTATCGGAACGTACTGCACCGACGGCTCTCTTCTTCGGAGGGGGGCCGTTGGTTTTTTCCTGAGGGCAAGTGGCCTCTGGTCTGAGACTTTTTCAACGCAGATTCAAGCAGATTTTGTTCGCAGATTTTCGCGGATTTAAGGTCGGGGCGTTGCACGCCGAGTAATGTCAAGCGGCCTCCGGTACGAGATAGGGTTGCTGCGCAACGGGGGGAGGTTCACCACGGATGGCGCGGATTTGCACGGATTCGAGGTCGAGGCGTTGCACGCCGAGTAGCTTGTCGTCGGCCGACCGAGGCACGAGGCTCGTCCGCCGACTTGACGGTTCTGCACCGTCTCCGTATGTTAGTCCTCCAATAATTAGCAGCATGAACAAGCTTTTGTGGATAGGGGTAGCCCTGTTCCTCGGGTGCGGCAGTGAAGCCACCCAAACTGAAACTACCGAGGAGCGGCCCCCGAACGTGGTCTTTATTCTGGCCGACGACCTGGGCTTCCACGATTTGGGCGCAACGGGATCGGAATATTACGAGACGCCGAACCTGGATCGCCTGGCGGCGAGCAGTGTGCGCTTCGAGCGGGCTTATGCGGGTAGCCGGGTGTGCAGCCCTTCCCGCGCAACCATCATGCTGGGGCAGTATACCGCCACTCACGGCATCACCGACTGGATCGGCGCACGATCCGGAGCGGACTGGCGCAACAACAACCGCTTTACGACCCACCTGCCCCCCGATTATGTGCGGGAATTGCCGGCGGAGGCGACCTCTCTGGCGGAGGCGTTTAAGCAAAATGGGTACCGTACTTTCTTTAGCGGCAAGTGGCACCTCGGTGGGGAGGGCAGCACGCCTACCGATCACGGCTTCGACATCAACGTAGGGGGCAACCATACGGGGTCTCCGGGGGGTGGATACTTCGATCCGTTTGATAATCCGCAGTTGCCTAACCGGCGGCCGGGGGAGAACCTGTCTATGCGGCTGGCGGATGAAACCAAAGACTTCATCGTAGCCGAACGGGATACGCCCTTCTTCGCGATGCTCAGCTTTTATGCCGTCCACGCTCCGATCCAGACCACGGAGGCCTACTGGCGTCACTACCGCGACAAGGCCGTGGAGGGGAGCGTAGCCGATCACGGATTTGAGATGGAGCGGCGGTTACCCATCCGGATCGAGCAGGACAACCCGGTCTACGCCGGGCTGGTTGCGCAGATGGATGCGGCGGTCGGGCTGGTGCTCGATGCGCTGGATAGCCTCGGCATTGCCGATAACACCATCGTGGTTTTCACTTCCGACAACGGCGGGGTATCCAGCGGAGATTCCTATTCTACCAGCAATTTACCTCTGCGTGGCGGCAAGGGCTACCAGTGGGAGGGGGGCACGCGGGAACCGCTTTTCGTACGGGCCGGTGACCGGTACGCTGCACGTTCCGTCGAAACCCGGGTGACCGGAGCGGACCTCTACCCTACCCTGGTGTCACTGGCGGGCCTTTCGGTTCAGCCTACCCAGGAATTCGATGGCAGCGACCTTACGCCACTGATGAACGGGGAGGACCTGCCGGAACGATCGCTGTACTGGCACTATCCGCACTACGGCAACCAGGGCGGCGATCCCAGCAGCGTGATCGTTGCCGGCGACTGGAAGCTGATCCATTACTGGGAAGACGGAAGTAATGAGCTTTACAACCTAGCCAGCGACCCTGAGGAACAGGAGAATGTGCTCGAAAACAATCAGGCGAAAGCAGACTCCCTGTACGCCTCCCTCAATGACTTTCTCACCGAGCGGGGTGCCCGGTTTCCGGAAGTAGACCCCGAGTTCGATCAGCAACGAGCGGATGAAAAGGACCGTTTCTGGCGCGTCACTAAGATGCAGCAACTCGAAGCCGGACGGACGGAAATGTTGCAGGCGGACTATCAGCCCAACGCAGATTGGTGGGGCAGCCAGCCCGATGCTGCCTCCCGGCAGCGGTAACGCCCCGGCAGGATGCCGGGAACCACCACCATCACCCCTTCTTCTGCACGATCATCATGCGGCAGGGCTGTTTATCGAGCACCCCGGATTTATGCCCCTTTCCCCCATTCGTCCCCTGATCCTCCCCCAGGCTGATCTCCCCCGCGCGCATTTCCACACGAGTGCCGTCCATCGTTTCCACCCACCAGCCGCCGGAGAGGGGGATGATCCACTGGGGGGCGGGGTTTTCGTGCCAGTCGCCGTTGAAGTCGGCGGGTAGCTCGCTGAAGATGACCTGCATTTCGCCCTTTTCCAGTTTGTTGTTCCACTGCTCGCCGGAGCTGCCGCCCATGCTTTCGAGGTCGAAATCGGTGAGGTGTTCCTGCTTTTGTCTGCTGATGCCGTCGGCGTCGGTGTAGACGTGCCAGTAGGGGATGGAGGGTTTTTGGGGGTTGGGCATGGTTGGGTTGTTTGGCTGTCGGAGATTGGGGGTTATCGCCCCGATAGCTATCGGGGGAGGCAGCATTGTACTGTCGCTGCCGGGAGCCAGCGTTGTACTAGAGGAGGGCGGCGCCGAAAACGCCGGCGGAATCGCCGAGTTTGGGGCGGAGGAAGCGGGTGTCCATGCGGGGGTTGAAGAGGTGGTCGACCACCTGGGGGACGCCGTGGGTGTAGAGCTCGTCGATGTTGCCGAGGCCGCCGCCGAGTACGATCGCGTCGGGGTCGAGGACGTTGATGATGTTGGCGATGCCCTTGGCGAAGTAGTGGAAGAAGCGTTCCAACGTACGGGTGGCGGCGGGGTCGTTTCCGGAACGGTAGCGGGGAACGATCTCCCGCATCGATAGAGACCGGCCGCTCATCCGCAGGTAGTAGCGCTCTAGGGACGGACCGGCGAGGATCTGCTCGGTGCAGCCCACGCGGCCGCAGTAGCAGTAGCCCCCGGAGTGGTCAAGAAAGGTGTGTCCCCACTCCCCACCGATGCCCTGGGCACCGCCGATGATCTTGCCGTTGACGACAACGCCGCCGCCGGTGCCGGTACCTAAAATAACGCCGAAAACTACCCTGGCATCCGGCACTTGTTCGGGTACGCAGCCCATCAGGGTTTCGGCCACGGCGAAACAGTTGGCGTCGTTGGCCAGGGTGAGGGGTTTGCCGATGAGGCGTTCCAGGTCGCGGCCGATGGGTCGGTCATTGAGTACGACGGTGTTGCTGTTCTTCATCAGTCCGGTGGGCGGATCGATGGTACCGGGGGTGCCGATGCCGACGGATTCGGCGATGACGCCGGTGGCTGTTTCCATCTCCGTGACCACGCGGGCGATGCGGGAGAGGATGTGGTCATAGCCCCCCTCGCGCTCCGTAGGGATGCGGCGGCGCTCCACTACGTTGCCCTGCTCGTCGAGGACGACCCCTTCGATTTTTGTTCCTCCGAGGTCAATTCCAAATTTCATTGCGCTTGATTTTTGACTATCGCACCCCCGATAGCTTTCCGAGGTCCCGCCCCTATGCTTTGGGCAGGAAGCCTTTGCGGACGAGGAGGTAAAGTAAGGGCCCGACGATGGGAAAAAGTAATACCGCGTACACGACACTGTTTCCCAGTCCGGCCTGCTTGCGGGTGACCATATCCTCGCGGGCGATCCGGAGGATGGGGCGGTAGATGAGTACTGCGAGCAGGATAACGGCGAGGGCGACGAGGAGGGTCTTGACGGGCACGGCGGAGGGTTTGGCTATCTGAACCCCAGGGAGGAGTGCTTGTTTCAAGTGCCATGACTACACTTAAAGCGGGCGATGTCGCCCCTTCCTTTACCGGGATCATTCAGGATGGTTCGACGGTTTCTCTGGCTGATTTCGCGGGCAAGCGTCTGGTGATCTTTTTTTACCCAAAAGACGATACGCCGGGATGTACGGCGGCGGCCTGCAGTCTGCGGGATAACTATTCCGAGCTCCGGGAACAGGGCTTCGAACTGCTTGGTGTGAGCCCCGACCCCGTGAAGAAACACCAAAAATTTGCCGACAAGTACGACCTTCCGATGCCGTTACTTGCCGACGAAGATCACTCCATTATGGACGCTTACGGGGTGTGGGGGCCGAAGAAATTCATGGGCCGGGAGTACGATGGCGTGCACCGCACTACCTTCGTGGTCGGCGGAGACGGTAAGATCGAACGGGTTATTGCCAAGGTCGATACCAAATCTCACGCCGCTCAGTTAATGGAAACCGCTTAATTTGATCTGGTTCGTTTGGGAAGGTGTAAGGGCCGGCTTGCTGCTCTCGCTGCTGGTGGGACCGCTCGTGGTGCTGCTGATTCAGTTGAGTCTGCGGCGGGGCACCCTGGCGAGTTTTGCTGCGGCACTGGGGATCTGGACCAGCGACCTGGCCTTCATCTCCGCTTCCCATTTCGGACTGGGCCGCCTGGAGCGCCTGCTAGACTACCAGTACCTCAACGAGATCATCGGCACGGTGGGCTCGGTACTCCTGCTCGGCGTCGGACTCATCATGTGGTACCGAAAACCACCGAGCATCAAGGGTAAGAAAATACTGCCTACGCGGCGGGGACTGCTGAGCGCCTGGGCCCAGGGGTTCGCGGTGAATTCCCTCAACCCCTTCACGGCATTTTTCTGGTCGACCTTCGTGGTGACGCAAGTGCACAACCGCGATCTGCTATCTACGGAGGCCCTGGCGATATACGGCGGCATTATGGTGACCATCGTCATCGCTGATTCCTGCAAGGTGCTGGGCGCGCGTAAGCTGCGTGCTTTCCTGAAACCGGCGATGATGTTGCGGGCGCAGCGGGCCGGGGCGGTGGCGCTGGGGCTGTTTGGGGTGTTGCTGGCGGCGCGGGTGTGGTTTTAGAATTTTTCTAGGCAGATTTTTTCCAACGCAGATTTAAGCAGATTTTGGTCGCAGATTTCGCAGACTTTGTTTTAACGCAGATTCGAACGGATTCGGTCGCAGATTTGCGCAGATTTTTTAGCGGCTACTCCAGTAGATGTCAGCTGGGCGGAAGGCCGCAGGCAATCCGAGAAAATCTGTGATCGAGCGCAGCGAATCTGTGTCTGCCGCAGGCAATCTGTTTACTATTGTCTACGCAAGTCCTGCATGGACTTTTTTGTCATACGTAACGTCTTTCTTCAGGCACGTGTACAGGACCCGGATCATCTT
>NZ_JACIFF010000009.1 GCF_014197245.1 Neolewinella aquimaris | reverse complement strand
GCACAGTAAAGGGGAGTTGCCCGCGCACTACTGGTGGCGCCTGCACTCGAAAGAACTGGAATATAAGATAATTACTGATTTAGAAAAGAGAATGTTAGAATCGCAAAGGGTTACAAACTCAATACAGATAAGAGCTTAGAAAGAATTAAAATTCGCCCAACAATGCAGCCACGTCCATGCGCTTAGGCGCACGTCGTGGCTGCACTCGTTCGGCGCATCCAAATATCCACCCGCCTCATCTTAGCACTACGGTAAGACTGGTTAGGCATAGCTGGACTTTTGAATCCCAAATCTCATCTACCTTAGCAGAGACACTAGAACAAGCCTAAGAAAATGGCAGTAAAAGAAAGACAATCTTGGGAATCTAATAATATTCAAATAACATTCTAGGAAATAAGATTTGGGCACGGTACCTTTGGTGATCAATACATAAAATAATGGATCAAAAGTTGCAGTTGGATTTTAAGGCAACCCAGACGGTCATTAGGGAGATCGCGTACATCGATTCGTTCAAAGGAAAGTGGAAAGGATTAGAGCTTAAAGAATCGGCATTGCTTCGGGAGTTAAGACAGATAGCTACCATTGCGAGTATCGGTTCCTCGACTAGAATTGAGGGTTCAGCCTTGACGAATGAAGAGGTGGAGTCACTGTTGTCAAACCTATCCATGAGTGAACTTAAAGCCAGAGATGAACAAGAAGTATACGGCTACTATGAAGTCCTAGAATTAGTGTTGGAATCACACCCGGATATTGAATTAACAAAAAACAACATACATCATCTCCACAAACTGCTATTGAAGGCCAGTGCCAAAGATGAATACCACCGGGGAGACTACAAAAGGACTACCAATAAGGTAGTAGCTAAGTATCCCGGCGGATCGGAGAAAGTAATATTCAATACCACGGAACCAGGCAAAGTTTCCGATGAGATGGAGGCAATCATCGCCTGGACCAAACTTCATTTAGCTGGAAACGAATATCATCCGCTCATCGTTATTGCCACGTTCGTGTATGAGTTTTTGTCCATCCACCCCTACCAGGACGGCAACGGCAGGCTTTCCAGGTTATTAACCACCTTGTTACTGTTAAGGCAGGACTATGATTTTATGAATTATGCCTCGATGGAAACCGAAATAGAGAAAAGGAAGAAGGAATATTATCGAGTTCTAATGAGCTGCCAGCAGAATCGCTACACGAATAAGGAGAACATTGGGGATTGGATCGTCTATTTTTTGCGGATGCTTCATGAGGCGATTGAAATTTTAGAGTCCAGATTCGATAAGATCAGGGTAGCAAAATCTTATTTGAATGACCGGCAGAAACACATTCTAAGCTTCATTCGCGCGAACGAACCGGTGAAAATATCAGATGTGTCCGAAGAATTCACTGGTGAAACCATTCATACCCTAAGAAAGGATATGGGCTACTTAAAGGCCGAAAATAAGATTAAGCAGGTGGGAAAAGGACGGGCTACCATCTATTATGTAAAAGAATAATGCGCCGAACATCGCGCCCATCGTCAACCGGGGCCGGGGGAGGGGAGTGCTGGTTTGGCTACCCAGAAGCCCGCGGGTTCGTCCCGTCGCCAATGGCCCGAAAGCTTCCGCTGGTCGGTTTCGGTCCATGCCGCCGCGCCGCCCCCGCTCATTGGTTGGGTTGAGTTGGTCACATCTAATATTGAAGCCCCGGCTGCGTGGGCGCCCCCGTTCGGCGCAAAAAAAATCAAAAATCACCAACCTATGCTAACATTAATTTTACAATCCTTATATTACAATTCTGGGGTTGAATAGATTCTGCAGATCAGTTAGATGTGACGTTAAAACCAACTCAATGCAAGGTGCCATATATCAAAGCTCTGGGGATTCAATATACAATCCACCTCCTCCGATAAGTTCAAGCCAGTTACCTCTCGAAGCTTCGTTTTTAAATAGCTATGAACTTTGGTTACTATTCCTATTGATTTCATTTACAACAATAGTTTTTATAACCTTAGCTATACTTAAATACAAGCAATCAATAGATACTAAAACATTTCAACTTGGGATGACTCTTTTGCTAGTTATTTTAGCTGGGCTTTATATAGTAACTGCTGGATTTAGTGGAGAAGTTACAACTGCTTTAATAGCACTATTAAGTACTATTGTAGGTTACGTATTCGGAAACAAAGAATCAACATGAGAAGTATCTTATTTTTTCTAGCTTTAATCATAGGTGCACAATTAAATAGCCAGCTAAATAGTGAGTCAATAGATACATTTCCCGCTACCGGGCAAATAGACCACGAATTTACTTACGATAAACTTGGTCAAGATAAAAATGTATTACAGTTATTAAACAATTTGAAAGTAGATGTTATATTCCTATTATCTCATAATAAGCTAGATTGGGAAACATATAAGCTCAAATCTAATGAAAGCTTACGATTATTGGACACAAATGTAGGTGTTTACTATGCACGTATTTATACGAGTAAATACTTCAAAAATTTTTCATTGCAAAAAGGGCATAATTATGTTATTACATTTGACGCAGAGATTAACAAATACGTGTTTAAAGTCGTTATGTTTGACTAAAGCAAGATTTTGTTCAGTTTTATATATTATGATTGCAGTTTCTTATGTTATCAATGCACAGGATATTGATTTAACATTTCAGGGTAGAGCCGAGTCTTTTGGAACTCCGATAAAAGTATTTGTTGGTAATAAAATTTCCGAAGCTTCAGGCATATACGTTTTAGATGTTCAAATTGATTCTATCAATACTGATACGATCACAGAAGTCTATTTAGTTAGCAACAGACATGTACTATTTCCAAATGAATCGTATCCAGACAGTATAGTGATTTTCCTTTCAGAAGATTTGGGAGAAAACCGTAGCGAATGGATTTCTCTTACACTAGTTCGTGATGAGATAAAAAGAAAACTTCTTTTAACTGATAATGGAGATATTGATGTCTCCTTGATAACCGTGGACAGTATATTCAAAACATTTAGTGCGGAAGGACGAAAAATTAAAACTGTAAGGCCAATCATACGAGGTATAATGGAGTATAAAGCGATGTCTATTGAGCCTAAAATAGGGGATAGAATATTAGTATTAGGGTACCCCTCCGGATTTTATGATCCAATAGCCAAATTACCGGTTGCAAAAGCTGGAATCATAGCTTCCTCATTCGGACGAAATTACGAAGGCGATGAGAAATTTTTAATTGATGCTAAATTATATCCTTCATCTTCAGGAAGTTTGGTTATATTCAAATCACCAACTAATGATGTAATTGATAGAATGGTTGGCAGTTATGACGACGAACCGTTTATAGCATTAGGTATATATTCAGGTGAAAAATATGTGCTAGGCCCTCAGATAGAAACCGATGACGAAGTGCTGTTTGAAAAGCAGAAAATGGATTTTGGGAATGTATGGTACTTTCATACAATATTTCGCCTAATTGACTCCAGCAGATAAGAAAACTCAGAAGAATATATGCGCCGAACACCGCCTACCCGTACAGCCGCCGGTTAATCTTTTTGGTGCTATCCATGCTTTAAAATTTGCAGGAGAAAATAGCGGTATTCATGGTGTTCGCTGGTGATGGCGGCCGTCGGGTAGGCCCCCGTTGGGCGACATGGCCCATTAGGGGCCACGAAAACAATATCTACTCCACAGACTTCTAGTAAACCTGAGCGAGAAAAAGTGCGAAAAAGCAGCGATGAAAAAAGCTGATAGCGGTAAATACTCGATAGAGGAACTCTCCGGCGAACGGTGGAAATTTGACGGTGATTTCCCGAGCAGTCTGATATCCAGGTGCTATGAATATCGGAAAGTGCCGCTAAATCAGTTGAGTGCGGATCATCTAAGGCTACTAGTAAGTCAAGGGATAGGCCTAGAGTATGTTATGCCATTTGTTTTGGTTCAACTAAAAGAGAATCCAATAGTCGAAGGGAGCTATTACCCTGGAGACCTACTTTTAGCTGTCGGTACAGTTGATTCTGGCTATTGGAAAAAGAATCCAGGCCAATTGCAAATTATCATTTCAATCGTTCAAAACCAGAGTACTGCAATTTCAAAAGAGTTGTCAAGCAATCGCGTTGAGCAGATTCTAACTAAGCTACAGGAATTCTCCTCAAATGACTAATAATATAAATTTATTATATATAAAACCCAAGAATCTTCGGCCCGATTTCAGATTATTAATCACTTGGTTGTGGAATGATAATGAGAATGTCGATTCTGATGGAAATGCAGATAATCCAGCGTCAACGGAGTGGACTGAACTTAACATTCGACATCGAGAGGATAGTAGTTTAAATTTCGACATACAACCTCTTCAAACTAACCCGTTGATTTTAGAAATAAAAAGTACAAGTACAGAAATGCTATATAAGGTTGCTTACTTCATGCTGGACAGAACGGATGGTGAACTGTCAGATAATTTAGAGTTTGAACCGTTGATATCAAAAACATATGTCAAAGAATTGATTCAGCCATTTTCCACCGACGAGGCTGACAATAGAGTTAATAATAGTCGATATTTACACACAACTATACTCAACCCTTATCCTAAGTTGTAAAATGGAATCGCCCAACACCGCGCCCAGCGTCAACCGGGGCTGGTGAAGTTGAGGTTGGTTTGTGCTATTGATGTCCGGGTTCGTCCCGTCGTCAACGGCCCGAAAGCTCCCTCCCGCTGGTCGGTCGGTTTCGGTCCATGCCACCGCGTCGCCCCCTCTTGGGTGGGTTGAAGTTGGTTGGGTCCAGGAAAGCATGCCCCGGTTGCGTGGGCGCCCCCGTTGGCGGATATGCCATCATACCAGACAGCCCATCAGTGCCGAAAAATGAGAAAGCGGCAATCAAGGAATGACGCTACCGCAAGGGTCGGTATACTCACCCGAATGATGGTCGAATAGACGACTGCTACAGCTCTGACTTATTTGGTAGCCGCCTAGAATTAGCGAATGGACGAGAACACTACCGCCCAAGCCTGAACCCGCGTCACAGATATTACGCTACCGCAGGACCACCACTTTTTACCTGGAAGATGGCCGGCGTGCTTGCCCTTTCACCGTTGAATTAGTTGGCAGCCGTTGAGAATTATTTATAGGACACGAACGCTACCGCCGAAACCTGAGCATGCAGGACACTTATTACGCTACCGCACAGACAACTCTTCATACCTGAAAGATAGCCGGTGGCGTGATCTGGTTTTAGAATGGAGCTACTCGGGCGATGTCAAGATTTATTCCTTCAGGTCAGGTCAGGATCAGCAGCAAGGAATCAATATCAGCAACTTAGAAAATTACCAGACGCCCCAAGATTTTATCCATCCATCATCAACCATAAATTCTAGCCGGATTGCTGGTGGGCGGCGAGGATTCCCGGCTGGCTGGCACTGGCGTCAATCTGCAAAAATTCCCCTCATTGGGGGTTTTTGCAGATGCCAGCCACCCCCACCCAGCCTCGATGGTAACCGGATTGCCTTTAGTGCTCGATGATGGCCCCATTTCAGATCAATCCATAGCTACCGCAGCGTGGTCGCCCGCCTCACCGACGAGAGGTAGAGCGGCAGGAACTATTTGTAAAGAACAATCCTGATAAGGCACCTTTCCGGTTACCTTGAGCAATCAACCAGGACGAGAGATTTATTAAAAAGAAGCACATCCGCCAACACCGTGCATACGCCAACCCGGCGAGGGTGCGGGAGGGTTCTGTTGAAAGCAGGATTGAGAGGTTGGTATATTTCGAAGTCTATTGAGTTGGTTGGTGGTAGCCGGGCTCGCGTCTGCACACCCGTTGGGCGACAGCCCGCCATTAGAGGCGGGCCGAGAATGATCTCCTTGTTTAATAAAAACTGTACGGTTCAGCCGGGCCGGCCAATAGAAATTATCATCTAAAATTTAAAAATCTTTGTTTCCGGATAGTAGTGAACGATAAATTGGCTCGCAGGTTGAGCAATAATTTAGCTCAAAACGTTTATTTTAATTCAATAGATAAAAGTAATGCCTGTTTAAATTCAAAAATTATATATGCGGGATCTTGATGATTGCTTCTGTAATTTCTTGCGGCAAAACGATTGAATTTGAAAAGTGTGACATAGAAAATTTTACCGCTTCAAGAATTTACACAATTACATTGCCGAAAATGAATTTAAATGTTCAACCAAGAAAATATTTCTATTTGCCAACGGAAGAGATTGAATTAAAAATTACAGTCCACAAAATAAATGACTGTGCCTATTCGTTGACTTTCGACTATCCGGGCTCTCCATCGTTTGGACCATGGTATACCTCAATAAATATGATTGATGTATCGACTGGCGACCAAATAATAAAGTTTCCCGACAAAAGTATTTTGTCATCAACTTTTTACACCAGCGAAGGTTTGGAAAGTTATAGGGTACAATTGAATCTTGGTGATTCTATTAAAGTTCTATTTTGGTTCGTGATATTGCCGAATTAGGTACAACTGAGCAAAGTATAAATCCTGGTTACTATTTATTAAGTGTATCATACTATGGCGTTAAGTCAAATGAGGTTGCCTTAAAAATTGGCTATCATGTCAACTAAACATCCTGACACATATAGCCAAGTATTGAAAATTAATTTGGCATGGTTGAATTAGATAGCAGAGAGATTGCCATTGTTAAGCACAAGCTTGATCGTGAAAATAACCTAAAAATTTTTTATATACTTCTTTTATCTCCTGTAATTTTTCTGTTAGGACCGTTCATCCCCGGCAAACGAGGTAAAGGGGCATTAGTTGAGAAGATGGATTACTGGGATACTGTAGTGGTTTTCGCACTGGTTTGGATTCTCATACTATTTGGAGTAATTATATACCTGTGGATCAAAAGAGATAAGGAGTTTATGACCATGCGGCCATACTTACGGAAGGAAGCTTACTCCTTGAAGGTCAAGCGAAAATCCAGGTCGGCTTTTTCACTTTATGATGATTTACTTGTACCGTTCGACACAAACAATGTAAAGCGTTTGAAAATCAATCGTCAAGAAAGTGAATTGATCAAGGTTAATGATACTCTAGATGTCAAAATTGAGGTCAATACAGGATTGGTTCTTTCACTAAAGAAAAAATAAACAACATCGCCCAACATTGCGCCCAGCGTCAACTGGGGCTAGGTAGCCGTAGTGTTTGGTCGATGCTATTGGTGCCCGGGTACGTCCCGTCGTCAATGGACCGAAAGCTCCCTTCGGTCGGTTTCGGTCCATGCCGCCGCGCCGCCCCCTTGTGGGTGGGGTTAAAGTCACTACCTTCGAATCAATGAAGCCCCGGTTGCGTGGGCGCCCTCGTTCTGCGCAACTATGTACGGATCATTGACCTAGTTGACACGGTACAAGAGACCTGCTTGACACTTTCTGAAAATAGAAATTAGCGTTCAAAAGCGCTATGCCTTGGCAAGAAAGTTCAGCGATGAAACAACGGATTCAATTTATTCACGAAGTACTGCAGGACAAATACACCTTCAGCAGTTTGTGCCAATTCTATAATATTTCGCGGCAGACGGGCTATGCGATCATGCGACGCTACCGACAAGAGGGCATCGAGAGTTTGGCTCCCCGCTCCAGTCGGCCGCTGCATTCTCCCGGACGGGTAGGGGAGGAGATCGAAGAGCTGATTCTGTCCTGGCGAGATCGCTATCCCAAAAATCCCTGGGGAGCGAAGAAGATTCGTCCCAAGTTGGTGGAAGAGTACGGAGAGTCGGGTAGTCCTAGCGTGACCACGATCCAGAATGTGCTCAAACGGCGGGGTCGGATCAAGCCCGCTAAAGCCCGCCGCCGCAAGCCCGATAATGTCTATCCGAAGTATGCCGCGGAGGCCTGCAACGACATTTGGACGATTGACTATAAAGGACACTTTCGATTGGGCAACGGTAAGCGCTGCCATCCGCTGACGGTATGTGATGCCAAGTCCCACTTTATTTTGCGCATCAAAGGCCACTACCACGAACGCTGGAAGGTCGTGCGTGGGGAGTTACGCGCGCTGTTCCGTCAGTATGGTCAGCCCCAGTACCTGCACAGCGACAACGGTAGTTGTTTTGCTAGCATTCAGAGTCCACGTGGTTTTGGTCGCTTATCGTTCTGGTTAATCGATCACGGTATTCATCCCTTGTTCAGCGATCCGGGCCACCCAGGTCAAAACGGTAGTCACGAGCGGATGCACCGAGATCTGAAAGCAGCATGCTGCGGTCCGAGTTGTTGGGACTTGCGCACCCAGAATCGGCTGATGAATACATTTGCTCGTGACTATAACGAGGTGCGCCCCCACGAAGAGCTAGGTCAGGTTGTTCCGGCATCGATCTATTTACCCTCCCAGCGCGTGTACCAGGAGCGGGTGGCGGCGGCGGAGTACGATCAGAGCCAGTTGCGAGTCCTCAAGGTGAGTGCTAACGGTGCTATTCGCTGGGGTAACAAGGAGTGGGTCAGCGTCAATCGCGCCCTGGCGGGGCGCTACGTTGGGGTCAAACAGGTCGGTGAACGCTTACGCGAGGTGTACTACCGAAACTTTTGTCTGGGTAGTTTTGAGCTGGCCGATCGCATCGAGCCGGGCCGATACTACCGCCTGATCTCATCGGCCGATCTACCCCAACGCTTCCGGGATCGCCACCGGCGTAATCGTAAGGGGAAGTGAAGTTATTTATGAAGCATATATTTGAATATATAAAGTGTAAGGCAGGTCCCTTGCACCGTGTCCAAACTGTCTGTTGCACGCACAACACAAAACACCAACTATGAATGGAAACATTAAAGATTTGGATATTCAAAAAGTCGAAGCGTGGTTGGCTAAGAAAAGACCCCCAATAGATATACGCCCTCAACTTGATTACACTTATCGTCTACAACGCAACACATTTATTTTATGCGAAGTCCGGCCTTACCCTATGATGAAAGATGGCTATCGTACCGCACCGTTTGCTAAGATTCATTATTTGAAGCGCAGTAATATTTACCTGATTTACTGGCAGCGTGCTAATGGAAGATGGTTAAATTACGAGGCTGGTAACAGTGCCACGACCCTTAATGATGCTTTGGCAATAATTGATGAAGATGTGCATGGCTGCTTCTACGGCTAATCATGATCTAAATAACTCCAGCGGTAGCAGTCATGATGGTGTGCTCCGTTAGAGATAGTAGGCCGTCGTCCGCTCTCAATTAGGCACAAGCCTCCGTTAAGCTCCGGGTTTCGACAAATGTTAGCTATCCTATTGACCGGCCGGGAGGCTTTCATCCGTCCATTTGACACTAAAGATGTTGTAACTTGTCAAGCCTAGAAACCTTTTGCGGGTAGTTTTACGTTTTCATCCAAAAGAAGGAGCCATGGCTGTAGTGATCTCAGATGCTGTGCTAAAGAAAGTCCACATGTCAGGAGAAGACCTCTTGATAGATCTCGCCTGTTACCTATACGATAAGGGCAGGTTAAGCTTCGGTAAGGCTAGTGAATTAAGCGGACTTAACTATCTGCACTTTCAAAAAGCCCTAGCAGAGAGAAAGATCGATATAAAATATTCGGAGAAAGATCTAGATACTGATTTAAGAAATCTCGGTATCAAGATATGATCGTTGTAAGTGACACGTCAACAATAACCAACCTTTACCAAGTTCATCGACTTGATTTATTGAAGTCGCTATACGGAACCATAATTATTCCGCCGGGAGTAAGGAGAGAGTTGTACAGAATTCAAGGACAAGAAGAGGCTATTGAAAAACTAGAATGGATAAAAACAGAATATCCAAAGAATCAAAATCTAATTGCAGAATTACTGAATGAACTAGATTTGGGTGAATCAGAGGCCATAGCCTTGGCGGTAGAATTGCAAGCGGAGTACCTAATCATCGACGAATACAAGGGCAGAGCCATCGCTGAAAGAAAGGGCGTAAAAATAGTAGGACTATTAGGTGTATTGATTGCTTCAAAGGTGAATGGTCACATCGAAGCTATAAAGCCACTAGTAGAGAAAATACAAAGCAACGGCTTTCGCTTGAACAGTAGTCTTATTGACAAAGTCTTGACTGCTCTGGGAGAAAAATAAAATGCCGCTAACATTGCGCCATCGTCAAGCCGGCGGTGAGGCTTTTGGGTGTCGATGAAGATTTAAAAAGCGATCGAAATGCTGCCTGAGATCCGGACGCTGGTTGGTGAAGCCGGCCTGCGCCGGCGCCCCCGTTGTGTGACAACTAGCGGGCAATATTAGATGGGGTGGTGAAGACTACTGCTATTGAGCCTATCCCGAAAATGCCGCTGCGTGCCTGCTCCCGGTGGGCGTGCGTAGTCGAAAGCTGGGCTGGCGGACGAGCGCTGGGTAACGTCAATGCTTGCGAGCACTGCGTCACCCAGCCCCCATCCGCCAGCCCGTGCCTGTTCAAATGGACGTAGCCCGTGCACACAACACCGCGCCCACGTCAAGCCGGGCCGCACAGTGCCGGCGTGGGGGTGGAGCTCCGTTGCCGGCGTTCGGGCGCTGGTCACAATTCACCAAAATTCCCTGCGGGGTTTTGGCGAATGCACCCAGCACCCGCCCACCTTCCTGTTGGTGGGCCGAATGAAGGTTCATGTCCTATCCCCGGCCTGACGTGGGCGCCCCCGTTGGGCGCAACCAAATATTACCCATTATGAAAACATCTATATCTATAGGGTTAGTCATAACTTGGATATTGACGTCGATTTTGTTGGTAGTTGTCAGCGAAATGATGATAGCTATCTATTTGGATGCGATAACATCTTTGATTTATTCTGTTATCCAAGCTACTATTTCAACTGGATTTTTCCGATTTTTTGGATGACCCAACTTTTGGCAACAATATGTATTGGCCCTTTGATAGGCCTATTGTGTCACTGTATAATTAGAAAATTGTGTGACTTGAAATAACTTGTGTCACGATTATTTGACTTTGGAGCAATACCTACTTAAGTTAGTTCTCCCACTTATAATTTATTTCACTATAATTCTATAGAAGTTTGAAGTGATATTGATCTTATGAGCACCTACAAAGGAAATATTAAAGCTATCGATAAGCTGTTTTCGAGTTTAGAACATAGAATTAGTTATGACGAGTGCCACAATTATTTTAAACGAGCTTTTGAAGAATATGACAAAAAATGGTCTAATGATTTGTATAGAAATCATTGAAGAAAATCTAACGGACGAATTCTTTTGCAGGTACATGAGAGGCTAAATACTTGCACCTCGTTGATAGAAGATATTGAGAGTAATATTGATTCAATCAGGCGATTCAAATATCCAGCCATCGTGCTTTACCTAAAATTGACTTGTTTTGATAAGTTAGGTCAACCGGCTGAGTATATGCTGTTTAACAATTGGATTAAAAGCAAGAAAGCTAAAGAAGAAAGGGCTATAATATTGTCGGAATTAAATGGATTATCGGTCGAAAATTCAGCGGAAGCTTTATACAACTATTACTTGAAGATCTATGGAGTCAAAAATTCATTCTACAGGTTCATTACTGAGGTCTTGCCTCATGGGGCCAAACGACAATTGTTAGATGCAATTAATATAAAAGTTCATAGTAGAGTTAAAAGCATTTCGGAGTGTAGCTATAATATCAGAGAGATTAATGATACAGGAAAAAATAGCTTATCTATATCAGATTACAAATGATTTTACTCATAACATATTTGCATCTTCTAATATATATATATATATATATATATATATATATATATATATATAAATTTGACCAGCCAAAAGATGGAACACAGTGGATACATAGATAGAACATATACAAGGGTGAAGAGGAACTGTCTGTATATTTGCACACAAACTTTGACAGCTATCTTACAAATACAATTTTGGATGGTATCGCTCAGGTCATACTGGCTAAAAAATAATAGAATGCGCCCAACATCGCGCCATCGTCAAGCCGGCGGTCAGGCTGTTGAGTGTCGATGAGGCTTTTAATGGCAATTATTAAGTTGGTCGAGGCCCAAATGCTGGCTGGTGTAGCCGGCCTGCGGTGGCGCCCCCGTTGGCTGCAATCAATGACAACTAATAGAAAACACTCAAATTAATATCACTTGCCAATTAAGTCTCAGAAATTTTTCGATTACTTGTCAAGTGCAATTGACGAGGGTGTCTCTTTCGCTTTAGAAACTTACGATAAACTTAAAGCAAAGAATTTCGATTTGCTTTATTTGCCTAAACATGACGAATTTCCGTCAATGAGTCAATATAATACAAGTGGGCTTCCTCATTTTAGTATTACCCCATCATATTATGGCAGTAAAATTTCATATGCAAAAATAATTGATAAAGGGCTTGAAAGCAACAGTATAACTTCTTGGAATAAGCTGAAAGAGTATATTCATAAAAGTGACGAGTTTGAACATTTTTACGAATTTAAAGATCTAACACAGGAGGGAGAAGAAAAGAAACAGCTGACGTCATTCGTATTGTTCAATACTCTCAAGGGTTTTATAGATTCTTTGATTCATCAACTAGATAACCCAAGAAATAAAACCCAAAAAAGAAGAAAATTAGAGCAACAGTTTCTCAATTCGTTTAAACTTGAATCTCTGGAATATGATGTATTGGTTCCAATTATCCTATATCAACCCGTCTTCAATAACTTCAAGTTTGACGATAATACAGAGATTGTAAAAATCGATGACAAATTGCAGTTGGCCCGTAATTACCGAGTCCCAGATACAATCATTGCAAACAAGGAAATGATTTCTGCTGCTACCCATGCTGTCTTGATCAAGCAAAAAGTTAGACGTGTCAGTAATGCTAATAGGTGGGATCGAAGTGAACAAGTTTCATCAAAAATTCAACGCCTCTATAGTCATATAGATAAAGTATTTGCTTGCTTAAGGATAGCGATGAAAATGCCATTGGGCTACTGTCAAATACTAGCAGTGCCGAAAAATTTCGGCGATAACTATCAGGCGGAGTTAATCGGGCTATCAATTTTTGGAAGAGATAGGTATCCTAGATTATACACCAGAGATGATTTGTACACACACTACAGGATAGATCATAAAACCCTTAACAAAGCAAAAAAGTTATACAAAGTCAATTTTAAAAGCAGAAATTTGAATTATGCCATTGACAAACTCCTGGACTCAGATAGTAGAATTAGGGATGAAGATGGAATAATTGATATATCATCCGCCTTTGAATCATTGCTTTCAGATTCAACAAATAATCTAAAATATAAGATTTCACTTCGCGCTGCAGTAATATGTAAGTTTTTTCCTGTGGGCTTTACGCCTGTAGAAGTAAAGAGAAACATTGGCGTTTTTTATGACTTAAGGAGTGGTATTGTACACGGTAATAAAAAAAGCACGGTTGATTCTAAAAGAATGGTAAGCATAGGTGATCAAGGACAGATCAAAACATATACTTTTGGTAAGTACATTCTTACACACATATTAGAAACAGTTATACTTAATCCTAAATGGATTGAAGTACAGTTTATTGATGAAAATATGTTAAAATAAAATGCAGCCAACACCGCCTACCACGTACAGCCGCTGGTTGTGCTTTTCGGTGCTGTCAATGCTTTAGAAGTAAGCTCAATGGTCATCGACACTAGTTTCACTTGTTGGTGTAGGCGGCCGTCGGGTAGGCACTCGTTGTGTGACAACTAGCGGGCAACATTAGATGGGATGGTGAAAACTACTGCTAATGAACACTTCCCGAAAATCCGGCTGCGTGCCTGCTCCCGGTGGGGGTGCGTAGTCGAAAGCTGGGCTGCCGGACGGGCGCTGGGTAACGTCAATGCCGGAAGGCACTGCGTCACCCAGCCCCCATCCGCCAGCCCGTGCCTGCTCCTGGGCGACGTAGCCCGTGCACACAACATCGCGCCCACGCCAAGCCGGGCCGCACAGTGATCGGGTGGGGGTTGGGCTCCGTTGCCGGCGTTCGGGCGCTGATCGCAATTCGCCAAAATTCCCTGCGGGGTTTTGGCGAATGCTCCCATCACCCGCCCACCTTCCTGTGGGTGCGCCGAATGAAGGTTACCTTCCATCCCCGGCCTGACGTGGGCGCCCCCGTTGGGCGCAACATGTACAGTCAAGGGACCTGGTATACAAAAGTAAATAGTCGTCCCTGAAAAAGTATTCTCGCAGGCTGCAAAGTGTTGAAAACCAGTGAGATTATATCTATGATAAATGTTGGTTCCGTATTAACTTTTCGCCAGAAACGGCCCAAATCGGCCCAAATCGGCCCAAAAGCTTGCGAAAAAATGAAGGGATCTCTACCCAATCAGGATCAATCCGATTTATTCCGTAATCGCCTGATCTCGATCATCAGTTTAGACCACGAACTGTGCCGCCTGGCCGAGGAAATTGATTGGGGATGGATTGACGGCGAGTTGGACGGTTACTATGCCCGGGAAGGCCGCCCCAGTATTCCGGTCCGCACCATGGTGGGGATGCTGTTGCTCAAGCGGATGTACGATCAGAGCGACGAGTCGGTACTGGCACGGTGGGTAGAAAATCCCTACTGGCAGTACTTCACCGGCGAGACTTACTTTCAGCACCGCCCGCCCTTCGATCCGACGGACTTTGTCTATTTCCGTAAGCGAGTCGGGGAAGCCGGCATGGAGAAAATCTTGAGCCTGACGGTGCGCCTACATTGCGGTAGCGAGGTGGAAGAAGAAGTACTGGTGGACACTACCGTACAGGAAAAGAACGTGACCTATCCCACGGATACTAAACTGGCGCTGAAGATCATCAAGTACTGTTGGGCGTACGGCGAGCAGGAAGGTATCACCTGGCGTCAGTCGTACCGCTTTGTTGTGAAGCGCCTGCGCCTGGCGACTTACAACGGGAGCCATCCGCGCCGGCGGCGAGCGGCGCGTCGCGGCCAGCGAAAGCTGCGCACCATTGCCGGCAGACTGGTACGGGATCTACGCCGCAAGCTCTCACCGGAGGCCCTGGCCTACTATGCCGATGCCCTGGATCTGTTCGAGCAGGTACTGGCGCAGCGTCGCAGCACGAAGAACAAGCGCTACAGTCTGCACGAGCCGGCGGTGTGGTGCATCGCCAAGGGCAAGGTCCATAGGAAGTACGAGTTCGGTTGCAAGGTATCGGTAGCTCGTACGGCCCTATCGGGCATCATTGTCGGCATGAAAAGCTTCGTGGGTAACCCCTACGACGGGGATACATTGGCCACGGCCTTGGCGCAGGTTCAGCGAGTGCGGGAGGATGCCGGCGGGGACCGGCCGCGCACCGCCGTGGTGGACCGCGGCTACCGGGGCCGGAAGCACGTGAGCGGAACCCAAGTACTCATCCCCGGCCGGGGAACCAAAGAGCAGACGTACTACGAAAAACAAAAGCAGCGTAAGCGCTTCCGGCGCCGGGCGGGGATAGAGCCCGTCATCGGTCACCTCAAGGATGATCACCGAATGCGGCGCAACTTTCTGAGCGGAGAACTAGGTGATGCGGTCAACTGCCTGCTGGCTGGGGCGGCCTTCAACCTGGTTAAGCGCCTGAATCAGTTGAAAATGCTGCCAGTGATGGTCATGCTGGTGCTGATCCAGCTGGCAGTTGTCATCTTTTACGCCTGCGTTGAACTGCTAAATCGGGTAAACCTGTCGACGGCATACCATCGCAGAACAGCTATGGGAGCGATTCAGCCCCAAACCGGACCGCGGAATATGTTTTTCAGGGACGACTACGTAGACCTAGGTAACACTTTTTCACACCGAATTTTAGCGGAAAAGCCGCTATGCCATTTGAAGAAGTGAACCATATGGACCAGAGAAAAGCATTCATTTTAGATTACCTGAGCGATCAGTACTACTTCAACTCGATCTGCGAGAAGTACCACATCAGTCGCAAGACCGGCTACAAGTGGGTGAAGCGATACCGGGAGCTCGGCGAAGCCGTATTAGACGACCGCAGCAGCCGCCCCCGTGTGGTGGCCAGCACCGTTGACGAGGCCATGGTGGGGCGCATCGCAGCGCTGCGTAAACCTACCCCGCGGGCCATCTTGGGTGCCCGCAAAATTCGGTCGGAGCTCTTGCGCGAGTACGCACCGGAGGATGTGCCCAGCGCTACAACTATCCATAATGTACTGGTTCGCCAGGGGCTGGTGGAGCGCCGCAAAGCTCGTCGTCGCACCTATCCGGTCAATACCAAAAACAATCCGCAGCAGAATAATGAGCTGTGGACGATCGATTACAAGGGACATTTTCCGATGGGTAACCGTAGACGCTGTCATCCGCTGACCATCTGCGATTCGCACAGCCGGTATTTGCTGCGAATCCAGGGCCACTACCGGGAGACAATCCGTAACGTGCAAAGGGTGCTGCGGCAGGTCTTTCGGGAGTACGGCCAGCCCAGGCAGTTACTATCGGATAACGGTGGCTGCTTTGCCAGCATCCAGAGTCCGTGCGGGTTTGGGACGCTATCGTACTGGCTCATCGACCACGGCATCGAACCGATCTTCAGTGATCCGGGGTGTCCGGGGCAGAACGGACGTCACGAGCGGATGCACCGGGATCTGAAGCGATACTGCTGTAGATCCCCGGCTCACGATCTACGCGCTCAGAACCGACTGCTCAACGAGTTCGTAGACTTCTACAGTCACCAGCGTCCACACGATAGTCTGGACGGACAATACCCCTCGGAAGTTTATACGGCCTCGTTGGTTCCCTTCTGCGAACGAGTAAAGCCACCGGAGTACGATGAGGCGCTATCGGTACGCCGGGTACTGAAGGGAGGAGCGGTACGCTGGGGACACGACGAGTGGATTATGGTCAGCCGGGGGCTGCGGGATAAATGGGTTGGCATTAGCCAACTCAGTGAGCTGGTTTACGAAGTCTACTACCGCCAGGTATGTCTGGGCTTCTTCGAGCTTGGCGAGCAGATCGAAAGCGGGCGCTACTACCGTTTGGTATCGGAACGGGACTTTCCGCAGCGGAGTCGGGACCGGGCGGCACGCAGCCGGAAGGACTAAGAATGCGGCGCCCGGGGCCTGGCTTCCTTCCGGCCTACGGCCTCCAGGAAGCCAGGCCCCGGGCGCAGGAAAGGAAAAACAAGGATAATAATCGTAATTTTAAAAAGTGTTACCCAGGTGGGTTGACTTCTGTTACCCAGGTCTTTGGTACACAATGCCGGCATTAAAGCCGGCACAAAACAAATACGATTAGTATCAATAGTGTGGGCGGTTATAAGAGCGTAATAGTATCTACGAGTTCATTGTTGTTCAGGTCGAGAATAGCCCCAATCCGATGATTACCTGTAATACGGTAGTTGACGAGGTGGTTACTATTATAAGATGAAGAATAGTTGTTTATTTACCGTGGTGGTTGTGTTGTGCAGCATCTTTATTGGGTGTCCAGTCATGTTTAAACAAGCGTTTGGTTCCATACGAGATACAATAACAATCAATCAGCAAATCGGCGGCGAGTTGGTATGCGATTACGAATACAATGCTGACTTAGCGTCTTGGTTCTATGATGTAACTTATACATACGTACCAAATCGCAAACCGTCAGTTCATATTGGGACAGGTGAGTATTATGGGAAAGAATGGATGCAGGATGAACAACTAGTGAAAATAGGTAGCTGGCTAGTGTTAAGTACAGGTGGTGGCCTCCAAGGAGAGAAGTTGCTGGTAGGCACGCCAAGGATGGAAAAATGGCACGAAACTATAGTGAGTCAGGAAGAGATACACGGGGATAGTCTATGGCAAGCTGCAAACATTAGAGCTTTTACTGGCTGGTTACCCTACGAAGTAGATATTAGGTCTATGGTTCAAGATTGTCTTGAGGTCAAGTATGTATACCGAACCGGTGACCAAGTCGGTGATTTAGACAGTACATATTTACTATATAGCCTCGATAGTATACTGGGCGAATACGAGATGATTGGAGTTGGAAGTCAACCAGCATTGACAGAGTCGAAATAGCATTCCTCCCGCACTACTGAGCTACCGCGCAGAAACAGTAGCCAGCTGGCCGACAGCGGATGGAAACAGCAGCCGTCCCACACTTATGAGCCGCCGCGTAGAAACAGTAGCTAAGCACTCGATGGAAGCGTTAAACGGGTTTATCAAATCACTCGTGCAGAGCGAGCGAAGCGTGAGGGTTCAATTTGTTAGGTGGCTGATGCCAGTGTACGAAGCAAACAGAGGTATAACTCTAATGCCGATGAACTTGCACTCTGCAATTGTCGAGCCGACGCTCAATGACTGGCCGGAAGAGCCAGGAACGAGTATCGATGATTTGTTGTGGCTTGGTAGAGATATGAGTATGGGACTCGCCGTGCAGAAGCAACCACGCAACGAGAAGGCTATTGCTCGCTACTTCAGCCGAATTACCTGCCGCATCAGGATGAATCAACACGAGACAGATAACTATGCCTACGATGGTGACCCAGGGCAAGACAAAAATCTTTTAGGTCACCTGAAAGACGTTTGCGCCCAATCCATCAGAAAGCTCGACTACGAAAAGGAAATTGCACTGCTCACAGAGATTGCGGAGGAATGGGTTCAACGCAGGAAACAGAGAAATAATAATGCAGGGAACACCGGCTACACGCCCATGCCGGCTGATCGCCAGGCGCGACGCGCGTAGCCCAACGCTAGATACTACAAAGAAAAAGCTATGCGGCACGAAGATCTCCCCGAACGGTGGAAGCAGCGGTTGGTCGAACATGCACTAAAGGAGAGCGGAGGAAGGTGGCGATCACTGAGTGTGTCAAGTTTTAGCTCAAACACCGCCGCAGTGCAGCGATTCGAAGACGGATCGACAGCTAAGAGCCTGTTTGGACATTCGCCACCGGCTGAGTCGTCCTAGGATAGCTTTACGGTCAATGTACTCTAATGCACTGTTTTGAGTAAGGAGAAGACAAGAGTTAAGCAGACGAAGCCACGCGGCACCTACCCGCCCTCCCTCAAGCGCGAGCTCGCCGTCCGCTACCTCGCCGGGGAGTTCTCCTACGCCGTAGCCGCCGAGGACTTCGGCCTCCCGAGCGCGGAAACCGCCAAGGAGTTCGTGCGGTGGTACAAGCGCCTCGTAGCCAGCGAGGACGCCGACTGAGCGGATGGGCGTCAGTAGAAAGACCATCAATACTGTCGAAAATGGTGTCTTCGCTCCCTCTGTTACTGTCGCTTTGAAATTCGCCTACGCACTTGAAGCGACAGTCGAGCAGCTATTTGAACTGAAAAACGCGCCGAACGATTAGGTCATTTATCGGCTCGGAAGCTGCACGCCGGCTTTGGTGGGCCGGCGCTCCGAAATGGGACAGTCGACTTCCGGCCTAAAATGCGCCAATGCGAAATAAGTCCATATTGAAGCCTTTGAACTGCTAGTCCGCCTATTGTAGCGTCAATGTGATCATGGTCACTCCGTGGCATCCAGAATGACCTTGACTGTCTCCTCTGGCTGATCCCACATCGGGAAGTGTCCGCTGTGCTCAAACCAATGCATCCTTGCTTTGGGGAAGGCTGCCATCGCGCGGTCCGCCTGTTGCGGTAAACACAGCCGATCCTTGCGGCCCCAGCCGATAACGACCGGTGCAGATGTGTTCGCAGGACCCTCCTGCATTGCGCCTTTGGCGAGATCCTTCACGAGCGAACCTACGGTACGCGTGTCCGCCAATGATTTTAGTTCGCGCGCGACGAATGCGGGATCGAGCGCACGTGGCCTTGCGGAGAGCTGGGCCATAAGGGCGGTCCGGCCTACAACATTTCCGGTGATCGCAGGAAGCGCCGGTCGCAGCGCGCGAACCAAGGCAAGCGATGCCGTTATGGTGGCGTTGAAGAAGGTACGCTCCCACCCCTGCCAAAAGCCACCCGGATCTAGCGCGACGACCGCACCGGCACGGCCGCGCCTAGCCATCTCCAGCACCAGGCGAGCGCCCAGAGAGCTGCCGACCATATCGACCCCTGTGAGGTTCTCCGCTTTAAGCCAATCGTCCAGGCTACGCGCCAGCCCGTCAAACGTGCCGCTATCGGCCTCTCCGGGTGACTGCCCGTGGGCTGGTAGGTCTAGGGCGATTACATCTCTGGCCTCAGCAAGCGCGGGCGAGATTGTGTCCCACGAGCGGCAGGTTGCCCCCAGCCCGTGGACAAGGAGGAGGGGTTTTCCGCGCCCTGCGCGCGCGTGGAATATGGTCATGTGAACGAAACGCCTTGCAACGGCTTAAGTTGAATTCGGCCTGCCTCCGTCTGTTTTGCCGAGTGAATCGCCAAGAACGGACAGTGGGGGCTGTGGTCGAGGGGGTGTGGCCGAGGCCCTGCCCGGCGACCCGGTCGCGCTCAAGCGCCTCGTCGCCGAGGCCCGCGCCGAGGCGTTCGCCCTGCGGACGCTCGTACGGGTCGTCGAGGAGGACACCGGGATCGACGCGCTAAGAAAGCCCGTCGCCAGGCGGCCAACGAAGTGAAGCGCGCCCACCCGGACATCGGACTGGGTCGCATCTGCGGTTGGCTCGGCTACACCCGGCAGGCGTACTACGCACAGTATAATACCTCGGGTTTTCAGACCACACAGCCAAGTTAGTTAGTTGAAAGTTAGGCGGCGTTTCGGTACCGCTGAATAGGTTTTACTCGGCCGATTCCCTGGTGATCCCGGTGGTGGTAGCGATGCAGCCATTCCTCGATTCCTTGGTACAGCTGCCGGCCGTCGTCGGCCGGGATCAGGAAGATATGCTGGTACTTGATGGTGCGCCAGAAGCGCTCGATGTAGATGTTGTCCAGGGCTCTTCCCTTGCCGTCCATGCTGATGGCGATGCCCTGTTCTCGTAGATAGCTGACGTACTCCGAACAGGTAAACTGGCAACCCTGGTCGCCGCAGTTCAGGATTTCTGGAGCACCGTGTTCAGCAATGGCTTGGCGGACCACCCCCAGGCTGGCTTCGGCCGCCAGGGTGTTGGCTAATCCCCAGCCTACGATGTAGCGCGAGTACACGTCGATGATTGCCGTGAGGTACATAAAGCCGCGCTGCATGGGGACATAGGTGATGTCGATGGCCCAGACCTGCCCCAGTCGGTTAATCTCCAGCTCACGCAGCAGGTAAGGGTGAACGTACTTCGCCTGCCCCAGCACAGTCAGGTGCCGACGCGGGTAAATGGCTCGGATACAGGCTTTGCGCATCAACCTCCGGACCCGCTCATAACCCGCGTAGTGTCCCTTATCTCTAAGCATTGATTGCATCGTTAGTACACCTGCGGTAGGTTCATCCAGGATGTGGGCGTCCATCAGCCGCATCATGGCGAGGTTCTGCTCGCTCTCGCCTTTGGACTCATAATAGACGCTGCCCCGGCTAACCGAAAGCAAATCACACTGCCGGCGGATAGACAGGGAAGCCTGAGTCTCCACCCCGGCACGCCTTACTTCAGGTGATCCCATCTGGCTAAGTTTTTTTTAGAAAGTCGCGCTCCATCTGCAGCTGACCAATCTTGGCGTAAAGCTGCTGCAGTTCGGCTTCGCTGGCCGCTACCTCATCGGGTCCAGTAGTCGACCTGCCCTTGCCGGTCTCGAAAACCTGCTCGGAGCCGGCGATAAACTCCTGTTTCCACTGACTGATTTGGTTGGGATGCAGCTCAAATTTCTCCGCCAGCTCGGCCAACGTCTGTCTCTCTTTCAAGGCTTCAATCGCCACTTTTGCCTTGAAGGCGGCGGTAAATTTTCTTCTCGATCGCTTCATGTTACAAGTTAAGTTTTCAACTTAGCTCGTGGTCCAATTTTGTTGAGGTATTATAGCGGAAACGGCAGTGGAAATGCAATTGTAGCAATCCAAAGTGGAGAAAGAAATTCGCCCAACACCGCGCCCAGCGTCAACCGGGGCTAGGTGGGGTAGTGTTGAATAGTTCTATTGTTGCCCGGGTCCGTCGCGTCGCCAATGGCCCGAAAGCTCCCGCTGGTCGGTTTCGGTCCATGCCGCCGTGCCACCCCCTCGTAGGTGGGTTGAAGTTGGTTAGGTTCCAATAATGATGCCCCGGTTGCGTGGGCGCCCCCGTTGGGCCCAACGGCATAGCTCGCATATCTAAGAGTGTGTCTAAAATTATAATTTTCTCTATGTGAAGGGATAAAAGGCTGTCAGTCTTGTTTTGTAAGTCGCCAAACTATACAGAACATGACCCAGCAGTACGCTCGGTTGACCGACAGCCAGTGGGACGAAGTTAAAGCCTATTTACCTATTTCTCGCAGACGCAAGCACGACTTACGGGCGGTCTTCGATGCCATTCTCTGGCTAACGCGGACCGGGTGCCAGTGGCGCAACCTGGACCGTCAGTTTCCCCCCTGGAAGGTTGTCCACTACTACTTTAGCAAGTGGTCGCGCGACCATACTCTGGAAACGCTTAACGATGCGGTCAACCGACGCGAACGTGACCTTTTGCCGGAGCGGCAGACCACTCCCAGCCTGTTACTGGTTGACGCACAGAGTGTTCGACTGCTACCCCGGATCGGTCAAGACCGGGGCACCGATGGAGGTAAATGGATCAACGGACGTAAGCGGAGCATCCTGACCGACACCCGGGGCAGGATCTGGCGCGTCGAGGTACATGCCGCCAATGTGCATGATGGGGTGGCGGGGCTGGACTTAATCTACCCGGACTTTACCGGACAGTTGCCGCGCGCAACCAAACTACTGGCAGATAGTGCCTATGCCGGACAGTTTGCTCAGACCATGACCCGATTAGACCGAGTTGTTTTTGAGTGTCCGGTACGTGATCCTGCCCAGCGGGGTTTTGTAGTCGAAGCCCAGCGTTGGGTAGTCGAAAGGACCTTTGCTTGGTGGAATTGGTACCGCAGAATCGTCAAGGATTATGAGCGAACGGTAGAAAATTCCGCTGGCTTCGTTCTTGTAGCCAACATACAGCTAGTTCTATCGTCGATCACTAATTTGAGCCCCTATAATTTTTAGACACGCTCTAAGACAGCGAGTACACGATAACCAGATATGCAGTGGTACATTACCTTTCGCTAAAAGTTAGATAGCTTGAACTGCTAGGTTAGAGGAAGGCTACATTTACAAATCTGATAACCAAATGATTTTGTAATGAGGAATTACGATCTAGAGACATTAAAGAGGGAGGCGCATGCCGGGATGATTTATAAATATAGAGCACTGAATGAAGACACATACAACACGCTTGAGGAAAATCACCTGTGGTTTGCTGCGCCTAGTGAATTCAACGATGCCTTCGATTGTCAAATTCCCTTTGCAAGTGACAGCTCCCTAGCAAGCATTGCTGACTACTTCGTTAGATCTGGGTACGACAGATCTCACATAGAAAAGATCCTACGCACACAAAGTACTCCACTAGAAGATTTGCTTCGAAAGCATCATTCCCAACCTAATTTTGCGGATGACTTTGTTAGGGTCTGCTGTTTTAGTAAAAGGAACGACATCAAATTGATGTGGTCTCATTATGCTGATAAATACAAAGGTATCTGTATGGGATTTGATGCGGCTAAGGATCCAAAAACATTCGCAGGATTACCTGTTGAGTACGTCGATGGTGCCGAATTTCCTCGGCTGGATATTTTCTCGGATGAGTACGCACTTCAGAGATTGATATTCACCAAATCCAGTGATTGGAAACATGAGGAGGAAGTGAGAGTTTGCAACGTTAGGGAAGGTGATAAGCAACTTTATAAGTTCAAACCCGAGAGCTTAACTCACATCATTTTCGGAAGCAAAGTGTCGAAAGAAAATATTGATCGTGTGCTGGAAATAGTGAAAGGCCGTGATGTAAAACTTCAAAAAATCCAGCTGGCACCCCCTAGTCTTGAACTTAAGGTCTTAGATTTTTAATCACGGCGACAGAAATCTAACAGTGCAGTTTAACTTAAGAGTATATCCATCAAGTAAACCACTTTATTGTTAAATATTGCTCAATATTTCAGTCCATAGTGATCACCTGAAAAGTAGAATGAAGGAAGCGCAATGATCAATTAACATTAATAAACCGGCTAATTTTAAACTTTCACCTTCAGACAAGCCATCTCAGCTGATTGGCGATGATGTCCGGTGTTTTCGTCGATGTTCACTATGGGCCAAAAGCCTCCGCTTGAGCTCCGGGTTTTGGCCCATGCTCTCAATCGCCGAAAAGACCTACGCTGGTGATTAAGTAATTTTCTCCGTCTATAAGGAACCCACAATTCCAGTGTGTCCGACTTACACGGTTCATCAATCTAGGAGGGAACAGTAACCTTGATTATTTCGCTCGGACATACTTCAGTTATCTGATCGAGTTGAACACAATTTACCTTTTAATACCTTAAAATGAAGTGATTTTAGACTATCGGATAATCAAACTCACAGCTATTATGATAACGTCGCATATAAGGCAGATACTAGGTGAGAGTCTTGAGTATGGCTTAACCAAATCTATCAAGAAATGCCCAGCGCCACACATAACAGGGTTTTGGTGCGACGGGATAATATTAGATCCTCCTGTAAGGGAAAATGGAGTGGTTCAATTTAAAGGATTAGCATTTTTCGGAATCGATGGGCAGGAGAGGTACAAGGTTTACTTAGAATTAGGATCTTACCACAAGAAAAAGTATGAGCTAGGAAGACATCTCGCTGATGAATTGCAATTAGAAAATTCGGCAGAATGGTACATAATCAACGTTGAAAAGAAAGAGATAAGAATGACAATTAAATAAAAGCCACTGGGCCCAACACCGCCTACCGCGTACAGCCGCCTATCAATCATGTGGGTGCTACCCGTGTTTTAGATTTTGTCTGAAAGGAAGTCGACACCCATAGTGTTACTTGGTAAAGGCGGCCGTCGGGTAGGCCCCCGTTGGCGGATATGCCATCATACCATACAGGCTAGCATCACCGAGAAATGAGAAAGCGGCAACCAAGAAATTACGCTACCGCAAGGGTCAGCATGGTTACCCAGATGATGATCGAGAGTATGACTACTTCAGGATTGAGTCGTGTGGTAGCTGGCTAGCATCAGCCACTTGAAAAGAGCGCTACCGCCCGAGACTGAACCTGCATCACAGAAATTACGCTACCGCACGGACCACCACTTTCTACTTGGAAGATGGCCACCGTGCTCGCCCTTTCACCGTTGAATTGGTTGGTAGCCGTTGAGAATTATTTATAGGACACGAACGCTACCGCCGAGACTTGAGCACGCAGGACACAAATTACGCTACCGCAAGGATCACCACTATCTACCTGGAAGATAGCCGGCGTGCTTGCCCTTTCACCGTTGAGTTAGATGGTGGCCGTTGAGAATTATTTATTTGTTACGAACGCTGCCGTTGAGGCCTGAGCCCGCAGGACACTTATTATGCTACCGCACGGCTCAGGACACTCACCATTTAATGGTCCACATTAAGCTAATTACCAGATTGAGCTACTCGGTGGACGGAAGGATCTATTTCTTCCGGTCAGTCTAGGATCAGCAACGAAGATCGATATCATCCACTCATAAAATTGCCAGCCGCACCAACGACTTTATCCATTCATCATCAATCATCATCCATCAATTTCAGCCGGATGGTTGTTGGGTGGCGAGAATGCCCGGCTGGCTGGCGCTGGCGTCAATCGGCAAAAATTCCCCTGCCCGGGGGGTTTTGCAGATGCCAGCCATCCCCACCCAGCCTTGCTGGTTACCGGATTGACTCTAGTGCCCAGAGGTGGCTCCATTCCAGATTTACCCATAGCTGCCGCAGTATGGATGCCACCGTCACAGATGACAGGGTAGAGGGGCCGGGATTATTTGTAAAGAACAAAACTGATATAGGTGCTTTCCCGCTTACCTTGGACGTTCGACCAGGATTAAGGATTTATCTAAAAGAAAGGCACATCCGCCAACACCGTGCATACGCCAACCCGGCGAGGGTGGGGGAGGGTTCTGTTTGGAGAAGGAGTGAGAGGTTATTGTTTCTTGGTGCTTATAGAGCTAGTTGGTGGTAGCCGGGCTGACGTCTGCACACCCGTTAGCGGCAATCAGCAACCAAACACCAAGCAGGACTCTCCGAAGCTAGCAACAAAGAATGAAATGATTTCAATGAAGTACGCATCCACTTTAAATCTATACTACTAATTTGAATTAAGCGATAGATATGACAAATAGTATTATCGAAAGAGATTGAATAAACAGTCGTTTGATATGGCTATTTATGAATTACTAAAATTTCACTCGTACTACATTGTATCAGTAAGTCTGTAACTTTACAGGATGGAAATAATGGTTATTATTCTTGGGTTGACTTTGACTTTGATAAAAGACCTATTTGATCTTTACGACAAAACTTCGCCTGAGTCCAAAACAAAGTCCTTGACACTGCCTGGTCGTATTGCGACTACATTAGGCATAATCATTGCTATTATTGGAATAGCACTTGCATATAGTAATAATAAAAGTGCAGAACTTGAAGTGCAGGCTAAAAACAATCTCATCCAATTAGACTCGTCAAGGCATAGAGAAATACTGGTTAGAGATTCAATAATAATTGAAAACGGTAAATCAGAGATTATTCTCAATGAGCGTTTATTGCAACTTAGCGACTCGATAAATGAGTTACTAGTTGATAAAATTTCTAATCAAGAAAGACAAATCGCTAATCTTCAAAACGACTTACGAGAGTCTTTGCTGCCTATACGGGATGATTTCGAATGTGATTTAGTCTTTGTACTTTCCAACGATGAATTGTCTAAAGTTATTAAAGAATATGCGCCCTCAGATTTTAATATGATGGGATACATACCAATCAATATTGGTTCAACTCAAATGGGATACAAAAACGAAAAATTAATTGCCGAAAAAGCAAGAGAATATTTTAGCGAGATACTTTTGTCAATAACTATAAGTCTTAACCCAAAATACAAAACAAGAGATGACTTGATTTTGCGTGGTGCAATGTATCCAGAAAGAGATCATATGCAAGTTGACTTCCAGACGGTGACACAGTTTTCTGAATTTACTACTTTTAGTTTGAGCTATGAAATTAAAGAGAATTTATTCAGAATACAAATCAACAATATGCCATTAAATATTTATAGAAGAACAGACAGCCATTCAACAATCAAAGACATTAAGGATTCTTATTTATCTCTTGGAATCCTTACTCCTAGATTCGACCCACAAAGCTATACAATTAAAGGGCCAGGAGACTCAGGATATTATGATTATACTGATATAGAACAAAGATTTTGGAACCTGGAGAAACTTGAAATCAGTTCAGGGCCAGTAGAAATAGGAATCTATTCATATTTTAAAGAAAAGGATGGAGCTTTACGCCCTACTCATATATTATTGTGGTAACCTCAATGAGAAAAATTATGCCGCTAACACTGCACCATCGTCAAGCCGGCAGTGGTGCGGATAGGTGTCGAGGATGCTTTGTCGGTTAGGAAATTTAGCTCTCGATCTGAAAGCTGGCTGGTGGAGCCGGCCTGCGGTGGCGCCCCCGTTCGGCGCAACCTGTACGGTCCATAGACATAGGTAACAGTTCATCATAGAGATGGGTAACACTTTTCCCCCCCGAAATTGGCTTATAAAAAAACCGAAGCCATGGGATGGAAAACTACTACGGAAATGAATGAGAAAATTGCCTTTATCAATGAGTTAGTGACCGGAGAATTCAGCATGACGGAGCTTTGCGGTAAGTACGGGATCAGTCGTAAAACGGGCTATGCTCTGAGAAATAGATGGCAGGAGGATCCGGTCACTTTTCACCTGGCGCGATCGAAGCGTCCGCACACCAGTCCGGGCTGTACGGATGAGGAAGTGATTGCTCGGATTCGCTACTGGAGACAAGGAGGAGATAGCCTGCAGCAAAAGAAGTGGGGCGCTCGCAAGATATGGGCGAAGTTACTTGGGGATTTTTCGGCCAGTCGGGTACCGTGCGAAACGACGATCCACAAGATTTTACGTCGTCAGGGGCTGATCGTTCCCCGTAAGAAAAGGCCCCGCCCGCTGGAGCCCTCCCGTCCCCGCTTCGAGACGGATCATAGTAATGAGATCTGGTCGGCCGACTACAAAGGTTATCGCCTGTTGGGCAATGGCCGCAAGTGTTATCCACTCACGATCTGCGATAACTATAGCCGCCACATCATGAAGATAGCGGCCGCTTACCGGGAAAGTCAACAAGACGTGATCACCGCCTTTCGGGCCCTGTTTCGGGAGTACGGTCAGCCGGAGCACGTGCTGACGGATAACGGTAGTGTTTTCAGCAGTGCTCAGAGTCCGTGCGGTTACGGCAGGTTTTCCTACTTTCTGATCGAACATGGGATTCGTCATCTGCTGAGCGATCCGGGCTGTCCGACCCAGAACGGGAAACACGAACGGATGCACCGGGAACTGGAAAGGGAGTGTTTCAGTCCCGCAGCAATTGATTTGCGGGTACAGAGTCAGCGCTTCGGTCAGTTCCGGTCTGACTACAATACGGTACGACCACACGAAGGACTGGATTTGCGCACCCCGAGTTCGGTGTATGAGCGTTCCGGTACGGTCTACGAAGAGCGGGTCCGCCCCTATGATTATCCCAGCGAGATGAAAGTCCGCAAAGTCTACGCTACGGGCTGCATCCGGTGGGGTAGCTACGAATGGGTGACGATTACGCGAGCATTAGCGGGTAGGTACATCGCCCACAAAACGATAGGGGAGCGATGCCACGAATTCTATTATCGGGAGGTATGTCTGGGATTCTTTCGGGAGGGGGAAGAGGTGATCAAGGAAAACTACTACCGGCTGATCTCCTCCCGGGACATGCCGGAGAAGTATCGGGACTGGGAGGCCCGCAAGAGAAAATAGGCCGCTGTGCTCCCCGCGCCCTTCCGGCCTACGGCCTCCGGGGCGCGGGGAGCACAGCGGGGACAGGATAAAAATGGTTACTTTTGAATAAATAGAAAGTGTTACCCATCTCTATGGAGAAGTGTTACCACTGTCTGCGGTACACATAAAATACCATCCTCCACCCTATATGTGTACCAAAAATTGTACTTTTGTCTCACAAATTAATCACATGGGACAATCTACACCACATCACTTACCCAAACTACCACCAAACCTTGCTGAGATTGAGACTAAGCGGGTTCTAAAGCAGGTTGCCAGATCATCCCTTGCAATCGCTGAACTTAAAGGAATAGCTGAGTCGATTCCAAGTCAGCAGATGTTGGTGAATGCCATAATTATAAAAGAAGCAAAGGATAGCTCGGAGATAGAGAATATTATCACCAGCACGGATGAGTTGTATGAGGCACTTTCAGTTAGTGACTTAGTAGTCCGTCCAGCGGCCAAGGAGGTTGTCAACTACCGACGATCCATCATGATGGGTTACGATATACTCACCAGGCAAGGCTTTATTAGGGTAAACGATATCATTAAAATTCAAAAGGATTTGATCAACAACGATGCGGGAATTCGGTCAACACCGGGCACCGTATTGAAAAATGACAAAACAGGGGAAGTCGTTTATACGCCCCCGCAGGATAAAATTGAGATAGAAGAGTTGCTATCCAACTTTATTCATTACTTCAATAATGAGGAACTACGAGAAGATGTCTCACCCCTAATTTGGTTAGGTATTCTTCATTATCAGTTCGAAAGTATTCATCCGTTTTACGATGGTAACGGACGGACTGGGAGAATATTGAATATACTTTTTCTTATTATGAATGGGCTTATCGATATTCCAATATTATACCTTAGTTCATACATAATAAAGAAAAAGGCAGATTATTATCGCTTGCTGAATGGGGTGAATAAAAAAGGGCACTGGGAAGATTGGATCATCTTTATGCTTAAAGCAGTCGAGAAAACTTCCATTGATACAATGCGCCAAATAAAGGATATCAGAGTTCTATTAAAACAAACTATTCAAAAGGTTAAAGCGGATGCCCCAAAAATATATTCTAAAGAACTGGTTGAATTGATTTTCGAGCAACCCTATTCAAAGATTGAATTTGTTGTTCAAAAGCTAGGTGTAGAACGCAAAGCAGCTTCCCGGTACTTACGGCAGCTGGAAGAGTTGGAAATTTTGAAAAGTAAGAAGTTTGGGAGGGAAGTGGTCTACGTTAACCAGCAACTCTTTGACCTTTTAAAAAGATAAACAACTGGACCCAACACTGTGCATACGTCAACCCGGTGAGGGTGGGGGAGGGCTCTGTAGGGTAAAGAATCCAGGGTTAGTGTATTCCGATGCCTATAGAGTTGGTCGGTGGTAGCCGGGTTGCGCCTGCACACCCGTTGGGCGACAGCCGCTTTAGGCGGCCGTACAAACGGTCCTGCAGTCATGTACTAACAGCATGGACTGTTTATCACCCATCACTCTTTTGCCCAATCATGATAACAGAGGAGGAAATCATAGATCTAGTCGAAGTCTCCAGCGGAGGCAAACTGGACGACCACCAAGACGTTTGGCGCTCTTCGCGAATGAGCGGGGATGACTGGCATGATTTTATCATTGAGTTTGCTCAGAGGTAACATGTCGATATGGATGGTTACAAATGGTACTACCATGGAGACGAAGAGGGATTAATTAATCCAGGTGGATGGTTTTATCCACTGCCCCAGAATCAAGTCAAGCGTATACCGCTCAGTGTCGCCGATCTAGCTCGTATTGCTACAAATGCAGTGTGGGATTTGGACTATCCATCAGAAGCGGTAGATTTGAGGAGACGCGACATGGTTATGAATCGGACTATATTTTATTTCGTGTTGACTGTAGCAAGCCTGATTCTAATAGGCAATCTATTAACCACCGCTTCGTAAGCAGATATTAACTAGATATTCGAGTAAAACTATATGGACGATATACACGCTCATCACGACCACCTAACGAAGGAGCGCATCACTTCGGATGTGAAAAAGTACGGGTGGCACATAGGATGGCTAACCAATTCAAATTATGTTCCTGATTATGCAATGACTATCGGACTCTACAAATCATTTGGTCATCCCGAGATAATAATTTTTGGCTTGAAACCGGAGGTTATGCACCATATACTTAATGACCTCGGGAATAAAATTAGGGATGGAGAAAACTTTAAGCCATATCGGGATTATAAAGACCTGATTGATAAATATTCCGTCCGTTTTGTAGAGGTGGCAAAAGACTATTATGGCGACTATCTTGGATATTGCAACTGGTTTAATGAAAAAAATATAGAATATCCTTGTTTACAGTTAGTCTGGCCAGATATAAACGGACACTTCCCTTGGGAAGAAGAGTTCAATGAAAGTTGGTATAGAATGCAGCCACTTTTAAATAGGGATCCAGGGTTCAAATTTTTAGAGAAGCCAAATTGGTGTGTGTATACTACTCAATCAGTGGTAGACGGTAAGGCAGTACTCAGAGTCTATCATAATTTGGATGGAGAGTGGCAGTTTCATCATGAGGAGTTTCCCACTGCTAGCGATGGCAGATTAGTACCAATCAAATCATTGGTCGATAAGGATACCACGCTTAATGATCTGATTCATCTTGAGAAAGGGAAATATGCTGAACGAAGGTCAGAGCATGGACCTTGGGCCGTTTTTATTGACGAGGAGGAGTAGTATAAAAAAGATTCGCCCAACATTGCGCCATCGTCAAGCCGGCGGTGAGCCATTTAGGTATCGAGGAGGCTCGAAAAAGCTATCTTAAATGTTGGTCGGTCCAGATGCTGGCCAGTGGAGCCGTCCTGCGTTGGCGCCCCCGTTGGGCGAAACGACAATGCTCAGCCTTATCTTAGAGAGTCCGGTACAAATTGAAGTAGATACCTTAAAATACCACAGAATGAGACTTATTAGTTTAATTAGTGCTTTATATCGAAAAGCACTTATCACGGTAATTCTATCATGCTCTTTTATTGCAACAGCATATGGTCATCAAGACCGATACTACAAGTTTAAAGAAGAGAATGTTTTGGTGCGAATTAGAACCGGCTATGAATACGAGGAAGTACAAAAAGCGGAGATGTTGGCAAGGATGATAAGTGACTTGGCTAAAAGTGTTACATATACGGACAATATTCTAATCGACTTCATCCATGACTATACTTATAATAGAAACACAAGCGATTTTTTTGTGAGCTATAAAAAGTCAAGAATTATTCAGAATTATGAGGATACTTATTTGTCAAAAAATATGAACAACGCAAACCTGATTATCCGTAATCTTAATACCGAAGTTAATTTTGAAGAAATTCTTAGATTGGTAGAAGCATCAATCCAGAATGAAAATTTTATTAAACGAAACCAAGATCGGCAGGAATACAAAGGCGGATATAACAGGTGGATTTTACATTCACTACCTCAAAGTCAAATCGATCAAATGCTTAATTTATCAACTTACACTTCCACAAGGGATGTATTAAACAATAGATACTATAGAAAGGGTAACGACACTATAACATACTACTATCAGAATGGATTGTTTAATTTTGTCTATGGGGAGAGAAGAGATCAAAATGTTTTTCTTCAAGCAGAGAAGCTGTTTCAATTAGAGGAAGCTGGCGATATAATTATTGTAGCTGAAACACCTTGTAATATTTACATAAGACATAATACAGAAGTAATTAAGATAGACAGTTTGAAATATTGTGAAGGTATATGGAGAAAAATGAATATTCTAACTTGCTCTGATAATGCAATGATATTGAATTATCGAACAGGAGTATCTGATACTTACAGTCACAGTACGGAAGGTATAAACGTAGAACTTAATTTTGGTCACTCGTCTACTAAAATTGTAGAGTCTTTCAATTGTAAAGAATAAATTATTCGCCCAACATTGCGCCATCGTCAAGCGGGAGTATTGCATAAAGTGTGTCAGGCGATAATTTCTTGATGGGAGTATTCTTTGCCCAAGCCCCGTATAAGATAAGGGGGATTGGGTAAAGAATACGGACGCTACCTCCCGACTCATAGGTCCAAGCGCAATCGGTCATCGTAGAGGATGGCCAGTTGAGAGAGGATCCGGTTCCAGTTGTGCATCGGCTTTTTCCACTTACTGGTCACGTCGCGCTGGACGAGGAAAAGCAACTTCATGAGTGCCGTGTCAGAGGTGAACGAGCCCTTGGTTTTGGTCACTTTGCGGAGTTGACGGTGGAACGCCTCGATAGAGTTAGTGGTGTACATCACCTTTCTGATCATGTAGCTGTAGTTGAACATGAGGCTCAGATTGTCCCAGTTGCGGCGCCAACTTTCGATCACCTTGGGGTAGCGTTTACCCCACCCCGATAGCTATCGGGGATCGAGGCGGTTGAGGGCGTGTTCGGCCTTCTCACGGGTAATGGCCTGGTAGATCGTTTTAAGGTCCGCCATGAAGTCTTTGCAGTCGGTATGGGCCAGGTACTTCTTGGAGTTGCGGATCTGGTGGACGATGCAGAGCTGTACATCCGTACGGGGATAGACCGCTGCAATGGCATCTACAAAGCCCGTCAGATTGTCTACTGAGGCGATCAACATATCCTCTAAACCTCTGCTTTGCAGGTCAGTCAATACCTGCATCCAGAACTTTGCCGATTCATGCTGTCCAATGTAGAGGCCCAGTACGTCGCGGTAACCTTCCTGATTGACTCCCAAAATACCGTAGACCGCTTTGGTAATTACGCGCCCTTTCTCGCGCACTTTGTAGTGGATGGCATCCATGAATACGAAGGGATAGACGCTCTCCAAGGGCCGCGTACGCCACTCCTCCAGTAGGGGAATGACTTTGTCGGTTACGCGGGAGATCATAGCGGGGCTCACTTCCACGTCATACATCTGTTCGAGAAAGTCGCGGATGTCGCCCAGGGAACTGCCGCGAGCGTAAAGCGTCATGATCTGGCGTTCGATGTCCCTAGGCAGGTTCTTCTGCCGTTTGGGAACCACTTTTGGCTGGAAGCTGCCGTTTCTATCACGAGGTGTAGAGAGCTCTACTTCGCCGAGGCTAGTGCGGATGACCTTCTTACCTCTGCCGTTTTTGCGATTGGATCGTTCCTCTTCCGCAATGTGAGCGTCGAGTTCGCCTTCCATGGCCTGCTCCAAAAAGGCTTTCAGTAAAGGTGTGAAGGCTCCGTCTTTACCCAGCAAGCCATCGCCGGCCTGTAGTTTGCTCACGGCCTCTTCACGGAAGGCTTCTAAATCAAATTCTGCGTCTTGCATGTCTAGTGTATTGAGATGAAAAAGTTAATGACTTCTCCCCGGACACACTTTTTGCAACGGTCTCGGCGAGGCTGCCCGGCTGGTTGGCGCTGGCGTCAATCTGCAAAAATTCCCCTCCTCGGGGGTTTTTGCAGATGCCAGCCACCCCCACCCAGCCACAATGGTAACCGGAATAACTCTAGTGCCCAAGGATGGCCCCATTCCTGATTACCCACAGCTACCGCCGCGAGGTCGGCCCGCGTCACAGATTACAGGACAGAGCGGTAGGGATTATTTGTAAGAATCAACATTGACGAAGGAACCTTTCCAGTTACCTTGGACAATCGACCAGAACGAGAGATTTATTGAAAAGACGCACATCCGCCAACATCGTGCATACGTCAACCCGGCGAGGGTGGGGGAGGGCTGTGTTTGGTGAAGGAGTGAGAGGTCAGTGTGTCTCGGTGCTTAGAGAGCTGGTCGGTGGTAGCCGGGCTTGCGTCTGCACACCCGTTGGGCGAGATGTGTGTCCTGAATACTAACCCATAACCGTTGATTAATTCAATAACTATGACGTAGTAATGCTATGAATAAGATGGTGGTAGGCCCACCGTCGACGATGTACAGGCAAGTCTACAAACCAGTCCAAGGTGCTGCGGGGGTGACCCTGGGGTACTGAGCGTTGGATGAAAAGGCCGAGCGAATCGGTCAGGTGAGAATAAAGAAGATGAACACAAGTGAACCCTCGATGAAGTGTCGAGAAAACGTACTCTCTGTCAGAACTGCCGGGTTATTTCGACCGGAGGAAGAGCATAGTGGCTACCTGTTTACTGGCTATGCGGCAGGCGTCATAAAGGGGGCATGATCTTTATTCAGGCTCATTCATGGAACAGGAGAAGTCAGGTCGGGATGATAAGGGAAAGTCGCAAGTCGGAGCAACGCCGGCAAGGACGAACACCGATGCCGGGCCTGATGGCGGATGTGGCCCTAGTAGTGTGGATGCAACTGTAATGGAAGCGGAGCGAAGGGCCACAGTTGAGCGATCCGGGAGGGTAGAGCCACCACCGCAACGGCGGAGTAAGAGCCTACCGTCCGGGATCAAGGTATTACCCATTTCATTTTCACAAGTAGTAAACGCGTATAAGAAAGTAAGGAAGAACCGGGGCGGAGCCGGGGTTGATGGACAGACACTGGAAGACTTTGCGCAAGATCTGCAAGGTAACCTGTACCGTCTGTGGAATCGTCTGACCTCGGGCAGCTATCACGCCAGCCCGGTGCGGGAAGTAGAGATCCCCAAATCGGACGGAGGCATCCGGAAGCTGAGCATACCGACGGTAGAGGACCGAATAGCGCAACAAGTCATCAAGAGCTACCTCGAACCGCGACTGGACCGACTATTCCACCCCTCGTCCTATGGGTACCGTAGTCAGAAGAACGCCCATCAGGCCCTGCGTCAGGTGCAGCGTCACTGCCGGCGGTATTTCTACTGCATCGACATGGACATCAAGAGCTTCTTCGACGAAGTGTCGCACGACCTGCTGATGAAGGCCCTGCGGAAGCACGTATCCGAAAGTTGGGTGCTCAGGCTCATCGAAACCTGGTTGCGCGCACCGATCCGGGAAGCGGATGGAAGTGAACGATTGCGCATCGGCCGGGGCACGCCGCAGGGCGGGGTGATCAGCCCTCTGCTGTCGAACCTGTTTTTGCACTACGTCCTGGACGAGTGGCTGAAGCGGACGTACAGTGGGGTGGAGCTGGTCCGCTACGCCGACGACGCGGTGGTATTCTGCCGCACGGCGCGGGAAGCCGAGTATGTTCTACGGTTGATCCGGGAGCGAATGCAGGCCTGCGAACTGCGCCTACATCCGGACAAGACCAAGATCGTGCACTGTAAGACGGAGATGAGTCAGGGACAGAATGACTATCCGGTCTACTTTGACTTTCTGGGTTACCGTTTTCAACCGCGGACGAAGCGGCGGCGTGACGGCAGTTTATTCCTTTCTTTTGACGGTGCCATCTTGCCGAAGAGCGAACGACGCATCACCGAGGAGTTGCGTCAGAGCAACTTCCAGCGGTGGGTCTTCGTAGGCATCGAGGTCATCGCGGCGAAGTTCAACGCGAAGTTGCGGGGCTGGCTGAACTACTACGGGGAGCTGGATCGGTTCAAGGTTCGCAGAATCTTCGAACGCTTTAACTTCCGCTTACTGAAATGGGCGATCAAAAAGTACGAACGGTTCAAGGGCAGCTTCCGCAAAGCCGGCAGGTGGTTGAGGAGTCTGGCGAAAAAGAAGCCGCACCTGTTCCATCACTGGAAATACGGAATAACCGCGAACCAGGGTATAGCCTAATGCTTAACAGGAGCCGTATGATGGGAGACTATCACGTACGGTTCTGTGAGAGGCTGGGGGTGAAAATCCCCCGGCCTACTCGACACAATACGCCAATGGATACCATCGTAATATTAAAAAGGCCTACTTTACATTCATCAAAGCCAGGATATTGACGGAGAGATCATTGTCATGCTTGGTAAAGACCGCTCAAGAACGGAGCAGAGAACCCGACCTATTCGACGACTTAAAACTTATACCCTTAATCAAGATTAATAATAGGAAATGATTAATTTGAAGATCTCGTGGAAAATTGATTTTGTGGAATGATCCCAATTTGATTGTAATTCAGTAGCGATCTTTTAGACTTAAAAGAAAGTTGTTATAATTCTAAAGGAAGACAAGTTGGCGAACGTTAAAGGATGATACGATTCAAATTTGCAGGTTGTATAATTTTTTTAGGGGCTCAGGTATTGCTTGCCACAATTCAATCCTGTTCCTATGAGTACATATATAAAGAATCAATTGTACTAGGCAATTTGAAAACCTATAGGGGATATATAAGAATTGAGAAGACTAAAGCGTCGCGAAATAAAACCTTGAAAATTATTGGAAGAGTTATTTCTGATGACAACTATGGCTTGCCACAAGCAAAAGTTATTGTAGGCAATGATACGGCGTTTGTAACCGATTTTGATGGGAGGTTTGATATTGAGCTAAAGTCATTGGAAGGGGAAGAAAAACTTGGAGTGGAATGTTTGGGATATAGATCAATTGAGGTGCCGATTTATCAAGTACATGGTCGAAGAATCGAAATAAAGTTGGCACCGGTGTACGTCCTGCACTAAGTAAAATAACCAAAATTAAAAATTCGCCCAACACCGCGACCACGTCAACCGGGGCAGGGTGGCCGAAGTGTTGGCTAGTTACTATCGGGGTTCGGGTTCGTCCCGTCGTCAATGGCCCGAAAGCTCCCGCTGGTCGGTTTCGGTCCATGCCGCCGTGCCGCTCCCTCGCGGGTGGGGTTAAAGTCACTACTTTCGAATTAGTGATGCCCCGGTTGCGTGGGCGCTCTCGTTCGGCGCAACCTGTACGGTCCATAGACATAGGTAACAGTTCTGCATAGAGATGGGTAGCACTTTTTCACCCCCGAAATTGGCTTTAAAAAAACCGAAGCCATGGGATGGAAAACTACTACGGAAATGAATGAGAAAATTGCTTTTATCAATGAGTTAGTGACCGGAGAATTCAGCATTGTACGGATCACGGACCTAATTTACAGTGGATAAGAGACCTGGTTGACACTTTCTAAACGAGGATATTAGGCTAAAAAGCTATGTCCTGGAAAGAGAGTTCAGCTATGAATGAAAAGATTGCCTTCATTAACGAGGTCCTGGAAGATCGGTACACTTTCAGCAGTCTGTGTGAATATTATGGCATATCCCGTCAGACTGGGTATGCAATTATGGGACGCTACCACCAGCAGGGGTACGAATGCTTGGTGGAACGCACGAGCCGGCCGCTGCACAGTCCGTCCCGGATTGCCGGGGACCTGGAAGCCCTGATTTTACACTGGCGGGACAAGTACCCGAAGAACACCTGGGGGGCGAAGAAGATTCGCCCCCAACTGGTGAGTAGTTTTCCCTTGCGGACTATTCCCAGTCTGACGACGATCACCAATGTCCTGCGTCGCAACGGGCGCATCAAGCCGGCCAAAGCACGTCGTAGGCCGAGCGAGAAGCACCATCCTAAATATTTGGCCGAGACGTGTAACGACATCTGGACAGTAGACTATAAGGGCCATTTTCGATTAGGTAACGGTAAGCGTTGTCACCCCCTAACGGTGTGTGACGCTAAGAGTCACTATGTTCTCCGGATCAAGGGGCAGTATCAGGAACGGTGGATGAATGTACGCTGAGAGCTCCGGGCGCTGTTTCGTGAGTACGGCCAACCCACTTACCTGCAGACGGACAACGGCAGTTGTTTTGCTAGCATTCAGAGTCCCTGCGGCTACGGGCGGCTATCGTTCTGGTTAATCGACCACGGGATCCATCCCCTGTTCAGCGATCCGGGCTGTCCGGGTCAGAACGGTAGTCATGAACGGATGCACCGGGACCTGAAGGTAGAGTGTTGTAAGCCGAGTTGTCAGGACCTACGGGCGCAGAACCGCTCGATGAACGATTTTGCGTATCGCTACAATCACATTCGCCCCCATGAGCAACTCGGCCAGCTTACTCCGGGGTCGGTCTACGTACCTTCTGATCACGAGTATCGAGAGCGGGTTAGTCGACCGGAGTACGACTCGACGATGGACGTTTACCAGGTATGCTCGAATGGAGCGATCCGTTGGGGTAGTAAGGAGTGGATAAGCGTTAGCCAGGCCCTGAAGGGTAAGGAGGTAGCCATCAGGCAGACGGGAGAGCGGCAGCGAGCATTGTACTACCGCCACTTCTGCCTGGGTAGTTTTGAGCTGGCTGATCGGGTGGAAGAGGGGCGCTATTACCGACTGATCTCCCCGCGCGATTCGCCACAGCGCTTTCTCGATCGCCACCAGCGTAGCCGTAAATCCAGCTAATTACTTGTCCGGACCGATTTTCCCTTACGGGCGGTCCGAACAAGTAACTAGTTTATTATATCTTTGGAATAAAAAAAAAGTGTAAGGCAGGTCTCTTATCCGCTGTCCAAACTGTCTGTTTCACTCAACGAAAACTGGCATTAGGCCGGCCCACAACAATCAAACCAAAAGTAACTTTAGGGAAAGGCAAAGTTAATACCTGCCTTAAACTTATAAAGTTATGCATTTATACAAGGCGGATGTAAGCAATAAATTCTGTTCATATCAGTTTAGAATATGTCAGAATGAGCAACCAAATGTTAATCTCTAGTACGCTAAATAATGAAAATGTAAAGCGGCTTTAATTTTATAATCTATTGTACATGTTTTCAATCTTGATAGAGATAAAGCACATTGTTGGTACAGCCTGCTTGGCATTTGGAATCTATAGCTTATTGAATCTCCGTAAAATTAAGAAGCGACAAAAAACTGCTTTCACACGTGACTATCTTTTTCCTAAAGCCATAGGAGGATTCATTTTGTTAGTTCTTGTGGGTCTATACCTCTTGTCGGTTGATTAGGACTGTAAGATTAATGCCGGCAGGCAAATGGTTCATCGCCGTAGCCTATACAAATTGATAAAATGATCGATTTAAGCAATATTGAAGATATCGTGATCACAGGGGTCGTTATAATACCTCGGCAAAATTGGACCACGAGCTAAGGTGAAAACTTAACTTGTAACATGAAGCGATCGAGAAGAAAATTAGCTCCGCTGCTGCCTTCGGCGGTCACCCCTGCCTTCAAAGCAAAAGTGGCGATTGAGGCCTTGAAAGAGAGACAGACGCTGGCCGAACTGGCGGAGAAATTCGAGCTGCACCCCAACCAGATCAGCCAGTGGAAGCAGGAGTTTATCGCCGGCTCCGAGCAGGTTTTTTAGACCGGTAAGAGCAAGTCGACCAGTGGCTCCGATGCGGTTACGGCCAGCGAAGCCGAACTCCAGCAACTCTACGCCAAATATTGGTCAGTTGCAGATGGAGCGCGACTTGTTAAAAAAAACTTAGCTAGATTGGATCACCTGCAGTAAGACGCTCCGGGGTGGAGATCCAGGCTTCCCTGTCTATTCGCCGGCAGTGCGACTTGCTTTCGGTGAGCCGTGGCAGCGTCTATTATGAGCCTAAGGGCGAGAGCGTGCAGAACCTGGCGATGATGCGGCTGATGGACGGACACATCCTGGAGGAGCCTACGGCGAGCGTGCTGACCATGCAGTCGATGCTCCGAGATAAAGGGTATTACGCGGGCTACGAACGGGTGCGTAGATTAATGCGCAAAGCCTGTATCCGAGCCATTTACCCCCGACGGCACCTGACGGTACTACGGCAGGCGAAGTACGTTCACCCTTACCTGCTGCGTGACCTGGAGATCAACCGACCGGGGCAGGTCTGGGCCATTGATATCACTCACGTCCCGATGCACAAAGGCTTCATGTATCTCACGGCCATCATTGACGTGTATTCGCGCTATATCGTAGGTTGGGGTTTGGCCAACACTCTGGCCGCCGAAGTCAGCCTGGGGGTGGTCCGACAAGCCATCGCCGAACACGGTGCTCCAGAGATCTTGAACTCCGACCAGGGTTGCCAATTTACCTGCTCCGAGTACGTCACCTACCTGCGGGAACAGGGCATCTCCATCAGCATGGACGGCAAGGGAAGAGCCCTGGACAACATCTATATCGAGCGCTTCTGGCGCACGATTAAGTATCAACACATTTATCTGAATCCCGCCGACGACGGCCGGCAACTGTACCGAGGAATCGAAGAGTGGCTGCATCGCTACCACCACCGGGATCACCAAGGGATGTGCCGAGTAAAACCTATTCAGCGGTACCGAAACGCCGCCTAACTTTCAACTAACTAACTTGGCTGCGTGGTCTGAAAACCCGAGGTATTATAGTCGGCTGGCCTGACCACGAGGAAGAACATGGAATGGGAAGCTCGACATCTTCAAGATCGGTGCTTCTCTACTTTTTACAAACAGTGCCTGCGCTATTGATATAATTTTGCACTGATGGGCTAAGTAAAGCAGCCAAGGCGGAGATTCCAAAATTGTTTCTAGTATGGCTATGATCGACTGTGCAGCTCATGGAAATCAATCAGTAGTTTTTGTTTTTTCAGAAGATGCGAAGCACTTTTTAACCCGTACCAACTTCGAAGATGCCGAAGATTGGACTGTTTACGTTATCCTTCTTGATGAGTTGATTGAGTGGCATGTTCTGATGAAGACAGACACATTTCATTTGTCCGCCAGTAGTTTAGGAACGCTCGGAGAAGAAATTATCGATCGAAGTATGCCTGTTTGTAAAGCTTGTGTAGAAAGTGTATTTGGTAATTTATGGACAAATCTCTCTATAAAACAATACAAATCGAGCAGCTAAACATACGCTGCCCGGCCTACTACGGGAGGTGGCTAGTGGAGTGGCATACTTCTCGGATAGATGTAATCCCACCCACAATACGAAGACCGGCAGGAGTTGGATCCGTAAGGGGCAGGAATGGGATAATTATTTTCTAGTCGAACCGAATGTAAACGCAGGAATAAAATATTGATCTGGCGTATGAAAGCAGGTATCCGCCGAAACTACTGCAATCCCGACGGGATAAACCTTGAATCAGTAGCCTTGCCACAGTGTGGAGATAAGGAGGTCCTGATCCGGGTAGTAGCTGCGACTGTAAATAGGACGGATTGCGCAAACCTCGCCGCCAAACCATTCCTCATGCGGTTTGTCCTGGGTTTCTTTAGACCAAAAGAGATAATACTAGGGACGGACTTTGCGGGTGAGATCGTATCAGTAGGAAAAAGCGTGTCATCCTGTAGCGTAGGAGATAGCGTATTTGGTTTCAATGATACGGGCTCAAGATCACACGCTGAATATACGGCAGTAGCTGAAGAAAACGTGTACGCTATTCCTGAAAACATTGACTATAGAAGGGCTGCCGCAAGTTTAGAAGGCGGTACCTACGCTTACTCCTTTCTTCGGAAGGTAAGTGTCCGTCCCCAGCAACGAATTCTGATCAATGGCGCAAGCGGTGCAATCGGTTCTGCCCTGTTGCAGTTTTTAAGAGAATATGATGTTCGCATAGCCGCGACTTGCAATGCAGAAAACATTGAACTTGTAAAGTCTCTGGGTGCCGACAGGGTCTATGATTATACCAAGGAAAACGTTCTACACGGTGGGGAGGTGTATGATCACATATTTGATGCGGTTGGTAAATGGACGTTTGGTAAGTGTAAACCCCTGCTGAAAAGAAACGGAACTTATACATCCTCGGAATTGGGTCCTTATTTCCAAAACGTGATCTACTCACTCCTTACCTCATCGGGTAGTAAAAAAGTCATATTCCCAATACCCTGTAGTCAGCGAGAATTTATGCCTTTCATCGAAAGTAAGTTAGTATCAGGAAGGTTCAGTCCCGTTATCGATAGAGAGTACTCCTTAAGCGATATTTCTAACGCTTATGCATACGTGATTACGGGGCAAAAAACGGGAAATGTTATGCTAAATATTTGGAGGTGAGTGCCCAACTTCGCGCCAGCATCCGCCAGTTATACCCACCATGAAAAGGTAAACTTCGTGGCTTGTACCAACATGGGTTGCCGAAGATTTACCTCGTTTAAAGGGTATTGCCGCTGCTTCGCTACCTCGAATGTTGACTGTCTGGAGCAAGTGCCAAGTTGAAATTTCACAGGCTAACGTCACGCAACGGGAAGTCTACGGGGACATCAACAATGCCAAAAATTACGCGCGCGATTTCAGAAGAGTTGAGACTGACTTACCCCCTTCGTTCGCTTGCCACCCCATGCCAGCCTCAACTGCTTGCAAAAAATTACCCTCTCATTCGCTTCCTTGGCGCTGATTCAATCACCTGAATGTACTGCCGGTTTGTCTTTTACGGGCAGCTGCGTCAAATAATATGGAGCCATCCGCTAAAAGAGGCGTATATTGTGGTTTGGTAGAGTTAGTAAGCTATTATCTCGCCTCTGTACAACGAATATGATTTTATAATGACCAACGGAACAGTCAAATTTTTCAATCAGAGCAAAGGATTCGGATTCATTACCCCAGACGATGGAGGTAAGGATGTTTTCGTCCACGCAAACGATTTGAATGGCGACACAATCACTGAGGGAGACAAAGTCTCTTACGAAGTTGAGGAAGGAAAGAAGGGACTGAATGCGGTGAACGTATCCTTGGTACAATAGGTACATTCCATTTCTTAAAAATAAAGTAGGCTCATCAACGCGTTGATGAGCCTACTTTATTTTTAACCGTATATACCCCGATACATCGAGGAAAAAATGCCACTGAATTTATCGTGGCCACTCGTTCAACGCAACGCAAAGCTACAGTACTTTGACCGAAACAGCTATCGGACCCTTCGGCCCCTTTCCTGTTTCAAAGCTTACGTTATCGCCATCTTTAATGGTGTCCTCGATATTGTCGACGTGGACAAAGTAGCTATCCTTGGTTTCGTTGTCTACGATAAAGCCGTAGCCTTTCTCAGAATTGAAAAATTTGACGACGCCCAATTTTTCAAACTTAGACTCTGATGATTTGCCCGTTTTGCGGGTACTGATATCAATTTCGTCGATGCTCACTTTCTTCCTACGCGCCGGATCGGGTGCCTCTGTGGTCAAATGACCGTCCTCGTCCAGGTACATGAACTCGGCGGGCTTGGTCGAACTCAGCTTCTTTTGCTCCCTCTTGTGTTCCTTGTCCCGCTTCTTCTTTTGCCGCTTCTTCTCCCTTTCTTTTTTGTTAAAACTATCTGCCATTGTAAATACTTGTGTGAAAAATTCGGTTTGTTGCCGATGAGAAGACTCTGCAATGCACTGATTACTAATGCAATATCCTGAACAATATTTCAGCAGAAAAGTTACACAGCCTTGCCCTGGCAACCTCCCCCACCTGCCGTTGTGAATCCTATTATGGGATCGGGTTTTGCTCAATCTAATTGACCCGCAATAGCGTCTTCCACGGCAATGGCGGTCTTCATTCTACCTGAGCCGTAGTTCCGCAGCCGCGTCAAAACCTCGCCTGATCATCAGGAAACGCATCTCCGACCTTCGGAAGTTAACGAGCAATCGGTTTTACGATAAAGCCTGCTTGGTTACCTTAGGCCAATATTCTGGACCGAAGCGGGGTACGTCCTAGTCGTTTTCATTTCGGAAGATTTCTAACAACACCCGGGTGTTGATCACTCCCTACTCAGTATAATGAATGAGACCGCCGAATTTGCACAGTTTGAAAAATTGCACGAGGAGCAGCTGCCGGTTGCTAAACACAAACTTCACGGCTGGACGCATTTTGCCGGACTCTACGCCGCGGAACACGTAGCAGCCACTGAATTTGTTATCGGTGCCACTTTCGTCGCGCTCGGGGCCAAGACGATGGACATTGTCCTGGGCCTCCTCATCGGAAATATACTGGCGGTGCTCAGTTGGACGCTGATCACCACGCCGATCGCCGTCGATACCCGCCTGAGCCTCTACACCTACCTCAACAAGATTGCGGGCAACTCCATGTCGAAACTCTACGACTGGGCGAACGTCATCATCTTCACGGTCATATCCGCAGCGATGGTAACCGTATCCGCAACGGCGGTGCGCTTTGCCTTTGACATTCCCGCACAGTTAGACTGGTACCCAACGAATCTTTGGTTCGTGTTGATCGTACTGGCCGTAGGTACGGTAGTGGTGTTCGTCGCCATGTACGGATTCAACGCCGTCTCCGACTTTTCCGGTATCTGTGCGCCCTGGTTGTTTACGATGTTTACGAGCGGCGCGCTCGTGCTACTACCGGTCTTATCGTTGGCAGTGTTGGGCGAAACGCTCCCCGGCAGCTGGGCGGATCTCGTTGCGATCGGGGATCAGTCCATTTGGACCGGGGTAGACAGTACGGGACAACCGGGAATCGGCCTCTGGGAGGTCGTCGGTTTTGGTTGGGCGGCAAATACGATCACCCACTTCGGACTGATCGACATGGCCCTGCTGCGCTTCGCTAAGAAGAAATCCTACGGCCTGGCAACCAGTACCGGAATGCTTTTCGGCCACTACGTCGCGTGGATTTCCGCGGGAATCATGGGGGCCGGTGCCGCCGTAATTCTGGGCAAAACAATCGTGGAACTCGATCCGGGCGATGTTGCCTACTATGCCCTTGGGCTATCCGGTTTCGTAATCGTGATTGTTGCGGGATGGACTACGGCAATCACAAATCTGTACCGAGCGGGTCTTGCCGCTCAGGCTATTTTCAGCAATAAGTCAAGAAGTACGACCACCCTGGCGGTCGGTATCGCCATGGTGGTCATCGGGTGCTTCCCCTTCGTGTTTTCCCAGATTCTACCCTTGCTCACCTACGCGGGTCTGTTGGTCGTACCCGTCGGAGCGATCGTGTTTGCGGAGCACCAAATCTTTCCCCGAATCGGCTTTACCAGATACTGGTCCCAGTACCAAAACTACGCCCATTCCGTGCCCGCGGTAGCATCCTGGGGGTTGGGCCTGGTCTTCGGTTTCGGACTGAATATGCTGAACCTGATGTCGTTCTACTACCTCTTCATCCCCACCTGGTTCTTCACAATTGCTGTTTACACCCTACTGGCCGGGCGATACGGTGCTAAGGAGAAGTACCCCGTGGAGGAAGCGAAGGAACAACGTCGCAACCGGGCAATTGAGGAGTATCAACAAGATCAAGCAAGCGAGGAACCCCTGGTAATAAAGGACACCTCCGCCTTCTCCAAATTACTTAGAACGGTTGCCCTTCTCGCTCTCGGAATCACCCTGGCACTCGCGGCAAACGTCCTGTTCGGAAGTGCGGATGAAAATAGTTATGACGCCAACCGGGAAACCTTCTACTTCTATGGCTTCATTTGCACCGTTACCTATTTCATTACCGCCTACTGGGCGATGAAAAGAGGGAAGGCAACCGCCGTCAACTAGTACATCAAAAAATACCATGGAACCCATTCAGTTAAATCACCGAAATCTCGGTCAGATTGCCTCGCGCATACCCTGTCCGACCTACGATCGACAGGAACTCAAGCTGGGAATCGTCCACATCGGCGTGGGTGGATTCCACCGATCCCACCAGGCATACTACATCCATCAGTTGCTAGAGCGTCACGGTGCAACGGAATGGGGCATCTGCGGTGTAGGCCTACGGGAGGCCGACCGAAACATAGCTGACGTCTTCGCAAAACAAGATTGCCTCTACACCCTCATCACCCAACACCCGGATGGGACGGAGGAAACCGAAGTCATCGGCTCCCTGAAGGAGTTCTTGCTGGCGGTCGACGATCCCGACCGGGTCATCGATCGCATGGCTCACCCCGCTACTAAGATCGTTTCACTGACCATCACCGAAGGCGGGTACAACTTCAACTCGGTTTCGGAAGCCTTCGACTTTGGGAACCCCGATATTCAGCACGAACTACAGCATCCGACCGAGCCCCGCACCGTATTTGGATACCTGACCGCGGCCCTGAGAAAACGACGGGATGCCGGACTGCCCCCCTTTACGCTGTTGTCCTGCGACAACATTCAGCACAATGGAGATATGGCCCGCAAAATGGTGCTGGCCTTCGCCCAAAAGCAAGACCCTGAGCTTGCCGAATGGATCGAAGAGAAGGTCCGCTTCCCCAACACCATGGTCGACCGCATCACTCCGGTAACGAAATCGCGGGACATCGAGCAACTGAAAAATAACCATGGCGTGATCGACGAATGGCCCGTCGTATGTGAGCCGTACCTACAGTGGGTAGTGGAAGATAAATTTTCGGGCGATCGGCCCCCACTGGAAAAGGTCGGCGTACAGTTCGTGCCGGACGTAGCCCCCTACGAAAGGATGAAAATCCGGTTGCTAAATGCCGGGCATTCCGTGCTGGGCATTCTGAGCGCGATTCACGGGCACCCCACCATCGATGCCTGTATGGGCGATCCCGTCTTCGCCGCATTTACCCGCGAGTTCATGGACCGGGAGGTAACCCCCGTTCTCGGTACCGTCGAGGGTGTCGATATAGAGCAGTACAAAGACAGTCTGGAGGAGCGTTTCGCCAACCCGAACATCAAGGATAGCGTAGGGCGTATATGCTCGGAAAGCTCCGCTAAGCTGCCCAAATTCTTGATCCCTACCATCAGGGAAAACCTGGCCGCAGACGGAAGCATCGAGTTTGCTACCCTGGTCCTGGCGGCATGGTGCTACTACAGCGACAAGCAGGTCAACGAAAATGGCGAACCCCTCGAAATTATCGATGCGATGCAGGCCGAACTGAAGGAAGCAGCGCAGGATACACCGGCAAACTCCCTGGCCTTCCTCCAACAACCCGCCATCTTCGGTAACCTGACTAACGATAAGCGCTTTACGCAGGAGTACGAGCGCATGGTCCGCACGATCTACCGGGGAGGACAGATCCGGCAACTGATGAGCGACCTGTTGTAACCGATTCATTTTTAGCATATATTCGGTAGCGGAGGGCGGCGGAGCGCAGGAGCTTTGTAAACCCATGAAGCTATACGACGAACTGGCTCACTGGTGGCACTTACTTTCTTCCCCGGACGATTACCGCGAGGAGGCGGAAGTTTACTGGCAAATCATTTCGAAGCACCAAAAGGATACCAAAACACTTCTCGAGCTGGGTTCGGGAGGCGGAAACAATGCGTTTCACCTAAAGAAGAAATGTACCCTCACGCTTACCGATCTTTCGCCGTCCATGCTTGAGGTGAGCAAAGCGATCAATCCGGAATGCGAACACCTTATCGCCGATATGCGGACGATGAATTTAGACCGGAAATTCGACCTGGTATTCATTCACGACGCCATCATGTCCATCACGAACGAAAGTGACCTGATCCGGGTCTTCCAGGTAGCAAAACGTCACCTGAATTCCCGGGGAATACTATTCGTCGTGCCGGATTTTTTCCGGGAAACCTACCGTCCTCGCACCAGCCACGGGGGCCACGATGCGGAAGACCGGAGCATCCGGTACCTGGAGTGGACGTACGATCCCGACCCCTCCGATTCCGTGGTATGGACAGACTACGCCTACCTGATGAAGGAGCGGGGACAGGAGACCGTCTGCATCAGCGACAGTACCGTCGACGGCATATTCCCGAAATCTGTTTGGGAAAGCCGGCTTGCCGAGGCGGGATTTTCCGTATCGTTCGAGGCCATTAGGCTCCACGGATTGGAAAGCGAAGACTACACCGGTATTGTCGGCAAGTTGCTTGCTTGAACTGTACTTCACTGCACCCGCGCGCCGCCGCCCCGGTGTGACGCTACTTAAGTTGGATGGTTTGGCCCGACGTTGCGCTCCGAACTGCGGCATCTAGTATTTCCATCACGATCATATTATTCTGTAGGGCGGAAAGGTCCGTGGGCTTCACTTCAACCCGTCCGTCGATCACGGCAGCGAGGTAGGAAAACGGGTCGTCGTAGGGGGTAGAGCGATCGTCCAGGGTGTATTCTTCTTCCGTAAAGCCATCGTATCCTACGGGCTTGCGGACCCGCAAATCCTGGCGGTTATCGGCATAAATTACTCCCTGCAGTCCGTATATTTCCATGTCCTTCCTGCCGATGGGCCAGTTCCACGACGCCTGAATCACGGCCACTGCTTCGGGGTAGGTAAGGATGATCAGGGCTTCGTCGTCGACCAGTGGATTATTCTCCGCCTGTTGCTGCTGGGTAACTGCCGTGACGGTCAGCGGGCGCTCGTTGTCCATCAACCAGGTCATCAGGTTGGCGCCGTAGCAGCCGAAGTCAGTGAGCGCCCCCCCGCCGTTTAGCTCGGGGTCGGTGAGCCACTCCAGAAATTCCGGATCGACGCCGATCTTCTTTGGGCCCCGGTGTCCGTCGCGGACGATCACCTTGCGTAACGCTCCGATGAGGCTGTCCTGTTTGAGCAACTCGTAGGCCCGGTGGTTCGTGGGGTACCAGGTGGTTTCGTAATTGGTAAGCAGGTGAATGTCGTGCTGCTCCGCCAATTCCTGCATACGGCGGGCGTGTTCGAGGCTTACGGCCAGCGGTTTTTCCACCATAACGTGAATGCCGAGGGGGGCACAAACTTCCACGATACCGAGGTGGTCATAGATCGTACCGAAGGCGGTCACGGCAGTAGGCTGTTGTGCCGCGAGCATCGTTTCCAGGGTAGGGTAGACCAACTCCTTGGCAAATCCGTACTGGTCGGCGTAGCGTTGGGCCAGCGTGTCATTCGGTTCGACGATGCCGACGATCTCGATGTCGCCCCGGCCCTCGCTGTTGAAGATGCCGTGCACGTGGGTGTGGGTCAGGCCTACCACTCCCACACGAAGGGGAGATGGTTGACCGCTGGCGGTAGGTAGCGTCATCGACAGGGTAATCAGGAGCAGAAGTAGATAGCGCATGGCGACCGGGTTAGCGCCCCGCTTAAAACTCACGGTAATCCCCTTCCAGGTATTGATTGGCATCGTTCTCCGCGAAGCGGGCCGTTTCGGCGTTCCAGTGCAGCGTTTGTCCGGGGAAGCGACCGGCGATCACACCCAGCAGAATTACTTCCGTCAGTCGCGCGGCGTAGCTGAAGGGGGCACTCGTCTGTCCCCTGCCGAGGCAGGCATCGACGAATTGGTGATAGTGCTTGGGACTCTCCGTTTCGTAGTTCCGGATCGGCGTACCGAGCTGGAGGGTCTCTGCGGCACTCGCCACCTCGGTATCGATGTTCTGGTAGGCACCGTCGACGATCAGGCGGGGCTCCTGCATGAAGTGGGGGAGGAGGAGGCGTCCGTTTTCACCGATGAAGACCGCGCCCTGGTCGGGCAATTCGTCGCCGTTGGGGAGCTCGAGATCGGGGTGGTCGGCCGGGGCGCCGGGGCCGTCGTACCACACCCACTTAAGGCGCTCGGCGGTGTGGGGAGTGCCGGGGAATTCGTAGGTGACCACGTTGTTTTCGGGGAAACCGTAGCCGGTGGGCGGACGACACTCGTTCACGATGGTGAGGGGCACGTCGAGTTCCAGGGCGTTGTAGGGGGTGTCGAAGATGTGGACGCCCATGTCGCCGAGGGTACCGCAGCCGTAGTCCAGGATTTGCCGCCAGTTGCTGGGGTGGTACCGACCCTCCACGTAGTCCCGCTGCGGTGCGGTGCCCTGCCAGAGGTTCCAGTCCAGCGTAGGCGGTACCGGATCGCTCGTCGTGGGTTCGGGGGCGTCGTAGCCCCAATTTTTCGGCGACCAGGCGCGCACGGTATGCACCTTGCCGATGATCCCCGACTGAATCAGCTGGGTAGCCAGTCTGTAGTCGTAAAAACTGTGTACCTGGATACCCATCTGAGTCACCAGTTTGCGTTCCCGGGCCACGCGGTCCATCTCCCGGGCCTCCGAAACGTGGTGGGTCAGGGGCTTCTGGCAGTATACGGGCTTGTCCATATTCATGGCCAGCAGGGAGGCCGGCGCGTGGGTATGGTCGGGGGTGGCCACGACCACGGCATCGATGTCGTCACCCATTTCGCGCAGCATCACCCGGTAGTCGGCGAAGGCGCGGGCGTCGGGATGCTTGGCCTGGGCGGCGGCGAGGAATTTGGTGTCGACGTCGCAGATTGCTACTACGTCCACCGATGCATGGGAAGCGATGGCTTTCATGTCTTCGGCCCCCTGGTAACCGAGTCCGATGTGGGCGGTGCGGAGGCGCTGCTTTCCGGCCGGCAACCGGACCGCGCAACCCGGTAAAAGGGCGGCTGCCGCCAGCGCCGTGCTGCTCTGAATGAATGTTCTTCTTTTCATGCTGATGATCTACTTAGGTGGGGGTTAAAGCTCCCGAATTTTAATGTTGCGGAACCAGAGGGGGCTGCCGTGGTCCTGCAGCGCAATATAGCCGCTGCGAAATTTGCCGTAGTCGGGAGCGTCCTTCCACTTGCCGGAATCACGCTTTTTTTGCCAGTCGTCGGAGTATGGTTCGAAGGAAAGGACAAGTTGACCGTTCAGCCAGTGCTCGACCCGTTCGGGGGTGTACACGATGCGGGTGGTGTTCCATTCGCCGGCGGGATTCAGCTTCTTCTTCGCGGGATCGGGGGTATGCATGGCATAGTTTGCCGCGGTGCTCTGCCAGTCCTGGAGTTGCTCCGGGTGCTCGGCACCGAATTGACTGTTGTAGCCCGTCAGGTCGTGTATTTCCGCATACCCTTCGTCGTCAATGAGCTGGTATTCGGGTGCGATCTCCGAGGGGGCTCCGTACCCTTCCTTCACGTGGTAGAACACCCCGCTGTTGCCGCCGGGTGGTATCTTCCAGTCCAGCGACAGCTCGAAGTTGTCGAATTCCCGCTCCCCGTAGATGATGTCGCGGCCGCCGGTGTAGTCCTGCTCCAGTTCGACTTCGGTATCGAAGTAGAGTACGCCATCCTGGGCCACCCAGCCGGGGGGCATTTCCTGGGCGTTGTAGCCCCGCCATCCTTCGGTTGTTTCTCCGTCGAAGAGGCTGATCCATCCGTCGTCCGTGGTTTGGTTGCGGGGTGCGCAGGAGCAAAGGAGGAGAAGAAAGAGCAAAGAGCTCAACAAGTGGTTCATGTATGATCGTTTGTGCGGTAGTGGGGGAAGCGCCCCGGATGGAAAGGTAATAAAACCACCGATAAGGGTGGGATTAGGTCGAGGCGTTGCACGCCGAGGGTATGGGGTGTGCGTGGAAGGTTCAACCGCGGATTACGCAGAACACGCAGATTACTTCGCAGATACAGCTCGAGCGGCCTCTGGTCCGAGACGGTCTCTACGGCATCCCCTCCAAGCCCTCCCAGCGCACCGCCCACCCCGCCGGAAAACCGTCGAGTACGGCCATCTGGGAGAGGGCGGTAAGGAAGCCACCGTTGCCGGGCAGGTACAGCCGCAGGTTGTCGCGCTGGTAGTTGTGGCCGTTTTTAAGGTACACGTTCTTCGGGACGTCCATGAGCAGGGCGGCGACGGCGCGTTCGGCCTGTCCGAGGCGGGTGGCGGTCAGGGCCGTCATGGGAAAATCCCAGCCCCAGGTGTCTTCCCAGTGCCAGACGCGCCAGATGGTGTCGAGGGTGCGGCGCATCGTCGCGGTGTCCAACCCCTCGGTGGCGGGCAGCAGCCCGTAGGCGGCCAACACGCTGGGGTGATCGGTGAGGTAGCGCGCGTTGGTGTAGGAGTCGGGGGAGGTTTCCGCAGCCAGGTAGATGCCATTGCGCTCGGGGAGGGGAGCGAGTTGGGTGAGTACCCGGTCCCAATCGGGTTGCCGCTCTTGTCCCAGCCGCTCGCGCCACTGCTGGGCGGTTTCCAGTCCCCACCGCCAGTAGGCCAGTTCGAAGGTGGTATTGACGGTGGTGTCGGCGCCGAAGCGTTCCTGGGCGGCAATGATGCCGGGGCCGAGTACCCGCTCCTGTCGGGTGGAGTCGTAGTAGGCGAAATCGGCCATGAACTCTGCGGTGGCTTCGATTAGGGGAGCATACTTTCGGAGCAGGGAGTCGTGGGGATTCAGCCGGTAAAGCAGCTCGGCAAAGTAGATTGGGTGGGGTTGCTGCCAGAGTAGGTAGGAGCCGATGGAGGAAGCCGTTTCGCCGCCGTCCGGGTCGGTCATTTTTTGCCAGCGCACGCCCGCAAAGCCCTGTCGTTCGGCGATCGCGCGGGCACCGGGCAGGGCGGTAAAGTACCAGTCGAGGTGCCGCGCCAGTACCTCCGGCTCGCCCCATAGCGCAAAGTGTACCCCGTGCCACCAGGCCATTTCTAGGTGGGGCTTTCCGTACCAGGAGTTGTAGGTGAGGCCCGTTTCCTGCGGCGGCATGCTGCCACTCGTATTGACGTGGGTGAGGTAGCGGGAAAGCACCATGCGGCGTTCCAGTTCTAAGGCGCGCGGGTCAGTAACCGCGCCGAAATCGATGATGCCGTGGTCGTTCCAGAAAGCGTGATACGCACCGGCTATTTCCTCAAAGGACTTGGGCGGGACCGCAGGTGCCGTGTCAATTCGGGAAGGAGCAAAGGCTACTCGGAAAAACCAGTCGTCCCCACCGCCACCCCCGGGTCGCCACCGGTAGCCGTGGGGTAGGGAGTCGATGCGGGTAAGGGGGCGGTCGGAGGTTAGGTCGGTGTAGTAAGTGGTAGTGTCAACTCGGCGAATGACTTCCCACCAGTCGTTACTGACGCGACGGGCAGCTAGCCGATCCTGCTCGTTGGCAGCGTAATCTGCGGCCTCGTCTAACCACGCGCCGGTAGGGTAGGGGTAGTTTATGGTGAGCGATAGGCGACCCGCTGCGATCAGCGGACTGGTCACACTAACCACTAAGGCATCGGTGGTCTGTTCCGCCGCGGTGCGTACCTCGACCTGAGTGCCCTCGACCGCAAAGGAGCTTACAATTGCCCCGTTCCACATATCGAGTTCCTGACGAATATCGGTAATATCACTGACCGTGATCGGTGAGCCGTCCCGCTTGCGAAGGTCCCAGCCCAACTGACCGAGGTGGAGGCGGTGAGGGTTCTGCCGGAGATAGTCGGCCGCCGCGCCCTGGGGCGTACCGCTCGGCCACTGCACGGCGTAGGGCACCTGGCGACCGTGGGAGCGCGTGTACCGTAAGGTCTGATCGATGGTGTAGGCGGAATCGGCCGGAAAGCTGTGCCAGCCCCACTCCGAGAGGGTGCCGAGCGGGATGCCGTGCTGGTAGTGTTCGGGGAAGGTCTGCAGTCCGGTGGCGTCTACCGTCACCGCGAAACGCCCGTTACCCACCGTCAGCGCGCTCATTGTATCCAGGCTATTTAATACCACCCGGTGGCGGTCGACGATGGGTTGGCGATCGATGGACTGGGCGGCTAACGGATGGGAACCAAAGAGGACAACCGTCAGGAAAAGGAGAGTGAAAGAGCCTGTCTGCATACCCGAATATACCCGATTTGGTTGCTCCTTTTTCCAAGTGGCCGGCTCCTGCGTCCCCGCCCAAGGAAGTGACGGCAAAAAGTTAGTTTCGGCATATTACCTTAACGGCAGCATAAACCAACGATCATGACCCACAGCCGCCGCGCCTTCGTGCGCAATGCCGCCCTGCTTCCCGCCGCCTTTGCCGGTAGCGTCGCCCTGCATTCCTCGCCCGCCCCAAAACCGGCCCACGTGCCGGAGCAACTCACGGTCCTCTTTCAGGGCGACTCAATCACCGACGCCGGTCGCAATCGTGAACGCACCCAGGCCAACGATTTCGGACACACCGGTACGGGCTACGTCCTGCTCGCCTCCGCCGCGCTACTCGGTACCCACCCCGAAACGGAACTGACGAGCTACAACCGCGGCGTCAGTGGCAACAAGGTGTACCAGCTGGCCGAACGCTGGCAGGAGGAAGCGCTGGACCTACAGCCCGACGTCATCAGCATCCTGATCGGCGTCAATGACTTCTGGCACATGCTGAACGGTAAGTACGACGGCACGGTCGATGTCTACCGTACCGACCTGAAGAACCTGCTCCAGCGCACTAAAGATGAGTTGCCCGACGTGAAGTTCATGCTCGGCGAGCCCTTCATCATCCGGGGAGGCAAGGCCGTAGAGGACGCCCGCTGGGCCAACGAATTCCCCGCCTACCAGGAAGCCGCCCGGGAAGTGGCCGACGAGTTCGATACGGGGTGGGTGCCCTACCAGCGGGTGTTCGACGATGCGCTGGAGGAAGCCCCCGCCGCCTACTGGGGAGCCGACGGCGTCCACCCCAGCCTGGCCGGGAGTTACCGGATGGCACAGGCGTGGATGGAGACCTTCGATAAGCTGTGGTAGGCTAGGCGCTAGCCGGTGAAGTAGCCGTAAGCGATCAGGATCAGGACGACCACCAGGACCGACACGACGATGTCGGCGGTACGGACGCTGGCCCGGGTTTCGGCCCGCTGCTCGTCGGATACCGTCGACATCGTTAAGCCGCGAACCTTCTCCAGCGGGGGCGCTTCCGTAGCGTAGCTGACGACGACCATCGTGAGGGCTGAGATCAGGAAGATCAGCAAGCTGTAGTACTGGAAGAAGGTATTGTTGATGATCCAGAAAAACGAGCCTTCTTCGTACGCAAATCCTTCGTTGAGCATCACCGGGGTGTCGATCATGAGCCGGAAGAGGCCCAGGGTAAAGCCCACGAGCATGGCCGCCAGGGCTCCCTTGGCGTTCAGTCGTTTATTGAATACCCCAAAGAAGAAGACGACAAAGATGGGCGGCGCCAGGTAGCCCTGAACGCTCTGCAAGTAGTCGTAAAGGCCCCGACTGCCCTGGATCACCGGAATCCACAGCAGGCCGATGACCACCATCACCGCCGTAGCGATGCGGCCGACGCGCACCAGCTGCCGTTCACTCACGTTGGGCCGGAACTTGGAGTAGAGGTCCATCGTGAAGAGGGTCGAGGAGGCGTTGAATACGCCGGCCAGGGAGGACATGAGGGCGGCCAGCAGACCGGCCACGACCAGTCCGCGAATACCGGCGGGCAGCACCTTGGCGACGAGCAGGGGAAAGACCTGCTGAGCGTTGGCGTTGATGATGTTGCCGTCCGCGTCGAGCAGGGTTTCGGCCAGTTCGGGCATCTTGCCGCTCGCGGCCAGGGCGAAGGTGATGATGCCGGGAATGATGAAGATGAAGACGGGCAGCAGCTTGAACAGGGCCGCGGCGATTGTGCCCCGGCGGGCCTCCGTCAGGTTAGCGGCTCCCAGCATGCGCTGCACGATGTACTGGTCGGTACACCAGTACCACAGGCCGATGATCGGGGCGCAGAAAAGCATGCCGATCCAGGGGTAATTGCTGTTGAAGTACCAGGCCATGCGTGTTTCGGTCAGTACCGGTTCCCAGGTGCCCTCCACGCCCTCGGGTACGAGGGGTTTCCAGAGGTTAAACATTTCGGAGCCCGCGATGCGCTTCAGTTCGCCCCAGCCGCCGAGGGCATCGAGACCGTAGACCGTGACGGTGACGGCCCCGAAGATCAGGATCACCGTCTGGATGGCCTCGGTGTACGCCACGGCCTTGAGTCCGCCCATGATGGTGTAGGCACCCGTCAGCAGGATCATAAGAATCGAGCCGACCCAGAAGCTGTCGAGCCCCATAAAGCTCACCTCCGGCAGCAACACGCCGAACACGATGCCCCCCGCGAAGATGCCGACGGCCACCTTGGTGAGCACGTAGGCGATCAGGGAGATGATCGACAGCACGTAGCGGGAAGCAGCACTAAACCGTTTCTCCAGGAACTCCGGCATCGTATAGATCTTGGAGCGCATGTAGAAGGGGGCGAGCACCCACCCCAGCACCAGCAGGCACCAGGCGTGGAGTTCGTAGTGGGCCATCGCCACACCGTCGGTCGCCCCGGAGCCGGCCAGACCGACGATGTGTTCGGAGCCGATGTTGGAGGCGAAGATGGACGAGCCGATGACGAACCAGCCGAGGTTGCGCCCCGCCAGGAAGTAGTCGTCGGAGGTGTCGTTTTTCTGCCGGATCACCCACCAGGCGATACCGAGAATGATGACGAAGTACAGGGCAATGATCACCCAGTCGAGGGTAGCGAGTACGGACATTGCAGTCGGCAGTTACTTAGTGGAGAACTTGTAGGTCGTAGTGGTCGCGTAGGTTTCTCCGGGCCGCAGCACGACGGAGGGGAAGGCCGCCTGGTTGGGCGAGTCGGGGTAGTGCTGGGTTTCCAGGCAGAGGCCGGTCCGCCGGCCGTAGGTGCCGCCACCCAATGCGGGCAGCGTACCGTCGAGGAAGTTGCCGGTGTAGAACTGGATCGCGGGCTCGTCGGTAAACACCTCCATGTACCGACCGGTGGCGGGGTGGTAGACTGTCGCTACGGCGTTCCCCCCACCGGGGGAATTGAGTATCCAGCAGTGATCGAATCCTTTGCCCTTGGTCAGCTGATCGTCGGACTGCCCGATGTCGCGGCCGATGGGTTTGGGCTTGGTGAAGTCGAAGGGGGTGCCGGCAACCGGCTGTAATTCGCCGGTGGGGATCAGGGTGGCGTCGACGGGGAGGAACCGGTCGGCGTCGATCTCCACCACGTGGTCGAGGATGTCGCGGGAGAAATCACCCGAGAGGTTGAAGTAGGCGTGCTGCGTCAGGTTGACGACGGTCGGCTGGTCGGTCGTCGCTTCGTAGCTTACTTCCAGGCTGTTGTCGTCCCGGAGGGTATACACGACCGTTGTGCTCAGGTTGCCGGGGTAGCCGCCCTCACCGTCGGGGCTCAGGTAGGTAAGGCGCAGGCCGGGCTCGGTGTCCGAAGGCACTTCGCTGGCTTCCCAGACGACCTTGTCGAATCCGGTGACCCCGCCGTGAAGGTGGTTAGGCCCGTTGTTGGCTTCCAGGGTGTACTCCTTACCGTCCAAGGTGAATTTGGCGCCGGCAATGCGGTTGCCGTAGCGACCGATGAGGGCACCGAAGTAGGGATTATTGGCCTGGTAACCTTCCAGGTCATCAAAACCCAGGGTAACGTTCGCGAAGTTACCGGCCGAGTCGGGGGCGGTGAGCGAGGTGATGATGCCGCCGTAGGTGATCACCTCCACTTCCATGCCCCGGGCGTTCCGGAGGGTGTACTTATCGACCGCCCCGCCGGCGCTCGTGGTGCCGTAACCAGTTTTGGTGATCGAGGCGGTGGTTGCGGCGGGTGTGGAATCCGCTTCCGTGGCCGGCGGGGTTTCGCTGCTGCCACAGTGTGCGAAGCAGAGGGAAATGACCAGAAGGCAGAAGAGGGGGAGGCCCGTAACTGTTGGGTAGCGCATGATGGTAGATTTTTCAGCTTAGTAGCCGTGTTGGAAAAGGTGGTAGTAAGCCTCATTGGCGTTGAGGTCGTCCTTGAAGTCGCGTACGCGGGTGCGTTCGTCGATCACCAGCAACTCGATACCGGCAATGTCGGCCAGGTCTTCCAGGTATTCCGTAGTGAGCGATTGGGTGTAGACGGTATGGTGCGCCCCCCCGGCCAGGATCCAGGAAGTAGCGGCCACATCCAGGTTAGGCTTGGGATCCCAGAGCACCCGGGCGACGGGCAGTTTGGGGAGGGGGTGTTGGGGAGCGATGCTTTCGACCTCGTTGACCAGCAGGCGGAAGCGGTTGCCCATATCGATGAGGGAGGCGTTGAGGGCACTGCCGGGCTTGCCGTCGAAAACCAGGCGGACGGGGTCGCTCTTTCCCCCGATGCCGAGCGGATGGATCTCGCAGGAGGGCTGACCGCTGGCGATGGACGGGCAAATTTCCAGCATGTGGGAACCGAGGACGTAGGACCGCTCGGGGGTAAAGTGGTAGGTGTAATCCTCCATGAAGGAGGTGCCGCCCTCCAGTCCTTCACCCATCACCTTCATACACCGAAGCAGGGCGGCGGTTTTCCAGTCTCCCTCGCCGCCGAAGCCGTAGCCCTGTTGCATGAGGCGCTGTACCGCGATGCCCGGCAGTTGCTTGAATTCGCCGAGGTTCTCGAAGGTGTCGGTGAAGGCACCGAAATTGTTCTCTTCGAGGAAAGACTTCAGGATCAGCTCAATGCGGGCCGCTTCGAGCAACGACTCCCGCTGCGCACCACCGGACACCAGGGCGGGGGGGAGGTCGTAGGCGCTTTCGTATTCTTCCACGAGTTGGGTCGTGGCGGCGTCGGATGCGGCTTCCCGGTGGGCCATCACGTCCGCGACGGAGTAGCCGTTCACCCCGAAACCGAAGCGCATTTCGGCCGAGACTTTATTGCCCTCCGTCACGGCCACCTGCCGCATGTTGTCGCCGATGCGGGCGACCTGGAGATTTTGGAATTCCGACCACCCGAGAGCGACGCGCGACCACACATTGAGCTTGCGCTGTACGGCGGGGCTCTGCCAGTGACCGACGATCACCTTCCGTTTCTTGCGCATTCGCGACATGAGGAAGCCGAACTCCCGATCGCCGTGGGCCGACTGGTTGAGGTTCATGAAGTCCATGTCGATGCTCTCCCAGGGGATCTCGGCGTTAAACTGGGTGTGGAGGTGGCAAAGCGGTTTGCTGAGACAGGTGAGTCCGCGGATCCACATCTTGGCCGGGGAAAACGTGTGCATCCAGACCACTACGCCGATACAATTGCGATCAGCGTTGGCTTCCAAACAGACCTGCAGGATTTCCTCCGAGGTGGTGACCACCGGCTTTTGCCGAAGAGCGACCGGCAGTTTGGCCTGGTCGTTAATTCCATTTACTACCGTAGTGGTATGGTTGGCCACCTGCTCCAGGGCGGCGGCACCGTAAAGGTGTTGACTTCCGGTGATGAACCAGAGTTCTTTATTATTTATCATGATGTGCTGGGTTACTGGCCGTAGTAAGCGTTTTGGCCGTGCTTTCTTTCGTAATGTTTGCGGATGAGGGCATCCTTGAGGCGGGGTGCGGCCGGATTGATCTGGCGGGCGAGGTAGGCCATACGGGCGACTTCCTCCAGGACCCGGCTGTGGTACACCGCCTGAGCGGCATCCTTGCCCCAGGCGAAGGGACCGTGGTTGCCCAGGAGCACCATGGGCACTTCCCGGTAATCTAGTCCCCGCTCCCGGAAGCAGTCGGTGATCTGGATGCCCGTGTTGTGCTCGTAGTTGCCCGCGATCAGTTCGTCGCTCATGGGGGGGGCACAGGGCACGTCTTCGGTGAGGTGATCGGCATGGGTGGTGCCCATGATCGGTATGTCCATTTGCGCCTGGGCCCAGGCTACGGAGTAGGTGGCGTGGGTGTGGGCGATCCCGCCGATGTCCTCCCAGTTCTTGTACAGCCAGGCGTGGGTCTTGGTGTCCGAGGAGGGGCGCAGCTTGCCTTCCACGACCTGGTTTTCGAAGTCAACGATGACGATGTCCTCCGGCGCGAGTTGCTCGTAGGCTACCCCGCTGGGCTTGATGGCGAAGGTGCTGGTGGAGCGGTCGACGGCGCTGACGTTGCCGAAGGTGTAGATGACCAGGCCGAGGGCATTGAGCCCCATATTGGCCTCGTAGCACGCTCGTTTCAGTTCTTTATAGGAGGGCATGGGTGGGGGTTTGTGCTTCGACGAAGTGACCGAGCGCCACGTAGCGTTCGAAAAGCGGGCGGAACTGCCGCACCTGCTCCGGGTCGGGACGGTATTCGGCTTCGTAGTCGCTCGCGAGTTTGGCGCTGGCGGTTAGGATATCGGGATAGAGTCCGGCGGCGACGGCGGCGTAGATGGCCGCGCCGAGGGCGGGAGCGTAGTCGGAGGTTGCGACGACGATCGGGCGGTCGAGCACGTTGGCCAGCGTCTGCATGATGTAACCGGATTTGCGGGCCACCCCGCCGATACCGATCACCTTGTCGATCCGGATGCCCTCGTCCTCGAAGCGCTCCACGATCTTGCGGGAGCCGAAGCAGATGGCGTGCACCAGGGCCTTGAAGAGCTCGGGTGCGCCGGTGCCCAGGGAGATGTTGGTGATGGCACTCTTCAGCGACTGGTCCGCATCGGGGGTGCGGCGACCGTTGATCCAGTCCAGGGCCGTGGGCAGTTGGTCGGAAAGGGGGAGCGCTTCGGCGCGCTCGGTGAGTAGGCGGAGTAGGTTGCGGTCCATTTCCTCGCTCAGTGCCTCCTTTAGTTCATCGGTCAGGAAGGCGCTTCTGGAGAGCAGCTCGCGGGTGGGGCCCATGATGACCCCTTTGAACCAGGCCAGTACGTCACCGAAGGCCGACTGACCGGCTTCGAGGCCGACCATGCCCGGCAGGATGGAGCCGTCGACCTGTCCGCAGATACCGCGTACCGCATGATCCTCAACCACCTCCCGGGAGGCAACCATCATGTCGCAGGTGGAGGTGCCCATCACCCGCACCAGGCAGTGCTCGGTGATTCCCGCACCGATGGCTCCCGCGTGGGCATCGAAGGTGCCGACGGACACTACGGTCGCGGTGGTCAGTCCGAGTTTTTTCGCCCATTCCTCGCTGAGTTTGCCGGCCACCGCGTCGGAGGTGTAGGTATTCTGGTATAGTCTAGCGCGGAGCTCAGCAAGGTAGGGGTGGAGCTGGGCGAGGAATTCGGTGGGCGGCAGACCGTCCCATTCCTCGTGCCACATGGCCTTGTGGCCGGCGGCGCAGCGACTCCGCTTCAGCTGGTCGATGTGCTTACCGCCCGTGAGCAGGTGGGTCATCAGGTCGCAGTGCTCGACCCAGGAATAGGCTTGCTCCCGCACGGCGCTGTCCTCCCGAATCACGTGCAGGATCTTGGCCCAGAACCACTCTGAGGAGTAGATGCCGCCCGCGTACTTGGTGTAGTCGGGGCCGCCCCAGTTGCGGGCCAGCTCGTTGATCTCCTCCGCTTCGGCGATGGCCGTGTGGTCCTTCCAGAGCACCATCATGGCATTGGGGTTCTCCTCCAGGCCGGGGGAGAAGCACAGCGGCATCCCCGCCGCGTCGACGGGTACGGGAGAGCTGCCGGTGGTATCCACGCAAATCCCCCTGACGCTTGCGGGAGCGACGCCGGATGTGGTGACCACGCCCCGAATCGTGCGTTCCAGTCCTTCGAGGTGATCGAGGGGATGCTGGCGAAACTGGTTACGCGCCGGGTCACAGTATTTACCGGCCTTCCAGCGGGGGTACCAATAGACCTCGGAGGCCATCTCCCGGCCGGTTGCGGCGTCGATGAGCACCGCCCGCACGGAGTCGGAGCCGTAGTCGAGGCCGATGACGTAGTTGTTCGTGTCGGTCATGTTCGGAGGACTATAATTGGATGGTGTACACCACGAAAGCGTGGGCCGGAACCTCGACCCGAAGTTCGTTCTTCTGTAGATTGACGCTGCTTTCGATCGGGCTAAGTTTCATCGGCTCGGCGAAGGAGTTGACGGCTTCGAGATCGTCGGAGGCCATGGTCAGGACGGTGGCCGTAGTGGACGGTTCTGCTCCGGCGATGCGGATGTTGAGCGACTGCGGCTCGGCGCCGGTGTTGGCGACTTTGATGTACAGCTCATTGGTGGTAGCATCCTTAGCGGCCGTAGCGTAGAATGCTTGCTGACCCGTTAGCGGCTCACCTCCCTCGGTGATTCGGAGCAGGTCGGTACCGGCGTGGGTGGCGTAGAGTTTTTGGACGTAGTAGTTGGCGGTGCCGTAGGACTGCAAATTATTAAACCAGATCATGTCGGGCGTCCACTGCCAGCCTTCTTCGTGGGCCATGAGCGGGGCGTAGGAGGTCATGACGACCACGTCGGCGTTGCGTTCCATGCCGGTCATGTAGGCGGCTTCGGAGAGGGCGCAGTTCCAGTTGTTCTTGTTCTCGGGACTGGCGATGGCAACGCTCTGGGCGGCGTATTCTCCGGCGAAAATCTTGGGTCCGTTGCGGTCGTAGCTGTCGTAGCGGGTGGCGTTTTCGCGGAACCATTCGGGGGAGCGGTAGTAGTGCTCATCAACGAGTTCCGTGCCGAGTTCGGTCAGCTGCTGCATGCCGTAGTCGAAGAATTCCCCGTCGGGGAAGGGTCCGCTGCCGGAAACGATCACGATGTCGGGGTACTGTGCCGTAATGGCCTCGTTGAATACTTTGTAGCGCTCGATGTACTCCGGCCCCCACTGTTCGTTGCCGACGCCGATGTACTTGAGGTTGAAGGGTTCGGGGTGGCCCATGTCGCGACGCACCTTGCCCCAGGCAGTGGTGACGTCACCGTTGGCAAATTCGATCAGGTCCAGGGCATCCTGTACGTAGGGGTCGAGCTCGTCCATCGGCACGAGTTCGCCGGTATTGAACTGGCAGGCCATGCCGCAGCTGAGGATGGGGAGGGGTTCGGCGCCCATGTCCTCCGATAGTTGGAAGTACTCGAAAAAGCCGAGTCCGAAACTCTGGTAGTAATCGGGTGCCGGCCGGTGGTCAAATTCGGTGTTCCAGCGGTTGATGAGGTATTCCCTTTCGGCGATGGGGCCCACGGTTTTCTTCCACTGGTAGCGTTGGGCCAGGGTTCGTCCCTCCACGATACAGCCGCCGGGGAAGCGGAGGAAGCCCGGATTCATGTCGTCGAGCAACTGCACAAGGTCCTTACGCAGACCCTTTTTGCGTCCCTTCCAGGTGTCCTGAGGAAAGAGGGAGATCATGTCGAGGTCAACCGTACCAGTGCCCGTAAAGGTGAGCTTCAGCTGCGCCTTGTCGAGGGTCCGCTCGGCCGTGAGGGTGGCGGCGTAATTCTTCCAGTCGCTTCCGTTGAGGTCGATGGTGGCCTCGCCGAGGGCGGCACCGTCCGGGTCGATCAGCTGCACCTGGATCCGGCTGATGTTGCCTTCGCCGACTGCCGCAGCGAGGGTGAGGTCGTAGCGGTCCCCTTCCTTCACGCCCATGCCGCGGAAACCTTCGTTGATCAGGACGTAGTCGGGGCCCATGACCGTCACGCGCAAGTAGTTGGAGTTGGCCCGGTCCTCGCCGATCTTGATCACGTCGCTCTTGCCGGAGCTTTCGTTGAGTGAAAACTTGTCGGTGCCGGGTTCCAGCCACCCGGTCTTGGGGAGGGTGAATTCGAAGCTGCGGTTCTTGACCAGCTCGGCGTAGAGCCCCCCGTCGGCGGCGAAGTTGATGTCTTCGAAAAAGAGGCCGTACATGGTGGGCTGAATGGTCGCCACGCTCGTGCTTGCGTCCAGGTTCAGGGTCCGGGTGCCGTCGGCGGTAGACTGTGCCGTAAGGACTTTCGGGCTACACCCGCTCAGCAGGAGCAAAGCCAGGCAGGCGGTAAGGATCGGTTTCATAATCTGTTGCTTTAAATCTGTTCTGCAATTACTGACTTTCCGTGGCACGGGGCAGCCATACGTTCATTTTTCCCACGCCCCGGTTCGACCAGGCGTAGTAGGGGATGGCGGTCAGGTTTTTGTTGGTCACCACCCGAATTCCGTCCAGTAGATCGGGCCGGTCTTCGACGACGAATTCATCCGCCGTACCGAGGCGAATGTCGCCGAAAGCCCGCGGATTATCTACCTCCTCCACGGCGTAAACCAGGGGCCCCCGCTCCAGGGCCAGTTTGCCCCGGTCGTCCGCGACCCGCTCGTCGGCTCCGACCTTGCGCACGGGCATTGGGAAATCCAATTCGATACGGTCGCCGGCCCGCCAGGCGCGGTCGATGGTGAAGTAGCCGTCCGCCGGGGTAAGGTCGAGGAGCTCCCCGTTCAGGCGGATGGTCGGGGCGTCGTTCAGCTGCCGGGCATACTGGTACAGTCCGCCGGGCATGGGCTCGTTGCGCGCCCAGGAGGGTATCCGCAGTTTAAGGGTGGCCCGGGTAGTTTTACCGGGATCGACGTTTAGGGTTACCCGCCCTTCCCAGGGGTAGGCCGTCTGCTGACGTAGGGTAAAGTTGACGCCGTTCAGGTCGATGTCCGCCGTGCTGGCGGCGTAGAGGTTGGTGTAGATGGTCCGGCCGCTCTTCGAGTACAGCAGCCCTGGAATGGCGGGGATGAAGCGAATCAGGTTGGTCGGACAGCAGGAGCAGTCAAACCAGCTCTGGCGGGTACAGGCGCCCCGGTTGAACTCATAGACGCCGTCTGACTCCAGGGCATTGGGGTAGAAAAACTTCGTCCCGTCCAGCGAGAGGCCGGAGATCAGGCCATTATACAGTGTGCGCTCCAGCACGTCGAGGTACTTTACCTCGCCACTCTGGCGGTGCAGCCGGTGGTTCCAATACACGCTGCCGATGGCGGCGCAGGTTTCGTTGTAGGCCGTCAGGTTGGGGAGTTCGTAGTTATCCCCGAAGGCTTCCCCCTCGTGGCGGGCGCCGATGCCTCCCGTGAGGTAGGTTTTTTTCTCCACCATGTTGTCCCACAGGGCGTGTACCGCACGGTCGTAAGCGGCATCCTGCATCAGCACGGCGATGTCGGTCATGGCGGCGTACATGTACACGGCGCGTACGGCGTGGCCGACCACCTCGTCCTGTTGGGTGACCGGCACGTGATCCTGGGAGTAGGGCCCGTAGAGGGGATGATTGTCGGGATTGCCGCGGTTGTCGAGGAAGTAGCGGGCCAGGTCCAGGTAGTCCTTCCGGGCCGTTAGTTCATACAGCTTCAGCAGGCCGGTTTCGACGATCTGGTGGCCGGGCACGTTGTGGATCTTTCCCGGACCGTTGCCGAAGGTGGACACCACGAGGTCCGCGTTCTTCAGGGCGATGTCGAGGAAGTTGCGCTTGCCCGTCGCCAGGTGGTGGGTGTAGGCGGCTTCGTAGAGGTGACCGGCGTTGTAGAGTTCGTGGCTGGCACCGAGGGATTCCCAGCGTACGCCTTCCTTCACTTCCACCCAGGGAGCCGGGGGCGCGGCGGGGTCGATGGTGCGCCAGGTGGTGAGGTAGCCGTCCGCTTCCTGGCCGACCGCGATGATGTCGATCAAGGTATCCAGCAGGCGACTCAATTGGGGATTGGGGGCACTGATGAGGGAGTTGGAAGCGCCCTCGATAATCTTGTACACGTCCGTATCGTCGAAGGGGAAGTCCCCCCTCACCTTACCCTCCAGTTGCTTGCCGGCGATGAGGAAATTGTCCATCCGTCCCTCCTCCTCGCACTTTTGGATGGCGTACTCGATGGTCTTTTCCTGCACCCGCCGGATGATGGGCAGCCAGAAATCGTCTTCCATTTTGACGTGGCGGATGTCCACCGGCGTAATCGGGTAACCCATGGCTGCCGCCGTAGCTTTTTCGGGCGGGGACGCGGGAGCCGTACCGGAACAGGAAATGAGCCATGCGCTCAGGCACAGCAGGCAGGCGGTTATCGGGCGACTCATGTGTATCAGTTTAGGGGTTCTACCTGGGGCCAACCGTCGGCGGTCCAGCTGATCGGACTCATGCCCAGTTTAGGTCGGGCATTATCCGAAGCGTCGTAGGCGTGGAAAAACATGTAGTCCGTCCCGTCGAATGTGTAGACGCTGCAGTGACCGGCACCGTACCAGTTTTTGTTGCCCTGTAGAACGAGGGTGCCGCCTCCGTAGAATAGATTCTTTCCCTCCCGGTCGAAGTAGGGGCCCTCCACGCGGCTGGAACGGCCCACGACGACTTTGTAGGTGCTGTTCTCGCCGCGGCAGCAGAGGTCCCAGGACAGGAACTGATAGTACCAGTCTCCCTTCTTGAAGATGAAGGGGGCTTCCAGGGCCGCATCGCCGGGATTGTAATCGCCGAGCTCGAAACTGCGTTCCCGGCGCGCGATGGTGTGCCATTCCTGGTCGTCGGCCAGGCGGGTGAGGGAGCCGTCCAGCTTGGTTAGTTTTAATCCGTTCCAGAAGGAGCCGAAGGACATCCAGGGGGTGCCCGCTTCGTCGAAGATGACGTTCGGGTCGATGGCGTTCCAGAGGTCGCGGTTGGGGTAGGAGCGGATAACGATGCCGTGGTCCGTCCACCCATAGTCGGCCGCGTCGGGATCGAGCGTTTTGCCGGTCGCCACCCCGATGGCCGAGGTGTTCTTGGCGAAGGCGGAAACGGAATAGAAGAGGTAGTACAGCCCGTTGTGTAGCAGCACGTCGGGTGCCCAGATGTGGTTGCCGAAGTCGGGGACGACGGTATCGGTCCACGTCGGCTTTTCCGGGAAGACGGGTGCGGCTTCGGTCCAGTTCTCCAGGTCGGGAGAGGTAAAGTGAGCTATTCCCCGACCGGTGCAGAACAGGTGGTAGGTATTGCCTTCCCGGATGACGACCGGGTCATGGACGCGGATATCGGCGATGTTCTGCGCTCCTGCGTTCCCGCCCCAGAGAAGTGCGAGCAGCAGGCAGCAGCCGAAAAGGGTATGCATTTTTGTACGCACGTCAGGGTTGTTTTTGAATGCCTTCCGAGGTCATGATGACCCGTTGCAGGGTGCCGTCGGAATTGTAGTGCAGGCGATCGATGCTGACGGAGCGCCGAAAGCTGCCGCCGTGGGGAGAAATGCCGCCGGTGTGGTAGATGAAGTAGGGTACGCCCCGGTACTCGATGATCGACTGGTGGTTGGTGTTGGAGTTGCCGGCCAGCTCGTTGAGGATGCCGCCGTACTGCCAGGGGCCCTGAATGGAACGGGACATGGCGTAGGCCGTCTTTTCCGGAAACTGCTGGGCGTAGGAGAGGTAGTACCAGTCGCCCCGCTTGTGGATCCAGGGTGCTTCGGTGAAGTGGGGCAGTCCTTCCACGACCTTGATCTCGCCGGCGAGTTCGATCATATTGTCTTTGAGGGGGGCGTAGTAGCAGACGGTGTTGCCCCAGAAGAGGTAGGCCTGCCCGTCGTCGTCGGTGAAGACGGTGGGGTCGATGTCGTCCCAGCTGATGTCGGTGGCCGTAGTCATGTCGTTGGTGACGAGGGCCTCGCCGAGGGCATCGCGGAAGGGTCCGGTAGGCTGATCGGCGACGGCAACTCCGATGGCCTTGCCGGGTACCGTGGCGTGCTCGACCGTGACGTAGAAGTAAAATTTGCCGTCGCGTTCAATCGTCTGCGCCGCCCAGGCGTCGGCCTTCGCCCAGCTGAAGTCGCTCACCCGCAAGGGGACGGGGTGTTCCTCCCAGTGGACCATGTCGGTGGAGGAAAAGACCAACCACTCGTTCATCTTGTAGAAGTGGAAGTCGAGCGGGGCCTCGTCGTGGCCGGTGTAGAGAAACACCGTGTCGTGGTACACCAGGGCGGCCGGGTCGGCGGTGTACTTGTCCTGAATGATGGGGTTGTTAAAGGTGGGGGTAGCAACATCCTGACCCTGAACCACTGGGGACAGCAACGACAAACCGAGGGAGAGAAGAAGTACTTGCTTCATCACTCGCCGGCTTTGAGTACGACCAGGGTGAAGGGGGCAAGTTCGAGGGAAATCTTACCGTTCTGCAAGGTGGCTCCGGTGAAGGGGGCGGTCTTTACGTGATCGGGGCGCTCGAAGGTATTGTGATCCTGGAGGGCGGCGGAGGTCAGAATCTCCCCCGTCAGACTGCCCAGATTGAGGGCGGCAACGTCGAGCTCGACGGTGTGGGCTTTGCTGGCGTCGATGTTTACCAGGGAGATGTGCACGTTCCCCGAAGAATCACGGGAGGCCGAGGCGGAGATGGCCGGCAGGGATTCGCCGTCGTGGGTGTAGGTGGGGGATTCGAATTCCAGTGGGATGAGGGTCGCATCGTGGTGGACGGCGTACATCTTCATCACGTGGTAGGTGGGCGTGAGCAACATTTTCTCCCCTTCGGTCAGGATCACGGCCTGGAGGACGTTCACGGCCTGGGCCAGATTGGCCATTTTGACGCGGTCGGCGTGATTGTTGAAGATGTTGAGGGTAGTGCCGGCGATCATGGCGTCGCGCATGGTGTTCTGCTGGTACAGAAAGCCTTCGTTGGTGCCGGGTTCCACGTCGTACCAGCCGCCCCACTCGTCGACGAAGAGGTCGACCTTCTTTTCGGGGTCGAATTCGTCCATGATGGCCACGTGCTTTGCAACGAACTCTTCCATTTTGAGCGCTTCGGCCATGGTGGCGAAGTACTGGTCTTCGGTGAATTCCTTAGCTGAGCCCTTGTTGCCCCAGTCGATCACTGAATAATGGTGGAGCGCGATGGCATCGATCAGATTTTTGGGGATGTTCTCCATGAGCACTTTGGTCCAGTTGTAGTCCCCGCCGCTGGCGCCCGAGGCGATTTTGTAGATGCCGTCGGTGTTGTTCCAGTCGCTGGCGTAGGTGGCGAAGCGCCGGTAGAGGTCGGCGTAGTATTCCGGGCGCATGTTGCCGCCGCAGCCCCAGGCCTCGTTGCCGATGCCCCAGTACTTGACCTTCCAGGGTTCTTCCCGGCCGTACTCCGCACGCAGACTGGGCATCGGGCTGGTGCCGGCGGGGTGATTAGTGTATTTGATCCAGTCGGCAAACTCCTGAGGCGTGCCGCTACCCACGTTGGCGGAGAGGTAGGGCTCGGTGTCGAGGAGCTCGCACATGTTCAGGAATTCGTTGGTACCGAAACTGTTGTCTTCCTTCACGTTGCCCCACCAGACGTTGAGGATGGACGGCCGGTCTTCCTTCGGGCCGATGCCGTCCTTCCAGTGGTAGGTGTCGGCGAAGCAGCCGCCCGGCCAGCGCAGGTTGGGAATTTTGAGGTCGCGTAAGGCCTCTACTACGTCAAGTCGTACGCCCTCCCGGTTAGGGATATTGCTGGTGTCTCCAACGTAGAAACCGCCGTAGATGCAGCGTCCGAGGTGTTCGGCGAAGTGGCCGTAGATGTGGCGGCTGATGGTCGGCGCGTCGTCCTGGGGAGCGGCACGCATGGTGACCGTCTGAGCGAAGGAAGTCCCGCCGAGCAGCAAGAGAAGGAGAGTAGGGTAAAAGATTTTGTGCATTGCAGGGATCGATTTACGGTTTAGATTTTTTGCCCCAGAGGGTAGTGTGGCTGTCGTTGAGGCCGGTGAAGAGGATCGTCTCGACGACCTCATTTTCCCAGTCGCGGCCGCGTTCGACCCGGAGTCGGGCGCGGTGGTTCTCGTATTCGAGGGTGAGCCACGGCGCGGCGTAGCTCCAGGTGCCGGTTAGGGTGCCCGACAGGTTGCCGCCGTCTTCGAGAATAATGGCTTGCGCGGTGCTGAAATCCGCCGCCGTTTGTTCCTCGGCGTATCCGGGCACGACGCGGTAATCGAAAACGATCGCTTCCCACGGGCCGGTGAGTTCACTGGCCGTCACCGGGCTTTCCGCCTCTGCGGCAAAGCGTTGGGGACTGACCAGCGGCCATCCGTCCTCCGTCCAGAAGAGCTGGCGTACGTGCATGACCATAAAGAACGAATTTACTCCGGGGCGGCCCTGGTGACCGATGTAGAAGGTATCGCCTTTTTTGAATACCCCGGGATGGGATACGCCCTGCCACCCGCCGTGGCCGTCGAAGCGGTAGGGGGCCAGGATCATCGGCAGGTCGTCGGCTTCCTCGTTCATGTTTCTCCCGGTGATGTCGAAGAAGGGGCCTTCGGCGTGGTCCGATCTTCCGACCCTTACGTTGTACTTGGTCTGTAGCCAGTCGTAGGAAAGAAAGAGGTAGTACTGATCAAACTCGGGGTTATAGATGATCTCGGGCCCTTCGATGTTTCCGTTTACCCGGTTGCCGGTGAAGCCACGCTGGGCCACGCGGACGCCCTTGTCGTTTGCCCGCTTAGCGAGCCCGGTTGCGGGGTCGAGCTCGAGGCGGTAGATTCCGTCCCAGGCCGAGCCGTAGTACATATAGTGAGCGCCGGATTTATCCACGATCACGGTGGGATCGATAGCGTTGGTCTGCACCGTAGCATCGTCGAGGGAGGTGACCGCCAGTCCCTGCTCTACGAAGGGGCCCCGGGGAGAATTTGCGGTGGCCAGGCCGATCACGCTGAGCCGCGGGGTGGAGGAGGAAAGGGAGTAGTAAAGCCGGTACTCCTCGCCTACCTTCAAGATGTAGGGTGCCCACAGGGAGTTGAAGGGTTCGCCGCCGTTGCGCCGGATGAAGTTGGCCCCCTGAGTCGGCAGGCCGGGGAAGGCCCAGCCGACGAATTCCCATTCGACCAGATTTATGCTCCGGCGAATCTGGATGCCCGGGCGGATCTCGTGGCCGAAGGCTACGTCGGTGTTGTAGCAGTACGTGAATTCCCCGTCGACCAAGTAACTGGGGTCGTGTACGTTGTAGTGGGCCCACTGCCCGGTCTGATCGGCGGAGGCGAGGTGACCGTAAGTATCCGGCAGGGCGGAAAAATCGATCGGGCCGTTGCCCAGCGTAGTCGTGTCTACGGGGGTAGGCACGGGTGGGGTAGTGAGTACCACGGACTCTTCCTTGGCACAGCCGGAGAGGAGTCCTACTACGACTGAGCAGGAAAAGAGAAATCGGCGAGTGGTCGGCGTGTGCCTCATGTTCATCGGCTCAGTTGGTGGGGGGATAAATCGATTGTCCGGACGGCTCGTCCGGCAGCGTCGTAGAAGGTGACGGACCGCGCACCCACGGGAATGCGGATCGTCCCGGAAGTTTGGCTCAGGTAGCCGCCGCCGTGAGAATGCTCCACTTTTCTGGCCCGCCCGTCCGCGAACTGCAGGGTGGCGGAAATTTCTCCCGGCCGAAAGGCTTCCAGTACTACTGCCGGGGAGGTGCCGATGGTGTAGCACTCCGGTGCCGCCTGGTTGTTGGTGAGGACGATCATGTCCCCCCGCTTGCCCCGGGACAGGCGCACGGCCGCTCGGTTATTGCCAGTGGTATGCAGCCCCGTGACCGAGGATGGGACGACGCGAAAGTTCAGCCCGCCGGTATTTTCGAGCACGGTTCCTGTGGGAGCGTCCAGGCTGCCGCAGATGACCTCGCGTTCGCGGTCGTTGCCGACGAGCAGGAGATCCAAGTCGCCGTCCTCGTCGAGGTCCTCGGCGATCACGCCCAGCACGGGCCCGGCCTGGGCCCCTAACGGAAGCGGATGTATGGCGAATTTTTCTCCACCGAGATTTTCCAGCAGGACGGAAGATTGCACCGCGCAGGTGAGGGTTTGCATCCCGGTAGTGTCGAGCAGGGCGAGGATGTCGCCGGTCGTTGCCCTAGCGTATTCGTGGTAGTAGAGAATGTCCTTTTTGATGCGCGGGAGCTGCTCCGCCAGCAGATCGAAGGGTGCGGTGGGATAATACTTTCCTTCCTCAAAATGCGAGAAAATCGGGTCGGTGGTACCGTTTCGGTCGAAGTCGGCGTAGTGGAGCTGCAGGGGGTAATCGGGAGATGCGTCGAAGGGGGTATTGCGTCCGATGTTCCCAACGACGTAATCGGTGTCCCCGTCGTGGTCGAAATCGCCGGCGGTGAGACTGTTCCACATGCCGGAAGATTGGGACAGCCCAAACTGGTCGGTCACCTCCGTCAGCCGTGCACCATCATTGCGAAACACCCGGATGCGCATAAATTCTCCCACCACGACCAGGTCCGGTAGGTGGTCGTTGTTGTAGTCGGTCCAGAGGGCGGAAGTGACCATGCCCGGAAACTGTAGGGCCGGACACACCCGGGCGGTCACGTCCTCAAAACCAGCGCCGGTGTTGCGGAGCAAGTAGCTACGGGGTGCCGTGGGGTACTGACCGGGAACCACCCGTCCGCCGACGAACAGATCCGTCCGGCCGTCCCGGTCGAAGTCTCCCCCCGTGACGGTAGCGGTGCTGGTCAGTAGAGTAGGGAGTTGCCCTTCCGCTAGCGTGAAATTACCCTTGCCGTCGTTGCGGTAGATCCGGTCCTGGTAGTTGGGGTGATCGGCGTAGCGCTCTGTACCGCCGCTGGTGACGTAGAGGTCCAGGTCGCCGTCGGCGTCCACATCCAGGAAGAGGGCACCGAGGTCTTCGTAGTCTTCGGTGGGAAGCGATCTTTCCTCAAAGGAGCCCTCCGGAGTTTGCAGCAGTAATCCGGCAGGGCTACCGTACGCTCCCCCAAGGAAGAGGTCATCGAGTCCGTCGCCGTTGACGTCGCCGACGGTCACGCCCGGACCCTGAGTGGTCAGGCCGTGTTGTAGCAGGGGCTGGTTGCTGAAGTCGCTCGGGGCGATCACTTCCCGGTGTGCGAAAGCCAGCGGCGGCAGGGATTGAAGCAGCGTCGGAGGCCGGTCTGCTCTGACCCGGGGCGGGGATGCGGTGGCGTAGTCTACGGTGACCAGACGGTCGGCCGGAATGCTATAGAGCACGTTTTCCCGCTCGTCCGGCCAGACAACGCGGAGGCTGTCGATGATTGAATCCCTGCCTAAGCCCAGATGTAGCCGGGTGGACCCCGTGCTCTGGTAGCCGCTGGCCGGCTGCTGGTAGCGGTGCTGCTGGGTGGCTCCGGCGTATACGATGACCCGTGCTCCGAGACCGGCGGCATTCGCCGGTGGACCGTTTAATTCCACCTGTACGTAGTGTCCGTTTTCGCTAGCCTGCTCCCGCAGGGTGTTGCGGTACACGAATGCCGCCGCGTTGAGGTTGTTGGTTACGATTTCAAGATCCCCGTCCAGATCCAGGTCGACGTACACCGCCCCATTGGAGATGGAGGGTTGGTTGAGTCCCCATGCAGCGGTGGCATTGTCGAAGGTGGCGTGTCCCGTATTGCGGTAGGCGTAGTTGGGCAGGACGATCGCCGGTAATTGTTCCAGGCTGCGCAGCAGCAGCTTCTGGACATCTTCCGGGCTGGAGAACGGGTCGACGGCATCCTGGCGAAACTTGACGAAATCCAGGTCGGTGATGTTCTTGCCGTAGCCGTTGGTGATGTAGAGATCCTGGAGGCCGTCGTTGTCGAAGTCTGCGAGCAGTGGGGCCCAACTCCAGTCCGTGCGATCGATACCGGCCAGTTGACCGACTTCCCGGAAGCGGCCCGTGGGTTCCCCCAGCTGCAGCATGTTGCGCATGTACTGGTGGCCGTACCCGTAATCGACGGCCCGCCGGAACCGGGCGTGCTGGTTGGGACCGAACATGGTCATGCGGCGGAAGTGATCCTCCGGCAGCATGTCCAGGGTGATGAGGTCGAAGTTGCCGTCGTTATCGACATCCCCGACGCAGTTGCCCATGGAGAAAAAACTGGTGTGGGCGAAGTAGCGGTCGGCCGCTTCACTAAAGGTCCTGTCCTGATTATTGAGGTAAAGCAGGTCACGGGAGAGGTAATCGTTCGAGACGTACACGTCCGGCCACCGATCGTGATTGGCATCGATGATGCCGACTCCCAGGCCGAAGCCCTCGAAGGATATCCCCGCCCGGCGCGATACGTCCGTAAATACCGGATGGCCGAGCGAATCACTGTAGATGTTCTCGTAGAGCACGTCGGTATTGCGGGCCGACCCATCGGTCAGAATTGGTTTGATGGTGACCGCCGACCGCTCAAACCCGCCGCCGTTGAGGAGGTACATATCCAGGTCGCCGTCGCGGTCGTAGTCGAAGAATACTGCATGATTGGATTCACCGGGGTTGGCCAGGCCGTATTCCGCGGCGGCTTCCCGGAAGGTGGCATCTCCCCGATTGACGTACAGTAGGTTGGGGTAAATGCTTCGCCGGGCCGGTCCGCCTACGCTGACGTAAATATCGTCGAATCCGTCGTTGTTGATGTCTACTACGGTTACGCCGGTGCACCAGGTTCCGGCAGTACTGATCCCGGATTCTATGGTGACGTCCGTGAACCGTAAGTCCCCCTCGTTAAGGTACAAGTTGCTGCCGGTGACGTTGCCCGTGAAGAACAAGTCGGGCCGGCCGTCGCGATTGAAGTCGCCCACGCCCACGCCGCCTCCGTTGTACAGGTATTCAAAGCTCAGGAGATTCATGCTGTCGTCGGCGATCACGGTGTTTTGAAAGTTGATGCCGGTGTGGGTGGCATCCAATAATTGGAAGAGGGGCGGAGAGGAATCCCGTGAGCCGCAGGATCCCCAGCACATCATGGCCACGCCGAGTCCGAATAGCAGGACGAGGGGTGGAAATAGATCGGGCCGGGGGAGGTGACTCACGGGAGGGAAGCTCAGTTGGCGGCGTTGCCCACCAGATTGGGGTTGCGGTCGATCTCGGTTTGCGGAATGGGCAGGTACTCGTCCTCGCCGGGCGTGAAGGTGTTGAACTCGAAATCGTGGGATTTAAGCTCCTCAAGTTTTGTGCCCTGGAGGTAGTCCCACCGCTTCAGGTCGTACCACCGTTTGCCTTCGATGGCCAGTTCCATGATTCGCTCGTGTTCGAGCTGGTCCATAAACTGCTCGGGGCTGTAGGCGGCGAACTCAGCTTCCCGGTCCGGAAGGTTGGCGCGGTTCCTGACCTGCTGTACGTAAGCGGCCGCCGCGGCGATGTCCCCGGTTTTGGCCAGGCTTTCGGCGTACATCAGCAGTACGTCGGCGTAACGAATGATGTGGTAATCGAAGCCCGCCGAGAAGGCGTCCGATCCGGTCGCGGCGTTGGTGTACTTCTTGATGAAGTAGTCGTTCTCCCCGTAGCCGCGTTCGAACCAGTCCTGGCCGTAGGCGGTCGTGTAGCCTTCATCGGGCTCGTACGACAGCAGGGTGGCGTGGTAGCGGGGGTCGAGCTTGCCGTCGACGGTCCGCTCCTTGCGCATCTCGGTGTAGAGGAAGTTGGTGGGGTAAAAATCGAAGAAGTCGCCCACGGAGTAGGTGGGGGTCAGAGCCAGAAACTGCCGCCAGTTGACGTTGGGGTCACCGCCCCAGTTGAATTCGGAGCTCGTGCTGGTCGTGAAATCAGCCCAGAAAATCTTGCCCGGATTGGCATTTTCCACGCCAGGATCCTGGGAAAACAGATCCGCGTAGTTTGCGGCCAGGGCATATTCGCCGGAATTGATCACGGCGGCAAACAGGGGCAGGGCTTCCGCGTAATTCCCTTCGTAAAGGTATACCTGACCGAGCAGCGCCTGGGCGGCCCCCTTCGCGGCGCGACCTTCCTGGCCCTGATCGGTGCCGCTTACGTTGTCGTAGTTGACCGGCAGGCGGGAGATGGCGCTTTCCAGGTCGGATTTAACCTGGGCGTAGACCATTTCGTGGGTAACGGTTTCGTTGCTGGGGTAGAATGACTCGACCCCGTCGGGCGTTTGGAGGACCAGGGGTACGTTGTCGAGGGCATTGGTCAGATTAAAGTACGCCAGTGCGCGGAGGAAGTAGGCCTGTCCCATCAGGCGCTCCCGCAATTCGGTGTCGACGTCGTCAATGTTTGGAATGTTTTCCAGCGCCTGGTTGGCCCGGGAAACCATGATGTAGTGGCCCGCCCAATAAATTTCCAGCGCGCCGTCCGTACCCGGAACGACGAACGAACTGAGGCCGGTCAGGAACGGCCACGGGCTCCGGCTCGAGATTTCGTCGCCCCGGCCGTCGGCGTAGATGGGCGTCATCCGTTGGTACATGCCATCGATGATGAGGGCGTTGTAGATGGCATCCACCGCCGCAACCGCCTGGGTTTCGTTCTGGTAATACTGGCCGGTGGATAAGCGGTTGGGGTCGACGACATCCAACTGGTCGGTGCAGGCGGTGATGCCGAGGAGCAGGGCCGCCAGGGTGCCGAGGGTGATATTCTTGATTTGCATGACTTAGAATTTGAGTTGAACACCGAGCATGGTGGTTTTGGGCCGGGGGAAGGTGCCAAAGTCGAAGCCCGGGTTCAGGATGCCCGCCTGGAAGTCCGGATTGTAGCCCTTGTAGGCGGCGAAGGTGTGCACGTTCTGCAGGGTGACGTAGATGCGCGCGCTCTGCATATTGGCCCTGCGGAGGAGATCGCCCGCGAAGGTGTAGCCCAGGGAGACGGTGTTGATGCGGAAGTAGTCCCCGCTCTGCAGCCAGCCGGGCCGGTCGGAGTTGCGCTGGTTGTTGTTGGGATCGTTGATGACCACCCGGGGAATGTCGGTATCGGTGTTGGTGAGCGTCCAGCGATCCAGGATGTCCTCGTGCCAGTTGGTATAACCCGAGGTGGGCATCAGGCCGCGGTACAGGTTGCTGTTGATGAGGTTGCCGCCGCTGCCCTGACCGAAGACGGTGAAATCGAAGCTCCGGTATTCCGCCACGAAGTTCAGGCCGTAATAGTAGGTAGGCATACCGGAGCCGAGGTACTGCCGGTCCTCGTCGTTGACGACGCCGTCGCCGGTCAGGTCGGCAAAGCGGATGTCGCCGGGGGCCGTGTTGGCATTCTGGAACGGCGCCTCGGCGATCTCCTGGGCACTCTGAAAAATGCCTTCGTACACCCAGCCATAGTGCTGCCCGATGGGCTCACCGACCTCCGTTCTGGAACCGGCGCCCGAGATCAGATCGAGGGTGCCGATCTCCAGCACCTTGTTCTTGACGGTATAGAAGTTGGGAGCAATACTCAGTCGAACGTTCCCGATGGTGGGGCGCCAGATACCCGAAAGCTCGATGCCGGAGTTCTCGATGGAGCCGGCGTTGGTGGTCAGACCGGCCAGGGAGCCGTTGGAGAGGGGGATGGGCAGGTCGATGAGGACGTCCTTCGAGGTGTTGGAGTAGTACTCGGCCGTAAATTCTACCTGTCCGTCCAGTAATTCCAGGTCCAGTCCGACGCTGCGGGTAACCCGCGTTTCCCAGGTGATGGCCGGGTCGACGAGGATGGTGGTGGCGGCTCCGAAGACCCGTCCCGTGGAATACTCGTAGGGAATGGCCCGGTTGATGGTGGCCTGGTAGCGGAAGTTGCCGATCTCCTGGTTGCCGAGCTCTCCGTATCCGCCGCGCAGTTTCAGACTGGTGATGGTTTCCGGCAGAGCGAAGGTCTTGTGGAGTTTCCAACCGAGACCAATGGAGGGAAAGATGGCGAAGCGGTCCGCTTCCCGGAAGCGGGAGGAGCCGTCTCTGCGGACGTTGAGAGTAAGCAGGTAGGTATCGTCGTATGCGTAGGCCACGCGACCGAGGAAGGAGGCCAGGGTGGCCGGCTGCTGGTTGTCGGTAACGCTGAAGGTAGCGGCGTTGGAGAGGCTGCGGATGTAGGGCTTCTCCAGTCCCGAACCGATGGCGGTGAACTGGCGGAAATTGAACTCCTGGAAACTCTGGCCGGCCAGGACGGTGAGGTCGTGCTTGCCGATGACGTTCTTGTAGGTCAGCGTATTCTCCACGAGGAAGGAGTTGCTTGAGCGGTCGCCGACCTGGAGTTCGGCCAGGGGCCGGGGGAAGAAGTAGCCGAGATCGTACTGGGGCGCGAAGAGCTCGTCGGAAATGTCGGTGTTGTCGTACTGCAGGCTGGTCTTGAAGGTGAGTGATCTGGCCAGGTCCAGTTCTCCATAGACGTTAGCCAGAAGGCGATTGACCTTACTGGAGTTGGTAACCAGGGTATTGAAGCCCGGCACGTTGAGCGTGATCGACTGGTGGATCACCGCGTCGGCCCCACCGAAACTGCCCTCGCGGTTGGGGTCCTCGACGGGAATGGTCGGGATCGCCTGGAGCAGGTCGTTGACGAGGGTAGGGCGGCCACCGGGAATGAAGAGGGAGAACGCACCGTTGTAGAAGAGCGGATTTTCATCCGAGCGCATGGCGTAGATGTTTTCGCCGATCCGGACCTTGCCGAGGTTGATCTCAGAATTGACGCGGGCGGAGTACCGCTTGTAATCCGGTCCGGAGCCCACCAGCGTACCGCGGTTGTCGAGGTAGTCGAGGGAGACGAAGTAGTTGAGCAGCTCGGTACCGCCGCTGAGGCCGAGATTGTAGTTCTGGATCGAGCCATCCTTGTAGCCCGCGTCCTGCCAGTCGGTATCGATGTTACTGATGAAACTAGGGGAGGCGGGGTCGTTGCCGGGTACGGCTGCCTGACCGCCGTTCGTCAGGAGTTCGTTGCTGATGGTTTGGTAACCCACCCGGTCGAGGACGGGCAGCCGCTGGGGCACGGTCTGCCGGCCGGCGTAGGCGGAAAAGTCGACGTTGAAGCCTTTGTTCTTACTGCCGGATTTGGTGGTAATGATGACCACTCCGTTGGCGGCGCGGTTGCCGTAGATGGCCCCCGAGGTGGCATCCTTCAGGATCTGGATCGACTCGATGTCGTTGGGGTTGATGTCGCGGATGCCGCCCGCCAGCGGAAAGCCGTCGACGACGTACAGTGGTTCGGCGCCCGCGCCGAGGCCGAAGGTGCTCACGCCCCGGATTCTTACGTTCGGCGCCGCCCCCGGCTGACCGTCGCTCGTGATCGATACGCCCGCCACCCGGCCCTGGAGCATCTGGGTGACGTCGTTGGAGGCTTGCTTGGTCAGCTCTTCGGCATTTACCACGCTAACTGCTCCCGTGAGATCCTCCTTGCGTTGCGTGCCGTAACCCACCACAACCACTTCGTCGAGCAGCGCTACGTCGGTTTCCATGGTCACATCGATTTGGCTGCGATTGTTGATGGCTACTTCTACCCGGCGGTATCCGGTGTAGGAGAAGACAAGCGTCTCGTCGGGAGGTACGGAGAGCCGGTAGCTGCCATCGAGGTCCGTAACCGTACCGCCGGTTTGGCCCGGTACCGTAATACTCACGCCGATCAGTGGCTCTCCTTCCGTGGAAGTCACCGTTCCGGTTACTGCCTGCGCCCGGGCTGCCGAGGTGAACTGCAGCAGGCAGATGGTTAGGGTGGGCACCAGCCACCTCGGGTGAAGGACCCCCGGAGCTTCGGCCGTCCCAAATAGTTTGCATATCGACATAGGAGACAGGTTATAATTATAAGTGTGTAAAGTACACTTACAAATGTATGCCCTGAATCCTAGGAATGCAAATATTAATTCTGTTAAAGTTTATAAATCTTATAAATAGTCTGATTAAGGTGAATATTCAGAAGAAGATTTTTTGTGTTTGTATCACACTTATTTATCTTCCGTGATCCCCGCGAAAATCTCTAGGTTTGTGGATATAAAAACATCCAGCAACAAGATTCTAGGTGGCCATGTACGAAGACTCGGATAAGGAAAGGCTACTACTGGCAGTCGATTGCATCGTTTTCGGCTTCGACGGCGAGAAGTTGAAAATCCTGCTCATCAAGCGGGGATTTGAACCGGAGCGGGGCAAGTGGTCGCTGGTCGGCGGATTCCTGAAACAGAACGAGGTGCTCCAGGCGGCGGCAATCCGGATTCTCCACCGCTACACCGGCCTCGACAATATTTACATGGAGCAGGTCGGCACCTTCAGCGACATCGATCGGGATCCGCAGGAGCGAACCGTATCGACCGCGTACTACGCGCTGATCAACATCGAAAACCACAGCAGGAACCTCGATCACCAGTTCTCCGCCCAGTGGTTCAGCGTAGAGGAAGCCCCGCGGCTGATCTTCGACCACGATCGAATGGTCCGTCACGCCCTCAAAAGACTGAAGGTCAAGGCAGAAACGGAACCCATCGGATTCGAACTACTCCCGGAAAAGTTCACGATGCTGCAGCTGCAAAAGCTGTACGAAGCGATCTACAACGTGTCGCTCGACAAGCGCAACTTCATCAACAAAGTGCGCTCGCTGGATATCCTGGAGAAGCTCGATGAGAAGGACAAAACCTCCTCCCGCAAGGGCTCTTTCCTGTACCGCTTCGATGCCGACAAATACCACCGCGCGGAACGAAGCCGGCTGATGCTAAACCTCTAAATCATACCGCAGGCGGCCTACCGCTTCGTGGCTTCCAGCCGCGGTCACTGTATCGGTTCGTGGCCTCTGGCCGCGGTATCGGTTCGTGGCCTCTGGCCGCGGTATCGGTTCGTAGCTTCTAGCCGCGGTCACCGTACCGGTTCGTGGCCTCTGGCCGCGGTCACTTTCGGCACCGTCAGCCTCGGAACCCATACCATTGTTTATTTTACCCTTCCATCCGGAAAAGCGGACCACCCATGGAAAAACCGATCGTAATCATCACCGGCGCGGGCCAGGGCATCGGCCGGGCCACCGCCGGCTACCTGGCCGAGCGAAATTACCGCGTTGCCCTCCTAGAACGGGACGCGGAAGCCGGCCGGGAAGCCCTGGCAGAAGTCGAACAACTGGGCGAGGCCATGTTCGTGGAAACCGACGTAGCGCGCGAAGAGGAGGTACGGCGGGCCGTATCCAAAGTAGCCGAACGGTGGGGTGGCGTAAATTATCTGGTCAACAACGCGGGATTTGCAATCAACAAACCCCTGGAAGAGCTCTCGCTGGAGGAATGGAATGCGGTGATCGGGACCAACCTGACGGGTGCGTTTCTTTGCTCTAAATATTGTGCTTCGCACCTGCGTCCCCGCCACGGTGCTATCGTGAATCTGTCTTCCGTCCGCCGCATGATGGCCGAACCACACATTGAGGCCTACGCGGCCGCGAAGGGCGGTGTCCACTCCCTTACCCAGGCAATGGCCATAAGCCTCGGTCCGGAAGTGCGGGTCAACAGCGTCAGCCCCGGCTGGATCGACGTGACCCCCTGGCAGAAGGAAAGCGCGCGCCAACCCGCCGAACTCCGCCCCGCCGACCACGCCCAACATCCCGTCGGCCGAGTCGGCGTACCCCAGGATATTGCCGCCATGATCCACTACCTGCTCTCGGACCGGAGCGGCTTCATCACCGGCCAGGATTTTGTGATCGACGGGGGCATGCTGCGCAAAATGATCTACGTATAAATTCTCCACCCCGATGACTCCGAAAGCCGTTATTTTCTTACTCCTGCTCCTGCCTTTCCTGATGCACGCGCAATCTCCATCCTACTCCGATGTTGTACTGACCGATATCTTCGACGAGCCCGTTACGGCGAGCTGTCACGCGTCGACGATCGTGGAGCTCGGACCGGACCACCTCCTCGCCGCCTGGTTCGGAGGCACCCAGGAAGGGGCTAAGGACGTGGCCATCTACGCCAGCGATCGGGAGGGAGAAGAGTGGTCCCGACCCCGGCAACTGGTGGCGCCGCTCGTCACCGACGGGGATACCCTGCCGTGCTGGAATCCGGTGCTCTTCCGCAGCGCGCGCGGACGGCTGTACTTGTTCTATAAGGTAGGCAAGAACCCCCGGGAATGGTTTGGCGCCCTGCTGACTTCTGACGACGACGGCCGGCACTGGAGCGACCCCCGGTACCTGCCGGACGGCATTCTCGGTCCCATCCGTAACAAACCCATCGAAACCGAAGCGGGCATCCTCCTCTGCGGCAGCAGTACGGAAGATCCCGCAACCGACGCTTGGCGCGTCCACCTCGAACGCTATTACGAAGCCGACGACCGCTGGGAAACGGTAGCCGTACCCAATCCGCGGGAGTTCGAGATCATCCAACCCACCTTCCTGGAGCACGGCGGCGATACGCTACAGATCCTCTGCCGGAGCAAGCACGACCGCCTGGTAGGTAGCTGGTCCTACGACCGCGGAGACAGCTGGACGGAAGCGGACACCCTCGCCATCCCCAATTCAAACTCAGGCGTCGATGCCGTTACCCTGAACACCGGCGATTTCCTCCTGGTCAATAACCCCCTCCCCCGCGGCAAAAATTGGTGGAACGGACGTAATGTGCTGGATGTAGAATACTCCGCCGACGGCCGGCAGTGGGAACCGCTCTTCGACCTGGAACGTCACCCGGAAGGGGAGTACAGCTATCCGGCCATTATTCAGGCGACCGACGGAACTATCCACGTGGTATATACCTTCGATCGCCGGATAATCCGTCACGCGAGCTTCCAGATTTCCCCGGCTAAACGGTAGCACACTGCACCTGCGTCCCCACCATGGGAACCTCCACGTAGTGGGTCATGGCGGCTCGCTAGTCGGTTACTTTAAGCTCCTGGCGCAGCTCCCGCAGTTCGGTTTGCAACCGTTCCTTTTCCGCCACCAGTTCAGGGTCATTGATCCGGTTCTCCATCTCCTGGGGATCTTCCTGCAGGTCGTAGAGCTCGTAGCCCTCGAAACCCGGCTCGGTGAAGTGAATGAGCTTGTAGCGATCGCCGCGGACCCCCTCGTGGCGGGCCACCCGGTGGAAGCTGTTCATTTCCTGGTAATAGCGGTAATAGATGTGGTCGCGCCAGTCGTCGGGGGTAACACCGTTGAACAGCGGCGTCAGGCTGTTACCCTGCAGATCGGCGGGTGCTGCGACTCCGGCGAGCTCCAGTAGGGTGGGGGCCAGGTCGATGTTCATTACCAGCGCGTCCGAAGTGGTGCCGCCCGCGATGCGTGCGGGGTACTTTACCATGAGGGGGGTGCGGTGACTTTCCTCGTACATGAATCGCTTGTCGTACCAGCCGTGCTCGCCCAGATAAAAGCCCTGGTCGCTGGTGTAGATGACGATGGTGTTCTCGGCCAGTCCGCTCTCCTCGAGGTAGTCCAGCACCCGGCCCACGTTGTCGTCGACGCTCTTTACGCTGGCCAGGTAGTCTTGCATGTAGCGCTGGTAGCGCCAGCCGAGCTCTTCGTCCGTGCCCTTGACGGACTGCCACTCCTCGCCGACCCGCTTGAGGAAGGGTTCGTAGGCGGCCCGCTGGGCAGGGGTGAGGCGGTCGATCTCCCGGTAAAAGTACTCGGCCATGTATTTCGTGCCGTCCGGCCAAAAGGTCGCTCCTCCGGTACCGGGGTCGTTGGGCTCATACTCCTTGAGCACCTTGAGGTCCTGGCTGACGAACATGTCGGCGATGCGCATATCGGCGTTGGCTGCGGCGGGCCGGCCGGCGTAGTCGTCGCGTAGATTGGAGGGTTCGGGGTAGCGCTTATCGAGTAAGCCGGGCAGGTCACCGGTATCGGGCATCCAGTTGCGGTGGGGAGCCTTGTGCCAGTACAGCATCATGAAGGGCTGGTCGCTCTCCGCGTTGCGCTGGAGTTCTTCGAGGGCGTAGTCGGTGATCAGGCTGGTGGTGTAGCCTTCCGTAGGTGCCAGGGTGTCGCCGTTGTGGATGAACGTGGGGTTGTAGTAGTCTCCCTGCCCGATCAGCGCCCGGTACTCGTCGAGGCCGTGGGGCACGTAGGTAAGGTGGTGCTTGCCGAACAGTGAGGTGCGGTAGCCGGCGTCGTGGAGGGCCTCCGGGAAGGTCCACTGGTCGGGGTCGAAGGGACTCAGGTTGTCGATCTTCCCGTTGAGGTGACTGTACTTGCTGGTCAGGATGGCAGCGCGGCTGGGCGCGCAAATCGAGTTGGTCACGAAGCTGTTGCGGAAGAGCATCCCGCCGTCGGCAATTCGGTCCAGGTTCGGGGTCTGCGTCAGCTCGTCGGTGTAGGCCGAGATGGCCCGCTGCGCGTGATCGTCCGACATAATGAAGATAATGTTCGGCCGGGCGGATGGCGTACTACCCGTCACCTCGTCTTCGGGGGCGGGGCCGCAGGAGCAGAGCAAAAGGAGGAGCAGCAAAGGGGGCAGGGTACGGAACGCGAGCATAGTGGTACGTTGAAATAGTAATGCGGGTCAAGTTAGCTAATGGGCGAAAACCCGGAATAATCAAAAGGCAGAGTTAGCGCTCGTCCAGGTCAATCAGTTGATCTTTACCCTTAACAAGCTCGCGTTGGTGCTCGGCGACGGCGGACTGAATTTCCGTAATGACCTCCGGGTGAGCTTCTGCAATGTTGTGGCGCTCGGACGGGTCCATGCTAAGGTTATAGAGCAGGGGCGGGTCGTGCTCCGCACGCTCTTCCCCGCCGTAAGCGCCCTGGGTGATGAAGTGGGCCTTATAGTCCCCCACCCGGATGGCGTAAAGCTCATCGCCGCGGTAGTAAAATACCGTATTGCGCGGACTGCTGCCATCGCCGAAGAGGACGGGGGCCAGGTCCAGTCCGTCCATCGGTCGGTCCTCCGGTTCCGGAACGCCGGCCAGGGCGGTGAACGTGGTGAACAGGTCCATGGTGGTACCCAGATCGGTCACTACGCCCGGCCGGATCATTCCGGGCCCCCAGAAGATGCAGGGTTCCCGCATGCCGCCCTCCCAGGTGGTTCCCTTGCCTTCGCGCAGGAGTCCGGCGCTGCCGCCCTGGATGCCGAAGGGCAGCCACGGTCCGTTGTCCGAGGTAAAGACGATCAGGGTATTTTTGGCGAGCCCTTCCTCCTCCAGTAGTTGCCGGATGCGGCCGATCCCGGCGTCGATTTCTTCGACCACGTCGCCGTAAATTCCGCGCTGGCTGGTTCCTTCAAATTCTTCCGAAGCAAACAGGGGGATGTGGGGTAAATTATGTGCCAGGTAGACAAAAAACGGTTCGTCGCCCCGTCCGCGGATAAAGTCCATGGCCTCTTCCGTGTACCGCCGGGTGATGGTGTGCTGGTCGGCGGGGCGCTCCACGATCTCGGTATTGCGCATCAGCGGCACATTGTAGCTCTCCGTTTCCGCGCCGGCCGGGGAGGTGAAGAAGTTCCAGTACCCCCCGGCCGCTTCCAGGTCGGCGACAATGTCCATATCGTTGGAATACGGAATGCCGAAGTAGTAGTCGAAGCCGTTGTTGGTGGGCAGGTAGGGCTCCTTATGCCCCAGGTGCCACTTCCCAACGCAGGCGGTGGCGTAGCCGGCGGATTTGAGTTGATCGGCGATCGTTATTTCGGATTCGGGCAGTCCGTTTTTGGAGTAGGGGTAGAGCACCCGACGCTCCCGGCTTACCATTCCGCTCCGCACCGGTAAGCGACCGGTCATCAGAGCGGCCCGACTTGGTGTGCAGACGCTGGCCCCCACGTAGAAGTTGGTCCACTTCTGTCCCTCCGCGGCCATGCGGTCGAGGTGGGGGGTACGGATGGTCGGATGTCCGTACGCGCCCAGGTCTCCGTAGCCCAGATCGTCGGCGAAGACGACGATGATATTTGGTGGCCGTTCCGGATTTTCTCCGGCTTGACCCCGTAGAGCTAGGGACAGCAGCAGGGCAATCACGGCGAGACCGAACCGAGGAAGGGAAGCGAGCAGGATCTTCATTAGTAGCCGGGGTTTTGCTCGAGCAGGCCGTTTGCATCGATTTCTACCTGGGGGAGGGGGAACAGTACCCGGAAGTCTTCCGCATTGTGGCCCCGGGCACGCGCCTGCGGGATGAAGCGATCGTGGCGCCGTTGGTCCTCCCGCTGCTTCGATTCGAACCAGAACTCCCACTCCCGCTCGCGCAGAATGGCATCGCGCAAGGAGGATTGGTCGTAATCGGCCAGCTGCAGGGGATCCGCACCGGCCCGCTGGCGAACCATATTTACCAGATCGATCGCTTCCTGGCTGGGACCGTTCAGCTCGTTCAGGGCTTCGGCCCGGCTGATCAGGATGTCGGCGTAGCGCACCATCGGCAAATCGTTTCCGGCGTTGAATCCTACTGAATTCGGATCGAATTCGTACTTGTAGGGGAACGATTGGTCGTTGCCGAGTCCCACTACGACTTCTCCCGACGCCGTACTGGTGTACTCGGTCACGATCAGCTCGCGGCGGGTGTCCGTATCGCCGAACGAGTTCACGAAGTCGTCGTAGAGGTAGGTCCGGGCGGCAAAAACGCCGTTGTTGGGGTACGGGCGCGGGTAATCGGGGGGGAAGAGCAGCGCGTTGATGCCCTGGCTGGTGCTGGGGGAAACGGCCGATTTTGGCAGTGCCCAGACCATCTCTTCGTTGCCTTCGTTGGCCACGGCGAATACATCGGCGTAGTCTTCTACCAGACCGTAGTCGCCGCTATCCATAACGCGTTTGGCCATATCGGCGGCCTCCTGCCACTGCCGGGTGTTGAGGTAAAATTTCGTCAGTACGCCCATGGCCGCTCCCCGGGTAGCCTTGCCGTAGGCGAGGGGCTCGGCCGGCAGCCCTTCGATGGCCTGCAGTAGTTCGTTTTCGATGAAGGCACGCATTTCCGATTCGGTAGCCCGGGGTTGTAGCGGGTCGTCGGTGGAGGAGGTATAGAGGGGCACCGGCCCGAAGAGGTTATAGAGCTCTCCGTAGTTCCATCCCCGGAGGAAGTGCACCTGGGCCGCGGTGCGCTGGCGGAAGTCGGCGCTGAAGGCGTCGTTGTCCAGGTTGTCGAGCACGAGGTTGGCGTCGCGAATGCCGTTGTAGTACACCGTCCACATGGCCAGGATGTGGTCGTGGTTGGCGTCCCAGGTAAAGGTGATCAGGCTGGTCCAGAGGGATTCGATCGATCCGCCCCGTCCGTAGATTTCTCCGGAAGTCATGCCCTGCAGGTAGTAAGGAGCCCAGGATTCCTGGAAGCCGGAGCGGTGGCTGTAAGCGTAGGCCGAGTTGAGCACGGCTTCGATTCCGCTTTCGGAGGTGAAGAGGGTAGACGGGGCCAGTTCGCTGAAGATTTCCTCGTTGAGGGGTTCTTCACAGGAAGCAAATCCGAAGAGGCAAACGGCAAGGATATAGTGGGAGATGGCTTTCATGATATATTTATTGATTCCGGTTTCAGAAACTAGCGTTCAATCCTACGATGTACGTGCGGGCGAGCGGGTAGCTGCTGTAGTCTACCCGCACGTTGCTGCGTCCGAAGGAGTTCGCCTCGGGATCGAAGCCGATGTAGTCGGTAATGGTGAAGAGGTTCTGCCCGGTGACGTACAGGCGCAGGCTGTTCAGGATGCCCTCTCCGGTCAGCGGGACCGTGTAGCTCAGCTGTACGTTTTTCAGTCGGAAGTAGGAAGCGTCCTGCAGGACGAGGGTGTTGACCTTTCCCGCCCCGTAAGCATTGGGGTCCACACCGGAGGGCCACTTGGTAGTGGTGTTCTGGGGGGTCCAGCGGTCGAGGGATTGCTCCGCCAGCCGGTTCCGACGGAAGTTGGCCGGGTAAAGGCTCTCGATCACGTTGATGTTAAGCAGGTCGGCACCCTGCTGGCCCTGGAAGAAGATGTCCAGCTGCCAGTTCTGAAAGGTGAAAGAGTTCGATACGCCGTAGGAAAAGTCGGGGAACGGACTGCCGATGATGGTCTGGTCCGCCGGCGTAATGGCTCCGTCGTTGTTCCGGTCCTCGAAGATGGGGAAGCCGGGCTGGGCGTTCGGCTGGGCCGATTCGGCGATGTTGTCACCTTCCTGGAAGATGCCCTCCACCACGTAGCCGTAGTAAGAGGCCAGCGGCTGACCGACCTGGATGACCGCGGTGTTGCCCACCGCCTGGATGTTACCGGTGACGATGGAGGAAGCCCGGCCAAGGTCGAGCACCTTATTTTTGATCGCCGAGAAATTGAGCGAAGACTTCCACTTAAAGGAAGGCGTCGAAATGTTGACGGAATTGGCCAGAAACTCGAAGCCCTGATTGCGGACTTCCCCGACATTTGTCAGCACCGACTGGAAGCCGGACGAGCGCGGCAGCGGCAGGTTGAAGAGCAGGTCCTTAGTATTCTTGAGAAAGTAGTCTACCGATCCGTAAATGCGACCGTTGAGGATGCTGGCGTCAATGCCGATGTTGAACTGTTCGGTCGTCTCCCAGCGTAGGTCGGGGTTTGCGATGCGCTGCGGCGTCACGCTGCCCTCGACGTTGCCGTTGAACACGACGCTCGGTCCGGTTCCGAAGGTGAGCTGGGAGGCGTAATTGCCGATTTCCTGGTTGCCGGTCTGTCCCCAGCTCGCCCGCAGCTTGAGCTCCTCGAATACGGCCGGGACGAAGGGCTCGCCGGACAACTTGTAGCCAAAGGCAAAGGAAGGAAAGTAGCCGTACTTCTGGTTCGCTCCGAAGCGGGAGGAGCCGTCGGCCCGGATGGAGGCCGTGAAGAGAAATTTGTCGAACAGGTTGTAGTTGGCCCGGGCCAGGTAGGACAGAAGGGTATTCTCCTCCCGCCCGCTCACGAGGGCGTCGGTGTTGGTATCTCCGAGGCTGAGGTTGCCGGTGCCGATCTCGTCGGTCGGGAACCCGCTGATGCTACCCCCAAAGAGTTTGTTCTGAAACCATTGATAGGTTACTCCGCCCAGTAGGGTGAAGACGTGGTTCTCGTTGATCGAGGTGTTGTAGTTCATCGTGTACTCCAGCAGGGTGCTCGACCGCTCCAGCATCGAGATATTGGCGATGCCGCGTGCCGGTCCGCCGTAGAACGTAGCGCGCGTGTTGTAGATGTCGCGGCGCGTCGTCTGCCGGTCCGTGCCAAAGTTCAGCTTAGCTATGAGGTTCGGGAGGGCTTCTACGGATACGAAGGCATTCCCCAGCGTCCGATTAGTTTGCCCGCCGCTGTTCACGCCCCGGATCAGGGCCACCGGATTGTTGACGGTAAGGTTGGTCGACTGATTGTAGCTGCCGTCGGCGGCAAAGATGGGCTCCGTCGGATCGTACAGCAGGGAGGAATAGATCGGGCCGGCGTTCTCGTTGGTCTGGATGCCGTCGATGTTGTTGTTGTCCTCGACCAGACTGGTGTTGATGTTGATGCCCACGTCGACCCGGTCGCTGAGCTCGGATTCCACATTGATGCGACCGATGTACTTCTCGATACCGGAATTCTCGACGACGCCCTGCTGGTTGAAGTAGTTTACGGAGGCGTATACCGAGGTGCTGCCGGCCCGGCCGCTCAGGGAGAGGTTGTGGTCCATCACCGGCGCGTTGCGGTAGACCTCGTCCTGCCAGTTCGTGCCGGCGCCGATGGCCGTTATGTCAGCCGCACTGAACACCGGATCCTGGCCGCGAGCCACCGAGAGGTCGTTCATCAGGGTGATGTACTCCTGGGTGGAGAGAATGTCGAGTTCCTTGGCGACGGTTTGCAGGCCGGCGTAGGCGTTGTAGCTTACGGTAAGTTGTTCGCCCGCACCCTTCTTGGTGGTTACGATGATGACGCCGTTGGCGCCCCGCGATCCGTAAATCGCGGTAGCCGAGGCATCTTTCAGGATTTCAATTGATGCGATGTCATTGGGGTTAAGGGAGTTCAGCGGATTGCGGGGGCTTTCGTTCGCGCCGATGCCGCCCGCCCCGCCGGAGGAGAGGTTCGGGCTGTTGTCGATGGGAAACCCGTCGATCACGTACAGCGGCTCGTTGCCCGCATTGATGGAGCTGGCCCCCCGTACCCGGATGGAAAGTCCGCCGCCGGGTTCGGCACTGCTCTGGTTGATCTGCACGCCCGCGGCCCGCCCCTGCATCATCTGGTCGACGGAGGCGTTGGCACCGGGGTTGAGGTCTTCCGTCTTAAGGGAGGATACCGCCCCCGTCAGGTCGCTCTTCTTTACGGTACCGTAGCCGACCACCACGACCTCTTCCATGGCGATTCCCTCCGCCAGGACAATGTTCAGGTCGCCCGTTGCCGGAACTTCCTGGGTGGAGTAGCCCGTGTAGGTGAAGACCAGGGTGCTGGTTTCGGGCACTTCGTCGAGCGTGAAATCTCCGTTGTAGTCGGTGACGGTACCCCTAGTGGTACCCTTTACCATAATGGTAGCCCCGATAAGCGGCTCGCCATCCGAACCGGTCACGTTGCCGTTTACCGTCTGGGCCAGGGTGGTTGCCGTGCATAGAAGTAGGCAGGCGAATACATTGAGTAGTGGTTTCATGATCGAAAGTTGTTAAGTTTAAAACCTAGTGGAAGCAAGAAAAAGTAAGCTGCTGGAATCGACGAAGCACCAGTTAAAAACCCAGTTGCGTAAGCAGCGTACGGGCCGGGGCGTCGATCTCGTCGAAGATGTAGGGGACTTTCTCCACCCCCTCCGTGTGGTCGGCAACCAGCTGGCGTAATCGAGCAACGACCTCCCGGTTCCCGGCACTCACCTCATACTGCTCGGACGGATCGTGCTCCAGGTTGTACAGCTGGGGACGGGTGTACTGGGTGACGTTACTGTACGACTCTACCGACTTCAGGTGCATCTTCCAGGGGCCGGAGCGCACCGCGTACAGTTGATTCAGGTGGTAGTAAAAGAAGGTTTCCGTCGCTTCCTCCTGCTCGCCCTTCCACACCGGTAGAAGATCGTTGCCGTCGATGGTCCGATCCGTAGGTACCTGGCCCCCGCCGAGCTTAATCAGGGTGGTGTACAGGTCCATGGTGGTACCCAGCGACTGAATGATCTGATTTTCGGGGATCGTTCCCGGCCACTGTACCACCGCGGGTACCCGCATGCCGCCTTCCCAACAACTGCCCTTGCCGCCGCGGAGCAGTCCGGCGGACCCGCCTTCCTCGTGCTGGGTGGTCCAGGGTCCGTTGTCGCTGGTGAAGATGACGATGGTGTTCTCCTCCAGTCCGCGCTCCCGCAACCGTTCGAGCACTTTGCCGACGCTCCAGTCAAGTTCTTCTACTACGTCGCCGTAAAGTCCGCGGCGGGTGCTGCCTTCGAAGTCTTCGCTGGCGTACAGGGGGACGTGGGGGAAGTTCGGCGCGTAGTACATGAAGAAGGGCTCGTCCCGGTGCTCGTCGATGTAGGTGAGCACCCGGTCCGTGTAATCGATGGTCAACTGACTCTGGTCGACATCCTCGTCAACCACCTTCTCTCCCTCCAACATGGGGAGGGTGGTGTACAACTGCTTTAGCGGGCCCTCGGAATCCGAATTCGACCGCATGTCATTAGAGTAGGGGATGCCATAGTAGTAGTCGAAACCGTGGCGGGTGGGCAGGTATTCGGGAAGGTGTCCGAGGTGCCATTTACCGACCATTCCGGTGGCGTAGCCGGCATCGCGCAGGGCTTCGGGTAGCGTTACTTCTTCCTGCGGCAGTCCACCCGTAGAAAAGGGGAAGAGCACGCCGAGTTTTTCGCCCACCATGCCGCTGCGGATTGGTAAGCGTCCGGTCAAGAGGGCCGCCCGGCTTGGTGAACAGACATTGGCACCGACGTAGAAGCTGGTCAGTTTGGCGCCGCGACGGCCCATTTCGTCCAGGTGAGGGGTGCGGATGGTCGGGTGACCGAAGGTGCTCAGGTCACCGTAGCCCAGGTCGTCCGTAAAGATGACGACGATGTTCGGGGGGCGGTCCTGGGCAAGCAGCACACCGGATAGTAACAAGAAGAAGGTAATTTGGCGTAGGATTAGCATGACCGTATTTTGTTCCAAATATCGGCCGACTACCTCCCTGGTCCCTTCTACATTCTCGTCAAATGCGTTGAAAAATCGGTCACGGAGTCGCTTTGTCCCGCTGACGAGCCTGGAATTCCGTGGGCGTCATCTGGTACAGTCGCTTGAAGCAGGTGGAGAAGTACTTCGGGTCGGAAAAACCCACCCGGTACCCGATCTCGGAGATGTTCAGCTCCGTGCGCTGAAGCAGATCGAGGGAACGCTTCAGCCGGATGGTGCGGATGAATTCGTTGCCGCTAAGGTCCGTCAGGCTCTTCAGCTTGCGGTAAAAGGTGGAGTTGGACATGCCCAGCTCCTCCGAAATGTCCGCTACTTCCAGGGTGCCGTCGTCCAGCCGCTGGTCGATGTATTCGACTACCCGGTCAATGAATGCCTGGTCGGCCTGATTCAGCACGAGGTCATCGGTGGCCAGTAGGGTAGAGTGGAGGAAGGCTTGCTTCAGTCGCTTTCTGGATCGAAGGAGGTTTTCCACCCGGGCGCGCAGCAGACTGGTAGGGAAGGGCTTGGTTACGTAGGCGTCTGCTCCCGTGCGCAGCCCCTCTATTTCGTGATCGGTCGAGTTCAGGGCGGTTAGGAGAATGATGGGGATGTGCCCCAGCAGGAAGTCGGCCTTCGCCGCGGTACAAAAGGCGTAGCCGTCCATGCCCGGCATCATCACGTCGCAAATGATCAGGTCGGGCATGGCGGTGCGGGCGAGTTCCAGGGCGCGTTCGGCCGATTCCGCCGTAAACACCTCGTGGCGGTCGGCGAACATCTCTTCGATCAGTTCCCGGACGTCGGGCTCGTCGTCTACGACGAGCAACTTGCCCTCGGATACTTCGGTACTAATCCGCTCCCGCTCCGGGATGGGGGCAAATTCCGTTGGCACATTGCTTACCCTTGGTTCCGGCGAATCTTCGTGCATCAACTCCAGGTCGGCCTTCGGAAAGCTGAGCGTAAACTGCGTGCCCTCGTACAGGGTAGACGTAACTTCGATCGATCCGCGGTGGAGGACGGTCAGTTGCTTCACCATGTGTAATCCCAGTCCCGAGCCTACCCGACTGTCGTCCCGTTGTTCCTGAAAGAAGGTGGTGAAGACCTTGTCCAGATTCTCCGGCTTGATGCCGCGGCCGGTATCGGTAACCCGCAGGTGGTAATGGGCAGGGTGGGGGGAATCTTCCGGTTCCGTGACCTTCAGTGTGACCGACCCCGCATCGGTGAATTTCACGGCGTTGGCCACCAGGTTCGTCACGATCTTTTCCATGACGTCCCGGTCAAAGATCACGTACGGATACTTTTCCATGTTTGTCTCGAAGTGGAGGCGAATGCCTTTCTCCTCCGCCATCCCCAGAAAACCGTACAGGATTTCCTCGGCGAAGGCTACGATGTTGCCCTTCTTTCCAAATACTTTCATATCCGATTGCTCTATTTTTCTAAAATCCAGAATCTGGTTGACCCGGTGCAGCAGCTTATGGGTGTTGCGGTGAATTAGCCGGAGGAGTCGACCCTCTCCGCCGCCACTACTACGACTGATGATCTCCTCCAGCGGACCGATAATCAGCGTCAACGGCGTCCGCAACTCGTGGGTGATCTGGGTAAAGAAGTCAATCTTGAAGTTATACAACTCCTCCATTTTTTCCCGCTCGAAACGCTGCATGACCACCTCCTGCCGCAGCTGCCGGCGGTGGCGGCGGAACAAGTAAAACTGGCGGCCCAACAGGAAGAGGACAATCCCGTATCCCAGGTACGCCCATCCGCTCTGCCAGGGTCGGGGCGGCAAATGCACCGCCAGACTGGCCGTTTGCCCCGCGAACTCGGCCCTCGCCCCCCGGTATTTCACCTCGAAAGTATAGTCACCGGCCGGCAGGTCGCGGTAGGTCGCGTAGTTGCGGCTGCCCACGTAATTCCAGTCTTCCTCGTAGGGATGCAAACGGTAGGCGTAATTCATCCGCGACGGGTTGTGGTAGTCCAGCGCGGTGTACTCGAAGGTGATCAGGTTTTGGTACACCGGCAGGCGCACCCCATCGATGTACGCCAGCTCACCCGGTACCCGGAAGCCCGCAACATCCGATTCCACGGCCGACCGGTTCAGGAGTAGAAAGTCCGTCAGGTGCACCTGTGCGTTGGGTGTGGGCGCCGTGTGTAGGTTTGCGGGGTCGAAGGCATACATCCCGCTGTTTCCCCCGACGACGATTTCTCCCCGGGACGTGGTCACTAGGCCGTTACGGTTGAAGTAGGTCGGCTGAAACCCTTCGGTGTGATCGAGAATGTTGCGCACCCGCCACTGCCCGTCGACGCGGACAAGCCCCTGGTTCGTGGCCAGCCAGTACCCGTCGGAAGGGTCCTCACAGATGGACATCACCGTGAAATGTTTGTCCGGGGGTAAGCCGCTCAGCATTTCGTACTCGGTCAGGTCAGGACTGTAGCGAATCTGCCCCTGGTGATCCGAACAGATGATCAGCCGATTCTGGGCGTCGAGGTAAAGGGACGTCACGGCGGTGAGCGGTGGATGCTCCGGGGGGAAGGCGTGGTGGCGAAAGGTGCGATCGTGCTTGGAGAAGACGTACAGACCACCGGTGCGGGTAGATAGGTACGCCACGCTGTCGTTGTGGACCAGGGAGGTCACCATGGTGGTGGAGTCCGGCAACCGGTACGTATCGAGACTGCCGTCGTCGAGGTCGTATAGCTGCAGCCCGTCCAGATTAGAGAGGTAGATCTTTCGACCGTCCTGCAAAATGTTGCTGACCAGGCTCCCCGGGCGCAGTTTCTTGTCCCGGTTGGCGTGATGAAAATAGTTCCAACGCCCGGTAGCGAGGTGATAATCGTAAAAACCGGTGAGCGTGCCGATCAGCAGGTGATCCTCCGCGTCGGTCAGCAACAGGCTCATAATGTAATTATTCTCCTTGCGGCGTCCCAAATCCAGGGAATCGGAATCGGTAGGCGTAAATTTCTCGAAGCGGTCCGCGCTCCGGTCATAGTACAGGAGTCCCTCTTCCCCGGCCCCTACCCAGAGATCGTTGTTCTTCGTGGGGGCGAAGGAAGTGATGTAGTTGCTGTTGATGCCGTTATTTTCTCCCTTCGGAAAGTACAGGTTGTACCGCATCTGGTGCTGGTAGTAGTACTCCAACCCACTGGTGAAGGTGCCGATCCACACCCCTCCCGCATCGTCCGCGTAGATGCAGGAAAGGGAGTTGGTCACGAAGTTGCTCTCCGGCTGGTCTCCGTACTGAATCACGTCGACGTCCCCCGTCGCCGGGTCCAGAATGTTCAGCCCGTTCCGCCCCGTACCGATCCATATCCGGCCCTCCCGGTCTTCAATGACGCCGTTGATGAAGCGGGAACTGAGGTTCTCTACTACCGTCCAGTGGCGGCTGCCGGGGTCGTAGTACCGCAGACCGTTGCCCCGATCGCTCACCCAGATGCGTTGCGCCGAGTCAAAGTAGATCGTGGACACGAATTCAACTACCCCCGGTTCGCGGATAAAATCGTCGGCCAGAGGATTGCTCATGCGCCCCGCCGCCGCATCGTACCGCCGCAGCCCCACGTTGGTATTGATCCATACCCGGTCGTCGGCATCCACGTGCAGCGCGGTCATCGCGTCCATTCCGGGTTCGGAAGACAGGCCGGCAAGCTTCAGTTCTCGGACCACCTTCAGCCGTTCGTCCAGTTGCAGCAACACCCGTTCCGTAATGACGAATACCCGTCCACTACCGTCGCCCGCGATCGCCTTGATGGATTCTTCACCTAGTACCGGATGCGCGAAACGTTGGAAGCGGGAAGTTCGCCGGTCGTATACGTTGAGTCCCGCCAGCGTTCCCACCCATAGGCGGTCCCGCTCGTCCTCGTACAGCGCCGTTATCTGGTCGTTGGAGAGACGGGTGCTGTCCGTAGCGTCCGCGAGGTAAATGGTGAACTGGCGGCCGTCGTAGCGGTTGAGCCCCAGATCCGTGCCGACCCACATAAAGCCGCTCCGGTCCTGGAGGATGCACGTTACCCGGGGGTAGGACAGTCCCTCCCGTACTGAGATATTTTTGAAGTGGATCTGCTTGCTAAACTGAGCGTTCAGCGGCGGGGCAAATACGCACCAGGCTACCAGGAGGAGCCACTTAACTGGACGGGAAATGTGTAGCATGCAACGACTGTTCCGGGAGCTGACCCGGGTAGGGAAGATACAAATTCGCCCGTTTCCGGGGGCGGGGCCGCGGGAGCAAGCAACCTACCAACCGCTTGCGCAGCGGGCAAAAATCCAGGGTAAAAGCTATTGCGTGTTGTCACATAATGCCGTACTTTAGGAGTACCCCCATTACAAGACGGTAGCCTGGAACCCATGCACACTTACCATTAAGGATGCCCATCCGCCCCCCAGGATGGCTTTGACCGGTATGCATTACTCACCCATACTTCTATCGCCATGGCTAGCAAAATTCTAAAGTTTGTCGCGTTCCTAGTGGCAGGTATCCTGCTGGTCGCGGCAGTGACCGTGCTCTACCTCAAAACAGCCCTGCCGGATGTGGGCCCGACGCCGGAAATCACCGTAGACCGAAGTCCCGCCAACGTGGAAAGGGGAAGATATCTGGCCAATCACGTCATGGCCTGTACGGACTGCCACTCCCAACGCGACTGGACAAAGTACTCCGCTCCCGTCATACCGAACTCCGTTGGAATGGGCGGAGAAGTATTTGACCACGAGATCGGCTTGCCCGGACGCTACGTGGCCAGCAACCTTACCCCCGCGAACCTGGGCAGCTGGACAGACGGCGAGATCTTCCGCGCCGTTACTTCCGGAGTGGGCGAGGGGGGGCGGGCCCTTTTTCCCATTATGCCCTACCATGCCTTCGGAAGGCTCGATCGGGAGGATATTCTGTCGATCATTGCCTACCTCCGTTCCCTCGATCCTATCGACCACGTAACCGAACCGTCGCGGTCCGATTTCCCGATGAACCTGATCGTGAACACCATCCCGGCCAAGCCGCAGTTCACCAAACGCCCGGACCCGTCGGACCAGGAAGCCTACGGAGAGTACCTGGTCACGGCGGCGAGTTGCATCGACTGCCACACGCGTCAGGAAGGCGGGGAATTCGTGGGTAAGCCCTTTTCCGGAGGCTTCCGGTTTCCCCTGCCGAACGGTACGACCGTCTTTTCGGCGAACATCACCCCCCACGAAACCGGAATCGGCAGTTGGACGGCAGATCAGTTCGTAGCACGGTTCAAGCAGTACCAGGACACCGGCTACGTCTCTCCCACCATCATGGAGGGTGACCCCCAGACTGTCATGCCCTGGGTAATGTTCTCCGCGATGGAGGAAGAAGACCTACGTGCGATCTTTGCCTACCTGCGCACGCTCGAGCCGGTTGAATCGCGGATTACAAATTTCGGTGCCCCGCCGGCACAACCGCGCAATCCCGTGGTCCGGCAGGAAGGAAAGAAATAATCACCGACCGGTACGGAAGCACTTTATCACCGCGGACATTTAGTCCCGAATTCAAGCCATCAACCCCGCCGGGTCCCCCGATTCGTATGCCCGGAAACTTCGCTTTTGCGGGTTGCCCTTGAACCTGCGCACCGCCGCCCAAGCAGGGAATGAAAAAGTGAAAATTTTCTTAAAAAAATCTTGACTAAATCTGTGACCCGGTGTTTGTCACTCAGTCTATTCCGTGAACTGAGCGTCAGCATTCAGCCCCGACGGTCGGATACACGCGGTAGTTCGATTCACTTAATTTTTATTCCATGAAATACCTTTTGCTCGCAGGCTTGCTCAGCCTGACTTTTGCCTGTGACAACGGCACCACAACCACCGAGGAAACTACCGGAACCGACCAGGAGGTAATGCCCGGCGGTGAGGTGGCTACCGAACCCGTTTCGCCCGAAACCACCCTGGGCGTCGAAACGGGAACCGATCTTGCCTCCCACTTCGACATCGCCCTCAGTGACTTCGACCAAGCCCACTACGCGGATGCGGCCGACCACCTGAGAATGGGCATCTCCGCACTGGAAACCGCGGGCGTCAATCTGGAGGATGAAGCTCACGAAGAGCTGAAAGTCGTGATTGAAGAAATGGAAGACGTAACCGACCGCGTACGCGCCGGCGAGGTTACCGACCGTAGCGAAATCGAGACGCTCGTAGAGCGGGCCAACATGATCGTTACCCCGATCGAGGAGTAAGCTTTTCGGCAAATCTGACTTGAGAAACGCAGTCTCGTAGAAGTACGGGGCTGCGTTTTTTTTATTCGGAACGGGTAAATGCGCTACCTTGGAAATTGGTTAACCAAAATTTGGTTATCCGACACCGACATTAGAGCGGCCAACAATGGCCGGCGGAATTCGACATAAACTGCGCATCATGCACCAATTAAACAAAACGGCTTACGCCTTCATCTACATCACGTTAGCTGTCTTAGCCATCGGCTGTACCGGCACCCCGGAGTCGACCGAAACGGAATCCCAACCGGACGAGATAACGTACCCGAGCGACGTTCTGCCCTCCCTCGACCAGTGGAGCATCATGCTCGGCGACGGGGAAGTGATCCGCGACCTGACGGATTTCGCGCATCCCGAATATTTCTATACGGCCCACGATAGTACCGACTGGGTCGTCTTCAAAACGCCGAACGGCGGCGTGACTTCGCCCAACTCCCACAATACCCGAACCGAGCTGGGACAGAAGGAACGGTGGACGCCCGAAACCGGAGGTAAACTGCGCGGTACCCTCAAGGTGATGCACGTTTCCACCACCGGAGACGCGCGGGTGGCCGCATCGTATTCGGTCGTCGTGGGACAAATTCACAGCGGGGACGGACACGAGAACGAACCGATCAAGATCTTTTACAAGAAGTTTCCGGGACACGAGCGGGGGTCCGTCTTCTGGAATTACGAGATCAACACGGAAGGCGACAATGATAAACGGTGGGATTATTCCACGGCCATCTGGGGCTACGATATGTCGACCCTGGGCGATGGTCCGGACACTTACCCGGCCGAACCGGAAGACGGCGTTGCACTGGGAGAAGAATTCCGGTATGAGATCAACGTTCACGAAGGAGTGATGTACCTTACCTTCGAGCGCGAAGGGTACCCAACCAAAACCTTCACCAAAAGCCTCCTCGAATCGGAGTACGCGAATAAGGAAGACATGCCCGAACAGATTGTGACGCTCTACGCCGGCCTCGGTCGCGACGGGACCGAACGCCCCACGGCCTACGCAGGAGAGCAGCAGTTCTTTAAGCAGGGGGCCTACAACCAAACCAACGGCCGGGATCCCGGGACGAATAGGGTCTGGAGTACCGGAGCGGATACCTACGACGGAGACGTAGCGAAACAGTACGCCAACGGTAGCTACACCGAAGTGTGGTTCCGGGAATCCTCCATCGGACCGGGAACGGCACCGACGCGCTGAACGAGGGTACGACGGTAACGGGCGACCTGCTAACTTACGGGTACCAACAACCCGCGCTCCCGTATGCCGTACCCCCATTTCCTGACGATCCTCGCTTTTTTTCTGCTGACCCTACCCACACTACCGGCCCAGTCTCCGCAACCGGACCTGGAACGCCAGATGTGGCCCGCCCACTGGATCACGGTACCGGGAACCGACCCGCAGGGCTACGGAATTTATCTGTTCCGTAAAGAAGTGGAATTGGCCGGGATGCCCGACAGCTTTCCGGTCTTGATCACGGCCGATAACCAGTACGAACTGTACGTCAACGGCACCTTTGTCAACCGGGGCGCGGCGAAGGGTGATCTCGATCACTGGAACTACGACCGGTTGGACCTATCCCCCTTCCTCACCGCCGGCACGAATACCGTAGCGGTGCGGGTCTGGAACGCGGGCGACTTTCGTCAGGAAGCGCAGATTTCCTACGGAACCGGTCTGATCGTCCAGGGCACCGCGCCAATTTCCGCTACGATCAACACCGACGACAGCTGGGTGTCTCGCCAGGACAGCAGTTACCGGCCGGTGCCCGTAAGCGTCTACGGACCCCGGCCAGATATGATCGGTATGTACGGCTACTACGTGGCGGGGCCCGGCGACCGCGTGGACATGGCTCAGCGAATCGACAAGTGGGCTAGCACCGACTTTGACGATACCGATTGGCAAAAGGCCCAGACCGTATCTCCCGGCGTTCCGCGCAATACGGTCGGCATGGACGCCCGCCAGCCCTGGCGATTGGTGTCCTCCCCGGTGCCCCCGATGCAACGCACACCGGAACGCTTCGCGGCCCTGCGCCAGGCGGAGGGCGTGACCGTACCCGACGATTTTCTGGCCGGAGGTGCCCCCCTACAGATTCCCGCCCGCACGACGGCTAGGCTGCTGCTCGACCAGTCGTACCTCACCAACGCCTTTCCTTCCCTTACCCTGGGCGGGGGCGCAGGAGCAACGACGGTACTGACTTACGCCGAAGCCCTCTACGAAGCTGACCTGCGGACCAAGAATAACCGCGACGAGGTGGAGGGCAAAAGCATACTGGGTCGCCAGGACAGCGTATTCACCGACGGCACGGCCGGGCAAACCTTCACCCCGCTTTCCTACCGGACGTACCGCTACGTGCAAGTGGAGATCACGACCGCGGACGATCCCCTCACCATCGCAGACATATCGGCCGTAGCCGTGGGCTTTCCCTTCGAACGGCGGGCCAGTTTACGTAGTCCACTCCCGGTTATGGATACCCTGCTCGACATCGGCTGGCGCACCGCCCGGATGTGCGCCATGGATACCTATATGGACTGTCCGTACTGGGAGCAGCTGCAGTACATCGGCGATACGCGCATCCAGGCGATGGTCTCCCTCTACGAGACCGGCGATGACCGATTGGTCAAGAACGCTTTGAACCTAATACACTACTCCCGGCAGCCGGAGGGCATCACCACGAGCCGCTACCCGACCAACATCAAGCAGATCATCGGACCCTTTTCGCTGTGGTACATCGGGATGTTGCGCGACTACATGTGGTACGGAACCGACCGGGCCTTCGTACAGGACAAGCTCTTCGGGGTGCGGCAAATCCTGGATTATTTCGGCAAATTTCAGGATGCCGACGGCTCACTGCGCAACCTGCCCAACTGGTCCTTCACCGACTGGGTGGAAGGTTGGCCCCGCGGCATTCCCCCCATGGACGAAGGCGGCCACTCCGCCGTGCTCGATCTCCAACTGCTGCTCGCCCTCCAGAACGCCACCCAACTGGAAGCGGAGTTGGGTATGGCGGTCTTTGCGCAACAGTACCGGGAACAAGCCGACCGGCTCGCGACCACCATCCGGGACCGCTACTGGGATGCCGGTCGCGGACTATTCGCCGACACCAGGGCACACGATCTTTATTCCCAACACGCCAACAGCCTGGCCATCCTGGCCGGACTCGTGCCAGAGGGAGACCTGGCATCGGTAGCGAGGCATCTGTTAGAAGACGAGGATCTGGCCCCCGCTTCCATTTACTTCCGCTATTACCTCCACCGGGCGCTGGTGCAGGCGGGGTTGGGCGACGACTACCTCAGCTGGCTGGACGTCTGGCGTACCAATATTAACCTGGGGCTGACCACCTGGGCGGAAGATTCCGACGTAGCGGGCGCCCGCTCCGACTGCCACGCCTGGGGATCGAGTCCCAATATTGAATTCTACCGCACCGTACTGGGCATCGACAGCGCCGCGCCACATTTCCGTAGCGTACGGATCGAGCCCCACCTTGGCGGCATCCGGCAAATTAGTGGGGAAATGCCCCATCCGGCGGGCAGTATTTCGGTCGACTACGACCTCGATGCGGGAACCGCCGTCGTCACCCTGCCCGCAGGCGTTACGGGAACCTTTACGTGGCAGGGAAGGACTACGCCGCTTGCCGCAGGGGTCAATCGGGTGAACCTGTAGATATAGCTTTTTCTGAGTGCGTTGCTCCCGCGCGCCGTCGCCCGAAGAGATTAATTGCACAAAATTGGAATAATGGAAAAGATCAGCTACCTTACAATTGGTTAACCAATTCATGGTTGACCAATTTTAGCTGTCTCGTTGTGGACGGAAGGTTTTTGAAAAGTCGATCGCATGAAATATTTATGGATGAGCTGCGGGTTTGCGCTCCTATTGCTGTCCTGTGGAGAGAACTCTACGGCGGAAAATGTTACCGTCGCGAATATGCAGGAACTGACCGATGCCATCGGCCGCAGCGCTCCGGGCACTGAAATCGTACTGGCCAACGGCGTTTGGGAGGATGCACGGATTAATTTTTACGGCATGGGGACGGAGGAAGCACCCATCACCCTGCGCGCCGAAACGCCCGGCGAAGTGTACCTGGAAGGACAATCTTACCTGCACCTGGGCGGGGAGCATTTGGTGGTAAGCGGGCTACACTTCCGGAACGGCTACACGCCCGAGGGGGGAGTAATTCAGTACCGCATCGGGCGGGACACGACGGCCTTTCACACCCGGGTGACCGACTGCGTGATCGACGGATTTACCCAGCCCAATCGCTACGATAGCGATACGTGGATCGAATTTTACGGCAAGCACAATCAGCTGGACCACTGCTACATCGCCGGGAAGTCGAACGACGGGGCCACGCTGATGGTCTACCACGCCGGCAACGAGCACACCGACAATCACCACCAGATCGTGAATAATTACTTCGGTCCGCGCCCCCGCAAGGGTGGGCCCCGGGGGGAGACGATCCGCCTGGGCGGCAGCGAAACGTCCATGACCCCCGGCCGGGTGAACGTGTCGAACAACTACTTCGAGGCCTGCAACGGGGAGGTAGAGATCATCTCCGATAAGACGAACTTCAATTTCTTCACCCACAACATCTTCGACAAATGCGAGGGCTCCCTGGTCATGCGCCACGCAAACTACACCACCGTCGACGGGAATATTTTCATCGGCGGGGATGATTCGGATTTCTACGGCGGCGTCCGGGTGGTGAACACCGGTCACTGGATCACCAACAACTACTTCTATAAGATCCGGGGGGAGCAATTCCGCAGCCCCCTGGCGATCATGAACGGCATCCCCAAGAGCTCGCTGAACCGCTACAAGCAGGTGACGGACGTGGTTGTAGCCCACAATACCTGGATCGACAGCCGTTCCCCCTGGCAGATCGGCGTCGGACAGAATATGGCCAGCGCCGACGTCCTCCCGGAGAGCGAGATCCGCTCGGCCCCGCCCATCCGGACGACCATCGCCAATAACCTCGTCTACAACACCGAAGTGGATACGCTGCCGGTATTCAATCACGACGACATCACGGGCGTTCGCTTCCAGAACAACCTGATCGACAACCACGGCACTGCCTATACCGAATACGAGGGCATCCGTAGTGCCGACATCGAGATGAAGCAGGTCAACGACTGGCTGCTCGTGCCGGCCGACGGACAGGACGAACTCCTAAATGAAGTGTACGCCGGCTTCGATTTCGACCGGATCAAGACCGACCTGTTCGGCAATTCCCGCGGCGAGAAAAACCGCATCGGGGCCATCAGCGACCTGGCGGCTGCGGCTGATTTTCGTATCGACAAAAGCCAGTACGGTCCGTCGTGGTACTCTACCGAGAAGGTGGCTGCTGAACCCACCGTGCACCAGGCAAGTCCGGCAGCCGGCGAGCTGGCAAACCTAATCGGACAGGCCGCCGCCGGGGACGTCATCGAACTGGGTGAAGGGGAGTACTCGCTTGACGCTTCCCTGAGGATCGATAAGAAAATTACCCTCCGCGCCGCGAGCCCGGGGGATGTCCGCCTTGTATACACCGGCGCGGATAACACTCCGGCCCTGGAAATGCACCCCGGAGGAGACATCCGCCTGGAGAATCTGCACCTGAGCGGCGGGGACAATCAGCTAGCCTTTGCCCCCCTCGACGAGGGAATGGCCTCGGCCTACAAGCTATCCGTCGACAACTGCGAGATCGAAAATTTCGGTCACGTCCTACTGGCTTCCCGTGGCTCCTTCGCTGACTCCCTCCGCTTTACCAATACCACGATCCGCAACTGCGCGAACGGCTTCGTGCTGGCCGCGGACGAGAAGGGCGACTATAACGCCGAGATGGTAACCTTCGAGGGCTGCACCTTCGACGGGGTGAGAAGTAATGTGATCGATTTTTACCGGGGCGGCTACGACGAATCGACCATTGGCGGACAGCTGACCCTGACCGGCAACACCTTCACCGGCTGCGGCGCGGGGGAGGGGAGTGGCGTACTCATCCGCACGCGGGGCATCATTAACGTGCACCTAGTTGGCAACACCTTCCGCGACAATCCGGTAGAACTGGTCGCTCTCCTGTGGGGGGAAAAGAACAACCACCACCGCGACAATACGGTGATCCGCTCCGGGCGCATCGAGGTGGAGCAGCAACAGGAGCTGGAACTGCTCTACTGATCGCTCGCCTCACTAACCGTACCTGCGACCCATACTATTCACTCACCGTAAGAAGCGTACCCCCATGAATCACGAAAACGGACCGGCCAACGACCATCCGACCACCAAAAAAAGTGCAGGGCAAAAGCTGCTGGCCTTCCTGCTGGCCTTCGGTCCCGGCATCTTCGCCATCGGCTACACCATCGGTACGGGCAGCGTCACCTCCATGATCGTGGCGGGTAATTCCTTCGGCATGGACCTGCTGTGGGTGCTGTTCTTCAGTTGCATCTTTACGGGTGTGCTGATCTACGTGTCCGGCAGCTACTACCTCTTTACCGGGGAAACCGCCCTGTACGCCGTGCGCAAACATTTGCCTATGGGGAAGGCCCTGGCCATTGCCATCATCGTCGCCGTGGGCATCGGCCAGTGGAACTCGCTGATCGGGATCCTGGGCATCACCTCCAACGTCATTTTTGAGATCCTGGTCATCAACTTCCCGGGACTGGCCGAGCAGCAGTACTGGGTGGTGCTCGGGCTGGCCATCCTGGTCATCGGCATTTTTTACCTGCTGCTGATCAAGGGCAGCTACTCGCTTTTCGAAAAAGTGCTTGCTCTGTTCGTCAGTATGATGGGTTTGTCGTTCGTCTTTACGCTACTCTTTGTGTTTCCCCTGCCGTCGGATATCGTTCGGGGGCTCATCCCGAAAATCCCCCAGGTGGAGGGGGCGGGTATTCTCATTGCAGCCTTCGTGGGAACGACCATGGCCGCGGCTACCTTCCTTTCGCGGCCACTGTTCATTCAGGGTAAGGGGTGGACCATGGATGATTTTCGGACCCAGAAGAACGACTCCATCATCGCGGCGCTGTTGATCTTCACCATCAGTGGGTCGATCATGGCGGTGGCGAGCGGCAGTTTGTACGGCCAGGGCAAGGAAATTACGACCGTGCTCGATATGTCGGGGGCGCTGGAGCCGTCCGTCGGGAAATTCGCCGTTAGCATCTTCTTTGCCGGCACGCTGAGCGCGGGGCTTTCCTCCATTTTTCCCTGCCTGATGATCGTGCCGTTGATGCTCGGCGATTACAATTCCGGGCAGCTGGACGTGAATTCCACTCGCTTCAAACTGATTACGGGGGTAGCTAGCATCCTGGCCCTGAGCGTACCGGTCTTCGGTTTCAACCCCATTCAGGGGCAAATCTTCACCCAGGTATTCAATGTTTTCGCCCTGCCGCTGGTGGTCTTCTGCTTCCTCTTCCTGTGGAACCGGAAAAACGCGGGACTGCCCGCCAATCGCCTGGTCACGAACATCGTGATGGTGGGGGCCTTCGTATTTTCCCTCATTATCCTCTGGAACGGACTGTCGGATATATTTTAGGCGGGTAGGTTCCTCGCCGACCAGGCGCTTACTTCGAAGCCTGTCCCTCCGCCAGTTGCAACTGCACCGCCACGATGATCATGGGTAGGCCACTCTCCGCCGTGGGGTGGGAGAGGACCAAGTAGAGATCGTCGGAAGCGGATGGATCGGCGTCCGTGGGCAGCTTGACCGGAATGTGCAGGACCGGGGGCGCGGCGGCCATGTTCATATCTTCGGAGGGGGGCAGGAAGTCGGACTTCCCGATCAGCGGACCGTCGGCACTGCCGAGGTGCAGTTCGACCACGCCACCCACGGCGTTTACCATCGGTTTCGGAGCCATGGCAACCACATTTACGGCCTGTACGCCCGCCAGGCTGACGTCGTTGAGAGTCACATAGGAACCGGGACCGTCGGGCAGCAGCATATTCTGGCCGCCGTAGGTCAGCTTACGGACCTTCTCGTAACTGTCGAAACCGAAGACATCGAGTTGGGCGTTGCGCAGCACCACCGTTTTTTCCGTCGTTAGGCCGGGCAGGCCGCTGGCACCCTGGTCGCGGTAGGCGGCCCGCAGGATGTACACGCCCTTGCCGGCGTCGCCTTCGGGCAGTTCGATGGCGTAATCACCGCTAAGGGGCAGACCGGGACCGGTATCCTTGTTCTGGGCCATGATGTAGCGCACCATGCTTGCGGCATCCTCCGCCGCCAGCTCCGGGTGGGCCGACATCACGTGCTCGCCCCAGTTGCCCGTACCGCCGGAAATGATCTTGCCGGCCAGCATCTCGTGGGCTTCGGCGTCGCCGGTATAGCGTTCGGCGATGGCCTGGTAGCTGGGTCCGATGGATTCGCCGGCTACCTTATGGCAGGCCATACAGTCGTTCTCACCGATCAGGACTTCGCCGCGGGTGGTGAGCGCACCGTCGTCGGCCGAGCGGTGACCCTGGGCGATGGCGACCTTATCGTAGCCCTCCGGCAGGTAATCGACGGTGAAGGCGACCCGGTCGGCGGAGATTCCACTTTCGAGGGTGCCGTCTTCGGCGTCGCTTACGTTTACGGCATAGCGGATGGGCCGGCCGGGGGTGTAGAAGGAGCGGCTGCCCTGTAGATCAAGCTCCACTACGGGCGGCTCGTTGCCGACGGTCAGGTCGGTAGACTGGGTCGTGACTCCACCGTTGCCGTCGTCGACGGTAAGGACGGCACGGTAGATGCCGGGTTCCGTGAGGGTAACTTCCGTGGCGGTGCCCGCGAAGGTTTCTTCGTAACCGTTGTCGGAGGTGATCTTCCACCGGTAGTCGAGTTCGTCGCCGTCGGCGTCTTCCGTTCCCTCGGCCGAGAGGCTTACGGTGAGGGGAGCGGCACCGCCCATGGTGCTGGCAATGAGTTGGGCTTCCGGTACCCGGTTGCCGCCGTTGTATTCGATGCGTACGAGGCGGGCGTCGTCGTTCTGGGTAAACCAGCCGGAGCCGTACTCGAGCATATAGAGGTCGCCGTCGTCGGCAAAGACCATGTCCATCGGATTGCTGAAGCTGTAGCTCGGCATGAAGCGTTCCATGGAGACGTAGTCGCCGTTTTCGTCGAGGGTCACGGCCATGATCCAGCCGCGCATCCACTCGTAGGCTAGCAGTTTGCCGTTGTAGTAATTGGGGAAGGCGCGCTCGGCACCAGTGAAATCGTCGGTGTAGAAGACCGGTCCGGCCATGGCGTTGCGTCCACCGCTACCCACCAGAGGGAATTCCGGGGAGGGGCCGTAGGGGTACCAAATGAGGGCTTCCCTGGCCGGGGGCAGTTGTTCCAGGCCGGTGTTGTTGGGAGACGTATTGGTGGGTGCGTTGACGTCCCACATTTCGCCGGATCGTTCGGCGGCGAAGTCGTACTTGTGGTAGGCTTTGTTGTTGCCGACAAAGTGCGGCCAACCGAAGTTGCCCGGCTCCCGCGCTTGTCCGACCTCGTCGTGTCCGGCGGGGCCGCGGGTGCTGTCCGGGTCGGAAGCATCTGGGCCTACTTCCCCCCAGTAAACGTAACCGGTACGCTGATCGATAGAAATACGGAAGGGATTCCGGTGGCCCATGGTGTATATCTCGGGCCGCGTCTTTTCGGTGCCCTCGGGGAACAGGTTCCCGGCGGGGATGGTGTAGGAGCCGTCATCTTCGGGGTGAATGCGGATGATCTTGCCGCGCAGGTCGTTGGTGTTGGCCGATGATTTTTGGGCGTCCCAGGGGCCGCGGTCGGGGCGCTCGTCGCTGGGGCTGTAGCCGTTGGAGGCGTGGGGATTGGTGTTGTCGCCGGTGGAGAGGTAGAGGTTGCCGTCGGCGTCCCACGCGATGGAGCCGCCGGTGTGGCAGCACTCCTCACGCTGAACGGGCACGTCGAGCATGATCTTTTCGGAATCCAGGAGCAGTTCGTCGCCGTCCATTGTGAAGCGCGACAGGCGGTTGACGGCAGGTTCCACTGGGGAGTAGTAGAGGTAGATCCACTGGTTGTCGGCAAAGTCCGGATCTTTGTTCAGGCCGAGCATGCCGTCTTCGGCCGTGCCGCCGCCCGCGTACTTGGTGCTGACGGGGAGGGTGGCTATGGTCCTGAGTTCCTGCGTCTGGGTGTTGTACAGCCGGACTTCGCCCTTGCGCTGGATGAAAAGGATGCGGTGGTCGTCGAGCAGGGTCATCTCCATGGGCTCGTCGAGCTTATCGGCCAGGACGACCTTGGCGAAGCGGTTCTCTTCGGGACGTGCTTTCGAGTAGTCGAGGGGCTGGGGGTCGCTGCCTCCGCTGGCGTAGTCGATGCCGGCCCAGAGGTGCTGCAGGAAGGTGGAATCGGCGTAAGCTTCGTTCGTATGTCCCAGGGCGGTGTAGAAGGAGCGTCCGCCGTCGAATTCCTGGTACCAGGCCATGGGGTGGTAGTCGGGGTTCTCACCGCCGATGTAGCTGCTGTCGTCCAGTTCCAGTACGGCGTTGATGCGGGGGGAGATGTTGCGGAAGCTGTAGAATTCATCGGTGCGACGGAAGGTGTCGGGGAACATCGACGTGGCCCACATATCCTTTTCCAGGACCGTAAACTTGCCCTCCTGCACATTGCTGGGCGTACTGGGGTGCATGAGGAAGTAAGCGCCGGCGAGTTGGCCGTACCAGGGCCAGTCGTATTCGGTATCGGTAGCGGAGTGTACCCCCACGTAGCCGCCGCCCGCCTGGATGTAGCGCTCGAAGGCTACCTGCTGCTCGGGATTGAGCACATCGCCGGTGGTGTTCAGAAACACCACGGCCCGGTACGTCCGCAGCGTATCCTCGTTAAAGCGCTCGGCGTCTTCGGTCAGGGTGACGGTGTAGCCGTGCTCGGCGGCCATTTGCTCCACGGCGGCCTGTCCCGCTTCGATGGACTCGTGGCGGAAGCCGTCGGTCTTGCTGAACACAAGTAGGCGGGAGGCATCGTCAGTCCCTTCAGTTTCGGAACCACAACCCGCGGCGAACAGCAGCAATGAAGTGCACAAGGTGTAAATCAGTGACGGTAAGCGCATAAAATTCATAGGAGCATGATCTGGTAGTCACCAAAGGTAACGATAAGTAAGCTAAAGTCTAAAAAAAAGATAATAGCCAAACTTCCCATATATTGCGTTGGGCGTCGCGTACCGACGAAACGATCGGCCCGTAATATATCGCCCACCTGTTCTTCTTCCTGTCCCTTAGCCATGCCCGACACCGACCTGCCGACCGACCTGAATACCGAGTACATCCGCCAGCTCTCCATCGACTGCGTGGTCTTCGGCTACCGGGACGGGAAGTTGTACGTCCTGGTTCCCGAACTGATCTTTCGGGGCGATTTCTACGGCCTCCCCGGCGGCTTCATCCGGCAAACGGAGTCCATCGACGCCGCCGCCCGCCGCATTCTCGAGGGGCGCACCGGCATCACGAACATTTACCTGGAACAGTTTCGGGTCTTCGGCGGTACGGATCGCAACAACCGTAGTGCCCTGGAACGTCTGGTCGAGTTGAATGCCGATGCGGATGGCAGCGTGCGCTGGATGCGGGACAACCTCCACTGGCTCGTCGACCGCTTCGTCTCCATCGGCTACTATGCACTGGTGGACATGCGTGTGGTAAAACCGAGCAAAACCGATGTGGACGCCACCGTCGACTGGTACCCGGTGGATAACCTCCCGAAGATGATCATGGATCACCGCGAGATCGTAGGGGAAGGGTTACTTTCCCTGCGCCGTGTCCTGGACGAAAAACTCATCGCCTTCAATTTGCTGCCCGAGAAATTTACGATGAAGGAGCTGCGGCTCCTGTACGAAGCCGTCTACGACCGACCCTTCCCCCGCAACAACTTCCAGAAAAAGATCCTGGACCTCGGCGTACTGGAGCGCCTGGAAAAAAAGTATACGGGAGCTTCCAATCGGGCGCCCTACCTGTACCGCTTTCGGCGGGAACGCGGGAGCGAACCCTCCGCACCACTATCTTAACCATGTGTAGTAGCCGGCCCGAGCTGATCCACCTATCATTGTGGCAAGCAAGCAAGCGGTAAACCCACGTCCGATATGAAGAAAAGCGCACTACCCGATCCCTTCGCCGCCGCTCGGCTGGAGAAAGGAATCGGTCACATGAACGACCAGGATGATCCGGTGACCATGATCCTGCGGTTGAAGGACTTGCGCAAGACGGCCCACAACTACAAGACCTTCCAGTCCGGAGCCACACCCGGCCGCATCGTAGTTCCCTCGGAGGTAAACATCCGCGATACCCGCCAAATTCCCTTCGAGCTCGACCCGCCGGAGCACACCGCCTACCGTGCCGCGGTGGAAGCCTGGTTCCGCCGGCCGCTGGAGGAGGATTATACCCGGGCGCTGACCGGACAGATCGAAGCCCTCGTGAACGAGGTGCTGCAGCGGGACACCGTAGAGGTCGTTAGTGCATTCGCCCTGCCCCTGCAGTCGCGCGCACTGACCCTCTTGCTCAACATTCCCGAAGCGGAAGCGGAAATCTGGATCTCCTGGGGTACCCACGTTTTCCGCAGCGAGGGCGTGGCACTCGATGGGGATAAGGCCAGCATCCTCTACGACTACATCGACGAGCAGATCGACCGAGCAATTGCCAATCCAGGGGAGGATCTCTATTCCGTGCTCCTTGCTTCCGCAGTCAACGGCAAACCAATGACCCGGGAAGAGGTCAGGGGCGTCATGATCCTCACCTTTGCCGGCGGGCGCGATACCCTCATCAACGCCATCACCAATTCCGTGGCCTACTTCGCCGAGCATCCGGAGTCCCTGACCCGGCTGCGCAATGAGCCGGAGATCCTCAACCGAGCCGTAGAAGAACTGGTCCGCTACTTTGCCCCGCTGACCCACATGGGGCGGGTCGTGACTCAGGACACCGAAGTGTGCGCCCACGCCGTCCGCGCCGACTCCCGCGTCTCCCTCTGCTGGGCCTCGGCCAACCGTGATGCCGCCGTCTTCGACAAAGCCGACGAGATCGTGCTGGACCGCAAGCTCAATCCCCACGTCAGCTTCGGCTTTAGTCACCACAATTGCCTGGGGGCCACCCACGCCCGCCAGCTGCTGCGCGTCTTGGTGGCTACCCTGGCCGAAAAAGTAGCTTCCATCGACCTGCTCGACCACCAAGACAACATCGAAGACCTCGATCAATTCAAGCGCAAGGTCGGATTCGATTCCCTCACGGTGCGCTTCCACGCGCGCTAACCCTCCCTATTCCCCAACTAACCATACTGAAATGGCAAACATCACCTTTATCACTACCGACGGCACATCGACCACGGTAAGCGGCAATTCGGGTTCCGTCATGGAGCTCGCCCGCGACCACAGCATCGAAGGCATTCTCGGCAATTGCGGCGGCGTGTGCTCCTGTGCCACCTGTCACGTACACGTCGCCCCCGAAGACGTGCGCAAAACCGGCGAAGCCAGCGAGATCGAGCGCGATATGCTCGAACTCGACGACAACGCCGACGAATACAGCCGCCTCTGTTGCCAGATCGTGGTCAGCGATGCCATCGATGGCGTCGTGCTGCGCGTCGCCGAATAAGCTTACCAAACCAACAAGCAATCGAACATGGCCGAAAGCCCGGAAGAACACGTATGCCTGATCGTTGGTGCCAGTCACGCGGGCGTCGGCTGCGCGTTCGAATTACGTCGGCAGGGCTGGACGGGGGGTATCGTACTCATAGATCGCGACCCCCAGCTTCCCTACCACCGCCCCCCGCTATCCAAGACCTACCTCACGAGTGAGGAGGGAAGTTACCACAATCCACTGCGCGCGGTCGACAACTACGAAAGAGAGGGGATCGAGTTGCGTCTTGGCGTCTCCGTTGCCTCCATCGACCGCGACCGTTCGCTGATAGTGCTGGACAATGGAGAGGAGCTAGCCTACGATAAGCTCGTACTGGCTACGGGTGCCCGCCCGCTCATTCCTCCCTTTCCGGGACTGGAGTCCGCCCGTCACGTTTTTTCCCTGCGAACGGCCGCCGACGTGGCCGGTATTCGCGCGGCACTGTCCGAAGATCACGGTAAGCGCGTAGTCGTTATCGGGGGCGGCTACATCGGACTGGAAACGGCCGCCTCCCTCCGTAAACTCGGTGCGGAGGTCACGGTACTGGAGCGGGAGGAGCGGGTGCTGGCCCGGGTCACGACCCCCGGTATGTCGGCCTTCTTCGAGCAACTGCACGCCGACCACGGAGTAAAAATTCTGACGGGTAAGACCGTTTCCGGGTTCCAAACCAACGCCACGCACACGATTGTACGCTGCGCGGATGGGGATGAACTCGTCGCCGACGTGATCGTGATCGGCGTGGGCATCCGCGTAAACGTCGAACTGGCCCAGCGTGCCGGTCTGGAAGTAAGCAACGGTATTTGCGTAAATGGATCGGCCCGTACCAGCGACGAAAATATCTACGCCATCGGGGATTGCACCTACCACCATAATCCGCGCTACGACCGCTTCGTCCGCCTAGAATCGGTGCAGAATGCCGTTGATCAGGGTAAGGTAGCCGCCGCCGCCCTCGTGGGGAAAGTGGCTATCTACGACGCGATTCCGTGGTTCTGGTCCGATCAGTACGACGTGAAGTTGCAGATCGTCGGGCTATCCGAGGGACACGACCGGGCGGTGGTGCGTAAAGAAGTGGGGGAGGCCCCCAAGTTTTCCATTTGGTACTTCGCCGGCGACACCCTGCTGGCCGTTGATGCGGTGAACAACGCAAAGGCTTACGTAATCGGCACAAAGTTTATCCAGTCGGGAGCACTGATCGACCGGGATAAGCTGGCCGATCCTACCGTACCGCTCAGGCCCGCTAACCTGGTGCGTTAGCTTTTTGCATTAGCCTTGCACCCGCGTCCCCGCCCAAGCATTTGACCGATACGGTGGTTGGAGTTGTTAGTCTGGTAAGTACAAATCCGCCCGCTCATGCAGCTATCCGATATCAGTCGTTTTGAGGACATCAAGGTCATGGTGGATGCTTTCTACGCCGAAGTCAGGGAGGATGAGTTGCTGGGTCCCATATTTGGCGGCGTAATCAAAGACCGGTGGCCCGTCCACCTCGACAAGATGTACCGGTTCTGGCAGACGGTGCTGCTCGGCGAGCGCACCTACGGAGGGAGCCCCTTTATGCCGCACCTGAAGTTACCGGTGAGTAGCGAGCACTTCAACTGCTGGAAGGAACTTTTTTACCGTACGGTGGACGCGAATTTTCGGGGACCGAAGGCCGACGAAGCGAAGTGGCGCGCGGAGCGCATGGCCGAAATGTTTCAATTCAAGATCGACCACTACCGCCGCAGCCGGTCCGAACCGCTCATCTGATCGTGATGGAAGTCGAGCTGGGCCGCATCTTTGTTTTTCCCGACCCCACCCGGAAAGTTTCTCCGCGGGAGCTGCATTCTCTCGCGCTTCATCTTCCGTTCATAAAAGAAGTTGCCGAGCGCTTGGAACTCGTCTACGATGCGCAGGCGGATGGTAGAGGGCAGGTATGTTACGCCAGTGCGCCGGAACTTAGGTCAGCGTACAAAACCGCCTTCACGAAAGCAGACTTGATCCGCTACATCGCTGCCAACATCGGAGCGACGTGCATCCTTGAGTCTGCTACGCTGGTGCCCTTACCGGAGCAGGCGGCTGATTTTTGGGAAGGGGAATAAAGACCAGCAGCGTAGGGCGAGAACGCAGGAGCAATCTACCTCCGCTAATCCCGACGTGGCTTCCGGCGACCGAACTTCTTCGGTCCTTCGCTGGCCGGGCGGTCGGAGGACGGTGCCTGGTCCCCATCACTCTTTGCCTGACCTTCGCTGCGCCCGCGGCCGCGCCCCCGGTTTTGGTTGCCGCCGCTGCTTTTGCCTCTACTGCTGCGGTGTTTACCGCCGCGACCCCGGCCCTGGCCGCGTCCGCGTTCGTTGCCGCCCGAGTTGCCGCTGCCGGGTTCGGCGTCGTTGAGTTCGTCGGGGAGGGGGATGCGGCGAACCTTTTTCTCCACCAGTTCCTCGATGCGCTTAAAGCGCTGGCGGTCTTCCTTACTGATCAGGGTGATGGCTTCCCCCTCGGCGCTGGCGCGGGCCGTACGACCGATGCGGTGGACGTAATCCTCCGCGTCGCCGGGTACGTCGAAGTTGATGACCAGGTCGATGCCGTTGATGTGGATGCCGCGGCTGAGTACGTCGGTGGCGATCACGATGGGTATTTTGCCCGAGCGGAAATCGGCAAGACGTTGCTCGCGTTCGTCCTGTTCGAGGTCGGAGGAAACACTTTCGGCCTGGTGGCCCTTACGCTGCAGGCGACGGGTCAGGTCGCGCACGGTTTTCTTGCGGCCACAGAAGATCAGGATGCGCTCCATGTCCTTCTTGTCCTTCAGGATGTGCTCGATGAGGCTGATCTTGGCCCAGTCCGCCACGTCGAAGGCCTTCTGGTCGATCTTCTCGGCGGGCTTGGAGATGGCGATGCTGATCTCGACCGGGTTCTTGAGGATCTCGCGGGAGAATTTGCGGATCTTATTCGGCATGGTGGCCGAGTAGAACAGGATCTGGAGATTTTCCTTGGGCAGCAGGTCGATGATCTTGATCATGTCGTTGACGAAGCCCATGTCGAGCATGCGGTCGGCCTCATCGAGGACCAAGTGTTGCACGCCGCTCAGGTCAGCGTATCCCAGGTCAAGGTGGGCGATGAGGCGGCCGGGGGTGGCGACGACGAGGGGCGCCCCGGTTTTCAGGGCGGTCTTCTCCCGTTCCATGCTGTGCCCGTCGCGGCCGCCGTAGATGGCGATCGAGGAAGCGGGAGTGTAGAAGCTGAATCCTTCGAGCTGGCGATCGACCTGCATGGCCAGTTCCCGGGTAGGTTCCAGGATGATGGTATTGACCTTCTTTACGGGGTTCCGGGTGAGCTTATCGAGGATAGGAAGTAGGAAGGCGGCGGTCTTTCCGGTACCGGTCTGGGCTACGGCGAGTACGTCGCGACCCTCGAGGGAGGGGGGAATGGCCTGGGCCTGAATCGGTGTGCACTTATCGAAGCCCATATCGTCGAGGGCATCCAGTAGTTCGTCGACGAGATCGAGCTCATCGAAGTAGACCACCGCTTCTTCGGGGGTCTGGTCGGGGTTGTTTTCCATTTGGCTTGTCTTAACGCAAGCCAATTTTCTCCGGCCCGCGCGCTATTGCAAGCGCAAAGATACTGTTTATTAGCCAGTTACTCCGGTTGTCGTTCCGGGATGCGCCAGTCGTAGTATATACGGCTATTCGGCGGCACGCTCTTTACGATCCAGGTATTGCCGCCGATGATGCTGCCGGCACCGATGACGGTATCTCCTCCGAGAATCGTGGCGCCGGCGTATATAATCACATCGTTCTCAATGGTCGGGTGGCGTTTTGTGCGGGCCATTTCCTTCTTTACGCTCAGCGCACCGAGGGTAACCCCCTGGTACATCTTCACCCCGTCGCCGATCTCGACCGTCTCCCCGATGACGATACCCGTTCCGTGATCGATGCAGAAGCGGTTGCCGATGCGTGCTCCCGGATGAATTTCGATCCCGGTCTTACCGTGGGCGATTTCGCTGAGCATCCGGGCCACCAGCCCAACGCCGAGCGCGAGCATTTCGTGGGCAATGCGGTAAACGGCCAGTGCGTAGAACCCCGGATAGGTCGTGATGACCTCGGTGCGGCTCACGGCCGCCGGGTCACCGGCCAAGATTGCGTCTGCATCCGCGAGGAGACTGCCGTGAATGGAGGGTAGGCGCTCCTCGAAACGGGCGCGTATCTCGTCAATCGGGCACCCCAGATCGTGACTCAACGCATCCAGAATCGTGTAGAGTTTCAGATCGTTGGTGCGGTAGTGGTTACGGAAAGCCTCTTCGCTGCCGAAGCGGAAGGTGCTCATTTCGGGAAATAGGAATTGGAGCAGGCCACCTAGCCAGTCCTCTATCAGTCGTGGTGACGGTAAGCGAACTACCGAATGGTGCTCGTGGAAGAGCCGTCGTATGAATTGATCGTCCATAATAGTCAAAGGTACACTTCCGGTAGGGGCAAAAAAAAGAGCCGGCCCGGGGGCCGACTCTCTGAAAATCTGGGACGAGGGGGTTAAACCTCATCGATAAATTAAAATCACTGGGTAATGCTTTATAAGGCTTGGAAAGACACGAATAAAACGTCAGTGTTCTTTATTACTCCAGAATCTAAAATGTCATTGCATATGGTACGTCTAAAAAATACAATGTACTTGTGTGTTCAAAAAAACGATGTACTTGTGTGTTCAGAAAAACAATATGCTTGTGTGTTCAAAAAATTAAAACTGTGTTTGTCGTCTCTCGGAAATGTCAAAAACTCTCAGTGTCAAAAAATCGTGCGTTCAATGTGTCTGCGTCAAAATCTCTCAGAAAATTATTGTCAAGTCTCTCACAACTTAAGAATAGTAAAGTCTCTCAGTATAAAAGATGTGTGTTCAAAATGTTTGCTACAGTAATCTGTGTTTCTTACAAGTGTCTAAAAAGTTAGGGTTTAGCTTTCAGTTTGGTTCGGGCTGAGGATCAGTTGCGGGTACCGATCATGCCTTTCATTTTCTGGCGGGCCAGGAAGATGCGGCTTTTGACGGTTCCGATGGGGATATTGAGATGGGCTGCGATTTCCTTGTACTCGTATCCGCGGTAGAACATGAGGAAGGGTACGCTGTAGATTTCGCCGATAGTGCTCATCATGCGATTGAGTTCTTTGAGGCGCATGTCATGCTCGCCCTGATTGGGGATGGCACTGGTGTTCTCAAGAGCAAAGGTGAAGGTTTCAATGGGCTGGTTCACGTGTTTGCGGCTTTTTTCTTTGCGGTAACGGTTGATGTAAGTGTTACGCATGATTGTCGATACCCAACTTTTGAAATTGGTTCCCATAGTAAATTTGTCTCTGTGGCGGTAAGCCCGCATGCTGGTTTCTTGCATCAGGTCCTGCGCATCTTGGTGATTGCGGGTCAGGCGCAGAGCAAAGGAGAAAAGTAAGTTCTCAAGTTTATTGATCTCCTGGGTGAATTCTTGGTTGGTCATAATGTGGATAGTTACTGTTACTTATTGTGGTGTGAACTTCGCCACACTTGCTTGCCCCAGTATTATCAAACCCCGTGCCAAAAATGTAATTGTATGATTATCAATGTTTTACATATTGGTCACGCCAAGGATGATGTACTAAATGCCGGTTTGTGACTAAATACAGTCATTGCGCCCCGGTGGGAGTTCGAAAAATGTTCGGTTCTACCGATTTTTTCCTCCAGCGGGCGCATTTGTACCGGAAAAGGGCCCGGTGCATTCCGCACCGGGCCCTTTCAAAAGCTGGAAACCACGCTGAGGCGGGGGCAGTCAGTAGAGTTGGACGCCATCCGCCAAAAAATGCAGCTCCCGGCGCGGCTCGGTGATCATAGCGATCTCTTCGTCCGACTTGCCGGCATCCTTAGCAAAGTGCCGCAGTTCCTCAACGTCCGTAAGCTGATAGTAAGCCGCTCCGTGGAGGATCACTTCTTCACTTCCAATGTCCTTGGGCACGAAAAAGCCGTAATCCTTAAATTTCACCATCATGTCCTCGCCCGCTACGCTAACGGTCATCCAGCACCCCTTCGCCTGACACACTTCATGGACGGTGCCCCGTACGGTCGTCCGTACGGTATCGATCAGGGCCCGTTCGGAATAGGTGGTGAGTAGCGCATCTGCCGCTAGCACTTCGGTTGGGGTGAAGTCTGCGCCGAAAGATTCGGTAGGTGCCGGATCGTCGGAACTACAGGCCAAAACGGTAAGCAGGAAGAGGGAAGCGAGGAAGCGGTTCATGACGCAAAGTTATTGGTAAGCGACCAGATCGGTGATGTAGCTTCCTCCGTAACCCGCCTCGCGGAGGGTCTCCTGGAGTGCTACAGCCTGCTCCCGGTCGACAAAGCTTTCCCGGCTCTCGACCACCCAAACCTGCTCGCAGGGGCGGAAGCGGGCGACCAGGGAGGGATGGAAGGGGTATTCCGCGGGATCGGTGTACCGGAGAATGGCCACCTGAACCTTGTACTCCTTGGTTGGTGTAGTGGCGAATTTGGGCAGGGAGGGTGCAGCTTCACCGGGGGTGCCGTAAGTAGCGGGAGCTTCCTCACAGTAAGAAGGTTTCGCTTCCTGAGCGAATAAGGTGTTGGCCGCGAAGGCCAGGAGAAGAACGGTTAGAATACGCATAGTAAGTCGGTGTAGGGTAGGCAGAAAGTTGGTTTGGAATGATGACGCGCGGCACCTTGGCCGGCTGTGAGCATATAAAGGACGGCAGTCAGGGAAAGGTTCGCTTTCGCGCTAGCGGAACCGCACGATGACTTCTACCCGGCGATTGAGGTTCCTTCCCGCCCTGCCGGCAATCTCCCCCCGCCCCGCAGTGGTGATCCGATCCTCGCTCACGCCCAGCTGCTCCAGCACCCGGGCCACGGCCAGTGCGCGCCGGCGGCTGAGCTCCAGGTTGTAGACTTCCTGTCCCACCTCGTCGGCGTATCCTACTATGGATACCGACTCAATCCGTTGGGTGCCCGTACCGGCGACCAGTTGTTTCAGGAGTTCATATTGCCCTTCATTCACGGCATCTTCCCCGAAGGCGAAGAGGACCCTGGCGGTCTCCTGTCGGATCTTTGCGGGCGGGGGTGGCGGCGGCGGCGGAATGGCCGGAAGTTCGAGGGCTTCCTTGGTCAGTCGAAGGTCGACGCGGTAGGGCGACTGGTTGTCCCAGGCCGGGATTGCGAAGTCGCGGCGGTAGGGTAGGTAGTCGGGGTGGTCGACGCTCAGGGGCAGTTGTTGATTGGGTGGGGCGCAGATGAAAAAGCGACCGGCGTAATTCGTGCGAAAAACGGCTCCTCCGGACACTGGTACTTCCTGGTCCGCGATGGGTTTGCCGGAGAGGCTATCGGTAAGGTAGCCGGCGACGTAGGTAACTTCCTTTCCCGTCAGTTTCTCGTCGAGGGTGAAGCCGTAGATGTCGAGGCCGCCCCTGCCGCCGGGCCGGTCGCTGGCAAAGAAGCCCTGCCGCCCGTCGGCCGACAGGTGGAATCCAAGCTCGCGGTTGGCGCTATTGATGGGTGGCCCGATGTTGATGGCCTTGCTCCAGCGCTCCCGCCCCGCGTCCCAGCGACTGAAGTAAATGTCCTGGTCACCCAGTCCGCGGTGGCCCATACTGGAAAAGTACAGGGTTTCGCCGTCGTTGCTCAGGAAGGGGGCTTCCTCGTCTTCGGGTGTATTGACGCCCGCGCCCAGGTTGCGGGGTTCGGACCAGCTGCCGTCGTCGAGTCGTTCGGAGCGGTAGAGGTCGCTGCCCCCGATGCCGCCGGGTCGCGTGCTGGCGAAGAAGAGCTGGCGCCCATCGCAACTAATGGCGGCCTGGCTGTCCCAGGTAGTGGAGTTGACGTAATCGGGCAAGCGGGTGACCTCCTCGATACGCCCTTTAATAAGGATACCGGAGTAAATATCGCATCCCCCGCCCCCGGCGTCTTCGTGGCAGAGGGTGAAAAAGATGGTTTCCCCGTCCCGCACCAGGGTACACATTCCCTCGGGCTGGTTGGTGTTAAAGTTTCCGAATCGGGAGGTTCGGTAGTTGCGTTCCGGCCGGCGGCGCGCTCCTTCGATGAGGTCTTCGTCACCGTCCTTGCCCTGCCGGGTGAAGAGCAGGCCGTCGAGGTCGTTGGTGAAGAAGGGGAAGTAATCGTTCTGTTCCGTATTGATGGGCGCACCCAGGTTATACAGGCCGGTGGCGTTGGTGTAGTTTATGCTATCGGTAAGGATGCGGGCCGACAGGATGCGTTGTTCCAGCTTGTGATTCAGTATTTCCTGTTCGGTGGCCGTCTCCTGTTCCCCGACGAGGCCGAAGCGGCCGATGTCCTCCGCCTGCAGCTCCCTGAACTTCTGCAGGTACTCCAGCGCCCGGCGGGGTTGACCGTCGCGCAGGTAGACGTCGCCCGTGTGGTAATACAGCACCCGGGAAAAATAGGGGTCGTGGTTGATTACGGCCAGGTAGGCCTTCAGTGCATTTGCGTAGTCGTTCTGCAGATCGTAGGCGATACCGAGCATCCGCAGGCCGGGTACGAAGGTGGAATCGAGGGCTACCGCCTGCCGCAGCGATTTACTGGCCCGTTTGGCGTTCCCGTCGAGCAGGTGCTGCACGCCGGCATCAAACGCGGCAATCGCCCGGTTGCGCGAAGACTCCTGACCGAAAACGGCCGATGACGCGAACAAGAGTAGGGGAAGTACGATTAGGAGGACGATCCGCATACCGGAATTTCACTGGGATCGGTTTACCGAAAGCTTGGGCTCCGTCCGAAGACGGAGCCGCAAGTACAATGAGTGCATTAGTAAACTATCGACGCTAATGTAGAGCCTTTTTTACATTCCCGCCCCGTCCGCCCCCGCCGGCGGCCGGGGCGTTTGTTTTTGCGCTGTTAATTTCGCCCCATGAACTGTCTCCCCGCGCTGGCTGCCCTGGCCCTGCTTTTCGGCTGTAATGCCCGGCCTTCCCCGGATTCCTCCGCACCCGCGTCCCCGCCCTCCGTTTTCAGCGGCGAACTGCCGCCCTATTGGTACCAGAGCACGGCCGAGATTTCCACCTACGACCTACAGCAGGCCCGCTACGGAGAAATGCGCGACGGCGAAGCCATTCTCATCCAGGTATCGGAAGATTTCCTGACCGACAGGCAGGTCAAGAACGACAACTACGAAAATCCCAACAGTGCCCCCGTGCTCAAGACCAACCTGTTCCGTCGCTTCAACACGGGCATCTACGATTACTCCCTGATGACCTCCGTCTTTACGCCCACCAACGCCGTCGAACACCCGCGCACCCTAAAGGTCACGACCAGCAGCCAGGACTGGTGCGGCCAGAGCTATACCCAACTCAACTACGCCGGCGGGGAGCAGTGGGAGATGCAACTGCGCAGCTACTTCGAGCGCGAGGGAGACCAGGAGATTGATCTGTCCGCCGACTTCCTCGAGGACGAGGTATTCAACCGCATCCGTATCGGGGGCAACCCGCCCGAGGGTGAGTTTGAAGTAATCCCAAACACCGGCTACCTGCTCATGACCCACCAACCGTACGTGGCTGCGGAAGCCACTGCATCGGTCGAGGAGGCCGGAGCGGGCCGGAGAACGTACGTGCTCGACTACACGGGGCTCGACCGCCGCCTTACGGTTACCTTCGACACCGCGTCACCCTATATCATCCGGGAATGGACCGAAACCTACCCGAGCCGCGATACGGTGCTGACCACCACGGCCACCCTGCGCGAACAAAAGCTGGAACCGTACTGGCAACTGAACGGGACCAAAGACGCCCCCCTACGTGCTGAATTGGGGCTTGATTAGCACAAACCCGACGCCCCTCCGTTGTCCCTCTCATAATGTAGTGGTTACATGATCTACCGTTTACTCTCTATCCTGTTTTTAGTCCTTTCCCTGCTCGTCTCCCAGTTTCTACCGGCTCAGGGACTGGTGGTACACCCTTACAATCCGAGCAACGCCACCAATGCGGTGCTGCTGGGATTGGGTGGTGCGCTTACGACAACTTCGATTTTGCTCGACCGCCGGGTAAGTCCGCTGACGGAGGACGATATTTCGGTACTTGAGATCAATAAGATCCCCGGCATCGACCTGTTTTCCACCCGTCATATCTCCCTGGATGCGGACGAGAGTACCGACAAGCTCCTGCTGGCCAGTTTCGCCAGCCCGTTCTTTCTGCTCCTCGACCGGCCGGGGCGCGACAACTTCGACCGCATGGCCCTCATCGTCTTTGAGGGAGCGATGATCAACGCTGGCCTCATCAACCTGACAAAAGTACTGGTGCGCCGTCCCCGCCCGTACACCTACAATGCCGACGCTCCCCTGGACACGAAGCTGAAAAAGTCGAGCCGGTACTCCTTCTTCAGCGGCCACAGTGCCACCACGGCTTACTTTAGCATCACTACGGCCAAGCTATACAACGACCTGTATCCGAACAGCAAGGCCACGCCCTACGTCTGGCTCGGTGCCGCCCTCTTGCCCGCCGCGGTCAGTTACGGACGGATGCGGGCCGGCCGCCATTTTTTCACCGACGTGCTGGTGGGAAGCGCCGTCGGCACGATCATTGCAATCGTCGTACCGACCCTCCACCGCAACGGAGAGGGAAACTAGCAGTTACCATGGCGCAGTTCATCGACTATTACCAGACGCTCGGCGTAGACAAGTCGGCCGACGAAAAACAGCTAAAGAAGGCCTTTCGCAAGCTGGCCCGGAAGTACCATCCCGACGTGGCTCCGGATGACGCCGCGGCGGAACGCAAATTCAAGGAGGTCAACGAAGCTTACGCCGTGCTTTCCGATCCGGAAAAGCGCAAGAAGTACGACAAGTACGGCAAGGACTGGGAGCACGCCGATGCCTTCGAGCAGGCCCGTCAGCAGCAGGGTGGGGGATTCGGCGGTGGCGGCGGAAACCCATTTGGAGGCCAGTACACGTATTCCAGCGGGGGAGAGGGAGCTGATTTTTCGGACTTTTTCCGCGACATGTTCGGAGGAGCGGGCGGGGCCGCGGGTGCAGGCTTCGGTGGCAGAGGGCGATCCTTTCGGGGACGCGACGTCGAGGCGGAACTACGGGTCGACCTGAGCGATATACTGGAGGACAACAAGCAAGTGCTCAACGTCGGCGGCAAACAACTTCGGGTCACCATTCCGAAGGGGGTTGAGGACGGACAGACCCTGCGGCTACGCGGACAGGGCAACCCCGGCGCCGGGGGAGGGCCCGCCGGTGACCTGTACATCACCTTCCGCGTCAGCACGCCCCAGGAATACCGCCGGGAAGGTGCTGACCTGTACAAGGTGCAAGACGTAGACCTGTATACCATGCTGCTCGGTGGTAAAACCACCGTGCAAACCCCCACGGGAGCGGTCAACTTCCCCATTGCCGAGAACACCGAAAACGGAAAGCGGGTACGACTAAAGGGAAAGGGGCTGCCGAAGTACAAGAGCGGAGGCAATGGAGACCTTTACCTAGATCTCCGGGTCAAGCTTCCCGAAAAACTGAACAGCGAAGAAAAAGCAGCCTTCTCCAAACTGGCCGGCCGCTAGCCGGATAAATTCTATGCACCATGGCCGGAGTAGCCTACATCACCATTCAGCAGTTCTGCGCCTTCCACCAGTGCGATATCGTGGTGGTAGAGGAGTTCATCGATCACGGTATCTGTGAAGTTCAGCCCGACCAGCAGATCATCCTGATCCCGGAGAACCAAGTCCCGCGCATCGAGCGTGCATTGCGGCTGCGCAACGACCTGGGCGTCAACACACCGGGCATCGACATCATCCTGCGCCTGCTCGATCGCATCGAGGGCGGCCGCCGGGGTCCGGTCGAGGACTACGACCACTTTAGCTAACTAAAGAAGCCTACCCGCCAGGGCTTGAACCGGGTACGGATCAGGGCCCGGTGGGGTCCCCTTAGCTCCGGGCGCAGAAACAGTATCCCGAAGTGATACGTATCGATGGATGCCGTAACCCGCGGCAACTGTTTAAGTTCCTTCCACGCAGTTTCCATTCCCCGAGACCAGTGGATATCGGCCACCACGATTATGCTGTCGTCGGTAGCGACTTCCAGCAGGCGGGTCACGTATGCTATGGTTGGTGCGTGCCGGTGGTCTCCGTCGATGAAGGCGAGTAGGCGGGTCTTATCCTTCGGCAACTGATTGTCGAGATACTCCCTAAAGGTCGCGGTGAAAGAACGCAATTGCGGAGAAACCCCCGCCCGCCGGAAGGTTTCTGTTGCCAGCGCGGCTACTTCCGGATTGCCCTCTACCGTGTGCAGGGGAATGCGGGTATCGGCCGCGTGGAGGTAGAGGGTGGAGATGCCGGCGTTGGTCCCCAGTTCGACAATGCGCGACGGGCGGTGCCACAGCGCCAGACGGAAGAGAAACTCTCCGGCGCGCCGACCGATGGCGTTGCTCCGGACCAGGCTGGCCACGGAACGCCGCGAACGTCGGGTGGTGCGGCTCTTGGCCCCGAGCGATTGCAGGCCGACGCTGTCTTTGCGCGTATCCCAGTAAGCGCGAAGGTGGCGAATCAGTTGAAAGGCGTAGTACGTCCGATCGTCGTGGTACACTTCCCGTACGAATTCGCTCAGGAAGGGGGAATGAACGTCGTAGCGGGTTTCCGCACGCCAGTACCAGCGCAGTGCCGAGCCAAGCCGAAAGATCCAGTACCTGATGAGCGAAAACACGGGGGCAATGATAACACTTCGTCGCTGGCCCGGCGGCACGGACTTCACCTGCCGGGTTCGGGGCCGCTGCAATAGTGTGTTGGCAACTTCGCGTCTCCGGTGCGGGTTGTCTGATTGTACCAATACCTTACTACCATGTCCCGCGGCTTCGTCAAAGAATCAGATCAGGAAGAGCTTCCCATCATTCCGCCCCGTTCCCCCCTCCCCGCCGGCGAAACCAATTACGTCACGCCCGCCGGCCACCGTGCCCTGGAAGCCGAGCGCGACCAGCTCGAAGCCGCCAGGGCCGCCCTGCCGACCGACAACGAGGATGAGCGCCGACGGGCCGCTACGGTAATCGACGGCAAACTGGCCCTGCTGCAGCAGCGCATCGTCTCCGCCCGGATCCTGGATCCCGCGGATCAGCCGCAGGAGGAAGTCCGCTTCGGGGCCCACGTCAAATTGCGGCAGGCGGGCAGCAATCAAATTCAGGAATTTCAGATCGTGGGGGTCGACGAGGCCAACGTGAAGGAAAAGAAGATCAGCTTCACGGCCCCGATCGCACGCGCCATCACCGGCCTGTGGGTTGGCGAGGTGGCGGACTTCCGCCTCGGCAGTGAGGTAAGGAAACTGGAAGTCATCGAAATAAGGTACTGACCGATTGCGCGGGTAACTCCGGGACATCGGGCGTCCACCTATCTTTGCCGACCAACCATTACCAACATGCGCCTCCTTCCCCTGCTTTTGCTATTACTTCTCTTCGCCTGCGGAAGCGACGAGCCGGAAGTCACCCCTTCCGAATCTCCCGACCCGTCGTTCACCAAGCTGCTCGACGAATACCAGGAGGCCCGGCTACAACTCAACCCCCTGGAAGCCACCTTCATGGGCGACGATCGCTACAACGATCGCCTCCCCAACATGCTCTCGCAGGAATACAAGGAGGAGAGCCGGGCGTTCTACCAGGATTACCTGGCCCGCCTCCGCAAGATCAACCGGAACCGGCTCACCCCCACCGAACAAGTCACTTACGACGTCCTGGAATGGGACCTCAACATCGCCCTGCAGGGTGCCGATTTCACCGAAGAATTACTGCCGCTCGATCAGTTCAGTGGACCCCACCTCATGATCGGCCAACTCGCCAGCGGTGCCAGCGCACAACCCTTTCGGACGGTGGAAGACTACGAGAACTGGTTGCTGCGGGTCGAGGACTTTGCCACAATGATGGACACCGCCCGCGTCAACCTGGAACGGGGTGCCGCACGGGGCTACTTGCTGCCCCGCTCCCTGACGGAAAAATTGCTGCCGCAACTCGAGAACTTGTCCGCGGAGCCGGTGGAGGACCACCTCTTCTACGGCCCGGTAGGGATGATGGGCGACAGCATCAGTACAGCGGAACGAGACCGACTCACGGACGAGTACAAGCGGATGATCGGCCAGCGCATCATTCCCCTCTTCACCGACCTCACCACCTACGTCCGTAACGATTACCTGCCGCAGAGCCGCGAGACCAGTGGCATTGACGGTATTCCCAATGGGGAAGCCTACTACAAGTACCTGATCAAGTTGTACACGACCACCGACATGACGGCGGATGAGATCCACGAACTCGGATTAAGTGAGGTCGCCCGCCTGCGGAGTGAGATGGAACGAGTAAAGACCGAGGTAGGATATACCGGTGACCTCCAGTCGTTCTTCGACCACGTCCGCAGCCGCCAGGAGTTGATGCCATTTAGTCAGCCGGAGGAAGTGATCGAAAACTTCAACGCCATCTACGAGCGAATGAAGCCCCAGCTGGCGCAGTTGTTCAACAAAGTCCCGAAGACGGAATTCGAAGTGCGCCGCACCGAAGCCTTCCGGGAGGCCAGCGCTTCGGCGGAGTACAATCCCGGCAGCCTGGACGGTACCCGCCCCGGCATCTTCTACGTGCCGATCCCCGACGTGGCTACCTACAACACCTTCAGCGACGAAGACCTGTTCCTCCACGAGGCCATTCCCGGACACCATTACCAGATCAGTCTCCAGCAGGAAAACGAGGAGCTGCCCGCCTTCCGCCGCAACCTCTGGTACAGTGCCTACGGGGAAGGATGGGCCCTGTACTGCGAGAGCCTCGGCGAGGAACTGGGATTGTACGAAGACCCCTACCAGTACTTCGGTATGCTGAGTGCGGAGATGCACCGCGCCATCCGCCTGGTCGTCGATACGGGCATCCACAGCAAGGGGTGGAGCCGGGAGCGCGCCATTCAGTACAGCCTGGAGAATGAAGCGGAAAGCGAAGCAAGCATCATCTCCGAGATCGAACGCTACATGGCCATTCCCGGACAGGCACTAAGCTATAAGGTCGGCCAGCTGAAGATCCGTGAACTACGGGCCCGTGCCGAGGAACAACTCGGAAACGATTTCGACATCAAAGCCTTCCACGACCTGGTCCTGGAGGGCGGCTGCCTGCCGTTGGCCGTCCTGGAACGGAAAGTGGACGAGTGGATCGCCGGAGCCTGAGCTACCGCTTGGTGCTCGGCTCGGCCGCGGGTACGATCAGGACCGGTAAGTTCAGCTCGCGATAAGCCGCATTAAAGCCCTCTACATCCTCCGCAATGATCCGGTCGAGGACCTGCCGGTAGCGCTGCCAGTCGGCGGTAAGCTCGGTCAGCCGGTCCTTTGCGCCCTGGGTCACTACGGGTACGGGACCATCGACCCGGCTCTTCAGGTTCATCAGTTCCGCGTTCAGCCGATTGGGGAAGTTGATCACGTCCTGAAACGTTTTCTGGTCGGGCTGAATGAGGTTGTTCTCCCAGTCGGTGATTCGTTCGATGATGTCCTTGCCCTTGGTAATGAGATCATCCGTACCCGATACCTCCTTCAGGTTGGTATTGAGTGCTTCTAGCTGTGTCCGTACGCGGCGCATCCGATTGACGGAAGCATGAATGTCACGGACACTTTCCTCAGCTGAGGTGAGCAGTACTTCCTGGGCTGAATACTCCCCGGAGGAGGCATCGAGATTGGGATCGGCGAGGAGCGTTGCGTCGACACTCACAGTATCCGTACCAGAGGCCATTCTCAGCGTATAGGTGCCGGGCGCGACCAGACTTCCCCGGTAATCGCCCAGGACGAAGATGCCGTCGACGGCGGGTAGGGTAGCGCGCCGCAGGTCCCAGTTGAAGCGATTAAACCCGGCTTCGGCCGGCAGTGCTTTGGGAGCGGGTGGTCCGCCCGGCCAGCCCTTCGCCTTGTCGGGTTGACTGGAGTAGCTGCGAATCACTGTGCCGTCGGCGCTGAGGATGTCCAGGGTCAACTTAGTACTGTCCGAAGCTTTCTCCGGCAAGTAATAATCGAAAATGATCCCGCTGGCCGGGTTCTGTCCCGCGGCGTCCGGCGCTTCGTCGGGGGTGCTGAAGTTGTAGCGATAGGTCGGCTTAGGTTGGATGATCGCGAGTCCGTTGGGCATTTCACTCCCGGTTTGCTGGAGGGCGCTCAGGTCATCCAGGATCCAGAAGGCCCGGCCGGAAGTGGCGACGATGAGGTCGTTGTCGCGGGTGGTCAGGTCCAGGATCGGAACGTCGGGTAGGTGGAACTTCGGTTTTTCCCAACTTACCCCACCGTCGAAGGAGAGGTACAGTCCACGCTCGGTACCGGCATAGAGCAATTCGGGTCGCTTGGGGTCTTCGCGGATCACCCGCACGAATTCATTGTCGCCGAAGCCCGCGTCGATCCGCTGCCAGCTACTGCCGTAATCGGTGGTCCGGTAAGCCTCGGGCGTGAAGTCATTAAACTTGTAGTTGGTTACGGCCAGGTAGGCGGTGGCGGGATTGTGGGGCGAAACTTCGATGGCATTGACGAGCTTTTCCCCCAGATTCGGTGGGGTGATCTCGCCCCATTCGCCTCCCTCGTCGTGGGTGATCCACACCCGGCCGTCGTCGGTACCCACCCACAGTTCCCCGGCCCGGTGGGGACTGGCGACCAGGTAACTGATCGTACCGTACACTTCGCCGCCGGCACCCTCATTGGTGAAGGGGCCGCCGCCGTCGACGAGTTTGCTGGTGTCGTTGCGGGTGAGGTCGGGACTGATCTCGGTCCAGCTCCGGCCCAGGTCGGTGGTCTTCAGGACGTGGTTGCCCCCGTGATAAATTACGCCGGGATCCTGCGGCTGAGCTACGATCGGGGCGTTCCAGTTGAAGCGGTACTTCATTTCCGTGGGCGGCGTAGCCAGACCCGCTACCGGGTAGGCCATGATGTCGACTTCCGTATCCGTCTTATTGTCGTACACCGAGATGTTGCCCTGGTAGCTGCCGCCCATCACGTAGCGGGGATTCTCGGGGTCGAAGGCAAGAAAAGCGCTCTCCCCACCCGCGGTAGGTCGCCAGTCAGAAGTCCCGATGCCCCCGCCCCGGCTGCGGCTGACAATGTCTACGGCGGAGTTGTCCTGCTGCCCCCCGTAAACGTGGTAGGGCATCTGGTTGTCGGTGATCACGCGGTAGAACTGCGACGTAGGTTGATTCGCCTGAGTGCTCCAACTCATGCCGCCGTTAAAGGTGACGGTGGCCCCTCCGTCGTTGCCCAGAATCATATTCGCCGGATTTTCGGGATTGATCCACAGGTCGTGCTGGTCGCTGTGCGGATTGGGAACGGACATAAAACTCCTGCCGCCATCCAGGGAGCGTAGCATCGGGGCATTCAGCACGTACACCGCTTCAGGATTCACCGGATCGGCAAAGATCTCGATGTAGTACCAGGCCCGGGCTACGGTGGTGCGGTCCTTGCTGGTCTGCGTCCAGTTTTTGCCGCCGTCGTCGGAACGGTACACTCCGCCCTTGTCTCCGGCTGCTTCCACGTTTGCGTACACCAAACCCGCGCGGGCGGGACTACTCGAGATAGCAACCTTACCGAGTGTATCGGGTAAACCCTCCGTGAGCCGTTCCCAATTATCGCCACCGTCGGTTGATTTGTATAGTCCGCTGCCCGGGCCTCCACTTCGGACGGTCCAGGGGTAACGCCGGTGGTCCCACATGCCCGCGTACAGCACACGCGAATTATGGGGATCCATACTGAGGTCGGCCGCACCCGTGGTCGCGTCAACGTAAAAGACCTTTTCCCAATGTTGTCCGCCATCGGTAGACCGGTAGACGCCACGGTCTTCGCTATCGCCGTGTACGGCCCCCTGCACGGCGACGTAGACGTGGTCTGGATCGGCAGGATGAACAACAATTTTGGCGATGTGGCGGCTGTTCGGCAGTCCCCGGTGCTCCCAGGTGACGCCGCCGTCGGTGGACCGGTACATGCCATCGCCCGCCGAGGTCATCACCCCGCGCACGGCGTGCTCGCCCGTCCCGGCGTAGATCACATTCGGGTCGCTGGGAGCAACGGCGAGGGCACCGATGGAACCCGTATTGAGTTGGCCGTCGGAGATGTTGCGCCAGTTCATGCCCGCATCATCGGTGCGGTAGATTCCGCCCCCGACGCCCCCGAAGTAATACAGCAACGGATTGCCGGGTACCCCGGTGACCGCATTGGTCCGTCCTCCGCGAAAGGGACCGATGTTGCGAAATTTCAGGCTTTCGAAGCGATCGCTGCGCGTGGTATCGGCGGCGCCCTGGGCAGCAAGCGGAGAACAGAACAGCGGTATAAATAAAAACGCGAGTAGGGTAGTGAGTGATTTCATTGGGCCAGTTTGCGTCCAATATAAGCAGGGCGGCGGTGCGCGGGTGCAGTGGACTGTGGGAAAAGCAAAGGACTTCGGTTACCGGTTGTCGGCCTTGATCCAGGCGTTGAGTTCCCGGTAGTCCAATTTGCCATTCACGGCCTTCAGGTATTCGTGGATCTGCACGGCCTTCTTGGCCCGGGATTCGGGGCGTTTGAGTTTATCGATCTGGTAGAGGAGATTGCGCTGGTTTCCCGGAGTTAGGGTATGGAATGCATCGCGGGCTTCCGGATCGATGTCCCACAGTTCAGCCGCCTCCGCGGGTAGGGGCATGCCGTAGTCGCTGTCGTCGGGGCTAAGGGTCAGGCTCACCTCGTCTCCTACCTCCAAATCAAAGCGATTGCACACTTCCTTATTTACGGTGATGAAGAAGTTTCCTTCCCCATCCGGCATCAGGCCGCTGTAGATCTCGCCCGCGTTGTTGATGCGGCAAATCACGCGGCTGGCGTTGTGCGGTCGTTCCAGCAACTCGGCCACCGCCGCGCGGGGGATTAGAAATACGGTGGAGTAGACCCCGGCGTACGGGGTGCCTTCCGCGGCGCTGGTGAGGGTAACGGTGATACTAGCCATGCAGCAAAAATACCCCGTCCGACGGTTAAGCGGTCCGACGGGGTGACACCGTCCGACGGCTAAGCGGTCCGACGGGGTGGCTTAACTTGCGGGCCGATGGTCAAAGCTGCACCTGCAAAATGAAACGAGACTTTAATAAATTCCTCGCCCACTTAGAGGAGGACGAGTTGCGGGAGGAACTGGCCATGCTCTACGGCCGGTTCAGCGTGTTACGGGAGTACTACGCGATGGAGCTTACCGATCCCAAAAAGGTGATCGACAAGTACAAAGCGGGCATGCGCAAGGCATTTTTTCCGGCCCGGGGTCGGGGGAAGCGCGGGCGGTCGATCTCCAGCAAACTGATCAAGGCCTTTACCCTCATTTCCATTCACCCGAAAGACGTGATCGAGCTCCAGTTTTACCGGGCGGAACTCATGACGGAGTACATCGGTGCCCGGCGCATCGACAGCGAACCCTTCCACGAGAGCACCGTCAAGACGTTTGCGGACGCCTGCGCCCTGGCCGACCGCGAGGTGCTGCTAGACTACTTCGCGGAAGGGGCGGGAAAGCTCGCCGAGTACTTCGACCAGCAGCGACGCAACCGTAACTACAGCCTGTTCCCTACCTACCGTCACTACTGGTAGCGACGAAGGTGGCATTGCTGGACTGATAGGCACCGGGGCTGTTGCCGTAGCATTCGCCGAATACGCGGGTGAAGTAGCTGACGCTATTGAAGCCACAACGAAGGGCCACCTCACGGATGCTCCGCTCGGGATCCAGCAGCAGGCTGGCAGCGAGGCGGAGCCGTTCCGTATTAATGAATTCCACGGGGGAGCAGCCCATCTCGTTTTTGAAGGAACGGTAAAAGCCGGACTCACTCATGCAGGCAATGCGACACAACTGGCTCACCGTCAGTTTCTGATCTAGGTTATTGCGGACGAAAGTGACGACTCCGTCAATCGGATTTTGGGTTGCATTATCCGCCGCCCGCCGTAGGTGGTGGTGGTTCGACTCTGCCTCCATGACGCGCACCAGGAGTTCGCGCAGGAGCATGTTGACGAAAAGGTCCTTCGAGGGGTGGTTCTCGACGCAGAGGAAGACCAGGCGCTGCAGCAGTTGGGATACCGCCGGATCCTGGGCGAAGTGAAAATTATAGGTAGGGGACGACCACTCGGAGCCGTCGCAGCGGGGGCGCTGCTCGTTCATCATCTGAAGAACGCGACCGACCTCCAGCTCGTCGATCTCCAGGGCAAGGCACTTGGTCGGTTGTTTGTCCGTGGCGTCCGGAAAATCTATGGTGACGGGTTCGCCGGTCGGTAACAGGATGGACTCGCCCGGAAGGAAGGCAAAACCGGGCTGCTGCCGCAGGTGGACGATCTTTTTACCCCGGATCATGCTCGCCAGTACGGGGCTATCGAAGCGCAAATGAAAAGCATCAGTCGCCTCATACGTTTCGAAAAGATTGAGCTCCACGGACTCCATACGGTAGACCGTGCGATTTTCGACCAGGGTTTGGAGGGGGGCGGTGCGGAGGTGTTCGGTCTGCAACATGGTAAGTAAGTTACAGTACTAAAGGTACACAGCCCCGGTGAAATCCTAATTTTCGAGGGTGGCAGGGCGATTAAGCGAAGGATTGTAGTATTGTGCAACTGACTTGCAGAATATTACAACGGATAACACGTACCAAGGCCTATCTTGGATGCCAAGCCAACATTGCTGCGTCAGCCGTCTGCACTGGACCCGCGCGCCGCCGCCCAATTTTTTTACACTTTTTATCACTACCGAACGATCATGAGCACCACAGCAACCAATACTTCCGATACCCTCGCAAAACCGAAATTTAAGGACCAGTACGAAAACTACATTGGTGGAGAATGGACGCCGCCCACCAACGGCGAATACTTCGATAACCTCTCCCCGGTCGACGGCAAGAGCTTTACGCGCATCCCGCGGTCGACTAAGGAGGACGTCGACAAGGCCGTCGCCGCCGCCCACAAGGCCGCCGAACACTGGAACCACACCTCGGCCACCGAACGCAGCAACCTGTTGCTGAAGATCGCCCAGGTAATGGAGGACAACCTCGAAGCTCTGGCCCGCGCCGAGACCTGGGACAACGGCAAGGCGATCCGCGAAAGCCGCGCCGCCGACCTCCCGCTGGCCGTGGATCACTTCCGCTACTTCGCCGGCGTCATCCGCGCCGAAGAGGGTGGGGTGGCCGAGCTGAACAGCAGTACCGTATCGACCAACATCTGGGAGCCGCTGGGCGTGGTCGGACAGATCATCCCCTGGAATTTCCCCATTCTCATGGCCACCTGGAAACTGGCCCCCGCCCTGGCCGCCGGCAACTGCGTGGTGCTGAAACCCGCCGAACAAACACCCGTCGGCATTCTCATCCTTATGGAAATGATCGAGGATATTCTGCCCGCCGGAGTACTAAATATCATTAATGGATTCGGGGTCGAGGCCGGTAAACCCCTGGCCAGTCACCCGGACATCAACAAGGTTGCCTTTACGGGAGAGACCACCACCGGGCAGCTGATCATGCAGTACGCCAGTAAAAACATTATCCCCGTCACCCTGGAATTAGGAGGCAAGAGCCCCAACGTTTTCATGGAAAGCGTGATGGAGGCCGACGATGCCTTCTTCGACAAGTGCCTCGAAGGCGCGACCATGTTCGCTCTCAATCAGGGAGAAATTTGTACCTGCCCGAGCCGCCTGCTGGTGCAGGAGTCGATCTACGATCGCTTCATGGAGCGCTTCATCGAGCGGGTCGAGGCGATCAAGATGGGCCACCCGCTGAGTCCGGACACCATGATGGGCGCCCAGGCCAGCAACGACCAGTACGAAAAGATCCTGAAGTACATCAACATCGGCAAGGAGGAAGGCTGCGAAGTGCTCACCGGCGGCGAAGCTGCCTACGTAGACGGACTTTCCGACGGCTTCTACATCAAGCCCACGGTGCTGAAGGGCAACAACAAAATGCGGGTGTTCCAGGAGGAGATTTTCGGTCCCGTCCTTTGCGTAACCACCTTCAAGGACGAAGCAGAAGCGATTGAAATCGCCAACGATACCCTATACGGACTCGGTGCCGGCGTCTGGACCCGCGACATGCACGAGGCCTACCGTATTCCCCGCGCCATCAAAGCGGGCCGGGTGTGGGTGAACTGCTACCACGATTATCCCGCTCACGCACCCTTCGGCGGCTACAAGAAATCCGGCATCGGCCGGGAGAACCACAAGATGATGCTTGATCACTACCGGCAGACGAAGAATATGCTGGTCAGTTACAGCAAGGACCGCCTCGGGTTCTTTTAGAGCTAAGTTAAATCTCAGTTTGTATAGTGTCAGCCGGCCGGTATGTTGTACCGGCCGGTTTTTTTAAATTGTACCACCATGGCAAGAGTAGACATCACCGACCGGGCCCGCGACGTCATCGATACCCTCCGCGAAAAACACGGACCCCTTATGTTCCACCAGAGCGGAGGCTGTTGCGACGGCTCCTCACCCATGTGTTTCCCGGAAGGTGAGTTATACATTGATGACGACAACGACGTGCTGCTGGGCGAAGTCCACGGCTGTCCGTTTTACATGTCGTCCTTTCAGTACGAGTACTGGAAGCACACCCACCTCACCCTCGACGTGACGGAGGGCAGGGGAGCCAGCTTTTCGGCGGAAATTCCCCTCGGACTGCGCTTCGTGATCGATTCACGGCTGCTTGTCGAAGAGGATAACTAATCGTTCCTTTCCCGCAGCAGGATACGGCTGCCACGCACCCACCCGTGGTATTCCGGGCCGTACTGCATACCCAGGTATTCGGCCGACAGCCGGAAGGACTCGTAAAAACCGTCATTGGCCCGCTCCTCACCCGAGCACGAAAGGACCGCCATTTCCTTGCCCCGCAGTCGCCGCCCCAAATCCTTGTGGTAGGTCAGCAGGTCGGTGAAGCGATCCAGAAAGTCCTTCATCCCGCCACTCATGCTGTACCAGTATACCGGACTGGCTAGAATTACGCGATCGTAGGTTACGATCCGCCTGACCAGCGCGAGAAAAGCATCCTCCGGCGGGTAGTCATGTCCATAGTCGTAGGGTGCGACGCTGTACTCGAGCAGATCGAGCAGTTTGCCCCCCATTTGGTCGCTAAGTTGTTGGGCCGCGTCCGCAGTATTGCCATCGCCGCGGGCGCTTCCAATGATGATCAGGGTGCTGCTCATTTTTCCGGCAGTGGCTGGGGTACGGCCGCCAGGTTCAGGCTCACCTGGTGTCCGCCGGGCAGTTCGGTGGGTTCGCCCGTGAGGGTGGTGACGTATTCCAGCGTATCGGCCAGCGTCTCTTCCATCACGTAAGCGCGGTGGGCTTCGATGGCTTCGTGTACTTCCTCCGGGCCGCCCAGGCGCACATCGATGCGGTCGGTCACTTCAAGGCCGGAATCTTTGCGCAGGTTCTGAATGCGGCTTACGACCTCACGGGCCAGTCCCTCACGGGCCAGTTCCGGAGTGACGTTCACGTCGAGGGCTACGGTCAGTTCGCCGTCGGTGGCCACCTTCCAGCCGGGGATGTCTTCGGTGAGGATATCGACTTCGTCGGTCGTGATTTCTACCTCCTGGTCACCGAGTTGCAGGGTGAACCTTCCCCGGTTTTCGAAGGTGTTGATGTCGTCCGGACTCATGGCCCCGATGGCCCGTGCCGCATCCTTCATTTGCTTCCCGAGCCGCTTGCCGAGCACCTTAAAGTTGGGCTTGATGGTCTTCTTCAGGAAGTCGTCGTCCGTCAAAAATTCTACTTCCTTGATGTTCGTTTCCGCCTGAATGATGGGGGTGACGGCCGCGACCCTCCGACGGAAATCCGTATCCAGGGCAGGCAACAGAATTTTCTGCAGGGGTTGACGCACCCGAAGTTTCTCCCGCTTACGCAGGCTCAGGACGAGGGAGGAAATACGCTGCGCGTAGGCCATTCGCCGTTCGAGGTCGGTGTCGATTTGGGCGGGGTCCGCAGGAGCGAAGTGGGTAAGGTGGATGCTGGGGGGGTGGGGTGGTGGGGTGTTGGGTTGATGGGTTGTTGAAGTGGGGTGGGTGAGGTTGCGGTAGAGCCAGTCGGAGAAGAAGGGGGCTACGGGCGACATCAGTTGGCTTACGCGTAGCAGACAGGTGTGTAGGGTTTGGTAGGCGGCGCGCTTGTCGGCGGTCATCTCTCCCCTCCAGAAGCGGCGGCGGCTTTGGCGAACGTACCAGTTGCTCAGCTCGTCGTTGACGAAACCGTCGATGGCCCGGCAGGCGGGGGTGGCGTCGTAGGTGGCGAATAACCCTTCGACTTCGGCCGTGAGCGTATTGAGGCGGCTGAGGATCCAGCGGTCGATCTCCGCGAGGCTTTCGGCGGCTACGGGGTCGTCGGCCGCCGCGTCGTAGTTGTCGATGTTGGCATAGAGGGCGAAGAAACCGTAGGTGTTGAAGAGGGTGCCGAAGAAGCGGCGTTGTACTTCCTTGATCCCTTCCAGGTCAAACTTCAGGTTGTCCCAGGGGTCGCTGTTGCCGATCATGTACCAGCGGGTAGCGTCGGCTCCGAAGGTGTCGATGGTCGTGAAAGGGTCGACGGCATTTCCGAGTCGCTTGGACATTTTCTTGCCGTCCTTATCGAGCACCAGTCCGTTAGAAACTACATTTTTGAAGGCTACGGAGTCAAAGACCATGGCCGCAATGGCGTGCAGGGTGTAGAACCAGCCGCGGGTTTGGTCGACACCTTCGGCGATGAAGTCGGCGGGGAAGGACCGGGCGAACAGCTCCTCGTTCTCAAAGGGATAATGAAACTGCGCGTACGGCATACTCCCCGAGTCGAACCATACGTCGATCAGGTCCAGCTCCCGGCGGAGTTCCTTCCCGTTCTGCCAGAGAACCACCTCGTCGATGTAGGGGCGGTGGAGGTCCTGGGGGACTTCCTGGTTGAGGCCCAGTTGCTGATTGGCGACGGTGACCAGGGCTTCCAGTTCTGCGATGGTGCCGATGCACACCTCTTCCGTACCGCATTCGCTGCGCCAGATAGGTAGGGGAATGCCCCAGTAGCGGCTGCGGCTGAGGTTCCAGTCTTGCAGGTTCTCCAGCCACTTGCCGAAGCGGCCCTCGCCGGTGCTGGCGGGTTGCCAGTTGATCGTGCGGTTGAGCTCCTGCATGCGCTCCTTGACGGCGCTGGCCTTGATGAACCAGCTGTCGAGCGGGTAGTAGAGTACGGGTTTGTCGGTGCGCCAGCAGTGGGGGTAGCTGTGATTGTACTTGGCCACGCTGAAGGCCAGGCCGCGCTTCTTGAGGTAGACGGCGATGTCTACGTTCACGTCCACGTAGTTTTCCTCGTCCTTATAGTTCTTCACGTAGCGGCCGGCAAACGGTCCCGCATCCTCCGTAAAGCGGCCGGTCTTGTCCACCAGGGTCAGGGAGCCGATGCCATTGGCCTTGCCGACCATCATGTCGTCGGCACCGAAGCTGGGCGCGGTGTGCACGATACCGGTTCCGGCTTCGGTAGTCACGAAGGAACCCGAGATCACCCGGAATGCGTCCCCATCGGTAGGTACACTAACCGGTAGCAACTGTTCGTAACGTAATCCTACCAGTTCCGATCCCTTAAAGGAAGCACTCTGGTGCTCTACCGTGGGTTGGTTGTTGCCTCCGAACCACTTGTCTACCAGGGCTTCGGCGAGCACTACCTCAATGGGATCCTGGGTGTAGGGGTTGGTCGTTTTTACGCGGACGTAGTCGATGTTTTCGCCGACGGTAAGGGCGGTGTTGCTGGGGAGGGTCCAGGGGGTGGTGGTCCAGGCTAGGAGGTAAAGGGATTGAGGGGGGGAGGGATTGAGGGATTGAGGGGGCTGTACCCTGAACATGGCGACGACGGTGGTGTCGGTGACGTCCTGGTAGGCGCCGGGCATGTTGAGTTCGTGGGAGCTCAGGCCGGTGCCGGCGGCGGGGCTGTAGGGTTGGATGGTGTATCCCTTATAGATGAGTCCCTTGTCGTAGATCTGTTTGAGGAGCCACCAGACGGACTCCATGTACTCCCGCTCGTAGGTGATGTAGGGGTTCTCGAGATCTACCCAGTAGCCCATTTTGCGGGTGATGTTGTCCCAGACGTCCTTGTAGCGCATGACGGTTTCGCGGCAGGCGCGGTTGTAGTCGTCTACGCTGATCTTGTCGCCGATGTCCTCTTTAGTGATGCCCAGTTCCGATTCCACCTTCAGTTCGATCGGCAGGCCGTGGGTGTCCCAGCCGCCCTTGCGTTCTACGCGCTTGCCCTTCAGGGTCTGGAAGCGACAGAACATGTCCTTGATCGTGCGGGCCATCACGTGGTGGATGCCCGGTTGGCCGTTGGCGCTGGGGGGGCCTTCGTAGAATACGAAGGGGTTGTCGGCGGGACGCTCCTCGATGCTGCGGCGGAAAATTTCGTGGTCCTTCCAGAAATCGAGAATTTCCCGGTCGATGGCCGGCAGGTCGAGAGATTTAAATTCCTGGTACATGGTGGTCTGGAGATTGCGGGGTGCAAAAATAAAAAAGCTCCGATGGCGGGGGTCCGTCGGAGCTTTCAGTCGTTATCGGGCTAACGGTACAGCTACGGACACGGGGCGTGGCCGGCAATTATACCATCAATAATGATACGGACTGTCATGGTACAAAGATAGCAAACGGAGGGCTGGTAGGGGCTACCGGCGCCCCCCCGGATGGTAGCGGTAAAATATATTGAGGAAATGGAAAAAAAACTTGTCGGTTTGCTTGCCAGTGATTAAATTTATTCTACCTTGACGCTGCGATAGAACGGTAGATAATCCTGCCGCTTACAGCAAGAATTAGTTTTCATTTGGTTTTTTGGGGTTATTGGGAGGCAACTCGTTGCCTCTTTTTTTTGTCCCCAACCGATTGATCGCCAAGTTCTCAATCAACCAGAATTTTCGGTGCGTAAGTGATCGGCACCTTGACTGAATTTGCGATAAAGCATTTCTCCCCCGCTTCGGCGTGCAGATCGTGCGCCCGCTGTCTGCCCTCCTCCCGGGCGATGCGGATGACGGGGCGCAGGGTGACGGAGGTAAAGCTACCGGCCCCACCGTCCTCATCTACCATCGTGCCTTCGGCGTGGTCTTCGTAGTCGAGCACCGTGATGCCGTTGACGGCCGCCAGGTGGAGGTACCACAGCATGTGGCAGGCTGAGATACTCGATACGAACAACTCTTCCGGACTGTACCTCCGTTTGTCGCCCCGAAAGTTCGGGTCGCTGGAGCCTTCGATGGATTGGTCCTTCCCCTTTACGGTGATCAGGTGATCGCGGGAGTAGGCGCGGTAGTCGAGGGTACCGCTCCCGCGGTTGCCGGTCCAGCGAATCGTAGTATCAAAATGGTGTTGCACGGTTGGCCGATTGAAGGGGTGAAGGGGTTGGGTAGCGGAAAGTAAGGTAGGTCAAAGGTGGCAGAAGTGCCGTATGTTACGGCTCCCATCCGGGCTTAGTTTACTATCAGACTATCCAAACCATGATCCAAGGAACCGTCATTAAATCCACCGGGAGCTGGTACAATGTGTTGCTCGACGAGGAAACACCCGACGGCGCCCGCGAACTCCGCTGCCGCGTGGCCGGCAAATTCCGCCTGGACGACCTCAACCTGACCAACCCCATCGCCGTTGGCGATCGGGTCTCCGTGGATGTCGAAACCACCAACGACGACGAGACCGGTGCCATCCGCGGCATTGCCGACCGCACCAACTATGTCGTGCGCCAGAGTCCCCGGCGCAAGCATGATCTCCACCTGCTGGCCAGCAACGTCGACCAGGCCGTCCTCATCACCACCATCATCGATCCGGGAGTCAAGCTTGGCTTCATCGATCGCTTCCTGCTCATGACCGAGCCCTTCGGTATTCCCACCGTGATTGTCGTGAACAAGGCCGATCTGTACACGGAGGAGGAGATGGAAACTTACCAGGTCATTCACGATCTCTATACCGACATCGGCTACACCGTCTTGCTCGTAAGCGCCACCAGCGGACAGGGGATTGAGGCGCTCCGCGAACTGATGGAGGGCAAGCGAAATTTGCTGAGCGGGCAGAGCGGAGTGGGGAAATCCACCCTCGTCAACGCCGTCGAACCCCGCCTGGACCTGCGCACCGGCGAGCTCTCCGACTATACCGGAAAGGGGCAGCACACCACTACATTTGCCGAGCTGTTTCAACTGAGCTTCGGTGGTGAGCTGATCGACACCCCCGGTATCAAAACACTGGGATTTAATTACCTGAAACCACAGGACGTTGCCCACAATTTCCGCGAGATCTTCGCCCTAAGTGAAGCATGCCGTTTCGGAGGATCCTGTCTGCACAAGGATGAACCCGGCTGCGCCGTGAAGGCATCCGTCGAGGAGGGCGATGACCGCGTAACCGATCTGCGCTACTTCTCCTACCTCGGAATTCTCGACGAGATCGAAAGCCAGAATTACTGGGAACGCCGTAAAGTATAATTCTTCCCATGGCCAAATGGATGCTCAAAGCCGCGGTACAAAAAGCCATTTCTTACCTACCCTTCAAGGAGCGGGTCAACTTCTTCTTCCAGAAGTACGTCACCCGTGGCGTCGACCTGACGGACCAGCACTTTCAGTACAAACTCGAAGCAGCCCGCGATCACATTCGCTATTACAATAAGTACGGTACCGTAGCCCGGGAACAGGCACGCGTCCTGGAATTAGGCACCGGCTGGTACCCCATTGTACCCACGATGCTGTTCCTGGCCGGATTCGAGCGCACCGTCTCCATCGACATCCGCAGCTGGATGACGCCCGAGCGGCAGCTGATTGGCCTGCGCAAAGTACTGGCCTACCACGACGACGGAAGACTCGCGGCCTACCTGCCGGAAGTGCGGCCGGAAAGACTGGCCGTCCTCCGCGAAATCTGCACTTCCCCACCCGCAGTGGATACAGCAATTAGCGACAGCATACTACTCGACGCTCGCGTGATGGATGCCACCCGTCTCGACTTTCCCGACCACGATTTCGACCTTATTTGCTCCAATAATACCTTCGAGCACGTTTATCCAACGGTGCTGGAGCGGATCCTGGCGGAGTTCAGACGCGTCCTGAAACCAAACGGCGTTATGAGTCATTTCATCGACCTCTCGGATCACTTTGCCCACCTTGACCCATCAATAAACATCTACCACTTCCTCCGCTTCAGCAGGCAGCAGTGGCGGCTTATCGACAACGATATTCAACCCCAGAACCGACTCCGCTGGCCCGACTACCTCGCGATGTACGATCGCCTGAATATACCCGTGGTCGAGGAGGAGATCCTTCCCGGCAGCCCACAGTTGCTGGGTGAGGTAGCCGTACACCGGGAGTATGCCGGCTATACACCGGAGCAACTGGCGATCAGTCACGGCTATATCGTGAGTTGATGTTCACTACACGCTCCAAACGTTGGTTTCCAGAACACCCGTACATATGCCACTGACCCGTCGAAACGTTCTAGCGATCGGTTTCCTGTTCAGCCTGCTGGTAAACTTCGGTCTCCACTGGCGGATTTTCCCCCAGGATGTACAGGGAAAGCACAACTGGCGACAGTCACAAACGATGTGGAACGTGCGCAACTTCGTTCGTTACGACAACGACATCTTCAATCCCCGCGTAAGTCACTTCAATGGATCGGACAATAACCTGCAACGGCTTGAATTCCCCCTTATGCAGTGGGGTATCGCGCAGATCGTACGGCATACGGGCCACGAAGTTCTGGTGGCACGGCTCTCGGTCTGGGCGATCAGCGTAGCGGGCCTCGTTGCCTTCGGGCTTCTGATACTCACCATGGGTTTTACCCCCTGGGTTGCAGTGGTCGGTACGGTTTTCCTGCAGTTCAGTCCGGTGTTTTATTTCTATTCCGTCAACGTCCTGCCCGATGTACTCGCACTCTCGGCCGGAATGTGGTATCTGTACCTGGTCTTTGCTTACTTCCGGGACCGACGTTGGTGGCAGGTCATGGCCGCCGCCTTAGCCCTGGGCATCGCCACCCTGGCTAAGCTGCCCTTCGCGATGTTTGGAATTGTCGGGATCGTATACGTCCTCGGGCGGTTGTTTCGCAACGGGAAATTCGACTGGCGCGTAATTGCCTTTGCGGGACTGCACATTCTCTTTATCCTGCCCGCGGTGAAGTGGTACATGTGGGTCATGCCGGGTTGGACGAGCAATCCGGTACTCTACGGGATTTTCGGTAGTACGAATACCCCCGAGCAGAATCTGGCCATTTTTCATCACTACTGGCGGCAGTACATCCCCTACGACCTCCTCTCGCCGGCAGTGTGGGTATTCTTCCTCCTGGGGATGTTTATTCCAGGTAAAAGGAACACGGAAGTTCCGTATGCCCGCTACGTATGGGCCCTTGCCATCATGACTCTGGTGTTCGTAATCCTGCAATGGAATACGATCACCTACGTCCACGACTATTACCTGCTGCCCCTATTACCCTGGATGTACATTGTGGTCGCAGCCGGGGCGAGTCGTTGGTGGGAGTGGACGGGAGGCGGCAGGTGGAAACAAATCGGTAGCGGACTCCTCGCAGCGGCCCTGGTTGCCGCTCCGGTGTATGCGTATTCGCTGCGGACACCACTGTGGTCGCAAAAAGCCAGCGCCTACTATCCGGTAATGCGTGATGTCTTCGCTCACCAAAAAGCGCTGCAGGAGGTGGTCGACGATGATGCCAAAGTGATCGTGCTCAACGATATTTCCGTCCACATATTTACCTGGCTGATCCGCAAGCGGGGCTACGTTTTTCACAGCGATGCGATGCGGCCCCGCTGGATCAATGACTTACACCAGAAGCAGGGGGTCGATTACCTCTACTCCAATTCCCGCAGGTTCGACCAGGATTCGATCGTGCAGACCTACCTTGATTCCCTGGTGCTCCAGGCCGGAGATATTCACGTGTACCGGATCGCCGACCGGAAGTAGTGATCGGAGTGAAAACCGCCTATAGGTCCATTTCCATTTTCTTCCCGAAGATCTTTACGACGAAGTAGAGGACGATTAGTCCGGCCGCCATCAGGGAAAGGCATACCGTCCACCCGCCTCCGAGCAAGGTGGATAGAAAGCCGCACAGCAGGGCAACGGTGCCCACCGTAAGTGCATAGGGCAGCTGGGTGCGGACGTGGTCGATGTGGTTGCAGTCCGAGGCAAGACTGGAGAGAATGGTGGTATCAGAAATCGGGGAGCAGTGATCGCCCAGTACGCTGGCCGCCAGCACGGTGCTGATGACGTTGTACAACAAACCGGCCGCGTCGGGCTCGTCCCAACCGGCCAACATCGCCACGGTCCAGGTCAGCGGTATAGCAATTGGGTACAGAATAGCCATCGTACTCCAACTACTGCCCGTACTGAAACTGACCACGGCGGCGAGTACGAAGATCACGGGTTGGAGGAAGTAGGGATTGAGCGCTTCCCCCAGCAACTCGATCAGGAAGGTGGCCGTGTGCAATTCCTCGGTCGTGAGGGCCAGTGCCCAGGCTAGGGTAAGGATCATTACGGCGGAAAACATGGCCTTGAAACCCGCGGTGAGGGAGCCGATCGTTTGCTCGACGTTCATGATACGCTGGGAGACGGTCAGTACGAGGGCCACGACCACGCCGCTCATGCTGGCCCAGAGCAGGGCGGTGTAGCTGTCGGCGGCCCCGATCGTGAGTCCGAGTTTGGCGAAGAAGCCTCCGTCCAGGGCGCTCCATACCGTGCCCCAGTCGTTGGTGTTCATCGGGGTATCGAGGGAGGCGGAAAGGCTGGTGAGTCCGGTATCGAGCAGGCCGATGATCGTCATGACCACCACCGTGAGCACGGGGATGGCGGCATTGCGGGCCCGCAGCGGCGCACCCGGTACGGGATCGAGGTCCTCCTGCTCGCTTACGGCGGCTTCTTCCGTACTTACTCGCTTCACCATACCGGTGGTGCGGGCACGCGTTTCGGCGGTGAACATGGGGCCGTAATCCCGGCGCTGGTAAATGAGGTACAGGATAAACACCAGGGTAAGGATGGGGTAGTAGCTGTACTTCAGCGATTCGATAAAGATGGCGTAGGGTGTCGTGCCGGCAAAGTGCTCCACTTGGTCGATGCCGTCGCCGATGTATCCCAATTCCGCTCCAATCCAGGTCGTAATAAAGGCGACCGAAGCCACGGGGGCAGCCGTTGAATCTACGATGTACGCCAGCTTCTCGCGACTGATGCGGAAACGGTCCGTGACCGAGCGCATCGTATTCCCGACAATCAGGGTATTGGCGTAATCGTCAAAAAATATCGCTACCCCGAGCAACCAGGTCACGAACTGACCGCGCCGCGGATTGGTCGCATACTTACTCATGCGGTGCACCACGCCCGCCATACCCCCGTTGCGGCTGATGATGGCCACCATGCCACCGATCATCAGGCTGAACACGATCACAGACAGGTGGCCGCTGTCGTTGAGCGCATTAATAATGTAGGTATCGATGGTCGCCAGCAGCGACTTAATCACCCCGAGGAAGAACTCGAACCGTAGTCCACCCGCAATGAATGCTCCCACCCAGATCCCCGCAAACAGGGAGATGATCACCTCCTTGAAGATGAGCGCCAGTCCGATCGCGATCAGCGGCGGGAAAATGGAAAGCCACAGCGGAATATGTCGCAAGCGTCCTTCCCCCATATCCTTGCTCAGGTGGTAAAGCTCGGTCTGTTTTCCCGACTTGATCAGTTGGATGCCGGGTTCCACTGCGAGTAGCACACCATCATCAATAGGAGTTGCCTCGACCACTTCGCCGTTCACCGTGAACCTTGCTCCTGCGTCCCCGCCCCGAATGACGATGCCCTGGTCGTTGGCGCTTACGTTTTCGAGCTGGGCGTGTAGTTGAGGGCTGCCCAGCGAACAGAGCAGGCAGACAAACAGGGTAAGCAACGGTTGGGGCATAGCGGGGGGTTGGCGAGGCCAATATACGCTACTCCTTTACGAAACGGACCGAGCCGGATGCGCTGCCCACGTTCAGGCGGGCGACGTAGAGTCCTGACGGCAGGCGATCTACGGGAAGTTGGAACGACTGCTCGCCCGCGGTCCGTTGCCCGTAATTCCGGCGCTCTACGAGGCGACCGTCGCGGGAGAAGATGTCGAGGGTAGCCGCTTCGGCCTGATCCAGGGTCAACCTCAGGGTGAGGAGATCGGTCACCGGGTTGGGTAGGGCCGCAAACTGGAGCAGGGGCCGCTGGGGGCTGAGGCCGTCGATGATGCGGGAAGAAGTGTAGATGTCCAGGTTATCAAACACGTAGGTACTGCCGGTATAGGAATTCGGGGCGAAGAGCAAAATCATTTTGCTGACGCTTCTGGCGGGGGCGCTGGCATCCGGCTGGTCCAGGAGTGTAAAGGTTAATCTTTCCCAGCTGTTCTGCACCGTGGTCGTGGCTTTGTACCGGCTGTGGCGACCCGTGGGGTAATTATCTCCCTGAGCGACCTCCGTTTCCAGCTGGAGCAGGATCTCGGTGCCGACCGGTGCGTCCGTGTAGAGATCCATGGAGAAGCGTGTTTCGTCCGTTACGAATCCATTCGCTCCCGTAAAACCGGTCAGGTTATAGACGAGCACATCGTACTGGGAACCGCCATCGCGGACGTAGCTGCCCACCCGGGCGGAGGCGTTCATTTCATTCGGAGCTGGATTGTCCGCCTCGGTGAGCGTACCCGTAGAAAAGTTGAAGGTGATCGCGGCTTCGTCGTCAAAGTTTTCCAGGCTGCTTTCCCGGAAGTATTCCGCACCGACGCTGACTTCCGTAGCAAGGGCCTGCGCGCCACAGTCGAGGGTAAACTCGGCGGTGACCATGCCGCCCATGGTTCCCCAGTCGACGGTAATTTCCGAAGTGCCCTGTCCGGACACGATGGTCGCTTCGGCGGGTACCGTCCAGTTGATCGTGGTGCCGGCCGGTACGCTGCCTACGGAGTACGTTTGTCCGGTAGCCCGATTCTCAACCGTGCGCGCACCGGTGAGGTGGGGGCGGTTTCCTCCGTACACCCGTACGTAATCCACCTCCATGGTAGTAGGGAAGTCGGATGCCGTAACGGCACCTCCCAGATTGCCGCCGACGGCCAGGTTGAGGATGAAGAAGAAATCCTGATCGAAGGGCCACTGCTGGGGGGAGACGTCGCTCCGGGTCTGAGTGGCGTAGAGTACCCCGTCCATGAACCAGTCGATGGTGTCCTTCCGCCACTCGATGGCAAATTCGTGGAACTCGTCGTACACGGGCTCTTCGAAGTCGATGGCGGTCGAGCGGTAGGAGTTGTTGGGCCAGGCCTGGCCGTAGTGAATGGTGCCCAGCACCTGGTTGGGTTCGTTGCCGACGTACTCCATGATGTCGATCTCGCCACTCTTGGGCCAGGTGCCGTAGACCTCATCGGTCGAGAGCATCCAGAAGGCGGGCCAGCTGCCGCGGGCGGAGGGCAGTTTGATGCGGGCCTCCATGCGGCCGTAGGTGAAGTCCTGCTTGTCGCGCGAGATGATGCGGCTGGAGGTGTAGTTGCTGCCACCCACTGTCTCGCGGCGGGCGGTGATCTTGAGGGTGCCGTCGCTGACTACGGCGTTGTCCCGTTGGTACGACTGCAATTCGTTGTTGCCCCAGCCGCAGAGGTTGCGGTCGCAGCCGTCGCCGATCTCGTACGTCCAGTTGTCGGTGTTGAGGGCGTCTCCATCGAATTCGTCCGACCAGACCAGTTCTGGGCACTGGGCAACTAGGGCGGAGGAGCTGAGGAGGGTGAGGATGAACGCAAGGTAGATGTGTTGCATGGGATGGTTTTGTGACACAGTCCCGCCAATTTAGCGCAATAAGGGCTCACCGGACAAACTAATCGCCATTGCGACGCTTAACTTGCGGTAGTCCCCATACGCCATGTTCAGACCGTTCCTGCTCCTTCTGCTATTCAGCGCCTCGCTTTCCGCTCAGTTCACCCTGCAACCCGCCTTTCCCCAAGTCACCGGCGCTGGGGGACAGGAGCTTCCCCTGGCCTGGCTCGGCGGCCTCAACGCACCCCAGTACAACAGCAGCGACCTCGACGGTGACGGACTGGCGGACCTGCTGCTCTTCGATCGCGCCGGCGATGCCCTGATCGCGCTGCGGGGCGACGGCAATGGTGGCTACACCCTTGCACCCGAGCTGACGGTCGGCTTCCCTACGGACCTGAACCACTGGTTGCTACTCCGCGATTACAACAACGACGGTGCCGATGACCTCATCACCTACTCCGCGGAGTTCGATGGCTTTCGGATATTTCGGGGTAGGAGAACGGACCAGGGCCTGCTCACCTTTCCTTCCGCACCGACCTACGCTGGACTTAGGTACCCCCTCGATAACGGAGGCACGACCCCCGTATTTATCACCGGAATAGATTATCCGGCCTTCGACGACCTCGACGGCGACGGTGACCTCGACCTCCTCACCTTCAGCGTGGGTGGAGGTTACGTGGAGCACTACCGGAACCAGAGCGTGGAACGGGGATTCGGGACCGATACGTTGATCTATACCCTGGAAAGCGAGTGCTGGGGAGGATTCTACGAAAGCGGACTTACACCGGAACTGGACCTGGGAACCGAGCCCGGCGAGTGCTACAGCAGCCTCAGTGGAAGTGCGCCGCCGGTCAAACCACGGCACGTAGGATCGACCATCCTCACCCTCGACGCCGACGGCAACGGGCTGAAGGACATCATGCTCGGCGACATCTCGTTCGAATACATCGTCCTCGGGCTGAACACGGGTACCCTCGACCAGGCATTCATTTCGGAGCAAGATCCCACCTGGCCGTCGCCCGGCGTCCCCGTCAACATCCCGTTCTTTCCTGCCGCTTATCACCTGGACATCGATCAAGACGGCCGCAGGGACCTGGTTGCTTCCCCCAGTCAGACCCTTAACGCCGAGGACATTAACGTAAGCTGGTACTACCGCAACGTTGGTACGGAGTCGGTGCCCCAATTTGAGTTTCAGGACAGCCAGCTGCTCGTAGGCCAGAGTATCGACCTGGGGACCGGTTCCCTGCCGGCGGTGTTCGACTACGACGGGGACGGCCGCCCGGATCTCGTGATCGGCAACAGCGAAGCGTACGGCCAAACGACCACCCTGAACAGTAAGCTGCGGCTCTTTCGCAACGTCACGCCACCGGGTGGGGAAACAGCCTTTGCGCTCATCGACGACGACTACCTGGGAATGAGCCGGTTCAGTACCACTACTTCGGCCTTCGCCCCCGCCTTCGGTGATCTCGACGGCGACGGCGATGTAGACGCCGTGGTGGGGGAGCGTTCCGGTCGACTGATCTACCTAGAAAATACCGCCGGCAGCGGGCAAGCCGCAACCTTTGCCGACCCGGTATTCAACTACGGGGAGCTGGACGCCGGTCAGTTGTCTAAGCCGGCCATCGCCGACCTCAACCGCGATGGACTCAATGATCTGATCGTGGGGGGCTTCGACGGGCGCATCCGTTTTTATCGCAACGTGGGGTCGGTGGGTGAGCCCCGCTTCGATCCTGATCCATCTGCCCCCGGAAATTTCCTCCAACTCGGCGGGATCAACACCAACGTACCGGGAAGCTCCACCGGCCACCCTACACCGGCCATCGTTACCTACGACGATCGTTTCGTCCTAATCACCGGTAATCGCGCCGGCACCCTGGAGGCTTATTCCTTTTCGGACTACACGACTGATTTTACCCTGCTCAGCGACACGGTAGCGGGCCTCGACGTAGGTGGTTTTTCCGCCCCCGCACCCGGTGATTTTGACGGCGACGGCTTACTTGAAATGATCGTCGGCAACCAGCGGGGCGGCGTCAGTTTTTATAGTACGGACTTGGTCGCCGAAAGGTCCACGGGCCTCCTCAATCCGGCTCCACCAGACTTCGTTTTTACTCTTTCTCCCAATCCAACTTCGGGCGTGCTCCGCGCATCAGATTTGCCGGGGACGCAGGTGCAGTGGATAAAAATTTATAGCAGTGTGGGTCAATTGCTCCGGACGTTCGATGCTGCGGGTCAGTCGGGGTATACGCTCGATCTCTCGTCAGTGACACCCGGGCTTTACCTCGTTGTGGTGGAGGGGGACGCGGGGAGAAGTGTGGCGCGGGTTGTTGCACATTGAAGCAGCGGGTCGGCTGAAGCCGACGCTACTGTGGGGGAGTTACCGTACTTTTCCCCCTTACCATTCCCCATCGACCATGAGCGACGCATCCTTTCAACGCATCACCGAGCAACCCGGGCCGTACCATCACCTTGAGACGCGTTCTTCCGGTGAATTGCTGGCATTGATCAACGAGCAGGATCGCCTGGTGGCGCCGGCCGTTGGAGACTGTATTCCCGAGCTGACCGTACTGGTGGAGGCTATTGTCGAACGCATGGAACGGGGAGGTCGTCTGTTCTACATCGGTGCCGGAACCAGTGGGCGACTGGGCGTACTCGATGCCAGTGAATGCCCGCCCACCTACGGAGTGCCCCCCGGAATGGTGATCGGGTTGATCGCCGGTGGAGACCGGGCCCTGCGGGATGCCGTAGAGGCCGCCGAAGACAGTGCCGGACAAGCTTGGACCGACCTGGCCATTCACACCCCGAACGCCGACGATACCCTCATCGGTATTGCCGCTTCGGGAACGACGCCCTACGTGATTGGCGGATTGAAAATGGCAAAGGCGGCAGGGTTGCTTACCGGTTGCGTGACCTGCAATCCAGGTGCGCCCGTTACGCAGGTCTGCGATCATCCCATCGTTGCCGCTGTGGGGCCGGAAGTGGTTACGGGGAGCACGCGGATGAAGTCCGGCACCGCTCAGAAACTGATCCTGAACATGATCACCACCACCGTGATGATCCGCCTGGGCCGGGTGCGCGATAACCGGATGGTAGACATGAAGCTGAGCAATGCCAAGTTGGTAGATCGCGGGACCAAAATGATCGTCGAATCGACCGGCTTACCGTACGAGGAGGCCCGACAGCGCTTACTCGACGCCGGGAGCGTGCGCGACGTAATCGATCGGATGTAGGGTTTCCATGGCGAGTACCTCGCGACAGAACTTGACCACCGCTTGCTGGGCGGCCTGCCAGTCTTCGGACTTTATGTCGCTTCCTACGAAGTGGGTCTTCGGGGTGGGGAGCGGCAGCAGTTCTTTCTCTGCAGTAGGCGTAGACAGTTGTTCGTGCACCTCGGGGTAGCTGGCCACCTCGACGTGCTCGTCTTTGACGAAGAAATTTTCCTTGTAAAATAGGGTCAGCACGGGGCAGCTCACTGCCGCAAAGGTTTCCGGCGTCATGGTCGTCTGAACGAGCACCTGAAGCTCCACCAGGGCTTCGGAGGGGTAGATGGTATCGAAGTACTGGGCGGCACCGGGTTCTTCGTGGCCGATCTTCTTGTTGCTGCCGAAGGAGGCCAGGTACGCCAACTCGTGTCCCCAGGGCGACATCAGCAGCGACGCGCCCGGCTGGTCGTCTTCCACGTTGGGTCCCATATTGATGAGCGCGTGAACCTGGTCCGGAAATTCCGCCGCCAGTTTAAGGGCCAGGGTGCCGCCCGTCGACGTGGACATCACGATGACCTTGCGCCCGATCGACTTACCGATGGCCAGGGCTTCAAGGGCGTCTTCCCACGCCCCTTCGGGAGTAAAATCGCGGAGGGCGGCCTCCTCCACCAGTCCGTGCCCCGACCAGCGGCCGAGAAAGACATTCGCTCCGAAAATTGCCGGGACGTTCACGTTCACGGGATAGCCGTCGCGGTAGCTACCCCCGAAGCCGTGGAGGTAAACGAAGGCATATTCGGTGACTGCCGGCTTGGCGTCGGCCCAAACGATGCGGGCCTGGTTATTGGGGCGGGTGGGGGCAGCGGTTTCCTTGCGGGCGATGTAGTCTTCGAGCAAGGCCGGCTGCTCGGGCACCTCGGGTAGGGTAGTGACGTAGGTTGGTACATCGATCTTCGGACCGAGGAAGTAGGTCGCAATGACAATGAGGACGATCCCGACGGCGATATAAATCATTTTAGCGGATGGCATAAGAATAGTTGAACGGAAGGCCGGTTTGCATTGCTCCTGCGCGCCCGCCCACCTGCTCACGCTTCTTTTTCAACCGGAGCCTCCAACAGGGTGGGGGCTTTCCAGCGTTCGTACCCGACCGGGGAGCTAGCAACTTTACGGATGGCGGAGGTGGTACGCTTTTTATCGGCTACCATGGCCAGGGTCATGATAAGGCTGGTGCCAATAATGATAAACAGCAGAATACCCGGCTCGAAGTTAGGAATATTGGCCTCGGTCGGGATCGCGTAGAACAGCAGCACGGTGATGAGTCCGCGAGGAGCAACAAACAGCTGCGGCAGGATATCGGTGCCGACGAAGATACGTAAAATGATGAACCGAATGAGGTAGATGCTCAGGATGATGAGCAGACTGACAATGGCCACGTCCACGCTCAGCAAGGATGCCAGCGAGATGGTGACGCCGAAGATCACGAAAAAGAAGGTGCGTACCACGAAGGCCGTCTCAATGGTGACCACGTGCAGTCCCTCGTAGATGTGCAAGGCTTTTTTGTAATTGAGCCACTTGCGTAAAGGCCCCTGAAAAAACAGCCGCATATTGGCGATCAACAGGCCGAAAATGAGCACGATGATCAGCGAAGACAGGTGGAGTTTCTTGCCGATGGCGTAAAGCAGCAGGAGCACGGCGATGAGCAAAAAGAGCTTGACGTGGCTTTTGATGTTTTGAAAGACCAGCACGATGGCGTAGCTGGCGAATAGGGAGACCACGATGGTAATGAGTACGTTACCCAGATAGGCCAGTCCGCCCGTACCGGTGTGTTCTACGACGTCCAGTGTTTCTCCGGCCGCCGGTGTGATGGGCAGCTGACTGGTCAGGAAATAGAATAGCATGATGCCGAGGATATCGGAAAAGGTGCTTTCGTAGATGTGGAATTCCTTCTTGTGCCCCTTCAGGCCCGTCACGCTGGGAATAATGATGGCGCTAGAAAGGATCGACAGCGGCGTAGCGTAGAGCCAGGCGCTCTGGGTGCTCATGCCGTCGATGAAGTACTCCAGGATGATGGCCGCTACCCAAGTGGAGGCGATGAGTCCCAGCAGGGCAACGGTGAGGGCTTTGCCGATAGCGAGGAATTTATCGCGTTCCAGTTTGAGCTCGAGGGCGGCTTCGAGCACGATCATGATCAGGCCGATGATGCCCAAAATTTCCAGGATGGGAAAAAAGTTCAGGTTGCCGTAACCAATTGCGTCCAGGCCGATCTTAATGATGATGCCGAGCACGATCAGCATCAGAACGGAGGGCACGTTGGTCCGCTTACTCACCTCTCCGAAGAAAAAGGACAGGATGATGATGACGGAGGCCTGAATAATGAGGAGGTAGGGATCTACTTGTTCCATGGGAAAGTGGTGGTGGGAGACTTAGCGTTTGGCGATGGTAGCGGGGTAGCCCCACTCGTTAAACAGGGTGAGCAACTCGGAGAGGTGCTTCTCTTCCCGGACGGATAGGCGGGCGTGGATGCGTTGCTGGTCCTTGCCCGCAAAGGCGAGGTCCGGCTTGAAACTGCGATCGAGATACGGGGTGGTCGTCAGCTGATCGGCCAGGTGGCGTAGGGGATGACTGATCCCTTCGGGATGGGGCATTTCGAGCTGGTAGTAGCCACCGATGTCCTTACCGGTGATGAGGGAAAAGCCCTCCGTCAGAAGCGTCGTATAGTTGATGAAGTGAAGTCCCTCACCCGTCTGTAGGTACAGCCCGATCCGCCCAATGCGGGAGATAACGCCCTTATGCCGATCCGTGCGCATGCGCTTCCCGACCCCGATGAGGGGATTGAAAAGCACGATGCGTCCGCTGAGGTAATCCCGTAGGCGCGAGAAGCCCGCCACTACTACGATTAACAGCAGCAATCCGTGCAGCAGGGGGTCGATGAAGACGAAGATGACGGTCAGCACGAGTGCGGTGAGCGGCTCATACAGCAAAAGGAAGGGCGCAATGATCCGGTAGGCACCGGCCCGGAAACCTTCGGCGCGTTTGGTCTTTTGCAGCCGGTCGCGAACCATCAGCAACAGGGCGTAGCTGCCGTAGAGGAGAAGCACGGCGAACAACAGGTCCGTCCAGCCAAAATGGGGTTGCAGCAAGGGAGTCACGGACGTTTATTTTGAGTAGGTGAGGTAGGCTTCGGTTTCGAGCATGCGACCGATGTCGTTGACCACACTTTCGGTGATCTCCAGGGTGCTGTCGTTGTTGCGGGTGATGAGTCCGATCCGGATCAGGCGTTGCAGGATGCTGCCGTAGCGATCGCCGTACGCCGGTCCGAAGAGTTTCCGCAGGCGGTAGTCACGGGTCCTTTTCTCCAGCAGGACGGTGGAGAGCAGGGTAGCGGTATCGGGAGAGAGAAAGGCCGGCAGTACGTACCGTTTTGCCTTCGGCTGGTACACGCGCTCCGCATCATACCGTTCGGTAAAGTAGGCCCAGCGATTGATCGTTTCACCTACGTTTCCGTCGGTCGACCGGTAGATCCGCTTCACCATCTGCCCAAAGGCTGTTTCGCTGATGGGCTCCCCCTCGGCGTCTACCATGATCTTGTGGGTAGCACCGTGGCGGATGAGCACCGCGCGCTGCATATCGTCCAGGGCAAATCGGTCAAGGTTAATTTCCGATTGAAAGACCCGATCGAGGTCCAGAAAGCGATCGAGGTGTTTGTACACTGCATTGGAGGTGGACACCAGGTAGAAGATGCGGGCCGAATAATCGTCGATGTGTTCTCCCAGGGCCCGGACATTTGCCGCCAGCGTATGGTCTTCGTCCCACCAGATTTCCAGGTCGTCGATCCACACCAGGGGCCGGGACTGTACGGTGTACTTCTCCACGAAGGATAGGGCTTCCGCCAGGTTGCCGGTGGTTTTAAGTCGGCGACCACCCACGGTTACGACGGAGAAGGGACGTAAGCGAATAGTGAGGGAGGGGAAGAAGCGATTGGTGATGAGTTCACCGAAGAGCGTCTTGCCCGCCAGGCGGTTGCCGGTGAGCATTACGGCACCCCGGAAGCCGACCTTCCAGTTGTCGATGATCTGGCGCAGGTGCTCGGTTTCGTTTTCCCGCCCCACCAGAAAGGACTCCCCGATGTATCCCTTGGTCATGAGGATATTGGTGTATGCGGCATTGTCCGGGGAGGCCGTGCGCTGGCGGATCACCCGTACCGTTCGTTCGCTGATGCTGAGTCGCTCCTCGCGGGCCGCGTCGCCCAGCAGTTTGCTGAGTCCGCTGACGTGGTCGGCCAGCCAGGTCCGGACGCCCGTTACCAGTCGCCCCTGTCGCCGGGTAAACACGTTGATGCCCGACTGTAGGGGGAGCGGCAGAAAACCGGGAACCGGTTGGTACACGGAGGTCAGGCGCAGGTTGGTGTCGATGAGACTTTCGATCCGCTTGCGGATTTCGGCGTAAACCTCCCGGCGCTGAGAGGTGCGTTGCTGAAAACTGCCGAAGGGCTGGGCGAGATCGGCGTTCTTAAAGGTTACGTCGTGGCCGGCCTTGACTTCGGTGGAGAGCAGGAGGGCCCGGTTGCGCACGTTCATGGTCGCTACGTTCAGTCCGTTGTTGGTCTGCTCGCTGAGTTCCCACAGTTCGTACAGCAGGGGCATGACTTCGGCCGATATCCACTGATCCGTGGCGCGGCGAAAGTTGACTTCCTTGTACTTCAGCATCCCGTCCTCGGAACTCACCGTCACCCGCTGTGATTCGCTGAGTTTGGCGATACTGGCGGTGACGGCATTGGTGAAGCGATCGAGCCGCGGTGGTGAGCCTTCCTCGGCAATGTAGTCATCGAGTTTGGCGGCGACAATGCCGGGGCGATCCGGATCGTGGTCTCCCTCGGTGATGAAGGTCGTAATCTCGCGGGCGCGCTCCAACGTTTTGGCCATGACCTCCTCGCTGGCCGAAACGCCGCGGCGCAGCAGCACGCGGAGCTCGTCGAACTGTTCGCTGAGCGAGGTCAGGTTTTGGTATTCTTCCAGCAACTCGGTGCTTTGTCGGCTGATTGTTTCCAGTTGATGGCGGTAGAGGGGCCAGGGGTTGTGCTGTAGTTTCCAGGCACGCAGTTGTCGGTTGCGTTGGTTCTCGTTGCGTAGGAGGGCCTCGTGCTGGGCCGTGAAATCCGCTTCCCATTCGCGCAGGGCATCGCCGAGGACGCGGCGCGACTGACGGTACAGGCTGGCAACCGGCTCCTTACCTGCCTGACCGTCCTTCACCTTGAGGGAGGCAACTTGCAACTGCAACTGCACGTCGCGGTACAGCATTAAAAAGCGTTTTGCTCGTTCGGCCCACACGAAATGGGTGAGGCGGCATTCCAGATCCGTAACATCTTCCTCTTCTCCGACCGGGCAGGCGTCCCCGCGGGCAATCATCGCACGGGCCATTTCGCCGGTCCAGCGGGCCAGTTCCTCGATGGGCGTGGAAGGGTCAAGTCCCGACACCGCCCGGTCGGCGGTTACTTGAAATGAAATCGGCAGATCAGCGGTCATGGTGGGCAAGATAGTGGAAAGCTCCCTGCTTCCCGCAACAGTTAAGGACGCGAACCGCCGATCCGGGGTTCGGTCCGTAGGTAAGGTGCTATATTGGTCAAAATGTAATACTATGTCTCCCTACGCTATTCTCCTTTTCACTTTGCTGATGCTCACCGTCTCCGGATGTCAGGAAGAAATGCCCCCACCCACGATGGAAACGCCCCCCGCCATGGAAGCTACCAACGAAGACCGTCCCGATAGTTTACTGCGACACGCCGTGTTCTTCTCCTTCAAGGAAACGGCCACCCCGGCACAGATCGATAGTGTGCAGCAGGCCTTCAGTGCGCTGCCCGGCCAGATCGACGCGATCCGCGATTACGAATGGGGGGTGAACAACAGCCCGGAAGGACTGAACAAGGGATTCACCCACGCTTTTTTCGTCACCTTCCACAGTGAAGCGGACCGCGAAACCTACCTGCCCCACCCGGCGCACATGGCCTTCGTAAAGGTGCTGGAGCCCCACCTCGAGGATGTCTTTGTCGTCGATTACTGGGCCCAGGTTGACGCTGCCCCCGGGCAGCGGTAGTACGATGCTGCCTCCCCCGATAGCTATCGGGGCGACAGTACAATGCTGCCTCCGGCAGCGCTGGAAGTGTACTCCACCTATATGTTCCGCGGCAGGATGCCACGAACCGCTAGCCCCGCGGCAGGATGCCACGAACCGGTACTTCCGCGGCAGGATGCCACGAACCGCCAAAAGCTTAACCCATATGTGTATCTACTAAGCACCTGCCGGCCCAGCGTTCTACATTGACGGCATGAAATACCTACTGACCCTCAGTTTTCTTTTGACTACGCTGGTTACCTTATTCGCTACCGACTACTACGTAGCTACCGATGGCGACGACGACAATCCCGGCACCCGGGAAGCACCCTTTCGGACCATTGCCAAGGCGTCCTCGGTTTTGCAGGCGGGAGATGTTTGCCTAATTCGGGGCGGCACTTACCGCGAAGTACTCTCACCGGTCAATGCCGGGACCGCGGCCGCACCCATCACCTACCGGGCATATGCGGAAGAGTCCGTCACCGTGTCCGCGACCGAAGCGATTACGGAATGGACTAAAACCGCGGACGACAACTATTATTCCGCCGCCGTATCCATGAAACTGGGCCGACTTGACAACCTGTACTTCAACGGAGAACGGATGGACCTCGCCCGCTGGCCGAACAACCTAGATCACGATCCCTACACCATCGATGCGAACCCGGTCACCGGAGGCACCGCCGGGAGCATCGACCTTTCCACAGCTCCTCCCGGCGACTGGAGCGGGGGCTACATCTGGTACCTCGGCGCCCACTCCGGTACCAGCTGGACGCGGGCCGTCACCAGCGTAGCGGGACAAACCGTCAATTTCGCGGCCGTGGACATCACTAAATGGCCCTTCAATCCCCACAATCCGACCCTCCTCCGCAACGGCAACCGGGGACGGGCCTACCTCATCGGGTCCCTGGCCGGTCTGGACCATCCCCGGGAGTGGCATTTCGATACGGCAACGAATACGCTCCGGTTCATTCCCCCCACCGGCGTGGATCCGGGTGCTGGCACCGCCGAGTATACGGCCCGCGAACAAACGATCCTGCTCGAGCAACCCCACATAAGGATCATCGGACTGAAAACATTCGGGGGGAAAGTGCACGTCAGGGCATCCGACTGCGTGATCGAAGACAATGTCATCACCCACGGACTACAGATGATCGACGAGCTCGACAATACCAGCGCTCAGGTGGGATCGGGCAGTGTGCATGTGCAGGCTTCCAATACCATTATCCGCAACAACCTGATCGAATACGGCTCTCACAACGGCATCTTCGTACAGGGATGGGGCGGCGTGTCCGATGTAGTGGTGGAGCAGAATGAAATTCATAATTTCAACACGGTGGGGATCCACGCCTCCCCGCTCCGGATCAATTGCGATCGTGCGGTCGTCACCCACAATACCCTCTATGCGACCGGTCGGGATGGCATTTATATGCCGGGATTAGAGACGGAATTCGCCTACAACGACGTCTACGATTGCATGCGGATCAACAACGACGGCGGCATGTACTACGTAGTCGGCAATGCCAACCGCAAGAACAGCTCCATCCACCACAATTGGTTCCACGATTCCCACGGTCCGGAATATGCCGACGGCCGCACCGCCGGAATCTACCTCGACAACAACAGCAAGGGGTATGCCATACACCACAATATGGTATGGAACATCAGTTGGTCGGCCGTGCAGATGAACTGGGACGCCTCCTACAACGACATCATCAACAACAGCTTTTACGCACCGGAATCGGCCATGGGCATCTGGCTGAACGGATATGTACAGAGTGACAACCGGGTCATTAATAATTTCAGCACCGTCGGCGATTGGGAGGGGCAAACCGAAACCAATAACCTTATCGTAAATACCAACCCCTTCGTAGATCGCGGCAGCCGGGATTTTAGGCCCGCACCAGGGTCTGACTTGATCGATGCCGGAATGGAGGTAGCGGGCTACACCGAAGAATACGTAGGAGCTTCCCCCGATATTGGCGCTTACGAGTCTGGCACGGACGCCTGGATTCCGGGAGCGGCTAGGGCCGGCGATGCGACGACCTCCCTGTTTTCGTCAGCTGCTATCCCCCGCATCAAAGTGTCCGTTTTCCCCAACCCCGCGGCTTCCGTAGTGTATGCCCAGCTTTACTCGGAGGGGGAAGGAAGTGGCCGGTGGATGCTTCTCGCGGCAGACGGGCGTACGGTTCGTAGGGGCATTCAGGCCTTTTACGGTGGCGTCAACCAAATTAAAATTGACGTAGCGGATTTGCCTTCCGGAACTTACGTACTGTCCGGCCGAATTCGTGAGGCGACCTTCTCTTCCAATATTTCAGTGAATTAGGCCGAGCCGTTTATATGGATACGCCAACACAAGTGATTGGGTTTCTCGGCTTCTCCTACCGAGGACGGCGGGGACGCAGGAGCAATAAATTATGTGAACAGCTAAAGAAAGGGGGGTAAATACTACTTTTTCTATTGTGTGCTGTGGTAAATATTCAAGGGAGTTATATCTTTCTGTCTCCATATATAGCATGAAATGGTCTGAAGACCGAGGTATTAACCACTTTGGTTCACGTCGAGGTCTGATAATACACAGGTGGGTAGAAGTAGCTGAGATAAACGCCCACTTCACTCTGCTGACGGCGTATCTTCGCCATTTAACTATGCGCAATGGTAATTGTAATGGTTACCATGACGCGCTTGTATGTTGCCGCACCTACTCATGTAACGGGCTCAGAGCGAAATACGCAGGCCGTTATTGAAATAAACCCTTAATGAAATTATTCTCTACCGTCGCCCTTGTTTTATCCGTGGTATTCCTGGTACTATGCGTTATTATCTACCTGAGTGGAAGCCAGGTAGTGGAAATCGGCGAGGTGATGCCATACGTCACCGTTTACGTACTTCTGAACCTTATTTATGCAATAGCCAGCATCGGATTTATGCGCAAATCGCGCCGCTGGCGAAGGGGAACCAGCCGGGGCTGACCCACCGTCGCTACTGCTCACATAAGTTCCAACTGCGCACCTCAGCCGGAGTGTCCGCGAGCTTTTTCCCCAACTCTTCTCCGCTCTTGAAGCTGAGCTGGTCCAGGACGAAGGATTCTACCGAAACGGAAAAGCTCGCTTCCTCAAATGGCCAGGGACGTACCACGACTTTGCGTGATTCATCTTCCTGGCGCAGAAAGATCGACTCGCCCATTGCGTCGTTTATTTCCAATTCGCGTCCCGGGGAGGGAGCCTCCTCGCCGCACAGGATAAGCGACAGGCGGTCGCAAAACCGCAACTTGCCGTAGGTAGTTTCCAGTAGATCCGCCGCCCAGGCCCGGGAATGAAGGATCTCCGTTCGCTTGGTAGAGATTTGGCGGAGCAATTTCTTTAAACGGGCGTCTACCGGTTGTCCGGAATACAGGAATTCAAAGTGACGGCCGATCAGCAGGCCGGTCCAGCCGTGTTTCCGGTAGGCATCTTTCATTAATCCTTCGGCCTGCTCGCTGCGCTGTGCCTCGCTTAGTTTCAGCAGGGTAAAATCCTTCGGTGCCCCCCGTTCCGTCAGGTAATCCCCCGCCGCAAAATCGAGCTGGTGATCGTCGTGTTGGGCGACGGCCAGAACGGTCGGCAGGGCGAGCTCCGGCGGCACGGTGGAGGGCAGGTGGGTATACAGCTCCGCGGCGAGTAGTCCGTGGGCGGGGTGGAGGGTGATGCGCCAGCCGGTGGGGTGGGGACGTACGAGCATATGATCCGGAAATTGCTGCGGCGGCGGAAAGGTTTCGGCCGTGTACCCGTAACCTAAAAGCCGGCCGGAATGATCGTTTTAGGCGGACTGAATCCCACACGGAATCGTGTTGTTACATCGGTCGGCCGGATTATCTTCGCCTCCCTAAACCGCCTGCATGTACAACCTCAACAGCGTCGTTATCGTCGCTATCCTGTTCTTTTTAATTATCGGAGCCGATGTTCTTGGACTCCGGCTGGGGCAGCGGGCACGGGATAAGTCAGACAGCGATGTGAAGTCACAAACCTCCGCCATTCAGGGAGGAATTATCGGTATGCTGGCGCTGATTCTGGGCTTTACCTTTAATATGTCGATTCAGCGCTACGACAGCCGGGCCGGCGCGGAAGTAGAGGAAGCCAACGCCATCGGTACGGCCGAGCTCCGCACTTCCCTGCTCCCCGAACCCTACGCTACCGAGGCGCAGTCTGCCATCGACGACTACATCGACCTCCGGCTGGAGAGCAGCCACATCGACCTCACGCGCGTATCCGAACGCAAAGCCCTGAATGCCCGCACCAACAAGCTCCAGCAGCGCATTTGGGACATCGGGGTAGCCGCGGCGGACGAAGCGCCCAACCCGGTACGGACGGGCTACTTCCTGACCGCCGTCAACGACATGATCGACGCTCAGGGTCGGCGACTGGACGTGCTCAACCGCCACGTGCCCCCGGCGATCTTTTACCTGCTCTTTATTTTCTTCATTGCTACCGGTGCGCTGATCGGCTACTCGACCGGTCTGGGAGAACGTCGCTCCCGCGTCCCCGCCCTAGTCCTTAATCTGCTGATCTGCCTGCTGGTGTTCATCATCATCGACCTCGACCGGCCCCGCCGCGGCGTCATCGAGGTGAAGCAGGACAGCATGGAAGCCCTCCGATAATTCACCTCCCATGGTCGATATGTATAGCCTGAACAGTGTTTTAATTGCGGTCATCCTATTTGTCCTCATCGTCATCGCCAATGAGCTGGGACTGCGGATGGGAGGATACTACCTCGATCGTTCGGACAGCGACGTCAAATCACAAACCTCCGCCATCCAGGGTGGGGTGCTCGGTCTGCTGGCCCTTATCCTGGGCTTTACCTTCAGCATGTCAATCCAGCGCTACGACGAGCGTTCCGGGGCCGAGGTGAACGAAGCCAACGCCATCGGTACCGCCGAGCTGCGGACCGCCCTGCTGCCGGAACCCTTCGACGGTCAGGCGCAAGTCGCCATCGACGAGTACATCGAACTGCGGCTCCGCAGCGCCGAAGTCGATCTTACCCACCGCGAAGAACGCAAAGCACTAAACCGGGAAACCTCCGCCCTGCAGCAGCGCATCTGGGACATCGGCGTAGCGGCCGCCGACGCCAATCCCAACCCCGTCAAGACCGGCTACTTCCTCCAGGCCGTCAACGAAATGATCGATGCCTACGGTAGCCGCATCGACGCCCTGCAACGCCACGTGCCCCCGGCGATTTTTTACCTGCTGTTCGTCTTTTTTATGAGTACGGGGGCGCTCATCGGGTATTCCACCGGACTGGGGGAACGTCGCTCCCGCGTCCCCGCCCTGGTGCTGAACCTGCTGATCTGCCTGTTGGTATTTATCATCATCGATCTGGACCGGCCCCGCCGCGGCATCATCCAGGTGCGGCAGGATAGCATGGAAGCGCTGCGGTAGCGGACGGCGGGACACCCAACCATTTCGGCGGCATATTGTATTCGTAGGCCCCGCCCGGGGCAGTCGAAACCCTACCGATATGTCTAGCAATCCTCCCCACCAACTCGCTTACTCCGTCCTCGAACTCGCCGCCGTCGCCGAGGGGGATCAACCGGCCGATACCTTCCGCAAAAGCCTGGAGCTGGCCCGCCACATCGAGCAACTCGGCTACACCCGCATGTGGGTATCGGAGCACCACAACATGGCCGGCGTTGCGAGTTCGGCCCCGACCATCCTGATCGGTTACCTGGCGGGCGGTACGACCACCCTGCGGGTAGGTTCCGGCGGCATCATGCTGCCCAATCACTCGCCGCTGGTCGTAGCCGAACAAATGGGCACCCTGGCCTCGCTCTACCCCAACCGAATCGATCTGGGGCTGGGACGCGCGCCGGGCACCGACCCGGTTGCCTCCCGGGCCATTCGCGGGCATCGTTTTGACGCGGCCCACGACTTCCCCCGCGATATTCAGCAACTGCAGACCTACTTTTCCGCCGAGAACCGAAGTAGCCAGGTACGCGCCATTCCCGGGGAGGGACTCGACGTGCCCATTTACATTCTCGGGTCCAGTACGGAAAGTGCGTATTTGGCGGGCCTGCTTGGTTTGCCCTATGCCTTCGCCAGTCACTTCGCTCCGGCGCAATTGCTACCCGCTCTGAAGCGGTACCGCGAAAACTTCCGGCCGTCCGCCGTCCTCTCCGAGCCTTACGTGATCGCCTGCGTGAACGTGGTGGCCGCCGATACGGACGCGGAAGCCAACCGGTTAGCGACTACCCTACAGCAGGCCTTTCTGGGGATCGTGACCGGCAAACGGCGACTGATGCAGCCCCCCGTCGACTCCATGGACGCACTCTGGTCGGAGGCCGAGCGGCAGTACGTCGGGCAGATGCTGTCCGCCTCATTCTTCGGAAGTAAAGCCACCCTGGAGGAAGACCTGCGCGAATTCACCAAGCTTACCCGGATCGACGAACTGATGGTGGCCTCCCATATTTTCGACCACGGCGCACGATTGCATTCGCATACCCTACTGGCGGAGGTGATGCAGGGCGTGAGGGTGCCGTTACAGGAAAGTACAGGACAGTTTACTAACGGCGGATCAATACCTTAGGGGGTTCACCATTGCACTCTCCTATGCGATTTTTGCTCCTTCTACTGTTTCTCGGTCTTGGCATCATCCATGCCCAGGACGTTTCCGTAACCAACCTCCGCTTCGAGCAGCAAGAAAATACCTTAGGGGTAGGGGAAATTCACCCCCGACTTAGCTGGCAATTGCAGTCCGATCAGCGCGACATCATGCAGACCGCCTACCAGATTAGGGTAGCGGCCAGTGAGGCGGATTTGGTCAGGGGGCGCAGGCTTATACATGACTCCGGAAAGGTCGATTCCGACGCTTCCGTGCTCGTTGATTACGCAGGACCGGCGGCGGGGTCGCGGGAGCAACGCGTATGGCAAGTCCGGGCCTGGACGGGTAGTGACCAGCCCACCGAATGGAGCCAACCGGCCCGGTGGGAAACCGGTTTGCTGGAACCCGCGGACTGGACCGCCGAATGGATCGAGCCCGACCTGACCGAAGCAGAAGACCGGTCCATGCCCGCCCCCCTCCTGCGCCGGGAATTTGACCTGGGTAACAACATCGTCTCCGCTCGGCTTTACATCACGGCCCACGGCGTGTACGAAGCAAAAATCAACGGCAAGCGGGTAGGGGACCTGCTCCTCACCCCGGGCTGGACGGTCTACGACGAGCGGCTGCAGTACCAGACCTACGACGTGACCGATCACCTCAGGAGCGGTCCGAACGCCATCGGCGTAGCCCTGGGCGACGGGTGGTACCGCGGCTACCTGGCCTGGGCCGACGCCCGCAATCACTACGGTACGAAACTGGGCCTGCTCGCCCAGCTCGAAGTAACCTACCGCAACGGCAAGACCGAGCGCATCACGACCGACGGCGACTGGCGGGCCGGCACCGGCGCGATCCGCAGCTCCGACATCTACAACGGGGAGGTGTACGACGCCCGCCGGGAGCAAAGCGGGTGGACGGAGCCCGGATTCAGCGCCGAAAACTGGGCCGGCGTACGGGTGGCGGACCACAGCAAGGAGATACTGGTGGCACCGGTCGGCCCCGGAGTGCGGGTCACCGAAACGCTCGATCCCGTAGAACTGATCGTAACTCCGGAGGGGGATACCGTACTCGACTTCAGCCAAAACCTGGTGGGGCGGGTCGCCTTTTCCGTGTCCGGACCGGCGGGAACCACAGTGACCGTAGAGCACGCCGAGGTTTTGGATAAGGAGGGCAACTTCTACACCACCAACCTGCGCGCCGCCAAGCAACGCATCGACTACACCCTGGCGGGCGGGGCCGAAGAAACCTTTCGGCCGCAGTTCACCTTTATGGGCTTCCGCTACATCCGGGTGAAGGGGTGGCCGGGCACGCTTTCCCCGGATCGGTTCACCGCCGAGGTCATCCACTCCGACATGAGGCCCACCGGCACCTTCACCTGTTCCGACTCGCTGATCAATCAGCTGCAGCGCAACATCCAGTGGGGGCAGCGGGGAAACTTCGTGGACGTCCCCACCGATTGTCCCCAGCGGGATGAGCGGCTCGGATGGACGGGCGACGCCCAGGCGTTCGCCCGCACCGCTACCTTTAATTACGACGTCTCCGGATTTTTTCAGAAGTGGCTGAAGGACCTCGCGGCCGATCAGTTGGAATCGGGCTCCGTGCCCTTCGTCATCCCCCACGTACTCGGAGCGAATGCCGCCGGCGCGGCCGGGTGGGCCGACGTAGCGACGATCGCCCCCTGGACGATGTACCTGGCCTACGGCGACCGGCGCATTCTCGAAGAGCAATACCCTAGTATGCAGGCGTGGGTGGGGTATATGGAGGAAAAGGCCGGCGAAAGTATGCTCTGGAATACGGGCTTTCACTTCGGCGACTGGCTCTTCTACTCCGCCAACGACGACAACGACGGCCGCTCGGCGGTAACCGATAAATACCTCATCGCCCAATCCTTCTTCGTCTACTCCACCGACCTGTTGGCCCGGACCGCGGAAATACTGGGAAAAACAGCGGACGCCACCCGCTACCGGGAACTGGCCAAACAACTGCGGGAGGCCTACCTCCACGAGTACGTCACTCCGGGCGGCCGACTCGTCAGCAGCACCCAGACGGCCTACGTGCTCGCCCTGCACTTCGACATTCTTCCGGAAGATCTGCGGGAGCAGGCCGCGCGGCGCCTGGTAGAAAATGTCCGCTCCTACGGCCACCTCACCACGGGTTTTTTGGGTACGCCCTACTTGCTGGAAGTGCTTACCCGCTTCGGCTACCTCGACGATGCCTACCAACTGCTGGAGCGGAAGGAATACCCCTCCTGGCTCTATCCCGTCACCCGGGGCGCTACGACCATCTGGGAGCGGTGGGACGGCATCAAGCCCGACTCTACCTTCCAGGCCATCACCATGAATTCCTTCAACCATTATGCCTACGGGGCGGTGGGCGACTGGCTCTACCGGACCGTAGCCGGACTGGATACCGATGCAAGCGAACCGGGCTACCGACGGTTGAAGTTGCGTCCCCGGCCCGGCGGCAGCCTGACCGACGCCACCGCCGAACTGCTTACCCCCTACGGTCCCGCCGCCAGCGGATGGCAACTGTCCGATGCCGGCCTGACGGTCAACATCACCGTCCCACCGAACACGACGGCTGAGCTCGTGCTACCCGACGCTACGGCGGAGCGGGTTGAACTGGATGGTGAACTACTTACCGGTGGGAACGGGGTCCACGAGGTGCAGCAAACGGATAAGAACGTTACGGTTCTATTGGGTTCCGGCAGCTACCGGTTTTTCGTGCCAACGGCTCTGGGTAAGTGACGAACGTTAACGAATGAATGGTTTTTCCTACTTTGGTCTGCTCCAACACCTACTCGTCGAGAATGCATCAACATATTTTTTCCCTTGCCCTTTTGGGAAGCGTCACCCTGATGGGACAATCCGTCACCCCAACCTTCTCGGCCTCTGCCGGTGCGTACGACCGCACGGATACTCCGCTGTGCACCGAAGTGCCGGACAGCCTCTGGTCCAATCGCGCCACCCTGACCCTGTACGAGGTCACGGACGGGGAAGACAAAGCGGTGACCGCCCAGTGGGATAATCGCCAGTTGTGTTGGATCATGACCGGGTCGACACCAGCCGGTACATCGCGGAACTACCAACTTCGCCAGGCTTCCGTGACTTCCCCTGCTCCTGCGTTCACCGCCCAGAATGAGGACGGGGCCGTACGATTTGCCGTGAACGGGAGGGAAGTAATGACCTACCAGTACGCCCCCGCCGCGGTACCCGACGGCGTGGATCCGATCTTTTCGCGGGGCGGCTACCTTCACCCGCTGCTCTCGCCGAGCGGCGATACCCTTTCCCGCATTCAGCCACCCGACCACTACCACCACTACGGCGTGTGGAATCCCTGGACGCATACCGAATTCAGGGGTAAGGAGCTGGACTTCTGGAACCTGGTGCGCGGACACGGAACGGTGGAAGCACAGGGTGTGAGTGAAGTGACGGACGGCAACGTCCAGGCCGGACTGACCGCCCGCCACGCTTACCTGGCCTACCGCGACAGTGCCGTGGCCGAAAATCCCGAACAACTGCTGGAAGAGACGCTCGATCTGCGCGTACTGCCGGCAGACGACGACAACTACCTGGTCGACTACACCACCAGGCAGACGAACATCACCGGCGAACCCTTCACCGTAAAGGCCTACCGCTACCAGGGCTTCGGCTACCGCGGGCGGGCCAGCTGGAACGACGACAACGTCGAGCTGCTCACGAGCGGGGGCAAGAATAAATCCGACGGTAACGCGACCCGTGCGCGGTGGATGAAGGTCGAAGGCCCCACGGAACACGGCCGCTCGGGCATCCTCTTCATGACCCACCCCGGCAACTACAACTTTCCCGAGCAGATTCGCATCTGGCCCACCGGGGCGAACGGGGGAAAGGAGAACGTCTTCGTTAATTTTAATCCGGCCCAGGACCGCGATTACGTCATGCGACCCGGCGGCACTTACCAACTTAAGTACCGCATGCTCGTCTACGACGGCCAACTCGACACCACGACCGCCAACCGCTACTGGCAGGACTTTGCCCATCCCCCGCGGGTGCGGTGGAACGATGATAATGGTCTGGCGGGTGCGCGGGTACTGCTGTATACCAAGAACGGCAAGGGCTTCGTGCACGACAACATTCCGGCCAGCATCGTGGCCATCGAGCAGATGGGTAAGGACAATGGCTTCGAGGTAGTCGCCACCGACGACCCGGGCATGTTCACTCCCGATGGACTGGAAGAATTCGACGTGCTGGTATTTTCGAATACCAACAACGACATCTTCGACACCCCGGAACAGGAGCAAGCCTTCAAATCGTACATCGAGGCGGGTGGTGGCTTCGTGGGCATTCACTCCGCCTGCGGCTCGGAGCGCGACTGGCCCTGGTTCTGGCGCAATCTGGGCGGCAAGTTTCACCGCCACGCCAAACGGCAGGATTTCGATGTGCTGGTAGTGGATTCCGATCACCCCTCCACCGACTTCCTGCCCGCCACCTGGCACATCAGGGACGATGAATGCTATTACCTCAAGCAGCTCAATCCCGCCATCCACGTACTGCTCGCCGCCGACCTCGGCACCGTCGATGACGAGGAAGGTAAAACCACCTACCCGGCCGACACCTTCGGCAGCACCTTCCCCACCTCCTGGTACCACACCACCGACGGTGGGCGCCAGTGGTACACCTCCCTCGGTCACCGCATCGAGCACTACTCCGACCCCCAGTTCCTCCGGCACATCCTCGGCGGTATCCGCTGGGCCGCGGAGTAATTCATTCCCTCTCCCCCTCAATCCCTCTCTCCTTTAATCCTTCTCTCCCCTCGTCCCCTCAATCCCTGTCCTATGAATCGTCGATCCGCCATCAAAAAATCTCTCCTAGCCACGGCCGCCACCGTCGCTTTTCCCACCATTGTTCCTGCCTCCGTACTCGGTAAGAACGCGCCCAGCAACAAGCTGCACATCGCCCAGATCGGCTTCGGCCGCATCGCCCGGGGGCATGATCTTCCCGAGACGATGAAGAACGATATGGCGCGGGTCGTCGCCGTTTGTGACGTGGACAGTAAGCGCAAGGAACTCGGCAAAGCCTACATCGAGCAGTACTACCGCGAGAACAAGGGCAGCGATAAGTTCATCGACGTGAAGATGTACGACGACTACCGGGAGTTGCTCGCCAGTCCCGACATCGACGGCGTCATCATCAGCACTCCGGACCACTGGCACGCCCAGCCCGCCATCGAGGCCGCGCTGGCCGGGAAGGACATTTACCTGCAGAAGCCCACCTCCCTCACCGTGGCGGAGGGACGGATGATGAGCGACATCGTTCACCGTTCCGGAGTAGTGTTCCAGCTCGGCAGCCAGCAGCGTTCGACCGACCCGTGGCCCCAATTTCGGCGCGCCTGCGAGCTGGTCCGTAACGGACGCATCGGTAAGATCGAGCGGGTAGAGATCGGCCTGCCCAGCGACCCGGCGGGCGGAGACCCGACGCCCATGCCCGTCCCCGAAAACCTGAACTACGACATGTGGCTCGGCCGCACGCCCTACGTCCCCTACACCCTGGAAAGAGTGCACCCGCAGGACGATTTTTCCCGTCCCGGCTGGCTGCGCTGCGAGCAGTTCGGCGCCGGTATGATTACGGGCTGGGGGGTACACCACATCGATATCGCCCACTGGGGCATGGGCACGGAATTTACCGGTCCGATCGAACTGGAAGCCACGGCCGAGTTTCCGACTGAGGGCCTGTGGACCGTCCACGGACCCTACCACGTCGAGAGCAAGTACGCCAACGGAGCCACCATGATCATCGACGGAGAACTGCCCAACGGCATCCACTTTTACGGAACGGACGGGGACATCTTCGTATCCCGTGGCAACGTCGCCGTCACGGCCAACGACCCGGACTTCGGCAACTCACCCGCCTTCAAGACCTCGCTCGATAAGGGGCAGCTCGAAATCGGTGAAGACGACATCCGGCTTTACGACAGTCCCGAACAGCACCGAAACTGGCTCGAGTGTATGAAGTCGCGCGAACTGACCATCTCCCCCGCCGAGGTGGCCCACCGCTCCTGCACCGCCTGCCTGATCTCCCACATTGCTATGAAGGTGCCCGGTAAACTCCACTGGGACCCCATCAACGAGCGATTTAAAGATAACGACGCCGCCAACCGGATGCTGTCGCGGTCGCAGCGCTATCCCTACGGCTACGAAAACATCCCCGTGTTGGCCGGCAATGCGCGCTAAGTAAAGACCGTCCTGTAGTTCCCGACGATAACCGACAAACTCCCACCGTGAGAATATTCCCCCTATTTATCCTGACCACCATCATGGGCTGTGCTTCCTCCAATCCACCGGCCAACGATCCGACGACCACCGGCTTCCGGGGCGGTGCCGGTGAGGTCAAACTCATCACCCTGGATCCCGGCCACTTCCACGCCGGACTGGTGCAGAAAAAGATGTACGAGCAAGTCGATCCGACGGTGCACGTCTACGCTCCCCCCGGCGACGACGTGCAGCAACACCTCGGCCGCATCGAACGCTACAACTCGGGAGACAATCCGACCGCCTGGAAGGAGGAAGTGTACACCGGACCGGATTACCTGGACCGCATGCTAGCCGACCGCGCCGGCAACGTGGTGGTGCTGTCCGGCAACAACGGCCGCAAAACGGAGTACATCGAGGCCGCCGTCGACAACGGCCTGAACGTGCTGGCCGATAAGCCCATGGTGATCGATCCGGCGGAATACGACCTACTAAAGTCCACCCTGGAGGAAGCGGAGGAAAAGGGCCTGCTCGTCTACGACATCATGACCGAGCGCTTCGAGATCACGACGATGCTGCAGCGGGCGCTATCCCAGCAGCCCGAGCTATTCGGCGAACTGGTGAAGGGGTCGGTCGACGAGCCCGCCATCAGCAAGGAGAGTGTGCACCACTTCAGTAAGGAGGTTTCCGGTGCGCCGCTCATCCGGCCGGCCTGGTTCTTCGACGTGGAGCAGCAGGGCGAGGGAATCGTGGATGTAGCCACTCACCTGGTCGACCTGATCCTGTGGGAAACCTTTCCCGATCAGCCCATCGGAGTCGAAGACGTGGAAGTGGTAAGGGCCCGGCGCTGGGCGACCGAAATGGACCTCGGTCAGTTCTCCCACGTGACGGGATTGAGTGAATTCCCCGATTACCTGCGGCCGCGCATGAAGGGCGACAAGCTCGAAGTCTTCGCCAATGGCGAGATCGACTTCACCGTGCGCGGCGTACACGGTAAGGCCTCCGTGATCTGGAATTACGAAGCCCCTCCCGGTGCCGCCGATACCCACTACTCGATCATGCGGGGCACGAAGGCCAATCTGGTCATCCGCCAGGACGCCGCCCAGAAATATACCCCGACGCTGTACGTCGAGCCGGTAGGGGCACTAACGGAGGAAGTCTTGAAGGCCGCAATCGAAGAGCTGCAGGACCAGTTTCCCGGTATTGCCTACCGCGGGGCCGACTCGGGTTACGAGATCACGGTGCCAGCGGATCTCCGCACCGGCCACGAGGACCACTTCGGGCAGGTCACGGAACAGTACCTGAAGTACCTGATCGACGGAAAAATACCCGAATGGGAGCGGACGAATATGCTTACGAAGTACTTTGTGACCACCGAGGCTTATAAGATGAGCCGTTAATCGTTAGTCCCAAACCAACCTATGCGTTACTTCAGCCTGCTTTTACTCTGTGTTCTCTGCTCCCGCGTCCCCGCCCAAACCTCCGCCCTCTACGAGCGCACGCTGAGTAGTCTGCCGCAGTTCATCGACTTCCTATCCCTGTCCAACGACGCCCACATCGAAGGGCAACTGGAACCGAACCTGCAGTGGCTGGAACGGGAATACAGTAAGCGGGGATTTACCACCCAACGGCTACCCAACGAAGGCATTGACCTGCTGCTGCTCGGCTTCCCGGCCGAAGATGCAAATGCCGAAACGGTACTCTTTTACGGCCACGTGGACGGCCAGCCCGTCGACCCCAGCAAGTGGGTGCTTGCGCCGCCCTTCAACCCCGTCTACGGAACCATGGCGGTGGATGAGGCCGGCAGCATCCAGTACGAAAACGCGGAACTGACCGCGCGACCCGACACCAGCGACGTACGGCTTTTCGCCCGCTCCAGCAGCGACGCCAAGGCTCCGATCATGATGTTCCTGGTGGCCTGGGATCAGATGATCGCCGACGGAAAACGCCCGGCGTATCACGTAAAATTCATCGTCGATCCGATGGAGGAAGGGAGTAGTCCCGACCTGCCCGGCGCCGTCGAAACCCACCGGGAGGCCCTCGCCGCCGACCACCTAGTGATCCTCGACGGACCCGTACACGCGATCAACGAGCCGACCCTGGTGGGGGGAGCCCGGGGAATCGCGACCGCCCGACTGACGGTTTACGGTCCGCGGCTGCCCCAGCACAGCGGACACTACGGGAACTACGCGCCCAATCCGGCCCTGCGCCTAGCCCAGTTGCTGGGTTCCATGAAGGACCAGCAGGGGCGGGTCACGATCGCCGGCTACTACGACGGCATCGAGCTGGACGAAGCTACCCGCGAAATGATGGCCGGCGTACCCGACGATCCGCGGCAGATCCGGGAGGCCATCGGATTCAGTGAGCCCGACGGGGTGGGGGAGAACCTACAGGAGGCTCTGCAGTACCCTAGTCTCAATATCCGGGGCATGTCGAGCGGCTGGGTGGGCAGCGCGGCGCGTACCATCATTCCCGCCACCGCGGTAGCCAACCTGGATCTGCGACTCGTGAAGGAAAGCGACGGCGACCGGCTGCTCGAATTGGTGGAGCAGCACATCAAGAATCAGGGCTTTCACCTCATCCCCGACGGGCGTGAACCGACCGATCAGGAACGGCTCGACTACCCCCGACTGGCCAGCTTCAGCGGGCGGAGCGAGTACGGCGCCTTCCGCACTGACCTGAACGGACCGACCGGCACCTGGCTGCAGCGGGCCCTGACCAATACTTTCGGTGAGCCGCCGGTACTGGTCCGCACCATGGGTGGCTCGGTTCCGATCGCGCCCTTCGTCAACACCCTCGACGTACCCGCCATCGTACTGCCACTCGTTAATCCGGATAACAATCAGCACAGTCCGAACGAGAATATTCGTCTCAGCAACTACTTCCGGGGGGTAGAAAGCCTGTACGGGGTGCTCGGCACCGGGCTGTAGCCTTACGGCCGGGTGCGTTATCTTGCTTTTTCGGGCTTCATTCGATCGAACATGCACCAACGTTATTCTCCGTGCGGATTTTCCGTCGCTTCGCTCACCGTCATGGGAGAGCGGCGGGGACGCAGGTGCGGTGAAAGTTGGCAGAAAAGCAAGCTGTTGGGAATACTGCTCCTTGCACTGATCGGCCTCTCGGGGAATTTGCTGAACGCCGCCGATCCATATTTTCCCCAAACCGTAAATCCGCTTTCGGAAGCGTGGCGCTGGCGGCAATTTCCCGAGCTGGACGGTGCCGGCGTTCGCTGCATCGTGGAGACTCCCGACCGGAGGGTGTTCGTGGGGGGCAGCGAGGGGGTGATGGAGTACGACGGCTACGGGTGGACGATCCACCGCGAAGCGGGTAGCCCGACCGAAGCTCCCGTAGATCAGTTGCTGGTGACCCGCGCCGGATCGGTCTACGCGGCCAGTCAACGGGGCATATATCGCTACGACGGTACCCGGTGGGAGACGCTGCTAGCCACTTCCGACGAGTTCTCCTTCCTCTCCCTCAGTGAAATGGGGGACGGCAGCGTAGTGGCCAGTTCCACCCAGGGATTTATTCACCTACAACTCGACGGCGGGCTGACCTTTTTTACCTCCGCATCCCGGATAGAAGCGCTGCGGGCTTCCTTTCCCGGGGCACGCTGGATCGCGCTTCCGGCCGCGGTACTCAGTGAAGCCGGTGACTTTCGCGACGGTTCCGATGCGTTGGAGGATAGTAAGGGAAACGTTTGGTTTGCCGTTTCTACAGAATTGGAGGTAGGCAAACTGTTACGGTTCCGCTGGTCCTCCGTGCGGGCGGACGGCCTGAGCGACTTTACGGTGACGGAGAGCGGTCCCGATCTAATGATTGGTGAAGAACAGCGATTGCTGGAGGCAGCCGACGGGAGGATCTGGGTCATCAATTCGAGCTCCGACCGGGGGATCCTGGTGTACGATGGCAAGGAGTGGGAGACCATATACCTGAATCGTCGCTTCGGGGGCGATGAGTACATGACGGACATCGTGCAATCGGACGACGGCATCATCTGGGTGAGCACCATCGCCAAGCTCTTTGCCTACTTCCCCGGCGGCAACTGGGAGATGTACAAGGCTCCTCAGTATCCCATTCCGGCCAACCGGGTCATCCTGCAGCGCAACGGCCGCGGTCAGCTGTGGCTGGCCGGCTATAAGTCTAAGTTGCTCCTGCTCGATCTGTCCTACGACCGCTGGCTTACCTATGCGGGGCTCAGCTTTCAGTTTGCCGATGGTGCCGGTGAGGAGTGGTTCGTCGCACACGATAATCGGGTGGTGCGGAGGATCGGCGACCGGTGGACGGCCTACGGAAGCGCCGACGGCCTCATGGATACTCCCGTCGGGCTGCTGCACACGACTCACGGACAGATTTGGGCGGCGGGATCGCACCGGGGCCGGGCTGCTACGGCACGCTGGCGCGACGGCCGGTGGGAAATGCACCGCCACCCGACCCTGTCCTGGGGCATCGATTACCGCGCCATGTTCGAGGCCAGCGACGGTACCCTGTGGTTCGGGGGCAGCGTGGACGCACGGCCGCAGGATGGGTTTACCAGCGGATTGTTGCAGCTGCCCGATCCGCTGGATGACGAGCTGAACTGGATCCAGCATCCCACTGGGACGAACGGGTTGACGCAGGCGAACGTGTACGGTATCGGGGAATCGCCCGATGGCCGCATCTGGATCGGGGGAAGCAGGTTGCTCTTCTACGACGGCGAACGATGGGAACCCGCCGCGGACGAACGGCTACGCCAGTACGTCAATTGCCTGCACAGCACCCCGGACCGGCTACTGGTGGGTTCCCGCTACTACGGTCTGTTCGTGTATGACGGAACGACCTGGTCCAACTACACCACCGCCGACGGCCTTACGGGCAACACCATCATCAGCATCGATGCCCTGTCCGACTCCATTACCCTGGTCGCTACCGAAAACGGAACGTGTGCCTTCGACGGATCTTCCTGGACGCGCAACTTCTTTCCGGAGCAACTCGACGTCGACTTCGAGGGGGGAACCATCCGCCACACCGACGAGTACATCTGGATCGACCACGTATCGCGCAACTGGAAGCGACAGGCACTGAACGGTAGCCGCCTGAGCAGCGACCAGTACGATTTTTATTCGACCCGTTACCGGCCCTCCCGGACCCCGCCGGAGACGTCCATTGCCTTCTATACGGAGCGAGTACCGGCGGATGGAAACGGCATCGTTTCCTGGTCGGGAAAGGACTACTTCGGGAAGACCAGGAAAGAGCACCTTACGTATTCCTACCGGTTGGACGGGGGCGACTGGATGCCCTTCTCTCCCGCCGAAGAATTTGCCTTCACCGATCTGGGCCACGGACCGCACCGCATTGAGGTGAAGACCCGGGACCTCGATTTTAACGTAGATCCGACCCCGGCCGTGGTAAACTTCGAGGTGCTGGCCCCGGTCTGGAAGCAAGCGTGGTTCCTGGGCCTGATGTTGCTGTTTCTGCTCACCTTCGGCCTTTACGAGTACCGGGTGCACCGCAAGAACGCCAAACTGGAAACCGTCAACGTCTCCCTGCAGGACCGCAATGAGGAGATTCGCCAGCAGCGCGATCAGCTCGAGGGGCTGGTGGGGCAACTCGAAAACCTTTCTAAAGCCAAGTTGGGCTTCTTCACCAACATTTCGCACGAGTTGCGAACGCCGCTGACCCTGATCCTGGGGCCGATCGACCAACTCGTGCGGGAACAGGATCGCTTATCGCCTTCACGCCGCCAGCAGTTGCAGGTGATCGTACAGCGAAACGCCAGACGCCTTCTGGCACTGATCGACCAACTGCTCGAGATTCGCCGCATCGAACAGAGTGCGCTGGAGATCAAGCTCAGCGACGTCAAGCTCGCCGAGTACCTCGGCAGCATCACCGAACTCTTCGAAGACCTTGCCCTGCAGCGGGATATTTTTCTTGAATACAGCCATCACGGCGAGGACACCTTCGTTGCCCTCGATGTCGATAAGGTGGAAAAGATTCTGGCCAATCTGTTGTCCAATGCCTTCCGCCACACCCCGCCGGGCGGCAGTATTCGGGTAAGTCTGACGACCGTTACGGCTGAGGCGGTCGGACTAAGTGGGTTTTACGACAAGTACGTTGAGATTCAGGTGGAAGACACCGGGAGCGGCATTAGTGAGGATAAGATCGCGCTCATTTTCGACAAGTACTTTACCTCGCCCAGCGGGGCGTCTACGGAGTCGGGTACCGGCATTGGCCTCAGTTACACGAAGGATCTCATCTACCTCATGCAGGGCGACATTCGGGTCAGTAGCACTCCGGGTCAGGGATCCCGCTTTACGGTCTACCTACCCTTCGTTCCGGGTCGTCCCGTCGATCACTCGTCGGAGCCATCCGGTGGGCCGAGCCTGTCGGCCATCCGCCAGGAAACCGCCATGCTGCTCAGCGGTTACCAGGAATCGGAACGGGAGGGGGAGGATGCGGCGGCAGAGGTCGACGATCAGGCGCGGACGGTACTCGTCGTGGAGGATAATCCGGACATGCTTCAGTTCCTGGCGCAGCTGTTACAGGACAAATACCGGGTGGTGACCGCCGTAAACGGAAAGGAGGGGCTGCAGCTGGCCCGCCAGCAGTCCATCGACTTGGTGGTCAGCGACGTGATGATGGGGGAGATGGACGGCGTCACGCTGTGTCACCAACTGAAGGACAATCTCGCGACCAGCCACATTCCCGTCGTCCTACTGACCGCCAGGGTGCTTGATGAGAACAAAGCCTCCGGGTATTCGCGGGGGGCGGACGACTACATTACGAAGCCGTTCAACCCGGAACTGCTGCTGCTCCGCATCGAGAACCTGCTGGAGCAACGCCGCCGGTTGCGGGAGAAGTTTAACCTGGATTTTCAGCTTACCCCGGAGTCGGAAGTGGTACCCTCCCCGGACGAGGAATTCATGAGTCGGCTGGTTGGGCTGCTGCAGGAGAACGTCTCCGAATCCGACTTCAACGTCAAGGCCATGTGCAAGGCGATGCACCTGAGCCACATGCACTTCATCCGCAAGGTGAAGCAGCTCACCGGCAAAAAGCCCATTGATCTGCTCAAGTCTTACCGCATGAAAAAGGCCAAGGAGCTCCTGGCCCAGAACAGCCTCACCATCGCCGAAGTGGCCTACCGGGTGGGGTTTGATCTGCCGAATTCATTCAGCCGTACCTTCAAGAAGGAGTTTAACATCACCCCCAGCCAGTACGTACAGCAACAGCAGGAAGCGTAGCACGCCATGTGAATTTGGGCTACACGAATGATGATCGGTGCTGGGCACATCCGGCCGCTTCCCGGCTATATTTGGGGTATGCCGGCAAGTGGCGCTTTGTCCGGTTAGCCCGCTTTATTTTTCGCTACAGACGATCGTGTACCATGACTAAATTTTCGTGCGGCCTTGCCGCCCTGCTGCTGTTACTTCATTGCCAATCCGCTCCGGCAACGGGAGGGGAGGGAACCGCCACGGTAGCCGACCCCTGGGCGGGAATGGAGCAGATCCTAGAGGACATTCAACCCCCCGAGTTTCCGGACCGCACCTTTAATATCGCCGCCTCCGGCGCGGTAGCGGACGGGAGAACGGATGTACTTCCCGCGATCCGTAGGGCGATTGACAGCTGTTCCGCGGCCGGCGGCGGTCGGGTCCTCGTCCCGGCGGGTGAGTGGTTCGTGAAGGGGCCCATTCATTTGCAGAGCAACGTCGACTTTCACGTTTCTGATGGAGCTACCGTGAAATTTAGTACCGTCCCCGAGGATTACCTGCCCGCCGTGCACACGCGCTGGGAGGGGGTCGAGACCTACAATTACAGTCCGCTGATCTACGCCTACGAAGCCGAAAACATCGCCATCACCGGCACCGGTACCCTCGACGGCCAGGCCAGCAACGACAACTGGTGGCCCTGGTCCGGATCCGACCGCTACGGCTGGCGGGAGGGAATGCCCAGTCAGGCCGACGAGAGCAGCCGGCCCCGACTCTTTGAATGGAACACCCGCGAAGTACCGCTGGAGGAAAGGCGTTTTGCGGGCATTAGCTACCTACGCCCAAATTTTGTACAGCCTTACAAGTGTAAAAACATCCTGATCGAGGGGGTCACCATCCGCAATTCTCCCATGTGGGTGTTGCATCCTACGCTGAGCGAGAACATTACCATCCAGAATGTGCGCGTAATCAGCCACGGCCCCAACAGCGACGGCTGCGACCCCGAAAGTTGTAAGAACGTCCTGATCAAGGAGTGCTACTTCGATACCGGCGACGACTGCATTGCCCTTAAGTCGGGCCGCAACCAGGACGGCCGCAACAGCAAACGTCCCATCGAGAACGTGGTAATTCAGGATTGTGAGATGAAGGACGGCCACGGCGGGGTGGTCATCGGTAGCGAGGTAAGCGGGGGTGCCCGGAACATCTACGCCGAAAACTGCGTGATGGACAGCCCGAATCTCGACCGCGCAATCCGGGTCAAGACCAACAAGGTCCGTGGGGGTACCATCGAAAACCTTTACTTCCGCAACATCACCGTCGGTGAGGTAAAGGAAGCGGTTGTGAGAATCAATATGCGCTACTCCATTTTTTCCGATACGAGCCAAGTGTTTGTTCCTACGGTCCGCAACATCTTCATCGAAAACGTGACCGCGGAAAAGAGTCAGTATGGTCTCCTGCTCGAAGGGTACAGCCCCGATCATCCCATCACCGGCGTACGGCTCGACAACTGCCGCTTCGATGGAGTGGAGGACGGCAACAAGATTGAATACGTCGATGAGCTCGTACTGCGGGAGGTGTACATCAATGAAGAAAAGGTAGCTAAATGAGGCCGCGAATAATCACGATCGTGCTGGCTTCCCTCCTACTCTCCGCTTGTCACCGACCGCCGGACGGAGCACCCACCGTATTCCTGGTCGGCGATTCCACCATGGCCGAGAAGCGGGCCGACCGCCGCCCCGAAACCGGATGGGGAGAGATGCTGTCCGAATTCCTGGACGGACCGACGATCGAAAACCACGCCCAGAACGGGCGGAGCACCAAGTCATTCCGCGCCGAAGGCCGCTGGCAAACCGTCCTGGACGGAATTGCGGCGGGTGATTACGTATTCATCCAGTTCGGACACAACGACAGCAAGACCGCATCCAGTAGCTACAGCACACCGGAAGAATTCGAAACCAACCTGATCGCTTTCGTGAAAGAGGTACGGGAGCGGGGCGGACAGCCGGTGCTGCTCACGCCGGTCGTCCGCAGGAAATTTAATCCCGATGGAGTTTTGCAACGCACCCACGGCGGATACCCCGCCGCCGTCAGCCGCGCGGCCAGTGCCACCGCTACGCCCCTCATCGACATGACCGAAAAGAGCCGTAACCTGGTTGCTACCTACGGGGATCCCGCGTCACGCGAACTGTACCTGTGGCTGAGTCCGGGGGCCAACGAGAACTATCCGGACGGCGTAGAGGACGATACCCATTTTTCACCGAAGGGTGGCCGCGAGATGGCCAGACTGGTGGCGGACGGCATACGGGAAGTGCGCCTTCCCTTACGACACTATCTGGTTAGGAATGCGCTCGCCGAATAAGCTCCGATCCTTGATCAAATTACCATTTATCTGCACTGCATGGTTCTAGTGATCACTCTCCACTATCCCGCAACCGGGAGCGAAGCACGGTCCGGATCGTTGTATACGCTAGCGATAAGCGTGATCTTAACCCGAATCAGCCGGTGCCGAACGTCCGAATCCGGCAGAAGCCATTCCTTCCCGACCAATTACCTTTATCCACAACCCAGACGGCTGGAATTCACCAAGAAGCGTACACCATGGCAGAGGTCCTGAAAATTCACCCCCTAGACAACGTCATCGTCGCCCTGCGCGACTTTCGGGCCGGCGAGGTGATCGAGGCCAGTCCCGAACCGATCGTCTTCCTCGAGGACGTCGCGACGAAGCATAAATTTGCCGAGCGCGACTTCGGGGCCGGAGAGATCATCACCATGTACGGCGTCACGGTCGGCAAGACCCTACAGCCCGTGCCGCGGGGGACGCGCATCAGCACCGAAAACGTGGTGCACGCCTCCAGCGAATACTCAGTAGGGGAGCGGCGAAATCAGTGGGACGCCCCCGACGTTTCCGCCTTCACCGGCCGCACCTTCGACGGGTATCACCGGGCCGACGGGCGGGTGGGTACCCGCAACTACTGGCTGGTCATCCCACTGGTCTTCTGTGAGAACCGCAACATCGAAGTGATCAAATCGGCCATGCTGGAAAAGCTCGGTTACGTTACCGACAAGGCCTTTAGCGTCGACGTCGACTCCCTCATTCAACAGTACCGCAGCGGTTCGACGACGGAGGAGATCATGCAGACCGACATTCTCCGCTCGGGCGACCAGCTCCAACGCAACCGGGTGTTTCCCAACGTCGACGGCATCAAGTTCCTGACCCACCAGGGCGGTTGCGGGGGCATTCGACGGGACTCCGAGAGCCTCTGTCGCCTACTGGCCGGCTACCTCAGCAATCCGAACGTGGCGGGCGGGACCGTCCTCAGCCTGGGTTGTCAGAACGCGCAGGCCGGGTTTCTGCAGGAGGCCCTCGATCGCATCAGCCCCAACTTCAGCAAACCCCTCTACATCCTGGAGCAGCAGGACAGCACCTCCGAACGCGACTTCATTGCGGAAGCGGTGAAGGCGACCTTCGCTGGACTGATGCAGGCCGATCAATGTGTCCGCGAGCCCGCCGCACTGAGTCACCTGACGCTGGGACTGGAGTGCGGCGGCTCCGATGGCTTTTCCGGCATCTCCGCCAACCCAGCCCTGGGCTATACCTCCGATCTGCTCGTTACGCTGGGGGGGAAAGCGATTCTGTCCGAATTTCCCGAACTCAACGGGGTAGAGCAGGAGCTGGTCAATCGCTGCGTGACCGATGCCGGCGCCGAAAAGTTTGCCCGCCTCATGCGCAGCTACTCTAAACGGGCGGAGGAAGTAGGTTCGGCCTTCTCCATGAACCCCTCGCCGGGCAACATCCGGGACGGGCTCATTACCGACGCCATGAAGTCGGCCGGTGCCGCCAAGAAGGGAGGGACCTCTCCCGTAGTCGACGTACTCGACTACACCGAACCCGCCGTAACGCCCGGACTCAACCTGCTCTGCACCCCCGGCAACGACGTTGAAAGCACGACCGGCCTGGCCGGATCCGGAGCCAACCTCATTGTCTTCACTACCGGACTCGGCACGCCCACCGGCAACCCCATCGCGCCCACCGTCAAAATGGCGAGCAATACGAAACTGGCCGAACGGATGTCCGACATCATCGACATCAACGCCGGCACCGTCATTTCGGGAGAGGATACCATTCAGAGTAAGGGGGAAGAACTGCTCGAACTGCTTATTCAAATCGCCAGCGGCCGACGCCTCACCCGGGCCGAAAAACTGGGGCAGGACGACTTTATTCCCTGGAAGCGGGGCGTCTCCCTCTAACCGCCACCTTTTGACTCACCCACCCCAACGTATGACATCTCTCAACCGACAAACTGCCAACGTCTCTCCCGCACCCACCGAACGCGTATTACAATTCGGCGGCGGCAACTTCCTGCGCGGCTTTGCCGACTGGATCATCGAAGTCTACAACCGGCAAAACGAGCAGCAGCTGGGCGTCGTAGTTGCAAATAACTCCGACCGTGAGATCTACCGCAAGTGGCGGGAGCAGGACGGGCTATACCATGTCCTGACCAAGGGCATCAAGGACGGCGAGCTCGTCGACCGCCACGACCTGATCACCAATATCAGCCGCGTCCTCGGCCTGGATCGCGACTGGGGCACCTTCCTCCAGACGGCGGAAAATCCCACCATGCGCTACGTGATTTCCAACACGACCGAAGCCGGCATCCGCTTCTCTCCGGACGATAAGGTGGATGATGCTCCCCCGGCTGAATTTCCCGCCAAGCTCACCCGCTGGTTGCACCGCCGCTACGAACACTTCGACGGGGCGGAAGAACGGGCTTGCGTTATACTGCCCATGGAATTGATCGTCGATAACGGCACCGTCCTGCGCGATAAGGTGCTGGACTACGCCCGTCACTGGGGCCTGCCGGAGGGATTCGGCCGGTGGGTAACGGAAAGCTGTGTATTCTGCAATACCCTGGTCGACCGTATCGTACCCGGCGTGGGCAAAGAGGAAACGACGGCAGCCGAGGAAGCGGTAGGCTACAACGACGCGGCCATCACCCAGGGAGAGCCCTACCACCTGCTGGCCATCGAGGCACCGGCGGCGGTCCGAAAAGAATTACCCCTCGATCGGCTCGGCCTGAATATCGTCTACACCGATGACCTGACCCCCTACCGCCGCAGCAAAGTGAGTGTGCTGAATGGCGCCCACACCACGATGGTGCCGGTCGGCTTTCTCTGCGGTCGGGAAACGGTGCGGGAGACGCTGGAGGACAAGCTCACGGGTGCCTACGTACGCGGGGCGGTCTTCGAGGAGATCCTACCCACCCTCGACCTGCCCGGCGTCGACCTGCAGCAATTCGCCCGCGATGTACTCGACCGTTTCCGCAATCCCTTCATCCACCACCAACTGCTGAGCATTTCCCTCAACTCCGTGAGCAAGTTCCGGGAGCGGGTCCTACCGACCATCCTGGCGTACCACGAGCAGCGTGGCGAGTGGCCACCCCGGCTGGTGCTTACGCTGGCCGCCCTCATCCGGTTTTACCGGGGGGACCATCAGGACGGTGATATTCCACTCAGGGACGACGCGTGGGCCATCGAGTTTTTGCAGTCGTCCTGGACCGAGCACGACGGCAGCATGGAAACGCTTGCCCGTAGGGTGCTCGGCTGGGAGCGCGCCTGGGGCCGGGACCTATCCGGGTACGACGGCCTCCACCGGATGCTGGCGAACTACCTTGCCCTGATCGAGCGTCAGGGGATGCCGGCGGCGGTTGCCCACAGTAATATATCTTAGGCCCATGCTCCGAATACTTCTTTGCTCCCTCGCTCTGGGAATGTCCAGCCTTATGTCCGCACAACTGACCAGTCCGCTGTACCCCGGTGAGATTCCGAACGCCCGCAACGTAGCCGATCCCGAAACCACGGAAGAGCGGGAGGTGGGCGGCCGCATCATCGCTAAGGTGGCGGTTCCCGAACTGACGGCCTACCTGCCCGAGCACCCCAACGGCAAGGCGGTCGTCATCTGTCCGGGGGGCGGCTACGGCGTTCTGGCCTTCGAAAAGGAGGGCAGCTGGGTAGCCGAGCGGTTGAATCAGGACAGCATTACGGCCTTCGTCCTTAAGTACCGCATCCCGCAGGACGCGACCAACGTCGACAAATCCCTCGCCCCCCTGATGGACGCCCAGCAGGCCATCCGCACGGTCCGCAAGAAGGCCCGGGAATACGGGATCGACCCCCGCCAGATCGGTATTATGGGCTTCTCTGCCGGCGGTCACCTGGCGGCAACGGCGGCGACCCAATTCGATCGCGTGGCCGACGCCGGTGAGACGGACACGACCTCCGTACGCCCGGATTTTGTTGCCCTGCTTTACCCCGTAATCAGTTTCGACGATTCGATCACCCACCTGGGTTCCCGCAACAACTTGGTCGGGGAAAACGCCACGGAATCGGACATTCTGCGCTTTTCCGCCGAGCGCCGGGTGACTTCGGATAGCCCGCCCGCTTTTCTGGTCCACGCGGCCGACGACCGGGCCGTACCCGTAGAAAACAGCCTGGCCTACTACCGCAGCTGCCTCGATCACGGGGTGCCCGTCGAGATGCACCTTTACGCCGCCGGCGGCCACGGATTCGGCATGTACAACACAACGACGCCCGACGACTGGGTGGAACGCTTTACCAATTGGCTCCGCACGTTGTAACTTCCGTTGCACCTGCGTCCCCGCCAAAAGTTGTTGCGTAATTGGGCGGGTGCGCGGGTCCCGTATCCTTCCGTAAAAGCAAGCAAATCAGGTATGAAAGCGCTGCCGTTCCTTCTCCTGTTGCTATGCTCCGGACTCCTGGCGCAGCCTGGTTACCACCCGCGGGATACCAGCTATTCCATCCATTCCTCCTACGAAAAGATCCGGAAAAGCTATCCGGAGGTGCAGCCGGTCTACCCCTGGATGCCGGATGGCGTAGTTGCGGATACCAACCTGGTGTACTTCACCGTGGGGAACGACCGGGACCTCCACCTCGACGTATACCGCAAGCCGGAAGATACCCTCCGCCCGGGCATACTCATGATCCACGGCGGGGGATGGACGACCGGCTCCAAGGAAAACCTGACCTCCATGGCACAACAATTAGCGGGGAGGGGCTACGTGACCGTGACGCCGGAGTACCGCCTGAGTGCCGAGGCACGCTATCCGGCCGGCGTGCAGGACCTAAAACAGGCCGTAAAGTGGATGCGGGCCCACGCGGAGGAGTACGGGATCGATACCAACCGCATTGCCGCATACGGCTGCTCGGCGGGTGGGCATCTGGCTTCGTTGCTGGGGGTGACGAACGGTCCGCTGCTGTACGATACGATCGGTCCGTGGAGTGAATATTCGGCCGACGTGCAGGCGGTTTTAAACATCGACGGCATTGTCTCTTTTATTCACCCGGAGGCGAAACCGGAGTGGACGGGCCGTTCGGCCAATGCCTGGCTGGGGGAATTTACCAGGACCTACGCCCTGTGGCGGGAGGCATCCCCCCTCGAATATGCGGGAAAAACGACGCCGCCCTTCCTGTTCGTAAATAGCTCCCACCCCCGGTTTCACGCCGGGCGGCAGGAGCTGATTAAAATACTCGATCAAAGTAAAATCTATAGCGAAGTGCATACCCTGGCGGATTCACCGCACGCATTCTGGCTATTGCACCCGTGGTTCGTACCCACCCTGGAATATGCGGCGGGATTTTTACGGCGGGTCTTCCCGGAGGAGCCCTGAAAACTACGCTTACAAAGGAAGGGGAAAAGGGCCGCAGAACCCCCTAAATACACTATGCACGTTTTCACGGAAGCGGTGCAGAAAACAACTTCGGGGTGGATGGGGTAGGAATACTTTAGCGTTTCGATGATCTATTCTCCCGTTCAAACTCGAGGCTGGCGCGCATGAACGGACCGATGCCCTTTGGGTCGTTGTCGCGGACCGGTTCGCTGATGTAGTACTCAAAGGATCCGTCGCGGTAGGGGTCTCCGCCCAGTCCGGCAACCGAGCAGCCGTCGGTGAGGTGTACTTCACCATTGGGGTCTACGCGGATGAAGGTGTTGAGGATGCCTTCGTAGCTCTCCCGGGCCGTTTGCCGGTATTTTTCGTCGAGGTACCCCTCATTTGCGCCCTTGATCATGGCGTAGACGAACATGCAGGAGGCGGTAGACTCCAGATAATTGCCCTCCCGTTCGGGCAGATCGATCACCTGCCACCAGGTGTGGGTCTCAGCATCCCGCACCGCCAGTACTGCTACGAGGGTACGGTCGAGGATGGCAATGAGCTCAGCGCGCCGGGGGTGATCCTGGGGTAGGAAATCCAGCACGTCCACCAGGCCCATTACGTACCAGCCGATGGCGCGGCCCCAGAAGTGCGGGGAGGTGCCGGTTTGGGGGTCGGACCAACGTTGCAGCCGGCTTTCGTCCCAGCCGTGGTAGAGCAATCCGGTCTCGGGGTCCCGCATCTTCGCTTCCGCCAAAATGAATTGGTCGGCGATGTGGTCGAAGGCCTCCGGGCGGTCGAACTGCTTGGCGTATTCGGCCTGGAAGGGTTCGCCCATGAAGAAGCCGTCCAGCCAGATTTGCCAGGGGTAGCGCAGTTTGTGCCAGTAGCCTCCCTCGGTGGTGCGGGGTTGCCAGTCAAGTTGGCGCATCAGGGTTTCTGCGGCGGTACGGTACTTTTCTTCGCCGGTGGCTGCGTAAAGCTGCAGTAGCAAAGGCCCGGGGGCGACGTGGTCGATGTTGAACTTGGTGATGTCGTAGTCGCGGATGCTGCCGTCGGCCGCGATCATGGTGTCGCCGTAGGAGCGGGCGTAGGCGAGGAAGCGGGGGTCTTCGTGCTGTAGTCCGACCTCTACGACGGATTGCAGGACCAGTCCGAGGGTATAATTCCACCGGGGGCTATCCTGAAAGTCGTTCATCCAGGCTTCGGGAGCGCGCTGTATGATGCTGAGGGCCATTCGTTCCGACCAGGGCCGGTCGGTGGGGACCGAATCTCGTTCCTGCTGTATGGAAGTGGTAGCCAAGCCGGTCGTCCCCGCGGTAAGGAGCAGGACTAGCGCAAGGAGGAAGGGGAGTGCGGTGGTGGGTTTGTGTAACGTCATAGGAATGAAATTGCGCAGGACGGTGATCGAATTAGCGGGCGGGGAAGGTGACGGTGAGGGGGTGATTGAGCCGGGACAGCTGCACTTCGAGGTAGGCGACAAAGGCTTCGCGGGTGCGTATCGGCTGGGTGTCTTGCTCCCAGGTGGCGAGGAAGTAGTACGTCAGTCGTTGATTATCCGGACGTAGGACCACTACGTGGCTGTGCTCGTCCGCGGTCACCTCTTGTTCCGCAGCGGTGTGGTAGATAACGGCCAGGCCCAGGAGGTCGCCGGCCAGGCTCTGGGGTCCCCAGGTAGCCAGGTAGGACCATTCGCCGGACTGACCCGCGATTAGCTCACCCTCCTCCAGCTTTACGATGCCGGTGGCCAGGTTGTCGAGGGGTTCGCTGAGGTGTACGTCGTGCCGGGTGAGCCGGCTACCGGCCAGGATCGAAAGTTCTGAAACTACGTCGGTTGTCCGGTCGCCCACCTTCCAGCCGTGATAGCGGGTGCGGATCCGGCTTTCTACCGGGCCGTTGGCTACGATGGTTGCCGAAACGGAATCGGTTTCTTCTACGCGCAAGGCCCGTCCTTCGTGCCAGGTGGCCAGCGAGCCTACGCCGAGGGCTTTGCCTACTTTCAGTACATCCATACCCCAATCGGAGGCTTCGTGGTAGGAATCGAAGCCATCCTGTCCGACGTCCTGCAGCACCATGGCGGTGGTTTTTTTCCCGAATACATCGGTGGCGTTGCGCCAGTCGAGGTAAAAGCGGTAGCCCACCAGGTCCGATTCCCAGCCCGGGCCCTCGTAGCGGAGGTACCAGGAGTGATCCGTGTGTTCGGGCGGTACGGACAGGGAGTCTACGTTGGTAAAGGTGCCGTCGAGGTACTCCCGGTCCTGCCACCGGCCACCGACCTTATGCGACAGCTCGGCCTGGGTTCGTTTGGGAAAGGAGGGTGCCGCCTCTCCCTCGCGCAGGGGGCGGACGGTGACTTGCCGCTGTTCTCCGGCAGCCAGGTCGAGTAGGAGTACGTAGCGGTCGGTGTGGCCGTCGCGGGTATCGTCCAGTGCCTGGAAGGTTACGTCCTTTCCGTCGGTGGTAAAGCGGAGGGGAGTGTCGGCCGTACCCCCCGTATGCTCCAGCAGTGTACCGGCTGCGATGGTGATCGCGCCGTCGGTGCGGTTGCGTTCGAGGTCGTTCTTCACCGCAATCGTGACGTCCTGAGCCTGTAGGAAGAGCGGTGTGGCAACGAGTAGATATAGACAAATGATCGGGTACGTTCGCATGGGTTTGATCGACATTAAGCGGTGACTGTGGTCTACACGGTGGCCCGCGGTGAGCAGGTGGGGGATTTCCATCCCAGGCTGCCGTTTCGGATTGAATCCAAATATAGCGGCGCCGGTAGCGGGGGGTAATCGCAGAAATTCACATCACGTAGGCCTTATTTCACTTAGTGGTGCTTAGGGCCGTTTCGGGGGCGGTGAGCCTTTGCGATCGGACGGTCCGGTAAAATCGCGAGCTGGGGTGGTCAACTTATCGCCACCTAGTTTCTTTGCATTTACCGAACTACCCTGCACCCGCGTCCCCGCCCTATGGCAACGATGGAATACCTGCTTAATCCAACCCTCCCCGTTCACCCTTCCCAGGCCGGTCAGTGGCGGGGCAATCCTATTATCGGAAAGGAATTTCAGTACCTCCGCCAGCCGTTCCGGCCGAAGTACAGCCGGCTCATGCGGATGCTGGTGATGCCCAATCCGCAGCGCACGGAAAAGAAGGCCGATCAGTGGACGCCGCGGGTGAGTGAGGACGTCGAATACCTCGCCGACCGGAACCGCGACTGGATCGTCTGGCTCGGTCACGCCTGCTACCTCATGCAACTCAACGGGCTGCGGTACCTGACCGATCCCCAGCTGCGGGACATTCGGATGGCACCGCGGCGTGTTTTTCCCCCCTTCGATTACGAACAGCTGCGGGGCGTGGACTACCTGCTGCTGAGTCACGATCACCGCGACCACGTGGACGAGCGCTGCATCCGGGCCATCACCAAAAACAACGACATCCGCAAAATCTTGTGTCCGCTGCGGATGTCCAGCGTGATCGGCGGCTGGGTCGGCGATACCGTCATTGAGGAGGCGGCCTGGTTTCAGCGCTACGATTTGGCGGGAACGGGGGTCGACATTCACTTTCTGCCAAGTCGGCACTGGTGCCGGCGGGGCTTGCGCGATTTCAATCGGGTGCTGTGGGGAAGTTTTATGATCGAGACCGGCGGCGGGGGCGCGGGTGCCAGGAAAATCTACTTCGGCGGCGACAGCGGGTATACCCCATACTGGGAGGAGATCGGTCAGATGTTTCCCGGCATCGACCTGGCCATGCTCGGGATCGGCGCCTACATGCCGGAGTACGTGATGCGGGAGGTGCACGCCAATCCGGCCGAGGCCTTTACCGGTTACCGCGATCTTCAGGCGCAGTACTGGTGGCCCATGCACCACGGCACCTACGACCTGAGCAACGAGCCGCCGGCCGAGCCGATCCTGTGGGCGACCAAGCTGATGGGCAAGCACGGGTTGGGGGATCGGTTGGTGCAGCCGGCGGTGAATGAGCCGTGGTGGTTTGGGTAGCGGTCCGACCGCTTAAGCCGTCGGACGGGGTGACCCCGTCGGTGGTTTCAACTGGTGGACGGGGTGTGGGGGTATAGCGGTTGGACGGGGTGCACCGGTTGGACGGGTGGTACCGGTTGGACGGGGTACCCCCGTTGGACCGCTGTAGTGATTTCCAGTCTACTGTGGGTGGAATGAAGTTAAATGTTGAAAAAATGTCGGGGGGCAGCCAAAAAGAGCTCAGCGCGTTGACCTTCATCGTGTTCTTCCGGTCCCGACCCCAGGCAGTAGTTTTGCACCAACGTTTTTCAGCCATGCACATCGATATTATCTCTACCGTACCCGAACTGCTCGAGAGCCCGCTCTCCCACAGCATCATGCAGCGGGCGAAGGACAAAGGGCTGCTGACCGTAAACGTGCACGACCTGCGGCCCTACGGTCTAGGGAAACACAACAGCGTCGATGATTACCAATTCGGGGGCGGTGCTGGCATGGTCATGCGCTGCGAACCCCTGGCCGCGCTGATCGACGAACTGAAAAGCCGGCGTACCTACGACGAAATCATCTACCTCACCCCCGACGGCGAACGCTTCGCTCAGCGGCGGGCCAACCGATTGTCACTACAGAACAACCTGCTCATGATCTGCGGCCACTACAAAGGCATCGACGAGCGCATTCGTGAAGAGTACGTCACCCTGGAGCTCAGCATTGGCGACTATGTACTGTCCGGCGGAGAACTGGCTGCGGCGGTTGTGGTCGATAGCATCGGTCGCCTCCTCCCGGGCGTCATCGGCGACGAAACCAGCGCGCTCACCGATACCTTTCAGGACGACCTGCTGGCCCCACCGGTGTACACCCGTCCGGCCGAGTGGCGGGGTAGGGAGGTGCCGGCTATTTTACTGAGTGGGAACACGGGGGCCATTGAGGAGTGGCGGGAGGAGCGGGCCCTGGAGCGGACGGAGGAGCGGCGGCCAGATTTGCTGGGGTAAATAGAACTTTTTAAACGCTACTCAGCAAGTCCGTTGCACTAAAGAAAACCCTTCTGTTAACCGATGTTACTACCCCGGGATTTGAGCTTAAAAGTATACTTCTGTTTGGGGTTGCCTATTACCCGGGGCCACGATCAACCCTTCACCGTTTAATCCGGTTCCCATTCAGTCCGTAACCCCCACTGCCATGGCCTTTAAGCTCAAGTCCAAATTCTCTCCAACCGGCGACCAGCCACAGGCCATCGAAAAGCTGGTAGCCGGCGTAGAAGAGGGGGAGCGCGGACAAGTACTGCTCGGAGTCACCGGCTCGGGAAAAACCTTCACGATGGCCAACGCCATTGCGCAGTTGAACCGGCCAACGCTCGTCCTGACCCACAACAAGACCCTGACGGCCCAACTCTACGGAGAATTCACCGAATTCTTCCCCGACAACGCGGTGGAGTACTTCGTGAGCTACTACGACTACTACCAGCCGGAAGCCTACATTTCAACTTCCGATACCTTCATCGAGAAGGACCTCGCGATCAACGAGGAAGTCGACAAACTTCGGCTTCGTGCTACGTCCAATCTGCTCAGCGGCCGCCGCGACATCATCATCGTCGCATCCGTCAGCTGCATCTACGGTATGGGCAATCCGGAAGATTATAAGTCCGGTATCATCCGCCTGGAGGTAGGACAAACCAAGAGCCGCAACGGATTCCTCTACGACCTGGTCGACAGCCTATATAGCCGCACCGAGACCGACTTCCGCCGTGCCACCTTCCGCGTCCGGGGCGATACGGTCGACATCAACCTCCCCTACGTAGAATTCGGCTACCGGGTGGTCTTCTTCGGGGATGAGATCGAAACCATCGAAAAGATCGAGATCGAATCCGGTAAGCGCATCGAAACCATGCGCAACGCCGCCATCTTTCCCGCCAACCTCTACGTCGCCCCCAAGGAACGCCTCAACAGCATCATCCGAAACATTGAAGACGAACTGTACGAGCAGGAACGCTACTTTGAACGCGAAGGCCGGCTGCTGGAAGCCAAGCGCATCCACGAGCGCACCAGCTTCGATCTGGAGATGATGCGGGAATTAGGATACTGCAACGGGGTCGAAAACTACAGCCGCTTCTTTGACGGTCGCCGGCCGGGAACGCGCCCGTTCTGTTTGCTGGATTACTTCCCCGACGACTTCCTCATGATCATTGACGAAAGCCACGTCACCATCCCCCAGGTAAGGGGCATGTTCGGTGGCGACCGGGCCCGCAAGCTCTCGCTGGTCAACTTTGGTTTCCGCCTGCCCTCGGCGATGGACAACCGTCCCCTCAACTTCACGGAATTCGAAAGCCTGATCAACCAGGTCGTTTACGTATCCGCCACGCCGGGTGACTACGAACTCGAACAGACCGGGGGAGAGATTGTAGAGCAGCTCATCCGTCCCACTGGACTGCTCGACCCACCCATCGAGGTCCGACCCAGCCTCAACCAGATCGACGACCTGATGGAGGAGATCGACGAGCGCCGCAAGGTGAATGAGCGAGTGTTGGTCACGACCCTCACCAAACGCATGAGCGAGGAACTGACCAGCTACTTCGCCAATATGAGCATCAAGGTCCGCTACATTCACTCGGAAGTGGATACGATGGAACGGGTAGAAATTCTGCGTGACCTCCGCCTCGGCGAGTTCGATGTGCTGGTGGGGGTAAACCTATTACGGGAAGGACTCGACCTCCCGGAAGTATCCCTGGTCGCGATCCTCGATGCCGACAAGGAAGGGTTCCTCCGCAACGAAAGAAGCCTCACCCAGACTGCCGGTCGTGCCGCGCGCAATAGCAACGGACTGGTCATCATGTACGCCGACGTAATCACCGACTCGATGCGCCGCACCATCGACGAGACCAACCGCCGGCGCGCCATCCAGCTGGCCTACAACGAGGAGAACGACATTACTCCGACCACGATGGCCAAAACCCGCGACGAGATCATCAATCGGAGTACCATCCTCGACATCCGGGGCAAGAACGGCAAACGCGCTTACGTGGAGCAAACCCAGCCCAGCCTCGCCGCCGATCCCGTACTCCAGCACATGACGCGCGACCAGCTTGAACTAGCCATTCAGGAAGCGGAACGAAAAATGAAGAAGGCCGCGAAGGAGCTCGACTTCATGAGTGCCGCCCAGTATCGCGACGAGGTCTTCGCCCTGAAGGCCCAGCTAAAGATAGGGGGAATGATGGTGAAGGAGAACTAGGGGGGGCGACGGTCTTGAATCCCGCAATCCTTTTTAATTCAGCCGATTCTTCGTACACTGTCCATCGATTAAACGTACTCACCGGCTCACTCAGGGTGTTGTCAACCTCGCTACATGCATCATACCCTCCACCATATCCTCCAGAAGCACCTTCCCGCGGAATCCTTCCAGTGGCTGGAGTCTAAGCTTTCTACCCTCAACCAGGATTTTAAACCGCGCTCCTTCTACCTGGCCTTCGGTGCGTGTCCCCGCTTCGTCGGAAAGGACGAAATGACCTTCAGCGAGTCCGCCCTCAGCGGCCTCAATGTCGCTTACCCAAACTTCAGCGCCACCGACTGGACCACCGACCAACTGGCCCGCATTCTGCTGATGACGTCCCTCCCCACGGAGACCAACAACAAGGTGCTCGACAACCTCTTCGCTACCGCTGACTACCGCGAGCTCATCGCACTTTATAAGGGACTCTACTTCCTGAAAAACGCCGCCGACTTCGTCCCCCGCACCCGCGAAGGACTCCGCACCAACATGGTCGGCGTATTCGATGCCATCGCCCTCGAAAATCCCTATCCCGCTCGCTACCTTTCCGAAGACGCCTGGAACCACATGGTGCTCAAGGCCATGTTCATGGACCGCCCCATGTACCGCATCTACCGCATCGAAGAGCGCAAAAATGCGAAGCTCGCCGACATCTTTCTCGACTATGCCGAAGAACGCCGCAGCGCCCACCGCCCCGTCAGCCCCGAACTCTGGCGCTTCATCGACGGATTTCTCAGCTCCCGCGCCCGCGCCGCCCTGGAGTTGACCGCCAAAGAAGGCACCCCCCTCGAAAAATCCGCCGCCCACAAAGCCCTCCACCCAAACGCCGAATCCCCCTCCTGGAACGAAATCGGCCGCCAGGCCACCCAACCAACGAACTAACTGACTAACGAACTAACCCCCCACCCGTGCAATTCATCGACCCCCACGTACACATGGTTTCCCGCACCACCGACGACTACGAGGCCATGCGCGCCGCAGGCGTCGTTGCCCTGATCGAACCCGCCTTCTGGCTCGGCCAGCCGCGCACGGAAGTCGGCAGCTTCAAGGACTACTTCAGCACCCTGGTAGGCTGGGAACGCTTTCGCTCTTCCCAGTTCGGCATTCGCCACTACTGCACAATGGGCCTGAATTCTAAGGAAGCCAACAACGAGCCGCTCGCGGAAGCTGTCATGGAACTGCTCCCCCTTTACGCCACCAAGGAAGGAGTAGTGGCCATCGGAGAGATCGGGTATGACGACCAGACCGCCGCCGAAGACAAGTACTTCCGCCTACAGATCGAACTGGCCCTGGAGCTCGACTTGCCCATCCTCATCCATACCCCCCACCGCGATAAGAAAAACGGCACCTACCGGAGCATGGACGTTCTGGAAGAACACGGCTGCGACCCCACCAAGGTCATCATCGACCACTGCAATGAAGAGACCGCCAAGGAAGTGCTCGACCGCGGCTACTGGACGGCCTTCACCATCTACCCCGGCACCAAAATGGGCAACGAACGCATGGTCGACCTCATGAAACACTACGGCCCGGAACGAATCATCGTCGACAGCTCGGCCGACTGGGGCATCAGCGACCCGCTTTCCGTACCAAAGACCGCCGCCCTCATGCTCCAACGCGGCATCCCGGAAGAAGACGTAAAGCTGGTCACCTACGGCAACGCCCTCACCGCCTACGGACAAAGCGGACAAATGAAAGAATCCGACTGGCTCGACGCCCCCGACATCGACCGCGACCAGCTCTTCAGCGGCAACAGCGTCCTGCGCAATGGCCGCAAAACCGACAACATCATTGAGAACTAGCGTGGCTCTACGACCCTACCTTACCCTGATGCGCCCGGCCAACCTCGTGACGGCCGTCGCGGACATTCTCGCCGGAGCCAGCGTAGCCGCCGCCGTTACCGGAGCGATAGACCATCAGGTCGGCTGGCTCGCCCTGGCCACCATCGGACTCTACGGCGGCGGCGTAGTCTTCAACGACGTGTTCGATGTAGATCTCGACCGCATCGAACGACCCGAACGTGCCCTCCCTAGTGGCCGCGTATCGATTGCCAGCGCCGTATTCCTGGGGGGCATGCTGCTGTTTATGGGCATCATCATCTCCGCCCTGGTGTCCGGAACAAGCGGAGCAATCGCCATCATCGTAGCTGCCCTCGCCCTCACGTACGACAAAAAAGCAAAGCATCACCCCGTTTTCGGACCGCTCGTCATGGGCCTTTGCCGGGGCGTTAACCTGCTGCTCGGCGTAAGCCTAAGTATCGTAGCACTCCAAACATACTGGTGGCTGGCCTTCATTCCCATTGTCTTCATTGCCGCCATCACCCTCACGAGTAGGGGAGAGGTGGGTGGCAACAACCGCGCTTCCATCCGGCTCGCCCTTTCCCTGGATGTCCTGGTTGCCCTTACCTTGCTGCTCATCCCCCGGTTCACCGCGGCCAATTTCTTGCCCCTGTTCCCCTTTTTCCTGCTCTGGTTCGGCATGAACGTCCACGCAAAACTCACCGCCATCCGCGACAACCGACCCGACCTGATCAAGCGCGCCGTCAAAACCGGGGTCGTATCCCTCATCCCCCTCAACGCCTGCCTGACCGCCGCCTTCCTGGGCATCCCGGCCGGTTTGATGGTGCTGCTCCTGCTTCCCGTATCGCTGGGCCTTGCCCGCTATTTCGCCGTTACCTAGTTGTGGGTTGGTGATTTGTTGGGCTGTTGGGTTGCCCGCATTGCATGCGTTACATTCTCCAGCCCACGAGCGCACCGAGCATCCCCACAACCCAACAACTAAAAACCCAACAACCCAACAACTACTCCCCCCAAAATGCACCTCCCCCCCCACGGTCACCTCACCTACTGCACCAACATCCACCCCGGTGAAACCTGGACGGAGGTAAAGGAAAGTCTGCGGCATGTCCTGGCGGTAAAGGAGAAACTGACCGGCGGCAAGGCCTTCGGCATCGGACTAAGGCTATCGGCGGTGGCAGCCCGACAACTCTCCGAACCGACGGCACTGGCCGACTTCAAGCACTGGCTGGCGAACCACGACTGCTACGTCTTCACCATGAACGGCTTCCCCTACGGCGGCTTTCACGGCGAGGCGGTGAAGGACCAGGTGCACACCCCCGACTGGAGCACCCGCGCCCGCGTCGATTACACCAAACAGCTCTTCGATATCCTGGCCGAACTCCTTCCGGAGGGCATGGACGGCGGCGTTTCCACCTCCCCCCTTTCCTACAAACCGTGGCTGGCAAATCTGGGCGGCGGCGCGCAGGAGCAAAGAACCTCCCAAATGGACAGCCATGTGCTCGAAGTGATTGATCACCTGGCCGCCATCTATGCGCACACTGGAAAAGACCTCCACCTCGACATTGAGCCCGAACCAGACGGTCTGCTCGAAAACAGCACGGAGTTCCTCGACTTTTACGACCGTATGCTGGCGAACGGCAATGAGAACCAGGTCCGTCGCCACCTGGCCATCTGCTACGATGTGTGCCACTTCGCGGTAGGCTACGAAGCTCCCGCCGACGTACTGAATAAGCTACAGAACGCAGGCATCCGCATCGGTCGCCTTCAAATTAGCGCGGCGCTGAAGGCTGACCTGACTGATGACCGGCAAGCGGTACACGACAGCCTCCTGCCCTACGACGAACCCACCTACCTGCACCAGGCCGCCCTGCGGCGGAGCGATGGTTCGGTCGACCAATTTCCGGACCTGGCCCCGGCCCTGGAAGTCATGGCTGACCCGGAATACCGGGAACTGCGCACCCACTTCCACGTTCCAATCTACGCCGACCGCTACGGTGTGCTGGAATCCACTAACGATGCCATCCGCGACTCCCTACGTATCTGGAACGCCGCACCCTACACCCCCCACCTCGAAGTAGAAACCTACACCTGGGACGTACTCCCCGATCACCAGCGCCTGTCCCTCACCGACTCGATCGTCCGCGAACTACAGTGGGTAATGGATCAACTGTCTAAATCCGCGCCTAATCCGCGCCCTAAATCCGCGTAATCCGCGGTGAGCCCATGCAACAAGTAGCCATCATCGACATCGTAGGCCTGAGCGCCGACCTCATCGGAGAAGACACCCCCTTCCTGAAACAGTGGTCCGCCGGCCGCAAGGTGACCACCGTCGACCCCGCCCTGCCCGCCGTAACCACCACGGCACAGACCAGCTACCTCACCGGCAAATACCCCCGCGACCACGGCATCGTCGCCAACGGCTGGCTCTTCCGCGACGAGCAGGAGATCAAACTGTGGCGTCAGAGCAACCACTTGGTCAAGTCGCCGAAAATCTGGGAGGTTGCCCGCGAGCGCGACCCCTCCTTCACCGTCGCCAATATGTTCTGGTGGTACAATATGTACTCCTCGGTAGACTACTGCGTCACCCCGCGCCCCCAGTATCTGGCCGACGGTCGCAAAATGCCCGACTGCTACAGCTATCCGATGGACCTGCGGGAGCGACTGCAAAAAGAACTCGGCACCTTCCCCCTATTCTCCTTCTGGGGCCCGCGCACCAACATCGTCAGCAGCCGCTGGATCGCCGATGCCGCCATGCGGGTGTACGACTGGCACCAACCCACGATGAACTTGGTCTACCTGCCGCACCTCGACTACAACCTCCAGCGTTACGGACAGGACCACCCCTCCGTCCGCCAGGACCTGCGCGAGATCGACGGAGTAGTTAAAGACCTTATCGAATTCTACGAGGGCAACGGCGTAGAAGTCATGGTACTCTCGGAGTACGGCATCACCAACGTCGACCGCCCCGTCCACATCAACCGCATCCTCCGCGAAGCCGGCCTGATCAGCGTCCGCGAAGAACGGGGTACGGAACTCCTCGATGTCGGTACCTGCCGGGCCGTCGCCATGGCCGACCACCAGATCGCGCACATTTACATCAAAGATCCGGCGGACATCCCCCACGTACGTGCATTGCTCCAACGCGTACCCGGCATTGGACAACTACTCGACGAAGAGGGAAAGAAACTCCATAAAATCGACCACCCCCGCTCCGGAGAACTGGTCGCCGTGGCCGACGACCGCAGCTGGTTTACCTACTATTACTGGCTCGACGATGCCCGCGCCCCGGACTATGCCCGCACGGTAGACATCCACAAAAAACCCGGTTACGACCCGGTAGAGATGTTCCTTGACCCCGAGAAAAAGCTACTCATTCCCCGCATCGCGCTCAAAGTAGCCGGTAAGAAACTCGGCTTCCGTACATTGATGGACGTGGTGCCCCTGAACGCGGATCTGGTAAAGGGCTCCCACGGTTTCCTCGGCGGAAAGGACGGCGACAAGCCGGTATTCATCAGTGCCATGGATACGCCGGACCGGCTCGCCGCACCCGAAGTATTCGACTGGTTGCTGCGGGGTACCTTTCCGGAAAATAGCTAGTCCAGCGCCCGCACCCGATCGGGGTAGTTGGTAATAAAGCCGTCGACCCCGAGATCGCGCAGACGGCGCATATCGGCCTTTTCGTTGACCGTCCAGGCGTTCACAAGCAAGCCGGCGGCGTGTATGGCGTCGACCGATTCCTTGGTCAGTCCGCCGTGGTAGGCATTGATTGCGATTGCTCCGACCTCCTGAGCCACCGCAAGGGCGTCTAGGGGGTTTCCGTGGGGCAGAATGGCAATGTCGATATCGGGGGAAAGCTCCCGCATGCGTTTTAGCTCGTCGTGGCGGAAACTGGAGATCTGAAAATCTTCGATCTTCCAGCCGTGGTTGTCGATGAACTCCCGGATAAGCTCGTAGGTGCCCTCGGCGGTATTGGCGCCCTTTAGCTCGACGTTGATCATCATGCGCTTATCGACCAGCATCAGCACGTCCCGCAGCCGGGGAATCTTGTAAGCGCCGGCCAACATTACCTGGTTGAGATCTTCCAGGGTGTAGTCCTCGATCTTGCCCTCGGTATCGGAGAGTCGCTTGAGGTCGGAATCGTGGTGCACGACGATGGTCCCGTCCTTAAGGCGCCATACGTCCAGCTCCGTCATTTCGGCTCCTAGCTCAATCGCCTTCTGAAAGGCAGGCAGACTGTTCTCTACGGCATGGCCGCTTGCCCCGCGGTGGGCAACGATCAGGGGGCGGGGACACAGGTCCAGTGAAGCCACAACGGCAAAGTGGTCGGAGGGATAGCGCCCGTCTACGGCATCGGTCAGGGTCGCAAACTTCCTTACCCGGATGCCGGGAGAGACCATGATGTAATCAATACGTCGTTCGGCGGGAGTGGCGTGGTCGAAGCCGGTGAAAGTCCCGCTGGGTCCGAGACGAACGGGCGCTGCCGCGTAGGCATCGACGAGCGAATCGGTGAGCGTCTGGATGGCTGCGGTTTCCGGAGTGAGGTTAAGGTCACCGGTGAGCACGACGGGCAGGTTTTGCTGATTCAGGGAATCCATCATCTGCGTGATCAGGCGGGCACTCTCGACCCGGGCTTGCTCGCCGCGGTGGTCGAAGTGGGTGTTGAAGGCCATAAATTCCTGACCGCTCGTCCGATCGCGGAAACGCCCGTAAGTGACGATCCGCGGCAGGGCGGCATCCCAACCGACTGAGGCTACGGCATCCGGGGTGGGGGAGAGCCAGAAGGTCCCTCCCTCCTCCACGCTGAATTTCCGTCGGTCGTAGAAGAGCGCGGAATATTCTCCGGCGTCGCCGCCCTCACGGCCCTCGCCGATCACGGCGTAGGGGGTCAGCTTTTCCTTCAGGTAGGCCAACTGGTCGGGTAGCACTTCCTGGGTGCCGATGATGTCCGGGGCGTGAAACAACACCTGGCTGACGAGAAACTCCCGCCGGTTGGGCCAGGCATTCTCTCCGTCGCTGGCAACATTCAGACGGATGTTGTAGGACATCACCTCCAGGGGCGCTTGCTCTTTATCCATAGTACACGGGACCTGCGCGCCCGCCCAAGTACTTAGCATAATGAGGGCAAGAAGAAATGGATATTGCATAGGGTTGCGTTAGTAGCCTTCGTTCTGTGGATAGTTGGGGCCCAGCAGCTGAATTTCCGCCTCCGGGATGAAGATGTTCTGCTGGATCGGCGTGATGCGTTCGCGGGCGATGCTCTGCAGGTTGTCGTTGCCGGCGTGGTCCATGATGTATTCGACCAGGACGCCCATGCGCTTAAGGGTGAACCAGCGCTGACCCTCGAAGAAAAGTTCGCGGGCGCGCTCGTCGAGGATAACCTCCTGGTTGATCTCATTCACGGGGGCGGCACCGGCGCGGGTACGGATGGCATTGAGGCGCTCCAGTGCCGTATCGGTATTGCCCTGCCGCATGTGGGCTTCGGCGGAGATGAGGTAGGTTTCGGCCAGGCGGTAGACCATGATGTTTTTGATGGTGTTCGCCTCGTTCGGATCTGCGTCCCGCTGCTGGAACTTAAGCACGCCGGGGTTAAGGGTTTTGTAGTACTGGCGGAAGTTGTTGGGGTCCTCGCTATCCCGGTCGTAAATGTCGATCGTGTCTCCGATCTGTACGCCCGGCGGTAGGGTGGCCGGATCGTTATAGCGGTACCGGCTGATCATGTAGGTCCCATCGTCGCGGGTGTCGTTGGGGTCTTCGGCCAGCAAGTCGACCAGGTAGTTGTTGGGTACGAGCAGCGATGCACCGCGGCCACCGTTCTCACTGGACCGTACGACGCCCGGAATCTCCAGGTAGTTAGCGACGAGGTTGAAGTGAATCTGGTTGCGGGTGCCGCCCCCGATGACGCCGTCTTCGAATTGAATGGCGAAGAGGGTTTCGGAGTGGTTCAGGTCGCCGGCGAATACATCACCGGTATTGGAAAGAAGGGAGTAGCTGCCTTCGTTGATGACCGCATCCGACTGGGCAATGGCCTCGGTCCAGTCGCTCTGCCACATGGCTACCTTAGCCTTGAGGTGGCGGGCGGAGGCCTGGGTCCAGCGGCCGAAATCCGGCGTGGTCCATTCTAGATTATTGATCGCGAAATCAAGATCGGCATTGATGAGGGCAAAGATCTCTTCGGGGCTGCTCTTGTCCTGGGGAACGTCGAAGGCATTTTCCGGAGAGGTCGGTTCGGTGGTGATGAAGATGTTGTTGAACATCCGGTAGAGCGTGAAGTAAGCATTGGCGCGCATGGTCCGGGCTTCACCGAGGATCTGGTTCTTGCGGTCCAGATCGCTATCCTCGAAAGCAACGGTCTCGGCCGCGGCAATGATGGCATTGGCCCGGTCGACGACCCGGTAGTAGTTGCGCCAGTAGTGGCTGTAGCCGCCCTGTCCGCCGGTGGTGAGGTCACGGCCCCAGCCCAGGCGGGCGTAAAGCGCGATTTCGCCGGCCCGGCCCAGGGTCAGGTCCGACTTGGCCTGCATGATCAGGGCGCGGTGGTCGTTGTTGCCGGCGCCCGACTCAATGTAGGCGCGGTTGAGGGCGTACAGTCCGACCACGGCGTCCTCCAGGCCCTCGGGCGTACTGTAGAGGTAGTCCACGGACGTTTCGGAGAGGAGCTCGTCTTCGAGGAATTCCTGACACGAGGTAACAAAAAAGAGGAGGGGAAGTAACCAACATGCGGACCTTCCAATATGCATGAATTCTTTTTTCATAAGGCTATTCTTTGGCCCCGACCTGCGGCCGGGTGCTTATTCTTATTGATAGTTTAGAAGCCGACCTTGAGGCCGAACGTATATCCCTTCGCATCCGGAAATGCCCCGGGATTTACTTCCGGACTGTACGATTTGTACTCGGTGTCGGTAAACAGGTTGGTGCCCGTAGCGTACACTTTGATGCTGCCCAGCCCGATCTGGCTCACGGTTGCAGTGGGAATGGTGTAGCCCAGCGTGAGGGTGCGCAAGCGCATGTAGCTGGCGTCCTTAACGGCGAGGGGAAAGAGGTTGGAAGGGGTATTGGGACGGGGACGGGGGAAGTCGTTGCTCGGGTTCTCCGGCGTGTAGTAATTGACCCGGATGCCGTTGCGGGCGCCCTGAAGCGTTCCACCCAGATTGAAATCGGCCAGGTAGGGATTGAGTTTGAGGGCTCCGCTGACGAAGTACAGGTCGGCCAGGAGGTCGAATCCCTTCCAGGCCACCGTGGTGTTAAGCGAACCGTACCAGTCGGGGTTCTCCCGGAATATCTGGAGGTCCAGGTCGGTGATCATGTTGTCGCCGTTCAGGTCGACGACCCGCACGTCGCCGGGAATTGCGTCCGGCTGGGCGGAATTAGCGATGTCGTCGTCGGCCTGGAAGATTCCGTCGAACACCCGCTGGCGGATGTTGTCGATGGGCTCCCCGATGAAGAGGCCCTGGGACACGAAGTCGATGGGCTCTCCGTTCTCGTCTGTCGAGCCGTCGAGGCTGATGATCTCGTTGCGGTTGGTCGACCAGATCGCCCCGACGTTCCACCGGAGATTTTCGTTGCGGATCACGTCGTAGCTAAGGCTGAGTTCCACGCCCCGGTTCTCTACTTCGCCGATGTTGAAGCGGGTGACCGTGAAGCCGGTCGTGCCCGCCAGGGCGCGATCGAGGAGGAAATCGGTCGTACTGGATTTGTAGTATTCCGCCGTACCCAACAGGCGGTTGTTCCAGAAGCCGAAGTCGATGCCGGCATTCAGGGTGGTGGTGGTTTCCCACTTCAGGTTGGGGTTGGGCAGACGGGTGAGGGGAGCAAATCCGCCGGCCGTGACGCCGCCGAAGGTGTAGGGGAGGTCGTCGGCCACACCCAGCGATTGGGACGGATTGATACCTTCGTTGCCCGTAGAGCCGTAGCTGACCCGCAGTTTAAGCTGGGTAACCGCGGCGATGTTGCTCAAAAACGGTTCCTGGTGCATTTTCCAGGCCAGGGCGGCGGCGGGGAAATAGCCCCACTTGTTGTTTTCGGCAAACACGCTCGAGCCGTCGGCCCGCATGGTGAGGGTAAGCAGGTAGCGGTCGTTCAGGTTGTACCGGACCCGCCCGAGGAAGGACACCAGCCGTCGACGGCTTACGTTGCGGCTGTTCTCTCTCACCTCGGTGGCGTTGCCGTTGAAGCCCAGGGCATCGTTGGGGAAGCCGGACTTGGTGATGCTGGTTTCCTCCGTATTGCGCTGGTTGGTGGCCTGTACGAAGAGCAGGTCCAGCTTGTTGTTTTCGTTGATCTCGGGGGAGTAGTTGACGATGTTCTCCAGCAGGTATTCCCGGTAAAAGGTGGTACCTAAGGTTGCCAGTCCCTGGATGTCAGCGTCCCCTTCCGAGTGCAGGGAAGAGCGGTAGATGCCCTGGTCCGCCGCCCGGTTGCGGAAGAAGGAATTGAGTTTGTAGCTCAGGCCGGGGAAGAATTCGTAGTTGCCCACGAAGTTGAGATCGATCAGCGTGGTCTCGGTCTGGTTGTCCGATTCGCGGATGTTCCACAGGGGGTTGACCGTCGTGCTGCCCTCACCGAGGGGGAACTTGGCAAGGTCGCCGTTCTCATCGAAGGGCCGGGCCAGAGGGGAGATGTTGATGAAATTGAGGGAGCTCGACTCATTGTTCTGCTGGCTCTTCTGGAAGTTTACGTTACCCTGCAGCGAAATCCGGTCGGTAACGCGTTGGTCGACGTTCATCCGAATGGCGCCGCGCTTGTAGCCGGAAGTCGGGATCAGGCCGTCCTGATCGAAGTAGTTCAGGCTCGTGTACACCTTGGTGTTTTCGCCGCCGCCCGTTAGGGTCAGTGAGTGGCTCTGGATCACCGCGTCTTCCAGCACGAGGTCTTCCCAGTCTACGTAGTCGCCGTCCCGGAGGGTCTGCAGTTCCTGGGGCTCGAAGATGATCTCGTCGTCCAGGTACATGTCGTTGTTGTCCGTACGCTGGGCTTCGCGGCGGAGCTGGGCGAACTCCTCTCCGTTGTAGAGGTCGAAGTTCTTGGTCAGCTGCTGTATGGTGGCGTAGCCGTGGTAGTTGACCTGTAGTTTGCCTTCCTTACCGCGGCGGGTGGTGATGAGGATCACCCCGTTGGCCGCCCGGGCGCCGTAGATGGCCTGACTGGAAGCGTCCTTCAGGACTTCGATGGAGACGATGTCTTCCGGAGCCACGTCGTTGATGTTATCGTAGGGAACGCCGTCGACGATGATCAGCGGATCGTTTCCGACCAGGGAGACCTTTCCCCGAATCACGATGTTGGAGGTGCCGCCGGGCCGGGGGTCGGCCAAGTTGACCTGTACGCCGGGTGCCCGACCGCGCAGCATTTCCGCGACGTTGGTGGTCGGAATGGCGGTCGCCTCATCTACGTCGACACTGGCAACGGAGCCTACCACGTCGCTTTTTTGTACCGTGCCGTAGCCGACAACGACTACTTCATCGAGCAGGTTCTGGTTGGTGGCCAGGGTGATCGTCATCGGGCCGGGAGTGATGGCTACTTCGCGGGTGACGTAGCCCAGGTAAGAAACGACCAAGGTGTTGGCCGCTTCGGGTACGCTAAGCTGAAAATTGCCCTCTATGTCCGTTACCGTTCCGGTAGTGGTATTCTTAACCTGAACCGTAGCAGCAATCAGGGGGGTATTTTCGGAATCTACAACCTGTCCTAAAACGGTGCGCTGGGCGCTAAGGCTGCCTAGGGATAATAGAAGGACGCACAGACCCATCAGGGGCCTGAGTAAATAACTAAGCTTCATATACAGGTGATTTTGAAAAGACTGTTTTGCACATCGACACATTAGCGATCTAGCCTGCTGCAATGGTTGTCAAGGAAGACAAATTTCCAGCGTGCCTCCTTCAACTGACCGCAACACACAGCACGGCAAGTTGAAATTTTGCGCTAAGTTAAGCTAAAGTTAACTCAGGGTTAAGCGTTTTTAGAAAATTGTACCTTTAAAGACACTGAGTAACAATCACTTATGGTGTAGGTACATTTATGTCGTCACTCAATTCTTGCCGGACCTTAACATTGCCTTCCCGTAACGCTGCCCGTTGAACAGGATGGTGGAGGTCCGTTGCGCCCGCTCTTCTTCCGGGAGGCGATTAAAATCCCTGCATTCCGCTGAGCAGCAATCGTCGTAGGTTGCGGCACACGCTTCGCACTGCACGAAGAGGATGTGGCAGGCGGTATTGGCGCAGTCGAGCTGTCGATCGCTTGGCCGACCGCACTGGTGGCAGCAACTCACCACGTCCTCGGTAATGCGCTCGCCCAGTCGTTCGTCGAACACGAAGTTCTTACCGATGTACTTCGTCACCAGCCCCTCCCGTTCGCACTGGCGCGCGTACTCAATGATGCCGCCGTCGACCATGCTCACCCGCTCGAATCCCCGGTGCAGGTAGTAGGCACTAGCCTTCTCACAGCGGATGCCCCCGGTGCAGTACATCACGATCTCTCGGTCTTTCTTGTCCTCCAGCAGCTCCTCGACCACGGGCAGGATATCGCGAAAGTTGGTCACCTCGGGCCGGATCGCCCCCCGGAAGTAGCCGACCTCGCTCTCGTAGTGGTTGCGCATGTCCACTACCAGGGTATCCTCCCGGTCCAGTAGCTCATTCACTTCCCGGGCACTGAGGTGACGCCCGCGCTTGGTAACGTCGAAGGTGTCGTCGTCGAGTCCGTCGGCTACGATCTTGGGCCGGACCTTAACGATGAGCTTAAGGAAGGATTTTGCCTCGGCCTCGATGGCGATATTCAGGCGGGTACCGTCCAGAAAGGTGACGCTATACAGCACCTCCCGAAAGGCGTCCAGTTTGGAAGCCGGCACCGAAAGCTGTCCGTTGATCCCTTCCGTAGCAATGTAGATCCGACCCAGCACACCTAGTTCCGACCACCGGGCGTAGCATTCGTCACGGAACGCCTGCGGATCGTCGATCCGGGCGTAGCGGTAGAACGAAAGGGTAGTGCGGGGTTCCGTTTCGGCGTCGAGCCGGGCCCGTAACTCCTCCTTCGAGAGCAGGTTGCGTAGTTCGTGATTCCCATTCATAAGCGGCCGCAAAGATACGAATTAGCTCCGGCGGAGCTCCCGCCGGAAGGCCGTGGTTTGCAACATGGCCGTCGCCAGCTTACCAAATGCGTCGTAGCGCTCCGTGGCGGCGTGCAGTTGCTGCCGCAGCCAGGGGAAGATGTCGGGATGCAGCAGCGGCGTCGCCAGTTTCCAGTGCAGTCCCAGATCGCGCTGGGTCGCGTAGTCGAGCTGACGGCTCCGCAGGTCGTCGAGTAACCGGTTTATCATCGCTTTCGAAAGCCGCTCCGACCAGTGGGAACGCCGGCTCAGGGCCAGTAGGCGGGGCATCCCACGCAGCCTTAGGGCATCCGACTGGTCGGTCAGCAATTTACCGTAGAGTCGCTCGAACGTCGCCTCGGGCAGCTGTCGGATAAGTTCTACGGCGAGGTCGGCGGGAAATTTCACCTGATGCTCTCGCAACAGAAAATCTACGAACACTACCTTTTCATCCAGGTCCGGAAAGGCGACAATCGCCCGGCCCACCGCCCGCAACTGCAGTGGCTTCAGCGAGAGCCAGAAGGTAGCCGGTTTCATACTAGTCAGCTTCTCCCACGTTCGCGGCGGCATAATTTCCAGTAGCCACTGGTCTACGGTTTGCGGAGTCTTCACCCCGCCGTAGCGCTCCAGCACTTCACGCGCTTCCTCCGTACTTACTGCCTGCCGGATATCCCCCCGCGGACCGATGATTTCAGTTGCCAGGCGATCAAGATCCTCCATGGTCGACTCCTCTCCCGCAGCCGCCAGCAGTTCGGTCAGCGTACGTCTTACCCCCTTGCGTTTCGGAGCCAGCTGTTCGAGCAACCACGAATGATCGGCCGCCGTCAGGTTTACGCGCATACCCTCCAGCAGTACTTTTTGGTTTCGCGGACTCTGCCCGGACCAAATTTTCGCCAGTGCTTCCCGCGCGGCATTCGCATCCACCGACCGCCACCGCGCCAGTAGGTTGGCCCGTTGCGCGGGTTGGTCCACGATTCTCCAGGCCTTCTGGAAGTCGTAGCCGGGAACCAGGCCTTCCCACTCCGGATTTTGGGCGGCCAGCCATGTGCCCCGCATTCCGCCGGCACGGACGTACTTTTTTGCGCGGTTGAAATCGTCGTTCACCAGGGCGGCGGCGCGCAGGAGCAGTGCGGGTAGAAGGGGCGCAGGGACGTAGGTATCACGCTCAAGCACAAGGTCAACCCCTTCGTCGAGCAGCTCGGAATACGTGCCCCCCAGGATGAGCTGTAGTCCGCGCGCAAGTTTCGCTCCGGGCGCTGTTCGAGACTCCTCGGCTACAGCATCGCTGCCTCCGGTAACCAAGAGTGTCTGTTGCGGTTGCAGTCTCTCTATCCGTTCCCGAATCGCCAGCGCCGCCAGGAGACGTTCGGCTTCGTCGGCCGTGGGGTCGGTTGCACCGAGTTCGTCGATCCAGTCAGAAACTTCTGCGGACAATCCCCGGCGGGCCGTCCCCAGGGTGACGGCGTGCAGTAAGTCGGTGTAGGGGGGAGGGGGCACGGGCACGGTCCGCAAAGTAGTGCGGGCGACCATTCCCTCCTCAACGCGGAAGCAGAAAATTGCGTTAATTCACCATCGCGGCCCACCAAAACACGCTGCCCCGTCTTCTTACCCCCGATCCCGCCGCGATGAGAGCCATCCTTTTTCTGTTTTTTCTTTTCCCGCTATTGCTTACTGCCCAGACCTCCCTCGACGGTCTCTGGGAAGGAACGATGACCGTCGGCGGAATCTATTCCAATGAGGCACTCCCCATGCAACTGTACATCACTACCGAGGGCAGCAAGGTCACGGGACGCAGTTACGTTACCCTTCCCAACGGCAAGGTGCTGAGAATGGACCTGAGCGGGTACTATTACGGCGACCGCTCCCTCTCCCTGGTGGAGGTTTCCTTTACTGGTGATGAGGACAATGCCATCATGCCCGAATTCAACCGCCAGTACCAGATCGTGTACAAGCCCGACATCTGGGACAGCGAATTGCGGGGCTACTGGCAGGAGGTGAGCGACTTTACCTTCAGCAACACCCGCCGCCGCGGCAGAATGCTGCTGCGCAAGCAGAAGAAAGAGCGCGCTTAGTACACCCGCCGGGTGTCGGTCTGCAGCAATCCCTCGATCGCTTCGTGTACCCGCCGGGGCTTCTGGGGCCGCCAGTTCAGGCTGTTCAGGTGCTCACCAAAGCGGATGTATTTGTCCAGCCCCGCATCGTTCATTTCGTCCCGCACGTGGTCGAGTACGTTGAGCATCGCGATCCAGCCCTTAGCATCTACGATTTCCTGGTACCACTCATCGTAATAGTCATCGGCGTCGGAGTGGAAATTAAGTACCCCCTCCATGATCAGGATGTACTGGGTGATGCCCTCCGCCACCAGGTAGTCGATCAGCTCCCGCTTCAGGTGCATCGAATCGTTGTGCAGCGCATCGTTCCATTCGCCGATGAATTCGATGATGGCGTAGTGCTCCTCATAGTCAACGAATAAGACCTTCAGGTAAAGCGTCTCCGCACCGAACTCGTCCCACTGGGGGTGCAGCAGGTAATTATACACCCGGTTCGAATAGCTAAACTCGCTGTACTGCCGTCCAAAAAAGGGAGAGGCGGAATCGTCTTCGGCGCGGTAATTGTCACGCCACTGGAAATGGGGCTCGATATCGTGCATTGCTAGGGAAATTGGTCGGGGTCCGCCCGCTTTACTTCAGGTATTCTGGCTTGAGCAGGTCACGAAACTCCTTCATCACCTTATCCACCTTCGGCTTGCTTACGCCCTGCACGTAGCCCTGATTCGGGTTGTTGGGGTTTTCGTAATAATCCTGGTGGTAGGGTTCGGCGACCCAGAACTTGATGGGATCCTCGATGGTGGTGGCAATGGGCTGGCTGAATTTGCCGCTGTCGTTTAGTGCCGCGATCTTGGCCTCGGCGGCCTGCCGCTGCGCGTCATTGAGCGGGAAAATGGCCGAGCGGTACTGCGGTCCGATGTCTGGTCCCTGACGATTCAACTGGGTGGGGTCGTGGGCAACGAAGAAGATGTCGAGGAGTTTATCGTAAGTAATGACCTCGGGATCATAGTACACCACAATGGCCTCCGCATGGCCACTCGATTTGGTATTACTGTCCTCGTAGGTAGGATTCTCGAGCTCACCGCCGGCATACCCGCTGTATACGTCCGCCACACCCTTGATGCGGGTAAATGAGGCCTCCGTGCACCAGAAGCAACCGCCGGCGAAGTAGGCCTTTTCGGAATCCGGATACTTAGCATCGAGGGCCTCGATACTGATACCGCCCGCAAGCTGCTCGTCGCCGGGCTGGGCGTCGGTTTGCGCGCCGGGAGTGGCATCGGATGTAGTAGTCCGTTGGCTATCGCAAGAAGTCAGGCCACCCATTAGGAATAGCGCAAGGAGAAGGTGTTTCATGGTCGTTTGGTTCGTTATGTTTCTGCAAACACACTCGTCGGACGTTTGGTTATCGAATCCGACTCCCCCTCCCCAAGATTACCGCAGTAAGCTAATTCCCGTCATTTCCCGCGGCTGGGGGATGCCCATTAATTGCAGCAGGGTAGGGGCTACGTCGCCCAATTTCCCACCGGGACGCAGTCTCACGGTATCGGCATTCGGGCCTACGTACACCACCGGTACCGGATTAGTTGTATGCGCAGTATTGACGCTGCCGTCCTCGTTGATCATTACGTCGCTGTTGCCGTGATCGGCCAGTACGATGCAGTGGTAACCAGCTGCTTCGGCGGCAGCGAGTAGTTTTCCCAGGCATTCGTCCACCGCTTCGGCGGCCCGAATGGCGGCATCCCAGTTTCCGGTATGGCCGACCATGTCGGTATTGGCGTAGTTCAGACAGATGAAGTCGGGCGCGCTGGCCTCGATGTCCCGGATGGCGGCATCGGTCACGGCATACACGCTCATTTCCGGCTTCTGGTCGTAGGTTTCTACGTCGCGCGGGGAGTCGATCAGGATGCGGTGCTCACCGGGGAATTGATCCTCCTGTCCCCCGCTGAAAAAGAAGGTGACGTGGGCGTACTTTTCGGTTTCCGCAATCCTAAGCTGGGTTTTTCCGGCCTCGCTGACCACCTGCCCCATGGTTTTCGACAGGTCGTCGGGCGTGAAGAGTACCTCGACGTTGGTGTACTTTTCGTCGTACAGCGTCAGACACAGGTAGCGCAAATCCGGAATCCGGTGCATGTCCTGATCGGGAAAATCTTCCTGCGTCAGGGCCCGGGTGATCTGCCGCGGCCGGTCGGTGCGGAAGTTGAAGCACATGACCACGTCCCCTGGCTCGATCTTGGCTACCGGTTCATCTGCGGCATCGGTCAGGATGAGCGGGTGTAGAAACTCGTCGGTCGTCCCCTTGTCGTACTCGGCCTGAATATCGGCCAGCACGTTCTTGGTCTTCTGGCCGCGACCGTCGACCATGGCGTGGTAGGCTTCCGCAATACGCTCCCAGCGGGTGTCGCGGTCCATGGCGTAAAAGCGCCCGGTAACGGTAGCCAACTTGGTCGGCTGATCCTTAATGTGGTCGAGTAGGGTAGCAATGAATCCCTTTCCCGACGTAGGCGCTACGTCCCGGCCGTCGGTAAAGGCATGCACGTATACCCGCTCGTTGCCGGCCTGCACTGCAATGTCGGTCAGGCGAAGCAGGTGGTTGATGTGACTATGTACCCCCCCGTCGCTGACCAATCCCATCAGGTGAAACGCCTTACCGTTCTCGCGGGCGTAGCGCAGGGCATTCTGCAACTTGGGCAGCTGTTGTAGTTCCCCGTCCCGGATGGCCTTGTTGATGCGGGCAAAACTCTGGTAGACCACCCGACCGGCCCCGAGATTGAGGTGACCGACTTCCGAATTCCCCATCTGCCCTTCCGGCAGACCAACGTCCTCTCCGTAGGTGATCAGCGTGGAGTGCGGCTTATCGCGGTAAATCCGGTCGAAGTTCGGCGTGTACGCCTGTGCCAGGGCATCCGCTTCCGGACGTTGCCCCAGTCCCCAACCATCCAGAATTACGAGTAAGCTTTTAGCGGCGTCCATCACGTTGTCATTTTGCCGCGAAGGTAGAATGTTTTGGCGGGGACGCAGGAGCAAGCCAATTAAAAAGCCAGCAATGCCACCACCACACTCACCGCGATCGCAAGCAGATTCACCAAGTCATTGGTCATCCAGTTGTAACCGCTGCTCAGCCTACTGCCGGCCCGCCGAGTATCGCTCAGCCCCCGCTCGGGGTGATCGTATCTCGCCTGCAGCCCGGCCCCCAGTAAGGAATCTAGGAGCATACCAAAGAAACCAACCGCGGCGATCCTAAGCACCACAGTTGTATCGGCATTGGCAAGCAGTAAAAAAGCCAGCATTGCCACCGACGCAGCACCCGCGGCCCCGCCCAGCGTACCCGCCACGCTCACCCCACCACTCAGCCCCGGCGGCACCCGCCGCAGGCGCAGTATATCGTACGTAGGCTGCCGAAAATACTTGCCAATCTCACTCGCCCATGTATCTGAACTCGCCACCGCCATGGTCACCAACATAAGCTCCTGCGGTCCACCCAGCAGTGCCAGCAGTCCATATATACCCCCATTACACAGCACCTGCACCAAGTCCCGCGGCTGCTTGTCCTTAGCGTCCCCTGCCTCCAATTCAACCGGCAATAACCTCCCGATCAAACCACTACTCAAAAAGAACACAAAAAGCGGCAACAGCCACTCCACCCCGGCACAATAAGCCACCACCACCCCAATCACCACCGCAGCCAGCGCACCCCCCACCGTCAAACTACCCCGCCACCACGTCACCACCCCAAAGGTCACCGCACCCACCCCCAAAATCACCCATCCTACCATACCACCTACCCTACTAAACTACTACCCCCTAAAGTACTACCGTACTACCCCCTAAACTACTACCCTACTAAACTACTACCATACTACCCCCTAAACTACTACCCCCTACTCCTACCCCTTAGCAATCCGCTTCTGCTCCATATTACTATCGTAAATACAGTACGCATCATACTTCGCCCGGTCCGTTTCCGCCCAGATGTCCTTGCCGATGTCGCAGACAACGATGAGCTCGTCGTAGATCAGGTTGCCGAGATCGATACGACTTTCAACGCTGATGTCCCGATCGGCGACCTTATCCTGCTGGATGTTCATAGCAAGTTCGAAGGCCTGACAGGCTTTGGCGAGGCGTTCGAGGTGGCTTTCGTTGAGACCGGTATCGGCCAGAAAATCCCACTGGGCACGGGCCACCCGGATGACCCGCCGGCCGCAGAAGAGCAGCTGCGCGTCGGTCATATCGCCGATCTTCGCCGTGCCGAACTTGCGGTAGCGCCCGGTCCGGTTGCTGTAGGCCATCCGTACGCGCGTCATGACGGAGCGAATAGCATGGCGCAGTTTCTCGGCGGCGTCGTACTTCTTGTCGGTTACCACCATCTGATCGCCAAGCAATTCGTCGTCGTGGGGCATTTCGACGAAGCGCTTACAGCGGTCGTGGAATCCCTTCAGTCGGTGACCGTCGTACTGGTAGCCGTCCTTGAATCGGTCGAGGTCGCGTTTGGCTAGCCGGATGCTGTCCATGGCCATTTGGTAGAGGTCGGCGTCGGGGAAGTTGTACTTCCGGTTGACTTTTTGCTTCTTCATTGGGTGTGGCGGTCAGTAAGTGCCACCAAAAATAGGGTAGCCCATGAAATAAAACAAATTGTGTTTGTAGTCAGCCGGCGAACAAACGGGAAAAGGGCAAACATCCTGATGATGCTTGCCCTTTTCGAACCTACAGTGAGTCGAAACTCTATTCCTCGGCTGCTGCCTTGGGAGCCTTCTTGGCTTCCTTCTCGCTGGCCTTCTTCTCGGCCGTAGCGGCGGAGCGCAGGGCGCGGGGCACTTCTACCGTAGCGATGGGCTGCCCACCGGGGTTCTGAATTTCCACGCCTTCCATGGGATCGAGATCGCGAACGCGGATGCTCTGTCCGAGCTCCAGCTTGCTGATGTCCAGCGTCAGGCTGTCTACGAGGTGCTTGGGCGTGGTTTTGATTTTAATGCGGCGAACCGACTGCTGCAGTTTACCCCCACCGCGAACGCCGGGGCTGGTACCGGTAAATGTTACGGGAACCTCGACCTTGATGGGGCGACCATCCTCGAGGGCGAGGAAGTCAACGTGGCGAAGCTGATCGGTGACCGGATGGAACTGGTATTCCTTGATGATGGCGCGGTGAGACTCGCCGCCGACGTTCACGTCAGCGAGCTTGAACTCGGCGGTGTAGATGAGGTCGCGCAGGTCCAGGGCCTTTACGGTGAAGTGAACGGGGTCGCCCTTGCCATAAAGCACGGCGGGTACCAAGCCTTCACGGCGGGTTTCCTTTGACGACTTCTTGCCGAGGTTCTCACGGATCTCGCCGTTTACAGTTATAGTTTCCATACGTTGATACTTTCGCGCGGTTTCGCTTAGGGCCCGCAAAGATAGGAAGTTATTGCGGGCTGGGAAACCATTGTGGCCAAAAAGTTTCTAGCGCTTCCGAATTGCAACAATGTGGGCGCGGCAGGATTGTATATAGGTGGGCTTACCTTACCTTTCCCGCTACAATTCTCCACAACGTAATTTCAGACCATGAAAAGGCTCTTCCCCCTGATGTTTATCGCCCTGATCGTTCTCGCCTGTGGCGGCGGTGAGGACACCACCCCCACGGAAGCTCCCGGCACGACCCCGCCGGTAGCCAAAGCGCAGGATATCGACGCGAAAAAGATCTGGAAGATCCGCTGTATCGCCTGCCATGGCCTCTACGGCGATATGGGAACCAATGGCGCAGCAAACCTTCAGGAAGCCACCAGCGATCTGGCCTACCGCATCAACATCATCACCAACGGTAGCGAAAACGGCGTCATGACCGCCTTCGGAGAGATACTCAGCGAGGAAGAGATCGAAGCCATGGCGAAGTACACCATGTCCTTCAACAAAGCGCTGGAACAGTAAGCTTGGCTACCACCCGGCATACCGTCCTCGGCATCATGTCGGGGAGTTCGCTCGACGGCATCGACCTGGCCGTCTGCGAATTCTCCCTGTCGTCGGGCGATCCCCGGCCGATCGCGGAGTGGTCGATCACCGCGGCCACCACGGACCCCTACCCACCGGAGTGGAAGGAACGACTACAGTCGTCCGATTCCCTGTCGGGGCGAGAGCTCTGGCGGTTGCACTCAGACCTGGGCCGGTACGTAGGCGATCGCGCCGCCGCATTCCTGAAAAAACATGAGGTGTACCCCTTGCTGGCGGGCTACCACGGCCATACGGTCTTCCACGAGCCCGGCGCGGGATTCAGCGTGCAACTTGGCGACGGTGCCCAACTCGCCGCCAGGGTGGGCCTTCCGGTAGTAACCGAGCTGCGGAGTGCTGACGTGGCCGCCGGAGGACAGGGGGCACCCCTCGCACCGGTCGCCGATCACCACCTGTTTCCCGACCATTCCCTTTTTCTCAACCTCGGGGGCATCGCCAATTTCAGCGTACGCCAGGCCGAAGGCACCTTCACCGCCGGTGACGTAAGCGGTTGCTGCCAGATCCTCGACCGCCTGGCCCAATTGAACGGGGCGCCCTACGACGCCGGCGGTAAACTGGCTCGCTCCGGAACATTTCTGCCCGAACTGGCGGCGAACATCGACGCACTGCCGTACCACGCCCGTCCTTACCCAAAATCACTCAGCAACCAATGGGTCGTAGAAACACTTTGGCCCCTGCTTCGCGATCACCCGACTCCAGTCACCGACCGTCTGGCCACCTTCACCCGCTGGCTGGCCAGCCGCATCGCAAAGGACTTGCGTGAGGTGTCGGGCGGGAACGCGGGAGCAGACCTCCTGATAACCGGCGGGGGAGCGCACAACAAGTACTTGCTGGAGTGCATCCGGGAAGGCGCTCCGGAACTCAACTTTGCACCGACCGAAGATAAAATGACGGCGGATTTTAAGGAAGCCGCCCTGGTCGCCCTCTGCGCCCTCTTCCGCCGCGAAGGGATTTCCAATAGTCTAGCTTCGGCAACCGGTGCCGCTGCGGATACCGTCAACGGCGCGTTGTATGCAGCCTGATCTTTTACTGACCGGGGGCACCGGCTTTATCGGTTACTATTTAGCCCATACCCTGGCTGCGGCCGGTCGACCCTTCATCGCCCTGGTCCGTCCGACTTCCGATGCTTCCACCCTGCGCGAACTGGGGGAGTGGTGCACCCTCGTAGAGGGGGACGTCACCGACCCCAATAGCCTGCTGGATGCACTGAGCGGAATATCGACCGTAATACACGCCGCCGCCTGCGTATCCTACCAGTCGGGCGACGAGGAGAAGATGCTCCACGTCAACGGCGAAGGGACGGCCAACCTGGTCAATATGATGCTGGAAGCCGGCACGGAACGCCTCATCCACCTCAGTTCTGTCGCCGCACTGAACCGCACCAATGGCGGTCAAGTCACCAAGATCACCGACCGCTGGCCCCTGGAGGAGCCGAATACCAGCTACGCCCGCTCAAAGTTCGCCGCCGAACGGGAAGTATGGCGCGGACAGGCTGAAGGGCTCTCCGTCGCCGCCTTATATCCCGCCACCGTCCTGGGTGCGGGCGACTGGAGCGGCAGCAACACCCCCGCCCTCTGGAGACGCGCCAGCAGCGGCAGCCGCATCTACCCCCTCGGCACCACGGGTTTCGTCGACGTCCGGGACGTGGTCCGCGGCATCCTCACCCTCCTCGACCGCCGCATCGACCGCGATCGCCTCCTCCTCTCCGCCGCCAACCACAGCTGGAAGGACATCCTCACCTCGATCGCCCGCAGCATCGACGCACCACCCCCCACCTACGCCATGCCCGGCTGGCAGTCGGCCCTCCTCTGGCCCCTGGAAAGCCTCCGGGCAAAAATCACCGACACCACCCCCCTCATCACCCGCGAAACCCACCGACAACTACAGTCCTCCTTCACCTACGACGGCTCCGATTACCCCACCGTCACCGGCAACCCTTACCTTCCCCTCGACCGCACCATCCGGGAGATCGGCCAGGCCTTCCACCTCAGCAAAACCATGGGCAACCACCTCCCCCCAACCTACCTCCCCCTCCTCCACTAACCCTCAACCCCTCAATCCCTCAATCCCTCCCTCCCCTCAACCCCGCAATCCCTCCCTCCCCTCAATCCCTCCTCCCCCTCAATCCCTCATTCCCCTCCCATGCCCACCTTCTTCGCATCCGACTTCCACCTCGGCGTAGACGCTCGCTGCAGCAGCCGCGAACGCGAGCTACGGATCGTCCGGTGGTTGGATCACTGCGTGGCGGAGCAAGCGGAGGCCATCTACCTCGTAGGCGATTTGTTTGAGTTTTGGTTCGAGTGGAAACGCTCCGTGCCGCGGGGCTACGTGCGGTTTTTGGGCAAGCTGGCCGAGATCACGGATCGGGGCATTCCCATCCACGTCTTCACCGGAAACCACGACATGTGGATGGAAGATTACCTGCCGCAGGAAACCGGGGTCGTCCTGCACCGCGATCCCGTCGTGCACACGATTTACGGGAAGCGCGTGCTGATCGGCCACGGCGACGGACTCGGACCAGGCGACCACGGCTACAAGCGATTAAAAAAGGTGATGAATGCTCCCTGGGCAAAGTGGCTCTACGGACGGCTGCACCCAAATCTGGCCATGCACCTGGCACTCTTCTTCAGCCACCAGAGCCGGGAAAGCCAGGGGCCGGAGGCCGCCTTCCTGGGACCGGAAGGGGAGTGGCTCGTCGCCTACTGCGAACGTAAATTGGCCCAGGATCCCGCACTGGACTATTGCATTTTTGGCCACCGCCACATTCCGATCGACTTTACGCTTTCCAACGGCAGCACCCGCTACCTCAATCTGGGTGAATGGTTGTTCGAGTGCACTTACCTACGTATGGATGCCGAAAGCGCCTCGCTGCTTCGGTGGACTTCCCATGCTCCCGCCCCAATAGCTATCGGGGCCGGCCCGGATGTAGCGGTAAACCGGAAATCGTAAAATATCGTTACCTTCGCAAAGGTCGGATTGCCTGAATACCGGCCAGATTTTGACGTGTTACCCTGACCAAATTATCGGCTCACCACCGTAAATACTAAACCACCTTGCTTTGCCCCTAAAAGATCCTGAGCTTACCACGGCGGACTTCCGGAAAATTCCGGAATCTGACTTCGAGCGCGCCCTGAAGGACTACTACATCTGTCGCGTTAGCAGGGAGTTGAGCAACATCATTCGCAAAGACGTCCTCAGCGGACGTGCAAAATTCGGCGTAAGCGACGACGGCAAAGAACTTTATCAGGTAGCCATGGCCCGGGCCGTACGGGACGGCGACTGGCGGGCCGACTACTACCGCGGCCACACCCTCCTGCTGACCCTCGATATGGCCACGCCGGAGCAGTTGCTGGCCCAGCTCTATTCCGACGAAAACCACGACCCCTTCAGCGGCGGCCGGCAAATGGGCGGCCACTACGCCAACGCAACGATCGACGGCGACGGCAACTGGCTCGATGCCACCCAGCGACTGAACCTCAGCAGCGCCACTTCCCCCACGGCCGGACAAATGGCCCGGGGTTTCGGACTCGCCTACGCCTCCAAGGTCTACCGCCGGGACGAACGACTCCCCGCCCGCCTGCACTCCGATGAAGGCAACGAGATCGCGTGGACGGAAATCGGCGACGCATCCACCTCCGAAGGGATTTTCTGGGAAACGATGAACGCCGCCGGCGTGACCGGAGTACCGATGGTCTGCACCGTTGTAGATGACGGATACGGCATTTCGGTGCCCGTCGACCTGCAGACCACCAAGGGCAGCATCAGCGCCGCCATGGCCGGACTCAAACGCGAAGAAGGGACCAATGGAATCGATATTTACCGGGTCGAGGGATGGGACTATCCCGCCCTGATCGACCTCTTCCCCGAAGTGGCGCGTCAGGTACGGAAGAACCACCGCACGGCCCTGATCCACATCCGCGAACTGACCCAGCCGAACGGCCACAGCACCAGCGGCAGCCACGAACGCTACAAAAGCGCCGAGCGGCTGGCGTGGGAGAAAAAGTGGGACTGCCTAGCCCAATTCCGCCACTACCTGCTGGCAACGGGCATCGCCGAAGCCAGTGAGCTGGACGAGCTAGACAAGAAGGCCAAAAAGGTAGTTGCCGCCGCCCGCAAAAGTGCCTGGGAAAATATCCAGGCGCCGCGCCGCGCCCGCCGGGAAAAACTGCTGTCGCTCCTCCCCACCAACGGGCACCGCTCCTCCGAGCTGGACCGTTTTGCGGAGGAAGTCACCAAAATGGCGGAGCCCCTGCTGTCGAACCTGATCGATGCGGTACGCCACCTGCGCTTTGAGATCGGCGCGGACCAACTGCCCCGGCCCCTCGCCGAATGGCTGCGCGACGCCCGGCGTGAACTGGCCGAGAGTAAGGGAAGCAACCTCCTTAGCAATACGCCCCAGTCGCCCCTCCGTCTTGGCGCGGTGGAGCCCCACTATCCGGAAAAACCTAAATCGGTACCCGGCTACGAGATCCTGCAGCACTTCTTCGCCGCCAAATTCGAGCAGCGCCCGGAGCTCTTCGCCTTCGGGGAAGACGTGGGGGAGATCGGCGATGTCAACCAGGGCTTTGCCGGTCTGCAGGAACGCTTCGGCAAACACCGCGTTTTCGATACCGGCATCCGCGAGTGGACCATCGTAGGCCAGGCAATGGGAATGGCCATGCGCGGCTTACGCCCGATCGCCGAGATCCAGTACCTCGACTACATCTTCTACGCTCTACCGATGCTTACCGACGACGTAGCCACCCTACGCTGGCGCAGCAACGGCATGCAGGCCTGTCCGCTCATCATTCGCACCCGCGGTCACCGCCTGGAGGGAGTGTGGCACAGCGGCTCCTACCTCTCGCCCCTGATCGGAAGCCTGCGCGGAATGCACCTCTGCGTCCCCCGCAACATGGTACAGGCCGCCGGCATGTACAATACCTTGCTGGAAGGCGACGATCCGGCCGTCGTGATCGAAGTCCTCAATGCCTACCGCCTCCGGGAGAACGAACCCGAAAACCTGGCTGAATTCCGCGTACCCCTCGGCGTGCCGGAATTATTACGGCCGGGTACCGACCTCACCATCGTCACCTACGGCGCCTGCGTCCGCGTTTGCCTCGAAGCTGCCGAACGTCTGGCCGCAGGAGGAATCGAGGCCGAAGTGATCGACCTACAGACCCTGCTCCCCTTCGATCTCGAACACCGACTCGTAGGCCACCTCGCCAAGACCAACCGCCTGCTTATCGTCGACGAAGACATGCCGGGCGGCGCCTCCGCCTACATCGAGCGCCAGATCATCGAAGAGCAGAAGGGCTTCAACTTACTCGATGCCCCGGTCCGCACCCTCACCGCGGCCGTCCACCGCCCCGCCTACGCCGACGACGGCAACTACGCCAGCAAACCCCAGGTAATGGACGTCGTCGAAGCCGCCCAGGCCCTGGCAGCTTTCTAAGTCACGTTTGCAGCGGCAGAAAATCCGCGTCAATCCGCGAAAAAATCTGCCAAAATCTGCGTTAAAAAAATCCTGAAGGCGAAGCCGTGACCTACTGGATCCACCCCTCCATCCGCGCATGCGCCGCCGCCTCCTCGTAACTCCCCACCAGCTTCACGTTGATGTTGCTGATGTCTTCAATGAGGTCCTCGATCCGTTGTGCCCGTAGCTCGTGCTGCACGTCCCGGATATAAATACACAGGATGCGTTCGGGATTGTTCCGGGCAGCCTCCAGGTAGATATCGGTGTCCGCCTCCCCGCTGTCGCCTAGTAAGATAAATGGCAGGTGAGGGTAGGTCGACAAGATCTTATCCACCATATCCGCCTTGTGCGTTTTGTAGGAAGTAACTGTATCCTCGGCCGGCAGCCCGAAATCGCGCAGCATGATCGGCCCCCGGGGCAGGTGGTTGATGTGCAGAAAATCGAGCAGGAGGTCGTACAGGTTCCAGGGGCTATTGCTGACGTAAAAGAAAGGATTGAAGCCCTCCGCATCCGGTCCCCCCTGCAGCGCCAAATAAAAGTCTGACACCCCCTCGAAGGCCCGGCGGTTGCTGGCGTTTTTGAGCAGGGTGTGCATCATCGCCTTCAGCTTAAAGCGGCTGGTCACGTCGGTCTTCAGGATGGTATCGTCGATGTCGCTGATGATTCCAAACTCCGCTTCGCGGGGTAGGATCACGTCGGAGTGGCTTACATAATCCACTCTGCCGTCCAGGGGCGTCTCGATCACGCGTACGGTCGCTTCCTGCCACAGTTCATCGTCGAGTTTGGGGGCTTCGTCCGGGTCACAGGCGTGCTCGATGTAGAAATAGCCCTCGCTGTCGGTCGTGCGCTCGAAGGTGTGTCCTCCCCAGGTGATTTCCACCTTCGCGTCGTTGATCTCACGGCTGTTGAAGCGCTTGAAGTTGTTGACGATGTTGTGCCACAGCTGGTCGCGTTCGTTGCGGGCGATGCCGCGGTCGCGCAGTACCCGTCCGGTGAGGTACAGAAAATCCGGCCGGCCGAAGCCGATGTAGTTGGCGACGTCGATGGGTTTATCGTGGCCCCAGCGCAGGCGGTCGACGAGGTTGTCCCACTCGCGGTGGAGGTCCTTGGAGAGTTTGGTGAGGGGCATGTATTTGCTTTGGTTTGCGGAGGCAAAGGTGCGCTTTACGAAGTTTTTCGTTGCGCCTTTGTTCACTCGGGCGGGAGCAGGGTGTTTCTTGGTTGACCGCAGATTGGGCGCGGATTTAATTCGCGGATTGTCGCAGATTAGGGGGAAAGCGGCAAACGTAAAATCTCCGCCCATCCCAAATTCGTAACTCTACGGGATGGTGTGGAAAGGAATTTTTGCCGTAGCTCTGATGTGGATGTCGTTACCGCTTCTTACCCAGGAGGCGGACAGCCATTTCGTCCGACTCACCTACGCCAACGATTATTTTACGGCGACGGATTACTATTTCACCCAGGGCATTCGGCTGGAGTACGGTCGCCGGCACCGTCGCTTTTTCGTAGCGCAGGAGGGGTATACGCCTACGAGCATTCGGGCGGACCAAATTTTGGTGGGTGATCGTCCCTACGCGGGCGCATTGTTTATCGGTTACGGTATGGCGGACCGGGCGGCGGGGCGCGGGTGCAATGCTTGTGATGAGGCGCAATATTCTTGGGAAATAAGCCTCGGTGTGATCGGCCCCGCTTCGCTGGCTGCGGCCGAGCAGAAGTGGATTCACCGGCAGACGGGCAACGTGGAGCCCCGGGGGTGGAAGTACCAGATCGAGAATGACCTTCTACTGAACGCAAAGCTTCAATTGGCACAGCCCCTAGTGACCGCGAGGCACTTCAGTGTTCGGGGAGTAGCTGCTACTGAGGTGGGGACGTATCGCATTCACACTGAGTTTTCGTTACCTACCGAAGTAGGATGGCTACCCACCGCAGCTCGCAAGGGTGGGACCTGGCTTTATTTCCGACCCGCGTTCCGGCTGGTTGGCTACGATGCTACGCTACAGGGCGGAATCTTTAATGGCGGTCGGAGTCCCTATACCTTAGTGGGCAGTCAGCTAAGTCGAATGGTCGGGACCGTGACGGGGGGCGTTCACTTTGGGGTAGCGGGCATCTCGGTGGACTTTTCCCACACCTATCTGAGTAAGGAATTCCAAAGTGGACGCTCGCATGCCTGGGGGACGGTGGTGCTCGGCTATTCGTGGTGAGACGTTTCTTTTTTTAACTCAGATGGAGCGCGGATTTAATTCGTTGAAAGACGCGGATACGAGGGTTGGAGTCATTGCCCCCCTCCGCCCCCCCCCGATAGCTATCGGGGCTATCGGGGCTATCCGAGCTACCGGGGATGCCCGTAAAATTTTCTGACAGCCGAGCGTAACGGCATACCGTCCGGGGACATAAAACCTCACCGAGCCCTGTCGTATGGGGAACCTACACCTATCACCCACAATGCTTAGCACTATGAAAAAGAAGGAGAAGACCCCCAGGAACGACATGCCGCAGGAAGAAATGGGGGGCGATCCACACCAGGAAAACCGCGACCCGATGGCCCAGTCCGATATGTCCGACGGCAGCACGGAAGAAATGCAGGACGGAAACACGTCGAGTGAAGAGATGCCCGATCCCAATGCCCCCACTTCCACTGCCGATACCTCCGCGGACGACATGCCCGCCGATGACATGATGGGTGCGGATTCGGGTGCAGAGCGGTTGATCAGTACCAGGGCGAAACTGCCGGTGGCCTTCAGCAGCAAGCACGACCAGTTGTTTCCTCCCATGCCCGTCTCTGCCGGAAGCGGGGGCGACGTAATGGAAATGATGGCACGCAGCGAAATTTCGTACGCCGAGTTACTCGAAAGTCAGTGCGGCAATACCGATGATTCCCAACCGGTAGAGCAGTACGACGGCACCCTGGGCGTCACGACGGCCTTCGTGGGACAACACCAGCGGCCGGTCGGTCAGCTTCAGTGGAACACCAATCTTGCCACCATCTATACCAATCCCGGTAACGTTGCAGGAGTGCGGTGGTGTACGGGTACGCTGATTAGCAACGACCTGTTCATCACCGCCGGCCACTGCTTCGATCAGAATGCCGGTACCTGGCAGCTTCCCCGAATCAACGGTACGAACACCGTCATCTCGTCGGCCGAGATTGCTTCGGTGATGCACGTCAACTTCAATTACCAGGTCGATCCGTCCAACAATCCGCGGATAGAGCAGGAATTTCCCATCCTCGACCTCCTCGAGTACCGATTGGGTGGGCTGGACTACGCCATCGTCCGCCTCGGTGGTAACCCGGGAGCCACCTTCGGCCAGACGGAGGTGTCGGACGTAGATGCGACGGAATCGGAAATGATCTGCATCATCGGACACCCGGCCGGACTGCCCAAGCGGATCGAGGCCGGCCCCGTCACCGATCTCCACGGCAATCAGATCGGCTACAACGACATCGATACCTTGGGCGGCAACTCGGGATCGGGTATCCTGCAGGCATCGACCGGGCGAATCGTAGGCATCCACACGAATGGGGGGTGCACTGCTTCGGACCCCAATCCCGATGCCAACCACAACCACGGCGTACGAATTTCTTCCATCCGCCGGCAATCCCCGATCCTTCAGAATTTAGGCGCTTCCCGACCCTCCTCCGGACCGGTGGTAGCGTGGGGCGCAAATCGCCTGGATGCCTTCGTCATCGGCACCAACTCGGCGCTCTACCACAAGTGGTGGAACGGTTCGGCCTGGGGACCATCGGTTTCCGGTTACGAAGCCATGGGCGGAACGATCATAGGCCGGGCGGAAGCCGTCGCCTGGGGCCCCAATCGCCTGGACGTCTTCGTGATCGGCACCAACTCGGCGCTCTACCATAAGTGGTGGAACGGCTCCGCCTGGGGGCCCTCCCTGACCGGCTACGAAGCCATGGGCGGTACCATCATCGGTCACCCACGGGCCGTTGCCTGGGGCCCGAACCGACTCGACGTCTTCGTCATCGGCACCAACTCGGGACTCTATCACAAGTGGTGGAACGGCTCCGCCTGGGGACCCTCCCTGACCGGCTACGAGTCCATGGGCGGCAAAATTATCGGCGACCCCGAGGTTGTTTCCTGGGGACCGAACCGCCTGGACGTCTTCGTCATCGGCACCAACTCGGCGCTCTACCACAAGTGGTGGAACGGTTCGGCCTGGGGGCCCTCCCTGACGGGCTACGAAGCTATGGGCGGCACCATCATTGGTCAGCCGCGGGCTGTTGCCTGGGGCCCGAACCGCCTAGATGTCTTTGTAATTGGTACCGACGCTGCCCTTTACCACAAGTGGTGGAACGGCTCCAGCTGGGGCCCTTCCCTGACCGGCTACGAGTTCATGGGCGGCAAAATAATCGGTGACCCCGAGGTCGTTTCCTGGGGCCCGAACCGCCTGGATATCTTTGTAATCGGGACCGACTCTGCCCTTTACCACAAGTGGTGGAACGGTTCCAGCTGGGGTCCTTCCCTGACCGGCTACGAATCGCTCGGCGGCACGATCATCGGTCAGCCGCGAGTAGTCTCCTGGGGCCCGAACCGACTGGACATCTTCGTCATCGGCACCGATTCGGCGCTGTACCATAAGTGGTGGAACGGCTCCGCCTGGGGACCCTCAAAACTCGGTTGGGAAAAGCTGGGTGGCGTAATCACCAGATTCTAACCAAAGCTACTTCAACCAGTGGCCCATTCCGACCAGCTTGGTCTTTAGATAGGCCTCGCTTTCCTGAACCGGGGGAACGATGATCGGTAGTCGCCGCACCACCTCAATGGGGCCCTCGTCGAAGGAGTCGACCTTGAGGGGATTATTGGTGAGCAGCTGGATCTTACGGATGCCCAGATCCCGCAGGATGCCCTGGGCAACACCGTAGTGGCGGCCGTCCACCTCCAGTCCGAGGTGAATATTGGCCTCGATGGTGTCGAAGCCCTGATCCTGTAGTTGGTAGGCCTTCAGCTTATTAATAATGCCGATGCCGCGCCCTTCCTGTCGCAAGTAAATGACGACGCCCTTACCGGCCTGAACCATTCGCAGGGAGCGATCGAGTTGCTCGCCGCAGTCGCAACGCATGGAGCCGAACAGGTCGCCTGTAATGCACTCGGAGTGCAGCCGCACGATCACTTCGCTGTTGGGGTCCATTTCGGGGTGCACCAGGGCCAGGTGCGGGGTATAGTCTTCCGCATCGCCGGCGTAGGCGACCATACGGAAGGTGCCGTAGGGGGTCGGTATGAGTGCTTCGGCGCGGCGGGTAGCGTCGGAGATTTCGGACGGTGGAAGTAGAATGGGGTCGCCGTGCTCGGGCATAAGGTCGGGATCGAGGTTATCGTGTTAGGGTAACGCCTGGAGGCACGGGGGGTTGTATCAATGCTTTTTCCAAACGCAAGCCGCCCGTATCCGGCGGGGCGGATACGGGCGGCTTGCTCAACAAGACGGTAGGGCAATTACTTCCCCGTCATCGCCTCCAGTCCGGTAAGCGCCACGCGGATGTGCTGGTCGAGCTCACCGCGGTGACCCTGTACCAGCAGATCGTCGTTCTGCTTGCCGGCGGCCAGCTGGCGCTGGATCTGGTTGAGGTTGGCGCGCACTCCGGCCTTTACGTCGGCGGTTGCTTCCTCGTTGGTGAGGAGCTTGGTCAGCGTTTCCACGTAAGCGGCCTGGAGCGTCCGTCCGTAGCTGCTGTTCGTGTTGGCGGGGGTGAAGACGCCGGAGCGGGTGTCATTCATCAGGTCCATGATGCCGTAGGCATTGGCGTCGCGGGACCGCTGCTCCACCAGTCGGTTCAAACGATCGTCGTTCATCAGAGTACGCAGGGCACTGGCCTGTAGTCCGGCGATCTTTTCGGCTACGCCGGTAGCGGAGATACGTTGCAGGATGTTTTCGTCGATCAGCCACTCGGGAGTGGTGAAGATCTGCTCGTTGATGAATTTCACGGCGGCCTGCTGCTTTTCCTTGCTCAGGGTTTCGTACACGACTTTGTTTTCGTCGCTGCTCCGTTGCCACTCATACACCGAGCCGACATTGCTGGCAACGTGACCGGTATAGCGACGTAGCTGTCCGACCACGTTGTCGTACACTTCCTCCAGGTTGTCGAAGTACTTGCCGTCTTCGGCCATCCATTCCGGTAGCTTGGGGACGATGCGCTTCAGGTTGGCGATGCCGAGGGTGGAAGCGAGTACGGCATCATCACCGATGTCTTCGGTCTGGGCGCTGGCGTCGTAACCGGCGCGGGTCTGGCGACCATAACGGTAGCGGGGATCGTCGGCCTTCTCCTTGATCATGGCGTTGAGGATTTCGTGATCTTCAGCCACGGAGCCGGCTTCGGGAATGGGCAGGTAACCGTAGCGGATGGCGTAGTAGTCGTACACGCCGATCTTGGGCATGAGGCCAACGCCTTCGTCCTCCGGCTGCGCGACGTAGTTAAAGCGGGCGTAATCCATGATGCTGGGCGCCACGCCGTTCTCCTGTACGAAGCCGGGTGTGCGTAGTTGCTCGACGGTGTAGGCCGGACTGCTACCCATATTGTGGGGCAATCCCAGCGTATGTCCCACCTCGTGGGCGGAGACGAAGCGAATTAGCTTACCCATCACCTCCCGCTCAAATTTGGGGGTACGTGCCTCGGGATTCACGGCGGCAGTCTGGATTAGGTACCAGTTGCGCAACAGGTTCATCACGTTGTGGTACCAAATGATGTCGCTCTCGAGGATCTCACCCGTACGGGGGTCGTGAACGTGGGGTCCCATGGCATTCTGGATGTCGGTAGTCACGTAGCGGATCACGCTGTATCGGACATCCTCCGGGCTCCAGTCGGGATCTTCCGCCTTCGTGGGAGCGTCCTTGGCCATGATGGCGTTCTTCAGACCGATGGCCTCGAAGGCCTGCTGCCAGTCGTCAACGCCCTGCTTGATGTAGGGCACCCATTCGGTCGGAGTAGCGGGATCGATATAGTAAACGATCGGCTTCTTCACGTCGACCAGTTCGCCGCGCTCCCAGGCTTCCATGTCTACCGGCTCCAGGCGCCAGCGGGTGATGAAACGCTGCTTCTCGGCGCGCTGGGCATCGAGGCCGTAGTTGGTTTGCTCGATGCTGAAGTAGCCCACCCGGGGGTCGTACTGCCGCGGCGTCATTTTCTCGGCGGGCAGCAGAATAAAGCTCTGGTTCATCTCCACGGAAAGCGTACCGGTGACCTGATTATCGGGCAGCTTGTCGCCCTTGTAGGTCAGCACATGTCGCACTTCCACGTTTCCGGGGAAGGACTTGACGGACATGATCAGGCTGCGGTCCTTGTCCAGCCCTTTGATGCCGAAGTTCTTACGGTCATCGTCGTCAATCGCGCCGATCATCGGCTCGTCGTTGGTGAAGAAGGGGGTCACATCGAAAACCACCGAGCTGCTGTCCTTACCGTAGGCCTTCACGTCGAAGGTGGCTACGATGGGCTCGAAGTTGTTGTTCCTGACCGACTGGTACACCGGCAGGTCTTCACTGGCCACGCTATTGTAGCTGACGCTGCGCAGGAGCACTTTCTCACCGTGCTTCTGCCACCGCACGACTTGCTGGGGCCGGCTACGCATTCCCGCACCGCCGAAGTTCAATCCCTTCACGTGTCCGCTGATGCGGCTTACGATCAGGATCTCCTGGTTCATCAGGGCAAGGGGCAGTTCAAAGTAGGTCTTGCCTTCCTTCTCGATCACGTCAAAAAGGCCGGTCTGGGCCTTAGCGTCTTTCAACAGATCTTTATAGGCGTTCTTGTCTTTTTTCTTGTCGTCGGATTTTTCCGTCTTCTCGCCGTCCTCCTGCGCGTACAGGGTATTCAGGGCGGGTGCGCAGGTGCAGAGAAAAAAGGTTAAAAGCAGAGTAAGTTGGTTCATGTAGGATTGGTTGGGGATGGAGGTAATTAGTACGGTAGTCTGTTAGTCGGGTAGTACGTTAGTCTGTTAGTAGTGCAGTACGCGTTTAAAGTACTAACCCCCTAAACGACTAACGTACTAAACGACTACCGTACTACCTACCGATTCGGTTGTGGTGTCGTGCGCAGGTAAGAGCGTATCTCCTTATGCCCCTTCGGGAACTTGTCGGGGATGTCTTCGGTGGCGATGCTGGGACTTACGACTACGTCTTCGCCGTCTTTCCAGTCAACGGGGGTGGCGACGCTGTAGTTGTCGGTGAGCTGGAGGCTGTCGAGTACGCGGAGGATCTCCTGGAAGTTGCGGCCGGTGGAGGGCGGGTAGGTGAGGGTGAGGCGGACCTTGCGGTTGGGGTCGATGATGTACACGGAGCGGACGGTGAATTTATCGTCGGCTTCGGGGTGGATCATGTCGTAGGCAACGGCCACCTTGCGGTCGTGGTCGGCGATGATGGGGAAGTTCATCGTGACGTTCTGGGTGTCTTCGATGTCCTTTACCCAGCCCCTGTGGCTCTCGAGGTCGTCGACGCTCAGGGCGATCACCTTTGCGTTGCGTTGTTCGAACTGTTCCTTCAGCTGGGCGGTGCGGCCGAGCTCGGTGGTGCAGACGGGGGTGTAGTCGCTGGGGTGGCTGTACAGTACGACCCACTGGTCGCCGGCCCAGTCGTAAAAGTTGATGTCGCCCTCGGTGGTCTGGGCATCGAAATTGGGTGCGGTTTCTCCTAAGCGTAATGGCATGGCTGGATGGTGTTGGTGTGAAGTATGTTAACGCGGGAGCCGCCGGTGGGTTGAACGCTCGCTTAGTCCAGCAACTGTCGGGAAAGGGTGAAATAGCGGGCGGGATTGTCGACGGTGAGGACAGTGATCTCGGCGGGAGAGAGCCCGTGAGCCCGCAGTAGGGGCAGGAAGCTATTGGAGATGATGTCCATCGGCCGTCTCACCGTGCCTTCGGGCGGGAAACTGCTGCCGTCGTGGCTGATGATCACCCGGCCGAGCAAGTCCGCTTCCCGGAGCGCAAGGAGGTGGTTCAGGTGGCGGTCAAGGGTGTCGCTGCCCTGCATTCGGCCGTTTGCGAAGTAGGGTGTTTTGATGCCATCCAGACTGATCCAGGCTCCCCGGCGGGCGACTTCGATGAGGTCCTGGGCGTCGGGGGTGTTCTGGGCGTGGGTCCAGGTCCAGGCACCGGGGGCAACGCCTTCCTCCACCAGTAGGTCGAGTTGTTGGCGGGCGGCGGGGGCATTGTCGCCGGTGTGGGCCTTGATGGTCAATCCGGTGGCGCGGTGGGTGAGGGCGGCGGCGCGCACGAGTTTGGCGTCGATGGGGGAGAGGGGTCCACCGTCGACCGCGACCTTGATGAAGCCAGGCCGTATGCCAGTACCTCCGATGCCGTCGGCAAATTCCGCGATCCACCGCTCCGCAATCTCCTCCGCGCTAAGCCGGTAAGCCTCCTCCGGAACGTAACGATCGTCCGCGGCCCCGTACCAGCCCGTGTTGGTGAGAAGGTGAAGTCCGGATGCCTCCGATAATTTTCGCAACAATGCCGGCGCGCGACCGAAGGAGTAAGCCGTACAGTCGGCCACCGCCCCTACGCCCAGTTCCCGGAGATACGTGAGATAGGGTACGACTTCCTCAACCATCGCCGCTTCATCGTACTCCGGTGGCTCAACCGGGTCGATCCCGAAGCGCGACAGTACGTGCTCGTGCGGCAGGCAGAATCCGAGCTCCTCCGGAGCGATGGGGCCATTAACGGTCATGACCTGTCCCGCCGCTTGCTTTCCGCTGCCCCACGGAACGTCACCAGGCCCGGGTAGTCCCATGCCGGCCCCAACGGTCAGTACGGCACATGATTTAATAAATGACCTTCTGGTGGGTGAGCTTGGCATGAGTGAAGATTGGGTGTAATCGATGTAATTTACGAACGTCCTTTCATTGCACCTGCGCCCCCGATAGCTATCGTGGCCGTCTAATATTTATACGATGGACGATTACCTCAGCCACAACCGCGCCCACTGGAACGCCCGCACGCCCGCCCACCTGCAGAGCGATTTTTACGACGTGGAGGGCTGGCTGGCGGGGAAGGATAGCCTGCGCGAAATCGAACTGGCCCTGCTTCCCGCCGACCTGACCGGCCTGCGCCTCCTCCACCTGCAGTGCCACTTCGGTCAGGATACGCTGTCACTGGCCCGCCGCGGTGCGATCGTTACTGGTGTTGATTTGAGCAACGCCGCCATCGCTGCCGCCCGGGATCTTGCCGAACGGGCCGGCCTGGATGCCCGCTTTATTTGCTGCGACTTGTACAGCCTGCCCGACCACCTGGACGAGACCTTCGACCTGGTCTTCACCAGCTACGGCACCATCGGCTGGCTGCCGGATATCGGTCGCTGGGCGGAGATCGTGCGTCGCTACCTTAGACCGGACGGCACCTTCGTCTTTGCCGAATTTCATCCCTTCGTGTGGCTGTGGAATGAAGATCGCACCGCTATCCAATACGGCTACTTCGGCGGGCAGCCCATCGTGGAGGACGTCGAGGGCAGCTACACCGATAAAAGCGAAGGGGTAAGGGGCAAAATGATCAGCTGGGACCACCCGGTCAGTTCCGTGATCGGGGCGCTGCTCGAACGGGGGCTACGGCTGGAAACGTTTGAAGAGTACGACTACGCACCCTACGATTGCTTTCCCGATACAGTCAGAGTAGGGGAGCAGCGGTGGCAACTGAAGCAGCTGCCGGGCCTGATCCCGCTGACCTACGCCCTGCGGATGAGGGGGTAAACGAACAACGCCCCCGGGACCGAAGTACCGAGGGCGTCGAGGGGTGGAGAATACCGGAGTCGAACCGGTGACCTCTTGCATGCCATGCAAGCGCTCTAGCCAGCTGAGCTAATCCCCCATTGCTGTCTTAGCGGTCGCAAAGATACGTGCACCCGGGGCAAATCTCAAAGCCGTCCCCCCAAAAGTTTTTACATCACTTTAACAAGAGCACACCCGTACCTAAATCATCTTTTGCGGCGTTGTGACGTTGTATTGCCGGCCGGCGGTAGTGATTGCCCGCCCCGCCGTATCTTACACCCGAGAAAAATCAACGAACATGATGCGTATTTTCACCCTCCTCGCGCTCTTTTCCTGCTTGTCCTTTGCCGTGACCGCACAGGAAGCCGTCCCGGCCGGAGAAGAGATGGCCGCCGCCGCTACCGCCGGCATGACCTTCGAGCAAACCGAGATCGACTACGGAACCATCGAGCAAAACGCCGATCCCTACCGGGTCTTTACTTTCACGAATACCGGTACCGAGCCGCTGATCATCACCAACGCCGTCGGCTCCTGCGGTTGTACCGTCCCGTCCTACAGCAAGGCACCCGTCGCTCCCGGTGAAACCGGTGAAGTGAAGGTTCGCTACGCCACCGACCGGCTTGGCAAGTTCCGCAAGCGCGTTACCCTGACCACCAACGTCAGCAAGGAGCCCATCGTGCTCACCATCATGGGGGAAGTACTCGACAAGCCCGCCCAGCCCGAGGCCGTACCCGCCGGTGACGCCGGAATGTTCAACAACGGAAACTAAGTAGCCCACCCGGTTACGGTAAAATGCCCCCTTCCGCTCGCGGAAGGGGGCATTTTTTATATTTGGGCATGGATTACCGCCAGAAAAGTCTCCGCAACCTCGCCGCGCGCAACGGGTACCAGTTCCTACCCGACGACGACCACGGGCTGCACCGCCAGCTGGAGGGATTTCGGCTGGCCGACCGGGGCCGCAACAACACCATTTCCAATATTCTGCGCATTCAGCAGGGACTGCTGGATCATGACGTCCACATCTTCGATTACCACTACACGGAGTACGCCAGTAAGCACCCCGTTTACCAGACCGTGCTCTTCCTGCAGAGCCAGCGGCTCGTACTCCCCGAGCTGTGCCTCCAACCCGAAACCCTAGTACATAAACTGGGCGAGCTGTTCGGGATCCACGACATCGACTTCGTCCGCTACCCCAAGTTCAGCAAGCAGTACCGACTCACCGGCGACGATGAGCACTTCATTCGCCACCACTTCAACGACCAGGTACTTAACTACTTTACCCTCAACAAGGGCTGGTCGCTGGAGGGCGTCGGCTACTACCTGCTGCTCTACAAACGGGGCCTACTGCTCCCCCCCGAGGAGATCGAGCCCCTGTACCGCAAAGCACTGGAAGTAAGCACCCTTTTCTCTACGGTCGGCTGATGCAACGTCGCAACCCCTTTCGCCGCCCTTTCCCCGACAGAACCTTTGGCCGGTCGGTCGTGCTGGGCCACGTCCGGACTGCCGCATTCGTCTTTGTTGCCCTGCTGTTTCTCTTTCCGGTGCCCCGCGCCCTAGCTTACGGATTGGTCACCTTCGCGATTGCCGTGACCTACAGCTACCTGACCGAACGGCTTGGGGTACAACGAACGGGGCGGCAGTGGACCATGGCGCGCTGGACACTTGACCAGGCGGTGCTGCTGCTACTGGTCTCCGCGGCCTGTTTTTTGCTGTACAACTATACCGTCGGCTGGACGGTCCTCAACCTCAGGGTCTTCCTCTACATTTCCCTGCCCACGGTGCTGGTGGGCCTGCTGCCCATTGTCTTTAGCGGGGTGGCCGTACAGTTGCGGGCGGAAGGGGAGAACCAGCGTTTGGCCGTCGGGCTGCAACCCTACCTGCTGAGGAAAGCACCGCCATCTACCGATGAAGCAATTCATTTGGGCGGGGTCGCGGGTGCGGAGGTCGTTCCGCAAAGCATAGCTTATGGGACGGCAATCTCAGCGAAAGCCACACGTATTTATACCGATACGGGAGAACAAAACCTACCGCTTACGCTGGTGGAGGTCGTCGATCTCCTCGCTTCCTACGGCCTTGTCCAGTGCCACATCCGGTACCTGGTCAATCCGGCAAAAGCCGGTGCTGTTGCGGCCGATGCGCAGGGGGTATGGATACACTTCTCCGGACTCGACGCTGCGGTTCCGGTGGGCCGGACCTACCTGGGTAACTTAAAGGCGTAAACGCCCAGCGTTATGCTGGTGATCAGCAGGCCGAAAAATTCCCGGGTCAGTTCGATGTGGGGCGACTCGGCCGTCATCTGGCCGGCGATGGTGGGCATCCCCTCACCGATCCAGGTGAGGAGATCGGGTAGGAGGGTAGCCATCCAGATCACCGCAACGGCGAGGCCGGCGTAAACCAACCACCGTGGCGGCCGCGAGAAGGCCCACCAACCGGCGACGACTGCCACCGTACCGTACATCGCTATCCAGGCGGGCCAGTCCGGGTCGTTCAGTTGCCAAAAAGCAAAGAGGGCAAAAAGCAGGGCTACTACCAGGTGGAAATATCTCATATCAATCGGTTGTCGTAAAATTACGCCAATGAACGCAGCACAACGCACCCTTAGTCCTGACGGACCCCAACTCTCCGAAATTGTCGCCGGCACCATGACCTGGGGCGAGTGGGGAGCCAACTACGATACCACCACCATTGCCGATCTGATCGGTCACTGCCTCGACCTGGGCATCACCACCTTCGACCACGCCGACATCTACGGCGACTACACGACCGAGGAAGCCTTCGGCAAGGCCCTCAGTCAGTATGGTTCCAGCGCCCGCGATCAGATCCAGCTCGTCACGAAGTGTGGCATTCAGCTCATTACCGCCAACCGTTCCGCTACCCGGGTGACCCACTACGACAGCAGCCGGGACCACATCATCGCCTCCGCCGAGCGCAGCCTGCAGAACTTGCATACGGATTACCTGGACCTGCTACTCGTTCACCGCCCGGATCCGCTGATGGACCCCGAGGAGATCGCCGCAGCCTTTGCCGAGCTCAAACAATCCGGCAAGGTGCGCTACTTCGGTGTCAGCAACTTTACGCCGAGCCAGTTCGATCTGCTGAACGCCCACGCCGATCTGGTCACCAATCAGGTCGAATGCCACCCGCTTCACTCCGATCCCTTCTTCGACGGGACCTACGATCAGTGTCAGCACCACAGCCTGCGCCCCATGGTATGGAGCCCGCTCGGCGGCAGTGCTTACTTCAAGGGGGAGGGCACCAACGTACTTCGCCTACGCGAAAAGGTCAAAGAGATTGGGACTCACTACGGCGTTGACGAAGACGTCATCCTACTTGCCTGGTGCCGCAAGCATCCCACCCGGCCCATTCCCGTGATCGGCACGACGAAAAAGGAGCGAATCTCACAGGCAGTACGGGCTCTGGATATCGACCTTGACCGCCAGGAGTGGTTCGAAATTCTGGAGGCCGGACGGGGACACCGGGTGGCGTGAGTTGACGGTGCGCCGGAAGAGACTAGGCTTTTGTTAGAGTAAGGACGGTCACCTCGGGCAGGATGCCCACGCGACCGGGATATCCGAGAAAGCCGAGGCCACGATTTACGTACAGCGACTGGGTGCCCTTACGGTAAAGACCGGCCCACTGGTCGTATACGTACTGGGCGGGGGACCACTGGAAGCCGGGAATATCTACCCCGAACTGGAAGCCGTGGGTGTGACCGCTGAGGGTAAGGTCGATGTCCGGATAATCGGGGCGGACGAGGGCGTCCCAGCTGGTGGGATCGTGGCTGAGGAGGACCTTGCAGTCGCAGTCGTCGGTGCCGGCCACGGCGGTATCGAGGTGGCCGTATTTGGGAAAGCGCAGCACGGCCGACCAGTTTTCGATACCAATGATGGCTAGGCGGTGGCCGTTGATGTCGATTTTGCGGTGTTCGTCGCGGAGCAGGTCCCAGCCGAGACGGGCGTGGATGTCGTAGAGCTGCTCCATGTTGGCGACTTTCGCGGCTTCGTCGGGCCACTGGACGTAGTCGCCGTAGTCGTGGTTGCCCAGGGTGCTGTACACCCCGTACTTACCCTTTATCTCCTTGAAGATGTCGACGTAGGGAAGCATTTCCTCGGAGCGGTTATTGACCAAATCACCGGTGAAAACAACGATGTCCCCTTCTTCCTGATTGATCATGCGCACTGCGTCGTGGAGGGGGGAGGAGCGCGTCCAGCTGCCGGAGTGCATGTCGCTGATCTGGACGATCTTGACGCCCTCCAGTCCGTCGGGCAGGTCCTTGACCGGAACATTTACGGCAAACCGACGGTAGCGGTAGGCGTTGCGGACCATGCCATAGGTGAGGGTTACCAGCGGCACGCCACCGGCCACGAGGGCAGCCTTGCTCAGGAAGCGGCTGCGGGAAACGTCGCGGTCCGTGACCGGGCTTACTTTATCCATTATCCACTTGCCCCCCCGCCGCAGGTCGTCGATCAGCAGGAAGATCACCACCGGCACTTTGCTCAGGTATAGAATGAAGACCGCGGCCCGGGAATACGTCTTGGCGAAATTCGACCAGGACTCCGTCACTTCGAAAACGTTCAGGAAGATAAAGGCGAAGGAGGCCACGGCGAGCGTCCAGTAAATTGCGGCTCCGGCCGTGCGCACGCCCCGGCTGTAGAGCGACAACCAATTGCGAAGGGCAAGAAAGGCGTAACCGTCGAGCACCAGCATCAGCGCGAGCAAAAAAATCAGTCTAGACATGGTGGCAGTAACAAAGCGCAGAAAAAAAAGATGCCCGGACCGTGCAACCGGACCGTCACAAGGACGTCCTTTGGTGCGTAATCAACCCTCAATCGACAGCTATGAAAAACCTGACCTTCCTACTCTTCCTCCTGCTCACGACGCTGCCTCTGGCCGCCCAGGTCGAGGTAAACAACGGCGGCTGGATGGACCGCTGGACCGGCGAACGCGTCAAGGGCAACGGCGACCTTATCACCCAGGAACGGGATATAGACGGCTTCACCGGGATCAAGTCCTGCTGTTCGTTCAAGGTGGAACTGGCGCAGAGCGACGACTTCAGCGTGCGGGTCGAAGCCGAGAGCAACCTACAGGAGTTTATCGTCACCGAAGTGCGCGGTAAAACCCTGCACATCAAGTACAGCGACGACGCCAATTTCAAGTCGACCGAGGATATTCGGGTCTACGTATCCCTCCCCCTGCTCGAGGGGATCGATGCGTCCAGCAGCTCCCGGGTGCGGGGCACGACGCCCTTCCGCGGCGATGAACTCGACCTCGACGTGAGCAGCTCGGCCGACATCAGCGTCGACTTCTCCGGCAGTCGGGTCAACCTCGACGCCAGCAGCTCCGGCAGCATCGAAGTCCGGGGTACCGCCAGCCGGGTCACCGCGGACGCAAGCAGTGCCAGCAGCATCGACGCCAGCGACCTGGAGGCGGAAGACGGCGTGGCCGACGTAAGCAGCGCCGCCAGCATTAAACTACGCACCACCAAGACCCTGCGGGCGGACGCCAGTTCCGCCGGCTCCGTTCACTATTCCGGAAATCCCCAGGATGTGATCACCGACACCAGCAGCGCCGGACGGGTAAGGAGCAGCAACTAACCTTTGCTCTAGTAATCAGTAGGGGTCCACATCAATCACCACCCTGACTCCGGTGAGTCCCTGCGTCTGTCCCAATTTATCGGTTGCCCGCCGAAGGAGGTCCTTCACCCGCCGCATCTCTCCGGCACTGGGCGGGAAGCGCACGACCATATCCTGTAGGTAATAGGTGCGCAGCCGGGCCACGCTGGGTTCGAAGGGGCCCTCGAGCCGGTCGCCCAGGCTGTGGGCCAGCCAGGTTCCCATGAGTTTTGCCGCTTCCTCGACCGTGTTGCGGCGGGTGTGCCGCAGCTGTATCCGGATCATTTTACGGTAGGGGGGAAAGTGTAGGCCCGACCGGTGGCCCGCCTCCCGCTGAATAAAATTGTCGTAATCCGCCGCCAGCACGTCGGTGAGTACCGGATGGTTGCCCTCGTGGGCCTGGATGACGACCTTGCCCCGGCGGTCCCGGCGCCCGGCCCGCCCGGCTACCTGCAGCATCAGCTGGAAGGCCCGCTCGTCGGCCCGAAAATCGGGAAAACGCAGCAGCTGGTCGGCACTGATCACGCCCACCAGTCCGACCCGCTCGAAGTCGAGCCCCTTGGTCACCATCTGGGTACCGACCAGGATGTCCAGTTCCCCCACCTCGAACTTTTCGATGAGCTTGCCCAGTGCGTGCTTGCCGCGGGTGGTGTCGAGGTCCATGCGGGCGATCCGGGCATCCGGCAGGAAAATTTTGAGCTCGTCCTCGATCTTTTCGGTGCCCGTGCCGCTGAGCTTGAGCTGCAACTCGCCGCAGGCCGGACAACTTTCCGGGGGTGCCGTCACGTAGCCGCAGCAGTGACAGCGCAAGCGGTGCTGGTACTTGTGGTAGGTGAGGCTCACGTCGCAGTTGACGCACTGCACGGTGTATTCGCAGGTCGGACAGAAGTAGACCGGCGCGAATCCCCGGCGGTTCTGAAACAGAATGACCTGCTCGCCACGCTCGATGGTTCGGCGCATTTCGGCCAGCAGGGTAGGGGTGAAAAAAGGATGATGCATCCCCTTTTCGTCCGTTTCCCGGCTGTCAGCGATCACGACCTCCGGCGGGGCGATGCCACCGAAGCGCTCGGTCATGCGTACCAGCCCGTACTTTCCGGCGGCGGCATTTTCCCAGCTTTCCAGGCTCGGGGTGGCACTGCCGAGGATGGCCCGGGCCCCGTGCTGGTGAGCGAGGTACATCGCCACGTCGCGGCCGTTGTAGCGCGGACTCGGATCGTGTTGTTTAAAGGAAGGATCGTGCTCCTCGTCGACGACCACCAGCCCCAGATTCGTGAAGGGCAGGAAGAGGGCCGAACGGGGACCCACGACGGAAGTTTTTCCCGACAGCACCGCTTTCCATATCTCCACCCGCTCCATATTATTGAGCCGGCTGTGGTAGACCATGATCCGGTCGCCGAGCACCCGTTGCAATCGCTTAATGATCTGGCCGGTCAGGGCGATTTCGGGCAGGAGGTACAGCACCTGTTGGTCGGCCGCGATGGCTTCTTGCATTAGCTCCAGATAAACCCGGGTCTTGCCACTGCTGGTTACGCCATGGATGAGAGCTGGTTTCCCCAATTCATGGCACCTGCGTACCCCGCCCAGTGCTTCCCGTTGTTGAGCGCTGAGTTCGCCGGCCTCGGCGGTGGCTTCTTCCCCCCCGATGCGGCTGATCTCCCGGTCGTAGAACTCGAAGATCTCCTTCTTGACCATTGCCTTAATGACGGCGTCGGAGGCACCCGTGCGCTTGCTCAGGTCGGTGCGACGGACGTAGGGCTGGGTGCGGCTGTACTGCATGAATTCGAGCAGTACGGCCGTCTGTTTTTCCGACCGCGATACCTTGTCGAAGGCCGCGATCCGTTCGGCTTCGGTGCGGCACTGCGGGCTGAAGCGGACGCACTTTACCTCCAGCGCTTTGTAGCGATCGGTCATCTCCTCCTTAGGGAAGATTACGTGGCGGTCTAGTAGGCTGCGGATGACCGGGTAGACCGTTTTGCGCTGCAGGATGTCACGGATGTTCTTGAGCGACAGTTCCGACTGCAGCGTGAGCGCCTCCACGACCAGGTACTCGTCTTCGTCGAGCTGGGTCACGTCGTCGCTGAACATCGGTCCCAGGGTAATGATGGTTTCGCTGGCCATTTTCAGGTGGCTGGGCAGGCCGGCGGTCATCACCTCGCCGAGGGTGCAGCAGTAGTATTCGGCCATCCAGTCCCAGAGCTCCAACTGCCGGATCGTGAGTAGGGGCTCCAAGTCGATGACGCTCAGGATCGGCTTCGTTTTGAAGTTGGGCTGCTTGCCGTGCATCCGCCTGATGATGCCGGCGTAGTGCTTGTTTTTGCTGAATTGGACCTCCACGCGCTGGCCTTCCCGTAGCTGTCCGACAAACTCCTCGGGCACGGCGTAGGTGTAGGTGCGGGCCAGCGACAGGGGCAGGATTACGTCGGCATAGACGGTGCCGCGGTCGGTCGTGTCGTCAGAAGCAGTTCGTGTCACCGGGGAGTTTACCATAATTTGTTGCAAATATACGTTTGATTCCGGCCCTGCGGACTTTTTCGGCTGCCGCCCTTACATTACTTTTGGGCGGGTACGCGGGAGCAATGTCGTTTCCGTCAGCCAAGTTTACCATGAAGCTCTCAGCTATCGTCGCTACCGACCGTCGGAATACCATTGGCAAGAACGGTGAAATTCCCTGGTACCTGCCCGCCGACTTGCGGTACTTCAAGCGGACGACGCTGGGCCATCCCGTAGTGATGGGGCGCAAGACCTTCCGCAGCATCGGCATCCCCCTGCCGGGACGCACGAACATCGTACTGACCCGCGACCCCTTCTTCACGGCTTCGGGAGTGGTGGTGGTGCACAGCGTACGCGAGGCCCTGGCCCACCCGGCCGTGACCGAAGCCGACGAAACATTTATCGTTGGTGGCGGCGACATTTACACCGCTACGCTGCCCCTGGTCACCACTGTTTACCGCACCATTGTGGGAACGGATATTCCGGACGGTGACGCGTTCTTTCCGGAACTGCCCCCCACCGAATGGCGCGAAGTCTGGAGCGAAGCCCACCGGCCCGACAAAAAAAACGCACTCGCTTACCGCTACTCCCGGTTGGAACGGTACGCCGAAAAATAAATAAACAAAAAGTTGCATTTTATTTTTTTGGGTACGTAATTGCAAACATATTGTTTGTGATAACCACCAGAGAAAATGAAAGAAGATTTCCTCCACTACCTGTGGCGGCTGGCCCGTTTCGACCTGCGCGATCTCCGCACGACGGAAGGGGAGCCCATTACCATTCAGCAGTTCGGTACCCATAATTCCAATGCCGGCCCGGATTTTGACGACGCCCGTATTCAGATCGGGGGGTTGCAGTGGGCCGGCAGGGTCGAAATGCACCTTTACAGCAGGGAGTGGTACGACCACGGCCACGATACGGATCCCGCCTACGACGGCGTCATTCTCCACGTCGTGCTGGAAGAGGACCGTCCGGTGTACCGCACCGACGGCAGCCGCATTCCCTGCCTCGAACTCCGCGACCGAATCCCCGCCGGCGTCCGCAACAGCTACTGGCGCTTGATGCACAACGAGTACTGGGTGCCCTGCCAGACGCAACTGCAGTACGCAAGCGACGGAATCCGGACAGTCTGGCTGCAACGCATACTGGCCGAGCGGCTGACCCGGCGGGGAGAGGAATTTGCCGCACTGCTGCAATCCTGCGACCGCGACTGGGAGGAAGCCTTTTACCGATCCGTGGCTCGCGCCATGGGTGGAAAGGTGAACGGCGAGGCGATGCAGATGCTTGCCACCTCTCTTCCCCTGCGGATCATACTGAGGCACAAGCACAGTCTGCTGCAGTTGGAAGCCTTATTGTTCGGCCAGTCAGGCTTGCTACCCGACGAAGCGGACGGAGAGGCGGCTTACCTGACGCAACTGCGCAGGGAATACGCGCTGCTCCGGGTGAAGCATGACCTGCGACCGATCCCCGCAACCGCGTGGCGATTCCTGCGGATGCGCCCCAACAATTTTCCAACGGTGCGCATCGCCCAGCTGGCCTGTCTGTACTATCGCAGCGGACAGCTCTTCGGCAAGGCGCTGGCCGCGGCAAATGAGCGGGAACTGCGCAACATGTTTGACGTGAGTCTCAGCAATTACTGGCGTACCCATTACCGTTTCGGCACGCCTGCGGATGCGAGCGACCGCCGACTGGGGGAGCAGGCCGTGCGGTCCATTCTCATCAACGCCGTGGTTCCGGCCTACTTTACTTACGGACGGCTGCGGTCGGACCAGCGCTACCACGACCGCTCCATCGAGCTGCTCGAGGCCCTGCCACCGGAGCGCAACCAAGTGGTCAAGAAGTGGCGCGAACTGGGCTGGGCGGCTGCGGATGCCGGAGAAAGTCAGGCACTGCTGGAACTCAAAAAGAATTACTGCGACGCGACCCGGTGCACCAGCTGCACCATCGGCTGCCGCATAATGGGGCGCTCCGACCCGGGGGCGGCACCGCTGCTTACGGTCAATGAGGAGGCCCGGGCGTACCGACTGGCCGGATAGTTCGGGGCGGCCTGCCCGCTTTTCTTACCTTCGCCCTTCCGTAAAATTCGTCTTCTCCCGTGGCCAAAAGCAAGTCCAAAAAAGTGACGCCCCTGATGGCGCAGTACAATCAGGTGAAAGCCAAACACCCGGACGCCCTGCTGCTCTACCGGGTCGGGGACTTCTACGAAACCTTCGGCGAAGACGCGGTTAAAACGGCCCAGGTACTCGGCATCACGCTCACCAGCCGTAACAATGGGGGCAGCGACGTGGAGCTGGCGGGCTTTCCCTACCACAGCGTCGATATGTACCTGCCGCGACTGGTGCGGGCCGGCTACCGGGTAGCCATCTGCGAACAACTGGAGAAACCGTCTAAGGACAAGAAAATCGTGAAGCGGGGCGTGACGGAGATCGTGACCCCCGGCCTGGCGGTCGACGACCAGTTGCTCGTGCACAACAGCAATAACTTCCTGGCGTGTGTGGTCTTCGGTCGGGGAAAGAACGCCCCCTGCGGACTCAGTCTGCTCGACCTCAGTACCGGAGAATTTTTGGTCGCGGAAGGACCGGAAGATTACATCGACAAACTCCTCCAGAGCTTCCAGCCTAAAGAAGTGGTAGTGGGCAAGGACCGGCGCAAGAATTTCGAGCGGGTGTTCGGCGACCGCTTTTACCTAACGCCGCTCGATGAATGGGTCTTTACGACCGACTACACCGACGAGAAGTTGCTCAAACAGTTCAAAGCCGCCAGCCTGAAGGGCTTTGGGGTGGAGGATCTACGGGTGGCACGCATCGCCGCCGGTGCCGCGCTGCACTACCTCGAAACGACCGAGAACCGGAACCTGAAACACATCAACCGCATCGGTCGGCTGGCCAGCGAGCGCTACGTATGGTTGGATCGCTTCACCATCCGCAACCTGGAATTGATCCATAGCCCCCACGACCACGGGGTTTCCCTGATTCACATTCTGGATAAGACGGTCACCCCGATGGGGGGAAGGCTGCTGCGCAAGTGGGTCGTGCTGCCGCTGAAGGACATTAAGGAGATCCGCGGGCGGCACGAGGCGGTGCGTACGTTCGTGGAAAGCCCCGGCCTGCTTCAGGACCTAAATGCTTCCCTACAGCAGATCGGTGACGTAGAGCGGCTTATCTCCAAGGTGCCTTTGGGCAAGGTGAATCCCCGGGAGATACGGGCACTCAGTACCGCCCTCTGCGCGATGGGACCCATCCGCGACCTCCTACAGGATTCAACGAGCAAGGTGCTAAGGACGCTGGCGGACCGACTCGATCCCCTGCCCGGCGTTTGTGACGAGATCGAAAACCGGATCCGGAAGGAGCCCGCCGTCAACCTGAATAAGGGGGGCGTCATTGCCGACGGCTTCGACGAGGAACTGGATGAGTTGCGCGACATCACCCGCAACAGCAAGAACCGGCTGGCCGCCATTCAGCAGCGGGAAGCCGAGCGGACGGGAATCAGCAGCCTGAAAATCGGCTTCAACAACGTCTTCGGCTACTACCTCGAAGTAACGAACAAGCACAAAAACAGCGTCCCGGCGGAGTGGACCCGCAAGCAAACCCTGACCAACGCCGAGCGCTACATCACCGAAGAACTGAAGGTACTGGAGGACAAGATCCTCAACGCCGAAGACAAAATTCTGCAGCGGGAAGAGCAACTGTACGAAGCACTGGTGATGTGGTTGCAGGATTACATCGCCCCGGTCCAGCGCAATGCCGCCCTCCTGGCCCGTATGGACTGTCTGCTCTCCTTTGCCAAAGTAGCCAACCGGTCTCGCTATACTGAACCGCAAATGGACGACAGCCAGGACATTGAGATCGAGCAGGGACGGCACCCCGTCATCGAGCGTCAGTTGCAGGTGGGGGAGCAATACGTTCCTAACAACGTTCGACTCGATCCCAACGATCAGCAGATCATCATGATCACCGGCCCGAATATGGCGGGTAAGTCGGCCCTGCTTCGGCAGACCGCCCTCATCTGCCTGCTGGCCCAGATGGGTAGTTTCGTGCCGGCCGAGCGGGCGCGGATCGGTATCGTCGACCGGGTATTTACGCGGGTGGGTGCCAGCGACAACATCAGCAGCGGAGAATCCACTTTCATGGTAGAGATGAACGAGACGGCCTCGATCATGAACAACATCACCGACCGCAGCCTCATTTTGCTCGATGAGATCGGTCGGGGCACGAGCACCTTCGACGGCATTTCGATCGCCTGGGCCATCGCCGAATACCTACACAACAACGGTCGGGCGCGCCCCAAGACCCTCTTTGCCACCCACTATCACGAACTCAACGAGCTGGCGGGGAGTCTGAGCCGGATCCACAACTACTCCATTGCCATCAAGGAGCACGGCAACCGGATCATTTTCCTGCGCAAACTGGTGCCGGGCGGAAGCCAGCATAGCTTTGGTATTCACGTGGCCCAGATGGCGGGCATGCCCGCCTCCATCGTGGATCGCGCCGGTAGTATCCTGGCCCAGCTGGAGCAACAGCACCTGACGGAAGCTTACGAACCGCAGGAAGGTCACCCGGTCACCCGCCCCCCCGCCACCACCCAACTCAGCGCGGAGGCCATGCAGCTGAGCATTTTCGAAGCCAGCGATCCCACGGCGGGCCGCCTGCGGGAGTTGCTCGACAACGTCAGCATCAACAATATGACCCCGATCGAATGTATGCTCAAGCTGCAGGAGCTGAAGGAGATTGCCGAGGCGGCCGATTAGAGCAAACAATTGTCCCGGTAGGTCGCTTGTGCAAGTATGGCAAATTACACCCACGATCTGATCGTGATCGGCGCCGGGTCTGGCGGACTCGGAGCCGCGGGCTTCGGCGGAGCGATCGGGCTCAACGTAGCACTGATCGACCGGACGGAAAAGAACTTTGGTGGCGACTGCCTGAACTACGGCTGCGTGCCAAGCAAAGCCCTGTTGCACGTCGCGGCTCAGTTTGCGGGGGCCCGCGCGGCGGAAAAATTCGGGCTGCGGACCGAGGGGAAGGCAGACTTCAAACGGGTCATGCAGTACATCCACGAGCGGCAGGACATCATCCGCAAGCACGAGTCCCCCGATTACCTGAGCGAAGAATACGGGCTCGACTGCCACATCGGAGAGGCCATGCTCACCGGTCCCCGGGAAGTGACGGTGAACGGGCAAAAATTATCCGCCCCCCGCATCGTACTGGCAACGGGATCGAAACCCGGCCACATGTCCGTCCCCGGATCGGAGCTGGTGAAGCAGTACGACAACGAATCCGTCTTCACCGAGCTAGATGAGTTGCCCGAAAAACTGCTCATCGTCGGAGGCGGCCCCAACGCCTGTGAGATGGCGCAGGCCTTCCGACGGCTCGGCAGCGAAGTGACCGTGCTGAACCGTGGTGAGCGAATTTTGGACAAGGACCCCGCGGAAGCCGCAGCCGTACTACAACGAAAACTCGATGGCGAGGGCGTAGATATTCGCCACCAGACCGAGATCAAGCGATTCAAGGACGAGCGCACCGCCGTCCTCGTCCAGGACGGTGCGCCCGCCGGCGAAGTGGAGTTCACCCACCTGATCGTCGCCATCGGTCGGCGGGTAACGACGAAGGGACTGGGGCTGGAACTGGCCGGAGTGCACACGAAGGAGGGTAAGATCGTAGTGGACGACTACTACCGCACATCCAATAAAGCCATCTTCGCCGTAGGCGATGCCTACGGCCAGGAGATGTTCAGCCACGGCGCGGAGAAGCACAACACCGACCTGTGGACCAACCTGCTCAGTCCCATCGACCGCAAGCACAAGCTGCAACACTTCAGCTGGGTGACCTTCACCGATCCGGAGGTAGCAACCTTCGGACTCACCCCCCGGCAACTGGAAGAGCAGGGCATCGACTACGAAACGGTGCAGCAGTCCTTTGACCACGACGACCGGGCCGTAGCGGCTGATTACCGGGACTCGGTGCTGATCCTCTACATCGCCAAGACCTCCTTCGGAAGCGGAAAATTGCTCGGTGGCACCATGGCCGCCCCGGGGGCCGGGGAAATGATTCAGGAACTGTTGTTGTTGAATATGCTCGATCTCGATTACGGGAAGCTGACCAATAAGCTGTACGCTTACCCCGTCGGAAGCCGCATCAACCAGAAGCCCGCCCGGGACCGTGCCCAGCAACGGCTCCTCTCCCCGCTCAGCAAGCGGGCGCTGCAAATCGCCTATCGGCTGCAAAATCGCTAAGGCGGCACAATTACTTACGTACCCATGTCAGAATTTCCAAGCTTTCCCTACCTCCCCCTGGGCCCCCTGCCGATGGATGCATCCGGCAATCGGCGCTTCCGCATTTGGGCGCCATCCGTCAAGAAACTGCAACTGGCCCTCCTGACGGCGGACCGTCCAAGGGTGCACGAGATGAAGCAGGAAGGGGATGGATACCTGCTCTCCGAACCGCTTACCGTCCCGGCCGGCACCCGCTACGGCTACTACCGCAACGGAAAGCACGATAAGCTTTATCCCGATCCCGCCAGTCGCTACCAACCCGAGGGGGTACATGGTCCCAGCGAGGTGATCGACCTTGAGACCGTCGGCACTACCGACTGGCGCGGAAGGGGCCTCGCCGGGGGGGCAATCTACGAACTACACGTAGGCACCTTCACTCCGGAAGGCACCTTTCGGGCCGCCACCGACCGGCTGGATTACCTGCAGGACCTTGGGGTGAACATCCTGGAGATCATGCCGCTGAACCAGACGCCGGGCGACCGCAACTGGGGCTACGACGGCGTATTGCCCTTTGCCCTCTTTCGGGCCTACGGAAGACCGGAAGACCTGCGCGATTTCATCAAAGCCGCCCACGGCCGGGGAATTGCCGTGCTCATTGATGTGATCTACAATCACCTCGGACCGGAAGGAAACTACCTGCCTAAGTTTTTCCCCGTCTTTACCGAGCAACACCACACGCCCTGGGGGTCGGCCATCAACTTCGACGACCGGCAGGCCGACGGAGTGAGAAACTACTGGCTGCAGAATGTGCGCCTGTGGCTGGAGGAATACGGCGCCGACGGACTGCGCATCGATGCGGTCCACGCCATCAAGGATTACTCCGCCGAACATTTCCTGGAGTCGCTCTCGACCGTAGCCGACGAGATCGGTCAGCGGCAGAATCGCGAAATGATCCTCATTGCCGAGTGCGACCTTAACGCCCCGCGGTACATCCTTCCCCGCGAACGGGGAGGCTACGGCATGAGCGGACAGTGGGTCGATGAGTTTCACCACGCCCTGCACGCCGTCGTGACCGGAGAAAGCCGTGGATACTATGAGGATTTTGGCCAAGTCGAGCACCTGGCCAAGGCCCTGCGCGACGGCTACGTCTACACCGGACAGTATTCCCCTCACCGCCAGCGCAACTTCGGCGTGCCCCCCCGCTCCGATCTGTTTCCGGCCCAGTTCGTCGTGTTTCTCCAGAATCACGATCAGGTGGGAAACCGCATGATCGGCGACCGCCTCAGCGAAAACATTCCCGAAGACAAGTACCTGCTGGCCGCCGCTACCTACCTGCTCTCCCCCTTTACGCCCCTGATCTTCATGGGGGAGGAATACGGCGAGCGCAACCGATTTCCCTACTTCGTACACCACGGCGACGACGGGCTCATCGAGGCGGTCCGCAGGGGGCGCGCCGCCGAGTTTGCCGCCTTCCAGCACGAAGGGCATACCGTACCCGATCCCCAGGCGAAGGAAACCTTCCAGTCTGCCAAATTGAGCTGGGAGAAAAATGCCAGGGTCGCCGAGCTTTACCGTACCGCCCTGCACCTGCGCGCCGCCGCCCCGACCGACTACACCTTTGCCGACATCAGCGTCGATCAGGCCGGCACCCTGATCACCTGGACCGTCGCCGGAAGCCCCTACCTCCACTGCGCCAACTTCGGCGACGCCGCACTTACGGTTGAAGTGCCCGGCCGGATCCTGCTCCAGACCAACGGAGCCACCCGTACGGACCGACACCTCCACCTACCGGCCTGGGGATTTGCCACCCTCGCTACCCAATAATTACCCGTACTTCCCAACTATGAACACCTACCGCATTCAATTTCACGCCGGTTTCAGGGTGGTCGACCTGATCGCTATTTTGGACTACCTCCAGGAACTCGGCATCGACACCGTGTACGGAAGTCCCATTCTGACGGCCAACCGCGGCAGCACCCACGGCTACGACGTGACCGATCCGGCAACCCTTAACCCGGAAGTCTCCACCGAAGCCGACTGGCAGCGACTGCACGTCGCCCTCCACGAACGGAACATGAAGTACATGCAGGACATTGTACCCAACCATACGGCCCTGAGTCCGGAGAACGTCTGGTTCAGTACCGTCGTCGGGGAGGGAAAAAACGGGCGCTTCGCCAACCACTTCGACATCGACTGGGACCACCCCCGCATGCCCGGCCGCATGATGCTCCCCGTGCTCGGCGACGATCCCGACACGGTGCGCGAACAGGGACAGCTGCAGGAATACCGGGGCGGAGTAAAAATCTACGACAAGTACTGGGAAGCCCCGGATGCGGACCGGAATGCGACGTCCGAAGAAACCACCCACGTGGAGCCCGTCCACTGGCAGACGGTCACCGACTACATCAACTACCGGCGCTTCTTTACCGTCAACGAACTGATCGGTATGCGCACGGAAGACCGGCAGGTGTACGACGACCTGCACGAGCGCACCTTCGCCGACGTCAGGAACGGCTACATTCAGCACCTGCGCGTGGACCACGTAGACGGGCTACTCGATCCCACCACCTACCTGCAGCGGCTGCGTGAGTCGGTCGGTCCCGACGTCGGAATCTACGTCGAAAAGATCCTCGAGCCGGGGGAGCAACTGCCCGACGACTGGCCGGTCGACGGTACCACCGGTTACGATTTCCTGGCAGAGGTAAACCGGCTGCTGACCAACGAGGACAGCAACAACAGCTTCAGCGACCTGTACGAACAGTTCACCGACGAACCGCTGCCGGACTACAACGAACTCGTTTTTCAAAACAAGCTGATGCTCGTCCGGGAACACTTCGGCGGCGAGCTGGATAATCTGGTGCGCCGTTGGGAGCCGCTGCTGACCGATGAGCTTCGCGACGGCTTCCGGGAGACGCTCGCCCACTGGCTGGCGGCCTTTCCGGTGTACCGCATCTATCCGGCCGGCGGCCAACTGACGGACCACGAACTGGGATTGTGCATGGAAGCCGCTACTGCAGTAACGGAATACGCTCCTAAACTGGGTCGGTCGGTGCTCACTTTCGTCAACTGGCTGGCGCACCAGGATTTCTCCGGCGACTCCCTGGAATACCTCCAACGGACCCAGCAACTGAGCGGACCGCTGATGGCCAAGGGCGTAGAGGACACTACCTTCTATCAATTCTGGCGGCAGGCGCATCTTAATGAGGTAGGCAGCTCGGCGGCTCCCGGCGATCACGTTCCGGTGCGGGCCTTCCACGACTTTGTCCTCGAACGGCCCCGCAGCAGCATGAACGCCACGGCTACCCACGACACCAAACGGGGGGAGGACGGACGGGCGTTCCTACAGGCCCTGACTTTTTTTCCGGGAGAGTGGCAGGGTTTCGTGCAGCACGCCCTTGCTACCATCGATCGGGGAGAGGTGCGCCCCCGCGGCCTGTACCTGGTGCTCCAGAGCCTCGTGGCCGGTTACCCCTTACATAAGTCCGCCGCCGACGCCGACCTGCGCAACCGGTTGCATGCCTACCTCGAAAAGGCCGTGCGGGAGGGTAAGGAAATGAGCGACTGGGCCGCCCCGAACCTAGCGTATGAGGAGCGTCTGAAGATGCTGGCCGACCAAATCCTGGACGACGACGGACTGCGTACCGAACTGGAGCAACTGCTCCGGAAAATATGGCCGCAAACCCGGCACAACAGTTTCGCGCAGCTCATCCTGAAGTGTACCGTACCGGGAAATCCGGATGTGTACCAGGGCACCGAGAGTTGGGACCTCAGCTTCGTGGACCCCGACAACCGCCGACCGGTGGATTACGGCAAACGGCAGTCCTGGCTCGAATCGGAAGCGAAGGATAAGTACGATCCCATCCGCAAAGCTCACCTTCTGCGCTTGTTGCTGCAATTCCGTCTCGACCACGCCGAGTTTTTCACTTCCGCCGACTACCAACCCATTTCGGAGGGCGACAACGTGTTGGCCTTCCGGCGCAGCCACGGGGGGCAGCAGCTCATCGTCAAAATTGCCAAACGGGCGGGTACGCAGGTGCAACGTCCACAGGAAGCAGCCATGCGCCGGGTGGTCACCGACGATTACGGGAGCGGCCTCGGCGTTTGGTTCGGAGTTGCGGGCTGACGGGTACGCCAGGGTAACGATGGTCCGGGCCGCGACATAGATTAAGCGAGTCTTAACACCTCGGATACAATTGACGCTGCGCTTTGATCGCTTTAGCCATAACCAACCCACTTTGCCATGAATTACCGAAACGCCCTTATTCTTCCCCTGCTCTTGCTTAGTGTTTGTTCGTTTGCCCAGATCGAATTCGGCCTCAAGGCCGGACTGGCCACCGAGTCGCTACAGAACGAAGAGTTCAGCTTCAGCCGCGAAGGTCGGCAGGACCTGAAATTCGCACTCGAGGACGCCGACTACGGCTTCCAATTCGGTGCCCTGCTACGCCTGCCCCTCACCGCCAGCCTCACCCTGCAGCCCGAAGTGACGCTCAACAGCGCACGGACGACCTTCCGGGCCGACGATCCGGACTCTGGCGTATCCGAAGTATTCAAGGAGCGGTACAACGACGTGAACGTACCGGTACTGCTGAGCTACAAACTGGCTTTCCTGCGGCTGAATGCCGGTCCCGTGGGCCACTTTTTCGTTTCTAGCACCAGTGACCTGAAGGCAGACGGCGGCGTCGACCGCGCCTTCGAGACATTTAACCTCGGTTACGCCCTGGGCGGTTCCATTGACATCGGGCCCCTGACGGTTGACGTACGCTACGACGGAAATTTTGCCAACTACGGAGAGACCTTCACCTTCCGCGGCGAAGAGATCGACATCGACCAGTCCCCCAAGCGGTGGATCGGATCGATAGCCTACCGGTTCTAGGGCTTGGACCCATTCTCACTTTTTACAACTTCAGGACCAACCTTTCCGCGACTAATGGGCTCCCTAAACCAGAGCCCATTAGTTTATGATTGGACAGCCGAAAATCCGGGACGCCACCCGCTTAATTCCCCCCGCGCGGATGACGGAAGCAGAACTTATCGCCGCCTGTCGCCGGCAGGACCGCCGCGCGCAAAAAGAACTGTACGACCGTTACAGCCGGGCCATGTACACGGCCTGTTACCGCATCTGCGGCGACTTCGACCTGGCTAACGACGCCCTGCAGGAAGGTTTCCTGAAGGTCTTTCAGAAGCTGCATACCTTTCGGGAGGAGTCAACCATCGGGGCCTGGATGAAGGTCGTCATCGTGCGTACGGCACTCAACCGCCTGCGCCGCAAACCACGCTACGAAGAACTGCCCCTGCACCACGCGGAGGAGGAACTCGACTGGGGACACACCCCCCTGGATACCGAGTACCTGGAACGCGCCATCCAGCGGTTGCCGGACGGTTACCGCGCCGTGTTCGTCCTGATCGAAGTAGAAGGGTACAAACACCAGGAGGTGGCGGACATGCTCGGAATTACCGTCGGGACCAGCAAAAGTCAGCTGTTCCACGCCAAGAAGAAATTACGCGACTACCTAAAGGCCTACGTATGAAAGAGAAGCACTACGACCGCCTGCGTGCCGCCCTCGATCGGCTACCGGACTACGCGCCGCCCGCTTCCGCGTGGAAGGGAATTTCCCGGGAGCTTTCCCCAGTGAGCAGGCTCAACGAGAAGTTGCCTACCTACGCCCCGCCGCCCGCGGTCTGGAACGCCGTGAGTCACGAACTCGCGAAGTCCCCTGCACCGGCAACCCGCCTCCGCCAGTTGAGACCCAAGCTCATCGCGGCCGCGGCGGCCGTTGCCCTGATCGTCACCGCGGGAATCGGCTACGCCAACTACGACGCCGGACCCAAAATCTCCTACGCCTACGCCCAGGAAGCCAATCCCGTAGCCGTAAGTGCCGACTGGGACGACGACGAGGCCAGTTTCGACCGCGCCCGCCAGGAAGTGGAGCAACGCAACGAACCCCGCCTGAACAACCTCGGCCACGAACTCGACGAACTCACCTCCGCACGGGAAGAAGTCAAGGCCATGCTGGTCGCTTACGGTTCCGATCCCTCGGTCGTCCGGCAACTGGCCGAAATCGAGCGAGAACGCGACGACGTTTACCGGCGCATCATTGTCGAGCTTTAGGTCTTCATTTGTAAAGTCAGCCCCCTTGTCCAAAACCACTTTCTCCTTGCTTTTCCTGCTGTTGGCCGGCTCCTGCGTCCGCGCCCAAACGGATATGCGGGAAGTGGTTACCAAAACCATCGAGGACACCTACGTTTATTCCGCCGGTAGCGAACTCGCCGTAGAGGGGGAGAAGGCCGAAATCTTCGTAGAAACCTGGAGCAAGCAGCAGATCAGCGTACGGGTAGTAATGGCCGCCCGCCACCCCCGGCTGGAAACGGCAAAGTCGGACCTCGAAAACCTGGAGTTCATCACCGAGGTGGCCGGAAAGAAAATCTTCCTGAAGAACCGACGACAGGACAAGACGCTCCAACCCGAAAGCGAGCTCACCGTGGCCTACTACATCACCCTGCCGGAAGAGTGCCCCGTGTACCTCAAAAGCCACTTTGGCGGTGCCACGATCAGCAACCTCCGGAACCGACTGCGCATCAACGGCGAATTCTCGGCCATCAACATCGATAACGTACAGGGCCTGCTCGACATCCGCACCCGCTTCGGCGACATCACCGGGGAAAAGATCGACGGCAACGTGGTCATCAACGCGCGCCGGTCCGACATCAACCTGCTCGACGTGGGCGGCACCTTTACCATTAACGCCCAGTACGGAGAGCTCAAGCTAAGCCCGAACGTCAACATGCGCGACCTGCGCATCAACGCCGACAAGAGCGACGTCTACATCTACGAACCCATCGGGGGCGAGGGACTGGCCTACGAGCTTTCGAGCAACAACGGGGAAATGAGCCTGCCCGACAACCGCCGCCTCACCGAACTGGAACGCACCAGCGAGTGGCGCCGCATCCAGATCGTACCCAACACCGAACGCAGCGGCACCATCTCGGCAAGCGTCACCTTCGGCAACCTCTACCTGGCCAAGCAACAGCGTGCCCTGGAATCCCGCCCCACGCGCTTCTAAATCCGCGAAATCTGCGAAGCAATCCGTTCAAATCTGCGTTCCAAAACCAGTCGCGCAGCGACCCTACCCTCAGCGTGCAACGCTTCGACCTTAACTCCCGATGATCCGCTTCTTCATCGCCTGAAACTCCTCCTCCGTGATCACGTTCTGGGCCTTCATCTCGGCCAGCTCGCGGATCTTGCGGATGTTGTCCTCCGCTTCGGCAACTGTTTCCTGTTTGCGCGTGGAGGGAGGGGGTGGGGGAGTGGTAGCCGCCTCGGGCCGGGGAGCGGGGGGCGGGGGTACGATTTCCTCAGCCTGCTCCTGCTTCCACTGCTTGGCGACGTTCTTGCCCTTTTCGAACTTCTCGTTGTACATCTTCTTCAGGCGATCGGTATCGAAGTCGAGGAAGGTGCCGCCGGAACCGAAGTGCTTCTTGAAAACCTCCCCAAGGGCGTAGGTACTCGCGCCGTTCAGAATGGCCGTGGTAACGCCTCCAATCACGGTACCGATGCCGGGGATCAATTTGATCAGGCTGCGCGCACCGGCCTTGGTCATGGCGCTGGTGGTGAGGGAGGTCACGAGGGCCTTGCCCTGGGTTTCGGCAAAGTCAATCCCGTACACCCGGCAGAGTTGGCGGATCATGTCGAGCTGCAGGGCCGAAACCGCGAATACATCGGCGATGGGCAGGGGGACGATGTAGCTAGCCCCCATGCTCCAGATGACGTGATTGCGAATGACGGTACTGGCGTGGGCGTCCTTGTCGGTCGTATTCTCGGGATTCATGATGGAATCTTTAAGCGTCTTTTTGGCGTAGTCGGTTATCTTCTTGCGCATAGTGGGTTAACGCACGGTGAAAGCCTAAGTTAAAGACTAGTGCGCATTCATCGACGGGCGGCGGGTCGGTGCGGATGAACGACGGCGGCGGCCGGGTCGTTGTAGGTGGAAAGCTCCCCCGTATGATCCCCCGCAACGATCACTTCTGGATCGGCCTGGCCGTTTCCGTCTTTGTCACCGTCGTCGCTTACGCCCTCTTTCTTCAACTCGGCGACTATTTTTCGGCCGGCACCGGACGCAGCATAGTCTTTCGTCCCCGCACGCTCGCACTGCTGGCCATCTGCATCAACGTACTGCCCATGAACGTCTTCCGTCGCACCTACCGTACGCGCAGCATGAAGGGGCTTATGGTGGGGGTCATGATCCTCGCGGTAGCCTGGTTCGTGTACTACGGACAGGCGCTGCTGGACGGCTAGAACTGCTCCAACTGCTGCTCGCGGCTTACTTCATCTTCGCTGTATTCCAGGCCTTCCGGCTGCAGGCTTCCCTCGATGGTCTGGAGACTTGCCAGCGCCCGGTGATTGGTCAGGTCGTGGACGCTCGGCACCAGGGATACGTAGCCGTGCTCGAGGGCGTAGGCGTCGGTATCGGTCCGCTCGTCTTCGTTAACGAAGCGGCCGGTCAGCCAGTAATACGGGCGGCCGCGCGGGTCCTCATTGTGAGTATATTCTTCCACCCAGCGAGCTTCAGCCTGGCGGCAAACGCGGAGTCCCTTGATCTGCTCCGCCGGCAGGTCGGGGATGTTCACGTTAAACAGGCTGCCGTCGGCCATTCCGTTGGTCAGGACAAATTCTACCAGGTGGCGCACGTAGGGGAGGCAAACGCTAAAATCGGCATCCGCCCGGTAATTCAGGAAGCTGAAGCCGATGCTGGGGATTCCCTCCAGACTGGCTTCCATCGCCGCGGAAAGCGTGCCGGAATACAGAATGTTGATGGCTGCGTTGCTGCCGTGATTGATGCCCGAAAGGCAGAGGTCGGGGGTGCGGCCGGCCAGCAGGACGCTCTTGGCAAGTTTCACGCAGTCGACCGGTGTGCCGCTGCATTCGTAGGCCTCCACGTCCGGCCCGAGCGCTTCGCTTTCCCGCACGAAAATCGGGACGCTGATCGTGATGGCGTGTCCCTGGGCCGACTGGGGGCTGTCCGGTGCCACGACGAGCACGTCACCGAATTCCTGGGCTACGTTTACGAGGGCGGCGATGCCACCGGCGGTAATTCCGTCGTCGTTGGTTACTAAGATCAGGGGTCGGGACATGGCTTGGGGTTATACGTCCCTTCCAACGGTGCAGCGGCGGTTTGGGTTGCCGGCGGGGGCTGCTATATTCGCCGGATGTCCGGCAATCCGCATTGGTACCAAGGCCCCTCGCTGCAGGCGGCTGTGCTTTTCGTGTTCAGTTGCTTGCTCTACGCGAACACCCTGGGGCACGACTTCGCCCTCGACGACGCGATCGTCATTACCGACAACTCCGTCGTTCAGCGGGGCGTGGCGGGCTGGGGCGACCTGTTTACCCACGATTCCTTTTACGGTTTTTTCGACGAGCAGGAGCGCAACGCGCTGGTGACCGGCGGACGGTACCGGCCCCTTACCCTCGCGATGTTTTCGCTCGAGCAGGCGGTGAGCTCCGGACCCTTTTTGCACCATTTATTGAACGTACTCTGCTACGGTCTGCTGGTCGTAGTGATGTTTGCCGTGCTGCGCCGGCTGGGTGGTCCCTGGTGGTTGGCCGTGGGGGTTTCCGCCCTGTTTGCCGCCCATCCGCTACACACCGAGGCCGTGGCAAACATCAAGGGGCGGGATGAAATTATCGCACTACTCGGGGCGCTGGGAGCGACCTATTTTCTGCTGCGCAGCGCGGAGGAGGATCGGTTCCGGGGCGGGGTCGCGGGTGCGGGGATGTTTCTACTGGGCTGCCTGGCGAAGGAGAATGCCATCACCTTCGTCGCCGTCATTCCCCTGCTGGTGTTTGTCTTCGTAGGCAGGGGCTACCGGCATCTGATCCCATTGCTGGTGGCGGCCGCCGGTTATCTCCTCCTGCGGCAGAGCATAGTCGGAATAGGCGGCGGCGAACCTCCGCTGGAATGGATGAATAATCCCTTCCTGCGGCAGGTGAACGGGGGGTGGCAACCACTGACGTTCTTCGAGCGTCAGCCCACCGTACTCTACACCTTACTGATTTACCTGAAGTTGCTCTTCGTGCCTACGGGCCTGGTCCACGACTATTACCCGGCAGCTATCGAACTGCGGGGGTGGGGCGATCCGCTGGTGTGGCTCAGCTTGTTTGTCCACTTAGCCTTGCTCATTTGGGGGGCACTGCACCTGCGCTCCCGCCATAAAATTGCGGCGACGGGTGTGTTGATTTACCTATTGACGCTGTCCGTGGTGAGTAACGTGGTGTTCAATGTGGGGACCTTTATGAGCGAACGGTTTCTTTTCATGCCTTCCTTCGGCTTTGCGATTGCGGTGGGGGGGATTATTGCGGTGGGTGCCCGGTGGTTTCGTCACCTGCCGTGGGTGCTACCGGTCGTGGTTGTCGTGTATTCCGGACTGACCCTTGCCCGCAATCCGGTGTGGAAGGACAACTTCACCCTCTTTACCACCGACGTGCAGCGCCAACCGAACAGTGCTAAACTGCGCAACGCCGCCGGAGGGGTGCGGCTCGATCGCTACCAGTCGCTGGACGAAAGTCGGCAAGCAGCTCAACAAAAGCTGTTGCGGGATGCGCTGACCGACCTTAACGAAGCCCTGCGCATCCATCCGAGTTACCGGAACGCCTTTCTGCTGCGGGGCAACGCTCACCTGCTGTTAAACGACTACGCGGCGGCCATTCGCGATTACGATCGCGCGCTTCAGCTCAGTGCGGATGACGCGGACGTGCGCAACAACCTCGTGATCGCGCTGCAGCGGGCGGGCCGGGCGGCGGGGGAGGAGCGACAGGATTTCGCCGCTGCCCTCGGCTACCTTCAGCGGGCCGATCAACTGCGCCCCGGCGACTACGAAACCCTACGGCTGCTCGGTATCGCCAGTGGAATGAGCGGAAAACTTACGGAGGCGGCCGAGTATTTCCGACGCGCCGTATCGATACTGCCCGACAATGCCGGCGCGGTAAGAAATTACGGTACGGCCCTGTACCAATTAGGGCGAACCGAGGAGGCTCGGGTGTTATATGAGCGGGCGGACCGTCTAGAGCAGTAACCTTCTGGCGCGACGACGCACGAACCGCATGGCCGCCGTATAACCGAACACGGCCACCAGGATCAGCAGCGTGCCCCAGTAAAAATTGGGACTGAGCTCCTGAGCATCGTCTAGCAGGAAGTAGGCCAGAAAAATGCCGTAGACGGGCTCCATGTTTACCGTGAGGTTGGAGGCAAAAGCGGAAAGCTTGCTAAGGGCGCGCAGGGATAAAAAGAACGTAAGCGTTGTACAAATCAGGGCCAGGACGAGGAGGTAAAACCAATCGGTAGGGCTGGGCCAGAACCGCTCGCCACCGAGAGAATACAGGAAGGGGGCCAGGAAGAGTGTAGCCGCACCCAATTCTATAAAGGTGATGCGCAGGGGGTCGCTGCTGCCGATGTACTTCTTGTTGAGGGAGGTAAATACCGAAACGAGGGCGGCGGAGAGTAGGCCTACGGCGATGCCGACATTCATGCCCGCATCCACCCCGTCGACGATCAGCCAGATGCCGGGGAGGATGAATATGCCGAGAAGCAGTTCGTACCAGACGAAGCGCCGCCCGACGATGAGTGGCTCCAGCAAGCTCGAAAACAGGGAGGTCGTGGCCATACAGACCAGCGCGATGCTGGCGTTGGCGAGTTTGATCGCGCCGTAGAAGGTCACCCAGTGCAGGGCCACGATGACGCCGATGCCCGCCAGCAACAGAAAGCGGCGCAAACCGACCTCCCGGACCATGCGGGTGATCCGAACGAAAAAAATCAGGCTGAGACTGGTAAGTAAGACCCTCCACCAGACCAGGGTGAGGGCGGAGAGCTGGATGAGGTCGCCGAGTATAGCAGTGAAGCCCCAGAGGAACACGGCGAGGTGGAGCTCAACGTAAGCCCGCTGTTCGGTATAAGCCATTGTGGCAGGAACTGTCAGGGTGTCGGCCTAGCTGCACTGACGGCCAAGCTCGTCGAGGAGATTACGGTGCTCCTTCATCAACTGATTGCTGAGTTCGAGGAGCTGTAGGTACTGGGCGGAGTAGATTTCCGCTTCCTTGCACGGCTTATCGAGGGTGGCGCGCTTGTATTCGAATAGATGGTGGGATGAGTCGATGAGTCCGCCTAATTCGTTGCATCGTTCGCGGTAGCTCGCGAAGCGTTCCCTACGGTCGTTCCGTTCGTCGTGGTGGGTGCTGCGGGCCAGGGCCAACTCAGTTGGGTCATTGAAGTCGCGACGGGTGAAATCGCGCGTCGTGATGTCGAACAGGTTGCTGATCCTGAGCAGTTTACAGATGCTAGGCTCGGCGCATCCGCTTTCGTAGCTGGCGATGTTGCCGCGATTGAGGCCTACTTTCTCCGCTAGCTCCGTTTGTGACCAGCCCGCTTGTTTGCGCAATAGGCGCAGGTTGGAGGCGATGAAGTTCGGCAGATTGCCTGGCCTGGCGGGCGGCGGCAAAACGGAGTCCTTGGTATTCATACGTATCTCGTGAGCTGATGTTTCTAGTTTACAATTCGGTGACGATTATGGTTGGGCAGTTGTCAAATTTTTTTACCCTATGGTCGATTTTTATGGCCCTTTGGTACGAAACTTGTACATAATGGGGCCATAATGGCCGGTAGGTATTTGCTTAATGTCCCCGTAGGGGTTAATTTTGTAAATATTTTTTACAGGCCGCAAATCAAATGAAGATGACAGCTACCAAGCAGCAACAAAAAGATATACAAGATTTACTTTCTACGATTACCAATAGCCTCCGCGCCTTTAGTCTGAAACTTACGGGCAACATGAATGATGCCGAAGATCTCTACCAGGATACGGCCCTTCGCATCATGACAAATGCGGAAAAGTATAATCCGGGTACTAATTTCAAGGCCTGGGCAGTTACCATCATGCGTAATATTTTTATCAACAACTACCGCAAGAAGGTGCGCCGCAACTTAATCATCGACCAGACCCCGAATAACTACTACATCAACAGTGGGAACAAGACCGTTGTAAACGATGGAGAAAGTGAGGTCACCTTTAACGAGCTACAGGAGCTCGTAGATCGCCTACCCGATGATTTTCGGGTGCCGTTTCTCATGGCCTACCAGGGTTATAAGTACGACGAGATCGCCGAACAACTCGGCAGTCCGCTGGGTACTATCAAGTCCCGCATCTTCTTTGCCCGTAAGAAATTGCAGAAGATGTACGAAGAAGTCATGCGGGAGCGCAGCGTAGCATAATTAATATTGTGCGGAAGTTGACTGCTTGAGCAATTATGTGCAACTTTGCACCTTATCTTGCTTATATATTCCTGCAGAGGGAGGTTTTTCGGTATTAGGCCGACGTTCCCCTTACAGACTTTTTTACTGTCTCTGCCTATACACTATGAACGAATAAGACCCGCTTTTTTGCCAGTTTGTCCGCTAAGCTTTATGCTTTCGACCATCCATCTCTGCCACAGTACGCAAGCCGTACATCGGGCAGATGGGCTGTTGTATAGCGACGGACGGCAGGGTTAACATTTCAGTATCCATGCTCGATAGCCTAGCTATTTTTTGGGACTTCGCACAGCTTCACGATGCTTTGCTGAATGCCGCCAACAACGGAAACCCTTCCCGCATTTCCGCTTCCATGCCCCAGCCAGAGGTAGTGGATGTTAACTGTTTGCTTCAATACTTCGACGATTTAGGCAGGGTTGTTGTCAACCGTGCCTATGCCGATTGGCGCCAACTGGGCAGCTACGGTGACGTGCTGAGCGAGTCGGCTATCGACCTGACCCAGCTGTTCCCAAACAAGCTCGGCAATCCGGTGGTCAACCGCCGTCTGATCGCCGATGTGATCGACTACCTGCAGTCGCCGGATGCGGCCACCACCATTATGATCATCGGGGGTGGCAGCGAGTACCGCCAGCTGCGTCAGATCGTCCACGACCGGGGGGGTAAACTACTCGGTATCGGAGTAGAAGCGGTTTCCGATGATTTCTGGATTGAAAGCTGCGATGATTTTTACTTCTACCACCGGCTGGGTTGCCAAAAATTATATACAGGATCGTCGAGCGACATCGACCTGAACGTAAAGAGTGCCCGTGAGCTGCTGTCCATAGCCATGAATCAACTGGCCCGTTACTACGGTACGGAATGGATCCAGCAGGTACGCATCAAGCCGGCCATCATACGTCAGGAACCTGGGTTTGACGAAAGTCTGCTGGGGTACGAGGCCTTCAGTCACTTTTTGCGCGACCAGTCGGACATCCTCGATCGGCGCCACCGGGAGGGTGAACAGGAACCGGAGTATCGCCTGGTCGGTGGCACCGTAGAGATACCCGAATCTACCCGCCAACCCGCACCGGAACAGTTGGCAAGCTTCTATCTCCGGGTTGCCGGTCAACAGGGTATCCGAATGCCTGACCCCGTGATTATGTGGGAAGGCATCGACGTCTACGCCGGTTTTTTAGCGGATGATATCTCCTTTGCGTCCTTCTCCGACATCGATCACGAATGCCTACGGCTGTTGCGGGAGGATTTCCCCAAACTCTCCATGACGGAGGTTAAAAAGGTGCGGCAGGTCCTCTTTAAGTGCTTCTTGTTCCGCCCCTCCGTCGACGATACGATCGGCTTTCACGATGAGGTTACCGGTCTGGAGGACATTGAAGACCGGTATTTTCAGCTGATGCTTGCCCGGATCGGAAACAACCTCGACGAACCGCTCGACTACACCGCCCTTTCGCTCGCCCTGACGGGCAACCCGGATCAGGCGGATCGCCTGCAGGCGCTGGACAACGAAGAAGAGTAGGGGAGAGGCATTCTGAGATTCGTAATTTTCCCCAAACTCATTCTCTCCCATGCCACGTCTGTCCGTCAATCTCAATAAGGTAGCCCTAATTCGCAATAGCCGCGGCGCCAACTTCCCCGACTTGATCAGGGTAGCGCTCGACTGCGAACGATACGGCGCCGAGGGCATCACGATCCACCCCCGACCGGATCAGCGACACGCCAAATATGCCGATGTAGAGGCACTGAAGGAAGTGGTCACTACGGAGCTGAACATTGAAGGGTATCCGACCGAAAAATTCTTGAAGGTTGTGCTGGAGGCTCGGCCCGATCAGGTTACCCTGGTCCCCGACGAGCCCGGTCAGCTTACGAGCGATCATGGTTGGGATACTGTGGGTCGGGCTACTGAGCTCAGTCGCATCATTGGCCGCCTGAAAAATGCCGGCATCCGAACATCGATATTTGTAGATCCCAGCGAGGAAATTCTCGATGGTGCCCTTGCTGTAGGCACCGATCGCATAGAATTTTACACCGGACCCTACGCGCACCAGTATGCGATTGACCGGGCGGCGGCAGTAGCCCCCTTCGCCATCGCCAGTAGCCATGCGGCAGCTCTGGGACTGGGCATTAACGCGGGTCACGACCTTAATTTGGATAATCTGGCCTTCTTCTCTGAAAAACTTCCTGACCTTCAAGAAGTTAGCATCGGACACGCGCTCGTGGTCGATGCCCTGTATTACGGCCTGGAGAACACCATTCAACTGTACTTAAACCGCCTGAGCAGATGATTTGCCGCGGTGCTGGCTAGCATCTAAGATCGTCCACTGCCGACGGTACCGAATTTGGTTGCGCGCCATTTTACAAGGACGGACGAAAAAATTATTGGTTGCTTAGGCAGCGAAATATTTTAACTTAGCGTTCACATTTTGGCCGCTCCACTCATTTAGTGGGGTGGGGATGATGCAGATTTCGATCTGTTTTATGCCAAAAATCCGCCCGACCATACCCAGATACCAGCCACACGACCGACCCTAACAGAGCCCACAGCGAGCAATCGAGCCTGCTGTGCCCTAACCATATTTTTTCACATTGAGACAAGTAATCAACTAAATTTAGACTAGCATGAAAAGACTTTCACTAGTGATTGCGTTCGTCTGTTTTGCCTGTGGCATAGCGATGGCGCAACAGACCGTAACTGGCACCGTCCAGGACTCGCGGGGAGAGCCACTCATCGGCGCTTCCCTTCTTGTAGAAGGGACGACTTCGGGCACCGTCACCGACATCGACGGTAACTTCAGTATCGCCATACCGGAGGGTGCGGAGAACCTGGTGGTCAGCTATACGGGCTTCACCACCAACGTCGTTTCCATTCAGGGCAATACTGTGCTCGACATCGTTCTTGAAGAGAACGCCGCTCAGCTGGGTGAAGTCGTCGTTACGGCTCTTGGCATCGAGCGCCGGCGCGACGAGGACCTTTCCTCCGCCACACTCGTTAAGGCGGATGTGCTGCAGCGTTCGGGTGAGACCGGCGTGGTACAGGGCCTGGCCGGCAAGACGTCCGGCATCAACATCACGCGTAACTCGGGCGACCCCGGGGCGGGTGCCTACATCCAGATTCGCGGACAGAACACCATTCTCGGTGATGCCTCGCCGCTGATCATTCTGGATGGCGTGCCGATCTCCAACTCCAACATTGGCGGAGGTACCGCCGGTGTAGTACAGCAGAGCCGGCTCAACGACATTAACCCACAGGACATTGAGAGCATCACGGTGCTCAAAGGTGCTTCTGCCGCCGCCGTTTACGGTACCGGCGCAGCCAACGGTGTACTGGTGATTAACACGAAGCGCGGACGTACGGGCGGTAAAAAGTACAGCGTGAGCGCCGGTATTTCTTACGGCCTCGACGAAGTAAACCGCGAGTACGACAAGCAAGACGTATTCGGTCAGGGTTCTCCCAATACTACGAGCAATTTCGACCAGTTCGGTCGTTCGGTTCGCAATACCGGCCTCAGCTGGGGCGATCGTATTGCCGACCGCAGTGGCACCGACGTGGTCGACACCGACGGCGGCTTCTTCACCGGCGACCAGACCGGCACGGTTTATTACCCCATCACCGAAAAGGGAGACCGGTCCACCTTCAACGAGGTCAACCGGGAGCAGGTATTCCAGACCGGAAACACCGTGGACATGAACGTGGGGATCAACTTCCGTGGGGACAACAGCAATACCTACGTCAGCTTCTCCAACTTGCAACAGGAAGGTCTCCTGCGTGGAAATTCCGACTACGATCGTAGTACCATCCGCATCAACCAGGACTTCAACATGACCGATAAGCTGAATATCCGCGTCAACAGCAGCTATTCCGGCGTTCGGTCCAACCGCGTACAGACGGGTTCCAACCTTGCCGGTCTATACCTGGGCTACCTGCGTACCTCTCCCGACTTTGACAACACGGACTATTCCGGTGTCTATACGGATGCCAACGGAATCGCCAGCGAGGGCCACCGGGGCTACCGCAACTACCTCGGTATCGGCAGACCCGCCTACAACAACCCAGGCTGGACGATCAACCGCCAGGTTAACCCCTCCGAGGTCGACCGGTTCCTGGTTGCCCCCGAATTGAACTACGATATTCTTCCCAACCTGAAGTTTACCGCCCGCTACGGACTGGACTACTACACGGACGAGCGCCGTACGGTCTTCCCGGTAAACTCTGCCGGCGATTACGGTCAGGGTGGACTGTTCCGAGACGAGATCACGGAAAAGACCCAGAACCTCTTCCTGATCCTTACGGGCAACAATGAATTCAGCGACGCTTTTTCGATGGATTACACGGTTGGTTACAACTACTTCGACAACGACTACCAGCGCCTGAGTGGCTCGGCTACCAACCTGCTGGTGCCTTCGGATAAGTTCATCATTGAGAATGCCATCGCTTCAAACAATGGCTCCACTCAGTTCCTCAGCCGCAACAAGAAGAACGGCGTCTTCGGTGTACTGAACTTCACGGTCATTCAAAACCTCCTCGTTGAGGTAAGCGGCCGGGCCGAGCGCACGGCGGCACTTCCCGACAACATTTTCTTCTACCCCAGTGCCAGCATCGGCTACAAAGTCTTAGATGACGACACCAAGGGTATCAGCTTCGTCAAGCTGCGGGCCAGCTACGGTGAGGTAGGCATCGAGCCCCCCCTGTACCGGAACCTTTCCACCTTCGTTCCGACCACCCCGGGTTCCGGCGGTTGGGGTGATGTACTGGACGGCCTCAACTACGGCGGATCGTACGCACGCAGCTCGATTCAGGGTAATCCTAACCTGACTAACGAGATCGTCAAGGAAATTGAGTTCGGTGGTGACTTCCGCTTCCTTCAGAACCGGCTCAGCATTGGACTGACCTACTATGATCGGGTTACCAAGGATGCCCTGTTGGAGGTGGAGACCCCCCCCAGCAGCGGATTCTCCTCTAGGTTTGCCAACATCGCCGAAATCACCAACACGGGTGTGGAGTTTGACTTTGCATACAACCTGATCACCACCAGCGATACCCGGTGGCGCATTTTCGGTAACGCAAGCCACAACGAGAACACCGTTACGGAACTGCCCGACGTCAGCCGTCTTATCCTCAACGGCTTTACCTCTACTTCGTCGGCCCTCGTGGAAGGTGAAACCTTCGCCGCGATCTACGGTGGTAAGTATGCCCGGGAAGCTAACGGCGACCTAAGCCTTAACGAAAACGGATTCCCCTTCAACGATCCTGAACAGGACGTGATCGGTGACCCGAACCCAGACTGGCGTGGTGGCCTCGGTAGCGAGTTCGGATACAAGGGCATTTCACTCAGCGTACTGTTTGAAACCGCTCAGGGTCAGGACATGTGGAATGGTACGAAGGGTGTACTCAACTACTTCGGTATTCACCCCAACACTGCCAATATCTCTACTGCTCCTTCCGACATCAAGAACGCCGCTGGCGCAACCATCCCGGCGGGCACCCAGTTCCGTGGTAACGTGATTGACTTCGGTGCCGGCCCCGTCGCCGCCGATGCCTCCTGGTACCTCGGTAACGGTGGTGGTTTCGGTGAAATCGACGAACAGTTTGTCGAAGATGCTTCCTGGACTCGTCTACGCGAAGTTACCCTCAGCTACTCCCTTCCCCTAAGCATGCTGAAGACGGTTGGACTGAGCAACCTGAGTGTCGGTGTCACCGGTCGTAACCTCGTTCTGTGGACTCCATTCGAGGGTGCCGATCCCGATACGAACCTAACTGGTGCTTCCCGCGGTCGTGGTCTGAACTACTTCAACAACCCGGGTAGCCGTTCCGTACTCTTCAACCTGAAGTTCGGCTTCTAAATGACGTGTGGTTTTATGTAGGCCAGTACGATTGGAGGATGCTCTCTAAAGCAGCATCCTCTAATCGGCAGCCATACTACCCACGTTTTTTCCAACCTCCACTTAATAAGATTCAATGAAAAACATAGTATACGCGGGCCTGATTTCCGCAGCACTATTTACGTCTTGTGAGAGCATCGTCGATGACCTCAACCTCAATCCCAATGAGTTTACCGAAGTACCGGCCCAGCTGGTCTTTAACCAAGTGGTTCTCAACACGGCGGCGATCGCCGAAGCCGAACCCTTGCGTATTTCCGGAATGTGGTCCGACCAATTTGCCGGTACCGACCGGCAGTACATTACCCAGGACCGCTTTGAGGTAGGAGCCGCTACCTTCGACGAGGTATGGGAAGACCTGTTTCAGCAGGGAATCTCTCAGGCCCAAATCGCACAGGAGCAGGCTACTTCGGAAGGATTAGGTGTGATCGCGAATTACGCTAAGTTGCTCGAAGGCTATTACGTGGCCGAAGCAGCCCTCATGTTTGGCGATGTACCCTATTCCGAGGTCAACAAACTGGATTTTCCCGATCCAACGTACGAACCTCAGGAGCAGGTCTTAGCGGCCGCGATCGGTTTGATCCAGGCTTCTATCGGCGGACAGGGCGCCGGCAATCTCGTCTCCACGGCTAACCAAGTCCTCACCACCGGTGAAGGCGGCACGACCTGGGGCGAATTCGGCAGTGCACTGCTGGCTCGCTACTATCTTGCTCAGAGCGACTACGCATCCGCGCTCAGTGCGGCCCAGGCTGCTAACTTTAACGATATGACGGATGGTGTCGAAATTATCCATACGACGACTGACTTCGCGGAGAACCTAATCTACCAGTTCGAGGCCGAGCAGCGCGCCAACTACCTGTCTTTCGGTAACGACAGCACGGTTCAGTCTACGCTGTACAACTTCCTGGCCGCAGATACGCCCATGTCGCGTGCAGACGGCAAAACCGATGATGCCGCCCGTCTGGCGCTCTTCAGTTCCGGCGTGGATCAGGGTATCTACCGGATCAACGTGAACGACGACGGCTTTTTCGCCAAGGACGCCAACTTCCCGCTTATCGGTTACCCCGAAGTACAACTGATCATCGCCGAGTCCGCCGCGCGTACGGGTGATGAAGAAACCGCCCTGACCGCCCTGAATAACGCCCGCAATTACTGGGATCAACTGACCGGAACGGATTCCTACGATGACCTGGACGATACTGATCTAAGCGGAGCCGATCTGATCGAAGCTATCCTGGTAGAAAAGTACGTGTCCGTCTTCGGACTGCCTACGTTCTACGACATTATCCGCACCGATAACCTCATCGGAGCCGATATGGATACGCGCAGCACCCCGGCGGAACGTTTCCTCTACCCTTCCACGGAGATTTCTTCCAACAGCAGCTATCCAGGAAATAAGACCCTGGACGATCCTACCCCTGTATTTAACTAGAGGGTAAGTAGTTACCATTTCCAATAGTTAAGCTACGGCGGACGCATCGAACTGATGTGTCCGCCGTTTTTATTGTAAGTTGTAGATATCGTAATTCATAGATCATGAAGACAAGTGCCCGGTTCCTTATTCAAATTGCAATGTTCGCCTCGTTGACGGCAAGTGCCCAGAACGAGACGACTGATTTCTCCGACCAGGCGGAACCAAACGACAAGACGCGCCAAGCCATGTTCAACCTGCAAAACCCTAGCGCGGCACTCACGGCTGGTGGTGCATTCTACGTAAGCAATCCTGATTTGGCCTACGAAATAGATGCAGAAAGGGCCTACCTCGACTCAGAGTTCACCCTTTTTTACGTACGCTTGAAGAGCGGCGAGGATTACCAGATGCCGGGCCGTATTCGGTTGGTCGACCAGAAGGTAGAGGTAAAAGTGGAGGGGGAAGTGTACGAGCTCGATAGTCGGGCAGTACAGACGGTACAGGACAATAACGGTCGGGTCTTTATCTCCGGTTTCGATCCGGTAGGCCGCATTAAGGGGGTGCAGTGGTACGAGGTAGCCTTTACGGGCAAGCAGTACCGTATGCTAATCCACGAGAGTACTGCATGGCAGGACCCACCCCAGAAAAACATGTTTGATACCAGTGAGCCAAGGCGGACCCTCAAGCGCGTTACCCGATATTACTTCATCAGCCCGGGCGGCAGCGTTGAGGTCGATAAAATGAAGGATGTACTGAACAACCTCAGGGGGAAAGAAGCGGATACCGCCGCTCAGTACGTGCGAAAGGAACGGCTCAAGAACAACAAGGAGGACTACTTAGCGCTGCTAAAACACTTGGACTCGAATTAGTAGCATGAAACGGTGAGATTGCCACTAAAGCGGTTGCTGCAAGACCGGTTTTCTGGAAAACCTGGAGGTAGGTTTGCTATATTGCCAGCTAAACTCACTGATCAGTGCAAATTAAAAAGAACGACAAGGAGTACGATGTCGTCATCGTCGGCTCCGGAGCCGGAGGGGGGATGTCAGCAAAAATCCTCGCCGAAAATGGGCTAAACGTTGCCATCATCGAAGCCGGCCCCTATTTCGATCCCCAGGACAACGCTATGAAAACCCAGCTGCGGTGGCCGTGGGAAAGTCCACGCCGGGGCGCATCGACCACGCGGCCGTTTGGTGACTACAACGCGGCCTTCGGCGGATGGCAAATTCCGAACGAACCGTATTCCACCGTTGGAGATACCCGCTTCGAGTGGTTCCGCTCCCGCATGCTGGGAGGGCGCACCAACCACTGGGGACGCATCAGCCTGCGGTTCGGTCCGGACGATTTCCACCGCAAGGACCTTGATGGTCTCGGTGCCAACTGGCCCATTACTTACGAAGAAATAAAACCCTATTACGACCGACTGGATAAACTGGTAGGCGTAACGGGAACCAACGAAGGCCTGCACAACGATCCGGACGGCTTCTTCCTGCCGCCCCCCAAGCCCCGCCTGTCGGAGATGATGTACACCAAGGCCGCCCGCGCCAACGGTGTACCGGTCTATCCCTCCCGCATGTCGATGCTGACCAAGAAGCTGAACGAGGATCGCGGCGTCTGCTTTTACTGCGCGCAGTGCAGCCGGTCGTGTGCGGTGTACGCCGACTTCAGTGCGGGAAGCGTACTGATCTTCCCCGCAATGAAAAAGACCGGGCAGATCGACCTCTTCGTCAATAGCATGGCCCGTGAGGTCATCATGGACGACTCCGGGAAAGCAACCGCCGTCAGCTACGTAAGTAAGGACGACCGCCGCGAATACGAAGTGAAGGGTAAAGTGATCGTCCTGGCCGCATCGGCCTGCGAAACCTCACGCCTGCTGCTCAACTCCCGGCAGAAGGGACAGACCAACGGACTCGGCAACAGCAGCGGAACCCTGGGCCGCTACCTCCACGACAGCACCGGTGCCGGCATTTCCGGCTTCATTCCCAGCCTGATGAACCGCACCCGCTATAACGAAGACGGTATGGGCGGAATGCACGTCTACTCTCCGTGGTGGGGCGACAACAAGAAACTCGACTTCCCGCGCGGCTACCACATCGAAATGGGAGGCTCCATGGGTATGCCGATGTACGGCTTCGGAGGCGGCCACCAGGAGATCCAGAAGCTGCTCAACTACAAAGTTGGCGGTTACGGCAATCCGCTGCTCAGCGAGATCAAGGAAGCGTACGGTGCCTACTTCTACATGGCCGGCCGCGGCGAGGCCGTCGCGCTTTACGACAACTACTGCGAGATCGACCCCAACACTGTCGACGAGTGGGGAATCCCCACCCTGAGGTTCCACTACAAGTGGAGCGACCACGAACGCCTACAGGCCAAGCACATGCAGGAAACCTTCCGGGGAATTATGACGGACATGGGCGGGGAGATCCTTACGCCGATGCCAACCTACGAGCAGGACTACGGCCTGCTGGCACCCGGACAGATTATCCACGAAGTCGGTACTGCGCGCATGGGTGACGACCCCAGCGACAGTGTAACCAACAAGTACGGGCGACTCCACGACGTGCCCAACGTGTACCTGGCCGACGGAGCCATCTTCGCCTCCCAGGCCGATAAAAACCCCACGTGGACCATCATGGCCCTGGCCATGCGCAATAGTGAGCACATTGTCTCCGAACTCAAAAAAATGAATATCTGATGGATCGCCGCAAATCACTCAAAACCCTGCTCGGAGGAGCCGTAGGTACCGCCATCTTTACCCAGGTCGGCTGCAAGGACGATGGAGAACTCGTTCCGGGCTCCAAAGTAGGGGTAGAGCCGACCGAGGGCTACGGACTGCGTACCGCCTACGAAGCCGAGCGCGACGAACGCATCCGCAACGATCGATTCTTTACCGACTTCGAACTGGAAACCATCGGCGTACTCGCTGACATCATCGTACCCGAAGCGGAGGATCACGCGAAGGCCACCGATACCGGTGTAGTAGACTTCATCGAGTTTATGGCACTCGACCAACCCCACGTGCACCAAACCCGCCTCCGGGGCGGACTGGCCTGGATCAACACCGAAAGCAGCCAGCGCTACGGCGGCAAGGCATTCATCGAGGCCACTCCGGAGGAACAGATCGCAATTGTAGACGACATTGCCTATCCGGAAGTAGTAAAGGAATCCGAAGACGACCGCTTGCTACCCGGCGTGCGGTTCTTCGATCACCTTCGCTTCCTGGTCGTCACCGGCTTTTTTACCAGTAAGGAAGGCGTGAAGTACATCGGGTACGAGGGCAACCAACCCAACGTGTGGGAAGGCGTTCCCCAGGAAGTGCAGGACAAGCACGGGGTTTCCCTCGACGAGAAATACCTCCCCCTCTACGTCGACCAGGAACGGCGGGGCATCATCGCGGAGTGGGACGATGAGGGAAACCTGATCACCTGATTCGGTAGTGGGAGAGCAGGAAAAAATCTCTACCCAAAATTGCAACTCGTTAGCCACAAATACCTACCTTTGTGGCTTGGGCGGCACACGGTCAGCTCCTTCTGAATTCCCCCAGGGCAGAAATGCAGCAAGGGTAGGAGGTCGAGCGACTGGTGTGCTTGCCCATTTTTTTTGCTCTTTTGCCAAATTCCACTGCACCCGCGCGCGTCCGCCCCGGTTGTAACTCCCTATGAAAGAGCAACTCGTTTTCGCAACCAACAACCCGCACAAGATCGAGGAGATCCGGCGACAGCTGGGCGATCGCTATACCTTCCGCAGCCTGCAGGACATCGGCTGTACCGAGGACATCCCGGAAACGGAAACTACCCTGGAGGGCAACGCCCGACTTAAAGCGCGGCACGTAAAGTCAAATTACGGCCAGGACTGCTTCAGTGAAGACTCCGGTCTGGAGGTAGCTGCGCTAGGCAATGCCCCCGGTGTTGATACCGCACACTACGCCGGACCGCAGCGCGATGCGGAAGAAAACAACACCAAATTGCTATCCGAGCTCGGCGATCGCAAAGATCGACTGGCCCGCTTCCGGACGGTGATCTGCCTGATTCAGGGAGATACGGAAACCCTCTTTGAGGGGGTATGTGAAGGCCGGATCGCTACCTCCCCGGTCGGGCACGGTGGATTCGGGTACGACCCGGTGTTCGTACCGACGGAGGGGGACGGCCGCACCTTCGCCCAGATGAAGCAGGACGAAAAAGTGCGGATCAGTCACCGGGGACGGGCCATCGCCAAATTACAGGAGTACCTTAAAAGTCGGTCGGGTGCTGATCGTCCCACTGGGTAGCCTGCTGGTAAGCAGCTGCGATGTCTACCAGGGCTTGCTCCCCAAATAGGCGCCCCGTGAAGGTGATGCTGGTTGGCGTTCCCTCGTAGAAGCCGTTCGGAACCGTAATGGATGGCTGTCCCGTCATATTGGTGATGAACAGGCTGCTAGAGTTCCAGCTGGGATTTACGTACACGTCGATGTTGTTTTCCACGAATAGATGATCCATCTGTTCCATAAGTTCCCGGCGCAGGCGGTTGGCCTGGACGTAGGCGACGGCGGGGACAAAGTGGGCGGTCCGAAAAGAATTGGGCCAGGCGTTGCGGACTTGTCGGGTAAGCAAATCATCATCGCCGCTCCGGGTAAGGGATTCGAAAGCTGCCGCAGCTTCCACGTTGAGGATAAATCCGATGTCCGGCGCATTCGGTAGTTCAATCTCTACCAGCTCGTAGCCGAGCCGGCGCAGGTCGTTTAGGGCCACCGAGTCGTTGTCGGCAAAGTTGTAGTCGCCGGCGAAGCTGCCCTTCAGGTACCCGATTCGCATGGGGGAAACAGCCTCCGGTAGCGTGAACTGAAAGCCGGCCCGGATGGCGTGTGCATCCCGGGGATCGTAATGAGCAATGGCCGCCAGCACGAGCCCGGCATCACCCGCCGACCGCGTGATCGGACCGATCTTATCCATTGTCCAGCTAAGGGCCATCGCGCCGTGGCGAGAAACCCGGCCGAACGTAGGACGCAGGCCCGTGGTCCCACATACCGTACTCGGGCTTACGATACTCCCCAGGGTTTCCGTACCGATAGCGAAGGGAACCAGTCCGGCCGCCACCGCACTTGCCGATCCGGCCGACGACCCACTGCTTCCTTTCTCGGTGTCCCAGGGGTTCCGGGTCATTTCACCGAACCAGACGTCCCCCCACGCCAGGGCACCCATGCTCAGTTTTGCACAGAGCACGGCACCGGCTGCGTCGAGTTGCTCGATGACGGCGGCGTCCTGGTCGATTTCCTGGTTTTCGTACGGCTTCGCTCCCCAGGTCGTACGGTAACCGCGGGCGGCAAGCAGGTCCTTGGCGCCGTAGGGGATGCCGTGGAGGTAGCCCCGGTAGTTGCCGGCAGCGAGTTCGGCATCCATTTCATCTGCCTTGGCAAGTGCACGCTCTTCGGTCAGGGTGATCACGCAGTGAAGCGTAGGATCGTACTCCTTCAGTCGATCGAGAAAGTACTCCGTCAGTTCTCGGCTCGTAACTTTTTTGTGGTACACCAGCGCAGCAAGCTGCTCGACCGTCATCCAGCGGTAGTCGCTCCCCGTAGTTGTGGGAGCGGGCGGGGTCGCAGGTGCGGTGATACTGGTATCGGCGGGCATCTGATCGGCCCTCAGTACGGGACTGAAGACGAGAGCGGGAGACAGCCCATTGGGAATATCGCGGCGCGCAATGCTATCGAAAGCGACCAGATTATCTTCGAGGTCCGGCAGCATAAGTTCGATCTCGTCGTCGTCAAGAAAATCGATGCCGAGGACGGTTGCGGCAGTTTTAACCTGATCGGGAGAAAGGGCAACGGCGACGGCCAGCAGGAAGCCGCTCAGCGGCAGCAACAATAGAAGCGTACGGAATTTCATGGTAGTTATTGGTTGGGGCCGCAAACTACGATATTGTAGCGACGGCTTTTAGCCGTCCCGCTGTCTGTTTGGATTTGCAGCATGACGGCTGGAGCCGTCGCTACTATGGGTGCTGTAGCGACGGCCTTTAGCCGTCCCGCTGTTTGGTTGATTTGCAGCATGACGGCTGAAGCCGTCGCTACTGGGCGAACGCTTTCGCCACCAGGTCCTTTTGTTCTTTGACGTGAATCGGCTTGTAGCCCGTAGCGGGGGAGGCTGTAGCCGGACGCCCCACGTAGGGAAGCTTCAGTTCCAAACCGAGGCGCTCGTTGTACAGAAATTGCTCGCTGATGTAGGACCAGGCACCCGCGTTGCGGCTCTCTTCCTGCACCCACACGAACTCCGCATTCTTATACCGGTCGTGCAACTGTTGCAACTGTTCGATGGGGAGTGGGAAGAGCTGCTCCAGGCGCACTATGGCGACATCCTTGCGGTCGTCGGCAGTTTTTTGCTTGGCCAGGTCGAAGTACACCTTGCCGGAGCAGAGGAGTACCCGTTTTACTCCGCTAGCATCTTTTTCGGCGGTGTCGTCGATCAGTTCCCGGAAGCGGGTGCCGGGTCCGAAATCTTCCACTGAACTGACGGCCATCTCGTTGCGCAGTCCCGACTTGGGTGACATGACGATGAGCGGCTTACGGAAGTTCCAGGTCAGCTGACGACGCAGCAGGTGGAACATATTGGCGGGCATTGTGACGTTCGTGACGATCATATTGTACTCCGCGCACAACTGCAGGAAACGCTCCAGGCGGGCGCTGCTGTGTTCCGGTCCCTGTCCTTCGTATCCGTGGGGAAGTAGGACGGTGAGGCCGGTCATGCGTCCCCACTTACTCTCTCCACTGCTGATGAACTGGTCAAAAATGGTCATGGCGCCATTCGCAAAGTCACCGAACTGTGCTTCCCAGATGACAAGGTTGTCCGGACTTGCCGTGCTGTAGCCATACTCGAAGCCCAGCACCGCGTACTCCGATAACAGGGAGTTGTAGATCCGCATTTTACCCTGCTTCTCGCTCAGACCGTCCAGACGGTTGTAAATGCTCTCACCATCCTGGCTCTTTAGCACGGCGTGACGGTGGCTGAAGGTGCCGCGACGGACGTCCTGTCCCGACATCCTGACTTCATGACCGGCCATCAACAGGGTAGCGTAAGCACTAAGCTCGCCGAGCGCCCAGTCCAACTGATCGTTGTTGACCGATTGCTCGTAGCCGGTGTACAGGCGGTTTACCTTGGCAACTGGCTCGAACCCTTCCGGTAGGGTGGTCAGGTGCTTCAGTATCGCTTTGATCTGATCGATGGGCACTCCGGTTTCCGGCGATTCGGCAAAATACTTGCCCTGCCAGTGGTCGCGATTCAGCGCGGTCCAGGCTTTTTCGGGTGGTTGATAACTGTAGGGCAGGTCGCTGTTCTTCACCTTGGTGTAAACGGTCTGCAGCTGGGTCTTGAACTTTTTGGCCATCTCCTTGGCCATCTTGGCTTCCACATCGTGGCGGGAAACCAAGCGGTCCGTATAGACTTGGCGGACGTCGGGATGGCGCTTCACGCGCTCGTACATGCCCGGTTGGGTATAGCCCGGATCGTCGCCCTCGTTGTGACCGTTTTTGCGGTAGCACAGCATATCGATGAAGACATCGGAATTGAATTCGTTGCGGTACTCCATGGCCAGCTTGGAGACGTAGTAGACCGCTTCCGGATCATCGCCATTTACGTGAAATACGGGAGCCTCGATAACGGTAGCCACGCCACTGGCGTAAATGCTCGTCCGGGCATCTTCGTAGTCGGTCGTAAAGCCGATTTGGTTATTAATGATCACGTGAATGGTGCCGCCGGTAGTATACCCTTCCAGCCCACTCATTTGGGCGGTTTCGAAGACTACCCCCTGTCCGGCCACTGCAGCGTCACCGTGCACGAGAATGGGCACGATCTTGTCGTAATCGTTGCCGTAGAGAACATCGGCCTTGGCGCGGGCGAATCCTTCGACGACCGGCCCCACGGCCTCCAGGTGGCTGGGGTTGGGAGCAAGTTTTACGTTAACCGGTTTACTTACACGGGTATCAATCAGCGAGCTGTATCCCATGTGGTACTTCACGTCGCCGTCGCCCTTGATGTTATCGGGAATGACCCCCTCAAACTCCTGGAATATGCTCTCGTAACTCTTGCCCATGATGTTGGCGAGTACGTTGAGGCGGCCACGGTGGGCCATCCCGATCACGACCTCGTCGACCCCGTCGCGAGCGGCTTCGGAAATAATGGTATCCAGGGCCACGATGGCGGCTTCACCTCCTTCCAGCCCGAAGCGCTTCTGGGCGGGAAATTTAATCTTGAGGAAGTCCTCGAAGCCGACGGCGTCGTTGAGTGTTTCCAGGATATGCCGCTTATCGTCGAGGGAAAGGCCATAGGCCTCTTCCGGGTGATGCTTTTCGATCCGTTCCCGGAGCCACCGCCGTTTTGCACGGTGAAAAATGTGGTCCGTCTCAAAGCCAATACTACCGAGGTAGATCCGATCGAGGTTGGCTACAATCTGCCGCAGCGTACTGCCTTCGGGCATAAACAAGTGATGGGCCGCGCGAAAGGGGGTATCCAGGTCTCCTTCACCCAGGTCAAAATCACTCAACTCAATATTAGCGTCCGGATCCTCGAATTCCTGGATCGGGTCGATGTTGGAGGCTACGTGACCGCGGAGGCGGTAGGCCTTGATGAGCGCGAACACACTGAGCTCTTTCCGTACGTGGCTCCAGTCTATTTCTCCCGACGAGACGGTGGGCAGGTTGTCGCCGGGCTTTTCGGACGCATAATCGAAGCCGAGGAAAAAATCGCGCCAGCTCTCGTCGACGGAATCGGGAGATTCGCTAAACTGGCGGTATAGCTGTTCGATGTAGCCCGGATGGGCATTTGCAAGGTAGGAGTAATTGCTCATGATGGTTTTTTTCAACAGCCTCCCGGGGCCGTTGTTCAACGGCTAACTGTAGTAACGGCCCAGGACCCACTCCCAGGCACGGCCCGGTAGAATACGTTGGGCAATGGTACTTAATTTTTGAACGGGTTCTCCGATGACGTAGTGGGGCGAAAGGGTCTCTCGCTCCAGTATTGCAGCCATCTTTTCCGCCACGTGACGCGCGGACATACCCTGGTCTACGTTGTTGACCATGGCTTCGTCCGCACGCCGGTACCGCTCCCGATAGAGTGGATCGAGATCGCCCGCCGGCTGGCGGTACTGGGTAGCGATGGAGTTGGTCGCGATGTCGCCCGGGCTGATGCACGCCACCTGCACCGTCGATCCCCGGAGTTCGAGGCGCAGGCTGTCGGAAAGCGCGATGACCGCCGCTTTGGAAGCGCAGTAGACCGAACGGAAGGGAATACCCATATGGCCGGCAATGCTGCTCACCAGCAGCAGCCTGGCCCGGGGGCTTTTTCTGAGGTAGGGTAGGGTAGCCTGGCATACATTCCAGCTCCCCCAGAAGTTAGCTTCCATTACCTGTCGGGCCTGCTCCTCCGGCATGGATTCCACTGCACCCGCGCCCCCGACCCCCGCACAGTGCAGCACGGCGTCCAGGCGACCCTCGCGGTCTAGGAGTTGACCGACCGCCCGCCGGATCGCTTCGGCATCGGAGATGTCGGCCGGCAGTGCAATCACACCCTCGAGTTCCACGGAGCGTCGGCTGAGGCCGTAAACCCGCCACCCCCGGTCGGTTAGCAGGAGGGAGAGGGCCTCTCCAACGCCGGAAGACGCACCGGTGACCAAGGCAATTTGCGGCATGCTGCGGAGTGTTAGGAAACCCAAATAACGGCAAAGATGAAGCAAACCACCGATTCGATGCGTTTAAGCTGCGTACCTTTGTGGAATTAATTTAATCGATTCCGGAATTCAACCAATCTTATGGCTACCCCCGAAAAAGACCTGGAGACTACCTTTAACGAGAAAGGAGAACTCATCAGCCCGGTTCTCGCCGCCGGTGTGAAGAACTTTCTGATCGACATCGACGGCACCGTTTGTGACGATATCCCTAACGAAGAACCCGAGCGGATGTCTACCTGTCTGCCCTACCCGGATGCCCTGCGCATCGTAAACAAGTGGTACGAAGACGGACACATCATCACTTTCTTTACCTCCCGCACCGAAGAACACCGCGAGATCACGGAAGAGTGGCTCAACCGCCACAATTTCAAGTACCACGGTATGCTGATGGGTAAGCCCCGCGGCGGCAACTACCACTGGATCGACAACCACATCGTGAAGGCAACCCGGTTCAAGGGCAAGTTTACGGACCTGATCGTGAAGAACCGCGACGTCGAGGTCTTCAACGACTAATCCCTAGTCAGGGAGCGTTCCCACGCCAGCCCGCCATCCGTTCCATACACGCTGATCGTTAGCTGCCGGTCGTTTGACGGTCCGGTGAAGTGCAGTATTCCGAAGTTGTGGGCTACGAGCAGGGTACCCGGTACCCGGCGGTCGTTAACTTCGCTGCGGTCGTTGCCCGTGCCGGCCGTAAGGCTGCTAATGGTGATGTCGTATACCATTTTCCCGTTTGGCAACCTCAGTTCGCTCAGCTCCGTATGGTGGCGGTCGCCGGTCAGGAACACCACCCCGCTGATGTTTTCTTCCGTAATGCGGCGCAGGAGATAATCCAGCTCCTCAGGGGCCAGATTTGCGTAGGTTTCCCCACCCGTATGGGTATTGAGTACCTGCCCTCCGATGCAGACCATCTTCCAGGGGCTATCGCTGAAGATCAGGCTCTCGATGAGCCATTCCAGCTGGACTTCGCCCAGGACAGTTTTGTTGTCTTCGCGAACCTGATCGTTGGGGGTTCGGAAACTGCGGTTGTCCAGGAGGAAAAAGTCGGTGTCTACATAACGGAACGTGGACGTTATACCGCCGTTGCCCGGAAGCCCCGAAGTCAGATTGCCCCAGAACAAATCGAAGGTTTCCTTGGCCAGTTCTTTACGCACCCAGCTGCGGTCGCTGTTATTGGGGCCGTAGTCGTGATCGTCCCAGGTGGCATAATTGAAGGACCTGGCCAGCAGGGGCTGCATTTCCGGTAGGCTGCGAGTGTGGCTGTACCGGTGGAAGTAGCCGGTTCGCGTGTACCAGTCCGGTTCGCGCAGGTACATATTGTCCCCTAACCAGATCATCACCTCCGGCTGGCGACGGTCGATCGCGGTGAATATTTCGTATTCCGATCCGTAGCCCGCCCCGGGGCGATCGTACACCGGTTCGTTGACGTACGTGCAACTGCCCAGGCCAACCGTAAAGGCAGGAGGATCTTCGCGCCAGCGCCAGGTGGGTTGGGTCGTGAAGGTCGTGGGGTAGGGGAGGTCGACAACCTTACCGTCCAGAAGAACATGGTAATTATAGGTTGTTCCTGGTTGAACCTGGTCGGCGATCAGCTTTGCCGTAAAGGCTTCGGCGGCACCCGTACGCACGGTTTCGGTGAAGGAAATGGTGCCCGTGCTATCTAGGTAGGCTACCGTGACTTCAGCCGCTTCGGTGGTCTGCACCCAGATTAACACCTCCCGCTGTTCGGCGTAGCCGAGCATGGGGCCGCTCCGGATAGCAGCGCCCTGGGCACACAAGGAGCTGGCCGTCAGCAGGATGGGAAGGCACAAAAGTCGGATTAGGTAGAACAATCGGATAAATTTTCTCAAAAATCGACCATATACATAAAACTTGCAGATTTGTGGTGAAAAATCCGCAGTTTATTTTGTGAATAATTGCAACTAAGGGGGTAAAACCCTATTTTTGATAGGCAAGAATCAATTTATGACTGAGAGACTTTAACAACAAGCACGTTCATTGAAGCAGAATTGGCTTCGACGTACATTTAAGCTTTCTGACATACCATTTTATCCGCCCCTTCGTATTTACCTAATACGAAGGGGTTTTTTTAGTTGGTCGCGTCCTCATCGTAGAACTCATCCTTGTCCACTACGCTGACCTTCTCGCCCGATTTGAGGGTTCGGGCCAGTGCCCCGTAAGGACCGGCGACTACCCGTTCTCCCTTAGTGACGCCCGACACCACCTGGATGTATTTAGCGTCCTGTAAACCGGTTTCGACCGCCACCTGAGCTACGGTGTCCCCCCGAACCACGAAAACTACTTCTTCCAGTTCATTGGTGCCGGCGGTATCGTCTTCGGCTTCGTTTTCCCGGGTCGTTACGGATTCAATGGGGACGGCCAGGGCGTCTTCGGCCAATTCGGTAAGAATATCAACGCCGGCCGACATGCCGGGGCGAAAGGGGTAAGCGTTGCCGGTAGAGACCAGGTCCGCATAGCTTTCGGGGTCGATGCTGATCCTCACCTCGAAATTGGTGACCTGATCGCTGTTGAGGACATTGTCGGCCAGTCCCGCAGTGGTACTGGAGTTTGCAATCTGGGTCACCACCCCGGTGAACTTGCGGTTCAGGTAGGCGTCGACTTCCACTTCCGCCCGGTCTCCCAGGCTCACCGACGGCACGTCGTTCTCACTCACTTCCACCCGTACCTCCATGGCGTTGAGGTTAGCGATGCGCATCAGTTCGGTGCCCGCCATCTGGATCGTTCCGACTACCCGTTCGCCCTGCTCCACGTTCAGTAAGGAGACGACACCACCCATGGGTGCGTAGATCGTGGTGCGGCGCAGGCTCGTCCGCAGCTCGTCGAGGGTAGCTTCGCTGGATTGGATGCCGTATTCCGCCGCACGGGCGCTCTCCTGGGCGGCGCTGATGCTGCTTTCCGCGGCCGATAAATTGGCCTCCAACCCACGGACGTTGGCTTCGCTGGTCTCGAACTCAGCCTGGCTGATCACGCCATCCTGCAGCAATTGTTTGTTCCGCTTCAGGATGTCGCGGGCGTTCTCCAGTTGGGCATTCGTCTGATCGCGTTGCGCCTTGAGGGTGTTGATCTGGGCTTTGGCATTCGCTAACTGGGCCTTGCTGCTGTTAACGCCGGCTACCCCGCGGGCTACCTGCGACTGGTACGCGTCGGCGTCGATTTTGGCCAGCAATTGATTGGGAACCACGCTGTCGCCCTCCTCCACGTACAACTCGACCACTTCCCCCGACACGTCGGAGCTGATCTTTACCTCGGTTTGTGGAAATATCTTGCCGCTGGCACTGACGATCTCCTGTATGGGGCGCTCCTGTACTTCCTGTACGAAGACGCGGGTTCCTTCCTCCGACCGACCGCCAAAGACCACGAAGGCGATGACAATCAGGGCAATAACGCCTAGGGCGAGTAGAATAACTTTGCGGGACATGGTTGTTTGCTTTAGCGTGTGGGGTTAGTTAAGGGAGAGTCCCTGACCGAGGTAAAATTGAATAACCTCGCGATTGAAGATGAGCTGGTACTTCGTGCGGGTGAATTCTACCCGGGCCTGTTCCAGGCGATTCGTTGCCGTAATCAGGTCGAGGCTGTTCGCCGCTCCCGCGCTGTACCGCCGCTGGGTGATGTCGTACGCATTCTGGGCGGCTTCCTGGCTGATCTGGGCGGCCCGGTACGTCTCGCGGGCGGCGCGTAAATCCCCCAGGGCCCGCTCGACATCGGCACGCAACTGGTTCTCCGCCTGCTCGACTTCAATAACGGCTCCAAGGCGCTGAACTTCCGCCCGCTGCACACCGATTTTATTGCGGTTCTGGGTGTAAATGGGAACCGAGATGTTGAAACCGATGGATTGCCCGAAGTTCTGATTGAGCTGGTCGATGTAACCCAGGTTTGGAAATACTACGCCCGTCTGTGAAAAAGTAGCCAGTGTGCTTGCCTCTCCGTTGATCACGACCGGTACGGGTGGCCCCTGTACGATCTCCACGCCTGAAAGGTCGGGATTCTCGAAGTCCTTGCCCAAATTGGAGTAATTGGTACTCACGTTTGCGTACAGCTGAACGGTAGGCCGCAGGCCGGCCCGGGCAATGTCCTTACCAACTTCGGCCGCCGACCGTCGCAGTTCCGCCGCCCGGATCGTGGGCTGGGTCTGTCGCGCGGTATTCAGTACTTCCTGGAGATCGTAATCCGAGAGAAGTACGGCCTCGTCGAGATCGCGTACCGGCGTCACGATTTCAAAATCTTCCTGCGGATCGAGTTCGAGCAGCAGTTGGAGATCCAGCTTGGCCAGACGCACCTGATTTTCTAGATCCACCACCGTCCGCTGGTTGGCGGCTTGCTGGGCAACGATGTCGTAGCGTTCGGCGGCGGGTGCGCTACCGGCCCGGATCATCGCGTCCGTATTCTCTAGTTGTTGGGTGGTCAGTTCCAGCTGGGCGCGGGCGTTGGACAGTTGCTCACGGGTGAGGAGGATCGTCAGGTAACTGTTGGCTACCAGCAGGGCCACGTCGTTTCCGGTGATGTTTGCATCGGTCTCGGCCGCCTGCAGGTCCAGTTCGGCCTGTCGGAGGGTGTTGCGAATCAGGCCGCCGTTGTAGAGCGTTACTCCACCCTGGAGCTGGTAGCCCTGGGAAAAGATGTTCTGGGCCTCGAAGGAGTTTGTCGTGGGGTCGATCGTGCGACCGAGCTGGAGGTTCACCCCCGTTCCCCCGCTGAGGGTGGGTAGGCGGTTGTTGCGGCTCTGTTGCAGGTTTAGGCGGGCCAGTTCGGTCGTATTGTCGAGGCGCCTCACCTGCAGGTTGTTTTCCTGGGCGTAGGTAACGGCGCGGGCCAGCGTCCATTCGTTTGGTTGTTGGGCCACGGCCCAGGCGGGGATCAGCAGGGTAAATAAAAGGAAAACTCCGTTGCGCATTTCACTGATGTTTATCGGTCAGCAAAACTACACTTTCGGTCCTGGGCGGAAAATTTAATCTATGAACGTCACGAAGCACTAGACCGGTCACCCCGCAGGAGAATTTAGCGGCTGCTGTTCGTGATGGTGGTCCCGACCAGGCGATCGTACCTGCCACCCAGCGGCCGGTAGTAGATCAGGCCGATGTAGTCGTTCTCCGTCTGGTCGAAGCTGTCCTCGGTCAGGTCATAACCGGCCCGATCACCGGGGCGGCGTAGATTGGGATTTCCCTTGCCCTCATCCGTGACGTAATAGTAGTTGTAAAAGCCCTGCTTGACCAGTGCGCGGCCGACGTAGGCATTGATGTTCTGATTCCAAACCATGCGGTAGTCGTACTTCAACTGCCATTCGGTCAGTGCACCGAACAAGTATAGGTCCATATCCAGGGGTATGCCGTTGCGGGGCTTAAGGATAAAGGTAGCCTCGATGTATTCTCCGGTAAAGTCGAGGCCGAAGCGCGTAAAGTTCTCCTGTAAAAATTCGTCCGCCAGATTCACCACCGGCCGGTCGGTCCGGAAATTCACGAAGTCGCCGTTCAGGTCAAAATACTGAATGTACACGCTATTCCCCCTGGTTTCTTCCGGTGCCAGCAGCATCGCGTAAAAGTCGCCCTCATTGGTAATACTGGTAACATCCGTGCGCGGTGCCTGTACCGAACGCAGGTCAAGGTTGCGAAACTCGTTGCCTCCCCGGAAGACAATCACGTCCTGATAGTTGAACTGGACGTTCTCGCGGCCCAGTAGGTTGGGGTTCACCCCCGTAACGGCATTGTCCCAGCGGCCATTCTGCAGGACCGTGGCCGTTAGCTCCTGCAGTGGAGAGCGCGGTTGCAGTTGCTTCGTATTGACCGTCAGCCTGACCTCCTGGTGGGTATGGATCTTATCCACCACCGACGGGCGGGTAACCTGGGCACTCACTCCGGCCAGGTTTTCCGACACCATGAACCGGCGGGTGATCACGGGGCGGTCGTCGTCCTGCGTATCGTAAACCACGAGCAGGTAATTGCCGCTGCGCTCGAGGCGCATATTGCGGTTCGGAAATACCAGGTCGTAGTGAACGTACTGTTTCAGGGTTCGCAGACTGAAGTCGTACGTTTCCAGGTAGTCGTTCGAGTAGCCGCTATTGTATTCCATCTGCCCGAGGGTCGACGGCGTCCAGTCCTGGTTGCAGTGAATGAAGGAATACGAGTAGCGCCCGACCTCGTCGCTTGTGTCGTCGAAGGAAAGCCGCAGCCGGGCACCTCCCCCGAGTTCAATAATGGGGTAGGAGTGTGGAAAGCCGTCGATGTGGAGGCGGACCGTCCGAATGTTCTCGACGTAAGTATTGTCGTAAAACTTCAGGTCGCCGTGTTGTGCCATCATCGGCCCGGCCACTCCGAGCAGGAACAGCAGGGCGGCGGCGCGCAGGAGCAGAGAATTACCGAAAAGCAGCAAAGGAGGGCTCATTTAAATGCGTTAAGTCTACTTACGTACCGACTTCCCTTGCGGTAGAAGCGCCAGGGTTTGGCCGCCCATTCCGCTCCGGCGCCGTCGATGCCGATGCGGGGCGTTGCTACGATTTGGTCGTCGCCGAACGTCTTCCCGGTGGCCCTGAGGTGTAGCGCACTTAGGGGGTCAAGAAGGTCCAGGGCGTTGTGCCGCCTCGTTATTCCCAGCACTTTCGACACAACGCCGGGTCCCCGGCTAAGTTGTGGCTTTAAGGTTTCCATATGACGGCGGCGGAGCATGTGTTCCAGCCCCCGCGTGGGCTCGATTGCCCGGATGAGTACGGCGTGCGGCGTCCCCTCCGGACCGGTGATCACGTTGAACAACTCGTGGATGCCGTAGCAGAGATAAACGTAGCTGGTACCGGCCGGAGCGTAGAAGGGCTCGGTGCGCGGCGTTTTCCGGTAGCCGTAGGCGTGACTTGCGCGGTCCTCCGGAGCCCAGTAAGCTTCCGTCTCGGTAATCAGGCCACCCGTCTCGATGCCGTCCATGCGGCTGATGAGTTCCGTGCCGATCAGGCCCCGGGCAATCTGCACCGGATCCTCCCCCCTCAGAAAATCGCTAAGCTCCACTTAGTCGCGACCGTCGGTTAGGCTTCCCTGAGTTCGCGCCGCAGGATCTTACCTACGTTGCTCTTCGGCAGACTCTCCCGAAACTCGACCTCCTTCGGAATTTTATACCCCGTGAGGCTCTCGCGGGCGAAGGCTACCAATTCCTCCTTGGTGAGAGAATCTTCCTTCTTCACCACGAAAAGCTTGACGACCTCCCCCGATTTTTCACTCGGAATTCCGACGGCGGCACATTCCAGAACCTTGGGGTGGGCGGCGATCACGTCTTCTACCTCGTTGGGATACACATTGAAGCCGGAGACCAGGATCATATCTTTCTTCCGGTCTACGATCTTGAAGAAGCCATCCTCCGACATCATCCCGATATCCCCGGTACACAGCCACCCGTCCTTGATGACCTTGGCGGTGTCTTCGGGCCGATTGTAGTACCCCTTCATGACCTGCGGCCCCTTTACCTGTATCTCTCCGCGTTCTTCGGTGGTTGCCACCCGCTGATCCTCTTCGTGCCAAACGCGTACCGCGGTATTCGGGATGGGGACACCGATGGTTCCGATACGGAGTTTGTCGTTAAAGGGGTTCATGGTAGCTACCGGACTGGTTTCGGTGAGCCCGTAGCCCTCCGTCAGGGCGGTACCGGTGAGTTTTTGCCACCGCTCGGCGACTACTCGCTGGACCGCCATGCCGCCGCCGCCCGTCAGCTTGAGGTGACGGAAATCCAGCTTCTGGAAGTCTTTGTTGTTCAGAAGCGCATTGAAGAGGGTATTCACGCCAGTCATCGCTTCGATCTTGTTGTCCTTAAAGGCCTTGACGATGGTGCTCTGATCCCGCGGGTTGGTGATCAGTACGTTGCACATACCGATGTTGAAGGCCGCTACCGCATTTACGGTGAAGGCGAAGATGTGGTACAGGGGCAGAGGACAGAGCATGCGTCCGTCCGTCCCTTCCTTGAGTAGCTGGGTGATCCAGGCGTACATCTGCTGGGCATTGGCTACCAGGTTGGCGTTGGTGAGCATGGCCCCCTTCGAGACGCCGGTCGTGCCACCCGTGTACTGTAGGGCAATGGTGTCGCCCGGTTGGCCACTGAAGGTGGGAAGTCGGTGCTTTTTCCCCTCGTCGAGGGCCGTCTGGAAGGTCACCGCGTCCGGAAGGTTGAAGGTGGGGACCATCTTCTTTACGCTGCGCACCACGAAGTTCGTCAGTCCGCCCTTCACCCAACCCAGTAGCTCACCGATGCTGGTGGTGATCACCGTTGTGATCTCCGTATCCTGAATGATCTGTTCCAGATTAGCGGCGAAGTTTTCGGCGATCACGACCGCCTTGGCACCGCTGTCCGTAAACTGGTGCTTCATTTCCGGTGGCGTGTAGAGGGGATTGGTGTTTACGATGACCAATCCCGCCTTCAGGATGCCGTGGAGGGCGATGGGGTACTGCAGCAGGTTGGGCATCATGACGGCTACCTTATCCCCCGGTTGCAGGCCGCGGTAGTGGAGGTAAGCTCCGAAGGCCGTGCCCATTTGGTCCAGTTCGTGGTAGCTGATGTCCCGGCCCATGCAGGAAAAGGCCGGTTTTTTGGCAAATTTTTTCATCGTTGCCTCCAACATGTCCTTGAGCGTTGGAAAAGCGTCGACGTCAACGTTGGCGGGAATGCCGGCTGGATAATGAGCGAGCCACGGACGCTGGTCGGTATTCATGTAGATCAGTTTTAAGCTTGGTGAGGGGTAAAGTACGACATGGGTGGCGGAATTGCGGTTTCTATCAACTCCGACTGCGTTCGAGACGTTCTCTAAGAAGCACGTGCGAATGACGATGATCTCAGGCGACGGAGCCCCCTTCCGGTGTCTCGCAAATTTTACGGATATTCGCTTCTACACTTTTTAGATCAAACCATCCTACCCACAATGGAAAACGGAATCCTCACCGACGCCCAGCAAAAAGACGCTGAGCTTATTAAAGCCCTGCTCGAGAAAATAGTCAACAAGAAAGGCTTCGACAACGTCAAGGCCAACGCCGAAGGCTATGAAACCCCGGCCAAAATTCGTCGCAGCAAGGACACCGATGAGTACTTCATTCCCGACGTTACCGGTGAGGTGAATGGCCGCAAAAGCTACTTCGAACTCGGTATGAAAACCGAAGACGAACGTGAACTCGTAACCAAGTGGCGTCTGCTCAGCAGCCTCGCCGCCTATAAGCACGGCAAACTCTACCTGGCCGTTCCCCGCGGCCACATGGCCTTTACCAACCGGATCCTGGCCGATTATCCCATTCAGGCAGAAGTGGTAAAAATCTAGGATCGGTACCCTCCGACACTCGGTAACAAAAAAGAAGCCGCGATTTGCAGTCTGCAGATCGCGGCTTTCTATTTGGTTAGGGTCAATTACTACATTACAAATGCGTTGGCCTCAATCAGGAAGTCCGCTACGATTCGGCGCAGCTTCTTCACGTTCTGTGGTGGGTACTTGGTAAAGCGCTTGATGCCCATGGTGAAGGTGCGCAGTAAGTCTCCTTCGATAAAGCTGGCAACCGCATCGGTCGCGTTCTTTTGCATCCGGGCGGTAGCATCGTGGAGGTAGGTGCGCAGTGCGGCATCGTACACCTCCGGCGACTGGTTACCGAGACCATTGTCCCGCATTTTGCGGACCCGCATCAGCGTGCTCTCCGCCTGCAGCAAGTCTCCGAGCATGTCCGCTACGTTCATCAGGATCTCCTGTTCGGCCTTGAGGTTGATCTTGCCGTCCATTTGTTGCTTAGCCGCAGCTCCGGCTACCATCAGGATCAGCTTCTTGAAGTCAGCTACGGCTTTAATTTCTTCTCCATATTCCCCCTCGGGACGGTCCATGCTGGGCATTCCACCAAGCTCCTTCTGCACGTTCCAGGCGGGTCCGACGATGTCCAGCGCACCCTTCATGGCCCGGCGCAGCAGCATGTCGACACTCAATAGTCGGTTGATCTCGTTGGTTCCTTCGTAGATCCGGTTGATGCGGCTGTCGCGGTACATGCGTGGCGCGAGGGTTTCCTCACTGTACCCCATGCCGCCGTGAATCTGCACCACTTCGTCGACGGTGTAATCCAGGGTCTCGGAACCCAGGAACTTCAGCAGGGCGCACTCAATAGCGTACTCCTCCGCACTGAGCAACTTGGCTTCGGCGAATGACTTACCGTCCGCCATCAGTTGCTTGTTCATGTCCTGGATCTGCTGGCTTACGCGGTAGAGGGCGCTTTCGCCCGCGAAGATGCGGATGCCCGCCTCACCGATTTTGTACTTGATGGCACCGAAGTTGGCGATCGGCTGTTTGAACTGGATCCGCTCGTTGGCGTAGCGAATGCCTACTTCCAGCGAACGCTTCGCCCCACCCATACTCAGGGCGTGTAGTTTGAAGCGTCCGACGTTCAGGACGTTGAAGGCGATGAGATGACCCTTGCCGATCTGACCGAGGCTATTGCCGACGGGTACGCGCACGTTCTCGAAGAATACCTGGCGGGTAGAGCTGCCCTTGATGCCTAGTTTGTCCTCTTCGGCACCTAAGGTTAAACCCTCCAATCCGCTCGGTACGATGAATCCGGTAAACTTATCGCCATCCACCTGGGCGAAGACGATGAAGACATCGGCAAATCCGGCGTTGGAGATCCACATTTTCTGCCCGTTAAGCACGTAGGCATCCCCATCAAGGACCGCAGAGGTCTTAGCCCCCATCGCGTCCGATCCACTACCGGGCTCGGTGAGGCAGTAGGCGGACTTCAGTTCCCCGTTGATGAGGCGGGGCAGGTAATCCTGCTTCTGCTTCTCGGTTCCGAAATATAGGATGGGAAGCATACCGATGCCGGTGTGGGCAGCGTAAGAAACCGTGAAGGATCCCGAGCTACCACCCATCACTTCGCAGATGAGGGTATTGGTATTGGTGTCCATCTCCATCCCTCCGAATTCTTCCGGCATGTGACTGCCCAATAGACCTAAGTCGGCCATCTTTTCCAGCAGGCGCGGGGCAATGTTGTCTTCCTGCTTCTCGATCTTGTCGAGGTTAGGCTTGATCTCCTGGTCGATAAAATCCTGGACCATCTGCCGTACCATCCGTTGTTCCTCATTGAATTCCTCCGGAACGAAGGTGGTAGAATAGTCGGCATCGGCGATGAGAAATTCACCTCCCTTAAGGACTTTCTGGTCGGTTAGCGTGTCTGACATGATCAAGGATTTTTAACTCTTAGCGAAAATTCGCTGCTAAGTTAAGCCCAATTTCCCCTCCGTTCAAGTACTGCCGACATTATTTAGCGAATTTTCGCTAATACCCCGTCCGACCGCTAAAGCGGTCGGACGGGGTAACCCGGTCAGCGATTTGAAATGGTGGACGGGGTGGGGGAAGCACCAGGAAGTCAATCAATCCTCTCTACGCTTCCGGTAATACCTAACTGAAGCATACTTTTTCAGCCACTTCGGTTCCTTCCGCGGATCAGTTACCAGGAGCGCCGATGCGAGGGCGTCCGCCAGCGTTCCACTCGGGGCGAAAACGGATACGGACCGCACGCCCACGACCCCCATTCCGGTACGGGGATCGATAAGGTGGCTATAGCGGTTTCCCTCGTGCTCAACGTACTTATAGGCCGTGCCGGAGGTGGCAACCGCCACGAATGCCGTATCGATGGGGCCATTAGGCCCTTTTATCCGCCAGCCGGAACGGTCCGGCGGAGACGCACCGAGCAGCAAATCCCCTCCACCATCGACGAGGAAGGAGGGAAGTCCACCGGTACGGAGCACCTCTCCGGCTGCGTCGAGGGCATACCCCTTGGCGATCCCGCCCAGGTCGAGCTGCATGCTATCCCGGGCCAACCAAACCAGGTTCGGGCGGCGCAGCCGCAGGTATTTCCACTGCACCCGCGATCCCGCCCGACTTATTTCCTGTTCCGACGGGAAGGTCTGACTGCGTATGGCCCGGCGCCAGAGTCTGGATAGGGGCCCCACGGTAGGATCGAATGCGCCCCTGCTCCGACGGGCTAGCTGACGCGATAATTTCAGGATTCGGTATAGATCACCAGACACCCGGTGGTAGCGGCGTGGGGGTAGGCGCGCTAATCGGTTGATCTCACTGTCCGTCCGGTAGTCGCTCATCGCTTGCTCGACGGCTTCGATGCGGGCGTAAGCGCTGTCGATGATGCGGTGAGCGGATGATGTATCGTCCGCATAAACCGTAATCGACCAGGGGGTACCCATGGCGGGGCGGGAGACGGACAGGCGGTGCTGCGCAGGGAGGGGGAGCGATAGCGCGAGAAGAAAAACGGCGAACGATAAGGATACTCGGCGGACGAATTGCATTCGGCCGACGAGTATCCAGCCGACGAGTATCCGGCCGACGGGCACCAGGAACTACTTCACCTTGGTCTCGCCGGGGACGGGGACGGGGTAGTAGCCGTTTTCGAGGGGCAGGATCGGGGGCGGCGCATTGAAGGCGTAGGTAGCCGGCGAGAGATCGAGGTCTGACTGCATGGCCTCCTCCCAGGTGACGACCTGACCGGAATACGTGGCCATACGGCCCATAACGGCGGTGAGGGTACTCTTGGCGGCATTTTCGGCGTCCGCGTATTTGTACTCCCCGTCGGCGACGGCTTTAAAGAGCAGGTCGTGCTCGAGTTGGTAGGGGTTGGGGTCCTTGCGGTCGTTGTGGTCCAGTATGGCGTAGCCGGATTTAGTCAACAGCTTACCGGGAGCCGGGGCGGTACCATTCGTGCCCTGAAACTGTTCGGTAACCTTGGTGCTGGCTCCGTTCCAGTGGCGGCACTGACTGATCATGCGACTGCCGTCGGCGTAGGTGTACTCCACGGCGTGGTGATCGAAGATCTCTCCGTGCTCCTTGCCGTTGCGCATGTGGCGACCGCCGAATCCGGAGGCTTCCCGGGGGTAGTCCTGCTTGACCCAGTTGCCCACGTCGAGGTTATGGATGTGTTGCTCGTTGATGTGGTCGCCGCAGAGCCAGTTGAAGTAGTACCAGTTGCGCATCTGGTATTCCATTTCGGTCTGTCCGGCTTCGCGGGGCCTTACCCACACGCCGCCGCTGTTCCAGTACACGTAGCTGGTGGTGATGTCGCCGATGGCGCCGTTCTGCATCATATCCACCCAGCCTTCGGTGTACTTTTTTTGGTAGTGGCGCTGCAAACCGACGACGACGTTCAGCTTTTTTCGCTTCGCTTCCTCGGCGGCCTTGAGTACCCGTCGTACTCCGGGTGCGTCCACGGCCACGGGTTTTTCCATGAAGATCTGCTTGTCTGCCGCTACGGCTGCTTCGAAATGAATTGGCCGAAAACCCGGAGGGGTAGCGATCACCACCACGTCACAGAGCGAAATGACTTTCTCGTAGGCATCGAATCCGACGAATTTGTTTTCTTCTGCAACGTCGAGTCGTGTCGCGTCAATTTCGTTTTCGGCCAGCTGGGTCTGGATGCCCGTATAAGCCTTGTCCAGCCGGTCACGAAAAGCGTCGCCCATGGCCACCAACTTCACGTTTTGCTCGGTGGCTAGGGCCTGGAAGGCCGCTCCTGTGCCCCGTCCGCCGCAACCGATCAGCCCGATTTTTATGACGTCGGCCCCGTCAATGTGCACCCGTGCGGCTAGCTCGGGAGAGACGACCAGGCCGGCGGCGGCGAGGGCGGTGGTTTTTTGGAGAAAGGAACGGCGGTTGATTGGCATGATCTTGTGGTTTATAATTTACAATTTACAATATTCAATTTAAAATTTGTGGCTCTGCTCGCTACGCTCGTCTTTGTGGCTCTGCTCGCTACGCTCGTCTTTGTGGCTTTGCTCGCTACGCTCGTCGGCATGGCTCTGCTCGCTCCGCTCGTTACGGGAAATGATCATCGGGCGGTACAATTTTAAATCACCAATTTTAAATTTAAAATTTCCCAATAGCTATTAGGAGCACTCAGTTAGCAATATTAACGATGGATTGCATTTCGGGTGAGGACAAATTTTAAATCACCAATTTTCAATTTGAAATCCCCTAGTCCACAATCGCTTCCGCAAAAAAGGTACGGACTTCTTCTGGGGTAGGCTGTTTTTTGGGTGATACGAGGCGGAAGCCCAGGAAGGCGCTATCGACATTCCACCAGAGGCTTTTGGGGATCTGGGGGTCGCGGGCCTGCCAGCGGGGGGAGGATTTTTCACGGGTGCGGCAGCCGGCGTCGGCGGTTTCGGTGTCGAAGGAGCCGCCGCGGACGGTGCGGGAGTGCTTGCCGTCGGGCCGTAGCCATGGGTCGGGGTCGGTGCCGATGCGGTCGGTGTAGTCGTCGTAGTACTCGTCGAGCGTCCATTCGCTGACGTTGCCGATCATGTCGTAAAGTCCGTAGGCGTTGGGCTTCTTTTCGCCGACCTTGTGGTAGGTTTCTTCCCCGTTTTCGTAGAGCCAGGCCAGGTCATGCAGGTCGGCGGAATCGGGTTCCTGGCCGGCGAGGCAAGCGTATTCCCACTCGGCTTCGGTGGGGAGGCGGAAGAAGCGGCCGGTCTTTTCGTAGAGCCACTCGCAGTAGCGCAGGGCAGCCTGCTGGGTGGTGTTCACCTGGGGGTAGCCGCCGCGGGTGCCCATCCCGTAACTCAGGTCGAGGTAGGGTGGGGAGGGGCGGGTGACGGCATCTGCGTCCCAGTCTCCGGAAGCGGCTACGGGCGTATCGTTTTCGCGAACCTGAAAAATGCGGTAGGCCTCGTGGGTAACTTCGTGACTGCTGATCGAAAAAGGAGATAGGGTGACCTCTTTTTCGGTGTCTCCGAACGTGAATGTGCCGCCCGGGAGCGGAACCATGGTAAAACTCACGTCCGTACCCGGTAGGTGCACGGTATCAACCTGGGCGGCAAGCGCGGGAGCAAGGCAAAAGGAAAGGAGCAGGCTAAGTAGGTAGTGCATGAACGGCTGGCGGGATCTAATAAAGGCTTGCCAATATACCGCAACAGACAAAATCTGGCAGCAGAACTGCTTTTACAATTAACGGCTTATCTCCGACCGCTTTACTAGGACAAAACAGTTCATCCAATTAGCGACCGTAAATAGAAGCCAAAAAACGTAACTGGTTACGATCATTCGAGGTTACATTTGTGTAACCAGTTACGCTAATGAGTTGCGGAAGCAGCTTTGGGAGTTTACAGTTCAATTTCCATCCCTATGCATTTATACACGGAACTTCTGGGTTACCTCGCTATTGCCGCCGGTTTCTACGCCATCACCAAAAAGGAAATGGCCGGCTTTCGCTTTTGGCACCTGATATCGAGCTTTATTTACGTGTTCTACGGCGTTCTGATCGCTTCGGGACCGTTGATCATCTCTGGCGCGGTGTTCTGCATCATTCATGCCTATCACTTACGCAAACTGCGGGTTTTTTCGTTCCGGATGCGTAGACCTGGTGGGGTTTGATGGGGTAGCTGAGTCATCGGGACGTCGGATCAATCCTTCAGCGATTCGAAGTGGTGGTGCATACGGGTCTTGAAGTCCGCGTCTGCCATATTCTTTTCTACTACGGCTAGTTGGTCCAGCAATGCGGTGTGGTGGTCCATCATCTCCCGCAGCGCTCGGTCGCCCGCTTCCCAGTACCGGTGCAGTAGCGGCAGTTCCGCGCGGGCCTTATCGGAGAGGGTGAGCTGATACTTGCGCCGGTCGTTTTCGTCTTCGAGAGAAATCAGGTAGCCCTTCCGCTTCATCTTTTTCGTCAACTTCACCAGGGCGGGGTGGGACTGCCCCAGTTGACTTGCCATTTCCGTGACGGTCAGCTGTCCGTGCTTTTCGAGTAGGAGGAAGACCATGTGCCAGTTGGGCTCGATCTCGGCGTCCTGTTCCGTGTAGAATTCCTTGGTTTGGTACAGGAAGGCGTCGCTTAGTCGCTTTAGGCGGGCGGTCACGCCGTTGTAGCTCATTTCTGCGAGAAAGTCGTCTTCCATTAATGGGTAATTGGTTACGGGAATGTACGGTTATTCAGGGGTAAGGTCGAGTGGCTTGTAGCCCGAGACGACAGGTTATGGTATTTTCACCACGGATGGGCACGGATTAAACACGGATGTAATGGTCGAGTGGCTTGTAGCCCGAGACGGCAGGTTAGGATATTTTCACCACGGACGGGCACTGATTCTACACGGATGCAGAGGTCGAGCGGCTTGTAGCCCGAGACGGCGGGAGTACTTAAAATACCTCACTCCCCAATCCGCACCACCACCCCATTCGCCTTAGTCAAATCATTTCGTTCAATTAGTGCAATCACATCTCCGCTGGGCAGTTGCTTGATGGTGCGAACCCGTCCTTCAATGTCCAGTCCGAAGGTCTCGCCGGTTTTTCGGTTGAATTTCATGAGCCTTCGGTAGGCGAGGGAGCCGAAGAGAAAATGACCGTTCCAGTCCTCGATCGTACTGCTGTCGACTTTCAGGAGACAGGCAGGGGCCAGGGCCTGGCCGCCGTCGTCCGTCGGGACGGTCCAGTAGTGTTCCGGCAATATGGTAGAGGCGGCCGCAGAATCGTGCGAGATGGTCGATACCCACTGACCGTCGTAATTGATGCCGTAGCTAACGAGCGGCCACCCGTAATTCTTTCCCTGCTCGATAATGTTGAATTCGTCTCCGCCCTTCGGGCCGTGCTCCACGCCAAACAGGGTATGAGTCGATTGCTCGTAGTACAAGCCCTGCACGTCCCGGTGGCCGTAGCTCCAGATGGTGGAGGGGGAGGTCCGGCCTTCGAAGATCGGATTATCGGGCGGAATACTCCCGTCCTCCAACAGCCGATGAATTTTTCCAGCGTCGTTGTCGAGGTCTTGGGCATACAGGATGGGAAAACTGGAAGTAGACCAGTCAGAATTGCCCACATTTAGAAAGAAGTGCGTGCTGTCCTGCCACACGATTCGCATACCGTTCCCGGTCCAGTTGAGGTTTCTCGTCGTGAAAATGGTATCGAAATCGGTAGCCGTGTCGTCCTGGATTTGGAAGCGCGAGACCCGCGCTAGACCAGTAGTGTCCAGGTAGGAAACGTAGAGAAGGCCGTTATCGGCGTAAGCGGGGTGCAGGCTCACATCCATCAGTCCACCGTGCATAATAGCGCGAATGCCGGGGGTGCCAAAGGTAGCCACCGGTGGCATACCCTCCACCTCGTTCATATAGCCGTCGGTATAGTGATACATTTTCCCCACCCGGTCCGTGATGAAGTATTCACCATCATTCACGATCGCGATCCCGTACGGAATGGTGAACCCCCGCGCTATGGTGTCCACCGAGAACCAATCGTCACTGATGGGGTAGGGCGACTCCGGCACCTCAATGAGGTTGTTCCTGCAACCGAGCAGGCCGCCGAGAGAGATGGTTACCAAGAGAAGTTGAATAACATGCACCGCAATATTAGTTGAGGGTGAGGTGGATAGTGCTCAATGCCAAGGAACACTCGCCAGGGCTTACCCGCAAAACCAATCGACCGAAACCCCTCACCCGCCCGACAAACCACCCCGCTCATCACTCCTTCACCGCGTCGAAGTAATAATTCCCCCCTTCGTCCTCAAATTCAGCGAGCAGCGACAGTCCCGCTTCTGACAACACGGTCTTATATCGCTCCGCTCCCAGCGATACCGACTGTTCTCCGGTCAGAACATCTTTCCACTCGGTTTTCACGCGCGGGGCAGTAAACAGCAGCTTTCCCCCGGTCCGTAGGTGATCGGCAGCTTTTTGAATCATCGCCCCCTGTTCCGTTGGCGGTAAAAGGAACATCAGGCCGATGGCGATAACTGCCCCGTATTGAAGGTCAAAAAACGAGGATTCCGCTACGCTTTCGCGCCTAGCGGGGACGCTCGGAAAATTCTGCCTAAAGGCGCGGAGCAAAGTAGGCGATGCATCTATCGCGTAGACGCGCATCCCCTCTTCAACCAACACCTTAGTAATTGGAAGCCCGGTTCCACAACCCAGATCCAGTATAGAGGCACCCGGCGGCAGAGTACGCGCCCATTTGCGGACGGTCGCGGCACCTATCCCATCCGTGGCTTTTCCGCGGAGTTCGATAAACCTACTAGCTATTTTCTCGTACCCATTCGATTTGTCCATAACCACTTACCCCACCGATGCGATCTCCACATAGAAGATCAAGTTACTGTTTGTCGGGATTCCCTGCCCCCGTCCCTTTGGCCCGTAACCCAGCTTAGCTGGCACAAAGAGCGTGGCTTCGTCACCCCACCGCAGCAGCGCGATGGCTTCATCCCAGGCCGGAATCACTTCGCCGGCTCCGAGCAAAAAGCGCACCCCCCTCGCGCTGCTGAACGATTCTTCAAACACGCTGGGTTTATCCTCGAGTAGCCCGACGTAGTGTACTTCCACCCGCTGTCCCGGCTTCGGCTGCACGCCTTCTCCGGCTTCGTGAATAAGGTAGCCTAGTCCTGACGCCGTCCGGTTGGGTTCCAGTTTCCCATCCAGGTAGTCCTGCCGTATTTCCTTTGCGAAGGCGATGCGATCCGCCGCAATGGCTTTCAGCTTGGCTTTGGTCGGCTTCTTCATGGCGGCAAGGTAGGCGGAATACGGGGGGCGGGGACGCAGGTGCGGAGGAAATTCAGGGAAAGCAATCAACGTGGCGTAGCAGCGAGCACGGACTTCAGCAAACTCCGGAAGTAACGGACCTTTTCGTACTCTTTTCGAGCATCGTCGCAGCCGTTGCAACTACTATTGCAATAAAGGTGCCCATAATGCAGATGGCGAGAAATCCGGCGGGGTCGTCGTCTTCGTGATGAAATTCACGTATGTACAATCCTGCAGCCACGATCGACGCACCCAACACAATCGCGCAAAATTTAATACGTCTCAGGGTTTTAGTCGCACAAGGTGAATAAAACTCATCTCGCCCAATGTATCCGAACAATTGAAATACTTGATACAACAGCACAAAAAAGGCAATTGATGAGGCATATCCATATAGAATAAATGGATCGAGGTAGATGCTTGCCAAGTCTAGATCGGTGGCCCTCCCCTCCATCATCGGAAACCTGACCAGGACAAAAATCGCCAGAATGCCAATCATTACGGTGACTGCCTGAAGAAATGTTGCGATCGGTCGCTTCATAATGGCGGATACAGGAAGCTACTATTACGGATTGTCCAATTTAAAGGTTTTACAACTAAGCATCAGTTAGATGTAGCTGGATGGCCTATTGTACGCTCGCAAGGTTTTTGATCATCTCCAACGGTGCCTTGTGCGCCCGCCCGGCGGCCCGCTCGTAGTCCGACCGCAAGTCGTAAGCGCCGTTTTGAATTCCCTCATAGATGCCGGCGATGACCGTCCCCATAAACTCTCCCAGAGCCGTCCGTCGCTCCTTCGCGTAAGCGGCAACCGAGACCGGACGGTAGGTTAGCTCGGTACCGTATACCCGGTTGAGTAGTTCAGCCAACCGTGCCTGGGTAATGGCCTCACCGACTAAATTGTACACCTGCCCGTGGTGTTTTTCATCCAGCAGCATTCGGGCGTAAGCACAGCCCAACTCACTCCTGCTGGTGTAAGTGCACTTGCCACCACCCGCACAGTTTGTGATCTCTCCGTCCTTTACGTAGTGGTCGATGTACTCCAGATCCGGTTCGATGTAGATGCCGTTCCTTCCGATCACCCACTGAAGACCAGACCCCCGAACATCGTTTTCCGTTTGTCGATTGGACTGTACGATCGGACTAAACGCCGTATCGGTTTCGTCCCCTACAATGCCGGTGTAGACGATCTTCGACACTCCGTTGTACTTAGCGGCTTCAATCACGTTCCGGTGCTGCTGAATTCGTTTCTGGGGGTCATCCATGCCCGAAACCAATAGAACGGTATCGACCCCACGAAGGGCTTCATCAAACTGCTGACGGCTGTTGTAATCACCTTTCCGGATTTCGACACCCAGATTGCTTGCCTTCTCGGGAGTTCGGGCAATTCCGACGACGTGGTCTTCGCCGACCTCATTTATCAGCTGCCTCACGATGGCGGAACCTAGCTGTCCGCTTGCTGATGTAACTGCGATTTTCATAGTCGTAATTGGGCACACAAAAATTAAGGCTTGAACCCAAGTTTGAACCGATCGTTCAGGCTCAAATACGGATCGACCTAGCCGGACACGCCAATTGGACCACGTCCGAGTGCAACACGTAACTAGCTGATTACGGGAGCATTACTGCTGTTTTTTCGCTCTCGGTGCAAAAATAGCCCAAGGCTTACCCATCTCATTTTGCAATAATGAGACAACACTTCGCCAAAATAGCAAAAGCAGGCTTACGCCGGTGCGCCTAGGTTTGCAATATCCTCTACGTGGGGCCCATTCCTAAATCGAGGGCTTACGATATTCCCCGGCTATTCGCAAGGGGGCGTCGCCTGCCTTGTAAAACACCATGTCATGTTGATCCGCAAAATACTGCTGTCCCTACTCGCGCTTTTCGTGCTGGCTTCCTGCACCAAAGACGAGCAATTCGCCCTAAATACCTCGGAGTCGGACGTTCAACGCATCGGGGCGTCAGCTTTGGCTAAGGGCAAGGCCAGGGGCAAAAGTGAATCCGTTGCCATTTACGAAAATCCCGCGGGAGAATGGATGATCATTCCGGGAGCCCACTCCGAATTGCGCCGTACCAAAAACGGCATCACGGCACACTTCAAAACGGAGAACCTAATTCCCGGAAATGCCTATACGCTGTGGTTCGTGGTCTTCGGCGATGAGCCGGGTCCGCCTTCCTCCACCTACGCCGCCGGCCACATCGTCGGTGCAAGCGGGAAGGGCAATTTTTCCGGACACCTACACCTCGGCGACGGCTTTGACGCCCCGCGCACCCTCACCGAATTCGACAGCCCGCTAACGGCGGAAGTACATTTGGCCCTGCGTACGCACGGCCCGGCCCAGCCCGGAATCATCCCGAGCCAAATCAATACGATGGACGGGGGGTGCACCTCCGGCTTCCCATCAGGACCCAGCCTTCATCCGGACTCCGATGAGGTGGGCTACTGCGCGAATATCCAGGTCGCAGTGCACCCGGGGAATTAGGTTGGTAGGTATCTACTGGCCTGTACCGCAGGGCAGACTAGTGGATCAGGGCATCCATTAACTAGTTCACTGTTGATTTAGCCAATCGTTGGTTTTCTTAAACAGTGTATTTCCGGCCACTTGCTCATGGTCAAATGGGTGTCGTTCCGGGTGGCGCAGCAGTTCCTCTAGGCACGCCCTAAGCTGGGCGTCGGCGGGGCCGCAGGTGCAATGTGGTTCGGGTCAATGCCAGCAAACTTGGCTGATACCGATAGACCCTGCACCTGCGTCCGCGCCAAACAACTTCGATTAGGTGAGGTGATAGTGCAAGTATCTGGGTTATGCTCCTTGTTCCCGGACAAACTTCAGTTTTACAGCATATCTCGTATCAGAGCAACACATTTTTCCGGCTGATCGAGCCAGGGGCAATGCCCGGCATCACGCACTACCTCAAACCGACAGTCACGGATTCCTGATGTTTTTGCTCCACCCGTATCGGGCTTCTCGAACGCGTCCTTGTCTCCCCAAATAAATCGTACCGGCATCTTTAGTTGGTGCAATTTATCCCCTACGTACAGGTCTTTCTTCCAGCCCCTCAGCGTCAGGACGTTCTCCAATAAGGTAAGAAAACCAAGCTCGCTTCCCGGTAACAGCTGGCCGTGATAGCAATGTTCCAGGTAAGTGTCCGATAGTTTTTCTATGTCCGCTACCAATAGTTGTTTATGCACGTTTTTTACATTCCTGACACTTGGTTTGGCTAGGGATTTCACCAGTAGGCGATTCAATCCCTTGGTTCCCAGAAACCTTAACACCGGAGGGATCCATAAATTCATACCCGCTGGCGCGCCAATTAAGAGTAGTTTTTCTACTCTTTCGGGACATTTCAGGGCAAAGCAGATGCTAAAGTAGCCTCCCATAGATTGGGCTACGAATAACGCTTTTTCCAGTTCCAGGGCATCCATGAATGACTCGATGAATTCGACCGCATTTTTCTGGACATTAACTCCCGTGTAGTCAAAATTATCCGTCAGTCCACATCCCGGGCGGTCGACGGCGTATACCCGGTAGTGTGCCGATAGCGGTTTGAGAATGTTGATCCATTCACTCGAATGACTCCCTCCGCCGTGTACCAAGACTAGGGGACTTCCCATGCCGATTTCGAGATAGTGGACACGTTTTACCGGGCCGTCCGTAACCACTACCCTCGAATGTGGCTGTATGTCATGCACGTCAAAGAGTCGCTGTCTGCTGCGTTTATAGTTCTCGATCGCGTTCATGCCGTGCTTGTTTTTTTCGCGGCAGCCTGAACGGGATCACTATCTTAAGGGTGACAAAACGTAACAAGCATGCTCACCTGCCCAAACTGCGCGAGTAGAAAGATAATCCTGTATGGCCACACTCGCCACATACCGATATCTAGCAGATACGAAACCAAATCATCCTGCGACAACAACTACTTGTGTTGGCAGCGTAATATGGCCGCACACCGTTACGCATGATGCACCGCCGAATTTCCGACGGCGACTGTCAGTAACATCCCGCCTGTCACCTACGCCATTCGAAACCGGAAGCGGGAAAAGCTGTTGGGCAGTAGCACGGCCGGGGGATTGTCCAGCGGTCAGGCGTCAAAACAGGCAGTATGGAATACCTCATCATTGTTCTTCAGCTTATCGTTGGATTGAGTATCCTGAACGTCTGGCTGGTGCAGTACAACAAGGCTACCCGGTGGCGCGGCGGCGACGCTACTACGATCGTGGAGGAATTTAGGGCCTACGGCCTGCCGGATTGGTCCGTGTACGTGGTGGGGGCCATTAAGACGGTCCTTGCGTTGCTACTCCTCGCCGCCATCTGGTATCCGGTGCTCCGGTTCCCGGCAGCGATCGGTCTGGCCGCCATGCTGGCCGGTTCGGTACTGATGCACCTGAAGATCAGCGATCCCCTCATCAAGTCCTTCCCGGCGGCGCTTTTCCTGATGATGTGCCTGATTATTGCGTTCGTTCCCGAAAACGCTGTGCTCAACTAGCTGCCGCCGTAGTGAATGGCGAGGTACAGATTGAGGGCGGCATACAGAAAGGCTGGGGTGGAGGCTAGGAAACTGTCGCCGATCTTCATCCGAACGCCGAAACCGTAGGCCATCATTAGAAACAGACCGGTGGCGGAGGCGAGTGCGAGCGGGGGCCATATCCAGTAACCGACGATGAGGCCCGCGCCCCCTAGGATCTGCAGGACTCCGACGAGCGGTCGCTGGCGGTCGTACCCGTAGCGGATGAATTCACGCTTCATGTAGGAAGAGGTCAGGCAGCTTGTCCCGAAGAACAGAAAGGAGAGCCCGGAGAAATAGGTGGCCACGGTGGGGAAGTCCATAGGTGAGGTCTTTGGGGAGCGGGCAGGGGAGGATTCCGCTCACCGAGCGCCAGGTGGCAGCCTAATGCGAAACGGCCGGAGGATGTTGTAGCTATTTGACCCGCACCGGTCCCGGCTCAGTCGTCTACCGCCGCGCCCACCAGCAGACGAAACTTCCAGGCCGTCTGATCCTGTGACGTGCCCTGGGTTTGCTTCATCAAGATGCCGATGAGCTGTTCCTGCGGATCGGCGAAGTACTGGGTGTTGAAGTAGCCGCCCCAGTCGAAGGTCCCCTCACTGCCCCGACCGCCGCGGCCCTGTCCCGTTTCGTCTACGACACCGAAGGCCAGCCCGTAGTAGCTCCCCGGGTTCCGGAGATCGCCAACCTGGTTGGCCATGATGCTCTGAATGGTCGTCCGACTGAGCAGACGGGTGCCGTCGAGTTCTCCGCCGTTGAGGTACATCTGCAGGAAGCTGGCGTAGTCCGCGGCCGTGCTCGAGAGGCCGGCTCCGCCGGAGAAGAAGCGGCGGGCGCCCGCAATGGGGTATTTCGGATCGTAAAAGGTGGTAGGGTAATTTTCCCAGCCGTCGCCAGCGGGCCGCTGGATGCTTACGAGGCGATCGTGCTTGTTTTCCGGCAGGTAGAACCAGGTGTCATCCATGCCCAGTGGTTCGAAGATGTGATTGCGGAAGTATTCGTCCAGCGGCTCTCCGGATACTACCTCGATGAAGTAGCCCAGTACATCGAGTCCTTCGCTGTAGGTAAAGCGCGCGCCGGGATCGTGGTGAAGGGGTAGGGCGGCCAGTTTCGTGACGCTCTCTTCGATGGAGATATCTTCGGTAGTGAAGAGGTCGGTGACCCCCGCATCCGCGTAGATACGTTTGAATCTTGGGTCTCCGTCGATGACGCCGTAGCCGAGTCCGGAGGTGTGGGTCAGCAAGTGGCGGATGGTAATGGGCTTATCGGCCGGTCGGGTATCGTAGGTGCCGTCTGCGTAGAGGGTATCAAGCACCTGGGCGTCCGCGAAGGCAGGAATGTAGTCGGCGACCGGGTTGTCGAGTTGAAAGAGTCCCTGCTCCCAAAGCATCATGACTGCGGTAGAGGTGATGGCCTTGGTTTGGGAGGCGATGCGGAAGATGTCGTCCCGCTCCAGTTCCCGCCCGTCGGCCGCGGCCGTGCCGAACGCCTTGTGGTAGACGATCTTGCCGTTGCGGGCTACCAGTGCCACTGCTCCGGGGACTTGCTCTTCCGCGATGGCCTCGGTTAGCATAGCGTCGATACGAGCGAGCCGTTCGGCCGACATGCCCACGCTGGCCGGGTCGGCGGTGGTCAGTGGCGGCGATTGCTGGGTGGAGGGCGTTTGGGCCGTGAGGCTGACGGCTAGCAGGAGGGAAAAGAGGGAAAGTAGAAAACGGAAATGCATGGAGGATCGAACTTGGGTGAATCGAATATACTCCCACGGCTGAGAACTGCTGAGCCCCTGACTGTATGCGTTAGGCGTCTTTCCTGGCGGATGCGGTCCGGATTATTCAGATGGCTATTTTCCTGGTGGCTCGTCTTACGATCCACTGGGTATGCTTATTCGGTGATGTTTGCCATTCCTGTAGCAGCTTTCTCGTTGGTTCGTAGTTTACCTTTAGCCAGTCCGTCAGGTGGTTTCCGACCGATTTCTTGACGAACATCACCTCGTCCGCTTTTAGCAATTCAAGGATCTCAAAAATAGGTCTGGGGTTGTCGTTGAAGAGGTCCAGCTTCCTCGCCCAGGGTAGTTTCGGTCGTAATCCTTCACTAGCTAACCGCCGTAAGTGAACGTCCTCCGATCTCGCCCACTCCTTCATCTGGGCGAGACAACGCTCGGGATAGTTTCGGATGAAGGGCCGGATCGCGTATTCACCGGTGTTACGTTTCGTGATTTCTTCGATCGCTTTGATTGAAACTTCATAGTTGTTCAGACCGTATAGCTCGACGTACTTTCCGATCGGCATGATCCACCAATACTCGGTGAACATGCCCGTTTCCTTAGGATTTTCGTCTCCCAGGATTCCCAGTAGTATGCTTGTAGCGTCTTCGTAGTTGTCCGGCAAATAAGTAAATAGCTGTTGGGCGATAAATACGATTCGTTCCGTGTAAGACTTGTTGGGTACGCCCGCCGCGACCGCTGCAACAAACGATTCCGAGTCAAATCTTGCGTAAACGGTTTGGATCTTCTCTGACAACAGCACCGCGAGCGATTCTCCGAACTGTTCGGTTATGCTTACTCTTTCCACCATCACTTTGGGTTAATCGGGTGCAGCATACCTCACAATATCTATCCCTATGCCATTTGGGTCTTCAATGGAGAAATGTCGGTCTCCCCACGGCTCGTCCCTTAGGTCCACCTTGACGTCGACTCCTTTTTTCTTTAAGTCTGCGTAGATGGTGTCTACCTCATCCATTTCGATCGTCAGGTACATCCCCTTTCCACCGTAGGGCGTACGAAACAACGGCTGTTGGCTTGGATGATTGGGCAGTAAAAAAGATAATTCAGCCTGCTTGTTTGGCGTATGCATTAGAACGTAGAAATCGTTTTCGAAGGTCACGCCGAAGCCCAGGTGATCCGAATAGAATGCTTTACTTTCCGCTAGTTTCTCCGTAATCACTCCCGCATTTAGTTTCATCGGTTGTTCGGTTTAGAGTTGAGCCAAAGAGTCGTCAGCTGGTCTGGTCAAGCTACCATTTCAGTGGAGATGGGCAACTGGGATGAACTTGACTCACCGACAACCAGGAAGTTATTGTTTACTGTCCGGACTTGCAAAACAAGTGGTGGCTTTGTCAACGCGACATCCTTCCCGCAAGCGGTATCGAAAGCTAGTAATGATCTGCTACATTCATGGATGGTAATTGCAGATGAACATTATCCGGTGCTGATTTCATCTTGCTGTCTTGATGACAGACCATGCACCGATCGAATTTCATTACCTCAATTTCGGTGTATTCTTGCTGTGTCGCTATGGCCGTAGCGTAATCGATCCTTGCGTCCAGGTGTTTTTGGTAATCCCAGTGCTTGTATTCTTGGAAATACTTCGCGTTCTCGTATACCCTGAGTGCGGTTGCGTAGTCTCTCCGTTTGAGCAGTAGATCGCCCAGGATCATGAGGAATCCTTCCATGTTATGGGGAGCAATCCAGGTATTCCAGCAAGTACTCTGTTTGCCTTCCACCGTTTTTCGGGATAGGTACTTCCGGTAGTCCAAATTCTTTCGATCAACCTTTTCGCCAGCACACTTATCGAGGTTCTCCCATAGCATATTTACGGCGGCCTCTCTGTCCTTTTTTCTGGGCGACATCGCCAGCGTATATGCTGCAGTAAAAAGATTGAATTCAGGGTATTTTCTTGCGGCCTTTTTCATTTTGAAGTACCCTTCCGTCATGTCCTGCATGTTTCCGTGTATCCCACCTTCCGCCATGTACATGCTCACCATGAACCCGTAGTATCGCCACTCTTTGTCCGGGTGCAGAACAAAAGCCTCGTCGAAGTATTTAACGGCTAGGGTAGCGTGGTCGGTCACGCGTGGCGAGGGCTGGTCCATCCTTCCGCTTTCCGCCAGCGCCCAGGAGTGGGTGAATCCGATGTGCGCAGCCAGTCTATAGTCTTCATTGTTGTCCAGATAAGCTGCCGTCAGCTTGTCGAGCATTTGGGGAATGCTATCGTAGTTTCCCCGGTGGAAATTATCCCAGAAGTACTTATCTGCTTCCATCGCCACTGCCGACTGCGACAATTTCCCGGTTTTTTTAGGTGCAAATGGGGGGATGATCGTCGAACAGCCCCAAACGGTCACTAAAGCGAAAACTATCAGTAGTTGTTTTTTCATCTTTTGGGCGGTACGCACAATTCAGGTTACCGTACGGGCAACCTGCTTTTCTCTTATTCTAAAGATAAAAAAAGCTATCGGTCATCCCGAAAACTAACCGCCCCGGCTCAGCTCACCGCCCAATAGCGCAGCGGCAATGCTTCGAATTTGCTGTAATAAAACAAGGCTACTTCGTAAAGGTCAAGTTTCCATCCTCCAAGCCATAACAGAGCGACGCTTTCTTCAAACCAAACACCCGGCCGTCCTTCGCTTCGTAGTTGGCGTATAAGTCGCCGTTTGGCCTGAATGCCTGTTGGATGCCCGCTTCCTTCCCCATATTCAGGTTCAGTTTTTTGTACAGCTCACCCGTCGGATACCACTGCCGCTGTTCTCCGTGCGGCCTTCCCGCACGGTAGTGCAGGTGGGCAATTAACACATGCTGTGCGTCTGGAGACCACGTTTGTTTCTCCCCATGAAGTTTTCCTTCCTGGTAGTTTGCTACTTCCTGGAGGTGCCCGTCAGCGTACCACCGGATGGCCTGATTCTGTTTTTTACCAGCCCGGATGCCTATTTTTTCTTTCAGCGTGCTGTCCTGATGAAAGCTGACAATGTAACCCGAGTAGGGTTGATCCTTCAGGGTCCATAGCGAAGCCTTGTTGTCGTAGGTCAGCAGGGATCGGTCAACCGATATATTCGGTATTTCTACCGAAGTAGCGGTCAACGTTGGGGTAGGGGGAACTTTCGTTTCCTTCTCTGCACAACTTGTGAGCAACATGTTCAGCAACAGTACGATTTGGGTAAGGCACTTCATTTGGTGTAGGTAAGAGAGGAATCACCGGGATCTAGCTAATTGCAGATTCCGATGATTCCTTCCGTGTAGAAAATTGGGTTTGGGATCAGAAAATACCGTTTGGCGTTCCCTGCAGATCTACTCCGAAGAGGACGATCAGGGTGCCCAGGTAATATTCATTGATGATGTGGTAGTGGTAGAATGCTTCCCCCTCGCTGTGTTGGGTCGAAGAGGTATGGCCTCCCGATACATCCAGATTCGTTGGGTGGTCCCCCGTCGAATTACACTTTCTTCCGTAGATCAAAAAGCCATCCGACATGATCCCAATCAGTTTCTCATCGTCGTGAGACAGCATCGTATTTTCGGGGACGTCCGAAGCCTCTACGTGGTAGTGGTACCCCGACGGGCCATTATGCGCCCCTGCATAATCGAACGTTTCGGCAGTTTGCTCTTCCAGGGGGCGGTTCGGTCCTTCCGTATCGTTGAAAATCGGGGCACCCGACACGGCGATACCGATAGGTCCTAATCCCGTAGCCGTACTCGAAGCAGCCAATTCCGGTGCAGTAGGAACGGTGAGGGTGTAACTGCGATCGCCGCCGATGCGACCGGGCGTGAGCGCTTCGGCGACGACGGGTTCGATGTACAGGGGGCTGGTCTCCTCCCAGTAGGGTGAGGTATGGTTAGGGAGGCCGTTCGATTCAAGGGTGATTTCGGCACCGTCGAAGGAGACCGTGACCGCAGCGGAATTAAAGTCGTCAAACGCGGACACGGGAGTGCTGGTACCCCCGGTGTCATTGGGGTCGGAGTCGTCCGCCACGTAGCCATCCGGTTGCTCGCAGGCAGATAGGGTGACATCTGCGTTGCCTAATCCGTCGCCATCGGCGTCTTCGTACCAGGTGATTTCGATGCAAAGTTCGTCGTCGTCTTCACTGCAGGAGGTGAAGAGGAGCGCGGGTAGTCCGAGGAGGACGGCAAGGAGGGGAAAAATGGATCTTATCACGAGCAGGTCTTTTGGGTTAGTTTTCCTATAGACCGGCGGGTGGGTGGAATCCTTTGGTAGGGATGTAATTTTTCCTGCCTGGTGGGAAATTTCGTGGCAGATTACGTGGTGACCTACTTTAAGTCGCGTGGCTGTTGTGACGGCGCGTCACGGGGAGTGCAACGCTAATACCCTGTGAAATTGACAGCTTAAACTTTAAAAAAAGCGTCCGTTCAGTACTATTTTAGTTGAAAAATAAGTTTATAGGATTGAAGGGGATGTAGATGTGCCGCGCACTCCTGTAAGGTTGGAAAAGCGTAACCAGTCTTGCGCCCACGCGACATCAAAAATGTTTCGATATATCTTCAAAGTTATCCTCAAGGTACATATTAACGGCATCTATCTCCGCCTGAGCATAATTATGACCCAATTGCTTCGCTACCTCCTTTTCAATTCGCTCGAACTGATCGGTCATCGCGTTCAGACTTTCCCAGATACTTCGCTGACTGAGTAGTGGATAGGTGTTGCATAGACTCTTCCACTCAAGCTCGTTTAGGTAGTGTTTTAAGAATCTATACTCGCTACCGAGATTAATAGCATAGTTAAACTCATATCCTACCTTCCACGACAGCATAAGTAGCAGCATGTCCCGTAGTGGCCGTTCTAATTTGCGTTTAGCATAGAGCAATTCGGACCTCAATAACCCCTTAACGACGTAAGTGCTCACCCACCAGAATTCGTTACAGCAATCGCTAAATTCCCCTTGGGTAGGCTGGGTAACCAGAAAATTGCTTGCTTTAAAATCAATAGCACCTTTCACAACGCCCTTTTTATCGATGATCAGTTCAGCCGAAGTGTCCACACATGAGCCTAAATAATCTAATTCCACCAGCGTCAGATCAATTCTCACGTAATCCGCAAATAGCATCAAGCAGGCAAATCTGGTGGTCTTCTCCTCGCCTGTATTGCTTCCTTTTGGGATCACCATCACATCCGGGGTCTGACTCAAAATAGGGTCCCCGAATGCCTTGATCCATTGGGCATCGTCAGTAAATTCTTCAATATCGTTTACCACATAGATAACATCGTAATCTTGATACTGATCTCCTGGAATGCTTTTGTCAGCCCTTGATCCGACCAATAAACCGGCAATTATGCGATCATCGTTCTTAGCAATTGTGGTTATCAAACTAAGTATTTCGTGCGCTGGCCTCATGGGTTAATTAACTAGGACTATTTAGGAAAGAATTTGCTTCCCGGACGGCCTTTAATGGCGGCCTGTTGCCCAACAATAAAACCAATACACACCACATCGTGTGCATTCGCTGACTTGCATACAATGCCCAACCGCACAACACAGGACAGCCCGAACGCGAATAATAACCCCCACTAACGACTCCCACATCCCACCCCCGTGCGGTATAGGTGAGGGTAAGGTGGCCACGATTTTCGGAGTGGCAACCATTGCGGGAAGCATAAGCAAGGAAAGAAACCCCTTAACCAAACCCTAACCATCCCCTTAACCTATCCTTTGCGTCAGCCGCGGTGCTGCCTTCGTTTAGAGGAGCAAACTGACTACCATGAAAACCCATCTGCTGCTCTTCTTCGCCCTCCTCGTTTCCGGAATCGCCACCGCCCAGACCACCTTCGGGGTGAGGGCGGGATTCGGAAAGACGTCGCTCCGCTCGGGAAATACCTTTGACGCCATTACCGATCGCACGGTTGGGGTAGGGGTGCCCTCCTTCGGCTTCTTTGCGGAGTTGCCGGTGACCGATTACATCAGCCTGCGCCCCGGACTCGAACTCACCAAGCGCGGCACCGGCGTAGCCCTGACGGACGAGGTGGAACTGGCCGGCGTAAAGCTGCCCCTCGGCGCCTTCGCCAAGACCCGCTTCAGCTACCTGGAAGCCCCGCTGCTCGTGCAGTTCAACCTGCCAACGGAAAGCGCCATCCAGCCCTACGCCATTCTCGGTCCCAGTGTTGGTTACGCCACCGGAGGAAAGGTGACCACCTCCGCGAAGGCTATTATTGAGCTTAATCTGTACTCCACGGACATCGATCTAGACGCCATCAACTACCAACGCTTCAACCTTGCCGTCATCGGCGGCATGGGGGCAAGGGCGCGGGTCGGGCAGCACAACGCACTGTTTCTCGAAGCCCGTTACGCTTATGACCTCAGCCAGCCCTACGACGTGCCGGTAATCAAGGACAAGGTCGGATTCCAGGGATGGAACATCGGGGCGGGAATGAGTTTTGCGCTTTAGAATCACAATGCCCGACATAGAAACGGCGGACTTCCGAAAGGAAGTCCGCCGTTGTTGCGTCAGTAATAGATCGTTTAGGCAACCTCGATCTGCCGGGCCGGCTTTTCCTTGGCCTCTTCCCGCTTCGGGATGACCAGGCGAAGGATGCCGTCTTCGTAAGTAGCCTGGATTCGGGCGTCGTCCACTACCTGGTTGTTCAGGTTGAAGGAACGCTGGAACGACTGGTAGCTGAACTCGCGGCGGGTGTACTTGCCGTTTTCGTCCTGCTCCTCGTTTTCGTTGCGCATTTCGCTGCGGATGGTCAGGGTATTGTTGTCGATTTGGATGTCGAAGTTGTCCTTCTTCATGCCGGGGGCGGCCATTTCGACGACGAATTCGTCACCCGTTTCCTTTACGTTGACCGAGGGAAGGGTGGTGGTTCCACTGCTGAAGTTTCGGTTGCGCCAGTCGAAGAGGTTGTTCCAGTCATCGTCCAGAAATCTGGAGACGGAGGGAAGCAAACTAGAGTTTCTCATGAGTCTAAGATTTAGGTTATGAAATGGAATGTCGCCCTACCTTTTGCAAATGGCATGCAAAACGGTGCTGGCTTGTCAAATTGACATTTTAAAACTCAAAATTGACAGCGTGGTGTCAAAATGTACGTTCCAACGAGTATTGCTCTTAATCTGATTTCCGTTGCACCCGCGCGCCGCCGCCCCCCCCCGGCTTATCGCAGCCCCTACCGTACGTGGCATTTTTTGATTTTTATGCGGGAACGCGGGAGCAAGCTGGATTTGGGGGAGCAAATTCATCAGGAGGAGGCTTTCTAAGCCGACCCTGCACCGCCCCGCCTACCAGGGTCGCCCTAGAAGGGCTCATCCTTGTATGATCCAAAGGTTGAGGCTTTCTAAGCCGACCCTGTACCACCCGTCTACCAGGGTCGCCCTAGAAGGGCTCAACCTTGTATGATCCCAAGGTTGAGGCTTTCTAAGCCGACCCTGCACCGCCCCGCCTACCAGGGTCGCCCTAGAAAGGCTCATCCTTACAAATTACAGCTCCCGCGCCCCGCCGCCCACAAAACAATTTCCTACGCCGCGCGATTCTCTGCACGCATGACCGACCAACAGCGCGCCGAACTCACTCAGCTCCGATCCCTCATCGACCTCGAACGGCAGGAAGAACGCCGCCTGCACCTGGAGATTATTCAGGCGATGCCCCTGGTGCAACGGGTGGAAAAGGGCTACTGCTGGTATAACCTGCAGGTCACGAAGAGTGATTACGGACTGGCCGGCCGGCCCTTCGTGGTCGTGACCCGGGAGGGAGAGGAGGCCCACCAGTTCCGGGCCGGCACTTCCGTCAACCTGTTCACTACCCAGCCCGACGCCCGCTCCCCCCAGCGCGCCGGCGTGATCCAGTACGTAAAGAAGGACCGGATGAAGATCATCCTCGGCGGCGAGGACCACCCGACTTGGCTGCAGCGGGGCGGCATCGGCGTCGACCTGATGTTCGACGAGCGCACCTACGTGGAGATGGACAAGGCCATCCAGCGACTCGAAACTGCCCGCGGCGACCGCACCGCCGAACTGCGCGACGTGATCATGGGCGTCCGCCCCGCCGAACACCAACCCGTAGCCGAGGAAGCCGTGGCCCACCTTACGGAGCTCAACGATAGCCAGCGGGAGGCGGTGCGGGAAATCATGGGTGCCAGTCACCTGAGCCTCATCCACGGACCCCCGGGTACCGGCAAGACCACCACCCTCGTCGCCGCCGTGGGGGAACTGGTCAAAACCGAATCCACCATCCTCTTCTGCGCGCCCAGCAACAGCGCCGCCGACCTGGTCACCCTCCGCATGGCCGAACGCGGCATCCGCGTGGTACGCACCGGCAACATCAGCCGGGTGGAGGAAGATGTCATGAGCCACACCCTCGAAGTGCAGGTAGCGCGCCACCCCGACACGAAGCAGGTCAAAAAACTCCGCAAGGAGGCCGCCGAACTGCGCAAGAAGGCCGGTCGGCTCCGCGGCCGCGAAAAAGGCATGACCTACGGGGAGGCCGGTCGCCTGAACAGTTGGGCCACCCAGCTGGAAGATCACCTGCTCAGTCACCTGCTCGATGCGGCCGACGTGATCGTCTGCACCCTCGTCGGCGCGGCCAGCTCGATCCTCGGCGATCGCACCTTTAAAACGTGCATCATCGACGAGGCGGCCCAGGCCCTGGAACCCGCCAGCTGGATTCCCATCAGCCGCAGCAACCGGGTGGTGCTGGCGGGCGACCCCTACCAACTGCCGCCGACCGTAAAGAGCAAGGACGCCGAACGCGGCGGCTTCGGCACCACCCTGCTCGAAAAGGCCCTGGAACGCCACGGCCGCAACGCCCTGCTCGAAGTACAGTACCGCATGAACGAGCGCATCATGGGCTTTAGTAACGACTACTTCTACGGCGGGAGACTACGGGCCGGGCCCGGCATCGCCCATCGCACCCTGCCGGGCGTCAGCCTGTCCGATAGCGTAGTGTTCGTCGATACGGCCGGCACCGGCTTCGAGGAAAAGTTACACCCGCAGTTCAAAAGCCGCTACAACGATGGCGAACTCGATCTCCTCGTGGAACACTTGCTGCTGCTACAGGGCAGCATCCCGCCCGAGTATCCCCTGCCGCGGATCGCGGTGATCAGTCCGTACCGCGAACAGGTCGTGCGGGCCGAAGAGCGCATCGAAGAAGTGCCGGCGCTGGCCAAGCTGGACATTACGATCAATACCATCGACGGCTTCCAGGGCCGCGAGCGGGAGGTGGTCTACCTCAGCCTGGTCCGCTCCAACGTCCGCTCCGAGATCGGATTTTTATCCGACTACCGCCGCATGAACGTGGCCCTCACCCGCGCCAAGGTGCAACTGGTCGTGATCGGCGACAGCGCCACCATCGGCAACGATCCCTTTTTTGCCGGCTTCCTGGAATACGTGGAGCGGGCGGGTGCCTACCAAACGGCCTGGGAGTATATGGTGTAGGCGACTTTAGTTTACTGCCACGCCGGTCGTCGTGAACGAGAGCCCCTGTTGTCCGGAAGTAGAGATCATCACGGCTTCGAAGAGGGGCGGATTGGCGGTGGGCGGGGCCGCCCACTCGAAGAGAAAATTGGCCCCCGTACCGCCCTCTTTGTCCCTCTCGTCGATCACGATCTCGACGGTTTCCATGGGGGCGATGTAGATGTGCCGGTTGAAGTAAGTACGTATGAGGTGGCCTGTAGTATTGAAGTACTCCGCCTGGTCGACGTAGACGGTGTCGGTCCGATTGGTGTTGCGAATGCTCACCATGACGGTCAGGCTATGGGTTTTGTGCTCAGTGAGGCTGTACACGGAGGAATAAACGGAGAGATAAGTGGTGCCAGTGGCTAAAGAGTCCGCCGGGTTTGTCGGTACCGTTCGGCTCTGCCAGTTTACCGGATCCAGCGAACTGAAGGATTGGGAGTCCTCACACCCGGATATCAGGGCGCAGAGAGCGAGTAAAAGGAGTAATTGTCTCATACGTGATGGTGTTCCCCTCTCAAATGTACGCTTCCCCCCACGAGTGCCGCCGTTGTACGATGATTCCGCGAGTTAAGACAGGGCACCCAGGGCGGCCGAGCCTTTAATCGCATTTGTGCCTAAAATCCATCCGTTCGCAGCTATTATAGGTCCATTCGGGGTAAAAATGCTGGTTGTAACTTGTAAATGCTTAGCTTGAAGTTCATCCTCTAGATTAGCAGTTCCGTCAGTCAGGCGATCGACGTACACACACTTTGAACAACACTTATTTATCTGGTCGTTCTGATTGGCGGACTGTTTTATTCAGGGGGACAACAGGTTACTGAACAAAGGATAAGGCCTGTAATTTTTCCCGAAGGCCTTCCGCATCGATGGGCTTAGAGAGGTAGTCGTCCATCCCCGCATCCAGGCAACGCTCCCGGTCTCCTGCGAGGGCATACGCCGTCATGGCAATGATCGGAGTAGGGTGTTTTTCGGTAGCCTGCTCGTGAATGCGAATCTGCCGGGTGGCCTGCAATCCATTCATTTCGGGCATCTGGACGTCCATCAAAATCGCGAGATAGTCCCCCGATTGTGCCTTTTCGACTGCCTGAAGTCCGTTCCGGGCGATGTCGTAGCTGTAACCAAAAATCTTGAGGTAGCGGGCCGCGATCAGGGCGTTCGGTTCAAAATCTTCCACGAGCAGCACCTTCTTCTGTTCGTTTACGGGAGCCTGTACGTGCGTTTGGCTGGTTACGTCGGAGCCCTGTTCCAGGGTGCCGACTTTGCTGTACGGGAGCTGCACCGTCACCGTGAAGGTAGATCCCTCACCCAGGACGCTCTCAACGGTAATGTTACCGTCCATCATCTCCACGAGCCGTTTCGTAATGGCCAACCCCAGTCCCGTCCCGCCAAATTTTCTGTCGATGCTACTATCTGCCTGGGTAAAACTGCGGAAAATCGCCGACAGCTGCCGTTCGTCGATCCCGATCCCGGTATCCGAAACCGCGATACTGACGTCGACGAAGCCGTCCTGAGCGGCAGGTGAACAGGACAACTGGATCGCTACCGTGCCCTCCTGGGTAAATTTTAGGGCATTGCTGCATAAGTTCAAAATCACCTGCCGCAGGCGGGTAGGATCGCCCAGCAGCACATCGTGGTTGGTGCATTCGCCCGATGCCCGAAAGCGGAGCCCGTTCTGGGCCGCGCGTACCGACATCATATCGCTAATCTCCTGCATCAACCGGGTGATGCTGAAGGGCACCCGTTCGAGCTCGATGTTCTGCGTTTCGATCTTGGAGATGTCGAGCAGGTCGTTGATCAGGTCGAGGAGTGCATCGGCGGAATTCTGGAGGGTCTGCACCATTTCCAGCTGAGTGTCGCTCAGGTTCTCATACTTGGCCATGATGTTGGCGACGCCGACGACCACGTTCATCGGTGTACGCATCTCGTGGCTCATATTGGCCAGGAATTCGGATTTAGACCGGTTCGCTGCCTCGGCTTCGTTGCGCGCCTGAATGAGTTGCTGTTGTGCGAGGCGTTTGCTTACCATGTTACGCTCCCGTTCGATTACGGTAGCCGCAGTCCGGGAAATTATTTCAGTCAGCTGTAAAAGGTCATTTGTCGGGCTCGTCGGTTTAGCATGGTAGAGGGCAAAGGTGCCGAGCACTTCGCCGGTGGAGGAAAGCAGGGGAGTGGACATGCACGCCCGCAGGTCGTTACGTTTTGCCAGCCGTCTGGCCCGCTGCCAGTTGGGGTCTGTTTCGATGTCGTGGGCGACGTAGCTCTTGCCGGACCAGGCGGCCATTCCGCATGAACCCATTCCGGGTCCGATCGGCATTCCGTTGATGGCCGCGTTGTACTCCGGCGGCAGGCGCGGTGCGGCGCCCACCGTTAAGTGCTGGCGGTCCTCGGTCATTAGCATGATGGAGGTTTTTGCGCCGCTCGCGGTGTTCTCGTCCATCGTGAGGATCAGTCGTTCCAGGATTTGTGTCAACGGTTCGCCACGGACAGACATTTCCAAGGCTTCCTTCTGGCCTTCGGCCACGGACCACAATCTCCGGGTTTGGGTGATGTCAGTTGCCGCGCAGTAGACCATCTTATCGGCTACCTCCATCCGGGTGTGCCAGCTCAGCCACCGGTAGCTGCCGTCTTTACACAGGTAGCGATTTTCGGTATTGAGGCGGGTAGTTCCCGCCATCAGGGTGCGCTGGGCTCCCAGCGACATCGCGACGTCATCGGGATGAATGAAATCAAGCCATGGCCGACTCGTCATTTCCTCCTGAGTCCAACCCAACACCGCCTCACAGGCGGGGTTGATCTCTTTAAAATAGCCGTCAAGACCCACCTTAACCAACACGTCGGATGCCACATCAAAAAAGCGATTACGGTCGATTTCCGCCGCGATCTGGTTGGTCACCTCCGCTACCTGGTGCAGAATGAAACGGATCGTGCCGTCTGGATTGAAAACGGGAATATTGGCGGGCTGCCAGTACTTTTCCTCGAAGCCGCCGCCCTCTTCCGCCGGCCGGGGCACGGCGTACCGCTGGATGTCCATTTCATGGATTTCCCGGTGTTCCAGTACGTGCAGTAGCGATGCCGTCCACTTTTCTACCCCGTCGGCGGTGGGATCGTCAGGGTTATCGGGAAACGCTTCAAACACGCCGCGTCCTATCAGGGTTTCTTCCTTCGACAGGGTAGCATCGGTGAACGATTGGTTGGCCTTGAGAATCGTGAACTTAGGGGCATCAGGTTTTAGGAGCAAGCACGAACTGGTGGTTGCGTCGAAAACAGCTTCATAAAGTCCGGGAACCGGCTGATCTACGATCTTCATGACATTGGGTTGAAGTTTGAAACGACACAAATGGCGATCGGATCGAAAACTTCCTGGTTTTTTTACTTGCTGTTTGTGCCCGTTTAGGGTCGATCGGACAAAATCAGAACGATCTGGTTAAGGCTCCCTATAATTATTCAGACCCAACTTCCTGCACCGTCGGGGTGGCGGTGCAGGCAGGCGAATCAGTACCTTACTGCGCAAAAGGGCTTTTGCGCGATTGTGTTCGCAGGTAACGGGTTCTATTTCAAATTCGTGGGATGCCCTTGCTTGAATTTTATCCGCAACCTGTCCCGAAGCCAATTGGGCGGGAAGACGACCTAAGCAACGGTGGTGCGACGATTTGGATTGCCCACCCGGATTGTGTTGTAGCTTTGCGGCCCTTAATTCGTACCCCTATGCGTTTTCGATTTCCTGTTCTCTTGCTGGTGCTCGTTGGCTTACTCAGTGGCTGCAGCAAAGACGATGAAATAACTACCCCGACCGTCTGCGAAGAAGGCTTAACCTCAGTCGCTGTATTTGCCGCTTCGGACACCCTCACCTACACCGAATTGGATGATACGGGCATGCTGTACCACATCACCGACCCGGGCACGGCCGAGCGCCCGACCCTACAGAGTACGGTGACGGCCCACTACCGGGGATTCGTAACCAACGGCCGGGTCTTCGACCAGACGACCCCGAGCACCGGACCCGTGGATTTTCCACTCTCCGGGGTCATTCAGGGCTGGCAGCTCGGCGTACCCTTGATCGGTAAGGGGGGCAAGATCAGGCTCCTGATTCCTGCTTCCCTGGGATACGGCAGCACGGGAAGTTGTCGAATGGGCGTTTGCACTATCTGCCCGGATTCCGACCTGGTTTTCGATATTGAGTTGGTTGACTTTACGAACTAAATTATCGCGGACCGCAACCTCTCACATCGCTGACAAGCGGTCCAGTATTTTTGTCTGAAACTCACTGATTACCGAAGCAACTTCCGGCTGTCCGTACAGATCCGTCCACTCCGCCGGGTCCTCTACCAGATTGTAAAATTCACCGGTGATGATGTTGTCGGCAGTGTAATCGGCGGCATCTTCCTGCCGCTCAAACACCAGGATCAGTTTGTGCTCCCTGGTCCGCCACATAAAGGCTGCTTCCCCCTCCCGTTCGTGGAGTGCCGCAAAGCTGCCTTCCCGGGCGGGCGGAGCGAGCAGGTTCACGCCCGGCAGTTCCTCATCCTCCTGAATGTTGGCCGCTACGAGCAAGGTTGGTAGGATATCGACCAGGTCGACCGCACGATGATCCACCGTCCCCGGCTCGAACCCATCGGGCAGGGCACTACCCGACAAGATCACCGGCACCCGTACGCTCGCTTCGTACAGCGAGTACTTATTAAAGCGGTAGTAGTGCTCGCCCAGCGACTCGCCGTGATCGGAGGTGTACACCACGATGGCGTTGTCGAGTAGGCCCTTTTTCCTCAGCTCGGCCAGGGTGCGGCCCATCATATCGTCGATCCAGGTCACGTTAGCGTAGTAGCGCATGGTCATGAGCTGCCATTCTTCCGGACCGGCAGTTTTCCAGTAATCAACGTACATATCGCGGCGATTCACGCCGGCTGCGTGGGGGGAGTAGTCTTCCGTCCAGTGCGGTTGTTGGGCGTAGGTGATGTTATCGAGGTCGTAACGGTCTTCGTACCCGGCCGGCGGATTGTGCCCTGCGTGGGGCTTCATGTACGACAGGTACAAAAACAGGGGCCGCTCATCCTCCCGCTCCCGGATGTAGTCGATGGCCCGGGCGTTGATCCAGCCGTCGCGGTGATCCGTCTCCGGTAGCTTACTGGTGAAGCCCAGGTAACCCAGGTTGTTCTCTTCACCGGGACCCATTACCGCAATTTCAGCGTCGTACCGGGCTTTGGCTGCTGGATTCATCTCTGCCATATTCCGGCCACCCTCCTCCGGAATTTCAGAGGTGTAGCGCGTCTCAAAACCCCGGGTGCCCGTCCGGTATTTTCCCCAGTGCGTCTTCCCGAAACCGGCCGTCTCGTAGCCCGCATCGCGGAAGTATTCAGCCATGGTTCTGCCGGGTGCGTCCTCGTCCCTTAGTCCGTCGCCGTTCCGAAACACGCCCGTCTGACTGGGGTACATCCCGAACATGATCGAGTTGCGACTCGGCACACACATCGGCGCCTGACAAACGGCCTGGTCGTACAGAATGCCGTGGTCCATCAGGCTATCCAGCGTAGGTGTGATCACCTGCGGATTTAGGTTCCCGATCGCATCCCAGCGGTGCTGATCGTCCATGATAAATATCACATTCGGGCGCGCGCCCTCAATCCTTCCCTCCCTCAACTCCTCGTTCCCTTCTCCCTTCATTCCCTCATTCCCCCCAGAAGAGGCGGGGCCGCAGGAGCAAAGAACAACTGCAAGAAGCAGGCAAATAGGGAGGTAGTTCAACATGGATTGGGACGGATTAAATTTCACGAATTTTTGCTGATTTTACAGATGTAGAAGGCGGGTGAAATTTTTCGTGCGTTACGTCGCTTTAAACGAGATAAAACACCTCCCGCAGTTCCTCACTCACCGGACTTGCATCCTGGTTGGTGTGCATTACGTCTTGCATGTGTTTCCACCAGCGGCGGCAGACTTCCGTATCTGCAATGGCCGTCCACCGTTCTTCCGATTCCACTTCACAGTAAGCGAATAGGGCGGAGGTGTCCGCATCGTACCAGATCGAATAGTTGCTCACGCCGTGGTGCTTTAGCACCTGCGACAGTTCCGGCCAGATGGGGTGGTGACGTTGCGCATATTCTTCCACGCGGTCGGGAAAGACCTTCATTTTAAATGCCTTACGGATCATCGGGAGAGGAGTTTGTCGCAGTACACGCCCTCGCTGCCCCTGGTTGCTGCTGCGTCGAACATTGGCGGCAACCGGGCCGGGGCGGGTACGCAGGTGCAGGGCAAGGCCAGTAAGGCAAACAGTTTTCGCATGTGGTCAACAATTGAGTCCTCAAACTAGCGCGTGTGTTTGAGGCAACCATCCTGTACCATCGGGTTTGCGGCCGAGTTTGGGGATCGGTAAGGAGCGGCGGTGATGGATGATGGGTTCGGCGATATCCAGGAGCTGCTCGCCGAGATATGCCACGAACCGTCCTGGTTCCCGGCATCTTGCCGGGGTCGCTGTGGGTTGAGACTTGGTATCCATGATAGCCGCGGCAGGATGCCACGAACCGTTACCGCGGCTAGAAGCCACGAACCGATACCGCGGCAGGTTGGTTCCCGGCATCTTGCCGGGGTCGCTGTGGGTTAAGACTTGGTATCCATGATAGCCGCGGCTAGAAGCCACGAACCGTTACCGCAGCTAGAAGCCACGAACAGAATTTCCAACGCTCGACAGCAATCTGACCGACAAGCACCTGGCGCACGACATCAAAGCTTCGCGCTACCTCTAATCCAGCTCTGGCATTCTGGGTATTCGCCGATGGCTGCCGGCGGTTCCGTCGTGGAGGTAGCACAGCCGAGTAGAAGTACAGGAAGTAGGTAGAATAGCTTAAACATCGCGGGTTTATAGGGTTGCCATTAGAAGGTAGACAGATATTCCAGCTCGTGAATATCGCGTTTGGAGGTGCGTTCGTAGAGCTCGTAAACGATGCCGTCCTTGAGCCCGACGCGGGGTACCAGGATAGTGTCCGCCCCGGCCGCTTCCAGTACGCGGATGTAGATCTCGGAAGCCGGCACGATCACGTCGGCCCGGTCGGGATTAAGCTTGAGGATCGACATTCGCTGCTTGACGGTAAAGGTCTTCACGTAGGCCCGGATGGCCCTGAGCTCGACCAGCGACATACTGGTTTTGCCGGTACGGTTGGAGAGCTTGAACAGCCGGTTAATATTGCCCCCGGTGCCGATGCCGACCGCGCTCCCCTTCATCTGCCGGCGGTGGGTTTTGATCCAGTCTGTCATCTCCGCGAAGGCGTGTGTTCGCTCGTCGGTAGAGAGCTTGCGGACCGATCCGATGCGGAAGGACTTGCCGGCGACCACCTTCGCCCCGTCGTAGATGTTGATCTCGGTGCTCCCACCACCCACGTCCACGTGTACTGCAGGACCCTCATTCAGGAAAGGAATGATTGCTTTATTCAGAATGCGGGCTTCCTCGTCGCCGGAAATGATCTGAATGTTTACCCCGGTAGTCCCGAGCACGGCATCGCGCAGCTCTCGTCCATTACCGGCCTCCCGCATCGCGGAGGTGGCGACGGCAAACTGCCCGTCCACCTCGTAGAGCTCGATGAACAGCCGAAAGGTTTGCATGAGTTTGGAGAACTTGGCCGCCGTCGGGGCGGTAATGGTCCCTTTATTGAACACATCCCGCCCCAGCCGCAGCGGGAACCGCAGGTACTCCACGCTCTTAAAGCTGATGAGTTCCGTCTCGTCGTAAACCTGTACGATCTGTAACCGAATGGCGTTGGAGCCGATGTCAATAGCCGCTAGTTTCAAGGGGGAAGGGTATGAGAGGTGGATGAAATAGGGAGTAAATGTTGCCGTAAGCTAAAGTTGACTGCTCCGCAAGAAAAGCCACTCGTTCGGACCGAGCCCGGGCGCGCAGGCGACCAGGCAAAGGGTCAGGACGATGAACGCAGCGGGAAGGGGATCAGAAAGGTAAAGCAATAGCATAAGTGCTTATGGGCAGCTGCCGCACGTAAACTACAGGGAAAACCGGCCCACCCACATCCTGGTCTGTCCTGCACGCTGCCAGAGAAAAGCTTCATGTATAATCCCAAAATCATCAGCCAAAATAAAGATCACATTGGTGAAGATGTCCACAGAACTACCTTCCGCAGCCAGCGCGGAACATCCCGTGGCAAACGCGAGCAGAGCCAGTAATCCCTTAACGCATAAAGGCAACCGCGGAGCAAATGGTAGGTGGCACATCCTGAAAACTGTGAATGGTAAATTGAATAAAGCTCGGCGTGCAACGCCTCGTCCTACAAATCCGTGCAAATCCGCGAAATCCGTGGTGAACTTGTGTTGCGCAGCAACCCTATCCCGGACCATTGGCCACTCAACCTTACGCCTCTAATCCGCGAAACAATCTGCGCCCTCCGCGTAATCTGTTTACTATTGTCTACGCAAGTCCTGCATGGACTTTTTTGTCATACGTAACGTCTTTCTTCAGGCACGTGTACAGGACCCGGATCATCTT
>NZ_JACIFF010000008.1 GCF_014197245.1 Neolewinella aquimaris | reverse complement strand
GAACAGAGAAGTTAAGCTGCCCAGCGCCGATGGTACTTGGACTTGATCCCGGGAGAGTAGGTCGCCGCCAATTTTATGAAAGCCTCATCGCTAGTTAAGCGGTGGGGCTTTCTCCGTTTGGGGGGGGACGGCGGGGGAGGGAAAGCTTACCGCAGATTAGGGCAGATGTAGATCGCGGATTAACGCAGATTAGGGGTGGTAGGCGTGGCAGGCGTGGTAGGCGGCGGAGTAATCTGCGTGAATCTGCGAAACCAATCTGTTTAAATCTGCGGTAAAAAAACCTACAACCGATAATCCCACCCCACCAACAACCGATCACCGTCCCGCCACCGCAACCAGCCACTATATCCGGCCTCTGAGTCTCCCTCCAGGAATGCCCTCACGAAGATCCAGTCCCCCTCTATCCGCTCAGACAGTAGTATTTCATCAAGGGTGATACCAGTTTCCGGATCGGCATGCACCAGCGGTCGCTGACGCACCGGGTTGTTCTCCGGATCTAAAGGATAAACGGCGTATACGTTCACTAGAAATTCCGGCCAGAATTGTACGCTTACCGCCGTATGGTTCACCCATCCGCGCCGACCGGTATCCGCATTGAGCTCGACCTGCACGCGATCTCCGTGGACGCCCACCATTCGGAAATACATCGCTTCGTAGTCTTCCTTTTTGTAATAGGGTAGCAAATAGGGTGGAGCGTACTGAAGAATACTCTGGTTGTCCCGGTAACTATAGACCAGGCTGTCGACCGGTTCCGCGAAGTAGTCGGTTCGGTCGTAAAAGTCAAGGTATACACCTGTGCGGGTAAAGGGCACCTGCACGAAACCGAAACCTTCCAGTGCTACACCCGGACTCTGTTCCACGCCAGCCAGTGTATCGGATAAATTGGAGGTAACCACGATCAGTGTATCGGTCGAATCTTCCTTCCGTGGCACATTGCGGTAACTCTTTTCTCGCTCAATCTCCCGCTTCGCCCGCTGCTCCGCGATCGTGTGACGGGTGTGTAAGACCATTCCTACATTGGCAACTAAGAGCATCCCCGCAAGGATCCAAATCTGTTGTGCTTCCGCTCGCCAGATGTAATAGCCGACTAGGCCGACCGCAATCACTGCACCAATCAGCATATAAAAGGCTACAATGGCTCCCCCGGCCAGCATCTGACCCTGACCCGCACTCCGACCGGGGTAGCCGGCAACCAGAGCACCCGCCAGGAAGGCGAGGATGATTGCAATAACACCCGACACGATCTTGCTCCAGCGCATGGGCTACAGTTCATCCAGATCCAGCTCGTCGTAGGCATCCTCCAACTCGGCCATGTTTCTCAATTGTCTTCCCTCGATCTGCACGACACTTTGATCGAAGACAACCGCCAGGCTGCCTGACATACTAGCGCTATCGAAGGTCCGGATGGCTTTGTGACCGTCGATCTGTAACGTCTTGGTGGATTTAGTCCCCTCCTCACTATCCATTGTGAACGAGTTGACCATGTCCATATTGGCCATGTTTCCGCCCATTCCGTCGCTGATCGTAACCGTGATTTTACGCTCGTCCGTCGCTTGATCAGTATAAGTTGCCGTTGCGGTAGCAATGACGAATCCGCCGGCACCCATGCTATTTGAGCTGGATTTTTCGCGATCCATCCCCAGCAATTTTTCCGGCAGCATCGCCTTCAGTACCTCTTTGTCGTGGACGGGTCGATCGTTCTTTTCCTGGATTCGTTCCATCTGTTGCTGGGCCGCCGCAACGGATGCTTCTGATGGATCTTCTTCCGTTGCCGCCCGCTCGGCGGACTCGGTGTTGCAGGAAGAGTAAACTAAGCATAGCAGAAATAACAGAGTAAAGCGCATTGTAGGAGAGCTTGGTGACTTCTTCAGTAGCCCTCAGCATCATGACGGAGCTATTAAGCCTTACTATTTTGGAAGTTAAAACACCTAAATATAAGGGTTGGATACTATTTTAACGCTAACAAGCTGCTATCGAGTCATCCATTCGCTCGTCGATAGCTGTGTCTTGTCCAACTTACCCTCACCGCTATGCAACTCCATCACTGCCGTTTATTCGTTCTCCTTCTGCTGATTACCGGCCCGGTCCTCGCTCAATCCGACATCGAAGGATCGTCCGACCACCCTCTTCTGACCCGCTATCCGGAAAGCATCATCACGTGGTATGAGACCGAGAAGTACTTCGAATACAATCTGGCTACCGGACCCATTACGGGCTACCGCTACATCGCCGAACGCGATACCGTAGCCGGTCAGGTCTACCGCATTTTTTACGACCTGCCGTCCACCAAGGAGGAGGTATCCATCGGCGAAGTGTACATCGACTACAAACGAGCAATGGAGCAGGCGGGAATGACCATCCTGGCCGAAGGGCTCGTTCCCGACGGCGGCGGTAACAAGATCGGATCCCCCCAGTGGATCGGCATTGCCCTCGCGTCCCAACAGCCCCCCGGTGGTTCACCTGCCAGCAAGCTATTTGCGGGCACGGCTACTAGTGGCGGCACCTTCACCCTCATCGGGCGCCTGTCTCAGCCGGAAGGAACAACCTACGTAGTCATCTACGGTGAACGGCACAGCAAGGACCTTATCGGATACCTGGTCGACATCATCGAAGTAGCATCCGCAGAAACCGGACGCGTAAGTCTCGACCCTGACTACCTGGCCGGCGAGCTGGAAAGCAAGGGTACGGTAAGCATCTACGGCATCGAATTCGACTTCGATTCCGCCACCTTACGCGAATCGTCCTATCCGGTCCTGGAGCAGATTGCCGCCTACCTCACCCAACACCCCGACAAGAACCTTTACGTCGTGGGCCACACGGATATGCCCGGTACCCTGGAGTATAACCGCACCCTTTCGCATGATCGTGCTGCCGCCGTCGTCCAAGCTCTGGAAAACGACCACGGTATCGCTACCGGACGATTGCTCCCCGATGGGGTCGCCTTTCTGTCCCCGAAATCCACTAACGCCACCGAAGATGGCCGCGCCCTCAACCGGCGGGTAGAACTGGTGCTACGGCCAAACTGATGTTGAGGCGTTGCGGGCTAAGTTTGGACCGGTAGGCAAGGGGCGGCAACGCGCAGGAGCAAGGCAACGAGTAATCCAATCCCCTGATTGTGAAAAATATGCACAGCCCGTTCTTTTTCCTTATATTGTTAAGAGGAGGGAGATCATCTTCTATCCCTGTATTTCCTAAATGCATTCTATACGTATAGCTGTCCGATCGGATTAATATCAACGTAAAAACACCTGACCATGATCGATATACAAGCTAAAGTTAGAGAGTATATATCTGATAATAGAACAGAAGATGCAATACAGGAATTACTCGCCTGGAGTGAAACGCATAGTAATTCCAGTCTGCGCAACGATATAATATTACTAAAATCAAGATTTACCAGGGTCAAGCAGCAGGAGCGAATCGGAGTGATCAGCTATACGGATGCTCTGCGGGAGCAGTCTATTCTGGCAAATTCATTGTTAGACATCACGCAAAGACTAGAACTGCCGACCAACGGGGTAACCTTCCCAGAGAACAAGGTGGAGCGAGGCAAAAAAGTCATTTTGTTCCTCGCCTCCGCGCCCTTAGATCAGGCAAAATTGCAATTGGAAAAGGAGTTCGCCAGAATTTTCTCTAGCCTCCAACTTGGAATAGTCGAATACAAACTCGTAGCGGAATGGGCGATCACTGCCGATTCAATGCAGCAAGCGATTCTGAAGCATAAACCTAATTTTATCCATTTCTCCGGCCATGGGGAAACCGGAAACGAGCTGGAGGGAGGCATCATTCTCATAAACTCCGAATCCAAAGCACAACTGGTTTCCGGTAAGGCACTTGAAAACATGTTCCGGATCTTTTCGAGAAAGGTGGACATTGAGATCGTCCTGCTCAACTCATGTTATTCCGAAGACCAGGCACACGGCATCAATAAGCATGTCCCTTATGTGATCGGCATGAACGATCAGGTTGGCGACGACTCCGCAATCGAATTCTCAACGGGCTTCTATCGTGGCCTAGCCGATGAGGAGGACGTGGAGTTTGCGTTCGATCTGGCCGTCAATATGATCCAACTCCAGGGGTTAGATGATGACGCGGTACCCGTGCTGCTACGCGGAAGTACCAAAGCATCAGCCCCTCAATCAGAATGAGGCAGATCGATTGGGGGGTAGTCGAATTTGGGGTCAGTTTGCCGGGATCACCATTACGAAAGTTCTACCTCTGTGAGGATGCTGAATGCCGTCCGAATGAGCCGATCAAAAGTGTAACGACCTCGATATTTTTCACATCAAGAAATACAACCAGATGTCTATGGACTAAAACCTAAAACACCTGTAAATCAAGTCACCTCGGACACGAAAGTCAAGAACACAATGGAACCATCCACCATATCAGACCCGCAAATGGAAAGCCAATTGCTAAGTGACCTTCAGTGGAACTCACTGCTACGTACGATCGAGCAGGAACGGTGTGTGATCTGCGTGGGGCCGGAGTTCTATACCACGCCCGGAGATAGCAGAAGCCAGAGTGCGCGACTGAGCAGTTATCTGAGGGAGCATTCCGCCAAAATCGGCATCAAAGTGCGGGAAAATGGCTGGTATCACCTCCGTGACAACGGCGATCACTTGGTTGTCCACGAAGCAGTTAATATTTTCTATGATTCTGAACGCCAGGCTGCCAGGGAAAGACTAAGTAAACTGGCCAGCATCCCGGGACATCTCTTCCTTTGCCTGACCCCCGACCGCCACCTGGCCGCTGCATTCAAAGAAAAAGGGTACGCGTGCGAAATTGGTGAATATGTACGAAATGAACCGGACCGTAACATCTCCGTGCCGGACAAACACAGACCCCTCGTATACAATCTGGTAGGGGATTTGGAACAACGTAACTCGTTGGTACTGACCTACAACGACTTTTTCAACTATATGGAAAGTACGTTTCGTGGTAACAGTATGTCTATTTTGCTGAAGGACAACATTTTATCGGCTGAATGCTTCATTTTTCTGGGTATGCCGCCCGATGATTGGAGGATGCACATGTTCATGCACATTCTCAAACAGCACGAGAACCGAAAAAGCAAGTACGCCACCATACCCAACGCCAACGATGACATCCGCGAAAGCTGGCAGTGCCAGTACGGTATACGGCTGATGAACGAAGACATTGATGGGTTCCTTAACGGACTTATCACGCGCTGTGGGGCTAAAAACCTACTTCGCGAGAAAGCGGCAGTACAAACTTCACACGCTTCGGTATCACAAGGGCTACGCGCGATGATCGGCAATTCAAAGACATCGGATGCTTTGAATCGATTGCAACACGAAATTAAACGGACCGGTACCGCCGGCCGTGACCTCATGTTGCAGGTAATTCAACTTAAATCCCGTCACACCGGGCTGCAGGAGCAAATTACGTTAGGAATAATACCGGATAACGATAGCAAGCTGGAGCTGAACAAAATAAACGTCTCGCTCCTGAAACTGATCGATGACCTTGAAGCTCTCCAACCACACGCCATGAGCTTATGAGCAAGCAGGTTTGGAACGCACGTAGTCGGTATCCCGGTCCCCAGCCCTTTAGCGAGGATCAGGCGGATATCTTCTACGGGAGAGAGCAGACCGCAGTCAAATTCCACCGGCTAATCCGTCAGGAGCGAATGGTGGTACTTCACGCCAAATCGGGAGTTGGCAAGAGTTCTATCATTAAGGCAGGGCTACTGCCGCTGATACGGAAGAGCGGTGATTTCATTCCGATCGAAGTCCGCTTCGGTGCCGCTGACTCGGAGGAAGTAATCGCCCCACAGGTCACTACCCGGATCACTATTGAAAATACCCGCCTGGCCCTCGAATATTCCCCGCCCGATCTATTTCATCTGAACAAACTGATTCCCACCGACGATAGCCTCTGGCGGGCGCTGAAGGAACTGCAACTATCCCTTCTGTCCGCTTCCGGCAGTGATGCGGAACTTCCCTCCCTGTTGCTGATCTTCGATCAGTTTGAAGAGCTCTTTACTTACCCACGCAGTCAGCAGCTGGTATTCCGTCGGCAACTTGCCGAAGCACTCCACACCATCCTGCCGCAGCGATACTGGGACATGCTCAGCCTGTATGAGGGAGAGAACAGTCCGCTTACCCAGGATGAAACCCAGCAGCTCCTGCGGGGATTTAAACTCCACGTAATTATAGCCATCCGGGACGACCGAATGCACCTGCTGGGAGGACTATCCGACTACATACCGATGATCAGCAAGGTATGGTTCGAACTATCCCAACTGAGCCGGGAAGAGGCCGCCCGCGCCATTGAAGTGCCGGCGGCTCAGGCAGGAAACTTCTCATCACCTCCCTTTTACTATACTCCGCCGGCGCTGGAGGCCGTGGTCGACTACCTCGCCGCGGGGGAAGCCGGAATTGAAAGCACCCACCTTCAGGTCATCTGCGACGCCCTCGACCGCCGCCTCGGCAATCAGGCTGACCGAACGATCACTACCGCATTCCTGGGCGATCTGAAGACCATCAGCGAACGATTCTACCGGGATAACCTAAGCTGCATTTCCGATCCGGCCCAGCGTATCCTGGCTCGGCAGCTTATCGAGGATGAGCTGATCTACGAAGAAGGGGAGCGCAGGCTCAGCCTCTACAGCGGTCAGATCTACGACTTCGGCCTAACCGAGGAAACCCTTCACACCCTCACTAACGAATGCAGGCTCCTAAGATCTAACGCGGATCTGCGTGGCGGTTACGACTATGAAATAAGCCACGACAGCCTGGTCAAACCCATCCTGACCGCCAAGGCAGAACGAAAGGCCGAGGAAGAGCGGGTGGAAAGGGAGCGGTTGGCTCAGGAGCAGGCGGCGGTTCTTGTTAAAGAACGTGAGGAAGCTCGCAAGATAAGGAGATCAAACACTGTCTTGGTTGCTCTCACAGTAGCACTGCTTGTAGCACTCTCAACGGCGATCTTAGGTATGGTGAGCGCTAAGAAAAGAGCCAGGGAGGCTCTTGACGCCCGGGAGTTAGCTAAAAAACAAGCCCAAAGAGCAGAGAATGTTCTAAATAATATATACTTCTATAATGGAGAATTTGGATTAGCGACCAAAGGTCAGGATGAGTACTTGACTTTCGGCTTCATTAATAAAAAATTGGATGTAAAAATACCTTATAAGTACAGTAAAGCCCAACCATTTGAAAAGCAAGGGTTTGCAAAAGTAAATGAGGGGCCTAAACAACTGCTCATAGATACTTTGGGGCATGAATATGAACTAGCTTCCGAAATTGGCGAGTTGAATCACACTGTAAAGGCATTGGATTGGCGGGGAAAGGAACAGAAAAATTTACCAGCAATGGTTAATGTATACCCCTCTCTTCAAATTTTATACGCCGATAATGTCGGCTTGAATTCCATCGCCGGACTGAATGGATTGTCACAATTGACTCATCTAAGCCTGAGCTCAAACAACTTAGCTGACATAGGTCCGCTTACCGCCCTAACGAGTTTGCAAACCCTTGACTTGAGTGACAACACAAATATAAGTAATGTTGATGCACTCGTTAATTTAAGAAAGTTAGAAACACTTAACATAAGTAACAATGGCAGCTTGATGAACATCAATGCTCTAGGTAACTTAACGAGTTTGCGAATACTTGATTTGGGTCAGACAAATGAATTAAACAACTTTGATGCGCTGGCCAACCTCACGAATCTGCAAACTCTTGATTTAAGTGGCCATACGAGTCTGAATAATATCAACGCTCTGGGGGGGCTAACTAACTTGCAAACGCTTGATTTAAGTGGTAATACGAGCCTCAACGACGTTAGTGCTTTAACGAGTCTTACGAGCTTGCAAGCGCTCAATTTAAGTAGAGATACGAGCCTAACCAACGTTAACGATTTAGCGAGTCTAACGAATCTGCAAACACTTGATTTAAGTGGTAACACGAGCCTCACCGACGTTAACGCTTTAGCAAGTCTGACGAGATTACAGACGCTCCATTTAAGCAATATTAAGAACCTAAGCGACATTGAAGGATTGGCCCACCTTACAAGATTACAGTTACTCAACTTAAGTAATAATGAGAATCTGGGCCGTATTGATGCACTTACCAACCTTACAAGTTTGCAAGAGCTTTATCTAAGCAATAGCATTGTCACAAACAGCATTGACGGTTTAGCTAACTTAAATAGCTTGATAAAGCTTGATTTAAGTAACAATACTGAATTAGTTGATATTGATGATCTGGCCAGTCTAACAAATTTACAAATACTTTATTTGAACGGCAATACTTCCCTAACGAATATCAATGGACTGGCCAATCTGACAAATCTACGAACATTAAATCTAAGGAGCGTTATAAAGCTAAATAACATCGACGCATTAACTAATCTGACGGATTTACAAACGCTAGATTTAGACAATATTGTGGCCCTAAGCAATGTTGATGGTCTTGCTAATTTAACTAAGTTACAAAAACTCTATTTGAGTGGTACAGACAGTTTAAGTAATGTCGACGGTCTTGCCAATTTGAAAAATCTACAAACGCTCTATTCAAGTGATAACTTCTGCCTAAATAGTGTTGACGGTCTTGCTAATTTGAAGAATTTGCGAACGCTCTATTTGAACGATAACCCCGAGTTAACAGACATCAACAGTCTCGCTAACCTAATAAATCTGCAAGCGTTAAATTTAAAGGGTAACACAGCCATAAAAGATGTCAACGCACTAGCAAATTTAACTCGCTTACAGGAGCTGAATTTGAGTGATAATACTTCCCTGGTCAATGTAGACGGACTACTCAATATGACAAGTCTGCAGGAGCTTGATTTGAGTGGTAACAAAGCACTCGGCAACATCGAAGGTCTTGCCAATTTGGCAAGTTTGCAGAAACTCAATTTGAGTTACAATCCCTCTCTAGTTGACGTCGATGCGCTAGCCAATTTAAAATGGTTGCGAACATTAAATATGAGTGGCATCACCGCCCTGAAAAACGTAGACGCACTCACTAATTTGACAAGTTTACAAACGCTCATTTTGAATGGCAACACCTCACTCAGTAACATCGACGGACTGGCCGGTCTGACAAATTTACGAGTTCTTGAATTAGATAGCGCAGATCTAAGCAACATCGACGCTCTGGCCAACCTAACCAATTTGCAATCGCTCAGATTAAGCAATAACGAGGCATTGACCGATATCAAGCCCCTTTTCAATCTGACTAACTTGAAGTATATAGATTTAAGAGGAACTGGGGTTGCTGAAGAGCAAGTCAAGATGCTAGAACAGGCACTCCCCAATTGGCGAGTGATAGATTAGCGTTAATATTTAGAGTGTTGAAACCGGTCCAAATATTCGGATGACCTTAAGGATTTGCCAGTCGTACCTTAATAGGGCCGAAATAACCCTCCGTAATGAAATTGGATCACCAGCTAAGTTGAACACTTAACTTGGACGATCACAAAAACAAACACCACCCAATGCAAATCACCCACCTCCTCCAAACCGAACTGGCCCACGAGTACTCCACTACCGCCAAATTCTTTGACCGCTACCCCGTAGATAAAAATAAGTATGCGCCCCACGAAAAAAGCATGGCGCTCAGTCACCTGGTCACCCACCTCACCCACATCTTCGGCTGGACGGGCGACATGCTTGCTACCTCGTACATGGACCTCGCCGACACCAAAACGCCGTCCCCCCTCACCTCCTCCTCCGACCTCATCGCCGAGCTGGACAAAAATTTCAACCACAGCAAGGAGGCACTGAGCAAAGCGACCGACGATGACCTGGAATCCAATTGGGCCCTAAAAATGAACGGCAACCTCATCGCGGAATGGAGCAAGTATTTCGCCATCCGTCAGGCCCTCAACCAGATCACCCACCACCGCGCGCAGCTCGGCGTCTACTACCGGCTGTTGGGCATCCCCCTGCCTGCGAGCTATGGCCCCAGTGCAGACGATCAGAGTTTCTAAGTCGACCAGCGTGCACTGGGCGGCGGGGCGCAGGTGCAAGGTAATTCCCAAGGAAGCTTTCGTTGCCGGTCACCTCGTCGGCCGACGCTATATATGCGGTTGCCTCAGATCAAATTAGAGTGCAGATACCCGTGTTTGCGGGGCGCCAACATGGGACATCGATAAAAAATAAATGTGATAACACATTAGAAAAGATGTAGTGATATCCCGTACTTTATACCAGGTTATCCCCACACACCGACCCATTTTCCGCCCGCTACCCCCGGGGGAAACATAACAACGTCATTTTGCTGGTCTGACTGGATGTGAGCGCGCTCCTCCGTCCGTCTCTTCATGGTACGCCCGCCGTGGCTATGGTATCAAAGCTGCCCCACTCCGGGGGACCAGCCCGTACCGCTTATGTAATGCCTCACCCAAAATATTACATTATGCAAGTCCGAAAATCTACCCTACATGTGCTGCTCCTGACGGTGTTGCCCTTCTTTCTCCTCAGTCTTTCGCCCGTCCACGACGCGGTATGTACCATCAACAACGTCCGGCTGGGGGGACAACCGGGCGACGCCTACATCGGGCCCACCTGCGACAACAACGGCACCTACCGCACCTGCTTTTACATCAGCGGTCCGGATCTCCCCAATAATGCAGCAGCCTACAGCATCACAATTGAAGGTATACCGTATACGGGCGCCTTTCTGCAGGTCATCGGTCTACAGGAAGTGGTAGTTTGCATTCTCGGCGTGCCGGGCGACGGGACCCAGAATGTCGACGTAACGGTAGACGCGGGAAGTGGCTGTACCTACACCGCAACCGACCTGATCGACGAGCCCAAGTGCACCTGCGAGATCACCGACGTACGCGTAGCCGGCCAGCCGAGCGACGCCTACATCGGACCCACCTGCAACAACGACGGTACTTACCGCACCTGCTTCTACCTCACGGGCACCTTCCTGCCCGCCAACGCGGCTGCATACACCATCACCGTGGATGGCGTAGCCTACAGCGCAGCTTTCGTACAGGTACTAAGCCCCCAGCAAGTGGTGGTCTGCGTAACCGGCGTGCCGGGGGATGCCAGTGCCGACGTGGACGTCACGATCGACGCCGGTAACGGCTGCACCTTTACGGCCACTAACCTCTTCGATGAGCCGAAGTGCACCTGCGAGATCACCGACGTGCGCGTGGCCGGCCAACCGAGCGACGCCTACATCGGACCCACCTGCAATGGCGACGGCACCTACCGCACTTGCTTCTACGTCACGGGCAACTTACTGCCCTCCACCACGGCGGGATACGAAGTAGTCGTTGACGGGACCTCTTACCCGGTCGCCTTCACTCAGGTTGTCAGCCCTCAGCAGATAGTGATTTGTGTCAACGGCATTCCGGCCGACGGTACGAAGGGCGTTCCCGTTTACGTGCGGCTTTCCGGCGACCCGGAATGTGAGATGCTGGTCTGCCCGCTGTACGACGAACCCGTCTCTTGTCCGGGAGGCGACTACCCGCCGGATCCGGTAGCGGGCGCGTGGGACGTAAAGGCCATTGGCGGGGCCGGCGGCGGGATTACGTTCGACGTCTGCGATTCTGACGAGTTCACCATCACCGCCACGGGAGCTTCCAAAAAGAACCGCGACGAGCAGCAGCTGGTGTACCAGGAGATGTGCGGAGATGCCGAGATCGTCGCCCGGATAAGCAGCCAGAGCGGCATCGGTTGGGTAGGCCTTGAAATGCGTCAGGACCTATCCGACAATTCACCCATGGTGGTACTTAAGCGCAAGCGCAACCCGATCGTGCGCGGAGAGTACCGCCTTACGACCGGAGGCAAGACCGGCTTTGCACAGGACAACCGGCGGCACGACAGCTGGCTGCGGCTGGTCCGCATCGGCAACACCTTCACCGGCTATACCTCCACGGACGGCCAAACCTGGAAACTGCTCTTCACCAGGAAGGTAGTCATGACGAACTGCATCAGGGTGGGCCTCTTCGCCGAGAGCCTGAACGACAGGCAGGTAACGGTGGGCGTATTCGACGAGGTCATGATTTCCGATTCCCCTACGGCACCGCTGGCGGCCCCCGCCGCGCCCGTGGCCATCCTGCCGGCCCAGCCGGAAGTCACGCCGTTTGACTTCGATCTCTTCCCGAACCCCGCCCACCACCGGGTATCCCTCGGCCTGTCCGCCTTCGCCGGCCAGTCGGTGGTGGTGGAACTGCGCTCCCTGACCGGGGCGGTGGTGCTGCGCCGGAGCTTCTCCGCCGATGATTCGCCCGCTGCCACACTCGACGTAGACCGGCTACCCCCGGGTGCCTACCTCGTCTCGGTGAGCAGCCCGACTGGGCGGATGGTGAAGAAACTGGTGGTTGGGGGCGGATAGGGGAGCCGCAACCGACCGAAACGGGTGGAGCCCCTCCAGAGGCGATCACTGATAGGTATGCTACCCACCACCGGCTATGGAGTCGACGTCAAGCTTCCCTACCGATTTGGCGACGGCCATCGACACCGTTGCGTCGCCCGTTATGTTGGCGATGGTGCGGCACATGTCCAGGGGCCGATCGACGGCAAAGATCAGCGCGATGCCCTCGACGGGGATGCCCGCCTGTCCGAGGACGATGACCAGCATCACGATGCCGGCGCTCGGAACGGCCGCCGCGCCGATCGATGCCATACTGGCGGTAAGGACAATACCGAGTTGGGTGGCCAGGTCGAGCTCGAGCCCGAAGACCTGAGCGACGAAAACGGCGGCGACCGCCTGGTGCAGGCTTGTGCCGTCCATATTGACGGTCGCACCGATGGGCAGCACGAAGCTGGCGATCTCCTCCGACACGCCCAGGTGCCCGGTAGTGCGCTCCAGGGTCACGGGCAGGGTAGCCGCACTGGAGCTGGTGCTGAAGGCCAGCAATTGCGCCGGTGCAATGCCGCGGAAAAACGCTCCGTAACCGACGCCCGTGAACAGGCGGACCAGCAGGGGGTAAAGTCCCAACGTCAGGATGCCCAGCCCCAGCAGTACGCACAGGCTATACGACAGCAGCGCCGCGAATAGATCGGCGCTCGGTGCCTCGACCACCAGTGCGGCCAGTAGGGCGAATACGGCGTAGGGTGCGGTCGCCATCAACAAGTCGATCAACTTAAGCACGACTTCGTTCACGCCATCGAAAAAGGCCTTTACGGGCCGCGCTTTGTCGGGGGGGATCAGGATGAGACCAATGCCAAAGAAGACGACGAAAAAGATCACCTGCAGCATATTGCCGTTGTAGGCGGCCGCGCCGACGAGATTTTCCGGCACCATTTCCACCAAAAAATGTAAGGGCCCCTGGTCGGCCTGGGAGGTAGCGATCTCGATCCGCTGTGAGGCGTCGCTGGCGTAAGCGGCCAATAGTTGCTCCCGCGTTTCCGGGGAAACGACCTTGCCCGGATTCACCAGATTGACGATACCCAAGCCGATGATCACCGCCGTTACGGTCGTCATCAGGAAGAGGCCCAGGGTGCGGCCGCCGATCCGCGAAAGCTGGGAGATGTCCTGTAGGTCGCTGATTCCCTTAATGAGCGAGGCGACGATTAGCGGAATGGCTATCAGTTTCAGCGCGTTGATGAAGATGATGCCGAAGGGCTTGATCCAGTCCACGACGAATTCCGTCGCCCCTGCCGCACTGGCGGCAAAGCCGAACGCGACGCCCAGTACCATGCCGATGATGATTTTCCAGTGAAGGGCTAGTTTCCTCATGTTTAGGGGTGCAGGAGTGAAGGAGTGAGGGGGTGAAGGGGCTGCCGCACTTGAATGCTCGCTGGCGCTCGTGGTGGGATGAGGATAGGAGGTAAAGCTACGCCGGGGGGGTGGTATTATTACGGCCCATGTCAGACCTCCCAAACATAAAATTCCAACTTCACCAGGCCTGCGTTGCCGACACCGACCGCCGCATCGCTACCCTTCACAATATCCTGGACGGGATCAATACCTCCCGCGAAAGCGAAACCAAGAGCAGCGCAGGGGATAAATACGAAACCGGGCGCGCCATGCTGGGCCGGGAGGAAGCTCAGGCCAATCGCCAACTGCTGCAGGTGATGGAGGACCGGCGGACGCTGGCGGCACTGAAACTGCAAAGTAGCGAAGGCCGCGTTACGCAGGGTAGTTTGGTGGTGACTCAACACGGGAGCTATTACCTGTCCGTAGGGCTGGGCAAGGTCAGGCTGGGGGAGCAGGTGTATTTCTGCATTTCTGTGCAGTCGCCGATTGGACAGGCATTCCTGAACCGCGGGATAGGGGAAACCGTCAGCTGTAACGGCATTACTCATACGATCGAGGGTATTTTCTAGATCGGATCTACTAAGGTCTTCACCAAAGAGGCCGGCATTCCAGGAGTAAGCCTTGCACCTGCGCTCCGCCGCCCGAAGCACGAAACCGGCGAAACGAGTACCTTAAGGTCTCCCGCTGCCTACAACGTTCCGATCATGCGCCATGTCCTGCTGCTGCTTATCCTTTTCGTTGCCGCCACCGTGCCGGCTCAGGAGGGTTCGCCCGCCGAACCGGATTCCGGGCAAGAAGAGATCATCCGCCAGCGCGGCTACGTTACCTACCGCGACTTCGGCGCCGCGGACGACGGGACTACCGATGCCAGTGCGGCCATCCGGGCAGCGCACGCCTACGCTAATCGCCACGAACTGCCAGTGCGTGCCATGGATGGCACCTACTACATTGGCGGTAAAGACCGGACTGCGGAAGTACTGACTTCGACTGACTTTGGCACCGCTACCTTCCTCATCGACGATACGGATGTCGACAACATCTCGGCGCCGGTGTTTCTGGTTGGCTCGCGGGAGGAGATCTTCGTACCCCAGGGCATTACCCGCCTGCTGCGTGGTCAAGAACGTCTCCCAATTAAACTGCCCGCCGCCAGTCTGGTGACCGTGACCAACGACTCCGTGCGCCACTACATCCGTTACGGACTTAACCAGGACCGGGGAGCGGCGCAGACCGACATCTTCGTCGTCGACGCCGACGGGAGGGTGGACCCACAAACGCCCATCATCTGGGACTTCGACCGCATTACCGAGATCACCGCCCGCCCGATTGAGGAGGATACCCTGTACATCACCGGTGGACGCTTCATCACCGTAGCCAACCAGGCGGAATCCAAATACACCTACTACGCCCGCAACATCGTCGTAGAGCGGTCGCGGGTAGTGGTCGACGGGCTCGAGCACCGCATCACCGGGGAAGGCGAGCACGGGGCCCCCTACGGCGGCTTCATCAACCTGCGTAACTGCGCCTACGTGACGGTGCGCAACTGCGTACTGACCGGCCACAAGACCTACTCCACCATCGGCGCGGCCGGTCGCCCGGTAAGCATGGGCAGCTACGACATCCTGGCCAACCGGGCCCTGCACGTCTCCTTCGTGAACTGTACCCAGACCAACGACATCAACGACCGTACCTACTGGGGAATCATGGGCTCCAACTACTGCAAAAACCTGGTCTACGACAGCTGTGTCCTCTCCCGTTTCGATGCCCACAAGGGGGTGGCTAACGCGACCATCCGCAACTCCACCCTCGGGCACATGGGCATTAATGCCATCGGCAGCGGCACCCTGACCGTGGAAAATACTACGGTGCGCGGCGGCCGCTTCGTCAACCTCCGCTCCGATTACGGCAGTACCTGGCGCGGTCAACTGCTGCTGCGCGACTGCACCTTCGTGCCCACCAACGTCGGCGCGGCGGTGATCGACGGCCACCACTCCGGACAGCACGATTTTGGCTACGTCTGCTACATGCCGGACAGCATCACCATCACCGGCCTGCACATCGACGATTCCGGACTCCCCGCCGACTACCCGGGGCCGGCCCTGTTCGCTGACTTCAATCCGCAGCGCACGGACACCGCCTACGCCGAGCCTTATCCCTACATCCTTACCGAGCGGGTGATCCTACGCGACGTCACCACCGCCAGCGGCAAAGCGCTGCGGCTGAGCGATAACCCGGTGATGTTTAGGGGGGTGGAGGTGGTGAAGGAGAAACGGTAGATGGTGGCGGGCACGTCTGGTCGTTTTGTAAGTGGTTCCGTTGCCTTATACCTAACGGAAGGAACAGGCGCGACCAGTTTAAGGGTACAGTGAGGGGTACGTCCGGTGCGCCCCATCGACTGTAAAGTTATGGGGGCCGGTGTGCAAACGCGCAATTTCGTTCCGGCAGCTCAGTTGTAGTTGGTACCTCTCATGAACTAGTATGCACCCGAAACTTTTTCGACTCCCCGTCCTGGCGTCCTCCCTCTTCTTCGTCTTACCCCTGATCGCCCAACAGCGCATTCAGCCGGTGATCAACTTCAGTACCGAGCGGGTCAACCAGTATTCCGACAAAGTCGGTTACACCAGCGTCATTGACAGCGTGGTGTACTTCACCTTCGCGCCCGATAATCCGCATTCGGTGACTGGCAGCAACGGTACGGCGAGCGGTACTCGCCGCCTGAGCACCCACACCGCCCCAGGGGGGGATATCCGGCACGCTTTCGCCCACGGGAACGACTATTACTACTTCGCCCATCATTTCCGTGACCCTACGCAGCTACGGCGGACCAACTACCAGACCGGTGCCGACGAGCAACTGGCGCGCTTCCCGGAATTTACCCACAACACCGACTACACCAGTTACCCACTGAATGCCGGGCGGACCCTGCTCGCGGCATCTACTTCGGACAGCCTGCACTTCTACCTGTTCGGCCCCGACCGGGGCTTTCAGCGACTACTGACGCGGGCCCACGGACGCGACGGGGAAAGCGGTTCCTTCGCTGGACTGTTCTCCTACGCGAACGATCGGATACTGCTGCACTTCAAATCCTGGCGGACCGGTAGCCAACTCATGGGCCTCGATCTGGCGGACCCCGGCTTGGATACCCTGCTGCAGTTCCCGATTGAAGCCGGCTTTACCGACATCGATTACCTCGACGGCCGATTTTACTTCAGCGGTAGCTTCGGAGGGGAACTAAAAATTCTGGTATACACCCAGGAAGGGCAGCCAGTGGATACGCTCAACTTCGGCGACGACGATTATCCGCGCTTCATCGGTCCGCCGCTGAGTGACGGTCGAGACATTTTCCTGTCCATCGACCGGCGGGGCACGCGGAAAATATACCGGTACTTGCCTGGGACCGGCGCCAGGGAGGTGGACACGGAGGCACTAGGGCAAGTGACCCACCTGACCTTAGCTCCCGGTCCTCTGGGCAAACGGACTCCGTATCTGCTCGTCAGACGTGGAAGCGATACCCTCAGCGTGCATCTGCTCGGACCTACGGGTGCTTCCGCAGCGGTGGTCACCGTGGTCGGTGAATACGTTATTTACCCCTCCATCATCGGGAATACTACTCAGGGCTTACTGCTCGACATTCCGGTTTCTAATGTTCACGCCAGAATGTACTTCACCGATGGTACGAGCGCCAACAGCGGATACGTCCGGGATAAGAACGACGGTCCGAAACTGACCCGTAGCGGTCCGGTGACCTTTACCGGGGATGCAGTGTACTTTCCGGCTCAACAACCGGAGGAGGGGATCGAACTTTACCGGATGGATGCGACCGGGGAGAAGCTTACCTCCCTCACCAATATTCACGCGGGTACCACCAATAGTCAGGCCATTTTCGCGCTGCAGCCCTTCCGGGGCGGCCTGCTCTTCCGGGCTGCCGCCGCCGGGGACAATGCCGAGTGGTGGATCGTGGGGCCCCACGACGCGCGGGCTAAGAAACTGGTTGAACTGGACAACGACGGCGAGAACTCCGGCGTCCGACCCCTGGGGCCCGGTCCGGAAGGCGACCTGCTCTTTACCATAAGCAGCTTACCCTATTCGGGCGGGCTTTTCCGCACGGCCGGGGACCGGCAATCGACCCAGATGATCCGGGAGGGGGTACTAGCCACATCCCCCCGTGAACCCGTACATTTTGGTAATCTCGTGCTTTTTAATGGCGTTTTGAACCACGACGGCATTTACCAGCGCGGATTGTTCCGCACCGACGGTACCACTGCCGGCACCTACCTTCTGCTGGAGGGAGAGGTGTACGGTACCGTGGTCAGCGGAAACCGGGTCTTCCTCGCGCGGGACGAAGAAATTTACGTCAGCGATGGAACAGCCACAGGCACAGAATTGGTCTTCAATCTGGTGCCGGGGGTGAATTCCGCTACGCCTACCGAACTGGTTCCCTTCCGCGGCGGCATACTTTTCGAGGGGATCGACCACGAACGCGGCTACGGTGTGTGGTTTAGCGACGGAACGCCTGAGGGTACGCGATTGGTAAGTGAATTCCGGCGTACTGACTCCTACCTGGCGGCATTCGCGTCTTCCGGCGAGCAGGCATACTTTATGGAAGCACATCTCTTTAGGAACAGCATTTGGCGTACGGATGGGACCACCGAGGGGACCGTACGAATCAAAACCTTCGATGGCAGGGCGGATTTCGGACATAACCTAAACGCCGTAGTGTTCAACGGTCGGTGCTACTTTACCGCGGAGACCGAGAACAAAGGCCGGCAGATCTGGGTGACGGACGGTACCCCGGAGAATACCTATATGTTGCCGGATAGGCACCCCGAAGGTGGATCGTACTACGTAATTGATTTCGTCCCTTTCGGAGATTACCTTTTTTACAACATTGGTCATGGTCTCTACCGGACCGACGGCACGCCGGAGGGGACTTTACGAATCTATCCAGATTACGTAGACGCAATATCCGTGCACGAAGGTCACCTATACTTTACGGCAGAGGCAGAGGAAGGTGGCTACGAACTGTTTAGGACTGATGGCACCGTTGGGGGTACCCACCTTGTGGAGGATTATTATCCCGGTCCGACCTCCAGCTACCCGAGGGGACTTATGAGTGTTCCCTCCGGCCTGTTCTTTTCGGCTACCCACCCACTCATCGGCACGGAACTGCACCGACTCGGCGAATGCCCCACCGAAGCGGATTTGGGACCGCTGCCGGCCACGGATTGCAGTCCGGTACTTGCCCTGCCGGTCGGCGCGAAACTTGGCAACCGTACGGTCGAGGTCCTATCATCCGACGGCCCGGTTGAAGTACGGGATTACGCCGATGTGATCGAACTCGTGGCCGACCCAGGTACCCGCCTTACCGCTTCCGTTAGTGTAGAAGAGGCGGGGGTGTGCGGCACGCTCACCAAAACCTTTACCGCTACCGTGCCCGGGGGCGGTGCCGCTTGCCTTACATCTTCTTCGGATCCCGTAACTGCACCACCGGTCGTGCGGCTTTACCCAAATCCCGCGGCGACTCGGGTGCGTTTGGAAGTACCCGGTGTATACGGCGACGGACACTGGCAGTTGATCTCGGGTAGCGGACGCTTAGTGCGCGAGGGCCGCTACGTCGCCGGAGGTACCGACATCCGAGTGGAAGATATGCCCGGCGGCCTTTACTTCGTGGTGGTGACGACCAGACGGGGGAGAAGTGTCGGTCGGTTGGTGGTCCGGTAGGCTCTTCCCGGAGCGTCGCGGCCGCTACCGCCGGTCTGGTGGATAGGCGGGCATCCAAAAAGGCGCAACCGTAGGGGGCATTAGCTATATTGCTACCTTGTAGCAAACGGATCAGTATGGACGCTCGCATTACCCTTCTATTATTCTGGCTGCTGATGGGATTTCCCGTCACCAAGTTTGCACCCGCGCTCGCCGCCCAGAGTGACCTAAAAGCAGTCGTGAGCGAAAGCATTGAGGAGCAATTTACGGAGCTAACCCAGCTGAGCGACCGGATCTGGTCGTATGAGGAGGTTGCTTTTCAGGAAACCCGGTCGGCGGAGGCGCTTAAGGAATACGCCCGGGCGCAGGGCTTCACCGTCAAGGAAAATATCGGGGACATGCCAACCGCTTTCACGGCGGAATACGGCAGTGGGAAACCGGTGATCGGGATTCTCGGGGAATTCGACGCCCTGCCGGGACTGAGTCAGGCCACGGTACCCCATAAACAGCCGCTGAATGAGGGCGGTGCCGGTCACGGTTGCGGGCACAACCTGTTCGGTACGGCCAGCCTGGGTGCGGCTACGGCCATCAAGGAGCTGATCGAGAGTGGAGAACTGCAGGGCACCATCCGTTTCTACGGTACGCCGGCCGAGGAGAAATACTTCGGGAAGTTGTGGATGATCCGCGCCGGGGCGTTCGAGGACGTCGACGTGGTCATGGACTGGCATCCCTCCGACGAAACGAAAACGGGGGTACAGACCGGCCTGGCGCTGATCGACTTCATCGTTGAATTCCGTGGTCAGGCGGCCCACGCGGCCAGCGATCCCTGGAACGGCCGTGATGCCTCCGACGGGCTGGAATTGTATACTACCGGAATCAACTACTACCGGGAACACATAAAACCGAGCGTCCGCATTCACTATGACATCGAGGTAGCCGGAGAAGTGGTCAACGTCGTGCCGGATTACGCCCGCATCTGGACCCGCGTGCGCGACGCCAACTTCGAGGGCGTGCGGCCGGTATACGAACAGGTCAAGCGCATCGCCGAGGGGGCCGCCCTGATGGCCAACGTGGAATATGAGGTCAAGCTGGTGTCCGGCATTCACGAAGTGCTGGTCAACCGCACCGGGGCCGAGGTCCTGCAAAAGAACCTGGAGGAGATGGGCCCGATCGAGTATACCGACGCGGAGCAGGAATTCGCCCGGGGAATTCAACAAGCCGTCGACAAGCCCCAGATCGGTGCCATCAGCAAGATTGAGCCGCTGGAGGAAACGGAGAAGTTGGCCAGCGGAGGCTCCACGGACGTCGGCGACGTCAGCTACGTGGTACCGGTGATCCGCCTGCGGGCCACCACCGCCCCGAACGGCACACCCTGGCACAGCTGGGCCGTCGTGGCCTGCGGCGGCATGAGTATCGGCCACAAGGGCATGGCCTTCGCCGCCGAGGCCCTGGCCCGCACCATGGTCGATCTCTTCCAGGACGAGCAACTGCGCGACCGCATCCGCGCGGAATTCGAGGAGGACCTGGGGGAGTATGAGTACAAGCCGATGGTGCCGGAGGGGCCGCCGCCGGTGGGGGAGTAGGGGGGGGGTGTTTCTGCGGCGGGGCGCGGGTGCCAGGCCTTTTGTCCCCGGTAGCCAAATGGTACATGGTTAATTCCTCAAAGGCCTACCACTAGGAAAAGGTGGCCCATTGAGCGAAGCGGTTGCAAGTCTTAAAGTGGATGGATTGCGGCAGTAAATAACAGCTATATGGATGGCTTGATAAACACTGATACAATTCCTGCAGCTACTATAAAAATGAGGCCATAAATAAAAAAAACACCGCTAATTAATATAGCTTTGAAGGAATTGAAAGCGGGTTCGTAAAACTCGAGAATATAATTAGGGGCGCCAGTTTCATGCTCATATAAATCTATTAATGCAAGAGGAAGTGCAAACGCGTTCAATGCGAGGCCAACACCGTCGGAAACAATAGCACACATCAGCAAGGCCCAACCTGCTACAAGCATGAGCCGAACAGATCTAGTTGTTTGGTTGAAATTCACAATTTTTTCAGAAAACGTAACGGAGAAAATGAGAATGGCTGTTAATAGAGTTAGGAGTTGGATGGACAAGGATTTGATTTCATTGTATCCATGGACAATGAATAACTTGGCATCATTAAATTCTCCTTCCATTATCGATTTTTCAGGTATAGGAAAATACTCATCAATGAGGGAGAATGCCTTGTGGAATAGACCAAATGATAAGAGCATTATAGCCAGGATGACCAAGTATTGGAGGAAGGATGATAGGAATATAGTTTTCATGTAGGAATACTTGATAATCCATGCGTACATAAATCGGGAACGGTTGCTAGTTTTCCAATGCATCAACGTATTACGGCTGCGCCTCCATCACCGGCAAAGCAAGTGTAACCTTTGCTATAATACCTGGGTCCACATTTACTAACTCTGAGGCATCCAATTCATTTGCACCAATTCTTCCCACTATGGCGACTTTATGGGGCCCAGGCGTGACGTATCCAATTTGGTACTTAGTGCCCCGTACTGTTGCAATGGTCATTCCATCGAGGAAAAGCGTAAATCCCCCGTCCACTTCCATCCCGTTTGTGACCGTAATGTCGATGGCCCCAGGTTTTGTTGTTTCTTCGGTTTTTTTGATGCTCTTTTCAATGTCAACTAGACTTGTTTGGAATTCCGTAACCCAAGCGGATGTCTCTTGCTCCACCTGAACATTGACGGAAGCAATGAATTCCTTTATCCGTTGAATGTATAACAGGAGCTGCTCGTCAGTGGGAGGTTTGCCCACTAATTTCGCTTTGAGCATTGCCCATTCCAGCCGATAATCCTGCAACAATTTTGTCAACATGTTTGCGGTAGTCATGTACCTCATCCAACCACTTGAAAATCCAAAGAATCGGTCGACGGCAATACACCCGGCTGACAGGGCGATGGCTATATACCCCAATTGAGCAAAATTGGCAGACGAAGTAAGCAGGGGTGATAATACCGGAAATAGGCCGCCCAAAGTGCCGAAAAATATAGTGCCGATACGGAGCGCTCTGGACCACCAGGATTTAGAGTTTTTATATTCCAAATACCAGTTGATAGATTGTAGAGCATGAAGTTCACCATAACGGTATAAAATAGTGAGGGATTTATTCCTTTCTTCCGAAGTCCACTCCAGATCTTCGAGGTGACTTATAGGGGCGCTGGTATGTTCACCGTTGGTGTCGCTAAAGTCTGTCGGTTTAATATCTATGGACATATCAAATCAATTTAGGCGTGAAATCAATAGTAGCCAATGCTGCGTCAGGTACGTTAATGACATAATGCAGTATTCGAATTGACAAAATGTCTACAATGGATTTGGCGGGGTAAATTTGAATTATCCAATATTAATCACAAGCAGTGGAGCAGTCGATCACTAGTGCTGGGTATTGTTGCATCACATGATTTTGGGGTCTAATTATGTATGGTGGCGTATTTAATGCAATAGTGGTTGACACGTTTAAATTATCGCCTTTCCTTAAACCTGCCCGACACGTGGAAAGCGTGAACGAATTAAAGGTTTCTTTAATGTATAGCCTTGTTCATAATCTTCTAAATAAAACTGTCTCCTCCGCGAAGCCTATGACCTCATTCTTCCCTGTCATGGCCAAAGTAATTGAAGTGTAATAATAATCCGCTTACCCGGCAGCGCGATCACTATACCTTGGCCTTTTCCCGGTACGTCCGGGCCAGATACACATTCTTCTTCCCTTTTCGTTTTTTTGCGAAACCCACGTTCTCTTCCATGCAAGCCTTGTAGGTTTTGGAAATCACTTCGAAGGTTTCCGATTGGAGGTGGAGTTCGTCGAACCAGTCGTCTTCGTTGCGCGCGACGCCGCGGCAATCGATGTGGAACAGGTTGGGCAGGCCGTCAAAGGTGGCCAACTGCTGTAGCATCTCGTTGAATTCGGTAATCATCGCGTACATGATCGCTTCCTGGACATCGGCCTTTACGATTCCCTTCATTTTCAGGGGGTCGAACAGCCAACCACCGGTATCGGTAAAGCGGCTGAAAATGTACTGCATGGCCGCGAAGTAGGCGCGGCTGCCATGGTAGGGCAGGGTGAAGTCGTACCCCTGGGTGATCATCAGCATATGCTTGTACTGCTTCGCGTTTGAAAGACTTATGGAGAAGACGAAGAACTGGATGAAGTAGACGTTGAGGAAGTTGAAAAACTCTTCCGAGAGGTAGCGGAGGCCGAGTTTGTATTTTTTGATATCGATCCCCTCGATCTGGCTGCGCAGTTCGATGAGTCTTTTGCTTTGGTCGCAGTCGTCGGCCGCCGGGGTTTCGTACTTCGGATTGATGACCATGAGGGCGAGCCGTCGGTTGCCGACCAGATCGTTGCCCCCGCCGCTGACCAGGAATACGTCGGGGGACACCTTCGGCAGTTCTTCGATGTACTCCCCCGAATGGAAAATATTGGAGAACCAGTCCCCGCCAGCGGCCAGGCTTCGCACCGCGTAGTGTTCGTCTTCGATCAGCCAGTCCAAAATGTCCTTTACCCCGTCGATCCCGAAGTAGGTGGTGGGAAACTGAAACCAGGAATCTCCCTCCGCGAGTACAACGATGTTGCCTTTCTTTTCCCGGTGGTCGTTTCTGATCCGCTCGGTATAGATCTCGTTGCGGGCCGCGCGATCCTTATGGTTAAATTTTCCCAGCAGGCCCTTCCCGGCGTCGGACTCATTGCGTATTTCGTTGACGTCGAACAGGCGACGGATCACGTCTTCCAGCACCTTAGGGTTGGCCTTGATAATGCTCGCCAGAAATTGCAGGATCTCGGTGGTGCCCCTTTCTTTCGTCCCGGGTTTCAGCTTGTTCTTGCCGAAGATGTCAGAGTTGATATCTTCCATAAATTTTTCTACCTCGATCTGGGTGGCGTATATCTCCTCCCTACCGCCTAGGGCCTCGTTCAGGTCAACGTTATAGTAAAACCAGCTTATTCCTTCTACCCGATTAAGTAGAAGGTCCTGGATCTTTCGGGAGTTGTTGGGGGAGGTTAAGTTCATCCCTACGGTCGGTAGTTGCTGAACTACCAAAGTAAACAAGTAGTACTATCGTATTTTATCCCTAGCGATCGGGATATTTTAAAAGACATCCACAATAAGGACCTGGGGGCGGCGTCCGCAATATGCGCTACCGGGCCCTGCCGAATGCATCGTTTCTCGGTTTCACGGGAACCCCGATCATCAAGGAGGAGGAAGAACTGACGCGCGCCACCTTCGGCGATTACGTATCGGTTTACGACTTCAACCGGGCCATTGAAGACGAAGCCACCCTGCCGCTGAAGTACCTCAACCGGGGCGAAAAACTGCAGCTCGACAATCCCGAGCTGGACCTGGAAATGGCCGAAGTCCTGGAACGGGAGGACCTCGACGAGGACCAGCGCCGCAAGCTGGCCAGTCTCTTCAGCAAGAACTACCCCATACTCACCGCCGAGCCCCGCCTGCGCGCCATTGCCCGCGACCTCGTGTGGCACTTTAACGAGCGGGGCTACCAGGGCAAGGCCATGTTCGTGGCCCTGGACAAGCCGACCGCCGTGCGCATGTACGACTACGTCACCGAGTACTGGCAGGAATACCTCGCCGGTCTCGAGCCAGGCGAGAAGTACGACCGGGTGGCGGCTACCGAGGTGTGCGTGATCGTCAGTCCTGAACAGAATGAGGTGAAGAAATTCTGGGACCTCGGATTGAATATCGAGGAGCACCGGGCAAAGATGGTCCGCCGTAACCTGGAAAAGGAATTCAAGGATCCCGATCATCCCTTCCGGTTGGCCATCGTCTGCGCGATGTGGATCACGGGCTTTGATGCGCCCAGCGTATCCACCATTTACCTGGATAAGCCCATCAAGGGGCGCACCCTTATGCAGACGATCGCCCGCGCCAACCGTGTCTACGGGGATGACAAGGAAAACGGCCTTATCGTCGACTACGGTAACGTTTATCAGCAACTGCGGGAAGCCTACGCCATATACGGAGAAGGAGGGCGGGGACGCGGGAGCAATGCAAACCAAGCAGAGTGGGGCCCCGTGGTGGACCTCGCTGAAACCGAACAGGAACTGGAGCAGGCCATTGGCGACGTGCGCCGCTACCTGAAATCCCTCGACTTCAACTTGCGCGACGTGCTCGAAGCAAGTGCCATGAAGCGCCTGGCGGCGATCCGCCGCGGTGCCGATGCCGTCAGCCGCAACGAGACCACCCGGGCCACCTTCGAGACCATGGCCCGGACCGTTTTCCGTAAGTACCAGGCCCTTTTTCCCGAGGAAGGTGCCAAGCGCCACACCCGGACATTCGAAGCCATAGAGGCGGTGTATAAGCATTTGAACCAGGCAGTCCGCTCCGCCGACGTGTCGTCGATCATTCTGCACCTTCAGCAAATCGTCAGCGAAAGTGTCAGCGTAACCGACTCAACCTTCAACGACGATGATGCCGGCGTGGACCTGACAAATCTCGATTTCGATGCTTTACAGGCGGCCTTCGAGCAGCATAAAAACAAGAATACGCTCGTCTATAACCTCCAGGAGGCCGTCGACCGCCAGTTACGGCGCATGCTTACCGACAATCCCTTGCGGTTAGATTTCTACGAAAGGTATCAGGAAATCATCGCGTCCTACAACACCGGCAAGGACCAGGCCTCCCTCGACAAGGTATTTTCCGAACTCACCCGTCTGGTTGGCGATCTGGGCGAGGAGCAGGCCCGCTACGTCCGCGAGGGCCTCAGCAACGACGAAGCCCTGGCCATCTTCGACCTACTCCGCGAGGGCAAGCAACTTGAGGGCGCCTATCGCTCCGAAGTCAGGGGCATCGCCGAGGACCTCCTCAAAACCCTCAAAGCTGAAGCCCTGTCCGTAGACCACTGGCGTAAAAGCCACCAGGTGACGGCCCAGGTACGCACCACCATCCACGACCGGCTGCTGTACCTATCCGTAGAGCTTTACTCCGATATCGAAGTGAACCAGCTGTCGGGGGCGGTTTATCAGCATGTGTTTAGTCGGTATGGGGGGTGAGGGTTAACTTCCACTGCTGTAGCAGCGAGATCGTTGCAAAAGGGGCTTTAACTAAAAGGCTTGTTTGGTATCATGGCATATATGGGTGCCACAATAATTTTACCGGTAAGGTTTATTTTGATCCAGTCATCTTGGCTATTGAGGGCTTATTTTACGACTGGTTTAGCTTTGGATGAATGAGTTAACGGAATAACTGGAATGCCCCCCGGTTGATATCTTTGAATTAAGAGAATAGTTGAAAATGACCGAAATAATTTCGAATAAAGTGAAATGCGTATATCATTTTTTTAATGAAAAGCTAAAAGAAATAATACCTAGAGTGAGGCAGCATACTGAACAAAAATAAACAAATAAATAATATATTGGGCTGAAGTAGACTGGTGTTGAACATACAGTGAAAACAAAGAAGAGTAGCGGGGCCATTACCCATAAGCAAAATCTCATTGCATGACTCCTCAAAACGACCTGAAAAACGTCTTCAGAAGCATAATCTGAAACAACATTAAATTGTAGTTTGTTTGACAGCTTTAACGAATCATAGAGCAAGTAATATACACTCAAAAGAATTAAGAACATTGCCACTGGGAACCACTTTCGCGAAATATCGAATCCGAGAACTGAAACAGAATCATGGCTCTTTTTTATTGCCTCAGACATAATTTCGTTTATTTTCATTATTTCGTAGTTACCATAAGTCGATTGCAGAAAATCAAGTTTCTTAGGGTTGTTTATGAGGTCATTGACGAGGTTTGTGTCTAATTCTGTAAACTTTAGTCTTGGTGGGAAAAGGATAGTGTCGGTGTTAACCTTTACGCAGATTGTATACGGTATCTTAACGTTAGATGTAGGAAGGCCTCCTTGCCCATTGCCTAGCGGTCCCGCTTCTGTAAAAAACATGAATAGGGAATCTTTAAACACCTTGATACGTAAAAACTTTATGTTTCCCAATAACCCGCTGCCTGAAGGTCCCCCAGTCCCAGTTGCTTTCTCTTGGCCCGCCCCAGGACCTTCAATCCATCGGCTTTCAGATGAATCTTCAGGCATGCTGAATGTTACCTCATCATTCTTAGAATTGGCATTGGCCTGAACAGCATCAAGACTACGAATAAGATCGATTGTGTCTATAGTGGTTATCAAATAGCCTTGTTCAGGTAACAAGTACTTTTTAAATTTAATGATCGCGCAATCAATTGTAGGTAATCGATAGTCTAATTTATTAAATGTAGATACTTCGTAATTCAAATCCACTCCATTCAAGGGCTTTTCTGTAAGCCTGGCCTCGTCATCGTTTGACATTAAAGAAAAAATGTTTTTAGATGCTCCCTCTCCTTTCATACTTCTATTAATAAGTAATCCATAATTACGTAAAATATTGATCAGCGAATTCCTAGCGCTGATGTGGGCAATAGCAAGGTTTGGATTCACTTTTTCAAGGTAAAATATACGTTCTAGCTCAAAATTTTCGAACTCCATAAATTTTTCATCCATGGTATATACGAATTTCATTAAGTTCAAATATTTAGCATTGTAAATCCTTTCTTGCATGTCAATATAATTGGCAAATGTAATAATGTTGATTATCGCAAAAGTTAATATCGTTTTGGTTGAAAAAATTACTCGTTTGCCGAATATGTGAGGGTTGCTTTTAAGGAATTGATTGTTTTCCATTCTGTATTTTTGTCTTGCCCCTAATTAAGTTGTGGAAATTTCGGAGAGTATTCTAGAAGTAAGGATTTTTAGCTAAGTTTTAATGCCAGAGGAGGTACCCAATGGCAGTTTTGTGATTGGCAATTTTTTCGGGAAGGATAGCCCTCTTTACTAGCCGACCTACCCCGGCTGTGGAACCACTAAAACAGCCTTAATAAAGTAGGTCAGCGTTTTCGTGGCTGTATGGTGATTTTTATTAAGGGTGGCGCAGTTAGCTTGTCAATCGGGATCGAAGTGAAAGTTGTATATGGCAGTGCATCAGCTACTTATTCATATTTGCTGTGCAATTTGTTTACCCTAATACGCCTATATGGTGGGTTATTACTTAATTGAACTCTGGCCAGTAGACTACCTATATCTTCGTTAGCGGTTTGACAGGTAAATTACCATTAAATTCAATCGGCCTATGAACGAATGAGTTGTTGGTCTTAGAGGTAGTTCAAGTGCAACATTTCCCGGAACATGCCCAAATCATGCAGTATCGATTCCCCTCGCTCAATGATCAAGTAGATTGGCTACAATCATGCTTGCCATCATCGCCATTAATAGGCTGCGCAGACTTATGCGCTCGCGCCACTGATCGAATAAATCTTTGCGACGTTCTTCAATTATGGTGTGCGCATAATAGCCGACAAATTGGCGACTACAATTATTGCACTTGTGGCTCCTTTTGCCGTATTGCGTCCATTCGTACTCAATAACCTCCTACTGTAACAGTCCGGGCAAACGAGCATTCCTATAGCGTTTCGTCATCTTCAGGATAGTAATTCCGCTCGGCTGCCTTCCTTATTTTAGCTCATTCACTTATATTCACTACTTCCCGAAGGATTAAATCATTTGTTTCACAATGAAAATTGTCATTCCCTATAATTTTGTCATTCTGGCTGTTTGTTGTTCGAGAACATAGACTAAATTCGAGTATTTTTTTATGTTTAAATCTAAACCTCCTTTTATATCCTTGTACAATTCATTTGGATATGGAATTCCATGTATATCACTAGTGTGAAATCTGCGATTGTTCCAGAGGGACAACTGTGCTTGTTGTTGTATGGCATGTCTGAGATAATTGTAAAAGCTATCCGGAAGTGAAGATCCCTCTATTAAAAACAACTTACTCTTTAGAATTCCATTGAACTATTTGTATAGTGGCATAAAATACTGTTCATGGAAAAAATTGACTATAATCTGTTTATCTTCTAAACTACGATTCTTGGAATTATTGATTTGGTAGAGAACGTGATTGCAAGTAATAATTTGATTAACAAGATTAAATTGTGGACCATAAAACAGTTCTATTTGCCTTTCAAGGTGCTTAGCCTGTTGATCGATTTTGCTTCGATTGCTGTTGCTCGTATTTTTTATATGCTCTGTTACAAACCAGCCAGTTATTGTTACTAAAGTTGTAAGAATTCCAAAAAAAATGCTTGCCTGCTAGGTGTTTTCGACTATGCGTTCACCGCTGGTAGACAAACCGAAAATTACGATTAGGGCATATGACAACCTCATTGTGAGCGAGAGAGTATTGTTGAGTTAAGCAATTTTAGATATAAAATCAGTATGCTTCAAGCTTCTCCACAAATCGTTTTCTTCAAGAGAGGTTGTGCGAGCCATTAATTTCTTGTCCCGGAATTTCAGAGCATCAAATTCCTCAGTTAGCACATCTAAGATTTGCTTGTTTGGTTCCTTGTCATCTTTAATTGAAGCATAGAAGGTCTTATTCCGCTCATTAAATTCGTTAACATCACTAGCCTCAATTGCGATTCTTGCATTTCTTAACAGGGTTAGAAATTCAGAACTCGCGACCATCGCATCTCTAAACGATAAAACAAAATCATTTCGAATGATCGAAATGAGTTCCATTATTCTAAATACAACATTGTCAGAGTCTTGTTCGGAAAGAGTAAGTTGTCGTAGTGCAACTTCACGACTAAGACCGCCAAGACTATAATTGTCAATCAAGTTTTGAATTAAGGTTCTAGTCTCTCGAGCTTTGTGAAACCAAGGTCTTACCCCTGAGTAGTGGTCCACTCTAGATATACGGAGTAAGATCCATACGCCATCTTCAAACGGCTTGTCATTGTAAAGAAGGTTGACTTTATGGGTGCCGGAGTATTCTAATTTGAAATTTTCTTTCTGGATGTCTGCTCCACGGTGCAATAGAATGAAGTTCTCGTTTCCTTGCAATTTAGATAGTTGATACGTATCTTCTATAATTGCAAAATCGACCTTTTTCTCACCTTTATTCAGTATCTCGGTAATACTGTTTGTTAAGCTTGTCCCAACACTTAACAGGGCACCAGCCGGTCCTGCAATCGTGGCGTTGGTTATAGCCCCATTTGCAACTTCAATTGTACTTTTACCGAGATCTTTCAAAATCTTGTTCAATAAAGTATCTCTCTTTATCGCCCCTAAAGAAGTGCTAACCGTCAGATCACCGCCGTTGTAAACTCTGTCTTCAATAATGGGCCTATTGAAAATAGGGGCAACTTTCATTCCTTTGGATAAATCAAAGGTACCTAAACCTAGATCAAAAACTTCATTGGCAATTTTGATCGTAAGTGTTCCGCTGGAAATGAAATTTTTCAAAAAATTTCCCTCTTTATTAACAAACCAACTTATTGCATCTATCCGAACATAGTGCTTTCTAGCTTCAAATGGGGGGGTGGTGTCTTCAGAATTTGACCGAAGATGAAAGGTATGGGGGCTGCCTTCGCCGGCATTAGTGTTCATAAAAGAGGAGTTTGACTGCTGTTTAACTGACATTGTTCAAGTCGTTAAGTTTTTAATATGATATGAATTGCCTTGTTGGCCCAATGATCCGCTTGTCATCAATTCGTGGCTTGGTCTGTTTTTGTAGAAATTGAGACATTAAGTGTTCTTTTAACGTGGAATATGGAGCAGGAGGCGTTTGTAGTAGTTAATATTCCTGATGTCACAACTTGTGCCGTCTCTAAGCCCATACATTACCGTTAAGCTTGTTGGAGTTCGAAGGTGCTGTTCACCGCAACTGTATTCTGCTGTGCCTGCATCTTCAGCGGACAGACGAATCCCGGATATACGGTTGTTTAAAATATTTGCAGCGTTCCGCAATTCATTTTTAATTACAATGGAGTCCTTTTGTGATGATATGTATTTGTCAAACTCTTTCTCTTGTGACATTCGATAGCTAGCTAGCTTTTGTTCTGATTGATCAATTTCAGATTCTAGAGAAGAAATTCTTTTGTTTGCTTCTCCAATTAAATAAGAAAAAGTGGCTGTACTGATTCCGAATACACCTGCAACTACAGCGACGACCCAGAAAATATTATATATTTTATCTATCCGATCCTCCAGGATCTTGAGCTGTGATTTCATTTCCTTTGTCGTCTCGTCCATGATGTTAGGTATGGTTTGTTTACGCGCAGATCAAAGCGTCCGGTTTCCATTGGAATTATACTATTAGATATTATCGATGACTATGCCATGCACGTATGTTTTTGTTCATTATAATGGAGTCTACAACGACATAGTTAGCCGTGGTTAGACGGCGGCTACACTCGAAGTTCTGTGTAGAAGGTGTAAACAAGACTACCTACTACTAGGTATTTCTACACCAACCCCACCCCCCGCCCCCAACCCACCAACTCCACCGGCGTCTTCACCCCCGCCTTCCGCAGCATATTCTTGCGGTGGGTACAGACAGTATGGTAGCTGATAAACAACCGCCGCGCAATCTCCTGGCTGTCGAGGCCCTGGGCGACGAGCTGCAGGATCTCGATCTCGCGACGGGAAAAGTCGACGGAAGGGGAGCAGGAGAAGACGACGGTCTTTTCGGCGGTGCCGTTGGCGTACTGGACAAGGAGCTGGCACTGATGGGGCGCTTTGAATGCCGTGATGTCCGATACCAGGGAGAAGTCGGCGAGGGGGCGGCCGTGGCCGTCGAAGCTGGGGAAGGAGAGGTGGTGACTCAGGTGGAGGTAGTGCCCCTGCTGGGTGCGCATGCGGCAGGTGAAAACGAAACTCAGGTCGCAACGTACTGTGATGGGTTGGTGTATCAGCTCGCGCTTGATCTCCGCGTAAATCTTGATTACGCAGTCCCGGTCGTCGGGGTGGACCTGCCGGAAGGCTTCCTGGGGGCCGCTGAATTGCCAGGTATCGCGGTTATAGCCGAGGAGGCGATAGATGCCCGGACTGACGTAGCGGAACCGACCGGTCTGGTAGTCCACCGAATAGCAGTAGACGTTGGTGTGAGCCATTAGCTCCTCAAAGGGGGAATCGCGACCTATGGGGGGAAGTGGTACGGCGGGTACTTTGATCGCCGCCGCAGCCCGCCCCCTGCCGGCAGGAAAATCGGTTGATGGGAGCATACGGATATGAGTCTTTGGTGTTAAAGTAAATTCCACTGAGCCGATCGGAGTAACCCGAACGGAAAACCTATTTCTTTACCTCATGGGTCAGCAAGCGCCGCCACGAACGACCGGGAAATCCCGGCATCCAGTTCGTGGAGTGCAGCAATTAAAATACGGGAAAACTAGCATTCACGCTAAGAAAGAATCCATGGACTGCAGTAAGTTGCTAAGCGCTATTCGGGTGAGTGCCGGATGACGCTGCTTTAGCTTTTTACATTGCACCTGCGGCCCCGCCCTTGATGCCTACCCGGCGTGCGAAATCGGTTGGGCTTATTAGTCGGCGGACGAGCCTCGTATCTCGGTCGGCCGACGACGAGCGAAGCGAGCATCCACGCCAATTTCAAATTTCAAATTTTCAATTTAAAATTATAGCCCCCGCTAGTCGGCGGACGAGCCTCGTACCTCGGTCGGCCGACGACGGGTCACGCCAATGGTGCATGGTACTTCAGAAATGGTATATGGTAAATTACCTGTTCCGTGCCTTAGTCGGCGGACGAGCCTCGTGCCTCGGTCGGCCGACGACGGGTCACGCCAATGGTACATGGTACTTCAGAAATGGTAAATGGTAAATTACCTGTTCCGTGCCTTAGTCGGCGGACGAGCCTCGTGCCTCGGTCGGCCGACGACCTAGAAGACCCCGGCAACTTCCGGATTTTCCACCAGCGGCCGGTCCACGAAGTACATTTTTAGTTGTTCTCCGTTCTTGGCTTCGATGACTCCGCGGTAGGTGCAGGCGAATTGATTGCGAATGAGTTCGTAGGTGAAGGCGGAAATGTTGATGCGGCCGGGCTCCGAACAGGTTTCCATGCGGCTGGCAATGTTGACGGTCGGGCCCCAAATGTCGTACTGGAACTTTTTCGTGCCGACCACCCCCGCGACCACGGGACCGGTGCTGAGGCCAACGCGCATTTCAAACGGAATGATCCCCTCCGGCTGCTCGATTTTGACGCTTCGGACAAATTCGGCCATCTCGAAAGCGGCGTAAATGGCGTCGGCGGGGTTCGTGTCGTTGATGACTGGGAGGCCACCCACGCACATGTAGGAATCGCCGATGGTTTTGATCTTCTCCAGTTCGTACTGGCTGGTGATCTCGTCGAAGGCGCGGAAGTAGAAGTCGAGGCTCTTGACCAGTTCCGTTGGCGGATAGTGTTCGGCGAACTCCGTGAACCGTTTGAAGTCCGTAAACAGTACGGTAGCCCGTTCGTACCGCTTGGCCTTTACGAAGCCGTTCTGCTTAAGTTCCTCGGCGGTATCGCTGGGCAAGATGTTGAGCAGAATCCGCTCGGAGCGATTGCGTTCCTTCTGAATGAGACGATTGCTTTTTTTGGCGAACCAGTACTGGTAGAATACCCCCGCAACGGTGCAGATCAGGAAAAGCGCGAGGGCATACAGTAAATTGCGTACGGTAAATGCGCGCTGAATCTGCACCTCCTTCAGCGCGTTGTCGATATTGAGCATCGCGATCTGGTTCTCCTTCTTTTCGATGTCGAACTTAAACTGCAGGCTCTGTATGCGATTGTCCTTTTCGATGGTGTAGAGCGTATCCCGGATAGAGTTGAGTAAGGATTGGTACCGGAAGGCTTCCTGGTAATCCGCCTGTCGGGCGTAGGCTTCGGTAAGGCCCTCGTACGCATCCTTCATGCGAACCAGGGAGCCTACCTCCCGGGCAAGGGAAAGTGCCCGTTTAAAGGTCTCCGCCGCCTGCTCGATTTGCTGGCTGAGTAGCTGCGTTTGACCGGTACCGACCAGCGCCGTCGCCATTTCCAGTCGGGCTTCCCGTCCGGCAGCCACGGTGTAGGCGCGCCGGTGGTATTCCAGGGATTTCCGGTACTCGCCCTTCGCGGCGTAGGTCTTTCCGAGATTGTACAGGGCGTAGGGTGCGTTTCCTCCCGACTGCTCGTAGGCCGCGAGCGCTTTTTCGAAGTAAAAGATCGCCCGCTCGAAGTCACGCTTGTCCTGATAGATCTCTCCCAAATTGACCGCCGACGTGCCAATGGCTTCCAAATCATTAACCCGCTCGCTGATGCTCAGCGCCCGCAAGTAATAGTCGAGGGCCCGGTCGTGGGTATTCTTGTTGTTGAAGTATACCGCGCCGATGTTATTCAGGGCGGTGGCAATGCGGAGGGAATCGTTGATTTGTTCGGATACCTGCAGGGAGCGCAAGTAATACTCCAGGGCTTTGGGGTCATCTCCCTGGTTGAAGTAGACCGCCCCGACGTTACTGGTCAGGTTGCTGATTCCCAGCCGGTCGTCGATGGCCTCAAAAATCTCCAGCGATCGCTGCCAGTTCTCCAGAACCTCGAAGTAATCCCCCTTGATGTAGTACGCCAGGCCGATGTTCTTCAGCGCATAGGCCAGGCTGGTCTGATCGTCGAGCTTGCCGGCCAGCTGCCGTGCCGATTCGGCGTACGCAATGGCGGCGTTGGGGTCCGACCGGAAGGTGAGTGTGCTCAATTCCAGTAGGGTCCTCAGCCGAAGGGTATCGCTTTTGGCCGTTTCGAGTATGGTCCGTAAGCTGTCCACGGGCGGGTCGGCAGCCTGCATGGCCTGCGTCAGCCCCAGGATCAGAATCAGCAGTAGGTATGCACGTTTCACTCCCGGTGCCAGTACCGCGCTGATTTTCCGACCGAGGGTTTTTGCAATTGCCATTTCGCTATTCCTTGACCACGACCACCGTTTGCACCGCCTCGCTATACTGCAGTCGTAAAATGAATGTCCCCGGCGGTTGATCCGTCAGATCAATGGTTGTCGTGCGTTCATCGATTCCTTCGAACTGCCCCGTCCAGACCACCCGGCCCAGTAGATCGATCAAAGTCAGGTGTGCGTCTCCCGTTTCGGGTAACGTAATTCTCACCCGAATCTCCCTTTCGGCCGGATTGGGGTAGGCCTCGAGGGTGGCGACAGCCGGCGGAGTATCCCGCAGGTAAGTTGAAGGCAGCACGGACGACAGACTGCTCACCGGCGCACAGGGATTGGCTTGCGAACCCGTGCGCGACTTATCCACGCAACCAAATGTTTCCAGTTCCCACTTTACCCGCTCGTTGTTCGCAAATACATCGAAGGTGTAGTGGGTATTGGCCGCAAATACCTCGGGGAGGGTAGCGGCGGTTTTACTGGCGGCCGAAGCGGGGGTCAATCGGTTGTCGGGACCGGCGGGCACGTAGTAGGGGTACGGGTTGCGGTTGGTGTAGCTGAAGCTAAGCCGTTTGGAATAGCTCGTGCCGTCGATGACGACCGGGGTCGCCAGGTCTTCTTTACACTCGATCTGCACCCTGATCTTATTTGCGCAGCCTCCTGCGGGATTGACGTACAGGAACCCTCCCGTCACCCTTGCGAGGTACGGACTGCCCGCGGCGAGCCGGGCTTCAATCAGGTAAATACCGGGCAGGACGGGGTTGGGCAAACTCACCGAGTAGATGATATCGGGTGCCGATGCTTCTCCACACCGCAAGCCGGTTACCGTGGCGGAAAAGGAAGCCGGAATCGGATCGCCGACGGTGATGACCTCATCTTGTACGCTAATGTCCAGTGTGGCCGGACTGATGGTCAGGGTGCCGGCGGAGTAGCTCACGGCGTAGTTATCCGTCAGTGGCGGATTTACAAACTCAATCTCAGTGGCAGTAGTGCATCCGTCAGTCGGTGTCGTCGTGAACCCTCCGGGAAATACTACGGAGGCATCCTCTCCCGCAATAAACCCATCGTACTGGAAAGTCGGCTGGATCGCATCGCCGTAGGTGACGCTTGCGTCTTCGATCGTAACCTTCAGCGCTTTGCGGTTCACGGTTAACTGTCCGTCGGTAAAGACCAGTTTGTAATTCTGGGGGAAGGGCGTCGTACTGGCCGATATGGTGTTGGTCCCCGCTACCGGACAGGGATGGGTGCAACTTGTCGTATAGGTCAAACCATTGGGGAAGACCGTGCTTGCGTCGTCATCGAGTACAAAACCTGAAATACCGGCTGAACCCACGGGCAACGCGCCGTACGTGATCGACTCATCATCTACGGATACCACCAGTGTGGCCCGGCTGATTTCCAGCGGCGCGGTCTCGTAACTGATGACGAGTTGATCGTTGATCAAAGCACCCGGAACGATGTACTGCGTGCCGACGGTCAGACCCGTCAGCAGCGTCACTGGAGCAAATTTCAGGGTGTCGGCAGGGGCCAAAATCGCATCGGCTGAATTCAGGGTGACCAAACTGCCCTCGAACGCGTCCAGGATGCGCGCTACCCGTCCCTGCGCTTCGGCATTGACGAGGGGGATGCCATTGACCATAGTCACGCCATTTACCAACGGAATTCCGTTGACGAGCGGAATGCCATTGACCAGGGGGATCCCGTTCACCAGCGGGATGCCGTTGACCAGCGGAATGCCGTTTACGAGGGGTATGCCGAAGAGTCGCGCCTGTCCATTGACCAGTGGGATACCGTTAACCAGCGCCGTACCCGGAACCAGTGCGGAATCATCGCCCTGTTCGATCGACGGTACGCTGAATACATCTACGCCGATACGGAAGAGCTTAGCCGTAGTACTGCCGTTGACCAGCGGAATGCCGAAGGATGCGGCGGTGGGGGCACCGCTCACGGTGTTTTCACTGACGTAGAAAGTGCGATTCAGCAAGGACACGCCGTTGTCGATTCCGTCGTCGCTGCCGTCGATGTAGGGCTGGCCGTTAACCAGTGGAATGCCATTCACGAGGGGAATACCGTTGACGAGCGGAATGCCGTTAACGATCGCTACCCCGTCCGTTCGCCCGAGCGCCGTCCGGTGCTGCTGCCGTACGGCACTGGCTACGACGGGATCTACCTCACCTTCGAATACATACTCGTATTCGATCGTAGGAATCGGGTCCCCGTAGGTCATTTCTGCAGCCTTCGGTTTGATGGTCAGGGGCAGTGGATCGATGGTCAGAATTCCAGGGACCGCCTGCAAGCGGTACAGTTCCATAACGGCCGGATCGAGGGCGGCCGGATCCCAAACCGGAGTGATGGCGTAACCGGCGTCCACGATCAGGCTACCGGTAGTAGCTGCGGTCTGGAGGCTGATCGCGGCTTCAAGTAGCGGCAATACGGCCGGGTCGATGGGACCACCCGTACTTTCGATGCGGTAAGTCAGTTCCGGTAGTGGGGCACCATATTTTTTGCGTTGGTTTTCGGCAACGATCCGTACGTCAGTGAGGGGAATATCCTCAAAAGTCAGCGTATCGGAGGCTCCGCCGTCGGTACCGTTGGTAATGGGCACATTGGGCGGGTTATAAACGTAGATCGGCGGATTACCAATAAAGGGGGGAACCACCACCTCGGCCCGCGTGCGGTCGGGGCTGATGGAGATGATGTCTAGTATCTGATCGCGGAAGAACACGATGGTCCCTTCATCGAAGTAGGCTCCCTCGAGAATTAAATTGAATTCGACGTCACCGGGTAGTTGCCCCTCCGCCAAATTCTGAATGTTGAGCGCCGTCAGCCGCGGGGTCGGATTAGAAAATTCATCCACGGCAGAAAAAGCGGAGATGAAGCCGTACCCGCCCTTGGGATCGTAAGCGCCGCCGTGTGATGCGGTTTGCCGCAATAGATTCCGCGCCCAGGAACTGGATGCTTGTCCCGCAGTAGCGAGCCCAAATTTTTGCCGCGCCTCAAGCAGTAAGGCCGCCGCGGCGGCAACGTGGGGAGCGGCAGCGGAGGTCCCGAAAAAATTGGGAATGCCGTCGCCCTCCACATCAAGCGAGCCGAACCCGACGCTGGTGTTCACGCCGTCGGGACCGGTAAAGTCCGGCTTTTCGCGTAAGGTGGATTCTCCCGCGATGGGCGTGCCGCCGGTCGAGGAAAAGCTTTCTACCGTGCCCGTATTGGTGTAGCGTGCGGCTCCCACGGTCAGGGCGTCGTCGGCGTTCGCGTGTCCCACGATCGTCGAATTCCCCGGATTCGGCGTGCTGCTGATGTATTCGGCATCGAAGACGCCCCGGTCGCCGGCCAGGAATACGACGTACTTAAATTTTACCGGTCCACCGCCACTCCCCGGACCCCGCTCGATCCGAATGTTAGTGGTGGTGGGGTTAACCACCTGGAAGGGCAGCACCTCGATCGGATCACCCCCCAGGTTGTTGCGGTTGAAACCGTACAGGATGGAACCGTCGTCCTCCGCGAGGTAAATGTCCAGATCGTTGACGGTCCCCTGCGCTGTCTCACCGATCGAGTAGAAGTTGTCGTCCCACTGCAGCACCAGCAGGTAAAAGCCGACGTCCAGGTTTACCTTTTGTAACGCGTCGCCGCCGCCGAAATCGTGAATACTGTTGCCGGCGGCCAGGGTGCCTTCGTAGGAGCGGGAGGCAAAGTTGCCGGCCGAGGTGACGTAGGTAACGTCCTCCTCCTGGGTCGCTTTCTGAATCGCCTGAGTTACCAACCCATCTTTCAAAAAAGGCTCGGTGATATAGGTCAGATCATCCACGATCACGTCGCATTGGTAGTTTTCGGCCAGGTCGGTTATTCCCGCGGCAAAATTCCCGGCACTGATGAAGCCGGTGCGAAAGAAGAGCTCGGCTTCCGGCGCTACGTCGTGAACGATCTGGAGCATGGCCCGTCCTTCATCGGAACCCGCCACCGTAAGCGGTGATCCGTTGACGATGACCGGAACTTCCGTGACCCCGTCGTCTCCGCCGGGCAGGTCGCCGTTACCGATATCGGCGTTGAACCCAGCTAGGTTGGTCCTATAGCTATCGGAGATTACCCCGATCTTCAGCCCGGCCCCGCTCAGCCCAAAACCGTCCCGCGCCGAAAAGGATCCCTGAGCGGTATCGCCCTGGCTGGTGATCAGTCCGGTATTGGAAATAGCCGGAAAGGCGGGGCGAACGTAGTTGATGATGCCGTCCCGCGAATTCAGCGACGTCAGGGCACTAATCGGGAAGTACACCGTGATGAGCAATTGATTCGCTCCGTTGTCGATAAAGGCGGCGGAAGGAATCCCGTAGGTGTCGTTAAGCAGATCAATGACCTGCTGCCGGAAGCCGTCGACGACAATGAGGTCGATCAGCACCTCGTTCGACTGAATCCGGTAAATGCGCGGCGAGGGAGGATTGGCGGGGTCGTAGTTGGCCGCCAGGGAGGTCAGTTCGGAACCGATGATCTCTTCCACCTTAGTGGTGGGATTGTACCCGGGCAGGATGTCACAATTGCCACTAACGCACCTACAAAATTGAATTACGCTGGCACAGTCTTCCGCGCCCGGGACCTCGGAAGTATTGCCGCTAGCGCAGTAAAGAATTCCCGTAGCGGGCCATTCCCCGTTGTTGTTGATGTTGCCGTTCTGCGTGGTGACCGTTCCCTCGCCCGCTAGCGTACCGTTGTTATTGAAGTTGCCGTTCACCAATTCCAAACAGGAATGGTCTAAGACGGTCGTGCCCTCGTTATTGAAGTTGCCGTCCTTGACGATAAAAGCGTTGGTGGCATTCAGGGTGCCGCTGTTGTTTAGCACCCCCGGCCCGATTTCCAACCGGCCACTGTTGATGGTGACTGCCCCGCCCGCCCTGACGTTCAGGTTCGACGATAGAAAGAGGGCCGCGCCATTCTGAATGGTAATCGACCCCGTAGCAGGCACCTCGATGGCTTGGTTCCGCGTATAGTTTATCGTGTGCCCGATGACCACCACCTGCCGGGTGAGCTGCCTCGTCGGAACGGGATTGGCGTTACAGCCACCACCACTACAGCTCCAGGCTGCGGGATCGAGCCAGTCGTTACTTCCGCCGGTGGTGGTATACGTGCGTACGTTCTGGGCCCCTACCGAACTACTCAATACGCAGCAGGTAACGCAAAAAAGTAGGGTAGTTAAAAGTGCCCGGAGGCCAGGGAAGGCAAATAGGGGAACAGAGCCTACTGTTCCTTGGTGGGTGTGAATGTTCATGTGTTCGTGTCTTGCGGTCAGCGACCAAAACCCCGCTGTGGAAGTTAAGCAGAATTCCCTTCGTTCGCAAACAACAAGTTTACACACGCTTCCGGGCCGGCTCTGCGGGCGACACAGGCGGGCGGCGGCGCGCAGGAGCCCAGAACACAGTAAAAGCAATGCGGGACCCCAGTCGGCCGACGACAGCCCCCTCGTCGGCCGACTGCAAGTCGTCCGCCGAGTTGGGGCAGGGGGAGTCGCTATTGCTTCCTCGGGCTTTTTGGTCTAGTCGGCGGACGAGCCTCGTGCCTCGGTCGGCCGACGACAGCCCCCTCATCGGCCGACTGCCCCCTCGTCGGCCGAGCCTAAGCTCGTCCGCCGAGTTGGGGCCTGGGAAGTCACTATTGCTTCCTCGGGCTTTTTGGTCTAGTCGGCGGACGAGCCTCGTGCCTCGGTCAGCCGACGACGACGACGACGACGACGCGCTCGGCGTACAACGCCTCGACCTTGCTTACCCGCCGGACGAACGTAGTGAGCATCCACGCCAATGGTACATGGTACATCAAAAATGGTAATTGGTAAATTACCTTTCCTGTCCTAGTCGGGGGACGAGCCTCGTACCTCGGTCGGCCGACGACGGCCACTCGGCGTGCAACGCCTCGACCTTTGAACGCACGAGCGGAGCGAGCATCCACGCAAATTTTAAATCCCCAATTTTAAATTTAAAATTCACAAATACCTCCCCGTATAACTCCCCTCCACCCCCTTCAACTCCTCCGGCCGCCCCTGAAACACCAGGTGACCCCCGTCGCGCCCGCCCTCCGGGCCGAGATCGATGACGTAGTCGGCCGACTTGATGACGTCGATGTTGTGCTCGACGATGAGTACGGTGTGGCCGTTTTCGACCAGCGCATTCATGGCGGAGAGCAGAATCTTTACGTCGTGGAAGTGCAGACCGGTCGTGGGCTCGTCGAAGATGAAGAGGATGTGCTCGCCCTTCTTTTCCTTGGTGAGGAAGCTGGCCAGTTTGACGCGCTGGGCCTCGCCGCCGGAGAGGGTAGAGCTCGACTGGCCGAGGGTCACGTACCCCAGTCCGACATCCTGCAGGGGCTGCAGCTTTTTCATGATATCCTTCTCTTCGGAGAAAAAGTCGATGGCCTCGTTGATGCTCAGGTCGAGGATCTCGGCGATGTTCTTGCCGTTGTACTGGACGTCGAGGATCTCCCGCTTGAAGCGCGCACCGTTACATTCCTCGCAAACAAGGCGGACGTCGGCCAGGAACTGCATCTCGACCACCTGCTCGCCCTCCCCCTTACAGGTCGGACAGCGACCGCCGTCTACGTTAAAACTGAAAAAACTAGGCTTGTAGCCCCGGATTTTCGATAGCTGTTGATTGACCATCAGATTACGGATGGCATCGTAGGCGCCGACGTAGGTGACCGGATTGGACCGACTGCTCTTGCCGATCGGGCTCTGATTCACCATCTCGACTTGCGTCAGCAGCTTAAGGTCACCGTGGATTTTAGTGAACGGACCCGGAGCCTGAGACGTACCCTCGCCTAGCTCCCGCCGCAGGGCGGGGTAGAGGATGCCCTTGATGAGGCTCGTCTTGCCGCTGCCGGAGACACCGGAAACCACCGTAATGGCATTCAGGGGGATCTGCACGTCAATCTTCTTCAGGTTGTGCATGCGCGCACCTTCGAGCCTGATCCAGTTGGTGAGGCGGCGGCGGTGCTCCGGTACCTCGATCTGCATGGTACCGTTCATGTACTTGGTGGTGAGACTTTCGGTCGCTTCGCCGTAGATCGATTCGTACGGTCCGGCAAAGACGATCTCTCCGCCGTGGACGCCAGCGGCCGGACCTACGTCGATCAGGTAGTCCGCGGCGGCAATGATGCCCTCTTCGTGCTCGACGACCAATACCGTGTTGCCCAGATCACGCAGTCGCCGCAGCACCTTCACGAGCCGCTCCGTATCGCGGGGGTGGAGTCCCACGCTCGGCTCGTCGAGGATGTACATGCTGGCCGTCAGGTTACTGCCCAGGGTGCGGGTCAGGTTGATGCGCTGGCTCTCTCCCCCCGACAGGGTATTGCTCAGCCGGTTGATGGTGAGGTAGCCGAGGCCGAGGTCCATCATACTCTGCAGCCGGTTGTTGATCTCCAGCAGGAGGCGGCGGGCGATGGTGGTGTCGTGGTCGTTGAGCTTAAGGTCCAGGAAGTGCTGCTGTAGTAGGTCGATGGGCAAATCCACCAGTTCCATAATGGCCTTCCCGTCGATCTTGACGTAGCCGGCTTCCTTGCGCAGTCGTCCGCCCTTACAGTTATGGCACAGCGTGCGGCCCCGGTACCGCGCCAGCATCACCCGGTTCTGGATCTTGTACAGCTTCTTCTGCAGTTCCTCGAAAAAGGCGTGAATGCCCTGGGCGTGGCGGTTTCCGTCCCACAGCTCGTCCTTCTGCTCCTGCGTCAGGTCGGCATAGGGAGCATGCACCGGAAACTGAAAGCGGTTAGCCGCGCGCAGAAAATCCGTCTGCCACTGCCCGTAACTGCTGCCCGTCCACGGGGCCACGGCTCCGTCGTAGACCGACAGGCTCGGGTTCGGGATCACCTTGTCCTCGTCGATTCCCATGGTCCGGCTGAAGCCCTCGCAGGTAGGACAGGCACCGTAGGGATTGTTGTAGTTAAAGAGAGCGGGGGAAGGCTCCAGGAAGATCATCCCGTCGAGCTCGAAACGGTTGTTGTAGGCGGCCCACTCGCCGTTTTCCAGGCTCACGATCACCTCGCCGTTGCCCTCCGTGAAGGCGGTTTGTACCGAGTCGGCAATGCGCTTGTTGTTCTCCTCATCATCGGCGCGGACGACGAAGCGGTCAATCAGCACCATCACTTCCTCCTCCGTCTCCAGCTGGTCGAGCATCTTGCTCAGGCTGGCCCGACCGCTCTCCAGCACATCCTCGATCTGCTGGGGCTCGTCGTCGATCAGTACCCGCGAGTACCCCTTCTGCTGCAGCAACTCGAGTTCGCGGCGCAGGGTACGATCACCGTAAGTGCGCGGTACGGGAGCGTACAGGTAGACCCGGCTGCCCTCCTCGTGACCGGTGATGTAGTCCACCACGTCGGTCACGCTGTGCCGTTTTACTTCCTTCCCGCTGATCGGGCTAAAGGTCCGGCCCACGCGGGCGTAGAGAAGCCGTAAGTAGTCGTAGATCTCGGTAAGGGTCCCCACCGTGGAGCGCGCGTTGGCCGTCGTCGTCTTCTGTTCGATGGCGATGGCGGGACAGATGCCGCGGATGTAGTCCACCTCCGGCTTTTTCATCCGCATCAGGAATTGCCGGGCGTAGCTGCTCAGGCTCTCCACGTAGCGCCGCTGCCCCTCCGCGAAGAGGGTATCCATCGTGATGCTCGATTTCCCGCTGCCGCTCACGCCCGTAACCACCACGAGCTGGTTCTTCGGGATTGTGAGATCGATGTTCTTCAGGTTATTGGCGTTGGCTCCCTTAATGAAAACGGCGGTACGCAGATCGGCTGCGCTCAGGTCTTGGCGGTTGGTGGACATGGGGTGGAAACGGCTGGGACGCCGCCTGGGTTTTGGCATTTCTCGATGGATTAATGCATATGTGATAGGTTTAGACCCGATAGTTTTCCTGCACTACCACCAGGAGTCGCTTCTTTACCCCCTCACAACATCAGATCGGCATGACCACCAAAGCCACCCGCTATACGGGCAACAAAACATTCGAAATCGTAGACGCTCCCGTCACTGCCCCGGAGCCGGGCGAGGTGCGGATCAAGGTAGCCTACTGCGGCGTCTGCGGCACCGACGTCCACATCTATCACGGAATGATGGACCAGCGCGTAAGCATCCCCCTAACCATAGGCCACGAGATGTCCGGAACGGTCGACGCCGTGGGGGAGGGCGTCACCGGCTTCTCGGTAGGCGAAAAAGTCGTCGTACGCCCACTCGACGACCGCGGTGCCAAGCCCTCCGATAAGGGCCATAACCACATTGCTTCGGCCCTCAAATTCATCGGTATCGACAGTCCCGGGGCCATGCAGCCCTACTGGAATGTCCCGGCATTCACCCTGCACAAATTACCCGATACATCGGACCTGCGCCTCGCCGCCCTGATCGAACCGCTTGCCGTCGCCTGCCACGACGTTCGCCTCAGCGGACTAAAGGAAAACGAATACGCCGTTGTACTCGGGGGCGGCCCCATCGGAATGCTCGTAGCCATGCGGGCGCGCAGCGCAGGAGCAAAGGTCCTAATTTCAGAAACCAACGAAACCCGCGTTGCCATGGCCAAAGAGCTGGGTTTCGCGGTGGTAAACCCGGCAAAAGAGAACCTGGTCGACTACGTCTCGGCCCAAACCGACGGCGGGCTGGCGGACGTGGTCTTCGAAGTAGCCGGCGTACAACCCACCATCGATGTCATGACGGACGTGGCCGGTATTCGCGGTCGCATCGTGCTGGTGGCCATCCACGGTCAGCCGCGGCCCGTCAACCTTTTCAAATTTTTCTGGAAGGAGCTGCAACTCATCGGAGCCCGCGTCTACGAACCCGAAGATTACGAAGATGCCATTCGCCTGGTTGCGGAAAAATCCCTGCCCCTGGAATCCCTAATCACCGCGGTGGCCCCCCTGACGGAGGTGCAGTCCGTATTCGAGCAAATAGACCGCGACCCGAACGGCATGAAGGTGCTGCTCGACTGCCAGGCATAACGCGTTAAACGTACCCCTATGAAAAATTTTAAGCTATACATTGACGGCAAGTGGACGCCCGGAAGCGGCGGCACCGATACGATAACGAATCCCGCAAACGGGGAGACGGTCGGCTCCGTATCCGTCGCTACGGCTGCGGACGTAACCAAAGCCCTGGAGGCCGCCAGGGTCGCCCAAGTATCGTGGCGGCGCATGCCCAATAAGCAACGCGCGGACCTGATCCGGGCCTTCAGCGAAAAGATCAAAGAGCACCGCGAAGATTTAGCCCGAACGATCGTTGCCGAGCAGGGCAAACTGCTTAAGGTAGCGCGTTTCGAGGTCGACGTCACCTCCTCCTTCCTGGAGTACGCCTGCGGCTGGGCGCGCCACATCGAGGGCGACATCATTCCCAGCGATAACCCCAACGAGCAACTACTCATTCACAAGGTGCCCAAGGGAGTAGTGGTAGCCATCACGGCCTGGAACTTTCCGCTGGCCCTTGCGGGCAGGAAGATCGGTCCGGCCCTCGTGACGGGTAACACCATGGTGCTAAAGCCCACCCCCGCTGCACCCCTCTCCACGATGATGCTGTGCGAGTTGGCTAAAGAGGCAGGTCTGCCCGACGGTGTACTAAACGTAGTGACCGGCGGCGTGGAGGCTGGTGTCGCGCTGGTGGAAAGCCCGCTGACCAACATGGTCACTATGACGGGCAGCACCCCCACCGGACAGGCCATCGCTCGCTCCGCCGCCAAAAATCTCACCCACGTCCAGCTCGAACTGGGCGGCAAGGCCCCCTGCATCGTGTTTGCCGACGCCGATCTGGACGAGGCCGTTGCGGGTGCCCTCCACAGCCGCTTCGACAACTACGGTCAGGTCTGTACCTGCAACGAACGGATGTACGTGGAGGAGGAAATCTACGATGCGTTCATGACCAAATTTCGGGAAGCCGTCGCCAAGCTAAAGGTCGGTGACCCCAGCGCGGAGGATACCGATCTCGGTCCCCTCACCGAAGCCGGCGTGGTCACCAACCTGGAAGAGTTGATCGCCGACAGCGTCAGCCAGGGTGCCCGCATCACCCGGGGAGGAAAACGGCCGGAAGGCAAGGCTTACGCCAGGGGGAACTTCTTCGAGGCTACGCTGGTCGAGGACGTTACCCAGAATATGCGCATCGTCCACGAGGAACTTTTCGGACCGGTCCTGCCCGTCATCAAGTTCAGCGGCTTCGACCAGGCGATGGAATACGCCAACGACTGCCGCTACGGCCTGGCCGCTATCGTATTCACCAAGGACCTCGCAAAGATCATGCGCCTCCCCGATGTACTGGAATTCGGCGAAATATACATCAACCGCGGCCACGGCGAACTCCACCAGGGCTTCCACAACGGACTTAAACTGTCCGGCAGCGGGGGCGAAGACGGTAAGTACGGCATCGAACAGTACCTCGAAAAGAAGACCACCTACCTCCGGTATTAGGCCGACGCTACCGCTATACGTTATGCACGAAATCACCTCTATCAACTGCCAACTCTTTAGGGTCCCCCTCCCCGAAGTGCTCTCCGACGCCAAGCACGGCGATCACTTCCACTTCGAGCTGGTCACCTGCACCATCACCCTGTCCGACGGCAGCGAAGGAACGGGCTACACCTACACGGGGGGAAAGGGCGGCCACGCCATCCGGGCCATGATCGAGCACGATTTGGCTCCCGCCCTGCTGGGGAAAGACGGTACTGACATTGCCGCCCTCTACGACTTTATGGAGTGGCACATTCATTACGTAGGGCGCGGCGGCATCGCCAGCTTTGCCATCAGCGCGATCGACATCGCCCTCTGGGACATTCGCGGCAAACGACTCGGCCAGCCGCTCTGGCAAGTCGCCGGTGGGGCGGGGAACAGCTGCCAGGCCTACTGCGGCGGCATCGACCTGATGTTCCCCCTCGAAAAGCTGCTCGGCAATATCTGCGGGTATCTCGCTCGGGGGTTTACGGCGGTTAAAATCAAGGTCGGTCGCCCCGACCGGGCGGAAGATGTCGAGCGCGTAAGGGCAGTCCGCGAATTGATCGGCCCCGACGTAACCTTCATGGTCGACGCCAACTACAGCCTGAGCGTGGCGGAAGCGATCGACTTCAGCAGGGCCATCGAGCCCTACGACATCACCTGGTTCGAAGAGCCCACCATTCCGGACGATTACACCGGCTACGCGGAGATCGCGGCGGCCACCAACATTCCCCTGGCAATGGGGGAAAACCTCCACACCATTCACGAATTTCAGTACGCCTGCGAACAGGCCGATCTGGGTTTCCTTCAGCCCGACGCATCCAACTGCGGCGGCATCACCGGCTGGCTGGCCGCGGCACAACTAGCGAAGCAGCACGGCCTCCCCGTCTGCTCCCACGGCATGCAGGAGTTGCACGTCAGCCTGGTCAGCAGCCAGGCGCACGGCGGCTGGCTAGAGGTGCACAGCTTTCCCATCGACGAATACACGACCCGCCCGCTGGTAGTCGAAAATGCCCGGGCGGTGGCCCCGGATGTACCGGGCACGGGGGTCGTTTTCGACTGGGATAAGCTGCTGACTTACCGCCAGCATTAATCCGCCCCCCTCACGCGAACAGAATCAACGATCATGCCTATCACCAAAACGCCCTTCGGTACCCATGAAAACCAGTGCGTACACCTCTATACCTTGGAAAACGCCAGTGGCATGCGGGTGAAACTGATGGCTTACGGGGCGGCCATCACCTCGATCAGCGTGCCGGATCGCGAGGGCGGCCGCGTAGAACTCGTGGCGGGCTTCGATAAGTTGGACGGCTATTTTTCTGATGCTTACCGAGCCAATGCACCCTACTTCGGAGGGACCATCGGCCGGTACGCATCGAGAATAAAGGACGGTAAGTTTTCTTTCGACAATCAGGACTATCTCCTCGCGGTCAACGACGGCAGCAATCACCTCCACGGCGGCATCACCGGCTTCGACAAACGAATCTGGACCGCGGAGGCGGTGGGAGAGGACACCGTCCGGTTTTCGCTGCACAGTCCCGACGGAGAAGAGGGCTATCCCGGTAACCTGGACGTCACGGTCACGTACCGGCTCACGGAAGACAACGCTCTGGAAATGACCTATACCGGTACCACCGACCAAGCCACTCCCCTTAGCCTCACAAACCATGCCTACTTTAACCTGTCTGGCTTTACCGAGACGATCCACGGACACACCGCCCACATCGACGCTCAGGAATTCCTGACCCCCGATGAAACGAATATCCCGGTCGGCGCCCGGACCCCCGTCACGGAAACCCCCGCCGACCTCCGGAATACCACTTCGCTCGACGATGCACTCCCGCACTTTCCGACCGGCTTTGAGCACTACTACGTCCTGGACCATTCCAATGGACCTGTTGCTGAATTTTCTCATCCGGTCAGCGGACGCAAGCTCACCGTGTTCACCACGGAGCCGGGTGCCCTTTTTTACACCGGCTACTTCACCTCCGACGAACTGCAGCGGGAAAACGGCGACCGCTTCGGCCGCTACCGGGCTTTCTGCTTCGAAGCCAGTCGCTTCCCGAACGGCCCGAACTTGCCGGAGGTAAACGATGCCGTGCTACGGCCGGGAGATACCTACGCCGCCACCACCACTTACCAATTCACTTTTTAGCACATCGATCATGACCATCGGAATCATTTCAGCCATCGCGGCCGGCATCATGCTGGGCCTGTACGCCCTGCCGGAGAAGTACGCCCGGGACTTCGAATTCGAGAACACCTGGGGACTGATGTTCCTCATCAATATGTTCATCGTACCGGTAATCGCCGGCTTCCTCTTGGTCGATGATTTTACGGCCATTCTCGGCTCCCTCTCCGGAGAGATCTTACTTAAGATGGGCATTGCAGGCATCCTGTGGGGCATCGGCGTGATGCTTTGGGGGAAGGCCATTAACTACATCGGCCTGTCGTTGGGCTTCTCGATCTTTATCGGCACCGTGATCCTCGTGGGGTCCTTACTTCCCTTCATCGTGGACGGACTGCCACCCCAGGGAGCCTTCCTGACCATCCTGGTCGGCATCTTTATCGTCCTCATCGGGGTGATCGCTAACGGTCGGGCGGGAGTCGCGCGGCAGAAGGACGAGCAGGAGCAAGCCCTTTCCACCCGCTCCGATGCAGCTATGAGCACGGGCATCGCCATCGCCATCGGGGGTGGACTGCTCGCGACCGGATTCAGCTACGCCAACGCCGCCGGGCGGCCGGCCATTCACGCCGCCTCCCAGGCCGCCGGCAATCCGGAATGGGTCACTGCTGTAGTGGTCATGTTCGTGATCTACCTTGCCGGCGGACTCTTCGTAGCCCCCTACTTCTACTATCAGTTAAGTAAGAAAAACTACTGGGGTAAGTTTAAGTCCCCCGCCCTGGGCCGCAACATCGGCCTCACCACCATTATGGCCGTCCTCAACTTTGCCGCCTCCGTCACCTTCGCCTACGCAGCCTTCCAGCTCGGACAGGCCGGCAATACCGTCGGATACGCCATTTTCAACACCGTCAGTGTGGCCGTAGCCATCGTCACCGGCCTCATCACCGGAGAATGGATCAGCGCCTCGGGCCGGGCCAAGGGCCTACTCTATGCCGGCCTTATCGCCATGATACTGGGCGTGGTCGTGATTGCATGGGGGAATAGTCTTGCGGTGTAGCCGTAGTGCTCGCATTCCGATGATCTGCTGCTCCTGCGTGCCCGCCCCCGTACGCTCGAACTTAAAGGGTTACTACCTGATCCGGTTCAAGCATCTGCCGGGCCCACCGGTGTGCCATCCAGATCTCGAAAGGCTACTCGGATAGACGAGAAGGATTGACCTGAACGCCTACCGTCGTTACCCTCAATTCGGGTATAGAACTCTTGGAAACAAAAAGCGGAAAATTTACGGCCAACCGAACGGTCTTGTCCACTTCCAGCCCAGCTGTAGCCCGGGCTATGCCGAATGGTTTATCGATATTCGGAAGGCTTGCATAAAATTTGGAATTGCCACTGACCCGTGTGTACTCACCATTGAAAAAGAAACTCGCCGGTTTTTTAATCGATGTGTTGGTCAGGGGCAATTGCACGTAAACGGAGGCAAAAAGTTCTCTAAAGAGAACGTCGTTTCCCTTTGTATCCTCCGTTCCGCTAGATAAGTTGTCATATGACAATTTTAGACCAATCGGAACATAGAACGAGGCGTAGTCTCCCGAGGCAAACAGCAGCGGGTACGAAATTTTGCCGTTCACCAGGGCACCGTATAGAACATTGTTATATCCGCTATTTCCTAGAGTATCAGCGTGTTTCGATACGGCCGTATAAATGTCGGTCCTGAAAACCAGTAGATTTCCGCTTAGTATGTTTGACTCTAAGGCGGTTTGGTCGAGGTTAGACTGTAAAATTACGTCCGAGACAAAACTGATCTGGTCGTGTGAAGTATCCCGGTAGAAAAAGTCGGCTTGTCCGGGGCGTATAATGGGAAATATATTGTCACCACCCCTCGGCTTGGGACCAATGCTATTCGCCTTGACAAGAATTTCCTTTATGGTGTCTAGTGTTAATATCTCAACTCGGAGGTCTGCTATTTTATTGTGCCTAAGGATGTAAGCATCAGGTCCCGCCAGATATCCTCTTTCGATTATAAGGCACTGTCTTTTTAGTCTCTTTTTGTGCTTACCTGTCTCCCTTTGCAACCTTGATGTGATGTCCTGAACGCTTCGATTGGTGCCAGATGTATTGGATTTAACTTGGAACGGTTGGCTGGATAATTTAATGCTGTCGCATATTGCCGCTATACTGTCTATTTGACGATTAAGAATTTCGCCTGGTCCGAATCTTGATGCTCTTAGGCTCTTAAGTTTATCTGATGCTATTTTTCGGTGCCTCCTTGCTTCTTTATAAAGTTCATAAGCATATGTAGTTTCTATTCTGTCAATAGTATTCTCGCTCTTACTGGTGTTCTTGCTGTCACTCGTATCCTTGCTTGTGATCGCATCCTTGCTGTTAAGCCATGCGTTAATAATCCTTTTCTCACTGTTCGTGTCTAAAATGTAAAAGTGCTTTGGGTCAGTATCAACAAAATCCGGAAACTGGGCCCATGCCTCTAAGGGCACTAATACAAAGAACAGTATTAGCATAAAGACTGACAATCCATAGTGACGACGTGTGGCTTTATTGTCCATGGCAGGAGAATTTGTATCACGTCTGCAGTTAAACTACACGTTGTTCTTCCCTTACTACTACTCAAAAGATTGTGCCTGATTCACATCGCGCAGTTTAAGTCGATCATGATATAAATAATAATAGTTTCACGCCTTGGTAGTGGCAACCATTTACCATTCCCCCTGTGGGGTTGTGGTTCACTGCATAAATAGAAGACTGCCTATTTACTGGTCAATACCTATCCGTAGGTACTTTATGGACTCTCTAAAATTGTAGGATCTCCCTAATGCCTTTCGCAGCCAATTGCCACCCTACGCCGGCCTCATCGCCTTGATCCTCGGCGTGATCGTGATCGCGTGGGGAAACAGCCTCACGGCCTAAGCGGGGCTTACTCCAGTTTCAGCTGCTCGGTCTCGGTATTCTCCGTTCCCCGTATCTTTTCGTAGGCCTTTACTAGCTCGGCCAGTTTATCGGGGTTTTCTGCGGCAAGATTCTGGGTCTGTCCGAGGTCGTCGGCGAGGTTGTAGAGCTGGTACTCCGCATCGTTACCTAGTTCGATGTTAACCTGAGCGTTGACCGCCCGGCCCTTGTAGGGTGGAATCATCAGCCAGTCGCCCGCCCGCAGGGCGGTGCGGGAAGTTGCTTCCAGAACGAGCTCCTCGCGACCCTGATCGCTTTCGCCCAGGAAAGAAGCCAGTAATTGTTGGCCGTCCATTGCCCCGCTAGCTCCTGCGTCCCCGCCCACGAGTTCCGCCAGCGAGGGCAGTAAATCCAGTTGGGAAACCAGTGCGTCGGATACCTTGGGCTCGATGTTGCCCTCCCAGTACGTGATGAAGGGAACGCGGGTGCCGGCCTCGTACAGGCTGTACTTTCCCCCACGCAGCGGACCCGCCGGCGTATGGTCACCAAGTTTTTCCACGGCATCGTCGTAGTAGCCGTCGTTGAGGACGGGGCCGTTGTCGGAGCTCAGGACAATCAAGGTGTTTTCCAGCAGCCCTTCCTCCCGCAACGTCTTCACGAATTCACCGATGGCCCAGTCAGCCTCCACGATCACATCACCGCGGGGACCCATGCCGGACTTACCCACGAAGCGGGGGTGGGGCGTGCGCGGAACGTGGGGTTGCTGCAGGGCGTAGTAGAGGAAAAAGGGCCCGTCCTTATGGTCGCGCACGTAGCGTTGGGCGTAATCCAGGAAGTGATCGGCCATGTCGACGTCGCTCCATTTCGCCTTCTCACCACCCTTCATGTAACCGATGCGGGGAATGCCGTTGACAATGGTGTTGTTGTGGCCGTGGTGCCACTTCATGGTGGTCAGCTCGGGGTTGTCCTTACCAGTGGGCTGGCCGGGGAAGTTGTTCTGGTAGTCGATCTCGATGGGGTCATTGGGATCGAGCCCATCGACCATCCCGTTTTCGAGGTAGACGGTGGGTACGCGGTCCTGGGTAGCGGCCATGATGTAGCTGTAGTCAAAGCCGATCTCGTTGGGACCGGGGCTCACGTGCTCGTTCCAGTTGACGTCGCCGGTGCCGAGACCGAGGTGCCACTTACCGACCACGCCGGTGTGGTAGCCCGCCTCCTTCAGCATACTCGCTACGGTAGTCTGGGCGGTATCGATGATGAGCGGCGCGGTGCCGGGCAGGATCTTGGCGTCGCTGTTGCGCCAGGGGTACACGCCCGTCAGCAGCGCGTAACGGCTGGGGGTACAGGTCGCCGAGGAGGCGTACCCGTTGGTGAACCGCACGCCGCCGTTAGCCAGGGCATCGATGTTGGGCGTCTCCAGTGAGCCGGCCTCGTAGGCGCTTACGTCGCCGTAGCCGAGGTCGTCGAGGTAAATAAATACGATGTTGGGCTTATTCTCGCCGGCGGTCGTGACGGCTCCGGTACCCGTTTCGGGTGCGGTGCCGCAGGAGGGGAGGAGAAGTCCGAATAACAGACTCAGCGCGAGGGGAAGTGCAATAACTTTCATGACGACAATTTAGTAAGGAATGCAGGAAAGGGCGTTACTTCCCGTCCGAAGTTGGAGCCTCCCCGTCCAGTTCCCATACCCGGATCCACTCGTACTCCGTGCGGCGGTCTTCGATGGGGGCATCCTTGATCACCCCTCCGTCGGGTGGGATCGGGTTCCAATCGTAAGTCTCGATGGCCATGTGCAGCCAGGCCTCGCGGTCGTGGTCTACGGTGGGCTCGATGGAGTAGACGTACTTCCCGTCGAGGTAAAAGCGCAGTTCCCGCGGCGATTTCCACCACACGCCGTAGACGTAAAACCGATCCGCATTCTGGGTGGGGGTCTTCACGCTGTTCTGCGACTGCACGGGTTCGGGGTTGCATTCCGTCGTCCGGTGAATAAAGTTGGAATGCATCACGTGGTCCCACTCGCGGGCCCATTCCTTGGCCAGGGGAGAGACGACCCCGACGCACTCCTGCACGTCCAGCTCCAGCTTGCGTTCGCAGTCGTACTTTGACATCAGCCAGAAGGTGGACGACATCTCCGTGCGATTGGCCTTCATCTTGGCCTCGGCGTAGTACCCTACGTGTGCGGGCTGCAACGAGCGCACGATCCCGCCGTAGTGGGTGAAGGTCTTGCCGTCGATGACCCGGGCTTCCGGGAGCACCCCGACTTCCACCGACAACTTCCCGTCGCGGATGCTTACGTTCTCCGCCTGAAACAATCCGGGAGCCCGACCGATCCAGGCCCAGTCGTTGCCAATGGGTTCGATCTGCCACTTACCGGTGTCCACTGTGGGGCCGTCGAAGTCATCCGACAGCTCGGGCACGGCTACCCATTCGCTGCCCGCGGGCGCGGGGTCTTCGCCGGGCGCAAAGGTAGGTTGGGCGGGTACGCGGGTGCAGGCAAACAGGGAAATAGCTAAGAGGGCAAGTATTCTCACGACGGATAGATTGAGTGGATTAACGGAAGTCAAATATCGGAGCGAAGTGGACCAGCGCGTGCCACGCTGGTATCGGGCTGCACTACGTATGGTTATTTGCCGCTTTTCACCTTGTGCGCCCCCGCGATGTACGATACATTGGTTGCTCCCGCCATCCAACCCGAAAGTCGAAACCGTGAAAGCCATTCTGTCATTTATCGCCTGCCTGCTTAGTCTTCCATCCTTCGCCCAGCTTCCCGAAAAATTACCAAACGTGGTCGTTGTTCTGGCCGACGACATCGGTTACGGCGACGTGGCGGGCTACCGGCGGCAGGCCGGACTGGAGGTCGTGGTGGAAACGCCGCATCTCGATCGCCTGATGGAACGGGGCCTGTCCTTCACCGATGCCCATTCCCCCACCTCTCTCTGCGCGCCGTCCCGCTACGCGGTCATGACCGGCAACAACCCCTACCGCAGCTACGCTCCCTGGGGCGTGTGGGGATCGTTCCAGCCCTCCCCGATCCGGGAGACCGACATAACGCTGGGCGAGCTGATGCAGAGAGCAGGCTACCAAACGGCCTTCCTCGGCAAATGGCACCTGGGCGGCGATTATTACCGGCGGGGCGACACTACCCAGATCTACCGGGGCGACCGGTCGCGGATCCAGCTCGATGTCGACATCAGCCGCATCGTCGGTGGCGGGCCGCTGCAACAGGGATTCGAGTACAGCCTCACCTTTCCTGCCGGCATCCAGGATGTGCCCTACGCCGTATACGAAAATCACCGTTGGATGCCGCTGACGCCCGATTCCCGCATCGGTGAGATCACCCAGGCGAAAATGACGCCGCTCAACATCACGCTCGACAAGGACGAAGGACTGGGGGACACGGCCTGGAATCCCTACTTAATGGGTCCGTTACTTGCCGGTAAGGCGGTGGACTATATTCGTGAAGCTCCGTCCGATCGACCCTTATTCCTGTACTATGCCGCACTCGCCGTCCACCTTCCCCATACCCCGGCCGACTCTCTAAACGGAGAAAGGATTCGGGGCACCACACCTTCTGCCCACCTCGATCTCGTCAAGGAGCTCGACGTACAGGTAGGTATGCTCGTTGATGCGCTGGAGGAAAAGGGTATTTACGACAACACCCTCTTTGTCTTCACTTCAGACAACGGCGGACTGCGAATAGCCGATACCGAGGCCGCCGGCCACTTTTCTCCCGGGTCCCTCCGCGGGAGCAAAAACCAGGCATACGAAGGCGGACACCGGGTTCCCCTTATCGCTACCTGGCCCGGTGAGATTCCCCCCGGTGAGACATCAGACGTGTTAGTCTCCGGCACCGACCTGCTCGCTACCCTCGCCGCCCTGACCCACCAACCACTGGCGGATCACCAGGCCATGGACTCCCACGATTTCCTCCCGGTACTCCTCCATCAACCCGATGCCAGCCGGCGGGATCACCTTCTACTCCAGAGCGGAACCGATCGCCGCGTCATCTACCGCGACGGAAACTGGAAGCTGATCATGCACCTCGCCAAAGACGACTCCCTCTCGCCCGTATCCCTATTCGACCTTGCCGACAACCCGGCAGAAGATCAGGATCGCGACCTCATCAATGCCCCCGATCAGCAAGAACGAATCACTACAATGCTGACCCGCTACACCGCCCAACGGTCAAGCGGCTTCTAGCCCGAGTACCGCCTAGGATCGCGGGCAAAATCTCAAATCCGTGGCCCTCCGTGGTGAAAAAGTATCTCGGACCAGAAACCGTTCGACCTGTGCCATCTCGACCTGCGAAAAAATCTGCGCCTTCTGCGTAATCCGCGGTGCAAAATGTCTCGGACCAATAACCGCTCGATCTGAGTGTAACCGAATCCGTGTCAAATCCGTGGCCCTCCGTGGTGATAAAACAATTCCCTACCTCGGCGTGCAACGCCTCGACCTCACTTAACAATAAGATCGGTAAATTGACGGTCCACCGTTCGTCATTCACTAAACCACGCCATGCAAGGACTGATCCAGCACTTCCCCCTCACCACCAACGCCATCCTCGAATACGGCAACCGGGTTTTTCACCACAAGCGGATCATCACCTACCTGCCGGGCGGCAAGCGCCACGAATACACCTTCGGGGAGATGTACCTCCGTACCAAACAACTCGCCAACGCCCTCACCGACACCCTGGGCATCAAACCCGGGGATACGGTAGGCACCTTTGCCTGGAACCACGGTCCGCACGTCGAGCTGTACTACGGCATCTCCGGTATCGGGGCCATTTGCCACACCATCAACATCCGACTGTCGAGCAACCAGATCGAATACATCATCAACCACTCGGAGGATAAGGTCATCTTCGTCGACGCCACCCTGGTCCCGCTACTGGAACGAATCGCCACTCAACTGGAGACCGTAGAGCAATTCGTGCTCCTCAATGCCCCCGCCGATTTTTCCACCACCCTTCCCAATACCCTCCACTACGAAGACCTGCTCACGGAGCAACCCGACGAATACGACTGGCCGGAGATCGACGAAAACGAAGCCTGCGGCATGTGCTACACCAGTGGTACCACCGGCCTGCCCAAGGGGGTGCTCTATTCCCACCGGTCGACCTACCTGCACGCCCTGACCATCATGACCCCCAATGCAGGCAATCTCAGCAGTAAGGATACCGTCTTGCTCATCGTCCCGCAGTTTCACGTAATGGCCTGGGGATACCCCTACCTGTGCGTCATGGCCGGTGCCAATATGGTGATGCCCTCCTCCAACCTCCAACCCGCCGCCCTCATCGACATTTTACAACGGGAGAAAGTGACCCGGGCCAACGGAGTGCCGACCATCTGGCTGGGCATCTACCACGAGCTGAAGCAGAACCCGCCCGCCGAAAAGCTGGCGCTGGAGGAATACGTCGTAGGGGGATCCGCCCTCCCCAAGAGCCTGATCGCCGGATTCGAAAAAGACTTCGGCATCCGGGGGGTCCACGCCTGGGGCATGACGGAAACCTCCCCCCTCGGTACCCTGAGTCGCCTCCAGTCAAAGCACGAAGAACTGTCCGATGACGAGCAGCTAACGATCCGTGCCAAACAGGGTATTGCCTTCCCCGGAATTGAACTGCGCATCGTAGCGGAAGACGGTACGCCCATTCCCCGCGACGGCGAAACCATGGGCGAGCTACAGGTCAGGGGAGCCTGGGTGATCAGCTCCTACTTTAAGACCCTAAACAAGGAAAGCTTCACCGACGATGGGTGGTTCCGCACCGGTGACGTCAGCACCATCGACGAAGACAGCTACATGGAAATCAAGGACCGCACTAAAGACCTCATCAAAAGTGGCGGAGAGTGGATCTCCAGTGTGGCCCTGGAATCCGCGCTCATGGCCCATCCAAACGTGAAGGAGGCTGCGGTAGTGGCCATCCCCGACAAAAAGTGGGTCGAGCGGCCACTCGCCTGCGTCGTACCGATAGACGAGAACAACGGCGTCACGGAGGAGGAACTGATCGACCTCCTCTCCCGTGATTTCGTCAGCTACCAGATACCGCACGACTTCGTTTTCCTCCCGGAGGTGCCCAAAACCAGCGTTGGTAAGTTTGATAAGAAAGAAATCCGACGGCGCCACGCGGCGGGGGAATTAAGCTAGCCACGGGTCACTCCAGCAAGCCCCCCTTCCGCGCGTACTGGAGCAGTTTGACCGTAGTTTTAGCACCGGTCTTACGCAGCAAATTTTTGCGGTGAGTGCACACGGTGTTGTAGCTGATAAATAGGCGGTCGGCAATCTTCTGACTGCTCAATCCCTTATCGACCAGCTTAAGCACTTCGAGTTCGCGGGGAGATACCTGAATGGGCGCGTTACACCGATAGAGGGTGGTCTGTCGCGACTTATCTCCCGCAGGTGTACGCTGTTTGATGTGTAGCAGGCAGGCGGTCGGGGCATTCATGGCCGTGATATCCGATACCACCACGAAATCGGTAAGGGGGTGACCGGCGGCATCGAAACTCGTGAAGGTGACGTGGTGGTTCAGGTGAATCACGCTACCGTCGGCGGTGATCATGCGGCAGGTGTACACGAACACCAAATCGTCCCGTTCGGCCACCGGGTGCCGGCCGAGCTCCCGGCTGATTTCCTGGTGGATCTTGCGGAGACACTCCCGATCGTCGGGATGAAGGTGGCGAAAGACGGACTGCAATCCGCCAAATTGCCATTCCTGATGGTCATAACCGAGCAGCCGTTCTATCCCGCGACTAAGGTACCGGTACCGCCCCGTGCTGTAATCAATCGAGTAACACCAAATGCCAGACCTCCCCAGCAATTCTTCAAATTCTGGATCGGGATCAATGGGGGACAGATCAATCCGCTGAGCGCTACCCGTAGCCGAAAAGGGGCGAAAAGCCGACTTCATCTGAAGTACGTCGTATTGTGTGTTCATAGTGTCAATAGGGAAAGGTGTATAAGAGCGTTCCTGCCAGTTGATACGCTTTAGTGGGGTGGGGTAACCCATATTGACTAAAATAGGGGTAAAAATGTGCTTCGCGTGCGTGACGACCCATTTTTTGACCCCCTAATGAGTTATTGGGTGTCCTAACAACATGCTTGCTACTTTACCCGTATGTAGCTACCCACAATCAGCCACGTACGACATGCGGGCGGCGGCGCGCGGGTGCAAAGTAAAAGGGGGCAGCAAGCCGGTCTGTTTGGGCCCCATATTTACCCTACAGGGCGTAATTTGAGTGGGTGGCGAAAGTGATTTCGCCGGTCTTACTAGTCACTTCCCTAAATGTCGATTGCCATGCAACTCGGAGCATTCTCCCTTAGTCTAAGCGTAAAGGACCTTTCCGCTTCCCGCGAGTTCTACGAGAAGCTTGGCTTTTCTGTCTTTGCCGGAAGTCTCGATCAGCAGTACCTCATCATGAAGAACGCGTCGGCCCTGATCGGACTTTTTCAAGGAATGTTCGAGGGCAACCTGATCACTTTCAATCCAGGCTGGAACGCCGACGCCTCCCCCCTCGCAGCCTTCGACGACGTTCGCGACATTCAGACAACCCTCCAGCGGCAAAACATCGAAATTGCTAATCCCGCCGATACTGAGGGAACCGGTCCCGCCAGCTTCCTGCTCACCGACCCCGACGGCAACGTGATTTTGATCGACCAGCACGTGAATCGGCCGACATCCGCGGGCTGAAGCAGGGTTACTAAGGTGTCACGAGCCGGATAAATGTGGTAGCACTATTTGCCAAACTTGGTAAAGTAACCTGCAATGGAAAACACCGAAGACACCTTTTATTTAGGCTTGTGCCTGGCCGGGGGCGTATCCGGAGGCGCCTATACCGCCGGAGTGGTAGATTATCTACTGGAGGCACTTGATGATTGGGAGAATCGCAGGGGAGCGAAAAACACACCTCGCCACCGGGTCATGATTCCGGCAATTGGCGGGGCCTCCTCGGGTGGTATGACCGGCCTGCTTACGGCTTCACTAGTAGATAGCAAGCATGTACCGGTAAGGGAATTCAACGGACAGCATAAGCAGACCAAGTCTACGAACCGCCTGTACCGGTGCTGGGTAGAGATGACCGAAGACGATATGTTCGGGCGAATGCTGGACACCAGCGACATCAAGAGTGGCAGAGTTCGGTCCCTACTGAATACTCAATTCATTGACGATATCGCAAAGGACGTATTTGAAGACCAGGGAAATGGAGTTGCAACCCGCCCTTACTTCAGCCGTAACCTGAAGGTGTTCGCTACACTTACTAACCTCAGGGGGTATACCTCGGATATTGCACTACAGGGTGCCCAGCCGGGCAGTAAGTACTACCTCACGCACCACAATGATTACGCGGCATTCGAACTGAATGCTCCGGAAAACGACAACCATAACGACGGATGGATCCCCCTTGATTTCACGAACCGGATCAATATCGACCTTGCGAAGTCCGCCGCAATGGCCACCGGCGCCTTCCCCGTCGGCCTATCCGCCCGCCGGGTGGAACGGAAGACCAAGTACCTACAGGCCCTCCAGTGGAATCACTGGAAGGGGCCGCTTTCGGTGAAGGAAGACGATGTGGACGATACCCTCTGCGTAGACGGTGGCATCATCAACAACGAACCCTTTAATCAGGTAAGGGACATGCTGAAGGCCGTTCTAGAATTAAAGACGAGAAACGACGACGATCCGCCCCTCCAGGAAGTCGAAAACCTGGCTGAAACGGTCGATCCCATCCGGGATTCCAAAGCGTTTAGGACCACGGTATTGATGGTAGACCCCTTTCCCAGTGAGGCACCGGAGAATGCACCGGAGCAGCTCCCGGACGATCTTCTCGGGGTTATCCGGAAGACCTTCGGTGCCATGCTATCCCAGGGCAGAATTAAGCACGAAACCCTCACCGCGGCTTACGACGACGACAACTCGGATCTCTACCTTATCGATCCGGTCCGTTACGTCTGGAGCGGAGACGAGGAGCATAAGGTGTACGGCGAACGGGCGCTCGCATCCGGGTTTCTGGGAGGCTTCGGGGGATTTTTGCACCGGGATTTCCGCATGCACGATTTCTTTATGGGCCGGGCAAACTGCGAAAAATTCCTCAGGGACCATCTGTACATCCCCCTGGACCGCATGAATCCAATATTCGAAAAAGGCTACAACGGACTGGACGAAGCCAGTAAGGAACGATTTTACGTACTGGATGAAGAGGGAAAAAAGAAAGGGCTGCAAATCATCCCCCTATTTACCGAAAGAAAAGAAGCGCCCTATATGCCGACCTTTAAAAATGGTAAGAACTGGCCAACCCTCCCGGAAGCTGAAGTACAAAAGTACTATAAGCCCATTCGGGACCGGGTCGAAAAGTTGATCATGCACTTCGGCGCGCAGAGCGTGAAAGACCGCGTTCTACTCTGGATCGGAAGCCGAATCATACTGCGCAAAAAACTAACAAACTCCATCATAAACACCATTAAGGATGAAATGAAAACATGGAAACTACTCAACAGTAGCGACGGCCTTCAGCCGTCCAGTAGCGACGGCCTTTAGCCGTCCAGTAGCGACGGCCTTTAGCCGTCCCGCTGATAGTAAAAAAGGTATCTAGGCAGCATGTCGGCTCAAGCGTCCCAGTAGCGACGGCCTTCAGCCGTCCCGCTGATAGTAAAATATGTATTCAAGCAGCATGTCGGCTTAAGCCGACGCTACTGTGCGACGGCCTTCAGCCGTCCCGTTGATGGTGAGAAAGGTATTCAAGCAGCATGTCGGCTCAAGCCGACGCTACTGTGCGACGGCCTTCAGCCGTCCCGCTGATAGTGAGAAAGGCATTCAAGCAGCATGTCGGCTCAAGCCGACGCTACGCGCAAAATAAATGTTCCATCGCACGTTACGAACGGCCCCCATACGGTATAAACCTACGTAACCGGCCGCTCCATCCTCCTATGTACCCCAAACTACTGATTTTCAGCCTGTACCTGCTGCTACAAACGTCCTGTATGACGACGCGCGTGGTGGGGACCTATGATTCTTCGAGTCCGGTACCGGAAAAGGCCACACGGTGGAACCTTTTCTGGGGGCTGATGCCACAGCGAGATCTCAAAACTACTCCGGACTGCCCGAGCATCTGCGTCTTTGAGGTCAAGACCAACATGGGGTACATCCTGCTCTCGACGATCTCGCTGGGAATGGCGGTGCCCACGCGCGTGAAGTACCAATGCTGCCCGATCGATGTTGAACCCGCTGAAATATAACTAGCAATGGACTATCCCGTTGGCGTCAAGGCGTGGAAGATCGACCACTTCCGTAATGCACACGATAATTACCTGCAATCCCTGTCGAAGAACGCTTCGTTCGACCTGCACATCGCCAACCCGGAATGGAACGGCCTGAGCCAACTGGAACGGTACAACCGCTGTACCCGAAACCTGCAGTGGGTCCTGCGTACCGCCCTCGACAACGACCTGAACTTGCGCGCCATGGGCAGCGGCTGGTCACTCAGCAAGGTGAGCGTAAGCGATGAGGCGATCATCAATACCAAACGCTACCGCCACAAATTTCTGTTGAGCGAGGAAAACTTCGCTTCCGGACACCTGGCCAATCACCGGGCGGAGGATTACCGATTTCTACAGTGCGGCAACACGATCATCGACATCAACGAACACCTCGAGAACGAGAGCATACCCCCAAAAGCCCTGCCTGCCTCCGGGGGCAGCAACGGACAGACCATCGTGGGGGGCTTTTCCACCAACACCCACGGCGCGGCAATTGGATTCGGCGGACTACCCGAGATGATCAAGGGAATCCACGTGGTGTGCGGTCCGGACCGCCATTACTACATCGAACGGGAAAGTGAGGTGGTGACCTCCCGCACGTTTCACGATAAGATCGGCGCGGTTGGAATCCGAGACGATGCACTGTTCAATGCCATTCTCGTATCGTTCGGCAGCTTTGGGATCATCCACGGCGTACTGGTATCGGTGGAGGATAAGTACCTGCTGCAGCAGAAACTGGCGCGCATACCCTATAATCAGCAATTGGAAGACGTGATTGTGCACGGTGACTTTTCCGGAATTGCGGCCCACTTATCCTACCCCCCGAACGATGCCGCACACCCGATCTACCACTTTGAGCTGGCGATCAATCCCCACGATTTCGCCTACGGGGATGCGGGAAAGGGGGCTTACGTGCGCGTCATGCATAAGATCCCCTACCGGAACGACTACCCCCGCATCGACTATCCGTCCCAGGGATATACCTACGGAGACGACGTGCTGGGATTAATGCAGACGGTGCTGGACAAAATAGAGGGCACTTTCGGGTGGCTGAATAAGCAGTTGATTCCCAAGATGGTGAACACCCTATTCGATACGGCCTTCGAGCGACCGGACGCCGCAATCGGCACCATCGGGGAGACGTTCCGGAATACGGTTTTTCGGGGCAAGCTATTCAGTGCGGCAATCGGACTTGATCGCCGCGACGTTCCCGCCGCGATCGAATGCTGCCTGAAGGTCAACGAGACGACCAAGCTAGCGGGTGCCATGGCCTTCCGCTTCGTAAAGGGGACCCGGGCTACGCTAGGCATCACCCGGTGGGACGATAGCTGCGTGCTCGAGCTGGATGGGGTCGATTCCCGCGTCAACCACCAGTTCTTTCACCGTCTCCTCGACCGACTGGAAACCCTGAACATCAAATACGCCATCCACTGGGGAAAAATTAACAAGCTGATCGACGCGCGGCGCCTGGAATATATGTACGGCAGCGAGGTGATCGAAGAGTGGAAAGCCCAGCGCTCCCGGATAATGGATCCGGAAGTGCAGCGACTGTTCAACAATGAGTTTATGGAGGGCTGTAACCTGCACGAATACGTGCCGTACCTGGCCCCCGTAGCCTGAGGGCAGCCCGGCTACACCGACTGATACGTTACCCCGCCGTGGTTGCAGTAGAGCAGGGTGCTGTAGGGGGTTACCTGCTGTACGGGCGTGCCGTTGATGGCCTGCCGCTGACCGCTCCACACTTCCTGGTAGAGACGCCGCAGGTCGTTGCGATCGGCATCGGTGAGTTGGCTGTTGGGGCCGTAGTTCATGATGGTGAAGGAGTTCTGCTCACCGAAGAGTACGCTGTTGCGTTGGGGCTCGTGGGTTTTGGCGAAAAAGTGACGCAGGCCGAAGACGTGGCCCAGTTCGTGGATCATGGTTTCCAGTTGCTCCTGCCGGCTCTGCTCAAAGAGGGTGGGGTAGAGCACCAATTCGTGCTGGCCGGAATCGGGAAAGAAGGCACTGGCGAGCACACAGCCCGCCGGATAGCATTTCGCGGCCGGATTGATGGCAATCTCAAAATCTACGCCGTGGGAACGCTCGGAAAACCGAACGGGTACCGCATCTCCCCAGGCGATGATGGCCTCGGTAAGCAAGTTTCGGACATACTGTTTGGCCGCTTCCGGATTACGGTAAATGACAAAGGAGCGTTCCTGGAACCGCCACATGAGGGTAGAATTGGGCTCCCAGAGGGGGATGAACCCATTGGGCGCGTCGAGCACGAGCTCGGTTGAGCTACGCCCATCGGGTTGTGCGTGGCCGATGCTGTCGGTATCGCAGAGGATGTTGTCGCTGATTTGGTGAAACAAGTAGGCGGTGACTTCCTGGAGTTCCTCCGTGCTCTTGGTCGCGAAGGGCTGGGTTGAGCTGAGTTGAAGCGGATCGTGCATGGGTCAGTGATTAAGGTGTTGTCGGACGGGTTTCCCTCTTTTTATGGATCGAGTCGGCGGACCGTTACGGAGGGGGCTTACGATTTACAATTTACCGTATTTAATGTACCCTTTCAAATTTGCGCGGCAGCTCGTCCGCCGACCGTGAATGCAAAAGCTCGGGGGATGCGCCTACCATGCCCCAACGGGAGGACTTATATTGCCCCCTTCCAGTAAGCGTCAATAATTTAGATACGTATGTACCGTTTTCTCTCCCTGCTGTGCCTGTTGGCCTTGCTCTCTTGCGCGAACCGCCCCGCACCTGCGTCCCCGCCCACCGCTGCTCAGCCTAACATCTTGCTCATTGTCGTAGACGATCAGGGCTATGCGGACTTTACCCCCTTTGCGGACCCGCAGGCCGATGTGCAGACGCCCAACATCTCCCGCCTCGGTCGCCAGGGCACGGTGTATACCCAGGCATATGTGACGGCACCGGTGTGTAGTCCGTCGCGGGCGGGATTGTTGACGGGGAAGAACCAATTTCGTTGGGACGGCCCCGCCAGCTGGGGTCCCGGTCTGCCCGATAGTGTGAAAACCCTGGCCGAATACCTGCGGGAAGCCGGGTACGCCACGGCGAAAATCGGTAAGAATGACCTCGGCCAAAAATTCCACCGCAACGACGTACGCGAATACCCGCTGCACCACGGCTTTGACGAATTTCTCGGATTCAGTGCCCACGCCCACGATTACTGGCTGCTGAGTCAGGACATCTACGACCGCACGCCCGACCCCCAGAATACGAGTGCCCTGCTCGGACCGCTGATGCACAACATGGGCACCAAGAGCTACGAAGAGGGGTACATCACGGACATCCTGACCGATGAAGCGGTGGAATACGTGCGGGCGGAACGGGAGCAGCCCTATTTTTTGATGCTTTCGTACAATGCCGTCCACCACCTCATTCACGAGGTTCCGCAGCGCTACTTGGACAAATACGACGTGGAGCCCATCGCCAACTACGATCCGGAGGCGGGAGTGGCCTTCGAGAATCGGGAAACCGGCTCCTACTCCGCCTACTACGACAAGTATTCCCGGCTCGGGGCCATTCAGGACGACGACATGCGGAAGTATTACCTGGCTAATCTGAATAACCTCGACGACAACATCGGTCGCGTGCTCGACGCCATCGATGAGGAAACCATCATCGTTTTTCTATCCGACAACGGCGGTTCACCCCTGACCGGCGCAAACAATTCTCCCCTTACGGGCGGCAAGTATTCCCTGTGGGAAGGGGGTATCCGCGTACCGCTGGCCATCCGCTGGCCGGGAGCGATGGCCGCCGGAAGTACGGAAGAACGCTACGTTTCCGCCCTCGATATTCTTCCGACGCTTGCCGCCGCTGCCGGGGTGACCGTTAACGATCCCGCCATCGATGGCATTGACCTGCGCGAACCGGACGCCGACCGGGTACTGGTGTGGAAGTGGCAGGAAAACTGGGCCATTCGCCGCGGCGACTACAAGCTTACGAACGCCCGGGAAAACCACTGGAAGAGCCGGCCGTACCGCGCCTACATCGCTCCCATTCGCGACGATAACTCGCTGAAACTGTTCAATGTCGCCGACGATCCGGGAGAGCGCAACGACCTGGTAAACGAGCGGCCGGAGTTGGTCGAAGAACTGCGGGCGGCCTACGAGGCGTGGGAAGCGCGCAACCTGGGCGTGTACTAGTACCGGCTGCCGTCGCAAAAAAAACTGCCCCGCCGGGAATATCCCAACGGAGCAGTACGTAGCCAGCGGCCGGTTAGTGTGAGTGTCCCCTTAGCGGCGAACGAAAGGCTTGGTCATCTGGCTGTCTCCCTCAATGACGCGTACCTGGTACATGCCGGTGGGTAGGTCGCTTACCCGCAGCTCGGTGCTGGTCAGGTTGGCTACTTTATCAATTTGCTGCTGCTGTACGCGGCGGCCGTGCATGTCGTAGACGATCACGTCGACCCGTCCGGTGTAGCTGCTGGTGAGCTGCAGGTTCAGGTGGTCGACGGCCGGGTTGGGGAATACGTCCAGCTGGGCTACCTCAACGATCTCCGTCTGGGTTTCTTCCACTTCGGTGGTGGTGGTACTCGTATTGTTGGTCGCAAACATGAAGGTCGAGGCGGACTTCGAGCAGGGTTCGGCGACCGGGCCGTTGCCGGTGGGCAGGTCGGAAGCGGTGGCAAGGAAGAGCTTGTCGATCTTGGTGCCCGGTTCGCGGTTGGCGATGGTTACGGTGTGGTGGCCGGCGGAGAGTTCGAAGGAGAGGTCGGTACCGTCGTGGTTTACCTTACGCCATTCGAAGCCTTTGGTGAGCAGCTGGGCGCCGCCGATTTCTTCCCAGAACTTGATCCAGGATCCGTTGTCGACCTTCACCCAGATGCTGTTGCGGGAGGGGTCGGGTGCGTCGAGGCGCAGGAAGAGGTGGTGGGTGCCGGATACGGCGGCGTTCACGTCGAAGGTGATTTCCTGAGCGGGGTTGGTCGATGTCGGTTCGCTGATGTTGCGGTCACCGGAGAAGACGACGTAGGAAGTTCCGGATGCGTCGCTGGAAGTTTTCTTCATCCAACCGCTGTCGAGGCTGGCACATTCGGCTTCCAGGGCCAGGGCGGTCTGGGTAATGCCGCAGTTGTTGGCATCGTGTCCGTTGCCCAGGGGCCGGTCGTCGGTGGTGGTGAGGAACAGCTTGTCGAGCTGGGTACCGTCTTCGCGGTAGGAGAAGTCGATGGTGTTGGCTCCGTCGCGGAGGTCGACGCTTACGGGCATCTTGTTCCACTGGAATCCGGCGCCTTGCTGCATGCCGCTGTTCCACTTGTACCACTGTCCGTCGTTGACCCGTACCCAGTAGGAGTCGTCCAGGTTGGTGGGTGCGTTGGTGCGGGCGAACAGTTTGAAGCTGGCCGCTCCGGTGGTGGTGAGATTGAAGCGTACGTGGTTGTCAGAAACGTTACCGGGGGTGTCGTTCTTGCTGCGGCGGTTGGGGACCACAACGTACTCTCCGTTCGAGGCATCGCTGCTGGTTTCGGTAATCCACTTCTGTCCTACGATGGCGCACTCGGCTTCCAGCCAAAACGTGCCGTCGGTATCAACGGTAGGGGGCGTGGGCTCGGGAGTAGGCTCTGGCTCAGGAGTGGGCTCCGGCATGGGCTCCGGCATGGGGGCTTCGGCGGTCACGGCGACCCGGTCGCTGTGCTTCGCTCCCTGGTTGTCGGTGACGGTGAGGGTGATCTCGTAGGTGCCGGCGGGGAAGGTGACCCGGGGAAGGTCGCCGCTGGCCGTTCCGCCATTCCACTTCCAGTCGTAGTTGACGATGTAGCCGTCCGGGTCGAAAGAGGCGCTTCCGTCGAGGGTGACGGCGAGGGGCGCATCGCCGTAGGGCATGCTCACGAAGGCACGGGCAATGGGCGCTTCGTTAGCGACACAGTTGCTGGCGGCACCACCGAATCCGGAGGGCTGCTCGCTGGTGGCGGTGAGGAAAAGCTTATCCAGGCGGGTATCGCTTTCGCGGTAGGCGATGTCGATGGTGTTGTTGCCTGCCCGCAGGGAGACCTGCTGCCGCATGCGGTTCCACTGGAACCCGCGGCCGACCTGGATTCCGTTGTTCCAGGTGTACCAGTTTCCTCCGTTGACCCTTACGTAGTAGGAATCGGTGAAGTAATCGCGGGAGTCGATGCGGGCAAACAGGTTGAAGTTGCCTTCCTTGGCCTCCCGTACGGTGAAGCTCAGGTAGTTGGCGGGTGAATCCGCGGGAACGGCACCGGTGGAAGTGAGCCGGGGGGACACGTACGCTCCGCCGGCGGCACTGCTGCTGTTCATGATGGTCCAGTTGCTACCGACTACGGCACACTCGGCTTCCAGGTAGTAGGTGGCGTAAATGGGGGCGGGGGCAACGTCGATGTTGATCCGATCGGTGCTCTTGGCGCCGGTGTTATCCATGACGGTCAGGACTACCTCGTACTTACCCTCGGCGAAGGTTACGGAAGGGTAGGCGCCGGTAGCGGAGCCGCCGTCCCACTTCCAGAGGTAGGTTTCGACGCGGCCGTCCGGATCGGAGGAAGTGCTTCCGTCGAAATTGACGGTCAGCAGAGCTTCCCCGCTGGTTTGATCGGCTACGATACGGCCAACGGGCAGCTGGTTCTTGCTGGAGCGCAGCAGGCAGTTTTCGATTTCCCGTACTTCGACGACGGCGCGGCGTGGGCAGCCGGCCAGTTCGGCTTCGTCGGTACTAAGGATGTAGAGACCGGGGGTGGTAACCTCCGGGCGTTGCTCGTGGGAAACGAATCCGTTGGGACCGGTCCAGTAGTACGCGTCGTTATGGACATCGCCCTCCAGGCGTACGGTGTCGCGCACACAGTCCAGGATTTTTCCCAGCCGGTCGGTGTTGGCGCGGACGCCGCAGTCGGGGCTGTTGTCGTCTACCATAAGGTAGAAGGTGGTGGCGGCTTTGGTACCACCGGCGTTGGTGGCCGTGACCTTTACCTGGTAGAGCCCGCCCATTGCTGCGGTGGGCGCTTCGATGATGAAGGTACCCGTGCGCCCGTCGAAGTTCATCCAGTTGGGGAGCGGCTTACCGTCGGATAGGGTAGCGAAGTAGGTAAGTTGCTCGCCGCGGAACGACCCGTTGACCACGAGGGCGTGGGGGGTGTTGGTGAGCACGGTCTGGGGGGGTATGGGAACCGCCGCCGGCCCCTCTACGGAGTTCGCCACGAGTGGGGCGGTAAAGAGGCCAGCAATGAGGAGGAAGAGGGTGAAAGCTTTCGGTAGGCGCATGGGTGTGACCCCTACGCATGCGATCGTATTAATAAATACCATCCTTGATAATTAACAATGTGAGAGAGAGAGACGCAAAACACAAATACAATACCGTGGTGAGACACGGTAAATCGTCACGAATAATCGTACGATTGATTTGTTAACGGGAAAGCAATAGCGGTATTGGAAAAAGCTAATTATTTTAACACTTAATCAGCGAACATCTGGCCAACCGCCTGAATATGTTGCCAAAATCCCCGAAATTCACTACCCGAGAAGAGGCTTATTGTAAGTGCATACGTCCGGGAAATTAGCCGGATGGGGCGATCGCCCACGTTAAATCGCGACCCCGACGGACCGATCGTTGGTCAATCTGGTACACACCTAGGGAAGATAATTAGAGCAAATGGGCGGGGACGCAGGTGCGGTGCCTCACCACAACAGCGAAGAAATTGGGTTATTTACCCAAATATCATCGCCGAATGCCAAAGTATTTCCTCCTTCTCCTGTTTCTCCAGGTTTTTTCCGCCTGCTCCGCAGACGAAGCGCCCGCCGAGGCGCAGGTAGAAGAAACAAAAGTGATCGATCCCTTACCGACCGCCACCGACAACACCGGTGAACTCCAGGGCAACTGGCGCAGTACCGACGACCGCATGAGCGTACTGCGCTTTGAGGGGAATAGCATGATCAGGAGCTACGACGGCAGCGACGAAGAGACCGGCGAAAACTTCATTCTCGGGCCGCAGTGCCCCGGTAGCCCCACTGCCGCCACCGACGACGCCACCGGGCGCTACCTCAGCATCCCCGATGCCGAGCGGTGCTACATTATCACGAAGCTCACCGCTACGGAGCTGGAACTCTCGGAGGTGGGAGGGGGAGATACGCTGCGCTACGTGAGGGAATAAAATTAAGGTAGGGGTGAGCCGGTCCGGTGGGTGGTGGATTAATAGGACAGCTCAACGCGGATTGGGAAGGGTGGAAAGGTTGAGCCCTTCTAGGGCGACCCTGTTTGACGGGCAGGGTACGTGCGTAGCGCTTTTATGTGGGGAGATTGCTTTTGGTGGCCGATGATGACCGCGGCAGGATGCCACGAACCGACCGCGGCAGGATGCCACGAACCGGGTGGTTCCCGGCATCTTGCCGGGGCGCTGTGGGTGTTGCTAGATAGTCGGGTTTGTAGCGTTTTGTATGGTGAGGGAATTGCTTTTGCTGGTCGATGATGACCGCGGCAAGATGCCACGAACCACAAGGCCGCGGCAAGATGCCACGAACCGACCGCGGCTAGAAGCCACGAACCAGTAGCCGCGGCAGGATGCCACGAACCGGCCGCGGCAGGATGCCACGAACCACCACGAACCACGATTTTACCAATCCTTACCTTACGTGTTCAAAAGTGACCCGACGTGCGTGATTTATTTGTTCTGCTGATTTTCTTGTCTTTCGGCCGGGGGGTGGCGTGCCAGTCGGTGTACAACGTGCGTGAGACCCTTTACTTACCGGAGCGGGCCGCCGCGGGCGTCATTTACACTAAACTGCCACTGGATGTGGAGGGGCAATCGGTAAGTCAGCTTCGCTTTTCGGAGCAACCGGCGGGTGGACAGGAGAACGCATACCGATGGGAGGTGGACCCCATCCGTCCCCGGGATAGCCTGCATTTGAGCTACCGGGTGCGGGTAACTTCTACTCCCGCCTGGGATCCGGATAATAGCGCAATGACCGATGGTGCGATCAACTGGCCGCCACTTGAGGAAGGTACGGTCGCACTTCAGTATGCCTTACCGCCGCTCGTGCGGGAAGACATCGACAAGACGGAATTCGGCACGCTGGAACCGGGGGATACCACCGTCGAAGCAGTAAACCGACTGATCCGCCGCCTGGGCCGGCGGGTCAAAACCGTGCGCAATCCCGAAGCATTCGATTACGACCGTCCACTGCTGGAGGATGTGTACCGCCGCAGTACGACCGCACGCCGCAAACATCTCCTGCTTTCCCTGGCCCTCCAGTACCTCGATTTGCCACACCGTGTGGTGGCCGGGAAGGTGCTCAGCTACGGCGAGGTGCGGGAGAATGAACTCTGGGTAGAAATCCCGGTCGGCGGACGGTGGTTTCGCGTCTACTACGGGGACGGGGTAGATCGCAGTGAGTGGGGTCCGCCCCTGGAGGCCGATCAGTTTCTGGCCTGTTCCTTTGACTGGCGCGACTACACCCTGGAAGTGGTGAGTGCTCCGGGCGAACCGTTTATCGAGACGACATTATGGGGAGAATATTCGAATGTCGTGCTGGATTTTTGGACGGCTAAGGATGAAGCTTTGGGGCGTAAGCAGTACGCACGGGCGGTCACTTACCTTGATTCCATACTCCAGTATTCACCGCAGAGCGTAGTCACTATAGCTGAGATCGGGCTGGTGTACACCCAAGCGGGGCGGCCGGAGGAGGGGCTTCCGTATTTGCAGCGGGCGTTCCAACTATCTAGTACCTCCGAAGATCGCAGCACGGCGATGCTGCAAATGGCGAAATACTTTTCCCTCCAGGACCAAACAGAAGAGGCCCTGAAGGCGCTCGCTCAGGCTTACCGGCCTTCACCGATCGACCTGTCAGTCATCTTTAGTGACGTGCGCTTTCAGAACCTCGCCCGGCTCGACCGACTCGAGCAGCGGCTGACTGCTTATTTACAGTCAGCGGGTGATTAGCCTTAGTTCAGTAGGTCGACCTTACCCGTATCCAGATTGTAGAAAGCGGGCACGATTTGAACCTTGCCCCCTTCAACGGCCTGGCGGATGATGCTGCTGCGGTCCTGGAGGTCCTTCGCGGTGAGCTTTGCGTTCTTCTTGACGACATCGTTGACGGAAGCGTCGTCGGAGGCGGAATTGATGGCCGGCTGGATGTGGGCTACCAGGTGGTTGAGGTTATAGCCGTTGTCGCCTCCCTTCATGGCGGCGGTGACGGCACCGCAGCTTTCGTGGCCGAGTACGACGATAACGGGTGAGCCGATGTGGGCCACGGCGTACTCGATGCTGGCGATGGAGGAGGTATTGGCGATGTTGCCGGCTACGCGCACGACGAATATTTCGCCGAGACCGGTATCGAAGGCCAGTTCGGGTACGACCCGGCTGTCGGCACAGCTCAGCACGATGGCGTAGGGCTCCTGTCCGGAGGTCAGCTCACCGCGGCGCGATGAATTTTGGAGTTTGCCGTCGAGTTTGTCGGATACGAAACGTTCGTTGCCCGCCTGGAGGCGGCTGAGTACCTGGTCGGAGGTCATCATAAGGTAAGTCTTTTGGTTAATGATTGTACGCCTTCTCAAATTGATGGAAGGAGGAAATGTTTATGACCGGACCCACTCAGCTCTTCTGAATTACACAGCACCCGCGCGCCGCCGCCCAAAGTGTGTGTAGGTACATCTATTTTGGCGGGCGTGTTGTTCTTCAGGAAACCCGCTGAAATGGCATCCAGTGAATACCGAATTCCCGCGCAGACCCGTATCGGTCATGTACACCTGAAAGTGGCCGACCTGGAGCGTGCCCTGGCGTTTTACTGTGGGCTGCTGGGTTTTGAGGAAATAACGCGGTACGGCACCCAGGCGGCCTTTATCTCCGCCGGCGGATACCACCACCACATCGGGCTTAACACTTGGCACAGTCTGGGCGCTCCGCCGGCACCGGTACGGGGAGTGGGACTGTACCATACGGCCATTTTGTACCCCGAGCGCAGTGATCTGGCAGTGGCCTACCGCAGACTACTCGCCGCGAAATACCCCCTAACGGGCGCGGCCGACCACGGCGTGAGCGAGGCGATCTACCTCAACGACCCGGACGGGAACGGGGTGGAGTTGTACTGGGACCGGCCGCAGGAAGCATGGCCGCGAACGGAAAGCGGGGAGATCGAAATGTACACGCGGCCGCTGGACCTGTCTGCCTATTCCGGGGCGTAGACGCGCACGTAGTCCACGAGATACTCCTGGGGAAAGACGGAGTCGTCTACTTCGGGGCCGCCAAAATTGCCGCCGATGGCGACGTTGAGCAGGATAAAGAAGGGCTGGTCGAAGGGCCAGACTTCTTCGGTGCGCTCCGCGGGGTCGAAGGTGTGGACCAGCTGGTCGTCAACGTGGAAGGTCATCCAGTCGGCGGTCCACTCGACGGCGAAAACGTGGTAGCCTTCCTCGATATTCGGAATGGGGAAGGTACGGGTAGTGGCGTTGCCCCCGTGGTTGGCGGCGGTGTGGAGAGTGGTGAAGATCTCGCCCGGGGCGCGGCCGACGTACTCTAGGATATCGATCTCCCCGGCCAGCGGCCAGCCGACCTCGTCGATGTTCTGGCCGAGCATCCAGAAGGCGGGCCAGAGTCCCTCGCCGACGGGGAGGTTCGCGCGGGCTTCGATACGACCGTACTTAAAGGCATGCTTGTCTTTGGTGCTCAGGCGGGTGGAGGTATAGGTATCGCCTTCCTTGCGGACCGTGATGATGAGGTTTCCGTCCTCCAATCGGTGATTGTCGGCCGTGTAGATCTGTCGTTCGTTGTTGCCCCAGCCGCAGAGGTTCGGGCAGCCGTCGCCAAGCAGGATGTTCCAGTTGGTGGTGTCGAGCTGGTTGCCGTTGAATTCATCGGACCAGAGGAGTTGGCGTTGCGAATTTTGCTCCGCGACGGACTGACCGGGTGTAGCGGTGGTCGAACAACCGGTGAAGAAAAGGGCAGAGACAATAGTTAACGGGAAGATCTGGTACATGGCGAAGCGAAGGCGATTGATCGCAACAAGATCAGAAAATATACGCTGATGGCGTGGACGAACAATCGTCCCCCCGGTTGCCATTGAGAACATACAAGCCGCCCGTTTATGCCCCCGCCCCTATTCACGTCTACTTACTACACCCTTCACGCCAACCGGATCGAACAGGGGGAAACCTACGCCGAGGCCCTTTCGGCCGCCCACCTGCGCTCCAACTACGGGGAGACGATCCGGGAAGACCGTGATCCCGCCACCGAATGGAAACTGGCCGAGGACGTGCCCCCGGGCCCCATGTACACCTCCGACCATCCACTAGTGGATGCCCTCTTCAATCTTGCCCGTCAGGAAGCCCACCGAAATGTGGAACCCGACGGTACCCTGCGCACCGGCGCAAAGTGGTCGGGCGTCTGGACCCGCGACGTTAGTTACAGCGCGTTGCTGGCCATGGCGATACACGATCCGGCGGCGGTGATGGCCAGCCTTCGGTCTAAAGTGAGGCGGGGGCGGATCGTACAGGATACCGGTACCGGCGGGGCCTGGCCCGTGTCTTCCGATCGCACCACCTGGGTGCTGGCTGCCTGGGAGGTATACCGGGTCACGGGCGACCGCGACTGGCTGGAGGAAGTGTTTCCGACCGTGAGGGATACGCTGACGGACGACGCCAAGACGCTGCCGGACCCCCGAACCGGCCTGTACCGGGGCGAATCTTCCTTTCTCGACTGGCGCGAACAGACTTATCCGCGCTGGATGGACAGTGCCGACATTTACGAATCCCTCTGCCTCGGTACCAATGCGGTGCACTACCGGGCCCACGATATTCTGGTGCGCATGGGGCAGGAGCTAGGACGATCGACCGGGGATACCGCGGAGGTCGCCGCCACGATCAAGCAAGCCATGAACGATCGTCTCTGGCTCCTGGATAAGGGGTACTACGGGCAATTTCTCTACGGACGCGATGAGCTGCTCGTATCTCCCCGCTTCGAAGCCCTGGGGGAAGCCCTTTGCGTTCTCTTCGGCATTGCGGACAGTGAACAGGCTGCGTCGATCATGGAGCGGTCGCCCCACACCCCCTTCGGCGTGAGTTGCATATATCCCCAGATTCCGGATATGCCCCCTTACCACAACAATGCCATCTGGCCCTTCGTGCAGGCATACTGGAACTGGGCCGCGGCGCGTACCGGCAACGGCGCCGCCCTGGAACACGGGCTGGGCGCCCTGTACCGCACCGCCGCCCTCGCCCTGAGCAATTACGAAAACCTGGTGTGCGAGAATGGCGGCATCGTCGGTACTGAGGTAAATTCCCACCGCATGCTCTGGAGTATCGCCGGAAACCTGGCCATGGCTTACCGGGTGTTTTTGGGTATGGAATTTCGGGCCGATGGACTGTACTTCCATCCCACCGTGCCGCGGTCCTTTGCCGGTAAGCGTACCCTCAGCGGATTTCGGTACCGTGGTGCTACCCTGGACATCACGGTACATGGCCACGGCCGCCGGATACGTACGGTGACCATCGACGGTGACCCGGCGGAGATGGCCTTTATCGGGGGAGGCGCAACGGGCCACCACGTCATCGACATTCAACTCGACAATCACGACCTGCCCTACCGCACGATTACGGAGGTACGGAATCAGTCCTCCCTGCCCACCCTCTGGGCCGGCCGGGTGGGGGATGTCCTGCAGTGGACCCGGGTGCTCGGTGCCAGCCACTATCACGTATACCGCAATGGAGAATTGCTGGCCGACACCACCGACAATCGTTTCCGGGTTACCCTGGGAACCTTCGCTTCCTACCAGGTGGCGGCCGTCGATGAGTTCGGCCACGAGGCCTTTGCCAGCGAGCCGGTTGCGATCACGCCGGTCGTCCACGTGTACCAGGCGGAGGCTTACGCACCTGCCTCCGGATTCCCGTCCGAAAATTATACCGGTAAGGGCTTCATCCGGCTAAGCCTCCACGAGAATCGGGAGATCGACTTTTCGATCGAAGTGCCGGCGGCGGGGACGTACCTCCTGGATGTTCGCTTTGCCAACGGGAGCGGACCGATTAACACCGACAATAAATGCGCGATCCGGAGCCTGACGGTCAACGGCAACTATGCCGGTGCGGTAGTCTTTCCCCAGCGTGGTGCCGGAGACTGGTCGAACTGGGGGCACACCAATGCGCACCGGGTTACGCTGAGGGAAGGTCCTAACACCGTGCGGCTGTACTTCGCCGACTGGAACCACAACATGGACGGCGAGGTCAACGTGGCCCTGCTCGATTACCTGCGGCTGACGAAAGCGTGAGTATGCCACCCACCGGTCATCGCTGATCTACAGCGTTGATGAAACGGATAACTCCTTCGAAGTAAGTTTCCTGATCGTCGTACATGGCCATGTGGCTGCCTTCGGGGCAGTAGAGGTATTCCCCGTTAGGGAACTCGCCGGCCATCCATTCCATATACTCCGGGTCCATGGTGTCGTGCTCGCCGCCGATGACGAGGGTGGGGACGGTGATCTTGCTCAGGTCGCCGCTGCGGTCCCAGTCTTCCAGAATGGCCCCCTTCATGATACCGAACTCGCTGGGGCCCTGCATGGCGAGGTAGATGTCGTAGTTGATGCCGCCGAGGCCCCGTAGTACCGGTTCCGGCCATTCTTCCGGGGGCATGCGCAGAACGTGCTCGGTGTAGTAGTTGTTGGTGACGAGCTCTTCGTAGCGGGGATTTTTATAGTCCTCCGCGGCTTCCAGGGCTTTGATTTCTTTAAGGACTTCCGGGTCCATTTTCGGGCCAAGGACTTCCTGGGCGTAGGTGTTGTACTCGGGTACCGAAGCCATCATATTCGAGATGATGAGTCCCTTCAGGTTTTCCTGGTGGGCGAGGGCATATTCCATAGCCAGGATGCCGCCCCAGGAGTGACCAAGCAAGTAAAAATTGTTCTGGTCAAGTCCGAGGGCGGTGCGTACCTGTTCTACCTCGCTGACGAAACGATCGGTGGTCCACAGGCTGCGGTCATTGGGGTGGTCGCTGTTGCCGCTTTCCAGTTGATCGTAATAGTAGTATTCGATGCCCTCTCCCGGGAAGTAGCTGTCGGCAGCCTCGAAGTACGCGTGGGTTGCGCCGGGACCGCCGTGTAGCAGCAGTACTTTTTTGCGGGGATTATTGCCGACCCGTTTGGTCCAAACCCGAAATTCCCCGACCGGCGTGGTGATGGGAATCATCCTTGCCCCGCCGGAGAGTATGTCGTCGCGGCCCTCGGTAGAGTAATAGCTTTCAGTCTGCGGGACGGGATCCGATTGCGCATCTCCGGCTGGGGTACAGGCAGCAATACAGAGGACGGATATAGCACTGAAGAGTCGAAGCATGGATAGAGAATTTGTACGTAAAGTACGAATCGGGGCACGGTGGACAAAGGTGGTGATGATGACCGCGGCGGTATCGGTTCGTGGCGTCTCGCCGCGGCATACTCTCAACCCGTAGTGACCGCGGCGGTATCGGTTCGTGGCGCCTCGCCGCGGATTATTCTCAAGCCGTAGTGACCGCGGCGGGACGCCACGAACCGCTATGCCGCGGTAGACTCTTGACCCATAGTGACCGCGGCGAGACGCCACGAACCGTGGGACGCCACGAACCGTTCGGCAAAGTCCTAAACCTCTATATTTAAGGCACTCCCTCACCCCTTCACTCACCCCTTCACTCACTCACTCCCTCACTCCTTCACTCCCTCACCCCCTTCTCCCCCATGGCCTCCGTATCCACCTACCTCAACTTCTCCGACCAGACCGAAGAAGCCTTTACCTTCTACCGCTCCGTCTTCGGCGGTGAGTTTCAGGGCGGGATTTCCCGTTTCGGCGATGCTCCACCGCAGGAGGGGATGCCCTCGCTGGCGGAGGAAGACATGCAGCTGGTGATGAACGTACAGCTCCCCATTATGGGCGGGCACCTACTCATGGGAAGCGACTCACCGCCGAGTATGGGCATGCCGGTGAAGGTGGGCAACAATTACCACATCACCCTTTCCCCCGACTCGCGGGAGGAAGTGGACCGCCTCTTCCACGCGCTCTCCGATGGGGGCAAGGTCACGATGGAACTGCAGGATACCTTCTGGGGAGCTTACTTCGCGATGTGTACGGATAAGTACGGCGTGCAGTGGATGTTCAACCACGATAGCTAGTACGATGCTGCCCCGTACGATGCTGCCCCGTACGATGCTGCCTCCGGCAGCGATGTACGATGCGGTCTCCGACCGCGGAAGTACGATGCGGTCTCTGACCGCGAAAGCAAAAAGCCGCCTCCGGCAGCGCTAATAATTTATTTCACCACGGATAGACTTCGTCTCCCACGGATTGGCACACGGATTTTGTGCCCCCGTACTGCCATTAAGTAGTCTCGCTCCTCGCCTATAATTCGGGTATCCAGTGGTCATTAATGGTGGTGGCCAAATTGCTTTGCACCCGCGCCCCGCCGCCCTATATTGCGACGCAACCGTTTAACCACCCACTATGCCACTTGCCATACACAACTGGATGCGCGCCGAGACGCTCGAAGCCACCCTCGCCCGCATCGCCCCGCTGGGCTACGAATACCTGGAAATACAGGGGACGCCCGCCGATTACGATACCGCGGAGGTGCGCCGTCTACTGAAAAAGTACCATGTCAACTGTTGGGGTTCCGTCACCCTGATGCTCGGCGAACGCAACCTGTTGGCGACGGACGAAGGCGAGCGCGCAAACTCCGTGCAGTACGTGAAGGACATCATCACGATGGTCAAGGAACTCGACGGCGAGATGGTTTCCGTGGTGCCCGGCACCGTAGGAAAAATTGTACCCGGTGCCCGCCCGGAAGAAGAGTGGGAGTGGGCCGTGGCCTCCATGCAGGAATGCTACGAATTCGCCCAGACCGCCGGCGTAAAGCTGGGCATTGAGCCGATCAACCGCTTCGAAACCTACTTCATCAACCGCGGCGACCAGGCCCTGGCCCTTGCCGAAGCTACCGGACCCGACTGCGGCGTGTGCCTCGACATTTTCCACATGAATATCGAGGAGGCCGATCCGCTGGCCACGATCCGGAAAGCGAAGGACCGCCTCGTCGGCTTCCACGTTGCCGAGAACAACCGCATGGCCCCCGGTATGGGCGCGATCGACTGGCCGGAACTGGTGGGTACGCTGAAGGAAGTCGGCTTTACGGGTCCCCTCTCCGTGGAATTCGCCGCTCCAGTCGACCGTACCCCCGCCAACCCTCACCCCGACAGCATCGACACCGATCCGCAGGGACTCACCGAGGAGGCCCGCAAATTCCTCGAAGACCACGGCAGCTCGGCCCTGACCGAGGAGTTCTACACCTTCCTGACGCGCAAATCCGCCGAAACCCTGCTGCCCCTGCTATGAAAATAAAACACATTAAAGCCTACTGGCTCCGCTGCCCCATCCCCGCCGGCCGGCAGTGGCGCTCCGACTACGGTCAGCTCACCCACTTCGACATGACGCTGGTAGAGGTCACCGACGAGGACGGCCACACCGGCTACGGAGAAGCGAAGGCCGCCGTCGGGGCCACCGGTGCCTGCGCCTCCATCGTCACCTGCATTGAGCAGGAACTGGCTCCCCAGCTCGTAGGCATGGAAGCCGGAAATATCACCGCCGTCTGGGAAGCGGTCTATAATGGCTCCCGCGATCACTACGCCCGCGATCGTGGCCGCGTATTCCCCATTCTGGGTAACCGGGGCACCACCATCTCCGCCCTCAGCGGCATCGACACAGCCCTCTGGGACCTGAAGGGCAAACGCCTCGGTGTGCCGGTCATCGAACTACTGGGGGGCAGCTGCCGCGAATCCATGCCCTGTTACGCCAGCGGGGGTTGGGCCGCGGTGGATAAGCTCGGCGACCAACTTAAAAGCTACGTCGACCACGGCTACGGCGGCATCAAAATGCGGGTCGGCGTGATGGACAATTCCGTCCGTGAAACCGTCGCCCGCGTGGAGGAGGCCCGCCGCGCCCTCGGCCAAGAGATCGACATCATGGTCGACGCCCACGGCACGTTCTCGGTTACCGAGGCCCGCCGCTTCGCCCGCATGACGGAAGATCTGGGCCTATACTGGTTCGAGGAGCCCGTCACCTCCGACAACAAGGCCGGCACTGCCGAGATCCGCCGCGGCACCACGACCCCCATCGCCGCCGGAGAGAGCGAGTTTACCCGCTTCGACTTCCGCGATCTGATCGAGCACAAGTCCGTCGACGTCCTCCAACCCGACTGCGCCATCGTGGGCGGCATCACCGAAGCCCGTCGCGTCGCGGCCCTCGCCGAAACCCACCAACTCGAACTGGCTCCCCACTGCTGGGGCTCCGCCTTCTCCTTCATGGCCGGCGTTCACCTGGCCTTTAGCAGCCCCTCGGCCGTGTACATCGAGCACTCCCTCGGCGGCAACCCCTTACTTTACGACCTCGTCAAGGAAGCCCCCCAAGTCGCCGACGGACGCATCCAGCAACCCACCCGCCCCGGCCTCGGCCTCGAGATCAACCCCGACTTCGTCCAAAAATTCAGGGTCTAGCTCACGGGTCAGTGCCTCCTCAATCCTTCCTCCCCTCACCTCCTCAATCCCTCACCCCTTCAACCCCTTCCCATGGGCAAAATAGCAGAAATCAACCACGTCACCCTCATCGTCGACCAGCTAGAGGAGGCCGCGCGTTTTTATGAAGAAGAGATGGGCCTGGAGCCGATTCCCGCCTTCGTTTTCGATTATCCGACGGCATTTTTTCGCATTACCGATACTACCCAGTTGCACCTGAGCGAATGGGAGGACAGTCGTAGCTTTCGCGGACATTTGTGCGTGCGGGTCGACGACTTCAGCGAGATGTACTGGCGCATGAAAGAGCAGGGGCGCATCGACATAGAGCCCTGGGGAAAGGTGAGGCGGCTGCCCGACGGTGCCATGCAGGCCTTCATTCGCGACCCGGCCGGTAACCTCATTGAGCTTACTTCCTTTCCGGGCGACGAGATCGATCCCAAGATCTTCGAGGAGGACAATTACGAGGAGGGCCTCTACGTCTCGGGGCGCAACGATTTCCGAGGCTACAAAGCCGAAAACGCCACCCTTTATCACCCGCCGAGCCAGGAGAAAGGATGAAGCCAGTCGTATACATTTTAGAATCCGTAGATGAACGCGCGCTGTCACGCCTTCCGACCGACCGGTTTACCATCGTGATGCCGGGGGAGGAGCCGGAAGATTTTGCCGCCGTCCGTGCCATTGTCGTGAGGGGCAAAGAGCAAGTCGACCGGGCGTTGATCGACCGCTGTCCGCACCTCTCCGTGATCGTCCGGAACGGGGTAGGGGTGAACAACATCGATGTGGACTACGCTACCGCACGCGGCATTCAGGTCCTCAACGTGCCGGGCGCCAATGCCGACACCGTGGCCGAGCACACCATCGGGCTCATGCTCATGCTGGTGCGCGGGATGTACCGCCTGGTCCGCGAAGTGAAGCAGGGCAACTGGAATTACCGTGATGCCTACGCCGGTCAGGAACTGCGCCAATTAAAACTGGGCATAATCGGCATGGGCGACATCGGACAAAAGGTGGGCGGGATCGCAGGTGCAATGGGTATGAAGATAAGCGGAGCAAGTCGGAATCAAATTCAGCGCGAACGGGTACTGGCGGATAGCGACGTAGTAAGCCTGCACGTCCCCCTCACCGATCAGACCCGTGACATGATCGACGCGGCCGCCCTGTCGCGGATGAAGCCGGGTGCTTTCCTCATCAATACGGCCCGTGGTGAGGTCGTGGATGCCCAGGCCCTACTGGAGGCCCTCGAATCCGGCCACCTCGGCGGCTACGGCAGCGATCTGATGGTCGCGGCGGACGATGACCTCCGCCAACGGCTACTCGATCACCCGAAGGTGCTGATCACCCCCCACGCGGCGAGTCTCACGGCGCTTACCTTCTTTGAGCTCTCGGACCGCGGGCTGCGGCACGTAGCGGACCATTTGGGCGGGGTGGAAGTTGAGGCGGTGTACCGGGTAAATGAGGTGTAAAAAACCAAGGTTGAGGCTTTCCAAGCCGACCCTGCACCGCCCGTCTTTCCGGGTTGTATTCCTTTTCGGGACAGTGTGGAACAATCTCAAGAGGACATTTGGGATGGAGCACTGAATGTAATACACCTAAGAGTAACACCAGTGCTCCATTTCGTTTACCGGTTGAGCGATTCGGGCAAATGATTTTGCCGCCAATGTTACACTTCCTGGGCGACCATAGAGGTGCTTTCGATCAATTCAATGTTTTCAGCAATGTGTTGCTTGGAGCTGGAGCCGAAGAGGACCGACTCGATGCGGGGAAATTGGGCGAGGTAGGCAAATGCTTCCTTCGGCCTCAGTGTACCCGCAGCCAGAACTTGCATAGCAATGGGGCGAAAGGTTTTTTCCCGGAGGTACCTTTCGTTGCGCTCAATTCCGCCGGACATGCGGAAACCCGCCTTATTGATGGAGGAACAGATGATGGGATTGTAGATTCCTACTGACTCCAGGGCATCCACCAGGTCGGGCATATTCATGGTGATGTACCCGGGTTCAGCGCCATATCTCTTCCGGATGTAGTCGTCGTAGTCACGGAATACATCGTACATGCCGAGGCCCAGGATCATGTCAACCAGTACGTTTTGGATGAAGATGACGGGTGTGTCGATTCCTGCAAACATCTTCATCTCCGCATCGATCAGGATCTGCATCAACTTGCTGTAGTTGCCTTGGACCATGGCCATGCCCCCCTTTGCGAAGGTTCCGAAAATGCTGCCGGGTACGTACTGATTGATGGTGCCCATGATTCCCAACTCCGTTACTGCATTCGCGTACTTATGGGCGTAGGGCATGCAGGGGAGGACCTTGAAATAGCGGTATCTATCGGGGTGTGTCCGTATGTGGTCACAGATGTTAGCAATTCGGTCGTGGGTCGTACACATGAAGGTGCGTACTCCGAGGTCGATGGCCTGATCTAGTACCCGGATGATGGATTGATCGTCTTTAAACCGCATGGCCTGAGCGCGGGATTTTTCATCCGAGGCATGGTTGACTCCGAAGAATTGATTATCTCCAAAAAGGACTCGGTCGAGGGAGGAATTAAGCTGCATTTTGTATCATTTCGATGACCTTATCGGTGTAAAGTCCTTGTTCAAAAGTGTTGATGGTACCGGGCTGCTGGCGCCGTACGTTGGCAACGAAGTACTCGATCTGGGCGCTGTACTCCTCACCGCGTAGGTAGTAGCCGACGGGGATGGCCAGATCGGTGATCCACTTGACCGTCCATCCGGCTTCGAGTCCTTCGGCGGCGTTGGCCTGCTTGAGGTAGATCTTGATCTCGGTGGCGTCGCAGACGATCTTACCGTTTTTACCCTGCACGGTGAGCGAAGTGGACATCTTGCGGTAGGTCTCGTCGCTCCAGTTGACGAGCAGGGTGCCCGTCAATCCGTTTTCCAGGGTAAGCAAGGTGTAGACGGCATCCTCCACTCCTTTCGAGTAGATCTGCTTGAGCAGGCTGCCGTTGATCTTTACCGGACGACCGACCACTTCCTGCAATAAATTAAGCACGTGGGAAGCATAGTCGAAGAGGCAACCTCCACCCTCGCTGGATTTCGACCGCCAGGTACCTACTTTTTCCTTGGTGACTACCGGTCCGTAGGCTTCACCGCTGAAGTGAACAAGCTCTCCGATGACCCCATTTTCCAACAGGCGCTTCATTTCCCGGAAGGTGCCGATAAAGTGGTTGTGGTAACCCAACTGGTTGACCAGGCCTTTGCTTTCGGCCAGTTGCACCAGTTCCTGACCCTCTGCGCTGTTCAGGCTAAAGGGCTTTTCGCAAAAGACGTGGACCCCGTGTTCAAGGGCGGCCCTGACCATGTCGTAGTGCAACTTTGTGGGCGTAGCAATAACTACAAGATCGAGGTTCTCATTTCTGAGCATCTTGCGGAAGTCACCGTATACCTTCGCCTTGCCGTACTTCTTAAAGGCACTGGTGACGATGACGGAGGTGTCGCAAACGGCCACCATATCTACCTGGGGCTGTGCGGTGAGAATTGCGGCATGGGAAAGGCCCATCTTGCCGAGGCCGACGATTGCGGCTCTTAGTGTGTTCATAGTGATAGTGTTCGTAAAACGTAAGGTTAAGTGTCAAATCCAGTCAACAACATATTTTCACATCATAAGCACGGGGGTATAAACGCAACAAGACCGCAACTTTCGGAAGCGACAATCCAGCCTTCAGTGCGTATCGGTTCACTTGTTAGGCAAAATCACAGGTGATCCGTATCGTTAAGTAAGATAATGATTCATATACTGGTTTTTATAAATATAAGGGCGTGAGGAGAAATTTTGTGGCAACTTCCACACAGCCTTCCAGACTACTCGTGCTTTTTCGGGGGTAATACGTATTTCCGGGACGGGAATTAGGCAAGATTTTCAACCGGGAAAGCTTGCCCTCAAAATCCAACCCGATCACCTGATTGACTAACGCAGATGTAAATTTATGGTGTTTTCGCAAATAAGATCGAACGCAATAGTGCCAGTTTTTAACACCGACTGGTCGCGTGGCTTCTCTTCCGACTCGCTCAGCAACTTCTGAATGCCTGGATAGTCTAGTGCCGGGTTCACGCGTAGCAGTCCCTTATGGACGAGGTATTCGTCTACGGCCAGCAAGTCCGCCTGGTAAATGGAGACGACGGGAACGCCCAAAACGGCCAGTTCCCGCGTCATCGACCCGCCCGCCCCGATGAAGAGCAGGCAACCGGAAACGATGTCGCGCAGCTTCAGCGGACCATCAGGTACCCGTAGTCCGGCAAATTCCGGCTTTCGGTAGTGGTCCGCCTGGTTTTTATCACGGGGCAGTACGACTACCTCGTATTTCCCGGCCAGTTGCCGCAGGGCTTCGTCGAAAAAATTGAGCGGACCGTCGTAGTACTCAGCCGACCACGGTTCGGGCCGGAAGTAAATCTGGTGCTTCGGTTCTTCGATGGCAGCCAGCAGTTCGGGTTGCTGAGAAAGGTAAATAGCCTCCTTTACGCCGGGGTAAAACTGTAACCGCTCCTTCAGGTAAGATTTATGGGTGATGGATGCGCCCCGCAGGGGTTCGGGCAGGAATACCCGCGTAGCGAAGCGGAAGCCGAAAAAGTTTCCACGCGCGTGCTCGTTGTCGTTGGTGTACAAACTCGGAATGCCCAGTAGCTTAGCAATCAAGGGTAAATAAAAGCTACTCTGTCCCGCCGCCACGTCCGGCTTGCGGGTACGCACGAAACGGAAAAGTTTCAGCATCCGACCGGCAAATTGCTTGCCCTTGTCGAACGTTCCCGTGCCGACTCGCTGGCCAACCACGTGGTAGATCAGCCCGTGCTGACGCAGCAGTCCGACGGTGTTTCCCGAATCCCGGCAAGTCAGCAGCAGCTCGTGCCCTTCACTTTCCCACCGTCGGATAAACGGCACGAAGAAAGCAACCTGGGGCGTGTTTATGAAGTCAAGCCAGATCTTCATGCGGCGACAACTTGCCGCGTGGTCGCCATGATGGCCGCTACGATCCGGTCCGCCGTTTTACCGTCCCAGTATTCGGGAGAAACGGGCCGATTCGGCAAATTGAGGGTAGCGTCAAGTTCCCTGCGAATGTGCTCCACGTCGTTGCCCACCAGTACGCTCGCCCCCCCGTGTTCGCGCAGCGTGATGGGCCGTTCGGTGTTAAAGCGCAGGGTTAGGCAGGGTGTTCCCAGCACACAACACTCTTCCTGAAGGCCACCGGAGTCCGTCAGCATGATTTTGGCACCCATGTTCAGGCGTAGCATGGCGTGGTAACCGATGGGCTCCAGCAGGAGCAGGCGGGGGTGGGAAAGGACTTCGTCCCAAAGGCCGAAAGCCTGTAGTTGTTTGCGGGTGCGCGGGTGCAGGGCCCATACGAGGGGCAACCTCTGAGTTGCCTCGTCCATCAAGAAACGCATCAGTGCCGTCAGAATCGGCCTGTGGTCTACGTTTGAGGGCCGGTGCATGGTCATCAATCCGTAGGTATTGTCGGCAAGGGAAATTTCCTTTTTTGGTTGGCCTCCGATGACGTTGGCACGGATGATCTCGCTGACGATGCCGCTGGCCGCCCCCTCCCGGCTTTTTTCCAGGGTGTCGATCATGATGTTGCCGACAAAACGGATCCTTTCTTCCGGGACTCCTTCTCGGGCAAGGTTCTCTCCGGATATCCGGTCTGGCGTAAGCAAGAGGTCGGAAAGGCGATCGGTTACCAGGCGATTGATTTCTTCCGGCATTCCTATGTCACCCGAACGCAGACCCGCTTCAATGTGAGCGACTTTTTTCTTAAGTCGCTTTGCGATTACGGAGCAGGATAGCGTAGCGTTTACATCGCCTACGACCACTATCCAGTCCGGATCGTGCTCCACCACTACGGGCTCGAAAGCCATCATGGTCTGCCCCAGCTGCACACCGTGACTGCCCGATCCTATCTCAAGGTTTACGTCCGGGGCGGGTATGCCCAGCGATTCAAAAAAGGAAGCCGACATCCGGTCGTCGTAGTGCTGCCCCGTGTGTACGAGTACGTGGTCAATTTGCTCACCCCCCGCCCCGTTGTGCCGGTCAATGGCCTGAATAAAGGGCGCGATTTTCATAAAATTCGGTCGCGCTCCGACTACTGACATAATTTTCATAGTGTTCTTGTTCATAGTTTGTTCCATATTTATTCCGGTTGCATTTCCAGCCAGAAATAAATGCTTAGTAGTAAAAATATCTGCTTCTCCCGGTTGTATCCCGACTGGTGCTGGGCGACAATCTTGCGTACTGCCGGCAGGTTAAAAATTTTTCCGAACGCGGAATCCCCGCTCAGTAAGAGGGATTCGATCTCGCCGATACCGCCACGGAACCAGTGTTGGGTTGGTGATTGGAACCCCTTTTTTTTACGCTGAATGATCCTAGCTGGCAGGCGTTCCTGGGCGTACTGCTTGTGGACCAATTTCCCACCCCTGAGATTCAGCTTGCTTGCCACGGGTAATGATTCAATGTACCGCACAAGTTCCAGATCCAACATGGGCACCCGGCACTCAAGCGAAAAGTTCATCGTTATTTTATCCGTGTAACTCAGCAGGTCGTCGGCGAGATTAAGTCGGCTATCCAGGGCCATCATTCTCTCGGCTCCGTCCACCCTGCTTTGACAATTGAGTAGGTCGTAGAAGTAAACCACCCGCTGTACACTCAATTTGTCATCGGTACCAATCAGTTCCATAATCTCCGCTGATGTAAAAACCTGGGAGGCAACCAGGAAGCGGGTCATTTCGTCGGTTTCAGCGAGCGCGGCGGCTCCCCGAAGAACTGTCTCGTTGCGAATGCCACTCTCGTTCAGCATTCCCGTGATGGGAGCACGCAAAAAACCGGGAATCTTTTCTCGGAGTAGTTCTGATTTATAGCGCGTGTACCCACCCAACGGCTCGTCGGCTCCCTGCCCCGTCAGAACAACCTTCACGTGCTGAGCGGCCAGTTCCGCCAGGTAGTACATCGGAATGATTGAAGTGGTGGCCAGGGGCTCTTCAACGATCCGGACACATTCACGCATCGAACCCAGAAAATCGGTGAAATCAATGCGCTTCACGTGGTGCTCCAGACCGAGTAGCTCAGCTGTTTCTGCTGCATCTTCGACTTCATCCTCCCGGTGCGCTCCCGAGAAGCCAACCGTAAATGCCTTCAGGGGCTTACCGCTAATTTCGCAAGCCAGTGCTGCGACTATGGCTGAGTCAACCCCGCCGCTGAGCAGTATACCTACCTCTACATCGGAGAGTAACTGCCGCTGGACCGCGTCGGTGATCTTTTCGCCGTAGTAGCTTACGGCCGCGCTATTGGACAACACGCGCGTTGGGGGCAGGGCATCCAGGTAGGCCACCTCGCGCGCCTCCATTTTTTCGCCCGTAAGGTCAAAATGATGATAATGTCCGGGCCGCACCTTACAGATATTAGCGTACAACGTTTCCGGCGCGGGATTGTAGCGCAATCTCAACAGAGTCGCTAATGCGTCCTTACGTATATCGTTGCGCCCGGATAGTGCCAGGAGCGGACGCATCTCCGAAGCAAAGGCGAGCTGGTTGTTCTCTACGGAATGGTAATAGTAGAGAGGCTTGACGCCAAAGGGGTCCCTCGCTATTTGCACGGTTTTAGCATCTCGGTCTACAAAACCCAGGGCAAAGATGCCGTTGAACGTCTTCACTCCTTCGATTCCGTGGGCGATTAGGTAGTGCAAAATAGTCTCGGTATCCGAATGCCCCCGGTACTTGATGTCCGACGGTAGCCGGTCCCTCAGGTCTTGGTGATTGTACAGCTCACCGTTGTAGATCAGGGAGTAACGGCCGCAGTTGCTGTTCATCGGCTGGTGCCCCGCCGGAGACAAATCGATAATCGAGAGCCGGCACTGCCCCAGGCGTACCACAGAATTGTTTACTGCTATGCGCTCCGTTCCCCTGTCATCGGGGCCGCGGTGCTCCAACATCTCTAAAACGTCGCCGCCGAACGGCATATTTACGGTTCCCAAAATTCCACACATGCTATTTCTTTTTCCAAATTCTATACTGCAGGGTCAGCCATTGCCTTAAATTCGGTAGGGTGTACACGTCACCGAATTCGACTATTTCCGGGGCTACAAACTCGGGGTCGGCTAGCCGCCGTAGCGCGGCGTGCAACATTGGTTCGCTGACCTTCAGCGCCCGGCCGGTCAGGCGGTCAACGTCGTCCCTCCTTTCGATACCGATTACTTCCTCTACGATTGGTCGGCCATTATCCAGCCCCGGTGTGATGAGCTGCACCGTTATGCCCATCTCCGTCTCGCCATTATACAGTTCCCACATCGCGGGCGGCATACCGCGGTAACGGCGCATGTCTCCGTGATGATAAGATAGTACCCCAAGCGGTGTTGCCTCAATCATTTTTTTTCTCACGATGCCAAACCCTCCTACCAGTACCAGGACATCGAGTTTACTATTTACGACAGTGGTAAGTGCTTCTTCTGCGTAAGGAGAGGTGGTCCGGTACACGGCAATATCGTGGCGGTCGCAGTAATCTTCGGAATTCTCTTGCGGGATCGCGGGAGCAAAAAGTCTACGTAGAGCCATCACCACCACGTAGCCCCCCCTGCCCCGCCGCAGGTTCTTTTTTAACCGGTTCCAGGCGGAAGCCTGTGGGCGGTCGTCAATGAGGGCCATCACCACCGTAAAGGCGGGGTCGGCGATGATCGACCTTAGCGTATTCTTGCGGAAATCGCTGATCGTGGGGTTCATTAGTAGTCCGATTCTCATGATCTTCGCAGTGCTTTGAGGTGTTGCCACAGCCCACTGGATTTTACCACCAGCTCGTGGATGTTGCAGGTGTCGTTGACGTCGAGGCGACGGAGCCGGTAGAGATCGGTCGTGTCGTCATTAAAACCATGGTCCACCGTTAGCCCACAGCGGTAGCCGGCATTTCGCGTTTCTTCGATGGTCGTAGCGTCATAGTCACCGTTCGGATAGGCCAACGCATAGATACTAAGCCCAAACTGTTCTTCGAGTTTTTGCTTAGCTCCTTGCAGGGTTGTCCGCACCCGCGCTTGCCGGCAATTAGTTAATATGGGATGGAAACGCGTGTGCGACTGAAAGTCGATCAACGGTCGCATCTCCCCGATCTCCTGTGCGGAGAGTGCCTGACGGGTCGCGTATTCTTTTTGCTCTTCAAAGCCAATTTCGGACAAGCGATCGAGCCGTTCCTGGTTAGATAACCCCTTGAGCTCCTCCACCGGCAACTGCCCCTCGGCCTCGAGAAACCAGAAATGGCGCTGGGTGTCCACGATAGCGGAGCAGAGAAATACGGTAGCGGGAACGCCATATTTTTTGAATACTGGAAGAAGTGCGTAGTTACCCTTGTGACCATCATCGAAGGTGATGACCGCGGCATAATCCGGTAATCCCTCGGTAGTTCCGGTTTTCCTGGCTTCCAGATAGGTGGCAAGACTGATAATACGGTAATTCTCCGTCAGGTAAGCCAGGGCCATTTCCATAGCAGCGGGCGATGGGTCGTGGAAGAGCAGGATCGTAACCGCCCGCCGCTGCTTCAGAGCGCGGAACAAACGCACCAGTCCACTCCGATCCAGTAGTTGAAAAATTAGGTTCTTCATGGTCTCACGGTTTGTTGGCCCACCCGCGTGTAAAGTTCCGCCCACCGGCGACTTATGGATTCATGATCGTAGATCCGCTTATCAATGAATGCCCGACGAATCCGCTCACGATCTCCCGTAAACGCACCCCCTACGGCCGCGGCCAGCACCACTGGATCCCGCGTTTCGGTCACCGTACAGTACGGTACGCCCTCGAGCATACTTGCTACGTCGCCAACGTTTACCGACACGACCGGCAGACCGCAACTGAGGGCCTCCTTCACCACCTGGGGCGACCCTTCGCTGACGGAAGTCATTACCAGGCAATCGGCACGGTTCATCAGATCCCTCACTCCGGTACGGGAAAGGTTTTCCAGGGTGGCATAGGCTACTTCCGAACCCGTCTGTTTTCTCACTTTTTCCAGTACTCGTTCGAACAGGGGAAAATCTTTGACCGGCACCCGCGGCGAACCCGGAAACAGCAGCAGTTTATCGGTCTGCGTTGCCTCCCGTTCGACCGGCCTGAATAGATCGACGTTGACGCTGCAGGGAAGCATCTCGTAGGCATCGGTGTACTGACTCACGATCGTATTCATTTCCTCATTGAGGGTGAATACCCGATCCATTGTGGGCAACAACTTTTTGGTGATGGCCACTTGTACGTGCCTCCCCTGTTTTTCTAGAATATCCGCCCCGTGTAGGGATAGAAATACCGGTACGTTTGGCCGGTAGAACAACCGCCATAGTCCCGAGAGGCCGAAATGGACGTGAATTAGGTCGTAATTGCCCCGCATGATCTTCCAGGGCACCACGAAGATTGCCTTCAGGTATTCCTTCCAGCCGTTCTCTACTCCGTTCATCAGGTATACCTCCTGGGACACATCCAGGTAACGCGCTGCGTCCTCGATCTGCTCCTTTACGAAGATCCCGAAAACCGGGTTGCTTTCCGTCGGATACATATTAGTGACGTAGAGTACTTTCATGGAGGAGAGATATTTTCCCGCCGCCGAGAGTCGGTCGCCGTAGTTGCTTTTTCCCCCAACACTGCACGGAGATAGAGCACCAAGCGGGTATCCACGATGTGCGCGTAAGAAAAATGCGCCGCTCGCGCGCGAATGACAGCGGCGGAATATTCACTACGCCGACGATAGACCTCTTCTAACCCCTCAGCAAATGATTCCGGGGTACTTTCTATAAGGACGCCGTTATGCGGTTCGACGATCAGCTTATGCTCGTGGGTTGCGGTGGCGATCACGGGCAGGCCCGCAAGAAAATACTCGTAGGTTTTGGTAACCGGCTGAAAGTTGTAGTAGTCGGTGATCGGCACATAGGAAACGCCCACGTTAGCGCGGCCTAGGTAGGTCCCTATCTTATCGCGCTGGATAAATCCGGTCATTTCTACGATTTCTTCCAGTCCGTAGCGGGCAATTGCCGTTCTCACCTTTTGCACGTCAGCCTCGGACCCGCTTCCCACGATGGTGTATTTACACGCGACACCGGTGTGACGCTGGTAAAACTTACCCAAGCCGACGATCGACTCATCAAGGTGCCGGCCCTCCAAAGTGCCTACGTAAATAAGGTGTAATGTATCGTAAGACCGTGGTGCGGCGGCAGTAATAGAGGCTCCGAGAGGTAATACATTAAATCGAGTAAACCCGAGGGACTTCCCCAAACTTTCGGAAATGAATGACTGGTAACGAAATGCTTTTACTTCTGCCTTTAGCAGAGTATTGAGGGAAAGTCGCTGGGTCACTTTCCCACTTACGCTGCCGGTACGGACGTCGCAGATCAGCCGATCCTTCAAGTGGCCCATACCGGGCAGCACGAGCGATGCTCCGGTGAAATAAAATATCAGGGTCACCGCGAAGTCCGGTATCCGGTCTCTTAATTCACGCAGAAACCGTAGGTTACGCACTACCAGGTTTCCGTTTCGATTGGAATAGATTACTTCAACACCGGGGGCTTCCACGCGTGGCCTACCGTAATCCCAACAAAAATAAGTCACCTCAAAATGACGGGTCAGCTCCCGCGCGTAGGCGTAGGGATCGACGTGGTAACCAAACTGGTCACGAGTAACTAACAGGATTTTTTTCTTATCCGGCATAGTTAGAACTTGTCGTAGCGAATTAGGCAGCGGAATACAAATTTCGCGAGTGGGGCGGGGCTCAAGTATAACAGGTTATGAGCAACAGCATTGCGCACGTAAAAAATCAGCGTTCGGATACCGAAAGAGGACGCTTTTTTGCTGATAAAATAAAAGCGGTTAGCTCCAACGCGGCGGAAAGCCGCTGGGTCGTAAATTTTATGTTTCTCGTTGTGGCGTAAGAGTAGCAGTAGCCAGCTAAGCGCTGCACGGTACTGAGAAAAGGTAGCAAAAAGCAAATCCGAATTAAGGATGCGGTGGGTTCTTAATTCCTCTTCGTTCACCTGCATCCCAAAACGTTCCAGTGCCCTTCCGTGCACAACTTTTGAAATGGCAAAGGCGGCTTCCTCTTCCGTATCCAGGCGTTGGGTAAGGCTGTTTTCTGTCACGCGATAGCGATAAAGGATTCGGGGTATAATACCAATGGGGAAGTGCTGGCTGCAGCGGAGCACGAAATCGTAATCCTCCGCAATTGGTAAGGATTCATCATAGCGTAAACCGAGTTTTTCAACCAGTTTAAGTCGCAACATCACCGTGGCGTTGGGTACGATTGGAGTAAAGAGCAATAACCCACGGATGATTTCTGGTGATTTCGGAAGCTGGGTACTTACTTCCTTGCCGCTACCAAAACGCTGTATCCAGCTCCCGCAGGCCCCTAGTTCGGGGTGTTCGTGCAGATAATCCAACTGAGCCTGGAGTCGATCCGGAGTGATTAGATCGTCACAGTCCAGCCAAGCAAGAAATTCTCCGCGGGCCGCTGCGATTCCTACGTTGCGGGTATATGCCACCCCCCGGTTGTTGGGATTGGCCAGTAAGCGGATACGAGGATCCACAAAAGTTGTGCGCACTAATTCCGGTCCGCCATCGGTGGATCCGTCGTCGATGACCAAGAGTTCCCAGTCCATAAACCTCTGTTGCAGCACGCTTTCAATAGCGGCGACTACGTACGGCCTGCCGTTATAGAGGGGCATGATTACGGAGATGACGGGCTGGTGCATCGGTTAGAGGGCTGCTTTGTAGTATTCGACCGTACGATCTACCTGGGTGGGTAGGGAAAAATGCGCTCTAAAAATGCTGTAGGACTTAGCTCCCATTTGCCGTCTCTTTTCTGTGTCGGTGATTAGTTCGTAGTAATACTTAGCTAAGGCTTTATCGTCTCCTGGTGTCATGAGGTAACCGTTTTCCCCGTGATGAATAATTTCTGGATTCCCGCTGACATTGCTACCTACGCAAGGCAAGCGGCAAGCGCAGGCTTCCATAACCGAAACCGGCAGGCCCTCCTTGCGGGAAGGCTGGGTGTATATGTCGAAGGCCGGTAGGATAGCGAGAATGTCGCTGCGTACCCCTAGCCAGTGTATGTGTTCACTGAGGCTCAACTCAGTAATCGTTTCCTTCAGTGTTTCCAGGTGCTGGCTCGTCTGCGCTCCACTGCGGAGACCACCGATGTGGCAAAACGCGAAATCACTCAGCCCGTATTCCGTTCGTAACCGGTGTAGGGCCAATAATATAGTATCGATTCCCTTGATATACTCGATTGCCGAAACATTTACGATCAGCACCTTCTCTAGTGGCAACCCCAATCTCCGGCGAATAGAATCAGGGCTCTCATCATTGCTTCCCGCCTCGACGCCCAGGTATAGTGCCTTCACGTTGCTTCGTTGCCCGGCAAAGTCGATATATTCTTCCTGCACTTTACGGGATACGCAGAAACAAAACGTGCTGCTCGAAGCAAGAAAGCGTAGGTAATTACGGAACAGAAATGTTTTTACCGCTCCCTTAGCCGCTCGGTAGTCCACGACGGAGTTGTAAGGAGTTATTTCCGAGTGTACACTGGTAATAAGGGGAACGCCGAAGCGACGGGCGCACACGGTGATCGCAACCTTCATTCGGTCGTCAAAGTGAGTATGTACCAGCGCGGGATGGTACTTTCTGAACAAGCGATAGATTTCCCTGACCTGCTTGACAAAGCCCCCTTCCGTTCTGATTATCTCCGTGATCAACCCAGCCGCACCGATGTCATCGGCTAGGGAGGAAGGTGCGCGATCCATTCCTTCTACATAGACCATTATGGTTTGGTAATTTTCTGCTCGCATTCTGCTGCCCAGGGCAATACTAAACTTATCAAATCCGGAATAAACGATCGGCTGATAATTCATGAATTGCAGTATATTTTGACTCATGGCTGATGGTAAACTGGTGAGATAGTAGAGTCTGTATCCTCTGACAGGTAGTATTTCCGCGTGTTTCCGTCATCCTCCTCCACCACAATGGTCCCCACCTGAATACGGTGGTAGATGTATAGTGCAAAGGCCGTCGCGATTACGTAGTGGTGGTGATAAACCGAAAACCAGGTCACGCTGGTGAACAACAGGTACCACAAATAATACTTTAAATACTGGTATTCCGAGGGCAATGGGACGGTGAAACTGCGGTACCACATCAGGGCAAAACCAAGAAGGGCAAGCAGGCCAAAATTGGCGTATACCGCAATGATGCCGACGTCGGAAAGAAAAAATCCCCTATGGATCCCGAGTGATTCTACGAAGCCGCCGTAGTACCCCTCTCCCCACCGTGAAACACCGTTTCCGAAAATACGAGCCGGCCACTCGGGAGAGAAATCAGTAAGAAAGTATTCCCCGGCCTTGACACGAATGTAATTTTCTCCAAGCTTAGTGTCGCGCTGTCCCGCTTCGACCAGGCCATCGATCTGGGTAATGTTGGCATTTAGCAAACTGATAATGAGTAAGCCCGCTGCTCCCAGGGTAGCGACCCGCAACAAAATATTCTGGGTGCGCAGCAGGTGGTAAACAAACAGCAACACCATACCAAGGACGAACTGCCTGGTCACCTGCATTACCGGAACTAATAAACCCATAACCGCCAGGACGATCCAGAGTAGCCGGCCCGGTGCGCGGGAAGTGAGCTTGTTGATTGCCATCAGCGCGCCAAGGATAAAGATCCCCGCTCCCGGAAAAACAATCCGGATGACCCCCCGATCCATCGAGAACGTGTCTCCCCAGAGCGACCGGCCAAAGTATATGGTAGGTGCCAACGCAACCTGGAGGAAATAAAGAACCAGGTAAGCCAAACTGAAACCCACGATCACTTTTTCAAGTGTTGCAATCGGGAAATTTAGCCGAATCAGCAGGAAAAAATAGATCCAGGAAAGGTAGGGGAGGGTTTCAAAAATGGACGTACTCAGCCCCTGTCCCCACACCAGGTAAGCCATGGGGATGGAGAACACAATCGCACCTATGATGAGCCGAACAACTGGGGAAAATCCACCCTTTACGCCAATCAATTGGGGAAATGAAATCAGAAAACTGCCGCCAATGAGCGCGTAATTCACGTAATTCAGGAACTTATCCGGAAGCAACTTTGCATCAAAGAACTTCAGCGAAAAAGCCGTTGCCGTAAGCACGAAAAGAATAACGAGGAACTTCTGCATCACCGTAGCGCCGTTTTATAGGTTCGCAAAGTGTACCAACCGATCCCGCCACTAACGATGAACCAAATCGCTCCCTTAGCTAACCACACCTGCTCGGTGACGAAGCGGTCCGCCGCGGTCGTTACCGCAAACAGGACGGTCGCCAACCCCCATACCCAGCCCGCTCCTTTGACCCGGATGGCGAGTTTGGTGCGAAAAACGTACCATAGGTAAAACTGGAATACGGCAAACGCAACTACGTAAGCGTACGCAAGCCCCACCGCCCCGAATTTGCTGCCGTAAAAGAGCAGGGGCGTGGCACAGAGCGAATTGACGATGCCAAGTTGCAGGATGTAACGCTCGTTGTCGGTGGCTCCCAGTATGGTGCCGACGCCGCTATCGATGGAGGTAAGGAAGAGGTACCAAATTTGCATCTGACATACCACTACGGCCGGAAGGTAACTGGCAGGGAACAACAAGTCCACAACCTCCCGGATGAACAGCGAAAAGGAAAAACACATGAACAGGCCCGCGAGCATGAAGAACTGAAAACTATTGCTTACGAGGGACTTCAGGCGACCACGATCGCTTACCCACAGCGAGGATAAATTGGGGAATACGGCCGCAAGGGCAAAATCAAGGACCAGGGAGACCGGACCGATCAACCGCTGCGCCAGGTTGAAGTAGCCAACCTCCTCATTCGTCGAGTTAATGTCCAGAAAATTATTGGAAAGCCGGGTGAAGGGCAACATGACGAGCAGCAGCAGAAAGTACGGCCAACTCTCGGTCAGCAGGGCACGTGAAGACACCCAAAAGTTATGTATTTGCCCTTTAAGTAGATTGTATCTGACCAGAAAGTAATAGAGGAACACCGCCTTACCCAGGTGAAGGCAGAGGAAAAGGAGAAAAAGTCGGTCGGGGTCGATATACTCCGCCGGAATGGTGAATACGGCAATGAACCAGAGTACACTGTGCGCAATGCTCAATATCGACGGCGGCAGCATCTTTTCGTGACCCAGGAAAGCATTTTCGAACAGGTTGCTGAAAACGTTCACAAAGGAAAAAGCGAATACCAAAAACAACTGCCAGCCCCCCAGCGTACCGAAGTAAAAATTGTAGACCAGGTACAGAAGTGACAGAACGACGAGCGATAGGGTGCGGAGAATGACGCCATTGAACATCAGGTCATTGGTTCGGTCCCCATCCCTGGCAATCGATCGGATGATGATGTTCCGTATGCCAAGGTCGCCCACGGTAATGAGCAGCATACCTTGTGCCGACAGAAAAGTAAACAGGCCGTAATCGTTCGGGGCCAGGAGGCTCGTTACCTTCAGTACGGTAAAAAAGCTGATGACCTGCGCCACGGCGTTGCCGACCGCTAAATAGGAGAAGTTCCTGACCACCTTATGGTTCAGCAGGCCCTGGATCCACGATGTGGGGGTGAACTTCACGCGTGTTGCATAGACTAGTGGTAGTAATCCTGCTTGGCTGATTTGGTAGAGTTTATAACCAGCATAGGACTTTTTAGGCGGTTCGAATCGATGGTCCGTCTTTCCCGTTTCAGGGACGCCTTCGTACTCACGCCGACCCGCACCACGTACAGCGAACCGGTGACGAAGCCGTTGAGCAGGACTGCATCGGCGAGTATGCCGATCGGCGGCATGTCCAGAATGATCACGTCGTAGCGCTCCCGAAGATGGGCGAATAATGTTGCTAACCCCTCCTCATTCGAGATCAGGTCGCCGGGGTTTTCGGAGTGGTCTCCGGAGGGGACGTAGTCTACGCACAACTCGTCTCCGGTAGAGTGAATGATGTCGTCTATCCCCGCTTCACCCTGCAGAAAGTTACTAAGTCCGGGTCCGTTCGCTTGATCCAGGTATTCGGCTACCTGGGGGTGGTAAAAATCAAAATCTACGACGACCGCCCGTTTACGGGCACGGGCGAAACTCAGCGCCAGATTGATCGCCACGAATGTTTTGCCCTCCCCCTTTCCGGCCGAAGTAACCAGGAAGGAATTACTGGATGCAGGGAACCGAAACAGAAGGTTGTTGCGCAGTGAGCGAAACTGATCGGAAACTAGGTTGCGCGAAGCATCGGCCACCGGCATTCGGTTCTTTCCGCGTAATTGACTGATCCTGCCTACGATTTCGCGCCGGGGAAATAGCTGCTCGACATCGCGAACCGACTCAACCTTGTAGTTGAAGATCTCCTCCCGGCCAACAGAATAAAAGAAGGGGATTGCCCCGCCACACACCAGGGCGAAGAAGTAAAATAGCTTCTTATTCGGGCTGACGGGATCGGGACTGACGTGGGCGGGGTCGATAATCTTAGCCGTAGTGACATTGTTGACGTAGGCAAGAGCGGTCTCCTCCTTCTTCTGCAATAAGTATACGTACAGGTTTTCGATGATCTGCTGCTCCCGCGACCGATCCTGCACCTGACGTTGCTTGGAGGGCATGCTGCGCAGTTGACCCCGTGCGCGATTGTACTGCGACTGGGCAAGCGACTGTCGTTCGTCGAGGTTCTGACGCAGGTTGGTAACCGAGCCTTCGATTGCCCGGCGCAAACTCGCAATTCGTTGACTGATGGAAACTACGGCAGGGTTGTTCGGCTGACCGGTAATCAGTAGCTCCTTACGTTCCAACACAAGTCGGTTGTAGAGCTCCAACTGCTCTGGTAGCTGGCCGGTGGGCAGAACGAAGTTGTCGATCGTGATCAGTTGTGGATCATCTTCACTCACGGCGAGTGCATTCTCCAGGGAACGTAGCGCGCTCAACTTTAGGGTTATGTCCTCTTTCTCCCGCCCGTACAGGTCGGCATTCTCGAGGGCGAGGTTGAGATTAGACGTCGACTGGTCGGCGATGTCATTGCTGAGTTTGTACTGCTCCAGGTTGGTTTCGACAAGTTGCAGCTGGCGGTTGGCCTTCAGTAGCCGATCGTCGATGAAGCTTAGCGTCTGGAGGGCAGCTGCGTCAGCCTCGGCAAGCTTTCCCTCATTGTAATTGTTCATTAGCTGGGTAAGGACATCTATCCCCCGGGCGGGGATGGCATCGTCGATTCGTAGCAGAATCGTGGTAGAGTTGATGCCGGTGAATTCGGCCTTCAGGCGGTCGAGGTACGCACTGGCCACTGTACGCAAATCGGAAATGGAAACATACAGCGGCGTTTCTCCCCCGTCGGGAAGCGCTCCGTTGAGGGCAATGCGGAAAACCCCGAATTTATTGGCAAACAGAGTGTCAAAGGGATAGGTGCCGACTAAGGTATCCTCCTTGTAGAGGCGAAAGCTTGCGTAATCTTCCGGTTCCAACCTGAAACTCAGGTCCACGGGTTGGGTGCCTATCGCTTTGAAGGAGTCAATCAGGACGGGGAAATCGCGGTAGCCATCCTTTTTCTTCAGCCCCGTTTTTGTCCAGTATCCGTACTGGAGCCCCAGGTCCTCGACCACCGAGTGCATCAGTTCGTAGGAGGTGATGCGCTCGATCTCGTTGTAAACGTTCTGGGAGGCGGAGAACAACTCGGTACTTCTACGTAGTAAATCGTCGGAGGCGCCGTTGTCATCGGCTTCCAGGATGGCGATACGGGCCGTGACCGCATACTCGTCCTGCTTGGTCTGAAGGTAGAAGTACATGGCAGCCACTGCGGCGACCACGAAAATCGGATAGAGGTACCACCGCCGCAAAAAGTAGCGATTCAGCATCCCGAGGTAGTCGACCTCGGTAACGGGGGAGATACTCCGGCCCGACCCGCCGACTAGATCTGTTTGCCCCCGTAAGTGATCGTTCATGCGTATAAGATTGTATGATGCCGAGCGGGTTAGTTGTTTCTCTGAGTAAGGTTTATGATGACGGCCATAATGGTGGCGGCAGCCGTAATGATTGGTACCGTCTTTGACGTCTGATCAAGGATGGCTCCGCTCTTCGCCCGTATGGGTTCTACGTACAAAAGATCGTTCTGCTTAAGGTAGAAATACTCAGAGCTGAAAACGTCTCCCGAGGTCAAATCTAAGCGTACATACTCTCGATCTTCACCAGTTTCCCTTACCAGCAGGATATTCCTTCGGTTGGCGTAATCAGTCAGGCCACCCGCCCGCGCGATCGCTTCGGGAATGGAAATTCGGTCGTTGAAGACATTGAACGAGCTTTCCCGGCTTACCTCACCGCTTACGGTGACGCGAAAACTCAACAGGCGTACATTCACTACCGGATCTTTCATGTATTGCTCCAGTAAGCCGGACATCATTTCCCTAATCTCGATGACGCTCTTCCCCTCCACCGCAACATTGCCAACCTGGGGAAATGCAATTTCCCCCCGGTCCGAAACCAGGTAACCGCCCAGCTGGATGGCATCGACGTCGATAATGTTGGAGGCCGTAGTTGTCTTATTGATGAACGGAGCAACGATCTTCTCATCGGGACCAAACACCTCGATGCTGATTACATCGTTTGCCTGTATCCTAATCTCGGGAAGCTTATCAATGTGTTGTGATGATTCCGTAATTCCCCGCTGGTAATTGACCAACTCACGATGGGGGACGCAGGAGGTCAGCAGGCACAGGGGCCCTAGCATCAAAAGAAGAAATATTTTCATTGCCTCTAATTAACATACCGAAAAATCCCACCGGCTGGGAAAGCGATACTGAACCAATCTAATAAATATTTTTGAGGAGCAATAGCCCAATCCAATCCAGGCCGAAGGTAAGATGAGGTGCCGGGGGATTAACCGGAGAAAAAGGGTGAGTCAATAAGTTGTAAGCAAATATACGGATGAGAGATGAAGCAATATAAAGGGCAAAACCCTTATCCCGCAAGGTAGCCCCGACATAATCCGCCGCGCCCGGGCGCCACCAACTTGCGGAAGTGGTCTTCAGTAGTATTTTAAGGCCCGTAAAACCGCGCCATGACCAAATATTTACTGCTCCCTCTCCTGATGTTTTTATTCTCCGGCATCCTCGCCGCCCAGGAAAAACCGGATAAACCCGACCAAATGACCGGTATGCCCCTCCGCAATGTGGGCCCTGCTTTCGTCTCCGGGCGAATCGCGGACATCGCCGTTGACCCCCAACACGAAAACACCTGGTACGTGGCCGTCGCTTCCGGAGGGGTCTGGAAAACGAAAAATGCGGGCATTACCTGGGATCCCGTCTTCGACGAGCAGGCATCCTACTCCACCGGCTGCGTTACGGTCGACCCGAACAACTCCGCCACGGTATGGGTCGGTACGGGCGAAAACGTCGGCGGTCGCCACATCGGCTTTGGCGATGGGGTGTACCGCAGCCAGGACGGCGGCAAGAACTGGACCAATATGGGACTGAAAAACTCGGAGCACGTATCCAAGATCATCGTCCATCCCGATAACTCCGATGTCATCTGGGTCGCCTCGCAAGGCCCGTTGTGGAGCAAGGGCGGCGAGCGCGGGTGCTATAAAAGTACCGACGGCGGTGCCACCTGGAAGCGTACCCTCGGCGACGACGCGTGGACCGGCGTAACCGATCTCCTCATCGATCCCCGCGACCCCTCCGTCCTCTACGCGGCTACCTGGCAACGGCACCGCACGGTAGCGGCCTACCTCGGCGGCGGACCGGGCACGGCCATCTACCGCAGCCGCGACGGCGGAGAAAGCTGGACCAAATTGACCACCGGACTGCCGACCTCCAATATGGGCAAGATCGGTCTGGCCATCAGCCCCCAGGATCCCGACGTAGTCTACGCCTCCATTACCCTGGATCGCACGAAGGGGGGCGTCTTCCGCTCCTCCGATCAGGGCGCGAGTTGGACGAAAATGAGCGATGTCGTACCGGGTGGTACCGGTCCGCACTACTACCAGGAGCTGTACGCCAGCCCCCACGCCTTCGACCGCCTGTACCTTATGGCCGTACGCGTACTCGTAAGCGACGACGGCGGCAAAAACTTCCGGGAGATGCAGGAAGAGCGCAAGCACTCCGATAATCACGCCCTGGTCTTTCGGGAGGACGACCCCGACTACCTCCTCATCGGTACCGACGCCGGACTGTACGAAAGCTTCGACCTGGCCGAAAACTGGCGCTTCATCGACAACATGCCGATCACCCAGTACTATAAGGTGGCGGTGGACGATCGCAAACCCTTCTACCATATTTTCGGCGGTACCCAGGACAACGGCAGCCACGGCGGGCCCAGCCGCACCGACAGCGAAAGCGGCATCCGCAACGGCGACTGGTACAAGACCCTCTTTGCCGATGGCCACCAGTCGGCCACCGAACCCGGCAATCCCGACATTATCTACGCCGAAACCCAGCAGGGCGGCCTACACCGCGTCGACCTCAAGACCGGCGAGCCCGTCCTCGTGCAGCCCCAAGCCCGCGAGGGCGACCCCCACGAGCGCTTCAACTGGGATGCCCCGATCGTAGTGAGCCCCCACGACCCCAAACGCCTCTACTTCGCCAGCTACCGCGTTTGGCGCAGCGATGACCGCGGCGACGACTGGACGCCCATCAGCGGGGACCTCACCCGCAACGAAGAACGACTGGCCCTACCCATCATGGGCGGAATCCAGAGCTGGGACAACCCGTGGGACGTGCGCGCCATGTCGAACTACAATACCATCACCTCCCTCTCCGAGTCCCCCGTAAAGGAAGGCTTGCTCTGGGCCGGTACCGACGACGGCATCCTGCAGGTGAGCGAAGATGGTGGCGACAACTGGCGCAAGATCATGGTCAGCAGCCTACCCGGTGTGCCCGAACGCGCCTTCATTAACGACGTCAAGGCCGACAAGTACGACGCAAATACCGTATACCTCTCCCTCGACAACCACAAGGAAGGAGACTACGCCCCCTACCTCTACAAAAGCACCGATCTAGGCCGCAGCTGGACCGACCTCGGCAGCAGCCTGCCCGCCGGCACCCTGGTGTGGCGACTCGTGCAGGATTTCGAACAGCCCAACCTGCTCTTCGTCGGTACCGAAAACGGCATCTACACCTCCCTCGATGGCGGAAAGGCGTGGAAAAAACTGGCGGGTACCCCGACCATTCCGTTCCGCGACCTGGCCATTCAGGAGCGGGAGAACGATCTGGTCGGAGCCAGTTTCGGACGGAGCTTCTGGATCCTGGACGACTACAGTCCCCTGCGCGAGATGAACGACGCCAACCTGAATCGGGAGGCCCACCTCTTCACCCCCCGGGATGCGTGGTGGTATAGTCCGCGCGGCAACGATCCGGAAGTAGGCGCGAATATATACGCCGCCGAGAATCCCCCCTTCGGGGCGGTGATCACCTACCACCTCAGGGACGGCTTTGTAAGTAAGGAAGAGGCCCGTAAGGAGGCGGAAAAGAAAATGACGGAGGCCGAAACTCCCCTGACCTTTCCCGGCTACGCCGCCCTCGACGCGGAACAGAATGAGGTAGCTCCGAAGGTGTGGCTTACCATCTTTGCCGCGGACGGTTCGGTCGTGCGCAAACTGGAGGTTGATGCTTCGGAAGGAATACACCGCGCCACCTGGGATTTGCGCTATCCATCTACTCGTGCCATTCGCCCCGGGCAGACGGAAGAGGGTGGGGGAGGCCGCTGGTCCGCCGGCGCGCTGGCGGCACCGGGGACGTATACTGCTACCCTAGCTATGGAAGAGCGCGGCGAGGTTCGTGAGCTTGCCGGACCGGTAAGTTTCGAAGTGAAACCGCTCCATGAACCCACGGTAGCCGGCCCCGATGCCCAGGAATACGATGCCTACCGCAGCGAGGTGAGGGAAGTGCAGGATCAACTGGCCACGGTGCAGGAGTTTATGGACGAGGCTGAGGACCAGCTCCGTGCCATGGAAACGGCCCTGTCGCGTGCCGCTATCGCACCGGGTGCCCTGAACGGAAAACTCTACTCCCTCCGTCAGGAACTCACCGAGCTCCAGTACCAAATAAACGGCAGTCCGAGCCGGGCGGAGATCGGGGAGAAGAATCCACCCGACATATCCGACTTCTTCAGTGCCGGTGCCCGTGGACTGTCCACCACCTACGGACCGACCCCCAACCACCGCCGCAGTCTTGGAATCGCCGCCGGACGCCTGGAGAAACTACTGCCCGACATCGAGCGGTTACGCGACCGGACCATCCCCGCCCTACAGCGCGAATTACGGGAGGCGGGCGCCCCCTACCTCATCGGCACCGCCCCCCGGGAATAACTACGACCCCTAAACTATGCCCCCGCCACGTCGTTTTGTGTACGGGCAAATTCGGATTGCCTGCCTTGACCTATATTTAGGAGGTAAACCCTCCGCAAACAGCGAAATTTCGCCTTTTCCGCATGAATACAGCTCAGAAAGACACCACTACGGCCCAGCGATCTTCTACGACCGCCAAGAAGAACGGTTCCGCTAAGGAATTGAACTACAGTAAGGAACAGTACCTGGAATGGTACACCCTGATGCTGCGCATTCGTCGATTCGAAGAGCGTGCACTAATGGCTTACGGACAGCAGGACGTGCGTGGTTTCTGTCACGTTTACATCGGTCAGGAGGCCGTTGCGGCGGGTATCGAGAGCGCCCTCACGAAAGATGACGGAATAGTGACGGCCTACCGCCAGCACGGAACGGCCATCGGTCGGGGTGTCGAGACGAAAAAAGCAATGGCCGAGCTCTACGGCAAAGCTACCGGTATCGTAAAGGGAAAAGGAGGCTCCATGCACTTCTTCAGCCGTGAGAACAACTACTACGGTGGCAACGGAATCGTCGGTGCCCAAATACCCATCGGTACCGGCATCGCCTACGCCGAGAAGTACAAAGGCACGAAGAACCTCTGTGTGGTCATGTTCGGCGACGGTGCCGCCCGCCAGGGTGCCCTCTGGGAAAGCTGGAATATGGCCATGACCTGGAAAATCCCCGCCCTCTACATCTGTGAGAACAACGGCTACGCGATGGGCACCAGCGTCGAGCGTACCAGTAACGTCACCGATTTGAGCAAGCTCGGGGCAAGCTTCGATATGCCCAGCGAAAGCGTCGACGGCATGAGCCCGGAGGCCGTACACGAAGCCGTCAGTCGTGCCGCCGAACACATCCGTTCCGGAAAGGGGCCGTACTACCTCGAGATCAAGACCTATCGCTACAAGGGCCACTCGGTATCCGACCCCGCCCGCTACCGGGAGAAGGACGAAGTAAAGAGCTACCAGCAACGCGACCCCGTCAAGGTGACCGAAAAAGCCATCCTCGAGAATGGTCTGGCTACCGCCGAAGAAATCAAGGAAATTAAGGATAGCGTAAAGGCGGAAATTGCCGAAGCCGTCAAATTCGCCGAGGAAAGCCCTTACCCGGACGGAGCCGATCTGTACACCGACAACTACTCCACCCCCTATCCTTTCCTGACGTAGGACAACTTTTGCGGCTTTGACCTATCTTTGCGCGACTTTTCCGGCCGCGCTACCCTGCGGTGGGCAGAACTTAGAGTAATATGGCAAGAAAGAATAACATCGGTCGTCGTCCAACCGGCACCCCCAGCAAAGGTCGCGCGGCCAACACCAACACCGGTATCGGCGGGGAATCCGATGGCGACGATACCCTGGTCGACTTCGTAGAAGTACGTGACCAAGGCCTCGACTTTTTCGAACGCAACCGCAAGCCGATCATCATCGCCGTAGTGGCGCTTATCGCCATAGTAGCGGGTGCTTTACTCTACCAGACCTTCATTGCAGCACCGGCCGAACGCAACGCCGCCGAGCAGATGCAGCAAGCCCAGTTCCAGTTCGATCAGGACAGCTTCAGCCTGGCCCTGACCAACCCCGGACAGGGGTACCCCGGTTTCCTCGACATTGCCGACGAATACTCCGGCACCAAGGCCGGTAACCTCGCCAACTACTACGCCGCCGTAAGCTACCTCAACCTCGGCAAGTACGAAGCCGCGATGGACTACCTGCAAGACTTCGACGCCGAAGGAGAGCTACTTCCCGCCATGAAGGCCGGCGTAATGGGTGACCTACACAGCGAACTCGGCGATTTCAGCGCCGCCATCGACAGCTACCGCGAAGCCGTAGACGAAGCGGGCAACAACTACGTCACCGGAGGATACTACCTCAACAAACTCGGTCTCCTCCTCCGCAAAGAAGGACGTACCGAAGAGGCCCTCGCCGCCTTCCGCCGCCTCAAAGCCGACTACAGCGCCAGCGCCGAAGCCGCCCAGGCCGACAAGTACATCACGGCACTGGAAAGCAAGTAAATTGATGGTACGCTACCCTGCGAAGCAGAGTAACGTCAGCTGTCAAAGAATCCGCGAAATCTGCGACAAAAATCTGCGCTTAATCTGCGTTGAAAAATTACGCCCCAAACTGCCGGTGCAACAACCGCAAGGTCTTCAACTTCTTCCCCCCCTCATCAAAGATCGAGATCAGGTACAGGCCATCCGGTAGCTCGCGAATATCGTAGCCGTCCGGTCCGGATTCTCCGCTGAACGAACGAATCTGACGGCCCAGTGTATTGGTCACTTCCACGCGACCGACCCGGGTGCCGCGGGGAGATTCTACGAAAAACTTGTCCACCGCCGGATTGGGATACAGCCGAACCGTAGTAGGGGAGGGCCTGATCTCTACCTCCGGGATCGCGGGAGCGGCGGCCGCCCGCTGGGTCAGGGTAGTGCTCACCGTCGCACTCGCTAGAATAGTGCCGGGAATGGTCAAGTCCGAAAACTTCAGTTCCGTCGTTCCCTTTCCGGTGACCCCGTCGGGTTTGAGTACGATATAAAAAGTAGCCGACTGCCCCGGAGAAAGGGGAATGTGCCGCCCGTTGCGCTGTTCGTTTTCCGACATGACGTAGGGGGTAGACCTACTCAGGCGGTCAACGGTCTCGTACCTCCACGAGCGCGGCTGCCGGCCCTGCACCGCCTCCCGTACGAGCTGGATGGTGCGGGTGGAGTTGTTGGTAACGACTACGGAGGTTACATCCTCGAAGTGCTCGTCCAGGTTGTCCACTACGATCTCCTTACTTACCTCCGCCGGTTCCACCCTCAGAATACTTCCATTCTGCGCCCAGAGGGGAGAAACGAGAAGCAGGGAGAGGGAGAATAAGGCGGTTTTCATTCCGTATTGGATCAGTAGCTGTTGTTTAGGAACCGGGATTAGGAGCCAAGGTTAATCGCTCAACAATAATAATCCGGGCAGAACAAGTTTTTAGGCCCCCAAGGCCAGAATTAACATTTAATTACTTCCCTACCTTTGCCGCCCTATGAAAGTATCGCTCAACTGGCTGCGTGACTACCTCGACCTCGATCTGCCCCCCGAACGGATCGGCGACGTGCTCACCGGCACCGGCCTGGAAGTGGAAGGAATCGAAAAGGTAGAGTCCGTCCCCGGCGGACTTGAAGGAATTGTAGTCGGCCACGTTGTCACCTGCGGCAAACACCCCGGCGCCGACCGGCTCTCCCTTACCAGCGTCGACGTGGGACGCTCCGAACCGGTCTCCATCGTCTGCGGAGCCCCCAATGTTGCCACCGGCCAGCACGTGCTCGTGGCTACCGTAGGCGCTACCCTGCACCCGACCGGTGGCGAGCCGTTCACCATCAAGAAGGGAAAGATCCGCGGCGAAGTCAGCGAGGGCATGATCTGCGCCGAAGATGAGCTCGGGCTGGGGTCGGACCACAACGGCATTATCGTCCTCGACCGGGCCTATCCGACCGGCACCCCGGCCGCCGACGTCTACGACCTCGAAACCGACTACGTCTACGAGATCGGCCTCACCCCCAACCGCTCCGACGCTACCAACCACTTGGGCGTTGCCTTCGACCTGGCGGCCGCCATAAGTGTGGAGAAGGAAGGAAAAATATCGGTACGGAAGCCAGACGTCTCCGCTTTTCGGGAAGGCACGGCACCCGCGTTCCCCGCCCGAGTGGATAACCCGAAAGACGCGCCCCGTTATGCCGGACTGGTTATCGAAGGGCTGAAGGTAGGAGACAGTCCCGACTGGCTGCGCGCACGCCTCAACGCCATTGGGGTAAGGCCCATCAACAACGTGGTGGACGTGACCAACTACGTACTGCACGAACTCGGCCAGCCGCTACACGCCTTTGACCTGGACAAGATCGGCGGCAAAGAGATCGTCGTGGAAAAATTACCGGAGGGTACCGTCTTTCGTTCCCTCGACGGGATCGACCGCACCCTCACGGAAGACGACCTGGTGATCTGCGACGGCAACCACCGCCCAATGTGTATCGCCGGCGTGTTCGGTGGAGCCGATAGCGGGGTGACCGACACCACCACCCGCATCTTCCTCGAGTCCGCCCACTTCGCTGCCGGCACCACCCGCCGCAGCAGCATGCGCCACACCCTGCGCACGGATGCTGCCCGGATCTTCGAAAAGGGAAGCGACCCCAACGTAACCGTCTACGCCCTGAAGCGCGCCGCCCTCCTGCTGGAGGAACTGGCGGAAGGAAAGGTAGCCGGAAAACTGCTCGACCTCTACCCCTCACCGATCGAGCCCCTACGGGTCACCGTCCGCTACCAAAAAGTCGATGACCTCATTGGTGTCTCCCTGGGTCGGGAGCGCATCCACTACATACTGCAGACGATGGATATGGAGATCGTAGAAAACAACGATCGGGAATTCGTCGTGGCGGTGCCCACCAATAAAGTCGACGTGACCCGTGAGGTCGACGTCATCGAGGAGCTGCTGCGGGTGTACGGATTCAACAACATCCCCGAGCCGGACATGATCACCACGGCCATGGTCGTCGCTCCCCGGCCCGACCCGAATGCCCTGCGCGAACTCATCGGCGACCTCCTTGCCGCCAATGGGTTTTACGAAATGATGGCCCTGAGCCTGGGTGAAAGTCGCCACTACGCAGACCGGGAGGATCTGGTGGCCATCAACAATACCAGCAACGTGCACCTCGACGTGATGCGTCCGGAGCTGGCCATGTCGGCCCTGGAAGCCGTGCGCCACAACCAGGCCTTCAGTCAGCGCGACCTGCGGCTGTTCGAGTTCGGTCGCAGCTACCACGTCGACGGCGATGCCTACCGCGAGGTCAATCACCTCACCCTTACCCTGACCGGTCGCCGCACCGCGGAATCCTGGCACACCGCCGATCAAAAAACGTCGGAGGCCACCTACTTTACCCTGAAATCGGCCGTGGAGCTCGTCCTCAACCGCCTCGGCATCGACAACTACCGCACCGAAGAAGCGCCCGCCGACACTTTTGCCTACGGCCTTCGCTACCGTAAGGGGCCACTGGAGCTCGTAGATTTTGGCGGGGTCGCGGGAGCAATGAAGGAACGGGCAGCGGTGAAATCCGGTGTATTCTTCGCCGACTTCAACTGGGACAACCTACTGCGGGTGCTGCCCCGTAAGCCGGTCCAGGTCGTTACCCCCGGAAAATATCCCGGCGTACGGCGCGATCTGGCGCTGGTGGTAGCGAACGGCGTAAACTTTGCCGATGTGGAACGGCTTTCGCGGAAGGCCGGAAAGCAGTTGCTCACCGAGGTCAACCTCTTTGATGTGTACCGCAATGAGGAGCAGCTCGGCGGCGGCAGGAAGAGCTACGCCGTGAGTTTTCTCTTCGCGAGTCCGGAGCGTACGCTACAGGACAAGGAGGTTGACAAGCTGATGCGCGGCATCGAAGGCCTGCTCGGCAAACAACTGGGCGCTGAGGTTCGCCGTTAATTCATAACTTCGCCCATTCCTTTAACCGCTCATCCAATATGCAACCGGCAGCCCAAATTGACGGTCTTGAGATCAAACTCCGGCAACTCGCCGCTAAAGTGGACCGCCAACGGGCGCAACACGAAGCCCTCGTTACCGAAAACGAAACCCTGAAGCGGGAGCTCGATCGGCAGCTCGGCATCGTAAGTTCACTCCAGGGCAAGCTGGACCGAACCCCGCAAGCCGCCGTCGCGGAACCGGCCGACCGAGACGCCCAGCGCGAAACCATCCGGTTTTGCCTTCAGGAGATTGATCGCTGCCTCGACTGGCTCCACCGCAATTAAGTTATGGCCAACGAACAGGACAACAAGCCCATTACTGTGGTCATCGCCGGCCGCCCTTATCCCATTCGCGTCGGCGAAATGGAGGAAAAGGGGCTACGCGCCCTGGTCGGTGAGATCAACGATCGCTTCAATGATTTCCAGATCAAGTACCGCGACCGCGACAAGCAAGACTGCCTGGTCATGACCCTGCTCACCTACGCCAGCGAACTCCGCAGTGCCCGGGAGCAGGCCGACAACGGTTCCGACCAGGAGCTGAGTAAGCGACTGGCCCAGTTGAATGATTTGGTTGAGGGGATGCTCTAGAGGAGCTTCACGCTTTAATTAAACGTACAATGGAAATTATCATCGGGCTCGTGATCGGGCTCCTCATCGGTGCCGCAATCGCCTACTTCATCTTCGGCGGTAAGGCCAAGGAGCAAAATCAGGTCCACCAACTCGAAGCCGAGAAGCTACTCGCCGACGCCAAGCTGAAGGCCGAAAAGATCCAGTCGGAGGCCGAACTGAAGGCCGAAAAGACCTTCGCCGAATACCGCGATAAGCAGGAAGCCTTCAAAAAACAGAAGATTGCCGAGAGCCGCGAAAAATTCGCTCGCTACAAGGAAGAATTTAAGCAGGAGAAGGCCGAAGAACTCGTAGAGCTCCGCGAAAAGCGGGAGGCCCTGAAGGAAGAACAGGCCGCCATGAAGGAGGAGCGCGCCGGCTTCAAGGCCGAACTCGACGAAGTGCTGAAGGCCAAGGAGGGGTTCAAGAAGCGGGAGGAGGAAATCCAGACCCGCAAACGCGAACTCGAAGAGGAAATCGAACGCACCCGCGAAAAGCAGACCGAACTCGAAAGTCAGCACGAACGCTTCACGGTCGAACTCGAACGCATCTCCAACTTAAGCCAAACGGAAGCCAGGCAGCGCCTGCTCGAAGACGTACGGGCCAAGACCGAGAACGACGCCCTGAGCCTGCGCCGTGAACTCCTGGAGGAGGCCAAGGAAGACGCCGCCAAGGACGCGCGTAAGGTGGTGATCAACACCATCCAGCGTATGTGCGCAGAGATGACCATCGAAAACACCGTCTCCGTCTTCAGTCTCGACAACGACAACGTAAAGGGGCAAATCATCGGTCGCGAGGGCCGCAACATCCGCGCCATCGAAGCCGCCACCGGTGCCGAACTGGTGGTCGACGATACCCCGGAGACCATCGTGATCTCCAGTTTCGACCCCATCCGCCGCGAAGTAGCCCGCCTGTCGCTCAAACGGCTGGTCAGCGACGGTCGCATTCACCCCGCCCGCATCGAGGAGGTGGTCGCCAAGACCCGCAAAGAACTCGACCAGGGCATTAAGGAGATCGGCCAGAAAACGGTCATTGAGCTCGACATTAACGGATTGCCGGCCGATTTGGTCCGCATGGTCGGCCGCATGCGCTACCGCAGCAGCTACGGTCAGAACCTCCTCAAGCACAGCATCGAAACGGCCCACCTATGCGCCGTGATGGCCGCCGAAATGGGCCTGAGCAAGAAGCAGGTCAAACTGGCCAAACGCGCCGGACTACTCCACGACATCGGCAAGGTCGCCGATGAGGATAGCGAGCTCAGCCACGCCCTCTATGGTATGCAGCTGGCCGAGAAACTGAACGAGCACGCCATCGTAGTGAACGCCATCGGTGCCCACCACGACGAGATCGAGATGACCAATATCATCTCACCCATCGTACAGGCGTGCGACGCCATCAGCGGGGCCCGACCCGGCGCGCGCCGCGAGATCCTGGAAGGATACATCAACCGCATTAAGGAGCTGGAGGACATCGCCAAGAAAAACGAGGGCGTCAATTCCGCCTTCGCCATGCAGGCCGGCCGCGAGCTGCGGGTGATGGTCGAGGCCGACAAGGTCAGTGATCAGCACGCCGACGAGTTGAGCTTCAAGATCAGCCAGGAAATTCAGGAAACGATGCAGTATCCCGGTCAGATCAAGGTAATGGTGATCCGGGAAACACGCTCGGTAGCCTACGCGCGCTAGCGCACAATTACCCGGCCGCTGAATGCCCGACTGCCGCCATCGGGAACGAAAAGGGTATACAGACCCGGAGTAAGCCCGGTAACGTCCACTTCGGCCGAAATGCGCTCCCGCGAAATATCGACCCGTCGGACCTCGCGGCCATCAGCAGCGTAGAGCACGGCTACCGTTGGCGAAAGCACTTCCTCCAGGGGTAGCGTAAAGCTGTAATTGGCCGGATTGGGGTAAACGGTAAGTTGTCCCGCGATCATCTGTCTGGTGGAGGTAAGATCGTAGCGCAGGGGCCAGCCGAGATCCTCCAGTATGCCGAGGGTGACCGGTCCGGGATCCCGTATGGCCTCCCCATTGGCAACCGAGGGGGTCATGAGTGCATTGATGGTACCGGTCCGGTAGGTTCGTTCGTCCAAATGGCTTACGCTGCTGCCTACGTCGAAAGTCTGGGGAGCGAAGAGGGGCACCAACTCGCCACCGTTTTCGCGGACGGCGTTATCACCGGCAAAGTCCAGCCGCTCGATGACGGCGGCCAGCAATTCCTTTGAGGGAGTAGTGAATAAGGAGGTGTCGGAAAGCGATTGCCCGGGCGGCGTTTCCAGAAACAGGTCATAAATGATGAGGTAGTCATCGAATCCAATGCTTACCGTGGAGTCGGTGGTGCTGTCGATGCTACTCAGAAAACCGAGTCCGTGACCGAGCTCGTGCAGGATCACCGTAGCCAGGTCGATGCGGTTGCGGGGTACGGTGCCTTCGGTATCGTAGTTCCAGTTAGCGGTACTATTGACCACGATGTTGATATCGGGAGCGTCCGAATCATTGAGTTCCTGACCAAAAATGGCTTCCGCCAGCGCTACGGGATACCAAACGTTTCGCTCAGGCGCACCATCAAAATCGCGGAACAGGAAGCTCGGGCCCGCGCTTGCCAGCAGTCGTTCATCGCCCTCGTCCCGCCAGTCTACGTTCACGCGAACGGGAACCGTGGATTGCAGGTAGCTTCCCCAGACGTCGGCGGCGAACCGGATGCTCGCTTCCGCGGCTTCGGGCACGCTGTCGGTAAAAATCAGTTCGAAGGGCGTCAGGACACTCAAGTTGGCGGCGGCGAACTCTACGGGGGCCGACTTGGGTAGAGAAGCCGTGGCGCCATCCGTCCAGCAGGTGATGGTATGTCCTTTGCTCTTGGTCTGAGCGGTGAGGGCGAGGCAGAAAAACAGGCTCAGAGTGGCGAGTAAGGCTTTGCGCATAGCGGAATCTAGTTCAGAATTTTTTCGGTTTCGCTGAAGTCGAGGTCATCGGCTTTGGCGTATTCGATGGCCCGGCGGGCGGCTGCTTTTGCTTTTTCCAATTGTCCCGTCTTCTGGTAGAGCCAAGCAAGCGTATCGAGGTTGGGATAATCCGGTCGAATTTCCACCGAGCGTTCGGCCCACGAAATGGCCTGAGCGAGGTGCTCCGGATCGTCGGCGTTCTGGTAGAACGTCCAGGCCAGGGAGTTCAGCTCGGCGGGATCGTCGGAGGGAAAGTCGCGGTAGTACGCCACTGCGGCCGGCAGGTACGCCTCCATTTCATTCAGCCGCTCGTGGTACATCATGGTATACTGGGCCAGAAGTTGGTCTTTCAGTAACGGAGCGTGCTGAATGTAGTGGTCCTTGATTTCGGCCGGCGCTACGAGACTCCGTTTGCGGTTGCTGCGGTGGTAATCGTTCACCAGGGCCCGTTGGATCACTCCCATGGCGGTGCCGTCACCGAGCACTTTCTCGATCTCGCGGGCGTGCTCGATGAGGTAGCTCATTCGTTTGTCGCCGAGATTGCCGGGACTGGCCAGGATCAGGTGCAGGTTTTCGGGACTTGACCAGTCTTGCTGTCCGTCGAGGTACCCACTGACTACCCGGTCGGCGCGCCCCTCTTCGTAATTGGCGGTCAGGACCTCCGCATACATCTTGACGAAGGCCGGGTCGCGGTCGCCCGCTTCGTAGCGATCGCCCAGGGCACCCAGGCTATTCTCCGAGATGGCTACGTCCGCCAGGTTCAGAAGGGCCGGTTTGGGAATGTATCCGAGTCCCTTATGAACGAGATCCCCCTCCCCGTTCACGAAGAGGTAAGTCGGGTAGGCGGAAACGGAATACCGGCGGGCGAGCCCGGGGCCTTCGCCCTTCTCCATATCGAACTTAGCGTTGATGAACCGCGCGTTGTATACGGCTCCTACGGCCGAATCCGGAAACACCTTGGCTGTCATCATCTTGCAGGGTCCGCACCAGGTAGCGTATGCATCGATGAAGATCAGCTTGTCCTCCTGCCTGGCCTGGGCGAGCAACTCGTCGAAGGGTTTTTCTTCGAAGCGGACACCGCCCTCCTGCTGGGCGAGTAAGCCGAGGGAAGAAAGGAAAAGTAGAGCGAGTAGGGACTTGGACACTTGGTTTGAATTGTGGCGTTAGCGGAACTCTACGGTAACGGACCGCTATCCTGCAGTGTTGCTCTTAGAATATACGGTAAGATCATCATAACAGGGTTCCCACCCGAGGGCCCGTATTTTTGCGGAATTTATTTGCTTATCGGTCGCCCCGCCGGGCAAATAAGCTTTAGCGGAGCAGCCGGCGGCGCGCAGGAGCGAGCCATAAAAATCACCCTTCGACGGATGGGTGACGGCACTGAGGTTGTAAATTCCGGTAGCCCCGGTAGAAATTACCAGGCGGATCGCAGTTAGTACGTCATCCCGGTGAACGAGGTTCACCGGAGCTTCCGCCCGGGAAATCGCTTCCGCATTCCGAAAAAAGTTGGTTGGGTCGCGATCGGGACCAAACAATCCGGCAAGCCGAAGTACCGTGAGGCGGTCGGTCTGGTCATCGAGCCACTCTTCCGCCGCCATTACCGCGCGACCGGAATGCGTATCGGGGAGGGGCCGGGTCTCCTCGGTAACCTCACCCTGAACTTGCCCGCCGTAAACACCCGTACTGCTGGTAAAAATGACGTGAATGCCGGAAAGCAGGCCCCGGAGCGGGCCAAGAGTAGATAGGTAATTGGCGGGGGCGGCCTCCCCTAGTGCTCTGCCGCGGGGGGGAAGGGTAACAACGAGCACTTCCACTTGGTGAAGGAAGGACTCGAGGACGCTGCGATCAACGGGCAGGTCAAGCAAAAAGGGGTCGGCACCGGCGGCGGTTAGCGCATTGCGCACCTCGCGGCGACGGTAACTAGCAGTGAGCGAATAGCCCTGATCGATGAGGTAGCCAACAAGGGGTAATCCGAGCCATCCGGCACCCAGAACGGCTAATTTTTTACTGGTCATGGAACGCAAAAGTAAGGCAACGGACAGTTCATCACAGAATGTAACCCTATTGATTACAAACACCAATTTATGGGAAACATTGAATCTATTTGCTTGTCTAATTATCGGAAATTGCTTATTTTTGTAGCAGGAAAAGAAGCGGTTTCCGTCCAAGAATTTACATGTTTTGAGTGAGTATTTACGGGAGGAGGGCAGATGGTCCTCCTTTCTTTTTTGCAACCTGTTTCGGGAGTCTTGACACTTGTTGTCAAGGCTCTTTTTTAGGTGCTGTCGGGGCCGTGCGGCGGCAGGGAACAGTAGTTTGTTATCATTGCGGCACAGAACGTTAACAAACTGGTTCCGGTATGAAGAATAAACTCTCCCAGCGATTCACTCAGGAGACGGGAAGTCACCACTACCTGACTGCGGGCGACGTGGAGGAGGTAACCCACTACCTGAACGAGCGGGCTTACCTGATTCCGGGGGAGGAAGTCACCACGGCAGAACCGGCCGGGGAGAGCAATATGAACGTCGCCCTGCGGGTGACCACCACACGGCGCAAGTTTATTCTGAAGCAAAGCAGGCCGTGGGTCGCAAAGTTTCCGGAACTGGCCGCACCGGTAGAGCGTGTGCTGATCGAGCGGGATTTCCACCAGGCGATCGTCAACGACCGCTTCCTGTCGAGTCACATGCCCGAACTTCTGCGTGCCGATCCGGAGAATTACGTCTTGTTGCTGGAAGATCTCGGGCAGGCCAGTGATATGCGGTTCGTGTACTCCAGCGATGCCTCGCTGACCCGCACGCAGTTGTCGACCCTCCTCCGGTTTGCCAGCGAGTTGCACCACCTGCGGCCAGTCGACTTTCCCAATAACCAGGGCCTTAAGCGGTTGAACCACGCCCATATTTTCGATCTGCCCTTCCGGCCGGACAATGGCTTCCCCCTAGATGCCATCTACCCCGGGCTCGCGGCGGCGGCGCTGCCGTTCCAACACGACGACGCGCTGCGGGACGTCACCGCGGAACTCGGCAAGGAGTACCTGGCCACCGGCGATCGTCTAATCCACGGCGACTTTTACCCGGGCAGTTTCCTCACCGTGGACGATACGGTGTTCGTGATCGACACGGAATTTGCCTACCTCGGCCGACCGGAATTCGACATCGGGGTGCTCATGGCCCATTTGCTCCTGAGCCGGGCACCGGAGAAGCGTATTTTACAGATCGACAGCCACTACGAAAAGCCCGCGAAATTTGACGTGGAGCTGGCCCGCAAGTTCTGTTACGTGGAAATTATGCGGCGAATCATCGGTATCGCCCAACTTCCGATTTCGCTTACCTTGGATGAGCGGAAGCGACTCCTCGAACGGGCGCGTGCCGGACTGGTGTAATTCAACCGGTCCGGGTGTCAGCCCGTTGTTAAGGGCGGTGACAGATTGGCGGTCTATGCCCACTGGCTCGGATTTCGCCTAAATACCTTGCACCCGCGCGCCCGCCCTCCTTTAATTGAAAAATATATACAGCTATGCTTAAGGCCCTAAAGAAATTATTCGGTTCGAAACAGGACCGTGACGTTGCCGCCTACCAACCGGTCGTAGATGAGATCAACGAAGTATATAAGGGCCTGGCCTCGCTTTCCAACGATGAACTACGGCAGCGTACCGACGAGTTTCGCAGCCGTATTGCCGAATACCTCTCCGGAATCGACGAGGAGATCGAACGCCTGCGCGTAGAAGCCGAGGCAGAACCGGACTTCCGTAAAAAGGACGAACTATTCAAGGAGATCGACCGCATGGGTGACCAGCGGAACGAAGAACTGGAAGTGGTGCTCAGGGAAATCCTGCCGGCCGCTTTCGCTACCGTCAAAGAAGCCGCCCGTCGCTTCACGGCCGGACCCCTCACCATGACGGCTACCGATGCCGACCGCGAACTGGCGGCCGAAAAGGAGTACGTCACCATCGACGAATCCGGACAGGCCACCTACAACAACAAGTGGCTGGCCGCCGGTGGGGAGATCGAGTGGCAGATGGTGCATTACGACGTGCAGTTGATCGGCGGACAGGTGCTTCACGACGGCAAAATCGCCGAGATGCAAACCGGTGAGGGTAAGACCCTGGTGGCTACGCTGCCGGCCTACCTCAACGGACTCAGCGGCCGCGGCGTGCACGTCGTCACGGTGAACAACTACCTCGCCCAACGTGATGCGGAATGGATCGGGCCGGTAATGCAGTTCCTGAAACTTAGCATCGACTGTATCGACCGCTACCGCCCCCACAGCCCGGAACGGGTGAAGGCCTACTCGGCCGACATCACTTACGGCACCAACAACGAATTCGGCTTCGATTACCTGCGCGACAATATGGTGCGGGCCACGGCCGATAAGGTGCAGAAGCACCACCACTTCGCCATGATCGATGAGGTCGACTCGGTACTGGTCGACGATGCCCGTACGCCACTCATCATTTCCGGCCCCGTAACCAACAATGCCGACGACCAGGACTACCTCGAACTCAAGCCCGCGATCGAAAAGCTGATCGCCCAGCAGCAGCGGGTGGCCAACAAATTCCTGACCGAAGCCAAGCGGCTATTCAAGGAAGGATACATCGGTCCGGAGGAAGGAGAAGCCGGCCTGGCCCTCTTCCGCTCCTACCGCGCCTTCCCCAAGAGCCGGCCACTGATCAAGTTTCTCTCCACCGAAGGAGTCCGGGTGCTGCTGCAGAAGACGGAGAACACCTACATGTCGGAGAACAACAAGCGCATGCCGGAGGTAGACTCCGAACTGTACTTCACCATCGACGAGAAGAACCGGCAGGTAGACCTGACCGACCTCGGTACTGAATTTCTGAGCAAGTACAACGACGATCCCCAGTTTTTCATCCTCAACGACCTGGCCACCAGTATGGCCGACGTAGAGAAGCGGGACAACCTCACGAAGGAGGAAAAAGCCCTGGAGAAGAATAAACTGGCCCAGGAATTCGGGGTCAAGTCGAAGCGCCTGCACGCCATCTCCCAGTTGCTCAAGGCTTACGCCCTCTTCGAACGCGACAGCGAGTACGTTGTGATGGACGGACAGGTGAAGATCGTGGACGAGCAGACCGGTCGTATGATGGAAGGCCGCCGCTACTCCGACGGGCTCCACCAGGCGCTCGAAGCCAAGGAAAACGTGAAGGTGGGCGAGCTCACCCAGACCTACGCCACGGTGACCCTGCAGAATTACTTCCGCATGTACCACAAACTCGCGGGCATGACGGGTACGGCCGAAACCGAAGCCGGCGAATTCTGGGAGATCTACAAACTCGACGTAGTGGTCATCCCCACCAACCGGCCCATCGTGCGCGACGACCGCAACGATAAAATTTACAAGACGGACCGCGAAAAATTCAACGCCGTCATCGACGACATCGTCGAACTGAGCAACGCCGGCCGCCCCGTACTGGTGGGTACCACGGCCGTCGACATCAGTGAGAAACTGAGCCGGATGCTGCAACTGCGCGGCATCGACCACAACGTACTGAACGCCAAGCAGCACCAGCGGGAGGCCGACATCGTCGCCGAAGCCGGGCGCCCCGGCAAGGTGACCATCGCGACCAACATGGCCGGCCGGGGTACGGACATCAAGATCAACGACCAGGTGAAGAAGGCCGGGGGACTGGCCATCGTCGGTACGGAGCGCCACGACAGCCGGCGGGTCGACCGTCAGCTCCGCGGTCGTGCCGGTCGCCAGGGTGATCCCGGATCGAGTATGTTCTACGTGAGCCTCGAAGACAAGTTGATGCGGTACTTCCAGAGCGACCGCATCGCCAAGTGGATGGACCGTGCCGGCCACAAGGAAGGCGACGTGATTCAGGCGGGCATCGTGACCAAATCGATCGAGAACGCCCAGAAAAAGGTGGAGGAGAACAACTTTGGCATCCGCAAGCGACTGCTCGAGTACGATGACGTGATGAACATCCAGCGCGAGGCCATCTACCGCAAGCGCGACAACGCACTGAGCGGACAACGCCTGAACCTGGACCTGAACAACTCCTTCGAGGGGCTCATCGACGACATCGTTTACGCCCACAAGCAGAATGGTACCTACGATACCTTCCGCCTCGCTACCCAGCGCCTGCTCGGCTTCGAATCCGACATTCAGGCAGCCGACTTCGACCACAAGGACGTCAATGACCTTGCCGACCAGCTGCTTGAAGAATTCCGCAGTTTCTACGAAAAGAAGATGCTTACACTGATCGACCGCGTGATGCCCTTCATTCGCCGGGTCGATGAGGAGCAGCCCGGCCGGTACCGCCGGATCATCGTCCCCTTCACCGACGGCAGCACCCATCCGCTCAACATCACGGCCGACATCAAGAAGGCCATTGAGACCAACGGGCGGAGCATCAAGTCGGACATTGAGAAGGCCGTCACCCTGGCGATCCTCGACGAAAACTGGAAGGAGCACCTGCGGAGCATGGACGAGCTGAAGACCTCCACCAATATGGCCTCCTTCGAGCAGAAGGACCCGCTGGTGGTGTATAAGATGGAGTCCTACAATCTTTTCGAGGAACTCATCAGCCGCATCAACGAAAAGACGACCACTTACCTCGCCAAGGGCGACCTGCAAATCGCCGAGCCTTCCGACATTCAGGAGGCCCGCCCACCCCGTCGCGTGGTGACGGCCCCGACTCAGGTCAACCGCAGCAGTGATCCGGAGCCCGCCGCCGCTGCCGCGCGTCAGGCCGCCGAATCGGTCAGCAAGCCCGAAAAGGTGCAGACCTTTCAGCGGGAGACGGCCAAGGTGAAGCGCAACGACCCCTGCCCCTGCGGTAGCGGGAAGAAATTCAAGCACTGCCACGGCAGTAAGTAACCCGCTTCGGGAGCGATCGCAGGTTTGTATTGCGCGCCCGGTGATAACATCGCCGTATATTGGCGTTCGTTTTACGCCTAGCCCGTTTTTCACAGAATATCCCCGGTTTGAATCAGATCATAGATCATACTTTCCTCAGTCCACAGGCAACTGTTACTGACATCAAGCGGCTCTGCCGGGAGGCCAGTGAACAGGGCTTTTATGCCGTGTGTATCCCCCCCTTCTTCGTTTCCCGGGCCGAGATCGAGCTCCAGGACACGCCGGTCAAAGTGGCTACGGTCATCGGGTTCCCGTACGGCTATTCCGAAACGCCGATCAAGGTCGCCGAGGCGCGTCGCTGCATCGAGGAGGGGGCCGACGAACTCGACATCGTCATCAACATCTCCGCCGTGAAGTCGGGAGAATGGAATTACGTCAAGACCGAGATCGAACAGATGGCCACCACCGTCCGCCTGAAGGGGAAGGTGTGTAAGCTGATCCTGGAAATGGGGGTGCTGACCGAAGAGGAGCAGCAGCGGCTGGTCGAAATTTGTAATGCCGTTCGCCCCGATTTTGTCAAGACTTCTTCGGGCACCCAGGGGGGGGCTACCGTAGAGCAGGTTCGTTACCTGCGAGCTAACTTACATCCCGAGATAAAAATCAAGGCCAGCGGTGGTATCCGAACCTCCGAAGAAGCCCGCGCCCTCCTGGATGCGGGGGCCGACCGCATCGGCACTTCTTCAGGTCTCGCCATCGTACAATCGTAAAGCATGCGTCAATACACCGTCCTTATCGCACTTTTGCTGGCCTCCGCCGCCGGAATGGCCCAGCGCAACTTCATCGTTACGCCCGATCCGGACGTAGCCAGGGTGCTCGACATCTTCGCCGAGGTAAGCGAGCGGGAAGACAAGGTCGAAGGATGGCGCGTGCAGGTGCTCGCCACTACCGATCGGCGCAAGCTGGAAACGACCGAATCAGATTTCCGCGTCAATTATCCCAGCGTGCCGGTAGATTGGGTGCACAACACCCCCTACTACAAGCTCCGCGCCGGAGCCTTCTTCACGCGTCAGGAAGCCGACCGGCTGCGGCAAACCCTGAGTAAGGAATTCGAAAGCGTTTACCTGGTGAAGGACGAAGTGCTTGAAACGGAACTCCTGAAGATGTACTAGCAGCGCCCTTATGCCCAGAATTTCCCTGAAGCGGACCCGGACGGACGTTGCCACGATCATTCTCTACATCTTTCTGGTTTCGACCGGATTGATCATGATCAACTCGGTAGGCGCTCCACCCGAAGGGTACGACCTCAGTCTGGCCGGTCGCCTGGCTACCCCGATGGGCAAGCAGCTGGTCTGGGTAGTGATCTCCGCCGGCGTCTGGCTCTTCATTAATTACCTGATCGATCGCAACGTTTGGATCGTCGGGGCTTACCCGATTTACATCTTTACCGTGGTGCTTCTTTTTCTTGTCCTGGTTGCGGGCAAGGAAATCAACGGCGCCAGATCGTGGTTCAGCATCGCGGGACTCACCTTTCAACCGAGCGAGTTGGCCAAGTTCGGTACCTGCCTGGCGATGGCCGCCTTTCTGGGGCAGTATTCGGGGAGGCTCGACAGCCTGCGCGCCGTAGCCTACGGTTGCTTCATCTGGCTCCTGCCCGGAGTGGTCATCCTGGGGCAACCCGACATGGGGTCCACCCTCGTATTTGCCGGTTTTTTGTTGGTGATGTACCGCGAGGGACTCAACCCGCTTCTCTTCGTACTGGGTGGGTTCACGGCCTTTATGGTCGTCCTGGGCATCCTTTTTCCGTTCGATGCCTTACTGGCGGGCCTGCTCGTGATCGGTCTGGCGCTGTACACGTTTTTGCTTCCCCGGCGTGCGGCCGTTTGGACACTGGGGGCGGTAGCCGCAGGTGCGGTGTCTTTCTATACGGTGCAAGCCGGGTATGGTTGGCAAACCAATGCCGTACTCGGAACCGCATTGATCGCCCTGATGGGTTTTCACCTAATGCAGCGCAACACGAAGCTGGTCGGCATCAGCTTCTTTTTCCTGCTTTGGGGCCTGGCCCTCACCTTCACCGCCAACTACATTTACACCAATCAACTCCTTCCTTCCCACCAGCACGAACGGGTAATGGTGTGGCTGCATCCCGAAGACGCCGATCCACGGGGTTCCTACTATAATCTGCTGCAGTCTAAACTCGCCATTGCCGCCGGCGGGGTCAGCGGCCGGGGCCTGCAGCAGGGTACGATGACCAAGTACGATTACGTACCCGAACAACAGACCGATTTCATTTTCTCGGCCGTCGGCGAAGAACAGGGATTCATTGGCGCGGGTACCCTCATCATCGTTTTCTTCCTGCTTCTCTGGCGGATCACCGTGATCGCCGAACGACAGCGGCGCACCTTCGCCCGGGCCTACGCCTACGGGGTGGCGGGGATACTGCTCGTCCACTTTCTGGTCAATATTGGTATGACGATGGGGCTTATTCCCGTCATCGGCATCCCCCTTCCCTTTATTTCCAAAGGCGGTTCTTCCCTGCTCAGTTTCACGATGATGATCGCCGTGCTCCTCAAGCTGGATAAGCACCGCGGCGAAGTGTAGCGACGGCTTTTAGCCGTCCCGCTGCCTGTTTGGGTTGCAGCATGACGGCTGAAGCCGTCGCTACTTTGAGGAGCTGTAGCGACGGCCTTCAGCCGTCCCGCTGGCTGTTTGGATTGCAGCATGACGGCTGAAAGCCGTCGCTACTTTGAGCTGTAGCGACGGCCTTTAGCCGTCCCGCTGGCTGTTTGGATTGCAGCATGACGGCTGAAAGCCGTCGCTACTTTGAGCTGTAGCGACGGCCTTTAGCCGTCCCGCTGCCTGTATGGATTGCAGCATGACGGCTGAAGCCGTCGCTACTGAAAATCCCCCGCTGGCGATTGCCGGCGGGGGATTCTTTAACTAGGTTAGCTAAGCTTAGAAGTTAAAGCGGTATCCTCCAGTCAGTTGATTCACGCTGAAGAAGTTGCGGGTAGAGAAATCCACGAATACGCGTCCTCCGCCTACGGGCAAGTAGGTACCTAGGAGTAGGTTGATGGCGGGGCGGAAATTAAGCTCGTCGGTGTTTTCGTCGTCCTTGATCTGCATGGCACCGATGCCGATGCCGGCGTAGGGAATTAAGCCCTCAGTCTTAGCTTCATCAGTGATGATGGGGTAGACAATATTACCGAAGATGCCGAAGGTAGTGGGGCTACCGATACCAAAGTATGCTTCGGGCATAAACTCGGCCCGTTGGTCGGGACCCAGTTTGTAGTGCCAGCGCAGGCCTAGTCCGAGTCCCGTAGCATCGCCGAAGTTGAAGCCAGCGGTTCCCGACATGCCAGTGTAGGTGAAGTTCGAGAAGAAGCCCTCGGTATTTTCGTCGGCCAGATAAACGCCACCGGTATTGACCGTAATGTCCTCCAGTTTACGGGTACCCGGTACGATCACCTTATTGCCTGCCGAGTCGACTGCAGTATAGGTGGAAGCGGCCTGACGGGCAGCACGGCGCTCCTGACGCAGCTGGTCACGCTCAAGGTCGATGCGTTCGTCGATGGCATCCTGCTGTGCTTCACGGCGAGCCAGTTCGCGATTGGCGCGGTCCAGGTCATTCTGCAGGCTACGAATTTCCTGCATCATTTCGCTCTGGTAGTCGGTCATGTCGCGCATCATCTCATTGCGGAGCTCCTGGGATTCGGTATCGTTGGTGTTGTTACGAATATTGTCGATCCGCTCCATCATACGCTCCTCGAGTTGCCGAATGCGCTCCTCACTGTCGCCGCTGTATTCCATGCGGTCGTTGGTGTTGTTTCCACTTTCACGGCTTTCGCGAAGTTGGCGCTCCAGGTTGTCGATGCGCATCTGGGTAACATCGGGCCGCCTGCTGCTGTCTTGCTGAACACGGCCATCGGTCCGGGAGTCGTTACGGTTATCAAATTCCCGCTCGATAATTATCCGCCGATCTTCTTCGATTCGGTCACCATCGTCAAAACGGGCTACGCCGCGGCGTCCCATCCTTGGTGAGTTGTTCATCTCGAACATCATGTTCTCCATGCGTTCGATCCTGCGGTTGATCTGATCCAGTTGATCGTTTCCGGAAGTCGCCGGTTGCATCTGCTGTTGAGCCTGGGGTTGGGCGTTGCGCTGCCCGATTGCCTCGATGAGCTTATCGATCTGGGCGGACTGCAAAATGATCACGCTACCGTCCTGGTTGTAACGCTGGGGGGCGGTGGCCCGCTGAATGGGTTGTACCTGACGACCCAGTGCGGCATCTACTTCGGCACGTTCCAGCTGTTGCCGTTGGACATCGGCCTGTAGACCTTCATTCGTCAGTTGATTCTGGCGGGTGTCGAGTTCTTCGACTACGGCTACGGCATTTTCACGTTCCGCCTTGATGACGGCGGCGGTTTCTACATCACCGGCATCGAGAGCATCGATCAGTTCCTGGTCCAGGCTCGCAATGCTATCCTGGTACCGTTGACGCAGTTCGGCAATTTCGAGTTGGTTAGCGGTGCGGATGCTATCGGCGCGGCGTTCGAAGTCACGCTGCTGCACGGCCAGACGATCCTCAAGGGTCGACTGACGGACGACATCGGGGTTCTTCCGGTTATTCCCGCCGAGGACAAAACCAAGACCGGCATTGTACATGTAACTGGTCGTGATTTGGTCTTTGCTGTTCAGGTCTTCCAGATTGGAGCCACTGGTCAGCAGGGCGCGGACGCCGCCGTTAAGCTTTACCCGCTCGCCGAACTTGAGGTAAATGCCGCCACCGCCGGAGGCAAATCCCTGGCTGGATGCGAGATCCTGTACTTCAGTCACGCCGTCGTTGTAGCCATCACTCAGGTCGATGTACCCACCACCGAGATTGAGGTAGGGAACGATGCCCGAACTGGCCTGGCTGAGATTGAATCGGAAGTCCGCACCGTAGAGCGAAATATCGTCGAAATCAAAGTTGATCTCGTCGTCCTTCATGCCGCGGTAGTAGAATCCCCGCAGGCTGATGAGGGGTCCGAAGGCAAATCCCGCAGTACCGCCAGCGAAGTACGCATCGCGGTAGGGGAGTGTTTCGTCCCAGTTTACCTGAGCAAGTCCTAGCTCGATGGGTAGCGAAAGGCCACTGATCCCGCCCTGAAAGTTTTCCAGGTACTTCTGGTCGATCTCGCTCAGCTGACCGGGCCGCCGGCCGCCGAGATAGAACTGGAGGTTCGCGGCAACCGCGAAGGTTCCAATGTTCTCGTTATTAAAATTGTCGAAGTTCTGGTTGTTGATTACCTCGTCGACGTCGCTGAACAGGTTGCGTACGGAGTTGCCGGAGTAGGTGATGTACTTGCCCTCCACTCCGAAAGCGTAACGGTCCGCGGCGCTAAGGGTCAGCCCGAGTCCCAGCGTACCGAATATATTCTCCGCCTTGTCTAATCCTTCGCGCTTGGTATCCTGAATACCACCACCCAGCACCAGGTAGGGCAGCAGGGTGCCACGGCCAATGTTAAGTTTAAGCTCGGCACCATAGCGACTGAGATCAACGCCCTGATTGGCGAAAGTGGAGTCAACGTTTATATTAAGACCCGCGATGTTGGTCTGCTGGTCGATGGTCTGGAGATACGTAGCACGCAACTCAACATACTCACCAAATCCAAACCCGAGGCGGCCGCCAAACATGAAGGCATCGTCGAGTCCGGAATCGTCACCGAACCAGTTGTAACTGACGGATGGCGCAATGGTATAGCTCACGCCCCGCACCTGGCCTGCTACCTGACCGACGGCCAGTAGAGTTAGTAATGAGAGTAGATAATTTCGCATAATATTTGGGTTTTCTGAGGCAGTTTATACTACCGTATTTATGTCAATTAGGCGGGTAAATGTTCGATTTACCACCCCTGCGGAGACGTTCGTGTACGACATTCCGGGCGGTTCGAAAAGGCACTTTCTCCCACGCGAACTGATCCTCAAGACGGGATAATTGCGGTAGGTCACAAGTGGCGAATATCTTTCTGATATTTTAGCGAAGGCAGTGCTGATCTGCAACCCCCCGGCCGCCAACTCGTCCTTTGGGGTACACAGCAAGAAGAAAAACCCTAGTGGGAAGTCATCCAATCACACCAACCATGCCGACTGCCGCCGATTACCGCGATACCCACCGCGCTCTCGTTCTCGGATGTCAACGTAGGGACCGCAACGCCCAGCGGCAGCTCTATGGACACTATGCCAAACCCATGTACAACCTTTGCCTCAGAATGCTGAGGCATACCCACGATGCCGAGGACGTGCTCCAGGTTGCCTTCGTACAGATCTTCGCCAAGATCCATACGTTCAACTTCGAAGCGTCCATCAGCGCCTGGATCAAGCGAATCGTAGTAAACCGGTGCATCGACCACCTGAAGAAACGCCGGTTGCTCACTACGGACTTCGACCCGGTCCGCCACGAATCCGTTGCCGTAGAGCATCCCGAAGACCAGCGGGAGGAGGAAAGCAACTACACGGTCGAACGTATCCGGGAGGGGGTGATGAAACTGAGCGAGGGATACCGGGTCGTGCTCACCCTCTACCTCTTTGAGGGGTACGATCACGAGGAGATCGCCCAGGTCATGGGCATCAGCCCGGGAACCTCAAAATCCCAGTACAGCCGCGCCCGCAAGCGATTGGCCCAACTGTTAACCGAATAAATGAACCGTCATGGAAAACGATAAGCTAAGAAACTTCATCCAGAATCACCGGGAGGAGTTCGACGTAGACGCTCCACCGACCGGTCTCTGGAACCGAGTCGCCGCCGCAATACGGCAGGAGGACTCCGCCGTCGACCCCCTCGAGGGGTTCGTCGCCACCCACCGCGATGCATTTGACAACGCCACCCCCCCGCCCCAACTATTTGAGCGGATCGTAGATACTACGACCAAGGAGCCGCGAAAGCTGATGGCCGTCACGGGCGGCGGCCTGCGCATCATCCGCTACTTCAGCGCGATTGCCGCCTGCCTGTTGCTGATGTTCTTCGCCTACAACTTCGGCAACCGCGCCGGATACCAGGCCGGACAGGAGGAACGCATCGCGCAGCAACTCGAAAAAATGGATCCCGAACTGGCCGAGGCCGAACGCTTCTACCGCCAGCGGATCAACAACGAGTTCGTGAAGGTGAGTCAGGTGAACGACGACCCCCAACTTCGCCGTGATTTGAACCAACTCGACGAGACGACCGCCCAAATTCGGGCCGAACTGCTCGAGGTTCCCGTAAGCCAGCGCCCCATGCTGGTCAATAAGTTAATCGAGACGTACCGCACCAAGCTCGATATCCTGCTGCGCATTCAGCAGCACTTCCCCAATCCCAATTCTCCCGATGGCGGCTACACGCCCCGTCCAACTCAATCAACTCATGAAAGTTAATTTTACCACCGCATTGCTGATGCTTTTTCTGCTGCTGTCCCTGCCGGGCGCGGCTTCCCATCCGGTGGGCGATTTTGAAAAACGAATCTCCGAAACGTTCGCCATCCGCAACGACGGCCGCGTAAGCCTCGATAACCGCTACGGCGAAATAAAGGTCGTAACCTGGAACCAGCCCAAAGTCAAGATCGACGTCCTCATCCGGATCGCCGCCCGCAACGAAGAAGACTTTAAAAAGGTACTCCAACGCATCGACGTCCGCCTTTCCGGAGCAAACAATGCCGTGTCCGCCATTACCTCGGTCAACTCCGGCGGAAAGGGAAGCAGTTTCTGGAGCTACTTCACCAACAGCTGGGGCAGCAACGACGATTTTAAAATCTACTACACGGTCAGTATGCCGGAGAGCGTCAGTCTGGAAGTGGAAGCCAAGTACTGCGACGTCGAACTTCCCAACCTGAGCGGAGAGATGACCCTGGGTGTAGCCTACGGTGACCTGGTCGCCGGCCGACTGACCAACCGCGGCACGGTAAACGTGAGCTACGGCTCCGCCAGAATCGAACAACTCGGTACCGAAAGCACCGTCAAACTACGCTACAGCGAAGGGGCCATCCGCAATGCCGGCAACCTGCGCTACGACGGGCGGTACAGCGAAGTACGCTTCGGCAAAGTAGGCGTGCTGCGGCTCGACGTGGGCTACGAGGAGATCGAGGTCGAATCCGCCGACGAAGTATACATGGACGGAAACTACAACGACCTCTCCGTAGAGTATACGAACCGGATCTTTGTCGACGGAAGTTACACGGACTTCAATATCGGTACCGTCACCAAAGTGCTCGAAGCCAGTTGCAACTACGGCGATATCGAAGTCGACAAGCTATCCGCCGGCTTCGAACGGATCACCATCCGGGCCTCCTACACCGACGTTCAGATCGACGTGGACGACGACGCGGGTTACACCCTGGATCTCGACGCCAAGTACGGCGACATCGACGTTCCCACCAGTGGACTCAGCCCACGCAACATCGGCAGCGAAAGTGGCCGCGATTACGTGAAGGGGACTAAAGCGGGTAGGGGGAACGGAACGATTAAGGTCTCGACCAGCTACGGGGATATAGAAATCTACTAAAGGCCCAGCAACAACAGCGTTGGATCTTCCAGTAGCTCCTTTACCTTCACGAGAAAGGTAACGGAGCTGCTGCCGTCAATAACCCGGTGGTCGTAGCTGAGGGCGATGTACATCATGGGGCGAACGACGACCTCACCCTTGACCGCGATGGGCCGCTCGATGATGTTATGCATACCGAGAATGGCCGACTGGGGCTTGTTGATGATGGGCGTACTCATCATGCTGCCGAAGACGCCTCCGTTGGTGATCGTGAAGGTGCCGCCGGTCATTTCCTCAATGCTCAGCTTGTTGTCACGGGCCTTTGCGGCGAGTTCCTTAAGCTTGGTTTCGATGTCGGCGAAGTGCAGCGATTCGACGTTGTGGATGGGCGGAACGACCAATCCGGTAGGGGTGGAGACGGCAAAGCTAATGTCGACGAAGTCGTGGTAGATCAGCTCCTTCTCATCACTACTGATCTCGGCGTTGACGTCGGGCATCTCCATCAGGACCTGGGCGCAGGCCTTAGCGAAGATGGACATGAAACCGAGCTTCACGCCATGCTTCTTCACAAATTTTTCCTGCACCTTCTGGCGCAGTTCCATTACCGCGCTCAGGTCTACCTCGTTGAAGGTGGTGAGCATGGCCGTTTCGTTCTTGGCACTCACCAGGCGGCTGGCGATGGTGCGGCGCATGCGGCTCATCTTCTCCGTGCGGGTGTTGCGGCTGAAGGATTCCTGGCTGGTGGCGGCGGGTTTTGGTTGGGGGGCGGCGGCTTTCTTTTCCACGGGGGCAGCAGCGGGAGCGGGTGGGGCAGCGGCGGCAGTCTTCGCGTCCTCCTTGGTGATGCGACCGTCGCGGCCGGTACCGTTGACCGTTTTGGGATCTATGTTGCCTTCGCGGAGGATTTTCCCGGCGGCCGGGCTGGGGGTACCGGAAGCGTAAGATTCGGACTGGGGCGGGGCCGCGGGTGCGGTGGACTGCGGCTGAGTAGCGGAGCTGGCGGGTTGTGACCCGGAGCCGGACGGGGCGGCGGGGGCACTTTCCGCTTCTTCCTGGACCGAGGTGTCGATCTTGGCGACCAGTGCTCCGATCTTGAGGTCGTCGCCTTCGGCGGCTACGTAGATCAGTTTACCGGAGGCCTCGGCGGGGAATTCCAGGGTGGCCTTATCCGATTCAAACTCACAGATGGGCTCGTCAAGCTCGACGTAATCGCCGTCGCCCTTCAACCATTCGGAGAGGGTGACTTCGGTTACGGATTCCCCGATGACGGGAACTTTCATTTCGACGATACTCATGCTGGGAAAGACTTTTGGGTGGGTTAAATCTCCTGGGATAACGCCGCAAGATATTGCGGGTTGAGTTAGCGGAATGAAAATGGGCGGGTGTCGCCGTTGTATTTTGGTGCCGGAATGAGCAAACCCGCCCACATTTCCCGGCTGCGCTACTGGCTCAGCTACCTATGGGAACAACGCCTGGAAACCACCGCCTCCGTATACAATGACTACCTCGAGGTATGCGTCGTCCACGGGCGGCTGCAACTGGTGGCCGAAGATGCGATCTACAGTTTCGGTGACTACTACCTCAATTTCCGCAAACTCTTCGAGATCTTTGATTTCGAACGGCTGCCGGAACGGGCCAGCGTACTCGTGCTGGGGCTGGGACTGGGGAGCATCCCGGAGCTGCTGGAGAAGTACATCGGTCTGGAGTACAGCTACGTTGCCGTGGAGATCGATGCCGCCATCATCGAACTGGCCAGCAAGTACAGTTTGCCCGCCCTTGACTCCCCGATCGAGGTGGTAGAAGCCGATGCGTTCGCCTTCCTGCAGCTCGACGAGCGGCGGTTCGACCTGATCTGCGTGGACGTATTTCAGAATGCTAACGTACCCGATCACCTCAACGGGACAACGTTTATCGAGCTATGCCAGGAGCGTTTGCTGCCCGGAGGCGCCCTGGTTTATAATCGGCTTGCTTCGAGTATCCCGGATCGGAACGCCGCGCGGAGCTACTTCGAGGACGTCTTTGCACCTGCGTTCCCCGCCCCGAAATTGCACGACACCGGCGGCAACTACCTGCTGCTGAACGACGGCAGTTTTCTTAATTTGCCGGCATGAAACGGATTTGTCCCGAATGCGGGGAGGAGTACACGGGCCGCTCCGACAAAAAATTTTGCTCGGCCCCCTGTCGCTCGGCCCACCACAACCGCCAGAACGCGGAGGAACAGGGATTCCAGCGCGCCATCAACAATATCCTGCGCCACAACCGCAACGTGCTGGCGGAGCTTAATCCCGACGGCAAGGCCAACGTGCGCCGCGATCGAATGATCGACCGGGGATTCAAGTTCCGCTACTTCACCAACGAGTACACCACGCGCAACGGCAAACTCTACCACTTCTGCTACGACTACGGCTACCGGGTGGAAGACGGCGACTGGGTATTCCTGATCAAGCGGCAGGAGTATGTGGAGTAGCAATTTCAAATTGGCAATTTCAAATTTTAAATTTCTGGAAACAGCCGCTGGATCGCCCTCTCCCGCTCGGTGAAGATCTTTTTGACCTGACGGTGTACGAATAGCTTATCGGCGATGGTGCCGAGGAAGCGGAGGGGTGCCTGGTAGTGGAGGATGTCCCGCATTTCGGTCACGTTGGCGGAGACGGAACGGAAGTGGTGCTGGTGGTGCCAGAGGGCGAAGGGGCCGACGCGCTGGTCGTCGATAAAGTGCTCGTGGTGGCGAATGTGAGTGATCTCGGTGACCCAGTCGGCGGTGAACCCGGGAAAGGGCGTCACGCGGTACTGCACGATCATGCCCTCGTACATCTCCTGGCCGGCGACGGGAGAGACGATTTCGAACTTTACTTCCGGCGGCGTGAGCTTCTCCAGGTTTTCGGGGCGGCTGAAGAAATCCCAGGTTTCCGCGAGGGGGCGTGGGACGGTGGTGGTACTCTCGAGGCGGCGTGGGGTCACGGGTATGAGTTGTTGGGACGAAGCTGGCGAGGTAACGGGGCGGTGGCGGTTCGGTTGCTGAGACTGCCATAAAGTTTTACAGAACTAATTGCCGGGTGGAGGGTGATCTTCCGTATATGATTTGTATTAAGTTAAAACAAACGAAGATATACCAGGTCTTGCGTATTACCGGTATATTTGTGCGCACCTTGCGAACGAAGATTTAACTTAATTACAATCACCATGCAAACACAACAACTTCACCAAACCCGGTACAGCGACGCTGAGCTGGCCGAGTTTAAAGTGATCATTGACACCAAGCTTGCCGAGGCCCGTCGGCAGCTCCAGTTCTACCTGGACCAGCTATCGGAGCAGACCAACAGCGAAGACGGTAAAGTACGCGGCCTCGACGATGGAGTTGGCACCATGGTCAACGAGGATACCCACCGGCTCGCCAGCCGACAGCAGCAATTGATCCAGCACCTGGAAAACGCCCTGCTGCGCATCGACAATAAGGTGTACGGCATCTGCCGCGCCACCGGGGAGCTAATCAGTCCCGAGCGGCTACGCATCGTACCCCATACTACGCTCAGCATACACGCCAAGCAGAATCGATAGTGCGTAGCGCGACTGCGTACTAGGCCGATTTCGTAAATTGCCAGCCTCCTTCGCCCATGGCGTGGAGGTTGCTTTATTTAGGAGCAAGCCTATTCCCAGCCGAATGACGCGAAAGCTTACCCTCTTCCTGATCCTTTTAAGCGTCCTGCTGCTCGACCAGGCCCTGAAATTTTGGGTCAAGACCAATATGTTCTACGGGGAGGAGTTCGGTATTCTGGGAGCCGACCGGGCGCTGATTCACTTCGTGGAGAACAACGGCATGGCCTTCGGGCTCAGTTTCGGCGGACGGGAGGGGAAGCTGATCCTGAGCCTGTTCCGTATCCTGGCGGTAGTGCTGCTGGGATACTATCTGGTGGACCTGCTCCGGCAACGGGTTTCCGGCCTGCTGCTGGCGGCCTTCACCTTCATCGAGGCGGGCGCGCTCGGCAACATCATCGACAGCGTGTTCTACGGGGTGCTGTTTTCGGAGTCAAGGCCAAATGGTCAGATCGCGGAATTCCTACCCGCGGGCGGTGGCTACGAGTCGCTGTTCTTCGGGCGCGTGGTGGATATGTTCTACTTCCCGCTGGTGTACGGCGTTTATCCGGACTGGCTGCCGCTGGTCGGCGGAAACTCTTTTTTGTTCTTCCGGCCGATTTTTAATGTAGCCGACGTATCCATTAGCGTGGGGGTGGTGTTGTTGTTGGTGTATTATTATAGGAGGGATTGAGGGAATGAAGGACTGAGGGGGGGAAGGATTGAGGGATTGTACATAAACTACTTGGTTTGCTTAGACTGTCTTCTAATTTGACGCTTTTTCTGAAGCTCTTCCTTCCGGTGTTTTGGACCACCGTGATGATCGGGACGGCCCTGGTGATCTGGTTTGCACCGGAGCACTACTTTGGGGGGGTGCCGCTACAGTCGTTGCGCTGGGGTATTCTCTTCGTCTTGCTTACGGGGCTGGCGACCTTCTGGTTCGTGTTCTGGCCACTGAAGCGGGTGGAGACCGACGGGCGGGCCGTGTACGTGAGCAACTACTTCAGGACGGCGCGGTACGATCTGGCGGAGGACGTAGCCGGCTTTTATGAAGCCCGGTGGTTGTTCTTCAAAATATGTACCCTGGAGCTACGGGGTAAGGGCACCTTCGGGCGGCGGATGCGCTTCGTGGCTTCCCGGAAGCAGTTCGACAACTTCCGGCGAGAATTTTCCGGGGAGGTTACGTTCGAGTAGGCCCTACAGTCGGGTATTGATCACATTATTGTACAGGGAACCGAAGGTGTAGCTGAAGCCTACGCTGACGTCGGCACTGAAGCTGGTGGCCAACTGGGTAAGGCCCAGTAGGCGATCCGAATCGGAAATTTCTCCGGCCGGGAGGCTGATCTGGTCGTTGATGATGTCGTAGCTGCCGCCGACGTTGAAGGATAGGCCCTTGATGAGACGTACGTCGGCTCGCATATCGAGGGAGAGGCGGTTCTTCTTGAAATCATCTAAGTAGTTTGCCGCGGATATACCGGCGAACACCTGTCCCCACCGTTGGCGTAAGCGCAGGTCGATATCCAGGCTCTGGCGGGCGAGGCTCTCTTCCGTCTTCAGAAATACGGTGGTATCGGTGTAGACATTCTTGACCCATCCGAGGCGGTAGGCAATGGTGAATTCCTTAAACGGGACCTGATTATAGTCGAAGATATTGTACTCCACGGCCGGGGCGATAAAGATGCCGAGGTCGATGTTGCGGTAGGTGGACGAATTGGCGCTGCTGAGGATGCCCACCGACCAGTGGTTGCCGATGCTCTTGACCACCTTGCCGTCGAACCACTGATCGCGACGTACCGAAGTGATGGGTTCGCCCTGCTGTTGCTGGATCTTCTCGATGCGGTAGAAAAAATTGGGGCTGAAACGGATGCGCCAGTCGGGGGTAGTGCGATCCGCTTCGAAGCCGAGCCGGATCTGGGTCTTACTGCGCTGGCTTTCCTGGTTGGCGCTGAAGCTGGCACTGGTCTCGAAGATCCAACTGTTCCAGCGGTCACCGGCCATTTCCGGATCTACTACTTCCTGTTCGGTGGGTTCCGGAGGGGCCTGGGCGGTTAGGTCGACCAGGTCCGCGTAGTCAGTGCCGGCGAGGAATCCGGCCAATCCCAGCTCGATACGTTTGTTCAGGTATTCATCTCGTTCGAGATTCGTCATGACGGCCGTGGTGGACACCTTGAAGCTGAGGCTGTTGCCCGCGAGTTCTTGCTGTCCCTTAAACTGGAGATCGTACACGCGACCGCCGTTGCTGAGGTAGTTGGTGACGATGAAGAGGTTGACCTGGGCGTTGACCGGGTCGATGGTGTGGTTGACGTAGTTGAGTTCCTGCTTCAACAGCGTCCTATTGCAATCACATTCCGTAAAGAGGTTCAGTCGTTTTTGCCCGTAGCCAGATTGGGAGACGAGTAGACCAATCACCACCAGAGTGGCGGTTAAAAGAAATTTCATTGGCGCGGGTAGTTAAAAATCCCAAAAATAAAGGGGTTGCCGGTCGTCCCCCAACCCCATGGCTACCACATGCGGGTATAAATCTAGGTCTCCCGGGCTTCTCTCAGGGCTTCTTTGTACACCCTCAACGCCCGTTCGCGGCCAAACTTGTGCTCCACGAGGGGTTCTGCAGGATATTTATCCGTCCCGTATTCCGGTACCCAACGTTTTACGTAGCGGTAATCTTTGTCGAATTTACGTTGCTGGCTCTCGTAGTTGAAGATACGGAAGTAGGGCTGTGCATCCACTCCGCTGCCCGCCGCCCACTGCCAGCCGCCGTTGTTGCTGGCGAGTTCGTAGTCGAGAAGTTTGTCGGCGAAGTATCCCTCTCCCCAGCGCCAGTCGATAAGCAGGTGCTTGGTCAGGTAACTCGCCGTGATCATCCGCACCCGGTTGTGCATCCAACCGATCGCATTGAGCTGTCGCATGCCGGCATCGACGATGGGTACGCCGGTCTTCCCTTCGCACCACTTTTCAAACTGCTCCTCGTCGTTGATCCAGGGAATGTTGTCGTACTCCCTGCGGTAACTCTCGTTCACAACCCGCGGAAATTCCTGCAGGATGTTGGAGTAAAAATCCCGCCAGATCAGCTCCTTCACGAACGTCTCGTTGAGCTTCATGGCCCTTCGCACCTTAGCCCGAACGCTCACCGTTCCGTGCCGCAGGTGGTGACTGATCCGACTGGTTCCCTCCTGTCCGGGGAAGTCGCGCGTCTTATCGTAATGCTCGATCACTTCGGCGGGCGCTTCCTTCGGTGGTATCTCGATGTCGGTGGGTTTAAAGCCCATATCGGCCAGCGTCGGCACGGGGTGGGGCGAAGATTCCTTCAGCAGGTTGTCCGCATACGTCTCGGTCGGGTAAGGCTTTAGGTAAAAGCTGATCTTTTCGCCTGCAAAGCTGCTCATCCGGGTGTCGAGGGTCTTCTTCCACCGGCGCATGTATGGGGTGTATACCGTGTACGGTCCGCCCGCTTGCTTCTGTACCTCGTCGCTCTCGAAAATGACGTGGTCCTTAAAGTGGCGAAAGGGGATGTCGTGCTCGTCCAGCAACTCCTTCACCGCCAGATCACGCGCGATCGCGTAGGGTTCGTAATCGCGATTAGTGTATACCGCCGTCGGGTTCAGCTCATCGCGCAACTGCGCAAAAACCTCGATGGGCTTACCGTAGAAGGCGCGCAAGTCACTGCCGTGCGCCCGGTACGCTTCCGCCAGTTCCTCCACGCTCCGCTGAATAAATTCTACCCTTACGTCGGCCTTATTCGGCAGCTTATCCAGAATATTCCGGTCAAAAATGAAAATCGGAAGGACGGGGTCACCAGTTTTCAGTGCCCGGTAGAGTCCCGCATTGTCGGTAAAGCGGAGGTCACGGCGGTGCCAGAAGATGGTCATGGGGGAGGGGGTTAGTACGGTAGTACGATAGTTGGGTAGTACGGTAGTCGAGCGGTACTACCGTACTACCGTACTACCCAACTACCGTAATACTCCACTCCTAAACCTTATCCGGATCCTCATACTCCACCCGAAACTTCTCGATCATTTCTGGAGAGAGGCTGTCGGCATAGACGCCATAGGCATCGACCAGTAGGCCCTTGGTACCGTCGGCGGCTTCGATTCCGTAGAGCACGGAGTTGTCGTCGGTGCTGCTCATGCCCTCGAAGCGGTAGGTATGGGTGATGGTGAAGTCCTCCGGGTTGTAGTGCTTCTCGTTCTGGGGGCACTCGAGGTGTTTCTCCTTCTGGTTGAAGTCGAATTCGTAGCCCTTGCTCTTCAGGTCTTCGATGGCGAAGGAGAGGCTTTCGTATGGATTGTCGTGCAGGATCGGCATGGGCGTGAGTTTATGATGTACGGGTATAAGTCCGCACGGCCCTCGCCGGTTCGCTCAACGGATGGCATAAAATAGGCCCAGATTTCCTCCGTACGCCTGCCGGATGCTCGTGGCCACCTGACTTTCCCCGGGTTTAAGCAAGTTACTGAAGCCCTGCAAAATGCGTCCCTCCAGTTGCAAAGTCAGGGGTCCCGCTTCTACATTTAGGCCCAGACCTGCCCGCAGGCCGTAATTCAGGCGGAAGGGAAGCTCCCGGCCCCGGTAAGTGTTAGCGGGCTCCTGATCCGGGTCGAAGCTGGCCGGCAGGGTCTCGTTATCCTCCAGCGGTACGGACAGGTACGGCCCAAGCTGCAACAGTGGCTGGATAAACCCGCGGCCCACGCTGAATTGAGTAAGCAACTGGATTTCGGCGTAGTCCAGCCGCCGTTCGTAAAGCTCGTCGCCGTAATTTTCCTGCCATCCGGCACTGGCTAGGCTTGCTTCCGCCTGGAACCCGACCAGTTGCTTGTCGAAGTAGCGGATCGCAATTCCGTAGCTTTGGCCGGGCAGCGTCAGCACGTCTACCGTAGGCGTAAAATCGACCGTGTGCCACATTTGTCCCCCCACAAGGCCGACCTGTAGCCGCCGAAAATCACTGCTGTCACGTTGTGCCCACAGCACCTGCGGAAGCGCAAAAAAAAGAAGCATGCGGAGCAAATATGTCATGGGGCGGGGTCGCGGGTGCAAGGTAAGTCGCAAGGTGCAAGGTATACCGGACGGACCAATATTGCCATTCCTGCGTTTAAGCGGTATGACCTTGCGCTCTTTGGTAGTGGTATTCCTGTTCGTAAGTTGTGCCGCGAGCCGCTCGCAAACACCGATAGGCGTAGCGGACTTTTTCATCGACCCGATGGGGAAGGCCTACTTCCTGCTAGACGATGACCGGCTCGTAACCGGCAATCAACTCGGCGCAAATACCTACAGTTTTTACGACAGTAGTCTCGGCTCTCCCGATTACGTTGACGTTGCCAATCCCTTCCAGATTCTGGTGTACTACCGGGCCTACGGTACCGTACTGGTGCTCGACCGCACCCTCAGCGAACTCGACCGCATCGATCTGTTTGCCAACCAACACATCCGCCAGCCCGGTGCCATCGCGCGCAGCTACGACAACGGCATATGGGTCTTCGACAACTGGAACTACCGCCTGCTGCGGCTAAACGAACGGGGAGAACCGGACCAGCAAACCAACAACCTCCGCCTACAACTGGGAGAGGACAGCGAACCCGCGGCGATATTCGTCGACCGCACTACCGTGATGCTGTACTTCAGGGAGAGTAGCCGCCTGGCGGTTTTCACCAATTACGGGGAATTTCGCGGGTGGGTGGCGGTTCCACCCCACTCCCGGCTCTCCTGGAATGCGCCTTACCTTCTGGGGATCAAGGACGACGGAACGGTGTGGAACTACACTTCCGGCCAAACGCAGACAATTCCCCTGGGCAGCCTTCCTGCCGCACTTACTGGGATGAGCAAAGTCATGGCGGGCCCGACCGGTTACCTAAGTGTAGGGCCGGGAGAATTATTGGTCACTACCACGGAGTTTCCGGAAAAAAACTAATCAAACAATTTGTTTGATAAAGGCGTGCGACCTAACTTTGCCGTACACCGGTGCTTCGGCTACCGGGGGGTTACACTCAGGACCGATCACATTTCGTCCTCGTTAAAGGTTGCAAAAAATGAAAGTCTTACTTACTCGCCTGACGGCCTTCGTCGGCAGGCACTGGCTGCGCGTCGGCCTGATCGGCTGTGCCCTTCTCCTCCTGTCCCAGAAGCAGGTGAACTTTAATCTTCGGCTCGGGCACCCCGCGTCGGAACCCTTGCCGGCCACTACTTTACCGGAGCGTCCGATTGAGGCGACCTCATCCGCTGAGCCCCTCTACTATACGGATGAGCGCACGGCGGCGGCTTCCAAAGACAGCGGTGGTGGCTTCTTCTCCCGGTTCAACATATTCGCTAGCAATTCCGAGGCTGACCAGTTCAGTCTGCTGGAGAAGGTGGGCGATGCGCAGGTGGCGGCTTACCTGGAGCGGTTCGGACACGTGGCGCAGGCCGAGCAAAAAAAATTCGGTATTCCGGCCAGCGTCATTTTGGCTACCGGGCTGCTGTACAGTCGGGCGGGGCAGGCTGCGGGAGCGCGGGATTTGAACAACTACTTCGGACTAGGCTGTACGGCCGACTGGAACGGCGCTACCGGACGCTCCGGCGGCGAGTGCATGCGCCGTTATGAGACGGCCTGGACCAGTTTCCGGGACTTTAGCCTACACGTGACCAGTGGCTCCTTCAGTCGGATGACGCAGTTCGATGCTCGGGACTACCGGCGCTGGTCGGCCGGGCTACAGGAACTCGGACTCAATAACGACGGTACCCTGGCGGCCCAACTACAGCGTACGATTGATCGCTACGAGCTGGCGCGGTTCGATTAGGGCTTACTCTTCCTCGGAGAGGTCGGCAAACAGCTGGTTGTCCAGCATGAAGTGATACCACTTGAGTAGCCGCTTTACGTCACTGGCGTGTACCCTTTCCTTATCGTAGGTGGGCAGGACGTCTTCGAGGTAATCGAACAGCCGTTCCTTGCTTTCATTCGGTGCCGGAGCGGGGTTGTCTTCGTGCTGCTCCTGCATCCGGTCAAACACCTTGCGCAGGGGCTCCGCGTCTCCGTCGTCGGTGTACACGGCCATGCTTTCCAGCGGAGCGAATTGGTGCTTACGGGCGGGGGCGAAGCGGCGCTTCTTGCTGCGCATGTCTTCGACGATGATGCCTCCCTTGCGTTCGGTCACAACGGTATATAATCCGGGTAAGCCGCTGACGGCGATGATTTCACTGAATTTCATGGCGCGAAGGTAATGTGGGGGGGTGGTAATGTGGTGGGTTAGTAGGCAAGCAGTTGTCGAATAGCGGTGGTGAGTCGATTTTTGGGGAGGTACTGCTCTTCGAGGGCGGGAGCGAAGGGAACGGGGGTGTCCAGGCTGGCGACGCGGCGGACGGGGGCATCGAGCAGTTCGAAGCAGTGTTCCGAGATCCAGGCCGCTAGTTCGCCGCCGAATCCGCCGGTAAGGGAGGCTTCGTGGAGCACGATGGCGCGGCTGGTTTTGGCTACCGATGTCCGAATGGCATCGTAGTCTAAGGGTGTCAAGCTGCGGAGGTCTATGATTTCAACATCGCCACCTACCGAGTCTACCGCCTCACTTGCCCAGTGTACCCCAGCGCCGTAGGTGACAATGGTGAGGTCGTTGCCCTCGCGCACCATACGTGCCTTCCCTATTTCCCCGGGCGTATACCCTTCACTGACCGGTCCGCTGAGCGAACGGTAAAGCCCCTTGTGCTCGAAGAAGAGGACCGGATTAGGATCCGCGATGGCGGCAATCAGTAGTGATTTGGCGTCTTCGGGCGTACTAGGGTATACGATCTTTAAGCCGGCCACCGAAGTAAACCAGCTTTCCATCGTCTGGCTGTGGAAGGGACCGGCTCCGACGCCCCCACCTACGGGAAGTCGGATCACCACGTCGGCATTCTGCCCCCAGCGGTAGTGTAATTTGGCCAGGTTGTTGACGATCTGGTTGAAGCCTACGCTCACAAAATCGCCGAACTGCATCTCCACCATGGCCTTTCCGCCGGCGATCGCGTAGCCCAGGGCTGCACCGATGACGCCGCTTTCACAGAGGGGGGTATTGCGGACGCGTTCCTTTCCGAACTCCGCCACGAAGCCGTCCGTGATCTTGAATACACCGCCGTAGTCGGCAATATCTTGTCCCATCAGCACGAGTTGGGGATGCGCGTGCATGGCTTCTCTGAGGCCATCACTAATGGCGTCAACAAAACGTTTTTCCACCGAGTTGCCCGGCTGCGATGTCCGAAGCGCGGGCGTAGGTGCGAAGAGGTCTCCTATCTCATTTTCGGTGGAGGCCGTCACGGCGGGCAGATCGGCGGCGGTGGTGAGGGCGTCTTCGATGGCTTGTTTAATCTCCGTTTCCCACTTCAGTTGTACGGCATCATTAAGTAAGCCCCGGTGGCGCAGGAATTCACCGAATGAGGTGACCGGGTCGCGGGCTTGCCAGCTTTCGATCAGTTCGTCGGGTACGTACTTGACGCCGCTGGCCTCCTCGTGACCGCGGACGCGGAAGGTGCGGCATTCTACTAGTACCGGTTCGGGGTTTTCCCGCATTTCTTCGGCAAGTTGCTTGATGGTGGAGTACACCTCCAGAATGTTGTTGCCATCGATGGACAGCGATCGCATGCCGTAACCCTTCCCCCGGTCGGCCAGGCTGTCGCAGGCATACTGTTCGCTGACCGGTGTGGAGAGGCCGTATCCGTTGTTTTCAATTACGAAGAGCACGGGAAGTTTCCATACTGCCGCAATGTTGAGGGCTTCGTGGAAATCTCCCTCGCTGGTGCCGCCGTCGCCGGTGAAGGCCAGGCTGACCTTTGGTTCTCCCCGCATTTTATGCCACAGCGCAACTCCGGCGGCCAGGGCCAACTGCGGTCCGAGGTGGCTGATCATACCGACGATGTGGTGTTCGGTGCTGCCGAAATGGAAGCTGCGGTCGCGGCCCTTGGTGAATCCGCCGGGCTTTCCCTGCCACTGGGCGAAGAGGCGTTCGAGGGGCACTTCCCGACCGGTGAATACCCCCAAATTTCGGTGCATGGTGAAGATAAATTCATCCGGTTCCAGGGCAAGGGTACAGCCTACGCTGATGGCTTCCTGTCCGATGCCCGAGAACCATTTGGAGATCACGCCGCCGCGGAGCTGCTTCAGCATCTTTTCTTCGATGAGGCGGGGACGCAGGAGCTCGCGGTAGAGGCGGAGCAGCGTTTCGTCCGATAGGTCGTAGCCGGTGTAGGTGAGGGGGGTGGTGGTGGCCGTCATGGTGTAAAAATACGGCAAGGGTGGGGTGTGGTGGTTGCTGCGCAACGGGGGAGTGGTCACCGCAGATTGCGCAGAAGGCGCGGATTTTTTCGCAGATTGAGTTGCTGCGCAGCGTAAGGGCAAGGTCGAGGCGTTGCACGCCGAGGGGGGTGTGGTGGTTGCTGCGCAACGGAAAAAGTCAACCACGGATTACACGAATTTGCACGGATTCATTCACGGATAGAAGGATAGAAGGTGTAAGGTCGAGCGACCTCTGGTCTGAGATGGTAGGGGTTGCTGCGCAGCGTAAGGGCAAGGTCGAGGCGTTGCACGCCGAGGGGGGTGGTGGTGGTTGCTGCGCAACGGGGGAGGTTCACCGCAGATCACGCAGAAGGCGCGGATTTTTTCGCAGATTGAGTTGCTGCGCAACGGGTTATTTTGGTCGAGGCGTTGCACGCCGAGTCAGCATAGATGGGTCATTACTTCGCTACGGCTTTTACCAAAATCACCCAGTCCATCATTGGTTCGGCGGGAGGGGGGGCAAGGGTGAGCTGATCGGCACTGCTTTGGGTGGCGACTGGTTGGGTGAGGTCGCCGGTGCGGGGGTTAAGGTAGCGAATAGTGTAGGCGCCGGGCTTTACCTGTATCGTTTTCGGGGCCGGCTGGTCGATCTTTTTTAGGATGAGGAAGTGTGCGTCGTCTTTTGTTGCCAGTATCCAGTCGTTGTCTGCGGGGGTGCGGTCATTGGCGGGGGACATCTGGTCGAGGGGCACGGCCTGTTCGCGGAGGAAGGTGAGGGCTGCGCGGCACTGGTCCCAGAAGAGGTCGCGGCTGCGGAAGTCCTGGCAGCTGAGGTCGGAGTGGGGGTGGGCGTAACCGAAGTACCACTCGACGCCCCAGGCGCCGGCCATGAGGGCGCCCCAGAGGGCATTCTGGCGAGCCAGGTTGTGCTCGGGGTCTTCTCCGTCGGTGATGAGGCTGTGCTGGGCGTCGCCGGGTTCGTCGACGGCGACGGCCAGGGGGCGTTTGGCGTCACGAGCGAGATCGAGCCAGCGGCGGGTGGCGGGGTAGACACGGCTGAAGTCGGCCCGATTGGTTTGCAGCGATAGGCCGGTGTACTCGCTTTCCGGACCAAGAATGTCGTAAAAGGCCTGCCCGTTGTGGATCACGATCAGGTGGCCGTAGGGGTCGGTGGCGGCGAGGTGGCGGGCCATGGCCAGTCGCTGGGTGGTGGTCTGCATGGGGGTGACTTCCTTCTGGTTCCACACGCCGTTTTCCTCGCCGACGTTCCAGTTGAGGGCGGGGTGGTGACCGAAGCGGGCAATGAGCTCGCGGTAGAAGAGCTTGCGCTGGGGCCCTACGTCGCCGCCGTCGAGTAAGCCCTGGTTTTCGGCTTCCGAGAGCTTGAAGTGGAGGAACATGCCGTTGCGGGTAGCGTGGTCAAAGACGACTTCCCACTGGTCGAGTTTGCTGACGTCCATCCGCTCGTAATCGTTGTAGGTCACGTAGGGAAAGACGTTGCGATCGTCGCCGGCGATGTTGAGGACCAGGAAGCTGATCGAGTTCATTTCCTCCTCGGCGAGGTAGTTGATGGCACCGATGAGACCCTTTCCCTTGCCGTCATGCCAGCTCGGGTCGCCTTCTTTCCAGTCGCGAACGTGCGGCTCCCAGGTCTTTACCAGGTCGTCGCGGTGGCCGTCGTTGTGGAAGGTGCCGTCGAAGTCGGCGTAGGAGAGGAGGTTTTCCGGTGCATCGGGACCAGATTTGATGAACAACTCCCCGGTCTCCGCCCAGCGGGGATATTGTTGGCCGTTGAACTGCAGGCGCCCCTTGCCATGGAGGTCACGGCCGCCTTTGTCCGTCTTTCGGATCGTGAACGAGCCCCGCTTTCCGTCGATTCCCTGCACCTGCGTCCCCGCCAGATTATTGTCCGCTACGGCTACGTTGCTTCCCCGGCGGAAGCTGATTTGGTAGGTCCACTCGCCGGCGCGATCGGGGGAGAAGCGTGCCCGCCATTTATTGCCCTTGGTTGCCCCCGTTTGACCGGCGTTGCCATCTGCGGCGAAGTAGCCCGGCACGGTATAGGTAGCGGAATCGTGGGTAAAGGTCACGTCCATCCGGTAGTGGAGAAAGGGGTTGTAGGTGTCGTCCTCCCCGGTATCGGGGCCGTCGGCAGTAAGCGTGATGGGGTACCAGGTCATGTGCTCACCGGTAAGTTCGACCTGTGCGACTAGTCCGATGGGAAGCAAAAGTGAAAGCAGTAACAGGGTTCTCATTGAGACAGTATGTGGGCGTTCAGAAAGTGTAGTGCTTCAACAAAGTACCCATTCATGCCGAACATCGTCCACCCGAACCCGGTAGCGTAACCGAGCCAACAACTAATAAACCCCACAATTCAACAACCAAACCCCATGACCAACACCGAAGCCCAGAAAAAATTCGGCGAAGCCGTTAACACCGGTAAGCTCGAGCTGATCCGCGAAGTCGTCGCCCAGGACGTAAAGGACCACGACCCCGCCCCCATGCAGGGCCCCGGCCCCCAGGGCTTCATCGACTTTTTCACCATGATGCGCAACGCCTTCCCCGACCTCAAGATCGAGGTGAAGCACCTGGTCACCGATGCCGACAACGTCTGTTTTGCCTACACGGTCTCCGGTACCCATAAGGGAGAATTTATGGGAGTTGCCCCCACCGGCAAATCGTTCAGCGCGCGGGGTATGCAGATCGGTCGCTTCGAAAACGGCAAACTAAAGGAGCGTTGGGGTAGTACCGACGAGCTTGGCATTCTGAAGCAACTGGGAGTAGAAGTGCCGGGCTAAATCGCTTTACTTTTAGGGCATTGATCCTAGCCAAGTAAAGTCCGTCCGATGAAATCCCATCTACTTTCCTTGATTCTGTTTGTGTTGCTCGGTGCGCTGCTACCTGCCCAGTCCACGCCCCGTGAAACCCTCACCCAGCTCTTCGACGGAATGCGAAGCGGCGATTCCACGGGGATGGGCGCCCTGTTTCACCCCGGTGCCTCGTTGAACTCCGTAGCGGTGGATTCGGCCGGTCGTACCGTAGTGAATGAAGGAAGCATCACCGGCTGGCTCTCCGGACTCCACCAGGCCGATGCCGGTATCCTAGACGAGCAGCTCCACTACACCGAGATCCGTACCGACGGCCGCCTGGCCACCGCCTGGACGCCCTACACCTTCGTGCTCAATGGCGAGATACACCACTGCGGCACCAACGCCTTTCAGCTCGTGCATGACCAGGATCGGTGGCGGATCGTCAACATCATGGACACCCGAAAGACGACCGGCTGCACCCTACCATCGACCACCCCGGTCGAACAGCAACTTAAGGACCTGGCCACTAACTGGCACGCCGCCGCCGCCAGTGCCGATCTGGACGCCTTCTTCGGTGCCATGACTCCGGATGCTATTTACATCGGCACCGACCCCGGCGAGCACTGGACGCGGGAGGAGTTTTACGCCTTCGCCAAGCCTTACTTCGATGCGGGCAAGGCCTGGGAGTTCACTGCTACGGAGCGCCACGTATTCTATGACCCGGACGCCAAGGTTGCCTACTGGGACGAGCTCCTCGACACCTGGATGGGTCCCTGCCGCGGTACCGCCGTCGTCAAGCGCGACCAAAAGGGTGAGTGGAAGATCGCCCACTACACCCTGAGCATGACGGTGCCGAACGAGCGGGTGGAGGCGGTGATGGAGGCGATCAACGAATAAATCAGTCCGTCACCCTCAACTCCTCCCGTAATTCCCGCAACGCCCCCTGCAACCGCTCTTTCTCTGCGGCCAGTGCCGGGTCGTCGACGCGATTTTCCATTTCCTGGGGGTCTTCCTCCAGGTCATACAATTCGTACCCCTCGAAGCCCGGCTCGGTGAAGTGGATCAGCTTGTAGCGATCGCCGCGCACCCCTTCGTGGCGGGCCACGCGGTGGTAACTGTCCATCTGCTGGTAGTAGCGGTAGTAGATTTCGTCGCGCCAGTCACCGGGGGTGCTGCCTTCAAGGAGGGGCGTCAGGCTGCGGCCCTGTGCTTCTTCGGGTACAGTCACACCGGCCAGTTCCAGGAGGGTGGGGGCCAGGTCGATGTTGATGACCAGGGCATCGGTTTCGCTGCCGGATTGGATCAGGGGCGGGTAGCGAATCATCAGGGGCGTACGGTGACTTTCCTCGTACATAAAGCGCTTATCGTACCAGCCGTGCTCGCCGAGGTAGAAGCCCTGGTCGCTGGTGTAAATTACGATGGTGTTCTCGGCCAGTCCGCTCTCGTCGAGGTAATCGAGCACGCGACCCACGTTTTCGTCCACGCTCTTCACGCTGGCCAGGTAATCCTGCATGTAGCGCTGGTAGCGCCAGCCGAGTTCCTCGTCGGTGCCCTTCACGGCCTGCCATTCCTTGCCGACGCGTTGCAGAAAAGGCTCCCACGCGGCCCGCTGTCCGTCGGTCAAGCGTCCGAGTTGGCGGTCGAAATTCTTTACCTGATCGAAGTTGGGATTCTTGATGAAGGTGGCACCGCCGGTACCGGGGTCCGGGTTCTGAAACTCGCCGGTCACCTTCAGGTCGTTGCTGGTAAACATGTCGGCAATGCGCATGTCTGCGTGTTCCGCGGCCGGGCGTCCCGCGTAGTCGTCGCGTAGGGTAGCGGGTTCGGGGTATGTTTTGTCGAGCAATCCGGCCAGGTCGCTGGTGTCGGGCATCCAGTTGCGGTGGGGGGCTTTGTGCCAGTAGAGCATCATGAAGGGCTGGTCGCTCGCGGCGTTGCGCTTCAGTTCTTCCAGGGCGTAGTCGGTGATCAGGGTGGAGGTGTAGCCCGTATCGGCCGTCAGGGTGTCGCCATTGTGCACAAACACCGGGTTGTAGTAGCTGCCCTGTCCGATCAGTCCACGAAACTCGTCGATGCCGCGGGGTACGGCCTGCAAATGGTGTTTGCCGATCAGGGCAGTGCGGTAACCGGCATCGTGGAGGGCTTCGGGGAAGGTCCACTGGTCGGGATTAAACGGGCTCAGGTTGTCGATCTTCCCGTTCAGGTGGCTGTACTTTCCGGTCAAAATGGCGGCGCGGCTGGGCGCACAGATCGAGTTGGTCACGAAGCTGTTGCGGAAGAGCATGCCTTCATCGGCGATGCGGTCCAGGTGGGGCGTCTCAATCAGCTCGTCGGTATAGGCAGAGATGGCCCGCTGCGCGTGATCGTCCGACATGATAAATACAATATTCGGGCGGCGGGGCGCGGGAGCGGTGTCCGTTCCATTAGAAGCAGTGCAAGCTGGTAGGACGGCCGCCAGCACAAGGAGATATAGGATGATTCGCATGGATGGGAAGATAGTGGAAGGAGATAAAACCGGCCGTGGGCGGCGCAATTTTGTGTTGCCTGCCGTGTTGGTGGTACCGCTTTTCCTGCCACAAATGGCCGCGAAATTATTTATTGGTACGGGAGTAACGCTGCAAATCACGGTGGCAATAAAGGGCAAATCAAATTCACCTGCATTATGAAAACACCCAGCACCAACGAAAAGGAGAACACCGAGCTCTACGAGAGCATCGTAGAACGCCTTGGCTCGACCGACCTTGACTCCGGCCTTCTAAAGGAATCGTCAAAGCTCATCGCCCAGGCGTACGGGAACGGCATCAAGTGGGATGACGTATTCCCCTACGGCATCAAACGCCCGGATGGCATCACCGCACGCGGACGCGTGTCCATTGACGAGTTTACCAAGGTGAAGGACCTGCTGTCCAATCGACTCCTCCGTCGCCTCGATATCTTCCCCATCGGAATCCGGTGGCCCGATTACCTCGACGTGCACGCTCACTTCTCCAAAGGTCGGGCACCCCGTATCGGGTAGCCCCGGGAACTATGGAATCCGCAGATTTTTCCATCGTCCACGTACACCCCACCCTGAGCTGTAACCTCCGCTGCCGGCACTGCTATTCTTCCTCCTCACCGGGGGAGAAAGCAGGCCTCCGCAGCGGGGAGGTGGTGGCTTACCTCCAGTACCTTCGTGAGGTACACGGCTTTAACGTCCTTTCCGTTTCGGGCGGAGAGCCCTTCCTCTACACTGAACTGAACGAGCTGCTGGAAGGGGCCCGTAAACTGGGGTACCACAACCAGGTCGTCTCGAATGGGATGCTGCTGAAATCTCGTCGCTCGGAAAAGACACTGAATTACATCGACTCCGTGGCCGTCAGCGTCGATGGCGATCGGGAGTTACACAACGCACTGCGGGATTCGACCACCGCCTACGACCGCATGCTGGAAGGGCTTTCCGTGCTACGAGAAACCGGGATGCCTTTCGGGTTGATCCACACACTCACCAAGAAATCGTGGCGCCTGATTCCCCGACTGGTCGAACTCGCTACCGCTCAGGGTGCGGGATTGTTGCAGCTTCACCCACTTGAGGCCGCCGGCCGGGCTACGACGGAGGTGAATGACACGCTCTTTCTTGACCAGGCTGACCTGCACCGGGTCTTCATTCTTGCCACGATCATCCGTGACACGGTTACCGACCTTAAGGTGCAGCTCGATCTGGTGCACCAGGATTATCTGGTCGATCACCCCGAAATGGTGCACGCGGGAGAACCGGTGCCAGCGGCCGTCCGCGACGTGTTCCGGGAAATTATCATTACGGAAACCGGGGACGTTCTACCGATCTCGTACGGGTTTTCTCCGGACTACCTCATCGATACGATTCATAGCGGTCGCTCGCGCACGACCGATCCGGTAGGCGAATTTTTGCGGGAGCGTGGTCCGGCACTCCGGGCCCTGATCAACAGGACCTACGACCGGATGGTAACCGCAAAAGACGAAGCCCTTTTCAACTGGAGCGAGCGAATTGTACGGGAGTCGCATGGATTTGCGCCCGCTGCGCTGGTGTAGTATGGGGTCATACCGTTACCTTTCCCTACCATGAAATACCCCTCCACCTTCGCGCCCGAGACCCTGAGCAACAACATCGACCGTGTCAATCGGCTTACACCCGATACGAAACCGCTGTGGGGCAAGATGAACGCCGCTCAGATGCTGGCCCACCTCAACGTCGCCTACGATATGGAAACCGGGGACCAGCCGGTGAACAACAATTTTCTCATGCGCTTTTTCCTGAAGACTTTCGTGAAGCATGGTGTTGTCGGTCCCGATCCCTATCCGCGCAATACCCGCACGGCCCCCCAGTTCGTCATTTCGGATGAACGGGATTTCGAGCGGGAACGAGCCAAGTTGATCGCCCATTTGGAGCGGGTAGCCGGGATGGGGGAGGCTGCTTACGAAGGCAAGGAGAACGTGAGCTTTGGCGCGATGTCAGCTGAGGAGTGGAGCGTGATGTACCAGAAGCACTTGGAGCATCACATGGGGCAATTTGGGGTGTAGGTCGGAGGGTCTCTGGTCCGAGACGCTTTTTTTTCAACGCAGATTTAAGCGGATTGTCTTCGCAGATTTTCGCGGATTTCAGGTTGAGGGGACTCTGGTCCGAGAAGGTTGCTGCGCAAGGGAAAAGGCCAACCACGGATTACACGAATTTGCACGGATTCGTTCACGGATGGAAGGCGCTAGGTCGCGTGGCACTTAGATTGAGGTACTGTGATCGCAACCGCGGCAAGATGCCACGAATCGGGGTGACCACGAATACAAGAAGGTTACTCGCCACATCACGGGTCTGCGGAGCAAATTTTAAATTTCACCTTACCAATTTGAAATTCCTGCTGAGCGGACTCTGGTCCGAGAAGGTTGCTGCGCAAGGGAAAAGGCCAACCACGGATTACACGAATTTGCACGAATTCGTTCACGGATTAAAGGCGCTAGGTCGCGTGGCACTTAGGTGGAGGCACTGTGATCGCAACCGCGGCAGGATGCCACGAACCGGGCTAACCGCAGATTAGGCGCAGATTTAAGGCCGAGATATTGTGATAGCGACCGCGGCAGGATGCCACGAACCGGGGTGACCATGATTACAATAAGGCTACTCACCACATCACGGGTCTGCGGAGCAAATTTTAAATTTGACCTTACCAATTTTAAATTCCCGCTGAGCGGCCTCTGGTCCGAGGAGGGTTGCTGCGCAACGGAAAAGGCCAACCACGGATTACACGAATTTGCACGGATTCGTTCACGGATTAAAGGCACTAGGTCGCGTGGCACTTAGGTCGAGGTACTGTGATCGTAACCGCGGCAAGATGCCACGAACCGGGCTAACCGCAGATTTAAGGTCGAGATATTGTGATAGCGACCGCGGCAGGATGCCACGAACCGGGGTGACCACAAGTACAACAAAGTTACTCGGCACATCACGGGTCTGTGGAGCAAATTTTAAATTTCACCTTACCAATTTTAAATTCTTGGATTACGCGGATTCAGGTCCCTTCGCATTGAGCGATTTAGCGTTGGCTGATGGGGTGGTACTTAATCTTCGATATCCAGCAGGCGGCCGTCGAAGCCGTACTCGACTTCCATTTTGTCGCCGTTGACTTTGAATTCTACTTCGTAGTGGTCGTCGTCGACGTCCCATTCTATGTCGGTGGCGGCGGGGTAGGCGGTGCGGAAGGCCGTTTCAACGGCGGCGGGGATGCCGTTATTGGGGATGTCTACGGTCTCAACATCAGTTTCTGTTTCAACATTGCCGCAAGCCAGTACAGCGACAACGAAGAACAGGGTGGTAAATAACTTAAGCATCAGGAGTGGTTGAAAAGCCTATAGGGAGCATTAATAAATGTCCGTGTACGGCCTATAACGGCGGACTAACCGAATCATTGCGTAGTAAGTCACAAATTGTGATTGCGAATGTTAGCGTTCCCAGGACTGCTACGCTTTAAGTTACCTTCCGGACACCAAGCCATCCCCGACGAACTATGCGAGTCATCTTTTTCCTGCTGTTTTGTAGTACCGTGGCGGACGGTCAGTCTGATTCCTCTTTCGTCATGCTGTTGGAGGAGTATCAACGTTACGATCGCAGGGATTCTACCGACGTCTGGGGTGTGCAAACGGATGCAGCCGTTCAGGAAGAGATTGCTTTTCTGGAAGATCTTCGCTCCCGCGTCCCCGCCCCGGAACGCTTGTCCGATGCCCTGCGCACCGATCGGGCACTGCTCGACTTTGTCCTGGACGACCGTCTCTACCGACTGCGCTTCGGTCACCACCTTTTTCCCCTGGACGCGGAGGGAGGTTTTCTGGCCTCGGTGATTTATCGATTTAGCGGTAGGCCGATCACAACGGAGGAAGCGTACCGCAAACGCATAGGTGCACTGCGCGGATTACCGGAATTCTTTGCCAATCAGCAGCGAAATATGCGGGGCGGGCTGTTGGAGGGCAAGGTCAACCCCTTTCGCGTAATCGAACTAAATCTTGCCCTCATCGACCGCCAACTGGCGACACCGGTTGGGGAAAGCATTTTCGTGGACTCGGTACTCGACGAAGCAGGTAAAGCCGAGCTTACCCGCCTGACCCGCGATTCGATCTACCCCGCTTACGCCTCGCTGCGCGACTTTCTCGTTACCGAATACTTGCCCGCTCTGCCCCCCGGAATCGGCATCGCCGAGATTACGGACGGAAAGGAATTTTACCGCCAGCGTGTCCGCTTTTTTACCTCGACCGACCTGACCCCCGAGGAAGTATTCGCCACCGGAGAGGCGGAAGTGGCCCGCATCCGCGCGGAAATGGATACCATCATTGCCCGCACGGAATTTGCCGGTACCTACGCCGAGTTTCTGGGATTTCTGCGCAGCGATGCTCAGTTTTATGCCGCTTCCCCCCAGGCGCTGCTGGACCGGGCTGCCTGGATCACCAACCGTATACAGACAGCGGCACCGCGCTACTTTTCTCAACTGCCGCGGATGCCGTTGGTGGTCGCTCCGGTGCCCGCCGCCCTGGCGCCTAATTATACGGGTGGGCGGTACAGTCCGGGCTCCTACACCGACCAGCGCGCCGGACAGTTCTGGGTCAATACCTACGATTTGCCGAGTCGTCCGCTTTACACTCTGCCCGCGCTCGCCCTGCACGAAGGGGTACCCGGTCACCATACTCAAATGATGCTGGCTGCGGAGCTGGAGGGAATGTCGGACTTTCGGCGCGATCTGTACCTCTCCGCCTTCGGTGAGGGCTGGGCCCTCTACTGCGAATATTTGGGGGAGGAGATGGGGATTTACGAGACCGACTACGAGAAATTCGGGCGCCTCACCTACGAGATGTGGCGGGCCTGCCGGCTGGTCGTCGATCCGGGCATGCACTACTTCGGCTGGTCGCGGGAGCGGGCGGTGGAGTATATGGCAGCTAACACGGCGCTGTCGCTGCGGGAGGTAAACTCCGAGATCGACCGCTACATCGGGTGGCCGGGGCAGGCCGTCTCCTACAAGATGGGGGAGCTGACCATCCGCCGCCTACGCAAGGAGGCCGAAGCCGCCCTGGGGGACAACTTCGACCTCGCTGAATTTCATAAGCTGGTGCTGGGCGACGGGGCCGTCACCATGGCGTTGCTGGAAGAAACGGTGCACGACTACATTGCGCGCAAGACGGATGATTAGTCCTCCATTTCCAGTACCTCGCCGGTAGCGGAGTACTCTACTTCCATTTCTTCGCCGTTCATGTCGAATTCTACTTCGTAGTGGTCGTCGTCTTTTGACCATTCTACGTCGGTGGCACCAGGGTAGGCGGCCTGGAAAGCGCTCTGTACGGCGGCGGGTACTTCAACGGCCTCGGCGGTTTCGGCGCAGCCGAAGAGGGCGAAGGCAAGTACGGCGGTGGTTGTCAGTCTAATCATAATGTGGGTAGTTGGTTAACGTAAAAAGGCACACCGTCGGGGCCATTCGGGCGGGTCCGCGGGTGCCGTGTTTTTTGGTTAAACAGCAAAGGGGGCGGGATGTGCACAAGATCTTTGCTTAGGTCGAAGCGTTGCACGCCGAGGGGGAATTCTTTTTCACCACGGAGGGCCACGGATCAAACACGGATTTTTTGGCGGATTGAACCCTCAGTCTCGCCTGGCTTCTCCCCCTTGGGGGCTAGGTGGCCAGACGCGGTGGTTGCCTGAATGTGGGCCGCTAAGTGCGTTACCTTTGCTTTCATCCAATTTACCCCGCACCCGCGTCCCCGCCCATGGCTGATTTCCTTGCCCTTCTACACAGACTGATCGAAACACCCTCCCTAAGTAAGCAGGAGAACAAGACGGCCGACCTCATCGAGGAGTACCTGAAGGAACGGGGCCTTATTCCCCACCGCTACGGCAATAATGTGTGGATAAAGAGCCGGCAGTGGCGCGACGATAACCCTACTATTCTGCTCAATAGTCACCACGATACGGTGAAGGCTGCAGCCGGTTATACCCGCGATCCGCATAAGGCAGAGGTGATCGACGGCAAGCTCTACGGACTGGGCAGCAACGATGCCGGGGGAGCTTTGGTGAGCCTCATTGCCGCCTTCGTGATACTGGAAAATGATCCGACGCTGAACTGCAATCTGCTGCTGGCCGCTACTGCCGAAGAGGAGATTAGCGGTCCCAACGGCATCGCGGCATTGCTACCTATTCTGCCGCCGATCGATGCCGGTATCGTGGGTGAACCGACCTTGCTCGATCTTGCCGTGGCCGAACGCGGACTGGTCGTCATTGACGGAGAGACGATGGGAAAGAGCGGTCATGCCGCCCGGAAGGAAGGGATTAATGCGCTGTATCTGGCCCTCGACGACATTGCCGCCATTCGCGACCACACCTTTTGCCGGCCGGGTGAGCAACTGGGGCCGACGAGTGCCGCCGTGACCGTGATCGCCTCCGGTACCCAGCACAACGTGGTGCCCGATCGCTGCACTTTTGTGATCGATCTGCGGGTCAATGAAGCCTACACGAATGAGGAAGCGGTGGCGGAATTACAGGCGGTGTGCAAGAGCGCGAAATTGACGCCACGGAGCCTGCGCTTGCAGTCGAGCCACATCCGGGCCGATCATCCGTTACTGCGGGCGGCACTGCGTGCGCGTCCATCCGCAAAGCAGTATGGGTCACCGACCCTGAGCGATCAGGCCCTGCTGCCGTTTACGACCCTGAAGGTGGGCCCCGGGGATAGTGCGCGCAGCCATACGGCGGATGAGTTTATTTACGTCCGGGAGATCGAGGAAGCCGTGGACTTCTACACGAGGCTGTTAAGGGAACTTTAAAATATTTTTTCTGATCAGGCAGCGAATTTCGCCTACCCCCCGTTCTAGGGTCAGTTTTGATGATGGTAACAGCAGCCTCACTTTATTCTCACTAGATCAACTTTGGCTGTAACGTATAGAGGGGAAAACGGACATGCCGTTTTCCCCTCTCGTTTTTTATTAAGCCTGAATCGACCTTAGTCGCGGTTCATCACCGACAGCAGGCGCAGCACCTCGATGTAGAGCCAGACCAGGGTAACGATGAGTCCCATGGCACAGAACCACTCCATGTACTTGGGCGAACGCATGGCGGCTCCCCGCTCGATGTTGTCGAAGTCGAGCAACAGGTTCAGCGTAGCGATACCGATGATGAAGAGGCTGATGCCGATGCCCACGATGCCACCCTCGTGCAGAAAGGGTACGCTCATGCCGAAGAAGCTCAGTCCGATGCTGATCAAGTACACGATGGCAATACCGCCCGTGGCCATGATGATACCGGTGCGGAACTTATCGGTCACCTTAATCAGTCCCGCCTTGTAGGTGAAGAGCATGGCGAAGAGCAGGGCGATGGTGATCATGATCGCGTTGAAGGCGATGCCCACCCCGAAACCGGCCACGTACATCGATGTCACCGAGCCTACGAAGAGACCTTCCAGTAAGGCGTAAATCGGAGCCAGGGTACCGGAAAGCTTGGGCTTGGCGGCCATGATGAATACGAGGACCAGTCCGCCGATGGCGCCGCCCCACATGAAGAGGCTGCTGGGATAGAAGAAAGAGTACAGGGCCGTGGCGAGTACCAGCAGGCCGAGAAGTAGCGTCTTGTTGACGGCACCGGTAACGGTCATCACGTTGTCTTCCGCACGCGTAATGAAGCCGCCGTCGAGGGGCCGCTGGGCCGATTTAGCCAGCCGCTCCTCGCTCAGGATGGGGTTGCTGGATTGCTTGAATCGATCGGATAAGGACATGTATCTAAGGTTAGTTAGTCAATAAAACGCCTGACAAGAAAAGTCGTTGCACATTAAACGAAATACTGCACCGCCAGCTCATAGCCGCGCAATCCGAAGCCCACGATCACCCCCTCACAGACCGGTGAAAGAAAGGAATGATGGCGAAAATCTTCCCGTTTATGCACGTTGCTGATGTGTACCTCGATCACCGGCGTCTCGATGGCCGCGACCGCATCCGCCAGGGCAATGCTGCTGTGAGTATAGGCTCCGGCGTTGAGCACGATGCCGTCGTAGTTCCAGCCGATTTCGTGCAGCTTGTCCAGCAGTTCACCCTCGTGGTTGGTCTGAAAGTAGCTCAGTTCCACGTCCGAGTCCACGAACTTCCCCTTCAGGTGGATCATAAAGTCGTCGAAGGTATCTTCCCCGTAGATCTCCGGCTGCCGCCGTCCGAGCAGGTTGAGGTTGGGGCCGTTGATGATCATGACTTGGAGCATGTGGAGGAGTTCGTTAGTGGTTTAGTCAATTAGTCGGTTAGTACGTTCGTCAGTTTGGGGGTGGGGGGGCGTACTTTTGACGGTGCTACCAATATAGAGCCGCCTAAAGTACTAACCGACTAATTGACCAACGAACTTACGTACTAACCGACTACCCCTGCTCGCTTCCTTCTTCCGCAACGCCGTCCTCATCCTCTTCCTCAATCTCGGGGTGAAGGGCGTGTACTTGTTTGCGATCGAGCGTACGGTGCAGAACCGACTGCCGGAGGCGGATTACGGGCTCTACTTTTCGCTGCTCGGACTGGGGATGCTGCTGCAGGTGATTGCCGATGCGGGGCTTCAGCTTTATAACAGCCGGACCATTAGTGGGCACCGGCAGTTGCTGACGAAGTATTTTCCTTACTTCATTCTACTGAAAACCTTGCTGGGGGGCGTGTTTTTTGTGGCGCTGTTGCTGGCCGGCTGGGTACTGGGGTACCGGGGCTGGGAGATCGGATTGTTGCTGCTAGTGGGTACCGGTCAGCTGCTCAATAGCCTGGTGCTTTACTTGCGTTCGAGCCTGGTGGGTTTGGGGCGCTACGCGCTGGACAGCTGGTTCAGCATCGTGGATAAGGTGTGCATGATCGCGCTGGTGGGTGGGGTGCTGGTCTTTTTTCCTTCGCTGCTTTCCATCCACTTTTTTGCGGGGGCGCAGGTGCTGTGTTGGTTAATTACAGCCGGGGCCCTTGGCATTCTGCTTCGGGGCAAATTGGTTCGGCGTTGGCCAAGTTTTAATCGAGCGACTCTGTGGATGCTGCTGCGTGGGGGGGCACCATTTGCGATTGCCATACTACTGCAGACGGCGTACAGTCGGGCCGATGCGATCATGATCGAGCGGTTGCTCCTTGACGGGGCGGAGGCTGCCGGGCACTACGCCGCGGGGTACCGTTTGCTGGATGCGGTGAATACGGTCGGCTGGTTGCTAGCGGGACTGTTGCTGCCGATGTACGCCCGACTGCACGCGCGGCGGGAGCCGTTGGAAGAACTATTGCGGTTCAGCGTCCACTTGCTGGTGGGCGGGGGGCTGGTGGTCAGTATTGCGGTGGCAGCGTACGCCGGGCCGATTGTGGAGCTGCTGTACGACTTTGCGGAGGGGCGGACGGCCGTCATCCTGCTTTTTCTTTCCCTCACCTTCGTGGCGCAGTGCCTCAATTATGCCTACGGTGCCCTGCTCGGGGCTACGGGATTAATTGGGCGGATGAACTACGTCTTCGCCGCCGGCATCCTGCTCAACGTGGCGGGTAACTTCTGGGTACTGCCCCGCTACGGTGCGCCGGGAGCGGCGGCGGTGACACTGGTGACCCAACTGTTCGTGGCGGTGGTGCAGGCGGGGCTGGCGCACCGGTGGCTGCACTTACCCGTGAGCACGGTGGGGTGGGGGAGACTCCTTTTATTGGCGGTGGTGTTGGGGGGGATGGGTATGGGGATTACTCGCCTGGACCTAGGGTGGCTGACGGGCTTTTTATTACTGGGTGGCGGCGGACTGGCACTGGTGTTCCTCCTGCGGCTGTTTGGCCTGCGGCAGCTTGCCGGTTTGCTTGGCTCCCGGTGATTTTCGTTGCACCTGCGGCCCCGCCCTGCGAATGCGCGTATTGATAAGCTACCTTTACGCGAGTGGCGATTTACAACAGGCATAAGTTGGTTTTTTGGTTGCAGCTGGTCGCTACCTGGACGGTGGCGGTTTCCCTGTTTGGCTACATTCGGCACTACGGGTGGACGGGCCGGTACGGCATTTCTCCGGAGAGCCTGATCGAACCCTGGTTCGACGTATCGGTGGGGCTGATCCTCGGGACCGGATACTTCGCGATCGAGCTACTGATGGACCGGCAATTCTTCGAGCGCCTGTCTTTTTTGCGGTGGGCCGCGGTGAAGTTGGTGCTGATCCTGGTGCTGATGCTGGCCTTTTTCGCGGTAGCCGTGTACCTATATCCCTTTATGAATCCGAGTGTGACCGACGATGTGACGCTGCGGGAATTTCTGTTCAGTAAGCTGATGTTCCTGGTGCTGGTGTACATCAGCCTAATCAGTTTGTTGATCACCCTCTTTCAGCGGATGCAGCGGAAACTGGGGCCGGGAATTCTGGGCAATATGTTGCTGGGTCGCTACCACCATCCCCGCGAGGAGGAGCGGATCTTTTTGTTCATCGATTTGCGGTCGTCGACCAGTATTGCCGAGCAGCTGGGGCACGTGGCGTTCAGTCGGCTGATTCAGGACTGCTTTGCCGACGTTACCGAAGCGGTCGAGCGCCACCGCGCGGAAATTTACCAGTACGTGGGCGACGAAGTGATCCTGTGCTGGAAACCGGCGCAGGGCAGCCGAAACAACAACTGCGTCGCCGCATTTTTTCAGTTCGTGGACACCCTGGCCGGGCGGTCGGACTATTACCAGGCTACCTACGGGTTACAACCCTTCTTCAAGGCCGGCGGCCACCTGGGGCGGACCACCGTAGCCGAGGTGGGCATTCTCAAACGCGACCTGGCCTACCACGGCGACGTGCTTAACACCACGGCCAGGATTCAGGGCAAGTGCAACGAACTCGAAGAGCAACTGCTGGTATCGGCGGTGCTGGCCGACCGCCTGCAACTGGAGAAGGAGTACACCCTGCGCGAATACCCCCCGGTGGAACTGACCGGCAAGCAGGAAAACCTCACCGTAATTGGCGTTCAGCGTCCGACCCCCCTCAGTGCGGGGTGATGTGGTTACGCCAGCGTGACGAGGCGGTTGATGTCCGTACTCTCCAGGATCTTTTCTTCCTGCGGGTGGAGGGCGACGATGATCATGGCCCGGCCTAGTTTCTTGTCGGTGGTGGCCCAACTGAAGCGGCGCAGCAGGGGAGCCAGGGGTTTGAGGATTCGGTACATGGCGGCGACCCAGGCGGTCTTCATGGGCAGGTCGCGTTCGGGCAGGAGCATGCCGAGGCGGAACATGTAGGCGTCGCGGAAGCCGACATTGAGCAATTTCACTTCGGTGCGGCCCTTGACCCGGGCCCACATCTGGCGGCCGTTGACGTCGGTGCCCATGCCGGAAACGTAGGTGAATACCAGGCCGGGGTTCAGTTCGCAAAGCGTACGGGCGAAGGAGACGACCAGCGCGTAGGTCAGGCGGGTGTATTCCTCCTCCGACTTACCCACGGCCGATACGCCGGCACAGTAGAAGCAGGCGTCGTAGCCGCGCAACTGCTCGCGAAGGGGTTCGATGTCGGAAAAATCGGCGTGGATGATTTCCGTCAACTTAGGGTGGTGCACGTCGACCGGGTGGCGGTTGATCATGACGATGCGTTCGACGTTGGGGTTGTCTAAACACTCCAGCAGGACAGCGCGGCCAACCATGCCGCTGGCGCCGGTGAGGATGGGGGAAAGGGGCATGGGGGCAAAGTTGGTGAGGAGGTTCTTTTTGAGGTTGATTAGTCAGCGGATCGCTTGCGCTCGTTCCACTTAGCCTGGATGCGCGGAAGCTCCTCCTTGAGGAAGAGAAAGTAGTCCTTAATGTAGAGCAGTTCCCGGTTGAACTCGGGGCTGTTGGTGTCTTTGCGTAGGTCGATGACTTTATTCAGTGTGGATACGAAGGGCCCCACCGAGGCAAATGACTCCTGAATTTGCTCCAGCCACCGGAGCACGCTTACCCGAAAGTACCGCTTGCGGTCGCCGGGTTTGGTGATATAGTCGACCCGACCTTCGTTCATCAGTCGCTTGAGTGCATTGCTGATCGTGCTCTTGCTGGCCTGCAGAAAATCCTGAATGGCGAAAAAGTCCATCTCCGGCGGGTCAGCGAGCAGGAGTAGGGCAAACACTCGTGCTTCCATGGGGGTGAGGGTGGTCTGTTCGTAGAAGATGCCGATCTCTTCCACCCGTTGCTTGATGTCCCGGATTGAATTGTTGGCGGTGGTATCGGGATTTTGGTTATTCATGACTGACTTTAGTTGGTGCGATAGGTGAAGACATTAGACTAAGTCCGAGTTCGGGTCAATGGGCTTCCGCTCCTTGATCCGGAACAGCAGCTTATAGGTAACGGGTACGAAAAGCAGGGTGATCACCGTTGCGAACAGGAGGCCGACCATGATCGCTACCGCCATCGGTTCCCACATGAGTCCGCCCCCGAGGTAAAGGGGGATGAGGCCCAGGGCGGTGGTGAAGGTAGTGAGCAGGATAGGCCGGAAGCGCTGCTTACAGGCGTCGATGATGGCGCGGAATTCGGTCTTGCCCTCCCGCTCCTCGAGTTCGATGCGGTCGATGAGCACGATGGCATTGTTGATCAGAATACCCGCCAGGGAGATCACCCCCATGAAGGCCATGAAGCCGAAGTAGCTCTGGAAAAGGAGGAGTCCGAAGATGACGCCGATGAGGCCGAGCGGGATGGTCAGGAGTACGATGCCCGTCTTGCGGAAGCTGTTGAATTGCAGCATGAGCAGGACGAGGATGATGAAGCCCGCCAAAGGAAGTTTGTCGACCACCGCGCCCATGGCCTTGCGGCTGCGCTCCGACTCGCCCCCCAGGTCGTAGTGGTAGCCTACGGGCCAGGTGCGGGCCAGTTCGTCGAGCTGGGGGGTGAGTGCGGAGGTGACGTCGGTGGCGGTCTTGCCGATGGTGGCGTCCGCCTGTACGGTCAGCGTACGAAAGAGGTCGCGCCGCTTGATCTTGGCGTACTGCCAGTCGACCTTCACGTCGGCCACTTGAGCCAGGGGGACGTTGTTTCCGTTGCCCTGGGCGTACACGTTGAGTCCCGCCAAATCCTGCACTTCGTAGGTTTCGGCACCCGTCCCGCGCATAACGATGGGCAGCGACTCGTCGGCCTCCCGGTAGCTGCCGGCCGTATAGCCGCTCACGTTGGTGCGGAGGGAGACGGCGATGTCCTGGTTGGTTACTCCGGCCAGGTTGGCCTTGTCCTGGTCGATGTCGATCACGACCTTCTTGCTCTTCGGGCCCCAGTCGTCGGAAATATTCGTGGCGATGGGCATACCGGCCAGGATGGCCTTGACGTCGTCGGAGATGCGGTAGAGCTCATCGGCATCGGGACCGCTGATGCGTACGGCCACGTCGGCACCTCCGCCCCCGCCCCCGGAGAGGGAGCCGACGGTGATGTCGGCGTCGGGGAAGTTGACTTCGCCGAAGTGCTCCAGTTGCTGGATGATCGACTGGTTGGCCTCGAAGCGGCTGGTGTTCAGCAGCAGGTGGGCGTAGCCGCTGTTGGCCTCACCGGGTTGGTAGCCGAGGTCGTAGCTCTTCGGGCCCTCCCCGATGAAGCTGGTGAAATCGGTGATGCCGTAATCATCCGCATCGACTGCCAGTAACTCTTCATTGATATAGGTTTCGATGCGGGCCACTACCTCCGCCGTACGGTCGATGTCGGTGCCCTGCGGCAGTTCGACGTTCATCGTGAGCAGGTTGCGGTCGCTGTCGGGGAAGAAGATGAAGGGCAGGCGCCCGAAGAGGGAGAGGCTGACGACGAAGAGTCCTCCCACCAGTCCCAGGGTAAGCCAGGGATGTTTCAGGGCGCGGTAGATCAGGTTGCCGTAATGTTCGTTGAGGCGCTCAAAGCCACTGCGTTTGACCGCTTCCGGTTCTTCCGTTGCTCCTGCGTCCCCGCCATCTGCCTTCTTAACCCGGATCAGCGCGACGCCGAGCATAGTAACGACGGTCATGGCCATGATCCAGCTGCTCAGCAGGGCAAAGGAAATGACGATGAACAGCGGACCCATGATCTCGCCCATCGTATTCTCGGCCAGGAAGAAGGCGAGGAAGGCGGCCGAGGTGGTGAGGGAGGAAATGAGCAGCGGAATGCCCAGTTCACTGGTGGCCCGGTAAGCGGCCTTGCGCGGCGACAGGCCGGAGTCGATGCCCACCATCATCGCCTCGGAAATCACGATGGCGTTGTCGACCAGCATCCCCAGGGCCATGATGAGGGCGGCGAGGGAGACCTTGTTCAGTCCCACGTCGAAGACGTTCATGAGCAGCAGTGTCATAACGATGGCCAGGGGGATCAGGCTGGCTACGACCAGTCCCGTGCGCCAGCCGAGAAAGAGAAACATGACGGCCAGCACGATGGCGACCGACTGGAGTACGTTGGAGAGGAAGCCGTCGACGCTGTCCTGAACGAAGGCGTCCTGACTGGCGATCCGCCGCACTTCCATCCCGACGGGGAGGGTCTGGTTGAAGTAAACCAGCCGCTCGTCGATCTGCTCGCCCAGCTGGACCAGGTTGGCGCCGTCCTTGACGGCCACGCCCACGACCAGGCCCATTTCACCACCGAGGCGGACCAGTCGCTCGGCCGGGGAGGCGTATCCCCGACTGATGGTGGCGATGTCGCCGAGTTTGGCCGACTGGTTGGCATTCAGGCGGACGACGGTATTGGCCAAGTCGTCCAGGCTTTCGAAATTTCCGGTGGGCTCCAGGACGACGCGCTGGTCGCCGAGGATCACGTCGCCGCCCGCGAAGACGATGTTCGTGGCGGAGATCGTGTTTTGGAGCTCATTGGCCGACAGTCCGTAGCGGGCCAGCCGGGCGTTGTCGAATTCGACAAAGATCTGCTCCTGCCGCATGCCGCTGATTTCCACTTCGGCGGCATCGTCGAGCTTGACGAGGTCGTCGCGAATGTCCTCGGCGGCATCTTCCAGTTCGCTGAGGGTATAGCCCGAGCCGGAGAGGCCCACCTGGATGCCGTACACCACCCCGATGTCGTCGTCCTTTACTTCGATGCTGCGCAGTCCATCGGGTAGGTCGGGGCGCAGTTGATCGATCTTGCGGCGCAGGCGGTCCCATACGGGTTGCATGTCTTCGGCCCGCACGCTGGGGTCGAGTTCGATGCTTACGATGCTGAGGCCGGTGCGGCTCTCGCTGGTGATCTGGTCGACCTCGGCCATTTCCTGGGCTACCTGCTCGATGCGTTCGGTGATCAGTTCCTCGATGCGGTCGGGGCTGGCCCCGGGGAAGGAGGAGACCACCGTGGCCACCCGGATGGTGAAGGGCGGCATGTCGTTGCGACTCAGTTGGCTGTACCCGATCAGGCCCATTAGGGCGACCACCAGGACGAGCAGGATGGTGACCCGGTTATTTTCAATGGCGACTTTCGCGATGTTCATGGGGGAGGCGTTTAGCGGCGCGGGTTAGATTAATTGGACAGGAGGCGGACCTGCATGCCGTCGAGCAGCTGCTTCAGTCCGGCGGTGGCGACCAGGTCACCCTCCTTCAGGCCTTCACGAACGGCGAACCCCTTGTTGTAAAACTCACCGATGGTGATCGCGGTACGGCGGGCTACGTAGTGGTCGGAAGTGTCGGTGGGCACGAGCAGGAAAACGAATTTGCCGTCGGGTCCTTCGGAAACCGATTCGGTGGGAGTAAGCAGCAGGCTATCGCGCGCTTCTCCGGCGGCCCCGAAGGTGAAGCGGACGTTGGCGGCCATGCCCGGTCGGATGGATTCGTCTTCGTCGACCACGGTGATGGTGACCGGATAGCTGGGCGAGCCGGCGGCCGCGAAGGCTACCTCGGAGATGGTTCCTGCAAACGTCTTACCCGGAATGGACGAAAAGGTAATCTCCACGGCCTGGCCGGCGGCCAGACTCGCGATCACGTCTTCCGGTACGTTGACCTCCACTTCGGGGTCGCGCTCGGTACTCAGGGTGACGATGGCCGTACCCGAGGGGGCGAATTCGTTGGCCTCGACGTGTTTTTCGGTGATGACGCCGGCGAAGGGGGCCGTCAGCCGGGTGTAGGAAACCTGGTTGCTGGCCGCGCGGACCTGCGCTCCACTGGCTTCCAGCTGGCTGCGGGATGCCTCCACCTGGGCGCGAGCGGTCTGGTACTGGCTGCGGGCCTGCTCGAATTGACTCAGGGATACGCTGTTGTTCTCGTACAGTTTGGAGGTGCGTTCGTAGGCGGCCTGGGCGGCGATAAGCTGGGTTTCGGCGCTCTCGAGCTGGGCCCGGCTGGTCTGGCGCTGAGCGGTGGCCTGCGACTGTTGCACGACGAAGTCGGCCGGGTCGAGGGTGGCGATCAGTTGGCCCCGTCCTACCCGCTGACCGAGGGTGACCGGCAACTGGCGAATGGTACCGCCGACGCGGAAGGAGAGGGGCGTGCGTCCCGCCGCTTCGGCAACACCGCTGAATACCCGGGAGCTGCTGCCGTCGTCGACCGTGACGTAGCCGGCGCGTACCGCCCGCACCGGGACCTCGGTGGCGAGGGTCTCGTCACCGCTTCCGCAGGCGGTCAGCAGAAGTAGCGATAGGAGGAAGGAGAAGGATCTCATGCGAATGCGATTGAATTGGGGTAGGGAAGGGGTTTACTGCCGGGACCGGAAGGAAAGGAAGCGTTCGAGGAAGGCCGTCTGCTCACCGGGCGTACTGAGGAACTGGTAGCTGCCGGTGGCGCGCTGTACGGTGAGGAAGTCGGCGACGAACTGGTAGCCGAGGTTAGTGGCGTTGATGCGCGACTGGAGCACGACGTTCTGGGCGTCGATCAGGGAGGTGACGTTGGTGGCTCCGCTGCGGTAGAGGTCCTCGATGAGCGTGAAGTTGCGTTCGGACGTCTCCGCCGCGGAGCGGGCGAGGTTCAGGTTGCGGAAGCTGGCGACGAGGGTTTCGACGTTGGAGTACAGCCGTTGCACCAGCTGGTTTTCGGTATTCTCGCGCTGGGTGGCGGTCTGCAGGGTGGTGACCCGTGACTGCTCGAGTTGCGCCTTCCGCAGGCCCCCCTGGAAGATTGGGATGTTGACGCCCACCGTGGCGGAGTAGCTGCTGCGGGGCCGGTCGGCTGAGGCGAAATCGAAGTCAAATTCCGGCGGGAGGCCGACCGTCGCGTAGTTGCCGATGCGGTAGCCATACTGGCCGTTCACGACAATTTCGGGCAGGTAAAAGGCCCGTTGCCGCGAGAGTTGCTGTCGCTCCTGGGCCGCGATGGCCAGGTCGAGCTGGCGGAGGGTAGGTAGGTTGTTGCGGGCTTCCTCGGCGAGGAAGTCGGCCAGGCGGTCGATGTCGCGCGGGGTGTTCAGGAGGGGAAGGATAGTTTCTCCGATGATGCCGATCAGGGAGTCCTGTCCGGTGAAGGGCGGCAACTGAAACTCGGCGTCGATGTCGTGGTCGAGCAACTGGTTGAGTTGGTAACGCGTCTGAGCCAGTTGCGCCTCCGCTTCGTTGACGTTGATGGCGCCGAGGGAGAGCTCGCTTTCCCAGCGGTACACGTCGGTGGATGCCGTGGCACCGAGTTCCCGTTGGTTGACCGCCAAATTGTAGTTCGCGCGGGTCAGGTTCAGGTTCTCGTTCTGGAGACGAAGGAACTCCTTGGCCTGCAGGACCTGTAGGTAGGCGGTACCGACATCGAGTACGACGTCGAGCTGACTGGCTTCCAGCGCCGCCTCCTGCCCCTCGGTCAGCAAACGCCGGATAGCGACATTAGCGAAAGCTGGCTCGGAGAGGACGACTTGGCTCACGGTAGCAGCCGCCGTCCAGTTGTAGCGTCCCTGTAAACCGAAGCTTGAGGCAACGGCCTGGCCGTCCAGCACGGTAAGGGTGGTACCGGCTCCTACTTGGGGAAGCAGGTTCGAGCGGGCTACGTCGATGTCCGTACGGGCCAGGGCCAGATCGTATTCGTTGATCCGGTAGCCCAGGTTCCGGGCCAGGCCTTCGAGTATGGCACCCTCGAGGGTGAGAACGGGGCCGGTCTCCACGTTTACCGGATTGAGCAGCACGGACCGGCGCATCAGGTCAAAATCCGGGTAGATGCCCGAAGCGCGTGCCGCCGCCATGTTGATGATGAGCGTGTTGTCGTAGCGCTCGATGTCGGTGGAGAAGGTGGCCGGGTCAATGCCGTCGGTGATGCGCAATACATCCAGCGCGACCCGGCGGGGCAGACGGCTTAGGTTTTCGTCGGAAGAGAAGGCAGCCAGGGCACCCAGGTCGAGCAAAGGATAATCGATTAGGCTCATCGTAGATATTCCCCGGCCGTTGAGCTCGGTAATGATTTGTCGGATCTCCTCCTCGGGAACCACGGCGGTGACCGGGGTGAAATACACCGCATCGGTGCCTTCGGGCAGGCGGGCCAGGGTAGCCGCCGCGGTCGGTGCGGCCGTGATCACGTTCACTATTGCGTCCGTGTAAGTAGGCACGGTGCGGGAGAGCAACTCGCGGAAACCGTCCGTCGTAATTATGGTGAGTTCAGAAAAATTGCGGATGCTCGCCAGGCTGTCGAGGTCGCGGCGCAGGTCAAAGGGCGAGCGGATGTAGGTGAAGTTTGGTACACCCGTTCCTTCCGTTCCCCCCGGCACACCGGGTTCTACTACGACCGCCGCGATGGTCGGCTTGGGGTAAGTAGAGCGGTTAAGTAGCGCCTGACTGCTGCCGATGCCGGTGCCGATCAGGATGTCTGCATCCTGGTACAGCTGGTCGATTTCGTCCGGCGCACCGACATACTGGGTACGGAGGTCGAGGTCGAACCGATTATCCAGCAACACGTGGAGCTCGGTGCGGATGATGCTATCCAGGCTGGGTTCGGCGCTCGCCGGGCCATCGGAAAGCAGGGTAATGCGGAGCGGAGATTGCCCGTGCGCCAAGCCACTGACGAACAAGCAGACGAACAGCAGCAGCGCGACGTGGGGGAGGTGGAGTCGGATTCCGGCCGTGAACCGGAGATTGCGAGGAGACATAGATCGGTAATGAGTCCGAGTAACGCCCGGACAAACCGTTTAGTTCTGTAAATACCGAACTAAATGATATTTACCAGAAATTTGAGTTATGTCCTACCCTCAAAACTCTCATACTTCAACTTCTCCAGCTCCCAATTCGCGCGCCGCGCCCCGGCCGTGTAGGCGCTTTCCAGGAAATCGAGCAGGTCCTGTCTGGGGTTCGGTGAGCCGACCAGCGCGGTCCAGGGCAGGAAGGCCATCGGACTGCCGTTGCTGTCTACCCAGTCCGCCCCGGCGGGCAGCAGGGGTTCGTCGGTGATGCCCTCCGGCAGGGGGTAGGTGTAGGAATAGAAGGCGGCTTCCCTGACCTTGTCGTCGCCCGGCCAGAAGCCGAAACTGATCACCTCGTGGCTGTAGGAATCCCGCTCCACCGCGCTCGCCGAGGGCGGCATGGGGGGTGCCAGTTTGCCGGAGAAGCGGGTGATCACCAGGTCGAAGTGGTGCCAGTAGATGTGGGCCGGACAGGTCTTCCCGTAAAACCTTCCGGCAAACTCCTTCAGTACGCCATCCACCCACAGCAGGGCGCGCCAAAACTTGGTGACGGCTTCGGGTTCGTAGTCGGCTACGTCCGTGAGCTCCGCGAAGGGGCGATCGGTCTCCAGGTCGTAGGGTCTGGCGAGGATGGGGGTGGCGGCGTCGATCTTTTCGAGCAGGCCGTTGAGCTGGTGGTAAAACTTCGCTACGCTCAGTCCGCGCTCCAGCGGAAAGCCGACTTCTTCCCCCCTACTGGTCACGACTTCACAGCGATGGCCGATCAGGTCCAGCCGTATCTCAAACTGGTTGCCGATCTCGTCGAGGGGCATTCCCCGGGTACTCACGCCGCGGGGGTCAACGTACAGCGTCAGGTTCCACCAGTGGTTGCGCACGGGCATGCGGGCTTTGCGCACCTTTCCGATAATTTGCAGGAAGTGGTGAAGGGTCCGCTTCGCGGGTTCCCAGGGCGGCAGGGGCAGGGGGGAGATCTTCATAGGGCGGGCGCGCGGGTGCTAGGTAAATTAGGAAAAAGCGGGCTATTTTGGGTCATTAACTTTAAGTCTGCACGCCGAGCACTTTAGTTTTTCCCTGCGGGGCATTTACCACTACCAGTGACCCTTCAACCAGTGGCAGGCGCGTATATCCGGAACCGCGATAGCCGCGGTGGATAACTAAGGTTGAGGCCCTCCGGGCCGACCCTGCACTGCCCGCTTTTCAGGGTCGCCCTAGAAGGGCTCAACCTGATCTATACCCGTAACTTAGCCGGCACCCGCACCCCGTTAGCTAGGGGAACCGTCCGGGTATTCACTCCAGACCGTCCTCCTATGTCCACCCTCCTCCCGTGTTACCTCATTATTCTGCTGCTGTTCGGGTGCCAGTCCGGTGACGGGGCTTCCGACGGCCCGCCCACAACCGCCAGTGAAGTGCTGGATCGCGCCATCGCCCACCACGATCCCGGAAATAACTGGTCGACCTTTGACGCGGCCTTCCTGCTCAACAGCGATACCATCGTGATCGACCTGCCGGAACGGTACTTCGCCCAGGCCGGGGGAGGGAAGTACTTCGTGGCCGACCGGGACGTGTGTCGCTCTACCGATCTGGGGGACGTATCGCCGCCCCTGGCCTCCGACAGCTGCGCCAATGTGGTCCGCAAACGCGACTACCACACCTACCTCAACGGGCTTCCCATGAAGCTGCGCGACCCCGGCACCCCGCTGGAGGACGACTTCGTCACGACCGAATTTCACGGTACGGAGTACCTCCGCCTGCGGGTCAACTACCCCAAGTCCGGCGGCACCGTGGAGACCTGGGAATTTTTCTTCGACCCCGCCACCTACGCTCTCGGTGCCTATCAATTCTACCGCTCCGACAACCCCCAGGGGGGCGAATACCTCCTGCTCGACGGGGAGATCGAGATCGGGGGAGTGCGCATGGTAGAAACGAAGGAGTGGTACCTGCGCGAAAATGATAAGCTGCTGGGTAGGGATGTTGTTGGGGGGGAGGTAGTGGGGGTTAGGTATTGAGCCGGGAGCAACTTGCTGTCTCTATCGTTGACCTGCTCTTCCCGGAGCGTTGTGACCTCGTAAGCAAAGGTCGCTAGTCGGGTGGAGGTAAACGATTAGTGGATTGCCTCCGATCTGAAATACGCTACGCTGCTTCGTTACTGACGATTTTTAGCTTGTGGGGATGAAGGAACTGGTTCAACCGAGCCGTATATTCCTCTCTTCTTTTGACATACTGATCCTTTTGCAAACCCTGAGAATCGTACTGTTGGTGTGTTGCTATGATATCATCGAGTTTGATGATTTCCTCAATCAGTTCCCCAATTTGCTGGGCTCTGTTCTCAATTTCTTCGAAGTAGTTTTCGTAATTATTCATAGCTAAACTTATTATGATTGATCTCTATAAATCCGCGCGCGTGTTTTCTGCCTCTCCGATCATTTTTGGTCGTTGAAAACTGGTGAACCCAGTAGGTGAAATCGGATCGGTAAAGGGGGTAGTCGGGTGCGCCTTTACTGCGAGTGCCCAGATAGCAGCAATCTATCCCCCTGATTTTCCACTGCGATTGACTTAGTTCGGCATTAATTCTGGTTTCATTCTTCAAGATAACTTCTTGCGGACAAAGTATCAACACGTCGATGTCCTGCGGATTTACTTTCTGGGTAGTAAAACTTCCGCCAACCCACTGGGTGAATTGATCCGTGATCGCATGGCTAAAGTGATGGGTGAATTCTTGGAAGTTGTCGAAAAGCCTCCGACGGGTTATACTGTGCGGTACCGACTTCACGAATATCTGTTCAAACGCTGATAGTGAAGCCTGAATCCTATCAGGTGGAGTAATCAATCCCATGTGGTCAAAATCCATGATCGAAAAATAGCTATTGAAGGGTGATTAGCTCTCCGTTCAGCAACAATTTATATGCGGGAAATATTCTACCGATGCGCCTAACCCAAGGCGCCTTAATTTCATTTTGTCTGAGAATTTAGTATCAGTCTTGCACTACCTTATCGTATTCCGAGTTTGAATGAGGGTAAAGGCCGGTGCTGGTATAATTGGATGAACTCGAATAACACGATCAAATTTCTGCTGTCTTTGCTGTTACTTGGTTGCGGAGTCAATCGAAGTCTGAATAGTGGTAACAGTACCGAGTATCCATTTTTGATGGGTAGGAATGCTGTCAATATAGTAACGATTGATGTCTTTAGCCCCATATCCTACAACCTGTACTTTAATGATTTAGGGAAGCTTCATTCAGTTGTGTTCATCACTCATTGTTATGGTCGTCAGCGCCCGCCAATTACACGGGATGTTTCCTTTAAAAGGTGCAGGTAAAACTTTTACTCTCCCAATCCTCGAGGAATGTTCCACTTATGTCGCATATGATTGTTCTGGATTTGATGGAAGCTATTTGTGGATCTAGTACGATAATTCCCAAATACGGAAGTATTGGAATCCAGGGTTGCAAAAAAAATACTGTTGTGGGGTATTTTTACCTAAAATTGCTTAATTCACTTAATGAAGCGGTTGGTAGTGAAAGCTTAAAAGACGATTCTTTGTCAAGCCTACCGCCCGGCCGTTACTGGAACTTGGCGAAGGAGTTATTGAGATATAAACCTGTCCGATAAACGGCACCATTAATCCAGGCCGGGCACTACATCGCTTCTACTTTGCTAGGTTGAGGCCCTCCGGGCCGACCCTGCGCTGCCCGCTTTTCAGGGTCGCCCTAGAAGGGCTCATCCTCTGATGAATTCAACCCACCATCCTGACTCCCCACAACCCACCAAAAATTCCGTTCTTCCGGTTCAAATACGCCACACCGTGAACCGAACGTCGCTACCGATTTACCTGATCCTGTTCATTTTTTTGGGGGGCATGCTGCACGCCCAGACCCGCCAGCCCGTCGACTACGTCAATCCGCTCATTGATACCCACAAGTCGCGGTGGTTCTACTTTTCCTCGGCGAGCCGGCCGTTCGGGATGGTGAACCTCAGCCCCGACACCAACGTGAAGGGCAGTTGGGAATCGGGCTACCTCTACGACAGCACGACGGTGCGCTGCTTCAGCCACGTCCACGCCTGGCAAATGTCGGGCGTGCCGGTGATGCCCACGACCGGGGAGATGCGCGGCCACCTCGGTATGGACGCGACCCAGAGCCCCTTCTCCCACGATACGGAGGAGGTCGCCCCCGGCTACCACAAGCTGCACCTGGATCGCTACGACGTCGATGTGGAGCTCACCTCCACCACCCGCGTCGGCCTGCACAAGTATCGCTTCAACGACAACCGGGAGCGTCACCTCATTTTTGATACCGGTGCCTTCCTGGCGCACGATTCGACGGATTACTCCATGGTCCGCCGCGTGTCGCCCACTGAGCTGGAGGGTTACGTGATCATGGGCCGGACCCACCGCCGCCCGAAGCCCGTCAAGCTGTACTTCTACGCCCAGACGAGCGCGGCAGCCACTGACTTCGGGGGCTGGCGCAAGGGAGCGGTGGAAACCCTGACGACGGACAGCATCGCCGGAAAGGACGTCGGAGCCTACCTCACCTTCGATCCCGGCCTGCGCGACCTCCAGCTCAAAGTCGCCCTCTCCTACACCTCTCCGGCCAACGCCCGCGCCAATATGGCCGCCGAACTGGACCACTGGGATTTCGCAAGGGTTCGGCGGGAATCGCGGGAGCAGTGGAACGACATGTTGAGCAGAATAGAAGTGGTAGGCGGCACGGAAGAACGGCACGTAAAATTCTACACCGACCTCTGGCACGCACTGCTGGGCCGGCGAATCGTCAGTGACGTGGACGGCTCTTACCTCGACAACACTGGACCTGCGCCCCGCGCCCGAAAAGCAAGCAACGGCTTTCCCCACTACAACTTCGACGCCTGGTGGGGCAGTCACTGGTCGCTCAACCAACTCTGGTCGCTCGCTTACCCGGAGATCATGGACGGCTTCTGCAACACCATGGTAGATATGTACAAGAACGGCGGACTCATCCCCCGCGGTCCCTCCGGCGGCAACTACACCTACGTGATGATCGGCGACCCGGCGGTATCCTTCTTCGCCGCCGCCCTGAATAAGGGAATCGATAGCTACGACGTGAAGGCCGCCTACGAAGGGCTACGCAAGAACGCATTTGTCGGGGGAATCCGCGACCACGCCGGCTACGAACACCGTACGCCGGCCTTCGGGGGCGGGATGCAGTACTACGAGGAACGCGGCTACGTGCCGGAGGGCATCCCGGGTCCCGGCGGCCACCGGGACGGCGCGAGCATGACCCTCGAATACGCCTACCAGGATTGGTGCCTCGCCCAGATCGCCCAATTGCTGGGCAAGGAGGACGACTACACCTTCTTCATGGAACGCTCCCAAAACTACCGCAACATCTGGAACCCTGCCACCGGCTTCATGCACCCCCGCGAGATGGACGGCAGCTGGATTGAAGACTTTGCTCCCGTCGTGGAAGATTTCAACGCCCGCGGCTTCTGCGAGGCCAATTCAGCGATCTACACCCACTACGTCCCCCACGACATTCCCGGACTAATGGACCTCTTCGGCGGCCGCGAAAACTACCTCGACTCCCTCAACGGCTCTTTCGAAAAGGCCCAGGCCGACTGGCTGAAGGCGGCGGATAAGGTCCACGCCGCCAACTGGGTCGACTACGGCAACCAGCCCGGTACCGGCATGGCCCACCTGTTCAACCTTGCCGGGGCGCCCCACCTCAGTCAGAAATGGGTCCGCGAAATCAAAAACGCCTACGGAGAAACCACCCCCCACGGCGGCTACCACGGCGACGAGGATCAGGGACAAATGGGTGCCCTCGGTGTCCTCATGGCCATCGGACTCTTCAGTGTCGACGGCAGCGCTGCTGCGGAGCCCACCTACGAGATCACCACGCCGGTATTTAAGGAGGTGACGGTACACCTAGACAGCAGCTACTATCCCGCCGAGCGCTTCACCATCCGCGTAGAGGGCGAGCCGGAGACGGAGCTGTACATTCAGTCTACCGAGCTTGACGGGGAGGAGTGGGAGAGTGTCCGCTTGCCTTTCGAGCGGGTCATGCGTGGTGGGGAACTCTTAATCCGGGTAGGGGAGGAGCCGGATTTTGACTGGGGACATTGAAATTTACAATTTACAATAGCTGAATTTACAATTTGAAATTTGCGTGGATGCTCCCTACGGTCGTACGATGCGGCCTCTGGCCGCGCTGGTGACGGCCGACTGTACGATGCGGTTTGCAACCGCGATGTCCGATGCAGCCTCCGGCTGCGCTGGTTGATATTGTATCGCAAAAGTAAACTGAGCTAGTTGGCGATTGACTCATAAACCTGTCTGTTTCAACCCATACCGTGCTAACCAATGAGTAAAAGACTATTCGGAGCTATACCAGGCATCATTGAAGGTCAAACATTTGAAAACAGAGTTGAGCTTTCACTTTCCCTTGTCCACCGACCGAGGCAGGCCGGGATTTCAGGATCACAGGCTGAAGGAGCGGATTCGATTGTTTTAAGTGGAGGGTACGAAGATGATCTTGACCTTGAAACTGTAATCGTTTATACCGGCCACGGAGGTGCCTTTAGGAGCTCCCCATAATGGACCAGAAGATTTATCCAACCTACTTTGTTTGTGTCCAAACTACCACGTCAAATTTGACTAGGCAGGATTTGCGGTTTTAGATAATTTTGACCTGATTGGGGAACCAGGAAAATTACATGTTCATACGGCACACCGGATAGACAAATCATTTTTTGAATATCATCGGGAGTATCGATACGAAGAAGAATGGTAGGATGCAGTGACAACTGCAATCATAGCGCGCAGCCGGAGGCTGCATCGTCCTTTCGCCCCGATAACTATCGGGGGAGACCGCGTTCTACCCCAGCCGCACCAGCTCCCCGATCTCCCGGTTCGTCATCTTGCCGAGGCTCTTTTCACCTTCGACTACGCTGAGGTCGGCTACCTCTTGTTTAGACTGGATGAGCTGGTCGATCTTCTCCTCGAAGGTGCGCTCGGTGACGAGGCGGTGTACGAAGACCGTCCGCTGCTGGCCGATGCGGTAGGCGCGGTCGGTGGCCTGGGCTTCGACGGCGGGGTTCCACCAGAGGTCGTAGTGGATGACGTGGTTGGCGGCGGTGAGGTTGAGGCCCGTCCCGCCAGCCTTGATGCTGATGAGGAGCAAGGGGCAGTCGGTGTCGGTCTGAAACCGCTCGACCATTCCGTCGCGGTCCTTGGTCGCAGTGCCGCCGTGGAGGAAGGGGGTATCGAGGCCGAAACTGTCGCGGATCATCTGCTGTAGGAGTTCACCCATTTCCCGGTACTGGGTGAAGATGATGGCCTTGTCGTTGTTCTCGAGGATACCGGTGAGCCGCTCGTGTAGCAGCAGGCCCTTGCCGCTGCGGGTGAAATCGGCGGCACCCTGCTTCAGGAACTGGGCCGGGTGATTGCAACACTGCTTGAGGGCGGTGATGAGTTTTAGGATGAGCCCCTGGCGACCGATGCCGTCTTCCGATTCCCTGACCAGCCGCATGTTTTCCTCCAGAATGCTCTGGTACAGGGCCGTTTGCTCGGCGGTGAGGGCGCAGTATTCGGTCTGGACTACCTTGTCGGGCAGGTCGCTGATGATGCTTTTGTCGGTCTTCAGGCGGCGCAGGACGAAGGGGGCCGTCAACTTCTGAAAGCGGGCCGCGGCCCGTTGGTCGTGCTCACCCTGGATGGGCCGGCCATAGTGCTCGTTGAAGTGCTTGCGGGAGCCGAGAAATTTGGGGAGGGTAAAATCGAGCAAGCTCCAGTAATCGAGTAGGCGGTTTTCCACCGGGGTGCCGCTCATGGCAATGCGTACCGGGGCCTTTAGTTTCTTCACGGCGCGGGTCTGTTTCGCCATGGGATTCTTAATGTTCTGTGCCTCATCGATGACCAGCACCCGCCAGGCGAGTTTTCCCAGGGTCGTTTCTTCGGTGCGGGCAATGCCGTAGGTCGTGAGCAACACCTCATAATCGTCCGTCTCCGGCAGCTTGCGCTGACTTCCGTGGTAGACTTGGGCGCGAAGCGCAGGAGCAAAGCGTACCATCTCCCGGTGCCAGTTCCCGAGCAGACTGGTAGGTACTACGATGATCGCCTTTTCTCGGTTCAGCAGACCCTCTTCGGCGTACTTCAGCAGTAGGGTGATGACCTGCAGGGTTTTGCCCAGGCCCATATCGTCGGCAAGAACGGAGCCAAAGCCGAGCCCGGCATTGGTGTGCAACCAGGCGTAGCCGCGCGACTGGTAGGGGCGCAGGGTGGCCTGCAGGCCGGCGGGCGGGGCGGGAGCCGGACCGTTTCTCAAGCCGTCGATCAACTTCCGCAGTTCCGGGCCGATCCGCACGGGTGCCCCATCGTATTCTTCGGTAAATAGAGCCTCCAGCCGTTCGTGGGGTTTGAGGGCGGGTTCTCCCGCATCGAGGGCTTTGAGCAAGCGGGCGACTTCGGCTTCGTCGAGCAGAACGTAGTTTTCCTTAAACTTCACGAGACCGTTCGCCGTACCTACGAGCTTTCTAAATTCGGCCTCCGTAATGAGTTCATCACCCAGGGCGGCCTGCCAACTGAAGGATAAGATGTTGTCGAGTGAGATGATTCCGGATAGCTCGAAGACTTCGGTGCCCGGTTTGGTCTGCGCGCTGAGTCCCAGTGCCGGACGCAGCAGTTTACGCAGCGCACCGGGCAGCAGCACCCGCACGCCCAGAGCCTCCATGCTCGGCAGTACGGCGGTAAGCACGGGGGCGAATTTAGCGACCGTAAAGCGCATGGGCGAGTTGCCGTTTCCGGCCAGGTAAACGTGCAGTTCCGGGAAGTGGCCGGAGAGGAATGAGAGGGTTTTGATGATCGTTAGCCGATCGTGTCGTTCGGCTCCCGGAAGCCATTCCGCCAGCGGGACCGGCGGTTGCTTCCCGGCTGCTTCCCGGTCGTCGATCAGCACTTCTACGGTCAGGCCGTCCGTGCCCTCTTCCACCTTTACGATGGGGCGAAAGCGCCGATCCGCCAGGTACAACTGTCCCAGCCAGCGGTGAATGGCCGCGCCGAATCCCTCCGTTCCGACCAGCGTGAATCGTTCTGCCGGACCGAGGAGGAAGAGTCGCCGCGCCGGGGTGTCGCCCGTCAGCTTTTCCGTCGCCCGCCGAATGATGCAGCCCATCAGGGTAGCGAGCAACTGTTCTCCCTCGCGATCGGCACGAAACTCGAGGAAGGTACCCTCCGGGTCTACATAGTACAGCAGGGTAGGGGCGGTGAGCCGGTAAAACTTATCCAGTATGTCCCGCGCGGTATCGTCGGCGGTAGCGGGCACGTACTGCACCAGGTAAGCACCTTCTGAGCCCACCAAAAGGCGCGGCACGAACGATTTACGTTGGACCAGCGTCCGCGCCAATTGAAAGCCGAGCAGCAGGCTGCGGGCCTCCTTGTTGAGTTGGTGGCGTTCCAGCTGCTCGACCTGCAGTAGCCAGTCGAGTAGGCCCGCTTCGGTACGGATTTCCAGGAGTGGCTCGTCCTCGTCGTTGTAGGCGGCAAAGGTGGTCGGCTGTAAATCGGCGTTCAGGTGCAGTTCGAGCTGACCGCCGGGGGGAAGTAATTCACCGGCCTTGCCGCTTTTGCTATCGTCCCGCAGCCAGAGCCGGTCGGCGAACCGGGCGGAAGTCGTAAAGATTTTTTCCACGTAAGAGGGGAAGTCGCCCGCCGAATCGAAGGCCGGATCGGTCGGCAGTCTCCGCACCGCCTGCCACCCGCCGTCGGTGATGCCGCCGAAGTCGATGCTCGTTGCGAGTTCTTCGTCCCACTGAAAGGGCGGGATGCCGGCAACCGGTTGCAGCAAGTCCGCGAGTAGCGGGGGCGCGTCGGATTCGAGTATGGCTTCATCCTGGGTACCGACCAGTTCCGCGCGGAGGTCCAGGCCGCGCATTCGGAACAACTCGAAGGGGTCGTTGTCGATCGCTCCGGCCATGACGTAAATGACGGCGGCCATGTGTTTGCAGGGGACGGCCCAGTCGGGACAGCTGCACTTAGCCCGCAGCTCCGCGAAGGTGTCCGGGAAGATGGTCATTCCCCGGTCCTTCAGCAGCTGCATGATTTCTTCGGGGAGCGCGCCGGTCAGCAATTGGCCGAGCAGGGCGGGATTCTTGCGGATCTCCTCGACGATGATCTTTCCTTCCTGCGGTTGCCAGGGCTGCCAGTCGAAGGTGACCGCATACGGCCGCGGCATACTGCCCTGTACGGCCGCGGTGATGCGGCCCGGAGCCGGCTGCTTCATCTCTTCGACCAGCCCCTTGTTCGCGTAGGTTTGCCCGCGGCTCAGGCGGCCGGAATAGTCGAGTCGCTGCAGGGCGGAGAGAAATTCCTTGCCCCACCAGCTGGTGCCGTACTTGCGCCGGTAGCTGCCGGTTTTGGCCTGGGGGGCGGGGCGGTGCGACCATCCCCAGTAGTCGTTGCGTGGCATGGGATAAAGGTATGGATATGGTGGCGGGACTTTAAGGTTGAGGCTTTTCAAGCCGACCCTGTGATTGCGCGCGTGGTCGGTGGACATTGCCCCCGATAGCTATTGGTGTCGCTGCCGGAGGCAGCGTCGGACATCGCTGCCGGAGGCAGCTTTGTACTTTCGCCCCGATAGCTATCGGGGGAGGCAGCATTGTACTTTCGCCCCGATAGCTATCGGGGGAGGCAGCATTGTACTAGTTGGGGCAGGCGGCGATGCGGGCCCGGAGGGTTTCGGCGGCCGTGCGTGCGTCGGAGAGGCTGGTGAAGCGCCACTGCATTTCTTCGGTGAAGGCGGGCTCGTTGTCCTTGTATACGTTGATGATCTTTTCGCGGGAGAGGGTAGGGATGGTGAGGCTTAGCTTGCCGCCCTTGACCTCGATGTCGATCTTGGCGGCGTCGAGGTCGTAGAGGTTGAATTCGTAGAGGGTCTCGCTGGTTTTCCGGCCGGATTCGGTGAGCAGGAAGCTCCACTGGCAGTCGCCCTGGGCATCGCTCTGTAGGGACAGTTCCTGGGTGAAGGATTCCTCGTCCGGTGTCTCCAGGGCGGACTGGAGCCAAGGCATGTCCTGAGCGACTACGGGCAGCTCCCGTGCGTGCTCGATGATGAAGGGCAGAAGTGTGCGGACCTTGCGGGAATCCTCCAAGGAGCGGACCGGGAAGGCAACTTCATCGTCGTACCCCTTCATCTCGTCGTCTTCCCAGTACTGGACGTAATCGGCTCCCCGGGTGGTGGTGGCAACTACGGCCAGTTCTCCGCGGCGGGTATTCAGCGTCAGCTTTGCCGGATCGAGGTCGGCGAAGGCGAACAGGTGCCTGGATGTTTTTACTTCCGACTTGCCGAGGTCGGTGCGGGACGTCTCCAGAGTTGCCAGGGGTTCGGCGGCCAGGGTGGCCTCGATCTCGGCGTCGGGGGTGACGGTGCCCGTGACCAGTTCCGCCAGTTGGGTAAGTGCGCCGGCGAGTTCCGTGGGCTGGGGCATGCGGGCGTCGCGGGATTCCTGGGCCAGGGGCAGGGCGGCGGCAAGCGACTGCATGAGCCGCCGCGCCTCATCGAGTCCGCTGACGGGTAGGTCTAGTCCATCGGTGTACTGTAGCGACCCTTCCCCGTCGCTTTCCTCGATGAGGTCTTCCCGCCCGATGGCTGCTAGCTGTACGCTGACGTCGCCCCGGCTCACCTTCACTTCCACCGTATTTCTTGCGACATCGGCCAGGCTGAAGTGGTACTGCGTCGTTTCCTCCTTATCCGGATCGGTAACCGTGAGGGTAACCACATCGCTGAGCTGAGCGTCGGGTTCCCACTGTACGTCGATCGTGGTGGCTTCCCGCTCGAACGGGCGGACGGCTTCGTGCATCCACTGCTGCAGGTCGGTAAGGTTATCTCCCGGGGTGAAGTCGGCTTCCCAGGCGGTTTCGGCCAGGGGGATGGCTTCCCGGAAGTGATCGCGGAGGGTCTTGGCACGGTCGATTTCCGGCGACCATAGGTTGACTTCCGATTCGTAATCGACGGAGCCGTCCTCCTCGGTCACGCGGATAAAGGGTTGCCGATTGCGGGTTTTCAGTACGACCCGTTGCTGGTCGCGCTCGTCTTCGTAGTTCACGAGGCGCGGGTCCAGGTCCGCCAGGTTAAGGGAATACGTCAACGTTTCCGCCCTGTCGTTTTTCTGATTAATGGTGGTAATTGCGAGGGTGACCTCCCACGGGCGATCTGGCGTGAAGGTGAGTTCCTGTTCGTAGCGGTACCGGTCGGTCTCCACCGTTTCCAGGGCGTCTTCGACCTGGTGGAGGGCGTCGGGCAGGGAACCGTTCTGGGCCTGTACGAAGGTGACGGGCAAGCAGAGAAACAGGAGGATAAGGGGGTTGAAGCAAGGCATAAGGTGTGTTTAAGGGTGTTGTTCGGTGCTGTAAATTCGGTCAGCTACCCCATACTGCGCAACCATCGGTCCGGTGTAATTCGGGGCCGGGGCCGGTTATTTGGTGCCCCGTAGTGCACGCTTGCCGCCTTCATTGCTCCCGCGCCCCCGCAACATTTTCCTTCGCCTTCCTCCAACGCACAAAACTACCTACCTTCCGTTCTGTAACCCGTACCCGGAAATTGCTATCCCCTCTATGACAACTACCTACCGCCGCGAACCCCTCTGGTATAAAGATGCCATCATCTACGAATTGAACATCAAGGGTTTTTTTGATGCCAACGGCGACGGCATCGGAGATTTTGCCGGCCTGGAACAGAAGCTGGACTACCTCGAAGAACTCGGCGTAACCGCCATCTGGACACTGCCCTTCTACCCGAGCCCGCTGCGCGACGATGGCTACGATATTTCGGACTACTACAACGTAAGTCCGCCCTACGGCAACCTGGAAGACTTCAAGCGCTTCCTCGATGCCGCCCACGCCCGCGGCCTGCAGGTCATTACGGAGCTGGTCATCAACCACACCTCCGACCAGCACGAGTGGTTCCAGCGCGCCCGCCGCGCGCCTAAGGGAAGCCCCGAACGCGACTACTACGTCTGGAGCGATACCGACGAAAAGTACCCCGACGTACGGATCATTTTTACCGATACCGAGACGAGCAACTGGAGCTGGGACCCCGTCGCCAAGCAGTACTACTGGCACCGCTTCTTCCACCACCAGCCCGACCTGAACTACGACAGCCCCGACGTACAGCGGGAAATCTTCAAGGTGCTCGACTACTGGATGAGCATGGGCATCGACGGATTCCGCCTCGACGCCATCCCCTACCTCTTCGAACGCGAGGGCACCAACGGGGAGAACCTGCCGGAGACCCACGTCTTCCTGAAGAAACTGCGCAAGCACGTCGACGACAATTACGACAACGTGCTCTTCCTGGCCGAGGCCAATATGTGGCCCGAGGAAAGCGCCAGCTACTTCGGCGACGGCGACGAGTGCCACATGAACTACCACTTCCCGCTCATGCCCCGCATGTACATGAGCATCAAGATGGAGGACCGTCACCCGATCACCGACATCTTCGACCAGACGCCCGAAATCCCGGAAAACTGCCAGTGGGCCACCTTCCTGCGCAATCACGACGAGCTGACCCTGGAAATGGTGACCGACGAGGAGCGCGACTTCATGTACAACGTCTACGCCAGCGACCGCACCGCCCGCATCAACCTGGGCATCCGCCGCCGCCTGGCCCCCCTCATGGACAACGACCGCGGCAAGATCGAACTGCTCAACGTGCTGTTGATGTCGCTGCCCGGCACCCCCGTGCTCTACTACGGCGACGAGATCGGCATGGGCGACAACTACTACCTGGGCGACCGCGACGGCGTGCGCACTCCCATGCAGTGGAACAACAACGAAAACGCCGGCTTCTCGGAGGCCAATCCCCACAGCCTCTACCTGCCCGTGATCCGCGATACGGAATACAGCTACCGCTGGGTGAACGTCCGCCGCCAGCAGCAGAACCCCAACAGCCTGCTCAACTGGACCAAAAAGCTGCTCGCCAAGCGCAAGTCGTTCAAGGTCTTCGGCCGCGGTAAGATTCACTGGCTCAAGCCCGACAACGGGCGCATCCTGGCCTTCGTGCGGGAGTTCGAGGATGAGCACGTGGTGGTCATCGTAAACCTGAGCCGCCATCCCCAGGCCGTGAAGCTCGACCTGAGCGAGTACGAGGGCAGCCGGGTGCGGGAGGCCTTCGGGCGGACTTACTTCAACGACATCGGCCGTGATTTATACCAGGTCACCCTGGCGGGGCACGGCTATTACTGGCTGGAGGTGGAAACGGTCGTCAGTCAGAACGTCGATACCCGCGAGCTCGGCCGGCCGACCCTGCGCATCGACCAGCTCAAGAATTTCTTCAACAAGAGCAACCTGCGTGCCCTGGAGCAAACGGTGCTCCCCAACTACCTCCGTTCGGTACAGTGGACGGGTGCCCGCGCCAGCCAGCTCGACCAGGTCAAGATCTACGACTACCGGATGCAGGCCACCAGCGAGCGCCACTTTGGCTGGATGTTGCTGGAAGTGACCTTCCTGGAGGGACTGCCGGAACTGCTGCAGCTCCCCCTGGCCTTTCACAACTACCACGAGGACGTGGACTACTCGACCCGCGAGGAAGTGATCGCCATCATCGACAACGGCGACCGCAAAGTGGTACTCATCGATGCCCTTTACGACGAGGACTATCGCCGCGGACTCATCAGCGGCCTTAAGGAGTACGGGACGATGAAGGACTTCCGGTTCCTGGCGCAGGAAAGCATGGCCGCCGCCCCCCGGCAGGACGCGAACCTGGTCCACTCCGGTACCGAGTACATGATGCTACAGAGCCGCGACTACAACATCAAGTACTACCGCCGCGTGGACGGCAACGACGTCCCCGACCTGGAAGTGAAGCAGATGCTGAATCGCCGCGGCTACAGCTCGGCACCCAAGGTGCTCGGTACCCTCCACTTCACCCCCACCCAGCGGCTCAACGCCACCCTCGCCATTTTCGAGGAGCGGGAGCCCAACGAGGGGAATGCCTGGGAGTACGTGCTCAATAACCTGCGCCGGTTCTCCGAAACCATCATGAATCGCCTGCAGTCCGACAAGCACGCCCAGGAAGCCCAGCCCAATGAGGTGCAGGTGACCGACACCATCGTGTACAAGGACATGCCGGAGGTCATCCAGGATATTCTGGGCCCCAGCTTCGTGATCAAGCTCGCCGAACTCGGTCGCGCCACGGCCGCCTACCACACCGTACTTGCCGACGTGAACGAAAGTGGGTTCACCCCCGAGCCCCTTTCCCTCCACTACCAGCGCAGCGTATACGCCGGACTGAAGGGAGACGTACGCAGCACCATCGACCTGATCCACCGCATCAATGGCGAACTGGAGGGAGAGACCCGCGAACTCGCCGACCAATTCATTGCCGGCGAAAACCGGCTGCACAAAAAGCTGAAGCGCATTTACGCCCATAAGATCGAATCCGACAAGATTCGCATCCACGGCGATTTTACCCTCGAGCAACTGGTGATCAGCGACGACAAATTCCTGATCCAGAACTTCGACGGCGACCCCGACCGCAGCTACAGCCAGCGCCGCCTGCGCCGCAGCCCCGCCAAGGACATCGCCAACATGATGCGCAGCATCAGCTACGCCGCCGGACTGGTGTACGAAGAGGACCTGCCCGGACTCAGCCAGACCGCCAGAACCCAACTATCCGACTGGCTCCGCACCGCTAACCGCTACCTGTCGGCGGAATACCTGACCGCCTACCGCAAAGCAACCCCCGGCACCCGCCTGCTGCCCGCCGACGAGCGCGACCTGGAGGTACTGCTCGATACTTTCCGCATCGAGAAGGCCCTGCAGGAGCTGCGTTACGACCTCAATTACCGTCCGCACCAGGCCGCCGTGCCGCTACGGGGACTGCTGGAACTAATGAAGTAAGCGCGCGTAGATTGCCAGCAGCCGCTGCTGACCCACCCCCAGCCGGTAGAGAGTGTACAGCAGGGTATAGACCATTTGGGTGTACACGAATCCATTCCGCACGTACTTGCGCGGGGAGGTCGTGACGTGGCCGTCGAGGATGCGAAAATCCCCACAGTGTTGCCTTAGATTGCGTACCATGCGGTTGTCTTCCAGCAGGCGCCAGTCGGGGAATCCACCGACGGCAAGGAAGTCCGTGCGGCTGACCCACAGCGACTGGTCACCGAAGCGGAAGGCATCGACGTCGAAGCGGGTAAAGAAGGAATAGAGGCGCAGCCACGGCATGGTCTCCTGGCCGGCAAAGCGCAAACGGAAACAGCAGGGTACGCCCCGGCTTTCCCGTAAGCGGGTGCACCAGTCCGGCGGCGGCAGGGTATCGGCGTGCAGAAAATAGAGGCTTTCACCGTGGGCTACTTCGGCACCCGCATTCATTTGCTGGGCGCGTCCGCGGGTGCCGTGAATGATCCGTGCGCCGTGGCGGCGCGCAATGTCCTGGGTAGCATCCGTGCTGCCTCCATCTACTACGATGACCTCATAGGAAGCGGCTGGGGCTGCTTCGGTTAACCGGCGCAGCGTCGCGCCGAGGTGATCCGCTTCGTTGAGGGTGGGAATGATCACGGAGCACCAGGGTATCTTCTTCTTCACCGAATTTGGGCTCATTTTTACGCGTGTCATCCCCGGGCTCACTTTTTTCGTTGACGGGCAGGTAGTGGACGATGGCCGCTCCAACGCCGATCAGCAGCAGCCACCAGTCGATGATGCCGGTGTCGGTGCGGGTCAGGAGTACTTCGACGATCTTGGTCCCGAGCAGTAGCCCGAATGCGCCGTAAATGATGACGTGTTTGTGCTCACGGGTCATGCCATATCAGGGTTAGTTACTCAAAGCGGTAGACGGTGGTCGTGTTGTAGGTTTCACCGACTTTCAGCAGGGGGGAGACGAAATTTGCCCGGTTGGGGGAATCCGGGAAGTGTTGGGTTTCCAGACAGATGCCGGCGTGGCGGACCAGTGGCGCACCGCCCCGCGCGGAAAATTTACCGTCCGGGAAGTTCGTGGTAAAGAGCTGTACCCCGGGTTCGGAGGTGAAGCAGCGCAGTTTTCTGCCCGATTCCGGATCGGTGACCAGGGCGATCTCCCGCAGCGTTCCGTCGTATTCGTCGATTACGTAGTTGTGGTCGTACCCCCCGGCCAGCTGGATCTGCGGATCGTCGGCCCGAATATCTTTGCCCACCACCTTTTCCTCGCGGAAGTCGAAGGGAGTGCCGCCCACCGGCAGGATGTCGCCGGTCGGAATCAGAGAATCGGAGACCGGCGTATAGCTGCTGGCGTCGAGGCGCAGGGTGTGGCCGAGTACCGTTGCTTCGTTGCCGAGGTTAAAGTAGCTGTGGTTGGTGAGGTTGACTACGGTGGGCTTGTCCGTCGTAGCGGAATAGTGGATGCGCAGGGCGTCGTCGTTCGTCCACTCGTAGGTGCAAATAACATGGAGGTTGCCTGGGAAGCCCATGTCGCCGTCGGAACTCAGGAGAGACAGCTGCAGTACGGCCTCCGTATCGGTAGTGCTGCTTTCCGCCTCCCAGATCTTTGTGTTGAAGCCCTCCGGGCCGCCGTGCAGCTGGTGTTCGCCGTCGTTGGCCACCAGCTCGTAGGTAGTATCGTCGATCTTGAAGCTTGCCCCACCGATCCGGTTGGCGTAGCGGCCGATGACGGCGCCGTAGTTGGGTTGCTTGCCGAGGTAGCCTTCCAGTGTATCAAAGCCGATCACCATTTCCTTGCCGTCGATGCGGATGGATTGCACAACGCCGCCGTAGTTAAGGATGTGAACCGTATTGCCGCGATCGTTGGCGAGGGTGAAGCGCTGTACGGGGCCGGCGGGGGCGTCGCCCCAGGGGGCATTCTTTACGGTGGGCATATGGGAATAGCGGTGGTAACGAGTATGGGTAGGCCGGTAAATTTAGCCTCTGGCACCCGATCCGCGATCAGTATAGGAAAATTTTAACCCCGCGTTTCACTGTTGATCCGCGGAAGGGTTCCAGCCAGGTGCCGCCGGCTTCGGCGCAGCCGGAGAAAGCAAAGAGCAGTAGTAGGCCAAAAATTGGGGAAGGGAATATAAGGATTGGGTAAAGCAGCTTGGTGCTTAGACTGCGGGGGATGGGCAATCCTTCGCCGTGAGACCAAATTATTTAGCTATCCCATCTTGCACCGCACCTGCGTCCCCGCCCCTCCACGCAAAAGAACGATATGCGGTGAATTCGCTGAGGCGCGGCATTTATTTTTACATAGTATAGTGTACACGAAACACCTGCCGTAATTGTCGGCTTTCTGGGGAAACAATTACCCAAACCAATTACACCATGTTTTACCACGACGGAGGCAAACTCCAGTATCACGTTAAGGTCGATAAGCCTAATCCCGTATTCGCAAAGGCCCTGCAGCAGGCCATCGGTGGCATTCAGGGCGAAATTCGCGTCTGCCTGCAGTACATGTTCCAGGCCTGGGGGGCGCGCGGACCGAAGAAGTACCGCGACATGCTGCTCGAAACCGGCACCGAGGAAATGGGCCACATCGAAATGCTGGCCACGGCCGTAGCCCTGAACCTCGAGGGCGCCCCCCTGGAGCAGGAAAAGGCCGCCAACGATCCCATCATGCTGGCTACAATGGGCGGCATGAACGTACAGCACGCCATTTCAACCTGTATGGCCGCCATGCCCGTGGACGCCAGCGGAGTACCCTTTAACTGCAGTCACGTCTACGCCAGCGGGAACGTAGCCGCCGATATGCTCGCCAACGTAATGGCCGAGAGTACCGGCCGCATGCTTGCCGTGCAGCTCTACAAAATGACCGACGACAAGGGGATGAAGGACATGCTCAGCTTCCTCATTGCCCGCGATACCATGCACCAGAACCAGTTCCTCGCCGCCTGGGAGGAGCTCGGCGGGTCCGACAACCACCCCATCCCCAACAACTTCGACCAGAGCCTGGAGCCGGGGGGCTACAACTACACCTTCTACACCACCGGCAAGGACGACAGCGTCCCCCAACCCACCGGGCGCTGGTCATCGGGCACCAGCTTCGACGGCAAGGGAGAGTTCAAACAGGAAAAGATGGTTCCCGTCGGCGGTATTCCCGATCTGGGGATGGCGAGTCCGAAAGCCGCCGTCCAGAAGGGGCAGGAAGGCATGATCGATAAGCTGAAGGACAAGATCTAGCGGCCGGCTGTATGCAGGGGCGGGGACGCGGGCGCAATGTTTTTTTGGGAAAGAGCGGGGTATTGTTAAGCCGGCGCCCTACTGTTCAGTGTAGATGAACGTCATGGTTTGGTAGGTAAACACGTCCCCGTCGTCGGTCAGGCGATCTTCCAGGTCATCGATCACGCTGGGTTCGAACTGCCCGCCTTCGGATCCGCGGGTTCCGCCTTCGTCGGTCATCAGTCGGTAGTGGAAGGCGCTCTTTTCGATGCTGCCGTCGTCGACCATTACCAACGCATCATTCCGGTTGGGTATCCAACGAGGATCATTAGGAAGGTTAAAATCGACCGTAGCCGTGCGATTAGTTACCTGGTAGGGGAAGGGCGTAGCGAACTCACCCTTGCCGTATTCTACCATATTGTCCGAAACGAAGGCAATCCGGGTTCCGATAAAGCTGATGTCGTTGGCATCATTGTAAGCAAAATAACCACTGTATTTCGGCATCTCCTCCTCGTTGAGCGGCCGGATGGTGCCCCCGTCGTTGATTGCCCCGCGCACCGCTGATTTGGACGTTATCGCGGATACTTCGAAGGTTTTGCCTACGAACGGGTTTTCCTCTCCGTCATTGCCGCACCCGGAGGCGGTCAAACAGATAAGGATGGAAAAAAGAGCGGTTAAACGTGTAATCATATCGGTAGGTATAGGGGCGGAGGGGACACCGCTGCATTCAGCGTCCGTTTCTTTTTCTGAGTATGACGCATGGGCTGCCGTGAAATTGCTTTGGGTTGGAATTTAAGTGGGGGAATACACCATTCTGATCTCCGACTAATGCTAAGAAATGTTCCTAATAGCAAAGGGGGTATCGATCCGTTGCCTGTTTTGCCGCTCGGATGCAAAATGCGCTCCTGATAGTTATCAACAGGTAGTGACTCCCTTTTTACAAAAATTTATTTCTCACTCACCCTTCTTGCCTTCGGCCTCTTTCTATCTTCTTGCGGGAAAGAATAAATTGCCGCCCCAGAAGAAATTCAGGACGAGGACAACTGTCCCGAGTGCGAAACCACCAACTGGGACCTTAGAGCGTGTAGCTCCCGCAGACACTACCGCTTTCGCGGTCTCTGTGCCGGGAGGCGGAAGTACCAAATGGGCACTAACCAATGACGACGGCGAAACTGCCATTCTTGACAGTTGCTAAATACCAAAGATCACCCTCATAGCTCAGAAGGTCTGATCCGGAACCCTTGACGAAACCATTTTCGCCAAAAACTACTTCTGCGTATTATAGGCTCGGCTAGCTAACAGCGTAAGCTAGGTTCAGCCATAGCAGCACCAACTCCTTACCGGATAAGGCTTCTAAGGACTTCCCCAAGATTCGTTTGGATTTCTCCGCTAACTCTGAATAGCTAGTATTGGCCGTATCATTCATATAGGCTACCACGATAGACTTAACTAGGCTTACTGTCGTAAAGCAGCAAGCTACGCCGCAAGAGTCTTCATCACCCAGCACCTTAACATCTGATATGTAGCCGTTCTGAAATACAATGCCGATATCAGTGCCAATTTGTTTACCGTTCCACGAATCGGTAGCATACAGGGATAGAGTTGCAACCTGACCATCAGAGTATTCCTGCCATTGGTACTGCCCCCCTAAGTAATTGTTGGTCGGGTGAGCGGCTTGATACAGCGTTTCAGCGATGGATTCAAGAAAGCGAAGTTGTTTGGCGGACTGTGCGCACAAAGCGGTTCCGAAAGCGAAAAGAAGGAGAAAGATGATGGTCCTCATAGTCGTCTGTTTTTGCAGTGTTCAATACAATTAAATTACGGCCGACAGACATGCAATGCAAACGGTATTGGTTTGAATGGAGAAAATTAATTACATTCTATAATTTACAGTATCAAGTTTTATCGTTGTTTCTTCCGCTGACGGAAGTTTAGCGAGATTCGGGTAGTGGATGCTTATTTAGTTGCCAGGGTAGTATTGCGGTCCGCAACTCCTGATGAAAAGAGGGTGAATTTCAAGTGTTATGGTATTGGAAGTTTAGCTATCTGTTCTTATATTTGGTAACAACTCGCCCATCATTTCCCCTCCGATGAAACTAGCACTTTGCTCTCTGCCATTAGTCATACTCTTCTCCTGTAATTTTTTGCATTCACCAACTAATAAGCTGGACGCCTTAATGCTGGAGTCGTCACGGTTGAACCTTGAAATCAATCTATTAAAACAGGAAAGTGATTCTATTTACGCCAGCATCCTCGATGTGGTGCCGGACGCGCGAAAGAGCGATGCGCTCGTTGTTCTGGGTCAAAATAAAAATCAAATGGCGATCAGTCAGGACAGTTGGGGAGAGTGGGACGGCGTCATAACTTTTGGTGCAAGTATCATGAATTTATTTCAGGATCCAGAAATCTTGGAGGAGCTGGAGGAGCTGATGCGCGAGGATATGGATGCCCTGAAAGCTATCAAACTTCGTCATGATGAACTGGTGGTTCACCAGGATGAAGTAATCGTCGAATCGCTGGCGATCATCCAGGAACATCCCGATATTTTGGGTGAGGATGGAAACCGGGAATTTGTGCAGGCGGTACATACGCACTACACGGTACAGAGTTGGAACGAAAAGGGCGGTTTGAAGGGTGTTTTCTTAGATGCAATAGTGGATGAAATGTTCTCACCATCCGTGTCCGATGGCAGTATTTGCCCGGTATGTGGTCACCTACCTGCCCACGCGCGAATTTCCTGCCTTAAGTGTGGGGGCGACGGTTATCTTGACTAGTTTCCGTTTGCTCTGCTCGTGCCATATGGCACATCCTCCATATGCTGGCGCATGATAAGTAGTATGGACTTTTACCTTCCCCTGCCGGTTTACCTGCACCCGGTATCCTCAGCCGTATAGAGCTGCTCGAAAAGGGTGCTGAAACTTATGACCAACTGACTTGCGGGTCAACCTACTCCCCCAACGGCCTAACCATAATATCCTTAAAGTAAACCTTGCTATCCGGATCGTGCCCCTGTAGGGCAAACGTGCCGCTGGAAAGGACTTTGCCCTGCGCATCGGCCGGCCGTTCCGTATTGTCGGGTTCGGTGTATTCCACGATCGTTTTATCGTTTAGCTTCACCGTTACTTTCTTTCCCTGCACGATGATGTGTTGGGTGTACCATTCGTTGTCGGGTACGTGTACTTCCCGTACGTCGTCGTAGGCGTAGATGCTGCCCGTGCGCCGCCAGTCCGACTGCGAGTTGTTTACCTGCACTTCGTATCCCTGGTTTGGCCACCCTTCTTCCTGGTAGGCCGTATGAATGAAGATACCGGAGTTGGAGCCCGGAGTCGTCATCACCTGGGCCTTGAATTCGAAGTTCTTAAAGTCGTGGTCCATGACCGGGCCTACATAAAACAGGTGAGCCCGTGGTCCGTGGGCGACTATTCTACCGTCGTCGACCGTGAAGGTGGCCGGGTTCTCGCTGGCTTTCCAGCCGGTCAGGGATTCGCCGTCGAACAGGGAGATCCATCCGGCGTCGTCGTCGGCGGTGGCGGTCGTGGATTTCGTAGTGTTGCAGCCCGTAGCTACAAAAAGCAGAAGGCAGCAGAATACAAGGTGTCTCATTAGTATTAACGTTGGGTGCGATTGTAAGGAAGGGGTAAGAAGACCCACGGCACGAACCCTTTGTCGGTTCCGTAGGCTTCGAAAATTACACATTTTTGGTGACCCCAAGGATGAGGCTTTCTAAGCCGACCCTGCATTGCGGTCCACTTTTATACGTCAGGGTCGGCGCAGAGCGCCTCAACCTTTTGTGAGTCCTCGTGCGATGCCGCCCCTTAGACATCCCGTAGCTTTCGCAGAACTCGTCTTAACCCCGGTTTTCACTCATCATTCAGCGAGTCGATTCCCCTTTCCTTTAGCTTCGCCAGGCCCTCCCGCATCGCTTGCACCTGATCTTCCGGATGGCCCTCCCATACGGTAACTTCACCGACTACGCGCATTCGCTTTGTTTTCTCCGCCCCTAGTTCGAGTTGAACACAAGGCCAACCGCAAGGAAGTCGAAACGCAGTACCGTTTTCTCCGCCCCTAGTTCGAGTTGAACCCCGCTTCTATGTGATCCCCGAGTTGCAGGTCGGCTTTGGTGCCGTGGAAGTAGGTCTGGATAAAGGGGGTTGGACTTTTACTTTTCGCTGGGAAGGACTGGTCGTGTTGCATTTTACCTGATTTGGTGACGGTTTGGTGCCTAAAGAGCAACTCGGAGGAGCACGTTACAAAGTAGGTCTTATGCTCGATTGACAACGGGCAGCCCTTTTTATTCTACGAAGGCACCGCGCGGGCTTTCGGGTAACAAAACCAGCACTCCCCCCCCAGCCCCGGGTGACGCTGGGCGCGGTGTTCGGCGCATTTTTCTTTATTCTTCCAGTATCACAAATTCCCTGAAGTTATCCCGATTGATCAACTTGCCTTCGGCCTCGTAAGTGTTCAAAAAAGTCTTGGAAAACCTAGCCTTAGCTTTTGGATTCCACTTGAACTCAAAGGCCTTCAGCTTTAGGCCGTTCTGTTCTACGTAGTCAATCTCCTGCTGTTGGGCTGTCCTCCAAAAGTGAGATTTGGCAAAGGTCAATTTGTAACTATTCTGCTTGATTCTTTCGGAAACTAAAAAGTTTTCCCACAGCATACCTACATCCTGCCGGTTATCTAAGCTGCCAAACTCGCCAATGATCGCATTCCGAATGCCGTTATCATAGAAGTATATTTTTCTTCCCCGCTTAATCTCGTTGCGGACGTTCCGATTAAATGACCTTAATCTAAAGATGACGTAGCCCTTCTCCAGAATTTCTATGTACCGTTGCACCGTATCCTTAGAAATGGATACCAGCTGGCTCAGTTCATTGTAGTTCACTTCACTACCTACCTGGAGGGCTAACCCCTGCACCAATTTTTCAAGTACCTCCGGTTTCCTGATTTCTCCGTGCGAGAGGATGTCTCGGTACAGATAGCTATTCACTAGATTTCTCAGCACTTCTTTCTCTCGCCCATTTTCATTGTTGATCACATCCGGATACATCCCATAGATTAGGCGACTCTCCAGACTCTGCTGTGCTTTAAGATATCCTACGTGATTTTCGTACTCCTCCCAGCTGATGGGATACAATTCGTACTCCCATTTTCGTCCCGTCAGGGGTTCATTGAGTTCGTTGAATAAGGAAGATCCACTGATCCAGAGCTGGACATCCTTGAACTGATCCGTGATGATCTTCAGCGTTAAGCCGATACCGTTAATCCGTTGCGCCTCGTCGATGAACACAATCTTCTTCCCACCAATCAGTCGCCTGATTTTCTCCGTGTTCGGCGTATCTAATTCAGTCCGTATGGAAGGATCATCGCCATCGAAAAAGGTGAAGTCCTTGCCCTTCAACTGGTCGAGGATAATGGTAGTCTTGCCGACCTGACGAGGCCCGATTATCATGATGGCTTTCCCGCTACCAATCTTGTCTTCTATGGTTGGGGTGATGGTCCTATTGATCATGTCACAAACATACATCTAGCTATTGTAATAGCCAAATATTATATTTATCAGCTTTTAAATAGCCTGATGATGCACTATTGGTTGTGTTTAGTTGCGCGGAACACTCTATCTACGAGCACACAAAATGCACATGCAGGGCCTAGTTGAGGGGGCGGGTAGATACAGAAGCAAGTCGGTGGGAATCTTCAACGGCAGTGCGGTTGCTCATATGGCACCACCGGCCAGGAACGTAGATCATCTAATGAAAGATCTATTTAGCTACCTAAAGAATGGCAAGGACACGCTCATCATAAAAAGTTGCGTATTCCACTGCGAGATGAAGTTTATCCCTCACCTTCGTGAACGGTAATGGTAAAATGGGACGCTTATGACAAACCCTATTGTTAATGAAATACAACGCGGTATTTAAGTTCTTGCCAATACCAATCAAGCGCCCACAGTTCATAGTCGTTCCGGCATTGTGAAGTCGGTATAGTCCCTATCTTGCTACCTCGACTTACCGAGGAGAGTATGAACACTGACGATTGACGGCGCGCCCGTCCGGATGGACCAGGAGTCCGGATTTATCTGCGTGACCGACATGGCGAAACTGAAGGGAGAGTCCCGTATCAATTTGCCCAACTGGATGCGGGCGCGAAGCACCGTGGAGTTCATCGAAGCCTGGGAGCGTAAACACAACCCCAGTTTTAATTACATCGAATTCGATGCATTTACCAGCACTTCGAACTCTAACACTTTCACGCTATCGGCGGGTCAGCAGGTGGTCGCTCAGGTGATCTACAAGTAACTTTTCCTGCTGCTCGGTAAGCTTGCCGCAGTAGAGTACATAGTTATCGTCGAAGTAGGCCGTCAGCCCTTTTTGTTTGAAACCGGTAGCGTAGCGGCGAACCGTGTTGTCATCCCGGCTTAGGCTAAGGTGGATATCTTCAATGGACTGACCGCGGTAAATCATCCGCAAGACAGGACGGGGTGATTGCCGGGTGGGTGGAAGTGTAAATTAAAAAGCAAGGCGCAAACGGGAAACGCGTGCAATAATAGTCCAACTCCGAAGGCGGCGTTAGGAATACTACTAGCCACAGACAAATTGGTGCACGGGGGCAAGTGCCTCAGCGAAGACCTTATGGGTAAGCAAATAAACACCCCCCCCCGTGTCACAATCACCGCTCCCTATCACACTCTTCATCCCGTTGTTGGTTCTTGTGGGTACGCTATACGCCCAACCGCCTCCGACCCATTACCGGACCTCCTTTCGCCTCGCTGCCAACCTGATCCTCGTGGAAGCATCCGCCGGCGCGCGTAGCGGATACTTTGTCGTTGATTCCGGTTCTTCCCATACCATCCTCAACAGTGTTCACTTTACCGCTGAACACCAGCTCGTGCAGTTGCGCACCTACACCGGTGACCGTGCGCTGGGAGGTACGCTGCACACCACGCTCAAACTGGGCCCATGGACCGAGAAAATGGTCTTTGCCGCCCTCGGCGACCTCAGCGCCCTGGAAAAAAGGTTGCAATTGCCGCTCCTGGGGCTGATCGGGATGAACGTCTTACGGAATTACGAGCTACACCTGGATTACCGCTCCACCACCATCGAGTTCTACCGCCTGGGAAAAAAGGGGGAACCGCTCCGGAAGTGCCCGGCCGGTCTGCCAGCGCGCACCCTCGGTTTCCGCTACGCCCGCTACCTGCCCCTGATCGAGGCCGAGCTGGCCGGGCAAACCTTTACCTGGGGCCTGGATACGGGAGCGGGCGTCAACCTCTTCGACGTGAGTACGGCGCAGCGCATCGGCCTGCAAACCACCGACCAAAGGTCGGCCATCACTACCATTGGCCAGCCGTGCGAGAAAGGAAAAGCAGGACTCTTCAGGGCCGCGCTGCAACTGGGTGAACTACAAACCACCCCCATGAATACGCTGTGTAAAGACCTCCGCGAACTGAACCGCCAGCTTCCCGGTCCGCGCATTGACGGCATCCTCGGCTTCGCATTCCTGAGCCAACAACGGACCGCGATCAACTTCCGGAAACGGGAACTCTACCTCTGGCCCAGCCTGCCCGCCGGGATGCCCGTGACGAACGTAAAGGACTACATTACAAGCAATTAAGTGGCGAATTTGGGCCAGATTGCAATAATGGGTCAAGCCTTCGTTCGCCGATTGCTGCGAAGGGGATAATAAGGACCGTAAATGACGCCTTATTAATGTTATCCAGCTAGCTATTACGGAGTAAGCTTCGTATTTTAATGGGATACCGCCCCGGAGCCGGGCCTTATCCTATTAGATACCCTTATCATGTGTAGACTCATCCTCCTGCTGAGCATCCTGTCCGGAACGCTGATCGGGCAAAGTGCTTCCACGCCGCCCTATTTTGGATTCGAGCGCTTCGATATGCCCGGTAACGTGCCCAGCCGCCACATCCAGACAGTTACCCAGGATTCCTTCGGCTTCATGTGGTTCGGCAGCCAGAACGGCCTCCACCGTTGGGATGGTTACCAGTTCAGGACCTACCGCCACGCGCCCGATCGGGCCGGCTCCTTGCCCAACAACTACGTCGAATACCTCTACGTAACCAGAAACGGCGAACTCTGGATCGGTACCGGAGGTGGCGGCCTGGCCCGATTCGACTACGGTACCGAACATTTCGTGTCCTTCCGCTACCTGGAAAAAGACCCGGCCACCCTGAGTAATGACTTCGTCAGTAAAATTGACGAGGACCACGCCGGCAACCTCTGGGTCGCTACCGGAAATGGGGTAAACATTCTAGACCGCGAAACCGGAAGATTTCAACGCTTCCTGCCCGACCCCGCCGATTCTACCAGTCTCAGCTACCAAATTTGCCGCGATCTCCACGTAGACGCACGGGGGACGGTGTGGATCGCAACCGGACCCTTCTGGGAAACGGATGATGCGGGAGGCCTGAACCGCTACCGGCCCGCAACGAACGATTTTGTCCGCTACCTCCACGACCCGAACGATCGGAACAGTCTGCTTTCCAATAAGGTGGCCATGGTCACCGAGGATTCGCGGGGGCGGCTGTGGGTAGGCACTAAGGGCAACGGCCTGCACCTGCTGGACCCCCAGACCGACCGGTTTACACGCACCAGGGACGACGCGCCCGGTAGTCCGCTGTCCGCTCCCTATTTGAAGGATACCAGACTGCTCCACACGAGCTTCCTCCACGAAGACCGGGAGGGTAAATTCTGGATCGGTGTCTGGGACGGCGGACTGAAGTACTACGATCCCGAAACGGGATTTACCCGCACCTTCCGGTTCGAGGCCGGCGTTGACAACGGCTTTACCGAAAACGGCTGGTGGAATATGTACGAATCACGGGACGGCAGCCGCTGGGTATGGACGGCCGACGAGGCTTCGGCCGTCTACCGGGTCACCGTAAAACAATCGGTCTTCGATCACTACGCTTTCACGGATCCGCAGGACGCAGCCCTCAGTTTTCTCGATGACGAAAATGGGGCGGTCCTGATCGGAACCCAACGGAGCGGACTGCGCAAATTAGCGCACGACAAACTGTTAGCCGAACCGGTCGTACCGCTAAACGGCATCACCAAGATCGTCAGTGACCGCCAGGGTGGTTATTGGCTGCTCAGCGATGCGCCCAACCGGCTAAGCCACTGGGATTCCCGGAACGATCGGGTCACTCACCCAGACGTTCCGCACGACCACATTTCCGATATTTTACTCGACGCGGACGATCAACTCTGGGCGTTGACACCCCTAAGTCACCAACTTCACGTGTACGACGCCCGGCAGAGTAAATTCATCGCTTATGACTACCTAACGAGCGAAACTGAGGGCGTCAGCCCCACAAAGAACGCCCTGATGACCCTCGATGGCGAGGGCGATATTTGGCTGGTCGGGGGCGTTCGGAAGGGGGGAGAAACGATCGTCCACTACGTAAGGTACGACCCCGCCCGGCGTAGTCCGTACGCAGCGGGTACACCAAACCTCAGGGGGTTCGTCGGCCGGCCCGCAAAGGAAATGGAGGGAGGTGACCCCAACCACGTCTATTCGGTGGAGGCCGGGGAATGCGCGTGCATCTGGATCTGCACGACCTCCTCGGTAAAGCGGCTTTCGGTGCAAACGAATAACTTCGCTACCCACCTGATCCCGAATAAAGACCTACCCTACTTTGCGGGCCTACAGGAGGCCGGTCCCACGGGTACCTGGCTGCTCACCGACCGGCTCGTCAATTTCGATGCCGCAACGGGAAACCAGAAGTTCTTTCCCCTCGGCGCGGGGCTTCGTCCTTTTCACGGCCAACGTTCGACGCTGTACCGGGCCGAAAACGGCCGGCTGTTCTTCGGCGTAAACGGCGGCTTTCACCGGTTCGACCCGGCCACGTTGGAGGAACACACCGCCAAGGAACGCGGACCGGAAGTAGCCCTCCTGAACTTTAAACTGCCCTATATCGCCGGGGACGAATCCGCTAACGATGGGCCGAACGCACCCGTTTACACCCTGGACAACGTCGAACTGTCGGCGGGACAGTCCGCCTTTGATCTTTCGTTTTTTGCCACCGATTTTTCCAACCCGGCCGGCAATAAATACCAATTTCAATTGGAAGGCTACGACAACGGCTGGCGCACCGCGGGCGAGGAGCACCGCGCTTCTTACGTGAAGGTGCCGCCGGGTGATTATCTCTTTCGCGTCCGCGCGGCAACGGCCAACAGCGACTGGGGCCCGGAAACCGTCTTACCCGTTTACCTGGCCGCGCCCTGGTGGGCAAGTCCGTGGGCCTACGCGGGTTACGCCGCTCTCCTGGCGGGCCTGCTGTACGCCCTGTACTGGTTTCAGCTGAACCGGCGGCTGGCCGTGGCCGAATCCGCACGACTGAAGGAACTGGACACGGTAAAGTCGGAACTCTACACCAACATCACCCACGAATTTCGCACGCCGCTTACCGTCATTATGGGACTGGCCGATCAGTTGCGGGAACGCGGGTGCAATGGCGACTGGTCAACAGCGGCGCAATCCCTTACCGTGATCGAACGCAACGGCCGGCAGCTTCTCCGGTCGGTCAACGAAATGCTGGACCTGGCCAAGTTGGAAAGCGGTCACCTGGAGCTTGCCCCCGTTCACGCCGACGTCATCTCCTTCGTAAAGTACCTCTGCGAGAGCTTCGAGAGTCACGCCGCCGAACGGGGGGTAGAGCTCATCGTCTATACCGAAACGGATGAACTGCTGATGGACTACGACCCGCAGGCCCTTACCGTCATCGTATCGAACCTGCTGTCGAACGCCATCAAGTTTTCCGCCGCCGGGGAGAGCGTTTTCCTCCACCTGAAGCACGCGATGGCGGGCACGCAGGAGCAATGTTTCCTAAGGGTAAAGGACGCGGGCCGCGGTATCGACCCGGCGGACTTACCGTACATTTTCGATCGGTTTTACCAGGCCGGCAACGAAGGCATTCACAAGGGAGAAGGCACGGGCATCGGACTAGCTTTGACTCGGGAGATGGTTACTTATTTGGGGGGTACGATTGAAGTGGAGAGTACGCCGGAACGGGGCAGTGCGTTCACCGTGCTACTGCCGGTTACCCGCACCGCTTGCAGCAAGGATATTGCACCCGCGTCCCCGCCAAAGCATACCATTGCGGTACCGGAACGGACATTTATCGTCGCCGACACGGCCACCGACCGCCCCCTGGCCCTCGTCGTCGAAGACAACCACGACGTGGCCCACTACCTGCGCGAATGCCTGGAAAGCAAGTACGCCATCGTACACGCTACCGATGGCGGGGCCGGTGAAACCATCGCCTACGACCGTCTGCCCGACATCGTGATCAGCGACGTGATGATGCCCGTAAAGGACGGCTTTGCCCTCTGCGAAGCACTGAAAAACGATGCCCGTACCGACCACATTCCCGTCATTCTGCTCACGGGCCGCGCCACCGAACGCGACCGGCTGCGGGGGCTGGGCGTAGGCGCCGATGCTTACCTGGCCAAGCCCTTCAGCCGGGCGGAACTGTTTACCCGCATTGACCAACTGCTGCGACTGCGCAAGAAGCTGATCCGCCGGGTAGACACCGACCCGTTCAAACATTTTCTGCGTGCCACGGGCACCGCGCCGGAAACAAAATTCCTGCAGCGGACCATTCGCATTATCCTCGACGACCTGGATAACGCGGACATCAACGCCCTCTACCTAGCGCGAAAACTACACATGAGCGAGTCACAGCTGTACCGAAAATTGAAGGCGATCACCGGCAAATCCACGGCGATCTTCATCCGCAGCATTCGCTTGCAGCGGGCCAAAGAGTTGTTGCACACGACGGAACTTTCCGTGTCCGAAATAGGGTACGCCGTGGGCTTTCGGGATGCCTCCTGGTTCAGTCGGGCGTTTAAGACCGAGTTCGGATTTGCGCCGAGTGGGGTGCGGGAAGCGGCTGCCCGGGAGCTGCATTAGCGGCGAGGCTAAGAGCATGTCTAAAAATTTCAGGGTCCGAAGGCAGCTATTGACGATATAACCATCTGAATATTAGCCATAAGAATAAAGCCTACAGAATTTTCTACTGTTCGCTCGTAATCCTTGATGATTCGACGGAAGAAATTCATCCAGGCGAAGCTCCTTTCAACTACCCAACGCTTCGCTTCGACGACAAAACCCCGCTGATCCGGCGGACGGCTCGGGCACTCAAATACCACTCGGTCAAGTTGACTCATCAACGCAGCGAATTGGCCCGTGTAAGCACTGTCCGCAAGTAGCTTTTTCGCGCGTGGGATTTGATCGGTGAAGTTCGGATAAATCAGCTCCATTCCTGCGATTGCATCGTGGATATTAGCTGCATGTACCTCGGCCCTCCAGATTCGACCCAAGGTGTCGGTTAGAATACTACGCTTTCGGCCGTTAATCCATTTGCCACCATCCATTCCTCGATCGCGGCCGATCATCGGAGACAACCTTACACTCTGAGCATCAACCAGTAATAAACTGGGACTAGCTTCACGAGCGTGAACGAGTACTCGCTCTAAGCGATTGAGCGCATCATTGATCGTTTCGATCGTACCATCCCGCGACCATTTACTGAAGTAGTAGTGGACGGTCTTCCAGGGTGGAAACTGAGATTCAAGGTTGCGCCACTGGCAGCCGGTGCGGGTCAGCCAGAGTATGGCATCAAAGACGTCACGCAGATTGTGTTTGCGCCTGCGCCCAATGGGCAGCAATGCTTTAACTTCGTCCCACTGGCTGTCAGTCAACCGAGCGAACTGCTGGGTCATGTTTCGTATAGTTTGGCGACTTACAAAACACGACTGGCAGCCTTTTGCTAACTCATATCTGAAAAATCATAATTTTAGACATGCTCTAACTTTTGCAGCCGAGACCTACTCGACCTGCGCGCGTTACTCACCGTTGGGTGGGAAACCACTTTAGGATAAAATGCTACCGCTGCACATTTACATGGGTTGCGTCGGATTATTATACTCGCAGCAAATTGATTTGGGAAAAGGCGTTATTTTTTGACCATGGAACTGGAGGTCAGTCAAGAACAGCTTTTACTGCTGCGGCAGATTCAGAAGAGAGAGCGCTTCAACCGGCGGCGCTTTGTCAAGGCCACGGTCTTGCTGATGATACACCGCGGTCTGTCGATGGAAGATATCCAACTCAGTCTTAGCTTGGATGACAATACAATCCGACGCTACGCCACTGGCTTCAAAGACAGAGGGCTGACGGCCTACTTCGACGACAACTATGTTCCCTACTGTGGTAAGCTAATTACCGAGCAGCAGGAAGCCTTACTCGTAGATCACCTGAGCGACCATCTATACCTGGACGTCAAGCCCATCATCGCCTACGTAAAGGAGCAATTTGGCGTGACGTATACGATCTCCGGCATGCGTGACCTGCTTCATCGGTTGGGATTTGTGTATAAGCACTCCAAGGCGGTAGCGAGTAAGGCCGATGAAGTGGCCCAGGTGGTCTTTCCGACCGATACGCTGCCCCGCCTGCTGCGGGAGGTGGCCAGTGGAGCGGCAGAGGTGTACTTCTCGGACGGCTGTCATCCTACCCACAATACGAAGACCGGTAGGGGTTGGATCCGGAAGGGGCAGGACTTCGAGGTGGATTGCAACAGCGGACGCAAACGAGTCAACATCAATGCGGCCGTTCGAGCCAGCAAGCCGGAGCCCTTGGTCTACGACGTGGCCGAGGCCATCAATGCGCAATCGACCCTGAGACTGTGCCGCAAGCTATTGGCCAAACACCCCGGCAAAACCATCTACTTGATCTGTGACAATGCGGGCTACAATCGGTGCGCCTGGTTGCAGGAATGGGCGGCCAGTAACCGGGTGGAGTTCGTCTTTTTGCCTGCTTACTCGCCCAACCTAAATCTGGGCGAGCGATGGTGGAAGTTGCTGCCAAAGGTGGTCATCAATTCCTATTATTACGAGAAACACAGTAAGTATCGAGAAGCTGTCGTCGGCTTCCTGGAGCAAGCCAAGGAATACTAAATAAGGATGAATTGCGCTCGCTTTTGAGGCTGAACTTCAGAACAGTAGGTAAAACTTCGTTTTATCTGGCCTAAACCATTGCATGATGGGTAGAGGGCTCAAGCCTTCCTACCGGTTCTTTCCTAGACCCATATTTACTACAACAAGGACCGCTATGGTATACTGCAAATATCAACCCTCTATAGTCTTATTGCCATTCGTTATGTGCTACTACGTCTGGGAAAGCCAAGAGGCAGTGGAAGTTGCGCTTGAAGTGCATTCACCTCCTAATGGTCTGGGTGGTATGGTGTTCAATTATGGAGACCCTTATCAAGTGCAACTTCCAAATGCCAAGTGGGAAAACGTCCCTCGCAGTTTTATAGTAGGGCAGTTTACAAAGAACTACACACTGCGCCTAAGCGGTCGCCCAGGGATGATTGGTATTGCCTTTAGGCCTGCCGGTCTCTCGAACGTATTAGGAGTGCCCATGATCGCTTTCACGAACCTACGTATTGAACTGAAATTAGTCTTGGGAAGTGAAGCCGCCCAAGTGGAGCAGCGGATATTGGAAAGCAAAACTAGCCAGCAACGGATTACTGTATTGGAAGAATTCCTATTGAAGAAGCTCTATAACTCTAGCCTGAAAATAGATTTGGAAGATTATGCTTTAGCTTCCATTGTGCAGCAAAAAGGCATTCTGTCAATCAGCCAGTTGTCCGATGAACTCTGCATTAGTCCACGTCAATTGAGGAGGCGCTTCACGGAAAAAGTGGGGATAAGCCCGAAGTTGTTCTCCCGCATCAAACGGTTCAACTATGTCTCTCATCTATCGACTTCTACTTCGGGTAACTGGATGGACATTGTCGATGAAGGTGGATATTATGATCAAGCACACTTTATCAGGGACTTCTACGATTTCTCCGGAAAAAAGCCATCAGATTTTATACACTACTACCGTACTATGGCAGCACTGGTAGGTGCCTGAGAATGTCCTTTTTTTACAACGGTAAGCGATAGCAGCGTCCTATTTTTACATATTAGATAAACCCATTTCTATAATTCTAAAATGACAACAAGACCATGATCACTACAGAACAATGTAAAAAGCTGATTCAGGATTACGTGCAGGCATTAAACCTGAACAAGTCAAGAGCCACTCTTGATAAATTCATTGCAGATTCCGAGTTAAGAGACCACATAATCGTATTCGAGTCGGGATTACCTAATTATCAACTTTGCATAAAGGACCTTGTTGCGGAAGGAAACAAAGTTGTGTGTCGAGCAACAGTCCAGGGAGAGCATAAGGGGGAGTTGTTCGGTATCGCACCAACCGGTCGGAAAGTAAATGTGGATGGCCTTATCATGTACGAGTTAGAAGATAACAAGATAGTTAACCACTGGATGCAGTTCGACACTATGTCCCTGATGCAGCAGATAGGCAGCGTTCCTGTCGCGGCTGCCGCACATTAAGGGAAGCTCGGTTAACCGACAGCCAGTGGTATTGAGTTAAACCCTTTCTGCCTATTCGACGCAAACGCACACACGACTTGCGTGACGTTTCCAATGCCAGCCTGTGGATCACGTACACCTGCTGACAGAGGCGCAACCTGGATCGACAATTCCCGTCCTGGGAGGTGGTCCACTACTGCTTCAGCAATTGGACGCAAGATCACACCTGTTGCTATAGCTCAACAAAGATGGAGGATAAATTCCCTTGTCACCGTAGCAGCTGCCTTTCGGCTGTTGGAGCACCACCCACAGAACTTCATCTTTCGTAAAGCGCTGAAAAACAGGCGTTTCAACCCCAGCCTCACAACATTTAAATTCTGGCGCGGTGGCTCGACCGATCCACCCCAGGGGTGTGCTGCGGTACCTGGGGCTGGCGATGCACGTGGTTAACTCAAGTGGTGAGGTAGTCGCTTGTAGCGCTATGAAGCCCCCCGCGATTTTCTGTTGCCCTGCCGGACTGTTTCGCGCTGCAGGGTGTGGCGGCGGGAGTGAAGGCCAAACTTTAGGCAAGATGGGCCTGAATTCCGCTTTCCCCACCAATCGAGCAGCACCCTCCCTACCTGGAAGTGATTACTCCATAACCCTCCTAAGTTATTTTATCACTTTGGCAAAATCAATGGCTCCGAGTCAGGTACGGGCCGTAAATTAAGATAGTCCACTAAGCAATACATCCATGTATGCCACGTCAACCTTCCACTATAGCTCAATAATTGCCATAGTTCTCCTTACGCTCCCGGTAAGCAGTCAGGTAATAACCGGAACCGTGATTGACTCCGGAGGTGCCGGAGTGCCATATGGACACGTCGTGCTCCTTTCGGCTTTGGATTCCAGCTTTCAGAGCGGAACCACGACGGATAGTTCTGGAACCTTTCGCCTGGTGTTTTCTCGGCTGGAAAACGCCACACTGAAGGTGATAGCACTTGGCTACGCCGAAATCTACACCCCCGTAGATCCTACGGTACTGCATTATGAAATCACCGTTGAGCCGATCGGGGAAACGCTCTCCGAGGTGACCGTCCGTGGGCGAAAATTGCTCTTTGAACAGCGGACCGACCGCCTGGTGATGAACGTCACGGCCACCCCCGCCCTCAGCGGCAATAATGCGCTGCAGGTGCTGCAAAAAGCTCCGGGCGTGTTAGTCAACCATCAGAATAGCAGCATCTCACTTGGTAGCCGGGGCGAAGTACTGCTGATGATTGGTGACCGGGTCCAACGGGCGCCGGCAGCGGTCATTTTCGCCCGGCTGGAAGCCATGCCGGCGGAGAGTATAGAGGCCATCGAGATCATTCACCAGCCACCGTCCAAGTACGACGCCAGCGGAGTAGCGGGAATCATCAGGATCGTAATGCGCAGCACTTCATCCACTGGCACTCGGGGTGATCTATCCCTGACCGGGGGCTACGGCAGAGGCCCGAAGGCCATAGCCGGATTGCGACTTAATAGTCGCTACGGGAAGATTAACCTCTTCGGAGACTATAACTATAATCTCAATTATAGGAGGAATACTTATGCCTTGCATTACCGCGATTATAAATACCAGGGAACCCGCTATTTCTACGAGAACAATTGGAATCGATCGGAAGACCACCTGCAATCTCATTCGGGTAGTTTGGGTTTTGATCTTGAGCTGGGGCCTAAAACCATCCTGGGTGGAGGCACGAGTTTGTCCCATTCTAGGGGTCTTACGCTGCCTTCGAGCAGCCAGTCCGCCGCCTTTGAAAATGGTCAACCGGTGACTTCTACCCTGTATATCCTGGAGTCCATGAACTCGAGTAGCAATGGTTTTGCTAATCTTAATCTGCAACGCGACCTAGGTGCAGGTGGCCAGCTTACGGTCGACCTCGATTACGCAGGAATACGGTTCACGAATGAAAGTAGCTTGACCGGCCGGGATTCGCTGGCCGGAACCAGGTTCAATGGTGACCGAAAGACCCCGGTGAAGATATGGACCGGGCGGATCGACCATAAGCTCGAACTGGGCAAGGGCAAGCAACTGGAAACGGGAGTCAAGGGCACGTTCAGCGACATCGTCAGCCGGAGCCGCGTATTTAAAAATGGCGGGGAGGAGTGGGAAACCGGAGACCTGTTCACCAGAACCGATTCCGTATCAGAACGAATCCTGGCCGCTTACGTATCCCTGCAGTCACAATTTTCCGCGCGCTTACACGGGGAAATTGGCTTGCGCTTCGAGCATTATAGCTACCGCCTGGAGACCAGCCTGGAGAACCTAGATGTGGATCTAACCTGGAACAATTTGTTTCCCCTGGTCCGACTGAACTACGACTTGGACACGAATACTACCGTGCAGCTGAGCTTCAACCGGAGCGTAACCCGTCCTCCATTCTTTATGATGGCTGCAGTCTTTATGTTCTTCGACCCAACCTTTTTTGCCTATGCCAACCCGACCCTGCAACCGGCCTTTGGTAGCACCATACGGTTGGCTTTGCAGTGGCGTGCTTCGATATTGTCCCTCTCCTATACCCGTAGCCAGAACGATATCTTCTTCCAAAATACGGTAAATAAGCCCCGCCACCTCCAAATCGTGTACCCGGACAATCTTGACCGGGCCGATCTCTTGTCCCTGGAGCTGAGTACCAATAGCAGTCTTACTAGCTGGTGGGACATGAACGGCACGCTCGGTCTTCGCTACCATCGGGTAGAGGATGAGGAGGGCAGGCCATCGGTCTTCACCAATGATATGATGACCTTCTCCGCCCAATTCAACGCGACCTTCTCCATGGGTAAGGGGTGGTTGGCCAGCATTGATGGCCGTTACCAAAGCGATTTCCTTCTCGGTGACCAGGTGCAATACGCCTATCCCTACTTAAATTTAGGGCTCCAAAAGAAATTTGAAAGGGGCACCTCTGTCAGCCTTTCCGTCCAGGACCCCACGAATACCCTCGGCCGTCTTGATTGGCGGTACGATGCACCCTGGGAAGGCATAAGTACCTACGGCTTCAGTAACTTCTCCGAACCACAGCTGCGACTCACCCTGACCACTCCGTTTGGTGACGAGCGGGTGAAGGAGAAGCGGGCCCGGGTGACCGGAGCGGAAGATATCCGCAAGCGCTTGTAGCTCACCGCTTACCCACGTCGGTACGGGATAAGGCGGATTTACCACCTCCGGGGTACGACTGTTCCTCCAGCATTTAGAGCACCTCCTTCAACGCCCGTTCCAGCTGGGGTCAGGGCCTTCACGGAGAGCTTTGGCGTCTTGCAGCACTTCGATGTCCGGGGTTACGCCGGTATTATTCCCGCTGTAAACGGCGGCGATAGGATCGATGACGGCATTGTCGGGTGTAGTCATCGCCCCACGGTAGGCTATCCGCCTCCCACTACCGATCTTAGGAAAAAGCTGGTTGGCATTGATAAATAATAACCGCGCCTTGTAGCCAGAGAGCGAAGCTCAAAGGCCAAAAAGCACCCTTAAACAGGGAATCAGCAGCTATTATTCCTCGAAATTCGTAATCAAAAGCAAAGTATGAACCTCAAAATTTTGTCGTATGTCGTGGGCAGACACAACAATACATGGCATCCAGCATAAATATTGGCGAGAAAGCGATCGGTATTGTCAAGAAGAGTGGCTTTGTCTGCCTCACGGACATGGCCCGGAAATAGGACGCCAATCAGCCCAACCGACTCATCGAACGGTGGATGCGGACCTCGGCCAGGACCAGTTCTTTCAGGCCTGGGAACTGCGGAACTGCTCGGATTCTAAACCCCCCGATTTCGGGGGGTTTAAAAATCGCGCAGGGGAAAACACCTTTACGCTTAGCGTACAGGATCTCGTCGACGCCGGCGCGACTGGCATCTATGCCCGTCGCGGCCGCTACGGGGGAACCTTCGCGCACATTGACTGGAGCATTCACTTTGCCAATTGGCTGAGCCCGGAATTCTACGTCCTCACCATCGAAGCTTTCCGTAAGTGGAACGACTTGGTCGCCGGGCGGGAGCACCTGCAGCTGCGCTTCGCCCGGGAATTGGCCGCGAAGAGTTACGGCTTCATTACCCAGGCAAATCAGGACCGGGCCATTCCATCGCCCCCTCCGGCCATGACCGACATCGCAATTCCTGGCGACCGCACCACCCTGATTAAACGTAAGCTTTCGCAGATGCACGCTGACATCGTCAACCTGGCGATGTGGAAGATGACGGCCAAGGAGTTTCGTATAAAGTTTGATCCGCCCCCCGATCGCCCTACCATGCGTGACTTCGCGACGGCTCCGGAATTGGAAACCATCTCCGCCTTGCAAATCATGCTCCGCCAGTTGCAGGAGCAACAGTACAGCAATAGCGAAATGCTCGATTACCTCACCATAAAGGCTCCCGAGATCTTAGCTCATTATTGTAAGACCGAGGAACAACAGTACCTGCTGGACCGCACCCGGGACAAGCGGGGTTGGTGACGACCAGACTAATCTTAAGGAAGAATTTCCCAAGCCCAACTCATCCATATATTGCTTCCTGTATAGAAGACGTAACCGCCCTCGGTAAACAAGTCGCTCGCCTGTTTCGGAAATCTGGTCTGGAGACCTGCGAACAGAGCAAGCACGTTTCCCGGGAGGTACGGAAGAAACTGGGGCCGCTGCTAGGCCACGAGCAGTCGAACACGACGGACATCTACGTGCGGACGGCGCAGTTGTTGACGGTGGAGGCGTTTGACCGGGTACATTAGGGGGTGAGGGAGCTGGTGTGAAGCCTTAAAGGGGCTTATGTTACCTGTTTCCAACTTAAGCCCCGGATCGCCCCTTACCAGCCTAGCTGTCAATAACCAACTGAGTTCCATTTTTTGAAAACCCAAGGCATTATAGCGGACGGCCTGACCCTCACCGGCCAATTCAAGAAAACCTCAGAGCTTTCCCTGCCATCCTAAAAAGATATGGTGTTTGAACGCAAATCACATGCCTGAATCAGCTCTATTTTCCACTCATACCCAGGATATCGATTTGCTAAAACCTCGACAGGGGTCAATCCAGGTAGAATTGCACAATGTCCACTTCTCAGCCTAAAGGCAATGGTCCCTTCATTATAGTTTCCGGAATTCAGTTTTACATCATACCCGTTGTAGGCGATGGAAAACTCCTCTGCTCCCGGACTTCTAAAGTAGAGTCTCGATGGGTAACAAGTATTTGCCGGATCGCACCATAGCGAGCCGCCACTTGGGTAGTAGCCCCTTCCTTCCGCGGTAAAATCTACCAAGATTACCAAATCTCCGTTTTCACAAACGAGTGTATAACTGACGATCTCTGGGGCGAATATATCCAAACACGGGTCGTCGGGAAAGATGGTGACGCTGAGGGAATCTTCAGTAGTAAAATCACCGTCACTATACTTGATCTTGCCCGATACTTTCCTCGGTAGGGCGCCACTGCTCGTCACAAGTCTCAACTTCAGCGGATCCCCCGCTCGTGCATCTACACTTACCGTCACGTCAGGGGGAAAACCAGTTATAGAAATGAAGTCTACATCCCCCTCGTTCTCCCGCTCTTCAGATTCGCTCGGAAGTGCTTCTAAATCGTAAGTGATAGGTTCATACGGCAAGGGAGCAGATTTAAACCAACTGATAAACCAATTGCCGGAAGTTGATAACACGCGGTTCAAACCCCTTTTCAATTCTTTCCACCTTGCATGTGCCAGACTAAGTTTATTGGCGGTATTCGAGAGTAGGGTGTTTTTACCGTTCGCATCGGATGTAATCAAGTGCCGCTCGGAAACCATAAGTCTAAATTCTTCAAAGCGATTGTTATAGACTTTCAGATCTCTTCCGCTTCCCGTAGCATCCACCAGCGCATGCTTAAATGGCAAAAAACACTCGTGGAGCAAATGCTCCTGAGCGGCGGAGATGATAGAAACCGCGGCATATACACCCGCCACGAAACCTGCCATAGCGGCAACCGAACCCATCGGAGAGGAAGCACCAAGGTATGCCAATCCATTTACGAAAGTCAATATTGCTAGGGTCGTCATGATCACCCTGTTAGAGTTGACCGCAAAGCAGTCGTAATTCGGATTGCTGTTAGGATTCGCTTTTTTCAGCACTTTGAAGTGATCGGTGGTGAATAAGGGGTTGGCGTGGTAGAAGCGTGCCACCTCTAGCTTTTCATCCGACGAAAGAATAGCAAACTGAGCGAGATAATCTTTTAGTAGTTGATTGCTGGAGTTGAGGTCATTAGTTACGGCATCCGGTAACGTATTATCCTTTAGCAAATCCTCAATACTCATAGAAAAATCGGTCAGGGGGTCGGTTAACTCTGTCTTCACGGTGGCTTCTATGTCTCTAATCTCATTCGTCTGAATGGTGAAAACAATTCTTCCAACCTGATTACCTATTAAGAGTTCCAGGGTGCTTTCCCCTTCGATAGAATCCGGGACAGAAAATAATAGTTCTTGATCCGACAATCTGGTCAGCGCCACCTCCCGGCCGCCTATCATACCAGCGTACGCATTCTGCGTAAAAATTACCTGCACGGACGACACCACTACGTACTGCATCTGCATCACTACACTCGAATCGGTCAACAAAGCGAACGTTTCCAGCGGCAGCTCCTCTATTGGCAATAACATTTCGTCCTCTTCCTTCTGACAACTAAGGATTATCATTCCGGCGAGTAGGAAAGCAAGGTATTTCATGTCAGTTGTGTTGTTTCCCGGTGTCGGGAACTGTAGGAATATCACTTCGATACCCTGATCTGTTAGGTCTCGAAAAGTCCGTAGGAAACTTTCGTATTTGGATCAGACCGCTCCAAGAATGACCGCTGCTCAGCTATCCAGGGGATATATGTTCCCTTTCCAAGTCCGAAATATAGCTTCGCCAGCATGCTCAGCACCTACTGGCGAAGCAAATAGAACATCCGAATAAGTGGACTCCAGGTAGTTGGTATTCATTCCATAAGGCAAGTGAAAAACATGGTGAATGATAGTCCAAACAGCAATCCTCCGCTTTGTAAGCAGCGGAGTTTGTGATACTAAAATACGGTCTGGAAAGATAACCCCAAGTAACCGCTGACAAATAATTTTTTCGCTAGGATGCTGGAAACGGCGAGGTTGGTTGACGCAAGAACCCCAGGATCAAGAGGAGCAACAAAACTTCAAGTGATCGGGTGCTTCGAGTAAAGCAGCTTTGGGGTAGTGTGTGTAATTTGATACCTTCAACCCATCCCCGGGTTTCTGCATTTTTACATCAATGCGCTTGTGGGTTCATTAGCGGCTATGGCGTAGGTTTTGGCCTCGCCAGTCCTCAGAATTTGGGCCACTGGCTTGGCACGTTGCCGTTTTCACGAACTAGACTACAGGGGCTGATTATACAGGGCAATGGTCAGCAACTTATCCCCACAAAAGCGCCACCATTGGTAGCTGGAAAATTTTAGTAACCTACTTAGTTATAGACCTACCATGCATAGGTTACACTTTGTGTAGAAGTATAACCTAATAACTTTACTTACTTCTCTGTCGTTCAAATGGTTAGGCTAAACGGTGTCCTAGTTTTTGTTTTCCAGGTTTTATTTCCCTGCGTGATGGGTGGCTTTTGTAACCTGCCGGCCGTACCTCAAGAACTTGGCAAAACCACGATGCAAGAGTGCCTCCGCCCCTCCCCGGTGGACACACGCCAACACCCTCATCAAGGACCTGATGGCCGACCGCCGCTACAATACCGCCCTGTTGATCGACGCTGGTATCTACTTCGGCCTATGAAATGAAGACATCCTTTAGCTGCGGTGAGATCAGATCCAGTCGGATCAGTTCGTCATCAAGGAGGGCAAGACTGGGAAAGAAAGAACGGTGGACGTGCACGGCAACTTTTGAAACTGGCCAGGAGGGTAGGGGGTCACTGCAAAGTATCTGGCGGTCATTAAAAATAGACTTCCGTTAATTTTGACAATTCTAATTTTTCTAGGGGGATGGAGTAAAGGAGGGTGATTTAGATATGGGACTTAATAAACTCAAACATCGGCCGGAAAACTTCGAAATGCGTAGCATTAATCTTCGGGACAATGTCTTTTGAAAAATCTGTTTTTCGACTATCACGAAACCCAATTATTCTTCCACCACCGGGCTTATTGATTACGTCAAAGAAATCGTGAGTTTGTGGATCACCATAAAAAAGGTGCTCAATCTCAAGTTCAGATTCGCCTTTGAAAGTAGTCTTTTGTTCTTTGTCTTCCACGACCTGCCTTTCTATATCTTGGATGTTCGGAACTGGCAATAGCAGAGCAAAGCTATTCTTAGCTTTTACCTTCTTAGCTAATCCTCGATAAGGATCTTCTTCGAGCAAAGCATCCGTGCTTACACTGTTCCACTCATTGTAAGCAGTGTCGAAGTCGAATAATCCGAAGGCAGGGCGGCCATCAAGTTCATTTAGAATCCGTTCATCCTGCAGCAATTGTCGCAGGTAAACACATCCAAAGGCAAATACAATGTGGAATGGAATCGGCACATTGTACAACTTGCTCCAGGCTATTTCCAAGATTCGTGGGTCCGTGCTTCCTTCTGTAAACAAGATCGGCTTGTCTTCGACATTGATCCTGTTAATTATGCTTAGTATCTGCTCATCTTCAGAGTACTTGATCATCTGCGCGGACAACTGCTCGATCGCATAAGACTTGTTTACATTGATGCACCGCACCCCATCACCGATAAAGTTAAAGAGATTCACGTTGCGACTATCGTGAGGGATTAGAGTGACAGCGCTATGGCTGCTCATCAGCACGTGATTCTGTACAATAGCATCGTCAGCAATCTCGAACACCTGCTTCAAAAAGTCAAATTGCCATTCCGGGTGAAGAAACGAATCCGGCTCATCCAGCAGGGTAAGACAGTTCTTACCCCGAAAAAGCTCTACAATTGTGTATATGTATATCGACTGGAACTGCCCATCACTGAAATGGTCAACCTCAGATATTGTCCCGTCAGTAAGCGTCAGGTTCAGTGAAATATCATCCAGCATTTCAATCGTCCTCAGATTATCCAGTTGATTGAATAATTCCTGAGAACTCGTGTCGGCAAAGGTCTGCTGAAATGCTTCGAGGTCTAAATACAACTGGTAAACATCATCGTAGCTGGTCGCATTTGTTGGAGCTTGATAGCCGTCATCACGCGCCTTTTCCTCTACAGCACGTTTCACGCCATCAATGCGATCCAAAAGCGTCCTTGTGATGCCTTGAGCTTTCCAGAAGCTGGTCTTTGGATCAAACCGATCTACCTCGTACCCTCTTTTCCTGGCGTAGTAAGGGCGCTTTAAAGCAATAAAAACCTCCTTTCCAATTGAGGCTATACCTAGCTTTTCTTTAATAAACTCTTTCGCCTTACAGCCGTCCGGCTGTAGTAGAAGAACCGACAGCAGTAAGGCTTTATAGTCCTTCCCTATGCCTATGAACTCTCTGATATCTCCTTCATTCGCTTCTTTTAGCTCTCGCTTGAAACCTTCCTCATAGGCTGAAATCAAGCGGGCTACTTTCTCATTGTGCCCAGAATAGTACAGAATTACGTTGTCTGGTAAAAGGCTTCGAGACACCTTCCTGGCGTCTTTTCTCTCATTATCTTCAATTTTGTAGTAACGTTCTGTTGTCCATTCCCAACCAATAAATTGATCCGTCCCCTCAATTTCATACTCCAGCTCAAAATCAAAGCCTGTGAGATAATCCTGCTCATACAACTGCCGGAAAATCTCAATTAGCGCCTCAAACATATTGGACTTACCCGTCCCGTTCTTCCCGACAAAAACGTCAATGAAGCTGCTTCCCGTGAAGTTGAGCTCAAAGTTATTAAGGTTTTTATAATTGCTCAGGTATAGGCGTTTCAATCTCATACCTCCGCCCTTTCCGTCGCCAGTAACAACTCTTCCCTAGAAGCTCTCAAAAAGTGCTCTTGAATAGCAGCTTGATTCTTACTTTGTTCTTCCAATTGGTCGCACAATTTGAGCAGCTTATCGACAAATTTAACTACTACTTTTTGCTCTTTTTTTGGCGGGATCGGTACTATAATCTTCTTCAGTTCTGTTTGGTTAATCTTCGGCATTGCAACTCGGGTGTCTGGCTTTGTTGATTGTACTAAGAAAAAAGATGATAGCATAAATTTCAACAAATAGGATCTCTCAACGAAAGGGTCAATTGGATACATATCTGCTGAGCATAATCCCACGAAATCCACCTCAATTGCTTTGTTGAGCTTAGGACGAATTTTACTGTACAGAATTTGGGAAGGGCGAAAGAGGTGCTTTGCACTCGAAACGCCATCTTCTTCAATAGTGCGATATTCCAGTAGTTTGCCTGTATTTTTTTCTATTACATTAGGCGCGATGTGAGGGTAGCTTGGATATGCTTGAGGATCGACCAAGTTTGAAGCAATATTTGCAATATCTTGAAAATAGCTCCAAACCCAACTATCTGGTATTTTGAAAGGCATCAAGTCATGGGATATTTTATCTAAGGGCTTGTTCTTCTTAAGTACCCTTTCCCGCACCAACCGCGCCTTTTCCTCCCCAATCCGCTCCAGCAAGACACTAGCCGGCTCCACCTCCGGATGTTCCGCCCGCCACTTCGCCGTCAGCTTTCCCTGTACCGCTAGTTCCAAAATAGACTCCCGCAGCCGGTCTACCCCGTTTTGCTGGTCGAAGAGAGACTGGAAGTGCGGCCGCAGCGCCGCCCACGCCCCTGCCGAATCGTCTCCCGTTAGCTGCCGGATCGAGGACGTTACGTAGTCCTGCCGTAGGGCGCGGAATCGGGTGGTTTGCCGTTCCAGCTCGTCTACTTCAGCCAGGAGGCGGTTGACGGTGGCGACGATGGCGTGTTGCTCGGGGAGGGGAGGGAGGGCAGTAATCGCATTTTTACCATGCTCAGTGCCCATGCGTGGTAGATTCATTCCATATGTTGAATCATTAGCATACTTGATGAAGTAGTTGGATTTTAGAAAGAGTCTCAAGTATTCACTTGATGTATTAGCGTGTACCGAAATCGGAATCATCTCTGTCGTACATACTCCTTTTTCATCAGCGACGATCACCTTGTCTAGATAAGGTCGAAGCTTGCCGTAAATCACGTTTCCCGGATTGAAAGCCGATTTCATACTCTTGAACTCTCTCTCAGAAAATCTAACTTTTTTAAGTAGCCTTGACGTATGCTTTTCTACATCTTCCAACTCGAGAACCCAAATGTCGGAGGAAGTACTTTCTGGCTTAGCCTTGTTTTTTGTTCCGTATGTAAAAGCTTGACCTAGCTTTACCCATTCCCATTTATTAGGAATATTAAAGGGGATTTCACTTTCTTTAATTGGATCGAAAATCTTTTCCTTCCTTATCACCTTCTTCCTCACCAACCGCGCCTTCTCCTCCCGAATCCGTTCCAGCAAAACGCTAGCCGGCTCCACGTCAGGATGCTTCCGCCGCCACTCCTCCGTCAGCCGCCCACGGATGGCCAGCTCCAGGATCAGCGCCCGGATTTCCTTCGCATTTTCAGGCCGTAGGCTTAGTTTTTTAAAGTATTTCAGTAAGTGCATCTACGCGAGGGCTTTATCGAGGACGGCCATGATCTCCTGCTGAATCTTAGTAATTTTCTTTTCGGATTTCTTCAGCTTCTTCAGCAGTACTTCCGGGCTTTCTAGCTCGTCGGCTTCCTCGTAAGGGTTCTTGATGTCGAGGTTATAATTGCGCTCCCGGATCTCTTCAATGGGGACGCGCCAGGCATAGCGGTTCTCTTTTCGCTTGTTCCACCATTTCTTCTCAGGGGCGAACTCCTCCACCCGGATGGGCTTCGACTTATTGTAGCTTTTGTAGCCTTCGGGGTAGGGGTGCTCGTAGTACCAGATCTCTTTCGTCGGCTTACCCTTCTCGAAGAACAGTAAGTTGGTCTTGATGCTAGTGTAGGGGGCAAACACGCCGTTGGGGAGGCGGACAATAGTGTGTAGGTTACACTTCGCCAGTAGTTCTTCCTTCAGGCGGGTCTTTACGCCTTCGCCGAAGAGGGTGCCGTCGGGCAGCACGACCGCCGCGCGGCCGCCCTTATCCTTCAGCAGTCGGATGATCAGGGCCAGGAAGAGATCGGCCGTTTCTTTGGTGCGGAATTTAGCGGGAAAGTTGGTTTCCGTCCCGTCTTCCTCTACTCCGCCGAAGGGTGGGTTACTCAGGATGATGTCAACCTTGTCCTTTTTACCCCAGTCGGTGTACGGCTTGCTTAGGTAGTTATCCCGCTGCACCGCCGGAACGTCAAAGCCGTGCAGCATCAGGTTGGTCGTACAGAGTAAATGAGGTAGGGGTTTCTTCTCAATGCCGCGGATGCCCGCTTGTAGTACCTGCCGTTGCTGAGGTGTCTTCACCTTTTCGCGCAGGTGGTCGATGGAACAGGTCAAAAAACCACCGGTGCCGCAGGCGGGGTCCAGCAGCGTTTCGCCCAGTTGTGGGTTGATGATGTCGACCATAAACTGCGTTACGCCGCGCGGAGTGTAATATTCGCCTGAACTACCGGCCGACTGCAGTTCCTTCAGGATCGTTTCGTAGAGGTCGTTAAACAGGTGGCGTTCACCCTGGTTGTTGAAATCAATCTTGTCGATCTCGTTGATCACCTGCCGGAACAGCGTTCCGTTCTTCATGTAGTTATAGGTGTCCTCAAATACCGACCGGATGATGGCGGTCTGGGGGTTAAGGCTCACGTCTAGTTCCTTCAGGGTAGGGAAAAGTTCGTTATCGACAAACTCCATCAGCTGGTCGCCGGTCATCCCTTCGTCGTCAGCCGCCCAGTTATTCCATCTAAGTCTTTCGGGCAGTGGACTTTCGTAATTTTCGATCGTTACGTCCCATTCCTCCTCCTTATCGGCGAAGATCTTCATAAAGATCATCCATACCATCTGGGAGATGCGCTGGGCGTCGCCGTCTACGCCAGTGTCCTTGCGCATGATGTCGCGTACGCTTTTAATGATGCCGGTAATACTTGCCATAATTCTAGATTGTTTTGGGGCGCGGACGCGGGTGCAATGATAGGGAATGAAGGGCGGGGCTGTTTAGGCCGTCCGATAAATCTCGCCCTCTAATTCCCTCACCGCCGCCACAAAATCCTTCTTCTTTCCGAAAGCCCGTACCAATTGAACGGGGGAGCCAAGATCGTTGAGTGGCTTTACTTTCAAAACCGCGCCTTGTTCCAGCGGGCCAACACCTTCATCTTCGTACTTGTCCAGCAGTTTATGGATGACTTCCTGGGCGAGCGCGCTGTATTTAGCGAAGTAGTTGCTCTTACGCACTTTTCCCGCCCGTTCTTTTCTGGTCAGCGGTGGTTGGTCGTAGGCGACGTGACAAATGAGGTCAAAGGGGTCCAGGTCCCGACCGACATCTTCCCGTAGGGCTTCGATCAGGACTCCCCGGTCGGCGAGGTCGGCTATCAGGTCCGCCTTTTTCTCCGAGTCGTTCCAGTGACGGATGAAGTCACTAGAGGTGGGAAAATTGTCTTTTACCCGCTGGCGGGTATAGTCTTTGAGTGATTCGGTGATCAGCTTTCCGTCACCACTCAAGTACTGAACGCGTTCGTGGGCAATGGTTACTCTTACTCCGTTTACGTAGAATTTGCGCGGTGCTGCTGGCTCCTCCAGGATGTCGACGTTGGGCGGCTGACCGTAACCCAGTGGGGGTAGTTGGATCATTGCTCCTTGTCCTTCCTCTGCACCTGCGTCCCCGCCCTCTGCTACATCATCGGGCGGAACAATTGGATCGTTTGGTCCTGGTTCGTAAATCTGTACGGGATCACCGTCAAAATCCGGGTCGGCAAACAGGTTGGTGGCCTTACGGAAATCCATGATGGTGAAGTAAACTTTCCCTTCCGTCTCCCGCAGGCGCGAGCCCCGGCCAATGATTTGCTTGAATTCCGTCATCGAGCCAATATTGGTGTCCAGCACGATCAGTTTCACCATCTTGGTGTCTACGCCGGTGGTCAGCATTTTGGAGGTGGTCGCGATGACGGGGAAGGTTTCCTCGACGTCCATAAAATTGTCGAGTTCCTGCTTGCCCACTTCATCGTCTCCAGTGATTTTGACGATGTAGTTGGGGTGCTCGGCAGCTAGATCGGCGTTGGCGTTGATGAGGGCCATTCGCATTCGGTTGGCGTGGTCGATGTCGACACAGAATACGATGGTTTTGTCGTAGCGGTTGGTATCCTTCAGGTACTCCGTGATGCGACCGGCCACAAGCTGCGTGCGCTCGTCGATGGCAAGGTTACGGTCGTAATCCTTTAGGTTATAGATACGGTCGACGATGGCCTGGCCGTACTTATCGATCAGCCCCTGGGTAGGCCGCCAGCCGTCGTCGATAGTCGTGGTTACCCGCACTACTTTATAGGGGGCAAGGAAGCCATCCTCAATCCCTTGCTTGAGCGAGTAAGTATAGACCGGCGGGCCGAAGTAGTGGATGTTCGATACGTCTTTCGTCTCTTTCGGCGTGGCCGTCAGACCAATCTGGGTGGCGCTGCAGAAGTAATCCAGTACTTCCCGCCATGCGGAGGCTTCGGAAGCGCTGCCCCGGTGACACTCATCGATTACGACCAGGTCGAAGAAGTCCCGGCTGAATTCCTTGTAGGCGTTTTTGTCTTCGTCGTTACTCGTCAAACCTTGGTAGAGGGCAAAGTAAATCTGGTAGGACTTGTCAATCTTCCGATGCTTAATGATGTGCATGATGTCCGACCCGAAGGGAGAGAAATCACCGGTTTTGGTCTGATTGAGCAGCACGTTTCGATCGGCGAGGAACAAGATGCGTTTCTTGAGCCCACCCTTCCAGAGTCGCCAGATGATGTTGAACGCGGTATAGGTCTTACCTGTACCCGTAGCCATTACTAGGAGAATACGTTCTTGTCCGGTCGAGATTGCCTCGATGGTACGATTGACTGCGTTTTGCTGATAGTAGCGGGGCGACATGCCCGAGGTATCCGTGTAGTAGGGGAGTTCCACCACTTCACGCACACTATCGTCTTCCAGGCCTTTGTGCGCAAGGTACTTGCTCCATAATTCGGTAGGGGAGGGAAACTCATCCAATTTGATTTCCCGCTCGGTGCCTGCGGCCATGTCCTTAAAGACAAAGGAATCACCGTTGCTGGTAAAGACGAAGGGCACCTGAAGCACTTTAGCATATTTAACGGCCTGCTGCATCCCGTCACCTACCGGCCGGTGGTTCGCCTTTGCCTCAATGATCACTAAGGGGATGTTGGGCTTGTAGTAGAGGATGTAATCCGCTCGTTTCTGCTTCCCCCGTGCGTAGAGCTTCCCCTGCACGATGATGCGGCCATCCGTAAAAGATACTTCTTCCCGCACCTGCTTTCTCAGGTCCCATCCCGCCCCGACTACCGCCGGGGTGATGAATTGGGTACAAATATCTCGCTCTGAGAGTTGTTTTTTATTCATGGGGTGTTGGTGCCGGCAACCTGTTCACTAAAACAACTCTGGGCAGGGCTCAATTTAGGAAAAATGGCTAACGTTTTGTAAAAGCATCCGATGAGTGCTTCTTTTTGAGCTGCTACTGCATGAAATTTAGCCCCCCTGCCATCGAGCCACTCAATAACACCTCGATATTGTACAAAATGACGGAAGACGGCCAAGTCGGTAATAACCATATCCACCACGTCCCTGGACATGAAGGGTAGGATACTGGCCGGAATGATTTTTGACCGCCTCTTGCGGGTATTATGCTGTATATGTTGGGTTACTTATACCGTTTCGTGAGGTGTAGAGCCTGCTTACAGGTACAAATAGAATTAGATTGATTATCTGTTAACATAAGATCAATCACCACCCCCCCCCCTCACCCCTTCACTCCCTCAACCCCTCTATCCTTCACTCCCCCCCTAAACCTCCACCGCCACCGCAAACCCACCCTGCGCCTCCACGGCCCGAAACCGTTCCCAGGCCGAATCCACCAGCTGGCGGGTGAGGGTCTCGAGGTAGTAGCTGCCGGCGGCGGGATCGGCGTAGGCGTCGAGGCCGGATTCGAGGCGCAGCAGGTGCTGCACGTTGAGGGCCATCCGGTGACCGAAGGGCGTGGCGGGCTGATCGCCGCCCTCGGCGGGGGAGAGGAAGAGCTGATCGGCCCCGCCGGTCACGGCCGCGAGGGCCTGGGTGGTGAGGCGCAGCAGATTGGCGTCGCGGTCGTTGGTGAGGGTGGCGTGGTCGGTGTGGGCGGCAATGGTGGCGGGCGGGGCGTCTTCGATGCCGAAGCCGCGCAGGACGTTGGCCCAGAGGATGCGGAGTGCCCGTAGTTTGGCGATGTCGACGTAATAGGAAGTGCCGACGGTGAAGGCAAACTGCAGGTGCCGATTTACCGTTGCGGGCTCGGCCCCCCGCTCGCGCGCCTGCTGCAGGTATTCGGCCCCCTTGGCGATGGCCAAAGCCAGCTCGGTGTCGGCCAGCGACGGACCGTTGTTAAAGCCCGCGGCATTGACCTGCAGGACCTTAAAGTCGGGCATCCAGCGATTAACGAAGTCGAGCAAACGAATGAGGGGCGGAAAGGGCGGCTCGCTCCAGTCGAGCAGGGGGTCGAAGTCGACGGAGCCGCGAATCTTGGATAAGTCATAGCCCTCGCGGCGCAGGTACTTCACCAGGTCGCGGAACAGCTCGGCGGGATCCTGACCCGGATACCGCATGGCGCAGTGCAAAGACACAAAATCCAGGCGCACGTCGGCCAGCAATTCGGCGATCTCGGCGGCTCCGGGTTGACGGTACAGGCGATAAAGCAGGGCCTCGGCACCCCGGTCGAGAGCGGTGAGGGCCGAGCGGTTGATCTCGGGATTGGTACCGGAACTCACGTAAGCACCGACCTCCCAGCCCGCGGAGCGATTCAGCGGGGGAAGAGCCTCCACCTCGGCCGCGGTGTAGAGGGGCGACAACCGAATGCGGTCGTTGACCTCGTGATCGAGTTCGGCCACATCCCTGCCCTTCAGTTCCATAGTTGCCTGGCTGAGCCAGTCGGCCTTGTCGGAGGGGGGAAAGCTGGTGGAGACGTCGGTAAGCATCGCGGGAAAGTTTGCGGAGCTAAATGTACGCGATCGTTAGCGAAACTGTTTACGCAGCCCGAGCTGTAAGCCCGCCACCCAGTAGCGCTCGGAAAGGCCGGCATCGGATGTGGTAAAGGAGGTGGGGTAGTGCTTGAAGAAGGGCTCGAGCAACAACTGCGTCGTCCCCTGCTTCCCGACGAGGTAGGTCGTGGTGAGGGAAGCCGTCCAGCCGAGGCCAACGTTGCTGCGGTAATCGCCCGCGTCACTCAGGTCCCGCGGGACTACCGAGCCGGGGTCGAGGAATTTTCCACTCACGCCGGTCATGACGTTGACGAGCGGACCGGCATTCACGCTCAGGTGAAACCGCCGACCCGGAAGTTGGTAGCTCGCCAGCAGGGGCACCTCCAGCATCCGGATACGGTTGCTGCTGTGCATCAATTCCTGTCCGCTCCTAATAGCGCGTTCGTACTCGAAGCGGTTGCGCAGTTCGGCGTAGGTCAGTCCGGTCACGAGGTGAAGGCGGTTCCTCAACCGGTAATTCAGGCGGGCGCTGACCTGAAAACTCACCTCCGGAAACTCACTCACTTCCCGCGCATCCCGCAGCCCCTGACTTCCCTCCTCCCGCAACCGGAAGGACTGGTTCGCATAGGCGGCTCCGGCCAGTACTTCGACCTGCAACCGCCGCCGTCCGCTGCCCCGGAACGAATTGCCCTCGCTCAGCGCAATGGGTCCGGCCGCGGGTAGCCGGGGCCGGGTGGGGATCGGGTTCGTCGGTAAAACGGCGATGGCGTTGGCCAGGGTTGCCGTGCGCCGAGCCTGCTCCGTCGGTGGAGCGGTAGTCGGGCTAATGGAGGCGCTGGCGGCGACCGGTCCGGAAGGATCCGCTTCGACCCCAGCCCGCTCGGTGTTTAAGTAAGTTGTAGCCGTTTGCGCACCATTAGCAGTATTCAGCACGGCGGAGGGCGTGCCGGAAGTGCTTGCTTTTAGGTCACGATCGGGGCCGGCAGACGCGTTGTCCGGTACTGCAACCGGGAAACTGGTCGGCGTCATAGCCAATGTTCCCTGCTCCTGCGTCCCCGCCCCCGTTACGTAATACGTCAGGCCGCCCGCGGCCAGGAGCAACAACAGCAGTGCCGCGGCGTAAAGGCGATAATTAACCGTCTTGCGGGCAGCTACGATGCGGGCCCACATACCGGCGGGCACGGCTGCTTTACGCTCGGCGAGCGCATCCGCAAAGAGGCGGTCGAGCTGTTCACCGGTGGGTACGGGAGCTTTGTTTGCGGCGATGCGTTGCCACATGTCCTGGGGTACGTCGGGCCGGCGGTCACCGAGGCCCTCGCGGAAGAGGTCGTCGAGCTGGCTCATATAGCGATGCGTTGGCGGAGTTCGATTTGTTGCTGCAGCACCTTGCGCGCTTTGAGCAGCTGGGAGCGGGAGCTGGCCTCCTGGATGCCGAGTTGCTCCCCGATCTCCTTGTGGCTGTAGCCCTCGATGGCGTACATATTGAATACGATGCGGTAGCCGTCGGGCAGCGCGCGGATCAGTTCCAGCAGTTCCTGTTCTCCAAGATCGGCGTAGGCGGTGGGTGCTCCGGCCAGATCGGGGGTGTTGTCGAGTCCGGTTTGCTCGAAGGTAAAGCGCTTGCGTTGGTACATTTTCAGCGCCACGTTCACGCACAGGCGGCGGGCCCAGCCGGCAAAGGAGCCCCGGAATCCGTACTGCGGCAGCTTGTTGAAGATCCGCACGAAGGTGTCCTGCAGCACGTCCTCGGCCTCGGTCTGGGTGCGGCAGTAGCGCTGGCACACGCCCATGAGCAGGGGGGCATAGCGATCGAAGAGCGCCCGCTGACAGCGCTCGTTTCCCCGCAGGGAACCTTCGATCATTTCCTTTTCCTTCATGCTCAGCATTGGGCGGCGGGACTTTAAAGGTAAGATACAGTTACGAGACCGGACGTGGTACGGGCGGGGCCGCGGGTGCAAGGTCTACTCGGAAGAGCGGGCGGATTCGGCACCCACCCCTTCAGCATAATCCGTCAACCGTTGAACCACCTCAGGATGAGCGGCGGAGACATCCGTACGTTCCCCCGGATCCGCGCGCAGGTCGAAGAGCGACAAACCGATGGAATCGAGCCGGTACTTTGCCGGCATGCCGCCGGTCGCGGGGGGCTGGTCGCCCAGGGTGGAGTAGGGGTGAGGAAAGTGCAGTTTGTACTGCCCGTCGGCACTTACGACGGCTTGCAGGTCGTCGAGCCAGTAGATGGCGTAGGGGGTGGGGGAGGGGCGTTCGGTTTGTCCGAGGAAGTCGGTCAGGCGGTCGTGGCCATCGAGCTCGCGGTCGGGAAGCGGGGCATTTACGAGCCGCGCCAGGCTGGGGAGCAGGTCGATGGACATCAGGTTGGCCCCGTTCACGGTGCCGGCGGCGGTGCGGCCCGGCCAGTAGGTGATCAGCGGCACCCGCACGCCCCCCTCGAAGCTGGTGGCCTTGCCCTCGCGGAAGGGGGTCCGTCCGCTGTGGTCTCCGTAGCTCAGCCAGGGTCCGTTGTCGCTGGTGAAGATGATCAGGGTGTTCTGGCTCATCCCCTTTTGCTCCAGCTGCCGGCGAATCTCGCCGACGCCGGCGTCGATTTCGGCCATCACGTCGGCGTACATTCCCTGCCCGGTGGCCTCCAGGTACTCCGGATCCTCGGCCAGGGGCACGTGCGGCAGGGAGTGGGCGAGGTAGAGGAAGAGCGGCCCATTGGCCGGATCGTGTTCCGCGATGACCTGCTCCGCCGCCTCGTTGTACATCCGGTTGAGGGTGGTAAATTCGGAAAGGCTGTCCTTCAGGGTAGTTCCTTCCAGTAGCGGCACTCGTTCAGGAAAGTACTTCTTCGCCCAGGCCTCCGGGTGGCTGGCCCACATGTCGTGGCTGTAGGGAATGCCGAGGTAGCTGTCAAAACCCTGATTGGTGGGCAGGTAGGGCTCGAAGTGACCGAGGTGCCACTTGCCCACCATGGCGGTCTGGTACCCCTGCCCCTTCAGCATATCGGCAATGGTCACTTCTTCGGGGGCCAGTCCGCGTTTTGCGGTATGGTCCAGGGCGCCCCGTAGTCCCAGCCGACCGGGATAAACGCCCGTCATCAGCGCCGCCCGACTGGCTGTACACACCGCCTGCGCCACGCGAAAATCCGTGAAGCGTACGCCCTCTTTTGCCAGTTGGTCCAGGTGGGGGGTGGTCACGTGGGTGCCCCCGTAGGCCCCCATATCGGCGTAGCCCATGTCGTCGGTGAAGATCAGCACGATGTTGGGCGGATCGACGGACCCGGCAGCGGCGGGCACGGACTGGGTACTGGTGCAGGCGCTGGCCAGTATGCAGAGGGGAAGAAGGTAATTAAGCATTGCCAAAATATACGGACCTTCCCGGAACCGTATCTTTTCCGCCCACCTCACCGACAATCTTCCATGCGGCACCTCCTCTTCCTTCTCCCCGTCCTGTTTATCCTGCGCTGCGGCGATTCCGCCCCGGAAGGACCGCCCACCTACGCCGACCGGGCGACGGTACAGATCCAACTCAACCAGGTCGGTTACTACCCCGATCAGCCGATCCGCTTCACCTACGCCGATACCAGCGCGGTCGGTAACCCCCTATACACGAAGCCGGCATCACTATTCTACGTCACCGACCTATCCGGCGACACCACTTACCGGGAAGGGCAGCTGAGTGACACCCTCGACTGGCGGCAACTGGCCGGCGTGATGGCCCAATCCGCCGAAATCGATCCGCTGCCGGTAGGGGAGTACCGTATCTTCATCCCCGAAGTAGGCTATTCCTTTCCATTTCGGGTAGCGGAAGACGTCCTTCGGGAGGCCTTCATCGGCTCGGTGCGCGGACTCTACTACCAGCGCGCCGGCCAGGCCCTCCCCGAATCCCACGCCGGGGAGTACGCCCGCGAGGCCGGCCACCCCGATACGTCGGTACAGTTTCACCCCTCCAGCGGCCGGGAATCCGGAAAAACGAGCAGCCCCGGTGGCTGGTACGATGCCGGGGACTTCAATAAGTACGTCGTCAACGGGGCCTTCCCCGTCGGACAACTGCTCGCCCTCTACGAAGACATCGGCGACCCCGCCCCGGACGGCACCCTCAACATCCCCGAAAGCGGCAACGGAAAGAGCGACTACCTCGACGAGATTAAGTACGAACTCGACTGGCTGCTCACCATGCAGGACGACGACGGCGGCCTGTTCCACAAACTCACCACCCTTAAGTTTGCCGGTATGGTCATGCCGCGGGGAGCCACCAAACAACGCTTCATCGTCGGCAAAAGCACGACCGCCACCCTTGACTTTGCCGCCGCCGCCGCCCAGGCCTCCCGCGTCTACCGGGAGTACGATGCCAACTACGCCGATCGCCTGCTGGCCGCCGCCCGCCACGCCTGGAACTGGGCACAGGCCAATCCCGCGGCCTTCTTTAAAAATCCCACTAACGTAAGCACCGGCGAATACGGCGACGGCAACGCCGACGACGAGCGCGCCTGGGCCGCCGCCGAACTGTTTGCCACCACCGGCGAGCAGGAATTCTACAATGACCTGCAGGAAAATCCGCCCCGCGTCCGTTTCGGCCCCGGCATCGGCTGGAACTCCTATATGGGCAACCTCGCCGCCTTCACCCTGCTCCGTCATCCCGACCGGGTGCCCCAGGAAATGAGCGGTCGCCTGCGGGAACTAGTGGTTACCCTCGCCGACAGCATCGTAAGCAGCATCGACAGCAACGCCTACCATCAGCCCATCACCGGCTTCGGCTGGGGCAGCAACTCCGACGTGATGAACGCCGCCATGTTCCTCGCCGCCGCCCACCGGCAGAACCGAAAAAAGGAATACGTAGCCGCGATGCGCGACTGCATGAACTACGTCCTCGGCCACAATCCCAACGCGGTATGCTACCTGACGGGCTTCGGCTCCCGGTCGCCGCAGTTCATCCACCACCGTGCCAGTGCGGCCGACGGCATCGATGCCCCGGTACCCGGACTCCTCTCCGGCGGCCCGAACGAGCGGCAGCAGGACAGCGCCGAAACCCGCTACAAGCCCAATGCTGTACCCATGCAGAGCTGGGCCGACCAGACCCCCAGCTACGCCAGCAACGAGATCTGCCTGAACTGGAACGCCCCCTTCACCTACGTAGCGGGCTACCTGGAAGCCGTCAAATAAGCATTAGTCTGGCGTCTCCTGCAGCACCGTCGTTACTTCCACCGTCTCGTGTAGCGTACGGTGCACGGGACAGCGGTCGGCGACTTCGAGCAACCGCTTTTTCTGCGCGTCCGTCAGATCGCCCTTCAGGATGATGACCCGCTCGAAACGGTCGATCTTGGTGGGGCGCTCGCTGGAAGCCTCCATATCGGTGGCGTAGTCCTTCTTGTGGTTCAGGTGCACCTGTACCTCCTCGATGACCCACTTCTTCCGACGGGCGTACATCTGGATGGTCATGGCGGTACAGGCGCCCAGTCCGGCACTGACCAGCTCGTAGGGACCGGGACCGAAGTCGTTACCGCCCACCGATACCGGCTCGTCGGCAGTAAGGTGGTGGGGTCCGATCATGATCTCGGTCGTAAATCCTTCCTGGCCCAGGCGGGCGGCCACCTTATGATCGCTCTCCAGGGCGGGGCGCTCCGGCACGGGAAGGTAGCGGCCGGACCAGCCCGCGATGACCCGGCCGGCATAGTGGCTGTCGGCCGAATCACTCAGCAGGTGGTCCGCGCCGTCCAGGCTCACGAAGCTCTTGGGGTGACGGGCGGCGGTGTACAGCTTAGCGGCCTCGTCGATGTTGACGGTCCGGTCCTGCGGCGAATGCATGATCAGCAGGGCGGCACCGAGGTCGGCAATGTTCTTTTCTACGCCCTGGTGTTCCAGGTCATCGATAAACTGCTTGGCGATCCGGAAGGGGCGCCCGCCGATGTCGACCGTCGCCTCTCCCTTACTTTCAATTTCTTCAAGTTGCTCGGCAAAGTGGCGGGAAACGTGGTCCGGCGCGAATGGCGCACCGATGGTGACCACCGCCCGCACCGATTCGATCTCCGTAGCCGCGCACAACACCGCCGCGCCGCCCAGGCTATGGCCGACTAGCAATGCCGGTGCCCGATGGTGCTCGCCGAGCCACTCGGCCGCCGCCAGCAGATCGGACACATTGGTGGTGAAATTGGTGTCCACGAAATCCCCCTCGCTTTCCCCGATGCCGGTAAAGTCGAGACGCAGCACGGCAATTCCCTGTAGGTTCAGTTCGCGGCTGATGTTGTGGATAGCCGTCAGCGTATTGCCGCACGTAAAGCAGTGGGCAAACAGCGCAAAAGCGTGGGGATGGCGGTTGACCGGCAGCTCCAACCTACCCGAAAGTAAGTGGCCGGAATTGTTTGAAAAGGAAACTTTTTCTGCGTTCAAACCGGTTGTATTTAAAACAATTTGTTTGTAAAAGTGGCTCCCGTGGGTTAAATTTGTAGCGCCGCTTACGGGAATTTCACGCCTCAAACTCAAAGCATGCCTACCCATAATACCAAAAACCCGTCCGGTACCAAAACCGATCAACCCGACCAAAAAGTCGCCCTCCCGAAAGACGAAGAGCGCGACCGACTGCGCGACATCATCGTGGTCATCGTCACCTATCCCCTCACCCCCAACGAAAAAACCGACAAACTCGCCAAGAAAAAACCCTGGCTGGAATTCACCTCTCTCCTCCTAAAGGTACTCCTGGCCCTCTACGCCATCTATGAAGCAATGAGCAAATAACCCCCTAATGCTCCGCCAAATACTCATGCACGAACTTGATCGCCATCGCCCCCTCACCCACGGCCGAGGCCACCCGGTTCATCGCCCCGCTCCGTACATCGCCGGCGGCGAAGATGCCCGGCTGACAGGTCTCCAGCAGGAAAGGATTGCGTTCTAATGGCCAGCTCTTGCTGCGCTCGGGGGAGGCGAGCAGGTCCCGGCCGGTGATCACGAAGCCCTTCTTGTCGGTCATGATCTGCCCGCTCTGCAGCCATTCGGTGCGCGGCCGTGAACCGATGAAGATGAACAGGGCATCGGCGTCGACTTCGAAGGTGCTGTCGTCCTCCAGGTTTTTAAGCACGAGCCGCTGAACGTGGTCGTCCTCGCCGCAGACCTTCACCACCTCGCGGTACCCCTGTACGGTGATGTTGTCGATGGCATCGATCTGGTCGATCAGGTAGCTCGACATACTGGAGGTGAGGTCGGGCCTGCGCACGAGAATGGTGACGTGGGTCGCGAATTTGGAAAGGTAGACGGCCCCCTGCCCGGCGCTGTTGCCGCCCCCAATCACGAAGACGTTGCGGTTTTCGCACGACTTGGCCTCGGTAATGGCCGCCCCGTAGTACACCCCCGCCCCGCTGAACTGGTCGGCCCCCTCCGCCTCCAGCATGCGGTACTGCACCCCGGTGGTCAGGATCACGGATTTGGTCCTCACCTTGGTGTCGTCGTCGAGGGTAAGAATCTTGTAGTTGCCCTGGATCTCGATGTCGGTCACTTCCCGCGGGCTCACCACTTCCACTCCGAACCGCAGGGTCTGGGCCATGGCCCGCCGCGTCAGTTCGGAGCCGGAGAGTCCACTCGGAAAGCCCAGGTAATTCTCGATGCGGCTGCTGGTACCTGCCTGTCCGCCCGGTGCCCGCTTCTCGATGACCAGCGTGCGCAGTCCCTCCGAACCGCCGTACACGGCCGCCGCCATACCGGACGGACCGGAGCCGATGATGACCACGTCGTACAGGTCCTGGCTCACCGTAGCGCTCATGCCCAGTTTTTCGGCCAGGTCGTCCAGTTTAGGATCACTCAGCACGGCGCCGTCTTCGAGGATCACCAGGGGGAGCTCCTTCACCTGGCAATCGTGAAGTTCGATCAGGTCCTCCCCCTTCTTGCTGCGGGCGTCGATCCACTGGTAGGGCATCAGGTTGGCGGCCAGCCAGTCCTTAATGTTGTGCGACTTCGGCGAATACTGGTAGCCCACCACCCGAATGCCCCGAAAGGCCGGCCGGTAGCCCAGTTTCCAGTCTTCCAGCAGTTCGTCCAGCACGGGGAACAATTTCTCCTCCGGCGGGTCCCAGGGTTTAAGCAGGTAGTAGTCGAGTTGGACGTCGTTGATGGCCTTAATGGCAGCCTCCGTATCGCTGTAGGCGGTGAGCAGCACGCGCTTGGCGTTGGGATAGATCGGCCGGGCCTTCTCCAAAAACTCGACACCGAGCATCTCGGGCATTCGCTGGTCGGACAGGTAGAGCGCGATCACCTCCCCCTTTTTCTTCAGGTCGGTCACGGCTTCCAGTGCTTCCTCCGCGCTGATGGTGCTGATGATGCGGTAGTCCTCTTTATAGCGGTTGCGCAGGTCGCGCTTCAGGGAGCGGAGCACCTGCTGGTCGTCGTCGACCGAAAGAATAATGGGTTTGCGGTCTCTGGCCATGATATTGCGGATAGTAAATGTTCAAACTGCTGCGTAAAGATCGGGGTCAGGCGGCGACCTTGCCCGTGGGGAAGCAAACGCGGAACACGGTCTTGCCCGGCTCGCTCGTCACGTTGACCGACCCATTGTGGTGCTCGATCACGCGCCGCACGATGTCCAGCCCCATGCCGGTACCCTCGCCGATCGCCTTGGTAGTGAAGAAGGGCTCGAACACCCGGGTTCGGATCTCCTCCGGAATGCCGGGGCCGTTGTCCTCCACTTCCACGCAGACGCAGTCGCGTTCCTGAAAGCTGCGGATGATCAGTTGACCTCCGCGCTCGGGCAGGGCATCGACCGCATTGGAAATTAGGTTGGTCCACACCTGGTTCAGCTCGCCGGCCAGGGCCTTGATCTTGGGTACCTCGGAGTCCAGTTCCTGTACGATGTTGACGTTTTTCTTCTTACAGGTATGGTGCAGCATCGTCACGGTGGATCGGATGCCCTCGTGCACGTCCACCATGTCCAGGCTCGGCTCCTGATCCATATGGCTGTAGGTCTTGATGGAGCGCACCAGTTCCGCAATGCGGCCGCTGGCGGTCTGAATCTCACTAACCAGGCTCTCGGTGGTCAGGTTGGTTTCCATCCACCCGACGATCGGTTCGAGCGCCTCTTCGGGTACGGCGTCGGCGATTTTTTCCAGGTCGTCCACCTCGAAACCCCAGTCTACCAAGGTATCCACGATCCGGTCCAGCTCCCCTACGCCCCGGTCATCCAGCCAGTCGGTAAGGTCGTCGGCGCGTTCCTCGCGCTCCATCAGGCTCAGCTCGGTTTTTCCGCCGGTGGCGCTCATCTTGTCGAACAGTGCCCGACTGACCGCTTCGACCGAGTCGGAGGAAATGCGCAGGGCCATGACCTGCTTGAATTTTTCGGGGGTCTGCACCAGTTGCTTGTGCAGTTCCTGGCTGCTGCGCACGATGGCCGAGGCCGGGTTGTTGAGCTCGTGGGCCAGTCCAGCGCTCATTTTGCCGAGGGCCATCAGCTTTTCGTCCATCAGCCGCATCTGCTGGAAGTCGCGTACGCGGTTGGTCATCACCGAAACGAGCGCCTGGGTGAGTTCGTAGCTGGTATTGACCATCTCCACGAAGCAGTTTTTGTGGAGCTTCAGGGTGTAAACGTCCGCTAGACAAATGCCGTCGGCCTGTATATCGGTCATGCGGCTGAAGGGCAGGACACCCATCACGTAGGGTGCCTTCCAGAGGCCCAGTTCTTTGGTCCGCCCGTTGCTTTCGCGTCTGATCACGTACTCCCCCCGCAGCAGCACGTCCATGTGGTTGATCTTGTCGCCGGCACTGAACAGCTTGCTGTCCTTGGGGTACATCACGTATTCCGAGCGATCGATCAGCCACTGCAGTGCCGCGTCGTCCACGTCCTTGAAGATATCGAAGGCCCGCAGCTGCCGGAGCAAATCAGGAGTTTTGGTCAGTTTCTTCACGCGGTCGGGATTAATACCGGTACAACAGGGATTATTCCCGTTTGGGTCACTCGGCGAGGCCGAATACCACCGCGACGCCCCGTTTGGCTAGTTCCATCTGTTCGGGGATCGCGTCCCCGAGTTTGGAGATCATGCGCTTCGTGCTGATGCTGCGGGCCTGGAAGATGTCTGCCGCGCTTTCCTTATCCAGTCCGCTCACCTCGTCGCTGGACAGCCGCACCATCCAGGGCACCAGGTTATAGTGGGACTTCCAGTTGGTGATGGGGGCGATAACGCGCAGCGGCAGCTTGCCCACGCCGTCCTCGTTGATGATGAGGGCGGGGCGTTTTTTCGCGATCTCCGCGCCGACGGTGGGGTCCAGGTTGATCAGCCATATTTCACCGCGCCTCATTCTTCTTCGATTTCGTGTTCCAGATGGGTAAAGACGATAAAGTCATCGTCGTCGTGGTAGTCGAGCGCCATTACCTCACTGGCGATCTGTACCAGGGTTTCCTGGCTCACCAGTTTCTCCGCGTGCAGGTCGTTGAGGAGGCGCCCGAGCAACCGGAGCTTTTGCTCTCGGTCCATGCCGGCCAAAAGGTCGCTTACGTCGTCCATATTTCGCCCAACACCAATTTGCGCCGGAAGTGCACGGGGGCGGGGACGCGGGTGCAAAGGGACTTCAGGAGAGCAGTGGCCCTGGATTCGTCGACATTCCTTCTTGGATCATCGGTAATTTTTGCCAACGTGCAACGCTGCCGGCACTTTAGCGTCATTCAACGTAACTGCTTAAGTTACAATCATTAACCCACAATATTCGTGCCATGAAATCCTTGCTCTTTTTATTCCTCCTCTGCACCTGCGTCCCCGCCCTTGCTACGACGCCCGCAGAACCCCTGATCACCCGCAGCGCCGTCGAAGCGTACAACCTCTCGCTCACCGTCGCAAATATGGAAAAGCAGCGGACGCGCATCGAGATCCGCGATGCGAAAAACAACAGCGTGGTTTTCGGTACTACCGTAAAGAACCACAATGGGTACCGGGCCAGCTTCAACCTGAGTGAGCTCGATCCCGGCCGCTACATCGTAACCGTAAAGAAGGGTGACACCGTACGCCAGCAAATCATCCGCAAGTCGGAAGTTGGTATCATGTGCAGCGACTGGAACTAAATCCGGTGGCCGGCAATCCGCAAGGAGGCTTCAGGCGTTAGAGTCGCATGCGATTTCTGACGGCCTGCTGCCTCCTTTTCTTTTTTTGTGCCTGCGGCGACGAAGTGCTCCCCGTCCCCAAACCCCGCTCCTATCCCCGCGTCGAGTATCCCGTCCGCGCCTACACCACGCTGGGGGCCGACTACTGCCCCTTCACCTTCGAGCGGCCCGCCTCGACCCGGGTACTACGGGAAACAAGCTACTTCGACGAAGCTCCGGCCGACTCTTGCTGGTTTAACCTCAAACTCGCCCCGGCCCTGAACGGCACCCTCCATTTTTCCTACTACCCCGTAAGCTCCTACGCCCAGTGGGAGGAGCTGCGCGACGAGGCCTTCCAACTCGTGGGCGTACACAACCAGCGCGCCAGCGACATTCAGGAGATTGTCGTCCACCGCGATTCCGCCCGGGTACACGGCGTAGCCTTCGACATCGCGGGGCCGGCGGCCAGTCCCTTCCAGTTCTTTCTCACCGACACCACCCACCACTTCCTCCGGGGCGCCCTGTACTTCGAGACCCAGGTCAATCCGGACTCCCTTGCCCCCGTCATCGAATACGTGAAGGAAGATATTTTCCGCATCGTGGAAACCCTTGAGTGGAGGGAGTAAATTTTAAGTTTCAAATTGGCAATTTAAAATTTGCCGCCAGCAGCGGCTGCGAAATTTCGCCCGCAGTATTGTAAATTGCCCCGACGATGAGGGCAAAAACCGCCAATGAGCGCATAATTTTCGGATTAAAGGTGAAGCAACTCCGGCAGCAGCGGGGCTTTAGCTTTGACCAACTCTCGAAGCAGACGGGCATCTCCCTGTCCTACCTCAACGAGATCGAGAAGGGCAAAAAATTCCCTAAGGTCGATAAGGTAGACAACCTGGCCGCGGCGCTCGGTACCACCACTAAGGAACTAACCGACGCCGATCTGGGACGTGAGCTGGCACCGGTGGCCCAGTTGCTGCAGTCCAATTTTCTGAACGAACTGCCCCTGGAGCTCTTCGGCATCGAACTCAGCAAGGTGGCCGAGATCATTGCGGCCGCGCCGGTACGCGTCGGGGCGTTCATCAGTACCCTGCTGGAGATCAGTCGGAGCTATGCGCTACGGGAGGAAAACTTCTACTTCGCCGCCCTACGTTCCTACCTAGAACTCAACGCCAACTACTTTCCGGAGTTGGAGCGGGCCGTGGAGGCTTTTGCCGAGCAACACGACCTTCCTACGATCCGCCCGCTGCCGCCCCGGTTGCTGGGCGAACTGCTGGAAGACCGCTACGGCTACGAGATTGTCCCCGGTGGCCTGGACGAGAGCCCCGCCCTCGCCGGACTGCGCTCGGTGTACCTGCCCGCGACGGGTCGCCTGCTGCTCAACGGGAACCTGACCAACGTACAGCGGGGGTTCCAATTCGGTAAGGAGCTGGCCTTCAGCTACCTTAAACTGAAGGAACGGTCCAATACCAGTAGCCTGCTGCGGGGTCGCGTCTTCGAAGAAGTGCTGAACCACAGCAAGGCGACCTACTTCAGCGTCGCGCTGCACCTGCCGCTGCAGGCCTTTACCAGGGAGTTGCGGCAGTTTTTCCGCGCCCCGCAGTGGGATCCCGCCGCCTTCCTGGCACTCATGCACCGGTTTAACGCGACGCCGGAGATGTTTTTTCACCGGATGACGAACGTGATCCCCCAGTTCTTCGGCCTTCCGGAATTGTTTTTCCTCCGCTTCGCCCACGATACGAGGAGCGACAACTACGTTATCGACAAGGAGCTTCACCTGAGCCGTCGTCACCATCCCCACGAGAACGGGCTCTTCGAACACTACTGCCGGCGCTGGGTGAGCATTAACCTGCTCCGCAGCCTGAACGACGAGCCCGGTCAGGAGCTGCGGATCGATGCCCAACGGAGCAAATACTACGGCACGGACGATGAGTACCTCTGTATTACGCTGGCCCGCAGCGACTATCCCCGTCCGGGAAAAAACGTCAGCGTGACCCTCGGTCTCCTGATCACGGACGAACTGCACAAGCAGGTGGCCTTCCTCGATGACCCGGCCATTCCCCGCGTCGTTGTCAATACGACCTGCGAGCGTTGTCCGATTATGGATTGCAGCGTACGGGCCGCGCCACCCGTAGTGGTCGACAACCGCGAACGTTACCGCGCTATGCGGGAGGCACTGCGCGCGCTGGAATGAGTCAGCGCCCCTCCAGTCGTCGGAGGGCATCCGTCAGGTCGAGCTTTTCCTGATCCTTTACGGCTACGGCCCACCCCTGCAACTGGGCACGTTGGGCGAGGTATTCCTGTTCGGTCTGCCCGGGAGTCGGGATCAGGACGGCCGACTTGCCGAGTGCCCGCAGGTCCATCAGGGTGGAGTATCCGGGGCGGGCGACTACGTAGCGGGCGGCGGTGAGTAGGCGGGATAGGGTGGGGGTATCGGCAAAGTCTATATGGGGCGAGGCCGGTGCACTTTCCGGGGTGGGTAGCCCGCGCACGACCCGGTAAGAGTAGGGTAGGCCGGCGAGTTGGGGGAATATTAGCTCTTCCAGGCGGGTACGCATCGGTTCGGGGCCGGAGAGCAGTACGAGCACGTCGAAGGCGGCCTCGCCCGGTGCTTCGGAAAGCCGGCTTAGGGGTCCGATGAAGCGAACGTTGTCGTAGCCAGAGGGGGAGGATAACCTGCCGCTGAGGCGATCGTGGCCGGGGTGGTCCGGGACCCAGAACTCATCAAAATTGCGGAGCTGCCACTGGTAGATTGCCGTGGCCGGCCCGAAGCCGGTGATGGGGTGCAGCTGGTGGGTTACGAATACCGATCGAACTCCCCGGTGGTAGCAGCCGAAGCGGCTGTCGGATACGATGCGGTCAATTTCGAGCCTGCGGACCAGTTCAGCGGTGGCCCGGTGTTCGGCGCGGATGGTCCGCTGCCAGTGCCAGGCCTGACGGGCCACATTCCACACCATAGACCGGGTGGGGTAGGTTACGCGGTAAGGGGGCAGCGGGTGAATGGTCTGATCCGGCAGTTCACGACGCAGCATTTCGGCGGCAGGTCCGCTGGCGGCCCAGCTTAAGCGGTCTCCCTCGGCCTCCAATTGTCGGGCCAGGGCCAGGCTGCGGCTGGCGTGGCCGAGCCCCCAGTCGAGCGGAGTGATCAGGGTGTGCACGGGGCGAAAGGTAGGGTGCTTCGGGTAAATTTCCCCTCACCGACCGACCCCTCACCCGTTGGACGGTGTCACCCCGTCCAACGGCTATTTGAAGAGCACCTCTTCCAGGGTGGGGGTTTCCTGGCGGGATTGCCACAGGGTGTAAACGGCGGCACCCACCGCGATAACGCCGATCGAGATGGGTAGCAGGACGAAGGGGAGTTCGGTGAACACACCGAGCGACAGTTGATTCATTCCCTCACTATCGCGGCCATTGGCGACGAAGAGTTCGAAGGCGATCCAGCCCAGGATACTGAGTACGGCGCAGGCCGCCAGGCGGGGCGTTATGCGGTCGGCGAGCGGCTGGTCCAGCATATTGGATTCCTTGACGGCGGGGTGGTCGCGGAGTACCCGCATGGCTTCGTTGCGTGCGGCAACGGTACGGAGTTGAAAACGCTGAGATTTGCCTGCGTGCTGGCGGACGATCAGGCTGGTACTGTCTTGGTAGGATTGCACCCGCATAAGAAGATGCATGGGGATCAGGGCTAATCCCTCTACGTATAGTCCCTGACGGAGTTGCTGCAGGGCGGCCGCCGCGGCGTGTTCCGGTACGGTGAAGCTACCGATCCCTTCGTTTGTTGCGACGAGGTAGGTGATTTTCTTAGAGGACGGGCGGGCGGTGGTGGGCCAGTAGTGCATAGGTTTCCGGGGTCGAGCAATAGCAAGGGCGTCCTCCCGCCAAATGGCGGAGTAGGACGTTTGAAGGATAAACCGCGGCATGGCTATATTTAGTATGCCTTGCTCCCGCGCATCGCCGCCCTGCGTATTACTTTCGCCTGCGACATGAATAAAGGATTACTGCTTTTACTGCTCTTGTGCCTACTCCTGCTGGACGCCTGCCGGGCCGGGGGGTGTGGTTGCCCCATGTATTAGTTGCCGGAATCCTGCTACATTTGTTGACTTTTTCCGGGGCTAAGGCGTTCACCCTTCAGCACCTCGTTCGAATAAATCGAATTTAAAAAACTACAGCACACCATGGCATTTGATATTGAGCTGATCAAGAAAGTATACGCAGACCTCCCGGCTAAAGTGGCCGAAGCCCGGCAAAACCTAGGTAAGCCACTGACGCTTACTGAAAAAATCCTCTATACCCACCTGCATCCGGAGAGCCCACTGCAGCAGTACGGGCGGGGGAAGGACTACGTTTTCTTTCAGCCCGATCGCGTAGCCATGCAGGACGCTACCGCCCAGATGGCCCTGCTGCAGTTCATGATGGCCGGCCGCGACAAGGTTGCCGTACCCTCTACCGTTCACTGCGATCACCTCATCCTGGCCGAAACCGGTGCCGAGGCCGACCTGGCCCGTGCCAACAACGAGAACAGCGAGGTGTACGACTTTCTGGCGACCGTAAGCGACAAGTACGGCATCGGCTTCTGGAAACCGGGAGCCGGCATCATCCACCAGATCGTCCTTGAAAACTACGCCTTTCCCGGCGGCATGATGATCGGTACCGATAGCCATACCCCGAACGGAGGTGGTCTCGGAATGGTCGCCATCGGAGTAGGTGGTGCCGACGCCGTCGACGTGATGGCCGGTATGCCCTGGGAACTGAAAATGCCCAAAGTGATCGGCGTAAAGCTGACGGGCAAGCTGAGTGGCTGGACCACGCCGAAGGATGTTATCCTCAAAGTGGCCGGAATCCTGACCGTGAAGGGAGGTACCGGCGCCATCGTAGAATACTTCGGAGAAGGGGCCAAAAGCATGAGTTGCACCGGTAAGGGCACCATCTGTAACATGGGTGCCGAGATCGGAGCTACCACCTCTACCTTCGGCTACGACGAGAGCATGAGTCGCTACCTGAAGGCTACCGATCGCGCCGACGTTGCCGCCCTGGCCGATCAGGTTGCCGAGCACCTCACCGGCGACGCCGAGGTGTACGCCAACCCCGAAGCTTACTTCGACCGGGTGATCGAGATCGACCTGAATACCCTGGAACCCCACATCAACGGGCCCTACACCCCCGACCGGGCCTTCCCCATCAGCGAATTCGCCGCGGCGGTGGACAAGTTTGAATTTCCCCCCGTACTGGAAGTAGGACTGATCGGTAGCTGTACTAACTCCAGCTACGAAGACCTCGACCGGGCCGCCAACATCGCGAAGGACGCCAAGGCCAAGGGCCTGAAGTTCAAGAGTGAGTTTACCGTGACTCCGGGGTCCGAACAGATCCGCTATACGGTGGAGCGCGACGGCATTCTTGACGCCTTCGAGGAAATCGACGGCATCGTGCTGGCCAATGCCTGTGGTCCCTGTATCGGGCAGTGGGCCCGTCACACCGATGATCCCAATCGGGCCAACTCGATCCTCACGAGCTTCAACCGCAACTTTGCCAAGCGCAACGACGGCAATCCCCAGACGCGCGGTTTCGTAGCTAGCCCCGAACTGGTGACGGCAATGGCGCTCAGCGGTAGCATGAAGTTCAATCCCCTTACCGACACCCTGACCAACGACCGGGGTGAACAAGTCAAACTATCGCCCCCTACCGGTTACGAGCTGCCCCCCAATGGCTTTGCGGTAGAGGACGCCGGGTACCAGGCCCCCGCCGAAGACGGCAGTGGCATTGAGGTTAAGGTAGACCCCAAGAGTGATCGCCTGCAATTGCTCGATCCCTTTAAGCCCATTCAACCGGAGCAGGTGCGGGACATGCGCGTCCTCATCAAGGCAAAGGGCAAGTGTACCACCGACCACATCTCCATGGCCGGGCCGTGGCTGACGTACCGTGGCCACCTGGAGAACATCTCCCAGAACTGTCTGATCGGTGCGGTCAATGCATTTAACGAAAAGACGAACTCGGTCATCAATTTCCTCACCAATGAGTACATGGCCGTGCCCGACAGCGGAACGACCTACCGGGATAACGGAGTCGGACAAATTGTCGTTGGAGAGGAAAACTACGGCGAGGGCTCGAGCCGGGAACACGCCGCCATGGAGCCCCGCTTCCTGGGTGTGCACGCCGTACTGGTGAAGAGTTTTGCCCGGATTCATGAGACGAACCTGAAGAAGCAGGGAATGCTGGCGCTGACGTTCGTGAATCCCGACGATTACGACAAGATCCGGCAAGACGACAAGGTCAGCATCACGGATTTTCACGCGATGGCGCCGGGGCGGAACCTTACCGTTCAGCTCGACCACGCCGACGGCACTACGGAATCATTCGAGGTAGCCCATACGTACAACCAGGCTCAGATCGACTGGGTACGTGCCGGCAGTGCACTCAATAAGATTCGGGAAGAGTTGGCATAATTTCTGACTTTTCAGATATTTTACACTACTGTGACGAGTAATGGGAGGTGTTTTGCGGTTGTACATACCACAGCCCTCCCTGAATCGGTTAATGGCCTAGTTTCACCTTAGACGTATGGACAACAATCGATTTCCGGCGAGCGGTTGCTGCCGGCCGTAACCTCCTGTACATGTCAAAATATCTACTCTTCCCCCTCATTGTTGGCACCCTCCTATTCTCCGGCTGCGGCAAGGAAGAAGAAGAAGGGGAGTACGTGATCACCGAAGCCGATATGGTCGGCACTTGGAATGTCGACGTATTCGAAAGTACTTACAACGTTTCCGGAATCTTTCTCGGAAGCGACGTAGATGATGATGGAACCAGCAGCATCAGCAACAGTGCCCTGAGGGTTCAACTGCTCGAAGACGGCAGCTGGATTTCGAGTGGCGACTATAGCCTCACGGTCACCACCGAAAGCGAAAGCGAGACGACCGAACAGGTCGGGATCGGAGAAGGCAACTGGAGTTTTCGCCGCGACACACTCTTCCTGGACGGCATGATAAATCACGGAGGCAACGGCCGCTTCGAGACACCCCAGGAGTGCACCATCACCAGTTTTACGAAAGATCGCGAGTTGGGCCTGAAAACAAGGATCGACCAAACCGACTCTAACGCCGATTACGGCATCACCCTGCGCACCCGCGCGGACTGGAATATCTTGCTGGTCCGGTAGGATAAGGACCCAATAGCTAGTCGTGCGTATAGACGCTTTCTGCTACGTGTGCGGTAACTATACCGTCATCACCGATCCCGGTTAACTCCATCGGTACTAGGTGATTGACCCAGCTTTGATCGGCCGGAAACTCCACCTTTACGTAATTGTCGGTAAAACCGTGCAGCATACCCTTAGTCTTACTTTTTTCCAGTAGCACGGGGCGTACCTCGCCCAGGTGGCGCTCGTAGAAAGCACGCCGCTTCTTCTCGCTCAGGATACCCAACATCTTATTGCGGCGGCGACGCTCCGTGAGGGGCACAGCACCGTCCATTGCCGCGGCCGGCGTATTGGCTCGTTCGCTGTAGGTGAAAACGTGGAGGTAGGTTACATCCAGCTCCTGCACGAACCGGTAGGTTTCGAGAAAGTCTTCTTCCGTCTCCCCCGGAAAGCCTACGATGAGATCTACGCCGATGCAGCAGTGGGGCATCACGCTTTTGATGTGAGCTATCCGCTCGGCAAAGAGTTCGCGGCGGTAGCGGCGCTTCATTTGGGCCAATTGCTTGTTGTTGCCGCTCTGCAGGGGCATATGGAAGTGGGGGGCAAAGCGTTCGCTGTTGGCGACAAAGTCGATCACCTCGTCGGTACAGAGATTGGGCTCGATGCTGGAGATCCGAAATCTGGTGATGCCGTCCACTTTATCGAGCGCCCGGGCTAGGTCGACGAACAGGGCTTCCTTACGGGGGCGCTGCCCTTCGATTACGGCGGTGCCGTTGCCGAAGTCACCAATGTTGACACCCGTCAGCACAATTTCCTTTACGCCCCGGGCGGCAATCGCTTCGGCGTCACTGACGATCTGCTCCACCGTACTGCTGCGGCTGGCGCCGCGGGCCAGGGGGATCGTGCAGAACGTGCACTTGTAATCGCAGCCATCCTGCACCTTTAGGAAGGAGCGTGTCCGATCCCCGAAGCTGAAACTGGAGACGAAGCGGTCGGCTTCCCGGACCTCACCGGCGCGCACCATCCCTTTGCCGGTTCCGCCTCCGATGCCATCGATGTAGTCGAGGATGCGAAATTTTTCCGCGGCACCGAGTACCAGATCCACGCCTTCGATGCTGGCGATCTCTTCGGGTTTGAGTTGGGCATAGCAGCCGACCACTATGATCTTTGCTCCTGCGTTCCCGCCCAGCGCCTTACGTACCACGTTGCGACACTTGCGATCGGCGAACTCGGTAACGGAGCAGGTATTGATGACGACCACGTCGGCCCCCTCGTGAAACTTCACTTCCCGGTAGCCCGCTGCTTCGAACTGCCGCCCGATGGCGGACGTCTCGCTGTAATTGAGCTTGCAGCCCAGGGTGTAAAAGGAAACCGTACCGATCGTAGACATACCGCAAAATTACGACGGCAAACCAATAAGGGTCATTTGCCGGGAATCAGGGAACATGGCAGGACCCGCGACAGTTGCAGCAAGAAAAGCATTATGAACCTATCGGGAAAAGTAGCCATCATCACCGGAGCGAGTAGCGGCATCGGAGAAGCCACCGCCAAGAAACTGGCCGCCGACGGAGCAAAGGTCGTGCTGGCCGCCCGTCGTGCCGCCAGACTCAACGACCTCAAGCAAGAAATAGAAAAGGCCGGCGGATCGGCTCTAGTGGTCGAGACCGACGTAACCAAATCGAAGGACGTGAAGCAGCTCGTGCAACGGGCGAAAGAAGCCTTCGGTCCCTGTAATATCCTGATCAACAACGCGGGAATCATGCCGCTGAGCTACATGAAGAACGTGCACGTAGACGAGTGGCTCAAGATGGTCGACGTAAACGTCAACGGCGTACTGCACTGCCTGGCCGAGACGCTGCCCGATATGGTCGAACGTAAAAGTGGGCACATCATCAACATTTCCAGCGTCGCGGGGCGGGAAGTCATGATGGGCAGCGCCGTCTATTCGGCTACGAAATTTGCCGTGCGCGCGCTCAGCGACGGCCTCCGTCAGGAACTAGCCCCTAAGCACAACATCCGCGTCACCTGCATCGAGCCGGGCGCCGTAGCCACCGAGCTTACCGAGACGATCACCGACGACGAACTGATGGAGGACATCAAGGGCTTTTTCGAAAACCTGGAATTTTTGAACAGCGAGGACATCGCCAATGCGATCCACTACGCGATCACCCAGCCGGATAGCGTGCACATCAATGAACTGCAGATTCGGCCTACTTCGCAGGGGTGAGGGGGGTGAAGGGATTGAAGGGGTGAGGGATTGAGGGGGGCTGCCTACATTTGCGACCGATGTACAAGGACAAGAAGGTTGTGGTGGTGATGCCGGCGTACAATGCCGCGCTTACGCTAGAGAAGACGTACCGGGAGGTGCCCCGCGACCTGGTTGACGAGGTAATACTGTGTGACGACGCGAGCGCGGATCGGACTTCTATGCTGGCGAAACAACTGGGTGTTGATCACGTGATCGTTCACCCGAGCAACCTTGGATACGGGGGAAACCAAAAGAGTCTGTACAACAAGGCGTTGGGCGTTGGGGCCGACATCATCATCATGGTGCACCCTGATTATCAGTATACCCCGAAGCTCATTCCTACGATGTGCAACATCATTGGGGAAGAGCTTTACCCGGTCGTGCTCGGGTCCCGGATATTGGGCAAGGGTGCGCTTCGCGGCGGGATGCCTGTGTACAAGTACGTAGCCAACCGCTTCCTTACTTCCGTTCAAAATATTCTGGTCAACTACCACCTCAGCGAGTACCACACTGGCTACCGGGCCTTCAGCCGCGAAGTGCTGGAGTCCATCGACTTCAACGCCAACGACAACGACTTTGTCTTCGACAATGAGATGCTCTCCCAGATCATCTACCACGGCTTCGACATCGCCGAAGTTACCTGCCCCACCAAATACTTCCACGAAGCCAGCAGCATCAACTTCGCCCGCAGCAGCAAGTACGGACTCGGCGTCCTCCGCGTCTCCCTCCTCCACCGACTCGCCAAGTGGGGCTGGGTGAAGCCGGCGATCTACCGGAAACCGTAGGAGTGTAATTTTTAATTTTAAATATATACTGACTCGTAATGCTTTCTACCTCTTAGTCGGCGGACGATCCTCGTGCCTCGGTCGGCCGACGACTCGAGCGGAGCGAGTGGGAGCCGGGCAAATTTCAAATTTCAAATATTCAATTTTAAATTGGTACTGACCCGTACTGCTTTTACTTCCTAGTCGGCGGACGATCCTCGTGCCTCGCTCGGCCGACGACTCGAGCGGAGCGAGTGGGAGCCGGGCAAATTTCAAATTTCAAATATTCAATTTTAAATTGGTACTGACCCGTACTGCTTTCACTTCCTAATCGGCGGACGATCCTTGTGCCTCGCTCGGCCGACGACTCGAGCGCAGCGAGTGGGGGCGGGCAAATTTCAAATTTCAAATATTCAATTTTAAATTTATACTGACTCGTAATGCTTTCTACCTCTTAGTCGGCGGACAAGCTTCGTGCCTCGGTCGGCCGACGACGACCCGAGCGAAGCGAGTGTGTGCGGGCAAATTTTACATTGTAAATTTTCAATTAAAAATCACCCTTCTCAGTCGGCGGACGATCCTCGTGCCTCGCTCGGCCGACGACTCGAGCGCAGCGAGTGTGTGCGGGCAAATGGTACACTGTAAATTGTACATTTGACATTGTAAATTCTCCCCCTCCCATGACCCCCATCCCCTTCAAAGGCATTCTCTTCGATCTCGACGGCACGCTGGTCGATAACATGATGGTACACCACCGCGCCTGGCAGCGTAAACTGGGAGAGCTCGGGCTGGACTACTCGCTGGACCGGGTAAAGGCAGAGATCCACGGGGTAAATCTGGAGATCCTGGAGCGGCTCTTCGGCGACAAGTTTACGCCCGAGGAACGGGTGCGGATCGCCGGGGAAAAAGAGGCGGCCTACCGGGAGATCTTCGCTCCGGAACTGGCGGCGAATACCGTGGGCGGGGCACTGGAGTTTATCAAGGCGGCCTTCGCCGAAGACGTTCCCATGGCCATCGGTACCGCCGGGCCGGAGGAAAATGCCTTCTTCGTTATCGACGGACTCGGCATCCGCAAGATGATGGGGCACGTCGTTCATTCGGGGATGGTGACCAACGGTAAGCCCCATCCCGAGGTCTTTCGGCGGGCGGCGGAGGGCATCGGTGTTCCGCTCGAGGAGTGCCTGATCTTTGAAGACAGTGTCACGGGAGCGCGGGCGGCCAACAACGCGGGTTGTCCTGTCGTGGTGCTTACCACCACCCACACGCGAGAAGAATTCGAGGGGATCGACGTGGCTGCCTTCCGGGAAGACTTTCGGGGCCTCATCGTGGAGCGGCACACCGACGGGGGCTTCCTGTTGGCGCAATAGGGCGGCGGCGCGCGGGAGCAATGCGGTTACGGGAACCCGTACCTTCCCAACCTCCAGTATCCTGACTCCGATTGCATGCACCCCTGGCTCCCATTTTTTCGCTCATTCGAAGCTTACCTCAAGCTTACGCGGGGGTACAGCACGCACACACTGCTGGCCTACCGCAGTGATTTGGAAAAGCTGACCGCCTACCTGGAACTGCGCGGGTGGGAGATCGGCGTGCGGGGGATCGAGCGGATGCACCTGGACGGATTCGTACAGTACCTGGCCGAGTTAGGGCTGGCACCCCGGTCCCAGGCCCGACTGGTATCGGCGCTGAAGACCTTCTTTGCCTTCTTGCTAGACGAACGGATCATTGACAGCGACCCGACCGAACTGCTGCGCGCGCCTAAACTGGGCAGAAAAATACCCGAGGTGCTTACCTACGATGAGATCCGGGCACTGCTCGGCGCCATCGACCTAAGCACCGATCACGGCCTGCGCGACCGGGCGCTGCTCGAGACGCTCTACGCCTGTGGACTTCGCGTGAGTGAGGCGACGGGATTGCGGCTATCTGATCTCTACCTCGAACAGGAATTTATTCGGGTGGTCGGCAAAGGAAACAAGGAACGGATTGTGCCGATCGGTGGTAGTGCCATTCGCCACCTAGAGATCTACCTGCGGCACGTGCGCGGTCACTTACCCGTAATCAAGGATGAGAACATTGTCTTTCTTAACCGCCGGGGCGGGGCGCTGAGTCGTGTTTCGGTATTCACCGCCGTAAAGAAGTATGCGGCGGGTGCGGGTATTGACAAGACGGTCAGTCCGCATACCTTTCGGCATTCGTTCGCAACTCACTTAATTGAAGGGGGGGCTGACCTACGGGCGGTGCAAGAAATGCTGGGACACGAATCGATCCTAACTACGGAAATCTATACCCATTTGGATACGGATTTCCTGCGGGAGACTATTCTATCGTATCACCCGGCCAACCAGCGCTAGAAAAAATTAGCTAGCGTAGGAATAAAAAACAGGGAAAGCAGGACGAGCGCAAGGAAGGTGATGAATGCGATCCGGAGAAAGTCGGCGCTAATTTCGGCTGAATGTTTCATGGGGTTTGATTTAGAAAACGCGTAAATGCAAGCATTCATAAAACTCCCTTAAGAACGCGGAGGTTCGGCTTTGATTTTAACTTTAACTAAGCGGGAACCGGTGGCGTAGTGGATGTAACACCTTCCGGTCTGGCGGTATTAAGCGGTGGGAACAATCAAAACTACCTACCATGATCTACCGCACACTGCTGCTACTTCTCGTTATTTGCTTATGCTCTCCTCTGCCCGGACACCAGTCAGCTACGGACAACAATTCCTTCGACCCAATTGTGGGAGATAAGACCTTCAGCATGGTCATGACCGTGACCAGCACCAAGAAGAACGGTAAGGTGCAGGTGGCTACCATGCGACTCGGGGCGATGCCCGACCACTTTGCCATGATCGTCATGGACGACGAACAAGGTGCCGTCAGTCAAATGATCTACAACACCGAAGACGACAAGACCACCATGATCACCACCGACAAAAAGGGTCGGAAGCAGGGGTTCCGCATGCGCATGCCCAAAATAGGGAAGACCGTCGCCGAGAAGGCCGAAGAGATGTCGGAGTACATCACCTTTACCCGTACCGGCGAGCGCAAAACCATTGACGGCTACGACTGTGAGAAGATCATCGTCACCGACAGCAAGCACAACACGACCACCGAGTCGTGGGTAACTCAGGACATCGACCTTTCCTACGCCGAAGTGTTCGGTGGCATCGCCAACCTCTCCGGAGTCGGAAAGCAACAATTCCAACTGCCGGGTGGGACTGAGGCTCCCATTGAGGGGTTTCTTATCCAATCCTTTACCGACGACGGCAAGAGCATTACCGAAACGCACATCACCGACATCCGACTGGGAGACGACATCGACCGCTCGCTCTTCGATACCCAGGGAGTAACGATTCAGGAGCTGGGATTCTAGCTAGGATTTCTCCGTTTGCCCCCTTAACCCAATAACAGGAGTAGGAGAGCGACCGTAGCGGGAATCGTCTGAACGAACAGTATTTTCCTTTCCGCGGTGAACGCGCCAAAGACACCGGCGACGGCAATGCAGCCCAGAAAGAATAGGGCAACGTGTTGGCCCCAATCTTCGTTCCTGATCAGCAATGACCATATCAGTCCGGCGGCCAGGAAGGCATTGTAAAGTCCCTGGTTCGCGGCCAGGACCTTCGTTTCCGGGAACAGCTTCTTCGGTACGCCCCTAAATACCTTAGGGCCACGCGTTTCCCAGGCGAACATCTCGAGCCACGCGATATACAGGTGGAGGACGGCAATGAATCCGACCAGAATCTTACCCGCGAGTATCATGCTTTTTCTTTGGTGGAAAGTACGCTTTTCGGGAAGCGGGGCCAAACCAACTAAACTACCGGCCGGCTAAATTACTTTTACCCAAAAACATCCATGCCTACTTCCCCCGATGCTGCCGGTCGTGCCCGGACTTCCGCTGTTCAACCCATCCAGATGGTCGACCTGAAGACCCAGTACGAGCAGATGCAGGAAGAAGTCGATGGAGCGGTGCTGGATGTTATCCGCAGTGGCGCCTTCATCAACGGCCCGGCGGTGAAGGATTTTCAGTCTGGCCTGCAGGATTTTCTGCGTTGTAAGCACGTCATTCCCTGCGCAAACGGTACCGATGCCCTACAGATCGCCCTGATGGCCCTCGGACTAAAACCGGGCGATGAGGTGATCGTGCCCGCCTTCACCTACGTAGCCTCCGCCGAGGTGATCGCCTTGCTGGGTCTGAGGCCCGTGATGGTCGACGTGGACCCCTTTACCTTTAACGTCACGGCGGAGCTGATCGAACCGGCGATCACCGACAGGACGAAAGCCATCATTCCCGTTCACCTGTTCGGACAGAGCTGCGACATGGAACCCATTGTGAAGCTAGCCCAGCGACACGACCTCTATATCGTAGAGGACAACGCTCAGGCCATCGGCGCCGAGTACACCTTCTCCGACGGTCGGGTGGCCCGCACCGGTACGCTTGGGGACATCGGTTGTACCAGCTTCTATCCCAGCAAAAACCTGGGGGCCTACGGCGACGGCGGTGCCATCAATACCGACGACGATGCCCTTGCGGACCGCCTCCGCACGGTGGCCAATCACGGGCAAAACCGCCGCTACTACCACGATGTCGTAGGGTGCAACAGCCGGCTCGATTCCGTACAGGCGGCGATCCTGAACTGCAAGCTGCCCCGGCTGGAGCAGTACAACGACCGCCGGCAGGCCGCCGCCCGCTACTACGACGAGCACCTCGCTGGTTTGCCGGGCCTCCTCCCGCCCGCCCGCCTGCCCTCCAGCACCCATGTCTACCACCAGTACACCCTACGCATCGACGGCGATCGCCGCGACGCCCTCCAGCAGCACCTACAGGCCGCCGGGGTGCCCAGTATGGTGTACTACCCCGTCCCCCTGTACGACCAAAATGCGTTCCGCGGCACCGCCGCTAACGCGATCGACTTTCTGCCGGTCACGGACACCCTCTGTAAAGAAGTGATCTCGCTGCCCATGCACAGCGAACTGGAGGAGGAGACTTTGGCCTACATTTGTGCCATGGTACGGAGCTTTTTTCGGGAGGTCTGACCCCGGACCAAACTTGAAACAAAAAGTTTGTAAAGACCAACTATTTGGTCGTCTGGGGTGTTTTCAATTTACAGTAGTAAACTGAAAATCATCTCTTTATGGCACTTCCGATCGTCATGCAAAAGGTCAACTCGCAGATGCTCTCCGAGATGGGTTACCTACGCGCCGCCAACACCTTATTCGTAAAGTTCCGCAACAACGGAGCCGTCTATGCTTACTTCGGAGTGCCCAGCGAGCACTGGCAGCGCCTACGGGCCGTAGCCAGCATCGGACGGTACATGCAGCGGCACATCTTCAAGAAGTACGCCGCCGCCCGGATATCGGAGGGGGAGAAAGCCGTAAGTTCTACTGCCTCAGCGGAAGCCGCCTGAAAATTTTAAATGGCAAATTCTAAATTTGAAATTTTCAGCCCAGGGCCGTTTTTCCGAATCGTTTGCGCACCTTATCCATAGCCAGTAGTAGTTGACTGTTTTCCTGGGTATCGGTGAAGAGGTCGAGCTGGGTGTGGCCGCTGGCCAGTCGGTCGAAGCGAATGCCGATGAGGCGTATGCACTGTCGGCGTGTAAAGAGGGCGCGAAACAGGGTTTCCGCTACCGGTATAAGTTGCTGATCGTGGGCCGTATAGGAGATTCGCTGTTGCCGGGTGTAGGTATTGAAATCGGTATAGCGAATCTTGACCGTCACTCCCGCCGTGAGCCGGCCCGCCTGCCGAAGATCGAAGGCCAACTGGGCGGTCATGCTGCGGAGTTTGCGGAGCAGGAATTCTACGTCGATGGTATCGGCCTGAAAGGTGTGCTCGGAAGAGAATGATTTTCTGTCGGTGTGGGGGACTACCGGCCGGTGGTCGATGCCGTTGGCCCGGCGGTGAAACTCGCGACCCATGCTGCCGAATTCCCTTTCCAGCAACGTCACGGGTACCTGACTCAGCGTCCCGGCCTTGCGAATGCCCATCAGGCTTAGTTTCCGTGCCGTCACCGCCCCGATGGAGGGAATCTTGCGTACGGGCAGGGGGGAAAGAAAGGCCCGCTCCGCCCCGTCGGCTACCCAGCCGGCCCCGTTGGGTTTCGATTCTCCGGCCCTCACTTTAGAGACCAGCTTATTTACGGCCAGTCCGGCGGAGATGGGCAATCCCGTTTCGTGGATGATGCGTTTTCGTAGCTCTCCGCTCCACTTGACGCAGCCGATGTGGCGATCCATGCCGGTAATGTCCACGTAAAACTCATCGATGGAGGCCTTTTCGTACACCGGCCCCTCCTCGGCAATGATTTCGGTCACCATATCGGAATGCTGCTCGTAGCTCTCGAAATCTCCCCGTATCGTTTTTGCGTCCGGGCACCGCCGTAGGGCGATTGCCATCGGCATGCCCGCATGGATGCCGAAGCGCCGGGCCTCGTAGCTACAGGAAGTGACCACGCCACGCCCCCCGCTGCCCCCCACCAGTAGGGGAAGGCCCGCCAGGGAGCTGTTTTTCTTAATCTCTACGGACGCGAAGAAGGCGTCCATATCCAGGTGGAGGATGGCTCTTTGGTACATGTGGTGTGGAGTGAGTAAAACCAAAAACTGTTGCAAAAACGACTAATAGGCCTGTTTGTGCAACAAATTGTTTGATTTTAACAAGGAAGTTCCGTCCTGACTTTCCTTGCTCTTGCCAGTTTACCCGGCACCTGCGTACCCGCCCTAATGAGCTACTTTGCCCAGATACCCGTTTCGAGCGTCCAGTCGTAGTCCTCGTATTCCCGCTTCATATTCTTGTTTTCCTCGGTGAGGATGCCGTAGTGAACCAGAAAGTCATCGACGCCGTCGTGGTCCCGAAAATCGCCCTTGAACCACTGGAAGAGGGGAGAGGTAATGATGACCTGCTCGCCGTCGACGGTTTTGATTTCACTGTGCTCCTGCAGGTAGCTGCGTACGCGGGCGTCGATTTGCTCCTCGAAGGTGCCGGGGCGGTAGATCTCGACGGGCGGACAGCTGCTCGCGCCGCAGTTGAGGGCAAAGTGTACCCGGGAGTCGCCCCCCTTGATGCGGAAGGTGCGCTCGAACTTGTTGGAGAACAGCTGGGGGATAAAACCCAGGCCGAAGCGATTCTCCCCGCCGCGGATGATGCCGTGCTCCATCTCATTGGGGCTCATTTTTTGTCCGGCAACGGTAAAGGCCGGGGTGCTGAAAAAGGTGCTCCGGTCATCGAAAAGGGTAGGGTCTTCGGTGAGCAGGTACTGGACCATACCGTTATAAATATTGATCCAAAAGGCTTCCTTCTTTTCGCGGGTGTCCAGCTCGGCGGCCAGCTTGCGTGGCTCCAGGTTGGCAATCTCCATGACGAGATCGGAAACGTCGCGCTTTCCCCGTAGCCCCTCTAAAAGTTCCTGGCTCAGGACATTGGGGGTCATTTCCGCGTCCATGGATACGTAGTCGTCGGCGGGCTGGTAACGCCCACAGGAGGCGAACAAGAGGACAAATGAGAGAAGAAGGGGTAAGCGGAGCATAAGTAGGGGGGAGTGATACGCAGATGACAACGCGCGGTCCCGGATTTTGCTCGGTGCTTTCCGGCAGTATGACGGTAGGCGACACGGAGAAAAGGCTTAGTTTAGGGAGATACACGCATCGGGTCTACGAACCCCGTACCATGACCATTTCTATTTCTTCCCGGGAGGCGTACTTCTGGCGCTGGGCCCTGGCGGTCGTTGCCACGATCTTTGTGACGCTCTTTACCGGGCAACCGCTTGCGGAACTACTCGATAACCAGAACGTCCGGGCGGCCATCTTTCTGTTGGTGATGGGGCTGATCGGTGCCATGATGGTGGTACACGCCCTGAAGACGAGGCCGCGGCGGGGCGAGATCGCGGTATGGCTGGGGGTCACGGCCGTTTACGTCATGTTTTTTCTGCGTCTGGGGATGCCCGAGCGCAGTCACCTTATGGAGTATAGCGTGCTGGCCGTATTCGTACATAAGGCAATTGACGAACGGCTGGGGGCGGGACGTCGGCGTCCAGTGTCTGCTTTACTCGCTTTTTTGCTCACGTTTCTGGTCGGGGTGGTGGACGAGACCATTCAGCTGTTTTTACCCGATCGGGTGTTTGACCCGGCCGATATGTTCTTCAACGGTAGCGCGGCGGCGCTGGCTCTGGGAGCAGCGGCCCTGCTGGACTGGGTGCGTGGCAAAAGATCTAAAGAGTGAGTAGGCTGCTCTAGAAGTGGCGGAGTAAGATTCCTTACCGCCTCCCGTACAACGAAAGAAGCCACCCGGGGGTGGCTTCCTGAAATGTGTGTGTACATAGTGTCAGTAGAAAAAGAATCGTGTGTGTATGCGACAAAATGGGTGTATCCAAAGAGCGTGTCAAAGTCAATAAATAGCGTCGCAGAAAAGTGTCTCTATATATTCACACCTGAATCGAAGGCATCTGCGTAGTGCGACAGAACTCCAACCCAGTGAAACAAATATGATCCGTTTTTCCGGTAATTTTCCGGCAATGTGGTGCCTAAATCCGGCGATTTTGACTTAGAAGTGCCGAATTCCGGCATATTTCCCCGAAGTGAGTATTAAAATCAGTCCGCCGCATACTCTGACGGTTTTTTACCGAACCGTTGACGGAAACTGCGTGAGAAACTGCGGGCACTGCGGAAGCCAACGTCCTGTGCCAGTTGTTGCAGCGTAACGGGATCGTGATCCTCCAGCCGCTGCCGTGCAATCTGTAGCCGAATTTCCTGCAGGTATTTTTTCGGTCCGAGCCCGGTCAGCAGCTTAAGCTTCCGCAGCAGCGTCGATTCACTCATGGCAAAGGTACGGGCGAGGGAGGGGACGTCGAGCGCGGCATCGGCGTAGTGGGCCTGTACGTGGGCCTGAAATTCTTCGAGCCAGGCGAGGTCCGCCCCGTTGTGGGAAGAAGGGTTCTCTTCCTTGGCGCGGTAATCCACCCGTTTCTGCCGGTTGCGGAGCAGGCTGGCCAGCCGGGCGAGGAGCTCGTCCTGGGAGAAGGGCTTAAGGAGGTAATCGTGGATTCCGTACTGCAGGGTCCGCAGGCGGGCGCGGGCGTCGCTGCGTGCCGTGAGAACGACTACGGGAATATCCTGCAGGATCGCATCACGCTTTACTTCTTCGATAAGCTGGAAACCATCCATGTGCGGCATCATCAGATCGGTAAGGATCAGGTCGATGTGCCGGCCTTCGATTTTTAGTAAACTGAGGGCTTCCCGTCCGTGCCGGGCGACGGTCAGGTGATAGGTGGGTTCCAAAATGAGGCGGAGGTATTCCTGTAGCTCGAAGTTGTCCTCTACTACGATTATCCGGGGCTTGCCGGTAGGGAGCGATGCAACCGAAGCGGCTGGTGCGGGGGCTACCGGTGCCACGTCGATGACGGGGGTGGCCGGATCGGCGATGGGTTCCAGGGGGAAGTACACACAGAAGGAGGAGCCGCGGCCGGGCTCGCTCTCTGCTTCGATGTCTCCCCCCAGGAGTCGCGCATACCTCCTGCTGAGGGCCAGTCCGATGCCGGCACCTCCTTCGGCGACGTGATCGGGCTGGGAAGACTGAAAGTAGCGATCGAAGATGCGCGTCAGGTCTTGGGCGGGAATACCCCGGCCGCTGTCCCTTACGGTTAGTTGTAGTTGGCCGGCGGCGTATTTTACGTTGACGGTGATGCTTCCCCCCTCGGGAGTGAATTTAAGGGCGTTGGAGAGAAGGTTGTCGAGGATTTGCCGGCACTTCTCGCGGTCGAGGTTCGCCTTGGCACCTTCCGGAATATCCAGGTGGTAAGTGTACCTGATGGCCAACGATCCGGCCAGGCTGACGAAGTCTCCCAGCCTGCGCTCGAAGTAGGGAGTCAGCAGGGTAGGCGTCGGGTCGGACTGTATTTGATCTGAGTCTAACTTGCTCAGGTTCAGGATGTCATTGACCAGGGTTTCCAGCCGCCGGCCACTCCGTTGCACCATCTTTAGCAATTCCCGATGGCGCGTACTGAGCTGATCGTCGTCGACCAGGGAGCCGATCGGTCCCAGAATCAGGCTGAGGGGCGTACGGAGTTCGTGACTGACGTTGGTAAAGAAAACGGATTTGGAACGATCAAGTTCCCGTAGGCGTTCCGCCTGGGCGGCGATAAGCGCATTCTGCTCGGTGAGGCGCTTTCGGCTTTGCTGCTGGTAGCGGGTGGAGAGAAGCAGTCCGATGACCACTACGCATACAGCTACGAAGGAAGCCGTGAGGATGCGGTTGCGGGTCGACTGTAGTTCGAGTTGCAGGGCCTGGTTTTCCTTTACGGTGGCCAGCTGCTCCTTCTCCTGGTTCAGGTAGTAGGCCCGGAGATCGAACCCCTCGCTGCGGTGGGAGAAGGTGTCGAGGTGGGCCTGCTGCTGGCGGTAGTATCCGAGGGCCCGGGCGTAGTCCCGCTCGTCTTCCGCAATCCGGGCGGAGAGTTCGTACACCCGCGCCAGCAGGTCGTGCAGGGCCCGGTCGGCCGCTTTTTGGCGGGCTGTCTCGATAAGCTTCCAGGCCCTGCGGTGGTTTCCCGTGGTCCATTCTACTTCGGCCAATGAGGTGTGCACTAGGATTTCGAGCCAGAAACTGGCATCTTCTTCCGTTAGCTGTAGGGCACGGCGGTAGTGCTCCTTTGCGGCTTCCAGCTGACCCCGGGCAACGGCCAGATCGCCCCTGGTTATGGCTGCGATGAGTACGGCCGCCGCTTCCTGGGGAGTGTAGGGAGGGCTCAGGTTCAATTTTTCTACTTCCCGCAGGTGTGCTTCGGCCTCCGTTAACCGACCGGCCTGGAGTTTAGCACTCATCAGTCGCAGGTGAGCGTGCGTTACGGCGCTGGAATCCCCCCGTACCGTTACCCCGACCAGGAAGGAGTCGAGGGCAGCAAACGCCTCATCGGGGTCCGCAAAATCGATCGCATTTTCGAGCTTAGTAAACTCCAGGTGAAGCACCCGGTCGCGGTCGCCCGCCAGCCCCGCGTAGTGTATGGCATTTTCCAGGTTGGCAGTGGCTAATTCTTCGTTGCCTAGCGCCCCGTGGAAGCGCATAAGTTCCGCGTGTGCCTTGCCCATCCAGGAAAACCGTTCATTCTTCTCGGCAATACGGAGGATGGTTTCGGCGGCGTAGATAGCGGCCGGTAGGTGATATACGTCCTCCAGCTTATACATCAGCCCCTCGAGCAATTCCAGCTGGCAATCCTGGTCGTTGCCGCAGGCTTCGTTCACGGACTGTTCGATGACGCTATAGTCAGATACATGACGTGAGTCTTCCAACTGCGGTTGGATGGCGGACCAGGCCCGGGGTACCAGCTCGGCTACCGCATCGGCACTTTGCTGTGCAGTTGCCGCGAGGGGCAGCAACAGCAAAACAAATCGCGGTATCCATGAGAGCATAAAAGTAAATTAAGCTAAAGCTTACCCTAGTATACGCACAATCTAATCATACCAAAGGAAAATGGGGTTAATGCCGCTCGGGCGAGTACGGTAATATAATGCCCACTTCGGATACCAGGAAGTAACCTTAACGAAACAGGTCACCACGTCCACCGCGCGCCAATCCCCACGTCGATCCCCGGTGCCGCGATGCCGCTGGCGAAGGGTTGGTAGAAACGGTCGAGCAGGTTTTCCCCCTTCAGGTATACGGACAGGCGGTCGGAATACCGATACGTGCCGTATAGGTTTACCGTCCACCAGCCCGGCGTGCCCGTGCCGTAGGGGGTTAGTTCCGGGTTGTCGGCACTACCCACGATGTCGAAGACATACCCCGAAGTAGCCGTGCCTGAGATGGAATTCACGGCATAGTCTTCCAGTTGTTTCCGGAGCTGGAAATCGAGCCGGAGATTGGTTTCCCATGGACCGGCGGCGTACCGCAGGCCAACGCGCCCGTAAGCCGGGGGAATGTGATCCTGGGGGAGGGTAAGCCGGGTTCCGTCCGGAGCTTCCTGCCGGCGACGACCGCGGAGCCAGTGTGCTTCGGGCCGCAGTTCCCATCCGGGTGCGAAGGACCAGACCGCCGCCAGGTCGAATCCGTAGATCCAGGCCCGCTCGGCGTTGACGTTCGTATCGACGAAGAGGGTGTCGCCGTGGCTGAGGAAAAAGGGGCTTCCGTCGGGCAGGGCCCCGTCGCGGCGGATGATGGCATCCTCCAGCAGGGTCGCATAAACGGTTGCTTCGTACCGCAGGCTGCCCTCGAAGCGGCTAAAGGCAGCTTCCAGGGTGGTGGACCGCTCCGGGCGGAGTTCCGGATTGGGTACCTGGATGCGTCCGCTCTGTTCCCGGAATTTTGCAAAGTCGTCCACGTTCGGCGCGCGGAACCCCTGGGCTATTAGGAGGCGCAGGCCGTGGCCCGCTCGCCGGTACTGGGTGCCGAGGGCGGCGGTAAGAGCGGCGGACGGATTTACGATCCCCTCCAGGTACGCCCGTGGCCACTCCACCGGATCGTCAGCGCCGAAGGTGGCCGTCAGGCGCTGGTAGCCGTACCGCAGTCCGCCGCGCAGTTGCCAGTTGCCGAGTTCGCGACTGAGGTCGGCGTACAGTCCGCCCCCCGCAAGACCGCTGCCCCGACTCGGATAACGGGTAGGTTCCTCCGCCGGATGCGCCGTGGCGTCTACGCGTTCGTGGCGCAGGTCGAGTCCGTAACGGAGGCGTACCATGGGGTTCAGGCCCTTGGTGTAGTCGACCTGGGCGTTCCAGCTGGCGACGTCGACCAGGCTGGCCTCCTCCGTCGGGTCACCGAGCCGGCGCTGGATGCGGTCTTCTTCGACAAACTGGTAGGAGACCACGTAGCTGGCCAGGTCGTAGAGTTGGGTCGCCCGGCGGTCGTCGAGCCGCAGGCTGCCAAGGAGGCGGGTCTGGGGTCCGTAGTCCCAGCGGGCCCAGCGCAACTGTCCGTCTCGCGTTTCGGTCAGCGCATCGTAGCGGGGCACGTTGCCCGTAGTGGAGTACTGGAAATTCGCGCTGAGTTCGAGCCCGTCGGAGGGGCGGAAACGTAGTTTCTGAAGCAGGTTGTACTGTTCGTAGCCGCTGCCCACCTGCAGCGCAGGGTGTTCGTTTATCACTACCTCATCACCCACGACGTAGTTAGGGCGCAGCCCGAAGTCGCCATAATTGTCCGGCCGGTTGGCTCCGGCCCGCAGGTCGCCAAAGCGGTTGAGGGAAACGCTGGTGAGGCCGGCCCATTTGCCCCGTCCGTATTCCAGGCCGGTCGACAGGTTTACGGCGTTTGCCGCTGAAGCAAAATTGCCTGTGGCGTAACCCGTGAGGCCGCCGTCGGGGCGAAATTCCGGCTCCCGGGTCCGGAAATGAATCACTCCGCCGATGGCATCGCTCCCGTAAGCCAGGGCACCGGCACCGTAAATGACCTCGGTACGTTCCAGGACGTTGGGGTCTACCGTGATGGCATTCTGCAGGTGGCCGTTGCGGTAGATGGCGTTGTTCATCCGCACGCCGTCGACGACCAGCAGTACCCGGTTGGCTTCGAAGCCGCGGACCACGGGACTGCCGCCACCGAGCTGGGATTTCTGAACGTAAACGCCCGACAGGTCGGCGAGTACGTCGGCCGTGGTGAGGCTCTGGACGCGCCGCTGGGCCGCGGCGTCGATGAGTTCGATCTGGTACGGCAGGTCGGTGGCCGCTTCGTTGCGGCGACCCACTACGGTAGCGGAGTGCAGCAGAATGCTCGTATCCACCATTAGGGCCTGTTGCTCTTGCGATTTGCCCTGCACCTGCGCCCCCGCCCCCTGAACGTACAGCAGACAGAGGGCCATCCACCTCCACTTCATGCGGTGAAGTTACCCTACTCCTTAGGAATGAGTACGTATCCCGTGCGGGCTAAATCGCCGAAATCGTCGTAGGAAATACTTACGTACCCGCCGTTTCCCCAGTTGCGCCCGAGGGAGCTACGCAGTTCGAAGGTTTCCTTTTCTCCGTCGTAGCCGATGACGGTGAGAAAGTGGGTTTCGTTGGTCGGTCCGGTGGGTTCGTAGGTGCCTCCCTGCAGGCGCGTGAAGGAGGCGTCGGTGGCCAGTTCCACCAGCACGGGGTTGCCGCGGCTGAGGGCCTTGCGGGTTTCGAACACGCGGTTGCGCCCCCGGGTTTCCGGCCGGAAGAGGTAGCCGAAGTTGGTAATGCCGAAGCGGGCCACGGAGTACACCGAATTGGGGATTGTGCTGCTGTTGTAGGGCACGATGGCGGCCGAGACGGTGCCGGAGTTGATGAGGAGCCCGAAGCCGTCGACCAGGTTGGGTCGCTGGCCGGCGTTGGCGAGGTTCATGACGATGTAGTCGGGGCTCAGGTTGTCCTTAAAGTTGCTGTTCAGGTTGACGTAGTACTCCAGGCAGTCGGCCAGGGCGTAGGCCCATTCCATTCCCGTCTGGGGCACCTGGCGGATGGGCATCATGTAATTTTTGATGCTCTGCCGCAGCAATTCTTCCCGCGACGGACTCCCGATGCCGGGGATGTAGTACATCATCTGGTCGATCGTGGCCAGGTCGTTCAGTCCCTGCAGGGTTTCGGCGCTTTTGGCGGCTCCGTACGCTTGTTGGGCGGGGACGCGGGTGCAAAGGAAAAGGAGAAAAAGCAAGGTGATCGGGCGTGTCATTGGCATAGTAGTCGGTACTTCTCAACGATTAACGGTGAAAGTAAATCTTCCGGTATAAATGGGTCGTGTCGAGCACCCTCAGGTCGAGCGGCCTCTGATCCGAGATGGTAGGGGTTGCTGCGCAACGGAGAGGTTCACCACGGATTACGCGGATTTGCACGGATTCATTCATGGATGAAAGCCCTCAGGTCGAGTAGCCTCTGGTCCGAGACTTTTATTCAACGCAGATTTTGGCAGATTTTTTCGCGGATTCACGCAGATTTAAGTCACTCGACCTAAACGGCCCCAGCCACCTCAGTTTCATCCGTGCACCAATCTGTGCAAATCCGCGTAATCCGTGGTTCCCCTTAGTTGCGCAGCAACCAAATGCCTCGGGCCACAGGCCATTCGACCTAACCGGCCCCAGCGACCTCAGCCTCATCCGTGCACCAATCTGTGCAAATCCGCGAAATCCGTGGTTCCCCTTGTTGCGCAGCAACCAAATGCCTCGGGCCAAAGGCCATTCGACCTTAGATTTGACCCATGGTAAGAATTGCCCCCACCCCCTCCGGTTACCTGCACGCCGGCAACGCGGCCAATTTCGCGGCCAACGCCCTGCTGGCGGAGCGGGAAGGATTGGACCTGCTGCTACGTATCGATGACCTGGACCGCGCCCGCTTTCGGCCGGAGTATTTACAGGATGTGTTCGATGTGCTGGCGTGGCTGAAGATAGCTCCGACCATCGGGCCTAAGGATCCGGTCGACTTTGAGCGAAACTGGTCGCAGGAACGGCGGATGCCACTTTACGTCGCTGCCCTGGAAAGCCTGCGCACCCGCGCACCCGCCCAGGTGTTCGCCTGTCCTTGTTCGCGTGCTCAACTGGCGGAGGAGGGACACGCCTTTGCTTGTCCGGATGCGCGCATCCCCCTGGACCGGGAGGGAGTAGCCTGGCGGATAGATACCCGTAAGACGGAGCTGCACGAAAGGATGCCCGACTTCGTAATCCGCAAGAAAAACGGCCGGCCCAGCTACCAACTCGCCTGCACGGTGGACGATCGCCACTTCGGAATTACGGCCTGCGCGCGGGGGGAGGACCTGAGGGACAGTACGGCGGCACAGGCGCTGCTGTCGGATTTGCTGGGTTACCCGCCACTGCGCGAACGGGTACGCTTCCTGCACCACCCGCTGCTGCTGAACAAGGGAGAGAAGCTCTCGAAACGACAGGGAGCGACCGGTGTACGGGAGTGGGGGGTGAGTCGGGAGGAGATTTTCGCCATTGCGCGGGAGTGGATTACTACACCTTGATGCCGTCAATTTTCCTTACCTCCTTGATGACCCGGACGGCGTGTTTGTTCGGGCGTATCGGGAAGCCCCGTCGCTTGGCCCAGGTGGCGGTAAATTCCGCGCCGAGGAAGAGAATTTGGCTATTGTAGTAGGTCCATACCAGCAGGGTAACGAGGGCCCCCGCCGCCCCGTAGGTGCTGCTGAAATCCGAGTTTCCGATGTAGAATCCGATGAGGAAGCGGCCCAGGCCGAACAGGAGGGAGGTGAAGATGGCCCCCGCCCAGATGTCTTTCCACCGGGCTCGGGCGTCGGGGAGGTAGCGGAAGAGCAGGGCGAAGATCACGGCCGTCACTGCGGTTGCCAGCACCCAGCTGGTAACGGCTAAAACTACCGGTCCGAGGGCGGGTACCATACCCGCCAGTTTGTCCATGAATCCGATGATGAGGGCATTAACGACCAGGGTGATCATCAGTAGAAAGCCTAGTCCGACGACGAAACTGAAGCTCAGCAGCCGCGTCACCAGGAAACCTACGATGTTGTTGGTGGGCCGTGCCTCGATCTCCCAGATGCGATTCAGGCTCATCTTGAGGGTAGCAAAAACGGTGGAGGCCGTGAAGATGAGCGTCGCTATACCAATGATGGTGGCCCATATGCTGTCGCCGGTAGAATAGGCGTTGCCCACGATCTCCTGTATGGTGGCGGCCGCATCCGGGCCGAGTAAACCCTCCAGTTCGCCGTATAACCTGCCGGTCACGGCCTCTTCGCCCATAAAGTAGCTGGCGACCGCGATGGCAACCACGAGCAGGGGGGCGAAACTAAAGACGGTATAGTAGGCCAGCGCCGCTCCGAGGGTGAAGGCGTCGTCCTTACCAAAGTTGGTAAACAAGTCCTTCGTAAAGGACCAGGTCCGACCGAAAATGTTTTCTTTAGCCACTATGGATTGCTTTTCTGTAAAAGGTCATGCCCCCGGGTAGTGTTCGCCAAAAACCCCTAACGTATTTTAGCCGCTACCCAAACCATATGCAAAGACCAACTTTCCCCCAAGTACCCGATCATTCGCTGGGCCGTCTACCAACCGCCGATGTCGGTGTACGGCTGACCTCCGTACCCGGTAAACCACCCTATCTCCGCGGGCCCTACGCCAGTATGTACGTCGGTCGCCCCTGGACCATCCGCCAGTACGCCGGATTCAGTACCGCTACGGAATCCAATGCCTTTTACCGCCGCAACCTCGCCGCCGGCCAACGGGGACTATCCGTTGCCTTCGACCTGGCCACCCACCGCGGCTACGACAGCGATCACGAACGGGTGCGCGGCGACGTGGGCAAGGCCGGCGTAGCCATCGATACGGTGGAGGATATGGAGCGGCTCTTCGACCAGATCCCACTGGAGAAAATGTCGGTCAGTATGACCATGAACGGTGCGGTACTGCCCATCATGGCCTTCTACATCGTTGCGGCCGAACGGCAGGGGGTACCTCCGGAAAAGCTGAGCGGAACCATACAGAACGACATCCTCAAGGAGTTCATGGTGCGCAACACCTACATCTATCCTCCAGCACCGAGCATGCGGATCGTAGCGGACATCTTCGCCTACACCGCCGAGCACATGCCCCGCTTCAACAGCATCAGTATCAGCGGTTACCACATGCACGAAGCCGGTGCGCCCGCCGAACTCGAACTGGCCTATACGCTGGCCGACGGACTCGCCTACGTGAGGGCGGGGGTGGCGGCCGGACTGGACATCGATGAATTTGCCCCCCGCCTGAGCTTTTTCTGGGGCATCGGTATGCGGCACTTCACGGAGATTGCCAAATTGCGGGCCGGCCGACAACTTTGGGCCGAACTGATGGCCGATTTCAGGCCGAAGAACCCCAAAAGCTCGATGCTGAGGACTCACTGCCAGACCAGCGGCTACAGCCTTACCGAGCAGGATCCCTACAACAATGTCGCCCGCACCACGATCGAAGCTCTGGCGGCCGTCTTCGGGGGCACCCAGAGTTTGCACACCAACGCCCTCGACGAGGCCATCGCGCTGCCTACTGATTACAGCGCAAAAATCGCCCGCGACACCCAGCTTTATTTGCAGAACGACCTTGGCATCACCGTTGCGGTAGATCCCTGGGGCGGGAGTTACGACCTGGAACGGGAAACCCAGCGGTTGGTAACCGAAGCCCGGGCCCTCATGCAGGAAGTAGAAGAAGCCGGCGGGATGGTGCGCGCCATCGAAACGGGCCTGCCAAAACTGCGCATCGAATCCGCCGCCGCCCGCAAGCAGGGAGCCATCGACGGGGGCAAGGAACAGATCGTAGGAGTGAACGTATTCCGAACCGACGAGGCCGCCGACTTCGACCTGCTGGAAGTCGACAACGACCGCGTACGCCAGGAACAACTGGCGCAGATCGAGCGCACAAAACAACACCGTACGGAGAGCGAGTTGGTCGCTGCCCTGGCGGCACTCCGGGCCGCCGCAAGGGGAGATGCCAACTTACTGGCCGCCGCCGTGGACGCCGCCCGCTCCGGTGCCACTCTGGGAGAGATCAGCGATGCCCTGGAGGAGGAATTCGGGCGCTACCGGGCCAGCCACCAACTCATCAGCGGGGTATACGCCGGGCACTCAAACGTAGAGCGACTGCAGCGGGTAAGGAAGTTGTCCGACCGGTTTAAGGAACAGGAGGGTCGCCGCCCCCGCATCCTGATTGCCAAACTCGGACAGGACGGCCACGACCGCGGTGCGAAGGTGATTGCCTCCGGATTCGCGGATCTGGGATTCGACGTAGACGTGGGACCTCTTTTCCAAACGCCCGCGGAAGCGGCCCGGCAGGCGGTAGAGAACGACGTGCACTTACTGGGGATCAGCTCGCTCGCGGCCGGACACAAAACCCTGGTGCCGGAAGTGATCGCCGCCCTGGCCGAACAGGATGCCGCGGACATTCGCGTAGTGGTGGGCGGCGTCATTCCGCCGGCGGATTACGCCTTTTTGCGGGAGGCGGGGGTCGTAGGCATCTTCGGGCCGGGGACCAACATCGCCGCTGCCGCCGAAGAACTGTTGGACATGATGTTGAGCTAGTACTTCAGGCTACGTATCTGGTAGAATTCCAGTAGCCTGCGCGAATCACGGTGGGCGTAGAACCGTGGTTCGACCCCCCATTCATTGATGTGAATGCCGGGGGAGTCGCTCTCGTCTACGTACTTGCCCAATTCTTTAGGGTCGATGTGGGGGGGCAGCTGCTCCAGGATGTAGGGTTTGGCGACGGACCATTCCTGGCCCAGCTGGCTACGCAGCAGGCGGATGAAGATGAGGTCGTTCTCGGTGTGGTCTGACATGGTCGGCTTCGGTTGTCGGTGTAAGTTACTTCCCAATGGAGTGACAAACGTAGTCCGGAATGATGCCCGAGGCGGCAATTTCCGTCGCGGCGCTTTCGGGGCGCGTATTTCCGCTCAGGACCAGCGCGGTTGCCACGCCGTAAGTGTTGCCGCCCAGGATGTCGGTGTGGAGGGTATCGCCTACCATGAGGATGTCTGCCGGACATACCGAGGGCATCTCCACGGCTACGCTGTCGAGGGCCATCTGAAACATCTGGCTGGCGGGCTTGCCGAACTTAACGAACTTTCGGCCCAGTACGTACTCCGCCAGGCGGGCGATGCTGCCGGTAGCGAGGGCTACGTCGTTGGCCGTAGTGGGGTAGAGCAGGTCGGTATTGGCTACGACGACCGGTACCTGGCAGCGGCGCAGGATGTTGATGAGTAGGTTAATGTCAACGTTTTTGTCGTAGCCCTCGTCGTCGAGAAAAGCTACCGCCTTGATCTCGTCGAGCCGCTCGAAGTCGACGTCCGAAATCGGGATGGCATCGAGCCCGGCGCCGATGATGTATTCGGCCGAGGCCGGCGTACCGAGGTAGGCAACCTTCCCCCCCTTGACCTTTTGCTCCAGAAAGTGGCGGGTGGTCGCACCGCTGGTGATGACTTCGGCCGAGGAGATGCCCCTGAGGCCATAGTCGGCCAGCCGCGCGGCGGCGGCTTCCGGGCTGCGGGCGGCGTTGTTGGTCAGGATGCGGATGTGTTTTCCGGACGCCCGCAGGACGCTGACCGTCTCCAGGGCACCGGGAATGGGACCACGGTGGTTGCGCAGCACGCCGTAGCTGTCGAAGAAAATGACGGGAAATTGGGACGCGACGTCCTTAAAGGCACTGATGTTCATGGGGTTGCTTAAAGGTCGAGAGCGGCAAGGATGGGTTCGGGGCTGAACTTTTCGTCCAGCGTGGGCAGGTGCTCGGTGAGCACTTCGCGGGAAAGTTTTTCGGCAAACTCGGGACGGAAGAAGAAGCGGCCCAACCGGAGCACGTAGTTCAGCAGGAAAAAGCGGTAGGCCTCCTTGATGAATAGTACTTCCGGCCGGGTAAGGGGAAACACGTCGTGGTAAGCGCGCAGGAAGATCAGGAAACGTTCTTCCATCAGCCGGTCGACTTCGTAGGTGAAGACGGTCTTGTCGCCGATCTCACTGACCACGCGACTCAGGAAGTAAAAGTCCACTACCCGGGTCGAGACGCGGAACCAGTCGTAGTCCCACCGGCTGGTGAGGCGGCCGTTCTGATCGACGCTGAAGTTGCCGATGTTCCAGTCGACGAAGACGGGGATCTTCTGAAATCCGTACACGTTGATGCGGAAGGTATTTTCCAGGAACCGCTTGCAGTGCTCTTCGATCAGATCGAAGTGTTCGGGGTAGTCGGTGCGGGCGGAAGTCACCAGAGCGTTGACGTCGGTGGTCATGTCGCGATCGCTGCGCGGCAGGGTATTGGTCACCAGGGTGCAGTCGCGGTGGAAGTACGCCATCTCCCGGCCCAGTTGTTTCACCTGGCCTACGGTGAGGCGCCTGGGGGGATTTTCCTGAATCTGGATGGGCCGGTAGAAGATGATCCACGCGTCCTGCTCGTCGTCGATGTGCCGGTGGAAAAACAACTGGGTGCCCTTCATGAGTCCCCGGCTCAGGAAGTTGGCGTAGCGTACCGGCAGGTTATTGGCCAGTACATTGATGATGGTGTGATCCTCGGCAAATCCCTCGAAGGAGCCGAAGTAGGTCACCTTGGCAATGAGGACATTGCCGTCCTCCATGATCAGTTTGAAGACGTGATTGGTCGACACCTGGGCACTGATGTCCTCGATCGACCGAATGCTCCGCGTGTGGTCGTAAGCCCGCCAGGCGTAGCGAAGGATATTTTGGTAGTTCTTCAAGCAACTTATTTTATGGCCCCGCGGACGCTGATGGCTTCGGCCGGCCACGAAAGTAACAACCACCGGCGGAAACCGGGTAGCGCGGCCCCTAGGCCAGCTCGAAGTAGCGGCGGGTTTCCCAGTCCGTCACGGCACCCAGGTACTGCTGCCACTCCCACTCCCGAGTACGTACGAAGTGGGTGGTGAAGTCCTCGCCGAACAAGTCTGCTGCTTTTCCCCCCTTCATGGCACCCGCGGCCCCGCCCAGATGGTTGGGTAGGGGAGTACCGACCGATTGTTCGTAGGCACTGCCCTCTACGGCGGGCAGGTCGAGCGGGAGTTCGTGCTCGATGCCGTAGAGCCCGGCGGCCAGGGCGGCGGCGATGGCCAGATAAGGATTGGCGTCTGCCCCGGGTACGCGGGTTTCCAACCGGGTGGAGGTAGGTCCGCCGGGGATGACGCGCAGGGCGGTGGTGCGGTTGTCGACGCCCCAGTTAGCCCGGGTAGCCGCCCAGGAGCCCGGTACATATCGCTTGTAACTGTTGATGTTGGGCGCGAAAAAAGGCATGAGGGAGGGCAAGAATTCGAGTTGTCCGGCGGTGTACTGTTCCATCACCTTGCTCATGCCGTGGCGACCGGTGGAGTCGTTGAAAACATTCTCTCCATCCCGCCACAGTGATTGATGCAAATGGCCCCCGCAACCCGGCAGTGCAGCGGAGGGCTTGGCCATGAAACTGGCGATGAGGCCGTGGCGGTAGGCGATCTCCTTTACCCCCTGCTTGAAGAGGACGGCCCGGTCGGCGGCCTCCATTGCCTCCTGGTGTACGATCGCGGCTTCGAGCACGCCGGGGCCGGTCTCGGTGTGCAGGCCCTCCAGGTCGATGCCGAACTCGGCGAGCCGGTCGAACAGGTCGCTCATCAGTCCGGTGTGCTGGGCGGTACGCAGACCGGAGTACCCGAACATGCCGGGGGAAAGGGGGCGTAGATGCTGGTGCGATTTGCGGTCGGCGGTCACCGGAGTTTCCCGGTACATGAACCACTCGTACTCCGGTCCGAAGCGGGCGGTAAAGCCGAGGGAGGCCGCCCGTTCTATTACGCGCTGCAGCAACGATCGCGGACAGGCGGTGCCGGCAGGCCCCCCATCGTGGCGAAAGTCGGCGAGAAAGAAGGGCAGGTCGCTCTCCCAGGGAATGGCGCGGCGGGAAGACTCGACGATGTGGGCCGCAGCGTCGGCGAATCCGGCATCGGCAACGTGATTGGCGTAGACCACGTCCTGGCTGTCCCAGCCAAATACGACGTTGCAGAAGCCGAAGCCGTGATCGAGCGCGTTCAGCAGTTTATCGCGGGAGATGTACTTGGCCCGCAGGATGCCGTCAATGTCCGTTACCGCCACCTTCACGCGGGAGGAAGGGTGATTCCGGAGCCATTCGCTGGTTGCTTGCATGCAACAAAGCTAGCGCATTTCCCACGGGCCGAACCTACCGGCGGGTAGGAATAAAATCCTTATATTTGCCCGTCGTCACCACTCAATTAGCGCTGCGATGCGACAAAATCCACTTTCCTTCCTGTTTGTTCTATCCCTGATTGTGGTATTGCCCAATTTGGGTGCCGCCCAGATTGCCGAGGAGATCGTCGATACGCTCGGTCCGCACGACAGCCACACCGAGTTGGTCGCGGAGGTGAAACGGATTCGCAAGTTAACCTCCCGGGGTCCCCACCGCAAGAATCCCCTGGCCGGTGGCCGATTGCGGACCCTCAACCGCGCCGCCCGGGTAAAGCAGCTGCCGACCACCTACACCCAGCTCACGGAGCGGGCGTTCGGCAGCAGGTTACGGGTACGAACTTCCGACCGATTGGTCCCACAAAAGAAAGTTCCCCGCGCTTACGGTCCGAAGTACAAGAACCGGGGTGCCCGATCGCAGTTTGGTTTCGGTAGGGGATAACCGAAGTTACTCCTCCGGGCGCAGATCGAACCGACGCCGGAGCTCGTCGAGGGCCGGATTCTTCTCCCGCATCTGCAAAAATTTATCCTTCGCCGACAGCCGTTTTTTGACCTTGGTCTGCACCGGCTTCATGGTCTCGTCGTGCTCCAGGATCATGACCAGGTTGGGGCGTTCGAAGGTTTCGCGCAGGAAGGCGACCAGCGTTTCGTCTTCCCGGAGTGAAGCGATGGCGCGTTGGGAACCGAGCTTTACCACTACCTCGTCGTCTCCCCTCACCAGCGGCAGGGCCTGTTTCAAAAAGATTGCCAGGGTGCTGCCCTTTTGCTCCAGCAGGAAGGCTTCCCAAGCCTTGTGCAGCGATTCATCGTCTAGTTCGGGCAGGTCGTCACCCGGTATGGTGGCTTCGAGCTCTCCCTCGGCCTCGGCGATGAGGCTGCTCATATCGATGCTGGTGAAGGCCGTGTTCGCCGGTGGCGGCGGGGGCGCTTCTTGCGCCGTTACGGGCGGGGCGGGAGCGGGGGTCGCCTCAGGACTTTTTTTTTCTGCAAGCGGCGGCGGGGGCGCAGGTGCCGTGTTTGCCAAGGCGGGAGCTACGTTTACTGGCTCGTTGCGGAAGGCCCGTCGGATCGTCACCATGCGCAGCAAACTCATCTCTACGTGGAGTCGTTTGTTGCGGGCGAGCCGAAAACCGAGGTCGCAATCGTTGGCTACGTCGAGTACGGTAAGCAGCAGATCGGGGGGAGCGATCGCGGCCTGCTGGTGGTAGCGTTCGCGCAGGCGTTCGCCTACTTCGAGCAGTTTTAGGGTGGCGGCATCCTTACAAACCAGGAGGTCCCGGACGTGGGCGGCCAGGCCATTCAGAAACAGGTCTTCGTCGAAGCCGCGGCGCAGCACCTCGTCGAAGAGGAGCATCATGCCGGCCCGGTCCTCGGTCAGAATGTAGTCCACGGCGCGGAAGAAGTACTCGTAATCGAGGACATTGAGGTTCTCGATGACCGACTCATACGCGATGGTGTCTCCGCTAAAACTTACGATCCGGTCAAAGATCGACAGGGCGTCGCGCAGGGCACCGTCGGCCTTCTGGGCGATGATGTGTAAGGCGTCTTCGTCCGCGGTGATGCCCTCCTGTGCGCAGATTCCCTGTAAGTGTTCGATGATGTCGTTGGGCTGGATCCGCTTAAAGTCGAAGATCTGACACCTGGACAGGATGGTGGGAATGATCTTGTGCTTTTCCGTCGTGGCGAGGATGAAAATCGCGTAGGGCGGCGGCTCTTCCAATGTTTTAAGGAAGGCATTGAAGGCCTGCTGGGAGAGCATGTGCACCTCGTCGATGATGAACACCTTGTACTCCCCCTGCTGGGGCTGGAAGCGCACCTGCTCGGTGAGGGCGCGGATGTGGTCGACCGAGTTGTTGCTCGCCGCATCCAGTTCGGTGATGTTGAGGCTGGCGTTGTTGTTGAAGGAAACACAGCTATCGCATACGTTGCAGGGCTCGTAGTCTTCCGTCCGGTCCTGGCAGTTGAGCACCTTGGCCAGGATGCGCGCCGAGGTGGTCTTACCTACGCCCCGGGGGCCGCAAAACAGGAAGGCGTGCGCCAGGTGATCCGTTTGCAGCGCGTTCTTGAGGGTTTGCGATACGTGCCGCTGGCCCACCACTTCATCGAAGCGGACGGGCCGGTACTTACGGGCGGAGACAACGAATTTGCTCATTGGGGCGAAGATAGGGACAAGGGGTCGATCATCTCCCGCGCGACGATCTCGCCGGCTTTGGTGTAGATGGAATCGATCCATATGGGTTCCTGTCTGATGATCCACATGAGGCTGTCGAACTCACGCCGGGTGTAGCCGTGATCCGCCAGGACGGAGTCGAAGTACAGCGCTTCTATGGAATCCCGGATGACGATGGGAACTTCTCCGGTAAGGGCCTGGGCGAGGTGGAGGTCGGCCACCGTGCGTACCAGGCGCTCGGTGTCTACCGGTGGACGGGCCGGTGTCACGTCGGCACAACCGAGTGCCAGGAGCAGTAGGCAGCACGTGACGGCTTTTCTCATTTGTTTTCCTTGGGGTAATGGAATGCCGTACGCCGGGCCTGGGCCATTTTCCAGTCCGACCAGTGTTTAGCGTCCGAAGTGCTGGCGACGATGCCGCAGGTAGGGACGTTGCCGATATATGCGTCGTTGCGGAGTACGTTGGCTACTTCGGTGTATCCGGGGTTATGGCCGAAAACGAGCACCGTGCTCCAATCGTCGGGGAGATCTTGGATGCACCGTTCGATGGTTTTAGGGCCGGCGTGATAGAGTTTTTTCTCCTTCGTTATCCTGGCCTTTCCCAGTCCGAAGGCTTCGGCGAAGGCCTGGGCCGTCTGCCGGGTTCGTTTGGCGCTGGAGGTAAGGATACCGTCTATTTTCACCCCCTCTTTTGCGAGGCGGGCGGCCATGTGGGGGGCGTCCTTCTTGCCCCGGGCATTTAGGGGGCGGTCGTGGTCTTTTAGATTCATGTCGGCCCAGCTGCTCTTGGCGTGGCGGACGAAGTAAACTTGCTTCACGGCGAAATTTTATTACGTTGCTTTACCTGCGCTTAACGCGCAATTAAGGTGCAAGCCATATGCTAGGCCTACTTTTGCACTCAATTTAACCCTACACGCATGAATGCTACCCCGGCGAAGATACTTCTGGTCGATGATGAACCGGACATCCTGGAGATCCTCGAGTTCAATTTACGGAAGGAAGGCTTCGAAGTCGCTACCGCCAGCAACGGGGAAGAGGGCCTGAAACTTGCAAGGGAATACCGTCCGGATCTGATCGTCCTTGACATCATGATGCCCATCATGGACGGAGTGGAGGTGTGCCGCCAGCTGCGTGCCGACCCGGATTTCGACAATACGGTCATCACCTTTCTGACCGCCCGGGAGGAGGACTACAGCCAGATTGCCGCCCTCGACACCGGTGGCGACGATTACATCACCAAGCCCATCCGACCCCGGGTGTTGATCAGTCGGGTCAAGGCACTGCTACGCCGCAACGTACGGCAGGATGACGAGGACGAGGCCGCCAGCTCCATCAGCATCGGAGATCTGGAGATCGACCTGGAACAGATCGTCGTACGCCGGGGAAAGGAGCGCATCGAGCTGGCCAAAAAGGAGTTTGACTTACTTACTCTGCTGGCTTCCAAACCCGGCAAGGTCTTTAGTCGGGAAGAAATATTCAATAAAGTATGGGGCACCGACGTCATTGTGGGCAACCGCACCATCGACGTACACATCCGCAAACTTCGCGAGAAACTCGGCGATCACTACATCAAAACCATCAAGGGCATCGGTTATAAGTTCGAGTTCTAGGTATGCTCAAAAACAGTACACCCCGCGAGATCGCGATCCGTACCAGCCTGTTCATCGGCCTCGCTACCGAAGGAGCGCTATTGCTGATCATGGCCCTGCCCCCCGTTGCCTTCAGCTGGTGGATCGTTCTGCTGATCGGGCCGGCCACCTCCCTGATCAGTTACTTCATCGTACTAACCACGCTGGACCACTACATCTACCGTAAGATCAAACTGATCTACAAGACCATCCATAGCCAGAAGGTAAGTTCCGATATCAAACGCGAAGGCATCGATCCCGATCAGCCGATCATCGACGACGTGGAACAGGAAGTAGCCGAGTGGGCCGAGAGCCAGCAGGAACAACTCAATCAGTACGAACGCTTCGCGGAATACCGCCGCCGCTACGTTGGCGACATTAGTCACGAACTGAAAACACCGATCTTCAACATCCAGGGATACCTGCACACCCTGATGGATCATGGCTACGGCGATGAAAAAATTACCAAATCATTCATCAAGAAAGCGGCCAAGAACGTCGAGCGCCTACAGACCATCGTGGAGGACCTCAGCGCCATCAGCCGCCTCGAGAGCGGCGACCTCATGTTCGACCCCGAGCCCTTTAATATCAAGGAATTGGCCCAGGAAGTGATTGAGGAACTGGACCTCAAGGCGCGTCAGGCCAGCATCACCCTCGGATTCAAGCCCGGCGCCGATTCCGGAGTCATGGTTTCGGCCGATCGCGAGAGCATTCGCCAGGTGCTCATCAACCTGGTCACGAACTCCATTAAGTACGGTAATTCCGGCGGTGCCACCCGCTTCGGTTTCTACGATATGGAATCGTACATCCTCTGCGAAGTGGCCGATAACGGGATCGGCATACCCGAGAAACACCTGCCCCACGTTTTCGACCGCTTCTACCGCGTCGACAAGAGCCGCAGCCGCCAGAAGGGGGGGAGCGGACTGGGCCTTTCCATCGTGAAGCACATCATGGAAGCCCACCAGCAAACCATCAACGTCAGGAGTACCCAGGGACTGGGCTCCACCTTCGGAATCACCCTCGCCAAGGCTTAGTCTACCCCGTCGGACCGTTTTAACACCGACGGGGTCACCCCGTCCGCTCCAAAACGGTCCGACGGGGTAGCGGAAGGAGAAATATTTGCAACTACGAATGCTTTCGTATATATTTGTACGAAACACTTCGTACGATGCAACAACCAACGGAAGGCGAATTGGCGATCCTCAGCGTGCTATGGCGACTCGGCGGCGCAACGGTCCGGGAAGTCAACGACCGGCTAAACGACGATAGCGATAAGCCCATTGGCTATACGACCACCCTGAAGTTGATGCAGTTGATGGCCGATAAGGGGTTGGTGAGCCGCGATACTTCATCCCGTAGCCATGTGTATACGGCCATCGCGGGGCGGGAGCGCACCCAGCAGGGGTTGTTGCGCCGCTTCGTGGATGCCACTTTCGGGGGGTCGCGCACCCAACTCGTCCTACGGGCCCTCGGTGAAAGCAACGCCACGCCCGACGAGCTGGCCGAGATCAAGCGCCTCATTGAAGAACTTGAAAAAGAGGAAAATCATGCTTGAGCAATTCCTAAATCCGGCGTTGCTGTACGCTGCCGGCATGACCATCCTCCACTCCTTCTGGCAGGCAACCCTGCTCGCGCTGACCCTCTGGGTATACTCCCGGCAGTCAGGTTCTCGTGCGGAATCGCGCTACAACCTCGGGTTTGCACTGTTGGTCATCCAGGTCCTGGTCTCCGTCTGGACTTTTAGTACGTACTATGAACCGGCAAGCGAGGCCCTGGTCGAGGCTGTCGTATTGATGTCCCCGCCAGTCGGCACGGCCCTGGTCGAACCAGGCATAGCAGCGCCCAAAGCCTGGCTTACTCCCAATTTTTGGCTCAGCCTACTGGTAGTAAGTTGGGCCGTTAGCATGGTGGCGGGCGGCATTCGCCTGGGCTGGTCGTACGGGCAAGTCCGTCAGCTGGCGGCAAGGTCTACCTCCGTGCGCTCAACGGGCGATCTTGCGTACCTGCACCAGCGAGTGGGTCGGTTGGCCCAGCGTATTGGTTACCGCGGGCCGCTGCGACTCAGTCTGTCGGACCGAATAAACGGTCCCATGTTGGTCGGACACCTCAAACCCCTGCTGCTGTTTCCCGTGGCCCTGATCAACGAGCTTTCCACCGAGGAGGCCGAAACCGTGATCCTTCACGAGCTGGCGCACCTGCGTCGCTGCGACCACCTGTTGCATCCGGTCCAGTGCATGATTGAAATCCTTTTTTACTACCACCCGGCCATCCACTGGATCGGCGCTCGCGTCCGTGAAGAAAGGGAACACTGCTGCGACGACCTGGTGTTGCTGCACGGTCCCGGCCGCCTTCCCTACGCTCGGGCCTTACTGTACTTCAGTGAGCATCCTCCCCAGATTGCCGCGCTCTCCCTGGCCGAAGGTGGGGGATTACTCGCCCGGGTACGTCGCTTCATTGATCACCAAGAAATCAAATATACCATGAACTCCAAATTGTTGCTTCTTCCCCTACTGGCCATCCTGACCCTGGTAACCACCGCAGCCAATCTCCCCGCTGAACGGGACGCCAGGATGCTTTGCTCTTTAGAAACCGCCCCTGCTCCCGCGCTTGCCGCCCCGGATACCCTGCCGGACGGCACCCACCAGGTCACAAAAATTTCCGATGGAAAGACAACCCGCCTGCGGGTGGAAGACGGTGAGATTAAGGAGCTGGAGATCGATGGCCGCACCGTACCGCCCACTGAGTTCGATCAACACGAAGCTACGGCGGAAAAACTACTGGGTGTGGATGAGCGGCCGCAGCGAAGTTGGGGCGATGGGGCCTTTTACTTTGATTTCGACTCCTTCGATATAGATTCGATCGACACCCAATCGATGCATGGAGCATTGCCGATGTACCGAGCCCTTTCCAAACTACAGGATATGGACTACGGGCGGTTTGAATTTGAGGAGTTCTCCGAGCGCATGGACACCATCAGTAGAAAACTGGCCCGTATCTACCCCTTCGGGGAGGGGGACAGCGATGGCCTGCTCAGGATACACGAGTTCGACTTCGATACGCTGATGCGCGGGAAACTCCCCGAAATACACCGCTTTCGGGCAAATCCGTGGGGTCAGGAAGAACTGCGCGAGCTGGATCTGCGCGAACTGGAAGCGCACGAGCGTGAATTGCGGGATGCCCTCCGCGAGTTGGAGCAACGTAAGCGGGAACTTTCGGAGGAGAAGGATATTCGCGGTGAGGCGATGCGGTACGAGCGAACTCCCATACACGAGCAACTCATGGAGCGTGAGGTGGCACACCAAAAAGCGGCCGCCCGGCAAATGCGGGAGCAGCTGCTCGCCGAGGGACGGCGTCAACGGGAGGAATATCGTGCGGGAACTGACTGCTCCGAGGCTGTCGCTCACGCCTACGCTTACTCCGTCGGCAATCGGATCCTGCCTACGACGGAAGATGTGGAAAGGATATACATCCGCCAACGGGATGAAGCCGAACCCAGGGTAAGAATAATCCGGGACGTAAGACCGATCCGGCTGGCCGTTCCTGCACCGGTTTCCCCGATCAGCACTTGCCCCGGTTAGTAGCCGGGCGCGTCGGAAAAATGACCGACCGGTTCGGCGGTACGAACGTAGCTGAGGAAGCGCTCAAGTGCCTCCCGTTTGCCGGCGTCCAGGTCATAGTCGATGTGGTGGGTGAAGTAAGCCGTTAGGTCGAACGAAGGATCGGGGGAGGGGAGCAGCAACTGAAGCTGTGGCAAGTGATCGAGACCTTCCCTTAGCGCGGCATTGAACTCCTTCACGAAGGACTGCGGGAGTTTCCGTGTCGTTATCCAGGCTGCGAAAACGAAGGGCAGGCCAGTATGTTTTTTCCAGGCGGTCCCGAGGTCATAGACGTAGGGGAAGCGTTGATCGAGTCCGATGGTGCGATCACCGATGACCAATCCGCCAATGGTACCGTTGATGTGATCGATGTAGCCGTCCTGGGCATCTAAGAAAACCACCTCGTGCTGCCAGTATTCCTCCAGCAACAAGCGCGTGAGCATGACGGAGGTCCGGCTGTGGTGATCGAGGTAGATGTGCGTCATTTGCTCCAACGGTACATCGCCGTAGAGGCAAACCGTGGCAACCGCCCCGTCGGCTCCGATGCAGTAGTCGCTGATGATCTCGTAGTAGGGAAGCTCGGGCAGCACCGCTACGGGCACCAGGGCAATGTCGGCCTCCCCCTCGGTCACCTGCCGGGCGCACTCACTGGGCACGGCCAGGTCCATCCGCAGCCGGTCGCTGATCCGATTGCGCAGCAGCCCGTACAGCAGCGGTTTGGTGTTGAGGTAGCTGACGGCTACGAGGCGGAGGGGGGGAGTGGCTACCATTTGCCGGGCTTTACGGGACCGGGCAGGTGGCTGCGGTCGTTGCGGAGGTGGAATTCGTAGTGGCCCTCCGGTTTTAATTCGCCGATCCAGAGGCCGAGGTTGTTGTGGGTGTGCTCGTTCATGCGACTGATGTGCTCACCCAGCAGGAGGGTGACGAGGCCACACATCGCCCTGCCGTGACTACAGATCAGAATTTTCGATTCCGGCCGATCGGGCAGGTGATCGATGAACCGCTGCAGCCGCGTGCTTAACTCCCGGGCGCTTTCGCCACCGCCGACGCGGCCGTCGATGGCTCCCTCGCTCCAGCCCCGCTTGATCGCGTTAAATTCAGCGATGCTCTCGGGTGTACCTGATTTGCCCTCGTGCTCACCCCACGACATCTCGGTAATTTCGGGGTGTACCTCCCAGGGAATCCCATCGTCGATGAATCCCTGCACCGTCTCCTGGGTCCGCCGGAGCCCGCTGGTGATGACCAGTTCGAATCCCTCGTTTTTATACTTATCGTGAAAATGCCGCGCCTGCTCCCGCCCCGTTTCGTTCAGGCTCGAATCGACCCCGCTGCCCTGTACGATGCCGTTCAGGTTGTAATCGGTTTCCCCGTGCCTTACGATGTAGATTTTCATAACTGATTTTTGAGTTTTTGGGTTGGTGGGGTGGTGAGTTGTTGAGTTACCCGCATCCAACAACTCAACAACCCACCAACTAAACAACCGGCAGCGCCGTATATCCCCGGTATTCCTTGTCGCTGGCAAACTCTACGTCCGTGAAATCTTCAATAATGCCGTAGAGGGTATCGCGTTCGATGGGTTGGCGACCGACGGCCCGGATCATTTTTACCAAGTCTTCGGTGCTCATGGCGGGGTGTTGTTCTCCGCCGGCCATGGAGTAGATGCGGGTGGTGTCGTCGATGGTGCCGTCCAGGTCGTCGACGCCGAAGGCGAGGCTGAGTTGGGCGGTCGTGCGGCCGATCATGGGCCAGTAAGCCTTGACGTGGTCGAAGTTGTCGAGGTAGAGCCGACCGATGGCGTAGTTGCGCAGGTCTTCTATAACGGTCGATTCCGGCAGGTGACTCAGTTCGTTGTTTTCGTTGCGGAATTTGAGGGGGATGTAGGTCTGGAATCCGCCCGTCTTGTCCTGTAGCGCCCGCAGCTTTTCCAGGTGGTCGATGCGGTGGCCGTAGTTTTCAATGTGGCCGTACAGCATAGTAGCGTTGGAGCGACCGCCCAGTTCGTGCCAGATTTCGTGAATACGTAGCCACTGTTCGCCCGAGCACTTGCCGCCGGCGATCTGGTCGCGGATCTCGTCGGCAAAGATCTCGGCTCCACCACCGGGCATGCTATCCAGTCCCGCTTCTTTCATCAGGCGCATCCCATCTTCGTAGCTGATCTTAGCCTTTTTAAAGATGTAGTGGTACTCGACCGGAGTGAGGGCCTTAATGTGCAATTCGGGCCGGTGCGCCTTTATTTGACGGAACAGTTCGGTGTAGAATGGTACATCGTACTGCGGCAGTACCCCCCCGACGATGTGGACTTCGGTCACGGGCTTGCCGTCGTACTGTTTCACGATGTCGAGCATCTCGTCCATCGTGTATTCCCAGCCGTCTTCCCGTTTTTTCATGCGGCGACTGTAGCTGCAGAAGGTGCAGGTGTAGAGGCAAACGTTCGTGGGCTCTACGTGGAAGTTTCGGTTAAAGAAGGTGCGATCGCCGTGCATCCGTTCGCGGACGTGATTGGCCAGTGCACCCAAATAACCAAGCGAGGCTTCTTCGTAAAGCATAAGTCCGTCGGCGGGCGTCAGGCGCTCTCCGTCAACTACCTTTTGGGCGGCGGCGCGCAGGTGCCGGGGCAATTTGGTATCGCGCAGTATGCTTTCGGGGCCGGGAGTTACCATGGTCTTCGTCGTTGGGGTGAGAATTAGAACACGCCGATCAACTTTCAGTTTTTTCTGAAAGTAAATATGTCAACTTATTCTACGGAGATAAGGCGGCGGCGTACCTCCCGACCCCCGCCGCGCCAGTGGTAGCGGTACACTACCCGCACGTGCTGCCCGGGACGCAGGTCCAGGCGCCGAAGTTGCCGCGACTGCGCAAGAAAGGAATATTGCCGCCCGGAAGGAAAGCGAACCAGTAGTTCACCATCGGCGGAGATGCCCACGAAGGTGCCTTCCGCCTGGTACAATTCCTGCCCCTCCCGAAGGGTAGTCTCCAGGGGGTCGGGGGGGGGATTCTTGGGGCCGGTCTTCGGCTCGGTACGCTTCGAAAGTGGGATATCGTTGTAGTACAGCTTCACCTCTTCCGCTTCGGGGGTAAGGCCATACAGTACCGGACACCCGGCGGTGAGTCGGTCGATGAGTAAGTTGCCCAGACTTTGCCGGTCGGCGGCATTGTCGGCCGAAAGCTGTAATTCTAGCTTGATCTGCCGGGCGTGCAATTCAGCTACCAGATTCACGCAGTTTGCGGCCTGAATGCGTGGATAGACGATCTCCGGAGCTTCGGTCATGCAGTCGCAAATCTCTACGGCCAGGGTGTCGAGCAGCGTCTGGGAACCGAGGAACATCGGAAAAAGACAAGCGATGTAGAGCGTAAACCGAAGCATCACCATACATAACGGACCGGTCGCCCTTTGTTGCACGTCCGTACCGAATACCACGGAGGTTGCCGGCCGCACGGTATGCTCGAAAAAGCCGGGACAATAGTAACTTGACCCGTATGCGCACCGTACTTAACTGCTTCTTACTGCTGTTCCTCTGCGCCACCGGTTGGTCACAGAATCCTGCACTCGCGACCACCGTACCCGCCCAGACGAAACCTAATATACTGTTTATCCTCACCGACGATCAGGGGATTGGTGATTTGACGCTGCACGGCAACGACAGCATCCGCACGCCGCACACCGATGCCCTGCTGCAACGCTCCGCACGCTTCGAGCGCTTCTACGTAAGTCCCGTTTGCGCGCCGACCCGCGCCAGTTTTCTGAGTGGGATGTACCACCCCCGGACCGGTGCCATATTCGTCACCCGGCGCCGGGAAACGATGGACGACGGCATCACCACGTTGGCCGAATACCTGCGCGACGCGGGTTACCGTACCGGCTTATTCGGTAAGTGGCACAACGGAGCTACCTTTCCCTACCACCCCGGCGGACAGGGGTTCGAGGAGTTTCTAGGCTTTACCCTGGGCCACTTCAACGATTATTTCCGGGGGGAGCTGCGCAACGAACGCGACGAAGCCGTGCCCTTCCGCGGGGACCTTACGCAGGTACTTACCGACTCCGCGCTGCACTTTATGCAATCCTCCCCGGAGCCTTTCTTCTGTATGCTTGCTTACCAGGCTCCCCACACCCCCGTACAGGTAGCAGATACGTACTGGGATCGGGCGAAAGCCCGCGGGCTGACCGATTACAACACCGGAATTTACGCCATGGTAGAATCCATTGACACGCGGATCGGTGAGCTTCTTGAACAACTCCGCAAGGCCGGAAAAATCGACAACACCCTCATCGTTTTCTCCACCGACAACGGACCGAACGGCGACCGCTACCGCATGGGCCTGAAGGGGACGAAGGGGCAGGTTGACGAGGGTGGGGTGCGCGTACCTTTCGGACTTCGTATACCGGGACACCTGGCAAACGGGCAAGTCATCGCCACGCCGGCCGCCCACATCGATCTGCTACCGACCCTCCTGGATGCCATCGGGGAACTGGTACCTCCGGGGCTCGACGGACAAAGCCTCCTACCGCTACTGAGGGGCGATACCATACCCCGGCGGTACATCTACGCCTTCGGCCAGGGGGATGAATTTACCGGGTATCCGGGCAGTATGCGCGATCGCCACTACCTCTACGTGACATCCGACTCCGGCCGACACGAACTGTACGACCTGCAGCGTGATCCGGGACAGCAGAGAGATATTTACGGTACGTCACCTGTCGGGGACGCAATGGCCCGGGAGTACCGACGGATTGCCGCTACCGTAGGTCGTCCGGACCTCGTCGCACCTCCCATCGACCTAACTGCCGCTCCCGACACCGTCCGCCTACTCGCCCACGAAGGGGAACCCGTGGGTCGCACCCACTTTCAGGATACGTACGGGTGGGCCAACGATTTTTTTGTCGACGTGGGAATCGATGGCGCCTACTGGCCGGTCACTGAATCTGTGGGAGGTGAGTACGAGATCGTCGTGAGGTACCACCTGGACGCCCCCGCACCCCAGGCGATTACGGTGACCACCGATGCCGGGACGAAGCTGCAGGCTGCCCTGCCGCCCGCCCTTACCCGACAACTGCCGGTTGCCGATCGGGTTCCGCGTAAAGAAGTGTACCCCCGTGCGTGGGCGAGGGCCGCCATTGGTACATTACGGGTGCCGGCCGGCGCGACCAGGCTGAGCATTGCCACCCCTGCGCAGGCCGGAGAGGAAACCGGTCTGTGGATTAAGGAACTGCAATTGCGGCCTACCGCAAGATGACCACCTTTCCCAGTCCGTTGCGGAAGTACTGACTGGTGCCGTTGTCGTAGGCCTCCAGCGATTGGCCCTCGGTATTGGAGGTGATAACCCGGTAGAGGTAAACGCCATTAGCCAGGGGGTCGCCGTACTCGTCCGTACCGTCCCAGGTGAAGTCCGTCTGGTGGGTGCCGACGCTGACCTCTTCGTAAGCAAGCAGGTCGATGTCGCGGACAACCCGTCCGGAGACCGTCATGATCTGGATACGGAACACGTCGGGAGATACGCTGCCGGTGAGGGTATACACGAAGCGCGTCTGGGAAGTGAAGGGGTTGGGATAAGTCAGCACGTTACTGATCAATTGCTGATTGATCACTTCGAACGACTGGCGGTACTCCAATCTGCCGGAGGCGTTGCTGGAGCGGTCGCTGGCCTGTACCACAAAGGTGTAGTTGCCGTCCTGTAGCAGCTCGGGGCGGAAATACACTTCCGCCTGGTTTGCCCCATCGGCGGCGGCCGGAACGAACTCAACGCGGGTGTCGGACATTGCGATCGTCTCCGTGGTGCCGTCGGGGGCGATCAGTTGCATGAGGTAGGCGCTCGAGTCGTCTAGGCGGCGGTAGCGGCTCTCGTCCCTTAGCTGGATCAGAATTTCGGGTTTTCCGCTAATCAGTTCGCCGTCGCGGATCCGGCGTCCGTCGTAGTACACCTTCAGGTCCGGGGGGGTGCGGTCGACCGATACGCCCAGGTTGGTAGAGAGCACGTTGTTGAAGAGGATGTCTTCGGCCTGGTCCCCGTAAGGGTTCAGCGTAAGTTGAAGGCGTAATCCTGCGGTCACTTCATCGGTCGGGAGGGCAAACTGAACTTCTCCCGGAGCACCGGCTGCGAGGGGGGGCTGTCGTTTGGCCAGGGTGGTTACCCGATTGTTTTCGTCGGTGACGGTCAGCTCCACGAGCAGGCTGTCCATATCGGTGTAGGAAATGTTTTCGTAGCCGATCGCTATCCGGGCTTGCTGCCCCTGCTCCAGGCTGTCAGGAACGGAATAAGCAACGGAGGGGCTGATCGCGACGTCGCCCGAGCGCTGGTAGTTCACATATATTTCATCGACGGATGCTACGGTGCGATCCGTTTCGTCAAAGAGTTCCATGGCGGCCACGAGGTAGGGGTACGTTGCGGCGTCGTATGCACTCAGGTCGTAATCGAACTGTTTGCGGCTGACGATATCGAGTGACCCTTCGGTGAGTAGTGTTCGGGAGCCACCTTCGGTTTCCCCGAAGAGCTGAAAGAAGCAGCTGTCCGCCGTCCCAATGTTCTGGTTGCGGAAGCGGAGCGTGAGGTCGTTCCACTCCAGGGCCGGACCGATGCGTTTGGTTTCGTAGGCACCCCGTTGGCGATTTTCGTGGATGGGGAACAACACCTGGGTTGTTGCGTCCTGATTTGTGGCAACGGCTTCCGCCAGGGGACCACGGCCCTTCTGGTAGGCAAAGGTGTAGGGTACCGAGCCGAGTTGCTCGAGCAGCCGGACCTGTTCGGCACCTTCCGCTTCGAGCACATCGTATATGGATTTTCCGAGGCGGATGGAATCCTCCGCCCAGCCATCGTTATGGTATTCGAGGGTGGGAGCCCGTTGAACGGTGTACACAAAGACATACCGGCCGGGGGCAATGCCATTCTCCAGAAAGTCAATGAGTCCTTCCCTTCCGGCGTCGGTTCGCGTATCGAAGCTCCACGGGGTAGCCGTGCCGCGGGCCGAATTATAGCTGCCGTCCCCGCTCCGGTACCACAAACTGTTGTTGGTGCTGTCAACAACCATTACCTGTACTCCGGCCCGGATTTTCCAGGGGTGGGGGGAATTGAAGCGGGTACCGTTCCAGACCAGGCGGGGCATCTCCCGACTTTCGTAGACGCCGTTGAAAATCTGGATGTCCGTCGTATTGCGGCCGTAGTTCCACTTGGGGTCATTGGCTCCGAGCAGGATATCCTCGGTCACTCCATCGATCAGTTGCCCCGGGTGCTGCAGGGCGTAGGCAATGCTGCGGGCGGGATGGTCCTTTAAGTAGGTGAAGCTACTGCGGCTCCAGATAAAGCCCGCATCCTCGGTGCTGGAGCTGTCCGGACTGATGCGCCAGTAGTAGGTGGTGCTGTCGGTCAACGTTATGGTGGGGCGGTAGCGGATAACCCCCCCGGGAGAGGAAACCTCCTCGTTAACCACCGGATTAGCAAAGTTCGAGGTCAGGGACATCTGCAGCCGGTAACGGCGCTCGGGGGCCAGGGGATCGGAAGAAGAGGAGAGGAGTTCTACGTCCGGACCCACTACGGCATATTCCGGCGGGAAGGCTACGCGCGCGGTATTGGCGATCACCGTAAGCGGTACGCCGGGCTGTCCGCCCACAACCAGCTCGTTGTTGCTCTCGGCTTCTGCCGCGGGTAGTTCGGCTACGTCGTCTTCTTCATCGACGGTAACGAGGATACGATTTAGCCCCACCGCCTCGAATCCGATGTTCGGTAGGGTAAGCGACACCTCCTCATCGTAATTGGGAACTGCCACCGGGTAGCGTCCGAGGTCACGGACTTCTCCGGACGGCAGCCGCTGATGCACCCGCAGTACCATGGTGTCTTCTACCGATTCAGCCTTCGTGCCAAGATTGAGCACGCGCAGATCGATCTGCAGACTGGTGTCCTGAGCCGGCAACACCGAGGGGGTAAAACTTACCGAAGCCGGGTCGATCACCAGATCGGGGCCGGGGCGGGGGTGAAAGCGGAAGGCCGGATCGCCACTCAGGGAAAACTGCTCGAGCAGAATCCCGATGGTGAAATTATTCGTTCCCGCAAAATCCGTGACCGTTGCCTTAATGGCGTCGCCGACCCCCATCCCGTAGTTGTCGCCGGAGAGGTGGTTGAAAATGCTGCGCCCGTACGTGCCCAGTGCGCTGATGTATCCCAGCCCCTTCGAAGCGGCGAAGGTGATGGCACCACCCTCGGGCAGAAACATGAACCGCTCACTGATGCTGCGCGCCTCCGTAAATGCGTCGCCACTATAGCACCCCAGGCTCATCATGAAGGGGTACTTGTCCTTGTTTTTATAGTTCACCGGATTGTCAATGTTAAAGTCGAACCCCTGACTGCTCGAGTGACCGTAAAAGGTGAGGATTGAAATGCCGGAGTTGATGCGGTCGAAGATGAGCTGCTGGCGCGTCGTCTCGATGGGGTCGGTGCTGGTACGGAAAACGCTGGTCACGTTGCCGCCCCACTTGCTGGTTTCAAATATGTCTTCCATCGTGCCCAGGTGGTAGCGAATCGTAGCTTGCTCGCCGGCCGTCTGCCCCCCTCCGAGAAAAAGGGCCTGCTTCATCCAGTCGATATCCTCAATGGTTTGGTTGGCTAGCTCGATCCGTTGCTCAACGGCCCTGAGTTTTTTGGCGTAAATGGCCACTTCCTCGGGGGTGATGGCCGCCAGTCGACCGGTAGCCAAGCGCGGCACTACACTCCCCGTCTCGGCCGAAAGTAGGTTGTCGGATGCCGGTAGACCGATACCCGGAACAAAAAAGGTTTCCTGCGCTGCCATTAACTGGGCACCCGTCCGTAAATTGACGTATTCCCGCCCCTTTCCGATAATGAAAAGATACGCGAGCGAGGGGGCACGCGCGATCGCCGCATCCAGGTAGTTGCGCAGCGCCTGGGGGTGGCGGTGGTGTCCGTACCCAAAGGCATCGTACAGGTCTTCAACAAACACCGTATGCACGAGATAACTTCCCCCGGTGGAGCTGCTGCGGTACTCCGTCAGGGCGTCAAGTCCGGATCCGGCCAGTCGGCGGCTGGCCAAAATCAGGTAATCGGCATCCGCGGCCGGCAAAAGTTCCCGTAGTTGCAGGGGGGCGGAGGACGCAGGAGCCATGAACGTTCCAACGAGCTGAAACCGGCGCTCCGTAGCCGCGGCGGGAAGGGCAAAGGCGTTCGCGTTTGGGGTGTAGAGGAGCCCCCCGTCCAGATCGTACAGCCGCGCGCCGGACGAAAGACCGGTAAAGGATAGCGTCCTGGCCCCGCCGGCGGGCAGGGTGAAAAAGAGTTGGTCGGTGGTAAGCGATGCGGTGGCCGGATAACTCACCCGCACGTAGGCTAAATTCGCCTTATCCTGGTCACCGGCCTGGCCGGAGATGCTTACTACCGCCTTCTGGCCCGTAGGGGTGAAGTTGAACGATTCGGTTTTAACGCCCCAGTTCGCCGAGCGTACTTCACCGAGCAGCTGTCCGCCGACGCTGATCTGCTGTTCGTGGTCGTTGAAGGCCAGGCCGAACCGCATCTCCAGGGTTGCCGCGCCACCGGTCGATCCCGGTAGCGACAGGTCGACGGCCGTCACCGTAGAGCCGTTGCTCGAAAGCAGATCGGAACTACTGCGTGACCCGTATCCCTCACCCAGCTCGTAGTGTGAAAAAACAATGGTGGCTCCGGAACTGCGGCGGTAGAATTTACTCTGATGGTCACCAAATACGGTCTCCGTTGTCCGGTAGACCACGTTGCTTGCCGTTCCCCCGGTAGACGGTGCTCCCTCCGCATACCTTAGTCCACCGTCACCCTCCGGAGCCAGACCCAGGTAGTAGGCTGAGGTGTCGGTATACATACCGTAGCGGGGATTGAGCTGCTCGACGGCTGCATCCGGAAAAAGGTAGGCGTCGAGTTCTCCCCGTGCCTTCTGACCGTAGAAGTGCACCGCGTTGTTGGCTACGTCCACCGGCACCATCTCGCCGAAGTGATACATCACCAGACGTGCTCCCTGCTCTCCGTCGATCGACAGGCCGGCCGCGCGCAGCGCGGCCGCATCGACGCGGTACATGCCGTCTTCCGCCACCTGAATCTTTAGGTAGTTGCTGCCGGGCGTGAACCATTCATTCCCGAAGCGGTCTCCCTGCGCGGTACTCATTTGGGCGGCGAGATTACCGAACAGAACGTACAAAAACAGAAGGGTAAGGGTGCGCAGCATACGGGGCCTTTTTGTCCGCTGGGTGGTCGGGACGGCTAGTTAGGTTATTCAAACACTAAAGGTAACGTGAATGAAAAGCCGACAGATACGCTTGGCGGCCGGTATTTGTCCGGCAGCCGCTATTGGGCCACCACGAAGGTGACGTCCATTGAAGCACTCTGCCCCCTCAGCGGAGGCATACCCCGATAGGCAAATCCAAATTCTAGGTATGCCTCCCCCAAAGGCAGGTCCGTCGGAAAGTCGAGCGAGCCTTCGTAGAGTACAAGCCGCTCGTTGGCAGGTAAGCGGGTTGTTCGTACGGGGGTAAGCCGCCAGTAGTGTTTCTCACCAGTCGGATACCGCACGATGGCAAACAGGTCGAGGGGCAGCTCGGCGCGCAAGTTAACCGGCCGGGGCGCAGCTCCACGGAGTACGATCTCGAAGTGCTGACCGGGCCCGACCTTTGCCGGTAGCCCTCCATCCACTGACAAGTGAATGTCCTTCGCAACCTGAAAATTAGGCACTTCCAGCAGCAGCATGTTTCTCTTCTGCGTGCGAAAGGGTAGGGCATCCTCATTATTCCAATCTGCCTGCCCCATGAGGAGCACGGTTCGGTCCTGAAAGATCGTATCCCCCCGCCAGATGTCGTACTGGCTAGGACGGTAATTGATGTCGGTAAACGTCCATGCGGGTTGTCCCCCACTGTAGAATTCGTACAGCGACGCGAGGCGGTAGCTATTTTCTATAATCACGGGGCGACCCTCCGCCAGCAGCGCCAATCGCTCCACCCAGGGGGCATGGTCGAAGGGCTTGTCGAAGGGCAGCCAGTCCCGTGGCGCGATAATCAGCAGGCGGCCGAGGAGAAGGATCACACCGGTGAAGTAACACATCCGCAGGAGTGAGGGCTGCCACTCCGGAAACCGCCCGACGGCCCGGTAAGTCAAGTAAACCAGTGGTATGCTCAGGAGAGCCGTCCACTGGGCTTCCGTACTTCCCTTAGTGGTTGTGTACAGAAAGAACAGCAAGAACCCCATCACCAGCCAGCGACAGCTACGTTCGAAGGCGTCGTGGGCGACGTCCTGCACGAGCGCCTTGACGTAATAGTACACGAGCAGCGGACTGAAGATGAGCAGCTGGTTAAGCACGTACTGAATGGTGTAGCTGAACCGGTAGGGATCGTCGCGACCGCTCAGGTGATAGCGAAAAGACGGAAAGTCGTTAGCGTACTGCCAGTACAGATGGGGAAAGAACAGTCCGGCACCGAAGATGACCGCTACCCACGCCGCTCGCTGTCGAAGGAGAAACCATACGTTCGGCAGTACGCTGAATGTGATCAGGATGAGGCCATGGTACTTGCTATACAGCAGTCCGGCCATCGTAAGCCCCCAGAGTAAGCCGCTTCGAACACCGGGCTGTTGCAAAAAGCGTCGGTAAGCAAGCAGGTAGAGGGCAGTGAACAGCAGCAAAGGACCATCGGGGGTAGCAATAAACCCGTATACCTGCAACATCGGCTGGGCAAAGATCAGGGCGGCGGCTAGTGCCAGTCCGCTTCCCCGTGGCTTATCCAGCAAGTGATACACTGCTGCTACCGTAACCGTGCTGGCTAATACGTGTCCAAAACGGACGCCCAGTGCTCCCGGCAGCCAGTCTCTCCCGAGGCGAATCAGTAAGGCCACGGCCGGCGGGTGATCGAAGTAGCCCCAGTCGAGGTGGCCGGCATACATCCAGTAGTACGTCTCGTCGGGATCCAGCGGAGTGAAGGCGGCCTGAACCAAGTTCAGGACAAACCAGGCCACCAGAAGCCAGCGGGGTCGAAAACGTGGGCGGGTTAAATACACAACGGTAAAGGTACGGTCGTGCCTTGCGGGAAACGAAAAAGCCGTCCCGGGGTCATGGGACGGCTGTGAAAAAGGACACTTAACAAACACTATTAATGTACGATGATCTTTACGGCTTGGTGCTGAACACGTAGTACGTATAGACCGGCAGCAAGGTCCTGCGGTAGTTGCAGCGTATTGTTGCTCGATATGGGATAACTTCCAATGGTCCGGCCGGACTGGTCCAGTAGGTCAGCGGAAGGTGATTCGTTGTGGAGATAAGCGGTGGGTAGCTCCAGGTTTATTAGGGATCCGGCCGCTGCGGGATTAGGGCTTACGACCGTAGAGAGATCGACGCTCCCGGCCCATTCAGCGGATCGCAGGCCCAGGGAATTTACCGTACCGTCGAAGTCGTGTTGGTCCAGGCGGTACAGGTTAAGTCCGGCTGCTGGACGGTTATGCAGATACTGGTAGTCACTGAAATCACCCTGACCGGTCAGCCGCGCCAGTTCCTGGTAAAATCTACCGTCGGTGCTGTGCAGTAAGCGATAGAAATCATTTTCGGTTTCCATTGCTGTTTGCCAGGTAAGGTCAATCCCGGTGTTCACCGGCTCGGCGGTCCATTCTATCAGGTCGACGGGCAAATTGCCTGAACTGCCGAGGGTGCAGGGGCTGGGTGGAGGGTTGGTTACGTTGAAAAGGTCCACCCGCAGGCTTAGGCACACCAGTGCATCAAGTCCGAGAACGATGCCGTTGAGGAAATGGGCCCCGGCTGGTCCACTTACGGACGAGGTTACGTGACCATCCGCAACCATCTCGAGCTCCGCGCTCGACCCGTCCAGGGTAAATTTAGTGCCGGAACTGACAAGGGTGGAGGCGAGAAATCTTGCTTGAGTATCGTCACCGATTACGACTTCGATATCCCGAAGATCAATGAACTGGAAAAGGTCGATGCTGCCCAGGCTGTCCTCTAGTACGAGGGAACAAATATCTTCCGGCTTATCGCAACCGTCCGAGTAGGCGATCTCGTCGTGTTCTTTGGTGATCAGGCAATCGCAGACCGCACTGGCTTGCAGTTGTGGGCTTAAGAGCAGGCAAATGAATAAGGAGGTAATAGTAAGGTAAAGGTGGTTCATGGATGAATGTGTTGTATAGTGATAAAAAGGATGGTGGGGGCACAGGAATACCCGTCCCTGAGTGACGCTCAGAGTAGTGGTCGCTGTGCCAAGCGCCCAGATAAAATTGGTGCTGAAAGGGCATCAGGATCCCATTCCCGGCGACAGGTTTTTTTGTCGACGGTTTAATGCAAGCTTATTTCGGTATATACCGAATAACCAACCGGGTTGCTTTAGTGGGTATACTAAGCGCGGTCGTAGCTTTACTGGGGGATAATGTCGGGAATGCTTCTTCCGGCCAGTCCGCTAGCTCGATAACAAGTACCGGCAGTTTACCGGTAAAGAGCAGGTAGGGGGCGGGTAGCGATAGGGTTTGTGATGGTGCATAGTGATCTGGTGTTTAATGTGATGGTCGGGTGAATCAAGGCAATAGCAAGAGGGCACGCCGCCGGCAGCTCCGATCGGGGGCTTCGGCAATAGCAATTAGTTACTACGCTAAATGTGATTCATCACCGGAAAATATTCCAAAGGGTGAGGCTAAAGGAGCCTGCAAAACAATGAGTGGATAAAAAATTATGCCGGGTAATGCATAATTGTTGTAATAAAACTTAACTCAGGATACCGACTCAGCTCAGTAATTTTTCGATTAACTTATTTACAGCGTCGCTGCAGTGAATGGTGTTGCGGGAAAATACCCGGGTGCTAGAGCCAGCACGGAAGCCATTAAGGCTACCTAAAAAATTAGGATGTTAATGTTGTTGTTCAATGTAATATACGTATTATATACATAGTTGGTTCGCGACACGCATGTTAAATTTTGAAAAAAGAACAATTGCGAATAGTAATTCTGTAAATAATATAAGTTGCAGTATATTAGTGTATCTACATGTATTGTACGTAGGGCTACTATGTCGAGTTAAGATACGATGGAAATGGATCGCGAATGCTGTTAAAAATTGATAAGAGCTGTATATATGGAAAGTAGATAGGTATTATAGTGTTAGAACATCTTAATGCCCGGGAGCAGGCGGTGCAGTAGCCTTAGCGTATCGGTACCTCAACTCAACGCTTCGGTCTTGGCGGTAAAGAAAATTAAATCATGGACGCCGCGCCCTCCCATGGGTGACCTTTGCCCCCTAATCCGTCGCAACACGGTCTTTGTGGAGAGGATTTCGGATATTTGTCCGACTATGCAGTACTCTTTACCCCTTGCCGTATTTCTTTTTCTCGGGCTGTTCGTAGGCTGTGACGGATCGCAAACTGATGTGGGTCAACGGCCTACCGATCTCGCTTCCGACCTGCTGGGAACCTGGGAGACGATCGAGTACGATGTCGACTACCAAACCTACCTGGGCGGCGACACCTCCTTCGTAGAAAGCATCCGGGAGGCCGACTGGGGGAGGAAGTTTGGCGTGAAACCACCCAGCACGGTGTTCGCCGCGGATGGGAAATTGCGGCGCACCCATCGCCTGCGAACCGGACAGGTAGCCAACGTTACGAACGGAATATGGAAGGCCCAGGGCGACAGCCTTTTCGTCATCGAGCCTAACATCACCTACACCTACCATCACGACCTGCAGGGCGATCGACTCTTGCTCACCGGCATTGTCGATCAGGACCAGGACGGCCGCCGCGACGACACCTTCCGCGCCGTGTACCGCTTGGTTGGCCGTACACGCTAATCTACACAGCAAAGGGCGCCCTGGTGTGCACCAGGACGCCCCTATAAGCTTAAAATGGTAGATGAAAACTAAGTTCTTTATTCTGCAATCACGAGCTGGGTGGTTCGGTCCCGAACACGTACCGCGTACATTCCTGCCGTAAGCCGGGGTAGTACGAAGCCCCCATTGGAGATCTGGTATTCACCCAGTATCCGTCCTGTGGGGCCGATGAGGTGGGCCACTTCACCGTCCGCATCGGTTAGGTTCACCGTCAACTTGCTGCCGGTGCGGGCCGGATTGGGCGTAGCGGAGAGCGCCGTTTCCTTGCCACCCTGCCAGGTGGTCGACTGTACGCCAAGCTCGTTAACGCGGCCGTCGTAGTCGACCTGCTCGATCCGGTAAAAGTTGATCCCTACGGCTGGCTCGAAATGGCGGAACGCGTATTCACTGATGATGTCCGTGGTGCCATTTCCGGTGATCGTAGCAAGCTCCTGAAACGATCGGCCGTTCCTACTATGCAATAGGCGGAAATAAGCATTATGTTCTTCGGCAACCGTGTTCCACTTTAGTTCTACGTATCGGTCATATGTCTTTGTACTCCACGAAAGCAGGTGTACGGGAAGAAAGGCGGATTCCGTAGGGCGCTCAAGGGTGCAAACTCCCTCGCATCGCGTTAACTCGAGGTTATACCTGCGGATTCCATCCGGATTATTGCCCGCGCCCGGGCCCATCACACGCGCATTTCCCTTGTCGTCGATGACGGTAAGCAAGGTTCCGCCACCCCCTCCCGTAAGGGTAAACTGGGTCAGAGCGGAAGAAAGGGTGATACCCCGGAAGGTAGGCGATGAATGGTTGCCTATGTATACCGTGACATCACGCAGGTCAGAGAACTGGCTTAGGTCCAGATTTCCCACATTCGGCCCTACTTCCAGAGTACATAGTTCCGCTGGCCTGTCACACGCGGGGGAATAAGTAATCTGATCGTTGACGCGCTCGATGTAGCAATTACATTCTTGAGCGAGTACGGAGTGGGGAAGGAGGAGCGCCGCAAAAAGCAGCGCTGCCACAATGAATTTAATCATGAGTTGTGTTGTTTAATAGTGTTTTAAAATGGGTCAAAAAACCCGCTTGTATGTGTATAGTGTCTCAATCAGTGGGTCCCTTGTACTAATACAATGGTAACGCAATACTTAAAATAAAAATGAATGCGAATAAGTGTGTTGTTCAAATGTGTCCAATAGTGTCATGTAGCCAAATAGTCTTGACAGAAAGGATTGCTTCATACACCCATAAATGGCGTATAAATACATAGTCCGTTTCCGGGCCGGGGCGAAGCCGCGGCCGAATACCATACTTACCGTAGAGGAGGGTGGGGGAGCGCTGCAATAAGCAGAGCGGAGTTGGAGGAATTCAAAATTGTGTTGTTTTGTTCAGTGTCATTACGGGCAAAAATGCCCACATGCTAAAACGAAGCGATTTCACAGCGTTGTTCAAAAGTCAATACCGAAAATCAAAAGATTGCGACAAGCGCCACCGGTATGTCCGTCAAACGTAGCCTCTGTGAAAAAGCAAAAGGCTGATAACATAAGTCAAAAGCAGGAGCGGCTAACGTATATAGATCGTGTAACCGGTTTGCCCTACAAATGTACGTCTGTTGTTGGGATAAAGAAGGTTTTAAAGCGATTTGTTCGTCGATGGCTCAAACTTTAACGTTTAACTTAAAATATGTGCCCGATGAGCGAGTGTATGCAGGTTAAATTAGCCACTAGCGCCTATCCAGGTTCGCTATTCTTCGACCGTCACTCGCAGGTTCAGGTCCTTCAACTGCTGTTCGTCGATGCGGGCCGGCGCGTCGATCATGACGTCGCGGCCCTGGTTGTTTTTCGGAAAGGCGATGAAGTCCCGGATTGAGCTCTGACCGTTCATCACGGCACACAAACGGTCGAAGCCGAAGGCAATACCTGCGTGGGGTGGGGCACCGTACTCAAAGGCACCCATCAGGAAACCAAACTGCTCCTCCGCTTCCTCTGGCGTGAAGCCCAGGAGTTGGAAATTTTTCTCCTGCAGTCCCCGATCGAAGATCCGCACCGACCCGCCGCCGATTTCGGCGCCGTTGATCACGAGGTCATAGGCATCCGCCTTTAGGGATTTCATCGTCTCGTGGTCACCGTTCAGCATGCGTTCCACCTCCTCCCGCTTCGGGGAAGTGAAGGGGTGGTGCATGGCGTGGAAGCGACTGGCCTCTTCGTCCCACTCCAGCAGCGGAAAGTCTACCACCCATAAGGGTTTAAAACTGTCTGTGGGAATCATATCGTACTCCGCCGCTACGTGCAGGCGCAGACTACCGAGTTGCTTGCGGGTCTTTTCGTCCTCCCCGCTCAGGACGAGCATCAGGTCACCCTTCTCCGCTCCTGCGGCCCCGCCCCATGCCTGTAGTGCCTCGGCGTCGAAGAATTTGTCGACGCTGGACTTTACGCTGCCGTCCTCGTTGAATTTGACGTAGATCAGCCCCTTCGCCCCAATTTGGGGGCGCTTCACCCAGTCGGTCAGGGCATCGAGCTGTTTGCGGCTCAGGTCGGCCTTTCCCGGTACACGGATGCCCACGACGAGCTCGGCTTCGTCGAATACCTTGAAGCCCTTTCCCTGTGCGACGTTGTTAAGCTCGATAAGTTCCATGCCGAAGCGCAGGTCGGGCTTGTCGGAGCCGTAGCGGCGCAGGGCCTCGTCGTACTGCATGCGGGGAAATTCGCCGAGATCTGTCCCCTTCATTTTCCGGAATACGTGGCGCGTGAGTCCTTCGAAGGTATTGAGCACGTCTTCCTGGGTCACGAAGGCCATTTCGCAGTCGATTTGGGTAAATTCCGGCTGGCGGTCGGCCCGCAAGTCCTCGTCGCGGAAGCACTTCACGATCTGGAAGTAGCGGTCGTAACCGGCCACCATGAGCAATTGCTTGAAGGTCTGCGGGCTCTGCGGCAGGGCGTAAAACTGTCCCTCATTGAGCCGGCTGGGCACCACGAAATCGCGTGCGCCCTCGGGCGTACTCTTGATTAGGTTGGGGGTTTCCACTTCCACGAAGTCCTGGTCGCCCAGGTAGGCGCGTACGGCCAGGGCGAGTTTACTGCGGAAGATGATGTTTTTCTGCAGCGGTCCGCGGCGCAGGTCGAGGTAGCGGTAGCGCATGCGCAGGTCGTCGCCGCCGTCGGAGTCATCCTCGATGGTGAAGGGGGGCACCTTCGACTTATTGAGCACGGTGAGTTCGCGGGCCAGGATCTCCACGTCGCCGGTGGGGCGGTTGGGGTTCTTGTTGGTGCGTTCGCGTACTACTCCGGCTATTTGGATCACCCATTCCCTTCCCAGTTTCCGGGCCCGTTCGGCCAGTGGCGCGTTGTCGTCGCTATCGAACACCACCTGGGTGATGCCGTAGCGGTCGCGCAGATCGACGAAGGTGAGTCCGCCAAAATCCCGCCCGGCCTGTACCCATCCGCTGAGGGTTACTTCTTTTCCGGCGTCTTGGAGGCGGAGTTCGCCGCAGTTATGGGTACGAAACATGGGTCGTTGGGTTGAGGGGGCGAAGGTAGTAAGCTTTGTTTGTATGGGGGCGGCGGCGCGCGGGTGCGGTGTTTATGGATCAAGAGCCATGCCACCGGTACCGGAGTGCCCTATCCTAAGGATGAGGCTTTCCAAGCCGACCCTGCAGCCCTAAGGATGAGGCTTTCCAAGCCGACCCTGCAGCCCCAAGGATGAGGCTTTCCAACCCGACCCTGTAGCTCCAAGGTTGAGGCTTTCTAAGCCGACCCTGCAGCCCTAAGGATGAGGCTTTCTAAGCTGACCCTGCAGCCCCAAGGATGAGGCTTTCTAAGCCGACCCTGTACTGTGCGTTGAATGGCATTTCAGGGTCACCCCAGAGGGGCTCATCCTTTCTTCCCAAAGCCGACCCTGTACTACGAGTTAAATGGCATTTCAGGGTCGCCCTAGAGGGGCTCAACCTTCAAACCCTACCGGCCCACCAACCTAACCCGCTCCCCCGGCAAAACCGAGTAGCGCACGTAGGCCGGTTCGTCTGCATCCCTAAAAACGTTAAGGGGGGTACCGGAATCCGCGTCGGTGGAACGCACGAGCTGTACCGATGTCCAACCCTCCGGAACGGCGGTCCTGAGCGTAAGCGGTACGTTATACACCATAGTGTCCAGCGCACAGTCGATGCTTACCGTAATTTCCTCTTCCGATCGCTGTTCCTCCACCCGGCTGTTCTCCCGCTCGCGGATGTACTTGGTCACCGTAGCGAAGGGGGCGATCCAGAGGCGGTCTTCCCGCTCCTTGATGTAGGTAAAGTATTCCCGGAGCTCGGCCGCCGGGCGGGCCGCCCAGCCGTAGTCGTCGACGCCGTGGAAGACTTCCACCAGCCAGATGTTGTCGTGGGCGAGGGTGGTGTCGACCCAGTCCTTCATCTCCTGTAGGGTGGTGTTGTCGGTCGGGCCGCGCTGCCACTGTACGTACTCCTGCGGCATTGAGCCCGGCGCCACCCGACTGCCCCGGTTCAGTTCGGCGAGGTAGGGGGCGGGCATGCGGTTGCGCAGGGCGGGATACACCCGGTGTGCGAATTCCATGACCCGCTCGTCTTCGGTGCCGTAAGGACCCTCCGCGGAAAAGGTGGCTGCCTCCCCGAGAAATTTCGCGATGTCGGCCCGGCTTTGTTCCAGTTCGTAACGGAGGTTCGGGGCATCGAGGACGGCCAGGCGGGGATGGGTGACCGTGTGGCTGGCGATCTCGTGGCCGGCGGCCTGGTAGGCGCGGTAGTCGTCCCAGGTCGTGGTGTCTACCGGATTGTCGTGAAAAACGACATCGTCGGTGTTCTTTAAGGTACCGCCACGCAGTTTGGCGTAGGCCTCGTCGATGAGGCGGTGGGCTTCCTCTGTTTTTCCGGCCTCAAAGCGGGCACCGGCGTCGGAATGGTAGGTAATGGCCTCCGTGGTGCCCGTAAAGGCAACCAGGGAGGCGCGCTCGAAAAAGTTGCTGGAATCCGTGGGCGTAGTTGCGGTTTCGGCAATGATGAGCTCCGGGTCCCGCCCGATAAATTTTCCCTGTCCCGATCCTTCTACTTTACCGGTGATGATATAGAAAGTACCCTTGAGGCCCAGCGAGTCCAACAGCGGCCGCGCCACGGTAAACTGCGTAATGATCCCGTCGTCGAAGGTGATGGAAACGGCACCCGCCTTGTCGTCTTGCCAGCGGGTAATCTGAGTTTGTCCCGTTGCTACCACACCCTGGGCTCCAACCGGCAGAGCAAGGAACGTAATTAGCGGTACGCATAAACAAGAAAGGAAGGTGCGGACAATCATGATGGAACAGCTTTGTGAAGCAACATACCCATTCTATCGGACTGGTGATAGGATGAAGAAATTCGCCCCTGCACGAATGTCCGATTATTGTATTGAAGGAAACAGGCGAACCGACAATTAATGTGGCTACAAGATTAAAGTGGAAAACTTTATGAACATTTATTCGTGAAATCGTATGCTTTTGGCCGCACGCAACAGAATATTTAATTTCTACTTCCCGTTCTACATGCACTTCTACCGGTTTGTTTTGGCGGGTTAGAAGCAAATTCATTCCCAATGCCCGGCCGATCTGCCCGGCGGACACCTAGACACCCTCATGAAAATTATCCTGACGATACTCGTCCTGGTGGTCTGTGTCACCACCGGACATACGAATAATGTAGATGTTACCAACGTCACCTTCGGAGACAAGGATGTAAGTCTCGGTACCCGCATCATTAATTTCGACGTAAGCTGGGAAAACTCCTGGCGCACCAGTGCCGCCCCCGCCAACTACGACGCCGCCTGGGTATTCGTCAAATTTCTGACCGACGACGGCAACTGGGAACACGCCACGCTGTCGGGGGGCGCACCCGGCACCGTCTCCACCACCGTAGAGCCCAGCGCCGATGGGGTAGGTGCCTTTGTGTACCGGAGCGAGAATGGATTCGGCGACGTAATGCATGCGGACATCGAACTCGAGTGGGACTACCGGGCCGACGGCGTCGCCGATTATTCCATCATGACGGTCGAAGTGTACGCCATCGAAATGGTATACGTACCCGAGGGATCCTTTTACCTGGGTTCCGAGGGCAACAGTGCGCTCGAATTCTACACCAGCTCCACGCTACTGCCCCTCGACCGCTCTCCCTACGAAGTAAGTTCGGAAGAGGCCATCCGCATCGGTACCCTGAACGGGGATCTGAACTTCGTCGGTGCCGAGATAGCGGGCAACCTATTCGGTACCCTCGCAGCCGATTACCCCAAGGGGTACGGAGCATTCTACTGCATGAAGTACGAAACTTCCCAGCAGCAGTACGTTAAGTTCTTCAACACGGTATCGGAGTCGCAGAAATCCCTGCTTGACCTCGCCGGTTTGGGCACCCTCTGTGGCGAACTGGCCGCGTTCCGCAACTCCTTCTGCTGGGACGGAACGAACGAGGCCGTTACCAGCAACCCTTACGTACCGATCACGTTTCTGTCGTCCCTGCAGATGATGGCCTACCTCGACTGGACGGGCCTGAGACCCATGACCGAACTGGAATACGAAAAAGCGTGCCGCGGCACCCGGTATCCGGTCGCGAACGAGTACGCCTGGGGCACCGCAACCATCAATACGACCAAGTACGAAGTAAGTGACGCAGGCTCTTCCAGCGAGACGATCGAAAACTACGGCGAGCTATCGGAGCTTAGTGGCAACGGACTTTATCTGGGCAACGCCCTGGAAATCAGTATGACGCCACTCGACGGACCCATCCGCGTCGGGGCCTTCGCGGCCATTACCGGGGAGGCGACCCGCCTGAGCAGCGGCGGTAGCTACTACGGAATCATGGAACTGTCCGGCAACCTGAGCGAGCTGGTTGTAACGGTCGGCGATCCCGTCGGACGCGCCTTCACCGGAGTAAACGGCGATGGCATTCTCTCATCATCCGGAATGCCCGACGTTGCCCAGTGGCCGCTGTCGGGAACGGGATACGGAAGTAGGGGCGGATCATTCGCTCTGCCGAGTGCCACCCTGCGCGTCTCCTGCCGTGCGCTCGCAGCCACCAATTTCACCGCCTCCGAGTTGCACGGCTTTCGGGGAGTAAGAACTCCCTCCGAATAGCTTCAGCACCTCCTTTTTCCCGCCTAATTCCCTCCCTACGCAAATTCGGTTCCATGGTCTCCCCAAACGTGTCCCTACGGATTTACCTCATCCTCCTCGTGTGCGTTGCGGTACTCCTTCCGGTTTCCCTCTTTGCCCAGATCAGTAGCAAGGGAAGGGCTAAGAGCGTAGTCAACCATTCTATATACCACGGCGGCGTCGCGGGTGGCGACGATTTCGAGATGCTCAGCGATGCTTCGCTGCCCGTCGACCTGGTATCCTTTGCCGCCGAAGCGACCACGACCGACCGCGTCACCGTGAGTTGGGAAACGGAATACGAAGCCGACCTGTACGGATTTTCCGTAGAGTACAGTCCCGATGGAGTGGAATACCAACAAGTCGCCTGGCAGGCCCCCGCAGCAAAGGACGGCCGGGGACACTATGTCCAGGAACTGCCCCGCCCCGCCGGCACGGTCGCTTATTACCGGCTGCGGGTAGAGGAAGCCGACGGTACGAGCTGGAATTCTGATTTAAGCCACCTCCGGTTCACCACCGATGGATGGTCGGTTTCTCCCGCCGTCAATCCGGTGGTCGGCAACCGGGCGACATTCAAGGTCGCGGGAGTCACGGCCGGAGAATCGCTTGCGGTACGGGTCGTAGACCTGAACGGCAGGGTGGTACACCACGGCATTTGCCCGGACACCGGCAGGAGTGAACACCTGCGGCTTTCGTTGGAGTTGAATCCGGCAACCTACGTCGTCACCTTCCGCCGGGATGACGGCCGTCACCAGTCCCATAAACTGGTGGTCCGTTAGCATCAGTGCCTTTCCCAGACAACCAGGGTCTCGTTTATTTTTCCCGCTAACCGGAAGTGTTGCAGGAGCTCCCGCGCCAGGGGAGTATCGGCCTCCGGATCGTCAACCCGGCTTACCACATACCGAACTCTGGGATCATCGATCAGCGACCGGGCCACAGATTGCTCGTCGATCTGAAAGGCCCGCAGGTGGTGATCAAAAAAGAGCAGCGAGGAATGAACGTAGGGCGTGGGCACCGGCCGATCGAGCAAATGATAGGCGATCTGAAAACCGTTGATGGCAAAAAAGGTATCGCCGGGGGATAAACGCGGGGCGAGGTAGTCAGCAATTTCCCGCGGCTCGTCCTTTTTTTTGGCGTAGTAGAGGGCATGGGCTAGCCCGATTCCTACCGCTAGAACGACCGTTCCCACGGCTACCCGTTGCCAGTGCCGCCAGTTGCCCCACGCCCGGCCCACCCACAGTCCCACCCACAGCGCGATCACCGGATGCAGCTGGATCTGGTAGTGCCCGAAGCGTTTTCCGGTCAGCAGCACAACTACCGTGACGAGGATAAACTGCAGTAAAAGGAATCGCTCCAGGTGCCAGGAGCCCCCGCTTTTACTTCGCTTCCACTGCGCCCGCGCGACGCCGCCCAACAGGATAAACGGCGCGTAGCGCAACAGGTAATCCCCCATAAACTTAAGCCGCAGGTACCACGGCAGCTCGATGGGGTAGGCCCCGCCCACCTCCACGGTGTAGAACCAGAGGGCAGACAACAGATCGTGGTGGAAATAGTAGGCCACGACCACTAACTGAGGCAGTAAAAAGGTTCCCACGAGGACCAGTCCTCCCAGGAAAAGCCGGCGGTACTCCCCCCGCCGAACGTAGAAATACACCAGGAATAGCCCGACGGCCAGCGCCTCGGCCGCCACGAAGGGTTTGATGATGAAGCCGACGCCCAGCAGTAGTCCGGCCACCGGCCAGTGCCAGAAGGGGTCGCGGTCGCGATCGTACGTACGGGGAGCCACGGCCAGCGCCACCGCCCCGAGCGTGAACACGTTGAAGAAAATCTCCGTATTGGGCGACATGCCGTAATAGGTGTACACGCTGCACATCATAATGTACACGGTGCCCGCCGTCCAGCCGGCTACGCTATTGCCCCCGGCCCTCACGGCGGCGAGTGCGAGCAGCCAGCCCCCCAACGCCACGAAGGTGCTGGCCGCCAGACGCAGCAGAAAAATGCTGCCGCCGGTGAGTTTGATGAGGAGCGCGTAGAGCCAGAAAATACCGATCGGCTTGGTGTCGATGGCGTCGCGCAGGTACACTTCTCCGCGCAGCAGCTCGTCGGCGATCACGATGTAGGTGCTTTCGTCGTGGTTGATCACGGAGATGAAGAAGGAACCCCAGCGGAGGACGACCGCCAGCAGGATAAAGACCAGCAGGCTGAGCCAGGCGGGATAGGGGCGGGGGAGGGGGCGGACGAAAGGCAAGGGGCGGGGACGCAGGTGCAATGAATGGGCTTCGACTGAGCCATCTTATACGCGGAGGAGCCACGGGCTTCGAGCTACCTTTGCGCGATGTATCAGCGAATAGTCATAAAGGTAGGTACCAACGTCCTGACGCGCGCAGACGGGCGGGTTGATATCACCAGCATCAGTAGCCTCGTGGATCAGATCGCCCTGCTGAAACGGGAGGGGGTCGAACTCGTACTCGTTTCTTCCGGTGCCGTGGGCGCGGGAAAGGAACTGCTCCCGGGGCGTACCGACGACGGTGCCGTGGCCCAGCGGCAGGTGTATTCGGCCATCGGGCAGGTAAGGCTGATGGAGTTGTACCGCCAGTTGTTTGCCGGCCACGGACTGCTGTGCGCCCAGGTGCTGGCCACCAAGGGCGACTTCCGCGACGACCTGCACTACGACAATATGCTCAACTGCTTCCGGGCCCTGCTCGTGGATGAAATCGTACCCGTAGTGAACGAGAACGACGTGGTGGCCGTCACCGAGCTCATGTTTACCGACAACGACGAACTCGCCGGACTGGTCGCACGCATGGTCGACGCCGAGGCGCTCGTGATACTCAGCAGTGTGGAGGGACTTTACGACGGTCCGCCGGAATCGTCGAAAAGTAAACTTATCGCCCGCGTCGATTCACAGGACCGGGCAGTGGCCAACTTCGTACAAGCCCGCAAAACCAGCGGTGGCCGGGGGGGCATGGCCACGAAGCTGCGCATCGCTGCGGAAACCGCCCGGGCGGGCATTCCCGTCATGATCGGCAACGGGCGGCGGCCGGGCATCCTACAGGATATTCTGAAGGGAGAGTGGCCGGGAACGGTGGTGGGATAGCGGGGGCAATCCGCACGACCCGGAATGCAATACCCTCCGCACCAAACCAGTTCTTTAGCTTTGTTCTCACTACCGTATATGCGCACTCTCCTGTTCCTCGGCCTGTTGCTTGTATTCTTTGCGGCCTGCGAAGTTGACCGTGATTTTGTCACCGGTGATGCCGTGCAACTGCGGGTCGGTGTGGATACCCTGAGTTTCGATACCGTTTTCACCGCCCGGGGCAGTGCGACCCAGGTCTTCAAGTTGTACAACGATGCCGCCGACCCGATCAAGATCGACCGCATTACCGTAGCCGGAATGACCGGAGTACACTTCACTTTCAACATCGACGGCGAACTGGGCCCCGAAGCCCGCGACGTGGTGATCTGGGGGCGCGACAGCATTTACGTATTCGTGGAAGCGGAGGTGGACCCGACGGCACCGGAGGAGGTGAGTCCATTTATTGCCGAAGACCGGCTGATCTTCGAGACCGGCAGCCGCCGGGAGGAGGTCGTGCTGCAGGCCTTCGGTCAGAACGCCAACTACCTGAATGGTTTCAACCGCGGCAGTTTTTTTCAGCCCATTTGCCAGGGGGGCACCTTTACCCTGCCCGTGGATTTGCCGACCGTCATCTACGGGTCCATGTTCATCGACAGTTGTACGGTGCAGGCACTGGCCGGTACGCGCATTTACTTTTACGGGGGCATCCAACGCAACGAAAACCTGGGGGGCAGCGGAATTTTTAATGACGGCTTCATCTACACCCTGCCCGCCGGCCGCCTGCACCTGCTCGGTACGCAGGAGGAGCCGGTTGTTCTGGCCACCGACCGACTAGAGGAGGCTTACGGGGAAAGCCGGGGGGGATACCGCGGGCTTATCTTCGGTCCGGAGAGTACCGGCAACCGGATCGAGCACACCCGCATCTACAACTCGATCGTGGGAATTACCGCCGATAGCCTGGCCGAAGTGACCATTGAAAGCTCCATCATTGCCAACAGCTCCGGTGCCGCCATCAGCACGTACCAGTCGACGGTCACGGCCCGCAACAGCCTGTTCCATTCCAACTTCGGCAATACCGTCCAGTTTTTGAAGGGAGGCAGCCTCACCCTCGAGCACTGCACCCTGGCCAATTACGGTACCGACGCCGTAGCGCTGGCCCTGCTCAACTTCAGTTGTGACGACAACGACGTCTGCCTCGCCGCTCCGCTCACCGCCCGGGTGCGCAACAGCATCGTCGTCGGTGCACGCAGCGGGCAGTTGTTGTTTGCCGATGGGTTCAGTGGCGATCAGCCCGACTTCTTCGACGTCGAGATCACCAACTCGGTGGTGCGTACCGACGACGATTTTCTACGGAGCAACGACGGCATCTTCAGCGACTTTTATTCCACTAGCTGCACCGGCTGCTACAATTACCAGTCGGCTGATCCGCTTTTCGTCTCGATCAGCGAGGACGACTACCGGCCCGACAGCCTGAGCGTGGCCCGCGACCTGGGGGTGTTTTTGCCGGCACTGCCCCTGGACCTCGAGGGGAACGACCGCGACACCGACCGCCCCGACGCCGGCGCCCTCGAGTGGCAACCCGCCAACTGACCCAAACCTATCGCCCGTAGCCGGCGTTACACCTCGAACCCCACCCCGCGTACATGGTCATTGACAACATGCTCTATAATTTAGGTCGTTACGTGACCTTGATGCGTTCGACCGTTGCCCGGCCGGAGAAGTTTTCCATGTACTATAAGGAGACGATTCGGCAGATGGATGCCATTGGCGTGGGTTCCGTTTTTATCGTGTTGCTCATTTCGGTCTTCATCGGGATGGTTACGGCCGTTCAATTTGCCGATCAGCTGGGGGATAGCTTCGTGCCGTCCTACTACATCGGGTACATCGTCCGCGACATTACCATCATTGAGATGGCGCCTACGATCACCTGTCTGGTACTGGCCGGTAAGGTGGGGTCCAACATCGCGGCCGAGATCGGGGGGATGCGGCAGAAAGAACACATCGACGCCATGGAGATCATGGGCGTCAATACGGCTGCTTATCTCATCATGCCGAAAGTCCTGGCCGCCGTGGTGGTGATTCCCATGCTGGTGGCTATTTCGGCCTTCGTGAGCATCATCGGTGGTTACATCAGTACCGTACTGCCCGGAACGATTTCGCATACGGAATACGTGCTGGGGCTGCGGTCGTTCTTCGTTCCCCGCTACGTCTTCATGATGTTCGTGAAGGCGGCCGTCTTCGCCTTCCTCCTTACCTCGGTAAGCTGCTACATGGGATATTACGTCAAGGGGGGAAGCATCGAACTTGGTGAGGCCAGCACCAACGCGGTGGTGGTGAGTGACGTGCTCATCCTCGTTTTCGACTTCCTCATCGCCCTGCTGCTCACCTAATCCGCCCTTCATGATCCGCACCCAAGACATTACGAAGTCGTTTGGAGAAAACGAGGTACTCAAGGGTATCACGACCGAGTTTTACGACGGCAAGCCCAACCTCATCATCGGCAGCTCGGGTGCCGGTAAGACCGTGTTGCTCAAACTACTGGTCGGCCTCTTTACGCCCACGACCGGAAAGGTATTTTACGACGACGTCGACCTGTTTTCCCTCGACGACGATGCCATACGGGAAGTCCGCATGAAGGTCGGTATGCTCTTTCAGGGCAATGCCCTCTTCGACTCCATGACGGTCGGCGAGAACATCCGCTTTCCCATGGATATGTTTACGAAAAAGACGCTGAAAGAAAAGACCAAGCGCGTAGACGAGTGCCTCGAAATGGTGAACATGGAAGGCATCAACGACCGCTTTCCCTCGGAAGTCTCGGGAGGGATGCAGAAGCGCGTCGGCATCGCCCGTGCCATGGTCCTCGAACCGAAGTACCTCTTCTGCGACGAGCCCAACTCCGGCCTCGACCCTAAGACCAGTATCCTCATCGATGAGTTGATCTGTGACCTGACCAATAGGAACAACATCACCACCGTCATCAACACCCACGATATGAACTCCGTGATGGGCATCGGCGACAACATCGTACTCCTCAAGGACGGCCACCTGGTCTGGCAGGGAGACAAGACCCAGGTACTCGAGAGTGAGAAAGAGGTGCTGCAGGACTTCATTTTCGCCAGCCCCTTCCTGCGCAGGTTGCGGGAGGATGCATTGAAGCAACGACATGCGCATGACTGATTAGTCGATGAGTAATCAGGTTGATAAGTTGGTCGCCAACGTTGGAGGTGAATTTTGCGTCTGATGGGCAAATGACTGACCTATGCGCTACTTACTGGTTTTCCTGTCGTTTTTGGTTCTGGCCTGTGGTGAGGATGATTTTCGTCTCGATTGCCCGGCCGGGGGGATTGGGTTGGGGGAACAGCTTATCCTTCCCGACGATAGTCGACTTGAATTGGTCCGGGTGAACGACAACCGGTGTCCGTGCGACGTACAGTGCATCTGGGCGGGTTACCTCCAGGCTACGCTAACGGACGGCGACACGACACTAAGGGTGGCCGACGTCACCATCTCCGACTCACTAGGTATCGTGGATGTCGTGCAGTACCGGGGCTTCACCATCTCCATCGATACCGTACAGCTTAAAACGGGAGACTGCCGGACGTACTATACGCAAGATGAGTACTGCATCGCCTTTACGTTTGAATAGGATAGAGTGGAATACATCGGTGGCTTACCTTTAGCGACGAATCAATCGTCCCTAACATGTACCTCATATTTCGCCTTACGTTACTATTCCTAGTTGGTATCTCCGTCGTCGCCTGCCAGGATAGCGGCTCGACCACCCTGAACGCCCAATCCCGGCCGGACAACAGGCAGGCTACGGAAGACCGACCCGATTACGCCCTCGTAATTCACGGGGGAGCGGGTACCATCCTCAAGGAGAATATGTCGGACGAACGGGCTGCCGCCATCACCGAAGCGATGAACGCAGCGATGGATGCCGGTGAGGCCGTACTAAAGGCGGGCGGAAGCAGTGCCGACGCGGTGGAGCAAACGATCTGGGTGCTGGAGGACAGCCCCTACTTCAACTCCGGCCGCGGTGCCGTCTTCACCAATGCCGGCATCAACGAACTCGACGCCAGTTTCATGACCGGTGAGGACCAGAACGCCGGTGCCGTCGGTGGACTTACCACCATCAAGCACCCCATCAGTGCCGCCCGTGCGGTGATGGAGAAATCGGAGCACGTCTTGCTTTCGGGAAAAGGAGCCAACGACTTCGCCGCCGAACAGGGGCTGGAAGTCGTGGATCCGAAGTACTTCTTTACCCAGGAGCGTTACGATGCTCTGCAACGCGCGCTGGATGGAGAGAAGGTAGAACAGGAACAGGTCGATGTGGACAAGAAACACGGTACGGTCGGCTGCGTCGCCCTCGATAAGCACGGCAACATCGCTGCCGGCACCAGCACCGGGGGAATGACCAACAAGCGCTACAACCGCCTGGGCGACAGTCCCATCATCGGCGCCGGCACCTATGCAGACAACGCGACCTGTGGGGTCAGTTGCACGGGGTGGGGAGAGTACTTCATTCGTTACGCCGTAGCCTACGACGTTCACGCGCGAATGGCCTACGGTGGGGCCAGTCTACAGGAAGCCGCCGATGCCGTCATCCACCAAACGCTGGTCAATAAGGGCGGCACCGGCGGCCTGATCGCGCTGGATGCGATGGGAAATGTCGCTATGCCCTTTAATACGCCGGGTATGTACCGCGGCTATCTGAAGGCGGGGGGCGAGCGGGAGATTAATTTCTACGAGGATTAACTCGTCGGCCGACCGAGGCACGAGGCTCGTCCGCCGAGTAGGGGGACAGGATTTACCATTTACAGTTTACCATGTACAATATTCAATTTGCGGCTCAGTTCGCCCTGATAGCTATCGGGACTCGTTTGCCGACTGGGCAGACTCGTCGGCCGACCGAGGTACGAGGCTCGTCCGCCGAGTAGGGGTTGATACCTTTACCTAGCCGACGGAAGCGCTCGACCAATTTTAAATTTAATATTTCACATTTGAAATTTACACCGTCGTAAACATCTCCTCTACCGGGAAGCGCACCTTGGTGTGGTCCTGGGTGGCGTCTTCGGGGGAGCGGTAGCCGGCCGGGGCGATCACCGTGGCAGTGAGTCCCTGAGCTTCGAGGCCGAGGATGCGGTCGTAGGCGGCGACGTCGAAGCCTTCCATCGGGCAGGTGTCGATGCCCATTTCGGCGGCAGCGGCCAGGAGGGTACCGAGACCGATGTAGGCCTGACGCTGGTTCCAGGTGGTTACGCTTTCCAGGTCCTTGCCGGCGACTGAGCCCTTCATGTATTCGGCGTAACCGTCCAGGTTTTCGCGGGGTACGTTGCGGACTTCCGCTACGCGGTCGACGTAGGAGTCAATGTATTCGGGCGACATGTCCCGTTTGGCGGCAAAGACAAACACGTGGGAGCATTCCGTCAATTGGGGCTGGTTGTAGCTCGCCTCACGCAGTTGTTCCTTTACGGCGGGGTCTTCGACCACCAGGACGCGGTAGGGCTGCAGGCCGAAGCTGGAGGCGGCGAGGTTAGTGGCCTCCATCAATGTTCCGAGGTCTTCGGTGCTGATGCGACGGCTGTCGTCAAATCGTTTCGTGGCGTAGCGCCACTTCAGGCTTTCAATCAGTTTCATGGGGAGAATTGTTGTACCTACATTAATTTGTCAGCGAACAAAAAGTTTTGAGCGGGGACGCAGGAGCAGGGCCTTCAATTTAAAATTGACGATTTAAAATTGCAGATTCCACGGGTGCGACTTACTTTTGCGTCCGCTTCTAGCGACACCCCTTGCCCAGGTGGTGAAATTGGTAGACACGCCAGCTTGAGGGGCTGGTGTCCATTGCGGACGTGCAGGTTCGACTCCTGTTCTGGGCACTACCAAGAAAATAGCTTTTCCGTTCCGCGGGAAGGCTATTTTTGTTTTTGGTGACCGGGGCCCCACGCGGATAGACTTATTTTGCGGGTACCCCTACCTTTAGCCCATGATCCTTCCCGCACTATCCCGGGCCCGCAGCCAGGGCCGCAAACTCCTGGCCGTTCTCGTCGACCCCGACAAGGCCTCGCGGGAAAACCTCGAAGCGCTCGGTCGCTACGCCAACGAGGGAATGATCGACTATTTTCTCTGGGGAGGGAGCCTGGTCAATGAAGTCGAATCCTCCTACTACCTGCGCCTACTGAAGGCAATCACGGAAGTACCCGTATTGCTCTTCCCCGGTTCGGTATACCAACTGGACGAGCATGCGGACGCCCTCCTGCTACTTTCCCTTATTTCCGGCCGCAATCCCGAGTTGCTGATCGGTCACCACGTCACCGTGGCGGGGCGGATCAAGCAGATGGGGCTGACGACCATCCCCACCGGTTATATCCTGATCGACGGGGGTAAGCCGACCTCCGTGTCTTACATGAGCGGCACGACGCCCATTCCCGCCGATAAGCCAGCTATTGCCGCCGCCACCGCCCTGGCCGGGGAACAGCTGGGTTTGCGTCTCATCTATCTCGATGCCGGCAGTGGCGCGCTCAATCCCGTCGATGCCCGTACCATCCGTGCCGTCCGCGCCGAAGTGGTGCTTCCCCTCGTGGTGGGTGGCGGCATCCGTACGCCGGAGCGTGCCCGCCAGTCCCTGAACGCCGGTGCCGATATGATCGTAGTGGGCAATGGGTTGGAGCGTGATGCCGACTGGCTTCCGCAACTTGCTGAGGTGGTCCGTGGCGGCGTGCGCATTGCTTAATTGGAATTACACTGCACCTGCGGCCCCGCCCGCTTGTTGTGCCATGTATGCACGCACTTAATCTACCGGCACCCGCCGGGAAGCCCCGGATAGTCGTGATCGGCGGAGGATTTGCCGGCCTGAATTTCGTCCACAAACTCGATACGGACCGCTATCAGGTCGTGTTGCTCGACCGGCACAACTACCACACTTTCGCGCCGCTGCTGTACCAGGTGGCTACGGCCGGTCTGGAGGCCCCGGATATCTGCGGCCCCCTGCGAAAATCTTTTCGGGGCAAGCGGGATTTCCACTTTCGGATGCTGCAGGTGTACGGCATTGATCCCATCCGGCGGGAGGTGAGTACCGGAGCCGGAGCCATCCAGTACGACCACCTCGTGTTAGCTACCGGTACCCGCGCCAATTTTTTCGGGAACACCAACATCGAGGCGCACAGCCTGCCGCTGAAAACGGTGCCCGACGCCCGCAACCTACGTAACCACATTTTTCAGACCCTAGAGCGGGCCGACCTCACCGACGACCCCGTCGAACGCGCCCGTCTGATGACCTTTATCATCGTTGGCGGCGGACCGTCGGGCGTGGAGCTGGCCGGGGCCCTTTCCGAACTGCGTCGCCACGTACTGGTCCACGACTATCCGGATACGCCGATGGAACAGCTTCGGTTTATCCTGGTGGAGGGGGGAGATCAGCTGCTTGCCGCCTTTTCCGACAAATCGAGCGAAGATGCCCGGCGCAACCTCCACGATATGGACATCGAGCTCCGGTTCGGCCTCCTGATGACCGACTACGACGGGCGGGTGGCCACCTTTAAGGACGGTACGACCATCGCCAGCAGCACCGTCATTTGGGGTGCCGGGGTAACGGGCGAGGTGATCCAGGGACTGAAGTCTGAGAGCATCAGCCGCGCCCATTACGTCATTGACGCACATATGCGTGTGCAGGGCTACGAGAACATCTATGCTCTCGGTGATGTCGCGTATTTATCCAATGAAGAGTGGCCACAGGGGCATCCCGGCGTGGCGCAGGTCGCCATACAAATGGGCAAGCGGCTGGCCGGTAATTTTAATGCATTGGTCCGCGGTAAGGAAACCAAGCCTTTCAAGTACTTTGACAAGGGTAATCTGGCCATTATCGGCCGCAACCGTGCCGTTGCCGATCTGCCGAAGGGGCTGCACTTTAACGGCATACCCGCGTGGTTCGTCTGGGCCTTCGTTCATATCTTCTACCTCATCGGTTTTCGCAACCGTCTCTTCACGTTTCTGAGCTGGGTTGGGAATTATATTACCTATAATCGGGCGGTGCGGCTGGTGCTGGAGCCGACGTTGGAGGAGGAGTTGCGGGGGGAGCGTGGTGGGATAAGGTGAAGTCGGGGGAGTAAGTAGCCGTCACGGTGATATGGAAATGAGGTAAACCGTGTGATAACAATTGGTAGCCGTAAACAAGGGCAATTATTTGACAAATATTTGCTCAAGCGTTCGGCAATATCGTACAATGGCAATATATTGGCTTATGAGGATCGGTAAAAACCGATTTTCTGATTGCTTACATACACACGAACAACCCATTGTCCCAGTTATTCCTCGATACGGAATTTACCGGCTTGCACCAACACGCCCGGTTGATATCCCTTGCTCTGGTCCCAAATGAAGGCCCCTGGTTTTACGCCGTATTCGACGACGTAGATAAAGGGGGTCTTACTGAATGGCACCAATCTCACGTAGTTCCCCACCTGGAGCTCACGGAAGCTCAATTGGAAACGTTAGGGCCCGGTACCTACCTCGTTGAAGATACCTCTGTCATCGTAGCCGCTTTACGTGACTACCTCGCCTCCTTCGAAACCATCGAAATGTGGGCCGACGTACCGGCCTACGACTGGGTGCTGTTCTGCGAACTCTTCGGGGGAGCGCTACAACTGCCCAGGCACGTCCACTATATGGTGCGGGACCTGGCGACCCTCTTCGAAGTCAAGGGATATGACATCGACACGGATCGCTTCGCTTTCGCCTACGGCGGGGACGCAGGTGCAACGGGGACCGGGGATGGGCGGGCGGATCTGGTAGGGTCACCCGGAGCGGCTAAGGTAGCAGAGGGGGGGCTGGTGCGGCATAATGCGTTGGGGGATGCGCTGGGGGGGAGGGCTTGTTTTAAAAAGCTACGTTGAAATGGGTAAGGAAAAAACTGCTACGCGGCGGGAACTGATTAGCCATCATGTTTTTTTGTTGCCATTCAAATGGCAAAAAGAGGGTAGCAGTGCATATGACATAGAGGATTTTGCGCAGTTGGTAAAACAATGTAAGGCGAGCCTTGAGAATTCAAGATGGCTGCAACGCCCATTTAGTCAACAACGAATCACCGACTACAATGAGTACCACTACTTCTACGATTATGTTGCTGAAGTGCTCTACCAAACCGAACCAGTAACAAAGGACTCTCGAGCGGAAGATCTATTCATTGCACACTATAGCTTTGATATTGCTCCAGGAACAGGAACATACGCAATCACAGCACCGAACCCACATAAACCTGGGCGGAAGACGTATATTTTGGAGGTTGATAGCGTTTTGTTGCATATGTTCTATTCAGGAGTTGGAATACTGAGTTTTCACCTCAACAACCGTGAGCCCGACCAAAAACACCCCAAGGATATACTGGCCATCAATCAGTTTGGTCGAAGAGTGTTCCCAAATTTCTACCCAATCCCACCCGACGAAGTTGGTTTTCAATCTGCTTTTACAGCTGTAGATTCGACCACCTATCCTCCAGGTGGCATAGAACTAGCTTATTGTATAGGTCTTGACTTGGGTCTTACAGAGGCGGAGGCTGTTGACCTTGAACAAATGAGGCCATCTTTACTAAGTCGAAATTATCACTCCTGGATTGAAAATTGGGCTGGTGGGATTGAGGGACAATTAAAAGATAGAAATAATTACTATCTATTTCGGATGCCTGAAATGCTGATACCACTGATTGGTATGCTAGAGAACGGCTATGACATCAAACCTGTCCTAGACGATCGCATGTTTGTAATGTGTTGGTACGGGAATGATTCATTAGCAACACACCTTACTACCGGGTCGAGCCAACAGAACTATATTACTAACGACTGGTGGTATCGCTACGTATTTGTCGACGGCAATAGTATGCGCACTGTGCAGAATGAGCAATTTCAAGCGGAAGTAGTAAAAAAGGCTACATACAATCGATGGACGGGGCTGCAAACCCTATACGGAGTTAGCGAATATAGCTTTGTTTTACTTACAGACTCGCTGCCGAAGCTTCGCGAAAATAAAGATGCTTTTTTAGTAACTCACTTTCAAACTATATACTACCGACTTACGGAATTGGTATTGTTGCAACGAGCTTCAATTCAAAGATTTAGCGACGATATCACTCACATTACGCAGTTAGATGGCTTAGATGCTAAAATACAAAGTGAGACAGAACTTACGCAGGCCGATCTAGCTCGTCGGCTTAATCGAAGATACATCCGCTTTATTAATCGCATATATTTCCGTGAGGTCACTCCTCAGCAACAAGGTATTGAATTGTACGATATGTTACAGACTCAGGCACGAGTACCAGGTCAAGTGCATGCTTTGCAGGAGGAAATTGAACGGCTACAGAATTACGTACAGCAAGAAACTGATCGCCACCTTTTAAATATAGAACGCGTCTTGGAGAGAACTGAGAAAGTTCGTGCTAACGATGAAAGGATAAAAGAAGTAAACGATGCGAAGGCTAAGTCTGCGCGTGATGAAGCTAACCAGCAAAAGTGGAACCTACTGACACTATTAGGTGCCTTATTTCTAGCCCCAAGCGTCATATTCGCTGCTTATAGTTTGAGCTTCTTTGAAGTCTGTTTTTCTGAAGTAGGTATTTGGGGCTACCTCGTTGCGTTTTTAGCCGCATGTATTTCCGGTATTATGACATATGACCTTTTTTGGAACGCGTCAAGGTTATATGCTAACAAAAAGCTCAATATCGAAATTGAGGACAGCAATGCACCATCAGTAGTCAAGACTCCCGGCGATAGTTACGGCGATCATACTATCACTTCACAATCAGAAGCCCTCTTCCTCATAATACATTCTGGAAGGGCGTGGTTTTATCTGCTAGTATTTGTCGGATTGCTTCTATTACCCTGGTTTTCGTGCCTCATCTTCGATACCTACAACAGTTGACACTATGCCTCGACAATCCTTCCAGCTTTTTCAACACACCCCCCTAATCCACTTCCACGCACAACAGCCGGGGGCCTTCCTACGTGCGACGGAGGTGAAACCGAGATTCGATCGCTACTTGGCGCAGCAACTGGGTACAAACGCTATCCCACCTCACTGGCTGGTAGGCTTTGCACGCCAGGACAACAAGGCAATGGCCTTCAATTACCGCATGAGAATTGTAGCACAGGATGTTCAGTGGTTTGACATCAACGAGGTTGATACCAATAGAAAAAGATTCAGGCCCTATCCTGCCTTTTTTGCAAATACGGGGACAGAGCCCGGCAGCGATGATGTAAAATTTTTCTCCTTTACAAAGAAGCCCGTGCGTGTAGTTATTGACTGCCTTATTCCGGAACTGAGGGAGCAAATCAACAAGCATTTTCCAACTTTCGTGGCAACCAATAATTTCATGACCCGCAAGACGAAAGGCTTCGGGAGTTTTACGGTTATTGACGCAACGGGTAGCGATGTCCTGCCAGATGGGAGAAAACACTACAGTTTTGAACTCGATCGGCCGCGTGGCGACTTACAGGCTGAGTTTAAAGGACTTTTCGAATACATAGACGTGTTCTACCGGACGCTTCGGAGTGGGCTGAACGAAAAAGCCGATCGGGGAGCTACGGACCTGATGTACTTTAAGTCGCTGCTATTCAAGTTTGCAATAGAGCAAAAACACCAATGGGATAAGCGCGAAATGCGTCGCGAGTTGTTCCTCCACGATCGAAAGTTCCAGGAAGTTGAAAGGAAGCGAAGTGATCCAAAGGGTACGGTGCAGTACAATTCCGGAACGCCCTATCTGTACCGCGATATGATGGGACTTGCTACCTCTACATCATGGATGTCGTACAAAGCCACCGTAAAGAAAGATCCGCCGAACCAGGATCTCAACCGCTATCCATCTCCCCTGACCATTAAACCCGTGCTGTTGCCGGGTGGAAATCGGTACCGGATCTACCTTATCCCCGAATTAGGTAAGGAGGAGGAAATGACCAGTAAGGAGAAGAAAATGACTAGTAAAGAGAAGAAAATGACCAATGTTGAGAAGAAAATCACCAGTGTGGAGAAGAAAATGACCAATGTGGAGTTTACCGTGTCGGCGGGTAGTAAGGCGATACGGATGAAGACCCCTCCCGAGTTCTCTATCACGAAGTATCTGGACTATGCGGCGAAGTTTTTCCGCGAGCGGTCCGTAGCCGACCACGTAGGCCGGTACGACCGTAGGGTTGGCTGGAAAGTCCGTCTCTTAAGCGATATCTACTCCCAACTCACAAGCCAATACCCGAAGTATAATGACCAGTGAGCCCACCACATATTATCTGGCCGTTTCCATCGGTCCGATTTACGATACGATCCAGCAGGCACGCAAGACCCGAGAGCTCTGGACGGCCAGTTATCTCTTCTCCTTTCTGATGGAACAATTGGTTGATTTGGTTCACGATCCGGGAGCCAACCGCACCGTACTGGCACCCATTCCCCCTGATCTAAAGCGGTTTCCGGAACTGTACGGAGCTGGTGTTTACCCCGATCGCCTGTATGCTGCATTGGTAGATACACCAACGGATTTTGTGGAGAAGACAATTGCTACCGCCTTGAGGAGGGTGGAGCGGCAGTGTCGAGCGTACGGCACACCGGATGGCTATCCCAATGACGAGCAGGCCTTCCAGGTGGAAGTTCAGAGAGAGAAGTTTTGGGAACGCTATCTCCGGGTAGCTTTTTTCACCGTTCCGGCTTCTACTGCAGAAGCAGGCGGGAATCTGCTCAAGTATTTAAATGACCGCTTGGATACCCTAGAGCTGCAACCCAGCTATTTTGCATCCGAACCAGCGGCGAACCCACTTTTACACTTGCTCAATCATCCCTACCGGAGCAGACTGGCAAGGCAGGGGCTGAGGGCCTCGGATACCAGCGCATATGCCAGGATAACCGACTCGGTAGGAAAAATAGAAAGATTTCCCAGTACGAGCGAGATCGCCACCGTCGAATTATTTCGCCGTGATGAGCAGACTTACCGAATGCTGCAACAAACCGCCGTAGCGGGGTTAAACGAGCAGGACTATAATGAAACCACCTCGGAAGACAGCAGCGAACTGAAGATTGACCTAAGAAGGGACACCGACCAGGCAATTCAAAAGTTCTACGAACTGTTGTTCGGTACCCCCAATCCGCTGCGAAAAAAGGCGCAACCATACCATAAATACTTCTGCATTCTGCATGCGGACGGTGATAGTATCGGCGAAGCAATCAAATCCTTGGGTAATGAAACCCAAAAGATCACCCAATTTTCCGAACGGTTGGCCGACTTCGCCGCCGCTGCTACCCAACAGATCAATGCCTATGGTGGCAAGCCGGTATACATCGGAGGGGACGATCTGGTACTGTTTGCACCCGTAGCCTCCTACATGCCGGCAAATGAATCTGGCGAGGCAGCAGTCAAAAACACCGTGTTCGACCTGATTGCGCAGCTCCGGGAGATTTTCGGAAGAACGGTTACCGCGCATTATCCGAAGACGACCATTTCATTCGGAATTACCCTGACGTATTACAAGTTTCCTTTATTCGAGGCCCGCGACGAGAGCTACCGCCAGCTTTTCTACCGGGCAAAGTTGCTGAAGTGGCAACATAGTGGCAAGAAGAACAGCGTCGGATTCCGTTTGCTTAAGCACAGTGGAAGTTACTTCGAGGGGGTCATGGATAACGACCTACTGGAGGGCTTAAATAGCCTCGTGAAAGAGCTGCGGAAAATTGGCGGAACTAATCGCAATGAAGCAGTCGATTTCCTTTCGTCTTTCATATTCAAGTTGAGAGATTTAGAAGAATTGGTCAACATTAGCTTGGCCGAACAAAGCGCCGAAAGCCTTGCCTTTGCAAGAGGCGCAGCCGATTTGGAGCCTCAACCGGCTGAAGGACCACCCGAGCCAGCGGACAGCTTTTTCCACCTCGTGGAAAATTTCTTCAATGAGCCCGTCCATAAGCGGTATGAAGCGCAGCGTACTGCCGTAAGCCGTTTTGCACGACTCTGTTTCTCTTCCTCTGGAGTGATTGACGATGATTACGGGCAGGTCGAAGAGATCAGCGTGACAGACAATTTTTATGCCTTACTGCGGCTGATGGACTTTATGACCACCCAAAAGAGTAGCGACGATGAGTAGTAGGATACTTGAGATCAAACTGGAGCCGATAGGAAAATTCTTCTTCGGTCGAGAGGTAGTGTTTGGAGGCGACGGAACTGCGGACCCCCGGCGCCGAAGCTATTTGGTACGCACGGCTGATCTTCCCCAACAAACCTCTCTGCTGGGCATGCTACGGCAGGAAGTGCTTACGCGAAACAATGCATTGCTGCCACCCAGCGCCTCTGCGGAGCAACGGAACCGCGCCACTGAATTGGTCGGAGATGTCGGATTTGACGCGGCAAGAACTCCGAATTCATTCGGAGTAATTCGGGGACTTTCTCCGCTACTGATTGGAGACGAAGCCGGTAACCGTTGGCAACCACACCCCCTTGATGATGAGGTGGGCAGGGACGGTGATCCATTGCGGTGGAAAGGGACCGAAACCGAGACCGGCAGTGGTAAGGGTGGCTACACGTTAGAAAATTTCGATCCAAAGCACGATTTATCCACTCAATTTGCCTCGGGTACATCTAAGAAAAGTCTTGAGGATTTTTTCACATCGACCAGTCAGGTTGGGATAAAGGTTACCAACCGACAACGTTGGAGGGCTCCCCGGCCGGGGCAGACCGAGGAGGAATTCAACCAGGAAGGTATGTTCCGACAGACGTTCGCTCGCAATGGAGTGAGTGCATATGCCAACGCAGCGAATGATCTGAACTCGGGCCCGAGATACCATTTCATTCTACGGGTTGAGGTTGATGATTCGGACGTCCAGAACTACCGGCCGCTATCGGATACCGTCGTGAATATGGGAGGTGAGAAATCCACATTCAAAATGACCGTATTCGAGGTAAAGGAAGGTAGTTTGGACGGACTGTTTGTCGCTCCCCAGTACCATAAGTCAATTCCAGAAGTTCCGCAGGGTATGTCCCGGGTATTATTACTTAGTGATACTTACATCGCAAAGGAGACAATAGAGAAACTTGGTGGATTCGTGGTGGCTAAAACCCGCCCCTTTCGATTCTTTACTACTGAACTAGGGAAAACCCGGAATTTCTTTTTGGTCAATCACCGGTACGATAAGGCGCGGAAGCAGGGGACCTACGATTCTAAGGGCCGAAGTCAGAGTCGCCGCTTCACCTTGCTCGAACGCGGCGGTATCATCCTCCTGCCTGCTGATAAGGTCACCGAGCTTAAATATCTCATTGAATCCGAAACTGCCTTTCATCAAATTGGCTACAATTATTGCACTGCGCTATGAAACATACCCAAATTTACCTCCTCCGTGCGCTCACCAACCTCCACCCGGGGGCGGGAGATGCCAACTTCGGAATCATCGATAAACACGTACAGCGCGATTCGGTAACGGATTTGCCAACCATATTTGCCTCCAGCATAAAGGGGAGTCTGCGGGAGCTATTTGAAAGCGGTAATGCCAACAGTGCCAACGTCCTTACTATTTTCGGGGGTGGGGCGGACGGTAAGGCGCAAGTCGAGGCCCTTGCGGGCGAACACAACGACGAAGCCGGAGCAGAACAGCCCAACCCAACGGGTAAGCCAACTGCTGCCAGACAGCCCGCTCAGGGGAATTACATCTTTTACGAAGCCAAGCTGATCGCTCTTCCGATCAGGAGTGATCGCGACCTCTACTATCTGGCCACTACCCCTCCCTTGGTACAGGAAATGCTCGACGACTGTGAGCTTCATGGTGTGACTCCTGAAGGTATGGAGGGGCTTCGGCAAATCGCCGAAATGGGAAGATCGGTTCGCAAGGGGGAACCAAAATACTTCGGTGAGGACCGGGGAAAGGTCCAACTCGAAGAACACCAGGGGCACCAAGCATCGAGTGCTCTCGAGGACGAAACGGCGTTGGAGTCGATATTCGGCAAGCGTCTGGCGGTACTCCACGTAGACGATTTTCAGCGACTGGCGAAGGAGCTACCGACCGTCGCCCGCAACAGCTTAAATAACGGCATCAGTGTAAACCTCTGGTACGAGGAAATAGTGCCGCGGGAAACACGCTTTTACTGTCCCGTCACGGCAATGGTCGAGGAGCAAGATTTACTGGAAGCGGGACTGGCCAGCCATAACCACTTGGTACAGATTGGCGGCAATGCCACGGTCGGGCAGGGACTTTGCAAATGGATCAAACTATAGGTTTATGAAAGACCGGATAAATAAACTATTGCCGCAGGCGTACGCCGCAGTCAAAGCAGAACTATCGCCTAGAGGGGAGCCAATTCAGAAAGAATACCAGGGTTATATTTCTTCCTTCGGTGCCTCGGTTATGCAAATGGGACTGTTGCCGACGCTTGCTGTGTTTGCCGACAAAAAGGTGGAAAACCGGAAGGAAAAATTAGCGGCACGGACGCCGGTCGAACACGACGATGCACAAGCGGGCGCCGCCGAAGCCACCAATGCCGGTCGGGGAAATGCTGGCAAGCAGGAAAATCCCCGCGCTCTGCTCAACATCCTGCACGCCGTGGTGTGTAGCGATGCCAGCAGCCTGAGCCCCACTGTAAAACATGTCCTACAGGCTAGTCAATACGAACGAATCACGAGCGATCGCACGGACAAACTGGTGTTCGAAGCAGCCATCGCTATTTCGAAGAGGGAGCGAGATATCAGCGAGCTCAGAACCCACCTGCTTGATGCCGCTGTCGCCGTAAAGCTCGCCATCCGCACCTTCAAATTAGAGTAAGTATGAGTACCGCAAATTTAGGGCTGAGCTTCTACCGCAACTACTTTGATGGATTCTGGGAATCAAAACGGGACAACAAGGAATCAGACGAAGTATTTTTTGCTAGAAAGCATAAGCCAATTTATGGCTTTCGCCTGAATGAATACTCCGTAGTCACCGCTTACAGGGAGCTTTCCCAACTGCCGGGATATTTTACGATTCCGTTGATAACGGAATATCCTGGACTATTGGTGGGGACCGGATACGCCCACGAAATTGCCGCTAAGGGGGCCACGAAGATCGGGTTCTACTTCGATCACACTACCGGTCTGCCTACGATACCCGGCTCTTCGGTAAAGGGAGTACTGCGTAGCGCGTTTCCCCGACTCGACCTCCGTCGAATTGCACAAAAGGATCGAACCGCCGCATCACTGGAACCGCTCGTTGCATACAAGCGTGCGTATATGAGGGAGGTTCTGCTCGCCTGCGGACTGCCTGTAGATCAAATAACCGATGCTTTCATTGATAATGTGGAAGCCGAAATTTTTGAGGGGACTGATTCCAACAACGAAAAAATCCCCGTCACGAACCGCTTTATCTGTCACGACGCCGTAGTAACGGGTATAGAGTCAAAGAGAGATCGCGACGGGAAGACGCGTCCGGCAAACCTGATGGGACCGGACTTCATCACACCGCATACGAAGGAGACCAGTTTGATTCCCAGACACATGTCGGAACCGAATCCAATTCAACTACTCAAGGTTATGCCGGGGGTCACCTTTACTTTCACCTTTTGCGCGAAATACGCGAAGGAGAAAAACGCGGACGGTACACCGAAGTATTTGCTGAGCGCGGAGCAACTCGAGCAACTTTGTTACCGCTTACTGTTGGACCACGGGGCCGGCGCTAAAACCAATGTCGGTTACGGCCGCTTCCGGGATACACGGCCTTTAACGAAGGACGTTGCTCCTGCGTCCCCGCAAAATGAGGCTGCAACGGCGATAGTGTCGCCTACCACTACAGTTTCCCCACGGCAGGCGGCGACTTCCGGCTATACGCCGCCCGAACCGGCGGAACTCAGACAGCTTAAGCGCGGGCGAAAGTTTCCCGCACGGATATTATCGGTGGAAAATCGCCAGCTCACGGTAAAGCTACACGTTGCCGATTGGGATCATCCACTGAGTTTCGGATACTTTTTCCCCGATGTACCTAAGGTAGGAGACTGGGGCGAAGTGATTATCAAGCAGGTGAACGGCCGGCCGCCGAATGTCAGAGAAATCATCCTCGAGACTAACAAATTTATTCCCCTTTTCTAAGCTCCTCTATGCCATGCAACTTACCACCCTGACATTCAATTTCCCCCTGCATCCATCAGATATACGGGCATTCCGGGCATCCATCGTGGAAGTCGTGGGATTGGGGCATCACCTTTTCCACGGTCACGACAATAGTGAAGCCGGAGTCACCAAATATTCCAATACCTATCCCATGATCAGGTTTGCGGTGCGGCGGGGTCGCGGGTGCATCGTCGGAATGGGGAGCGGGGCGGATGCCGTGATACGCCACCTGTTGCCCGTCTTGCCGGACACCCTCACGATAGCCGGCACGCCCCACCATACAGCTGATTACCGGCTTGAAATGAAAAATTGGGATCCGGAAATTACGCGTACGCCGCAACCCTTCGGCTTGTACCAATGGATGGCCCTGAACAAAGAAAACTACCTGGACTGGAAAAAACAGGAAGGCAACGAAGTAGCCCGTCGGTTTGTATTGGACCGCTGCCTTACCGGGCACCTGAGGGCTCTGGCGGAAGCCGCCGGTATTGCGACTGCCGACCGCATGCGCATCGTAGCAAGAGTGCTGCGGCAGGATAGAGTAAAGCGCATCCAGTGGCACAACAATAAGTTCATCGCTTTCGACGCAGTGGCCGAAGCCAATTTCCTCCCCCCCTACGGCCTCGGCCTCGGCCGCTGCCACAGTTTTGGTTTTGGGGAGGTGTGCAGCAGTTTTCAATATAAAAATCTGCAGAATTCTTTAGCTAAAGTTAGCCTATCTAAATAAAATTATTTTGAGATGATGATTTTGGAACTGTGCGCTGGTATAAAAGCGGTAGCAGAAACTGCTAAATTGGCCGAAACCCTTGCTGCCAAGTTAAAACTGCGCTACCTAACTATAAGCGATCCTGCCGAAGCACTTCAAGAAAGCATTTTGGGAGCCGTATTGATTGCTTTACGGGTCAAGACTTCCAGCTTAAATCTACAGGTGGTTTGGGCGGCCAATGAGAACTTTGATTTAACGCTTGCTGACGAGCTTTCGCGCTTTTTTGAGCATCAAGCAAATGAAATATCCATCAATTCATTCAATCCGGACAATTTCTCAAATGAGCCCATTGTCATTAATTTGATTAAAATATGTAGTAAACGCATCTCTTCAAATAGTGAATACGATCGTGAGCAAGTCCAAACGTCTTTAAGTACTTGGGTGCCATATTATTGGCTGGATTTCATGAGGGGTAACACAGATACGTTATCTAAGCTATCCGAATACCTTGAAAGTCCTGCTAGGAAAGTAGCAGGATTAGCAGAGGGCAAGGATGAATATTACAGTTTGATTCGATCCCTACCTCGGGATCAATTTTCTGTGTTTAGGGGGCAAATAGCAATTCTGAAGGCAAATACTAGTGACTTCTATATTGAACCAGAGTTTGAAATATTTAAAGAATCTGTCTCGCAAATTCTGCTAAGAGATTTGGGGGGCAGTTCTAAGTGGATTCCTGCCGCATATCTTTCCTCGTCCGAAAGCAGTTCAGCCATCGTTAGCAATAATCTGACCGCCTTCATAAATACCTGGCTTTCAGGGCACCCGGATTTGAAAGATATTAAAATGTGTATCGTTGAGGGGAAGCCTGGCCAGGGGAAATCTACATTTTGCAAGCATTTTGCTTCAACTTTTGTTCAAGCTCGCTGGAATATTGAATATCCAGGCTTACATGAAATTTTGTACGCCGATATTGCAGCTGATCCAGACCGGATAGAATTGGGTGATATTATAAATAATCGTGAAAATGGAAATAAGGGAAAAAATTTTATTATTTCAGTTCAAACAATTTTTCAGGAGGAAAGAAACAGTTCTTCTATATATATTCCGAAGAGTTTGGATAGATCACTAATAGTTTGTGACGGTCTTGATGAGATCTCCTTAGAGCGAGGCGACAATGATAACATAAAAGATACTGTTGAAAGTCTATTACTGTCTCTGCTAAAAAATGTTCCTGCTAAATCTCGAATGATAGTTACAATTAGGAGTGGGTTGCTGAACTTAGATAATATCTGCGCGAGAACGAAAAAGGTTATTGTCGTGAGGCTGGCTGACCTGGGTGATGAACAAAGGGAAGCCATAATAAATAAAGTCCTGAATTATGTGCAGCTACCTCCTCAACAAAATTTACAACACAGTGATTTACGTCGAGAGGTAAACAGCCTCGAATTGCCCAAAAATCCTACGTTAGATGAATATGCGTCAATTCATGCAGACTTATTAAGGTTTTTCAAAGAAAGTCCCCTAGTAGCAGATTTTGCAAAGCATCCCTACTATCTTATCAAAGCTTTCACACTTTATCTAGCTAAACGGTTTGGTGAGCAGCAACCAAGTCTGTATAGTGGAATCAGTTACTACGAAGAAATATTGGATACCATATACAGGTCAAGGTGGAGGGCTTCCGAGCGAAGGATTCCAGCGCTAAAATCCCTGTTCGCTAGGGAAGGAAGCCGACATGATTTTACCGAAATAATGGAGGAATTAGCTGGCATACAGTACAAAAGTGGTGAAGGTATTGATCTTGTTAAGTATCCGTGTGTGCCGCTTGAAAAATTCGTTGACGGCACCGTTTGGGCTGAGGACAAAAGAAGTTTTCTTCAAATTGCATTCTATTTTGATGCTGATGATGGTGGGAAGCTGACGTTCTACCACGAAGCTGCTTACAGTGCTTTCCTCGCTAAGTACTTATTTAAAAAGGTTGAATTATTAATAGAACAGCCTATTTCTGGCGAATGGAATAGAATTTTCGGTCTTGATGTACCGCCAGAGGCTACCATGTTTCAAATTAGTACCGATCTCAGGCTATGGCTCGATCAAAGTGAAAATGATAAATATCCAAACGAGCGTAAGCGAAAATTCCAAAGTTTCTGCACTTTTATCCTTGCCGAAATACAGAGTAGTCATTTTGTATATGATATTGATCGCAGTTTGAGTGAAGTTCCTTCGCCTATGGAAAGAGGCTTGAACTGCCTTATTCCGTACCTTCTGGTAGCGGGAGAACTAGTTGGATATACAGATCGATCGATTTTGAATAGAAATGATGTTGACGAAGGGCAGTATTATAAATGGTCTTTAAGTGAACTAATTGGACTGGCAGTAAAGCAAAGGTATTGGAGATCCAGAACAATTGAGAGTCATGAAATCGATCTATCTCATTTAGATATGTCTGATCAAGACTTCAGAGGTGCGAACTTTGTAAAGGTCAACTTAGATTATGCAATCTTAGAATATACAAACCTATCTGAAGCGGACTTGAGGCATTCCTCATTCTTTGAAACTAAGTTTTTCTGCGCCCTGATAAACAATGCCATGTTTGCGGTAAATGCAGATACCGACAATTTTACATGGAATTTTTTATCCCAGAATTCCCAACTTGCTCCTAAAAATGACTTTTTGATCAGTATGTGTGATAGGCCACTGCCCAAGTACTCGCTAGTGAAAAAGCGCGACCTCGTTTAATAGGCCATGCAATGTATCCCACCTCTATTGTTCCTAAAGCAAGGCAGTTTGCCGATCTACGGCTAGAACCTGCAAGTCTTGTTCACCGGTCATTATAGCACCCTAGTCGGGCCAACCTGCTTCGTTGACCATACACCCGCTACGCCGACGATATGACCTTTAGCAGCAAGGAAACACCGATTCGGTTCGGTGACATCGCTGCGGTCAACGAGTGGGTCACCGCCTATGACCTTCAGCTTAATCTAAATAAAAGCATCATTTACGGACCTGACTTCCAGGCTAAAGAAGTGACGGGCTTAATTGTAGGCAGCAGTTCCCCAGGTAAGGTGTACACGTAATCAGACCAATTGTACGCCAAAGAGCTCGGCTAATCGTCCGTATATACCTGAAAAATCCTCGAACGGCTGGGTCGTGAATAAGGCGCGTTGGGTAAACC
>NZ_JACIFF010000007.1 GCF_014197245.1 Neolewinella aquimaris | reverse complement strand
CCCGCAAGCGGTTGCAGTGGTGCGGCGGAATATTCATCGGCACCGATGCTGGGGGGATCGCCGCGGACCTCGCCGTCGATGTCGTCGGGGACGGCGGCCTGGAACACCCCGGCGGTGGCCAGGGCCGGGGCCTGGGCGTGCAGGTCGGTCTCGGAGAGGTACTGGGGGGCGAAACTGAGGGAGTTGTCGCCCTGTTCGGAGGCGGACTGCCAGGCGGCCAGGTCGGTCAGGGGCGTACCGTTGTAGCGCGTCAGGTAGGTGCCCGTGGTGTACAGGTCGTTGTAGTCCATGTCTAGGTTAGGGTTACTGCTTACGTCTGCCGCGTAGCCGCTGGTGGCGTGGAGGATGTTGCTCTTCACCTCTACATCTGGATTGCTTAATAAAAAAAGTGCTGTGCCCGTTCCCCGCTGGTTGAGGCTGTTGTGGTAGAGGCGCAGGTTGTCGCTGTTGGCGGCAAAGAGTACTCGATTGCCGCTGGTGGCGGTCAGGAAGTTGTTGGCTACCAAGCTGGGCGAGGCGGCAGCGGCATCGCAATTGTTTAAGTATAGAGCCCTTTGAGCATCCGTCCGTGCGGGGTTGGTGATGCGATTTCCGGTAACGAGTACATCCGCCAGGTCTTCCAGGTGAACACCGTTGTAGGAATCCTCGACCACGTTGTCGGTAAACTCCGTACCACTTACCGCTCCGTTACCATTTTTGTAGTAGAGGGCGTAGGCACCGCCGGAGAAGTAGCTGTCGTGGATGCGCACGCTTTCGGACAGTATGGGCTCCAGGTAAATACCGGCGGAGGTTGAGCCCGTACTCGTTGCCGAGGAGGTAAGGCGGCAGCCCTCGATGAGCAGGTCCTGGAGTCCGTTCTGGCCGTGGACCGCCCGGGAGTAGATAGTACCGGTGGCCGTTACCGTAATATTTCGGAGCCGGTAGTGTGCGGCATCGCTTAGACGAATAACGTAGTTGTTCGAACTCGAAGTTGCCGCGAAGTACACGTTCACATCGGTACTCACCCCACTGGCTGACTCAAACGTTATAGTGTTGGTGGCCGAGGCTCCGGTTACGGCTTCTAGTGTGACCTGCTCGTTGTAATCGCCGGTAGCGACAACGAAGACCACCGGACCACTGACCCCTGAGCTTTGTAAGGCCGTAGTGGCCGCGCTGAAGCTAGGATAGTCAGGACTTGATCCACCGATCGTATAGCTACCGTTTAGCTGTGCGTGAACCGGAATTGCAAGTAATGCCAGCAGCGAAACGGTAATCGTACGGTATAATGCAATACTTAAAACTAGTGATATGGCTTTCTGAGTGAATTCCATGGTGTGAATTTTTGTGTTCTCATCTTCAATCAATGAGAATATAATTCACTAATAGTGGTAGTACAAATAAGGATCGTATTTATAATGCACAGTATGTATTCCCGTCATTTGTTGGAACATATATATTCGGATACAGCTAATCCAACGATTGGTTATTGCGCAATTATGTAATTGTGCTCCGATTTATTTTTATTTTCACTAGCTCCTTTATTTGCCATTTAGTTTATTACTTACAAATTCGGTAGGTCAATTCGTGCTAATTATACACAATTGATGCCGCCGAGTAAGAATGGCCTTGACTCACCCAAAGTCTGGTTCAAGAAGTGCATCTTTCTCGGGAGCTGCCTTACCTTCCCGCCCCCGTGCTCCTCCCCTACCACACCCCCCACCGCCACGAAGCCGGCTGCGACGAAGCCGGCCGCGGCTGCCTCGCCGGACCGGTCTTCGCGGCCGCGGTGATCCTGCCCCCGGGCTACGACAATCCACGGCTGAACGACAGCAAAAAGCTGGACGGAGCTACCCGCGAATCACTGCGCGTGGAGATTGAAGCAGACGCCCTCGCCTGGTCCGTCGCCAGCTTCTCCGTCGACGAGATCGACCGCCACAACATCTTTCAGTCCAGCTACCGCGCGATGCACCGGGCCCTTGACCGGCTCGCCACCCGCCCCGACTTCCTCCTGATCGACGGCAAGTTCTTCATTACCTACCCCGGCACCGACCACCTCTGCGTGATCAAGGGCGACGGCAAGTACCAGTCCATCGCCGCCGCCGGCATCCTGGCCAAGACCCACCGCGACGCGCACATGTTGGAGCTTCACCGGAAGTATCCCCAGTTCAGCTGGCACACCAACCGCGGATACCCCACCCGGGCGCACCGTACGGCAATCGAAACCCACGGAGCAACTATCCACCACCGAAAGAGTTTTACCTTACTGCCCGGAGGAAAACAATACTCCCTTTTCAAGTAAGGCAGCCTGGTAGCGTAGGGAAGCACGACTTGCCACTCCGCTACATACTCAGCCTGCCACATCACCACCCATCCCATGGATATCGTCGCCATCGTCGGCCGCCCGAACGTCGGAAAATCAACCCTCTTCAATCGCCTCATCGGGGAACGGCAAAGCATCGTCGACAACCAGAGCGGCGTGACCCGCGACCGGCAGTACGGTCAGAGCGAGTGGAACGGCAAGGAATTTGCGGTGGTGGACACCGGTGGATTCGTCCGCAACAGCGACGACGTATTCGAAGCCGCCATCCGCGACCAGGTCGTCATCGCCATCGAGGAAGCTGCCGTCATCATCTTCATGGTCGACGTCACCACGGGCATCACCGACCTCGACGAGGAGATCACCCAAATGCTCCGCCGCGCCGAAAAGCCCGTCCTGCTGGCCGTAAACAAGGTCGACAACAACCGCCGTCAGCTCGAAGCCAACGAATTTTGGTCGCTCGGCTTCGAGGAAACCTTCTTCCTCTCGTCCGTAACCGGCAGCGGCACCGGAGAGCTCCTCGACGCCACCGTCGAGTACGTGACCAACCACGAGGAAGAGAAGTCGGAGTTCATGCAGCTCGCCATTGTCGGTCAGCCCAACGCCGGAAAGTCGAGTTTCATCAACGCCTTGCTCGGCGAGGAGCGCAACATCGTCACCGACATTGCCGGCACTACCCGCGACAGCATCAACAGCCACTACAATAAGTTCGGCAAGGAATTTACCCTCATCGACACGGCCGGCATCCGCAAGAAGGCCAAGGTGCACGAAAACCTGGAGTACTACTCCGTGATGCGGGCCATCCGCGCCATCGAGAAGGCCGACGTCTGCGTCCTGATGATTGACGCCACCGACAAGGTGGAAGCCCAGGACCTCGCCATCTTCCGCCTCGCCCAGAAAAACAACAAGGGCATCGTCATCGCCATCAACAAGTGGGACCTCGTCGAAAACAAGGAGACCAACACCGCCCGCGACTACGAAGCCGAAGTGCGCCGCCGCTTCGCCCCCTTCAACGATCTCCCCATCATCTTCATGAGCGTGACCGAAAAGCAACGCATCATGAAGACCATCGAGGCCGCCGAACAGGTTTACGCCAACCGCACCCGCCGCATCCCCACCTCCCAGCTCAACGACGTGATGCTACCCGCCATCGAGCGCTTCGCGCCTCCGAGCTCCCGCGGCCGTGTCATCAGCATCAAGTTCGTCTCCCAGCTCCCCCTGGCCTATCCGGCCTTCGCCTTCTTCTGCAATCACCCCCAGCACGTGAAGGACAGCTACAAGAACTACCTGGAAAACCAGCTTCGCCAGCACTTCGACTTTACGGGGGTGCCGATCACGATCTTTTTCCGGCAGAAGTAGGGGAGAGGGTTGTGGGGTTGTTGAGTTTTTTGGTTGTTGAAGGGCCGTCGTTGGAGGCGTGACGGGATGCGGCGGGGACGCAGGTGCAGGCTAATTTGGCAGCCGAGCCGTGCCGTACAGACGAGCGCAGCGGGTCGATAGACTACGGATAACCAACGTAGAAGGGGGAGGTCACTACTGTAGTGACCTCCCCCTTAATTTTGGGACGAGTACCGGATCAACGGACGATCATCCTGCGGGACTGCTCGAAGCCATCGGTCTGCATGCGGTAGAGGTAGACGCCCGCCGAAAGACCGGTCAGTTCGACCGGTACCAGGTGATCGCCGGCCATGAAGGACCGATCGGCCAGGGTACGGATCAGGCGACCGTTGACATCGTAGATTTCGAGCAGGACCGCCTGCTCTTGCGGTATACTGAACGGGATGAGCGTCCGACCGGTGGCGGGATTAGGCCGGTTGGCACCCAGAACATATGCATAGAGACTGGAACCTACCACGGGAGTAGTGTTCTGGAGAAACGCATAGGGGTTGGACACCGATCCGACGATGTAGTCGGCACCGAACGCCTGTTCTTCTCCGTTGGTGGGGTATTCCGTGCCGGTTTCCTTATTCAGGATACGGAACTCCAGGGGCTGGCCGTAGTCTGCCACGTTCCCCGACACGAGGACGAAGGCCCGGTAGTCCGCTTCGGAGGAACAGTATTCGAGCTGACCGATGCCCCGGCACTCGCCGTTGACCAGCGCGATCACTTCCAGCTGGGTGTAATCCGTTTCTCCGAGCAGCTCAGCGTCGAAAACGCCGGTGACGTTCATGTTCTGCTCGAAACGGCCGCGCTCTACCTCGTACCCGAAGGTTTTCTGCGCCGGGTGAGTAATCGTTCCCTTTCTGGAGGACTGCAGTTTGTAGCCTGCACCGGGCATAAACTGGGTCAGGTTGCCCGTCCATTCACCGCTTGCGGCTTCGAAGAGGGAAAAACCCGACTTGCCCTTCAGGATATCGCCGTCGCCCGGAAGTAGGTCCTGGAGCACGTCGTTGACGGGTTCGGGATTTATGCGGGGATAGCCGATCCAGTTCCAGCGGTTTTCGATACCGAAGGCTACCGGGGTGGGACTGGGCAAACCTACCACCTTCAGGGTGTCGGGTGCGATGGAAAGGTGAAGGAGATAGCCCTGCCCGAGTTCGATGTCCCGCAGGTTGCTACTCCATCCGGAGCCGGGGCTGTACTGGGCGGATTGGGACTGCGTCTTCACGATAATGTCGTTTCCGGCGGTACTGCCCAGGATGCTCTCGAAGACGGATTCACGGGACATATCCGCTGACGCCACGTTTAGTGAGATCCAGTTCCACCCCTGGTTGAGGGGGATGACCTGGAAGATCCCTTCGGGGTGCAGAATATAGGGCTGACTCGCTGATCCGACGTGGTCGTCGGCCCGGAAGGTAAGGCTCTCCATTGCGCCGTATTCCACGCCGTTGAGGGCGTGCCAGAAGCGGAAGGTGATCTCATCCGCCTGTCCGCCCCCGAGGGTGTTGCTGTACACCTTGAGGTAGGCGGCGTAAGAATTGCTGGAAGGAATGTATTCCACCTGGGCCACGCCGCGGATCTCTCCGTTGACGAAGGCACCGACCAGGTCGCGGTCATCGGTGGACAGCAGGGTATCGCTACCATCCAGGCTGAACTGGGCCACGATGGTCATGTCGTACTCATAATTGTCGGGGGAGAAGGGCCAGTTGACCGGAATCGCGAGTAGTTCCACGGTGACATCCGTGCTTACTACCTCGCCGTCTACCAGGGCGTCAATCGTCCCGGAGTAGATGCCGGGGGTGAGTTCGGGATCAACCGCGAAGGAAACCTCTTCCGTATTGTTGGCCAGGATGGTACCGTTTATCTGCAGGGGAGTTAACCAGTCCGGATAGGAAACAAGGCCGGAAACGTCCTGCAGGTCAAAGCTGTACGGTTTGCTTAGATCGGAGTCATTCTTTAATACTCCGGTAACTACGTGCTCGAGACCTGCGAAACCGCTGTAGTAGATCGGGCTGGGTTCCCAGAAGACGGGTACGGTATTCACCCTAAAACTCCAGACGGTCGCATACTTCTGTTCGTTTCCGCTGGGGTCACGCAGCTTATTGAGGCGCGCGGTCACTTCAACGCCCGCAAGATCCGGCATGTCCGTCAGGGGGGTATCCGGCCGGAGAATGATGGTTTGGCCGCTGCACTCGAGGGTGACCGCAATCTCGGTATCCGTGTCGCTGCGGGTAAGGGAGTATTCCGGTTGGTAGTCACCGGTGGGGAAGGTGCAGTTGATGGTCTTGTCGAAGGATACCGATATGTCCTGCCCCGGCCGTAAGAAGCCGTCGCTCGGACTGGGGTAGCCAAACGGGGCCAGGCTACGCCGGTCGATGATCCCGTGCTTTTCCGAGGAGTACGTTACTCCGTTTCGTCCGCAGGAGGCCACCGCACGTAGGGTGTAGGCACCGTCCGGGAATTTACGTAGGTTTAGATCAAAACTGTAGTTAGCGCTGGTAAGGTCTGCCGCGGGTACGACATAGATCTCGCGGTACCCCTTTCCTTCCGGTTTAAGCTCAATGACGAGGTTCTCGAGGGAGTCGTTGTTGCGGTCGTAACCGGAGAAGGTGGTAGAAAGCGAGTCGCCGGAGTTGCGGTTGATGATCCACCCGTTGAAGGGCTCGCGCAGGGTAACGTCCGAACATTCGGTGGCAAAGTTCAGCTGTGTGATATAGGCGGTATCGGCGTTCACGAGGCTGCCGTTGTCTTGCCAGAGCTCATACTCGCAGGGCGGGTACACCATGACGCCAATATCCTGGTAATTGCTGGCCAGCGGGCCCCGTTTGACGGCAAGGGTCAACTCAATGGTTTCACCGGCGGGCAGAAAGAAGGTAGCGGGACCGTTGTTGATGCGTTGCCCCCCCAGGATTAACTGGGCGCCATCGGGGTTGGTCGTGGAAACGGTACGCACGTGGTACTCCCGCGTTTCTCCACTTTCGCTGTTATTGGTGACGCTGCAGACGAAGGTTGCCGTCCCGTCAGCGGGGATACCAGAAATTTTTTTCGGAGGGGTAATGCCAATTTTTGGACGATCCCGGGCCTGGGTATTGACTTCCTGGGGGCAGGAAGAAGTGCCGGCCCTGAGCCGGAAGGCGGGTACGTCGTAGCTCTCGTCGGTGAGAATATCTACGCTAAAGAAGTCACCGATGTCACCGTCATCGAATACATAGCCTACGGTGCGGGTGGTATCGTTGCTCGCCCCTTCGTCTACGCTAGTGTAAGACCGAAAGCTTCCGAAACCTCCGGTTTCCGTTTCAATCCAGAGTCCGAGGCCTTTGAATTGCCCCTTGATTCCTACGGCGAAGTCCGTATTCATAAAGGCATTGTACTCGTAGGACGTCGAAGCGGAATTGCTTTCCGTCTTTTCCCGGGATACGCTTGCTCCGGCACTAAAGGTGACATTTTCTACGAATACTCCTTCGGTCCGTGCCGTATCGTTTTTGGCGAGAATATTTTCCCAGCTTAGGCTGTCAGCTAATAGTAGGTTGGCTTCAATCTTTTCATCTTCCGTCATATCGGACGGAATCCGGTTATTGATAATGCCGGCACGCAACCTCCCCAGGGTGGGAAGGAGCACATTTTTTATGTGCAACTCCGTATAGACGAAGGTGGTCGCAAAACTTTCCACATTAATTGCAGGAACATCAGTGATTTGCCCCGCACAGTTCTTGAATTTGAGTTCCTGCGCGATCGAATATTCCTGATTGTATGCCGCACCGATATATACGTCGCCGTCGCCACCGGTTAAATTGTCCAGATCTGACGTGGAGAAGCGATCCAGGAAGGTCACGGTGGCCTCCGTTCCCGTGCGATTGAACTCGTCGCGACCCGTCTGAATGTCAAGTTGTAATTGCACCCCAGCGGCAAATTCCACCATGAAAATTTTTGCTGCCGTTCCGACTACGGTATTCGTGTAGAAGCCTTCGTCACTACCCGTCAACATTTCGGTCCGGGTGAAATTGGTGAATGAGGTTCCCGCCTCTACGTAGCTGTAGCTATTATCCCCCGGAGGGTCGTGCAGGATCAACATGGGGATCTCCGGGGTACGGGAGATGAGACTGCCTTTAGGGGTCTTCACTCCCTCGACGACCGCCCAGTATGATACGGGTTCCGGGCTCAGTTGGTCCACTTCGGGGATTATGAAGAGCAGTTTCTCGTAGCTGTGATCCGCGGAGGTCGCCAGGTTGGGCGCACCAGCATTGATCGTATAGTTTACGATACCGTTGCGAATAGGTAAAATGGTGGGCTTTGCGCCACGGTCGGAGATGAAATCATAGATTTTCAGCGATCCGGTATTGATGGGGCAGTCACTGCCCAGTGTCTCGGCAACATCGATCTGAATCGTGTAGCTTAAACCCTGTTCCATAACAATTACGTCGCCGGTATTTGTACAATTGACGATAGTAGCTCCCGCCTGGGCAAAATCCGTGGAGATAATGAGGGGAGAACGGTAGATAAACCGTGCCTCGGGATCGACGCTCCGGCGCACCGTATCGAGCGTACCGGCAAAAATGGTATCGGCGGGAGTGACTTCGATAATCGTATTATTCGGTGCAAGGGTGGTTACCTGGGGGGTAATGATCATGGAGTCGTATACGGTAATGACATCAGCGGTATCCCGCACGGTCAAATCCACCGTGATCCGCTCTACGCCGATCTGATCCAGAATGTCGAATTTCTGAAATCCGGCCACCACCCCGAAGATGTCCGCGACCTTGACCTGGTATTCCCGGGCCGGCAAGTCGGAAATAACACCGACACCGGATTCATCCAGTACTACCGTTTCCTGGTAACAGTTGTTGCTGGTCCTAATCTCGACTTCAATACTGTCTCCCAAAGACACGCCGCACCCCCCTTGCACCACGATGCGCAGCGAATCGGTGGTCGTGTCGGTAAAGTTGAGGTCTGATACGTGATCGGATACTTGCACCTGAGACGGGTCAAAGCGACCGTCGGTGGCGATAAAAGTATGGTGCGAAAATTCCGGTGTGAAGGAGTAATCATCAATATCCTGGAGGACATGCGACCAATAGCCGTTGCCGTTGGTGCGAATCCCTACATCGTTATCATCGACCAGAATTTTGACGTCGCTGATGCCACAAGTGTCTCCGGCAGTAACGATGGGATAGTGAACCCTGCCCTGGATTGTAAAAACGGATAGGTCATTAAAGTCCACGCCGGGCGCGATATTGGCCGTCACGTCAAGAGTGCGCCTGGAGGTGGCTGGAGCAAAGCGGTGGGGCGTCGTAGCGAGCTTTTCGGGTGTAATGGTGAAACTTGCTTCCTCGTGATAGTAGATGTCCCTGACTTCATAATATCCGGTTATATCCGTGGTGGCACAATACGCCGTGGGGCCTGGACAGCCAGGGGGCAAGGTCGCACCGCTCGGGGTGAGCGCGCCATCTACGTCGACCTTCACCGTAACCCCCGGCACCCCCGTGCCTAAGCTGGAACGGACGTACCCCTTTATGACCCCGTTGGGGCGGCTGTACCCCGCATCGGATTGTTCACCGAAGGTACTGCCGATCGGCGTCAGATAATACATATACTCATAGCCGGGAACACCCTCAGTGTCGGTATAACCCTGGGAAATGCTACTGAGGACTGCCAGTTCTTCCCGTTGGCCACCGGGCGTAGCCCGCTCTACAAGTAATTCTTGTGCTATCCCCGCCATATTGTTCCACTTCAGTACGGTCGCGTTATAATTCGTTCCGTCACTGGCCGTAAATGTCGGGCTGAACGTTGCTCCCTGAACGGGATTGGAAGGTGCGGTGTATTCGTTGCCGCCTCGGTTATAGTAGGTACTTACCGTGTAGGTGTGCTTCTCGTTGGGGTTTAGACCGGCAATAAGACAAGACCGAACGAAACCTATTTGCGTTCGGATAAGTCTCCCATCCTGTCTGATTTGGTGCGAATACAGGTCGTCGGGAGTATCGGTTCCTTTTTCCCAGGTGATCAAAATTTCGTTAGGCTTGTCAGTGGTAGCCTTAACATTTCTGGGTGGGTACAAATCGTCCGTCGAGCCGGTGACCGCCCCCTGTCCGGGGTTGTTGGCATCATCACTTGCATCCCGCGTTTCTTCGTAGCAAGTGCCTGCAATCCACCCTCCTTGATCACAGCTTAGCGTTATAGGGTAGGTGCCTCTGTAAAGTGCCCGGGGGTAAAGGTCGCGTACCACCTTAGGCCCTACGCCCACCCGAAGTATACCATCGGCCCGATCAGTTGGACCCAGCAAGAAACGAGCATAATTATTGTTAGTAATAAAGCTTCCATTTCCTACAATGATCTCCAGGTTCTCCTCACAGGGACAAACGCCCTGATAGGGCGCCAGGTTACTGACACCCAGATCGATGTAATAATCACTGGTTTTGGTGGAAGCGGTAAAGGTAGTAGATTCCCTGATTCGACTTCCGTTGGGTGGGTGGACTGCTACCGTGGGAAACATCCATTCGTTTACTCTGGTAAAGATCTCTCCAGCATCGTTGGTTAGTTCTTTAACGGTGGAAGGTGAGCTAACGGCAAAAAGGCATAGCAGCGCCAGCAAACACAGGGTGGTCTTTAGCAGATTGTTCATTAGTGTAGAATATAGATGTGTGACGAAATCCCTTTCCCCGCCGCGGTCGTTGTGCTACGGCAAAGGGAAAGGGTCAAGTAAGCGTGTCAATAAAAGAGTGTGTGCATAGTGTGCCCACCGTGGTTCGACCGCCAGCGTATTTGGCGGCTGAGGCCCTTGGTGACTTTCTCAATCTCACCTTTTTATTGCGTAGGAACATTTCCTTTCTCCCAGCGGTCAGCCTGGCTTTCCGAGCGGTAGCGAGCGCCATCCCAGTGGTAGTCATAGGGACAGCTAGGATGAGACCGTGGCGGCTTTTTACCACTTTTCATTGCCCCCGCGTCCCCGCCCGAATCCTTCCGTTTGGGTCCTTCGGGGGAAAGCTTGTCCGGACTGCCGACCCCCGGCGGGGGCGCTTCGGTTGACGGAAAGCGAGAAGAATTTGGGGTACGAAGCGTCAGTCCGTGGGGGCGTGGTGGAAGTTTTGCCCCGCGATCCGGTCCGGGTAGGCGGTAGGCCGGGGTTTGCCTATATTAATCAGGAATTTACGGACACTACCCGGGGCGATGGATCGAAGTAAGAGTTAGGCTACCTACTTATGGAAAAAGAAGACTTGAGGCTGCAACCGGGGACGTTTCGTGCCGCGGTATTACCGTTATTGTCAGCCCTGTGGGCTCCCCCGAAAAGTGAGGTTATGGGCTCCGACGCTTCCCGGCGGGGCATAATTCTTTGCCTGGCTGGCGTGAGCTTTACCGGCGGTAGGGCTAGTACTCGACGGGGGAAGGGGGTGTCTTTCGGCACTTTGCGGTTCATGCTGCTCGCGTGCGTTTTCTGGTTAGCCACCCCGTATGCTCGCGCCCAGTCGGAGCTCATCGCTACTGCCGCGGTCGGTTCCTTCGCGACCTTGCCGGTTGGGGAAGCCCTGGTATGGCTGGAGGAAAATCACGTCGAAAATCCGAAAGGTTTTCACGAAAAGGCGTTGCTCACCCTGGACCGCGCTTACCGAACCGGAGATGCGCAACTTACGGCGGAAGCTCACCGGGTGCTGATGCGTTGGCATGCCTACCACGTGCCGTTTACGATCGATTCCATCTACCACCACGGGGAAATAGCCATTCGCCTCTTCAAGCAAGTCGACGACCAGGAGCGTTTAGCGGCCACCAGTGGTCAGCTGGCTTTCGAATACGTAGACGCCAACCAGCAGGAACGCGCCGAAGCGCTAGTTTTCGACGCGATTAAAATTTATGAGGACTTGGAAAATCGGCAGGGCCTGGGTAATGCTTACGAACAGTTGTCGAGCATCTTCCTGGCGCAGGGGGAACCGGAATTGTCCATCAAGTACGGATTGCAGGCCCTGGACATCTCCGGGGAAGCACAGGACTACCAGAACGTTTCCGAGACCTGGCTGGTCCTTCTACTGGCCTACACCGAAGCGGAACAGTGGCAAAAGGCGATCCACGCCGGAGATAAGTGTATTGAAACCATCGACCTCCACGGCCTGGATGACGACTTCAATCTGGCCCGCGCCTACGGCTACCGGGGCGATGCCCACGCCATGCTCGAGAACTACGCGCAGTCCCTGGAGGATAACGTGAATTCGTACGCCATCGTGGAAGCGAAGATCGGAGCCGCCCGGCCGGCCGCTAAAACCTACCGCTCGGGGATCGGGCGGGCCCATTACTTGATGGAAAACTACGCGGAGGCCATTCCCCACTACGAAGCAGCGATCGAGGGATACGTAGAGATGGGGCAGGGGAGTCAACTGAAGATGGAAAAGATCTATAACGAAGTGGCGGACTGCTACTTCCAGGTCGGGAATTATCATCAAGCGTACCTCAGCCAGGGCCGGGCCTACGGCGTATTCGACACTATGATGCAGAACAAGGTGACCAATCTGCAGTCGGAGGCCCTCGTCAAGTACGAATCGGGCAAAAAGGACCAGGCAATTGAAGAGCAGGCCACCCTGATTGCGCAAAAGGACCGGATACAGCTCCTCGGCATCGGCCTGATCAGTTTATTGCTGCTATTTCTGGGATCCCTGTTCTACACGCTCCAACGCAATAAGCGGACCTCCACCGCGCTACGGGCGAAGAATGCGGAGAACGAACTCCTGCTGAAGGAAATTCACCACCGGGTAAAGAACAATCTGCAGACGGTATCCAGTTTGCTCAGCCTGCAATCCGAAAGTATCTCCGATAAGCAGGCGCTCGATGCGGTGCAGGAAAGCAAAAACCGTGTGTTGTCGATGGCCCTGCTGCACCAGAAACTATACCAGGGCGAAAGCCTCGCCGCCGTTGAAATGCGGGATTATTTCGAAACCATCGGGAAGGCGATCATTGCCAGCTTCGGAGAACGGGCGAAGGATATTTCCCTGCGGGTGGAGATGAACGACGTGGAATTGGACATAGATACCGCCGTCCCGGTGGGCCTGATCACGAACGAGCTGGTGACCAACTCCATCAAGCATGCTTTTGCACGCAACCAGAAGGGAGAAATAGTGATCACCCTGGGGCAGGAAACGGATGGTTTGCTCACCCTAAACGTCGCCGATAACGGCACTTTTGCCCCTTCGGACTACCCCAGCAAGCAGGGGGGAGGTTTTGGTACCTTGCTGGTCCGCCTGCTCACCACCCAACTCGGGGGTAAACTGGAAAGAGAAACCGTCGGGGGGACTTCCACGGTAATCCGTTTCCCGCTGCAGGTAAAATCGGCGGCTTAACCGCATAGCAACATGAAGATGACCGGAACGCCGAAGATTTTAATGGTCGAAGACGATATGATCATCGCCGCGGATATCTCCCTGCAGCTGACCAAACTGGGCTACGAAGTGGTCGGGATCAATACCCGGGCGGAAGATGCCCTGGCCTACCTTGCGGAAAACCGTCCGGATATTATCCTGATGGATATCGTGCTGACGGGTAAAATGAACGGCATCGAGGCCGCGCGGATCGTGCTGGAAAAATACCAGGTACCGGTGATTTTCCTCACCTCCAATTCCGACGATGCAACCTTCCAGCAAGCCATCTCCGCCCGCCCCTATGCCTTCATCGCAAAGCCTTTCCAGAAATCGGATCTCGAGCGGACGCTGAAGGTGGCCCTGCAGCGCATCGCCGTAGAAGGGATGGCACGCCCCGACCCCGCCGAAGCTACCGATCATGTGTCCAATATGGACGACCGGCTCTTCATCCGGTTGAAGGATCAATTGGTCAAGGTGCTTCTATCGGAGATACTGTACGTGGAAGCCGACCGAAACTACTGCAAGGTGTATACCGAGAAGCATACCCACTTCTTGTCCGTTCCGCTAAGCAATTTCACGGCGCAGCTGCCGGCCGAGCAGTTCGTTCGTGTCCATCGGTCCTTCGTGGTCAATCTGCGAAAAATTGAATCCATCAGCGAATACCACGAGTACGTGACCATACAGGACAGCCGCATACCCATCGCGCGGCGCTCGCGGGATGAAGTGGCCAAACGCCTAAGGATGATTTAGAACGGCCGTTCGCTTTAAGCTAGTTCCGATCACGGATTTGGGAACGGGCAATACACCACCAAACTGGTGGGACCGCCGGGAAGGTAAATCCCGCCGTTGGAAAGGTACCGGCTGATCGCTTCGGTAATTCCCCTACTTTAGTCGTGGGCTGAAATTCCAGATATACCGGACCTGCCCCCATTCTTTCCGCCTGAACCCACCCCCATGCAGATTACCGGACTACCCAGAGTATTGATCATTGAAAGTCAACTGATCGTCGCGGCGGATATAGCGCTTCAACTCACCCGGTGGAGATATGAGGTGATCGGTATCGGTACGCAACCGGAGGAAGCCCTCGAATACCTGACTAGGCACCGCCCGGATATCGTAATTTTGGGTGGCAAGGTGGGAAGCCGGGCGGGGGGAGAACGACTCTCCGCGCTCATCACCCAGCAAATGAGGATTCCGCTCGTCATGCTGAGCGGCAGTTCCGACCAACGCTGCTGGGAATCGATCGTTGCGGCCCGGCCCTACGCCTTCATTCCCAAGCCGTTCCGGAGGGAAGACCTGCAGCGCGCCATGAAACTCACCGTCGAACGGATGGTCGCCGAGGGAATCTCTCTCCAGTTGGCGGACGAGCCTCAGCTCGTCCGCCGAGTGAGCCGGGCTTAAATTGCTCCTGCGCCTTGCCACCAGAGAAGGCTGTACTTTCCCCGAAAGTCGTCAGCCGAGCCTCAACTCGTCAGCGGAGTCGTGATATGGGAGATCAACAATGGTTTCTCAGGCTTTCCGGTTTAGTCGGCGGACGAGCCTCGTGCCTCGGTCGGCCGACGACTTTGTGATCTGGGAAATCAGCCACGTGCGGCAGCAAAATTATATATTGAATATTGTAAATTGTAAATTCTATTGACCCTCACCGTCCACCCCTTCTCCCTCCCCCTCCGCGACCCCTTCCGCATCGCCCACGAAAGCCGCACCGAGCAACCCACCCTCATCGTCGAACTCCGCGACGGCGACCTCAGCGGCCTGGGAGAAGCTCCGATGACCCGCTATTACGGATTGGATAGCCAAACCTGCACGGCTGTGTTGGAGGGGATTGCTCCTGCGTTTGCGCCTTTTTCTATTCAGGGATTGAAGGAGAGAGGGAGAGAGGGATTGAAGGGGAGAGGGAGTGAGGGATTGAAGGGCATCCTCGACAACTTGCCGGATGGGTTGAGTCCTTTTTTGCGGTGCGCGATCGATGTGGCGCTGCATGATTTGTGGGCGAAGTCGGTGGGGAAGCGGTTGGGGTTGCTGTGGGAGCAGGATCGGGGGAGGAATACGCCGACCTGCTATACCATCGGACTGGCGTCGGTGGAGGAGATGGTGCGGAAGTTGAAGGCGTTTCCCTGGCCGGTGTACAAGATCAAGCTGGGACGGGGAGACGATGACGTGGCCATCATTCGGGCGCTGCGGGAGCATACGGATGCTCCTTTTTACGTGGACGCAAATACCGGCTGGACCGCGCGGCAAACCATTGAATTTTCGGGGCCGCTGGCGGAGCTGGGGGTCGTGTTTATCGAGCAGCCGCTGAAGCCGGGGGATCTGGCGGGGCAAGCAGAGGTGCACCTGCACTCCCAACTTCCGGTGCTGGCCGACGAAAGCTGTCAGACGGAGGAGGACGTGGATAGGTGCGCCGAGCTGTTCTCCGGCATCAACATTAAGGTCGTCAAGTGTGGCGGCCTGCTTCCGGCGCGGCGCATGATCACCCGGGCCCGCTCGTTGGGGCTGAGCGTGATGGCCGGCTGTATGACCGAAAGTAGCGTGGGCATCAGTGCCATCGCCCAGTTGCTGCCGGAGCTCGATTACGCTGATCTAGACGGTGCCATGTTGCTCGCCGAGGATCCCGCGCGGGGCGTGACGTTTGACCCGGAAACCGGATTCGCTATTTATCCGGACCGGCCGGGGACGGGGGCGTTACTTAAGTCTTAGGGCGGGCGCGCAGGTGCTAAGCAAAGCTTAAGGAGCAAACTTATTGGGCAACTGTCGACTTCTAGCAGGGTAACTCATCCAGCAACAACACATGTCCCTCTCCCAATCCAGAAGTTTCTTCTTTCCCCTCTTGCTGGCACTAGCCTTGGTACTAGCAGGCTGTGCCACCAACCCGGTGACCGGTAAAAAGCAGATCTCCTTTATCTCGGAGGAGCAGGAAATTGCCATGGGCCAACAGTACGACCCACAGGTCGTCGCCGAATTCGGCCTCTACGACGACGCAAAATTGCAGGCGTTCCTCACCGAAAAAGGGAACGCGATGGCCGCGATCTCCGAACGCCCAAACTTACCCTGGACCTTCCGGTTGGTGGATTCCGACGTGGTCAACGCCTTCGCCGTGCCCGGCGGATTCGTCTACTTCACCCGGGGCATCATGGCCCATTTTAACAACGAAGCTCAGTTTGCGGGCGTACTCGGTCACGAGATCGGCCACGTCACCGCTCGGCACACCGTTGCCCAGCAGAGCAAGCAACAGCTCGCCCAGATCGGGCTCATCGGTGGTATGATCCTTTCACCCGAGCTCGCCAGCCAGGGACAAAGCCTGATGCAGGGCATGCAGTTGCTGTTCCTGAAATTCGGCCGCGATGCCGAGAGCCAATCCGACCAACTGGGCGTAAAATATTCGACCGCCATCGGTTACGATTCCCACGAAATGGCCGGCTTCTTCAATACCCTCGACAAGCTCAGCGGCGGTTCGGAAAACCGGGCCCCCAGCTTCCTGAGTACCCACCCCGACCCCCTCAACCGGGAAGCCGAGGTGCTCAAGCTTACTGCGGAAGCCCAGGCCGCCAACCCCCGCACCGAATACGAAGTAGACCGCGACGGCTACCTGCGTCGGATCGATGGCCTGCTGTACGGCGAAGACCCGAACCAGGGGTACGTCGAAAGCGGCGCCTTTTACCATCCCGCTCTTCGCTTCACCTTCGGCATCCCCAACAACTGGCAACTGATCAATTCTCCCACTATGGTACAGATGGTCAGTTCCGATCAGAACGCCCTGATGCAAATGCGACTGGCCGAGGGTACCGATACCCGTGCCGCGGCCCAGCAGTTCGTAGAAAAAAACAAGGTGCAGGTCACGAATACCAGCGACCAAGCCATTAATGGATTGCCGGCCACCACCATCGTCGGAGACATCGTGCAACAGGACCAACAGAGCGGACAGACCCAAAAGCTGCGCACCATCACCAGCTTTATTTCCTTCGGAGGAAATGTGTATATGATGGCTGGCTTGTCGACCGCCCAGAATTTCAATAAGTACGCACGGGACATGGAGGGAAGCATTCGCAGCTTTGCAGAACTTCGCGATCAGAGCAAACTGAACCGTAAGCCGGAACGCATCAAGATCGTAACGGTGAGCCGTGCGACAACCTTACAGCAGGCGCTACTCGATGCAGGAATTCCCCAGACCCGTCTTAATGAATTTGCCGTACTGAACGGGATGGAACTGAACGATCAGCTGCCCGCAGGCTACCTCATCAAGGCCATCAGCGGCGGGGCGGGGCGCTAGGGCTTCTTGCCGATTCCTGCGGTAGTCGCCGAGCTGCTGCTCTTTTTCGTATCACGAATAATGGCCTCATAGGCCGCCGTCTGCACGCTGTTGCGCGTATCGAGCTTACTGAGCTTGTTGTTTTCCATGTTCGGGTAGGTCCGATTAGACAGGAAAACGTACACCAGATCTTCCACCGGATCAGCCCACACGGCGGTACCGGTGAAGCCAAGGTGACCGAACGTACGCGAAGACACCTTGACCGAGACGTTTAAACTGCGATCCGTATCGAGTTGCTTCATGTCGAAACCCAGTCCGCGGCGCAGGTCGCCGGGAAAGCGATTCGTAAAGAGGTGAATGGTTTCCGCGCTTAGGTAGCGCCGGCCCCCGTAGGTTCCTTCCTGTAGAAGCATTTGAAACAGTGCGGCAACGTCGTGGGCCGAACCGAACAGTCCGGCATGACCACTCACACCTCCCATCATACCGGCTCCCATGTCGTGTACGTATCCCTGAATCGGACACATTCTGAAGTAATTGTCTACCTCCGTCGGGGGAATGCGATCCCGCGAGATGGAGCGTAGCGGGTTGAAGGTCAGTGATTCCAGGCCCATCGGTCGGTAGAAGTTGCGGGCCGCGAACTCATCGACCGTAAGTCCGCTTACCCGGTCCACCAATTTGGCCATGAGGTAAAAACCGAGATCGCTGTACCGGTAACGGCCCACGTTCGGGAGGGGGCTGTCGTAGATCTGCTGCCAAATTGAGTCGACGTACGATTTATTCATGTACAGCTTGTCCGTTACCGGTATGACAAAGTTGCCCGTCTGGGCGGTCCGGTAAAACTGCGAGCTGGGCTGGGCATTCCTGCCGGGACCGAGTGTATAGCGGTAAAAGGGGATCCAACTGTGGAGACCGGCACGGTGTGCCAGAATCGGTCGGATGGTGAGGGACTCCTTGTTTGTACCCACGAGCTCCGGCAAGTAGTGACTCAGGGGTTTATCCAGATCGATCCGGCCCTCGTCGACCAACTTCATTACGCACAGTGTCGTAGCGGCCACCTTGGTGACCGAGGCAAGGTCGTACACATCATTGGTCACCACGGGCCGCTCCTTGCTGTAGGTTTGGTGACCGTAGGCCTTTTCAAAGACGATCTTTCCGTGACGGGCAACCAGCACGACCATGCCGGGCGTTGCCCGCTGACTGATGGCTTCCCGGGCCAGCGCATCTACCCGCGCCGCCAACTTTTCACCGTCGATGTCCACGCTTTCCGGGGTGCTGTATCCCATCCGGTAATTGGCGGTGGTCTCGAGACCGGCATTATACGGGGCCTTGGCACTTGCGGTGACGGGCAGGCGGCCGGTGATCCGATTGGCGCCGAACAGGGCCTGAGCCGCTGCATCCTGGGCCACCTCATCACGGGTGTATGCCTCCAGGATGGTGCCATACTCGTCGAGGGCCGATAGGCTATAGGGGTTGCCAAATACCGTAAGGACGAGGCGCCCCTTCTGGTCGATGGCGCTCAGTAATTCGATCAATTGGGACGATATCTTGACCTTCTCGATGAACCGGCTGCCGTCGCTGTAGAGGCTCACGATCACAATGTCGTTGTCGCGGACGCGATCCAGAATCTGTTTTCTTTCCGCTGCACTGGGGTCACTGGCGGTGGTCAGGTGGGTTATCTGACCGTAATCGTCGAGGCGGGTGGTGAAGGCCGTTGGCTTAGCCGCTCCGATTCGCAGGGATACGATCTTTCCTTTTTCCGGCGTCTGGATGGGCACCAGCCCTTCGGTGTCCCGGACGAGCGTCATTGCTGCCTCAAAAAGCTCCTGCTTAAGCGTAATGGCCCTGGCCGTATTCAACTCCGAGCGTAAATTCTTGGCGGCGGGGAAGGTCGGGCGGGTCAGCCCGAGGCGATACTTCGACAGCAGGATCCGGCGGACCTTCTCCTCCAGTCCTTCCGGGCTGATCTTACCTTCTTCCAGGTACCGTTTGATGGCCGTGAAGGAAGCGGAAATATCCTCCGGCAGCAACAGGATGTCGGAACCGGCGGCAATGGCTTCAGCCTCTACTTCGCCCTCTCCGTAATGCTTGGTGACTCCCTTCATTTCCAGGCCGTCCGTAAAGATCAGTCCCGTGAAGCCTAATTCCTTACGAAGTAGGTCGGTTACGATGGGCTTACTCAGGGAGGAAGGGCGGTTGGGGCGCGGATCCAGGGCCGGGATCTGTAGGTGTGCGGCCATCATACTACCGATGCCATAGCGAATGAGGGCGCGGAAGGGGTACAGTTCGATGCTATCTAAGCGGGCGCGGCTGTGGTTGATCACCGGTAGATCGTAGTGACTGTCTACATCCGTATCCCCGTGGCCGGGAAAGTGCTTGGCGCTGGCCAGGATACCATTGTCCTGCAGGCCCTTCATGTACATGTAGCCCTTGGCGGTCACATTGTACCGGTCTTCCCCGAAGGAGCGGGTAGCGATTACCGGATTATTAGGGTTGTTATTTACGTCCAGTACGGGGCTGAAACTTACGTTCACTCCCAGTCGGTGCATCTGCCGGGCGATCTCGGCACCCATATCGTAGATGAGCTGATTATTGCGTATTGCCCCCAGGGCGAGCTGCTTGGGATAGCTGATGGTCTGGTCGGGCAGGCGCATACCCAGTCCCCACTCGGCGTCCATGCTCACCATCATGGGAAGCTTGCTTAAGCCCTGGTAGCGATTCGTGAGCTCCAGTTGCTTTTCGGGCGTACCCTGGAAGAAACACACTCCGCCGACGTGGTACTCCCTGATCTGCTTTTCCACACTCGCCACGTGGTCGGCACCCAAATCGCTGTGGGCGCGAATCATGAACAGCTGCCCCAGGCGCTCGTCTTCCGACATGGCCGCGTAGACGGAATCTACCCAGTGCCGTTCCTCGGAATTTAGTCGGGAGAGGTCTCCGTTGTAAATGTTTTGCGAGTAGGCGGTGTTAGTGGGATACAGTAGGACAGCAAGAAGGCAAAAACGGAACAGAATCATAAGACTGGGGATAGTAAGCTGGATGAAGTGGCTGCCAGCAAGATAGGTGACGGGCCAGCTTTATCCTAACGAGATTAATATACGCTTACTATACGGTCTTGCAATTAAAAATTCGGTAAAATGCAGTGGCCTTCCTAGCCGACCATTTGCCCTTCGTAGAGGGGGAACCGCTCCATGTGAGCGTGAACCTCCTTACGGACGCGTTCGAGGAGCTGATCGTCGCCGGGATTGTTGATCACTTGGTCGATCCAGGCTACGGTTTGCCGGCAGTCGGCCTCCTTGAAGCCCCGGGTCGTGATGGCTGCGGTACCGATCCGGATTCCACTGGTGACCACCGCTGATTTTTTGTCGAAGGGTACCATGTTCTTGTTCAGGGTGATCTCCGCCTTGCCCAGTGCCGTTTCGGCGTCCCGGCCGGTGATGTCTTTGTTGCTCAGGTCGATCAGCATGCTGTGGTTGTCGGTGCCGCCGCTGATAATGTGATACCCCCGCTCGTTGAGGGCCTCGGCCATGGCGCGGGCATTAGCGATGACCTGCTTGCCGTACGCCTTCCAATCCTCGCTAAGGCACTCTCCGAAGGCGACCGCCTTGCCGGCGATCACGTGCTCCAGCGGGCCACCCTGCATGCCCGGGAACACCGCGCTATTGAGGATGCTGCTCATTTTGATCGTGTTGCCCTTCTTGGTGGTTCGGCCCCAGGGGTTGCCGAAGTCCTTTCCCATCATGATGAGTCCGCCGCGGGGTCCGCGCAGGGTCTTGTGGGTCGTGCTGGTGACGATGTGGCAGTGGGGCATCGGATCGTTGAGTAGTCCGGCGGCGATCAGACCGGCTGGGTGGGCGATATCGGCCAGTAACAGGGCACCTACTTCGTCGGCGATTTCGCGGAAGCGGGCGTAATCCCAGTCGCGGCTGTAGGCGGAAGCGCCGCAAATGATCATCTTCGGTTGCACCTCGCGGGCTTTCTCGGCAACCTTATCCATGTCCACCAAGCCCGTCTCTTCCTCTACTCCGTAGAAGTGCGCCTCGAAGTGCTTACCGCTGAAGTTGGCCGGATGACCGTGGCTGAGGTGACCGCCGTGGGCGAGACTAAAACCGAGGGTTTTGTCGCCCGGCTTCAGACAGGCCAGGAACACCGCCGCATTGGCCTGGGCTCCGGAGTGCGGCTGCACATTGGCGTATTCCGCGCCGAACAGTTCACACAGCCGGTCGATGGCCAGTTGCTCGATCTCGTCTACTACTTCACAGCCTCCGTAATAGCGCTTTCCGGGGTAGCCTTCGGCGTACTTATTGGTGAGGCAGCTGCCGACGGCTTCCATGACGGCGGCGCTGGTGAAGTTTTCGGAGGCGATGAGCTCGATTCCGTAGCGTTGGCGTTCGAGTTCGCGGTCGATGCGGTCGAATACAGCGGTATCACGGTTCATGGGGTGAAATTTTTTGAAGGGCCAAAGTTACGGCTTTCGGCGGGCCGGAGTGGACTTGTGGTAGATTTTCCCAATACAAACGCCCGCCCCGACAGTATCGGAACGGGCGCTCGTTATAAGACCGTTTTACCTTAGGCCTCCGCTGCTTCGGCGTCGGCGGTTTTTCCGCGGCCGTTGCGGCTGGCGCGGGCTTCTTCCTCGATGCCCATCAGCTTGGTCTTGATCTTCAGTTCGATCTCATCGGCTACTTCGGGATTGTCGAGCATGAACTGCTTGGCGGCTTCCCGGCCCTGGGCGATCTTGGCTTCGTCGTAGGCATACCAGGCACCGGACTTCTGAATGATGTCCTGATCTACCCCGAGGTCGACGATCTCACCAACCTTGGAAATGCCTTCGCCGTACATGATGTCGAACTCCGCAATGCGGAAGGGTGGAGCGAGCTTGTTCTTCGCGACCTTCACCTTCACGTGGTTGCCGACAACGTTGCCCTCCTTGTCCTTAATGGCGGCACCCGTGCGACGGATGTCGATGCGCATCGAGGCGTAGAACTTCAGGGCGTTGCCGCCGGTCGTGGTCTCGGGATTGCCAAACATCACGCCGATCTTCTCGCGCAGCTGGTTGATGAAGATGCAGCAGCAGCCCGTCTTGCCGATCGTACCGGTAAGCTTGCGCATGGCCTGGGACATCAGACGAGCCTGAAGGCCCATTTTGCTATCGCCCATTTCGCCTTCGATCTCGGCACGGGGCACGAGTGCGGCTACGGAGTCGACAACCAGGATGTCGACGGCACCGGAACGGATGAGGTTCTCAGCGATCTCGAGGGCCTGTTCGCCGTTGTCGGGCTGGGAAATGAGGAGGTTGTCGGTGTCAACACCCAGGCTCTGGGCGTAGAAACGGTCGAAGGCGTGCTCCGCATCGACGATCGCGGCGATGCCGCCGCGCTTCTGGCATTCGGCGATGGCGTGGATGGCCAGGGTCGTCTTACCGGATGATTCGGGGCCGTAGATCTCAATGATCCGACCCTTGGGGAAGCCGCCGATGCCGACCGCCACGTCCAGGCCCAGGGAGCCGGTGGGGATCGCTTCTACGTTGGCGGCCTGACTCTCGCCAAGGCGCATGATGGTGCCCTTACCGTAGGCTTTGTCCAGACGGTCGATCGTCATCTGGAGGGCCTTCAGCTTTGCGGCGGTGTCTTTGTTGTTATCTGCCATTATCCTGTTTGTTTGAAACTGCTTTTGTTTTGCGACGCTACAAATATAAACACGTTGTTCGTACCACGCAAGCTTTTAGGCCTTTATAGCCGAATAAAAGTTCGCTAATTGCATACAAACGACGATGTGTAAGCTAAATGATTACGAAATTTGTTTGAAATTAAGTTCGCTGCTCCTGCGCGCCGCCGCCCTCCTGCAATTTGTGGTTGTTACGGTGACGAGTAGCATCCCGGTGGGTCTTTTTGAGGAGGTTCTGCCGTAGCGCTTCGGTCAGGTCGACCCCGGTTTGGTTGGCCAGGCAGATCAATACGAAGAGCACGTCAGCCATCTCATCGGCGAGCTTGGCGGGAGCGGTGGCGGCATCATCCGGGTTCTTGAAGGACTGTTCGCCGTACAAGCGTGCCATAAGCCGGGCTACCTCTCCGGTCTCCTCCATCAGGATCGCCGTATTGGTGAGCTCGCCGTAGTAGCGCACCCCGATGGTGTTGATCCACTCGTCTACGGTCCGCTGGGCTTCCTGTATGGTCATGGGGGAGGGGGAAAGTAAACGAACAGGGCGCTGAACGTGCAGCACCCTGTTCGTAGAATCGTAGCGATGGGGGGTTAGAAGGAGTTTTTAAGTTTGAAGGACATGCCGTTCACTTCGACCGAGTCGCCGTTGTGCTTGCCCCGCAGCGCGAGGTAAAGGGGGCTTTTGGTGGAGATGCCCCGGTACTTCTTACCGTTTACCTCAAACTCATCGCTGGCCGCACCGACGAAGAAGTTGCCCCGGTCGGTTTCGATAATATCGCCCAGCTGAATTTCCTCGGTGGGTTCGATTTCTTCGATGTTGGATAGCACGTTAATGTCGTGTTGAAGGGCCTCCACAACGGAAGCGCGGGCCTCGACACGGTTGATCGACTGGTCGACCTTACCGTCCTCAAACATATTCTGCTCGTTCTCATTAGTCTCCTCCGCCTCCTGCAGGTCGGCGCTCTGCATCGACATCATGTTCTTGTAGGAGTTCTCCTTGATGGTCAGTAGTCGGGCGGCAACGGCCTTTTTGGTTTCGGCCTGCTCTTTGGTAAGCTGCATGTAGTATAGATTTTCGGTTTGTTGCCCGAACGGTTTGGTTCACGTGATTGCGCCGGTCCGTGCGTAGCAATCATTGCAACGGATGCGGGGGGCGCTTGTTTGCCCGATTCTACGCGGTTGAAACATTGCTTTTATCTATATAAATGGGATAAACACCGAACATTTCGACCAAAATTCACTTCAAATATGCGTAGTGCGTCACGGAAATAACGCACTGCGTTTGACCAAATTGACCCGCGGGGAAGCATTCGAGGTTCCGCTGAACTTAACCGTCCCACAAACCGGGATCGTTGCTCAGCGTAGCGGCGGTTTCCTGCATGTCCTGCCCTTATCGCGGTTGTCGAATCCCCTCTATTCGGCTATACCGCAAAATTTAAGGTCATGTCTTTTGCTGGGTTTTTGGTTAATGTTCGGGCAAGCTGGTGCAATCCGGCTTGCCTTTTTTATTTCCCACCCGTCACCGCTGTTTTGCCACCCATTCGACGTGCCGCCGAATCCGCTCGTCCCCCAGCAATTTTTCGCGGGTATTGAACTCACGCGCCAGCTCCTTCTCGTCCGGCACGATCCGGTGAATCCCCTTGTGGCACTGCCGGCAGAGGAGCAATCTCCGGTGCGTCATCTCCTCTTTCGTAAACCGCTTCTGAAAGTACGTCTTCCGGTGTACCGCCCGCGGAATCAAATGGTGTTCCGTCAGCGGCTTCGTACGTCCACAAAGTTCGCACTCGCCCACCGGCCCCGACATTCGCTCCGTATAGTTCTTCCCCTTTCTTGGCATAGGCGCAAAAATTAGGGCGCGGTGCCCCGGTTAGTGCGCTTCCAACCAATTTTCCCCCGTTCCGGTTTCGACGACGATCGGCACGTCCAGGTTTGGAATGGCCTCCCGCATCAGTTCCTCGATCAGCGGCGTCACTTTTTCCACCTCGTCCTTCGGCGCATCAAACACCAGTTCGTCGTGTACCTGCAGGATCATCCGCGTCTTGAATCCCTGTTCCCGCAGGGCCTTATGGATCCGAATCATGGCCAGCTTGATCATGTCGGCCGCCGTGCCCTGAATGGGGGTGTTCATCGCCATCCGTTCGGCATTGGCGCGGGCCAGGCTGCTCCGGCTGTTGATGTCGCGCAGGCTGCGCTTCCGCCCCAGCAGGGTAGTGACGTAGCCCTCTTCCTTTGCTTGCTCGACCGTACCGCTCATAAACTGCTTCAGACCCGTAAAGCGCTCGTAGTAGTTGGAGATGAGCTTGCTCGCTTCGGCCCGACTGATCTCCAGCTCCTGCGTCAACCGCTGGGCACCGGCACCGTACAGGATCGCGAAGTTGATCGTCTTGGCCTGGTAGCGTTGGATGCGGGTGACTTCCTCGTAGGGGACGTCGAAGATCAGCGCGGCGGTGGCCGTATGAATGTCCTTGCCCGTCTTAAAGGCATCGAGCATACCCTCATCCTGACTCAGGGCGGCAACCAGTCGCAACTCGATCTGGGAGTAGTCGGAAGCCAGCAGAATGTGGTTCTCGTCGCGCGGGATGAAAGCTTTCCGGATCTCGGCTCCCTCCGGCGTACGCACGGGGATGTTTTGCAAGTTGGGATTGTTGCTGCTCAGGCGGCCCGTAGCGGCGATGGTCTGATTGAAGCTGGAGTGGATGCGCCCGTCCTCGGGGTTCATCAGCAGAGGCAGGGCATCGACGTAAGTACCCAGTAGCTTGCTCAGGCTGCGGTGGCGCAGGATGAGTTTCACGATCGGAAAATCAACGCTCACTTCCGCCAGGGTAGCTTCGTCGGTCTTGTACTGTCCGGTCTTGGTTTTGCTTCCTTTGTAGGGAACGCCCATGCGCCCAAAGAGGATCTCCCCGATCTGTTTCGGCGAGCCGATGTTGAACTCGGAGCCGGCCGCCGCATAGATTTCGCGCTCGATCGACTGCAGTTCCTCCGTCAGCACCTTACTGTAAGCGTTCAAAAACTCGCCGTCGACGTTGATGCCGGCCAGTTCGATGTCGCGCAGTACCGGAATGAGCGGGGCTTCCACCGTTTCGTACAGTTCCACCAGTCCTTCCTCTTCCAGTTCCGGCCACAGTGCGTGGTAGAGGCGTAGGGTAATGTCGGCGTCTTCGCAGGCGTAGTCGACCACCTTTTCTACCGGCACGTCGCGCATCGTGAGCTGCTTCTTTCCCTTCCCGATGAGTGCTTCGATGGGCACGGGCTTATAGTTCAGGTACTCCTCGCTGAGCAGGTCCATTTTGTGCCGCTTGTCGGGGTGCAGCAGGTAGTGCATCACCATGGTATCCAGGAGCTTGCCCTTCACGGTGGCGCCGTAGCGTTCGAGCACGATCATGTCGTATTTCAGGTTCTGGCCCACTTTGTTGACGTTTTCATCGGCCAGCAGGGGGGCGAATTCGGCCACAATGGCTTCGGCTTCCGTGCGGTCGGCGGGTACGGGCACGTAGTAGGCTTCTCCGCTTTTCCAGGCAAAGGAGAGGCCCACCAGTTCGGCGGAGGTTGGGTCGACGCTCGTCGTTTCGGTGTCGAAGGCGATCAGTTCCTGTTGGGTCAGCTGATCGAGCAGGGCGGCGCGCTCGGCGGCCGTTTCGGCCTTATGGTAATTCTGCTCGGTGTTGCCGATGTTTTCGTCCGCCACGGTGTGGGCGGGCGGTTCCTTGTAGGAGCTTCGGCGGGGCGGGGACGCAGGTGCCGTGCCACTCGAAGGAGCAAAGAGATCCCCCTGAGCCGACGGGGGTTTGATTTCCTCTTCCATCCCCAAGATTTCGTTGGCGATGCTGCGGAATTCCAGTTCGCGGAAGACGTCGGTCAGGTAATCCCGGTCGAAATCTTCAATAATGTAAGCGTCCGGATCGAACTGGATCGGCACTTCGATGTCGATCGTCGCCAGTCGCTTGCTCAGGATCGCCTGATCGCGGAATTCCCGCAGGCGTTCCTGGTTTTTGCCGCGAATCTTGTCGGTGTTCTCCAGCAATGCTTCCATGCTGCCGTACTGCTCGATAAATTTCTGGGCGGTTTTGGGGCCGATGCCGGGCACACCGGGGATGTTGTCGACCGAGTCGCCCATCAATCCGAGCATATCGATCACCTGCAGGGGATGGGTGATGCCCCATTTTTCGATGATCTCCTTCACGCCCAGGATCTCGATGCCGTTGCCCATACGGCTGGGCTTGTACATGTAGATCTTCTCCTCAACCAGCTGGCCGTAGTCCTTGTCCGGCGTCACCATGTACACCTCGTACCCCTGCCGGGCCGCCTGCTTGGACAGGGTGCCGATCACGTCGTCCGCCTCGAAGTTGGGCACGATGATGATCGGGATCTTAAACGCCTGCAGGATCTGATGGATGTACGGAAAGGCGATGCCGATGTCCTCGGGCTGTTCCTCCCGGTTGGCCTTGTAGTCGGCCGCCAGCTCATTCCGGAAGGTGGGTCCCTCCGGGTCGAAAACGACCGCCAGGTGGGTGGGTTGCTGGTTCTTCATCAGGTCCCACAGCGTCCGGGTGAATCCGTGCATTGCCGAGGTGTTCACCCCCTTCGAGTTGATCAACGGGCGGTTGATGAAGGCAAAGTGCGCACGGTACACCAGGGCGTGGCCGTCGAGCAGAAAAAGGCGTTTGTCGGTAGCAGGATTGGGCATGGGGCGAAGATAGGGCAGCATGGGGTTTCACCCTACGCTGACTCAGTGCGGACAAAATGTGGCATCCCACTCCAGCAACGCCCGAAAGTTTCTTCTCCCCATAACTAATGATTTTGGGCCGGCAAGCTCCCGCAACAAAGTTTAAACATGCGGTAAACACCACAGTGTCTATATATTGAAAGCTCACCACTTATGAGAACACCTCCAGACTTAGCTTCGATGGGCGGCTTACGGCAAACTCCCGTTTTGCGGTCATCGTAACAACATACCTGCGGGGCCATTACGAGCACCCGCGACGGATGGACGGTCCCCCTCGCCAACCTCACCAAACAGTCGGTAGACATTACGGACTTGGCAGCCGGCATGTACCTGTTCTACTTGGATATTGATCGGCAGCGGTATGTACATAAGGTAATAAAACGGTAGAGTCATCCGGGTTACTTCAATAGTGGCCGTAGGATGAATATTTGCACGACTGGATCCATGGATTGCGATGGCTTGCAAGCCAAATCATCCTGACTAGCGGATGCCTCTCGCTGTTTCACTCAACCCGTCATTCATGTATTTCGATCTGCACAACCACCCTTCCTTTAAGTCATACCTGAGCCACTCTACTCCGGATGGTAGGGACGATTGCTGGAAGACGTACAATAACTTTATCGACAAGCTATTCGGGAGCATCATCGATTCACAATCCAGTCTTCAGCAGATTCAGGACGGCGATGTAGAAGTATCCGTAGCCACGATATATGTAATGGAGAAAGGGCTAGGTAAAACAGGCTTGGTAAAAACCCTGCTGCCGGCAATTTCTCCCCTAGATCGAAGAATGTTAAGAAGGGTCCGGACCAAGAATTATTTCACCAGCTTTGAGGAAGAGGTGGTCCACCTGGAAAAAAGTCATGATCTGCAAAATTCGGCCAAGCAATTTAAGATCGTCTCGGATGCGCAAGACCTCACCCAACGTAAGACTAATCTGGTGCTAGCCATCGAGGGGGGGCACATTTTAAAACCGACCAAATCCGCTGACCCAATCTTCTATGTAGATAAACTAAAGCACTTTAGACATCGAATCCTATACCTCACCCTTTGCCATTTTACCAGGAACGCGCTATGCACGCACGCACACTCCCTGAAATTTGTGAATGCCAAAAGGATGACGGAGTTCTTGCCCCAGGGCATGGGCATTACCGAAGTGGGAAGAGAAGTAATTCTTAGATGCTACGATACTTCCCCCGGTGCCGGAAATAATATTCTCATCGACGTCAAGCACATGAGTCTCATGTCAAGAAGGCATTTTTATCAGCTGCGTGACGAAATGGGAGCTGCCTCCGTTCCGATCATCGCCTCCCACGTAGCAATATGTGGTATAAGTTGGGATCATGAAGTGCGGAAACGGTACCACGAGAAGACACATTACCTGGGTAAGGAGCACAACTATAGTGTCAAATACTCACGGCCGGAAGGTTTGCGACTCGGTCAACTGGTTTCGCATTTTAATCCCACCTCAATAAATCTCTACGATGAAGACATCGTGGAAATCGTCGCATCGGGTGGTTTAATCGGACTTATCCTGGATGAGCGACAGTTGGGATGTAAAAAGAAGCTGCGCGAATACTTTGACGGCAATGAATTCAAAAAACTCATGAACACGGATGACCCGCTAAATGATGCTCTCGCAGTGGAGGTTAGCGCTGCCCCATCTCTGAACAACGGAAGAGAGATGGATGAAATTGAGGAGGTAACTGACGAGGAACGCTTCTTCGAACAGCTACACCAGGAGGAAATAAGGGATGAGCAAGAGGAGGAGTTTACCGAGACACTGGCGCAAGCAGTTGCCAGCATGACGCACGAGGAGCGATCACGTGTTTTTGTAGCAACTTCCAGCGTGGAAGAATTGGCTCCCAAACTACGGGAGATAAGGCGTAAGGAGAAGGAGCGCGAGCACCTGTTGCACCTATGCAACAACATACTCCACATCGTAAAGGTAGGAGGCCCGAAAGCCTGGCACCACATCTGTATCGGGTCAGACTGTGATGGACTGATCAATACCATCAAAGGTTGTCGGAACGTAACTGAGTATAGGCAGCTGGAAACCGGTATAGTGGAAATGATAGAAGCGTTGCGGCAAAACGACAATAAATTCGATAATACATATCACATTTACGATGTCGAAGCGCAGGTAAGGGATTTGATGTACAACAACGGCAAGACGTTCTTAGAGAACCATTTCAGTAGGAGTACTGAAGTGTTAGAAACACAACCTTTGGTCGCCTAGAGCGCCACCCATCGCTGGCTCATCCTAAAATTCACTGCTCCCGCGTCCCCGCCAAACCTATTCTAAACAGGAAAAGACCCCGCCCTTACGGACGGAGTCTCTCCTTTAAAATGGGGTCTGTGTAGTGTATCGCTTAGTTGTTGGGCCAGTTTGCCCAGTTGCTGCAGTGGCCTGCGTTGTCGGTGCCGTCGACTTCGGTCTGGAGACCGGAGTAAGTAGCGTTCATGACGGCGCGGGGAGAGAACTGAACCGAGCCGTCCTTCTTGCGGAAGCCCTTGCCGAAGTGTGCCTGGCTCAGACCGTGGCCGGCTTCGTGGAGGGATACGGTCTCGATGTCGATGCCGCTACCGTTGCTCCAGTTGAAGCGGTCGTTGTAGTAAATTTCGCGCCAGGCGACGTCTCCCTTGCCGTCGTTGTCCGCATCCTGGAAGGAGCCGTCGGGGTTGATGAACACGAGGGTGAAGGTCACACCCAGAATCGAACGGCTGCCGTTGGGGGCAAGGCGATCGAAGAAGGCGGCGGGCAGCCAACCGTTGTGAACGACATCAGCAACGTAGTTGAAGCTACCACCGAAGCCGTAGGCGGCGGCGTAGAATCCGGTAGCGCGACCGTCGGTCGGAACACGGAACAGGTCGAGGTCGGAGCAATCGACATTGTCCCAGGTATCCATCGAACGAACGATGGCATCCGTGCTGACCTCTACGGGTACGTCGTCGGAAGGGCGGCTCTCATCGATGTAGTAAGAAATGGCGTCGGAACCGTCGAGGGACTGGCCGGGCACGAAGTCGAAGTCGAGCTGCTTGTTTCCGCGGTTGTTGAAGAGAATAGTATTACCCATCTCGTCGCTGTCGGCGCCGGTAATGTACTCGGCCATAGCTACGGTCACGGCCGGTCCGTCGGCATTCTTTCCGAGAGTGGCCGAACCGCCCTTAGCGGTAGGAAAGTCCATGAAGCGTGGAGCAGTGGTGGCGACCTCCATTACTTCGACGACGGGTTCTTGCTCACACGAGAAAACAAGAAGAGAAAGGGGCAGCAGGGCGGCTGCTCGCAGGGAGAAATTTCTCATAACAATGATTAGGTAAACAGTGGTTTAATGAAGCGAGAGACAATACTGATCATATCCCGTGAATACCACGGGATGAGGCGATCCGCTGTAATCCCAAAGCGGGATGTCGGGTTGCTAAAGAAATGAGACACCTTCTGACAAAAAATAGTCGGAAGGAGGGGGTGAAGGCATCGTAGCGGGATCCCCGGCCATGCAAAAGCATGAAATCGATCAGAGCAAAAGTTCCGATCGGGGTAACCCGCGCAGCGCCATTCCTCTCCTGAACGCCCGCTTCTTTTGGCTTATTTGGGTGTTAATAAAATTAAGTTAAAGAAATTCATCCCCTAACTGTAGCCAATCGCCACTGCGATCAGCAGCCCGATCCATGCCCAAACCAACAAAATCCCGGTGAGCGGCAAAACAAACCTCAGCCAGCGGTCAAACGGCACCCGGCATATGCCGAGCATGGCGACCAGTCCGCCCAGGGAAGGATTGAACAGATTCGTCACCCCATCCCCGATTTGGAAGGCCAGGATGGCGATCTGCGGACTCAAGTCAAGCGCCCGCCCCAACGGAATCATCACCGGCAGGGTAGCCAGGGCCTGACCGCTACCGCTGGGGATGAGCAGATTGATGCCGCTCTGACCGATCGACATCCCTACGGCCGAAGCATAAGTGGGCAGCCCATCCAGCGCCAGCGCAAGACCGTAGCTGATGGTATCCTGGATTTGCCCCTGCTCCATGATCACCTTCACCGTTGCCGCCATACCGATGATGAAGGTAGCCGGCGCCATTTCCGCCACCGAGCGCATCGCCGCATCCGTAAAGGATCGTGCGGTAAGTCCGCTGGTAAGGGTGCAAACGACCGTAACGATTAGAAAAACGGCCGAAATCTCATTGATCCCGAAGCCCCACTGGAAAACTCCGTAAAGCACGACGCCGAGTCCGGATAGAAACACAGCCAGCAACCACCAGTTACGTCGGCTGATTCGGTAGTCGGCCAGCGGCCGAGAAAGCGCCAGTCCGGAAGTATCCAACCCGCGCCCGATCCCCGATTCCGGGTTGGCCAGTAGCCGTCGGTAGTATCGCACATTATAGTAGGCCGTGATGCCCAGTGCCCCGAAGCACAGTACGCTCCGCAGCCACCACCCGCTAAACAGGGGGAGCCCGGCGATCTCGTGCCCGATCCCCACCGTATACGGATTGATCGGCGAGAGCCCGAAGGCTACCGTCATACCCCCCAGGCTCACGCCGGCAGCCAGCACCAGATCACCCCCCAGCGCGAGCACGACCACCACGGCAATTGGTACGGTAGCGATGTTGTTCTCGTAGCCGACCAGTACGCCCAGCAGTCCATAAACCAGGGTGAGCAAGATGAGCAACAGCTCCGCTCGCTGGGTCCCCATTCGGTACACGAGTCGCCCGACGGCATTCTCGATGGTCTGGGTCCGCTCGAGCACCGAAAACATGAGTGCGCTGGCCAGGCAGATGAAGATCACCGGAGTCGCCAGCCGGTAACCCTCCGGGAAGGCCCGGAACATTTCAAAAAATCCCACCGGGGTAGCGGGAACCTCACCGTAGCTGTCCGGCACCACCCGTAAGCGACCGTCGATTTCCACCCGCTCGTACAGGCCGGCCGGAAGCAGGTAGGTCATTACCGTCACGGCAACGATGATCACAAAAAGCATGACGAGAGGTGGGGGAATACTGGCGTACCAGGGGCGGGGTTGGGGCATGGGCCAAAGATATGTAGCGACGGCTTCAGCCGTCACGCTGAAGGTATAGGCAGCTTGTCGACTGAAGTCGACGCTACTCGCAGGACGATGACGATGATTGCTAAAGCATGAGTAGCGACGGCTTCAGCCGTCATGCTGAAAGTATAGGCAGCTTGTCGACTGAAGTCGACGCTACCCGGCGGCCTGCTGCTCCCACAACATCCGAAACAGCTCACTTGCCTCCAGCAGCTCCTCCAGGGTGCCCTCGTGCACGACCCTTCCACCTTCCAGGTAGTAGATGTAGTCGAATTCCCGCAACAGATGCAGGCGGTGCAGGGTGGAAACGATGGTCTTGTCCGGGAAGGCGGCGAAGAGGCGCTGGTACACCAGGGTTTCCGAACGGGGATCGAGGCTGCTGGTGGGCTCGTCGAGCAGCAGTAGGGTAGAGGTGTCGGCGGCGAGCAGGCCGCGGGCGATGCTGAGGCGTTGCCGCTGCCCACCACTCAGGTTGGCGCCGCCCTCGGAAAGGTGGGTTTCGAGGCCGTTCTCGGCGTTGGCGATCACGTCCTCCATGGCGGCGAGGTGCAGGGCCCTTTCGATGGCGGCGGGTTTGCGGGGGAGGCCCATGGTGAGGTTCTGCAGAATGGTGTCCTCGAAGATTTCCGGACTCTGCGGAATCAGCGTCGTCTGTTCGTACAACTGAGCGGGGGAGTCGGCCTGCCGTCCGTCGAAGCGCACGGTGATCGCGTCGGGGGGGTACAGGCCGCGCAGGTTATACAAGAGGGTAGTCTTCCCGCTTCCGCTGGGTCCGATAAAGGCGATGCGCTGTCCGCGGCCAAGGGTGAGGCTCACGTCGGTAAGGCCCCGCGATTCCTCATTCTCCCGATCGTAGGTAAAGTGCAGCCCGTCGACGTTGATTTCCCGCCAGTCCTTCACCACCTTGCTGCCGGGCGGTAGTTCGGGCCGGGCCCGCTTTCGGTAGGCCTCGGTGATCGGGTCGATGGCGGCCAGGTCGGCGCGTAGCCGGATCACGGTGTTGTACTGTCCGGTCAGGGCATTGAACATGTTGGTGAACTGATTGACGTAGCCGATCAGCGTTACGAGCCCCCCTACCAAAAACACCTCCCCCGGCACGTAATTTTGGTGTACGTAGCCAATCACGATAATCGCGTACATCAGCCCGATGAGCACGCCGGTGGTGAACCATTTCTGCTCGTTGAGTTGTGTATTACGTAGAAAGGGGGGCCAAACGGCGGAGATCCGCTTGTCGATCCGCTTCAGGGTCTGCTTGCCGAGCCGCAGGGTGGTGACGGTAATGATGTTGCCGAGGTTGTCGGTGAGCCCGGCCAGCAGGTCGTTTTCCCGCTCGTTGGTTTCTTTGGTTACCGCGATGATCGGTCGGTCGAATGCCAGTACGGCCAGCACGATTAGAATTCCCGTTGCACCCGCGACCCCGCCAAAAATTGCGCTGAAGTAAATGATGGCCGCAATGGAAAACAGCATACGCACCAGCGTCTGGAAGTACACGAAACCGTCGTCAAAGAACGCTTTGAGTGCCTCGTACGCCTTGCGTGTGCGGTTAATGGTATCTCCGCTGTGGTGCCGCCGGTGCCACTCAAGGGGCAGGTGGACCACCCGGTCGTAGGTTTCCATGAGCAGCCGCCGACTGATCTCGTAGGCCATCCGCCGCTCCATCAAACGGGCGGGCCACTGGAAGGCCCAGAAGCCCAGAATGGTAGCCATGTATGCCCCACCGTAGATCCACGCCGCCGCGGTCAGGTCACCCCTGCCCTCCTGCAGGTAATTGATGAAGTAGCCAAAAATGATGGGCTGTACGGACACGATCAGGTTCACGCAGGTGAACATCACGTAGATGAGGACGTAGCGCCCCCGCATGCCCCGGGCGTAGTGCCAGGAAGTGCTTAACAAATGCTGGTAGGGGTTGCTGGAGAAGAACTCCGCCCACTGCCGCAGGGTGCCTTTCAATTTTTCGATACTTTTAGCACTTTGGATACCTGACCACAAAGCTAAATTAAATGATCCGCCACCCGCTCGCCCTGCTCTGCCTTTTCTTCGCCCTACCGCTGTTTGCCCAGGAACACAGCCGGAAACTGCCGATGGACACGGCGATCATCTCCACTAACACCATCACCATCAAGGGGAAACCTGTCCCCTACCGTGTGGAGACCGGCGTGCAACCCGTATACGACGACGGCGGAAAGGTGACCGCCGGACTGCACTACACCTACTACCGCCGCAGCGACGTAGACGATCCCAACCGTCCCCTGCTCATCAGCTTCAACGGCGGCCCCGGCTCGGCCTCGGTGTGGATGCACCTGGCCTACACCGGCCCCAAGGTCCTGAACATCGACGAAGAGGGCTACCCCGTACAACCCTACGGCATCAGCGACAACCCCTACTCGGTACTCGACGTGACGGACATTGTCTTTGTCAATCCCGTCAACACCGGCTTCAGTCGCATGGCCGAAGGGGCGGACCGGGAGCAGTTCTTCGGCGTCAACCAGGACATCACTTACCTGGCCGACTGGGTGAGCAACTGGGTCAGCCGCCACGACCGCTGGCGCTCCCCCAAATTCCTGATTGGCGAGAGCTACGGCACCACCCGCGTCTCCGGCCTGGCCCTCGAACTGCAGAACGTCCGCTGGATGTACCTCAACGGGGTCGTCCTGGTTTCCCCCACCGAGATCGGCATCCCCCGCGACGGCATCGTGGAGGCCGCCAACCGCCTGCCCTACTTCGCCGCCGCGGCCTGGTACCACAAGCGCCTCCCCCCCGCCCAGCAGGAACAGGAGCTGGAAACGCTGCTGGAAGAAGTAGAAACCTATACCCGCGACGAACTGCTGCCCGCCCTGGCCGCCGGCATGAGCCTCGATGCGGAAAGGAAAAGCGAAATCGCCTACACCCTCACCCGCTATTCCGGCCTCGACCCCCAGGAATGGATCGACAACAACCTGATGATCTCCACCAGCTACTTCTGGAAAAACCTGCTGCGGGGGGAAGAAGCCGGCAACTACACGGTCGGCCGCCTCGACAGCCGCTACCGGGGCATCGACGCCATGGCCGCCGGGGAGTCACCCGACTACAACAGCGAGCTCACCAGCTGGCTCCACTCCTTCACCCCGGCCATCAATCACTACCTGCGTGAGGAGCTGGGCTTCCGCACCGACCTGCAGTACAACATGTTCGGCCCCGTCCATCCCTGGGACCGCTCCGGCGACCGCACCGGCCCCAACCTCCGCCAGGCCATGGCCCAGAACCCCTACCTCAACGTGATGGTGCAGTCGGGTTACTTCGACGGGGCGACCAACTATTACGACGCCAAGTACAGCCTCTGGCACCTCGACCCCAGCGGCCGTATGCGCGATCGCCTGAGTTTCAAGGGCTACTTCAGCGGCCACATGATGTACCTGCGCCGGCCCGACCTGGAAGCCGCCAACGAAGATCTGCGGGAGTTTATCCGCAGTGCTCTGCCCGGCGAAAAACCGGCACGGTACTAGCTACCCGACATTTTGCGCGGGCCGCCGGCTTTACCTTTATTCCCCCTTAAAGACCCTACATGCCCAGATTTTTACTCCTCTGCCTACTCCTGACGGGGGCCGCCCTTCCCGCCCAGTCTGCCTTCCAGTTTACCGCTTACGCCAACACGAATCAGGAAATCAGCGGGAACCACCTGGAAACCAGCCTGGATCTGGAGCAGTTCCGTCAGCAACTCTTCGCGAAGGGCAGGACCATCGAACTTCCCCTGCCCGACGGCACCCACGCCAGCTTTATCGCGGTCAGCGATCCGGTATTCGAGCCCAGGCTCGCCGCGAAGTATCCCGACATCGGCAGCTACCGGGTAGAGGGGGAATGGGGAGCCGGCCGCATTGCCATTTCTCACCGCGGGGTAGACGCACTGCTGCGCGGTCCGGCGGGCACTTTTGCCATCCAGCCGGCCGGGGAAAACGACGGACGCCACCTCGTTTTCTATTCCGATCAGTATACGGACCCGGAAAATAACCTCCCCCTCGCCTGCGGCTACGACCCTGCCGACCCGCTAAATTCCGTGCAGAACGATAAGTCGGGCGGGGCCGCGGGTGCCGCGTTTACCCCCAAGAGCAAGGCCGCTGCCCGCGAGCTTCGTCAGTACGACCTGGCCCTGACCAATACCGGTGAGTTTGCCCAGCGCGTGGGCGGCAAAAAGGAAGACGTGCTGGCCGCCTTCAACACCGCCGTCAGCACCATCAACGTCATCTTCGAGCGGGAGGTCGGCGTACGGATGAACCTCCTCGCGGTGTCGGAAGACCTGATCTACCTCGATGCCAAAACGGACCCCTTTACCGATTCAGATGAGGGCAGCGGATTACTCGATCAGGTGATCGAAGCCTTCAATATCGCCAATGTCCCCACTACCGCCTACGATATCGGCCACATCTTCACCTCCAGCTGTATCGACGTCGGCGGCGTCGTGAGCGGTCTGGCCTGTAGCGGCAGCAAGACCCGCGGCGTGACCTGCCTGCAGGGTACCAACGTGGCCCGCACCGCCGAGCGGGTAATGGCCCACGAGATCGCCCACCAGTTTACGGTATCCCACACCTTCAACAATTGTCCGCCGGCCCAGGATCAGCGCGCCGGCAATACGGCCTACGAGCCGGGCTCGGGCACCACCATCATGTCGTATGCGGGCGCCTGCGGCGACCAAAACATCGGGCCCGAAGAAGCCTACTACCACACCGCCAGCCTCGAGCAGTTCATTACCTATACCCGCGAGGGAGCGGCAAGCGGCTGCGCGACCATCATCGAAACCGATAATGTCACTCCCGAAGTACGGATCGACTACGAAGATGGCTTCTTCATCCCGCGCAGTACCCCTTTCCGGCTCACCGGTACGGCCACCGACGCGAACGACCCCCCCGAACAGCTTACCTACAACTGGGAACAGTACGACCTCGGCCCGGCCTCCGACATCAACGATCCGGAGGGTACGGCACCCCTGTTTCGGTCGGTGGCCCCCTCGTCGGAGGGCTTCACCCGCTACTTTCCCCGCATCGACCGCGTAGCCAATAACATCAGCTCCAACGATGAGGTACTGCCCGATTACGCCCGAGATATGACTTTCCGGCTCACCGCCCGCGACAACAACGAGGCCGCCGGTGGGGTAGACTGGGCCACCGTTCGCTTCGAAGTGGCCGACGTCGGTCCCCTCACCGTCCTGAACCCCGAACTCGTGAACAACGAGCCGTGGCGCGTCGGGGAATACCGCGAAGTGACCTGGGACGTAGCGGGCACGGATGGCTTCCCCATCTTCGCCAAAAGTGTAAACATCCTGCTGTCCGGCGACGGCGGGATCACCTTCGAGCGGGTCCTCGCTGCCAACGTCGCGAATACCGGAAGCGCATTCGTCACCGTCCCCGATACCACCGGTACCGCCATGCGGGTGATCGTCGAAGCAGCCGACAATATTTTCTTCAACATGAACGACGAGGATTTTTCCATCGCCGCCGCTGAATTCGCGACCTACACCCTCGAATCCGACCTCAATTACCGCAGCGTCTGCCTCCCCGAAACCGTAACGGCCACGCTCACCGCGGGCAGCGTGCTCGGCTACAGCGAACCCGTTACCGTATCGCTGGATACCGCCGCCCTTCCCGCAGGACTGCTGGTCTCCTTCGCCCGCACCCAGTTGCTGCCCGGCCAAACCACCACCCTCACCCTCGACCTGGGGGGAATCGTCACCAGCGGCCGACTTACCGTACCCATCGTCGTCGCCGCTCCGGGGCGCGACAGCAGCCGCCGCGAGATCGTCCTCGACGTAGTTGCCAATGATTTCAGCGACCTGCTGCTGGCCGGCCCCGCCGAAGGTACCGAGGGGATCGTGCTCACCACCGAATTCGACTGGACACCATCGGTCAATGCCCAGGAATACGAGATACAGATTGCCACCTCGCCCTCTTTCTCTCAACGCGATCTTTTTGCCGCCGCTACGGGACTGACGGAAACAGTGTATACGCCCGATAACTTTTTTAGTCCCAACACCCTCTACTTCTGGCGCGTACGACCGGTTAACGCCTGCGGGCCGGGCCCCTGGACGGAAACAACCTCCTTCCACACCGTCAGCAGCAAGTGTGATGTCGTGAGCAGCACCGACACGCCGATCGGACTGCCTGGATCGGGCGGGACATTCACCCGGGAGTCGAAGCTGTTTATCGAACGCCGCGGCAGCATCAATGACCTCAACTTGCCGAACGTCACGGTCAATTATCAGTTTGCCTCGAAGGTGTCGATCAGCCTCACGAGCCCCGCCGGTACCGTCGTAAAGCTCTATTCCGAAAAGTGCTTCAGCACCAATTCCATCAACCTGGGATTCGATGACGACGCCCCCGAGGAAGTCGCCTGCCCACCGGACGATAAGCGCGTCTTCCGGCCGGAAGGAAAACTGGAAGCCTTCAACGGCGAGGACACTTACGGAGAATGGATACTGACCGTATCCGTAAGCGAAACCAACGGCGCCGTGGGACAAATTGTCGGATGGAACGTGGAATTCTGCGCCGACGCCGCCGTAGTTCAGCCCCGCACCCTGGTCAACGATGCCACCGAAGTACAACCCCTGGGCCGTAACGCCGTGCTGCGCAGCGAACTCGAAGTGGATAGCGAGGGCGACGATGCCGGACGAACGTACTACATCCTCACTCAACTGCCTGCCCTGGGCCGACTCGAACTCCGCGGACTAACCATGATGGCCGGTGACACCTTTACCCAGGCCGACATCAACGCCGGGCGACTCGTCTACGAAAACACCGACAGTACTTCCCGAACCGATGATTTCGGCTTCGTGGTCACCACCGCCGGCGGGGGATACCTGCCCGTCACCTACCACGATGTACTTATCACGTCCGATGCGATCAGTCCGGTACGCTACGTCAGCCCGCTCGAGGCTACGCTGGACGTGTTTCCCAATCCTACCGCCGGAGACGTTCAACTGCGCTGGTCGGCGGTGGGCAACCGCGACATCAGCATCGAGCTGTACGATCTTACCGGTCGGCCGTTGCTGCGGCAGTTGGTGCCGGTATCTGCGGGATCGGCAGTGGTGGCGGTCGGCCATCTCCCCGGAGGCATGTATCTACTGCGAGTCGACGGTGCCGTCCGGCGCGTGTTGCGTCGCTAGCTCCGATCGGTGTGCCCTGGCCCGGGCGTAGATCGCATCGACTACCTCCGCGATGAAATCGCCGTGCATGATGGTGTAGCGGTCTTCGTGGTTGACTACATTTTTCGGTAATTCCTGACCGTAGCGTTCCTCCAGTTCGCTCCGTCGGTGGGCGTAGAACAGTACCGGAATGTCCTTCAGTACCGGGTCATGGGCGAGCATGGCGGCAAAGCCGATGCCCCGCGTATGCTCGTCGCCCTCCGATTCGTCGCGGGTAACGTCGCTGATGATCAGGTCGATCCAGTCGTTGGGGTCGTCGCTCACCCGGTTGTTGTGGATCAGGAGTTGCTGGGCCTCGTCGCTCGTCCGCATCGTGTAGCAGTAAGTATGCAGGCGATCGAGGATGGCCATGGGCAGGGGGTAGGTGAGTTTATCGTCGATCCAGAGGACGTTGTAGGGCTTTTCCCGCTCCTTCAGGTACGCGATCTTGTTTTTGACGTCTTCGTTGTCGCGGATGCCGAAGGCCTCCAGGGTGTGGTCCAGGTCCTTAATGTTGCTGAGTTCCCAGAGTACGGGTTTGATGCGCTGCAGGAGATTGGTCTTGATGTTAGACTTGTACTCCAACCAGTTGAATCGCCGCAGGAAGTTGCTGGCCGCCTCGGCACCCCGCCGGAACAGCCGCATCTTTTCGGCATCGGAGATATTAAAGTTGATCCAGCTGAACCCCTCCACGTCGATGTACTCCACCAGGTCCTTGTACTCGGGGTTGTTGCGGATGAACTCCAGGTCACGCAGGTTCCTGACCCCCTCCTGCATGCTGCCCAAAAACTGACCCAGGGAGGTGATCTTACTGGCGTGCTTGCGGTCGACGCCGAGCTTTACGCCGATAGTGGGGCGCTGGGGTACGGTGTCCGCCTGATGGAACAGATCAATGGGGAAGTTTGACATTACCCCGCCGTCGACGAACAGGATCTCCTCGGGCAGCTCTCCGGAGTAGCCCGCGAGCTTGCGCCACCGTCGGCGTATTTCGTTTTCCCGGCCCTCGGTCCAGCTCAGCGATACGCGTTTCGGCGTGAAGAAGAAGGGAATGGACATCGAGGCCCGTACGAAGCAGGCCGGATCCTGGTTTTCCGGGCGCTCGTAGTACAGGCCGGCCATGCGGGGAAATTCCACCTTGGTCTGGGTCGTGATGTCGGCGGCTACGATGGCGATCTTAGGTTCCAGCTCATCCACTCCGATGGGGTGCTTCTTATTGCCGAAGTCGGATACGTGCATCAGGTTTTCCGGCAGGTTCCTCAGGTTGTCGCTCAGGGCTTGCCAGCTTTTGTTGTTCAGGAGTTGGGAAAGCCAGTCTTCAAAATGATCACCGGGGTTGATGCCGAAGTCGTTGAATACCTCGGGGAGGTTGCCGCAGGCCAGCAGTAAGGAGGGCATATTCGATGCCATATTGGCGGCACTTCCAAACTTTACGCCCGACTGGATCAGCTCGGTAAGCCTGCGCGCATCGCTACCGCCATCGACAAAATCACTAAATCGCTTACTGGCGATTCGGTCCAGGATGTGCCGGCTCTTCTTTTCTTCCGGGGCGCCGGCGTCCGCCATCAGCAGGGTGTTGATCGATCCGGCACTGGTGCCGCCGAGGCTCAGAAATCGGATGCCCATCTCCTCCAGCACGTAGGTGAAGCCCACCAGGGCGATGCCGAGTACGCCCCCGCCCTCCTGTACCAGGTTTACGTACTGTAGGGTAGTCGGTTCTCCATCTACTTCAGTCTCCTGGAGGATGTCGGAAAAACGAAAGCGATCGCCGCACTTGTTGCGGTATTCCCGCAGGTCTTCCAGAATGTCAAAAACGGCCTGCTCGTAATCTTGGGTTTGCATGGGTAGATGAGTGTAAGAAAGGGTGGTCAGGTAATTTAGGGATTACCGCTGATTTGGCCCACGCCGTATCGAAAAGCCACGGTTGACCCCACAATAATGCGTTCAAACTTGATAATTAGGTGCGTTTAACCCTATTTTAAGTGTACTTATCTAATTCGCAGGCGGCGGCGCGCGGGAGCGAAGTAAGTAGGAATCGCAATCGGCTCTGGTTACCGTCCTCAACACTTATCACTATGCGTTCACTCTATCTCACACTCCTCATCGCGCTGGGCGGGGTGCTCCTGACTACTTGCAATTCTCGCTCCGAGCGGCCGCCGGCCTACACCGCCGCGAGGGTATCTACCAGCAATTGTACCCCGGCGACCAATGACCTCGACTGGTATACCTCGGGGCAAAAAGCCCCGCTCTTCGAGGATATGGGCAATCTACAGTTTCCCATTACCTCCAAAAATCCACTGACCCGTCGGTACGTGACCCAGGGACTGGTACTGGCCTACGGATTCAACCACGCCGAAGCGGCCCGCTCATTCTACCACGCCACCCAACTTGAACCCGATTGCGCGATGGCGCACTGGGGTTACGCCTACGTCCTGGGCCCGAACTACAATGCCGGAATGGAGCCGGATAATTACCCCCGTGCGTATGAGGCCGCGCAGAAGGCGCTGGCACTCGCCGAAAACGGGGTGGCCCCGTGGGAAAAGTCGCTGATCACCGCCCTCTCCAAACGCTACGCGGCACAGGCTCCGGAAGACCGTAGTGCCCTCGACCAGGATTACGCCGAAGCGATGCGGGAAGCCTACGCCGATCACCCGGACAACGCCGATGTCGGTACCCTCTTCGTTGAGTCCCTGATGGACTTGCACCCATGGGACCTCTGGGACAAGGAAGGGCAAACCCGCCCCTGGACCCCGGAGATCATCACCAATCTGGACAAAATCCTGGCTATGGATCCCGATCACGCCGGAGCCCACCACCTTTATATCCACGCCATTGAGGCGTCCCACACCCCGGAAAAGGGGCTGCCTAGCGCACGTCGGCTGGACGAAGGGCTGGTTCCCGGTGCCGGTCACCTGGTGCACATGCCTTCCCACATCTATATCCGTACCGGCGACTACCACGCCGGCTCCCTGGCCAACATCGCGGCGGTGAAGGTGGATAGCAGCTACATCACCGCGTGCCGGGCCCAGGGTGCCTATCCGCTCATCTACCATCCGCACAACTATCACTTCCTGGCCGCCACCGCCACCCTGGAGGGAAAGAGTGAGTGGGCCATCGATGCGGCCAAGCGCATCGCCCGCCACGCGGACAACGATCTGATCGGAGTACCGGCTCTGGGCCTGCTCCAGCATTTCTATACCATTCCCGATTACGTACTGGTTAAATTCGGCCGCTGGGACGAAATTCTCAATGCCCTCGACGGTCGCCGCGACCTCACCTATCCGAAGGTGATCCGGAGTTACGCCCGGGGAATGGCCCATCTGGGTAAGCAGGATATCGATCGGGCACGTGAGGAACTGCTTCAGTTGCGCAGCTTCGCGGCGGATCCGAGCCTCGATAGCCTAGCTATCGGCGTGAATATGGCCCGATCGGTCTGTGACATTGCCGAGGATGTCCTGGCCGGAGAGATCGCCGCCAGTGAGGGGCGCTACGATGACGCCATCCGGCTGCTGCAGGACGCCATCGAGGTGGAAGATGCACTCGCCTATATGGAGCCCCCCGACTGGTTTTTCTCGGTCCGCCACCACCTGGGCGCGGTACTGTTGGAATCCGGCCGCTTTGCGGAAGCCATACCGGTGTACGAGGAAGATCTGCTTACCTATCCCAAAAATGGATGGGCATTGCACGGTTTGCGCGCTGCCTACAAGGGATTAAGCGATGAAAAAATGGAAGCTACCGTTGCCGACCGACTGGAAGGTGCCTGGGCCACGGCGGATGTGGACCTGAATTCTTCGCGCATTAAGTGACCCACCTTGCACCCGCGCGCCGCCGCCCTATACCGTGTTGCTACGAAACGCCTTCTTGCATGCGTTGCAGCTTACGCTCCAGGAAGTAGCGCCACCCCACGAGGGAGAAGAACTGAAACCCGAGGATGGGTAGAGCTACGATCAAGGTCCAGCGTAGCCAGGTGTAATCCCACAGCAGAAAGTAGAGGGAGGCTAGGCAGATGGCACGCATGAGGAATAGGGCATACTTCTTCCGCCGATAGGCCGGGGAAAGCATGGTATTTTCGCTGGATGCGCGCCGGGACTCCATAAATTGGAGCCGCAGTCGTTGGAGGTTTGTTTCTGGGTTCAAAACGGAAGGTGTGAAAGCGTACTATAAATTTCGGTAATTCCAGTAAAGCAAATTTGCAGTTTTTTTTTCAGATATTCTACCAAATATTAATTCTGTTTCAAATAAATTCGAACAAACTGCGGGAGACTACAAGCTGGTATTGCCAATCGCCAAACGGGTCAGGGCTATCTTTGCCGCCCACTAACCGATAATTTAGATGGCCGGCCGCAACAAATTACAAAAATTCGCCGAGAATCTCACCTTTCCCAACGTCTACGAGAGCTTCGAACCCACAAAACCCGAACTCACGGGGCTCAACGGAGCGGTAGTGGACCTACGCGGCAACTGGGCCCGCGAGCACTTCAACAACGATCGGCCCATCACCCTGGAACTGGCGTGCGGACGGGGGGAATACACCCTCGATCTGGCCCGGCAGTACCCGGAACGCAACTTCATTGGCGTCGATGTAAAGGGCGCCCGCATCTGGAAAGGAGCCCGCACCGCCCTCGCCGAAGGACTGGAAAACGCCGCCTTCCTCCGCACCCGCATTGAGGTGATCAGCCACTTTTTTGCCCCCGGCGAAGTAAACGAAATCTGGATCACCTTCCCCGACCCCTTCCTGAAGAAAGGCAAGGAAAACCGCCGCCTCACCTCCGCCCAGTTTCTCCGCCAATACCGTACCATTCTCGCGCCGGGAGGACTAGTCCACCTCAAAACCGACAGCCGCGAGCTCTACGACTGGACCCTCGAAACCTTCGCGAACCAACCCGCCGTCGAGATCCTCTACCACGACCACGACATCGATGCCCGTCCCTACCCGCTGCCGGAGCTCGCCACCCGCACCTACTACGAAAAGATGCACCGCAAGCTGGGAAAGACCATCACCTACACCCGCTTCCGCATTGGCGACGGGGAGATCCTTGGTGATCGCGGAATGCCTCAACCCAACAACTCAACAATTCACAAACCCAAGCTTCAAAACTGAGCCGTCACCTGTGCCCTCCCCACGTGTACGACTGCGGCTTCCCCCGTTTGCCTTCCGTCGTAGATAAGGTTGAGCTGGAGGTACTCGCCGAGTTGCTGGGTGAGGCTGGCGTTCCAGAGGAGGTTGCGACCGGGTTGTAGGCCCTGGAGGAGCGCGAATCCTACCGGGCTGCTCGGACTGCCGTTTTCGTAGTCGATCTGAATCCAGTTTAGGCTGGCGTTGATCCAATTGCGGTAGTTGCCCTCGAATTTGGCTTCGCGGCGGAGGGTGAACTCGCCGTCGATCTCGGGCAGGGTGTTTTCCTCGCGGCCTACGGTCAGGGTAGTGTTAAAGCTGAATTCTCCCGGTTGCCAGTTGACGCTGGGTTCGAGGCGGTGGAAGACGAGCTTGTAGTCCTTTTCGTTGAAGCGCTCGGAGTCGGATTCCCGGCGACCGGTAATGCCGGCGGTTTCGAGGCTAAGCTGGTCGTTGGGGCGGTAGCGGAAGCGAAGTTCCCATTCCTCGCGCCGACTGCTTTCGTAACCAGTGGTAAGTACGCGGCGGTTGCGCTGCTCGTCGTTGCTGAGCTGAATGTCGTAGCGGGGATTGGCCCGGTTGAAGAAAAGCCCGTGGCGCCGCCGTACGTTTAGAGCAACGAGATTACTATCCGCTACGGCCAGCTGAAAGGGGTTCCAGGGCTGAATGTCGTCGGCCTGCTGCGTTTTCCGGTCGATGTTGATGGCCGTATTGAGCGCGATGCGGCGCAGGAAACTGCGGATGCCGGTGGTACCACGCCACAGCCGGTCGGGATCCCAGTTGAAGCGCTGGTTGATGCCGGCGTTGTCGGTGCGAATAAAGTTGTTGTTGAATACACTGACCCGAATGTAATCGGCAATATCCGGGAAGGGGGACAGTTCGATCTCGTTGGGCTGAATGCGTCCGTCGTTGTTGTAGAGGCTGTCCTGCCAGATGTACTGTCCGAGCCCGGGGCCCACGTAGAGGTACTGAAACTCGATCCGGGGTTCCTGTCCGCTGCCAACCTGGTAAGTGGTCTGACTGGTAAACGACCGCTTCAGGGCTTCGGCCCGCACGTCGAGACGACCGAGAAAGGTGCTGCTCGGGCGATCCTCCACCAGGTCCTGCCCGGGCACTTCGAGTGCGCGGTAGGTGAAGTTTCCCCCGACCTGCAGATTCTTCGCAGCCTGGAACTTACCCTCGGCACTGACCTCCCGGGCCGAAGTACTCCGCCGCAGTTCGGTGGCGTCCGGCAGCTTGTCGTCGCGCTGGCTGGCACTGAGCAGAAAGGAAAAGCGATCCGTGGCCGGGGCTTCGATGCCCACTACGTACTTGTCGTACTCGAAGGAAAGGGCCGAAAGGCTATCGGTGGCGATCGATCGACGCACGCTCCTTTCCCCGCCGTAGGTGGCGCTAAGTTCCCACCCCCCGAGGGCGGTAAATTCCTTGCTCACCCGGAGACTCGGCCGACGAAAGTTTCCCCGGCTCTCCGTGTCTTCGTTGTTTAGCTGACTGATGGTCCCCGCTACCTCCCATCCCGCCAGAGCGAGCTGCAGGAGTGCCTCGTGCCGCCGTCCCCCGTAAGAGTCCCCACGCGTGAACTGCTCGTAGTCGTAGTCGATCCGCCCGATGCCCTCCCGGAGTAGCCCGATGCCCCCGCCCGCCAGTTGCTCGGTTGCCGCTTCGGGTCGGATCGTGCTCAGTCGGTTGCTGAGGTTCCAATTGCGGTAAAATTCGGGAGAGCGGTAGGGATTGATGAAGTTGAAGGTCTTCTCGACGAATTCATAACGCCCCCGCCCCGCAATCGCCCATCCGCTGCTGTCGCTCCCGATGCGGAGAGTACGGTCCGCATCTATCCGCAGGGCATGGCCAACGTCGTCCCCGCTGTTGAGGCGACTGAAGCGATTCAGGTCCAGTTTGCTGCGGCTGCCCTCGACCCGAATGGCCCCCTCTTCCCCCAGGCGGTAGGCCCCGCCGGCGGAGAACAGTTGCTGCTGCTGGGGCGCGACCAGATCGATCTCGGGCGCGAATCTTCCCAGGGGGCGGCAATTTTCGTCGTAGCCCACGAAGAGGTAAATGCGCTCGTTGGCCGGCCGCTCCGGATCGAGCCGGTAGGGACCGCCGCCCGGACCGCGATCGGTAAAGGTGGCAACGTAGCGGCCGCGCACGGGGTCGTTGCTGTTCAATAGGTAGAATTGATCGACCGCGCACCCGATGGTGGTATCGCGCAATTCGTAGGTGGCCCGCAGTTCTTCCCTTCCGTTCAGGGTGTCGATGCTAGTCACGGCAACGCCGCCCGGGGTGTCGCCCTCCAGGCTCAGGGCTTCCCGCTGCGCGGGGGTGAGTTCGAGGTCGCCGGTCGCATTCTTGCTGTCTTGCTGAGAATACAGGTTAACGTAGGCCGTCATTCTCCCCCTCTCGTAGCGGCTGCTGCCGGCCGTCAGGGTGCGCAGGTAGCGCTGGTCGGCGTATTCGTATTCGGCGGTGATGCGTACGTCGCGGGTGATGAGCCGGCGGGTGGTGAAGGTGAGTTCGGCCAGGTTGTAGTCAATCACGTAGTCGGCGTCCAGTCCCCGCTGCAGCAGCATACCGTCGAGGTAGATGCGTTCGGTACCCGCCAGTACGATCAGAAAACGTTGCTCCCCGTCGCCCGTCAATTTATACGGCCCCTGGTTGCCCTCACCCGGTGTAATGTTCTGGCGAATGAATTGACCGCGGGCAACGGCTACGCTCGCACTGTTTTGCCATGCTCCTGCGTCCCCGCCCTCTCCCGTTATGGTCGTAAAGGTGGCCCCCTCCAGCTTTTTGTAGTACCGCATGAAGTAGCCCTCCGGGTTGCGGAGCTCGTAGTCGCCGGCAGTAAGCTGGGTGCGGTCCTTGCGCAGTTGAATGAAGATGCGGTCGAATTCCCGCAGTTGCTGGGTGGTCCCCTCGGGTTGCACGGGCAGGTTCTCGTCGGTGATGGCGGCCGCCACCTGGATGCCGTTGCCGAGCTCGCCGTTGAGTTGCAGGTTGAAGGCGGAGTTGAGGACCAGGTCCTGCCGATTGCCGAAGCTGATGGCCCGACTAAAGCTGCCGCGCGTTTGCACTTTCGTGTCGTTGTCGAGCAGGCCGGAGCGCACGTAGGGGTCGTAGGCGCCGATCACGAGGCCGGCTTCCTCCCGCCGCAGTTGCGTCGAGTCGATGAGTCGCATCCGTTCGTCCAGCGCAAAGGGTAGGGCGCGGTAGCGCAGGTGCAATGAATCGGGAAGATCGGTGCTCATCCAGCGCAAAAAACGTCCGCTCAGGAGGTAGTCACTTTCGGGGATTCGTCGCCCGTCAAGAGCAATGATTTCCAGGCTCCCCGGTGCGATGGTGAGCGAATCCACCAGCTGGCCCGCCGGGTTTACGGCAATGATCCGCTCCCGTACGTTCGACAACTCCGATCCCTGGCCCGATAACATACCGGTCCCGAGCAGGCAGAGGACCAGCCACAACGATTTTGGGATCACTCGTGGGTAACGCAGCAAATGTGTCTGGTAGTCTGATGATCGGGGGTGGTCTCCCACAGCGGCACGCATCCGACCTAAAGAACTGAAATTCCAGCGAACCAACGACCTGCCTTCCTACAACATCCCCTTCGTGCTCGGCAGCCGCATATTGTCCACATCCCGCCGTTTGGCCATTCGGATGCTCTTGGCGAAGGCCTTAAAGGTGGCTTCGATCTTGTGGTGTTCGTTGTCGCCCTCCACTTTCACGTTGAGGTTGCAGCGGGCTCCGTCGGTGAAGGACTTGAAGAAGTGGTAAAACATTTCCGTGGGCACGTCGCCGATCTTTTCCCGCCGGTACTCGCAGTCCCACACCAGCCAGGGCCGCCCCCCGAAGTCGATGCCGACCTGCGCCAGCGCATCGTCCATGGGCAGGTAAAAGCCGTAGCGCTCGATGCCGAGTTTGTCGCCCAGGGCCTTTGCGAAGGCCTCTCCAAGGGCAATGGCGGTATCCTCCACGGTATGGTGCTCGTCGATGTGCAGGTCGCCCTTCACCCTCACGGTCAGGTCGCAGCCGGAGTGGCGGCCGAGCTGGTCGAGCATGTGGTCGTAGAAGCCGAGTCCGGTGTCGATGTCAGTTCGGCCGGTACCGTCAAGATCGAGTTCGATTAGAATGTCGGTTTCCTTGGTGGTGCGGCGGACGGTCGCCGTGCGATTTTCCAGCCGCAGGAAGTGGTAAATTTCTTCCCAACTGGTAGTGCGGAGGGCAATGGTCGGGGCCAGAAGCGAGGCCACGTCCTGCTCCTTTTCCTGACCGTCTACGAGTTCCTCGTTGCCGAGTTCGGGATCGGTCGCGATCCAGATTCCCTTCGCGCCGATGTTCTTAGCCAGTTGGATGTCGGTCAGCCGGTCGCCGATGACGTAGCTGTTGGCGAGGTCGTAGTCGCCGTTCAGGTATTCGGTGAGTAGGCCGGTGTTCGGCTTACGGGTAAGTGCGTTGTCTTTAGCGTAGGTGCGGTCGATCAGTTCTTCAATGAATTCGATTCCCTCGGCGGCCAGGGCGCGGCGCATTGCTTCGTGGGTGGGCCAGAAGGTGTCTTCCGGGTAGCCCTCGGTACCCAGGCCATCTTGGTTGGTGACCATGACGAGCTTATAGTCCAGTTCCCGCACGATACGTCCCAGCCAGCGGAAGACGCCGGGGTAGAAGTTCAGCTTATCGATGGAGTCGACCTGGTAGTCTGTGGGCTCGAGGATGAGGGTGCCGTCGCGGTCGAGGAAGAGTATTTTCTGGGACATATTTTTTTACCGCAGATTGCACGCGGATTTTTTTCGCGAATTTCCGCAGATTCGTTTCAGTACATGTTAAAATCTGCGTGAATCTGCGAATTTAATCTGTCTTAAATCTGCGGTTACTAAAGAACCCGCAGCGCCTCCAGCAACCGATCGTTCTCCTCCGGCAGACCCGCCGTGATTCGCAGGCAGTTCTTCGCGTTGGGTTGGTAGCTCTGGTTACGCACTACGATGCCGTTTTCGAGCAGGTGTCGGTAGACTTTATCCGAATCGACAAAGCGCACCAGGAGGAAGTTGGTAACCGAAGGAAAGATGTGGTCCACGAAGGGAAATTTAGGCAGCTCCCGCTCCAGTCGCTTCCGCTCGGAGATGAGAATAGCAACCCGTTCCCGCATTACCTCCGGTTGCTTGAGGGCGGCAAGGGCTACTCCCTGCGTAAGCACGTTGATGTTGTACGGCATCTTGATCGCCCGGAGCATCGTGACGATGAACTTGGAGGCATACGCCGCGCCTAGCCGGACACCGGCCATTCCCCAGCCCTTCGACAGCGTCTGGGTGATGATCAGGTTGGGAAACTCATCAATGCGTGGCAGGAAACTGGCTTCGGGAACGAAGTCGATGTAGGCCTCATCGAGCACCACGATACCGGGGAAGCTGCGGATAAGGTCCTCCACCACGTCGGCTTCCATTAAGTTTCCGCTCGGGTTGTTAGGGCTGCAGAGCCAGAGAATTTTGGAGGTCTCGTCCCAGCTGGATTTCAGCTCACTCACCGGGATGGAAAAGTCCGGCAGCAGGTTTACCGCGCGAAACTCCGCATCGTTGATGCCGGCAGCCACCTTGTACATCCCGAAAGTCGGGGGCAGGGCTACTACAGAGTCCTTGCCCGGGTTGCAGAAGATGCGCGTGACCTGATCCACGATCTCGTCCGAGCCGTTGCCGATGAAGATCTGATCGGGATCGATGTTTTTTATTTCCGCCAATGCCATCCGGATGTCGGTCGAGAGCGGCTCCGGGTAGCGGTTGTGGCCGTTGTCGAAGGGGCTCTCATTGGCATCGAGCAAAATGTCGGCGTTCCCCTTAAACTCCCCGCGTGCACTGGAGTAGGGAATGAGGGTAAGGATGTTAGGGCGGACTAATGAGCGAACGTCAGTGGTGGTGGTAGGGGTCATGGTTTTCAGTTATTGGGTTGGTGAGTTGGTGAGTTGGTGAGTTGTTGAGTTGTTGCGTTTGCGCCCACTCAACAAATCACCAACTCAACAACCCACCAACCCTATTCCAAATCAGCTAGTCTTAAACTAACGGCATTTCGGTGGGCTTGCAGGTGTTCGGCTTCGGCTAAAATCTCGACGGTGGGGCCGAGGGTGCGTAGTCCGGCTGCGGTGAGTTCCTGGAAGGTTATTTTTTTGGTGAAGCTATCGAGGCTGACGCCGCTGTACTGACGGGCATAGCCGTAGGTGGGGAGGGTGTGGTTGGTGCCGCTGGCGTAGTCGCCCACGCTTTCCGGGGTGTGGTAGCCGAGGAAAATAGAGCCAGCGTTGCGGATCTTTCCGGCGAAGGTGCGGGCGTTCTCCATACTCAGGATCAGGTGCTCGGGGGCGTAGAGGTTGACGTATTCGGCGGCTTCCTCCCAGTCGTTGAAGACGAGCGAGAGGCTATTGGTGATGCTCTGGGCGGCGAGCTCTTTGCGGGGGAGCTGGGCCAGTTGGGCTTCGACCTGCAGCCAGACGTCCTTTGCTTTTGCCTCGCTGTCGGTGACGAGGACGACCTGGCTATCGTGACCATGCTCGGCCTGACTGAGGAGGTCGGCGGCAACGTGGCTTGACCTTGCACCTGCGTCCGCGCAAACCAGTACTTCCGATGGTCCTGCGGGCATGTCGATGGCGAGTCCTTCGAGCTGGGCGAGCTGTTTGGCTACGGTGACGAAGGCGTTGCCGGGACCGAAAATCTTGTAAACGCGGGGGACGGATTCGGTACCGAAGGTCATGGCCGCGATCGCCTGGGAGCCTCCGAGGCGGAAGACCTTGGTCACGCCGCACAGCTTGGCCGCGTAGAGGATGGCGGGGTGAATGTTGCCTCCGCGATCGGGTGGGGAGCAAAGGACGATCTCCTTACAGCCGGCGATTTGGGCGGGAGCGGCCAGCATCAGTACCGTGCTGAAGAGGGGAGCGGTGCCGCCAGGGATGTACAGGCCTACCTTGTCGATGGCCCGACTTTCGCGCCAGCAGCGGACGCCGGGCATGGTTTCGATTTCCTCCACCTGAATCTGCTGGCTGCGGTGGAAGGTTTCGATGTTTCGTTTGGCGGTCTGGATGGCTTGCCGAAGCGTTTCGGGTACCTGCTCGGTGGCGGCGGCGAGCGTTTCTTCGGATACCGCGAAATCCTGTAGTTCGACCTTGTCGAAGCGGGCGGTGTAATCGCGTAGGGCGGCGTCGCCTTCGTCCCGCACGCGGTGCATGACCTCGCGTACGGTGGACTGTAGGTTATCTAACTTGTTAGCGGGACGGCGGGTGAGGGCTTCCCATTCGCCGCGGTTGGGCTCGACGAAGATCTTCATCAGACGATCATTTTGGCGATGGGTACGACCAGGATTCCTTCCGCTCCGGTGGCACGTAGGCGGTCGATGATGTCCCAGAAGCGATCTTCCGTGATAACGGTATGCACGCTCGACCAACCCGCCTCGGCCAGGGGAAGCACGGTGGGGGAACGCATGCCGGGAAGCAGCGCGGTTACTTCCTGGATGCGGTCGTTGGGGACGTTCATCAGGACGTACTTCTGGTTGCGGGCGGCCAGCACGGATTTGATGCGGAAAACAAGCTGGTCGAGAATGGCCCGGCGCGCGTCGTCGATTTTGGGGCTGGCGGCAATGACGGCTTCGGACTTTAGGATGATGTCCTGCTCCTCCAGGCCGTTCTTGAATAGCGTGCTGCCGGTGCTGACCAGGTCGCAGATGGCGTCGGCCAGTCCGATGTTGGGGGCGATCTCGACCGAGCCGCTGATCTCGTGGATTTCGGCTTCGATACCTTTCTTCTTCAGGAAGCCGCGCAGGCTGTTGGGGTAGCTGGTGGCGATGCGCTGACCGTTTAGTGCCTGAACCCCTTCGTACTTGGTACCGCGGGGCGTGGCCAGGCTGAGGCGGCACTTCGAAAAGCCGAGTTTGAGAACTACTTCGGCGTCCTTTTCCTTTTCAATCAGCGTGTTCTCACCGATGATGCCGATGTCGGCGACGCCGTCCTGGATGTACTGGGGAATGTCGCTGTTGCGCAGGTAGAGCACTTCGGCGTTGAAGTTGCGGGCGGGGGCCTTGAGTTGGTCGCGGCCGTTGTCGATCTTGATGCCGCACTCTTTGAGCAGCTCGATAGATTCATCGAGCAGGCGACCTGATTTCTGGACGGCGATTCTGAGGGGGGCGGGGGTAGCTGGCATTCGGGGATAAGCTAAAATGCAAAAAGGCCCACCGGTTATTTCCGGCGGACCTCTGAGCAATACGTTTGTGGAGTGGGTTGGTTATCGCACTAAACTATTACTCGCCGACGGGGCAAGACGCAGTAAAGTGATGATGGTGTACTCCAATAATCATGTGGTGTGGGGCGGAATCGAACCGCCGACACATGGATTTTCAGTCCATTGCTCTACCAACTGAGCTACCGCACCGTATGCTGTATTCTCGGGCGTTCCCGATTAAAGCGGACGCAAAGGTAATTAAAAGCGGTTCGATCTTGCAAGCACTCGGCGGAAAAGTTTGGCCAGTGGTGGCATAGCGGTTGGACGGGGGTACCCCGTCCAACGGGTTATCTCCTCCGAATCCCCGCTTCCCCCCGCGTCGCACGCTCGGCCTGCTCGATGTGCCGCCAGTCGTGGTTGACCAGCATGCGCAACACGTCCCCCAGGCGAAGTTTAACGAGCGAACTTTCGATGGTCTTGATTTTAAGCCCGGTTAGGTCCAGTCCGCGGGCGTCGGCGATCATCGCCTGGAGTTCACGCTCGTTGGCGAGGCAGTTGTCGAGTGCGGTGCGGTCCAGGATTTTACGCTTCGGATTCATTTTCCTCAGAGTAGGTAGCTTGATTGTTTTAGCGCCGGGCTGCGCCCAGGAGGCCACCACATTCCCCAGCCAGCTGCTCGTGAAAGTAGGAGAGGGAGACATAGTTTTTCCCCGCTCAATTGCCCGCCGCGTACGGGGCAGGTAGGCCCCGTTGAAGACGTTTAGGTGTTCCAGGGCTTCGAGCGCGGTCCAGGCCTCGGGGCCGGGGCGTCGTTGGAGTGCTTCGTCCGGGAGCTGCCGCAGCCGTTCGAGAAGTTCGAGGTTTTGCCGGACGCGAGCGTCCAGGGTATTTAGTAAGTCGGGGGTGGAGCGGGATTTCATATTCCAAAATTAGGTCCAACCGCTTCGACCAATCTTGACGGGAATCAAGATTTCTTGAGCCGAGAAAGTGTCTCCGGACTCATTCGCAGGTAATTGGCAATGTACTTGGCGGGCACCTCCTGGAAGAGGCGTGGGCTGCGGGCCAGTACCCTGCGGTAGCGGGCTTCGGGCGATGCGGTAAGCAGGTCTACTTCTCGCTCGAGTAATCCGGCAATCAGCCACTCCTTCGATTCCTCCCACGCTTTGCGGTGGCTGTCGTCTATGCCCAACCATTCGTACTGGGCGGCATAGCTCAATGCTGACAGACGGGTCCGACGCAATGCGATCAGGCTATAGGCGGTCGGTCCACCGGAGAGGTAGCTGTCCAGTACCAGTACGTATTCGCCCGCATAGCCGAAGCGGGTGCATTGCTGTTCACCTTCAACATCCAGACAGGCCATGAGCGTTCCCTCCTCCACGCGGTACAAATTGCGATCAACGGTGCCGGGGAGGACCAGTGGCTCTCCGCGCTTCAGATCGATCGGACCCGTCCACCGTTCGGCGGGGTCGAGTAGGGCGTGCAGTGCCTGAAGCGGATTTGTCATCAGATTAAGTATGGATTTTTTAATTCAGCACCCCGTCCGGTAAATAATCAGGCGGACGGGGTCACCCCGTCGGTGAAAAAACGGTCGGACCGCTTAAGCGGTCCGACGGGTAAAGCCGTCGGATGCCTACCCCATCCGCCTACCGCCCATCAGGTCTCACTCCCTTCTTAAACTTCTCCCCAAACCCCGAATTATTCGGCGCATACTCGTCCACAAAGTCTGCCTCCGCGCCCCCCTCAGGGATCTCGCCTTCCCGCCCCAGTGCCCAGTAAATTCCGTTCAGGGCCAACTTCCGCATCGATTCCTCCCGAAAATCAAATGGATGACCCAGCGTGGTAAAGAACACCCGCGCCGTTTTCCCGCTGCTGCCCGTGTAGGTTTTCGTCCACGCAACCGGATTGTCGAGCGGAAATTTGTCGAGCTGCCCCTTTTCCTCGTGGTTGGAGCGTAGGCTGTGGCCCACGAGCAACGGTGCACTGTCGCCGCTTAGCTTCCAGTCGCCGCCATCGACGTGGTACAGCCAGGAGTACGCTTCAAAGGGTTCGACGCCGCGCAGGATGGGATGGTCTGTCTGCCCTTCCGCTAAATTTACCGATGTCAGCTTCCCGCTACCGTCGTCAAAGTGCCCGTGGTGGGTGATCCACTGCTGCCCGAATACCTTCGCCGGCCATGCGTCATTCAGCGGCATCAGGGCACTATCCCTTGGCTCCACATATTTAAAGGTGTGGGTTGCGGTCCGAAAACCGACGATGGGCCGGCCACTTTCGGCATAGTCGGTAATCAGTTGGGCCTGGTCGGCCGGAAGTTGCCGGTAGCGGGCGAATACCACCATCAGGTCGGCATCGGCAAGTTCGTCCAGCCGGCTGATGTGGTACACGTTATTGGGATCGATCGTGCCGGTGGAGTCGAGAGAATAGCCTACCACGGTCTCCGCACCGAGGTTCCGCTCCAGCATTTTCGCCAGCATGGGCATCGACTCTTCGGAGCGGTACTCTTCGTCGCCGGTGACGAACACGATTTTCGGCCGGTCCGGAGCTTCATTTCGGTCGTTCATTTCGTTCGTAGCATCGGGGGCGGGGCCGCAGGCGCAGAGTAGGAGAAGGAAAAGCAGGCTAAGTAGGTATGGCATAGTGGGGCTTACTATTTGACTTTCAGGGGGTGCTCTTCGAGTAGCTCTTCCGCACGATACATTCCCTCGCGGCCGGCGGTCATGGTACGAATTACGTCGATCTGCTCGGGTTTGATCAGGCCTGCCTGGTTGCCGAAGGAGTTGCGTACATAGGTTAGCACCGCGGCCATTTCCTCGTCGGTCATCAGTCCGCCGTAAGCGGTCATGGGTACTTGCCCGGCGTACTGTTTACCCAGTACCTCGATGGGGCCGTACATACCGTGCATCACCAGTTTAATGAGTCGATCCGGAGATCCGGTGACCCAGGGTGAGCCGGCCAGCGGGGGATAGCCGGTGGCGGATAATCCCTTGCCGTTCTCCTGGTGACAGGTGGCACAGTATCCTTCGCGCGAGTAAATCTCTTCGCCCAGCGCGTACGCCCGGGCAATGGGACTGTCGGGATCCTCTACGACTTCCGCCGCCGGGGGGGAATAGGCTTCCCCCTTCATGTGCGCGCGGGCATTCAGCAGCACCTGACGACCGATGTCGTCCAGTTCCTGCCGGCCGGCAATATCCAGTATGCGTTCCCCCTCGTCAGGATCGAGCCAGGATGCAGCAACCATAGCTTCCATTCTTACCCGCGCGTGTGGATCGGCGGCAAATTGCGCCAGGCGATCGGGAGCATCGTCCAGGCGGTGGTCCAGGTAGCGTACCACCCGGGCGGCGGCGGCACGTAGTCGGTAATTGCCAGCCTTACTCGCAGCATCGAGAATGTCTTTATCCGGAACCCCGGCTCCCCAACTGACGAACAGGGCCTCACGGAGATACTCCTCGTATTTTGAATCTTGCGGATTGAGATCGGCCACCCACTCCCTTACAGCCTCCATTACTTCCTCTGCAGGATGACCACGCAGTACCCGCCGACTGCGGTAGCGCGTCCGGTACTCGGGAAGCTTTAGGTTGTCCAGGAGCTCCAAAATCGATGCACCCGCCACTCGGGGTTCTTCCACCAGGGGTCGGCTGGGGTAGGTGATGCGGTAAATGCGACCGTGGGCATGGTCCCGCAGGGGATCGCGGGCGTTATGTTGCATGTGTCCCACCAGAACGTTGTGCCAATCTACGAGGTACAGACTACCGTCGGGCGCGAATTCCATGTCTACGGGCCGGAAATTTTGGTCGGTACTAGTGACCAGATCCTGCCGCCACCGGGTGGCGAAGCCGGTCCCGTCGTCGTACAGCCGGTGCTGCTTCATGCCCAGGAAGCCGATGGTGTTATTGATTAACAGGTCGCCCTGTACCTCGGGGGGGAAGTGGCGACTGGATACGATCTCGAGTCCGGAGGTCGGCCGTACCCGGTGGGCCTCCTCGATGAGGTCGTCAGCCATGGGATTGTGGACTCCGTATACATTACGGATCGTGGAGGGCAACATCCACTGTACCCGTGGCCCGCTGGTGTGGGCGAAGATGGGCTGACCCCACTCATCGAAGATGATGCCCCAGGGGTTCGGGATCGGAATCTGCGCGGTGCGTTCCAGTCGTCGGTGCCGGGGTTCGAAGCGATAAAAGCCACCATTGGTTGCACGGACCGGCCCGTAGGGAGTTTCCACATTGGTGTGCAGAAAAAGTCCTTCTCCCATGTAGATTCCGCCACCGGGGTCGGCCTCGTAGGCACTGATGTTATGGTGGGTATCGTGGTCGTCGAATCCACTCATGATGATCTCCCGGTAGTCCGCGATGTCGTCGCCGTTGGTATCCTTCAGAAAGATCAGGTTCGTTCCCTGGGATACATAGACGCCACCCTCGGCAAATTCGAAGCCGACGGGCAGGTGCAGGCTGTCGGCCCATATGGTCAACACGTCGGCGCGGCCGTCCTTATCGGTATCCTCCAGGATTACCAATTTGTCATTCGGAAGGGGATCTCCGGGGCGGTAGTGGGGATAACTCGGCATAAGACTCACCCAGAGGCGACCCTGGTCGTCCCAGTTCATCTGGGTCGGGTTGGCGAGCTCCGGGAAGTCCTCTTCGGAGGCGAAGAGTTCGATCTTATAGCCGGGAGCGGTGGTAAAGCTTGCCAAGGCCTCTTCCTCATAGAGATAGCGGACGTCCTCGGGCGCTTCCAGTTCGTAATTTGTCTTCACGGGTGGCAGGGGAAGGGTCTGCCGGTCGGCCTCCGCGACGTCGTAGCTTTCTCCGGCCAGCTGCGCCCAGATGGCTTCGTCGCGGTTGTGCGTCATCTGCCGCACCTTCGTTATTTCGTAGGGGTAGTTGTCCGGTCCGTAGGGGTTGTAGCGGCGACCGTAAGCGTGGACTCCGTTCGGCATCTTAAAGTCGAGCAGCCAGAAATGATTTTTCTCGTTTACGGCGGCCAGGAGTTCGGGATCGCTTGCGGGCGGTGCCTTGCCAAGAAGATGCTCCGTTAAGTAGTCACTAAGGACACGGTAGCCCCTATCGTTCAGGCTGATGCCATCCGTCGTGAGTCGTTCCTCCTCCATCCACGCTAAAGAGGGGGTGTAAAGATCGACGAAGGGGACTCCGTTATCGGACGCCATGTCCCGCATCACCTGGGTGTACCTTTCGATGTGTTCATTTTCCACTTTACCATCGGGCAAACCCAGGGCACCGGAGTCTTCGTAGGCAAGCGGAGAGAGCAAAACGAGTTGCGGGGCGGTAGTATCGTTATAGCGTTGCGCCCGGGTGTAGCGAATGAAACTGTCGAGCTCCAGGGCGAAGTTGGTCATGCCGGCCGGACCGGCATAGCTCTCGTTGAGGCCGAAAAAAGCTAAGATGATATCCGCGTTCAGTGTATCCAGCCATTGGTCTTCCGTGGGGAAATGGCCCTTGCTCCGGCTATCCTGACTTACGTCCGGGTTGTAGTCTTCTGCCCCCGGAAAAGCCCAGGGGGAATCTCGGCTGGCGTGGGGTCTGAACCCGGCGGTATTGCCCGGATCACACAGGTTGCGAACGGTCAGTTTAGCCCCGGGATAACTCTGGTGTACGGCCGCTTCAAAATGACCGAAGTAGGCCATACGACTGCATAGGTTGTTGCCGATGAGTACGATGGTGCTACCGGGCGCTACGGATAGTTGTGCGGTGGGCGGGTCAGGTTGGCAGCTACAGATTGCCAGCAGCAGGCAGATAAAAAATACTCTGTTCACGTTGGATGATTGACTCCGTCAAGATAGCACATGTCACAAAAACGGATCCGTTCACCCGGGTCAGTGCCATAAGTAAGGTCCTACTTACCAGGTTTTCCGGATAGTATGAGGTACCTCTTATCCCTGAATGATATAAATGGGGAAGGTGTAACAACACCGCTTGAAAGAGGCATTAGGGTGTACTGGTCGAAATAATGTTAGCACCGGTCGGTCGCTAGTTCCGCCGTCACCCGTATGTGCCTAATTTTCGAGTAGCCAAATTAAATAGTCATGTTCTTCGGAGGGGCCGCTACCGCCAATCATAATATTCTCGATGCAACCAGCAAACGGCTCAAAGATCAGTATCAGATGGAAGTCATCACTAACCGACGCATCAGACGTATTGCAACGGCCGTAGGATTTATAATGGTTATATATATTCTTCTTCGTGTATATGAAGTATTATAAAGTATGTCATAACTTAGTACCAACGCTTACAAAACACTTTCTCACTATGAACAAAATCAAGTACTTTTTCATCCTGGCTGCATTCTGGGGCTTTAGCGTTCAACTCGCCGCGCAAAACTTCAACTCAGCCATTGGGGTCCGTTTTGGCTACCCCTTTTCCATCAGCTACAAAACCTTTATCAGTGAATCCCACGCCCTCGAAGGATACGTGGGATTCCGGGGATACAGCGGAGTAGCCAACTGGATCAGTATCAATGGCGCCTACCAGATCCACAGTGATATCGATGCGATCGACGGATTAGAGTGGTACTACGGCGCCGGAGCCGGAGCGCAGTTCTGGAGCTATGACTTTGCGGAGTCCGGCTCTACGACCTTCAGCGTATCGGGCTACCTGGGCCTGCAGTACACCTTTGAGGAAGCACCTGTGTCAGTCTCCATTGATTGGGTACCCACCTTCTTCATCGGAGACTCCCGCTACGGCGCCTTCAATTCCTTCGGAGGAGGCTACGGTGCTCTGGCAGCACGCTACACGCTGGGGCGTCAGTAAAAGGCATCCGCCGCTACACCATCCGCTACTTCGAGTCCCCGGCGACTAAGTCGGTAGATATTCTCCGCCGTGAGTGGTCGAAGGTTACCGTTCGCAAGGTGAGCTGCCATCTCCGACTCAAAATACTGTGCCAGGTCAGCTCCGAACTTCCGGCTTATTTCGCCGGGTGTTATTCCCTCAATCCGCCGTAGTCCCGTCATCACGTACTCGTTGTATCGGTCCTTAAGGCTAAGGTTTTCTTCCTCGAAGAGTAGGGGGCCGACATCCAAATAAGCTGAGTAGTCACCTACCTCCGGCCATACTTTGGCGTAGCGGTTGTTGTTGCTCACGTTCCACCGCCGCCGGTTCTTGCCATCAAAGCTGTGTGCCCCGGGACCTATGCCTAGGTACGGCTGTCCCGTCCAGTACCCGCTGTTGTGCCGACTACGGTGGCCGGGCCGGGCGAAGTTGCTGATTTCGTACTGCTCGTACCCGGTTGCGGTCAGGTGATCGATCAGCATCCCGAAGTGAGTTGCGAAGCGCTCATCACTCGTGTCTGGTACGGCACCAGTGGCCACCCGGTGTCCGAGCGCTGTTTTGGGTTCTACAGTCAGCGCGTAGGCCGCAATGTGATCCACTTCCAATTCGGTAGCGAACTCTAGATTCTGTTGCCAGGTTAGGTCACTGGTCGTCTGGGCACCGTAAATCAAATCGATGCTCAGGTTATCGAAGCCGACCTCCCGTACCTTTTCTACGGCCGTTAGCGCCTGCCGAGCGTCGTGTGCCCGGTTCATGAATCGCAGATCCTCCTCGTTAAAGCTCTGTATTCCGATGCTCAGTCGGTTCACCGGGCTATCGGCAAGCATCCTGATGACATCTGCCGTCAGGTCGTCGGGGTTTGCCTCGAAGGTTATTTCCGTCTCCAGTTCCCCCCGCCAGTAGCCCGCCCGCCGAATTTCAGCGAATAGACCTTCGAGTTCAGTCGACGTCAGCAGCGAGGGAGTGCCTCCTCCAAAGTAAATGGTCGGCACCGATCCTCCGGGCAATTCTTCCCGCCGCACCGCAAGTTCCCGTAACATCCCCGCGACTACGGCATCCCGCTGCTTCAGGTTGGTGCTGAAGTGAAAGTTGCAGTAGCTACAGGCCTGTTTGCAGAATGGGATGTGGAGGTAGAGCAGAAGAGGGGAGATTTGGAATGTAAAATTTGAGATTTGAAATTTACGTGGCAGCTTGCTTCGCTCGGGTAGGAGGATTTACCATATCCCATTTACCGTGTACCATTGTTAATTTGCCTGCCGCTGTTACTTGCTCGCTTCGCTCGTTGTCGGGGCTCGTCGGCCGACTGAGGTACGAGGCTCGTCCGCCGAGTGAGAGTGGATTTAGAATGTAAAATTTGAGATTTGAAATTTGCGTGGCGGTTCGCTTCGCTCGGGTAGTAGGATTTACCATTTACGATGTACCGTGTACCATTTTTAATTTGGCTGCCGCTGTTTCGTGCTCGCTTCGCTCGGTGCTAGATCTCGTCGGCCGACCGAGGTACGAGGCTCGTCCGCCGAGTGAGGGGAGATTTGAAATTTGCGTGGCAGCTCGCTTTGCTCGGGTAGTAGGATTTACCATTTACCGTGCACCATTTACAATTTGGCTGCCGCTGTTTCTTGCTCGCTCCGCTCGTTTTTGGAGCTCGTTGGCCGACCGAGGTACGATGCTCGTCCGACGAGTGAGGGGAGATTTAGGATGTAAAATTTGAGATTTAAAATTTGCGTGGTAGCTCGCTTCGCTCGGGTAGTAGGATTTACCATATACCATTTACCATTTACCGTGTACCATTTACAATTTGGCTGCCGCTGTTACTTGCTCGCTGCGTTCGGTGCTAGATCTCGTCGGCCGACCGAGGTACGAGGCTCGTCCGACGAGTAGGGGTTATTCTGCATCTGCGTAAAAATCTGCGCTTTACTCCGCGTAATCTGCGTTTACTGTCCGATCCACGAGCGTCAGCGAGCATCCCCGCAAATTTGAAATTGTAAATCCAAAAATTGTAAATGGTAAATCCTACTTTCCCTTCGGCCGCCGCCGTTTTCCGCCCCTGCTCATCATCTGGTGGCCCTGCTTGCCCATGCGTTGGGCGGCTTTGACCTGGCCCGACTGCTTCAGTGCGTTGTCCAGCATGTTGATCTGCTCGACGATCTGGGGGAGCTTGACGTTGGTTTCCTTGGCGGCCTTGAGGTACTTCTTGGCGGCGGGGAAGTTCTTGCGGTTGGCTTCGATTTGAGCGAGCTGAAGCTTCAGCATGGCCTTTTCGTTTGCGGTGGGCACGTCGATGGCATCGGCCTGCTTGAGCCAGCCTTCGGCAGCATTGAGGTCCTTGCGACTGAGGGCGATGGTGCCGCGCATCATGTAGTAGAAGGCCCGGTTGGCGCTGTATAGCCAGTTTGGCTTCAGGGTCAGGTTGAGGAGCTTCTCGCCGCGATCAAAGTCCTGTACCTGTACGGCCTTGGCGGCGGGGCCGACCGTTCCGAGGAAGACGTAGCCCGCGAAGAGGATGAGCCCGGCCAGCAGAAAGGGGAAACCGTACCAGAAGCCGAAGGCGATCCAGAGAGCAATTCCTCCCAGTACGCCGGCGGCGATCAGGGCAAAACGGATGTAGGTTGGTATGATAAACATAGCTATTAACTTAATTTGCCGGCACCCGCGGCCCCGACAAATGGCTTATTTGAGTGATGCCTCGTACTGCTTCTGCGCGTTTTTCGCCACAAAGATCGAGATTTCGTAGAGGGTGTAAAGGGGAACGGCGATGAGGATTTGGGTCACAACGTCCGGAGGCGTAAGCAGCGCCGATAAAACAAGGATGCCGATGAGGCTATGGCGGCGGTACTGGCGCATGGACTCCGCAGTGACCAGCCCGAACTTAGCCAGAAAGTAAACGAGGACCGGCAACTCAAAGATAAGGGCCGCCGGAAGGGTGAACATGATCATATAGCTGATCACCGAGTCCATCTTGGGCTGGTTGACCGCCCCGCCTACCTCGAAGCCCATGAGGAAATTGGTGCCAAAGGGCGCCACGATGAAGAATCCAAAGGCTACTCCGGTAAAGAAAAGCAAGGAGCAAATAACGATCACCCACCGCGTAGCCTTCTGTTCGGCGGGATACAGCCCAGGGCGCACGAACGACCAAATCTCGTAGAAGACGTAGGGAAAACCCAGCACGAATCCCCCGACGAAGGCCATCTTGACGGCCGTAATGAACTGCTCGCCAAACTCGGTGGCCTGCACCAACACATGGGGCGGGTGGAAGCACAGTGCCCCGCCGGTACCGAGCCAGTCAGAAAGCCGACAAAACATCCGGTAGCTGACGAAATCTTCCCGCAACGGCCCGAAGAGCACGTAGCGGAAGTAGTAATCGTTGAAGATAAACAGCAGGATGCCCGCCACGCAAATGGCGATGAGGGCACGCATGACGTGCCAGCGCAGTTCTTCGAGGTGGTCGATGAACGACATCTCCTTGTCCGCTGCCGGTACGGGCTTGCCGTCCGCATCATATTCCCAAGTGTCTACGTCCTGTTGGTCGAGTGGCATAAGCGCGAAGGTACCTAGTGATATTTAGAGAAGGAAATCACTGACGGCCGCCTCGCTGTAATCCCACAGCCGCCGGGCAAGTTGCTCGTTGCGCGCGGTAGGGGATGGCTTGATGAGGCACTGCGTCGGATTGAAGTAACGTCCGGACACCTCACGGACTTCCGGACTACTCGCCAGATAGACGCTGGTGTCGGCCCCCGATTCGGGTGAGCGGGCAAAGGGCTTGTACAACGACCAAATGGTCTTAGTGAAGAGCTTGCCCTTCTTATTAGCAAGTTGGGTACCCACCACGCCGGGGTGCAGGCAGTTGGTGGTTAGCTCGGATCCGTGGCGGCGATCGAGTTCTTTAGTAAACAGGACGTTGGCCAGTTTACTCTGGGCGTAGGCCCGGGTTCCGTTGTAAGCTTTGGGGCCGCGCTCACCCCGTAGGTTGCCGAAGTCAATGCCGCCCTTACTGTGCATGGCGCTGGAAACATTGATGACCCGGCCGCAGATTTTGGTGCACTGCATAGCCGGAATGAGGTTAAGGGTCAGCAGGAAATGACCGAGGTGATTGACGCCGAACTGTAATTCGTAGCCGTCCGTGGTAAGCTCCAATTTCTCGCAGTAGACGCCGGCGTTGTTGATGAGTACGTCGAGCCGCGGATGCTCGGCCAGGAATAGCTCGCTGGCTGCCCGGACGCTGCTCAAATCGGCCAGATCGAGCGGCAGGGTATCGATGCGCTCGTTTCCGGTAGCCTCCACGATCTGGTCGGCAGTGCGCTGGGCCTTGGTTTCGCTGCGGCAGGCTAAAACAAGATGGGCCCCCTTGCGCGCTAGTCGCTCGGCCGTCGCCCGACCGATGCCGTCATTGGCGCCCGTGATGAGTACAGTTTTATCTTGCATAGCCTCTGTGGGGGTAAACGCGCGGGGCGGTGGGGCGGTTGTGAACGGCAGGATTAGGGCGGGGGTCGCGATAGCTATCGGGAGCGCAATGAACTACCCAAAGGCAAGCCGTACTTTTGGGTCGTGCTCAAAACCCATGACCTTACCTATACCTACGCCGGTAACGGACCGTCGTTCCGCTTTCCGGATTTGTCGGTAGCGCCGGCGGAGGCCTGTCTGCTGCTCGGTCCGAGCGGGGCGGGTAAGTCTACCTGGCTGCACCTACTGGCTGGCCTTCTCACTCCGGTAGCGGGCAGCACTGTTTTGGCGGGTACCGATTACGCAAGGCTTTCGGGCGGTGCATTAGACCGCTTCCGGGGAAGAAACATCGGACTGGTCCTCCAACGTCCGTACTTTCTGCAGGCGCTGACGGTGAAGGAAAACCTGCTCATCGCCCGGCGCAGTGCGGGCCTTGCCCCCGATAAAGCGGGCGCCCTGCACGTACTCGAGCAGTTGGGCATTGCTCACCACGCCGACGTACGCCCGGGCCGCCTGAGCGTGGGAGAGCAGCAACGAGTTACCATTGCCCGCGCGCTGGTCAATCGACCCCAACTCATCCTAGCCGACGAGCCCACCAGCGCCCTCGACAACCGCAACGCCGCCCGGGTAAGCGATCTACTACGCCAGCGTGCTGCGGATCTGGGTGCCGCGCTGGTGGTAGTGACCCACGATCAGCGTTTGAAGGATCAGTTCGACGCCGTCGTCGAATTGCGCCCATCAACTCACCAAGAAAACTACTAGGAGGTGTCGATCTTTTCCTTAGCCCTCCGCAATCTGCTCCATCGCCCCTGGGTAACGGCCCTGAGCCTCATCCTGGCTGCACTGGGTACGGGCCTGATTAGCCTGATTCTCCTGCTCAACTGGCAACTGGAGCAGCAATTCGACCGCAACCTGGCCGGCATCGACCTCGTGGTTGGAGCTAAGGGCAGCCCCCTGCAGCTCATGATGTCAAGCATGTATCACATCAGTTCGCCCACGGGTAATGTGCCGCTCGACGGAGTGAAGCCCTTCCTGAATCCCGAACATCCCTACATTGAACTAGGTGTGCCCCTCGCGCTGGGCGACAGCTACCGGGGGCGACGCATCGTCGGCACCCGGCCCGCTTTCTTCGACCTGTACGGCGCTGAGCTGGGGAAAGGAAATATGTGGACAAAGCCAATGGACGTGGTCGCCGGAGCCACCGCTGCCCGTGAGCTCGGCCTCGCGATAGGAGACACCTTTCAGAGCAGTCACGGCCTGATCGAAGACGACGACCTAACCCACCGGGACGCACCGGAATTTCGCATCACGGGCATTCTGGCCCCCACCGGCACCGTAGCCGATCTGATTCTGATCACTCCAGCCGAAAGCCTCTGGGCGGTCCACGATACCCATGATCACGCTGAGGAGAGCCACGCTGAAGGCACGCACTATAATGTTACCGGCCCGCTCAGTGCTTACACCGACCGTTCCATTACCTCCGTTCTGATCCGCTTCCGTGGCAATAGCGTCACCGCCCTCAACATGCAGCGCAGCATCAATGAGAACACGGAGATGCAGGCCGTCACGCCAACAATCCAGCTAGCGGAACTCTTCGCGACGGTCGGGCAGGGGGAAAAAGTGCTGCGGCAACTGGGCTACGTAGTGGTAGCCGTCAGCGTACTGAGCATCTTCATCGGCCTCTATAACTCGCTGGACCAGCGGCGGGGTGAACTGGCCCTACTGCGCAGCCTGGGTGCCGGTCCGCCTAAGTTGTTCGGTCTACTGATGCTAGAAGGCACCCTCACCGCAATCGCCGGTGCCCTGCTCGGATTAATGGTCAGCCACCTCGGGATAGCGGTCATCGCCCGGTACTTCTCAGAGACCTATCGCTACGATTTCAGGGCGCTGGTCTTTTTGCCGCAAGAATGGTGGTTGCTGCTGGGCGCGGGGGTAGTGGGGGTGATCGCTGCTGCGATACCGGCGCACCGGGCTTCGCGGACGGATGTGCATAGTACACTGTCGCAGTAGCAGCTAATCGGGGTGAATCCGTGCCTAAGCGCAGCGAATCCGTGCTTAGACGAAGTCGATCCGTGGTGAATATGATCTTGCAAAGGCTGTCTAGCGCTGCCGGAGGCAGCATCGAACATCGCGGTCTCAGACCGCATCGTACTAGAGGGTGCCGTCCTTCTTTACCATTTTATCCATGTAGTCTACCGCGCGAGCCGTCATGGCCATATAAGTTATGGAAGGGTTCTGAGTGCCCGAACTGACCATGAAACTCCCGTCGGTAACGAATACATTAGGTACGGCATGCACTTGATTCCATTTGTTGAGTACACTGGTCTTCGGATCGCGGCCCATGCGGGCGGTACCCATTTCGTGGATAGCGGCACCAACGGCGGTCGGGTTGTTGTGCACGCTGGTGTTCTTAAAGCCGGCGGCGTCCATCATTTCCTGTAGGCAGTTGACGCCATCTTCCCGCAGTTTCGTCTCGTTCTCCTTAAGGCCGGCATCGAAGACGAGGGTCGGGATACCGTACTGGTCGGTCTTATCCGCACTAAGCATCATCTTATTTTCGTGGTACGGGAGCAGCTCTCCGAAGCAGGTTGCCGAAAAGCGCCACTCACCTGGGCTCGTAATGGCCTCCTTGAAGCCGGGGCCAAAGGGTGCGCCTACGTTGGTTGCCCGACTCAGACCTCCCTGGTAGCCGAATCCCCGAATGTAATCCTTACGGTTTGTCGCATCGTTGATGTTCCGGAAACGGGGAATGTAAAATCCGCCGTTGGGCTTGCGCCCACTATAATATTTGTCCATCATCCCGTCGAATACGGCCGTCCCTCCCATTCCGTAATGGTGGTCCATCATGTTGTGGCCGAGTTCCCCGCTGTCGTTACCAAGGCCGTCCGGAAAACGCTCCGATTTACTGTTAAGCAGGATGGCGGTAGACCCGATCGTGCTGGCGTTGCAAAAGACGACGGAGCTAAAGTACTCGGTCGTTTCCTTTGTTTCCGCGTCAATGACGTTCACGCCGGTCACCCGTTGGGTAGCATCGTCAAAGATGAGCGAATGCACGATACTGTTAGCCATCAGGGTCAGGTTACCCGTGTCGTTGGCTACCGGAATGGTGGAGGAAAGGCTGCTGAAGTAACCACCGTACGGACAGCCCCGCCAGCAACGATTTCGCGCCTGACACTGACCCCGCGTTCCGTGGTGCAGCTCAGGGATGTACTTTGTTAGGTTTGCCGTGCGTCCGGGGGTTATGATCCGCTCCGGAAAGGCCTTTTCCACCGACTGCTTAAAGTGATCCTCGGCGCAGTTGAGGTCGAAGGGGGGGAGAAATTCTCCGTCCGGGAGGTGGGCCAGGCCTTCCTTTTTTCCCTGTACGCCCACAAACTTTTCCACGTAAGTGTACCAAGGCTCGATGTCGGCGTAACGAATCGGCCAGTCGATCGCGATACCTTCCTTCAGGTTTGCCTCGAAGTCCAGATCGCTCCAGCGGTAACAGTGCCGCCCCCACATGATGGACCGTCCGCCGACGTGGTGGCCGCGAATCCAGTCGAAGCGTTGCTTCTCCTCATAGTCGTACTCATCGTCCTTGACGATCCAGGGCTTGTTGTCCTGATTGACCCACCACGAAAGCCGATTCTGCTTGTAGTAGTGAGCCGCGATCTCCTCCCGGGGCACCCGACCCTGAAACTCAAGGTCCCAGCTGTCCAGATTGGCCGTCGGATACTCTCCGTGCTTGACCATCCGGCCCCGCTCGAGCATCAGTACTTTATAGCCCTTGGTGCAGAGTTCCATCGCCGCATACCCGCCGCTAATGCCGGAGCCGATGACGATGGCGTCGTAGGTGACTTCCTGCTTACCCTGAGAATTGAAATTCATGGATTAGTTGTTGAGGGGGGGGAGTTGGTGGGTTGTTGTGTGGCCTTCGTTGTAAGGGGGGTAGGAAAGGAGAAGCTGTTACCACATAATGCGGCCGAGTGAGTACAGCGAACCATGCCGCCACCCCAACAACTCAACAACCCACCAACTCACCAATTAAATAGCCCAGGCTCTACCACCCGTCAGTTCCTGCAGGTCGCCACAGGGAATGTATTCACCCGGTACGGGATCGTACTTCAGCACTTCGGTACCGATGGGCTCACTGTTGAACCAGGCTCCCACGATCTGTGACTTGAGGTCGAAGTACACGTTGCGGGCACCTCCCTCCACCTCGGGAAGGGTATCCCACTCGGTATCGGGGTTCTTGTAGTGCAGGTCCTGATCCTGTAGGTAGACCAGCGCCTTCTCGGTATCCAGTTCGCGGAAACCGGCATCGGCGTTGTCGGCGTCCATTTTGCGCATGAGCTCCTTCAGGCCGGTGCGGAACTTGTCGCGGGCCTCCTCGTCGTATACCTGTCCGACCATCTTGTCCACCATTTCGGGGACTCCTACGTCGAGCGCACCGGGCGTGTCGGTAGTGGGGATCATAGTATCGGCGAGTTTGCTGATGTATTCGTACTCGTCGTCGTTAAAGAAGCCGGGCTTGTAGACGGCCTCACCGGCAGCTACGGCTTCGTCACGCTTGCAGCCGGACAGTAGGGCGGAGGCTACGGGGCCGCTGACGGCGACGCCCGTGATGTATGCGGTGTACCGCAGTAGGTCTCTTCTTTTCATCTTTTTAGATGTTCATTTTTTTGAGTTCACTGACGGCGTGATCCGCAGCGCGTGCCGTAAAGGCCATGTAAGTTAAGGAAGGGTTCACACAGGCCGCGGAGGTCATGAAGGCACCGTCGGTCATGTAGACGTTGGGCGCCGCCCACAGGCGGTTGTGCTTATCGACTACGCTATTGTTCGGACTGCTGCCCATGCGGGCCATGCCCATCTCATGGATGCCCAGGCCGGGGTAGGAGTGCGCGTTGTATGTCCGCACGTTCTTCATGCCGGCAGATTCCAGCATTTCGGCGGCGTCGTTCATCATTTCGTCGACCATGGCGTACTCGTTCTCTCCCCACTTAGCGTCGAAGACGAGGGTGGGCAGACCGTCCTTGTCTAGGGTGTCGCGATCGATGGTCATGCGATTGTTCGTGTCCGGCAGGGTCTCGGCAAAGGCGGTCAGGCCCATGGTCCACTCTCCCGGGCGGATCAGCGCGTCCTTCAGTTCCGGGCCTATTTTCACGTTCATTTCACGGACGGTATGGCCCCATCCGCCACGTCCGGCACCTCCCTGGTATCCCCAACCGCGCAGGTAATCCTTCTTGCTGGCGCGGTCGCCGAGGTTCTGGTAGCGGGGAATGTAGACCCCGTTGGGCTTGCGTCCCTTCTCGATCCGATCGCCGAATTCTTCGGTGCTGCCGGAGGCCCCCACCCGGAAGTGGTGGTCCATAACATTGCCGCCCAGTTCTCCACTGGTGTCGAGCGTTACGCCCTCCTCGTGTTCCGTATTCATGACGATGTAGGAGCTCGGGATCGCCGAAGCGCAGAGGAAAACGACCTTGGCGTAAGCCTCGTGGTCTTCTCCGGTCTCGGAATCGCGGAAACGGACGCCCTTGGCGCGCTTGTTCTCCTTGTCGTAGATCAGGCTGTAGACCGAGCTATTGGGGCGCAGGGTCATGTTGCCGGTCTCCTGAGCGACCGGAATGGTAGAAGAGACGCTGCTGAAGTAGCCCCCGTAAGGACAGCCCCGGATACAGCGGTTGCGGAACTGACAGGCACCACGCGTACCCTTGTGAATGGCGGGATCGTAGGCAGTCAGGTGAGCTACGCGACCCGCGGTGACCACGCGACCGTTCATGTTCTCGGCCACTCCCTTGCGGAACTTGTCTTCCACGCAGTTCAGGGGCATCATGGGCAGGAACTTGCCGTCGGGCAGCTGCGAAAGTCCGAGGAGCTCGCCACTGATTCCGGCAAAGGATTCCACGTAGTCGTACCAGGGCGAGATGTCGGAGTAACCGACGGGCCAGGGGGTGGCGATTCCGTCCTTGGCGTTGGCCTTGAAGTCGAGGTCGCTCCAGCGGTAGCTGTGCCGTCCCCACATGATCGAGCGGCCGCCCACGTGGTAGCCACGCATCCAGTCAAAGCGCTCCTTTTCACCATATGGATGCTCATCATCCTTGACGAACCAGTGCTTGCTCTGGGGTTTTACGGTATAGCCGGTACGGTTTTGCTTTTGGTAGTGCTCCTTGATTTCCTCGGCCGGAACGTTGTTGTTCAGTTCCATATCCCAGGTATCGAGATTAGCGGTAGGGTAATCGCCGTGCTTGACCATGCGGCCTTTTTCCAGTACCAGGGTCTTAAGGCCCTTCTCGCACAACTCCTTGGCGGCCCAGCCTCCGCTGATGCCGGTGCCAACGACGATAGCGTCGTAGGTGACTTCCTCGTCACCCTGAGAATTGAATTTCATATGATCGTTTTTATCTTCCCCATGGGGGCCGTAAATTAACAACAATGTTCCGGCAATAGCGCCATACATGCCATCTTTTCCCCGTCAACCAGCTTACAAGCAGGAAAGTGTTCCAAACTTGGGCGGGTACGCGGGTGCAATGCAACGGAGGCCGATCAGCTATTTAAACAGCAGTTGCCACCACTTTTTCGCGGGTTCGCGGTGCAGGCGAATGGTGGGGTCCGGCAGCGGAGCAAAGTAGGTGCGCAACGACTTGTGTATCCCGGGAGGGGCGTGCACGGCGAGCTGCGGGGCGGGCGGACCGGGCTCCCGGGTCCGGGGGTCATACGGATGGTAAACGTCGACGTCGTAATAGTATAGTAACTCACCGGCGGAGAGGGTGTCGACTTCGCCACGGTCGCTCCAAACGAGTAATCGATCAACGGGCAGTTCATGGCGATCGGCAACCTGTCGGGCAGTGGTGTCCCCGACCTCCACTACGATCTCGTACCGCTGGTAGTAGCGATCCGCATTTATTTCGCCTGCGGCCAGGAGAGGGTCGGACCAGGGTAGGGCGATCGCATCCTCTCTTTCGTTACTCGGGTGTAGTGCTAGATATTCCAGCATGGCCGGTACTACCCGGCGGGGAAGTTGGAGGTAGTGTCCACCCCGCAGGCCCGGCAGGTATCCCCTCAGGTACTGCGGATTCAATTCTATTACGACGTCCGGGCGCAAGCCGGTTACCTGAGCCACCCGGTAGAGACTCAGGCGGCGTTCGACGGGGATTCTTTCGGTCAGTTGTCCGTCGAGCGATATCTGGGTCGCCGGCAGCCCGTAATGGTGATGGTAACTCATCAGGAAGATCGCCGCGATGAAGTTGGGTACGTAGTCGCGGGTTTCGCGGGGAAGGAAGCGGCGCAGCTTCCAGTAGTTGCGACTTCCCGACCGGCGTATCGCGCGGTTGACGTTTCCGGGGCCGGAGTTGTAGGCCGCGAGGGCCAGGGCCCAGTCGCCGTAGCGTTCGTACTGGATACGGAGGTATTCCAGCCCGGCCGCGCAGCCGAGGGTGGGGTCCAGTCGCTCGTCGAGCTCGTCGTTAACGGTAAGTCCCAGCTCCCGCGCCGTGCCCGGCATCAACTGCCAGAGCCCTCCGGCACCGACGGGGCTGACCGCCCACGAACGCAGTGCGCTCTCCACGATGCTCAGGTGTTTGAGCTCCAGGGGCAGGCCGGCCGCGACCAATTGTTCCTCAAAAATGGGGTAGAAACGAGCCGACCGCGCCAGCATGCGACCGCTCGAGATCGGCCAGTGCCTCAGGTAATTTACCACCCGACGGTACACCGCGTCGTCCACCTGGTAGTCGACGAGCGATTGATCGAATGCGGAAAGACGCGCTTCGACTTCTTCCCGACTTAGTTCCATCACGATCCGTGCCTGCCGCTCGGCGTCGGCGGAATCCAGTGCACTGATCCGTAACGGAAAACAGAGAAGGAGTAGGAAGAATATCCGCAAACAGTAAGGCAAGTGGAAAGTGTATGAAGGTTAAGCGACGATGTTGCCAAAGATAGGAAATCCGAATATAGCAACCGTCAGCTAAAAAATAGCCACTGAATTGCCTTGGGGAACTCCTTCCCCCAGCGCGCCTCGTTGTGTTGTCCGAAGGGATCGACGGCAAGCTTAATCTCCAATCGGGTGGTGCCGGTCTGGGCAAGGATCTGCTCCTGGAATCGCTCCATATTCGGCACCATGGTCTGACTTTCCGCTTCGCCACCGTAGAGGTAGATGCGGCCCCGGTACTTGTGGGTCAGCTTCATTAGGTTGAAGGGAATCTCGGGCGTTACCCAGAGGCTGGGACTGAACACCATCAGGCGATCGTACACCTGGGGGTACAGAATGCCGGCGTAGATGCTGATAAGCCCACCGAGCGAGCTACCCCCGATGCCGGTACTCTCGGGTTCCGGCCGGGTGCGGAAATGCGCGTCCACGTAGGGCTTGAGCTGTTCGGCCAGGAAGCGTACGTAGTGCCTGCCGTCTCCCTTACCCAGTTTGGTGCGGAAGGAAGGAGTGAATTCACTCACCCGCTCCGTGTCGGCGTGGTCGATGGCAATCACGATGAGGTCTCCCATTCCCTCCTCGGCCAGCTTCGCCAGTCGCTTGTCCACCCCCCAACTGCCGTAGGGCGCGTAGTCGTCGAACAGGTTCTGCCCGTCCTGGAGGTAGAGCACGGGGTAGCGCTTATCGGTCTCGTGGTAGTCGTGGGGAAGCAGGGCCGCTACCCGCCGGGTCCGGATAAGCGTCGGAATCTCGAAGTGCTCGTGGATGACCTCGATTTGGGGCAGGTATTCATCGCGGTACTCCAGTCCCGGACTCGCCCAGTTGTACACCTGATCGGGCAGGGTCCAGCGGGTGTCGGTTGAGCGCTGGTGATTGGGCGCGTTCTCTCCGTGGTGGCCCAGTTCGACGCCCTCCCAGCCGCCGCGGGTGTACTTGTACTCGATGCGGTGATCCTCGGGACTGAAGTGAAAGGTCTGGCGGTAACTGCCGGGCTTCCCGTCGGGTTGCATGCGGTAGGCCTCGTCGGCGGCCTGCCAGTTGTTGAACGATCCGGCTACGTAGACCGGCCGGTCGTCGTCGGTGGTGGTGATCAGCTTAAGGGTACGTCGGGGCATGGGTTGGTTTATGCTGGGGCAATCTACATATAGCGTAACCGACGCCTCATTCGTTGGGTTCCCGGCCAAAAAGCATTTCGGTACGGCAAACGCCACGGACGTGGTCAAACGGCTACCTTCACCCCCCGATGAAACTGAGTTTACTCTGCTCCTGCGTCCCCGCCCTACTGCTGCTTGGTTGTAGTGCCACTAAGCCTCCCCGCAAGATTCGGCTGGCGCCCGTGATAAACGAAGCTTCCGGACTGGTCATTGAGGCCGAACGAATGATTTGGCACAACGACAGCGGCGACGGCCCCTACCTCTACACCACCGATCTCCGGGGCAAACTGCTGAAGATGGATACGCTGGATGCGGGTGCGCTAGATTACGAAGACATTGCCGTAGATACGCAGGGCCTGCTGTACGTCGGCGACTTCGGTAACAATACCGGCCGGCGGACCCACGGGGTGATCTACCGCTACGATCGCAGTACTTCGCAGACCGACTCCATCGTGTTTATCTACCCCGGACAAAGCGGGGAAGGTCGCCTGGCCGCCGGCAATTACGACTGCGAAGCAATGGTAGCGGCCAACGGCAATCTTCACCTCTTCACCAAAGATATCCTTTTTGGCGACCGCCCCTTTTACGTCAGACACTACCGCCTCCCGGCCCGGCCCGGCACCTACGTGGCCGAGCTTGTCGACAGCCTGTACCTCCCCCGCCGCGTGGTCACCGGAGCCGCCCTCGATCCAAAAACGGGCGAACTCTACCTGGTAGCCTATAATTTCCGCCGACTCCTCGGCTTTCTCCCCAGCAGCTCGGCCTCCCTCATAACGCTCACCGATTACCCCGATGACCGCTTCCTCAGTGGTCGGGTCCGACGCCGTGGTATTGCCTGGGCTATCCCTACCCAACACGAGGCCGTGGCAATCTTCGACGAGCGATTCCTGTACGTAGGTGCCGAAGCTACGCGACTCCGCAAGCACGCCATTGCCCGACGGCTCAGGCGACGCTAATCCCGCCACTGCCGGCTGCCGATGCGGTAAAAGATGACCCGTTCACTGCCCCGGTTAGCAATCTGGGGCCAGAGGGAAGCGGCCAACCGGAGCGCCCCCCGGCGGTCGGCAACCTCCCGCCGGATCAGGTCATTGCGGTAGAGGTACAGGCCGGCGAAGTATGTGGAGCGGTCTACACGATACCGCAGTGGCGCAAGGGCGGCGAACCGACTACTATCCGCCAGTTCCGTCAGATCCGGTTCGTTGATGAGGTAGGCGAGCGCGCCCTGGCGGTAGACGGCCGCCCAGTCGTACACGGCAACGGCCAGATCGAGGGGAAGCGGGTAGGGGGGCTGCCCAGCGGTGTAGCGGCCGATAACCACCGTGTCCACAATGGAGTTCTCGGTTTCCCAGCTGCCCAGATCGCCGGTGTTATAGGCCATCAGTACGGCCCGGTCAACGGGTGGAATGCCCTGTGCATCCCGATCTCGGTACTGGTGCAAGCGAACGGTGCAGCTGACTTGCTTGTCGGGTAAAAGCTCACCGAGCCGCCGTAGAAAGGCAAAGTAGGCCTCCCGCGTCCCGGCCGTCCAGTCGCAGTCGATCTGCACCTCGCCAAATGGGAAGGGAAACCGTTGCTCAATAAGCCCTGCAATCCTTGCGGCCAGATCAGGACCGGAGTGCGTAAACACTTCATTGGTGATAAAAACGACGGGTACGGCGGCCATTTTTAGGCTATCCGTAACCTCCAACAGCGCGGAAGGCTCCGCGCGTCCGTCCGTCCAGCTCACATCAAAGACCTTAATGTACAGCCGGTCCGCACCGTATTCCGCCACTCGCCCCGGGTGCGGATCAAGCCTGGTCTCCCAGTGATAAAAGGCGTACTGCGGCGGGGCGGTCGGCGGTGCTTCCCCGCAACCGGCTAGAAAAAGAAGCACGACGGCAGCGAGGCGAATCCGTGAAAATCTGTGCCCTAAATCTGTCCAAATCCGTGTTGAATAATCTCCGGTCAAACCCACTACAACTCCACCTCGTCCCCCAACTTCGGAGCAGTCACCTTCCGGAAACCCGCACGCGTCAGTCCCTCCCCGAATGCCTCCATCCGATCCAGCGTGCCGTGGACTAGGAAGATCTTCTTACAACTATCCTGCTGCCCGTTCAAAAAGTTGATGAGCTCCGATCGGTCGGCGTGGGCACTGAACGAGTCCATAATCACCACGTCGGCCCTCAGGGTATGGTACTGTCCGTAGAGCTTCATGCCCTCCACCCCGTCGCGTAGTTTACCCCCCGGCGTACCGGGCGCGCAGTAGCCGACGATGAAGATGGTGTTCTTCGGATCGCCCATGGTGTTTGCCAGGTGGTGCTTGCTGCGACCCGCGTTCATCATGCCGCTGGCGCTGATGATGATGGCCGGCCCGTCCAAGTAGTTCAGGGCCTTGCTTTCCTCTACGCTCTGGGTGTAGGTCAGGTCGTTGAAGCCGAAGGGATTGTCGTCCGTAAGCATGTAGGTCTGCAAGTCGGCGTCGTAGCACTCCGGGTGGGAGCCGAATACGGTAGTAGCGTTTACGGCCAGCGGACTATCCACGAACACCGGTATCCGCGGCAGTTTTCCACTGCTCTCCAGCTGATCGAGCATGTACACGATCTCCTGGGTACGGCCCACGCTGAAGGCCGGGATAAGCAGCTTGCCCCGCTTCTTTACGCAGGTACTCCGGATGATGCCCAGGAAGCGGCTCAGTTCGTTGGGCGGAGACTCGTGCTCGCGGTCGCCGTAGGTAGATTCGGAGATAATGTAGTCGCAATCGGGCAGTTTATGGGGGTCGCGCAGGATTGGCCGGTCGGGACGCCCCACGTCGCCGGTAAAGCCCAGGGTGGTCGTTCGTCCGTCGCTACGCTTCACGCGCAGCGTCACGCTGGCGCTGCCGAGAATGTGGCCCGCATCGCGGAACTGTAGTTCCACCCCCGACTTCAGCTCCATCCACTCGCCGTAGGGTAGCCCAACGAAGCGCTCCATGGTGGGTTTTACGTCGGCGCGCACGTACAGCGGTTCACGGCGATCGTTGTTCTTTCGGTTGTAGTATTCGGCGTCCTTCTCCTGGATGAAGGCGGAGTCGAGCAGCAGGATGGCGCACAGGCTTCGGGTTGCGTGGGTGGCGTAGATGCTGCCCCGAAAGCCGTCGCGCACGAGTTTCGGTATCCGTCCGCTGTGGTCGATGTGGGCGTGAGACAGGACGAGCGCGTCGATGCTGGCGGGGTCGAAGGGGAAGTGCTGGTTGAAGTTCTCCATTTCCTCGTTGCGCCCCTGGTAGAGGCCGCAATCGAGCAGGATGCGGTATCCGTCGTCGAGGGTAATCAGGTGGGCCGAACCCGTCACTTCGCGGGCAGCGCCGCAGAACTGTACTTTCATGCGGGGAATTTACAGCGGGCGGGGTCGCAGGTCCAAAGAATTCAGCTAAATAGCCGGCTTAACTGGCAACGAACCGCGACTTCCACTCGGGTCGGGGCAGCATACACTGTTCCCGCTTGCCGAACAGGCTGTACCGATTGTACCCGATCAGGTCGTAAACGATGTCGCGGAGCGAGGGGGGCACGATTCCCAGATAGGACAAATAAGATAGGGGGCCGCCCATCAATTTAAGCGTCCGGAGCACGCCGTCGCTGTGGGTATACACCTTGCCGTTCTCGTAAAGGACCACGGAGCTCAGCGCACCGGGATCGACCCCGTACTGAGGAAGCAGCTCGGCCGCGAGATCGGACTGCAGACTAGCAAAGCGCAGCACGCCCCGGCGGTCGTGCTTGAGGATGAACTGTACCGCTCCATTACAGAGGTTGCAAACGCCGTCGAAAAAGAGGATGGGGTGAGATGGTTCCATGATTCCCTTAACAGCTATTCAGGGGTTCAGGTTAGCAAGGGGCCAGGTATGATCCCTGTCCGCCACGGTGTATCCTCCTTCCATTTTCGGCCATTCCACCCCGAAGGCAGGGTCGTCGTAGCGGAAGCCCTGCTCGGTTTCCGGAGCGTAAAAGTTGTCGCACTTATAGACAAAGGTGGCCTCCTCCGAAGTGACCAGGTAGCCATGCGCGAAGCCACGGGGGATGTACAGTTGTCGGTGGTTCTCCCCGCTCAGGTAAATGCCGTACCACTGGTGGTAAGTAGGAGAATCCGGACGCAAATCCACGGTTACATCGAAGACCTCTCCGGAAATTACCCTTACCAGCTTTGTTTGGGAAGCGTGGCCGGTCTGTTGGTGAAGGCCCCGCAGAACGCCCTTGGTGCTCGCCGCCTGATTGTCCTGTACGAAGGTGGTCTCAATACCGGCCTCGCGGAACGTCTTGGTGTTGTAAGATTCGTAAAAGTATCCACGCGAATCCTCGAAAACGCGCGGCTCAAATATAAGAAGCCCTTCCAGGGGGGTAGTCTTAAACGGCATAGTGTTCGTTCCACTTTTTGTAAAATAGATTCAACCGGCAACACCCCTTTCATCGTTAGAACAGATCAGCGGATTCACCTCCGGCCAAGGTAGCAGTATTCTCCTCAATCCTTCTATCCCTCAATCCCTTCTATCCCTCAATCCCTATCCCCCCCATGACCGACTGGGAACAAGACTTCGCCTACCAACGCGTCCGCCACCTCATCAAGGACCGCTTCAACCGCGACGCCCTGCCGGACCTCAACGCCCTGCTCTTCCTCATCGGCGTACAGGAGTTTGGGCGTTGGCAGGCCGATTTCACCAAGGAGGAGAAGCGCGACCTCATGCACATTGCTGTCTGCCGCCTGCTGGCCGATGAAGGACACTACCGCTTCGTGGGTCGCGACGACGACGGCTGGCCCCACTACGAACTCACCGCAAAGATCCCGCCGACCGACCTCCAGGGGCAGGAGCAACTGCTCAAGCAACGAATCATTGCCTACTTCGAGGAGCTGGAGACGGAGGAGGGGATGCTGGGGTAAAACGAGGGGATGATCCAATCGTGCGGTTCGGTCACAAAGCCAAGGCAAGTAGGCTCAGGCCAGTTTGCACAACAGAAATGTATACTTTTGCGGAGATTTTACAGCTATGCTCTTCAACTCCTTGGATTTTGCCATTTTCCTCCCCTTAGTACTAGTGCTATACTGGCTGCTTAACCGAAAAGCCCTATGGATGCAGAACGCATTGATCGTACTGGCCAGTTATGTCTTTTACGGGTGGTGGGATTGGCGGTTCCTCTTTTTGATTTTTTTCAGCACCGTCGTGGATTACAGCGTAGGAAGAAGGCTGGGGGATACGGCGGCACCCGACGCAAGGAAAATACTTCTATTCTTTAGTCTTTTTATAAATCTGGGCCTGCTCGGGTTTTTTAAGTATTACAATTTCTTTGTTGAAAGTTTCACTGAAGCCTTCACAATTTTTGGGTACCCCTTCGATCCCTATACTTTATCAATAGTCCTGCCCGTAGGCATTAGCTTTTATACCTTTCAGACGCTGAGCTATTCAATAGATGTTTACCAGAAGCGTTTGGAGCCAAGCAACAACTTTCTTGCTTTTTCGGCATTCGTCAGCTTTTTTCCCCAGCTTGTCGCCGGCCCGATCGAACGTGCCACCCATCTGCTGCCCCAGTTTCTGCGCCGACGAACCTTCAGCTATCCCTTGGCTGTTGATGGCATGAGGCAAATACTGTGGGGTTTTTTTAAGAAGGTTGTAATTGCTGATAATTGCGGCGAGCTGGCCAATGAGATTTTCAATAATTATGAAGCCCACGACGGAAGCACCCTGCTGCTTGGTGCGCTGTTCTTCACCTTTCAGATCTACGGAGATTTTTCGGGTTACTCCGATATAGCCATCGGCACGGCAAGGCTCTTGGGTTTCGATCTAATGCAAAACTTTGCCTTTCCGTACTTCTCCCGGGACATTGCCGAGTTTTGGCGGCGGTGGCACATTTCTCTTACTACTTGGTTTCGGGACTATGTTTATATCCCACTTGGGGGAAGCCGCGCGGGTAAATGGGTGACCATAAGAAATGTCTTCATCATTTTCCTGGTCTCCGGATTTTGGCACGGCGCTAACTGGACCTTCATCGTATGGGGCGCGCTGAACGCCTTGTATTTTCTCCCCTTGTTACTAGCGAAGAAAAATAGGCAACATCAGGGAGAAATTGCGGAGGGGAGAGTTTTGCCGTCCTTTAAGGAATTGACTCAGATTGCAGTCACTTTCGGCCTAACCGTGGTAGCCTGGATCTTTTTCCGCTCGCCAACGGTGGGAGATGCCATACAATATTTAGGCGGGATGCTGAATTTCACCCTGCTCAGTTTTCCATCGGCCATAGATATCGGTCAGGCTGCATACACCATTACCCTGATTGTACTCATGCTGGTAATTGAGTGGTTTGGGAGATTTGGACTGCACGCTTTGGAACGCTTAGGTCTGGAATGGCATTGGGTATTTAGATGGAGCTTTTACGCATTTATCTTGATGTGTATCTTGATTTTTATACCAACACACGAGACACCTTTCATTTATTTTCAATTCTAACAGATGACTCCAGGGAGAAAATTTGTTGTAAGAACATTGAGCTTCTGTTTGTTTGCATTGCTGTGCTATCCAATCGGAATCTTGGTGTGGGAAAGTTTGGCACCTGATTATTTAAAGCCTAATATAAGATGGCGGCCAGCTACCACCGGATATCTATACTCTCGTCTGGTGGAAGCGGACACGGTTACGAATGTAGATATTTTGTTTATGGGATCTTCTCACGCCTATAGGGGTTTCAATACACAGTATTTTCACGAGAAAGGATACAAGTCATTCGTGCTAGGGTCAAAGGGTCAGACGCCGCTGCAGGGAAAGTTGTTACTCGAGAAATATTTGAATAGGTTTAACCCCAAATTGGTAGTTTATGAGGTCTACCCCGTAATCTTTGCTATTGACGGGGTCGAATCCATGTTGGATGTAATTGCCAATGGCGAATTAGATGAGTCCACCATTGAGCTCGCGCTTACATACTGGAATCCAATAGTATGGAATACCCTAACCTACGGCATTATAGAGCGAAATATCCTGGGTGAAACCAAAGAAACAGAGCCTAGTGAAACCGGTGATGATAAATACTGGAGTGGTGGTTATGTTGAAACCATTCGCACAAACGCATCTGAGGAAGAATTCCCACCTAACGAAATTTTCTTTCGCGAGGACCAGTTGGAAGCCTTTAAACAAATGATTCAAATCCTCAAGGATCGTAAAATAGAGACAATACTGGTGTTTGCCCCAGTTACAAAAAACTATTATAGAACTTTAAAAGGCATAGATTCCTTTAGCAGTGTTATGGACTCTTTAGCGACCTATTATAATTTTAATGACATTGACTTGAATCTCAATGATTCAATAGATTATTACGATCATCACCATTTTAATAAATCCGGAGTCAGGAAGTTCAATGAAGCCCTACTTGATACCATTCAGCTACATTTGAGCACCCAACCGGGTCATTTACTTAACTGACATCCCCATGCGCGCGATATTCTGTTGCCTGTTACTCGTACTTCTGATGCACTGCCAACCCGCCGGCCCCACCCACGCCGTCATTCAAACCAACCGGGGCGATATCGAGGTAATGCTCTACCCCGAAACCGAGCGCCACGCCGCCAACTTCATCAAATTGGCCAATGAAGGATTCTTCGACGGTACTCTCTTTCATCGCGTTGTTCCCGGATTCATGATTCAGGGAGGCGATCCCACAAGCAAGGGAGCTGCCATGGATAAAACCCTCGGTATGGGAGGCCCGGGCTACGAAATAGACCACGAGATCGGCGCGCCCCACCTTCACGGTGCTCTGGCCGCCGCCCGCACCCCGAATCCCGAAAAGCGCAGCAGCGGCTCCCAGTTTTATATCGTGACCGGTGAGCTGCAAACCGATAACTCCCTCGACCAGATTGAGCGCATCAAAGGCATCACATACAGTGAGGCCCAGCGCGAGGCCTACAAAACCGTGGGTGGCCGTCCTGACCTCGACCAGGATTACACCGTCTTCGGTGAGGTCGTCACCGGCATGGACGTAGCGGAGGCCATCGCCGAAGTGGAAACCGGTCAGTACGCCCGCCCCCTGGAGGATGTGGTAATCGAAAAGGTGATCATAAAGTAGGTGGGGCTGCCGGGGCCCGGCAGCCTGACGGGCGAGCCTCGCTCGGCGTGCAACTCCACGGCCTTCGCGCGTTGATTGACGCTAGTTAGCCTGCCGTCTTGATCCGTATCTAATCGGTGGTCATCCGTGGTGGAAAAGCTCGGCGTGCAACGTCACGGACTAACTCTGCGATCAATCCGCGGAATCTGCGTTAAGCGACAACCGCGGCGAGACGCCACGAACCACTCCAGCTACAGCATCCCCAACGAACAGCTGTACACAAAGGCCGGCGGTAGATTAGCGATCGTGAAACTGACGGAGACACTATTGAAATTGTCCTTCAGTAAGCCGTAATCCTGAAGAGCGTACTGGTACTGTAGAAACTGACCACCGGGACGAAGAATTTCCTGCGACTGCCGGATGATCTCCTCCTTAACCGATTGCTCGATCATGCTGAGCGGCAGACTGGACACAACATAATCCACGCTGCCCTTTGCAAAATGCTCCGTGAGGCGTTCGGCACCTACGGGTTCCACCACCAGTCGCGGATCATCGATGGTGCGCAGCCTTCCCACGAAGGCCGGGTTGATCTCGAATACGGTCAGCCGACTGTCCGGGCTCATCTTATCCAGCAGGGCACGGGTGATGCACCCCTCCCCGGGACCGAGCTCTACAACGCGAAGGGGGACGTTCGACGGAATGGAGTTGATGAGTCGCTTGACCAGGGCGGGGGAAGCCCGCGCGATGGCTCCGGTGGAGCGAAAATTTTTCAGGGCTTCCCGAAAGAAGGTCCAGTTATTCATAGAATTTCGGTCGTCGAGGGAGAGACAAAGAACGACATAAATTAGTTAGGACGCGCCACGGGCCTTCCAAAGCCCGCAACCATTAAGGACGGCGGATTGTAAGAATCAGCAAATCCCCATCCATGCTACGCATCCTTTTGGTCGAAGACGAAGAGAACATTCGTGAAACCGTAAAACTCAACTTCGAAATGGAGAATTTCGAGGTCGTCACCGCCGAAGACGGCCGCCGCGCCCTCAAGCACGCCGGCGAACAGCACTTCGACGTAATGATCGTAGACGTGATGCTTCCGGAAATCAGCGGATTTCAGGTCGTTGAGCAAATTCGCCTCACCAACCGTGATACCCCCATCATTTTTCTCACCGCGAAGGACCAGGCACAGGACCGCATCCAGGGACTGAAGAAAGGAGCCGACGATTACCTCACCAAGCCCTTCGTTTTCGAAGAACTGCTCCTACGGGTCAACCGACTCATCGAGCGGACCAGTAAATCTCCGGAAGTACAACCGGATCTTTTTCGCTTCGGCTCCAACCAGGTCAACTTCGCCACCTACGAGGCCCGGGGAAACCAGGGTACCTTCACCCTCACCAAAAAAGAGGCGATGCTGCTCAAGTTATTGACCGAACGACGGGGCGAGGTGGTCAGCCGCCAGCAGATCCTGCAGTCGGTATGGGGCTACGACGTGTATCCCAGCACCCGCACGATCGATAACTTCATCCTTTCCTTCCGTAAGTATTTCGAACAGGACCCCAAAAACCCGGCTCATTTCCTGAGTGTCCGCGGCGTTGGGTATAAGTTTGTAGAATAATCACCGCTCCCGCGTCCCCGCCCCCGCATGCAAGACCTTACCTTCGAATACCCCATTTGGTACCTCGCCCTCTGCGGTTTGTCCGGTCTGGCGGTATCCCTGCTGCTTTACTACCGCGCACCGACGCCGGGCCCCCGTCCGCTGGTGTGGGGAATGGCCTTCCTGCGGTTTCTGGGCTATAGCCTGCTTGCCGCCCTCCTGCTGGCTCCCCTGCTCCGCTTTGTACGCACCGACCGGGAGGAACCCGTCATCGTGATGGTACAGGACGTCAGCGAATCTGTTGGGCTCGAAACCGATACAACCGCCTATGCCGCCGAGTGGACGGCGCTCCGCGACCAATTGGCCCAACGGTACCGGGTGGTGGACTACACCTTCGGCGCTACGGTGCGGGAAGCCGGCCCGCTCACCTTCGGCGATAAGAAGACAAACCTCGATGCCGTACTCACCGAGGTCGGGGATCTGTATGGAACCCAGAACCTAGGGGCGGTCGTACTGGCGAGTGATGGCATCTACAACGAGGGCAGCAACCCCGCCTACCGCAATTACCCCCTGCGGGCCCCCGTCTACACGGTGGGGCTCGGCGATACCACCCGCCGCCGCGATCTGCTGGTCAGCCGGGTCTTTCACAACCGGATCGCCTACCTCAACGATCGCTTCTCCATTCAGGTGGACCTCAGCGCCCGCAATGCCGCTGCCGCCGGTACTACCCTTACCGTGAGTCGGGTGGGGGAGAGCGGCAATACCGTGTTGCATACCGAGCGGGTGAACATCGACGGCCCCGACTTTTTCACCACCCGTGAGATCATTCTCGACGCCGACCGCCCGGGCATGCAACGGTACCGCATTGCCGTCTCGTCGATCGGGAACGAGGTGAGCGCCGCCAACAACCAGCGCGACATCTTTGTCGACGTACTGGACGCCCGCCAGAAGATACTATTGCTGGCCGCCGCGCCGCATCCGGACCTTTCCGCCCTCCGGCAGTCGCTCGCTTCCGGACAGAACAACGAGGTGGAAATTGCCTACGGCAACCGCTTTACGGGTAGAGTGGCGGATTTTGACCTAGTTGTAATCCACCAACTTCCCACGGCCGTTACCCGCCTATCCTCCCTGCTGGCCGGTACGGAGGAGGAGAAGGTGCCTACGCTCTTCATCACCGGCCCTTCCCTTCCTTCTCCCATTCTCAACGCCGCGCAGGACCTGGTCAACGTGCAGGGCGGCGGCGCGCAGGTGCAGGGAAATGAGGCAACGGCCATCTTCAATCCGACCTTCAATTCCTTTACCCTGAGCGAAGAACTCCGGCGGGGGCTGCCGTTGTTTCCTCCGCTTTCCGTACCCTTTGGCCGCTTTGTACCCTCACCGGCGGCCAGCGTGGTGCTGCGCCAACGAATCGGCCGGGTGGATACGGAGTTTCCTCTGTTGGTGGTCGGGGAGAGCCGCGGCCGCCGCACTGGTGTGCTGCTTGGGTCCGGTTTGTGGCAGTGGCGCTTATTCGACTACCTCGAAAACGGGAACCACTCCCGCTTTGACGAATTTGTAGGCCAACTTACCCAGTACCTCACCGTCCAGGAAGATAAACGGCGATTTAGGGTGAGCGTAGCGGAGAATATTTTTGACGAGAACGAGCCGGTACAGTTCGACGCCGAACTGTACAACAGCAGCTACGAACTCGTCAACGGCCCGGAGGCCACCCTGGTCGTGACGGGGCCCGAGGGGCGCGAATACAATTACGCGTTTACCCGGACGGCTACGGCCTACTCCCTCAACGCGGGACGGTTGCCGGTAGGCAACTATCGCTACCGCGGCACGGTGAACGATGGAACGGAGAATCTGGTGAGTGAGGGCCGTTTTAGTGTACAGTCCGTCGAGTTGGAACGATTCGCTTTGGAAGCCGACCACGGACTGCTCCGGCAGCTCAGCGACCGCTACGGGGGGGCGCTACTTTTTCCGGGACAACTGACTGAACTACCGGCACGACTGGAGGCCGACGGCTCGGTCAAGCCCATCCTGTTCGAAACGATCAACACCCGTTCGGTCGTTAACCTGAAGGGAATCTTTTTCCTGCTCCTCGCGCTATTTGCCGCGGAATGGGGAATGCGCCGTTGGGCTGGCGGATACTGACACAATATTTGTACTGGAGCGATAAATGCAACAAAAATTTCAGTAATGAGAGTTTTGTAGCTAAATATTTCGTTTTCCTGAGAAAATACAAAACCGGGTAGCCGAATAATTACGTAGTTTCAGCTCACGGTCTGGTTGCTTCGCGCAGCCGGCTGACTATGACTACACTTTATTAACAAACTAGCTACCTATGGACAATTTTTACTCCAAGCGATTGGTGATGACCTTCCTGTTGGGTCTCTGCTCGCTTTCCTTACTTCTTGCGGCAAACATCGTTGTAACCTCCACTGCCGATACGGGTCCCGGAACACTACGGCAGGCCGTAGCCGATGCCATGCCGGGGGATGAGATCACCTTCATTGCTGCTACCAACGGCAAAGCCTTCCACTTCAAGTCGGAGATCAAGATCGCCAAGGACCTCACTATTCGGGGCAACGGATTGAACCGCACCTTCCTCACCGGCAATCAAACCAACCGGGTGTTTAACATCATGGGAGGCGCACGGGTGATCCTCGCTCAGCTTCGGATGATAAACGGCTCGAGCAAGGAGAGCGGGGGAGCACTGCAGAACATCGATGGTACCGTTTACCTCCGTCAGGTATTCATCAAGAACAGCATCGCGCGGGGCAACATGCCCAGCCAGGGCGGGGGTGCTATTCACAATACCGGCAAAATGTACCTGCGTGAAGTGATGCTGACCCGCAACTCCGCCATCGGAACGGGCGGATCCGGCGGCGCGATCCTGAACGGACCGGGGGGCACTATGGAACTCGTCTCGTGCATGATTGCGGAGAACAAAGCCAACCGGGCCGGCGGCGGTATCGAGGATGCCTCCGGTGGGGGAACGGACTTGCTAATCTCGCGGTCACACATAAATGAAAACGTCGTCTTCAACGCTCCCGGCAACGGCGGGGGTATTCACATCGGCGGAGATGGCGTGCTGAACATCGACGACAGCAAGGTTCACGGAAACATCGCGGGCGCCGAGGGCGGCGGCATCTGGCTCGGAACGGGCAAACTCCGGATCATGTCGACGATGGTAGATAACAACGTCGCCAAGGGCGACGCAGCCGACCAGGGTGGCGGCGGCCTGTACAACGACGGGGGCGAGATGTACGTCGGTCCCGAAACTTTCGTTACGAACAACCGTGCCACCGGAATGCTCGGTAGCGGCGGCGGTATTTTCAATGCTACCGGCGGATCTCTGGCCGTACTGGAAGCTACCGTGTCTCACAATATGGCTAACCGTGCGGGTGGCGGCATCGAGGACGCTTCGGGTCCCTCCAGTCGGGCCTACGCCGTAGACGCCATGATCGACGGCAACCAGGTATTCTACAATCCCGGAAACGGGGGAGGCGTACACGTAGGTAGCGGCGGCGATTTCAGCATGCTCGGCGGCTCCGTAAGCGGTAACATGGCCGGCGCCGAGGGTGGCGGACTGTGGAACAGCGGTGGAAAGATGACCGTTCGCAACACACTGGTTAGCGCGAATAGCGCATTAGGTAACAATGCCGACCAGGGCGGCGGCGGACTGTACAACGACGGTGGCACAATGGCCATCGGCTACGAAACCGTGATCCTCAACAACCGCGCGACCGGAGCCTCCGGAAGCGGGGGCGGTATCCTGAATGCGGTCGGTGGTACCCTACGCGTGAACGATGCGCTTATCAAGGGCAACTACGCCAATCGTGCGGGTGGGGGCATCGAGGATGCCTCGGGTTCCGGCAGCAAATTCTACGTCACGTATTCGGCGATCGATAGCAACGTGGTCGGTACGCGTCCCGGTAACGGAGGAGGAATCCACATTGGCGGCGATGGCGATTTCAGTATGCTCGGCGGCTCGGTGAGTGGTAACTGCGCCGGTGCCGAAGGCGGCGGACTGTGGAATAACATCGGATTGATGACCGTCATCGGTACCAAGGTTCACGGCAACTGGTCGCAGGGCAACGACGCCGACCAGGGCGGCGGCGGACTGTACAACAACGGAGGAAGCATGCTCGTAGGCGTACTTACGGAAGTCACGGATAATCGGGCTACCGGTACTTCCGGATCGGGTGGTGGTCTCCTGAGCACCGGCGGTGACGTGGTGGTGGCCGGCGTACTGTTTTCCGGTAATACTTCCAATCGTGCCGGGGGCGCGGTCGAGGTGATTGATGGCAGCTTTTCATCCCTGAAATCTCACTACCTGAACAACTCGACCGGCAGCGCACCCGGAAACGGAGGTGCTTTCCACGTAACGGGAATGAACGCAATGGTGAATTTTGTCGGAGGTACCGTCATCGGTAACCAGGCGACCCATGAGGGTGGAGGCATCTGGAACCAGTCCGGCACCGCCATGACCATCACCGGAATGAACATTCTGCGCAACTCGGTGACCGGCTCAAGCCAGGGCGTAAGTGGGGGCGGCGTTTACAACAACGGCGGCAAGCTGGACGTCAGCTTTACCACCATTGCCGGCAATACGGCAACCGGCGGGTCTAAAACCACGGGCGGCGGCATAACGAACGCCACCGGAGGTGACCTGACGCTTACCCTGTCTACTGTATCGAGCAACTTCACCGAAGGGTGGGGCGGTGGTTTAGCAAATACCGGCTCCGCCGAAATCAACAAGGTAACCATCGCGATGAACAGCGCCGCTACCGGGGGAGGATACATGCAGACCACTGCCGGGGCGAGCCTTACGATCACCGGAACGGCGATCAGTAGCAACGTTGCCGTGATATATCCCGACTTCGGTGCCACGATGGGATCGGTTCGCTCCGACGGATACAACCTCATCAGCGACAATTTCGACAACCAGTTCCCGGCCGAATCGACCGACAAGGAGGGGATGTCCGCAAACTTCGGTCCGCTTGCCGATAACGGCGGCCCGACCCTGACCCACGCCCCACAGTGCCCTAGTCCCGTAATCGACATGGGCGACCCTGATGATCGACTAGTGGATCAGACGGGGCGGCGCGTATTCGGTGACAGCCGCGACATCGGCGCCTACGAACGTCGTTCCGCCTGTGGACCCGGACCCGCTACCCGCCCCGTAGCTGGCCCCGGCGAAGCTCTTCCCAGTGATCAGTTGACCGTATTCCCCAATCCCGTGGTTGAAAACTACGTCACGGCGCTTATTCCCGCTCAATTCCACAGCGGGGCCTCCCTGCGAATTATTACGAGCGAGGGCCGCGTCATCCGGGAAGCTAGGACTACGGCGGAACGGCTCCGGATCGACCTTTCCGGCCTGCCTACGGGTACCTATACTCTACAATTGATTGGAGGGGACGCCGTGCAAACCACGCGATTCGTGCTCGCCAGGTAAAAAGCGAGGAGTTTTGTGAACATGAGCGACCGCTTCGGACCGTAAGAATCCGGAGCGGTCGTTATTTGTACCGGAAAGGTTTATCTTTGCGCTCTCTTAGCTATAGAAGCCTACTTTAAATTGGTGTCCTTAGTGCTGATAACTGCGAACTTAAACCCCTTTAAGCCCGAAAATTCCGGTTACACGGACGATCTGCACCAAGTGGAGCCTCGGTGGTTTGCGGTGCGGGTAGGGCACCGTAAGGAAAAGGTGATCATCAAGCAGCTTGAGCGAGTGGGCATTGAGTGCTTCCTTCCGCTCAGGGACCGCCCCTTCAACTACAAATCAAAAACGGGTGTAAGGCAGATTCCCTTATTGGGAGGATACATCTTCGTCCGAATCATTGCCCGCGAGGCACTTACGGTGCAGCGCGTGAACTTCGTGTTCGGATTCGTAAAGACCGGGCCGGATCGCCGTCAGGTAACCCAGAAGGAGATTGATTTACTCAAACGGCTTTCATCCGATGATACGCTGGAATGGGCGGTGGAGGAGAAGGCCGATGTCCTGAACCCCGGCTGCCTGGTCGAAATTTGCCGTGGTCCCCTCGCGGGAGTACGGGGCCACTACATCCAGGCCAAAAGCAAGAAAAGGTTTATCATATCGTTTGACGGACTTGACGCTCGCCTGATGACTTGCGAGGTGTCTCCCGATGACGTGATTCCGCTCGATAACGGCAGCACCGACGAGAAGCAGGATCCTCAGGAGGGAAAAAAGAAACTTTGGTAGTGTTTTGTACAAAGGAAGCTCAATTGCCGCAGGCGCGGTTTGGACATAGTGCTCTCGACACATGGACGGCGGAGCCGCGTTAAAGCGGGTACTGATTATCTCCTATTACTGGCCGCCGTCGGGTGGAATCGCGGTGCTCCGCTGCCTGAAGTTTGCCAAATATCTACGCACCTTCGGGTGGGAGCCGGTCATCTTCACCGCCGCGGGAGCGCACTATCCGACCATTGACAGCAGCAACAACCGTGACTTGCCTCCCGACCTGGAGGTAATTCGCCAACCAATTGTCGAACCTTACGCCTGGTACAAAAGGTTCATGGGCAAACCGGCCGACGAGAACGTCAACAACGTTTTCTATACGGACGAAACCAGTGGCGGCTGGAAGCACGAACTGGCCGTCTGGATCAGGAGCAACTTCTTTATTCCCGACGCCCGCGCCCTGTGGATCAGGGGATCCGTCAAACGGCTGGTCAATTATCTAAATGAAAACCCGGTAGACGCCATCCTATCCGATGGCCCGCCCCACAGCAATACCCGGATCGCAACCCTGGTGAGTAAGCAAACCGGAATCCCTTGGTTAGCCGACTTCCAGGATCCGTGGACCCAGGTCGATTACTACCAGATGCTGAAGCTCGCCCCCTGGGGGAGAAGAAAGCACGAGCGGTTGGAGCAGGAAGCTTTCGCACAGGCCACCATGACCACCATCGTAAGTCCGAGTTGGAAGCGGGATCTCGAGGGCATCGGAGCCAAAAACGTACGGGTCCTGTACTGGGGATACGATCCGGACGACTTCAGGGGACTAGTGCGCAAGCCGCACCAAAAATTCACGCTGACCCACCTCGGCATTATGGGGCACGATCGCAACCCCGAGGTTCTATTTCAGGCCATCAACCAGTTGAAACAAGAGGTGCCGGGGTTTGCGGAGGATTTCGAGTTGCGCCTGTACGGTCAGGTCGATCACCGCGTCCGCCAACGCATCGAACACTATGGCTTGCTGGAGCAGTCCAACTTCGCCGGCTCGGTGAGTCGGGGAGAGGCCCTGCAGGAGATGCTCAATAGTCAGGTGCTGCTGCTCCTGCTCAACCAGCAGGAAAATGCCTCCGGCCGGATCCCCGGGAAATTGTTTGAATACCTGGCCGTCGGGAGGCCGATCCTGAACCTGGGTCCGGCCGATAGCGATGTGGCAATCATTTTGGAAAATACCGGAAGGGGTCGCTCTTTCCCCTACGACACAGCTCCCGCGCTTCCCGCCCAAAATCTGCTTGAATTATACCAAGCCTTTACGAAAGGAGTTGATACTTCGGTAGATGGTCAACCCATTACCGAATTCAGCCACCCCGTGCTGGTGAGTAAACTGGCGGGCTGGCTTGATGAAATTGCCATATGAAAAACAGAACCATTTTGGTTACCGGAGGAGCTGGATTTATCGGTTCCCATGTCGTGCGCCTGTTGGTGAATAAGTATCCCGAATACAACATCATCAACCTCGATAAGCTGACGTACGCCGGCAATCTGGCAAACGTGGCCGACGTAGCGGAAAGCGGAAATTATAGTTTTGTAAAGGCGGATATCACCGACCTGGACGCGATTCGGAAGATTTTTGCGGTATACCCCATCGATACGGTCATCCATCTTGCGGCGGAAAGTCACGTAGACCGGAGTATCGAGGATCCGCTGGTCTTCGTACGAACCAATCTGGTGGGCACTGCGACCCTGCTTCAGGCGGCTCGCGAGGCCTGGAAGGAGGGTTTTTCCGGCAAGCTTTTCTACCACGTCTCGACCGACGAGGTCTACGGCTCGCTGGGAGAAACGGGATTCTTCACGGAGGATACCAACTATGACCCACGGAGTCCCTATTCTTCTACTAAGGCGGGTAGCGATCACCTCGTACGCGCCTGGCACCACACCTACGGCATGCCGGTGGTGATCAGCAACTGCTCGAATAACTACGGACCGTATCAGTTTCCGGAGAAACTTATTCCGCTGTTTATCAACAACATTCGCCAGGAGAAACCGCTGCCCGTTTATGGGAAGGGCGTAAACGTCCGCGACTGGCTCTACGTGGTCGATCACGCCCGGGCCATCGACCTTATTTTGCACGAGGGAAAGCACGGGGAGACCTACAACATCGGCGGCCACAACGAGTGGAAAAACATCGACCTGATTAAGGTGATCTGCCGTACGATGGACGAAAAGCTGGGGCGGGAACGCGGGAGCAGCGAAAAACTGATCACCTATGTTACCGACCGGGCGGGCCACGATATGCGCTACGCGATCGATGCCTCCAAGCTGCAGAAGGAGCTGGGTTGGACGCCGAGTCTGCAGTTCGAGGAGGGGATTTCCAAGACCGTTGATTGGTACTTGGAAAACGAGGAATGGATGCGCAACGTGACCAGTGGTGCGTACCAGGATTATTACGAAACCATGTACCAGAATCGATAAGCTACCCGCATGAAAGGAATAATTCTTGCCGGTGGTTCCGGAACCCGACTGTATCCCATTACCCAGGCGGTCTGTAAGCAGTTGATGCCGGTGTACGACAAGCCGATGATCTACTATCCGCTGTCCATCCTCATGCTGGCCGGAATCAGAGAGGTACTGATCATCACTACCCCTAACGATAGAGAAGCCTTTCGCAATTTGCTCGGTGACGGAAGTGAACTGGGTTGTCGGTTTGAATACGCCGTCCAGGAAGTTCCAAACGGACTGGCACAGGCTTTCGTGATTGGGGAGGAATTTATTGATGGCGACACTTGCGCGCTGATTCTCGGCGATAACATCTTCCACGGTGCGGGGCTGACCCAATTGCTGCAGGAGAGCGCGAAACTGACTTCAGGTGCCCGCGTGTTTGCCTATCCGGTGCACGATCCCGAGCGCTACGGGGTAGTGGAATTTGCGGCGGACCATAAGGTGATCTCAATCGAAGAAAAGCCCTCCGTACCCAAGAGCAAGTATGCCGTGCCCGGCCTTTACTTTTACGATAAGCGGGTTGTCGAAATTGCTAAACAGGTAATGCCGAGTGCACGCGGTGAGTACGAAATCACCGACGTGAACCGTACGTATCTACAGGAAGGAACGCTTGACGTCGGGGTAATGGGGCGGGGTACGGCCTGGTTGGATACCGGTACGTTCGAAAGCCTCCACGACGCGGCGGAATTCGTGCGGGTAATCGAAAAACGGCAGGACGAAAAGATCGGCTGTATCGAGGAAGTGGCGTGGCGGATGGGATATATCGATACGGCGCAGCTCGCGGACATTGCGGCCCCACTCCGAAAGAGTGGGTACGGCCTGTACCTGGAAACCCTGATTAGGCGACAGTAAGCAAGGTGAAACCGGGGCAAAAATTTCACAACTATTTCGGTTTCTTTTATGGCTATCTCGGTCATCACGTCATCTACTCACTGGTGATGAGCTTGTTGGTAGCCATCATGGATGGATTCGGTTTGGCGATGTTTTTACCACTCCTGCAATTGGTGAGCAACGGTTCGATGGCCACGGGGGAACGAACCGGGGAAATGGGCTTCATCCTGGAACACATCGAGGCGATCGGGTTCCGACCGGATTTGACTACGGTGCTGCTTTTTCTGCTCATGTTCTTCACTTTGAAGGGAGTCGCCAGGTTCGGACTGGATTATTACCGGGTTATCCTTCAACAGCGCTTTGCTAATGCACTGCGATTGCGAAATCTAAACCTGCTGGTAGGTGCCAGTTACGGCAAATTCGCGGACGCACACTCCGGCACCATTCAGAACACCCTCAGTAGTGAGGTGGTCCGTGTGAATCAGGCCTACCTCAACTACTTTCAGCTGTTGCAGTACCTGGTCATGACGATCGTGTACGCCGTGCTGGCTTATTTGGCGAACCCCAGGTTTGCCGCCATCGTCGTGGTAGGAGGGCTGTTGTCCAACGTGGCGTTCAAGTGGATCAACCGAACCACGAGAGCGGCATCCAGTGCGATCAGCCGGGGTATGAACGTTTATCAGGGGCTACTGATCGAGAGTGTGGCGTCCTTCAAGTACCTCAAGGCTACCGGATTGCTTGAACGATTCAGCAGGAAGGTGAGCACCACCATACGAGAAGCGGAAGCGCAGCAACGACGGATCGGACTGATGAATGCCGTCACTTACGCCGTTCGCGAACCCCTAATCGTTCTCGTGGTTGTGACCGCCATATTCGTGCAGTTGATGGTGTTCGGAGAGGGTATCGGATTGATCATTCTGAGTTTACTCTTTTTCTACCGGGCACTCACGTCCATCACGGCGGTACAGAGCTGCTACAACCAGTTTTTAGGGTACTCCGGATCGATCGGCAACCTCATCGCCTTCACCGAAGAGATGAAGGGGGGGCAGGAGCCCCCCGGCTCAAAGCCGTTCACGGGGCTGCGGGATCGGATCGAGGTGAGTCATCTTGATTTTCGCTACCGCGACAAGCAGGTACTGAAAGACTTATCCGTACAAATCAATAAGTACGACACCATTGGTATCGCCGGAGAAAGCGGTAGTGGAAAAACCACACTGGTCAACTTAGTTACCGCCCTGCTACAGCCCGCCGCGGGGATGATTCGGGTCGACGGGGTAGACGTGACCGAAATAGTCAAGGAGGATTATCGTCGGCGCATAGGCTACGTAACGCAGGAGGCTCAGGTATTCAGCGGCACCATCCACGATAACGTTGCGCTGTGGGACGGCAGTGACAAAAACGATGAGCCTGTTTGGGAAGCACTTCGATTGGCTCACGCTGCCGAATTCGTACGATCCCTGCCGGATGGAATCAGCACCCGGATCGGCATCAATGGCATCAACTTAAGCGGCGGACAGCGTCAGCGGATAGCAATTGCCCGCGAATTGTACAGAAAGGTCGATATACTTATTCTGGACGAGGCTACCTCCGCCCTCGACAGTCAGAGTGAAAAACTGATTCAGGACAATATCGATCACCTGGCTGGGACCCTTACCCTGATCGTAATCGCTCACCGCCTATCTACCCTGAGAAAAGTCGACAAGATTGTCTTTCTGCGGGTGGGCGGGGACCACGAAGTCGATACCTTTGCCAATTTGCTGAAAAGTTCGGGTGACTTTCGCAAGATGGTCGCCCTCCAGGCCGTTTAAACAAATTTCCCCGGAAGCCTCATCTTCGTCAACCCTCATCTTACAATGTCTACTTTGAACGGAACCACTACCCAGATCAACGCCCAGCGGGAACTCAATGCGTACCGCAGTAAAGAAAAGTCCATCTCCGTAGTCGGACTCGGATACGTAGGTCTTCCCCTGGCCCTAGAGCTTGCGAAGAAGTTCCGGGTCATCGGCTTCGACATCAGCGCTCCGCGCGTAGAGATGATGCGCAACGGACAGGATCCCAGCGAGGAGTTAGAGGCCTCCGCCTTTGACGACAAGGACATCACTTTCTCTTCCGATCCGGTAGACCTCGCAAAAGCCTCCTTCCACATCGTGGCCGTTCCTACCCCCGTTGACGAGAGTCGCACACCCAACTTAAGGCCCCTCCTCGGCGCATCGCGTTCCGTAGGAAAAGCCCTGAGTGCCGGTGACATCGTTGTTTTCGAATCAACCGTTTACCCCGGCTGCACGGAGGAGGACTGTGTGCCCCTCCTGGAGGAGGAGAGCGGACTGACCTACCTGGAAGACTTCACCGTAGGCTATTCGCCGGAGCGAATCAATCCGGGCGACAAGGAACACACCGTTGACAAAATCCTCAAAATCGTCAGCGGCAGCGACCCCGAGACCCTTAAGGTGGTTTCCGGTATTTACGGCGACATCATCACTGCGGGCATTTACGAAGCCGCGAGTATCAAGGTGGCCGAAGCCGCCAAAGTGATTGAGAACAGCCAGCGCGACGTCAACATCAGTTTCGTCAACGAACTGAGCATCATCTTTCGTCAGATGGGTATTGATACCCAGGATGTGTTGGAAGCCGCCGGTACGAAGTGGAACTTTTTGCCCTTCCGTCCCGGCTTGGTCGGTGGGCACTGCATCAGCGTCGACCCCTACTACCTGCTACACAAGAGCGTGAAGATGGGTTACGATCCCTTGGTTATCGCCAGCGGTCGCCGCATCAACGACCGCATGCCCGCCTTCATTGCCAAGGAACTGGTGCAGGCACTCCTTAAGGCAAACAAGAACCCGAAGCAAGCCAAGGTGCTGGTGCTCGGCGTCACCTTCAAGGAGAACGTAGCGGATATTCGGAATTCGAAGGTGGTCGACGTCGTTCGGGAACTCATGGACTTTGGCGTCAACGTCCAACTCCACGACCCTTACGCCAGCCCCAACGAGATCGCCCACGAGTACGGCCTTACGATGGTCGAGGAGGTTGGGAAGCAGTACGACGCGATCGTAGTGGCGGTCTCCCACGACAAATTTAAGTCCTTTACCCTCGACAAATTCCGCGAGTTGAGCCGGGATAACCTGTTGTTGTTTGACCTGAAGGGTCTTTACGATCGTGCGGAACTGCAGGACGGCGAGGAGATCTGGCGGCTCTGATCCATCGGTCGCCCCACCAGTTGCCATTCGTACGATCGCTTAATATTCATTCCTCACCCAATACCAATTTATGATACTCATTACCGGAACTGCGGGCTTTATCGGCTTTCACCTGTCTCAGCGTTTGCTTCGGGATGGCGAGGAAGTCGTTGGACTAGATGTGATCAATGATTATTACGATATTAATGTAAAGTACAGCCGCCTAGCCGAGGCCGGCATCGATAAAAATGAGATTGAGTACGGTAAACTCGTTCAGAGTACCACTCAACCGGGATATCGTTTTATTAAGCTTGATCTCACCGATCGGGAAAGTTTGAACCAGCTCTTCGAAGCCGAAAAATTCGCAACCGTTGTTAACCTAGCGGCTCAGGCCGGCGTCCGCTACAGCCTGATCAACCCCCAGGCATACATCGATAGCAACATTATCGGCTTCACGAATATTCTGGAGGCTTGCCGCCACCATGTCGTGAAGCACTTGGCGTATGCGTCCAGTTCGAGTGTGTACGGACTGAACGAGAAAATGCCGCTGTCGACGGGTGATAACGTCGACCACCCCATTTCGCTCTACGCCGCCAGCAAGAAAAGCAACGAGCTCATGGCGCACACCTACAGTCATCTCTTCGGGCTGGCCACCACCGGTTTGCGCTTCTTTACGGTGTATGGCCCTTGGGGACGTCCAGATATGGCCCTCTTCCTCTTTACGGAAGCCATCCTTAAGGGAGAACCCATTAAGGTATTCAACCACGGGAATATGGTGCGTGACTTCACCTACGTGGACGACATAGTGGAGGGGATTAAACGAGTCATTGAGAATCCGCCGAAAGGCAACCCCGAATGGACGGGTGAATCTCCCGATCCCTCGACCTCTAAGGCACCCTATAAGGTATACAACATCGGCAATAACGATCCGGTGACACTGATGGACTTCATCTTGGCCATTGAAGAGGAACTGGGTCAAAAGGCGGAGAAGAACATGATGGATCTACAGCCTGGTGACGTACCCGCCACTTACGCCGACGTGCAGGACCTAATGGACGATCTTGGCTACAAGCCCGAAACCCACATCCGGCACGGAATCCGCAATTTCCTGGACTGGTACCGCGAGTACTATGGCTACGTAACGGATCAGGGCGCGGACGCAGGTGCAATCACCGATCAAAAAAAGCAGTAGTGTTTGGCTTCTTTCAGCGAAAAGGTAAAACCGTAGGGGACTTCGGTTTTTTACGCGTCGATATGCATGCCCACTGGCTGCCCGGCATCGATGATGGCGCTTCTTCGCTGGAGGAAAGTATTGAAATGATTGAGCGGCTCAAACTACTTGGGTACAAAAAGCTCATCGCGACCCCCCATGTGATGAGTGATCTATACCCTAATACTTCCGCAGAAATTCGGACAGTTCTCGGCCGTGTACGTGAAGAAGTTCAGCGTCGCGGTATACCTATTGAACTTGACGCAGCGGCGGAATACTTAGTCGACGAGAATTTTGGCTCCCTCATTGAAACGAATGACTTGTTGACGCTTCCTGGAAATCAAGTGTTGATCGAGTATTCCTTTGTAGCCCCACCACCCCAACGTGACGACATTCTTTTTGTGCTGCAGGCAAAGGGCTACAAAATAGTACTTGCTCACCCGGAAAGGTATTATTACTACCACCAGAATCAGCAGGAACTGGCGGATCTCGTCGGTAAAGGAATAAAGCTACAGATCAATTTGGGCTCCCTTTCAGGAATGTACGGGAGTCGGGTGCAGCGGGCCGCGAAGGACTTGATCAAGGCAGGTTTAATTGCTTATGCGGGTACGGATGCCCACAATATGGATCACCTAGAGAATATTCGGTCAATGACCATTAATAGAAAAGCGTCTCGAATACTGACTTCGACTCAGTGGGGCAACCGCACTTTATAGAAACAAAAGATTATCGATGCTAGCTAACCTATTGAAGTCAAGTCTTATCGTTGCCGCGCTCACGGTTTCCTCCTGCGTTTCGTACGGGGAATTGGTAAGCTTTGATGAGGCGGACCTTTCCCAACTAAGCCCACAGAACATCGAGAACTCAATGAACCTTAAGGTTCAACCTGAGGATTTATTGCGAATCACGGTGACCAGCCTGAATATGGAAGCCGCAGCGCCCTTCAATGTAGATCAGTCAAGGAGTGGTGGCCAGACCGGTGGGGCCAGCCAGAGTCCGGAGCAACTCGAGCTCTCCACCGGATATTTCGTCGACCAAGAAGGGAATATTGATTTTCCGGGGCTGGGTAAGCTCTACGTCGTGGGAAAAACGCTGGAGGAGATTAAGGGACAAATTTTAGAAGAGTTAGAAGGCTTCTTGGCGGATCCCGTCGTGAATATCCGTTTTTTGAACTTTAAAGTCACGGTCCTGGGGGAAGTCAATCTGCCCGGCAGTTTGAGGTTGACCAACAAGCGTATTTCAATTCTGGAGGCCATTGGCAACGCTGGCGATTTAACCCTGTACGCCGATCGTAGCGAGGTGCTAGTCATCCGGGAGCAGGACGGAGTACGTACCTACGGAAAACTCAATCTTCAGGACGACGAAATCTTCTCCTCTCCTTATTACTACCTGCAGCAGAATGACGTAATCTACGTCAAACCGCTAGAATCGCGGGTGGCAACCATTGCCGATCCCGCAAGCCGCTTAATTTCATACGGAACCGCAGCGCTGTCTTTCGTGGCGATCATCCTTGCCGCCACTCGTTAACCGTATTAATACGAAACTTCATTTTGGAAAAACTACATACCGGTAATTCTGAAGCTGCCGAGGCTGGGGCTTCCTTTCAGCAGTCCATCGGTTTCCAATCTGTATGGGCGAGATCACTTCGGCTATGGTACCTGTTTATTTTGGTCCCTGCCTCTACCCTGTTTCTAGGTTATCTCTACCTGAGGTACTATGTGCCGACCTATCAGGTAAAGAGCGTTATTTACATCAAAGAAAGTCCGGAAGATCAGGCCGTTGCCGACATCACCACCGGGATACAGGGTAATCTCGTCTCTAGTAACTCGATGAATATGTCTAACCAAATCGAGATATTAGGGTCGTATGCGATCATGAAATCGGTTGTCGATTCGGCAAACCTAGAGATTGAGTACGTGGTCAAAGGAAATATTCGCAATGATGAATTATACCATCCGAGCGAGCGACCGTTTGATGTAGTCGAATACGAAAAGGGGCCGGACAACAAGCTTTACAATCGTGAACTTATTGTTTCACTCGCAGATGATGGAAACTCCTTCACGCTTCGATCCGGCGATGAATTTGAGACAAGCGGGAAATTAGGTGAAAAACTGTTTTTACCTTACGGGAGCATAACACTCGATGCGGTACCCGATAATTCGAGTTTCAAGAATGAAGTTACGGTCACCATTCATGACCCCGTCCTTACCGCCCGAAAATACAGTAGTAACCTACTGATATCGACAGTGAATAAGTCGGAATTGCTGGAGTTATCAATGATGAATCCGGTGCCGGATCGCGCGATCGACATTATAAACGGGGTGATTAGTCGGTATGATCAAATGACCATCACCGAAAAGAATGAGGTTGCCCGTAAAACGACCAATTTTGTTAATGACCGCCTAAATTATTTGGGTCAGGAACTAGACGAAGTGGAAGCCGCTGCTGAATCTTACGTAATTGCCAACGATATTGTAGGCGGCACGGCAAGGGAACTGGAAGGGTACTTTACTCGGATTCAAGAAAACGACAAAGCCCTAGCCAATCTCCAGATCGAACTCGTTGCCGTAGATCAAATCCGTCAGTCCGTTGAGCAGGAAACGGGTGATAGTCTAAGGTACATTCCTTACAGCCTGAGCGTCAACAACCTTAGTCTGACACCCCTTATCGACCAGTATAATCAGTTGCTGGTGGAGCAGGATAAGTTATTATTATCCGCCCGCCCTAACAATCCGGTGCTAATATCGGTAGAGGACAAGATTAGGGAACTTCGTAATGTTATGCTTACTGCCATTTCGAAAGCCAGAAGCGAAATCGAGGGAAGCATTAGGGAACTTACCCGGAAAAATGAAAAATTATTTCAGGAAATTCGGACTATACCAAGTAAGGAACGGGGCCTGATGGCAATAGAGCGACAACAGGAAATCCGTGAGCAACTCTATCTTTTCCTGTTACAGCGCCGGGAAGAAAGTGCACTCTCCAGCGCGGCAGCGATATCCAATATCCGGGTACTAGAGGAGCCTATGCTTCATCAATCCACTTCCTTCGGGCCCATTCAAGTTTATGGACTCTCTCTGATCCTAGGGATAATTCTTCCCTTCGGTATTGCCGCGGCAACCGAAGTATTGGACAACACCGTAAAGTCAGCAGCTCAAATAAAGGAATTCACTTCGGTCCCTTTCTTGGGTCAAATTATGGATAATAAGGGAACGGAGCAGGTAGTAATCTCAAAAGATACCAGATCAGCCAGTGCCGAGATGTTCCGAATGTTGAGAACCAATCTGCAGTTTTTAATGCAGGGGGGGACGAATAGAGTCATAATGGTCACCTCCAGCATGAGCGGAGAAGGAAAAACTTACATTTGTTGCAATCTTGGAGCTGCCCTAGCCATTTCTGGGAACCGGGTACTGCTCGTTGGAATGGATATGCGGAAACCTAAACTTGCATCATACCTGAACCCCAACTGGGATCAAAACAATAAGGGTGTTTCCAATTACCTCACGAGCAACGCGACATTGGACGAAATCATACATCCTGCGGAGTCTACTGATAATCTATTCTATATTGGAAGTGGCGTCATCCCTCCAAATCCAGCGGAGTTAATTCTTCTTCCACGTGCCAAAGATATGATTTCGCAGTTAAGGGAGCAGTTCGACTACATCATAATTGACACGCCCCCGGTAGGCTTGGTCGCAGACTCACTGTTGTTAAGGGACCACGTTGATATATCGATCTTTGTTGCTCGATTCGGCGTAACGAAAATTGATCAGTTGCAGATTATTGATGACATAAAGCGTAACAACAAACTTCCAAATCCCGGCTTGGTCCTTAACGGCCTGAAGATGGGAGTAGGTTATGGTAACAGCTACGGCTATGGGTACGGATATGGCTACGGCTATGGGGGATATTACAGTTGAATTGATTGGTTACCAAGCCAGTTATTAAATCAAACAGGTAAATAAATGAATGACCTCAAATTGGCGGTTACCTCGCCATCATTTTCAACCCATCCGGTGCTACAGAAGGAAATCCTCAAGTCATTTCCTGGGGCTAAATTAAATTTAGACGGTACTCGGTTCGTTGGTCAAGAACTTATCGATTATATTCAGGATGCCGAAGCGCTGGTCATTGGACTGGAGCAAATGGATGCTTGTACTATCGATGCCTGCCGCGATCTGAAGATCATCGCCAAATATGGTGTTGGCCTTAACAACATCGATTTGGACCACTGCAAAAGAAAGGGAATAAAGATTGGTTGGACGGGCGGTGTCAACCGCCGCTCCGTTTCAGAAATGGTACTCGGATTTATGTTGTCGCTTGGAAGAAACCTTTACGTAACCAGCAATTTGCTAAAACAAGGCAAGTGGCGTAAAAATGGTGGTTTTCAGCTCACCGGTAAAACTATAGGAATTATCGGATGCGGATACATTGGTAAGGACTTGGTGGAACTGCTCAAACCATTTAAGTGTACAATTCTGGTGAATGATATCCTTGACCTAGGGGATTTCTGCGAAATGCAGGGTGTACGCCAAGTATCCCTGGATAAACTCTACGCCGAGGCGGATTTCGTTACAGTACATACGCCACTGACCCCCGAAACTAGCAATCTTCTGGATGCAGAGGCATTTTCACGGATGAAGCAGGGGGCAATTGTAATTAACACCGCGCGGGGGGGCATTGTCCACCAGAAGGATCTTATTGCTGCCCTGGAAAGCGGTCAACTTGGAGGAGCTGCGCTCGATACTTATATAGAGGAGCCACCCGAAAACCCAAATCTGTTGCAGGTGCCAAATTTGATGAATACTCCCCATATTGGCGGCAACGCTATTGAGGCAGTGGAAGCGATGGGCATGAGTGCCATTACCCATCTCCGTAAATTTTACGGAAGGGAATGAGTCGACTATTTGGTCTGGTGCTGCTGGTGAACGTTCTATCAATGATGGCGTGCCGGACTACTGCCGCGCCCGTTTCTGATTCACTAGGTGTGACCTTCAATGATGAAGTTATTCGTGCCGTAGGGAAAGGCGAGAAGTCGTTGAAATTGGGTACGGGAGTGTGGCTTACGGATGGGAAGAAAAACCACCGTATGGCAATTGCCGGCGATCGGCTTACTATCAGCGGTAAGGGTATCGACTCTACAATCATCCGCCGGCCGGAAAATAGCTTAGGCACTGGAAGTGGGAAAGATTTCTACTTCGGTGCTTTTTTTGAGCCCGCCATGCCAACCGACGCCGAACTGAATTCGAGCGAATGGAAAGAATGGGTGGATAAAGACGGATCGACTTTTCTGTACACAGTCTTGATCAAGGGAAATCTCACTATTGAGAATCTCACGATCGACTGTAACATGCAAGCACAATCCATTCAGCCGGGCGATAAGGTCGAACACAGCGCAATGCTTGGTTTTGCCGGTAGCCGAGAATTGCTGGAAGGGCGCTTCGCTGGACGTCGAGTCTACGTTGCATTTGAAAATGTCACCGTAAGAAATGTAGCTATTAGAAATGAGGGCTACGCTGATGGTATCTGGATATCCCGGGGTTACTTCCAGCCAAATATCGCGTCGATCCATTTTGACAAGGTGACAACAGTGAACCGGGTAAGTACCAAAAGGGGATCGATTACCTTTAGTAGTCCCGCGGAGCGCGTAGAGATTTCAAATTGTTCCCTGCACCGTCTAGAGTTGGAGGAATCAACACAGGAAAACTACGCGAATGCTCCCCGTCACCAGCCAGAATCCCAGCTATCCATCTGGACGGTATATGATAGTGAAGTCGCAATTCTGGATATGGCAGCTAAAGGTTACTCGACCGTCATCCAGGGTGAGAATGTTCAAGTGAAGGAAAATGTAGCGCTCTACCAAATGCAGGGGCAGTTTACTCATTGTACCTTTAATAAGGTCGGAGACCCTCGATTGTTCCGGCTTAAAGAAATGATTTTTGACGATGTAACCTGGATTTTTTCACCCGACAAGGAAGGACGTATCAGAGGAATTCGACCCACCCCGCAATATGGAGAAAACTTTACAGCGACATTTATAAATAATAAATTTCTGGCCCATGGAACATTTTTAAAAGGGCAACTAATTTCAAGTGAATACTCAAGAGCAATTGATCAAAAGGTCAATGTGAGTTTTATATTCTGCGATTTTGACGATCGATTTGGGGTTATACCTAATACAATTGGCGTAAGCGTAAAGGAACGTGGATCTTGGAAATTTGAAGGTTTAGATGAAGCTTCAGTTTTGAGGTTGATTCGAAAAGGACCTCAAACTGACATTGAGGTAAAAATGGTCAACCAGTAGAATGAAGCAACAAGAAGGATTGACCGGAAAAACTCTCAGCGGCTTTATGTGGCTTGGCGGCAGCTCGGGCATTAAAGCCGTAATCCAGATTGCGGTAGTAGCTGTACTAGCCAGATTACTAAATCCCAGCGATTTTGGTTTAGTGGCCGCCGCAATGGTAGTTATCCTTTTTACCGAGATGATTTACGAGATGGGCGTCGGGCCAGCCCTAATTCAGATGAAGGATTTACAACCCAGACACGAGCAAACAGCACTCACATTCTCGGTGTGTTTGGGATTAGTGTTGGTCGCACTGTTCTACTACATAAACCCATACATCGCTAGATTTTACGGTTTAGCTGATCTTACTATGGTCTTAAATGCTTTAGTATGGATTTTCCCATTGCGAACGTTTTCCCAGATATCTTACAGCTTGTTACAACGATCTCTGAAGTTTAAAAAGCTAGCTGGTCTTGATTTAGTTTCCTATTTCATCGGTTATGGCATAGCTGGAATCGCCCTAGCAGTGGGAGGATTCGGCGTTTGGGCTTTAGTTTGGGCAACAGTAATTGAGGCAGCTATTTATTGTTTGCTTTTAGTTTCGATAAAACCACCAGTACGAAGATTGTCAATCGATCTGTTAGCATTACGGCAATTACTAAGTTATGGAGGTAGTTTTACTTTAGCTGCCTTACTCAATTTCGGTGCTAGAAAAATAGATTATGTAATCGTTGGAAGAATGTTGGGAGGAGATAGTTTAGGATTATATAGCAGAGCGTATGCTTTAATGAATGCACCCAATAACGTGGCAGGAACAGTTATGAATAAAGTGCTTTTTGCAAGTTTGTCTAGCATACAAAATGATGAAAATAGGATGTCTACAGCTCTAGATAAGAGCTATGAACTGGTTTTCCTTACTGTGCTACCCCTCGCAGGTTTCTGTTTCGTTATGGCGCCAGAAATTATTTCAGTTCTCCTTGGAGATAAATGGTTAGAGGCAACCAATCCTTTGAGGATACTACTGTTGAGCATGGTGTTTCGTATTGGGTACAAAATAGGAGACGTATATTTGAAGTCTACTGGCAAAACAAAATATTTAGCGATCACTCAAGGAATTTATTTTTCTTTAGTTACCGTCGGTTCGGTGATAGGCTCTAAATATGGAATAACTGGAGTCGCCGTTGGAACGACGTTTGCAATAATTACAAACTTTCTGATAATGACAGGTTGGCTCATTAAAGAAAAAGTTTTCTCCTTTCATCAAGTGTGTCTTAGAACTATCTCTTCTCTTCCAATTTTTATTTTGGTTGCTTTGACTGCTTACATATCTTCTAATATTGCTTATGCTATGTTTTCCAATTCAATTGTCGTAATGGGAATAACCAGTGCGCTAGTGGTTTTATGTGTAAGTGTCAGTGCTTACATAGCCCCCAGCTTTTTCATAGGAAAAAATGGAGGGGAGCTGTATAATTTTGCTTCACAGAGTGCTAGGCTAAAAATGAAAAAGTTTTTCGATTAATTCGCAAACATAGATGTATGGGTACACATGGTACCATGCTCTTGTTTTTCAATATTACTACCAGTGTGAAGGACGAATTGAAAATATTGTCCAAATACTCTATATCTATAATTTCTAAAAAATAAATTATAAAGTTTAAACTATAGTTTCCTCACTATAAGAGGAATTATCATTTACATCTACATCTCTTTTTGGTATTGTTTCGTTTAATCTAGCTTATTTAGATAGTTTTATTGTAATTCAATAAAGTAATTATACCTACCTACGCTTGTAGTGCTAATATAGTACGTGAATGTTTGTAAAATAACAGTGTATTTAATTTAGTTTTGGTGTCAAACTTTGCAAGCCATCATGAGCATCAATATTGTTTACAATAACTTCAAGAGGAGTGATTCTAATTATTTTTTCTGGTGCTTAATTGCTTTACGCAAATGTTGATGTTATTGGCTTCGACAATACTCTATCGTAAAATCCTAGTAATATGACTCTCAATTCAAAGATCTACTACTTGGCAGATACTTCTTTACCATCAAGTGCAGCTAACTCGGTAAATACTGTGAAAATGTGTCAAGCACTTGCAGGATTAGGATCTGATGTCGAGTTGATTGTACCCGTTTTTGGAAGAGTAGCTGCATCTTCTCAAGAAATATTTGAATTTTACTCAGTAGCTGGTAATTTTGCTATTAAGCAGATTCAGGTACCAGCATCCGCAGGGTCTCTCTACCTATATGCACTAAAGGTCGTTTTATATTTAATAGCGGTTGCCAATCCTAAAGACATATTTTACGGCCGTTCCCTAAGATGCTTTAGTTTTCTGTCTTTCAGCAACCTTAAGAACAATTCTGGAATTGATATTCATGGTAAAATTTGGGAAAAGTCAATTGCCGGGAGAATAATGTTTGATAAGCTGTTACGCTGGAAAGCTTTAAAAGTCTTAACATTCAATTCCCCAGGAATGCAAACACAATTGCTGAATGATTTTGCAAAGGAAAGATTTGCTGATCGTGTGCTTTTAAGCGCGCAGAATGGAGCTTCAGTTCCTTGTGAATTCCCAAATTTTGCGCCGTTTAAATCTGGCCCTAATTTAAACATTGGATATATTGGTTCGCTGTATAAAGGAAAAGGAGGTGACTTCGTACTGAACTTAGCGAAACAACTGCCACAGTATACCTTTCATGTCGCCGGCGGAAATGATAAAACAATTGAAGCATTAGGTGAAGTCCCTGATAACTTTATATCCTACGGCCATATTGAACATCGATATACATATTCTCTTCGGGCACAGTGTGATGTTCTATTAGCGCCTTACCAGCGTACAATAACAGTTAATAGTGGAGAAAATATTGTAGATTTCATGTCCCCAATTAAAATATTTGAATATATGTCGAGCCAGACTGCAATTATAGCTTCTGATTTACCGGTAATTTCTTGTATACTAACCCATGAATTTGATGGACTACTAATAAATCCTGATGACATAGATCAATGGAAGTCTGCAATTGAGCAACTAGCATTGTATCCTATCAATCGAAAACAACTAGCTGATAACGCATTAAAGACATTTAACGAGAAATATACATGGGACAAAAGAGCTGAAAAAGTATTTTCACTGTTTTTTTCGTAAGTCATGTACCACATTAGATATAGTGGTTATTCGACGAACAATTGAAATGAAGCATATGACACGCGTGCAATTAAGTTCAAAAGGGGGTGTGTTGTTATAAGTGTCTGTCTTCTAAATATAACACTGCCTCTAGTTAGTTATATTGAACCCATCGATTAATGTGAATTTTAGTTAGGCAGTAAAATAAATTTTTAGGAAAAACTTGAATTTCAAGCGGTACATATATTTGTAACAACCCTTCGTTAACCTAACTTCTACTAATCAAATCAAACTTACACAATGAAAGCTGAATTTCTAATTATTGGAGCGCAAAAGGCCGGGACAACTTGGTTGCTATACAATCTGCAAAATCACCCAGAATTGTGTTTACCATCTAAAGAACTACACTTTTTTAGTTCTGATGAAAATTTCACAAAGGGAGTTGAGTGGTATCACGATCAGCTCGTAAGCTGCAAGGAGGGGGGGAGAATAATTGGAGAAAAAACTCCTGAATATCTCGACGTAATTAGTGATAAAAATTCTAAAACATCGAAACTTACACACGAAAGAATTTTTCAATACAATTCAGATATAAAATTGATTCTTATAATGCGGAATCCAGTGGATCGTGCACTGTCAGCAATTCAACATATGTACAGATCTCGAAGAGTCTCTCCTAGTGTTTCAATTGACCAACTTGTCCTCGGCGATTCAGTGTGGCGAGCTGAGTCTTTTGGTGTTTTCAATGGGGGAAAGTATTATTCAAATATATTAAAATACTTAGATGTTTTTCCAAAAGAACAGCTATTGTGTCTCTTTTATGAAGATGATGTTAAACTTAATTATACTAACGGACTGAAGAAAGTATGTAATTTTCTTGATATAAACGGTGATGTTGAATTTCCAAAAATGAATGAACGGAAAAACTATCACAGTAACGCAAAGCTAACTCTTCTGCTGAATTACTACTTCCCCTTACTAAAGCCCTTGAACAAAAAGCTCAACATGATTCTTCCCCCTTATTCACCCAATGTATCTAGTGAGGTGAAGCAGTATCTTCAAGATATGTATCGGAAAGAAGTTGAGGGTTTAGTTAGTCTCGGATATACGCCACCTCAATCGTGGCATTTAATTCGCAAGTAACTATGCTAAATTGTTTTGAGATATGGAGCTATGATTTAGTGTCACACTATATCATTAATGTTTCACTTGCCATTACACTAATTAAAGGCAATGTATAAAATGTAAGGTTCAGGGGTATAAGAAAGTGGCAGCTTAGGATTTGATTATTTTTAAAGCGACCAAGCTGTTAAAGATGATCATTTGCCCAAACCGCCACTCTTCGAAGGTAAAGAAAAATGGCTTTACCCACTACGGTAAGCAAAACCATAAGTGCAAAGACTGTCGGCGTCAGTTTGTGCTGGACAACCAGCACACGATTGGAGATGGTCTTCGCGAAGTTACCCGTCGACTGCTGAGCGAACGCATCAGTCTGAGAGGTATCTGTCGGGTGTTAGGTATTAGCATCGTGTGGATGCTCAACTTCGCTGTCAGCATCTGGGCCGAGACATCGCAGGACCTGGACGCTCGCCAGCTGTACCACCTCAAGGGTGGGCAAACGCTAAAGATACTGGGCTTCCAGGCGGATGAAATGTGGTCGTTTGTGGGCACGAAGCAGGCCAAGGCATGGATCTGGGTGGGTTACGATCCGTTGGACCCGCAGGTAATCTGCTTCCATATCGGTGGCCGGGGCAAAGATGCTGCTGCGGCGCTCTGGACCAAGATTCCGGCACGCTACCGCCAGTACTGCACCTTTGCTACCGACTACTGGGAAGCCTACCGATCCATCATTCCGCCGGATCGGCATGTGGTAGGTAAGGCTCATACCCAGAACATTGAAGGAATCTTCGCCACCTTTCGGGCGAGGGTCAGTAGGTTGGTCCGACGATCCCTATCATTTTCAAGGAAATGGGAGAAGCACGAGGCCGCAATCGGCTACTTCTTCTGGCAGTTCAACTTGGGCGGCGGTGTATCACAAGTAATGGTGCCCGACGTTGAACCCTTAGCAAATACTCATAGTTTAAAGAACTCTACCATTACTTCTAATACACTGCTAACTTGGGCTTTTAGCCTTACATCTGATATACCCCCTAATTAAAATGTATGTGTGTGCCAGTAAACTACTCAATAATTCACTCTCCAACTTTTAAGGCATGTACATAGTCTATTCTGTCAAAGACTTTATTAGAGTATGAATCATTATCAATTTGTTCACATAAAGTTTTTATTATGAATGTTGCCATTGTGACCGCCCGTGCGGGATCCAAATCTATATTGAACAAGAATGTGTACGACGTATTGGGTAAGCCAATGGTGTACTATCCCATCAAGGCAGCCCAGGATGCTATAAAAATCGATGCGGTGTTCGTATCTACGGACGGCAAGGAGATTGCTGAAGCGTCGCGTGCGTTGGGGGCAACGGTGATAGAACGACCTGATGAACTGGGAGGAGATCACATCAATCATGGTGATGTCATTAAGCACGCCACCCAATGGGTCGATGCCAATGTTGAAAACCTGGAAAACGTCGTTCTTCTTCTTGGAAATACCGTTATGATCGACGGCCCCACCATCGACACTGCACTGCAGTTGCTGGATGACCATCCAGAATTGGACTCGTGCATGACGGTGTGGGAAGCTGCCGACGACCACCCACTGCGGGCTATGGAAATCACCCAGGATGGGCTATTGGAGCCATACGGGGATAAGGAGCGTAAGGTTTCGACGGAAAGACAATCCTACCAAAAAGCATACTACTACGATCAGGGAGTGTGGGTGTACCGAAAGTACACGGTGAACGCGCAGGACGGCCCTAATCCCTGGTGGTGGATGGGAAAAAAATCTGCACCGATCATCCGACCCTGGGTTACCGGGAGAGACGTTCACACCTTATTTGATATGGGAGTCGCCGAATGGTGGGTCAAGCACCCGGAGGAGGTTGCCGATCGCCTGAGTAAGTCTAAGCCGGTGTTACCGGAATCCCTTGATCGTTACAAAAAATAATTATGGCTCACGTACTCGTCACCGGTGCCTCCGGTTTTCTCGGTAGCCACATCGCCGATGCACTTTCTATGCAAGGTCATCAGGTCAGTTTATTCGACCGGGTGCCTTCACCCTATCTTCGGGATGATCAGCAAATGATACTTGGTGACATAACGGATAAGGCCTCGGTAGAGAAAGCCGTTGCCGGACAGGAGTACGTGTATCACCTTGCCGCCTTGGCCGACCTTAATGCTGCAAAAACCCGCCCCGTCGATACGGTAGAAATCAATGTACTGGGTACGGTGAATTTGCTCAAGGCCTGTGTGGACGCCGGAGTAAAACAGTTCATGTTTGGTAGCAGTGTGTACGTGTTCAGCCGTGAGGGAGGCTTTTATCGCTGCAGCAAGCAGGCTTGTGAATCCTACGTCGAGGAATTTCAGAATCGCTACGGTCTCGACTATACCATTTTGCGCTACGGGAGTCTGTACGGTACACGGACGGATATGGCTAATGGGGTTTACCGGTTGCTTTATCGGTACATGAACGAAACCGAAATGTCCTACCCCGGCACCTCGAGCGATCGTCGGGAGTACATTCACGTGCTTGATGCCGCTAAGCTCAGCGCACAAGTGATCGATCGCCGGGAGGAAACGACCAATAAAACCTACGTGATCACGGGCAATGATCACCTGGCAATCTCAGACCTGTTCAAAATGTTCGGAGAAATACTAGACCGTAAGGTCACCCTCGATTTTGTCGGCGATCGGGAGCAAACCAGTGGGCACTATAGCATAACCCCCTACTCCTACACCCCTAAGCTGGGTCGAAAAATGGTCACGAATGAGTACGTCGACATGGGCCAGGGCCTGATTGAGCTAATCGCTGACATACAGAATCAACAAAAATAATGCGCATCCTAAGGGTAGCGCGAAACTAAGAACTACGTAAATCGACGAAAATGAGTACTAACAACAAGGTTGGAATTATTGGCTGTGGCCATATTTCAGATACCCACATTAAATCCTGGCAGAAGGCCAAGCACAGCACCCCTTACGCAGTGTTTGATATTTCACGGGAAGCTGCCGAAGCGAAAGCGGCCAAGTACGGGATCCCTGAGGTGTATACCGATATTGAGGAAATTATTACGGCATGTGATGTTTTGGATGTGTGCACTCCGCCACAGACTCACTTCGATATCGTGATGAAAATCATCGCATCGGGAAAGCATCTCATTGTAGAAAAGCCCCTGGTTACGGATATCGATCAGTGGGAAAAGATTAAGGCCGCGCTGAAGGACAGCCCATCAAAGATTTCCGTGCTACATAACCTTAAGTACTCGCTGGCTATACAGCAAGCTAAAGCAGTCGTTGATTCCGGCCGGATTGGAAAGCTTCTCCGTATCAACCGCTATTTTCTCACCCATCCCAATAGTGACCGGATGCTGGTGGGGAACTCGCACTGGTCCCATAAGCTTCCCGGTGGACGTTGGTACGAAACCATGCCCCACGAACTTTACATCACCCACTTCTTTGCGGGGTGGTCTGAGCTGACGAATGTGGTGGTGCATCACGGAGAAACGGCACTTCCCGGTGCCCCCGCGGAAGAGGTACTCTTCACGCTCCAGAACGAGGGCGTTCTCTCCACCTATCACTATTCGAGCAACTGCGAAATGAATAAGCGGTACATAGAAATCATCGGTTCAAAGGGAATGATCACGATCGACGTACTCGGGGATATGTTGTTCGTCGATGATTCAATAGATTCCAAACGGCGTCGGGCCGTCGGAATCATTTGGATGGATTCGTTGAAGCGGGTGTTCGCCGGGGTCAAGGACCGGGTGCATTACTTTAGAAATAAATCACGGGGAGTATCACCTCACACCCGTATCATTCTACAATTCGACGAATACTTGCAGGGACTGGCTCCGTCACCGACTCCGCTAGAAGAAATCGACTTCGTAGTAACGTTTAGTGAGAGAGTAGGTAAGGCGATTGACAAAAAACTACTCTCAACCGTGGAGAAATGAATAACTTATCCTTCAACCAGATCCGGGCGGTAGTTTTCGATTTCGACGGGGTCATCCTCGATTCGGCAGGAATCAAATCGGAAGCCTTTCCGGCCCTGTTTTCCCACCGACCGGAGTTTGCCGAACAGATACTTCAGCATCATCTGGAGAATCAGGGGATATCCCGGTACACGAAGTTTGAGTGGATTTATGAGCATCTGTTTCAGGAATCCCTGTGCGAGGCCAAAAGTCTCGAACTAGGTGCCGAGTTTAGTAAACTGGTTTTCGATCGAGTAGTACAGGCTCCATTCGTTCCTGGGGCACCGGAGTTACTGCAGAAGTTGCAACGCCACGATATCCAGAGCTTCGTCGCTTCCGGAACTCCCGAAGACGAACTTCAAATTATCGTCAACCGGCGGGATATTCAAGATTTCTTCATTGGAGTAGAGGGAAGCCCGAAAACCAAAGCGAGCATTGTTCAAAGCATACAGCGTGAGTATGGGTATTCTTCGGATGAGATGATGTTCGTTGGCGATGCGGTCACGGACTACCAAGCCGCCGTAGAAACGGGCCTCTTTTTTGTTGCCGTCGATACACCGGATATGCACGATTTTTGGAAACAAGGAAACGTCCTTGCTGTACAGGATCTTAACGTAATGGTTGAAGCTTTGTCTCCTGTCAATGCTAATTCCAAATGAAAAACAAAATCAAGATTTTATTTATCCGTCCAACAATGGGTAAAGGTGGAGCAGATCGGGTTACTTGGCAATTACTTAAATTTTTTGATCGGGAAAGGTTCATAGTTTCGTTGGGTGTCATGCGGGCAGAAGGGGACTTTATGGATGGTATTCCGGAAGATGTTGATGTAATAAATTTTCGTGCGAAGTCGCTTTACTGGATGGTACTGCCGCTATATAGGCACTTAAAGACGTATGCCTACGATTATCTCTATTCAACGAGTGGAGGAACGAACATCGTGGCGGGCGTGGTAAAGCAATTGATTGGCAAGGGGCTCCCAGCAGTCGTTCTTTCTGAGCGAAGTAGTCTATTCCCACCACATAAGGGCGCTGTGAAGAAAGCCACGCTAAAGGTGCTGAAGGGCACCTTTTACCAAAAGGCAAAGTGGGTGACCGCCGTTTCACACGGTATTCTGGACCAATTGGAAGTGGAGCTTTCGCTTCCACGAACCCGCCTAAAAGTGGTTCGTAATCCGCTCATTGATGGCCAATTAATGAAACAAAAAGAGGAATTGATAGATCAATTGTTCCAAATTGATAGCTATCGTACAATTGTTGCAGTAGGAAGATTTGTTCCCCAAAAAGACTATCCAACGCTAATTCGCGCATTTTCTGAACTCATTCAGAATGGTAAGTACAATGATCTGCGGTTGCTAATTTTGGGTGATGGGCCATTGTTGAACGATATAAAAAATCTAATCCGCGTAACTAAAACACAGGACAGCGTAATCCTGATGGGGTATCAAAAGAACCCTTATAAGTACATGGCTCGAGCGGACATTTTTGTGCTATCATCCCTTCATGAAGGTCTGCCTGGTGTTCTTGTACAGGCTATGGCCTGTGGTGCGGCCTGTGTAAGCACGAACTGCCGAACCGGGCCAAGTGAATTGATCACTGATGGCATTGACGGATTTCTCGTTCCTGTCGGAGACCACACTGCACTGGCACAACGCATGGAGATGCTGCTCGAAAATCCCGCGCTTAGGAATAAATTTCGTGAAGCAGCACCGGCTGCAGTTCGGCGGTATCAGACGGATCAAGCCATCCGGTCATATTTCGAATTCCTGTAGGATGAACACCAAGCGAATCGATTTTCTCATCTCTAATCCCAACCATCATTGGCAAATGGTGAAACCCATCATTAGGGTGCTAAAGCAGCGGGGAGAGCACACTTTACGGGTGATCTCACTGTGTGAGTTTCGTCGGATGGAGACCCCCCGCGCGAGTATTGCAGAGGAGGGGGTGGACTTAATCGTCCTACCGGGGTTTAAACGACTCGGACTGGAGACCTCGGCGGGTAAAAAATCTTTGGGAAGTAGTACAAGTTTTAAGCGGACAGCGGTACAGCGTATGGTCTGGTACACTTATGTACGCGGTGCCTGGAACAGGGCGTTTGCAGATGGGCAAACACAGGTGTTGATGTTGCTAAATGATTTTGCGTACCCAAACAACTTCATTACAAAAAGCCTGCACCGTAAAAATATTCCCTTTTGCCTACTACAGGAGGGGATTCGTTTTCCACTGCCCAATGAGCCTGCCGAGCAAGGAAAAGGTTACGGGAGCATGGGAAGCAAATATCTCTTCGCCTGGGGAGCCGAAAGCAGAACCTACTTTGAGAAAACATTATCCGGAAAGGATTTTAAAGTAGTCGTGACGGGTTGCCCCAGATTCGACGTCATCCGTGGTCAGTCTTTCGCTACAGAAATCGACGACCTGAAGGATAAATACCCGCAGGGAAACATAACACTCGGGCTGTTCTCTAATCCCATCGATGACCAAGGATTTTGCACTTCGGAGGAGAAAGAAGACTTGCTTCGGCGCTTCTTGACTAAAGCCGTTCCCGTAGTCGAGCGAGTGAACGGAAGGATTTGGATCAAGCTTCATCCCCGGGAAGACGCAGCCTCGGTCCAACAAATTATCAATAACGGGAATTGGCAACAGACCGTCAGTCTGGTCCAAGGAAACATTTTTGCCGTCCTAAAGGTGGTTGACGTATCTATTGTGCTAGCTTCAACGGTTGGGCTTGAATCATTACTCATGGGTAAGCCGCTGGGAGTGCTCAGCCTCCCGAATTATGGCTTCGTATTTAATTACGTGCAAAGCGGCGGCGCAACCGGGCTTGTTTTGGACGATGACGAGTTCGCGGAAAAGTTGCATCAGTTCATTAGGCAAACGGCACTTTCCCCGGATGCCCACGCCTATCTGAAAAACAGCATAGGTAACATCGGAACCTCGGCCGAACACATTGCCGACCAGCTAGCTAAGTGCAAATGAACCGGATCGAGACTCCCATGGGGCTGAACAATGCTACGCAATTGTTCTCCTGGTCCTCCTATCCTGGAATGCTCAAGGCCTGGATTGTCTATCTTGGAATGTTCCCGATCTACTACTTCCCTTCGGGGTCTCCGCAGTTTGCCGACATCTTCATGGCCCTGCTACTACCCATAGGTTACTATACGGGCAGTTTTAAGTTAACGGACTCGTTCTCCCGAGTAAATGGGATCTTCCTTGCATTTCTAGGCTACGTTACGGTTGCGAACTTCTCGGTCTTCGTTGCGAACTTCGGACTGGAGACGAAGGGATTGCCGTGGTTCGTAATAACCATGTTTTACGGTTACAATTATTTTGTGTTCAGGTTGGCCATCGGCCTTTACGTCCGGTATCGACACCAATTTATTAAAGCTACGCTACTCGGAGTTATCGCAAGTGTGGTGATTGCAGTTGGTCTGGGGCAATTCTTCACGGAATTCAATGATATTCGAGGATCCCTAACCTTTAAGACTTCAAATCAATTAGGTTACTTCAGTCTTATTTGCACCACAATAATTCTACTCTTGCAAAAGGTAGTCGACCTTCCCCGGTGGACGGTCCTTATGCTGATGTTAAGCTGCCTCTACATGGCCGCAGTTAGTATTTCCAACGCTGCCCTGCTTTCGATAACCATTTTGTTCGGGATATACTTTTTCGAAAGCGGACTGTTTAGCCTGCGGCGCCTACTCGGCATTTTGAGTACGGTCGTAATTGGGGTCGTGCTGATGTTGACAACTTCGTTCGGGCAAACTACCATTGAACGGTACCAGTATCGGTTGGATACCTCGGTGAGAGAAGAAGCCGGAGTTTCTGAGTTTGAGTACCGTGGCTATGACCGAATCTTTAATCATCCCGGTTATTTGATTCTCGGAGCGGGGGAGGGAGCCTACAACCGGTTCGATACATATATTGACAATCACGAGATGCACTCCTCGATCGGTACGATCATCTTCTGCTACGGAATACCTGGTACGGTGCTCTTCGGTCTTCTGATAGTGAGTCTGCTCAGCGGCCTGAAGGTAGCGGTGATCGTCTACTCCCTGCCCATATTTGCTTACGGAGTAACCCATATGGGACTCAGGTTCACGGTATTTTGGATCGCGCTTGCCCTATTCCCTATTCTCAGGAATTATTCCCAGTCTTATTTTAGTGTCCCTCGATCTTCCAATAATGCCTAGGTTGCTTCGCCTCACCACGGTCCCCATCAGCCTGCGCCTTCTACTGACCGGACAGTCCCGATTTATATCGGAGAACGGGTTCGAGGTTACCATGGGCAGCGCCGACGGACCGGAACGTGACCTCGTCGTTGCGCGCGAAGAGTGTCCGCACATCATCATCCCCTTTACCCGAGCCATCACACCACTGCAAGACCTGAAATGTCTGGCGCAGCTGGTGCGGCTCATGCGGGAAATCAAGCCGGACATCGTTCATACCCATACCCCTAAGGCCGGACTGCTCGGCATGATGGCCGCCAAGATTGCCGGGGTGCCCGTGCGCATACATACCATTGCCGGACTACCCTTCATGACCGCAATGGGCAACCGCCGCAAGCTGCTGATCGCGATGGAAAAGCTGACCTACAGCGCGGCCCAACACGTGTGGCCCAACAGCCACGGGATACTGAACTTCATGCGGGAAAACGACCTTTGCCCGGAACGGAAGCTATCCCTAATTGGAGAGGGCTCTACGAATGGCATCGACCTGAACGTATTCACACCCGATCGGATAACGGAGGAATCCATCGCTGCGGTTCACCGTGAAATCGGGTATAAAGCGGGTGCGACCTACATCATGGCGATCGGTCGCATTGTCCAGGATAAGGGAATAGCGGAATTGTTGGAAACCTTTGTCCGACTCAAAACAGACTTCGCGGAATTGCACCTGGTTCTAGTCGGCCCCCTCGAACGGGAACGACCGGAAGAAACCCTGCCGCCCGGAGCAATTAGCCAGATCGACTCGGACCCGCATATCGTACACGTTCCCTGGACCGATGATGTGGCGGCGTTCCTGAAGGTAGCCGACGTGCTGGTGCACGCCTCCTACCGGGAGGGGTTCCCGAACGTACCCCTACAGGCCGGTGCCATGGAGTGTCCGATCGTATGCTCGGACATCCCCGGAAATATCGATATCGTGACGGATGGTGAGACGGGGCGGACATTCCCGGTTGGCCAGGCCGCTGCCCTAGAAGCGGTGCTGCGTGAGGTACTTACCGAGCAAGATAAGGGTCGGAAAATGGCCCGTGCCCTCCGCCACAAAGTAGAGGCGAACTTCGACCGCCGGGTAATCCATCAATTGATCCTGCAACGGTACCGTAGTTTACTGGCCGAATGAGTGACGACACTGAAGTCATCATTGTTGGTTACTCCGGACACGGGTTCGTCGTAGCCGATACCCTGCTTGCCTCCGGCCACAGACTCCTCGGATATTGCGACAGGGAGGCCAAGACAATCAATCCCCATAAGCTCACTTATTTCGGTTCGGAGGATTCCGTACGTGCAAAGGAACTCCTGACATCCGCGACCTTCTTTTGTGGGATCGGGGACAACCGAATTCGAGCCCGCGTAACTGCGGCGCTCTTGAGAAATAAGTTTTCTCCCGCGCTTGCCGCCGTAGATCCGAGTTGCCGCGTTTCCCCGTCCGCTACCCTGGGAAGGGGGGTCTTGCTCGCTCCGTTTGCAACTGTGAATGCCCTGGCGGTGGTCGGGGATGGAGCAATCATCAACACGGGGGCTACCGTAGAACACGAGTGTACGGTCGAGCAATTTGCGCACATCGCACCCGGGGCCGTGATTACCGGTAACGTGCGGGTGGGCAAGGGTGCCTTCGTAGGTGCCTGTGCTACCGTACTGCCGGGAATCCGTATTGGAGAGGGGGCGGTTATCGGTGCCGGAGCCGTAGTTTTGCGCGATGTCCCCGCGTATGCCACCGTTTATGGTAACCCCGCTAAAGAAAAACTATGATACCACTCTCCATCCCTCACCTGGCCGGCAACGAATGGGAATACGTTAAGGAGTGCCTTGATACGGGTTGGGTGTCCACCGCCGGAGCGTACGTGGGAAAATTTGAGGAAGCGATCGCCAAATTCACCGACAGCCGGTACGCCATTTCGTGCATGAACGGTACTGCCGGGCTACACACGGCGATGAATCTACTCGGCATCGGAGCCGGCGACTACGTACTAGCGCCAAATCTGACGTTCGTTGCTACCCTGAACGCGATCTCCTACACCAAAGCCGAAGCCCTGTTGCTGGACATCGATCCGGACAATTGGCAATTGGACCTCGACCTATTGCAACGCTTCCTGGAAGAGGACACTTACGTGAAGGAGGCTGCGTGCTACCTTAAGGCGGACGACCGTCGAATTGCCGCGATCATGCCCGTGCACGTGCTGGGTAATATGTGTGACATGGACAGGTTAGCGGCACTGTCCGAACGACACCACCTGCCGGTCATCGAAGACAGCACAGAGGCCCTTGGATCGACCTTTCGGGGTCGGCACGCCGGCACCTTCGGCATCTTCGGAACCAGCAGTTTCAACGGCAACAAGATCATCACTACCGGAGGCGGCGGGATGATCTTCACCCAAAAGGAAGATCTGGCCGTCCACGCCAAGCACCTCACCACGACCGCAAAGACGGACCCCCTGGATTATTTTCACGACGAAGTAGGGTACAATTACCGGCTGGTCAACGTCCTTGCCGCCATTGGGCTAGCCCAAATGGAACAATTGCCCGGGCTAATCCGGCGTAAGAAACACATGGATGCCTTTTACCGCGAACGGCTCGGCGGGGTAGGGGACATCACGTTCCAGCGGGTAACCGAGGGCGTCGACCCCAACTGCTGGCTATTCACTTTCCGTACCCAGCGGATGCGGGAACTGCTGACCTACCTGAACGAGCGGGGGGTACAGTCCCGTCCGTTTTGGACTCCCATGAACCAGTTACCGATGTACCGGTCGCTTTCTTACTACACCGAAGAAGATCACGCGGCCCGGGTACACGCTACGGCCATCAGCATTCCCAGCTCTAGTGGGCTAACGGATGCCGAACTCGAGGAGGTTGTCGCCACCATCCGCGAATTTTACCGGACTTAAGTCTCACCCCAATTCAAGTATGAAGCATTTTAGCCTGAATAGATTTATTAAGCAGTACGTCACTGAGCGAGAGGAAAGTCTTTTTGCGGCTGATCTGGCGAAGTACGACCGGGAACTCGCCCGGGAGATTGATGGTAAATCCGCCCTCGTGATAGGAGGAGCCGGCACCATCGGCGCTTCCTTTATTCGGGCACTGCTCCTGTTCAAACCGGCACGTCTCTACGTGGTTGACACCAATGAAAACGGCCTTACGGAATTGACCCGGGACCTGCGCTCCGCCGCCGACCTGAACGTACCGGATGACTACAAACCCTACCCCATCAATTTCGGTGACCCGGTCTTTGCCAAAATAATGGCGAACGAAGGCCCTTTCGATATCGTGGCCAACTTTGCCGCCCACAAGCACGTCCGCAGTGAGAAGGATCATTACTCTATCGAGGCCATGATCGACAACAACGTGCTCAAGGCACGTCATTTACTGGAGTTGCTGTTAGCCTATCCGCCGAAGCACTTTTTCTGCGTCTCGACGGACAAGGCCGCCAACCCGGTAAACGTGATGGGGGCCAGCAAAAAGATGATGGAGGAAGTCATCCTGGCGTACTCCGACCGACTGAAAATCACCACGGCCCGCTTTGCCAACGTTGCGTTCTCCAACGGCAGTCTCCTGTTTGGTTTCATGGAGCGTATGATGAAGGAGCAGCCGCTGAGTTCTCCCAGTGACGTTAGAAGGTACTTTGTCTCTCCCGAAGAATCCGGCCAGCTTTGTTTGCTGGCGTGCATCCTGGGAAAGAGCGGTGAGATCATTTTCCCTAACCTGAGGGAGGAGCAGATGCGGACCTTTTCCAGTATCGCGGAAGATTTTTTGCGGGAATACGGAAATTACACACCGGCCCTCTGTGCCACCGAGGAGGAAGCGCGCCACCGGGCTTCGGAATTGACTGCCGACAGCACGACCTACCCCGTCTACTTTTTCTCCAGTAATACTTCCGGTGAGAAACAATTCGAGGAGTTCTTTACGGAGGGTGAGGAGATCGACCGCGACCGCTTCGAGCAGCTTGGCGTGATTTGTAATGCGCCCCGCAAATCGGCCGGAGACATCGAGGTGATGTTTGCTAAACTGGCGGCCTTGTTCCAGGATATGGAAATAGATAAGTCGGCAATCGTCAAATTGATTGCCGACTTCGTGCCTAACTTTGAGCACATCGAAACCGGTCGCTCCCTCGATCAGAAAATGTAGGCATGTACCCAGTTATTAAGCGATTTTTCGATATTCTCTTTGCGCTTTTAGCCCTTATTATCCTAAGTCCGCTACTGATTCCGATCGTCATCGGGTTAAAGCTGACCGGAGAAGGGCACGTATTTTATCTTCAGGAGCGGGTAGGGTACCGCAACCGGCTGTTCAACATCTACAAGTTTGCTACGATGTTGAAGGACAGCCCCAATATGAAGGGTGGAATCATCACTACGGCCAAGGATCCCCGAATCACCCCGATGGGTGGTTTCCTGCGCAAGTCCAAAATCAACGAATTGCCCCAACTACTGAACGTGTTGTTCGGCGATATGAGTTTTGTCGGCCCACGGCCCGTGATGCAAAAGAGCTTCGACCAGTATCCTGAGTCGGTTCAGGCGGTGATCTACAACGTTCACCCGGGGATAACCGGGATCGGAAGCATCGTTTTCCGGGACGAAGAACAATTGATCACCGAGGTACGGGACCGTGGGGAAGACACTTGGGCGTACTACCGCGACGTTATCTACCCGCACAAGGGCCGGGTGGAAGAGTGGTACCAGGCCAACCAGTCGTTTTGGGTGGATCTAAAGATTTTGTTTCTGACCGCCTGGGTGATCCTACAGCCCGACTCAGATATGGTCTACCGGGCGTTTCCGGAGGTGCCGGTGTTTACCGTCCACTCCGTAAAGGAAAGGTAGAAGTTGCGTTTACCTTTGTAAGAATCACAATACATACCGTGCCGGCGGAAAAGATCCTCTTTCTCACAAATTACTTTCCGCCCCGGCCGGCCGTCGCCGGTCGCCGGCTCGGTCATTTAGCTACCTGGGCACAACAGCACTACCAGCGCGTCTTCGTAATACGCGGGGACAGAAAATTTACCGGTGAAGATCTTCCGGGTATGACGGTCGTGCCGCTGCCCTCAAAAGACCTACGCTCCCTGATCGGAGGTTCCGGACCGGCCGGAACCCTGCCCTACGACAGCTACCGCCGCAAGTTCTCGGGCCCCCTGCTCCGCCTCCGCCAGTCCTTTCCCTTTCTCTACCTGACCGACGACGGGGGTCCCCTCTACCGCCGGGACGCCTACCGCGAGGCCGTCCGCTTGATCGAAGCGGAGGGGATACGCACCATTTTTTCCTCCTTCCGACCCTGGAGCGACCATTTGGTGGCTCGTCGACTGAAGAAGAAATTTCCCCACCTCCACTGGATTGCGGATTTCCGGGACTTGCACGCCGATCCCGTACGCAAGGACGTCTGGTGGCCCGCCCTGCAGCGCTGGTGGGCGCGGCGGATCATTGCCACCGCCGATGAAGTATGGGGCGTCTCCGCCGGACAGGTCCAGTACCTACGGGAACTCCACCCCGGCGCAAGCATTCGTCGCAACCGGCTTTTCGCACTTCCCCCGGCCATCACCTCCCCGACTACGGATCGCTTCACCATAGTCTATACGGGCAGCCTATACGAGGACCTGCAATCGATCCGACCCCTGGTCCGGGCCCTGAATGCGCTGGTAACTGCCGGTTCCGTGGATCCGGATGCCGTCGAGTTGATCTACCGCGGCAAGGATGATCTGCTGTGGAATGAGTGGACAAAAGCGCTGCATCCCCAAATACACTGCAATACACGCTCCTACATTGCTCCTGCGTCCGCGCAAAAATTGCAACAGGAAGCGCAATTGTTGCTGCTACTGAACTGGTCCGCGGACAATTACTACGGCGTCCTCACCGCCAAGCTGTACGATTACCTGGCCGCCGGCCGACCGATACTCGCGCTGGTCAATGGCCCGCCCGACCCTGAGTTGACGGAAATAGTTGAAGGGACCAGGGCGGGGCATACGTATGCCGTCGGAGAGTCGCCCGCGGATTGGATCCTCGGCTGTTACCAGCAGTGGCGAAACGGTGGTGGGCGGGTACCCTGGTCGGTCAATCTACAGCGTATGGCCCACTACCTGGAGTCTAAACCAGTGGGTAACAATCGTGGCAAAATTCCGGTGGATTGAAGCGATACAGCTTGCCGCTTTACTCGGTGGCTACCCTCTTTCCCCGATTACTCTCCCTGCCCGTACCCCTTCAGCAAGTTCAACTTACGGAGGTGCTCTTCGTCTGGATGATTTGGTTGTTCCGTCGCGAGGTTGGGGAAACAATCAGGGCGTACCCTTATTTCTTCGGTGCGGCTGCCCTCTACCTACTGGCAAATTTCTCGTCTGCCATTTGGGCGGGGAACGCGGGTGCAATGCTTGAGGCAGGAGCGCGGGGGTACTTGATAGTTCTGGGTGCACTTACCCTGGCGTACCTCCGCCAATTCGGGCGCGAACGCCTGCTTGGCTGGTGGAAGTGGGGAACGGTAGCGGTTGCCGGTATTGGACTACTGTACCTCGGATTGATCTATTCGGGTGTTCCCGATCGCCTCAACTGGGTGGCTACCTTCCCGGACTATCCCTACTTCGGCGGGGTGCACCGGCTGCGCGGAACGGCAGTCACTTACGGCATGTGGGTCATGCTTCTGCTTCCCGGATTCATTTTCGCCTTTGACGATTACCGAAACCAAAGGGGGGCGCTGTGGCCGGTCGGTTTGCTTCTACTGGCCATGCTACCCACCCTAAGTAAGGAGGTTATCTTGGCCGTTACCGGAGCGGTACTGCTTACTGACCTACCCGCAGTCTTACGGTACACCGTGGCCACCGCACTCACCGCCGTTTTAGTGCTGGGCACCCATTACTTGCTGCTTTCCGAGCGAAGTACGCAGCAAGCGGACAATTACACGAACGGGCAAGCGCTGCTGCAGTACGGTGATTGGACGATCGTGGAGAGCGTGTACACCCCCATCAAGCGCGTTGCCATCCGCGTAGGGTTGCAACACTTCTGGTTGGGCGTAGGTCCCGGACAACTATACCGGCACTCTACCGAAGCGATGCATCCCGGCGAGTTGCCCGAAAACTTCGGCCGCTTCGACCCCCACTCCGCCTGGACCGGCGCATTCGCCGAAACCGGCCTGTTCGGACTCCTCGGATTACTAATGTTGGTAGCCGTGTTCTGGTACTACCGCCCGGCTGCGCTCACCCCGGTTGCCGTCCTCCTCCTCCTCTTCCTGATCGCGAGCATCTTTAAGGACGTGATGAATTTTCGGGGGTTGTGGGTGTTGATGGGGGTCTACCTCAGTCAGGCCGATAAACTGAATTTTCAGTCAGGATTGATACCTTTGGCGGTGCGGTCGCATTTGAAATCTATAATTTGTAAATGATTCCTTGCTAGGATTCCATCTTGAAGTTTGACATCACCTGATCACTCAGGCGCAGGTGTTAGAAAAATAGATTCTCTGTTTTTGCGATGTCTATTAAATCACACGTGTTAGTGGGTAATAATCGTTTGGTAAATGAAGTATAGACCTGAAATTGACGGCTTACGGGCCTTGGCAGTGGTCCCGGTGATATTGTTTCATGCTGGGTTTATGGTGTGTAGTGGGGGCTTTGTGGGGGTAGACATGTTCTTCGTCATTAGCGGATACCTGATAACGACAATTATTGCTACCGAGCTAGATAAAGGAACCTTTTCGATCATCAATTTTTATGAAAGAAGGGCGAGAAGAATCCTTCCTGCGCTCTTTTTGATTTTGACTTGTACTTTGCCCTTTGCCTGGACATGGCTACTGCCCAGTGATATGAAAGATTATTCCGAGAGCTTGGTAGCGGTTTCTACGTACTGGTCAAATATACTCTTCTGGAAAGAAGTTGATTACTGGGATACTTTAAGTGAGCTCAAGCCACTGTTGCATACCTGGACACTTGCGGTCGAAGAACAATACTATGTGTTCTTTCCACTTTTCCTTATGGCCGTATGGAGCTTTAAAAAGCTGTGGATCTTTATTCTATTGCTAGGATTGACGGTCGTTAGTCTAGTCGTTGCACAGTGGGGAAGCATAGCACATCCCGATGCAGCTTTTTACCTCTTACCGACTAGGGGGTGGGAGTTAGCGATCGGTGCTATTGTAGCGTTCCTATTTTGTTATCATAAGAGGCTGATGAAAAATGTGTTGTCCAGTAAGACGGCGAACGAGGGTATGGGGGTGATAGGGCTACTAATGATCGGATACTCCGTATTCTACTACGACGAATCCGTACCTTTTCCAGGAGTATATGCCCTTATGCCTACAGTTGGGACCGCGCTTATAGTGGTATTCACTTCGACTGAGACCTGGGTTGGAAAGCTTTTGGGGATCAAACCTTTGGTCACTATTGGTTTAATAAGCTACAGTGCATATCTATGGCACCAGCCAATATTTGCTTTCTTTCGCTATCAGAGTGTAACCGTCCCCGACGCAAATACGCTTTTACTGTTGTCAGTGGCGGTCTTTCCGATATCGTACCTAAGTTGGAGATTTGTAGAAAATCCTTTTCGAAATAAAAAAAAGTTTGACAGAAAAGCTGTATTCGTCTATTCTCTGATTGGATCACTTGTGTTTCTCACTATTGGGACGGTGGGGATGCTGACTAATGGTTACGAGCAAAGAGATTCGATAAAAAAGTTAGTTGTTAGGAACTACCAACCAGACAATACTGCCTTGCGAAAGGAGAGCTGGTCAGGATTGATCAACTTGGCAAATGACGATGATTACGGAGTTGATGGCAATGCGTTTGACAACACCCTGTGGTTTGACTTAAAGGACCAGCGACCAAAAATCCTTGTAGTTGGTAATTCTTATTCTAAGGACATGTTTAATGATATAAGCCATAGTAAACGGATCGCCCAGCAGTTTCAACTGGCACGGTATGGGGTCCAAATAAAAAACATGACCGCCCCAAACGCCAAAATATATCGTTCGCCCAATTACAAGGAGGCCGATATCATTCTAATCGCTACTTGGTTTTACGATGCGGACTTGGATGCTTTGCCCATCATACTGGATAAACTCGAACAGGACAACAAAAACGCAGTGTTGATGACCGGGGAGTTTAAGTTCACCAACGTAGGCTTCAGAACTGCGGCCGATCGCATCGTTCAGGAAGCCTTATTTGGTGAAGACCATCTTGATAATCTGGATGTTCCCGATTTAGTTGACCGTGTAGACAGTATCTACTACCAAGAACTTGTTCAGGACAGCCACCAGCAGCGTGAAATTGACCGGCGCCTACAAGATCTACAGGCTAATCACACTGAACTCCTTATCGTCAACCGTCTTGAGTATATGTGCGATTCTTTGGCAGAAAGGTGTTTCATGATCAACGACCAGCTCGAAAAATACCTGTACGATTCTGGTCACCATACTCTGGCCGGATCCAAATTTTACGGAGTACGGATCGATTCGGTGGGCTGGCTGGAAGGATTGGATAAATTTCGGGTGAAGTAGTAGAGAGTAGCTGGAGCGGATATATCGGAGAACCAGAGTGTATTTACACGGGCCAGAGAACGACACTTTGTCCACTCCCACAGTATTCTTTTATTGACTACACCCGATTTTCCGATCACACTTGGTCTCTGGGTGGCGATGTCGAAGGATTTTATGTCGGCATCTGATTCGGTCTATGCGATAGAAAGCCTACCGGTTACAGCAATGTAAGTTGTAATTACAGGAACACAACATCATCACTTCCGAAGGTTCGAAGGGTGAAATCATCTTCCAATCCGAAGGCCAACGTATCGTGCGACATCCACCGTATTATGCACAGTGGCACTGACATTGGGAGGACCCCACCCAAAATATATGGCACAGCTATAGCATTTGATCCTGCTGGGCGCGAATCACTACATCTTTTGTGGGTGAGAGCTAACCATAGCTCTGCTACGTCCCCTATACCATATTAAATAGAATTAAAGCTTCATAAATAATAGATTTGTTTACCGAGCCACAAAGAGATGTAATGTTGGCCAAAAAAATTAGATTAGCAGGTATCGATGTAAATTTACCGAGGGATATGCGCTTTGCTCAAAGTTGACATTGGAAAGGAGGGCTTTCTGCCCTGCAAACCGCTGTCAGTACGAATGGAAGCTTGCGTATTGACGAGTTGGCAGCAGGCAATTATAGTCAGTTCCTGGTAGAAACAAGCATTGGTTGTAAGAGCTCTATAGTGAGCAGTTTTATCATCGAGTTATCTCACGATAAAGCTTTCTCTACAAATAATCCGACCGCTAGTTGGTAAGGATTGTGAATGCTGGCTGCAAACGGTGCAAAAATGAATTGGCAAGTCGACTTGTACAATTTGGGTATTCGCGTATTTGATGAAACCGAAACCAAACGGTCGGGACATAGGCATCTAGTCCTGAAGGGATTTTGGCTAACTTTGCTGGCTCATGGAACAACTTAACCTCAGCGGCAAATCCATCCTCATTACTGGTGGTACCGGCTCTCTCGGCAAAGCCCTCACCCGGCGCATATTCGCCCGGTGGCCCGACGTGCGGCGGTTGGTGATCTTTAGTCGCGACGAACAGAAGCAGTTTGTCATGGCGCAGGAATATCCCCATAGCCAGTATCCTGCGATCCGTTTCTTTATTGGGGATGTTCGTGACCGGGAGCGCCTCGTCCGGGCGATGCAGGACGTGGATTACGTGATCCACGCTGCGGCAATGAAGCACGTGCACCTGGCCGAGTACAACCCCTCGGAGTGCATCAAGACCAACGTCGGCGGGGCGGAGAACGTCATCTACGCCTGCCTCGAAACCGGCGTACAGCGGGCCGTTGCCTTGAGCACCGATAAGGCCTGCGCGCCCATCAATCTATACGGTGCCACGAAACTGACGAGCGACAAGCTCTTCATTGCCGCCAACAATATCCGCGGCACGAACCCCATCCGCTTCTCCGTAGTACGGTACGGGAACGTGATGGGTTCCAACGGCTCGGTCATTCCCTTTTTCATCAAGAAAAAAGGGGAGGGCTTCCTGCCCATCACCGACCCGCGCATGACGCGCTTCAACATCAGCCTCGATGGGGGAGTGGATATGGTCTTTCACGCGCTGGCCAGTGCCTGGGGTGGGGAGATCTTCATTCCGAAAATTCCTAGCTACCGGATCACCGATGTCGCAACGGCAGTTGCGCCGGATATGGAACAGCGGGTGGTCGGCATTCGGCCGGGAGAAAAGATCCACGAGGAGATGATCACGCCCAGCGATAGCTTCTACACCTACGATATGGGTAAGTATTATGCGATCATCCCGTCGGTACCCAACTGGGACCTAGAGAAATTCAAGCGGGAATTTGGTGCCACACTCGTCGAGAACGGATTTAGCTACAACTCCGGGACCAATACCGAGTGGGTCACGGTCGAGGAATTGCGTAGATTCATCACCGCCCACGTAGATCCTAATTTCGCGGTATGACGTCCCACTCCATCCCCTACGGCCGCCAGAACATCACGGAGGCCGATATTGCCGCCGTCACCGAAGCCCTCCGGTCGGACTACCTCACCACCGGCCCCCGGGTCGATGAATTCGAGGAAAAGTTCGCCGCCTACATCGGATCCAAATACGCCGTTGCCGTTGCAAACGGTACGGCCGCGCTTCACCTCTGTGCACTAGCCCTGGACGTAAACGAAGGCACCCGCGTCATTACCACTCCCATTACGTTTGCCGCCAGCGCCAACTGCGTGCGCTACTGCGGCGGTGAGGTGTGGTTCGCAGACATTGACCCCAAAACGCTAACGCTCGATATCAATAAGGTCCGCGAGCTGATTGAAAGCCGGCCAAAGGGATTCTTCCACGGCATCGTTCCCGTTGACTTTGCTGGATATCCGGTCGATCTGGAATCCTACCGCGCGCTGGCCGACGAGCACGGCCTCTGGATTATTGAGGATGCCTGCCACGCCCCCGGGGGCTGGTTTACCGATAGCCAGGGAGTACAGCAGTGGTGCGGCAACGGCGCCTACGCCGAACTGGCCATCTTCAGCTTTCACCCAGTCAAACACATTGCCAGCGGGGAGGGCGGTATGATCACCACCAACGATGAGGCCCTCTACGAACGACTAAAGGTGCTGCGTACCCACGGCATCACCCGCGACCGTGGCAACCTTCGCTACCCCGACCACGGCGGCTGGTACATGGAGATGCAGCAACTCGGCTACAATTATCGCATTCCCGACATCCTCTGCGCCCTCGGCATAAGCCAGCTCTCCCGGGCGGAAGAAGGTATGCAACGCCGGCAGGAGATCGCCCGGCGGTACGACAAGGCCTTTGTGGGCGGGGCCGTCCCGATTGCTATCGGGACAATGAAAGTACACGGAGTGCCAAGCTCTGACGTGCGCCATGCCTTCCATCTATACGTTATCGAAGTAGCTGATCGGCGCGGGTTGTACGACTACCTCCGGGAACACGGGATCTATGCCCAGGTCCATTACGTGCCGGTTCATACCATGCCCTATTACCAGGACATCGGCTACGGGGAGGCTGATCTCAGCAAGTCGGAAGCTTACTACGCCCGGGGGTTGAGTCTGCCCATGTATCCGACCCTTACGGAGGAGGAGCAGGATTTCGTCATTGCGAAAGTAAAGGAGTTTGTAAGGGAATGATTAAGAACCGAGAATACGGATTTGGGGTATAACGGGGTAGTCCTTGCTATTGCATAAAGCAGCCCCTATGGTACATGGTCTATTCGCAATTCCTGGGATCAATCCTCTAACGGACTTTATACGCCGCGATGTAGACCAAAGTGTAGCGTTCAAGAAATCTAGCGACCGGCGTTACTAAATTTTGATTGTCGTTCATAATAATCATTAACCCCTTCGTTAAAGTGACTTTAGACCTAAGGTAACTTTCATTAGCCTCTTGGTTTTTACGCGTTCTCTTTAGAATAGCTCCTTTTAGATTCACTCATCCCTTACTAGATGAAATTACCATACGCTGTCATTCTTCTACTCTGTGTCGGAAGTTTTACCTCCCTTGATGCGCAATTTTCGAAACACACGTGGTTCCTAGGCGGTGGGGATAATGGAGCACGCACGGGCATTCAATTTGACTTGCGTGATAACACACCTTCGGACTATAGCAACGTGCGTTTTCCCCTTCAGCTGCAGGAAAACAACATTATCATTTCCGAGGGTTCGACGGGTGATGTGATCTTCTATTCCGATGGGCAACGTGTAATAGACGGTAGCCACCGCATCATGCCTAATGGTAGTGGTTTAGGAGGTACGCCGTCCAACATGTACGGCACTTCCGTAGTGTACGATCCCGCCGGGTGTAGATCTTACTATCTGTTTTACGGTGAAGATGAGACGATAGCTCCGCCCCGCACCCTTTTTTACACAAAGATCGATTTGGATCTCCCGGGGAATGGGTCTGCCGCCGAACCTTTGGGAGATGTAGTGGTCGGCCAAAAGAATATTGAATTAGTAGGTACGGATGTAAACTTAACGGAGGGAATATTTGCCATGCCAAAGGATGACATCAGCAAGGAGAGCTGGCTGTTCGTTGGCCAGCGAATCGGCAATAAAATACTGCAGTTCGAAGTGACGGCCGCAGGGGTTAGTCTGTTTGCGACCCACGACTTGGCCGAGTTTTTTCCGGGTAACCTTAGAGCTGGTGATCCCATTTCAAAAACCAGGTTTGCTTATTACAAAGACAACGATCAAGAAGGAAGACTGGTCATCGCGGTTGCCAATAAAGAAGATGGCTCGGAGTGTCCCATGGGATACATTCGATTTAAACCTTCCACGGGCGAATTTCTAGATCCCGTGCCGACCCTGATCGGTAACGATATGGAATGGACCTACGGACTAGCCTTTTCTCCGGATGGATCGAAATTATACTACAGCGACTATTTTCAAAAGCGGCTTCGGCAGTTTGACTTTGTTACCGGCAAATTGGCCACCGTGTCCACCTCCCCCCACAACGGCCGTAGCGGCGGACTGCTACTGGGCCCCGACGGTAAGATATACTGGGCAAACGTATTCGTAAATTTCAATAGAAGCCCCATAACGGGGTTGGCCAGGATCAATGCCCCGAATGAAACGGCGGACAGGTGCGAGGTACAATATGAAGCCTACACTTTTCCGACCAACAGCCGGCCAAGTCTACTAGGTGCACTACCTACCTTCGGGAGCTTCCCCGAATCGGTTACGGGGCAGCAGACGCGGGCCGCTACGTGCTCCGATGAAAACGGCCAGGGAGTGGCAGAGGTGAGTGGAGATCCATCTACCTACACATTCGCCTGGGATAACGGCGAGCGGACGCAGCGGGCGGACAGCCTTTCAGGAGGCAATCATCAGGTAACCGTAACCGACATTACCGGCTGTGCTCAGGTAGTGACCGTAGTTGTCGAGCAAACGGAAGAAATCGACCCACAATCCTTCGCCGTTTCCGTTCAGGATGAATCCGCTTGCACCAACGTAAGTGACGGAGCCCTCATAATCACCCACCCTTCATTCTTGGCCGGCCGCTCTTACCAGTTTAGTTACCAGGTTGACGGTCAGGTAAGGTCCCGACAAGCCGAAGTCAATAACAGCCGAGCCCTCCGGATCGACGGACTAGATGCAGGGGACTACGAGTTTCTATCGGTTTCTGCGGACACCGGGTGCTCCGGAGACATTGATGGCAGCTTCGTAATCGGGGAAGGGAACACCCTGGCCGTTCCCGAAATTGTCAGATCGGGAAGCAGTTGCATCGGAAGCACCCTCGAGCTATCCGCTCCGGCGGCAGATACCCAGGCCGTATTCTACTGGACCGGCCCCGCTGAATTTACGAGCAGTTCGCCAAGGGTTACGATAACTCCGGTTTCTACGACGACATTCGGTACGTACACACTTCGGATAAGCCGGGGGGATTGTCAGAGCGAAACGGCAGACATTGAAGTAACGGCCGAAAGTCCCCCTCAGGTTATAGGCGGAGACACCCTGGTGTGCGGAACGGAGGTCATATTACCCCAAACTTTACCCCAGGCATCTCTCGTCTGGGCGGACATAGCAACTGCCGGGGCCAGAGTTGTTGAAGAAAGCGGAACTTACCCCTTCACCCTTACCTCGGATAACGGTTGCACCACCACGGATAGCTTCGTAGTCATCCTAGCCGAAAGCCCGGTAATCGACTTGCCAGAATCGTTCAGCGTTGCGGAATGTACTGTAGTACAATTGAATACCGGCATAAGTGATTCTACCCGGTTTGACTTTAGCTGGACGGGAGATTTCGACCTTTGCGAAGACTGCGCTAACCCCAGTGTGTTCGTAGCTCAATCGGGCCCAGTCTACTTGCAAGTAGTAGATATGGAAACCGGGTGCCTCAGTACGGATTCCACCAGTATCCTGATTACTTCAAGCCAAGTAATTTATATTCCTAATGCCTTCTCACCCAACGGCGACGGGGTGAACGACGCCTTCACCGTATTTTCCAGAAAGGCTAATACCACCGTGAAATCCATTGATATTTACGACCGCTGGGGTGATCACGTCTTCCACGACGAAGAATTTCCGGCGAATGACCCGGCGGTAGGTTGGCGGGGCCAGGCGGCGGGGGCCGAGGAGAGTGAAATGATGAACAACGAAGTCTTCGTGTATCACTTGGCTATTCGCCTGTCCGACGGAACGGAAATCCAACGGTCGGGACTCGTCCATTTAGTCCTCTAGGGATTTTGCTAACTTGCCGGCTCATGGAGCAAATCTACCTCGGCGACAATTCCATCTTTACCACCGATGGAACCGGTTCCCCCGACAAGGCACCGCCGAAGCGTGAATTGTACCCTTACCAGCGAGTGCATCCATTCCGAATGGGGAAAGGACAAGACTTCTTGATCGTCCGGTTAAAGGCATTCGAAAGTGAATAGGCTTGCCATCATACCAGCACGCGGGGGCAGCAAGCGTATACCCCGTAAGAACGTCCGACCCTTCCTGGGTAAACCAATCATCGCGTACTCCATCGCGGCGGCACTGGAAAGTGACCTCTTTGATGAAGTGATGGTTTCAACGGACGATGGGGAGATCGCCGAAGTAGCCCGGCGGTACGGAGCGAAAGTGCCCTTCCTGCGTAGCCCGGAAACGGCGGGCGATTTTGCCGGCACCATCGACGTACTGCGCGAAGTTCACGGTCGGTACGAGAGTACGACCTTTAGCGAAGCCTGCTGCATCTACGCTACTGCCCCTTTCATCTCGGTGGACCTGCTCCACCGGACACTTGCCGTCCTTGAATCCGGCCGCGATTCCGTATTTCCCGTTTTGCCTTATAGTTTTCCCATTCAGCGTGCGCTGAAGATGACTGCGGACGGAAAAATGTTGATGTTTCAGCCCCGTCATCTGAATAGCCGGTCCCAGGATCTGGAACCGGCTTACCACGATTGTGGTATGTTTTACTGGTACAAACCCAATAAAGTGCTCCCGGCCGGTAAGTTGTGGACCGACAATTCAGGGTGCCTAGTACTTAGCGAAATGGCAGCACAGGATATCGACACAGTCGACGACTGGCGGGTAGCCGAGTTCAAATACCGACTACTACATGGCATCGAATAAGGTCAGAGTGGTCTTTCGGGCGGATGGTAGCAGCACTATCGGCCTGGGACACCTGTTCCGTTGCACCGCCCTGGCTGCCATGTTGCGCCCGCAGTACGCCTGCGCACTCGCTAGTCGTGAATGTCCCACTACCGTCCGCGCTATTCTGCACTCCGGCTTCGACGATTGGTGGGATTTATCCGGTATGAGCCGGGAAGAGGAGTTCGAGCGACTGAACACGGTCGGAAGCGCGGAGCTTCCCGGGGTGATCGTGCTGGACGGGTATAGCTTCGATACGGATTACCAACGGGGGATTGGGGGGCGGGGGAGCCGACTGGTCTGTATCGACGACATTCATGCCTATAGCTTCGTAAGCGATCTGGTGATCAATCACGCCCCGATCGGCAATCTAATCAGCAAGTACGACCTTTCGCAAAAAACCAGCACTGCTTTCGGACTGGCGTTTAGCCTGTTGCGGACTTCTTTCCTGCGGGCTGCGAGGGAATCAGCAGCTTCATCGCTGGATCCGAAGGCTCCCTTCTACATAGCCTTCGGTGGGGCCGATGTGTATAACGTATCCAGTCAATTGATTCTCAAATTAGCGGAAGCTGGGTATTCCAGGCCAATAATCGTTGTGTTGGGAGCGGCGAACGAACATACCGAGGCGGTACGCCGGGCGGCGGCGCAGTATCCAGGAAACGTGGTTATTCATCAATCCCTGGATGACGACGAAATGATCAAGTTCTACCGTTCGTGTGCACTCGCCTTCTTGCCCGCTAGTACCACCTTAGTGGAGGCTATGGCCGCGGGAGCCCGAACACTTACCGGTTTCTACGTCGATAACCAGCATGAACTGTACCGGGGGTTCGTCGACGGGGAGTTGACCTATGGTCTCGGGGATTGGAAGGAAATAGCGAGTCTGGACACCGGAAAACTTCGGGAGACCGTGTCGCGGGCAGCAACTGCTAGTGTCCGTACAACGGCAATCGATGGGTTTAGTGACCTTAACCTAAGGGCGCTGTTCGATCAGTTGTTGGGAGATGATGACCTTCTTGTAGGGCGCCCGGCCACCGATGGGGACGCTGTGACCTACTTCGATTGGGTCAATGAAGCAGCCGTTCGCCAGAATTCCATCGATCAAACACCGGTGGTACTTGACCAACACATTGAATGGTTCCGTGGAAAACTTCGTAGCGACAACAGTCTTTTACTGTATTACGAGTACCGATCACAATCCTGCGGACAAGTACGGTTTGACCTTAACGATCGCCGGGAGGCCCTGCTGGACTACAGCATCGACCACCAGATGCGGGGCCGGGGATTTGGAGCTCGGATACTGGGTTTGGGCGAACAGCAGTTGCGCGCCCGATTCCCCGACGTGTCCCGTATTGTTGCCGTCGTCAAAACGGATAACCCTGCTTCACAGCGCGCGTTAGAAACCAACGAATACCGGATCGTGAACGACCGAGATCCGCGGGTTGGTTTGCTTACCTACGAAAAACAATTGATAACATGAAGCGTCCGTCCATTCTACTTTCCGGCTTAGGAGGTTCTCTATTTCCCTATCTCCACGATCGGATTGTAGGAGGATTTGATCCACTGTACGTAGATGCTGATGCCTCACTCCGGGAGCTGTATCCGGACCTTGAATTTCACCCCGCCCCGTTAGTGCTCGCGCCTGAATACCCTGACTTTATTAAACGGTTGATTCGGGAAAAGGGGGTCGAGTGGTACGTACCCCTAATCGATGAAGAGATTCTAATTGCCAACGAAATTGTACGGGATACCCAGTGCCGATTAGTGTCCCCTGCTGTTGAGTTCAGCCGTCTGTGCCTAAACAAGCTAGACCTGATGCAAAAGCTTGAGGAATTTGGTATATCTACTATTCGATCTTGGAGAGGGGATCGAGTACCAAGTTCGGCTGAATATCCCTTATTTGTAAAGCCAATTTTCGGCCGGGGAAGTCGGGGGGTGTTTAAGTTGGAACGCCCAGGTCAGTATCGGGCTTATTTGGAACTATACGACTACCAACCCCACGAACTGATCGTTCAAGAATTTATCGACGGACAGGAGTATACCGTTGGTGTGCTCACCAACCGTGGCAACGATGTGATGTGTATAAGTGTCCGCAAAGTATTGAGCAAGAAGGGAGTTACTGTCAGGGCCATCACGGAGAACAATCCTACGCTCGAAGAGACAATAGCTTCTATTCAATGCGAGCTAAAGCCCTGCGGTCCATATAATATTCAACTGTACGTTACACCGGACGGGGAGGTAAAGATTTTCGAGATAAATCCCCGATTTTCCACCACGCTCGTCATGAGTTATGCCGGGGAAATCGATGAATTGAAGTTGTACACGGATCATCCAGACCACTACGACGGACCGATTCAGCGCCCACGAGCGGGGTTAGGACTGCGTCGTAGTTGGCAGAATAATTTCTTGTAGGGCTTGGCACGGTTACTGCACACCGGCAGTACTAAAAATCCACCCGGTACGGGTCGCCGCTAAAGCGTTGGTTCCGCGCCAGTGCATCGATCCGCTGCATATCCTCAAGAGTAAGTTCGAAACGGAACACATCTACGTTTTCCGTAATTCTTTGCGGGTTGACACTCTTCGGGATGATGCCGACGCCCCGTTGAATATTCCACCGTAAAACTACCTGGGCGGGAGTTACCCCGTGAGCGTCGGCGATCCGTAAGAATGTCGTTTCGTTGAAAAACTTACCCTGCATGAGGGGAGTGTGAGCCACAGGAAAGATAGAATGTTTCCGAGACAGTTCGCGTGCGGCCTCCTGGGGTAGATACGGGTGGTGCTCAAACTGATTGATGCTCGGAACCGTCCCCCCTAGAGACAATATCTGCTCCAGGTGTTGCGGCATGAAGTTGCTGACTCCGATCGTTCGGACCAGCCCCTGGTCCCTGGCCTTTTCCAGTATTTCCCATGCTTGCAGGAATCCATCGGCCGGCCAGTGGATTAACACCACGTCGAGCCGGTCTTTTTTCATGGTCCGCAGACTGTGGTGTACTGATTCGAGGACTTCTCCCCGACGTACCGCTTCGTTCCAGACCTTCGTGGTGACGGTTACCTCTTCCACGACTTTTTTACCCATTTTTCGTAGGGTTTCGACCACTTCGGCTTCGTTACCGTAAAGGGTGGCACAATCGATATGACGGTACCCCGCTTCTACCGCGGTTTCAATGGCCACCGCCAATTCCCTGCCTTTGGCCTGCCACACACCAAGCCCGACAACCGGAAATTCATGTCCGTCGTTAAGCGTTATAGAACGGCCGAGCTGGTCTTGCATCGTAAGAAAGGTTTATGAATTTTGTAATCGGAGACATACACGGCGAAGTTACCAAACTCTACCACCTGCTAGAGTTTTTGCAGAGGGAGGACACCATTCCCCGATTCATCTTCATCGGGGACTACGTGGATAAAGGGGAAGACAGCAAGGCCGTGCTGGAGTTGGTCGATCGAATCGCCCGTGACCAGCCGGCTCATACCTTCTTGCGGGGCAACCACGAGTACATGTGGGAAAGGGCCCTGACCGGAAATGCGGAGGCGCGGGACTACCTCCGGAAATACGGTGGTCTTACTACCGCCGAAGACTTTGGCATGAAGAGTATATCCACCGCGGCCAAAAGCGTGCGCGCGGCGGGGGAGAACCTATTCCGCCGCCTGGTCAACTATGCCATTGTTGAGGGATGTTTTATCTCCCACGCCGGAATAGATGGTACGTACGCCAATCGAACACTGGAGGAAATACCGGAAGAGGCCTTTCTGTTTAACCGCTATCCGTTCATCCAATCCACTCGGCGGTACTTCGGGTGTAAGCAATCCGTATTCGGCCATACGGGCTTCTATTCCCCCTACCGGGATGAGTACAAGATCGGTATAGATACCGCGGCGGCCTATCTACGGCGGCAGCCATTGACGGCGTATTGTACCACGAACGACCGGTTTTATACGTCCACCGGCACCGTTTATGCCTTACCTACGGACGAAATAACCAGTTGTCCCGTTATCCCCCGCGTATCACCTTACCGGTTAATTCACCAATAACATGCTCGAGCAATTCAGAAATGGACGCATTCTTTTGATCGTCGCCCACCCCGATGACGAAATTCTCGGCCCGGGTGCGACTATGCACCGGCTGATTACTGAGTTCGGTGCGCGGGTTCGCGTAGTCATTCTCGGGGAGGGGATTACCAGTCGATCGGCTGAACGTGAGCCGGCGCGGTGGGAACGTGAGTTGGCCGAGCACCGAGCCAATATTGAGTCCGCCCGCAAGTGGATAGGATTCGAGGAAACCCGGACTTATGACTTTGCCGACAATCGATTTGACGGCATCGATCTGCTGGACATCGTGAAGGTAGTCGAGCGGGAGGTAGCGGAATTTTTACCGCTAGCCATCTTCACCCACCACGGCGGCGACCTCAACATCGACCATCAGCGCACCTTTGAAGCGGTGATGACGGCCTGTAGGCCCATGCAGGACCAGGTGGTGCGGCAAATTGTTACTTTTCCCACCGCCTCGGGAACCGAATGGAGAGCTTCCACCGACCCCCGGCACTTTATCCCTAACCTATTTGTAAGGGTAAGCGAGTCAAACATAGAGGCAAAGATCAGCGCGATGGAAAGTTACGTGTACGAGAGGCGAGCGTTTCCTCATCCCCGCTCGCCCGAAGCGTTACGTATCTTTGCCGCCCATTCTGGGATGATTGTCGGGGCGCCATTGGCCGAGTGCTTCGCGATCGTCCGTGTAGTTTGTTAAACAGGAGCTCATGTCCAGAAACTTTAAGATTGGAGACCGCTGGGTTGGCCCCGATCATCCACCGTTCGTTATCGCTGAACTGTCCGGCAATCACAATCAATCCCTCGAGCGGGCACTGGAAATTACCAAGGCAGCAGCTGACGCCGGGGCCTACGCCCTCAAGCTACAGACGTACACCGCCGATCTGATCACGATCAATCAACGGGGTGGTCTGTTCGAGATTTCGGATCCCCGATCACTGTGGAACGGATATTCGTTGTACGAACTCTATCAAGAAGCATACACTCCTTGGGAATGGCACGGCGAAATCTTTGAATACGCGCGGTCACTGGGCATGCTGGCCTTTTCTTCCCCCTGCGATTCTACCTCGGTTGATTTCCTGGAGGACCTTGATGTTCCGGCCCATAAAATAGCCTCCTTCGATAGTACGAACTACCCTCTGCTGAGGCACGTCGCCAGGACCGGAAAGCCGGTCATCATCTCGTCCGGAGCCGCTGACCTCGACGACATCATTGCCAGTGTACAGTACCTTAGGGAGCATGGAGCCGAGGATATTGTCGTGCTGAAGTGTACCAGTACCTATCCCGCAAGCCCGGCAAATACGAACCTTAGGACGATACCTACTTTCGAGTCAGTCTTTCCGGATTGCGTCATCGGCCTATCCGATCATACAATGGGAATAGGAGCGTCCGTAGCTGCCGTCGCCCTTGGCGCGCGCGTAATCGAAAAGCACTTCACCCTGCGCCGGGCGGATGGGGGTGTCGATAGCGCATTTTCCATGGAGCCTAAAGAAATGAAGGCCCTCGTAGAGGAATCCAGGTCGGCTTTTCAGGCCCTTGGTGAAGTACAATTGCACGTGCAACCAGCGGAAAAGAAAAGCCTGAATTACCGTAGGTCCGTCTACGTCGTAACCGACCTGAAGGCGGGCGATGTACTTAACGATGAGAACCTACGCATCATTCGTCCGGGAGACGGAATGGATCCCCGAGAATACGAACGGGTACTCGGCAAAACCGTCAGGGTAGACCTTCCCCGTGGCACTCCCTTCTCCCTGGATTACATTTAGATGCGGCTACTAGTGTATGGATTCAATAACCCGGCATTGGCGTCCCTTGTCGGGGATGTGTCGGCCGAATTATCCTCGGAACGTACTTTCTGGATCCGGGATAATCTCGGACACGAGCAAAAACAATCCACCGCACAGCTGACCATCATCGACCACCAGGCCGCCCTGGTTCAGGATCTCGATGCGCTACCATCGGTCACGGACGGTGCCAACTGGACGGATGAGCTGCTCGCGCGGTACGCATCCATCAAGCCCACGGTCCTAAAAATGCAGGATCGGCTGGAGCGGTACGGGCCGGCAGTGAGTTATACTCAGCGGGAGGCTACTTTCCGGAAACAGTTTGTCTACTGGCTCAATTTTCTGAGTGAATACCGGATCGATGCCTTTATTGGGTCGAATGTTCCCCACGAAGTTGTCGACTACGTTATCGCAGAAATCTGCGAGGTTCTAGGAATCAGAACCCTATTTTTCTACCAGTGGACGCCGGATTTACTGCTGCCGTTTACGAGCTACAACACGTTAGGCGACCAGAGCACCCGGCCGGCAGCCCGGCTTACCGCCACGGATCGGTCTTTACTGGACAGTATTAACGAGCGCATTGCGAAGCAGCAAAGGGGAATAGAGGCAGCCCGGCCCTTCTACATGGAGTCGGGTAACATCAGCCGTCAGCGCCAGCAGCTGGAGCGTCACTGGTCTACCAGGGCGGTCAATAAGGTGTTGACAAACTGGCGCCGAATGTTCTCGCGCTCCGGAATGAACTACGCCAAGTTTCTGTTGGTAGACAAAAAGTTCCTCCGGCCGCGCCAGGATCGTGCCTACGTCGATAGGTACGCTTCGATCGCGGAAGCCAATCCCGATCTTACCGCCCCCTACATTTACCTAGCGTTGCACTACCAGCCGGAAGCAACGACTTCCCCCCTCGGCGGTGTGTTTGTCGATCAGTATCTGATGGTCGATGTCCTGCTGGCCGCCTTCCCCCCCGAAGTACGGATTTATGTGAAGGAGCATCCCGCCCAACGGCTGATCGGGAGGGGTGAGCAGTATTACGACCTGCTTGCTAAATCCCCCCGGGTCCACTTCATTGCAACCCAGGTAAGCAGTGCTGACCTTCAGGGTAGCGCGCTGGCCGTGGCAACGGTAACCGGCACCGTTGGCTTCGAATCGATGTGGAAGGGGATACCGGTACTGGCGTTCGGCCACACGTATTATCTAGGAGGTCCGGGGGTCTATTTTATTCAGTCGGTAGCGGATGCTTGCAGGGCGGCAGCGGAAATCCAGGAGGGGGTACACAGGAAACAGGATGCAGAAACATTTACGCGAGACCTGGTTGACCGGGCTTTGCCGGCCAATTGTGACAGCTATTACCACGACAATTCCGTGCTCGGCTTACCGGTAGCGCACAATGTCCGCGTCATACGGGAGGAGATTGTCGCCCGTTTCATTGCACCCGCGTCCCCGCCCAAATGAGTACGCTGTTCGTATCCCTACAGGGCATCAGCCCGATGCACCAGGCGACGGAAGCCGAGCTGATGCACGCACACGCCGAGCGTGGCGACCGCCTATACTTGCTGCACTGCAATGCCTGTCTGCTCACCTGCAGCCTGAACTCTACCCACAATATTTTAGGTTGCGCGGTTTGTGACGCTCGCGCTACTTACTCGGCCTCACGGGTTGGAGCTACCGCGCTTCAGCTGGATACATCCCTGTTTCCGGAACGGTATTCCGGTCAGATGCCCAGCGACTTTGACGAGCTGATGGAGGTGGAGTACGAGGGGGTAAACATCGGTAGGGGAGCGGCTTCGTCTACGGTCTCCATCCTGCGCGATTACGCAGTGGAACCGACAGGGAAACACCGGGAACTGGTCGAGCTGCAGCTACGCAATGCTATCGGAGCACTGCGAAACTACCAACAGGTATTTGCTGCCGTCAAACCCGAACGGGTCATCGTATTCAACGGCCGCCACTCCGAACTCTGGCCCCTACTGGGCCTGTGCCGACAACAACAAATCCCCTTTGCCACCCACGAACGCGGCGGCAGCGACCAGCTGTACCAACTCTTCGAAGACAGCCTGCCCCATAGCATCGCCACCCGCCAGCGGCTGATGCGGGAACTGTGGGAAAGTACGGATGAGGCGCGGGCCAGGGCCGCCGCCACCGATTGGTACGAGGCCAAGCGCCGCGGACAGAACCGCGACGACCGTAGCTACCTGGACCACCAGCAAGCCGGTACCCTACCGGCGCAGTGGGACGCGGATAAGCACAACATTGCCATATTCGTATCTTCCGAAGACGAGATGCAGGCGATCAAGGAGTGGGTGACGCCGCTGTTTCGCCAGCAAAATGAAGTGATTCTTCGGCTGCTGGCGGACCTTCGCGACCGAACGGACATACACCTCTACATTCGCATGCACCCTAACCTACGGCCGGTAGACAATCAGCAGACCCGCGAGCTCTACGGCATGGAGCAAGCCAACCTAACCGTTATCGGACCCGGAGAAGCCTTCGATACGTATGCCGTTTTGGAGGTGGCGGACGTGGCCCTCTCGTTCGCTTCATCGGTAGGCGTGGAAGCCACGTTTTGGGGGACGGCCAGCGTACTTTACGGAAGGGCATTTTACGAAGGGGAGGATGCCGTTTACGAACCGCGGAACTATTCGGAGCTGCTTGAGTTGCTCACCACTCCGGCCCTGCCCGCCAAGTCCCGCGAAAACGTACTTCGGTACGGGTACTTCGTGAGTCACTTTGGCATTCCCTATACCTTCGCACGGATTGTGGATACCAAAACCGCCTTCATCGACGGCCGGCAGATTCGTCGCCTGACCCCCCGCGCCCTCCTCAACCTCCTCCGCTACCTCCCCCAGCTGCCCCGCTGGCTCCGCACCCACCGTACGATTACGGGTCGCGGACTGCGCCTTTCCGAGCTTGGTAAGCTTTACTCTCACCTACGGGAAAAATCCTGATCGATGGGAGTCATCCAGCGGCAGACGATCAAGAACAATGCGGTTTCCCTGTTGGGGGTCGGGATCGGTGCGGTGAGTCAACTGCTGATCTATCCGCTGGATGTAGGCCTGAAGGGGCACATCGACGGCGTCGTGAGTTTTGCCACCCTGCTGGTTCCTTTCCTCTTGCTCGGTATGCCGGCCGTGATGGTGCGCTATCTGCCGTACCTGACCGGTGAAGACGAGGTGCGGGGCGCCGGACAACTCCTCACCCGCAGCCTCGTCGTTGCCACGATCGCCCTGCTGGTGGTAACGGGACTCAATTTCCTGCTCGGCGACCGGCTGGCCGTCGGTCAGGGGGTGCTGGATCGGAGCCGGTGGACAATCATCGGTGTTGCCGCCGCACTGGTGTACGCGGCGATCTTTACCTCCCACCTGCTTAATTTTCAGCGCATCGCCCTGCCGGTGGTGTTCAATAACTTGCTCATCAAGGTGGGCGCACCAATACTGGTGCTGGCGGCCGTGTACGGTTACCTGTCGCAAACCGGGGTAGATGTCTGGCTGATCCTACTCTACGCGGCGGCGGCGGTCGGCCTGATCCTCTACGCCTGGCGGCTTAAGGTCGTCAGGCTGGTTTGGGGAAGACTCGGGCTAGGGGAGGTGCGCGTACGGTCGCTCTACGGACTGGCACTCTTCAGCGTGTTCGGGGCGATCGGCGGCCGACTGGCGGCCCAGCTGGATACGGTGAGCATCAATACCCTGCTCGGCGACGTCGATACTGGTATTTACGCCATTGCCAAGTACGTGATGAACGTGATCGTGATTCCCACCGTGGCCATCAACGCGATCACCTCCCCCATCGTGGCTAAGGCCTGGCGGGATCGGGATATGTCGCACCTGGGATTTCTGTACAAGGAAACGGCCATGGTGCTGTATGCGGTCGGTGGCCTGATCTACGTCGGGGCCGTGGTGTGTATGCCCTATGTGTACGGGCTCACCGACGGGCTGGAGGCTTACCGCATCGGGTATGCGTCGGTGTTGTTCCTGGGGGGTGCTCAGCTGTTCGATCTGATGACCAGCATCAACGGCAACCTGATCGGGATGACGGACTACTACCGGTGGAACGTACTGCTTATCCTCGTACTGGGGGTATTCAATGTTTTTCTGAATTATTTCTTCATTGCCGTGCTGGGCTACGGCATGACGGGGGCGGCCCTCTCCACCTTTGTTTCCCTGTTCCTTTACAACGTGCTAAAGGTCGGCTTCGTGTACTGGAAAATGCGCCTACATCCCCTGACTACGAGCCTGTTATACACCACTATTGCCCTGGCCGTCTGTGGAGTGGCCGGCTGGTTTTTACCCCTGGATGCCCGTACATCCGTGCAGGTGATCGTACGGGGAACGGTGATTTGCGCGCTGTTTTATGGCTACCTGAGGTTCACCTCCGGGGTGCCGGCCCTGCGGCGGTTGTTGACTAATGGGGTCGGAAAGATGTTCACCTAGCGCATGATCGAACTCCTCGCCAGTAATCCCCTCCTGCTGCTCTTTGCCGTGATGGCAATCGGCTACGGCCTGGGCGAATTGCGCATCCGGGGATTCAAGCTCGGCGTAGCGGCCGTACTGTTTGTAGGGCTCGCCTTCGGTGCCCTGAGTCCTGACCTGGAAGTACCCCAGTTTATCGTTTTTCTCGGGCTGGCGATCTTCGTGTATACCGTCGGACTCAGCTCGGCACCGGCCTTCTTTGCCAGTTTTCAGCGAAATGGCTTCCGGGACATCTACTTCGCGACGGGTACGGTAGCCCTTTCCGCCCTGCTGGCCTACGGCATCGGCGTATGGTTCGATTTTGATGCGGCTACGACCAGCGGACTCTACGCCGGCGCCAGTACGAACACGCCCGCCCTGGCCGGATTGCTTGACGCCATCCAAAAAAATGCACCCCTTGACGGCAGGGACGTGATGGGACAGCAGGCCGTGGTGGGCTACTCGCTGGCCTACCCCCTCGGGGTACTCGGAGTGATGCTTGGTCTCTTCATCCTTCAACGCATTTATCGCATCGATTACGGTGCCGAGTTTCGCAGCCTGCAGCGGGAATACCCGATGGGGGAGGAACTGGTGAGCCGCACCTTTCGCGTCGAGCACCCCGATCTGGTGGGCCGTACCCTGCGGGAATTTCGCCGCCAGCACTCGGTGGAGGTGGCCTTCGGCAGGATGATGCATGAGGGGCAGACGACCCTGACTACCTGGGACAGCCGACCGGAGCGGGGTGACCTCATCGTCCTCGTAGGCTCCAAAGATGCCATTGAGGAAACCGCAGCGTTCGTCGGACCTGCGGTAGAGGGCCAACTGAACCACGACCGCTCCATTTTCGACGTGCGCCGCATTTTCGTCTCCAACGACGAGATCGCCGGTAAGAGCATCGCCTCTCTCAATCTCCAGGAAAAATTTAATGTGCTCATCACCCGGGTGCAGCGGGGCGATATGGACCTGCTCGCCAGCGGCGATACCGTACTCGAGCTCGGCGACCGCATTCTCCTCGTCGCCCACCGCAACGACCTGCCGGAGGTCTTTCGGGTGTTCGGCAACAGCTACGAGGCCCTCTCCCGCGTCAATTTGCTCTCCTTCGGGCTCGGAATCACCCTCGGTTTACTGCTCGGCATGGTCACTTTCGCTCTGCCCGGTGGCTATTCTTTTAGTCTCGGCTTTGCCGGCGGACCCCTCATCGTAGCACTGTTGCTCGGTAAGCTCCGGCGTACCGGCCCGATCCTGTGGACCCTTCCCTACGGCGCCAACCTCACCCTGCGCCAACTCGGCCTCATCTTCCTCCTCGCCGGCATCGGCATCCGTTCCGGTCAGACCTTCTACCAGACCCTCCAGACCGACCTCGGACCCAAACTCTTCTTCGCCGGCGGCATCATCGCCCTCATCACGACCGCCGCCACCATCATCGTGGGTTACCGACTTCTACGCATCCCCTTCAGTTTTCTCGGCGGCATGGTGGGAAGCCAACCGGCGGTCCTCGAGTTCGCCGTCGAGCAGGCCGGCAACAAGTATCCTACCATCGGCTATACCCGCATGCTGCCCGTGGTGCTGATCGGTAAGATCCTGGCGGTGCAGGTGTTGTATAATTTGTTAAGTTGAGGGGTTGATTGGTGGGTTGTTACATTGGGGAGTTGTTGAATTGCAGGCGTTGCAGGCGTGATGGGCAACGCAGGCGTGATAGGCGTTACAATGTCCGCTATACGAAGCACTGCAAGGAAAGAGTGGAGCCGGCCTACACAACCGTTCCCTACCCCAAAAAACGAGAACCAGAAATCCCCAAACTCAACAACTCACCAACTCACCAACTCAACAACCCACCAACCCAATCACTAAAAACTAATAAACTCCCCCGGATCCACCGCCCGCCCCTCGTGCCAGAGCTCGAAGTGGAGGTGTGGCCCCGTACTCTGGGTTCCGGAATTACCGATGATGGCAATGGCCTCTCCCGCCTTTACGCGATCCCCGACCTGCTTCAGCAGCTGCGAGTTGTGCTTGTAAAAGCTGATGAGGTTGTTGTCGTGCTGGATGCCGATGACGTTGCCGTTGGCGTTCGTGAATTCAGACATGAACACGATACCCGCCCGGGCTGCCTTGATGGCCGTGTTCTGCGGAGCTAGAATGTCCACGCCCATGTGCTCCGTAGCAAGATTGAAGGAGGCACTGACCTCGCCGTTCACGGGAGCTACGAAGTAAACCTGGGCCAGGGAGACGGCTTCGGTAGCGGGCAGAGGGGGTGGGGCAGCGGATGCCTGTCCCGCCTGTCCGTTGCGTTCGCTTTCCATTTCGCGGCGCAACCGGATTTCGGCTTCGGAAGGGGGCAGGGCGTCCACTTCCCCCCGAATCACCACCTCATCACGCTGGTCGATGCTGTCCGCCGTAATGGCTTCCCCCAGCACCGTTCGCTTGAGGTTGTTGATGTACAGATCCTGGGCTTCGACCAGTTCGCTCAGTTCCCCGACCGTCACTTGCAGTTCGTCGAGGTCCTTCCGTTCCACCACGTTGCCGTAACCGGGAATGTACTCGCGTAGCGGTGTGAAGGCGATCAACAGGTACACCAACCCGGCAATGACGAGCAGCAGCGTGGAAACCAGCAAGTAGAGGTTCAGGGGCGTCAGCTTATAGCTTCCCAGCTCCTCGTAGTTCTGTACATTGCGTACCACTACCTGAAACTCGGCCCGGCTTTTGTCCTTCAGTTTCCGCCAGCGGTTCCGTTTTGCCTTCGTTTCCTGCATGTAGTGTTTCGTTTGGGCGGGTACGCGGGTGCAAGGTAATGTACAATAAAGCAAGGCGTACGGGCACTTTCCGACGGTCGGAGGGCGTTCGTGCTAAGCAATGATACACCGGGCGGGGATGGCCCGAAATCGCCGGGGAAGACACGGCAGACATAAAGAACAAACGGATTTTGAAGAAGACAACGCAGCTTTTCCTGCTATTATTGGCCCTGCAGTTGGTGCTCGCCGGCTGTTCGTCCACGAAGAGCCGCGAAGACCAGGGCATCGTAGCCCGGGCGTGGCACAACATGAACGCTCACTTCAACGGCTACTTCAACGCCCGTGAGATCATGGACGAGAGCCTCGTCGTCCTCGACGAGCAGCACACCGACAATTACAACCAGCGCCTGGAGATGTTTCCCTTCCTGGCCGTAGACAATCCCAGCGTCGTTGCCGAAGAGCTCGATCGGGCGATCGAAAAAGTGGCCATCGTAGTCAAGAAGCACCCCTATAGCAACTGGACCGACGACAGCTACCTGCTGGTAGGACAGGCGCAGCTGCTCAAACAGGACTACGAAGGCGCCGAGCGTACCCTCAATTTTACCGTCAACGAGTTTCGACCACGGCCCGAACGCAAAAAGGGGAAGAAGGGCAAGGCCGACGAAACGGAGGAAGAATTCGAGAGTCGCCGCGAAATAGCTACCAGTCAGACCCAGAGTCGCCGCGACCGCCTGAAGGCACGCCGCGACGCCCAACGGGAACGCGAGCGGACCATCAAACAACGACAGAAGGAAGCCAAGGCCGCCCAAAAGGAACGCGACCGCGAACGCAAAGCCAAAATTCGTGCCCGCAAGAAGGGCATCCGCCTCCCCACCAAAACCACCGTCGATACCGCCCGCATCGAAGGCCTCGACAATGAGCCGGAAGAAATCGCCGATGCGGTAGATCCGGAAATGGAGGAAGGTCCGGTCGGCATGATTTCCATCTTCAGCAACCGCAACGAGGCCGATGCGGCGGGAGGGGAGTACGGCAAAAAATCGGGGAGTTACCTCCTCAAACACCGGCCGGCCTACCAGGAAAGTCGCCTGTGGCTGGCCTGGACGCTCGTCAAGCGGGACAATTTCGACCGCGCCCAGATCATTCTCGAAGACCTGCGCAACGACCGCGGTACGTATGCCGATGTCCGCCGTAAGGCCATTGCGGTCCAGGCTTACCTCTACCTCGAACAGGAACGCCTGGAGGAAGCCATTCCCTACCTCGAAGCCGCCGCCGACGTAGCCGTAGAGCGCAACGAGAAAGCCCGGTACTACTACATCGCCGGTCAGCTGTACCAGGAACTCAACCAACCCGGTTCAGCCCTCGATGCCTTCCGCGAGGTAGTTGCCAGCAAACCCGCCTACGAATTCGAACTCGGCGCCCGCATCAGTATGGCCCAGAACGCCTACCTGAGCGGTAGTGGTAGCTCGGCCGACGCCCTAAGCGAACTCGAGCGTATGGTCAGGGAGGAAAAGAACCGCGACTACGAAAGTCAGATCCTTTACTCAATGGCGAGCATTGCTCTTCGGGATGGAGATCAACCCGCCGGAGCCGAGTACCTGCGCCGCGCGCTCGATAGTCCCAGCGGCGGTGGTGCCACCCGGGTGGAAGCCTACCAGCTGCTGGGCGACCTGGCGTACGAGGAAGGCGACTACCTCGGATCGAAACTCTACTACGACAGTACCCTACAAGTAATGGGACCGGCCGATAGCCGCTTCGTCGAAACAACGGATCGCCGGGACCGTCTTACGGGTGTTGCCGGTAGCCTCCAGGAAATCACGCTGAAGGATAGCCTGCTCCGCATCGGCACCCTACCGGAAGCCGAACGGCGCAGTTGGGCGGAGGAGGTCTTCGAACTCCGGCGCGCTACCAACTCAGCCGCCAACTTCAGCACACCCGCCACCCAGGGCAGCCTACCGGTTGCCAATGCGGCCACCGCCGCCACTTCCATGTCCGGCAGTAGCTTCTGGGGCTACGACAATCAGGCGATCCGGAGGGGAGGGCGTGACTTTTCCCGCCGCTGGGGAGACCGGGCGCTGGAGGACAACTGGCGCCGCAGCAACCGTACCGATGCCAGTCTTTTCACCGCCGAAGGAGATAATCTGGCTCCGGGAGATCCGAGTCGCCGCGACGTCCAGTTGGCTACCGAAGATGAGATCAACGCCATACTTGAGGGAATTCCCCTCGACGAACCGTCGCAAACTACTACGCGGGCCGATCTCGCAAGGGCCTACTTTACCCTGGGACGGGAGTACCGCGATCGCCTCGAAAACAACCCGCGTGCGATCGAGGCCTTTACCCAGCTCAACGCCCGCTACCCCGGTTCGGAACACGAAGCCGAAAGCTGGTATTACCTCTACCTGCTCCATAAGCAGGCGGGTAATGGTTCGGAGGCCCAGCGCTACGCCGGCGAGCTGAATCGCAAGTACCAGGGCAGCAAGTTTGCCCGTCTGGCCAACGATCCCAATTACGCCGCCGAACTCGTCGGGGAAGAGGGACGTCGCACCCGCGCATACGAAGCGGCCTATGCTGCATTTGAGCGTCAAGATTACCAGAGAACCGAGCAACTCATCGCGGCCGCACTCCCCGGCCTGCCCGATAGCCATCCCCTCCGGGCCCGATACGAACTGCTGCGCGCAATGGCCAGTGGCAAACTCCAGGGCCGCGCCGCCTACGTGACCGCTTTACAACAGGTAGTGGCCCAACACGAGGGTACACCGGAGCAGATTCGCGCCCGCGAGATTCTCCGGCTGCTGGGAGAAGGGGGAGCCCGCCTGCCCGGACGGGTACCGACGGCCGGTGCCTCCAGTTTTAAGGAAAGTATGGACGAAATCCACTACGTCCTTGTCGTTTTCGATAATCCCAGTGCACCACTGAATCAACTCAAGGTGGAACTTGAAGAATACAACCAGAAGTACAACAAACTCGACCGCCTCCGCTCAACACCGATATTTATCGGTCGCGACAACGAGACGCCGGTCCTGGTCATGCGGCGCTTCAAGACCGGCCGGGAAGCACAGGATTACTACGAGATATCACGAAAAAACGCCGCTGAATTTCTGGCCGATAGTGAGGAAGTGTACCGGATCTTTCCCGTATCCCAAACCAATTACCGCGAAATTCTCAAGGCCCGCTCCTTCGAGGGGTATGAGGAGTGGTTCCTTAGCCACTACCAGTAGGGGATCACTTACTGAAGCGCCAGCACCGGTGCAGGTTCTTTTTCCTGAAGTCCGGGGGGAGCGTCTGGGCGGTAACTTCTCGGGCATCAGCGGAAATTTCCCCTTCCTGCAGTTTAAACTTGCGGTAGTTGGTACTGAAGTAAAGCTGACCTCCGGGAAGTAGTCGGGCCAGACATCCCTCGATGAGCTGCACGTGGTCGCGCTGGGTATCGAGTACGTCGACCATCATTTTCGAGTTGGAAAAGGTCGGTGGATCCAGGACAATAAGGTCGTAGCGGTCCACCACTGGCCGATCTAGCCACTGTAGGGCATCGGCGCGAACGAATCCGTGACGGTCCGGATCGACGCCATTTAGCACGAAGTTCCGCCGCCCCCAGTCGAGGTAGGTGTTGCTAAGGTCGAGGTTATCGACCCGACTGGCCCCGGCCGTAGCCGCGTACACCCCAAACGAACAGGTATAGGCAAAGAGGTTGAGGACCCGTTTGCCGGCGGATTGCTCCCCGACCATCCGACGGGTCGCCCGGTGATCGAGAAAGAGACCGGTATCGAGATAATCGCTAAGGTTAACGAGGAACTTCCGGCCGTATTCCACGACGGGAAACTCCGTCCGCTCCGTAGCCAGCTTTTCGTACTGGTTGCTGCCGGACTGCCGCTGCCTGATCCTAAAGTAGACCGCTTCCTGAGGTACGGCCAGCACCTCCGTGATGTGCGCGCGGTACTGTTCCGTTAGGTCCTGCTCGCCACGATCGTATATGGCCACGTATAGCTTGTCGGCGTACCGGTCGATTGTGACGGGAAACTCGTCCAGGTCGGCGTCGTAAATGCGGTAAGCCTCCAACTGCTGCCTGCGCGCCCACTTGTCGTAGTGACGCGCCATCTTTCGCAGACGGTTACGGAAGGGGTCAAAGGTGCTCACCAGTCGATTCCTTTGCGCAGTAAGCCCAGGGTTTCCGCCTCGGCGCTTCCCGCCTGCGGTTGGTAGTCGTACGTCCAACCGGCCAGCGGAGGGAGGCTCATCAGGATGCTCTCGGTACGGCCGTTGGTGGTGAGGCCGAATTTGGTGCCCCGGTCCCAGACCAGGTTAAATTCCACATACCTTCCCCGACGAAGTTCCTGCCAGCGCCTTTGCGCTTCGGTGTAGGGCTTATCCTTGTTTCGGTCCAGCAGTTCCAGGTAGGTCGGCGCGAAGGTTTCCCCCACCGACGCAGTAAAGTCGAAGAGCTCCCGCTTGGTCTTTTTTTCCGCCACCGGTTCCAGGCGGTCGAAAAATATGCCACCGACACCCCGCGTCTCGTCTCGGTGCGGAATAAAGAAGTAGTCGTCCGCCCACTTTTTGAACCGGCTGTAGTAGTGGGGATCGGCGCGGTCGCAGGTGCTGCGTAATTCGCGGTGAAACCAACCGGCTTGGTCGCGGTCCACGTAGTGGGGAGTGAGGTCTATGCCTCCACCGAACCAGTACCTACCTCCGTCGAGTTCGAAGTAGCGGACGTTCATGTGAATGATGGGAACGTGCACGTTGCGGGGGTGGAGTACGATACTCACGCCGGTCGCGTAGAAGGAGGTTTCTTCCGGGTCGGTGTGCAAGCTGGCCGCGGCGGCGGGCGGAAGCTCGCCGTGTACCGCACTGAAGTTGACCCCTCCCTTTTCGATGTGGTTGCCCAGCAGCACCCGGGCCCGGCCGCCACCGCCACCGGGGCGGTCCCAACTGTCTTCCGTGAACGTTCCACCGTCGGCCGCCGCTAAACGCTGACAGATGGAATCCTGAAGACTGCGGAAGTACCGGGTTATTTCCTCTCTGTCGGGATCACGCATTCAGGGCTGCTTTTGCTGCCGCGACGGTCTTTTTGGCACTACCGACGAAGATGCGATCGTCTACAACCGTGACGGGGCGTTTCAGAAATGTGTATTCCTGGAGGATAAGGTTGCGGTAATCAGCTTCGGTTAGTTTTCGATCGGCGAGCCCCATATTGCGGTATTTCATGGCCCGTCGGCTGAAGAGCGCTTCGTAGCTTCCGGCTAGTTCGGCCAGGCGGTCCAGCTGTGCTGGTGTGAGAGCCTGTTCCTTGATGTTGACGACCTCAAGGTCCGCCTGCTCCCCCAACTCAGCGATGATCCGCTGGCAGGTATTGCAGGTGTTAAGCTGGTAGATGGTTGGCATGGGGCAAAAGTAGGATACTATACCGACTGTGCACGCCATTCAACCAGGAACTTCCGGAAAGTGGCAACCGCAGCCTCCACGGCCCGATCGATTTCTCCTTCCGAAAGGTGAAGGCCGTCCAGGCTGGCGAGATACTTGCGCCATTGTGCTAACCCCCATTCGGATTGCTCCCGGTAAAAGTCAAAGGGGGCGCACGCCGTGAGGCGAGGGTTTGAGATCAATTTTCGGTAGATGACGCTGCCGCCCAGACTGGCGCCCTCCAGAACGTATAGGATACCTATAGCGGTGGCTCGGTCCGGTGTGGACTCACTCTTCGGAGTAGATAATGTAAATCGGGGGCGGTATCGGTAGTCTCCGGCTGAAAATCCCATCACCTGATGCTCGAGAGATTCGTGGACCCGCCGTTGCCAGTCGATCAGCTTGGCGTACTCCGGTTCAGTGAGGGTGCCGTCCATAATCTTGCCCCCCCACGATACGTTTTCCAGTTCCGTGTGCAGTGGACGGGTAGCGGCGCGCAATTTTCGAAGCAAAGAATTCATCCCGAAATATAGGGAGATCAGCCGCTACCGGCCCTACAATGTGGACATCAGAATGTTAGACGACTAAGCCGGTTTCAGAAAAGGCCAGTCTTTACCTGAAGTGACGTAATCATTGGCATTTTCCGGACTAAGGTAGAAATTGAAGGTCACCCCCAGGCCGTCGTTGGTTACCCAGACCTTGCCGTTATGGCGACTTGTGATCCTTTCCACAATGGCCAGCCCTACCCCCGTACCCTCGGTTTGGGAATTGGACGACAGGCGGCTGAACATTTGAAAGATCGTTTCGAGGTACTCTTCTTCAATGCCGGAGCCGGAATTGCTGACCGTATAGACTAACGGTCCGGAACCAGTCGGTGGCCGACAACCTATCTCGACGGCAAATCGTCCATCTTCCGTAGGTTCCATATACTTTAGGGCATTAGAGACCAGGTTAGTGTAGAGCTGCCGCAGCAGGCGACGATCGGCTACTACCGGAGGAAGGTCTTTAACCACCCGAATCTCCAAATCAGGCGTACGCGCATACAGTGGGCGCAATTCGGCGACGATTTCATTCGCCAGGGGAGATACGTCCACGGGCGATAACTTGAGGCCTCCGGTACCTACCCGGCTCAACTCGAGAATGTCGGTAATGAAGGTGTTCATCTGGTCTACACCCCGCTGAATTCCTCCGATTAGGGTACGGGCCTCGTCGTCCATACGCTGGCCGTATTCCTCCTCCAGGATTTCGGCGTACCCATTGATGGCGCGCAGCGGCGCCCGTAAATCGTGGGATACTGTGTAGCTGAAGGTCTCCAAGTCCTCGTAGGCCTTCTTTAACCGTTCGTTGGTCTGCTTCACCTCCGAGTAGTGCTGGATCATGCTGTTGATGATCGTAATGCGGAGGGTGTAGGCCGTGTCGATCTCCCCCTGGTCCCAGGGTGCACTACAGCCGTCCACCGTCTCGACGTAGCGCTCAAAGCTGCGGCGCGGACCGAGCCGGCGGGTACCCTGTTCCGATACGATGAGTTCTTTCTCCGGCTTACCACCCCAGGTGATCTTGCGGGACAGCCCCGGGCGGAACCAGCAGATCCAGTCTGCATGATCGGGATTCAGGTAAATGATCAGTACGCCGGCGGCGTAGTCGCAGTAAGACTGAAAGGGTTTGTATTCCTTACCGATTGAGTCGCTGGTATAGATTAAACTGTCGTGGTCAACTCCGTTATTGGTGACCCAGTTGGTCAGTTTTTGAATTGCGTCCGTTGGAGGAGTTTCTCCCATAGTTTCGACCCGCCCTTCGAAACTGATGGCGGCACCACTGGTTTCCGCAAAGATGTTCATGAGGGTGTAGCTCCCTTCGGTGAGGCCGGTAAAAATATCCCGCGTCTTCGAGATGTGCTCACCCAGGGCAAGGCGAACCAGATTGCGGGTAAGCGTTTTTTCACGGTAGCTTCCGGCAGCCTGCATAGACAGGTGCCCACTGAAGATCTGCCCGAGAAAGAGCAGCAGGTTGCGCAGGCCGTAGTCGACCGTCTTGGGTGAATAATGATGCAGTGCGAAGAGGCCCCATAACTTGTCACCCAAAATGATGGCCACGCTGAGGGAGTTATTGACTCCCATATAGCCTAAGTATTCGAGGTGAATGGGAGACACGCCCCTGCTTCCCGCCATACTAAGGTCTAGGTACTTCTCCTCGGCCTGGGGACTGGATCGGATGTTGGAGGGGGGAACGGTAATATCCGAGATCAGGCGTACCCGATTCTTAAGGTACAGTTCACGGGCCTGCTTAGGAATATCAGTATGGGGATAGAACAGCCCGTGAAAGGGCTCCAGGTTCTTATCCTTATTAAGCGATTCGGCGATTACCTCACCATTGTAGTTCTTGTCAAAGCGGTAGACCATCACCCGGTCGTAACCCGTAAGCTGCCGTAGGATCGCCGCCGTTTCGGTGAACAGCCGGTTGTGGTTATTTATATTCTGAATGCGCGCTACAGCCCGGGCAAGAATTTGCTGATAGCCGGAGGTTCTGAAGTCGTCTGCCGAATTTTCTATTTCAAGGAGAAGACGGTTGCCTTCGCGGTGCACGATAACGTTCTTCAGCAACTGCTGACCGTTGACCGTAAATAGGGTCTGAATGGGATTAAGCGATTCGAACCCATTCTCACGGCCCAACCCTATCGACAATTGCTCGGTCAGGTCGCGGTTGAAAATGGAAGATAGGGGGCGATCTATGATTTCTTCCCAGTGCAAACCAAGAAAGCGGTCCGTGTTTTCGCTCACGTGCCGCACAATCAAAGTATCGGAATCGACGGCAATGAGACAGGCAAATGATTGCACTACCCGAATGTGGCGGAGCGGTTCGTTTTCACAATTTTCCAGGTCGACCCTGTAGGGGTAAACTTCCCTGACCGAGTTCGCTACAGGGTCGTTTTGAAGATGCATCTACTAGTTTGTGAAGCTGTACAAGGTACAGCATAAGATGAAGGTCCCGCTAGATCAGTCGTGAACGGGCTTTAACCGATTGGTTTTGATCCAAAAATGGTGTATGGATCCTACCAGATCGCGCAAATCCTGAAAACGGTTTGGTTTGACCAGGTATCCGTTGGCACCGCAATCGTAGGCCCGGGAAATATCCTGTGGCTCGTCGCTGCTCGACATAATGATGACGGGCATATTCTTGGTCCGTTCGTCGGACTTGATTTTTTCCAACAGCTCAAGGCCGTTCATTCCGGGCATTTTGATGTCCAGGATAGCCAATCGCGGGAGCGTTGCCGGATCACTGTGTTGCGTCAGACCCTGGTATGCCTCCGTACCACTCTTGCACCAAATGAGTTCCGGAGGGGATTCTAGACGGCTAAGCGCGCGTTGGAAGAATTCCGCATCGGTCGTATCATCCTCGGCAAGTAGGATTTTGTTAGCGTACATGATGGTAGTTAGGGATTAGAACGGTAAATGTAGGAAAGGGAAACAAATTGACAGTGCAAAAAAGAATTTCCTAGGAAACGACAAAATTGGTCAGAATGTTTGATCGGACTTGTCTGCCGGCAAGTTGGTGTAGAAGAAAAAGGTAGCTCCACTTCCCGGTTTACTCTCAATTCTAACCTCGCCGTTGTGCCGACGGATGATTCGGCGCACCACCGCCAATCCCACTCCACTCCCGGAGTAATCCTCTGCACTAACCAGTCGGTTGAACATGCCAAATACGCGCTGGTGGTGGTCCTCGTTGATCCCAATTCCGTTATCCGAAATATAGAACTCCCCGTCGCCGAATGAATTGCTGGCACTGTACCCGACCTCTACCGTACTGGTGGCCTGCTTTGAACTGTACTTGAAGGCATTGCTGAGAAGGTGCTTGAATACCAACGCCAACTGCTGGCGGTCTCCGCGCATGGGGGGGAGGGGCTCGTGCAGCTTAATATCGACAGACTTTCCTGACTCCCGGTTCAGTTCCTGCATTGCCGTACGGACGAGTTGAGCTACGTCGCAGTCGTTCACGACCAGATTTGCCCGTCCTACCCGACTCAGTTCCAGAATATCGGAGATGAACTGGTTCATTCTGGCCGCATTGAGCTGTATGGTCTGGATGAGGTCCTTGGCATCGTCCTTCAGCTTCGGTCCGTAATCCTCCATGAGGATCTCGGCAAACCCGTCGATGCCCCGTAAGGGAGCCCGGAGATCGTGGCTGACCGTGTAGCTGAAGGCTTCCAACTCATCGTAAGCCACCTGCAGCTGACGGTTGATGCGCATCAGCTCTGAATACCGCTCGATGACGACATCCCGTATGAAGGCGTGGAGCTCACGAATGTCGGCAACCTGTTCCTCCGTCCACGGCAAACTGAATCCGGTCCGGGTCTCCACGGTAGTTTTGAACCACTGCCCTTTCTTTTTTGGTCCTTTTTGATCACGGCTACCGTAGGTTACTTTTCCGACCCGTTCGGGACGGAACCAGACCATCCACTCCGTGCGGCGTTGGTTGAGGGGAGCCAGGAATACTCCGGAGGCGGAGTCACGGAAGTCTTCGCCCGGAGCGTAGTGTGCTGCGAGGTGGTCGGTGTAAAAAACATCGTAGTCCTTCAGGTTGCTGGCCGCCCAGTCCATCAGCAGCCGGATGCGTGGCTCCCCCGGAGTCTGACCGAGTTGAATGATCCGATCTTCGATGAGTATTGCAATGCCCCCCGTGTCCGGGACGTATTCAAGCAGCGACGGTTCCGAATGAGTTAAGCCCCGGACCAGGTTCGGAGCGCGGCTAATGTTGTCGCGAATCCGGGCGCGCAGATGGTCCGCGTCCAGGACGCGCTGGCGAGCCTGATCGTGTATCTGGCTGGTCAGTTCCCGGCTGACCTGGTTGCCCAGCAGGTGGACGAAGGTGCGGTGCTGGTAATCGAGGTATACGGCATCCCGTGCCTGGCAGGAGAATACTCCCCAGGGCTTTCCGTGAATGGTAAGCATGACGGAAATCTGGGTAGAGAGGCCGGATTCTCGTACGAAACTCTCCGCAGGCGGGTAGATTGTACGACAACCCAGTACGTAGTTGATGCAGTGGGCGGCATCTCCCAGATCGCCACAAAAACCTACCGGCGCACGATCGGAAGTGGTATAGGCCATGACGGTTTCCCGGGCGTGCAGGCGAAAGGCTTCTTCGGGAAAATCATCCGACCGGAAGCGTATGCCGAGTAGCGAGGGCAGGCTGCCGTTGCCGTGGGTGTGTCTGACGACTCCATCTTCGGAACCCTCCTCAAACTGATACGCGAGCACGCGATCGACGCCGAGTGTCTTATAAATCGCCCGACTTCCAACTGCCAGCACGTCCACCACGGATTCAGTTCTGCTGAGCAATTCCGTGGTTTCGAGTAGGCTCATCTGCCAGTCCTTTGGCGGTAGGCGTGGCTCTATTTCCAGGACAAGGTGTTCGTTCGTGCGAAACACCAGGATTTGCTGGTTGCTCAGACCCAGGGGGTCGTCGGGGCCTAAGTTGATCGGAGGGGGGTACGGCAGATCCGCTACTGCGCGGATGCGATCGACCGTAGCCTGGGAAAAGAGGGAGGTGACGGGAAGGTCAACCCACAGGTTTGCTGCTGCCTTTTTTTTCGTTGCACCCGCGTCCCCGCCCCAACGATTGGGAAGGTTGTTGCTGTGCGCGCAAATGTGGAGGGTCGTTGCATGCACAACGACGACACGGGCGTATGGCTGAATTAAATTATCGGCGGGCATTTGGTCTGAGGCAGGTAGCTTATCAGTTAAGCGCATTGTGCCAACCTCTTGTTTATATGGCGAATGTAAAAATGAGCCCGTGACCTAAACCACAATCACGTTTTCTAGATATAGACAATGTGCAATCGGACGATAGAATCATACGGCATCCCGGCCTGGTCCCGCTATGGGAAAGCATGGAGCGGGAACACCGCACCAAGCAACTGCTGGCGGTTGGTGCCGTGGTAGCCGGGCTGGCCGTAAGTGCGTTGTCCCTGCCCCATTCCGCGGTCTTTCCCTTTCTCGGCGCGCTGGTGGCTACGCTGGGTGTTTACTGGATGTACCGACTGTTGGGCGAGCAACCCGCCGCGGCCTGGCGTGAATTGCTGCGCGAGGAGCCCACACGGATCGTGTGGGTGTACGGGCTGGTGACCGAACGAATGCCCTTCGGCCTGAACCTGATGCGCAGCGCCACGCTTTATCTGGTGGAGGCGAACGGTGAAATGAACGACTTCAGCCTCCATCCCGACCAACTGTTGCTCGTGACCAAAACCCTGAACCGCCTGCTGCCCCACGCCGAGTTCGGTTATACCGAAGAGCGGGAGTTGCGGTACCGCGGTGAACTCACTCGCTTCAAATAGATTCAAATGTCCAATTTCTGGCAAAAAATAAGCGCCCTATTCGACGCCGCCGAGCAAAGCGGTCCTACGGATCCGGTGGTGCACGAGGTCATCGAGCGGGACCCCGAAGAGTTGGAAAGCTACGAACGCTGGAAAAAGACGCTGGCCCGTCGTCGGTTGTTCGACTGGCTGATCGACCAGTACGCACAGTTCCGGACCACCGGCCGGACCGATAATTCGGTAAGCTTCCTCGATACGCCCAGCAGCAAGGGGTTTGTGATACATTTTCACCAGACGCACTACAGTAAAGCGGAGATCCATCACTTCTTTCACTACCTCAAGGAGCGCATACTGGAGTTGAACTACCGCACCCAGATCAGCGACCGCCGGGTGTTCAGTCGCCCGGATTGGGTGGAGACCCAGGAGCGCCACTACCTCAAACCGCGCACCCGTCACCAGCGCCATTCCGGCACGATAGAGCGGGGGGGACTCGATCAAAAGTTCGGGAACATTACGGTAGAATTGGAGCTGCGCGACGATCTGCCGTGGAACCTGCGGTTGCGGGCGACGACCTACCAGGATGCCCTCTACGGAGCACCCGAAAGCTTCCGCGGTCTCCTGGTCGCTGTTGCCGGAACATCGAATTAATCCGCTGTGTTTCAGTAACATGAAACTGTTACTCCCCCTTATATTATTGACGGTCCTTCCCGAACTTGCGGGTGCCCAGAGCCCGGAAGACTTCCGGTGGAAATCGCGGGTGGTCGTACTGTTCACCCCCGCGATGGACGACCCCCTCTTCGTGGAGCAGTACGAGCTACTGCGGGCCAGGGTAGAAGAGCTGGACGAGCGACAGGTGCAGATCGTGATGGCAACGCCGAACGGGGAGCGGGAAAATTCCGGCATGTTCCTGGGGGAAAGCGCCTCCGCCCATTACTACGACTACTTCAGCGCGGCACCCTACCAACTGGAACTCGTGCTGGTCGGACTGGATGGCACCGAAAAGTACCGTGCCAGAAATACCATCACCCCGGTATCGGTGCTACTGGAACTAATCGATGGAATGCCCATGCGACAGCGCGAACTGAAACAGGGGTACGGGAACGAAAGCCGGATCAGTAAGAAAGGAAAGAACATTCCGCCCCGGAAGGGTGGGGGATAGGCCTACTGAATAAGGGTGCGGATCGTGTAAATCTTCGGTTTCCAGTAGGAGGAGGCCAGGATATTTTCGCGAATGACGCCGCGGCTGCTGGTAGGATGGATCACCCAGATCTCACCGGGGCCGGTAGCTACCACCATGGAAACGTGAAAGACGGGTTGGTTGGCTCCCCTGCGGTAGAACACCAGGTCGCCGGGCTTTGCCGCGGAGGCATTGATCTGGGTACCCTGGCGGGCCTGATCACGGGACACGCGGTGAATGTCCAGTCCCTGGTCGTTGTAAAGGTACTTAACGAAACCGGAGCAGTCGAAGCCTTCCCGCGGGTTGTTGCCTCCGTACTTGTAACGGACGCCGATGAACCGTTCGGCTTCGGTGATCAATTTACCCCTGACCGCCGCCGTGGACCCCGTAAGCACCGGTGGCGTCGCTTTACGGGCGACTGGCTTAGCGGCCGGCTTCTCCCTGTGCGGACGGGCTTCGACCGTCTCCGTGGTGCCCGATGCGCGCGATGGGTTTCTCACCGTTGACACCGGACGAAACGAGCTACAGCCCGATAACAGGGCAGCTAAGAAAAGAAGGATGAGAAGGGGGTGTCGCAAGCGGTAGGTTTGTGGCGTAAGAACGCGCTATTCTACCAATTTAGTTTAGCTTGCTCTCCATGTACGAGCGAATGCGCGCCATTGCGACACACCTACGCTTTATCTACCTGGGCAACCGGTTCTTCGTGGGGCTCGGTTTGGTGGTGGTACTATCCGCTGCCGGATTCTGGAAGCCGCTCGCCTTCTGGCTGGCGGTAGCCACGCTTGCCGTGCTGCTGATCCTGACCGTTGTCGATACGGTGATGCTTTACGGACGATCCGGTCGGGTGTCGGCGGTGCGCCGCCCTCCCGAGGTGTTTTCCCTCGGTGACGAGATGCAGGTGCTGCTGTTGATCCACAATGAGGGTACGGCAAATCTTGACCTAACCATTACGGACGAACTGCCTGCGGAACTCCAGGTACGGGACCACAGGATCCAGCTGATGCTGCCCGCGGGGCAGAAACGAACGGTCGGATATGGGGTGCGTCCACTGTCCCGGGGGCGCTATGACTTCGGCAACCTCAACCTCTTCGTACGCAGCAAACTAGGCCTGGTAGAGCGGAGGAGAGAAATTTCCCACGGGCAGTCGGTGGCCGTTTACCCGAGTATCATCCAGATGAAGCGGTTCAGCCTGGGGCACCGTGCCTCGGTACCCAGCGAGGGGCGTCGTCGGCCACGCCCGGTATCCCGGAGCTACGCATTCGACAGCATTAAGGAGTATGTTCGGGGCGACGACCTGCGCAGCGTCAACTGGAAGGCAACGGCCAGAAAGGGGGAGGTGATGGTGAACCAGTACGAAACCGAGCGGGCACAACGCATTTACTCCGTGATCGACAAGGGCCGTACCATGCTGATGCCGTTCAACGGTCTTAGCCTGCTAGATTATGCCATCAACGCCTCATTGGCTCTGACCAACGTCATTCTTCAGCGCGGCGATCGGGCAGGGCTTCTTACTTTTTCGGATAAGCTTGGGGACATCCTTCCGGCGGATAACCGCTCCGACCAGTTGCGTACCGTGCTCGATACGCTCTACCGTCAGCGTGAGCGGGAGGGAGAAAGTGATTATGAATTGCTGTACTACGCCAGCCGGCGTTTTTTGCCGGGGCGGAGTCTGCTGTTGTTGTTCACGAATTTTGAAAGCAACTACGCGCTCGATCGGGTACTACCCGCACTGCGGCGCATCGGGCGCGATCATACCCTGGTGGTAGTGCTCTTTGAAAACACCGAAGTGACGCAACTGCTCCGAACACCTACGAGCGACGTAAAGACAGTTTACCAGAAGCATACGGTGCGCCGTTACCTACAGGAGCGACAGTTGATGGCGGCGCGGCTGCGGCAAAACGGTGTACAAGTGATCTTCACCCGACCCGAGGCGCTTACCGGTCAGGTGATCGAAAAGTACCTGGAGTTAAAGGGACGGGCACAGATCTGACGTTCAGTGCAGACCGGGAAAAAAAACGTCCTCGTAATGATCGAGTTGGTACGCTTCGGGTGATTTCAGGTAGATCGCGATCAGGTCAAAGCGAATTTCCCAGTCGTAGCCGGTTTCCTCCATGTACATCGAGGCGGCCCTGCTGATCCTGCGCTGCTGCTCCCGCTTAAAGAAGATACTCGGATGACCGAACGCCAGGGAAGTACGGGTCTTGACCTCTACGAATACCAGTACATCGCCGTGTTTCGCCACGATATCGATCTCGGTACGCCGGTAGCGGTAGTTTACGGCCTCGACGAGGTAGCCCTTGTCCAGCAGATAGGTCCGTGCCAACGCTTCTCCGCGCCTGCCCGTCTTCATACGGTCGGTCATTGCGCCAAAGTAGGAAATCTACGAACAAAGCCGGTGCGACCATATTATCTTTGCGCGCCCCCAATAATCCATCCAATGAAGCGAAAGTCCTGTCTCCTCCTCTGTTTTCTTCTCTTTTTTACCACCCTCATTTTCGCACAAACCCGTGAAGATGCCGCACGGGACGACCTCGACTACTCTTCCCGGGGCCGACAGGCTATGGTAAACGAAAGCGGAGGGCTCTGGTACGGTGCCGGTGCCCAGCTTGGCTTTCGCGGCGGAAACAACTTCAGTTTCTTCCAGATCGGCGTATCTCCCATGGTGGGGTACAAGCTCAACAACTTCCTGAGTGCCGGCCCGCGCGTCAGTGTGACGTACAACAGCTACCGCGACGATCTGTACGGGATTAAGGATAAGTACTTCAGCTGGTCAGCGGGAGTGTTCGCCCGGGCCAAAATCTACCGGGGACTTTTCGCCCACGGGGAGTACAGCCTGATCAGCGATATGGAATATCTTCTGGCCGGCGGACAGGCGCGCGTGACTCGTGCCATACCGTTCCTGGGGGCGGGTTTCAACCAGGGGGGTGGTCCCGGCAGCACCGGATTCGAACTCCTGCTGCTTTTCCGCCTTACGCAACCGGATCGCCTGAACGACGCCCCGTACGAACTGCGTACCGGATTCAACTACAACTTCTAAAGAGAATGCCCCGATTCGCACAGCGAATCGGGGCATTCTCTTTCGGGTAGGATCGAGGTTAGGACTTCTCGCTACCGAGCAGGTAGCTGAAGTTGTTGCGGAAGCCGGCTACCTTGGTAGGGTTCCACTTTCCCTCCTGTACCTGGGCGATAACGTGATTGACGATCTCACTGACGGTAATGTCGGCGGGATTTTCTCCGTTAGCCAAGCGCGCCTGGTAGATCTTGCCGGTCTCGGCGGTCATGAAACCACTAAGGGCTGCCTGCGTTGCGCCGCCGATAAGGAACTTAAGGGGTGAGAAGGCCTTCGTGATCGAAGCGGCCACACCGGTGATGAGGCGACCGATCAGTGAGGTAACGCCGGTGGTAATGGTCATACGCACCATCTGGTCGTCGATGTCGTATTCGTATACCCGTGCCAGCTCCTTGATCATTTTGACCTGTACGCCCGTCAGTGCAGCAACGTCGAGTCCGAAAGTAGGGATCAGTCCGGTTGCGGTGCCGAACAGGGCGTAGCGCCGGATGATGCTATCGGCCTGGTCGTTTTTGTTCTGCAGGTCGGTTTTCGCGGGAAGGTTTTCGCCGTTGGTCTTGGGGGTGTTTGTTTCGGTAGTTTGCTCGGTCGATGCCATAGTTGTTGTATTGATAGGTTAGTACCCCTACAACCCAGTTTTACGCGGTAAATGTTCGCTAAGGAATTACAATAGCCCGCTCACTCGCCGTTCTGATCCAGCAGTAGGGAAGCCAGTTCCTCGCTGTTGATCGTGATCTTACCACTGGCCTCATCGATGTGGATTTGCCCGTTACGGAAGTGGTCTTTGGTACACGTGATACTGATGCCACCGACCCCGGCCCTGAGGTAAAACTGGTTGCGCAGGGCCTTTCGATCGACGCGGAAGCCCTGGTCGATCGGACTTTCCTGCTCGGCCAGCATGTCCTGGAGCGGCTTGTCGTTGCCGTAGAAGTGCTGGTCGAAATCCTGTACCCGGATCGTCTGCTGGGGAGCTTTGGCGGCATACTTTACCAGCGCCTTCTCAAAGTCGCCCTCGTTCATGGCAAAACCCGTTTCCCGGTCTTTGGGCACGGGCAGTTCTTCCACCATTTCCAGGAAGGAGTGGGTGAGTTCCGAACTGGTTTCGGCCCGATCGATGCCCACCCAGTCGGTAAAGTACTGGCTGATGCTGCTCTGGGTCCGCGCATGACGGATCATTTGTACATTCCTTCCCGGACCGGCCAGCAACCTGGCGGCCATAGCCATATTCTGTATGTCGAGATAGGCAGTTGTTTGGAGCCGCAGGGACTCATCCACCTCATCATCGGTAAAGACCATCCCCTCCGTATTGCGAATCATGTAGATGCCCAGCATACGCTGCTCTTCGATGCTGTAGTCGGCAAACAGTAGGTACCCGCCCTTGGCGCCCACCACGCCCTGCAGGTTATCCTTCAGGGCAGTCATGGAATTTCGGCTAAAATCTACAAACGACTCCCGGCGGCGGCCGTCTTCCAGCCAGTTCTGGTAGTAGGCCGGAAACAGCCCCTCGTCCGGCTCGAGCAAGAATCCCTGCAGGAGGTCCGATTTCCGCTCGAACGTTTGATCCAGTCGGCCGATCAGATCGGTCGCCAATTCGGTGATCGGCAGCGCCTGACTACTCAGCAGCAGGTCAGCCTCCGCCATTTCCGGTTGTTTCTTGAGTTCGTGAACGATGATGTGGTGAACGATAAGTTGATCCATTGCGCGAAGGTAGGTACGTATAGTTTTTCCTCCCCATCCCCGATCGAAACTTTCACCAGCAGCAAATGTTTCCAAGTGTATCTAATGTAGATACAATAATTAGGTCATGAAGATCATTCATCATTCCGCCGCATCAAGGGGCCACGCCAACCACGGCTGGCTCAATACCCACCATTCGTTCAGCTTCGCAGGCTACTACGATCCGGACCGGACGAACTTTGGCGCATTGCGCGTGCTGAACGACGACGAGGTTGCGGCCGGTCGGGGATTCGGTGCCCACTCCCACGACAACATGGAAATTATATCCATTCCACTAGAGGGAGATCTGGAGCACCAGGATAACATGGGCAATACAACGGTCATTCGCGCGGGCGACATTCAGGTTATGAGCGCCGGTACCGGAGTAGTGCACTCCGAAAAGAATCGAAACCGCGACCGCGACGTCAAGTTTCTGCAAATCTGGGTTATCCCCAATCGCCGAGACGTAAGGCCGCGCTACGAGCAAATCACGATGGATTCGCAACGGGAAGCGAACGCCTGGAACCGGGTACTGGGTCCCGAACCCGGGGAGGGGGCAGTCTGGATTCACCAAGACGCCTACTTCAGCATCGGCCGCTTTGCTTCCGATACCGCCACGACCTATTCCCTCAACCGGCCGGGCCATGGCGTCTATTTCTTTATTCTGGAGGGCAGTGCCACGGTCGAAGGTCAGGACGTCGGGCACCGTGACGGCCTTGGCATCATCGATGCCACCACCATTAAACTAACCGCCGGACCCGCCGGAGTCCGCATTCTCGCTATGGAAGTGCCGATGAAGTAACCTACTTGGACGGCACCGGCCGCGCTGCGCCGTCGAACCCGATCATTTTCAGATCTTCCGCCCCCGCCGGTAACCACACGCCCCTGCTGCGCTGACTCAGGTAGCCGCTTCCGTAATACACCTCTTCGGCGGTTTGCTTCTCACCCATCCGGTAAGTGACCCGTTGCACATCTGGCGGTACGGGGAGGTAACGGCCGGTTCCGGTGGTTGGGCGGAAGGCCCGCGTCGTGCCGCTGTTTTCCGAGGCAATCAATCTGGCGGAACCGTCGACCTCCAGCACCGTCAGGCTTCTTCCGTCGCCCGGAACGTAAAAGGAGGCCTCGGCATCGGTTACGGTTCGGAAGTCTCCCGCCTCCGGATCGTACAGCATCACCAGTCCGTTGAGCGCGTCGAGGGTGCCCATGCCGGTTTCCGCCCCATAATCGTTGCCGATGGCGATCAGATCGGGGTGCCCGTCCCCGTTTACGTCGAGGGTCTGCACGCCGTATAGGGGCGAAGACTGGGCCTCCCGCGGCAGTTCGTGAAATTTAAATTCCCCCCCACCCAAATTTTCGATCCACGCCGAGCGCAGGTAGTCGGTGCGAAGGATGGTGACTTCTGCCTCCGGGTATCCACCCACGACATCCGCAATGGTAGCGCGCCCGAACTGATCGTGTCTTTCGTAGCGTTGTTTGACGCTGATCAGCTGCTTTTCCGTATCCGTCCGCTGGTGGTGGGGGAATTCCTGGTAACTGCCGTCTTCGGCAAGCGCGTAGTTGCCAACGATTAGGTCGTAGCCGCCGTTGCCGTCGAAGTCCGCCCCGTACAGCCCTACGTAGTCCTTGCCGCTCTGTCCGTAGAGGTTGTTGGTGCCGAAATTGGTAGCTACGTAATCGATGTCCCCATCCAGATCAAAGTCCGCCCCGTTCAGTCCGTTCCACCAGCCGGTGTGCCCGGAAAGCGAAGACGAAGCGGATGCACTCAACGTGCCGTCCCGGTTGGAGAAGAGCTGCAACCCCATGCCCTGACCGGCGATCAGGAGATCGACCCAACCGTCGTTGTCGTAATCGGTCCACAAGGCGTCGCAGACCAGGCCAAGAGCGGAAAATTCGGGCGGGGACGCGGGAGCAAAGTTACCGCGACCATCATTGATCAGCAGGTAACTGTCAACGGGCTCAGGAAAGCGGCCCGGGTTCAATCTGCCGCCCACAAACAAGTCGAGATCGCCGTCCCGGTCAACGTCCGCAGCCCGAACGCAGGATCCACTCGATTGGATATCGGGCAGTGCCCCGGTATTCAGCGTGAAGTTTCCGGCCCCGTCGTTCAGCAGGAGTTGGTCCCTCAGTTCCGGTCGGTCGAGGCTGTATTCGCTTCCGCCACTGACCAGGTAAAGGTCCTGATCCCCGTCTCCGTCTGCGTCAAAGAACAGGCTTCCGAGTTCTTCCGGTCCCGGTTCCGTACCGAGTAGTCCGCCCGGTGAAAACGTGGGTCGTCCGTTTTCGTCCCTGCCCTGAAGTAGGAGGTCCCCCCGGTAAAAATGAGATCCCGATCGGTACAGGTCGTCGAGTCCGTCGCCGTTCACGTCTGCCACGGCCAGGGCAGGACCGTATTCCGACAGCTTATGGGGCAGCAGGGGTTGTACGTTGAAGTCGATGAAGAGGCAGTCGCGGTGCATCGGCAGTTGCCGCACCAGATCGCTTGTCTCAACGAAGAGAGGGGCGGCTGTGGGTTGCGCCCGTGGTGCATCCGGTTCTCCTTCCATTGCCGAAAGCGTTACCCGTTGATCCCACTTTACGTCCTTATATATACGTCGGTTCCCGTCGGGCCAGGCAACGGTCACCGCAACGAGGGAATCGCCGGGTGCGAAGCCGAAGTGCAAGACATCGCTGACGCTGGAGAGAAACCCGCGACCGGGGTGGTTGTAGGCCGACATGGTCCGGCTGCCCGCATCGACGGTCACCCGGGCGCCGAGGGCACCGGTGTTCTGTCCCTGGCCTTTGAGAGTTATGGTTAGCCAGTGGGTGGCATCCGGGCGGTGGTCGGGGGTAATCAGGTTGTTGCGAAACAGGAAGCAACTGTCGTTGATGTTGTTTACGACGTAGTCCAGGTCGCCGTCGTTGTCCAGATCGGCATAGGCGGCACCGTTACTGAAGGAGGGGTATTCGAAGCCCCACTCTGCGGTGCGCTTACGGAAGGAGGGAATATCGTGTCCATCGTTTTCGAAGGCGTAATTGGCGATTTTTACCGAGGGAATCTGGGCCAGGCGCACCTCCCGACTGGCTAGTCTGCTCATCACCACATTGTAGTCCATGAAGTCGCGGTCTGTAACGTCGCGGGGGAAGCCGTTGGTTATGAGCAGGTCGCGGTCGCCGTCGTTGTCGACATCGGCGGCCAGGGGGCTCCAGCTCCAGTCGGTAGCCGCAACGCCTGCCTGCATCCCCACTTCGGTAAAGCGAAAGGTTGAGTCGTTCAGTTGGCGGTTGATCTGCAGGGAGTTGCGGGTGAATTGAGGCTGGTAACCGAATCGTTCGTTGTTGAGGTACCCGTTGTAGTTATTGGGGGGCATCATGGCCTTACGTCGGAGGTTGCCTTCCGGGTACATATCCACGGTGATGATATCGTCCAGGCCGTCGTTGTTCAGGTCAGCGACGTCGGTGCCCATGGCGGAGTAGCTGGTATGTTTGAGGTACTCGGCTGCCCGGTCCGTGAAGGTGCCGTCCTGGTTGTTGATCCACAACAGGTCGTTGGTGACGTAGTCGTTGGTGACGTAGAGATCGGGCCAGCCGTCCTGGTTCAGGTCACATACGCTGACGCCGAGTCCGTACCCTTCCTTGAGGATACCGGTTTCCCGGGTTGCGTCGACGAAACGGGGGAGGCCGTCGGGACCATTGCCCTCATTGCGGTAAAGCTTGTCGTTCTTGCGGCCGGAACCGTCGATCAGCTTGGGCAGGTAGCGATTGGGGATCGTGCGATCGTCCATTTCGTTGACCAGCACGTAGAGGTCTAGGTCACCGTCGCGGTCGTAGTCGAAGAAAACCGACTGGGTGGTATGGGAGGTGTCGGCGATGCCGCAGGTGCCGGCAACTTCCGTAAAGCGGGGAATTTGGGTTCCGTTTTCTCCGGCTTCGTTGCCCTGATTAATGTACAGCAGGTTGGCCCGGTGCCGGCCGGGCTCCCTCACCGTGGCGCTGACGTACAGATCGGGCCGGCCGTCCCCGTTGACATCGCTTATGGCAATTCCACTGCACCAGCGTCCCCGCCCGCTTACCCCTGCCTGCTCGGTAACGTCGAGAAACTTAAAATCACCGAGGTTGAGGTAGAGCCGGTTATCGGCCGTGTTGCCGGAGAAGTACAGATCAGTAAGCCCGTCGCCGTTGAAGTCAGCGGTGCCGACGCCGCCGCCGTTGTAGACGTATTCGAAGGCAAGAATGTTAAAGGTGTCGTTTTCCGTAATGCGATTGGCGAAGGTGAGGCCGCTTTTATCCGCTTCTATACGTTGGAAGAGGGTAGGCGACTCCGATTGGCAACTCACGAGGAGAAGCAATGGGAGAATTACGAAAGTGGGGAGAAATGTCTTCATGCTGGAAAAAGAATGAGGGCAAGATAACAATGTCCCGACGTGACAGAAAATTAAGGTCTTACACCGGTCAGTTTGATTGATGTTTTGCAGTTTGCCTGCTACACAACCCAATGGTCGGTGCCAGGTATATTTAATATTGTCTAAGTTAGCGTCCGATTTACACCAACTAATCTGGCTGCCCGGGTGGCAGCCAATTTTTTTATAAACAACTCACTAATATAATTTCGATCATGAAACATCTCTTGAGCCTGTTGATGGCGCTGCTTTGTTCGGCGGCCATTTACGGGCAAACCACGGTAAGTGGTACTATAATGGATTCCGACGGCTTTCCATTGATCGGAGCTACGATCCTCGCTAAGGGGACTACCGTAGGTACCGTCGCTGATTTAGACGGCAACTATTCACTCACCGTTCCCGCGGACGTCGTAGAGCTCGAGTATTCCTTTACCGGTTACGAGACCCAGACGGTCATCCTCAGCGGACAGACGGTTGTCGATGTGGTCATGAGCGAAGGAATCGCGCTTGACGAGATTGTCGTAACGGGCTACGCAACCACGACCAAGCGGCAGACAACCGCGGCTATTTCTACGGTTTCTACCGAGGAGCTGTCGGCCGTTCCCTCGGGCAACGTCGAGCAACAGCTTCAGGGACGTGCCGCGGGCGTAACCGTTATTACCAACGGCCAGCCGGGTACCAACTCCATCATCCGGATCCGCGGTTTCGGCTCTTTTGGAGGTAACCAGCCACTTTACGTAGTGGATGGAGTCCCCGTGGGTGGCATTGGCTTCCTCTCGCCGGACGACATTGAAGCTACTTCCGTACTGAAGGATGCCTCTTCCGCTTCGATCTACGGAGCGCGGGCTTCCGGTGGCGTAGTTGTTATTCAGACCAAGCGGGGTAGCAAAACTCCTTCTCCCCTGAAGATCAGCTACGACGGACTCGTCGGCTTTTCCGATCCGGGCGAAGGCCAACCCATCCTCACGCCACAGCAGGATGCCGACAAAACCTGGGAGGCATTTTACAACGACGGCCTGGTTCCCGGTGACGCCAATTTTACCCACCCGCAATACGGAAGCGGAGCGCAGCCCGTTCTGCCCGACTATATCCTGGTTGGTGACCGCAACGGTGTGGTCGGTTCGGTAGACCTCGAGGCGGAGCGTGCACTGTACAACATCGACGCCAACGCCGGAGGGCTCTACCAGGTCGTGCGCGCCAACAAGGAGGGCACCGACTGGTACGATGCCATCACCAGCACCGGCGTGCTGCAACGTCACACTTTAGGTCTTCAGGGTTCGACGGAAGACGCCCGGTACTACGTAGGTATGGGTATCCAAACCATCGATGGTATCCTGAAGAACAACGGCGCCGATCGCTACAGCTTCCGGGCCAACACCGAATTTAACCTCGGCAGCAAGGTACGGATTGGAGAAAACCTCCAATTTACCTACAGCACCCAACGCGGATTCATCGGTGGCGGCGGTGGACAGAACGTGGCACGTGATGAGAACGCTATTCTCTCCGCCTTCCGCCTGAACCCCCTCATCCCCGTTTACGATGAGTTTGGTGGGTATGCCGGTACCGCTGCCCGCGGCTTCGGTAACCCCCGTAACCCGGTTGCAGAACGTGACGGAGTAGCGAATAACCAGAACTTCAACACCGGCGCCTTCGGTAACTTTTACGTGGAAGTCGAGCCCATCGAGGCGCTGACCCTTCGTTCCAGCATCGGCGGTAACTACTACGCCTACAACGGCAATTTCTACAACCGCCAGACCTACGAGAATGCCGAGAACAACGGCAGTTTCGGCTACGGCGAGTACCAGGGATACGGTTACGACTGGACCTGGACCAACACCGCCAACTACAAGACGAGCATCGGGGCAAACAACTTCGACGTGCTGCTGGGTATCGAATCCCTTTCCGCCAACAACGGTCGTCAGAGTGGTGCCAGCGGTATCAATCCCTTCAGCCGTACGGTAGACTTCATTAACCTGAGCACGATAACGACCAATCCACCCTCGAGTAATTTCAACGTACCTCAGAAGTTTTTCTCCATCTTCGGACAGTTGAACTACAACTGGAACGATCGCTATTACCTGACGGGTGTACTACGTCGCGACGGCTCCAGCAAGTTTGGTTCCGACAACCGCTACGGCGTATTTCCGGCCGTGTCGGGTGCCTGGCGCGTAACGGGAGAATCCTTCATGCAGAACCAGAACCTACTGGCGGACCTCAAAATCCGTGGTGGTTGGGGACAGATGGGTAACTCTAATAACGTAGACGCGGACAACCGCTTCAACTTGTTTGCCCAGGGCGTAGGCCAGGGCAGCTACCCCATCACTGGTTCGAATTCTAACGCCAGCAACGGGTTCTACCTCAGCCGTATCGGAACCGAGCGTGCAAAGTGGGAATCCAGTGAAACGACCAATATTGGTTTCGACGCTACCTTTATCGGGGGCAAAATTGACTTTGTCGTCGATTTCTGGCGCAAGACCACGAATGACCTTCTGGTCCGTCTGCCCCTGCCCGCCGTTACCGGACCCGTAGCTACGGCTCCATTCGTTAACATTGGCAGCATGCGCAACCAGGGTATTGACGCTCAGATCATCTACCGCGATAAACTTGCCCAGGATTTCAGTTTCGAGCTTACCCTCAACGGGGCCTTGCTCCAAAATGAAATTACCAAGTTCACGGACGATACCGACTTCTTCGATCGTAGCGGTACCCGCATTAACGGTACCATCGTTCGGAACGAAGTAGGTCGCCCGCTTTCTTCCTTCTTCGGTTACAAAGTGCTTGGCTTGTTCCAGTCCGACTCCGAAGTCAGCAGTGCGCCGACCCAGGACGGAGCCGCTCCCGGCCGCTTCCGCTTCGAGGATAACAACAGCCGTGATGAGAATGGTGACCTGACGGGTATTCCCGACGGGATTATTGACGAAGCCGACCGTACTTTCCTCGGAAGCGCGGTGCCCGATTTCACCGGTGGCCTGAACCTCAAGCTCATGTACAAGAGCTTTGATCTCACGACCTTCTTTTACACCAGCCTCGGTAACGAGATCTACAACAACTCTAAGTGGTTCACCGACTTCTACGGCACCTTCAACGGAGCCGCCGTTTCGACCCGGGTACTTGACAGCTGGACGCCACAGAATACCGACACAGATGTGCCGATCTACGAATCGGCATCCAACCTAAGTACCTCGCAGCAGTCTACCAGCTACTACGTTGAGGATGGTTCTTACCTGCGCCTGACCAACCTGACCCTGGGTTACACCTTGCCAGCCGGTGCGCTGGGTGGGGCCTTCTCTAACCTGCGCTTCGCCGTTTCCGGCAATAACCTCTTTACAATTACCGGGTACGACGGACTTGACCCTGCGGTAGGTGGCTCTGCAGATACCGACTTTGGAGTTGACGTAGGCAACTACCCAGTTAGCCGCAGCTACAACTTTCAGGTAAGCGTGGACTTCTAATCACAACTAGTAAAACATATATCATGCGATTATATAAAAGACTTCCCAGCATCGCGCTGGGTGCTCTCCTCCTCGGAGGTCTCCTGTTCACCTGTAAAGATGAATTTTTGGAAGTTGCGCCCCGCGGCGCACTTGCTCCCTCCGTACTCGCCACCAAGGCAGGTGTAGAGGGTGTAGTTCTGGGTGCCTACGCCCAACTGGGAGGACGGGGCAACTACTTCGGTGGTGCTTCCAACTGGGCCAACGGCTCCATCCAGGGCGGCGATGCGAATAAAGGAACGGAAGATGGTGACTTTTCAGACATCAATGACCTGGTCCGTTACAGCCTTAACCCCACTTCCCGGATCCCGAGTGACCGCTGGAACGGGCTATTCGAAGGTGTTGCCCGGTCTAACCAGGCACTAACGCTGCTAGCTGCCGCCGTCGATGATCCCCTGCTGCGAGAATCCGATGCCACCCGCCTGGAAGGCGAAGCTCGTTTTCTACGTGCCCACTACTACTTTCAGCTGCAAATCTCTTTTGACCAAGCTCCTTTTCTGACACCCGGTCTAACGGTGGAAGAGCAGCAGCAAGTCGTTTCCTCTTCAAACTGGGATAAAATTGAGGCAGACTTTCAGTACGCCTACGACAACCTACCCGAGGTAATGGCCGACGCCGGCCGTGCCAACAAGTGGGCTGCCGGTGCTTACCTCGGCAAAACGTTGCTGTATCAGGGCAAGTGGGAGCCCGCCAAGGCTCTGCTGCAGAATGTGGTTGACAACGGCCAAACGGCCAATGGTCAGGAGTATGGCCTACTGGACAACTACGCCGACGCTTTCAATGCTGAATTCGACAATAGCCAGGAATCTGTTTTTGCCGTCCAGGCAGCGGCTAATAGCGGTACTACCAACGTAGCTAATCCGGACTTCGTACTGAACTTCCCCCACAATACGGGATCCAGCGGACCCGGTAACTGCTGTGGTTTCTTCCAGCCTACTTTCGACATTGCTAATTCGTTCCGTACGAATAGCGGTCTTCCTTTTCTGGATAACAGCTACAACAGTGAGGCCAACCGCCTCAAGACTGACTTCGGGGTAGAAGGTGGCGATGCATATACTCCTGGCAATGAGGAGGTAGATCCCCGCCTCGATCACAGTGTAGGTCGTCGTGGTATTCCATACCTCGGTTGGGGCCCACACCCCGGTAAGTTTTGGATTCGTCTCCAGAGCAATGGAGGTCCTTACTCGCCGAAGAAGTTTGTTTACTACGCTAGTCAGGAAGGAAGTTTCACCGATGGTACCTCGTGGACTCGCGGCTACGGCTCGATGAATTACAACATCATCCGCTTTTCTGACCTGTTGCTCATGCTCGCCGAAGCTAAAATTGAAACAGGTGACCTCGCCGGCGGATTGGAACTCATCAACCAGGTTCGCGCCCGCGCTGGCAATAGCGCAAGCATCCTGAAGAAGGATGACGGTTCTGAGGCCGCTAACTACAACATTGCCCAGTACTCCAGTTTCGCCAGTGCGGACGAGGCGCGTACCGCTCTTCACTTCGAACGTAAACTCGAACTGAGTGGAGAAGGACACCGCTTCTTCGATCTTCGTCGCTGGGGTAAGGCTGAGTCAGAACTGGACCGCATCATCGCTTTTGAGAAGCAGTTCCTGCCCGGCCCCTACGGCGGCGCGGATTTCACTACGCCACAGGATCTTTTCTACCCCATTCCTCAGAGTCAGATTGACCTTCAGGGATCGGCGGTCCTTCCGCAGAATCCCGGATATAACTAGCCGTTAATTCTGCTCACGCGGTAATACTGCCTCTCGAGGGGGGAAGTCACAAGTGTTCCAGTCGGAGCACACGTGGCTTCCCCTCTTTTTTTGCACCTGTAGAATGACTGCAAGCGGAAAGCTGTTACCGCAGGATCACTAACTTCTCCAGTTCCCCATTGACAACGTTCGTTCCATCGCCACGTAGTCGAATCTGGTAGAGGTACACGCCCCGGGCCAATTGATCGCCGTAGTCATCCAGGCCGTCCCACTCGATGCAGTCGTCCTGCCGGATCGAACCGTCACTGAACTGGAAGGGTCGCTCGATGGTCTTCACCAATCGGCCGTTAACGGTAAAGATCTGCACGATCGCTTCTACATTTTGGCCGATCAGGGTATGGTCAAACTGAAAACAGGTGTTCGTGGTAAAGGGATTGGGGTAGTTGAACACACGCGTCAGCGCGTCCCCGATGTCCGTAGCAACCAAGAATTCCGTTGTAGCTACCGTGCTGTTGTTGGCGACGTCCCAGGCCCGTACGGTTACTTTGTGCAATCCGGGAGTTAGGTCGAAGAGGGGGTAGCGAACTTTACCACTACGGAAATTATCCACGTCGGCCTCGTAGTAGTCGTTGAGCACGATCGCATTGCGGGTATCTTCATCCAACACGGCCTCCAGATCGTGGCCGATGCTGTTGCCGGTCACGTTAATGCCCAGATCGTCACTAAGGTGTAGGAGCAGTACGGGATCTTCCGCTACCTGACCGCCGGCCACGAAATCCGTGTTGTCGAGATATACCTCGACGGTGGGACCTTCGTCATTTGCCGTAGCTCCCCCGTCGGTACCCCCGATGATGAGTCGGTCATAATAGCCGGCTGCGTCGGTAAATTGGTCCTTGTCGGCAGCGTAGTAGCTGATCTTGCCGGCCCCGAACGTATAGTCGATGTCGTTCGGTACGACGAACTCGAAGGAGAACTTCCCGGCGGTGACCGTGGCACGGCCCCGGAAAACGATGTTGCGTTGGACTTCTACCTCGATCAGCGGGCTGCTGGGATCCTGCTGAAGCGTCGGGATGGTCTGTGCCTTATCATAAATGGTTGGGTAAACCTGACCATTAAAATCACTCAATAGGTTACCGTTTACATCGATGATCTCTCCACTGATCCGCATCTTCTGTAGTGCCCGCACGGTGTCCAGACGTACCGTATCGGTGGACATGGAATCAATCATCGTAGTCCGGACGCCGTGGCGCGGAAAGGCGATCACCGTTGCCGGGTCCCCTAGCAAAGTAAACTTGCGGGCGTTTTCGGTATCCCCGGACAGGAAGCCCCGATCGACGGGCGTGGTTTCATTCTTCGCGATGCGGATGATGTCGCCCAGGCTGCGCCAGGAACCATCGGGACGGTCCAGCATTGCCTGCACCGTATTGTTAGTGAGCTCGTAGTTGCGGGTGGCGAACACCGGTCTGGTGGTGGTCATGAGCGCAATAACCCCGCCGCGGGGGGTCAGGAAGGCTTCCTCGCCGGCACTCACAAAAGAGGCGTCGTCATAATCACTAAAGGTGCAGGTCGCGGTGATGAACACGGGCGGTTGGATGGGGTCGACCGAATTGACGGGGCGGGTCCAGTTGCGAATCTGGGGGATGGTGAGTACGCGTTCCTGAGCCCAGCCACGGGGGCCACCGTGCCCGAGGTAGGTCACTGCCAGGGCACCACGGAAGACGGCGCGGTCCAGCCCTTCGGTGATGTCCGGAAAGCGGTCGCCCGCGGAAAGGCTTTGCTGGGGGAACAGATCGAAGTACAGCTTGTCGAAATTCAGATCGGGCTTTCTTTCCTTTACGGCGTTGGCTACCCGGTTGACATCTATCGTGTGCTTACCGTCGTCCTCATCGTCACCGACAAACACCATGCGGGTCCGCCAATCTCCCAGGGCGGAGGGGTCCTGGTCGTAGCGAATAAGTTTGTCCACTACAGGGCCCGCCTCATCGGCGGACTTTACCGGCAAGCGGCCCACCGCGACACTCAGGTCGGGCCCGAGGGGTTGATCGCTGGCAGCGGGCAGCATGATCCCGAAAAAATCATCGGCCGGAAAGCTTTTGACTTCGGTAAAGGCACCCTGGTGTTCGTACACCGGAATGAAGTTGCTGCCGAGTTTGTAGATGTTGCGGTGGTCGAAACTGCCGTCTCCGAATAGCAGCAGATGTTTAAGTCCGGGATCGCGCTCATACACCATGCGCACGAAATTTCGGATAGCCGCCGCATCATCACGGCCGCTGCTGAACTCATTGTAAATCTGTTGGGTCGTAACCAGGTGAGTAGTATAGCCATTGTGCGTCCGGCGGTGTTCCGCCAGTACTTCGGCCTGGGGTAAAAAGTCTTTGTGCGCAACGATGATCATATCGGCCCGGTCGATCGCATGCAGGTTTTGGTTTTCTACCCTACCGATGGCCGTCGGAGTAAGCAGGGCAGCGCCGGGAAGGAAAGCTACGTATTCAAACAGGGTGCCACCCGCCGGTGCGGAAAAGCTGTCTCCACTTAGTTCGGCCTGCCGGACATCGGGGCCATCGACCCGCCAGACCCGCGCGCCAGTCGGAGGATTGAGCAATCGGAAGGTTACACTGATCTGGTCGATTGTGCGCGTGTCCCGGAAGGAGAATTGATTTTGACCGGCGAAACTCAGTCGTCGACGCGCCCTCAACTGAATCCAGTCCAGCCAACCTTCACTCTGGCCGCTGCCGGCCTGGTTGGGGTAGCTAAGTTTAACGTCAACGCGTTCGGTAGCCTGGTTCACGCTGCCAACCAACTCCGTCGGAATTACGGCGGACCGTTGCTCCTGGGCTCCGAACACGACCGGTGATGCGCCGAAGCTGCTGAGCTCCTGACCGTTCACCTCCAAAAAGAACCGGCTGCTGGCTTCCGTCCGTAGTCCCATGCGGGCACGCACGCGGAGTGGCTCCGTGGCAACGACGTCAGGAAAGCTTGCCAGGTTGGGGTAATTGCGATCGCGGGAGACCTTGAAAAACTCACCGAACCAGCTCTGTCCCGAACCGTGGCTGTTGCCGCCTATTTCGTGGAGTACGTTGTACCGGTCTTCCTCAAAGCGGAAAAGCGCGTCGTAACTGTCGACCGCCGTTCCACCCGTGGCTGATGGGAGGGTGCTGACGCGCTTGCCCCGGCCGGCGGTGCCGATTTGCAGGAAGTAGTAATTCTTATCGGTATAGATGTTCTTGGTGAAGGTGAAGCGATCGGTCAGGGCTTCGTACGAGCGTTCATCGGGGCCCTCGGCGTAGAGCAGAATGAAGTCGCCGCCATCGAATCGGCCGTCACCTTCGCCCTCGATGGTGATGGCTTGTTCGTACAGGTCATCGGGTGGGGTGATGTTGTTGATCTCCGGCAGCATTCCGCCCCGTTGTCCGTACACTTTAATGTCCCGGGGGTCCACGTTCTCTAGCCCGCTTACTTTGAGCTCGTTCGCCAGAAAGTCGCGAGTCAGCTTATACATTCCGGTTTCGGGTACCGCGAAGCGGTAGATGTCACCCTCCCGGAGGACGGAATTGGCGGCGAACGTAGACCGGCCGCTTCCCGTGACCGCGGCGGAAGTCGGAGTCAGTGACAACTCGACGGACACCAGTCGCTGAAGGCCACCCTCCGAACGGATGATCGACGGACCGCTGACCTTGCCGAGCCAGCCTTCGGGTTGCGGGCTGGCTCCGTAGATGAAGCTAAATTCAGCCTCCGGCTCCGCGGAAAAGCCGGCGGGGGGAGTAAAGTTTTCCGTTTCCATGCTAGTGACGGTGACCTCCATGGTGGTACCGGAAGAAACCGGAAAGGTGTGAACGAAGGCCGGCAATTCGCCAGATTTCTCTGCTCCTGCGTCCCCGCCCAGGGTATACGACAGCACGACGCGACGCGCCCCTTCCCACTCGATCGTCTGGGCGGGTTGCCAGTTCAACTGCTGACGAACCTGCAGCTGGGCCGGTAAAACGAATGAAAGGCAACAGAAAAAGATAAGAAGGATCGGCTTCGGCATATTCCGGCATTAGGGCACAAGAATAAGATACACCGCGCGGGGGGAAACGTTGTTCGGGAGCGCCACATTGGGGGCGCGCGCGTGGTCGCTGTCGTAGGGCCGACGCCATGTATGTGCCGTTTGGATAGCGGCATGCGGAAAGTTAGCTTTAGGCATGCGTACACTGCTAGCGGTTCTGATCCTGGGGTTACTAAGCCCGAACACCGGTTTCGGACAGGACGCCGTGTTTTCTCAGTTTTACGCCTCCCCGATGCAGCTGAATCCAGCCTTCACCGGGGTAAGTGTCGCGCCGCGGATCACGATGAACTACCGGAGCCAGCACACCAGCTACCCCAGTGCGTTTCAAACCTTTGCCGCCAGCCTGGAACTACCCGTGAACGGAAGTCCTTCGAGTGTTGGGTTTCGAGCCCTCACCGACAGCCAGCTGGAAGGACTGTACCGCACTACCCAGGTCGCTTTTGTGTACGCTTATGACATCAGGTTGGGTCAGGAGATGCACGCCCGAATCGGACTGAGTGCCGGGCTGCTGGCCAGTAGATTGGATTTTAGCGGCCTGCTGTTTGGTGACGTCATCGACCCGGCCGGGGGCGTGGACGGTGTGACGGAGGAGCAACTGGAGAACTTATCGAAAACGTCGGCGGATCTGGGGTCGGGTGTCCTCTTTTACGGAAAGAACCTTTACGGAGGGTTCAGCGTCGAGCACCTGAACCGCCCGGACGAGGGGCTGCTGGCCCTGGATAACAACCTGTATGCCGGTCGGCCCCAGCGATTGAGCGTGCACGGGGGGATCCAGCTTGACGTGAAGCGATACAGCAACCTCCGCCGGCCAGTTTACGTAACACCCAACCTCCTGTATACCAAGCAGGCGAGCTTTCGGCAACTCAACTTTGGGACTTACTTCGGATACGGCAATTTTGCCCTGGGGGGATGGTACCGCCACGCGTTTGGCAATCCGGACGGGTTTATCGGTTCCATATCCTTTCGTCAGGATGTGCTGAAGATCGGGGTCAGCTACGATTCCGTTGTTTCGGGACTACGGGGAGTGCCGGGCGGCATCGGGCCAACCTTTGAGGTAAGCGTCGCTTTTGATTTTGGGGACAGCAAGGAGGTACAGCGGAGGCGGCATGCCGACCGCTACAACGACTGTATGGGCATGTTTCGGTAGGCCAAACGGCCTTTTTTGGTTTAAATTTCGATAATTAGCCCAATTTATGGGGTGATGTACCGATAATTCCGGGATAAGTGCTCGTGAATAATTAGATTTGCCCCCAGCGGGTGAACGGACAAAAAAATAGCGCCAACCGAAAAGCGGTTGGCGCTGTCGTTATAAGTTCGCTAAACCGGTTAGTTGACACGAGGCTAGTTATGTCAACCACTCCTTTGATGCTATAAACCCCACATTCAAGGGTTGCGAATTATAACTAAAGAGACACTATGAACAAACACAATTTCATAAAACTCAAGAATAAATTTCGCCGCTATGGGCGGTCTTAGGTGTTTTTCCCTGTTGATGATACAAATATAGCGTGAGGGGGTACCGAAAAAGAAGCACCTTACGCGTTTTCGCAGCACCTAAACAGGTGCTTTTTTTTTGCCTAGTTTTGGTAATTCGCTGATTTACTGTACTTTGATGAGGTAAGATTTGACCCATATCCACGGTTTTTAAACATCCTCATGCAAGATATTAGAGAGCTTCTGGACATAGCCTCCTCAAAAAAGGTGGCGAAGCTGCTAAAAATAAGCCACACTAAGGGGAAGGAGTCGATGATCGCTCAACTTCACGGGCTGATGGCGAAGACGGATTTGTCCGAAGACAAGATCGTTGCCGAGTTGTACGGAGCGGAGTACGATTCCCGCCATCCCGCATACCGGGCACTTAAAGGAAGGCTGCGCGATCTGATCACAACGGCCGTGATGGATGACAACGTCTACTCGGCCAACTACAAAACTTACGACGATGCCCAGGTAAACGGCTACCGGCAGTTGAACCTGATCAGCCTATTGCTGACCCGCCGCGCCTGGCACAGCGTCAAATATTTGGCGCACACCACCTTACGCCGGGTGCAGGACTATGAGATTCTGCCGATCAATAGCCGGCTTACTTCTATCCTGGCGAGTCTGTACCTAGGGGTGGGCTTTGATGAAAAGCAGTTCCTTAAGTACCAGGAGCTTGCGGATCACTACGCCGATGCTGAGAATGTACTGAATCAGGTATCGAGCGGTTACCGGGAGATGCGGGGAATGATCTACGCCCACAAACTGCTTCCTAACGAAATTGGCCAGAAGGTCAGCACTTTTGTTGCCCAGTACGAGCACGCGGTCAAGCGCTACCCCCGGGTGTCGGCCATGCAGGCCATGTTTTACATTATGAAGGTCCACGGACTTACACTACTAGGTAAGTACAGCGATGCGATCAAAATAGCCAACGAAGCCGAGGAGGTGCTCAGAAAGTGCAAAGGCGCGGGACAGCAGTCGTTGAGTCTGATGGCCCTGACGCGGGTAGAGTGCTCCGTGAAGCTTAGGGACTTCGAGGAGGGCGTCATCCAGGTGAAGCGAGCGGATATGATGGTGCCCAAGGAATCCATCAACCACATCAAGCTATCGGAATACGCCATTACGCTGGGGCTGCAAACCGGCAACTTTGAGTACGCCTACGAGCAACTGGCCATGGTAAACCGGAGGACCCTAAACCGGCTGCTTACTCCCCAGCACGTGGAGTACTGGTTGATCCTGGAGGCGTACATCAATTTGCTGGTGATGGCGGGAAAGGTCGACCTCAGCCAAACCAGGGGGACGTTACCGGATTTCAAGCTGTACAAGTTTGTCAATAATGTTCCCTCTTATTCTAAGGACAAGCAGGGGATGAACATTCAGATCCTGATTCTACAGGTCATCTTTTTCATCATCAACGATCAGTACAGCAAGATTATCGACCGGACCGACGCGCTCATCCGGTACGGAAGCCGTTACCTGATGAACAACGAGAATTTACGAAACAACTGCTTCTTTAAGCTACTGTTGACCGCGGAAAAGTGCAACTTCCACCGCGCGGCTACGGTAAGAAAGTCGGGCAAAACTTACCAGAAGATGATAAGCCCCCAGGCGAGAAAACTGGGGCGTGCCAATAGTTCGGAGGTGATTCCGTACGAAATCCTATGGCAGATCGTTCTGGAGAACCTGGAAATAACCTCACCCGATGGTCGTAAGATCCGCAGCAGGGCGGAACAGTAGACCGGCGTTGGGGAATGCAGGGTAAATGTTTTCCATGCAACGCGGTTTAGGTGGTTAATAAATCGGTTAGCAGAGCAACTGCTACTTAGAGGATGATATCTTCTACCATGATGATTGGATTGTTAGGATAAATTAATGGTGTTGTTCAACGCTTGCCACTACGCCTGAGCGAAGTGGTAGGAATTATGCGCGGGTGATGATGTCCTCGACCACGATATCGGTGCTGCGGGTGATGATATCCTCCACTACGATGTTGCTGCCGCGGGTGATGATGTCTTCGACCACAATGTTGGAAGCCAGGTCGCTGCTACGGGTGATAATATCTTCAACTACGATGTTGTTACCGCGAGTGATGATGTCTTCGACCACAATGTTGGAAGCCAGGTCGCCGCTGCGGGTGATAATATCCTCGACTACGATGTTGCTGCCGCGGGTAATGATGTCTTCGACTACGATGTTGGAAGCGAGGTCGCTGCTGCGGGTGATGATGTCTTCGACTACAATATGGGGGGTCACCGAACCTACGTAGTCTACGATCGACTGAACAAGCTGTACGGTTTCGGGGGAGAAGAATTCGCTGAAGAGAGCCATGGGGAAATTGGTATGAGAGTGAAAAATTCTTTTGGGAGATAGGTGAGGGGGGGCGATTTAGCCTACGCGGGTGATGATGTCTTCTACGACGATGTCACTGCCGCGGGTAATGATGTCTTCGACTACGATGTTGCTGCCGCGGGTGATGATGTCCTCCACTACGATGTTGGAAGCCACGTCGCTGCTGCGGGTGATAATATCTTCGACTACGATGTTGGTGCCGCGGGTGATGATGTCCTCCACTACGATGTTGGAAGCCAGGTCGCCGCTGCGGGTGATAATATCTTCGACTACGATGTTGCTGCCGCGGGTGATGATGTCTTCGACTACAATATTGGAAGCCACGTCGCCGCTGCGGGTGATAATATCTTCGACTACGATGTTGCTGCTGCGGGTGATGATGTCCTCCACTACGATGTTGGAAGCGAGGTCGCTGCTGCGGGTGATGATGTCCTCCACTACGATGTGGGGAGCGATGGTGCCGAGGTAGTCAACAAAAGACTGAGCTGCCTGGAGGGTTTCTGGGGAGAGAATTTCGGAAAAGAATGCCATGATAATGGTGTTAAAGATGTGATTTGAGGATGCCGGGCGAACCGGCGAGAGGTGGTGGGTGATGTACCCGGTTAGAGGATTATGTCTTCGACCATGATGTTGAAATTTGTAGTCCGGAAAAGACTAGGTTAAGATTTCAATACGTTAGGTTCATGAGAGAAGAATCAACGCTTGTTGTTGATTGTGATCCAAAGATGGGCCCACCTGTGCTCGGTATCCTCGGCACTTTACGTGCTTTCCTCATCCGGAAATTGCCAATATATCAGACAATAATTGCGTAAAACGCAGAAAGCCAGTGGTGTACACCACTGGCTTTCCGAATATCCGTAATATGGGGAATGGGTCAATTTTCGTGATCCGGTAGCTCAGAATCGGGAAAATCGTTCCTTTTGGAGCGTCCGGGAGGCCCAAAACGCTCGAATGTGCTTTCCTGGGGCGGTCCGAAGCGTCCCCTGCCTTCCGCTTCGTCGGCCGCATCGTATGCCTTGATGATGGACTTGACCAATCGGTGGCGCACCACATCCTCGGCAGTTAACCGGATCACGGAGATTCCTTTGATCGGCGCCAATAACTTAATGGCCCGTCGCAGTCCGGAGACCTGGTTCCGGGGCAAATCAACCTGGCTGAGGTCACCGGTCACGATGCACTTGGCCGACGGCCCGAGGCGGGTCAGGAACATCTTGATCTGGGAGGTCGTCGTATTCTGTGCCTCGTCCATGATCACAAAGCAATTATCCAGCGTGCGTCCACGCATGTAGGCCAGGGGGGCAATCTCGATGGTGCCGTCCTCACGAAACTTATCGAGCCGTTCGCGGGGAAGCATATCGTCGAGCGCGTCGTAAAGCGGACGCAAGTAGGGATCGATCTTATCCTGCAGATCACCGGGAAGGAACCCCAAACTTTCGCCTGCCTCGACGGCCGGCCGAGTAAGAATGATTTTTTTGACCAGTTTATTCTTCAAAGCACGAATGGCCAGTGCCACCGCGGTATAGGTTTTGCCCGTACCTGCAGGACCTACGGCAAAAACGATGTCGTTGGATTCAGCCGCTTCAATCATTGCGGCCTGATTTGGTGTCCGCGCCTTGATGGGCTTGCCGTTCCGGCCGAAAACAATCGTTTTATTTTTAGCTCCGTTGCCCAATCTGGTCTGAAAGGGGTTCTCTCCGGCCAGCAGATCCTCGACGGTCTGGCTGCTCAGTTCCCGATTATCCTGCAGCAGCCGCATCATCAGTTCCAGGTGGTGCTTGATCTTCTGGGCGTCCTGTTTTTCGGCCTTGATCTTGACGTTCGTACCGCGTTGGGTAACGGTGGCCTCAGGATAGGCGGCCCGGAGAAGGTTGAGCTTCTTGTTGTTTTCTCCAAGGAGCTCCACGGGGTCGACCCCGTTGATAGTCATTACGATTTCGCTCAAACGTGTGCGTTTTAGCCGCAAAAAAAGTCCTGCGGCGATCGGTATTTAAACCGTATTATAAGCCGCAAAGTTGCGCGGATTGAGGCCCACGGCGGAGGGCTACTTCACGCGGAAGCGTATGGCCCGCAAACCGTTTACCGACTGTAGGGGGTCCAACACCAATTGCTCGACGGCCCCGTCGATGTATCCGGACTGGTGGAGGTAATGGATGTAGTCCTGGTACTCCTCCGCGTCCTTGTCCTGCATGTACACGATGCTGATCATTCCGGCCTGCGTGAGGCGCTCGCTGCCCTGGTTGATCGTCGCCTTGTCGATACGCTTCTTGAGGATTTCGTAGCGCACGTTATAATCCCCATCCACGTCGAACCGCTTTTCGTCCATCCGGAATCTGATGTCAAGGGGGGTCGTGTAGGCAAAAATGAGTTGGGCGGTGCGCAGTGGCATGGGAAGGTCCTGACTCACCTTCGCTACTTGGCGGGTAAGCTCACACATGTCCACCAGTTGGGATAGGCGCAGATTTCTCAGGTGGATCGGGGAAAACTTATGCCGCTTTAGCAGACTTTGCCCGGCGTAGACTTCGTACTCGACGCCATCGGTTTTGTACTTCTCGAAGTAGTGGGGCAGCACCCGTTGGGTAGCCTGGTCCCGCTCGGCGAGAAAATCGCCGATCTTCTGGTTAAGGGTTCCCACACTACGCTCATAGTCGCGGCGTACCCGGTAGAATAAGCCGAGTTCCTCATTCAGGTCGGCGTTGTATCCGTCCATCAACTCTTTAAGCTCCGGAAGTTGCTGGCCCAGTAATCTGATCAGGGGAGTTACCTGCTGCTGGATAAACTCGCTGAACCGAATTTCGTGACTGCTGTCGAATTCGTCCATTCCCACCGATAGGTGACGGTCCAGCGACATGATCACCTGATTGACGATCGGGAAAGACACCAGATCGAGCGCACGTACAAGGAAAAACCGCGCGGCGCGCAGGTTGTCAAACAGGTCCTGGTAAATAGCGGTATTTCTCAGGGTGCTGCTGCCTACGATGTCTGCCTGACCGTATAGCGGAAACACCTTTCTGAATCTGATCTCCTCCTGTACCTCCGGCAACCCCTCCTCCTGCCGCTTCAGAATATTGAAGGCGGCTTCCGTAAACCGCCATTCGACGGTGGGGTGCAGGTTGGTGTACTGATCCCGCATAATGGCCTCGACGCGGTTATCGATGTACTCACGGCTACGCTCCAGAGCGGTCCGGAACAGGCCCCGTATTTCCTGAAACCGGTCCTCCATGAAGGAGTTAAGCGCAAAGGGTACGGGACTGGCCAGCTCCAACAGTCCGATCACGTGCTTGTCCTTACTGAGCAGCGGAGCAAGCAACATGCTCCGGTGGCCCAGTTCGATCAATTTTAGTTCTAGTTCGGTAGGGGAGGAGATCGCCTGCAGATCGTCCACCACCATCATCTCCCCCGAGGTGAATACCCGCTCGTAAATGCTACCGGCGTGGCGGGGGCTCACCAGTCGGTCGACCGAGTTCGCCAGGAGGTTGTAGCGTATCCGGTGTTCGTGGTCGATGGCCCGCTCGAGCGGAAAGTCGACCGCCGACAGCCCCAATTGCAGATCGGGCAGTTGGAAGTGTAGGCGCACGAGTTCGGCCAGTTCCTTGACCCGGTCCACGTCGAGCACGGCATCCCGGTTGATCAGTCGGTGCTTCAGTTGACTCAGGCTCTCCTCCACCGTCACTTCGTGGAGTTGAGATAGATGGAATCCCCGGAAGGAAAACACCTCGGTCGGGAGCATTCGCATCCACAGGTCCGCATCGTGAATGCTGTGGAGCAGGCGTCGAATATCCGCTTTGCTGAGCTCGGGCAATTCCCCGTTCACCACCACTTCGATGTAGTCTTCGGTGACCATCGGCTTATAAAAGCGCTTCAGCCCGGTTGTCGGATCGGGTACCGTAAGCATCATGGGAGCGGTGAAATCGACGTCAACGCCGTAGCATTCTTGCAAAATCTTGCAACCGATCATGACGAGGTAGGACCGCCGTATTTCCTGCATGTCGCAGGCGAAGGAGTAGCATACGTCTTTCTGCCCCATGATTCGCTGGAGGGCCGGACTGACGAACAGTGGCCGCAGGTGGAAAGGGATTGAAACTTTGAACAATTGGGTTGGCCGATCGATCGGCGAGACCATGGCAGACATCAGCAGATCCATCAGGTCTGCGTGCTTCTCCAGTACGCCGGGATCCTTCAGCGGCCCCCGCAGTTCCGGCGCGTTGTCGATGCGCCGCATAATCTCGCGCGCAATGAACCGTGCTCCAAAGTCGGCGCTGTCCGTGAGTTCCTCCACCCGACGAATCATGACGTCGAGGCTAAAGACGGTTTCGTAAGGCGTACTGAATAGGGCACTACCTTCCAGGATCTCGCCTAGGGACTGAGAAACGACGGTGCCACCGGGCTGGTCGTCAAGGGTGTCGACGAGAATATCTAGTTCCATAATACCGCAAGAACGTTGCGGTGCGGGGCAGGGTTGGCTACCCGCGAATGGCGCGAATGCCCGGCAGCTCCTTTCCTTCCAGCAGTTCGAGCATAGCGCCGCCGCCCGTAGAAACGAAGCTCACCTTATCGGCCAGTCCGGCCTGATTGATGGCCGAGACCGAATCACCACCGCCAATCAGGCTGTAGGCACCGTTATTTTCCGTTGCATCGGCCACCGCTTTGGCTATGGCGTCGGTCCCCTTGGCGAAGTTCTTCATCTCGAATACGCCCATCGGGCCGTTCCAGAGAATAGATTTGCTGCCGGCGATGATGCGGGAAAATTCCTCCACCGATTTGGGGCCGATGTCCAGTCCCTGCCACTCGTCGCCGATCTCCCCGGCCGCAACGACCTGTGAAGGGGTTTCGTTGCTGAACTCCTTTCCGACCACGGTATCCACCGGCAGGTAGATCTTGGTGCCGGTTCGCTCGGCTTTCTCCAGTAGCTTGAGGGCTAGGTCGGTCTTATCCCGCTCCACGAGGGAGTTGCCCACCTTTCCGCCCTTGGCCAGGCTGAAGGTGTACGCCATGGCTCCACCGACGATCACGTTGTCGGCAAAATCCATCAGTTTTTCCAGCAGTTGGATCTTGTCGCTCACTTTGGCTCCACCTACAATGGCGGTCACGGGGTGTGCGGGATTGTTGAGCAGCCGGTCCGCGCCTTCCAGCTCGGCGGCCATCAGCAAACCAAAGCTCTTTTTATCGTTGTCAAAGTATTTGGCTACCGTTGCCGTTGAGGCGTGTTCCCGGTGTGCGGCACCGAAGGCGTCGTTGACGTAGACGTCCCCCAATTCCGCAAGCTGCTTGGCCAGATCTTCGTCTCCCTTCTCCTCTCCGGCGTAAAAGCGGGTGTTCTCGAGTAAAACAACTTGCCCGGGCTCGAGTACTTCCACTGCTTTGTGGGCCTCCTCCCCGATGGTGTCGGCTACAAACTGAACCTGGCAACCGATGTAGTCCTCCAGCGTAGTCACGACCGGCCGCAGGGTAAATTGTTCCTTATCGACCGTTCCGTCGTTTAGCTTGTCCTTCTGCGGACGGCCCAGGTGAGACATCAGCACCACGGCGGCCCCTTTCTCCAGCAGATAACGGATGGTCGGCGCAGCCTTTTCGATCCGGGTGTCATCGGTGATGTTACCGTCCTCGTCGATGGGCACGTTAAAGTCCACGCGCACCAGCACGGTTTTATTTTCTACATCGAGCTCTTGAAACTTCATAGTGGGAAAGGGTTAGAAAGCAAAAGGGGGCGCAACCATTTTGGCGCGCCCCCAGTGATGGTCTTTAAATTACAGGCTGGCGATACGCTCGCAAAGATCGGCCAGGCGGGCGCTGTAGCCGGCCTCGTTGTCGTACCAGGAAACCACCTTCACGAGGCTGCCGGAAACGATGGTTTGATCTTTGTCGTAGAGGCTGCTGTACTTGCTGCCTACGATGTCGCTGCTCACGTAGGGTGCGTCGACGTAGGCCAGAATGCCCTTCATCGATCCTTCGGCCGCCTGCTTGAAGGCATTGTCGACTTCTTCGAGGGTGACGTCCCGCTTCACGATGGCCGTCAGGTCAGTCAGTGAGCCGGTCGGTACGGGTACGCGCATGGCACCGCCGTCGAGCTTGCCGTCGAGGTGGGGAAGCACCAGACCGACCGCCTTAGCGGCACCGGTGGTCGTGGGCACGATGTTCAGGGCGGCAGCGCGGGCACGGCGTAAGTCCTTATGGGGGCCGTCCTGCAGGTTCTGGTCCGCGGTGTAAGCGTGTACCGTGGTGATGAACCCTTTCTCGACACCGAAGGCGTCGTCCAGTACCTTCACCATGGGAGCCAGGCAGTTGGTGGTACAGCTGGCGTTGCTGTAGATCTTAGTTTCCGCGTTGATCACGTTTTCGTTCACTCCGAGCACTACGGTAGCGACGTCGCCCTTAGCGGGAGCCGAGATCAGCACCTTTTTGGCACCAGCTTGGAGGTGAAGTCCTGCTTTTTCCTTATCCACGAAGCGGCCGGTGCATTCCAGCACTACGTCCACGTTTAAGTCTCCCCAGGGAAGCTTGCTGGGATCGGGCTGGCTCAGCGCATCGATTTTCTTTCCATCGATGTAGATGTAGTCGTCGTCGGAAGTCACCTCGCCGGAATAGTTGCCCTGTACGCTGTCGTACTTAAAGAGGTGGGCCAGGGTGGCGTTGTCGGTCAGGTCATTGATCGCGACCACGTCGAGCCCCTTTTCCAGGAGGTTGCGCAGGGTGATGCGTCCGATACGGCCGAAGCCATTAATTGCAATTCTTGCCATAATGGGAGTTGATTTTGAAGTTTGGTCCATTCGCTCCGCCTCATTCGTATGGGGGCGGGTTCGCGGGTGCAAGGTACTTCACGAAAAGAGCTAACATAAAGGATTGCACCCTTGAATGTTCAAAGGTAACTAGCTTAGTGTAAAAAACACAATTAGTCTTTGGGGGGGCGGAAATTTACCATATCCGATTTACCACGTACCATTTTCGATTGGCCGGCAGGGGAGAGTGCCGGAGTGGCCGCCTGGTACCGCGAAGCCGAAATGGGGGGGATGTACCATTTCCGAAGTACGATGTACCATTTTCAATTGGCGGCCGTCGGAGGGAGCTCCGGAGCAACGGACAAATTGTAAATGGTAAATCCCGAAATGGTAAATGGTAAATTGAAGTAGCCCGTAGGGGAATCGAACCCCTCTTACCAGGATGAAAACCTGGCGTCCTAACCGATAGACGAACGGGCCGGTAGAGGTAAATTTAAAATGTCAAATTGTCAAATTGTCAATTTCAAATTTAGTGTAGCCCGTAGGGGAATCGAACCCCTCTTACCAGGATGAAAACCTGGCGTCCTAACCGATAGACGAACGGGCCTTAATGATTTACCATGTAAAAGTATAATTTACAATAGTCGATTGGCGGTCGTTGGAGGAGGCTCCGAAGCGACGGACAAATTGAAAATTGTAAATCCTGAAATGGTAAATTGTAATTACACACCGGCATTCCGGCTTTTGCGAGTGCAAAGATAAGTGGGTAAGGGAAAAACGCAAGTGATTTGTGAAAAATCATTCAAGAAGCCTCCGTTTCCTGGCTTCCGTTCTTGCCGAGCGTCCCGCGCAGCCGTTCCAACCGATCGCGCAAATCCTCGGTCTGGGAAGTTTTGTCGGTGGTAATGGCACTGTTGCTGAGCTCTACGATTGTTTCCAGCTCGATGCTGTCCTGCTCGATGCTGAAGCGGGTCTCCTCCACGGCGGCTTCATCGTCGAAGTTGTTCTGGCGCAGTTCCCGTAGTTCGCGGCGGCGGGCGGCGATGCTCTCGACGAGCCGGTGACGGTCGAGCAGCTCCCGCAGGCGTTGGGAACAGTCGGCAAAGAAACTGGCCTTGGCGTGGCGCAGACTGAACTCCGCTTCCATTTCTTTGATCACCTGCTCGGCGCGGGTGATTTCGGCCGGATCGGCCGCGGGGTTGCGGGCCAGATCGTCGCGCAGGGTAGCTATACTATGCAGGATGCGCTCCCCCTCGTCGCGAAAGCGCTCCTCGCGCTTGCGGCAGTCGGCCAGGCGATCTGCGACACGGCGGGAAAACTCATCCTTGGCGTAAGGGGGCTGGGAGGTGAAGTATCGCTGAAGTCCGGCCCAGGAGGTAATCTTACTGCCAAGCAGGAAAAACCCGACCGTGCTGCCAATAAAAAAGGCCATAAAGGCCATGGGCGGATACACCCGTAGCAGCAGCAACAGGCTCAGAACGACCAATCCACCGATCAATAACACGCGCGAGAAGTCAGGACCTGGTTGGGATTTCATGATCAAGAAACTGTTTTAAGTCCGCGGTAGTTGCGTACTATTCGTATAATTGCCACCGTAGGGTGGGAGCCACCGCCCCAAGATAACTACCTCATAACATGATCGCAGCCGTCGTCGCCTGTTTTGTCATCGGTTACATCGTAATCGTTTTCGAGCACCCCCTCCGCCTTGATAAAACCGTTCCCGCCCTGCTCATGGGGGCAATCTGTTGGGCCCTGCTGAGCATAGGTTTCAGCAACGGCAGTCTCGAGATCGTCAATACCGAAGGCGAAGTCTTCAACATGTTCAACTCCATCAGTGGCGAAGCCATGGAGGTAGGACACGCCGGAGCCCACGAAGTCGCGGAAGAAGGATTCGTCGGTGCCCTGCTCCACCACCTGGGCAAGACCGCGGAGATCCTGATCTTCCTCATCGGCGCCATGACCATCGTAGAGATCGTCGACCTCCACCGGGGCTTCGACGTGCTGAAGGGCTGGGTCAACACCCGCTCCAAGAAGCGGCTGCTCTGGATCGTCGGCGTACTCGGTTTTATCCTCTCGGCCATCATCGACAACCTGACCGCCACCATCGTGCTGGTCACCCTGCTGCGTAAGTTGGTCCCCGACCGCGACCAGCGCATTTGGTACGTCGCACTCATCATCATTGCCGCTAACGCCGGCGGGGCCTGGTCGCCGATCGGAGACGTTACCACCACCATGCTCTGGATCGGGAAACGCGTAAGCACGGCCGGCCTGATGGAGTACCTCATCGTGCCCTCCCTGGTCTGCTTCATCATTCCGTTCGCGATCGCAAGCTTCATGAAACCCTTTCAGGGAGAAATCAACATGCCGGTACTCACCGATGAGGAAGAGGAAGACCGCGGTCGCCTGCTTTCCAGCAAAACGATGCTGTTCCTGGGCCTCGGTATGATCGTCTTCGTGCCCATCTTCAAGACCCTTACCCACCTGCCCCCCTACCTCGGCATGATGCTCAGCCTGGGCGTCGTCTGGCTGGTATCCGAATACATCCATCCCGAAGAAGACTTTACGGAAGAACGCAAGGCGCAGTACTCGGCCCACAAGGCACTCAGCCGTATTGAGATGTCTTCTATCCTGTTCTTCCTCGGTATCCTGCTCGCCGTCGCGGCACTGGAAACGGTTGTGATCAACGGCGTCGGTGCCCTCCGTGCCGTTGCGGAAAGCCTGCAGTCGGTGATCCCCAACGAAGACATTGTCATCCTGGTCCTCGGGTTCCTCTCGGCAATCATCGACAACGTTCCCCTGGTCGCCGCCTCGATGGGTATGTACGACCTGGTGACCCACCCGATGGACGCCCGCCTGTGGCACTTCATCGCCTACAGCGCCGGTACCGGCGGTAGCATGCTGGTCATCGGTTCCGCTGCCGGGGTAGCCGCCATGGGAATGGAACGAATCGATTTCATCTGGTACTTCAAAAAGATCTCCTGGCTGGCCTTCGTCGGCTTCGCCGCCGGAGCAGCCGTCTTTCTCATCATCGAGTCGATGTTCAACATCGGAGTGACGCACTAAAGCCACTGCCGCATTGCCGAAATACCTGCTCTTCCTTTTTTCCCTACTATTTCTCCTTCACTGCGAACGGGAGGATCAGCTGCTGCTGGGCGAGTGGCGCGGCAGCCTGGTCACCGAAAATGGGGATAGCCTCAAGCTCAATCCCCGCGAGATCACCTTCGATTTTCGGCCCGACAACCGCTACCACTTTACCTCTACCCTGCGCTATTCAGAGGCCGGCACCTGGCGCTACGACAGCGGCTACCTGTTTGCCAAAGACACCACCCAGCCGACCAATCCGGAAAGGGTAGTGGCCGTGGAAAAACTTACCCTCGACAGTCTGGTGCTTCGGATGCAAGCCGATACCGCCCAGCGCCTCGTGGTTTTACTTCGCACCAGCGCCCCGCCGCCACAGTAAACTGCTGTCGCCGTAACTCAGGAACCGAAAATCGTTTTCGAGTGCGTACGTATAGATTCGGTGCCAATCCTCTCCCACCATCGCCGCCACCAACAGCAGTAGGGTAGACCGCGGCTGGTGAAAATTAGTGATGAGGCCGTCCACCACCCGGGGCTTCGCCGCCGGCGTGAGCAACAACTGCGTATAGCGGGAAAAAGAGGTGTCTCCCCGCGCTTCCAACCAGTCGATCAGGGCGGAGATCGCGGGTGCGGGGTCGGTTTTGGAAAAGCGTTCGTCGGTGGCAACCCACTGGTCCAGCCCCTCACCCGGAATGTCTCCCGAGAGCAGTAAAGCACCGAAGTAAAACAGACTTTCCAGGCAGCGCATGCTGGTGGTACCTACACTCACGATGGGCAAGCCCTCCCCGAGCTGCCGGTGTAAGTTTCGCAGCAGCGACAGGGAAACCGTAAAGTACTCCCGGTGCATCGCGTGGTCGCTGAGGGTTTCGCTCGTCACCGGCTTGAAGGTGCCGGCTCCGACGTGCAGGGTGAGGGCTTCCCACTCCACTCCCCCCGTACGGAGGCGTTCGAGTATTTCGGGGGTGAAGTGCAGCCCGGCGGTGGGCGCCGCCACCGACCCCTCCTGCCGCGCAAAGACGGTCTGGTAGCGCTGGCTGTCTTCGGCTTCGGCCGCACGGTTGAGGTAGGGGGGGAGGGGAATGGTTCCCACGGCGTCCAGCACCTCTCCGAAGCTGAATGGGCGCGCGGCATCCCACCGGAAGGTAATCTCAAACGCATTCTCCGTCCGCGCTCCCCGCTCCGCATGAAGGGTCAGAGGGTGGCCGGCGGTACTGATCTCCAACGAGATCTCTCCCGTTTTCCACCGGCGGTTTCCTCCCACCAGGCACTTCCAGGTGACCGGTGCCGTACTGCTCAACGACAGCGCGTAGTCCGTGGGCTGTAAAGGCTCCAGGCAGAAAATTTCCAGCGGCCGCCCGTCGGGCAGGGTGAAGTTCAGTCGGGCGTGGATCACCCGGGTCTGGTTTCCGACGAGCAGGGTGCCGGCCGGAAGCAGGGTCGGGATGTCCCGAAATGATCTGCGTTCGATGTTTCCTTCCCGAAAATGGAGCAGTTGCGAGCGATCTCTTTCCGGTAGGGGGTACCGGGCGATGCGTTCGTCGGGCAGGGGGTAATCGTAGTCTTGGATGCGAATGCTGCGGGCGTCCGAAATCATGGCGCAAAGGTAATTCGCGGCTTTCGACCGGGCACAGCAAGTCTATAATATCGTTCCGTTCATCGAAAAGCCACTTACCTTATTCACAGACTTCCGTTCTTAGCGAACCCGAATGATAAATTCAACATCCCCGGTATGCCCAATTTTGTAAAAATTCTGTTTGGTTCCTGTCTCGGCACGATTCTGGCGCTGGTTATTCTGGTCCTGGTGGGCTTCTCCATCATTGGTGGGCTGGCCGCTACCGGACAGGAAAAGCCCTCGGTAAGCGCCAATTCCATCCTTACCCTTAACATCGAGGGACTATCGGAGCTGACCGGAAACCGCGACAACCAGGACCTCGCCGCCATGTTTAGCGGAGAGGAGGAGCTTGGTCTCCACGATGCGGTGCGGGCCATCGAGCGGGCTTCCGAAGACGATAACATCAAGGGCATCTTTCTGAACGACCAGGTTAGCGGAGTGCCGTTCACCACCCTACGGTCGCTACGTCAGGCCATCGATAACTTCCGGGCCCAGGGAAAATTCGTGGTCGCATACTCCCCCTACTACTCCCAGAGCGCCTACTACCTCAGTAGCGTAGCGGATGAAATTTACGTCGGTCCACTCGGCGTGATCGACTTTCGGGGACTGGGTGCCGACATCCCCTTCCTCAAGAACGCCCTCGACCAGGCCGGCATCAAATTTGAGATATTCTACGCCGGCGACTACAAGAGCGCCACCGAGCCGCTGCGCCGGACGAACATCAGCCCCGAAAACCGCGAACAGACCAAGGAATTCCTGGAAGATCTCTTCGGAGAAATGCTCAGTGACATCAGCCTTTCCCGCAACGTCGATCCGCAGAGCTTGCGGGAAGCTGCAAGTAATATGACCGGATGGCGCGATCAGGAAGCCGTCGACGCCGGACTGATCGACGGCATCCGGCACCGCACCGAGATCGACCGCCTGCTCCACGAGAAGGTGGGCTTCAAGGAGGATGAAAAGCTCAAAACGATCGACCTGGCCCGCTACTTTGCCGCCCGCCTCGAAAAGCTGAAGGGGGGGGACGACGAAATCGCCGTACTGATCGCCGAAGGAAGCATCGTCGACGGCCCCGGCGGACTGGGAAGCATCGGCGACAAGAAGTACGTCAACGAAATCGAGAAACTGGCCGAGGACGATGACGTCAAGGCAGTCGTACTGCGCGTCAACAGTGGCGGCGGCAGCGCCAGCAGCTCCGAAAACATCTGGTACGCCATCGAGCAATTGAAGCAAACCGGGAAGCCCGTAGTGGTGAGCATGGGAGACTACGCCGCCAGTGGTGGCTACTACATTGCCGCCGCCGCCGATAGCATCTTTGCCGAGCCCACCACCATTACGGGTTCCATCGGCGTATTCCTCACCTTTCCGATCATCAAGGAACTGATGGAAGATAAGATCGGCATCAACTTCGATACCGTCAATACGGCCGATAATGCTACTGCCTTCAGCCCCTTTCGGGACATGGGAGAAGACGAAAAACAACTGCTAAATCAGCGCACCCAATCCATCTACAACACCTTCCTTACCCGGGTAGCCGACGGGCGCAATCTCCCCGTCGAACGGGTACGCGAGATCGCCGGCGGCCGAGTCTACTCCGGTACCCGCGCAATGGAAATCGGCCTGATCGACCGCTTCGGCGGACTTGACGCAGCCATCGCATCCGCTGCCCAGCTTGCCGGTCTGGAAGGTGAAGACGACTACCAGGTAGCCAACTACCCCAAACTGAAACCGGCCTGGGAGATTTTTCTCGAGGAACTCCTGGGAGAGTCCGACGACAATGAGGTGGTGAGCAAAGTGCTGAAAAGCCAGCTCGGCGCCGAATCCTACGAACACTTCCAGTTGCTGCGCGATCTGACCCGTGCGCAAAAGCCTCAGGCCCGGTTGCCGCTGGTGGTGAAGTTTTAAAACACGCTGACGTAGCCCAAGTGCACCTTCGGCGCCCCCAGGTCCACCGGTAGCCCGCGGCGAGCTCCCAGGGCCAGGCTGAGTCCGAAGATGCCCGCCCGGGTTTCGAAATTTACGCCGGCCCCGAAGCCGCGCGGATAATCGATGGCGAGGTTCGGTCGGGCGGAACTGCGACTGTTTACGCGAGCGGCATCGGCGAAGGCGTAGAGGAAAGCCCGCTCACCCAGCAGCAGCCGGAACTCCGCAGTCAGAACCTGATAGTCCGTCGCGAAAATTTGCTGCTCGTCGAAGCCCCTCAGGATACGCGCGCCACCGATCCGGTATTGCTCATTGGCCAGTACGTCGCGCTCAGTCAGCAGAGCTTGGGCCCGCAGCCCCAGATACAGTACCGTGCCAACCAGCGGGTCGAAGTACAAATCTACCGCTGCCGCCAACTGAAACTGGGCGCTCCTGCGGCTGAGGCTGTCGGCGACTTCCCCGGCAAAGTCTAGGTTTTTCAGCCGTCGAAATCCGGCCGCGCCGCTGATATCGACGGTGTAGCCGTTGCGTGGACTGAAGCGGCGGTCGGTTCGGTTGCGCCGGAGCTGGAGGCCGAAAAAAGACCTGCTTACGCCCAGTGTATCCGGCAGTTGTCCGTTGACCAGGCGGGTGCTGTCCAGCCCGGGCACGATGGTGCTGCGCTTTTCCCAGAAGGCCGACAGGCGATCGTTGCCTTCGCGGAGGTAAGTGGCAGCCAGGTGCCAGTTGAGGTTCAGAAAGGAAGTGTCGCGGCGGTACAGTTCCAACTCCCCCTCGAAGCCAAAGGGCAGGCCGAAGAGAAAGGGATAATCGAGCCCGAGCTGCAGCTCCTGCGTCTGGGGCTTGAGCTGTTCGAAGCGGGCGGCGATCCGCTCCCCCTGCCCGAATCCATTGTAGAGTTCCCCGTTCAGTTCGCCGGTAATGAGCAGTTTCCCCGTTTGGTTGCTATTGGGAAGGACGCCGATCACGAAGTCGAAGCGGCTGGCCGGTTGTCGTTCCAGGGGTAAATCGATGTAGGCTAGGCTATCGCGAAAACTTACGATCGGTGCACCCTGCAGGGAGAGGTAGGGCAGTTGGGCCAGCCGTTCGCGCAACCTCCTCACCCGCCGTTGGGAGTATGGTTCCCCCGGCAGCAAACCGAGGTAGCGTTCCAGAAAAATATTACGCACCCTCACGTTTTCGGGAATCCGCAATGATCCGATGCGGACCAGCGGACCCGTGCGCACATCCACTTTCGCGGTGAGTTGTCCGGGAGCCGCCCACTCGATGTCGGTCAGGGCCGCGGAGGCAAAGGGGTAACCGTCGGTAGCCGCCCGCGAAATAAGGCTGTCCCGGACGGTGGTCCAGGCACCGGGCGAAAGTCGCCGACCGTTACCGAAGCGACGTTCCCGGTAGCCGGCCCGTCGCGCCCACCGTTCGATCGTCGGGGTGGCGGCGAGCTCCAACTTAGACCAGCTATAGGCGGGGCCGCGGTGAAGCACCCCGGTGAGTGCAAGGGAATCCGTAGCGTAAAGACTATCCACGGATGCTTCCCAGTACGCCCGTTCGCGACTGCGCTCCCGCCATGCTGCCAGGTACTTCACCACCGTGAGGGAGTCGGCGAAGTACTTCGGCACGTGTTCGTCCCAGTCGAAGTCAGTAGCTTCGATTTGCAGTACCCAATTGCCCCGCTCCTGCGCCCCCGCCCAAACGAAGGGCAGCAAAGAGAGCAGTATGATGGGGGAAAAACGCATAGGGGGGCTTAACCTTCTTCCAACGCCGTCCCGCGGTTCCTTAGCGTACGGGCGATATTGGAAAGGAGGGCCATCGCGGTGAGCAACAGGGCAATGCGGGAGGGAATATCGCCAAAACGGACGTAGGGAGTCACCGCGTCGTTAAGTTGCAGGGTACCGTTGAGGAAGCCCCGCTCGTCGTAGAACGTACGGCTCACGATGTGTCCCCGCTGGTCGATGAAGGCGCAGGCCCCCATATTTGCCGAGCGGACTACGGCCCGCCGGGTTTCAACGGCCCGGAGGCTGGAAAAGTAGAGGTGCTGGCGGTGGCCGGCGGTATTGTCCCACCAGCCGTCGTTGGTCATCACGAATACGGCCTGGGCCCCGGCGTGGATGTAGTCGGTAAAGTATTCCCCGAATACGCTCTCGTAGCAGATGACCGGCGCGACCCGGGCCCGCTCCCCCTCCAGAACCGTCCGTTCAGACTGGCTGCCCAATCCGGCGACCGTGCCACCCAGGCTATTGACGAGCGGCTCCAGGAAGAAGAGGGTTTTGCGGAAGGGAAAGCTCTCGGCTCCCGGTACGAATACACCCTTGCGGTAAGTCTGAAATTCCCGCGTTTCCGGGTCGATCTGTACGGCTCCGTTCAGGGCTTCCAGGGCAACCTGACCGCCGTCGGAGCCGGGGTAATAGCGCACGGCATCGGTCACCGCCTCGCCGGGCTTAAAGCGGTAGTAACTGCTGATGCCCGTGACGAAATAACGGACTTTGTCTTCGGGCAGTGCTTCCATTAGGGCGCGAAGCGCAGGAGCAGTGTTCGCCACGGACTCCTCCACGTTCGAAAAGCTTGTCTCGGGGAGGAGGAGGTAATCTACCGGTCCGGAAACACTTGCGAGGGCTTCCCGGCTAAGTGCGGTGAAGGTGGCAAGTTGTTCTGCCTGACTGCCCGCGAATTTTTCGTAGTGGGGTTCGAAGTTTGGCTGAATGGCACTGACCGAGATCGTTTCGCCGGGCGGCGGTGTATAGGTGAGGTAGCGAACGAGCGATCCAGCCATTGGCAGCACCACCACTGCTGCGAGTCCCCAGGAGAACGACGGACGGCGGGGAAGGTAGAAGCGCAGCACCAGCCAGTTGACGGCGAGAATCCAGGCGCTGCCGCCGAGCACTCCCGTCACCTCGTACCACTGGATCAGGGATGGATACTCGGCGAAGCCGTTGCCGAGGGTAAGCCAGGGCCAGTTGAGTGACCACTTGTAGTGCAGGTGCTCGAAACTTACCCAGAACGCAATGAGGGAAAGGTAGGCGACCCGCGGTGATACCCGGCTGGTCCAGTGAAAGAGCATCCAGGGAATACACATCAGCAGGCTGTTCACCACTACGGCGAAGAGACCGGCGGCGAAGGCGGTGTTGGTGACCCAGAAGGTGGCCAGTATGTTGTAGAGCAAAAAGGCATTGAGGCCGTGCCAGAACACCGACTTTGCCGGCAGTCCCTCACGCTGAAGTAACAGCAAGGGCACCCAGGCCACCAGCAGCAGAAAGGGTAGGGGTAGGTAGCCGGGAAATCCCAGTCCGAGTAGCACCCCGGTAGCCGAAGAGAGGTAAAACCTCCGCCGTTTTTCCGGTGAGCCTTTGGACGTGAGCAACAACGTAATACCGAGCCAGGCGCTTAGGTAGAGTGCGAGGGGCAGGTATCCCCATAGCTCCTCACGCCCCGTACGATCGTACATTACGTAAGCGATGATCGCGGCGATCAACAGCAGAATGATACCGGAATAATTGCGGGTCCTGGTAGACATGGCGCGAATATACCCCGCCCCTCAGCTCATCACCGTGCGCAGGATGCCCAGCGAGTTGATCTCCTTCATTCCTTCGATGTGGTAGCGGTAGTAGCGGAGCAGATCGGTTAAGAGGCCGGACCTTTCCTCCCGCGTGGTCTTGATGGCCGCCAGTTGTTCCCGGTCGGCGTGGAGGATCCGGTACATCAGCGCAGCGCGGGCGTCGGCCAGGTATTCGGTATGGCCGGGAAAGGTGCCGATAAACTGTCCTTCACGGAGGTCGAAGAGGGGAGTCGCCGCACTATGGTCACCGGAGGGCAGGAAGCCGAGGTGGGCGGTAAGTTCCAGGAGGAAGTGGAGGTGGATGTTGTTGGTCGGCCCGGTGGTGGTGTCCAGGAAGGCGAAGGCTTCGAACAAAAAGGTGAAGAGGGCGGGGTTTTCCTCCGATTCGCGGATGCTGTTGCGGGCTACCTCGAGCATGAACAGTCCGATGGTACCGCGTTCCACCTCGAAGGGGATGCGGGTGTAGATGAGGGCGGGCTGTACTTCCTTCAGTCTCGTGAGTTCCTTGCCGGGCCGTTCGTAAGCGATCAGGTCCACCAGGTTCATCAACTGCAGCTTACTCGCCGGGGTGGTACTGCGCGCCTTACGGACGCCGCTCACGATGTACTTCCGGATGCCCCGCTCTTCAGTGTATACTTCGAGAATGAGGGAGGAGTCGCCGTACTTCGTCGAGCGGAAGATGATGCCGCGGGTCTTTAGGAGCATGTAGGGTAAACGGGTTGAGGGGGGAAAAGGTGGAGGGGGGTGAGGGGTTGAGGGATTGAGGGGTTGAGGGATTGAGGGATTGAGGGATTGAGGGATTGAGGGATTGAGGGATTGAGGGGTTGAGGGGGCTTCATCTTTTGAATGCGGCCGTTGGGCTTTCATATCTCGCTGAAATTCCGCAACTTTGCACTACTAACAGTTGTCATAACAATAAAAGTATGATCATGACCCAATCTGCCCCCAGCCCCACCGCAGCACCGAATACGGATGCTTTTCCCATTAACGGTACCGATTATATGGAGATGCTGGTCGGGAATGCCCGTCAGTCGGCGCTGTTTTATCAGACGGCGATGGGCTTTCAGCCGCTGGCTTACGCCGGACTTTCTACTGGAGTGAGAGATCGTGAATCGTACGTGCTCGTGCAGGACAAGATCCGCCTCGTACTCACCACACCTCTGGTGCCCGGCACCGACATCGGTAAGTTAATCGACACCCACGGCGATACGGTCCGGACGGTAGCCCTCTGGGTGGACGACGCGACGGAAGCTTTTCGTACGGCAGTGGCGCGGGGTGCAAACGTACACTTTGAACCGCGGGAAGATTCCGACGAGCACGGTAGTACGATACAGTCTGCCGTCAAAAGCTACGGCGACGTCATCCACGTTTTTGTGGAGCGGAGCAACTACGACGGCGTTTTCCTGCCCGGCTTCGTCGCCTGGGAACCCGAGTACCGCACCGAGCCGGTCGGACTGAAGTACATCGACCACATGGTAGCGAACGTGGCCGAGGGGGAGATGAACAAGTGGGTACAGTGGTACGCCGACGTACTCGGGTTCAAGCAGCTGGTCAGCTTTGACGACAAGGACATCAGTACGAAGTACACCGCCCTGATGAGCAAGGTGATGTCGAACGGCAACGGCCGCATCAAATTCCCGATCAACGAACCCGCTCCCGGCCTCAAGAAATCACAGATCGAGGAATACCTCGAATTTCACGGCGGCCCCGGGATCCAGCACATTGCCGTTGCTACGGATGATGTAGTCAAGACCGTAACCGCCCTGCGCGCCCGCGGCATCGAATTCCTCCGGGTACCGAATACTTACTACGACGACCTGCTCGACCGCGTTGGCAAGATCGACGAAGCCATTGAACCGCTGCGCGAACTGGGCATCCTGGTCGATCGCGACGATGAAGGCTACCTGCTTCAGATCTTTACCCGGCCCATTGGCAGCCGTCCTACCGTATTCTTCGAGATCATTCAGCGGAAGGGCGCTACCAGTTTCGGTAAGGGCAACTTCAAGGCGCTGTTTGAAGCGATCGAGCGGGAACAGGAACTGAGGGGGACGCTATAGGATGCCACTCACCCCGGCTTAAAATCGCCGTGCCGCATGAAACATGTTGCACGGCGATTTTTATTTACTCCGGTTCGAAACCCAGGATGATGTTGAAGGTGCTCATCTTGTTGTTCTCCGAAAATTCCTTGTCCTTATCGAAGCCATAGCCCCAGTCGAAGCCGAGGGTGCCGAACATGGGGAGGAAGACGCGGGCACCGAGGCCGACGCTACGCTTCAGGTCGAAAGGATTGAAGTCGCGGGCGGTGCGCCAGGCGTTTCCACCCTGTGCGAAGGCGAGGACAAAGATGGTGCTGGAGGGGTTAAGCGACAGCGGGTAGCGAAGTTCGACGGTGTACTTGCTGAAGATGGGCGTGGCGATCTTGCGGTTTCCACCGGAGGCGGCGTCGTAGACGAAGTTGTTGGTCAGGTCCTCGATCTCATAACCGCGCAGGCTGATGATGTCGACACCGGCAAAGGCGAACTGTTGGTTGTTGACGCCGTCGCCGCCGAGTTGGAAGCGCTCGAAGGGGCTTACGCCTACCGCGTCGTCGTAGGCACCGAGGTAGCCGATCTTGGCCTGGGTCTTGAGGATCAGTTTGCCGGCCAGCGGGGTGTACCATTCCGCGTTCATGCGCCACTTGTGGTACTCGACGTAGCGGAAGCGCTCTTCCACGGTCTCCAGGTTCTCAGGGTTGTTACGGATACCTAAACTGCGGTAGGGGGGCGTGGCCTGAATCGATAGCTCGATGTTGGAACCCTGACGGGGGAAGATCGGATCGGTTGCCGTATTCCGCGAGAGCGAGAACTGGAAACTGAAGTTGTTGTAATTGCCGGTGGTGACCCGTTCGTTCTGGTCGGTGGTGAAGAGCTCTCCCCAGTTGTCGAGGGTAAGCGTCTGCAGGTTGAGGCCGGTGCGGAAGACGAAGTTGTCGTCGGGCCAGCGCAGGCGGGTACCGAGGCTCACGGATGCCTGCTGGATAATCAGTTTACGGGCGACCGTACTGGTGCCGAAGTCATACTTATTGTAGAAAGCGGAAACCGACAGCGAGGTCGGGCGCTTGCCTCCCAGCCAGGGCTCGGTGATGCTGGCGTTGTAGCTCTGGTAAAACCGGCCGTTGGTCTGGGCGCGGAGGCTCAGGCGCTGTCCGTCGCCCTGGGGTAGGGGGTGCCAGGCTTCCCGGTTAAAGAGGTTGCGGAGGCTGAAGTTGTTGAAGGTAACGCCGAGGGTGCCGATCACGCCGCGCCGTCCGCCCCAGCCCGCACTCAGTTCGAGTTGGTCGCTGGGTTTTTCCTCGACGGTGTAGATGATGTCTACCGTACCGCGGTCGGGATTGACGGGCGTTTCGATGCCCAGGGTTTCCTGGTTGAAGTAGCCCAGTCCGATGATCTGCCGCTGGGAGCGAATGATGTCGGAGCGGCTGAACTTCTCCCCCGGGCGGGTAAACACCTCCCGACGGATGACGTGCTCGTGGGTGCGGTCGTTTCCGTTGATCACCACCTTGTCGATGGTAGCCTGGGGACCTTCGAAGATGCGCATCTCCAGGTCGATGGAGTCGCCCTCGATGGCCACTTCGATGGGATCTACGTTGAAGAACAGGTAACCGTTGTCCATGTACAGCGAGGAAACATCGGCGTTGTCCTGGCTGAAGGTGAGTCGGGTCTGCAGTTCTTCTTCGTTGTAGATATCGCCCCGCTCGATGCCGAGGACGCGGGAGAGGGTTTCGCTGTCGTAGATCGAGTTGCCCTTCCACTTGATGTCGCGGAAGTAGTACTGGTTGCCCTCGTTGAGCTTGATGTCGATGACCAGTTCGCCCTTGTCGTTGCGGTACACGCTGTCGTCGAGGATGCGGGCATCGCGGTAGCCGAGGGTGTTGTAGTAGGCGACTACGGCGTCCTTGTCGGACTCGAATTCTTCGGGCTGAAACTTGGACGACTTGAAGAGTTTCTTCTTCTCGTTCGTCTCTTTCATCTGTTTTTTCAGCTTCTTGTCCTTGACGGCGGTGTTGCCGATGAAGTTGATGTCGGCGATCTTTACGCGATCATTGCGCTCGACGTCGAAGACCAGGCGGACGGAGTTGGCGCGGCTGGTATCCTGGATTTCTTCTACCGTGATGGCGGCATCGAGGTAGCCCTTCTCCACGTAGTAGTTGCGGATGGCCTCGGCGGCATTCACCTTGGCGTCTTCGGTCACGATACCTCCGCGAACGATGAATTTATTCACCTCCTCGTTGAGGTCGTCGTGGCGACCCTGTTTGGCTCCGGTGAAGCTGTGGCGCAGGAAGCGCGGACGTTCTTCGACCCGGACGATCAGAAAGATCACGTCGCCGATCGTCTTTTCCTCCTCGATCGAAACGTTGGTGAACAGCCGCAGCCGCCAGAGATTTTTGATGGCGCGGGGAATGTCGGGGCCGGGAATCCGTACCTCCTGACCTACACTCAGTCCGGTGACGCCGATGATGGCGTTCTCCTCGGCGAAGTAGGCACCTTCGATTTTAATTCCACCGATCTCGAAGGTCTGGGGCTCCGAATAGTCGAACACCGGCAGGTCCAGGGAGTCTGTTTGAGCACTGAGCGTGGGTGTACACACCAGACAACCGAGACAGAATAGGATAAAGCTTAATCTCATACTACTAAAATTTGCCGGCGGGAGGGGCCGGCCGTCGGGATAAGGATAGGTACTAACGCTCAGGGGTTGGTTGTCTGCTTGAGTTGTTCGCTGGTTTTGCCGAAACGTCGTTCCCTATGCTGGAAGTCGATCACGGCGGCGTACAGGTCGGGCTTGCGGAAATCGGGCCAGAATACCGGACTGAAGTAGAATTCAGCGTACGCCGCCTGCCAGAGAAAAAAGTTGCTCAGCCGGTGCTCGCCGCTGGTGCGGATGATGAGCTCGGGATCCGGATAGTCGTGGGTACTCAGGCGGGCACTGAGGGCCGCTTCATCCAGGCTGTCGGGGTTCAGCCGTCCGGCCGCTACTTCCTGGGCCAGTTGGCGCGTGGCGCGGGCGATGTCCCACTTTCCGCTGTAGTTCAGGGCCAGGATCAGGGTCATTCCTTCGCCGTGGCTGGTCTGCTCGATGCCGAAGGCCAGTGCTTCCCGGGTGGCTTCCGGCAGGCCGTCCGTGTCGCCGATGGTGGCCAGGCGGATGCCGTTGTCGAGCATCATCTTCATTTCACTGCCGATGGTGTCGACCAGGAGCTGCATGAGGGCACCTACTTCCATCTGGGGCCGGTCCCAGTTTTCGGTGCTGAAGGCGTAGAGGGTGAGGTAGCCGACGCCCAGCTCGGCACAGGCTTCGACGGTGGCGCGTACGGATTCGACCGCGCTGTGGTGGCCAAATACGCGTGGCTTGCCCTGCCCCTGGGCCCAGCGCCCGTTGCCGTCCATGATAACGCCCACGTGGTGGGGGAGGCGTTCTTTATCGATCTGTTGTTCCAGCTCCTGCATAGGTAAAGACGGGCAAAGGTAAGGAAATTGAGACTATGAAAGTAACCCGCAGCAGCGACAGGAAGGAATGGCTTTTCCGTACGACATTGCACCCGCGCGCCGCCGACCAAATGAGTGAAAACAGTGAACGCCAGCGAAATTTCACTAAATTGCACCGCGGGAGGTTCTGTGCCCCCCGAGTGTGTTCGATCATGTAGCGAAGTCAATCGCCGTATATAATGAGGCTATCAATAGTTATTACCACCGTCTGGCTGGTGCTCTGCGGAAATTTGTCCGCCCAGACCATCCTGAACGGATCCATCGTTGACGGGCAGACCGGCGATCCGCTCATCGGGGCCAGTATATTGGTCAAAGGAACCACCACCGGTACCGTCACCGACATCGACGGCGGCTGGACGCTCACCGTGAGCGGGCTCCCCACCATTTTGCAGTTCTCCTACATCGGCTTCGCCCCGACCGAACTCGAAGTCACGGACGTTGACCAGGACCTCACCGTTCGCCTCGGCGACAACGCGATCACTACCGACGTAGTGGAAGTGCGGGGCCGCCGCATCAGCGAAAAACAGCAGCAGGCCGCCCTGACGGTGGAGACGCTCGATGCGATCGCGATCAAGGAAACGCCCGCCGCCAACTTTTACGACGGCCTCGGCAGCTTGAAGGACGTGGACCTCACGGCCGCCAGCCTAGGATTCAAAATCGTGAATACCCGCGGCTTCAACAGCACGAACCCCGTGCGCTCCCTCCAGATTATTGACGGAGTAGACAACCAAAGCCCCGGCCTCAACTTCTCCCTCGGTAACTTCCTCGGTGCTTCGGAACTGGACGTAAACCGCGTGAATCTAGTTGTCGGTGCCTCTTCCGCTTTTTACGGCCCCAACGCCTTTAACGGCGTGATCGCTATTGAAACGAAAGACCCCTTTTTACAGCAGGGTTTATCCGTACAGGTAAAGGCCGCGGAACGCGAGCTCTTTGAGGGCGGCATTCGGTGGGCGCAGGCGCTGAAGAACAAGTCCGGTCGGGAGTGGGTGGCCTACAAACTTAACCTATTCGGCTTCCGCGCCAATGATTGGGAGGCGGATAATTACGATCCCGTTTTCGGTACCGATCTAAGCCGGGACAATCCCGGCGGCTACGATGCGGTGAACCGCTACGGCGATGAATTCAACCGCTCGTTTAGTTTTCCCTCCGTCAACGGCCTGGGTATCATTCGCCGGCCCGGATACGCGGAAAAGGATCTGGTGGACTACAATTCCGAGAATTTAAAGGCGAGCGTGGCGGTACATTTTCGGCTCAATCCGGAGCGCTCCCTCGAAAGCACCGAACTACTGGTGGGCTCCAACTACAGCACCGGCACTACAGTGTACCAGGGCGACAACCGATTTAGCCTAAAGGACATTCGCTTCTACCAGCATAAGGTAGAACTGCGCAACCGCGACAACTTCTTCCTGCGTGCCTACATCACCCACGAGGATGCGGGCAAGAGCTACGACCCCTACTTTACCGCCCTCCGTCTGCAGGATCTGCATAAGACCGATGGTCGCTGGCAATCCGATTATCGTAACACCTGGATCCGGGATATCCAACCACAGGTCAACAACCTGGAAAACTTTCCGGAGTGCAACGGCTGTTCCATTCCCGAACGGCGACAGGCTGAGCGTGAGTTTTACGCCTCGCCGGAAGTACAGGCGCTGCTGCCCGGTTTGCACGATCAGGCGAGAGAGTTGGTCGCCATGTCCTCTAGTTTTGGTACCCAGGATCGGTTCATTCCCGGCACGGCCCGTTTTGATGCGGCATTCGATAGCATTACGTCCACCCTGCTCGGTCAGGGAGGTACCCGCTTTTTCGATAAGAGCGCCCTCTACCACATCCACGGAGAAAAGCAGTTTCGGTCCGTGTGGCAACCGCAAGAAAACAGCGCACTTGACCTGACGATAGGTGGCAACTTTCGCCAGTACACCCCGAATAGCCAGGGTACGATTCTGCTCGATACGATGGGACGCAACATCAACACCAGTGAATTTGGCATCTACGGTGGCGGTACAATGAATCTGCCGAAGGTCAAGCTCAGCGCGAGCCTACGCGCGGATAAGAACCAGAACTTCGACTTGCTCTTCAGCCCCGCCGCCTCCGTTGTGTTTTCTCCTCAGCCCAATACCACTTTCCGAGCTTCCTTCAGCTCCGCCATTCGCAATCCTACCCTCAACGACCAATACCTTTTCTATAATGTCGGCCGGGCCATCCTACTTGGGAATATCGACGGGGTCAAGGACTTGGTGACGGTACAGAGTTTTGTCGACGTCATCAGCATGCCGATCCCGGATGTGGGGCAACTGGATTACTTCGATGTGGACCCGATCCAACCTGAGAAGGTGCGCACCTTTGAGGTCGGTGCTCGTTCCACCATTGGAAAAAGCCTTTACGTGGACGCCACCTATTACTACAGCCGCTACACCGACTTTATCGGATTCAACCTCGGGTTGGACGTCAGCATTTTCCAGGGTAATCTTTCCGATCAACAGGCCTACCGGGTAGCTGCTAACGCAACGGACATCGTCACTACCCAGGGCTTCAGTATTGGCTCCAATTTTTACTTCGCTAACTATTTTTCCTTTAACGGAAACTATAGCTGGAATGTACTGAATACACAGACCGACGATCCCATTATTCCCGCCTTCAATACGCCGGAGCACAAATTCAATCTCGGCGTGTCGGGGCGTGACATTCCCTTCAATCTGTTTGGTAATCCGGTCAATAGCCTGGGTGCCAGTGTCAATTACAAGTGGGTGGACACCTATCTCTTTGAGGGCAGTCCGCAGTTTACCGGACCAATACAGTCATACGGGATGCTGGACGCGCAAATAAACTTTACCGTTCCCAGAATCAAGACTACCTTCAAATTAGGAGCAAGTAACCTGCTCGACAATCAGGTATTTCAGGTGTACGGCGGTCCGAGGATCGGCCGTCTCGCTTATATATCTGCCACCTACAATCTCGTCAAGAGATAACACTAATATTCTTTGTTGTTAAAACCAACCAATATGCGTAGCAATGTTACCCTATTCTTCGCCTTGTTGCTGGCTGCCGTATCGGCACTGCAAGCCCAGGACAACCGATTCATCGATCCAATCTATAGTGTCAGCAGCCCCACGGTAGCGACCTACGGACAGAACATCGATGTTTACGAAATCGCGCGGGCCCAGGCAGGCGATCCCAATGCCACTCCACTGCGGAGTCTGCAAATGGACGTGTATCAGCCTGTGGGAGATGATGAAACGATTCTCCGTCCCGTGGTTGTGATCTTCCCCACCGGCAATTTCCTTCCCCAGTACGTCAATCAGGGGTTGTACGGTACCCGTCAGGATTCAGCCGTCGTCCAACTCGCCTCCCAGTTGACCAGCCGTGGATACGTAGGTATCGCTGCCGAATACCGGGTAGGATGGAACCCACGGGGCGATCAGGACACGCGGACGAGCACCCTGCTCCAGGCCGCCTACCGCGGTGGGCAGGACGCGCACATGCTGGCCCGCTATCTCCGCAAGTCCGTAATGGAAGAAGACAATCCCTACCGCATCGATACGAGCCGTATTGTATTCTGGGGACTCGGCACCGGAGGCTACGTCACGATGACGCACGCTTACCTGGATAGAATTGACGAGATATTGGAGGACGGCCGCTTCTTCGATGAGAACGACGTTTCTTACGTCGACATTAACGTCAATGCCGATCCACAGGGATTGATGCCGGCGGAATTTCAGCCCGGCGTCGCTTCCAACGTGCCCAATCACGTAGGGTACAACAGCAACGTGGCCATGTCCATCAACAGCAATGGTGCCCTCGGCGACATCGACTGGATCGAAGGAAAGGATGATGAACCCCTCACGCTCGGTTTCCACAGCCCCGGCGATATTTTCGCCCCATTCAGCTACGGCAACGTAGTAGTCCCTACTACCGAAGACATCGTGATCGGTTGTGTAGCCGGTACGGAGGAAATTCTGGAAGTCGCCAACGAAATCGGAAACAATGCCGGTCTGGAAGCGGCTAACTCTACCACCCTTCCCGACATCTACAGCGACCTTTCCGTAGCGGTCAACGTGCGCAACGAAGCCTACAAGCAACAGATGCGGACTCTACAAAATCCGCCTGCCTGCCCGGATCAGGAATTCAGTCCTAATTTTCCCCTCTCCCGCGACAATATGTACCCCCTGCAGGTTGGTAACGGACTGGGTGCCGGATACAACTACGTGAATGAGGCCGATGCCCGCGCTCGAATTGCAGCATTCAACAACGGTGGTGGAAACCTCAACGCAGATGCAGCTTTCCAGGGAGAAGGGTTCGTAAACCCCAACGTATTCAACCCGGAACGGGCCAAGATGTCCATCGACACCATGATCGCTTTCTTCGTCCCCCGCGCCTACATCGGCCTCGATCTCGCCAATGTATCCACCTCCACCGAAAACCTCATCTCCAGCGCCTCCGTCGGCCTTGACGTTTTCCCCAACCCCGGCACCGCCGGCTTTACGGTACGGGCGGCCGAGCAGCACCTCATCCGTCAGATCGACGTATTCGACATCAGTGGCCGTCGCGTAGCACAGATCCGCAACATCGACCAGTCCACCTATACGCTGGACCGCGGCGGCTTGAACAACGGGCAGTACATCCTGCAACTCCGCTTCGACCAGGGCACTACCGCCCGCAAAGTATTCTTGCGGTAATCACGCCCGATTAGTGTAAATGGAAAGTCCCCGTCGGCAACCACCGGCGGGGACTTTTTTATTTGATCAGGTCCTTCGGAGGGGCGAGGAACACGCCCACGCGCAGGAAGGGGCGGGCATCCACGGTGGTCCGAATGTCGAGATCGACCTGCTCCGCCGGGTTGAACCTCGTATTAACGGGAATGTAGTATCCACCCTGCGCGAAGGCCCAGACCCACTTAGACAGGTTATGCTCGTACTGCAGCATGGCACGCACGCCATTGTTTCTCAGGAAAAACTGGCCCAGGTTCTCGAATCCCGGCCGGTCGTCGGTATTGAGGGCATAGTACTTGCTGTCGAAGGTAGCTCCGAGCAGGAAGGTGTTGACCAGTTTGGATCCGACGTTGCGTCTCAGGTAGGCCTGACCGGGCAGCGCCGTCTGGATCCCCCAGCGCTCGTTAAAGGTGCGGTTGTAAACGAAGAAGGGCAGCGCGATTTTGCGGGCCTTGTTCTGGCTATAAGTGATGCCGATCGCCCATTCGGTGTCCTCGTCAACCTTCTTGCCGTAGACGGCCGCGGCGCTATACGTATGGTAGATGTCGTCGAAGTCGATCAGTCCCTGGTAATCTCCATTCAGCGACATGCGGAAGCGCCCGGAGGTATAAAAGCGCTCGTCCCAGCTGTGGGTAAAGTAGGCCGACAGTTTGTTCGCCTTCAGGCGGCGCTCGTCGAGCAATTGAAACAGGGTTTGCTGACCTTCGTGTCCTTCGTAGGGGTCATTAAAGAAATATTTTTCGGTATCCCACTCGTAGCCGAGCAGAATTTTGGTGCGCACCCTATTCATCAGCGGCACCTTAAACTTAAAGGTAAACTGCTCCAGGTGGGTCACTTTTTGCTTTCCACCCGCAATGCCCTGTCCCCCGTCCCAGGTAAAGGTCGGCTGCGTCTCGTAGCGGATCGACACGCCCCGGCTTTGGCTGCGGTAGCGCACTCCCGGACGGGAGAATACCGGATGATCGTCCGTCAGCACTTCTAAATTTCCTTGTTCAATATCAATTTGCGCGGACGCAGGAGCCGTGCAAACAGCAAGAAGCAGCAGAAGCAGGTAGGTAGCCGGAGTGGGGTTCATGTAATTTGGTCGGGGTTACAAGAGGAGTAGAGGACTGGGAGGCAATCCAGCAATCCGTACCGTTCGTTCGCGATCGGTAAGTACCGGGCCGGTAAAGTCCTAACGCTCTCGATATAACGGCATTATGCGCCAGCAATGTTCGTAGAGTTTGTGGCCGGTTCGGGGGGGTGTTTGTTAAACTTGGGCTTTCTTTGTCGGCCCAAACCAATCCGTCGTGGCTGCTGCTACCACTCCCTTACTTACCCTGACGACCGATTTCGGACGTGAGGACTTCCACCTTCCCCGACTGAAGGCACAACTGCTATCCATGCAGCCTGACCTTCGTATGGTCGACATCAGCCACGACATCCCCACCTACGACATCGTGCGGGCGGCTTTTGTGTTCACGAAGGTGTGGATGCACTTCCCCACGGGCACCGTACACCTGCTGAGCGTATACGATTATTACCAGCCCCGCGGCAGATTTTTGGCTACTTACCACGGCGGGCACTACTTTATCGGCCCGGACAACGGCATCTTTTCACTCATTTTCGGCAGCATTCCCGAGCAGACGTACGTGCTCGACGGATACGAGGCCGATACGCCCCTGAGTGAAGTGTACGCCCGCGCGGTAAATCACCTCACCCGCCGCAAGCCCTTTCACGAAATCGGCCTGCCCGCTACCCGCTACACCGAACGGCTGGCCTTTAAACCGGTGATCGGCCCCAATTACATTCGTGGTGCCGTGGTTTTCATCGACCGCTTCGATAACGTAACCACCAACATCACCCGCCGCCTCTTCGAGGAAGTAGGGGAAGGCCGCGGGTTTCAGCTGCTGGTCAAGCGCATGAGCCCCCTCGACGGCCTGAGCTTCCGCTACCACGATGTGCCCGAAGGCGAGCCCCTCTGTCGGTTTGATTCCGACGGCCTGCTCGAGATCGCCGTGAATCTGGGCCGCGCCGCGCCCTTACTGGGCATCAACGTCGAGGACACGGTGCAGATCGAGTTTTTCTCCCTCGTCTGACGAATTCCTAAATAAGGCTAACGTAGTGCGGGAACATTTCCAGCCACAGCGGCCAGTCGTGCTCCACGTTGCCCCGTACGTCGAGCCAGTGATCGATGCCGCGGTGCCGCAGCTGATTGCTGAACTTCAGGTTGGCATCCAGACAGATGTCCCAGTTGCTGGTGCCGAGTACGATCTTCATGTCCCATAAGTGGGGATCGTTGGCTCCCTGGATAAAATCGACGGGATTGTTGAAGTAGGCATTATCGTCGTAGTAGCCGCGCAGGAAGGGCTTGATGTCGAAGGCGCCGCTCATACAGAACAGGTGACTTACGGCTTCCGGGTGGCGGAAGGCAAAGTTGGTGGCGCTGAACCCTCCGAAACTGATGCCCGCACAGGCCACACGACCCACCGGCGTATTGTAACGGATCTGCGGCATAAACTCGTCGTAAAGGAATTTATCGTACTGAATGTGGCGCTCGATCCGGTGGCGGGGGTGAATGTTGGCGTACCAGCTGGCGTTGTTGATGCTGTCGGGGCAGAACACCTGAATAAACCCCCGCTCGACGAACCAGCGAACCGCTTCGATCATGCCACGATCCTTCGCCTCAAAGTAGCTGCCCAGGGTGGTGGGGAAAATTACCACCGGGTAGCCGCGGGTGCCAAACGTGAGCACCTTCACGTTGTGACCGAGGTGGTGGCTGTAAAATTCGGTGTAAGTTTCCTGCATGGTTAACGAAGTTAGGCGCGGTCAAGGTAGTAAACCCCGTAATACCGCTACCTTCGCACCGTGAACCCGGTAACCTTCTTCAAGCAACTGGTCGGCAGTATCCTCTCACGACGCAAGAGGTTGCTGCGCCGACGGTATACCATCGCGAGCACCCACCTCCAGCGCCCGGTCGTCGTCGATGTGTATCGGCGCACCGTGCCCCCGTGGCGCTTGCTCTCGCTGGTCATCTTTAACGACGGGCAGGACCTGGAGCGAATGGGCTTTCCCAAACGCCTCCGCAAGATCTATAAACGGGAGAAGCTTCCCCCCGCCATCGTGGTCGGTGTACACGCGGGCGACCGCCTCCGGGAATTCGGCACCGCGGCCCGCAAGGATGATCAAGGGCGCGGAGATATGGCCGGCGCCTACGAGAAATTTGTCACCGACGAACTCGTGCCCTGGCTGGAAGATCGGTATAACATCTACCACGGTCCCGACCGGCGGGCAATTGCCGGATTCAGCCTGGGCGGACTCAGTGCCTTCGACATCGCCTGGCGCAAACCCCGGCAGTTTCGTACCGCGGGCATCTTTAGCGGATCGCTCTGGTACCGCAGCAAACCCTTCAATCCCGAAAAACCGGACGCCAATCGCATCGTCCACGACTATGTCCGTCGCTCCAATAAGGCCATCACCAACCGCTTCTGGTTTATGGCGGGCACCGATGACGAAACTTCCGACCGCAACAACAACGGGGTGATCGACTCCATCGACGACACCCTCCACCTCATGGCCATCCTCCAGAAAAAAGGCCTGAAACCCGACCTCGACATGACCTACGTAGAGGTAGAAGGCGGTAAGCACGAACCGGAAACCTGGGGAAAGGTCGTAGGAGATTTTCTGGTCTGGGCACTTAAGGGATAGCAGGGTGGCAATTGCAAACTTCAAATTTTACATTTCAACCTTCCCATGGAAATAGACTACCTAAAGCTCGCCGCTGAAGTCGGTGAAATTACCCGCCGCGCAGGGGCCGCCATCCTAAAGATTTATGAATCCGAAGATTTTGGGGTGGAACAAAAGGCCGACGATAGCCCACTGACCAAGGCAGACAAAGCGGCCAACGACGTGATTGTATCTGGACTCAACGACCTGGTACTAAAGGCCCCCATCGTTTCCGAGGAAGGAAAGGATGTCCCCTTCGCCGAGCGCCGGCAGTACACCCGCTTCTGGCTGGTCGACCCCCTCGACGGGACCAAGGAATTCATCAAGCGCAACGGAGAGTTTACGGTCAACATCGCCCTGATCGAGAACGGTCGGCCGGTACTCGGCGCCGTTTACGTACCGGTCACGGACGAGCTCTACTATTCCGCACAGGGTAGGGGAGCGTGGCGTGCCGGGGGCGACCGCATTCAGGCCGCTGCCTTCACCATGCAGGATGCGGGACTGAAGGTCGTCGCTAGCCGCAGTCACCTCAACGACGCCACCCAGGCATTTATGGACAAACTGACGGAGCCCGAAATCGTTAGTCGCGGTAGCTCCCTTAAAATCCTGGAACTGGCCCGCGGCGAGGCTCACCTGTACCCCCGGCTCGCCCCGACCATGGAGTGGGACACCGCCGCCGCCCACGCCGTCCTGCTCGAAGCCGGAGGACACCTGGTCGATGACGGCACCGGCAAGGAACTGGTGTACAATAAAGAAGTGCTGCGTAACCCCTACTTCGTCGCCTACGGTTCCGTAAGCGAAGGACAACTGAGTTGCTAATGCCCCCCCGGCCCCTCTCCATCATCTATACCACCTTCAACGAGATCGATATCATCCGCCGGTCCCTGGATAGCGTAGCAGGATGGAGCGACGATCTCGTTGTGGTCGACAGCTTCAGTACCGACGGCACCGCCGAGTTGCTGGCGGCAAGCCCCGAGGTAGATGTGGTGCAGCGCGAATACGCAGGCCCGTCTGATCAAAAAAACTGGGCCATCGCCCGGGCCCGTCACGAGTGGATCCTCCTTCTCGATGCGGACGAGATCGTCACTCCCGCCCTGCGCGCCGAGATCGACCAACTGCTGGCCGCCCCCGAACGCCCCGCCGACGCGTACTGGATCGGCCGGGACAACCACTTCATGGGCCGCCGCATCTACCACAGCGGCTGGGCGGGGGACAAGGTGGTGCGGTTCTTTCACCGCGACCGCGCTCGCTACAACACCAAGCAGGTGCACGAAGAGATCGACTTGACGGGGCTGAAAGTGGGGAAGCTTACGGGGCGGCTACTGCACTACACCTTTAAGGACCTCGACCACTTCCTCGACAAAACCAGGCGCTACGCCCGCTGGAGCGCCCGGGATCACGCCGGCCGCACACCCCGGGTTGGTGCGTTCCACCTATTGGTGAAGCCCGTCTACCGGTTTTTCAAGCACTACGTGCTCCAGGGGGGCTTTCGCGACGGGCGGGAGGGGCTCGTCATCAGCATGGTGCTTTCCTACGGCGTGTTCCTGCGGTACGCGTACTTAATGGCCGACCGACGGAATTCGGCGTCATAACTGGTACGCTTAACCTTTGTTTATCATCTTTGCAGCGACAAAACCCCGGATTTGAACGAAGCTAAGTACGTAATCGTAGGTGGAGGAGCGGCCGGCCTGATCGCAGCCCTCACCCTGGAAGCCGCGGGCCACTCTCCCGTATTGCTGGAAGCAGCGGATGAAGTAGGTGGACGGTTGCGTACCGATGAGGTGGACGGATTCCTGCTCGACCGTGGGTTTCAGGTCTTGCTCACGGAGTATCCCGAGGTGAAACGCTACCTGGACCTCGACGCCCTGGGCGTGCAGGCCTTCCGCCCCGGTGGCCACGTACACATGCGGCAACAACACTTTCGGTTTGCCGATCCCCTGCGCGAACCGGCACAGTTGTTTCGTTCGGCGCTTTCTCCCGTCGGCACGCTCAACGACAAGATCCGCCTGGCCCAACTGGGCTTCCGGCTCATGCGGCTTTCTCCCGAAGAGTGTTTTCAGCACGTCCGCGAGCAGTCGACCATCGATTACCTGTGGAGCTACGGGTTCAGCGAGCAGATCGTGGAGCGCTTTTTCCGCCCCTTCTTCGGGGGAATTTTTCTGGAGCAGCAACTGCGTACGCCGGCCGCCATGTTTCGCTTTATTCTTAAAATGTTTGCTCAGGGAAGCGCCGTGCTACCGGCCGGTGGAATACAAGCGGTAGCCCGCCAGCTCGCCGGCAAACTCACGCGTACCGAGATTCGGACCGGCACCCGAGTCGTATCCGTAGCCGACGACCAGGTAAGACTCGACGACGGCAGTACCATCCCGACCCGCGCTGTAATTGTTGCCTGCGCCCCCGACCCGCTTTTTCCCCAGCTCGCCGGCAGCAGTTTAGCCTGGAAGTCCACCACTAACCTCTACTTCTACAGTACCCGCCGGCTTAAGGAAAATCGCCTGATCAACCTCGTGGCCGACCCCACAAGTACCATTAATACCTTTTGCGTACTCGACGAAGTTGCCCCGTCGTATAAGCTCCGTAAGCAGGGCGGTTCGCTGATCAGCGTAAGTTTGAAGGAATGCCCGGACGGGGACTCTCTCGCTCAGGCCGAGCAGGACTTACTGCGCCACAGCCGACTACCCAACGACGCCCTCAGTTTTCTGCGCCGTTACGACGTAAAGCACGCCCTGCCGCAACTCGATTCGGTAGCCTTTACCTACAATTCAACTCACAGCCGCCTGATCGACCGGGTGTTCCTGGCCGGCGACCAACAACTCAACGGCTCCCTCGATGCCGCCATGCGCAGCGGTCGCCTGGCCGCAGAGGGAGCATTACGTATCTGAGCATGCTCCGTGACCAGTTTCACCTACCCGCCGGGCCCGACGGCAACCCCCTCATCTACTTCTGCGGCAACAGTCTGGGACTCCAACCCCGCGCGGCGGAAGCGCAATTACAGGAAGAACTCGCCAGTTGGCGGGAACGGGGAGTAGAAGGTTGGTGGGGCGGCCCCGACGGAGGATGGCTCGGTTACCACCGCCGCCTGCAGGAGGGCCTGGCGCGCATTGTCGGCGCACAGCCGGAGGAAGTGGTAGCCGCCAACGCCCTCACCGTCAACCTGCACCTGCTGATGGTTTCTTTTTTCCGGCCGGCGGGGCGCAGGAGCAAGATCATCATGGAAAGCGGTGCCTTCCCCAGCGACCAGCACGCCGTACGGGCCCAGCTCGCATTTCACGGACTCGACCCCGTCGATCACCTGATCGAAGTGCGTCCCGAACCCGGTGAGAGCATGATCGATCCGGTTCGCATCATTACCGCAATCGAAGCGGTCGGCGACGAACTCGCGCTGGTGCTCTGGAGTGGAGTGCAGTACTACACCGGTCAGTTTTTTCCTTTAGAGGAGATCACGGCGGCCGGACACCGGGTCGGGGCGACGGTAGGACTGGACCTGGCTCACGCCGCGGGCAATGTACCGTTGTCGCTGCACGAATGGGACTGCGACTTCGCCGTCTGGTGCAATTACAAATACCTGAATGGCGGTCCGGGGGCACCCGGCGGACTCTTCGTACACGAGCGTCACGCCCAGCGCCCGGACTTGCCGCGCTTCGCCGGATGGTGGGGCCACCGCCAGAGCGATCGCTTCGCGATGAAGGCTGAATTTATCCCGGAATACGGTGCGGCGGGCTGGCAGGTTTCTACCGTTCCCGTGCTTGGCCTGGCGCCGCTGCTGGCCGGTCTGCCCCTGTTTGATGCTGCTGGTGGTATAGCCGCCCTCCGTCAGAGAAGCAAGGAATTGACCCAGGCCCTGTACGATGAGCTGGCACAAATTCCGGACCTGCAACTCCTCACTAGTGCAGATCCGGAACAGCGGGGCGCGCAAGTGTCGGTTTACCTCCCCGGTCACCGCCCGGACCTGGAGCACCAGTTGTCGGCAGCGGGGCTGGTAGTTGATTACCGACAAGATAACTACGACGGAAGCGGGGGGGGAGTACTACGCTTGGCGCCGGCCCCACTGTATAATTCCCTGGATGAGGTGCGGGCCGTACCCGAACTGCTATTGCGTACGCTGTAATACAAAGGGCTGCGCAATGAGAACCAATCGCAATTATTTTGGGTTGTACCAACAATTAGCCCAACAAACAAATGACCATCCTAATCTTAGCCATTCTGGCGCTCATTGGCGTCTACCTCTCCGGAGACATGCGGGTAAGGCAGTAGCAGTTTTCCGCTGGCCACTCATTTTCGTCTTTTTGCTGACCACGGCTTGTGCCTCGGTGCCCGTCATTCCGCAGGAAGGCAAATTTCCCGTTCCGCCCCCACCCGACTACCGCCAAGCCGGTAACTGGGCCGCGCTACCGACCACCGATGATTATGCGGACCGTACGCCGGCGGATAGCATCCTAGACCGTCAGGCGATCGCTCGGGCAGATGTGTTTTTCATTCATCCCACCATATATGCCGGTACGCGGAAGCATAACAAACTATGGAATGCCAGTTTGAAGGATGACAAACTGAACGAATCTGTCGATAAGTCGACCATCCTCAATCAGGCTAGTATTTTTAACGGGGCCGGAAAGGTTTACGCCCCCCGCTACCGCCAGGCAAATCTGAGTGTGTTCTACGATAATGGTGCAGCGGTAAAAACGCAAGCCCTTGACACGGCCTACGCCGATGTACTCGCGGCATTTGACCACTACCTTACCCACTTTAATCACGGCCGTCCCATCATCATCGCCGCCCACAGCCAGGGTACCCTCCATGCCATACGGTTACTTGCGGACCGCTTCGTCGGTCAAGCCCTGCATCAGCAACTCATAGTCGCTTACCTGGTAGGAATGCCGGTGCGGAAGCGGGAATTCGCGGACATTCCCGTCTGTACCGATCCGGAACAGACCGGCTGCTTCGTCTCTTGGCGCACGTACCGGGAAGATTACGTCCCCGATCCGGAACGCAACGACACCTCCATCGCGGTAGTCAATCCCCTCAGCTGGACGACTGCCACGACCCGGGCACCATCTTCCCTCAATCGGGGCGGGGTGTTATACAACTTTGATGGAGGGCCAATACCCGGCCTGGTCTGGGCGGAGATAAGGGGGGCGTTCCTCTATACCAACAAGCCCAGCTTTTTCGGCGATATCTTCTTTCGCTCCCAGAACTACCACGTTGCCGATTATAATTTTTTCTGGTCGAACGTACGCCACAATGCGGGGGCGCGGGTGCAGTGTTATCTGCGAAAGCAATGAGGTAACGGGCGGACCGCTTTTATCCCTATTCATTGCACCTGCGGTCCCGCCCGAAATGGCCGAACAGCGGGGGCGCACGGCACGTTGGAGGAAGAAAAAACAATGGGAAAGACCGAAAATCTCTTCAGCAGGGAAGCCATCGAAAAGATCAAGAAAATCGCTACGGACGAGGACATCACCATGTTCTGCACCAACCTGGGCGCACGACCCTTCAGCACCACGCCCATGTCTACCCAGCAGGTGGAAGACGACGGCTCGATCTGGTTCTTCAGTGCCAAGGACAGCGATCGCAATGCCGACCTGAAACGGGATCCCGAAGCTCAGTTGATCTATAGCAGCACCAGCGACCAGGAATACCTGAGTCTGTACGGGGAGGCCGTCGTGGTCTACAACCTTGATAAAGCCAAAGAACTCTGGAGTCCGATGGTCAAAACCTGGTTTCAGGAGGGTCCCACCGATCCGAACCTGAGCCTGATCCACTTCAAGCCGAAGGAGGGGTATTACTGGGATACCCAGCACGGAAAGGTGGTAGCCTTCGCTAAAATGGCCGCTTCCGTAGTTGTAGGTAAGACAATGGACGACGGCGTTAGCGGCAAGCTCAACGTATAGAAGATAATATCCGTTTGTAAACGATTAAATACGCAAGTACTCGTTTAAGTGACGAATTTTGGGTGTTCGCTGCCGGTAGTTTGTGGATGAAATCTACTTCTCACCACGAAAACTTGCTGCCGTGACTACACCCGAATTCATTGACCTGTTGCAATCCCTGCGCCTCCACCTCGATCAGCCGACCAAACTGTCGCTCGATGGGTTCATCCGCAGTTTGGCCAACCGAGATGCTCCTACCCAACCCATTCCCGAAGCCGAGGTGCTCGCGCTGTGTAGCGCACTGAGGGAACTAGAATATAAACCCACCGTGACGCAGGTTGCGAAAGTGCTTATCGGTAGTCGGAGCATCGCCGATCCGAGGCTTCGCGGTCTGCCCGGCTACCGCAAATACCGGGGCACGTTCTCGCGCAAAGCGATCCGCGAACTATTGCTGGGGTATAAGTCCGTCATTGAGGGGCCGGATGACAAATCAACACCCCAGATCAAGCAATCCGTAAACGAGCCCTGGCGTGCTATCGATTTTTTCACCACGGCGGCCTTCGACAAGCTATCCGATGAGAAAGCGACCGAACTTTACCGCGAGGTGATCGGACTCGGACTCCGCAAATCCTCCGACCAGCTGCCGGAATTTATGGCGCGTGCCCGTAAGAATCTCCCGCGGGCATTTGAGCCCTGGACCCGGGAGGAGCGGGCTTTGCTCATCGAGGCGATGTGTTATACCAACGACGGGGAGAAGCTGGCATCCATTTTCGGTCGTTCTCCGGCGGCGGTGCGGCGGGAAGGGCAGCGGTTGATCTACAATAGTCAGAAAAAGGAAGTTGCCTGACTAATCCATCCGTACGGTAAGGACGTTTACGGGGGTGTCTTCACTTAAACGGATCGGGTTGGGCGGCGGCTGTCACTGGTGCACGGAGGGCGTTTTCGTCTCCCTGCGGGGCGTGGTGCGGGTCGAACAGGGGTGGATTGCCTCGGAGTCTCCCTACGACGCTCTGTCCGAGGCCGTCATCGTGCACTACGACGAGTCGGAAATCCGTGCCGTGCAACTGATCCTCGCCCATCTGGAAACGCACGCTGCAACCTCGGATCATGCACTGCGGGGGAAGTATCGGTCAGCCGTGTACTATTTCAATGCGGAGGATGCTGCTCATTACCGGGAATTACTCCGGGAGGTGGCCGAGCATACGGAACTTTCCTTACGTACGCTGGTGCTTCCATTTGTTGCTTTCCGACCTTCCTTGCCGGAGCACCGGGACTACTTCCGGAGCGACCCGGAGCGGCCGTTCTGCCGGCGTTACATCCAGCCCAAACTCGCCCGGTTGCACGACAAACGGCCGGAGCTGTTTAGTGGATGACACATTAGTAGGTCACTGGCGGGGCTAAATGCATATTTTCGGTGCGTCTAAGCAATAACGCTAAACCCAGAACTGTTAAAACCGCGTTATTTCAAACGGTGCTATACCAAGTCATTTGCACCGCTCTCCAACAAATATTCCCCAAATCATTCTTCTCTTATGGCCATTACTAAATCACCCGCCTTTAAGTACGCCAAGAACTTCATCATTGGCGTCGGTGCGGCCGTTGTTATGCTGGGTGCGCTTTACAAAATCCAATCGTGGGAAATGCCGACGGTCGGTGGCGTCACCTTCGACCTGCTGACGATCGGCCTTGGTGTGGAAGCCTTTCTCTTCATGCTCATCGGCATCCTCGGCCCCGAGCCCGATTACTACTGGGACAAACTGTACCCCGGCCTGACCAAGTACAACGGCGACGTGCAGCCCCTGACCACCGGTGGCGTAAGCGCCGCTCCCCAGGTAGCCGCCCTCAACGGCGAAGTCGTCGAGGAGCAACTCGGCGGTATGCTGGTGGAGCTTCAAACCATGTCCAAGAGCATGAGCAGCCTTAAGGCGCTTCAGGAAGCCGACTTCAGCGGTACCTCCGCACAGATCAAGCAAATGGGCAACTTCTACGCCAAGCTCAACGAAGCCATGGCCGACCTGGCCGCTACTACGGATGAGACCAAGGTGTACAAGAAGAACATGCAGCAGCTCAACGGCAACCTGACCACCCTGAACAACGTGTACGGGAACATGATCAGCGCCATGCGTGCCCCCACTGCATAGCCCCCCCTCCCAACAACTAACACCCCCCATGGCCGCCGCTCCCGCGCGGCGACCCAAACAAAGTAAATATGTCAATTCCAAAGGAACCCCGGCAGTTGATGATCAATATCATGTACTTGGTATTGATGGCGCTGCTGGCCCTCAACGTCTCCGCTGAGGTGATGGACGCCTTCCAGACCCTCGATAAGGGCAACCAGAACAGTATCGCCACCGTCGACGAACAGATCGGCGAAACCGTCACCAGCCTCAACGACCTGCTGGAGGACAAATCGAAGGCAAAGTACCGCGTACTGCAGCCCGCCATCACCTCCATCCGCCAGGAAGTGCAGTCGTTCAACGACTACGTCAACGGACTGCGCGATACCCTTATCGACGTTTCCGGTAACAACGACGGCGAAGTCAATGAAGGCGATTATGCCGAAAGTCATGGCGTTGTTGCTCCTAAGGGAAAGAAGAACAAGGACGTGACCACCCGCCTCCTAGTACAGGGCCCGAAGGGCCAAGTCGGGGAAGGTCTCGGTGAAGGTGAGCGACTGAAAGAGCGCATTGCCGCTACCCGCCAACGCCTCGTCGATATCTATTCCGAACTGCTTAATGAGCACGGTGAAGCACTCGACCTAAACCAGCAGGAAGTTCAGGCGCGCATTCAGAGCGTCGCGGAAAACATGCCCTTCAAGGTCGACGACGAAACCTGGCGCACCTCCAACAATAAGAAGGTAAGCTGGGCCGACTACAAGTTTGGTCACATGCCCCTCGCCGCCGTACTACCGCTGATGTCGCAGATCCAGTCTGACCTCAAGGTATCCGAAGCCAACCTGGTGAACGACATCGTACAAATGGCCGGCGGTAAGCAGATCGTCTTCGACAAGTTTTTCCCGGTCTTTCAGGCGGACAAGAGCTACGTCATTGGTGGCGAGCGGCTTAACGCCGTCGTGTCCGTAGGTAGCTACTCCTCTTCGCTGCAGCCCGAAAACATCGACCTGCGCGTGAACGGACAGCGCCTGAACATTAAGCCGGACGGTACGGCCGACTTTAGCCTCACGGCCAGCGGCTCGCCCGGACCCAAGACCATTCAGACCAGCGTAGCGGTAACCAACCCCCTCACCGGTGAAGTAACCCGTGAGAGCGGCACCTTCACCTACGAGATCGGTACCCGCTCGGTGGCCGTCTCCGCCGATAAGATGAACGTGTTCTACATGGGTGTTGACAACCCCCTTACCGTAGCCGCGGCCGGGGTAGCCTCGAACGACGTGCGCGTCAGCTTCGGCGACGCCATCACCGGTACCGGATCGGGCAACAGCTACGTTGTAAAGGGCGTACGTCCTACCGGCGTCGGAACCACCAACGTTACGGTAACCGCCGGCGGACAAACGCTCGGTACCTTCCCCTTCCGCGTGAAGCCGATCCCTGACCCGGTTCCTACTATGGGCGGACAGCAGGGTGGCGACATCGCCAACTCGACCTTCCGCGCCCAAAAGGGTGTCTTTGCCGAACTGAAGAACTTCGACTTCGACGCACGGTGTAACATTGCCGGATTCAACATCCTCTACATCCCCGCCCGGGAGGACGCACTCGTAGCGACCAATGCTGGTAGTGGATTCAGTGGACAAGCTGCCGCCCTCGTCGGTCGTGCCAAGCCCGGTGACAACTACACCTTCAAAAACATCAAGGCCAAGTGCCCCGGAGATGCCGCCGCGCGCGACCTGGGTACCATGTCCTTCACGATTCGCTAAGGATAGGTTGGCTGCTGGCCGACCAACTTTACCGGGCCTTCCGTAGTTTGCGCTACTGAAGGCCCGTTTTACTTCGTTTACATACCACGGCGGGGATCAACCGCGTTGTTACCCTGTCCGTATGAATCATCCCATCATTTCACTACCTATGAAGGCAGTATATAGTCTCGTGCTCCTCTTTTCCCTGGTTGCGTCCACCGCGCTGTCGGCCCAGACGACCGGTAATCCCGAGGAACCGTCCAACACCTTCACGCTGCCCGGCGTGGCGGACGATAATCCCCTGATGCAGGATGGCGAGTTCGTGCCGCCCCTCAATGACATAGTCGAAAACAAGGCGCTGCGCGAACGCCGCGTACTTGCCTACGAGCACCTCCGGGAGGCCGACATCATGTGGAAACGTCGCATCTGGCGCATCATCGACGTAAAGGAAAAAATCAACCTCCCCTTCATCAATCCCCAGCGCCCCCTCATTTCCATTCTGCTGGAAGCAGCCCAGAGTGGCGACCTGCGGGTATTCGACCCCATCGGCGGCGACAACTTCTCCATGGTGATGGACCAGAAGACCCTGACCAACATGGCCGGTGGCGTAGACTCCGTCCGCGTCGTCAACCCCGAAACCTACGAGGAAGAGATCGTTCTCGAAGAGCGCATCTTCGACCCCACCAGTGTCCTTCGCTACCGCATCCAGGAAATGTGGTTCTTCGACAAGGAAAGCAGCACCATGAAAGTGCGCATCCTCGGCATCGCCCCCATGATCCAGGAAACCACCGAGAACGCCGGCCGTACCATTGAGCGTCCCATGTTCTGGGTGTACTACCCCGAAGCCCGTCAGCTACTCGCCAATGAAAGCGCCTTTGCTTACGGAAACGACGCCGCTAACCGCAGCTGGGAGGACGTCTTCGAATATCGCTTCTTCAACAGCTACATTACCAAGGCCAGCAACGTACTCGACCAACGCATCGACCGTCCCGAGCGCAGTGGCCGCGAACAGCTCATCGAATCCGAGCGCATCAAGCAGGAGATCTTTAATTATGAGCAGGATCTTTGGAGTTACTGATGTAGTACGGTAGGCTATTTGTACGGTAGTACGGTAGGCAGACATTGGAGGCGTGATCGGGAAAGTCCGGTCACGCCTTCATTATTTTGCCTACCCCCTACCGTACTACCCCCTACCGTACTACAGTACTACCATATTACCCAACTACCCCACTCCCCAGAACCCTCCCTCCCTCTCCGCGGTTACTATACAAAATAGACCCGTTTGAATCCTGCCGAGCAATTGCTGCAGCGTTACGCCGAGAGTGCGAGAGTTGCCAAGATTACCCAATTAACCAGACCAGGGCAGGAAGCTCCGCGTATTCAGTTGCGGGGATTGGCCGGATCGCTGGAGAGCTTCCTGATCGCGGCGAGCTACCGAAAGGCCGGCGGGCATTACCTGATCGTGGGTACCGATAAGGAAGAAGCCGCGTACATTCAGAATACCATAGCGGCACTGCTGCCGAAAAAGCAGATCCGACTGCTGCCCGATAGCTTCCGGCGTCCCCTCTACTTCGAGGTGCTGGACCCGACGAATGTGCTGATGCGCACGGAGACGATCAATTACCTGACGCACAGCCAGTCGAAGGGGGAGATCGTCGTGACCTATCCCGAAGCCCTGTTCGAGCAGGTGGTGGCACCGGACGTGCTGACCAAGAGCCGCATCGAAATCCAGCAGGGGGAAGACATCGACGTCGATACCATTCTGGAGGTGCTGGTAGAGTATGGCTTCAAGCGGGAAGAGTTTGTTTACGAGCCCGGGCAGTTCAGCATACGGGGCGGCATCATCGATATTTATAGCTACGGCAACGAGTATCCCTATCGCATCGAGCTCTTCGACGATGAGGTGGAGAGCATTCGCACCTTCGACCCGATGAACCAGCTTTCGGTCGAGAAGGTGACCTACGTAAGCATCGTTCCCAACATCAATACCAAGTTCGAGCGTAGCCAGAAGACGAGCATCTTCAACGTGCTGCCGGAAGACACCACCATCTGGCTCAAGGATTTTCAGCTGCTGCTCGACCGACTCGGGGAGGCCTACACCAAGGCAACAGAACTTGGCAAAAACCTCACCCTGGTCGACGACGATGAGCTCAAGCAACTGTTTGACGACCGGGCCTTTATCCGGCCGGGGGAAGTGATAGAGGACGTGGCTGGTAAACCCATCGTATTCTTCAGCGACTACAAGCAGCCCATCCCCATCGATGAGACCATCGACTGCCGGGCTAAGCCGCAGCCTAGTTTTAATAAGAACTTCGAGTTGCTCATTCGCAACCTGCTGGAAAATACCTCCTCGGGACTGACCAACTACATCTTTACCGACAACCCCAAGCAGATCGAGCGCTTCTACTCGATCTTTCACGACCTCAACGCCGACGTTCGCTTCGAGCCGGTACCCGTTTCCGTTCACGCCGGCTTTATCGACTCCGAACTGGAGTCGGCCTGCTATACCGATCACCAGATCTTCGAGCGTTTCCACCGGTACAAGCTACGGCGGGGCTTTACCCGTGACCAGGCCCTCAACCTGCGGCTCCTGCGCGACTTGACTCCGGGTGATATGGTGGTCCACATCGACCACGGGGTTGGCCGTTTTTCCGGACTGGAAAAGCTGGAGATCAACGACAAAGTGCAGGAATCGGTGCGCCTCGTGTACAAGAACAACGACATCCTCTACGTCGGCATCAACTCCCTGCACAAGCTTTCGAAGTACAGCGGCAAGGACGGGCAGCTTCCCCGCCTGGATAAGATCGGTGGCGACCACTGGAAGAACCTCAAGTCGCGGACCAAGAAAAAAATGAAGGACATGGCCGGTGAGCTCATCAAGCTCTACGCCAAGCGGCAGGCCAGCCCCGGCCACGCCTTCCCCCCCGACGGTTACCTTCAGAACGAGCTCGAAGCCAGCTTCATTTACGAAGATACCCCCGATCAGCTCAAGGCCACCAACGACGTCAAGGGCGATATGATGAAGCCCCATCCGATGGACCGCCTGATCTGTGGCGACGTGGGATTCGGCAAAACCGAAATCGCCCTACGCGCCGCCTTTAAGGCTGCCGCCGACAATAAGCAGGTCGCCGTACTCGTGCCGACCACCATCCTCGCGCTTCAGCACTTCCGCACCTTCAGCGAGCGGCTGGGCGAATTCGGCATCACGGTCGACTACATTAACCGCTTCCGCAGCGCGAAGCAGAAGACCGAAATCTTCAAAAGGCTCAAGGCCGGAAAGCTGGACGTCCTGATCGGCACCCACGCTATCTTGTCTAAGCGGGCGGAGTTCAAGGACTTGGGACTTCTCATCATCGACGAGGAGCAGAAATTTGGAGTTAAGGCGAAAGAAAAATTACGTGCTATCCAGGTCAATGTCGACACGCTTACGCTGACCGCCACCCCCATACCGCGGACCATGCAGTTCAGCCTCATGAACGCCCGCGACCTTTCCGTCATCCGTACGCCGCCGCCCAACCGCCAGCCCATTCATACCGAGGTGCGACAGTTCAACGAGGAGGTGATTAAGGAGGCCATCGAGCAGGAGGTGAGCCGGGGCGGGCAGGTGTTCTTTGTCCACAACCGGGTCAAGTCGCTGGTCGATATGGTGACCATGTTGCGAAAGCTCTGTCCCGACATCCAATTCGCCACCGCCCACGGACAAATGGACCCCAAGGAATTGGAGGAGACGCTCATCGAGTTTATCGATCGCCGCTACGACGTGCTGGTGTGTACCAACATCATCGAAACGGGCCTTGACATTGCTAACGCCAACACCATCATCATCAACAACGCCCACCAGTTCGGCCTCAGTGACCTGCACCAGCTGAGGGGCAGGGTAGGGCGCTCCAACAAGAAGGCGTACTGTTACCTCATTGCTCCCGCGCTCAGCGTCCTTACGCCCGATGCGCGCAAGCGACTGCGTACGTTGGAAGAATTCAGCGACCTCGGCAGCGGGTTTAACATCGCGATGAAGGACCTCGACATTCGCGGTGCCGGTAACTTACTGGGAGGAGAACAGTCGGGCTTCATCGCCGACATCGGCTACGAAACCTACCAGCGCATTCTAGAAGAAGCCGTACGGGAACTCAAGCAGGGAGAATTTCGGGACGTTTTCGCGGACTCCATGACCGAAGGAAGCGACTTCGTGCGTGAGGTGACGATCGAGACGGATACGGAAATGCATATCCCTACGGATTACGTCGAATCCACCCAGGAGCGCCTCCGTCTTTATCAGGACCTCGACAACATTGAGGACGAGGATCGCCTGCAAGCCTACGCCAACGGTCTAAAGGACCGTTTTGGTCCGCTCCCCACCCAGGTCGAGGAGCTTTTTGACGGCCTCCGCCTCCGGTGGCTGTGTCGCGAACTCGGCTTCGATCGCGTCGTCCTCAAGAACGATAAGCTGCTGTGTTTCTTCGTCGAGGACGCCCAGTCGCTTTACTACGACTCCGAAATCTTCAAGGCCCTCAGCGGAATTATCGCCGCCGAAGGAAAACTGCGTGGCCTACAGCTCAAACAGACGCCCCGCCGCCTCAGCCTCATTAAGGAGCGGGTGTACAGCCTCACCGCCGCCCAGGATATCCTCGCCGCCCTCGCCAAGCGGGTGAATGAAGTGAAGGAGGAGAGAAAGCTGGAAAAGGCCCTGTAGCGACGGTCTTTAGCCATCAAGCTGCTCTTAAGGCCGTCGTAACAGTAGCGCTGGCTTCAGCTGGCAAGCTGTCGTGGGGTGGGTGCCCTCAATTATTTTTGGAAGCAGCGTGACGGCTGAAGGCCGTCGCTACTTGACGGCTGAAAGCCGTCGCGACGGGTGAATCACCAATTGCACCGCTTTGAGACGAATTGGCCTGGCACCTGCGCGCCCGCCCTGCCCCTGACTGAAGGCGATGTAGCGGGTGAACGATTTGTTACCCCCGATAGAGATGGACGGAAACTTCCGGTAGTGTACCGGCAATTAGTTTTGCTCAACGGCGAGATAGCAGAATTTCGTTTGCTCACGGTACACAACTTAATCTAAATTATCGGTCATGCTAAAACATAAATTACTTTCGGCTCTGGTGCTGCTTGCGTCGGTTGCGTACGGCCAGCAATCCGTAAGCGGAATTGTACAGGATGGCGACGACTTTCCTCTGACGGGAGTGTACGTCACCGTCGAACCCGCGGGAACCGGCACCGCAACCGGTCTCGATGGGGAATACGAGGTAATGGCCTCTCCTGGTGATACCCTGGTCTTTTCCTTTATTGGCTTTTCCACTCAGCGCGTTCCGGTGGGCAACCAAACGAAAATAGACGTTACTCTTTTGGAGAACGCCCAGCTCATTGACGAGGTGGTGGTGGTTGGCTACGGCGTGACAAAGAAGCGCGACTTGGTCTCTTCCGTAGCCCAAATTAAGGGCGACGCACTGGAAAATCAACCGGTATCGCGACTCGATCAGGCGCTGCAGGGCCGCGCCACGGGTGTGTCGGTGACCTCCAACGACGGGACGCCGGGCAGTGGTACTACCATTCGCATCCGGGGAACGAACTCGGTGAACGGCAACAACAACCCCCTTTTCGTCATCGACGGGTTCATAGCGGGGTCCGACTTCGATCTAAATACGCTGAACGTCAACGACATCGCGTCGATCGAGGTGCTCAAGGACGCGACCGCCCTGGCCATCTACGGTACGCGGGGTGCCTCCGGTGTCGTGCTGGTCACTACCAAGACCGGCGCTAATCTGAGTACGGAGCGTCCGGTGGTATCCATCAATCAGTACTATACGGTGCAGAATGTCATCAACCAGGTCGAACTACTTACCGGCGAGGACTACGCCAACTACGTGAACGAAGCTGCGCAGTTCGTCCCGGGCCCCGATGGTTTTGGTGTGATCGATCCGAGTCTGCCGCTGATCTTCGACGATCCGGCCTCCGCGCCCAGCACCGACTGGCTGGGAATAATCACCCAGCCCGGTCAGATCGTAAATACCGACCTTTCGATCCGGGGCAACACGGGGAAGACCAACTACTACGTATCGATGAACCGCTTCGACCAGGAAGGCGTGATCAAAAGCTCCGGCTTCCAGCGCTACGCCCTGCGGACGAATCTGGACTTCAAGATCTCCGATAAGTTGACCACTGGCATCCGGGTCAATTTGTCGCGCACCAACCGGGAGAACAACAAGGTGAATTACTCACAGATCGTCAATAGCGTACTGCCGACGCGGGAAGTGTACACCGCGGATGGGGAATACACCGCCATCAACCCTGTAAGTGCCAGTGTGCAGCGTAACCCGGTAGCCGATCAGGAACTACGCGTCGACAACCGCTACGACAACGACCTGCTCGCCAACACTTACCTACAGTTGGAGCCCATCACCGGGTTATTGCTGAAGACGAGCTTCGGCGCGGAGATCAGCTCGTACAAGCGCAACTTTTACCTCCCCGGCGCCCTTCCCGAGCGCCTGATCGACGGAGCGGGCGGCTACGCCAGCATCAATACCGTGCAGAGCAACGACCTGCTGAACGAAAATACCGCCACCTACACCTTTGACGTAGGCAACCACGGTTTCAACGTACTGGGGGGCTTTTCGCTGCAGCGCAACGAGAGCGAGGGCTTCAGCGCCAACGCCGAGCGTTTCCCGAACGACGTGGTACAGTTCAACAACCTATCCTTCGGCTCCGACCCATCGACCTACCAGCTCAGTTCCGGTTACTCCCGGCGGACCTTCGTTTCTTACTTCGCCCGCCTGAACTACAGCTTCAGCAGCAAATACCTCATTTCCCTCACGGGGCGGCGGGACGGCTCTTCGGTCTTCGAGGACGGCAACAAGTATGCCTTTTTTCCCTCCGTCGGCGTCGCGTGGAACGTCCACAGCGAGCCCTTTTTGAGCGAATCAAACGTGATCTCCCGCCTCAAGATCCGCGGCAGCTTCGGCGAAGTGGGCGAGCAGGGCGTGCCGATCTACAATTCCATTGCCCGCTTCAACAACGTGAACGCCTACTTCAACGAGACGCTCGTCAACGGCGTCCTGATCGGCAGCCTGCCCAGTCGTAACCTCACGTGGGAGACCACCCAGCAGCTTGACCTGGGCTTCGAACTGGGGCTCTGGCAGGATCGGATCTTTATTGAAGCCGATTACTACCGGAAGACCACCGAGGACCTGCTGCTGAACCGCGACCTTCCCGGCACCGCCGGTGGCAGCCAGCTACAGAATGTCGGCTCCATTCGCAACGAGGGGGTAGAATTTGCCCTGCGTAGCTTCAATATATCCAGCGGCGACTTCACCTGGGAGACCCAGCTGACGGTATCGGCCAACCGCAACGAGGTACTGGATTTGGGTGGCGATGAGTTCATCAACCTACGTCAGCCCACCAACCAGGGCGGTGCGGGCGTACGCCTGATACCGGGACAACCGGCTCCCGTATTTGTCGGTGCCATCTACCTCGGAACCTATAAGGACCAGGAGGCCATTGTTGCCGATGGCTTTGAGGGACGCGCCTTCGTCGGCGGACCCCGATACCTGGACCAGGACGGCAACGGCGTGATCAACGATCTGGATTACGTGGTAATAGGAAACCCCCAGCCTGATTTCTACGGCGGGATCCGCAACACCTTCAACTACCAGGACTTTTCCCTGGACATTTTCTTTCAGGGTTCCTACGGCAATGACGGATACAATGGCGTGGCCCAAACCGGACTTTTCGGTCGGGGCGACCAGACCCTCCTGCCCGGGGTAGTCAATCGTTGGCAAGAGGGAATCAACGAGACGAGCGACATTCCCCGCGCCGGCGCTTCGACAAGTCTGTTCAATCCGAACAACACCTTAGGTATTGAGGATGCTTCTTTCCTCCGACTGAAGACGGTGAGCCTGAGCTACGATCTGCCGGTAGGAAACATCGGTCTTGACGGAGTGGTCCGTGACCTGAAACTTTACGTGACGGGCAACAACCTGTTCCTGATCACCAACTGGTCCTTCGGCGATCCGGAGGTCAGCAACTACGGCTCCGGCCTGGAGCAGGGGGTTGCCGCCGGTGAGTACCCCTACTCGCGGTCCTTCACTTTCGGACTGAACGCCTCCTTCTAATCCAACAGAACAGAAAAGCAATGAAAAACTATAGCACAACTCCATTCTTCCTGTTGCTGGCGGTCATCCTACTGCCGCTGACCAGCTGCACTGAATTTCTCGACGAGGAATTCCGGGACGGCATCACTACGGATAATTTCTTCAACAACGACGCGGAGGCAGAGCTGGCCGTAAACGGCGTTTACCGGATCCTTTACCGTACCAGCCTGTACCGCACCCGCGGCCTCGACAACTACTACGTAAATGGGGCGGATGTCGTCGGCCCCAGCCGCAACGTCAACGGACAGGTCCACAATTACCTGATCGACGAAGGGGTATCGGACGGCTCCGGCACCTGGAACTCCCTGTACGAGATGGCCCGTAACACGGCCCTCTTCATCAACAGCATCGAGGGAAACGAAAACCTTTCGGAAGGGGCCCGGGACCAGGCACTGGGTGAGTTGCTGTTCCTCCGTGCGCTGGCCTACTACCACCTGACCAACCTGTGGGGTGACGTGCCTTACTTCCGGGAATTACCTTCTACCGAGGAGCTCTCAACCATTACCCGCTCCGATCGGAACATGATCCGGACGGAAATGAAGGCGGACCTGGAGCGCGCCATCGGTCTGCTTCCTGCGTCGTATTCCGGATCCGATCTCGGTCGCGCCTCTAAGTGGGCCGCTACCGCGCTTAAGGCCAAGTACCACCTGTTTGACCGGGAATGGCAGGATGCGCTGGACGAGTCGGTGAGCATCATCGAAAACTCGCCCCACCGGCTGCTCGACAACTACGCTGACGTATTCGACCAGAGCGATCCCGCAAATCAGTATAACGACGAGTACATCTACGTGGTGGATTTCACCCGCGACCCCGTATTTGGCGACGGCAATACCTCCCGCACCGACGATTATAACCCCCGGATCCGCGACGAGCCCGCCAATCGCAACGACCGTCCCGGTGGCCCCGGCACCCCCACCCGGGTAGAACTTTATAGTGACCTACTGGCCTCCTACGGCGAAGGTATGACGGGATTCGGCTGGGCTATTCCCCTGCCCGAGATCGCCGACTCAACCAACTGGGAGGAAGGGGATATGCGGTACACGGCCTCCATCGTCACCAAGTACCGGGGCTACGAACTCAGTTTTCCCTACTACCGCAAGAACTGGAATCTCGATCAGGAAAATTCCCCCCGCGGCAATCACCCGGAGAACTACATCGTCTTCCGCCTGGCCGACATCTACCTGATGGCCGCCGAAGCCGAGAATGAGCTAAACGGTCCCGACGGGGCGTACGAATACGTGAATGCCGTGCGCGCCCGCGCCTTCGAGCCGGACAAGCCCTGGAGCGGCATGAGCCAGGACGAGTTCCGCAAAGCCATGTACGACGAACGCAAGTGGGAACTGGCCGCCGAGGGCCACCGCCGCATGGACCTCATCCGCTGGGGCATCCTGCTGGAAACCGTTAAGGCTACCGAGCACCGCCCCTGGAATAATCCGGGCAACAACATTGAGCCCAAGCACGTACTGCTCCCCGTTCCCCTGGAAGAAATTCAGCTCAACCCCAACCTGCTCGAAACCGATCCCTCAAACAACGGCTACCGGTAGCCAGTATCCATCAGAAGCCCGACCTATGTCCACGTTTGCGAAGTTGCTCAGTTTATGTCTGTTCTTTGGCCTGTATACAGCTTGCGGGCCGGGGGAAGCTGCCGATGGAGATGCGGCGGATGCGCCGGCGCCGCCCAACATTATCTTCATTCTGGCCGATGACCTGGGATACGGGGACCTAAGCAGCTACGGTCAGCAACGGTTCTCGACCCCCAACATCGACCGGCTGGCGGACCGGGGCATGCGGTTTACCCAGCACTATTCCGGTGCGACGGTTTGCGCCCCTTCCCGGTCGGCTCTCCTGACCGGACTTCACACCGGACACACCTTCATTCGGGGTAACTACGAGGTGAAGCCGGAAGGGCAGTACCCCCTGCCGGATAGCATCTTCACCATGGCCGAAGCGTTGAGGGAGGCCGGCTACGTAACGGGGGGCTTTGGGAAGTGGGGGTTAGGTTTCCCCGGCTCCGAGGGGGATCCCACCCACCAGGGATTCGATACTTTCTTTGGTTACAATTGCCAGCGGCTCGGACACAATTACTACCCCCGCCACCTATGGCACAACCGCGACAAGCTCGTACTGGAAGACAACGAGGGCTCACAGGAGGGTACCTACGCTCCGAACCTGATTCACGATCGGACCATGGCCTTTCTCGAGGACCACGCCGATACTTCGTTCTTCCTCTACATACCGAGCATCATCCCCCACGCGGAACTGATCGCTCCGGATTCGATCCTGGCCCCGTTCCGGGAAACGATCGCGGACGACAAGCCCTACGACGGCGCCGAACCGGAAGATGAAAATTACCGGGACGGCCCCTATTCTTCCCAGGAAACCCCCCACGCCGCCTTCGTGGCGATGATCGATATCCTCGATCGCCAGGTGGGTGATATCACCCGGCGCTTGGACGAACTCGGTATTGCCGACAACACGATCATCATCTTTACCTCCGACAACGGTCCGCATCAGGAAGGAGGCGCCGATCCGGACTACTTTGACAGCAACGGCCCGCTCAGGGGCTACAAGCGCGACCTTTACGAAGGGGGCATCCGCGTACCGATGATCGCCGTGTGGCCGGACAAAATTGCCGCCGGTAGCGAAAGCGATCACGTTTCCGCCTTCTGGGACTTCTTTCCCACCTTCTCCGAACTTACCGGGGCACCCGATCCCCTGCAAACGGACGGTATCTCGATGGTACCTACCCTTCTCGGAGACGGTGAGCAAAAACAGCACGACCAACTGTACTGGGAGTTCCACGAACGCAAGGGCCGTCAGGCCGTAAGGAGCGGCGACTGGAAGGCCGTGCGGTACAACGTAAACGAAGTAGGCCTCGATGGCGATGTTGAACTCTACGATTTATCGGTAGACCCGGGAGAAGAAAACGACGTGGCCGCCCAGCATCCGGAGGTCGTCGCTGAAATGAAGGAACGCTTGCGGAACGGCCGCAGTCCATCCACCGTATTCTCCTTCGCACAGGAAGCCTACCTCGGCAAGTGAGAGAAGCCTTTCCAACCTATTCCCTTTAACCCCAATTTTTAGTGAGACTGTGTATGTGGCAGGTGAAACGGTACTTCTATGCCTGGGTGGGCGCCCTGCTCTTGTCCGGCTGTCAGGCTCCGGCGGAAACCGCTACGGAATCTCCCTCCGGCGCGACGCCGCCCAACATCGTCTACATCTTGGCCGACGATCTCGGATACGGCGATCTGAGTTGTTACGGTCAGACCAACTTTCAAACGCCGACGCTGGATGATATGGCGGCGCGCGGTATCCGGTTCACCCAACACTATGCGGGTAGTACGGTTTGTGCCCCTTCCCGGGCGTCTCTAATGACGGGGCGCCACACGGGCACCTCCTACGTGCGCGGCAACTACGAGACCGGTCCCCGTGGATTCGGTGCCGAACTGCCCCTGCGCCCCGATGATCTCACCCTGGGCGAAGTCCTCCAAAATGCCGGTTACCACACGGCAGCCATCGGCAAATGGGGAATGGGCATGGACGGGACCACCGGAGAACCATTCAAGAAGGGCTTTGACTATAGCTACGGCGTGCTGAACCAGGCTTATGCACACTATCAGTATCCCGATAGCGTCTACGTAAACGGAAAACGGGAAGCCGTCCCCGGAAACCAGGGCAGACGGATGGGCACTTACAGCGGTGACCTGTACACCGATGAGGCGATCGGCTTCATTGAATCGGTCCCCGCCGATCAGCCCTTTTTCGTTTACCTGGCCTACACCACCCCACACGCCGAAATGCTGGTGCCCGAAGACACCCTTTTTCAGCGGTTCGCAGGGCAGTTTGACGAACGACCCTTCACGAAGGGTAAGCAGGGCGGAGGCGACTCGGCCGACTACGGCCCGGACTTCGGTGCCTACGGGAGCCAGAACCAGCCCTTCGCTGCCTACGCCAGCATGGTGGTCCGCATCGACCGCGACACCCGCCGCATTAAGGAAGCCCTCGAAGCGATGGGGCTGGCCGACAACACCCTCATTTTATTTAGCAGCGACAACGGGCCCCACGCGGAGGGCGGCGCGGTGCCCGAGCAGTTTGCGAGCGCCGGACCACTGCGGGGACAGAAGCGCGATCTTTACGAAGGGGGCATCCGCGTACCCTTCATTGCGTACTGGCCAGGCGTTATTCGGCAACCCGCCGAGAGCGACCTCATTTCTTCCTTCTGGGATATCCTGCCGACGGTTGCCGATCTGGCGGGGACCGATTTGGGGGATTACCGTACCGACGGCATTTCCCTGGCTCCAACCCTTCTGGGGGAAACAGACCGTCAGCAGGAGCATGAATACCTGTACTGGGAATTTCATGAGCGGAAGTCCACCAATCAGGCAGTCAGGAAAGACAAGTGGAAGGCGGTGCGTATGGAACCCCGGGGACCAGTCGAGCTCTATAACCTGAAAGAGGACATCGACGAGTCGGAGAATGTAGCGGACGATCATCCGGCCGTAGTAGCTGAAATCAGCGAGATCATGGATACTGCCCGCACCCTTCACCCCCTGTGGCCCGTAAAGGACTAAGCGGGGCGCAAGCCCGGTGTAGGTTATTGCTTTTCGTTTTTTATCTTTAGCCTAAGCGTACCGCCGAATCACTAGGACCGGCCAAGTCGGGGAGCTACCCCGTGAACATCGATCTGAATGCACCTCCGTTGGCAGCCCGGCTGTCGAACTTCCCGGCTATCTAATTTTTTGGGATCGAAGGCCCTGGTGGGAGTGCTGTGCGCAATACTCGGGCTACCACTAACCGGCCAGAACCGCACAATTACGAACGTTCCAGAACTGCCCCGGCAAGTCGTAACCTCCCTGTTACAGGATGAGGAAGGCTATCTGTGGATCGGCACCCGGAGCGGGCTCTTCCGCTACGATGGGTACGAGGCACTGCACTTTGTGGCGGACCACACCGACAGCACCGCGCTGATCAATAACACGATCAGTAGCATCACCCAGGGACCGCAGGGCAATATCTGGGTCACCACCGAAAGCGGTGTCTCGATCTACGACCCACGCACTAAGCGGTTCCGGTCGTACTTCCACCGGCACTACGTTCGCCAGATCACGTTCGATGAAACGGGACGGGCCTGGGGCGTGGTCGGTACGCTGGGGCTGCTCCATTTGGCAACCGGACTTAATGCAGTTCCCCCGGAAGATGCGATCGCTCCGATCGACGTCGATGTGCTCGGACTAGGAACATCCCGGACCGTATCCATTGCCTTCGATTCTGTGGCAAATGAAGTGATTCTTACGGGAAATAGTCGCGCTACTTTCGACCGTAAGAACCTGCAGCTACTCGCTCTGGAACCACTCCATGACGCTACTTCCCCCGAAGCGTTGCCGGGAGTGTCAGGTACGGTACTGGCCCGCAGCACGGACGGAAAGCAACACGAATGGGTCGCGACGGACGCCGGACTGTACTACCGAAACCAGACCGACACCGACAACCGGTTTGTACCCTACCGCCCCGATCACGAGTACTTCGAAAATAACCAGATCACCTCCTTACTGACCGACCGGCAGGGCTGCCTGTGGGTGGGAAGTCTGCGTGGGGTCGCACGAATCGCCGGTGGACCGGACCGGTTCCGCCACCATATGGTCGACGATGCGGGTTACCAGCCCGAGTACAGTAAAATACTCCATCTCGAATCCGCTCTGGCCCAAGGGCGTATCTGGATCACGACGGAGAATAGCGGACTATACGCTTATCATCCGCCAACGGACGCATACGAGCACGTGGAATTACCCGCCACCATCGATGAAAGGGAAATTTACAGCGTACGCGACGCCGATACCGCTCTGTGGCTGTCGGCAGACAACTCCATCATCGAGATTGGGCTCGGGCGGGAGCGGACCCAACCCGCATCTCCACGGGAGTGGGCACGCTTTGGTTCGTACGCTATTCCGCTGCTGGAAGTCCGGCCCGGCGAATGGTGGATCGGAACCTGGAGCAACGGACTACACCGCGTCGTAACCCAGGACGCAGGGGAGGGCCTCCCCGTCTTTGACTCCCTCACCCCGCATTTTGGTGATGATCCCGTCTTCACCCTCCTCAAGGACCGTCAGGACCGCGTGTGGATCGGTACCCGGGGTGCGGGCGTTAAACGCGTTCGGCTTACCGGAGGACCGGTAGAAACCTTCAACAAGGGGAATGGATCCGGCCTCAAGGTCAATGGCATTCTCCACCTGTACGAAGACCGCTCCGGCAGCATCTGGGCGGCTACCCGGGGCGGCGGGGTCGCACGCTTCGACGAACACCGGCAACGATTCGAATCGTTCGGACTGGAGGACGGCCTGCCCGACCTGACAGTCTGCTCGATCGGCGAAACCGGAGACGGCGAACTCTGGCTCAGTACGAGCAATGGCCTGGCCCACTACCTGCCGGACGAAATGGTCCCCTTCTGGGAATACAGCAACAACGACCTCTTCGTCAACCAGGACTTTTCTTACCAGAGCGTAGCCAACGATGAAAACGGCCACCTGTACTTCGGTAGCCTGGTTGGATTCGCCGAGGTAGTCCCCAAATCCGGTCCCCGACCGCCGGCCGAAGTACAAGTTAGGTTGACGGACTTCCGGGTGATGGGAGCAGACGGTATGACCGAGGACCGGGACACAGGTCTCGATGCGGCAACCGACTTCCCGAGCGAACTCAGTCACCGGGAAAACAGCTTCACCGTAACCGTGACGTCACTCAATCTTTCGGCAGCCGACCGGGTCCGTTACGCCTACCGCATCACCGGTTTGGAGCAGGAATGGAACATCGGCCGGCCCGGCGAACGGGAGATCGTGTACCACAAATTGCCGGCGGGTTCCTACACCCTCGAAGTAACCAACAGCGACGCCGACGGGTACTGGAACGAATACCCCGCCCGCTTCTCCTTTCGGGTAGGCGCGCATCCGCTACTTACGTCCACCGCCCTGGCAATCTACGGCTTACTCATCCTAACTCTATTGATGGGCGGGTGGCTGGTCCGGGCCAACTGGGTACGGCTCCGGCGTAAGCTGGCGCGCAATCGGGCTACCATTCGGCGGCAAAACCGGCAGATGATCTATCTGTCGGACATTTCCCACGAAATGCGCAATCGGCTCACCCTCATTCTCGGACCGCTGGAGCGGGTGATGCAGGGAAAGGAAGTCGATCAGGTCGCCGTACAACGGATCTACCAGAACGCCCTGCGCCTCAAGCAACTGTCGGACCGCGTAATGAAAATGCGCCGCACCGAAGACGGGGGCTTTCAGCTACGCGTAAAACCACACGTCCTCGCGCCATTCCTCGATGGTGTCTACGACCGGGTGCACGATCTGGCCCTGATTCGGGGGGTCGAGCTACGCAAGCACTTTCCCGCCGGTCGCGCGGAAGCATTCTTTGACGCGAACGTGCTGGAGATCATCCTCCTTAACCTGCTTAATAACGCCATAAAATATACGCCCGAAGGTGGATCGGTAAAAATGCAGGTCGGGTACCCGCCCGATAGCACCTCGGAATTACAGATTACCGTACGGGACACCGGCATTGGAATTGCCAAGGAAGAACTGCAGCAAATCTTCGAGCGCTTCTACCGCTCGGAAACCGTCGACGGTTCCGCGATCGAGGGTACGGGCATCGGGTTGGAACTGGTGGCCCGGTTGGTAAATCTCCACCACGGCACCATCCATCTCCAGAGCGAGGAGGGCAGCTTTACCGAGGTCAAACTTCTGCTGCCCGTCGGCGAAGAATTCTATCGCTCGATCGGTCACCTGGCGGCAATCTCTCCAACCGATGCCCTCGTGGGGGACACCGGAGGGGTGGAAGCCGAGTCGCGCGGCACGATACTGGTGGTGGAAGACAACGACGGAATCCGGGAGCTGATCCGGGATACCCTACAACCCGCATTCGCTATACTGGAAGCCGCCGACGGCCGGCAGGGCTTAGCGATCGCCGTCGACCGGAAACCGGATTTGATCCTTAGCGATCTCCAGATGCCCGAAATGGACGGCCTGGAATTGCTCGCTCACGTCCGGGCCGATCCCGAACTGACCCACGTCCCCTTCCTGATTCTGACCGGCCGCTACAGCGAGCACCTCAAGCTGGAAGCCCTGCGGGCGGGCGTCACCGACATCATCGAAAAGCCCTTCAGCGGAGAGCTTTTAATGTGGCGCATGAAGAGCCTCTTCGCCGAACGCAAACGCCTCGAGCAGGCGACCGACGACCGACCCAGGGTGTACACCATCGAACCCACCAACCCGGACGAACTGCTCTCCGCCGACGAGCAGTTTCTACAGCAACTCAACCAGCTGATGGAGGAACACCACGCCTCCGGGTCCCTGAACGTGGAATTTCTCGCTACAGAACTGGCAATGAGCCGGCCCACCCTATACCGATACATGGAACGCCTCCTCCAGGAAGCCCCCGCAAACTTCATCAAGCGGTACCGGCTCAAAAAGGCGGCCCTGCTGCTGCAACAGCGCAAGTTTCAGGTCTCCGAAGTAGCTTACATGACTGGATTCAGCAACCCCAAATATTTCTCGAAGTGCTTCCAGAAGGAATACGGCAGCACGCCGACGCAGTACGTCACCGAGATGAGTCTGGTCAACGGGTAACGCCTCTTTACCGCTTGCTCACCGTAATTCGGTAGGGCGGATCACTGAACACCCGCCCGTCGGGACCATCAATAAACGCCCGCACGGCATACGTCTTTCCCGCCTCAAGTCGATCGGCCGGTACGCGAACGGTAAACTGCCCCCGCTCCGGCTGTCGGGTCGTCGCCGCCAGAATGCGCTCCTCCACGTTCAGGTAAGTCACGTCACTCAGGGCGACACCCGCCGCCGACTTACCCCCGATCACGATTCCCTCGACGGCAACTCTAACGGTAGTCGTCCCATCTTCCATTTCCTGCACGTCCGCAATGGTCACGTTGACCGCCGCATCACGCTCGATTACGGTGGCCACATTGGGGAAGCGATTGGATTCGCCGGCATCGTTGTAGGCCCGGACGGTGTAGTAGTATTCCCGGCCCGCCGCCCGGCTATTGTCGACGTAGAAGGTATCAGCGATGCCTTCCGCGAGTGGGCGGTACTCATATGGCGCATCACCCCGGTAAACCCGGAAGCGCACGTCCTCATCCTGACTGATCCAGCGCAGCAACACCGTGCCGTCCTCTCTTTCCGTTGCTGAGATGTTCCGGGCGGGCAGGGGAAGGTCCTCCCGGGGAGTAAGCGTGACCGGTTCCGAGGCGGCTCCTTCGCCCCAGCCGTTGTAGGCCGCTACGGTGATGCGGTAGGGTCGGTCGTATTCCCGGTCTTCAATGCGGTAGCCGAAGGCACGACCGGCATCGAATGTTTCGGTTTTACCGGTAGTTTCATCCGTTGCGTACACCCGGTAGCCGTCGGCGTCGGCAACACTTTTCCACTGTACGGTGATGGTCGTGTCGCGGGTAGCCGTCTGGAAGAAAGCAGGCCGTTCCGGCCGTTGCTGGCGTAGGATTACGGGCGGGGACGCAGGTGCAGTGCCGTTTCCGTTCAGCGATGCCACGGTGAACCGGTAGCGCTCTCCTGCTACCAAATCATTGACGGTATGGGTAGTCTGCGGTGCAGCTACCTCGATCGTCCGTTCGGCCCCCTCCTCCGCACGATAGGAGATGCGGTAACCGGTCGCTTCCTCCACCGGAGCCCAGGTGAGTAAGACACTCTTTCTCCCGTTCTCAACTCGATAAATGCGGGTAGGGGTGGGCAAACTGGCCCGCTCGTTTTTCCAGGACACGAGCATGACGCTGTTGGGCAGCAGCTCCAGCTCGTCGGCCGGAATTTCGTCTTCAAGAATGGGAAAGTCTTCCGCCGCGGCATCGGGGCTGCTGAAGTACTGCCGCCGGACCTTGCCACTCAGTTGCTTCCCATCGAGCAGCAGACGCAGGGGGCGGCGTTCGGCGGAGCGATTCGTAAGGAGGAGATAGTCGTTTTCCCCCGTACCGCGGAAGGCGCGGGCATAGGTGCCCGGCACCGTTATTCCCTTCATACCGGATACGGTAGGACCGTTATCCAATTCGGTATCCCAGGTAAAGTCGGTCCGGTTGGTCGCCTCGTGTACCAGACGCAGTGCCTTGCCGCGGGGGTGGAGGCGCACGCCGGTGCGGAGGGAGTCCGTTTCCAGGGGAGTCCCCGCTTCCCAGGCGGCCAGCAGCTCCTGCTTCCGATTGTTGATGGGTTGGGCCCGGCTGCTGATCTCGTGGCTGCCGATGTACCAGGCATTGGAGTGGGCGAGCTGGCGCAGGGTGTATTCGGCGACGTAGATCGACGATTGTATCTCTCCTAGTCCCCGGTTCCATACCCCGAACTCCGTGATCAGGAGGGGAATGTCCTTTTCGGTGTATTCCTCAATCTCCTTCATTGCATCCGGGCTGGTCACTTTAGGCAGCACCGTATTGGCGCGGTGGTAGGCTGCTTCGTAGTCCTCTGTTTTACCCACGTGGGGGGCGTAGGAGTGCTTGGAAAAGACGTTCCAGTACGCGCCTTCCTCCCGCTGGTAGCGATTGATCTCCTTGGCAAAATCCCAGATGCCGTCCCAGGTAAAATTCAGGGCCAGTTTAGCCTCGGGGAACACATCCCGGATGGCGTCGGCGTGCGGTTTCATCTTGCGGGCGTAGTCGTAGCCGTCGTTCCACCAGTAACGGTCGCGGGCGGGTACATAGAAGTAGGGCTCGTTGCAGAACTGCCAGGCTACGACCTCGATGTGGTGATTTTTGCAGAAACGGGCCAGCTCGCGGGTCACCTCGGGACTTTCGGTAAAGCCATTGATGGTCACGACGAGTTTGGCACCGTTCTCCCCCAGCAGGTCGTTCAGGTCGGAGATGTGGTGCGGTCCCTTCATGGCCGTGAATGCGTAACCGGTGAAGTACTGCTTCTGGTGATCCATCATCAGCGCGTAATCCTTATCGTACAGACCGGTGGCCGAGTTGAAGGCATCCCCCATGGTTCCGCTAAAGAACCGCAGCCAGCCGGGTTGGGTGAGCCGTACCGCTTCCCGGAAATCGGGGTGGGTGTAGCTCCAGACCTTATCGGCAATACGGACATTGAAACCGCTGCTGCCCCGCTCCAGCTCATGGCCGTTGTTGGTATCAATGTCAACAGTGACTTCCTCCAGTTTACGCATTGCTTCCCGTTCGAAATCGGCATCGAAGGTCGGATTTGGTACATCGGGTACGGGAGCCGCGGTACGCCGCCGCCACTCCCGCATCTGGGTGAGAAGGCGGTCCGTGATCTCCGGTTCCTCCTCCGCCAGATTGCGCGATTCGCCGAGATCGGAAGTGAGGTCGTAAAGTTCCACGCCCCCGTCCTCAAAGTATTCGTGCAACTTCCACTTTCCCTGCCGCAGGGTGGTGCCCGGCCGGGTCCGGAAGAGGGGATCGCGACTTTCCGCCCCGGTTTTCCGGTACCGCTGGAGATAGATAGGAAAGTGCCAGTAGAGCGTTCTTTCGGCCAGCGGTTGCTGGTGCAGCAGTAGGTCGCTCAGGTCACTTCCATCAAGTTCGCTACGGGGTGCCGGAAGTCCGGCTAGGGTAGCGAGGGTGGGGTAGAAGTCCAGATTGATCACCGGCGTAGAATCCCGGCGCGGGGCGATCTTGCCCGGCCACCGAATCAATAGGGGTACGCGGGTGCCCCCCTCGTAGTAGGCCCCCTTCCCCGCCCGCAGCGGCGCCTGGTCGCTGATCTTGTCGATGCCCCCATTGTCGGAGGTAAAGATCACGATGGTGTTTTCGGAAAGTTGCTGCCGGTCCAGCTCATCGAGCAGCCGGCCGACGTTGCGGTCCAGGATCTCCACCATGGCGGCGTAAGTGGCCTGCTGCTTGTCGCTGATGTTGTCGTGCTGCAGGTACCGCGCTACGGTGGTATCGGGTGCCTGAATGGGCGTATGGACGGAGTAAAAGGGCAGGTACAGAAAGAACGGCTCGGACCCGGCCTCCCGGAGGAAGTCGATGGCTTCGGTGCCTAGGCGGTCGGTCAGGTATTCTCCCTCCGGCCCGTTCTCGATGTAGGAGATCCGGTAGGGGCTGAAATAGGTCCCCCGGGGAGCCCCATTTATGCTGCCCCCTACATTAATATCGAAGCCCTGAGTAGTTGGATCCTCACCCAGGTGCCACTTGCCGAAGTGACCGGTGCGGTAGCCGTTGCGCTGCAGGTAAGTGGAAAGGAGCTCCAGGGAGTCGGCTGGAACGTCGTTGTTCTCGGTCGGAACGAGCCGTCGGGTCCGCTCGTCGCCCCGATCGGAAGGGCTCACAGTATATACCCCATTGTAGGGAGCGTAGCGACCCGTCATCATGGCTGCCCGGCTCGGGGCGCAGTTGGCGGCTCCGGCGTATCCATTGGTGAAACGTACACTCTGTTCACTGAGCCGGTCGAGGTTCGGCGTATGGTAAAGCGTACTACCCATGAAACCGGGATCCATCCACCCCAGGTCATCGGCTACGATCAATACGATATTCGGTTTGTCCGGTGCGGGAGCCGGCAGCTCCGGGCGGGTGGCGCAGCTCACCAGACAGAATAACAGAGATAGCACAGAGAGGGACCGGAAACAAGGGAGCATGTCGAAGAAGTTGTATCAGCGCGGGGGCGGGTGATCGATCAGTTCGGGGGTGTAACTAAGCGAGCGAAGCGGGAGTGTTACCGGCGCAGCACCAGGCACCGTCCAACGGAGGGTAAACTGTGCCGGAATCATCGGCGGTGCCTCAAACCGGAGGGTAATCGGGTGCGAACCGGCAGCCAGATAAACACGCGCGGCAGCAGACTCCGACGATAGGGGCGACGCGTCGTGCAGCAGGTGAATGTTGTGTAAGCGAACGTAAGCGGGCCCATTGCTCTCCAGCGCAAAGGAGTAAGCGCCACTTTCGGGAACCTGCAAGTAAGCTACCCACTCGTAGGCATTTCCTGGAATTAGATCAGCCGTAATACTATCGGTAGAGTCAGGATCGACGACCATAACTTCGCTTCCGTAATTGGGCATGGCGGGTACCCACCGACCGTCAGTAGCATACACCCGCCGGACTGCTCCCGTGCGCAGGTCAGTCAGATCGGTAATGGGACGAACGAGGGCCATATCGTAGGGGCGCACGGCACTGGTGTCGGGTATCCTCCCCCGCCGACTGATCTCGTTCATTCGCTGCTCCAGTTCTGGCATGCGGGAAGCCAAATCGGTGGCTTCGGTCGAGTCGGCCGTCAGGTCGTATATCTCGAAGGGATCGTCGGCCGACCGCACGTCAAATCGTACTCCTTTGTACTGGCCGATTCGTACGGCCTGCATCTCGCCACGGCGGCGATCGCGGGCAGTAGGGGAGAAGTCGCCATAGGCCGGGGTAGAGCCACGGTGGAAGTACTCCCAGTACAGGTATTCTCGGGCCAGTGCCGCCCGGTCACCGGTAAGGATCGGCACCAGCGATTTTCCGTCGGTATAGGCCGGTACGGGTACGCGGGCCAGGTCGGCAAAGGTGGCCAGCCAGTCCCAGTTGCCTACGGGCTCACCGGATGCCGAACCCGCAGCGATACGGTCGGGCCAGCGGGCCACGGTGGGTACCCGGATGCCCCCCTCGTACATATCGCGTTTGGTGCCGGAAAAGGGGCCGTAGGAACGGAACCACGTCGGATCCTGCCCATTCACATTATGGGGCCCATTGTCGGAACTGAAGATTACGACGGTATTGTCGTCGATCCCGAGGTCGACCAGTAGTTGCAGCAGGTCACCGACGGCGGTATCGATACGGCGGACCATGGTCGCAAACACCTTTTCTTTGTGGGGCCAGTCCTGATCCCGGTAATCGGGGTGGATGTAGCTGTCGATCTCTCCCCTGGCCGTATTGACGTGGGGCGTGACGGGGTCATCGGGGCCGGTATACACCAATCCGCCCTCCCGTCCGGAGCCTTCGGGGTAGGGGCCGGTCGGCACCTGTAGTTTGCTGTGGGGCGTATCGTACGCGAGGTACAGGAACATCGGTTGCCCGGCGCGTTCCCGTTGCTGTTCGATCAGGTACGCCTTGGCGCGGGCGGTAAAGAGGTCGGTGGTATAGGTCTTTTCCGTGCCCTGGGTGATGGGTTCATACCCATCAACTACCAGGGAGTTTTTTTCGGTTGTCCCGTTGCGTGGGTAGTGCTCGTGGCCGTCGACGTGGTGCAGGAAGCCGTAAAAATCCGTGAAGCCCCGCCGCAGGGGATGCGCGTTGAGGTCGGAACCCTTCAGGCCGGCCAGTCCGTATTTGCCCACGTGGACCGTCCGGTACCCGGCACCGCGGAGCAGGCTAGCGACGTTAAGACCGTCGGGCAATTCCTTATCGAATTGATTGTTCCTTACCTGAGCGTGGCCCTGATGGAGTCCGAGGAGGAAGGAAGCACGCGAGGGCGCGCAGACGGGGCCGCTAACGTAATGATCGGTAAGCATCATCCCGGTTGCGGCCATACGGTCGAGGTGGGGCGTATCGAAGCGGCGCTCGGGTGGGCGTGTGTCCTGGTAGAATTTCCCAAGGTCGCCGTAACCCAGGTCATCCGTAAGAATGAAAATGATGTTGGGGCGGGTCTCCTGTGCCGACAATCCGCATTCTGACCACAGTACAACCAGAAGGAGCAACCAGAGTGGGCGGTGGGTCATACCGATTCAATTAAAAAGGCACCGAGGCGCGGTCGCTTGGGCCGGACCTCGGTGCGAGCATTACATTCACATTAAACGACAAGGGTTATGCCATGCCTCAAGTATAGGCCGGCGACCGTGCCGGGCCAAGCCCCCGCGGGCTATTGAACCCTACGGATACCCTGATTGAGAGATTTGCAGCCCCTGCTGTTTGCCGTTGACGTAGTGACATTGCTCCTGCGGCCCCGCCCGAATGCTTTGCCGCCTACCGCACTACGTAGTCCGTGAATTCTTCCGTGTCGGGAGAGACGAATTTGCCCATCTGATCGTCGGCGGCGATCCAGCTCCAGCCCTTTTCAAATTCGGTGTACATCTTAGAGGGGACGCCCGATTCGGGGAAGTAGTAATCGCGCGTCTCTTCGGAGTCGATGATCCACACGAAACTGTACTCACCGGCGCGGTCGCCGCGAATGCTCTTAAGGAAAATGATCTTGGAATCCGGAAGGGCATCGGACTGGGTAGGCGACCAGACGTTGCGAATGAACTTCTCAAACTCCGCCTTGTCGGCATCGGGTTTCAGCGCAATGTGGTGGAAACCGAAGATCGTTCCCGGCCGCAGCCAGTCCTCCTTCACTTCCTTTCCCGTTTCGAACACAACGTAGTCGGCATCCAGCTCGCTGTCGCTGGTGTCGTCGTCCAGCGACATGGTATTGGTATCGGGCGACACCGTCAGTTTCAGGTTCATGTCTTCGTGACGGCCGCGTTCGCCCTCCAGAAAGTAGACCATGGAATTGCCGTCCTGCACCATGTCCGCATCGGGTTCCGTATCCCCGGAAACGAACTGAAAACTGAGCTGAGCGCCCTCCCGCAGCAGGACGGGAGCCGGCCTTTCCATCGCCCCGTCCATGTCTCCCTGCGCCATCATGCGCGGGGACATTGAGAGAAGGGGTAGAGCGAGCAATAATATCCAACTGACTGTAGCGCGTAGGTTCATGATCGTGGCCTTAAGTGACCTTCCTAATGTACGGAAAAATCCTAATAGCGCACAAGAATCGGTCGTCCGGCCACGGGCTAAGACATTTCCGAGCGCTGCGTGTTAAAGGGAGGCAATCCAATGTTTATGCCCGCCAACCAACTTACCACCGCGGAAGTCCGCCAGCATTTTCCCCAGTTCAGCGAGCCCGCCCTTCAGCAAGCCATCGCCGAAGAGGGACGCATTCATCACTTTGCCGAGGGGGAAATGATGATGGACTACGACGGGTACATTCGCATGCTTCCGCTTATCCTCTCCGGAACGATCAAGATCAGCCGACTGGCCAACGACGGCAGTGAGCTGTTTTTGTATTATCTGACTCGTGGCGACAGCTGTACCATGACCTTCTCCTGCTGTATGTCGGAGAAGCGCAGCGAGATACGGGCCGTAGCCGAAGAACCCACCTCCATGCTGGGCCTGCCGCCCCGTAAGCTGGACGAGTGGATGATGCACTATACGAGTTGGAAAAACTTTGTGCTGCAGTCGTACGACCGGCGAATGAGTGAGCTCATCACCACCATCGATCAGGTGACCTTTCATCAGCTCGACGACCGTCTGCTCGATTATCTCGGCCGCCGGGCATCCATTACCGACGATCGCACCATCCGCACCACCCACCAAGAGATTGCCGACGACCTCAACGTGAGCCGGGAAGCGGTGTCTCGCTTACTCAAGGGACTCGAGCGCAAGGGGACGATCAAACTGGGGCGGAACAGCGTCAGGATCGCTGCCGAATAACTAATCTGCCTTATGTGATCTACATCACGGATGTTGCCTTCCCGGCTTCCGAACTTTGTCGGGAATTACCCCCGGTCGCGCTCACCTTTGTGTATGACCAGGTGATCTCTCATTTTAACCTTCAGATGCCGCGCGTGGATGACTTTCCACCGCGGCGTCAATCAATGTAGAACTATGCTAAACCTCATTTCCGGTACTTGGCACTGGTCCGTCAGCGGACTGGTGATCGCCCTGGTGATGTTCATGCTGCTCTATGCGGGCAAGCAGTTCGGAGTGTCGTCCAACCTCCGCACCTTCTGTACCATTGCCGGGGCGGGGGAGCGGCACAAATTCTTCGATATTGATTGGAAGGCTCAGCGGTGGAACCTCGTTTTCATCCTGGGGGCCGTCATCGGCGGCTTCATCGCGTACTTCGTGATTCCTAATTCGGAGCCAGTAACCGTTTCCGCGGAGACCGTCGATTACCTGCGCTCGGTGGGCATTGCGGCTCCGGGCAGCACGCCGGGTTTCACCTCCTATCTGCCCGCCGAGCTGTTTACCATCGACGAGCTCTTCACCCTGCGTGGCTTTACCATGGCGGTCATCGGCGGCTTTATGATCGGGTTCGGGGCTCGGTGGGCCGGCGGCTGTACCAGTGGGCACGCGATCAGCGGCCTGGCTAACTTACAGTTGCCTTCCCTGCTTGCCGTTGTCGGCTTCTTTATCGGAGGCCTGCTCATGAGTTGGGTCCTGCTTCCCTTCATCCTTCAATTTTAAGACCATGCGCTACCTGACTTACCTCCTCATCGGGATCCTCTTCGGTATCGTGATGACGAAATCCGAGGCCGTATCCTGGTTCCGTATCCAGGAAATGTTCCGCTTCGAAAGCTTTCACATGTACGGCATCATCGGTACGGCGGTGGTGGTCGGTGCCATCGGCATTTTCCTGGCGAAACGACTGGGTTGGAAGACGGTCGACGGTACCGACTGGCGCCTCGAGCCCAAGGCAATGAGTGTGCCCCGTTACCTCTACGGCGGCATCATTTTCGGACTGGGCTGGGCGCTTACCGGTGCTTGTCCCGGACCCATGTTCACCCTGCTCGGTCAGGGCATTCTGATGATCGGCGTTGTCATCATCAGCGCCACGCTGGGCACTTACACCTACGGCGTGCTGCGCGATCGCCTGCCCCACTAACCATCACTTGGGCGGGCACGCGGGTCCCGTGTAAATTACAAAAAGCAGTGCGGAGAAACCCGTACACCGACAATATATCCATGAACATCAAGCAATTTTTCGACGACGGACTGGCGCACGCCTCCTATGTGATCACGGTCGGCAAGCAGGCGGTGGTAATCGATCCGGCCCGTGACCCTCAGCCCTACTACGACCATCTGAAAGAGACCGGTGCCGAACTGATCGGCATCATCGAAACCCACCCCCACGCAGACTTCGTTTCCGCCCACCTGGAAATGCACGAGACGACCGGAGCCCCCATACTGGTCAGCGGCAAGGTTGGAGCGGGGTATACCCACCGGGCCTTCGACGGCGGCAAAACGTTTGCGCTCGGCGACCATAGCCTCAGGGCACTCGATACCCCCGGCCACTCTCCCGACAGCATCTCGATCCTCCTCAGCGACGCCGGAGGAAAACAACTAGCGGTGTTCACCGGCGATACCCTCTTCGTGGGCGACGTGGGCCGGCCCGATCTGCGGGAATCCGGTGGCAACGCCGATAGTAAGAAAGAACAACTGGCCCGTGCCATGTATTCCAGCCTGCGCGAGCAGCTGATGCCGCTCGACGATGAGGTCGAGGTATACCCCGCCCACGGTGCCGGTAGCCTATGCGGTAAGGGGATGAGCGACGAAAAAAGCAGCACCATCGGTAAGGAGCGCCGGGAGAATCCGGCCCTGCAGTCCATGACGGAAGATGCGTTCGTCGACTGGCTGCTCGCCGACCAGCCCTTCATTCCGAAGTACTTTCCTTACGACGTGGACCTCAATAAGCGGGGAGCTCCCTCTATGCAGGAGAGCGTGCGGGCCGTTTGCCGCGAGGAGTTCGGCTTCACCCCCGAATCAAAGGAAGACGCCGTCATTATCGACACCCGGGAGGAGGCCACCTTCAAGCTCGGTCACCTGAAAGGTGCGATCAATATCCAGGAGGGGAATAAATTCGAGACCTGGCTCGGTTCTTTGGTCGCGCCGGAAACGCCCTTTTACCTCGTCGCCCGGGACGAAGAGACGCTAGACACGGTCATCCGCAAGGCCGCCAAGATCGGCTACGAGCCCTTCATCGCTGCGGCCTTCCCCCAGCGGGAATCTTCTTCCGAGGCCTCCATGAAGCCCATTGATATGGACCACTTCCGGGAGTCTCCCGAAGATTTTACCATTGTCGACATCCGCAACGCCAGTGAGGTCGAGGAGGGCAAGTACTTCCCGTCCGCCCTCAACATTCCCCTGCCCGAACTCTCAGACCGCACCGGCGAAATCCCAACGGATAAGCCAATAGTGGTCCACTGCGCCGGCGGTTACCGCTCTGCGGCGGGATCGAGCATCGTTGCCGCCGAATTGAGTGGACAAACGGACATTTTCGACCTCAGCGAAGCCGTAAACGACTTCCAGTAGCGACGGCCTTCAGCCGTCCCGCTGCCTATAGAACCCGTACAGCTAGGCGACTAAATCTCGCCGCTACTCGCCAGTAGCGACGGCCTTCAGCCGTCCCGCTGCCTGTAAAACCCGAACAGCCAGGCGGCTGAAGGCCGCCGCTACCCACCAGTAGCGACGGCCTTCAGCCGTCCCGCTGCCTGCAAAACCGGTACAGCCAGGCGACTGAAGTGCGCCGCTACTCGCCAGTAGCGATGGCCTTCAGCCGTCCCGCTGCCTATAAAACCAAAACAGCCAGGCGGCTGAAGGCCGCCGCTACTCGGCCTCCAAAAGCCGTCGGTGCTTTGAAATGCCGGACGGGGTCACCCCGTCCGACGGCTATAGCCGTCGGACCGGTATACGGCGCTACCCAAAACACCAACCAAAACAGCCAGGCGGCTAAAGGCCGCCGCTACTGGTAGAGCCGACCGATCCGCCGCTTCATCCGCAGGTAATTGATCAGTCCGATGGTGGCGATCACGATCCCGATGGCGATGGCCAGCCAGCCGATCCAGTTGACCGCCGGCTGCTGCAGAATGAACAGCACACCCGCCCCCGTAAACGCGAAGTAAATGCCCGTCCGGGTATACGCCAGCAGGGTACGCTGATTAGCGAGGTGGGTGCGGTCGAGGGCCAGGCGGTCGGTGAGGCCCAGGTCGGTTTCGGTAAGCATAGTCGGTGGTCTTTGCGTTCCGCGATTCGGAGCGGCTAAGCGCAAAATTAACCCTTGTCCATCCCGCATACCGTGACCCGGATCACATTCGGAAGGTACCAAACACCCCTGCTCCATTCGACTTACTTTGTACCTGCGTACCCGCCCAAAGGTCCCGGAATGGTTGAATTATCCACAAAATGTATACCCGTTCTAAACAAGGCGTGACAACTTGTTCTTGGCTTACGGCCTACTTAATTTGGAGGGTAAATCGCCGGAAATGGACGTTGAGATACTCGCCAGACTACAATTCGCCTTCACCATCTCCTTTCATTACATCTATCCGCCGCTGAGCATCGGGCTCGGTCTGCTGATGGTAATCATGGAAGGTCTGTACCTCCGAACGGGGCAGAAAGTATACGAAACCATGTGCCGCTTCTGGACCCGCATTTTCGCCCTGACCTTCGGCATCGGGGTGGCGACCGGCATCGTGATGGAATTCGAGTTCGGCACCAACTGGGCCACTTATTCGCGCTACGTCGGCGATATTTTCGGCAGTGCCCTGGCGGCGGAGGGGATCTTCGCCTTTGCGCTGGAGAGCGGTTTTCTTGGGGTACTGCTTTTCGGCTGGAACCGGGTGAGTTCGCGGGTGCACTTCATCGCTACGGTGGGGGTATTTCTGGGGTCGATGTTCTCGGCCATCTGGATCACGGTGGCCAACAGCTGGCAGCAGACGCCGGCCGGCTACCAGATCGTGGGGGAGGGGCTGGACGCGCGCGCCGAGATCGTCGATTTCTGGGCCATGGTATTCAATCCCAGCAGTGTCGACCGGCTCACCCACGTGTGGATCGGTGCTTTCCTGGCCGGCGCGTTTCTGGTGTTAAGCGTACACGCCTATTACTTGCTGCGCGGTCGCTACGTCGATCTTTCCCGCAAGGCCTTCAAGATCGCCCTGATGGTGGCGACGGTCTTCAGCCTGAGTCAGCTGTTTACCGGTCACCGCAGCGCGGAGTACGTTGCCGAACACCAACCCGCCAAACTCGCGGCCATGGAGGGGCACTTCGACGCATCCGGTCCCGCCGACCTGTACCTGGTGGGGTGGGTAGACAAGGAGAGGCAGACTACCACCGGAATCGGGATACCCGGCGGACTCGGATTTATGCTGGAGCAGGATTTCGACGCGCCGGTAACCGGGCTGAACGCCTTTCCCGAGGAAGACCGGCCGGGGCAGATCAACGCCGTCTTTCAATTTTATCACCTGATGGTTGCTATCGGCATGATCCTGATCGGGCTTACCCTACTGGCCGTCTTTTACTGGTGGCGGGGCCGGCTGTTCGAACAGCGGTGGCTGCTGTGGGCTTTCGTCTGGGCCGTAGTGCTGCCGCAGATGGCCAATCAGTTTGGCTGGTACACCGCGGAAATGGGGCGGCAACCCTGGGTGGTGTACGGCCTGTTGCGGACTTCCGATGCGCTGTCGAGTGTCGTTACGGCCAATCAGGTTCTCTTCTCACTGATCGGCTTCACCATTATCTACGCCATCCTACTGGCGCTGTTCATCTACCTGCTCAATAAGAAGATCAAGCACGGGCCCTACGACGAAAGCGACATCGACGACCGGCCGCTCCAGGAAAATATCGCCAGGGTTGCCGGAGGGCAGCTGTAAATCACCCCACCGATGAAATTGCTCTACCTACTCCCGCTTGCCCTCCTACTAACCGCCTGCGGAGAGTCCGACGCCGCCCCCGGCTATTCTTCCCTGCTGGGCATCGATTATCCTACGCTCTGGTTCCTGGTGGTGGGGGCCGTTTTTACCGGCTACGGTATCCTGGACGGCTTCGATCTGGGGGCGGGGGCCTGGCACCTGTTCTTCCGCAAGGAGGAGAGTCGCCGGATCGCACTCAACGCCGTCGGCCCGGTGTGGGACGGCAACGAGGTCTGGCTCGTGATCGGGGGCGGTACCCTGTTCGCCGGTTTTCCCGTGGTGTACGGTACCCTGTTTTCGGCCATGTACGTACCGTTGATGCTGTTCCTCTTCGCGCTGATCTTCCGGGCCATCAGCATTGAATTCCGCGGTAAGGAACCGATGCAGTGGTGGAAGAATTTGTGGGACGTGTCGTACAGCGTCTCCAGCGCCCTGCTGGCTTTCCTACTGGGGGTGGTGCTCGGCAACGTGCTGCTGGGCATGCCACTCGATGATCGCCTGGAGTTCTCCGGCGACTGGCTGAATTTCATCAACCCCTTCGCCATTTTAGTCGGCCTGACCGCCCTGGCGCTGTTCATGATGCACGGCGCGATCTACCTGACCATGAAGACCGAGGGGCGCCTCTTTGCCAAGGTGAATAAGCTGCTGCAGAAGTCGATCATCGCCTTCGTTTTGCTCTTTGCCATTCTGACGCTTTACGTGCTGCTCTACATTCCCCACCTGTCGGACGGGTTGAAGGAAAATCCGTTGCTCCTCGGCGTGCCGATACTGGCCATTCTCGCCATTGCCAACATCCCCCGGCTGGTGAGCAAGCGCAAGTATCTGCCGGCTTTCGTCTTCAGTACGATCACGGTGGGCCTGCTGCTCATCACGGCCGCTATGGAGCTGTATCCGGTCATCATTCTCGACAGCAGTGGAGCGGGCAACGACATCACGGTGTACAACGGCGTTGCCTCCAACAAGTCGCTCGGCATCATGCTCACCTTCGTTGCCATCGGCGGACCGCTGGCCATCGGCTATACGGCCTTTGTATACAAGACTTTCTGGGGCAAGGTGCGACTGGATGAGCATTCCTACTAGGGCGGCGGCGCGCCGGAGCAATGAATTTCCAAACAGCAATGCTATCCGGAACCATTTCCTTTTTTCACGCGTTTAGTGAAGAAAGGAAACGAAATGGCCATTCCGCCACCCTCCGACGACCAGATTTTCATTACGCCCGCGAGCATCCGGAAGCGATACGGGAACTTCAGTCCGAATATCTTCAAGTACTGGCAGGATAAGGACTTGGTGAGAAAGCTGCGGAATGGGCTGTATATAAATAATGCGTTCAAAGTGAAATCGCGAGTGGATAAGTACGCGATCGCTAATCGCCTGTACGAACCGTCCTACGTTTCACTGCATAGTGCGCTGGATTATTACGACCTCATTCCGGAGCACGTATTCGAAGTGATTTCGGTATCCACCAAAAAAACGAAAGAAGTGTCGATCGGTGATACCCGCTACCGATACCATACCATTAAGCCCGAGCTATATTTTGGATACGAGAACGTACCCTGGCGGGGCAGTCAGTATAGCATAGCGTACCCCGAAAAGGCGCTACTGGACCTTGCATATCTCGAGCCCCTATTTTCCGACCGCGACTGGATCGAGGAAATGCGCTTTGATGAATGGGGAATACAGGAATTAAACTACGATCGCCTGATGCTTTTTGCCCACGTAATGGATTCCGAAGTAGTGATGCAACGTATTGCTTTGCTTCTAGAAGTCACGGCCGATGATTGAAATGGAACAAATTCTGCGGAACTACCCGGATTCTTTACACACTGAAAAGGAATTCCTCCTCCGGGAATACCTCCAGCACGAAATACTCGGCATCCTCTTCACCTGCAAGTACGCCCACAAGTACACCTTTCTCGGCGGCACCTGCCTGCGGCTCTGTTACGGCACCGAGCGCTTCTCTGAAGACCTCGACTTCGACAACGTGGGGCTCGACCGGGCCGAGTTTGAGGAAACCGCCCGCATCATCAAGCGGCAGATGGAACTGCGCGGCTTCAGGATGGAACTCCGCTACGCCTACAAAGGTGCTTACCACTGCAGCATTAAATTCCCGGGCCTGCTGTACGACTACGACCTCAGCGGCCACCGGGAAGCCAAATTGCTGATCAAGCTCGATACCGAAAAACAGCACTTCACCTACCAACGCAGTCTCCTGCCCCTTGACCGTTTCGGCATCCAGACCGAAGTGCCGGCCGTACCGCTCGACCTGCTGGGCAGCCAAAAGATTGCCGCCATCCTCGGCCGAAAAAGACCGAAGGGGAGGGACTTTTACGACCTACGGTGGATCCTGCACCGCAGCGGACTCAACTACGACTACCTCGACCTACGCTTTGGAGTAAAAACACCGGATGCCCTGCGCCAGTTGGTCGAAGAACGCATCGCCCCCTTCGATTTCGATCTGCTCGCGGCGGACGTACGACCCTTCCTTTTCCAGGATGATGACATTGAAGGGGTGAGAAACTTTCCGAAGTTTTGGCGTTCGGTGCCCCTCCCTCCGGGCCCATCTTCTGATTAGTGAATTCTTTTACAGTTCGCTCATTGCATTCACACACCCGTTGGACGGGGTGACCCCGTCCAACGGGTGTGTGAATAGTGCACCTGCGCACCCGTTGAATTGTTCCATTATCGGAACAAACCAAAATCTCATGCCATACCTCCTCTTTATTCTATTGCTCCTGGGCGCATGCTCCTCACCAGAAGAAGTCGGCGAAATGCTGGAACAGGAAGAAAGCACCCTACCCACCACCGTTTTCGGCTACCGGGGCGGCTGGGGCAGCGAGAACTACATCCGCTACCACGACGGAAACCTGTACCGCAATGCCTACGCGGGACTACGCACCAATGAGCCAGATAACCGGCTGAACCGCGATGACCTTGCTACCGATGAGAACAACTGGAACGTAGTCGGTCCCGCCCCCCAGGACGTGATCGAGGCGGTGCGGGCACTGCCCATGGGCGGACTGGTCGAGATCGAAAAAACGGAGGACTGTCCGGCCCTGGCGGCGGATGGCGGCTGTCCGTACGTAGGCGTGGTGCGCGGCGGAGAGGGCGGCGGCTACCTAGACTGGTACGGCGATTTTCCCGACCGGCCGGCCGTAGCCCAGTATATGCAACGCGTCAGCGACTTGGTGGAAAAGTACGGTCAGTAAGTCAGCTTCGGCCCCTCACCGAGGAGGAATATGCTGGTCTCTACGATGCTCCGCAGATTGTAGGCCATGTTCTTATCGGCCCCCGGATCGGCATCCAGTTGCTTCAGCTTCGCCCGGAAATCGGGGAGAAAATCGTGCATCCGTGGACCCGCGTACTGCATCTGCTGGAGGGCGGAGAGGGCGCGGTAGGGATCTTCACCCATCGCGTGCGTGCGGAGCACTTCGGTGGCTGCCGTGGCATTGTCGGTGTGGCGAACGAGCGCGCCCGCGGCGTAAATGGCAACGGTGGGGTGCTCGTCGGTCAGGGCTGTTTCTAAAGCAGCGACAGCATCCGCGGAGGGTGGCACCCGGCCGAGCACGATGGCGGCCCAGTAACGGACCAGCTGGTCGTCGTCGTGCAGCGCCCGAATGAGTTTTCGTTGTCCCTTGATGGTTTCCGGGTCGGTCAGGGCGACCTTTAGGGCGTTTTTGAGGTGATAGCTATTCTGATCCTGGCGGAAGGTGTACGGCATAGGAAGTTTTGCCAGGGCGACTTCCGGCAGAAAGTGAACGTCGCGCTCCGCCAGAATTTCCTCCCGTACGGCCTCGCGCATTCGTTTGGCCCGGCCGGCGTGGGCGGGATCGTCGATCAGGTTATTGCGTTCCCAGGGGTCGGCCTGTAGGTCGAAGAGGGTTTCGGTGGGCTGGGGGCGGAGGATGCGGGACTGGGGTTCGGAGAGCAATCCGGCGCGGTCGTCGGCACGGATCGCCTGTACGATATCGGATACGTCGGCGTACTTCTGGGGCTTCTGGGCCGGGTACTGGGGAAAGAAATTGCGGGTATAGAGGTAACGGCCGTCGGTGACCGAGCGGGCCAGATCGGGCGTCTCGTCGAGGCGATTGCGGCCAGCGAAAATGTACTCCGGGGCCGGTTCTCTTTCATTGCCAAGTGCAGCGCGGCCGTCCATGTACTCGGGAACGGTACCGCCGGTGAGACTGATCAGGGTCGGACCGAGATCGAGAAAGGTGAGGAGTTCCTGACTTACGGTGCCGGATTCCCAGGGGGAAAAGTGGCGGTAGGCCTCCGGAAACCAGATCAGGAAGGGTACCCGGTAGCCGAGACCAGAAGCGGTAGCTTTCCCCCCCGGCACCGCTTCCCCGTGGTCGGCGTAGATGAAGACGATGGTGCTGTCGGTGAGTCCGTCGGCTTCGAGGCGATCGAGCATCTCCCCAATCCGCAGATCCATGAGGTTGATGGAATTATAGACCCGTGCGATGTGCTCCCGCATGTCCGGGGAGTCGCGGTACACGGGCAGCATCTCCAGCTCGTCGGCGTGGGTGATGAGTGAATCGGGCAGGTGAGCCAACACATTTTTCTCGTACCACGGGCGGGGCTGGGTCATCGTACGCGACTGGTGGCTCTCCGCGAAGTTGAACACGCTGAAGAAGGGCTGTCCGGGCGCCCGGTCCCACCAACCGGCCTTGTTGGAGGACTCGTCCCAGGATTCGGCGATGATGGCATCGGCCCGACTGGTGTTGTAGTCCGTCTTGGCATTATTCGTAGTATAGTACCCCCGGTCGCGTACGTAGGCCGGATACCCCCGGATGAAGTCGGGAATGGGGTAGGCACTGCGGTGGTTGCCGGTTCCCAGCTTGTCCGGGCTCATGCCCGTGATCAGGGCGTTGCGGGAGATGGCACATACCGGCGCAGGCGCGAAGGCCCGTTCGAAGCGAATGCCCTCGGCGGCCAGCCGGTCGATGTTCGGGGTATGTACATCGGGATTCCCGTACGCACCGATGAACTGGGGGGAGGTATCCTCGATGGTGAGCCAAAGAACATTGGGCTTTTCCGGATTTCCCTGCACCCGCGCGCCGCCGCCCGTAACCTGCGCGTGGGGAAAAAGGGAGAGCAGCAAAAACAGGGAAGCGAGTAAGGTGCGGAGCATGACGGTGGTTGGATTGATCTTTTCGGGAGGGAAAAGATACGCGTCATAATTTTTCGCGGGGGGGCACCGCTTTCCCGTACAGCTTATTCCGGAAGGTCGCTATACACCTGGGCGTCCGCGGGGCGGTCGAAAAAGGTTTCCGGCAGGTCGGAACGGTAGGCGTAGTCGGATACCGTAATGTCGGTCACGGGCTCGCTGATCCGGCCGTCGTTCCACATGTGGGTGGTGTAGCCGGTGGGGAGGGTGATGCCGTCGACCTTCGTCTTACCGGTGATCTTCATGATCTTTTCGGGGGTGTTGCCGCCGTCGGGAAAGTAGCCGGGGTAGCTGACGATGTACCGCAGGGCGTCAAGTTGTCCGGTTTCCGGATTGAGGTAGAGCACGTAGTAGTCGCCGGAAGCGTCGCCGGTACCCTGGTCGTAAGTAACCTTGACGAGGTCGTAGGTGGTGCCGTCCAGTTCCGCGGCGGGGAGCTCCTCGAAGTTGATGCCCGCATCGGCGAGTACGAAGGGCAGGCCGACGAAGTAGTAGGGGGTCAGCGACCAAAAGCGGGGGCTCATACCTTCCACGCGATCACCGTCGGGTGACCAGGCATCCCGACCGTCAAAGCCATAGCGAACGGTAGTATCACTGGCCAGTTGGTGTACCGCGCGGCTGTTGACGTAGTCGTTGGTGACGTAAGTGTCGCGCGGATTTCCGTCGTCCAGTGGCCGGTAGTTGAAGTGGTAGTAGAGCGGTCCGTTGCCGTACCAGCTTTCCAGTCCGCCGTGGGCTTCAATGGCGCGCATGACCTTTTGGGCGGGGGCGCTGGAGCTAAGGCGTTCGGTGGCTGCGTCAATCCGGTCGGCGTAGGGGTCGGCGGGTGCCTCGGCGATTGAAGTTTCCGTCGGTTCGGATTCTTGGTTTGATTCGCAGCCGAGCAGTAGCAGCAGCAGGGGGAGGAATAAATACTTCATTTGCTCTTTTCGGGTAGACGCTTAGGGGGTGAGGTGGGTTTAGCCGAGGGTGCCTATCCTCCCAATCAATTGCGGTGCACCCATGTCCCCGGCAAATAGAGAAGTTCATTAACTTGGTCGGACCACTTTCTATCGATCAACGCACCCCCATGCCGGTTTCCCGCAGATGGCTCCTAGCCGTCCTATTTTTATCTGCTGCCGTACTGATGGCCCAGGAAGAAAACGTCCTCCAGTTTCAACTGTCTACCCCCTGGACCGACGAGGTCAGCCAGGAAACCCCCTGGAACGTCTATCCCCGTCCCCAGCTCACCCGCGACAACTGGGTCAATCTGAACGGCAAGTGGGATTACGCGATCACTCTCCTTGCCCAGACCACCGCACCCAAAAAGTACGACGGCAAGATCCTGGTACCCTTCGCGGTCGAATCCACCCTCAGCGGCGTGAAAAAGCTGGTGGGCAAGGACCAATACCTCTGGTACCGCCGCAATTTTACGGTACCGCCGCGGACGGATGGGGAGCGACTTTTACTTCACTTTGGAGCCGTAGACTTCCGCGCTACGGTGTACGTCAACGGCCGGGTTGTCGGGGGTCACGAAGGGGGCTACGTGCCGTTCAGCTTCGACGTGACTGACTTTTTGCGGCGCGGCGGCGCGCAGGAGCTGACCATCCGGGTTTGGGACCCCACCGACGCCGGATTGCAACCCCGCGGAAAACAAGTCAGTGAGCCCGGCGGCATCTTCTACACCCCGGTCACCGGCATCTGGCAGACGGTCTGGTTGGAAGCGGTGCCCCAGGAATACATCACCTCACTGAAGGTGACGCCTAACGTAGATGAGGGGGCCGTCGATCTGCAGATTAACACCACCAGCCTGAGCCGCGACCTGAACGCCCAGGTGAGCATCAGGGGTTCAGGCGGTCAACCGGTGGCCGGGCAGACCGTGCCGCTGGTGGCCGGGTCACGGGCGGGAGCCGTGCGAATCCCCCTGCCGAACGCGCGGTTATGGTCGCCGGAGGACCCCTTTCTGTATCCGCTAACCGTCACCCTCACCGATGGCTCGGGAAAAAAGCTGGACGAGGTGGGCAGCTACGTCGGTATGCGGAAGGTGAGTCTTGGTCCGGACGCCAATGGTCATACGGTAATGCTGCTTAACGATATGCCCTATTTTCAGTTCGGTCCCCTCGATCAGGGGTGGTGGCCCGACGGACTCTACACCGCACCCACCCCGGAGGCGATGGTGTTCGACATCGAGATGACCAAAAAGTGGGGCTTCAACATGCTGCGCAAGCACGTCAAAACCGAGCCCGCCACCTTCTACCACGCCTGCGATACCCTGGGTGTGCTAGTGTGGCAGGATATGCCGAGCGGTTACATTCACGACCGTTCCTTCGTTGCCCCCGAAGCAGCCCGGGACGCTCAGCAGCCCTTTACCGATCGCGTTCACTTCGAACGGGAATACCGGGAAATGATTGATGCCCTGTATAATTTTCCGAGCATCGCGATGTGGGTGCCCTTCAATGAGGGCTGGGGACAGTACGACACCGAACGTATTGCCGACTGGACCCGTGCTTACGATCCGACCCGGCTGGTCGACGCGCCGAGCGGCTGGACCGACCGTGGGGTAGGAGACGTGTACGATGCGCACCTTTATCCGGGCCCCGGTATGGAAGCCCCCGAAGAAAATCGCGCCTCGGTGCTGGGAGAGTTTGGCGGACTCGGCCTCGTCGTCCCCGAGCATCTGTGGTGGGATAAGCGCAACTGGGGCTACCAGAGCTTTACCAATCAAGCCGAACTCGATACCGGCTTCCGGGAGCTCATCGAGGCGCTGTACGGCCTGCGCAGTCAGGGGCTTGCCGCTGCCGTCTATACCCAAACCACCGACGTGGAAGGGGAGGTGAACGGCCTGATGACCTACGACCGAAAGGTGATGAAGCTGGATACCACCACATCTCCCGCACTCTTCACTCCCCTCTACGCCCCGGCGGCGCGGCGGCTACCGATTCTGGCTACTTCGGAACTGGAACCCCGCCTGTGGGAAATGGTCTCGTCTGAAGATGGTGATTTGCTGACAACGGGTGAGCTGCCCGAAGATGCCGCACTGCGGCGGGTGAATGGCCCCTTCGTCACCTACGCCGATTTTTTTCAACCCAAGGGGACTGGCTGGAATGCCGAGGAGTACCTCTACCTGACCCGCCACTTCACTGTGGACCGGGTGCCGGATCACCTCTTTGCCGAGTTCATCAATACGCGGGTGGACTTTGTGGTCTACCTGAATGGCCAAATAGCAATGGACGTAAGGGCCGGCGGGGGCGGCTTCGGCCACTATACCGTGCGGCGCATCGACGGGGCGAAGGCTCAGTTGCGGGAGGGGAAGAATACCGTTGCCATCAGGGTAAAGGGTACAGGAGCGGATAAAAACCTTTCTTTCGACTTGGGCCTGTTTGGTACCGAGGACTAAGATGCCGTAGTTATCGCCAATGATCGACCTGCGCCCGATTACCCCCAGCGACCAGGGTGCCCTAATGCACCTGATGCAGCGCATCTACCCGCCCGCCTACGCCCATTTCTGGCCGGATGATGGCGCTTGGTACGTCGAAAGTCAGTTCGGGGAGGAAAACTTCTCCCGGGAGATTCAGGCCGTGAACGCGGAATATCACTTTGTGCTCCAGAAGGATCTTCCCGTAGGAATCATTCGCTTGCTGTGCAACGTATCGCCCCCTGAACACCCCGAAAAAAGGGCCATGAAGTTGCACCGCCTCTACCTCGACCAAGCCGTGCAGGGTAGGGGACTCGGCCGCCAGGCCATCGAGTGGGCGATCGGTCGGGCGCGTACCACCGGCCACGAACTGCTCTGGCTCGAAGCAATGACCTGCGCCCCCCGGGCCATAGATTTTTACACGCGCATGGGCTTCATGCACTCGGCAAGCTATACGCTACACATGCCCCTCATGCACCCCGAAATGCGGGGGATGTGCCGGATGGAGCTCGCGGTTCCCGGCATCCTGCCGGGGTAGAGTGGTTCCCGGCATCCTGCCGGGGTTGGATTGGTTTCCGGCGTCTCGCCGGGGTTGGATTGGTTCCCGGCGTCTCGCCGGGGTTATTGCGGGTGATGATAAGCATGAAGCTTCGATGGAGACCGCGGCGAGACGCCACGAACCGGTTGGTTCCCGGCGTCTCGCCGGGGTTATGTTGGTTCCCGGCATCTCGCCGGAGTTTTTGTGGGTGATTAACCAACCCCCCCACTAACGTTTCTGTAAACAACCTACGTCTTACTGGAAACAGCCGATCCACTATGGACAGATTGATCCTGATATTGCTCCTGCCGATCCTTTCCCTCTGCGCCTGTGAGAAAGATGATGTAGTCACTCCTCCCTGCGCGATTGACCTGTTCATCGTTGGGAACGTAGGGGGGTGGGGCGGTGGCTATGCCTTGAAACTGGAAGATCATCAGCTTTACATCAGCCGCGACCGTGCCGGCGTGGATCTCGATCCCGAAGCTCTCGTCAGTGGCGGCTGGGACGTTTACGGCGATGCAGATGACCTAAGTAGAATAGATTCCCTACGCGCAGACCTGCCTACCGGCCGCTTCCTCCCGGAAAACGAACGCTCAATCTGCCAAGCATCCATTGTCGATGGCACCTGCCCTTTCGTGGTGCTAGTCGATGAAGACGGAAAGGTCGGTGGCTGGACCGCGGAGCCGGGAATTACCGCCGCGCCACAGGAAGACTACATGGACCGGGTAGCACGCGTGGTGAATGAGGTGGTGTACGAATAGAGGGGCGGTGGTTCCCGGCGTCTCGCTGGGGTTATTGCGGGTGGGGACAAGCATGAAACTTCGATGGAGACCGCGGCGAGACGCCACGAACCGATGGCCGCGGCGGGACGCCACGAACCGGTTGGTTCCCGGCATCTTGCCGGGGTTATTGCGGGTGAGGATAAGTATGAAGCGTCGATAAAGTCCGCGGCGAGACGCCACGAACCGATCCCGCGGCAGGATGCCACGAACCGTGCCGAGACGCCACGAACCGAAAGCCGCGGCAGGATGCCACGAACCGAGACCGCGGCGAGACGCCACGAACCGATCCCGCGGCAGGATGCCACGAACCGATACCGCGGCGAGACGCCACGAACCGCTAGAGGATGCCCAGGTGCAAAATGCGGCCGCCGCTGCGGTTGACGGGCATGGTGCTGCGACCGATCACGATGCCGTCTTCCGGGGCCAGGTACTGCTCCTTCAGGCTGCCGAAGACGTCGCGCTGGGTGGCGATGAGGTCGCCGGCCTTTACTTCCTGGAGCAGGTCTACGTCGACCGTGAGGAGGCCACCGGTGTGGGTGTAGATCCAGTAGCTGCGCTTGCAGATGACGGGCGGGGACGCAGGAGCAATAATCTCGTCGTCGGTCATTCCCAGGTGGGAGAGTACATTGTGGACGCCCTCGATGCCGCTACGGATGAGGGTGCGCTGGTAAACGCCGGGATTGCCGACTTCCAGGGTAACGGCCGGAATATCCAGGGTATCCGCAGCACCGCGGAGGGTGCCGTCGCTGGGGGGATTGTGTACGATCAGCTGGGGATTTTGGAGAATGGCCAACTGACGGGTGGCTTCCTGAGACATATCGGCACGCACGTAGTAGCTGTTTATACGGCCCCGGCTGGCAGTGTGTAGGTCCAGAAGAAAGTTGAAGTGGCGGATGAGGCGATCCATCAGTCGGAACGCATACACTTCACTGGCGCGCCCGTTTTCTTTGCCGGGCATGACGTGGTTCAGGTCGAATCCATCGGTATACACCCGGGTCTGGCGCAGGAAGGCAGGAATGTTGACCACCAGCACACCAACGATGGTACCCCGCAGCTCACTAACGTCGAGGTCGCCAAAGAGGCGCTGGATCACCCGGATGCCGTTGAGCTCATCGCCGTGGACGGCGGCCGTCACGCCCAGAACCGGACCTTCTTCGGTACCCTTGGCTACGAGCAGTGGTACACGAACGGGCTCTCCCAGTCCGTCACTAATGATGCGCAACCAGTAGCGGCGAATCGTAGCGGGCGGCTGATCGATGTCGGAAAGCGAAAATATGGTCGGGGTCTCAGCGGGTAAGGTGGTCATAGCAGTAGGAGAACAGTTCGTTAATGGTTTGTTGGAGGATGGGGCGGCCGGTCTGGGCCTCCGCCTGGGGAAACCCGCCGATGCTCAGGGTGTTGATTTCCGAGAGCACCCGCTTGCCTTCGTCGTTTACCAGCGTATCCACCCCACAGAAACAGATGCCGTGCCGTAGCAGTTCCGGCGCGAGTGCTTCGACGAGCGCAACTTCTTCCGGTTCTACTTCGGCACCGATCGACTTGCCGCCCCGGGCCACGTTGCAGAGCCACTCGCCCGGGGGAGGGATGCGCAGGGAAGCCGCCAGGATTTTTCCGTTGACGACCAGGATGCGCTTGTCGCCCTGACTTACGTTCCTGAGAAATTTCATGGCCAGGTAGGGCTCCGTGAAGTCGAGGTTGAGGGGATCGTCCGGTCCGTCGACCCGTACAATACCCTGGCCCCCGTAGGCCCGCAGGGGCTTCAGCACCAGGGGGAACTGGCGAGCGAACTCCCGCGTTTCGTCCGCCGAGTGTACCAAGCGCGCCGGGGGCGTCCATTCCGGGAAATTGAGGAGAAAGGACTTGTCACCCGTTTCCTGAATACCGGTGGGGTTGTTGACTACAATGGTGCCGTTCCGGTGTAGCGAGGCGTAGCGAGCCGTATCCACCGGGTGCGGCAACCGGAGCCAGACGACGTCGTAATCGGCCGGATCGAGGGGGGAGAGGTCTCCGGAAAAGTGGGCACCGTCGGGGCGGTAAAGGAGTTCGCTCTTAACCCGGAAACCCTGCACCCGCGTCCCCGCACCGTCGAAAAAATCCCGGTTACGGGCATCCCCCCGGCTGGCTACGTCGATGTGCCGGCACCGCGGATCACGGGCCAGGGTGTTGATGAGAGAGTAGACGGAATTCTGGGCGCTGTGGGCGCTGTGATCGGTAAGAACAAGGAAGGAAAGTGGGGTCATGCCAGGATTTCGGAGAGGAGAACGGGGTCGTTGTTGAGACCGGAAAACAGTCGTAGACTGAACTTACCCTTGCTGTTAAACAACTTGCGGGCCATTTGGTCGATGGCGATGGTGCTGAGCACCGTCTGGATGTACGCTTCGATCAGGTCGTCGAGTCCGATGCCGAGCTTGTTGAAGTCGCGGCGGTCCATGAGCAGCAGGCGGTTGGTGTCGCTCGACCACTGGTTGTCGCCGAGTTTTTCACTCAGGTTGGTGCCGAGCATAGACCAGGATTCGGCCCCCGCGTCGAGGGTATCGGTGAGGGGGTCGGCGGCGCGGCGGCTGTAGCAGGCCAGGGGGCGTAGTCCGTTTTCGGTGCTGCTGACCATGAGGCGGACGTCGCTGACGAAGGTGCGGCCCTTCTTGTCGGGTATGGTGCCGACGTGGAAGAACTTGCCGTCGCCGCCGGTCGAGCTCCAGCCGTAATTGCCGATGAGGCTTTGTACGATGAAGCGTTCGTAGTCGATGGGTTCGGCCATAAAGGCGTCGAGTTCGCGCCTGTTGGTGATCGTGTATACGCCCTGACCGGCGTTGGAGTAGGGCACCTTGACCACGGCCTGACCGCCGAGTTTCGCTACCCACAGGGGGATTTCGTTGCGGCTCACGTCCCAGATGGTTTCCGGGGTGTGGATTTTGAGGCCGTACTTACGGATTTCGCCGTTGTAGAAGTCGTAGGCTTTGGCGGCCACCATCTTATTGCGGCCACCGGCAAGACAGGTGACGATGGGATTGAGGATGCGCGTTTTGCAGTTGAGGGGCAGCCGCGTCCAGGGGCGCTGGGTGAGGTAGCGGAAGGCGGCCCGCAGGCGCACCCACTCCCCCTCGTGCAGGGCGAAGAGCCACTCGTCTTCCACCTTCAGTTTGCGCTCTTTCGCGCCGTAGTAGTCGCTGATGTAGAGCACGTCTTCCTGGAACACGTCGGCAATCGTGGCGGCGTAGCCGCTGGCTTCCATGGGGTTCTTGTCGTAGATCACGGCAAGGCGTCCTTCCTTCTTCGATTGTCTCTTTTCGACCAGCGGCCGGAAGGTGCGTTCGACGAGCAGTCGGTAGCTGCCTTCTTCCTGGTGGTCGTCGAGCAGGGGCATCGACTTTTGTCCGGAGGGGCAGGAGTTGTTTTCGATGATGACCATCCGGCGGCGGCCCTGGGCGGTGGTTGCGTTGATCAGGTCGGCTCCCCCCCACAGAAAATACTTGCACTGATAGGCGAGAATTTCCCTTAATCCGTCGGGGTCGACTAGGGGGTTGAGGTGGCAGTAACGGGTCACGATGCGCTCCGGGTCCAGGTTCATGAAGTAGCTCACCATCGGGTGGATCGTGGCGTTGAGCGCTTTGGGGTACCAGTGCGACTCCGCCTTGAAGGTGCCGGGTGGGACGTTGGTGATGGTGTTGGTCATGCGATGAACATTGAGACGCGGGTAGGCTGCACGGACTATTTACGGCCGCACGATTGTTGGTGGCTAGGGCGGGGTATTCCGATAAGGCGGCAAAGAACGGGATGTTTTGCCGATGGTCGGTAAATGTTGAATGGATTCGGAATACTCGACGGCGGATGCACAATTGCGGGTTTTATTCAATCTTGTGACTCCCAAGCACTTTCCCCTCCATGCGGTCGACCCTCCTTCTTGTTTTCCTTTGTTCCCTGACCAACCTTTCTTCCCAAAACATTGGCCTGCACCCACCGGAGGTCGACTGGCAGCAACTGCGGGGTGACCACGTCCGGGTTATTTTCCCCGAAGGGTACGAGGCCCGGGCCAGGCGGGCGGCAAGTCTCATCGACTGGATGGCCACCCGGCATACGGGCAGCATTGGCGAGGCCATTTACAATTTCGACTTGATTCTCCAGACCCCCAATATGACCATCAACGGTTACGTCGGACTGGCCCCCTTCCGCTCGGAATTCTACGTCACGCCCCCCCAGAGTTTTAATTTGCTGAGCGGAACCGACTGGGTGGACCTGCTCACGATCCACGAATTCCGCCACGTGCAACAGAACAGCAACGAGCGACGGGGGCTCACCAAGGTGATCAGCTACCTACAGGGCCAGCAGGGGTGGGCGGCCTTTTCCGCCATTGCCACGCCCAACTGGTTCAGCGAGGGTGATGCAGTTGTCGCCGAAACGGCCCTGAGCGCCTCGGGGCGGGGTCGCACGCCCGCATTTAGTAAAGATCTGCGTGCGTTGTTGCAGCGTGACATTGTCTACCGCTACGCCAAGGCCCGCAACGGAAGCTTTCGCGACCTCGTCCCCGACCACTATCGCTACGGCTACGCCATGACCACCTTCGCCCGCGAACGCTTCGGTTACGACGTATGGAAACCCGTACTACAACAGGCAGCGGCTTACCGGGGAATGTTCTATCCCTTCAGCCGTGCACTCAGGCGGGAGACGGGCTATACCACCGGCCAATTGTACCGGGCCACTATGGCCGATCTTGAGCAGCGGCAGGATAGTGTACTAAACGTCGATCCGCCCTCCCGACCGGGCGAGTTGATCGGTGGTGCCGACCGGGACATTCGCAACTACCGGTTCCCCTTTATGGATGAGGGGGGAAGGTTACTGGCCCTGCGCAGCAGCTACCAGCGCCTGCCGGCCCTGGTGTGGGTAAGGCCGGGGCAACCGGATGAGGTAATCACCACCACGGGGATCCAGCGGGAACCCTGGCTCGATGGGGGAGCGCGCCTCGTCGTCTGGACCGAGTACCGTCAGGACCCTCGCTACACCAACCAGAATTATTCCGACCTGATCGTATACGAACTACAAACCGGGCTTCGGCGCAAGCTGAGTGAGTGGGGGCACTACGTAGCCGGCAGACTGAGTGCGGACGAAAGCCGGATCGCGGCGGTGTGGTTCGATCCGCTGGAGGCGGGGCCCGAATTGCGGATCCTGGAGGTCGCCTCCGGGGAGGTCACCCAGCGCGTACGCATCGATGCGAATAACGTGGCCTGGCCCGCCTTTTCACCCGACGGGCGAACCGTGTACTTTTTTGCCCAGGCTGCGGATGGGATTTCCATTCGGGCGTGGGAACCGGCTTCCGGGGCGGTGGAGGTTGTCCGGGAAGCCAGCAACGATCCCGTCGATATGCTCACCGTGACCCAGGACGGAGCGCTGCTTTACTCCGGCGGTCGTACCGGAGTGGACAATGTCTATCGACTCGATCCCGCTACGGGACAAACCGCGCAGCTGACCGATGTAGCCGTTGGTGCCTACTTTCCGCAGCTGAGTGGCGATACCCTGTACTTCTCCAGTCCGACCCCCCGTGGTGAGCGACTCCATCAGCTAGCGGTTGCGGGGCCGGTTGCCGGAATCGAAGGACGTAGCCGCCCGCAAGCGGGCATCTTCGAGCGCCCTGTGGCCTACACGGCGGAACAGTACGATCTGCCGGCGGAAGTGGTGGAGCGGGATTATCCGGTCAACGATTTTTCCAACACCCTCGGTGGGATCAAACTACACAGCTGGTCCTACAACGGCAGCTACGTTACGCCGGGCTTATCCGTTGAGTTTGCCAATGCGCTGAACACCTTCGAGATGTCGGTCGATGGACTGTACAACCTAAACGAAGACCGGTATTCCGGTGGGGCCACCCTCACTTACGGCGGATGGTTTCCCGTCGTTCAACTTCAGGCCCAGTACCGCGATCGAAACACCGTCGTGCAGGAGGCGCGGACCGATAGCCTGCGCTTCTTCAATCAGGAATTCAGTCAGCTCACCGTGGGGCCCACCGTCACCGTTCCCATGCAGTGGGTGGCCGGCAATACGGTCACCGGGCTGGCCCCTTCGGTTGGGTACCAGTACTACGCTCTCCGCGATGCTGAGCAGGGGAGGTTGCCGGACAATTTCGGAAACCTGGCCCTGGGCGTCGACTTCAGTTCACTGCGGCGGACGGCCCTCCGCCAGGTGCAGCCGCGGCTCGGGGCAACGGCTCGACTGAAGTTCGACCGCGCGCTAGGGGGTGATCGACTAGGGGAGCGCCTGTTGCTTCAGAGTTCGGTGTACCTGCCGGGCTTGTTCGTTACCCACGGTCTGCGGCTTGACCTCGACGTACAGCGGGAGCAAAGCGAGAACCTCTACCAGTACCCCGACGTGTTCCGCTACGCGCGGGGCTACGAGCAGCCACTCAACGACCGGGTATTCCGCTTGGGGGTCAACTACCAGCTTCCGCTACTGTATCCGGACATCGGTCTGCTGGGTATCACTTACTTCAAGCGAGTACGTCTCAATGCCTTCTACGACTACAGCCGTTTTGCCATCGATGCGTTCGACCGACTGGAATTTACGGAGAGCAGCGTCGGCGGTCAGTTCTTCTTCGACAACACCTGGCTTAATACTGTGGACCTGGCCGTCGGGGTTGAACTGGCTTACCGGCTGGAGCAGGATCTATTTTCCCGGGAGGCCAACGACCTACGGGTTCGGCTGCTGTTCAGCGGGAGCTTCTAGACGTTGAGGTAGTTGATTAGGCTGTCGAAGCGCTCGCGCAGGGTATCCTGCAGTTGCTTTTCGTTGAAGCTGGCCTTGACCACGTAGTTGAAACGCTCGAAGGTGGCAATGGTGCCGGCGATGCTCTGGCTGTTGAGCTTGAGGGTCACCTCTACCTGATTGGAATCGGTCATTCCGCGAACGAAGGAGCTCAGGATGATGGCGTTGTCGCTTTCCACGATCCGGGCGATCTCGGCGAGGCTGTAATCGTGGCGCCCCATTTCCAGCACGACGATGGATCCGGGATCGCTGAAGGTGCTGGACTGGGCAAAGAAGCGCAATAGGTCTTCTCCGGTGACCATGCCGACGTACTCTCCGTCGCGGTTGATGACCGGTACGACGGTGAGGTTGTTGTCAACGAGCTGCCGCATCACGTCGTAGAGGTGATCGTCGGGGAAGACCGACGGGGGCAGTTGGGCGGTGCGGTAATTTTCGACCGTCTCCAGGGGGTCGGCGTCGAGGACGTCGCTTTCGGAGATGACGGACACCAGCTTGTGGTTGTCGACCACGGGGAGGTGGCGAATGTAGAACTCGTTCATGATCTCCAGGGCTTCCTCTCCGGTATCGGAAGGACGCAGTGGAACGAGGGCGTCGGTGAGGAGGAAGTCAGCTGTCATCTGGATGGGGAAAGTAGGTAAAATAATCGGGCCTTAGCCGAGCAGTCGCCGTTTTTGGGTGGTAAATTCCACTTCGGTCAGCAGCCCCTTTTCGCGTAGGGTAGCCAGCCGTTGCAACTGCTCGAGGAGTTCATCGTGTACCGGCCCGTTGTTGGCGGGTTGCTCCGGAGCGGCGACCAGGGGGTCCTCCTCGTTGGAGATGCGGACGGGCTCCGGGGTAGACAGGCGAAACTGATTGTTCGCAAAGTCGGGGAAGGCCCGCTGGATACGCAGGTAGGCCAGGCTGTCGTGGGTGCGAATGCGGTCGAAATCGTCGAAGCCGAGGGCGACGGCGCGATCGAGGTGGTAGAATGCCCGGTCGGCTTCCTCCTCTACGGAGTAGGCACAGGCGATGTTGAAGTGGGAGGCGACGTCGCGCGGATTCTTTTCCAGTGCCCGCTGAAAGGCGGCGATGGCTTCTTCGTATTCGTACTCCCGGAAGTGGCGAACCCCCGTTTCCCGGTCGGACCGGCCGGGGTCCCGGCGGACGGACTTAGCGGCGCGCGCCGGTTGTTCTACGGGCTGCTGGTTAAACCGTTCCCGGTCGCGACGCTCGCGTTCGCGCTCCTGCTCGGCCCGCTGTCTTTGCCGTTCCTGGAAGCGTCGTTCTCGGTCGGTCATGCTGCGCTGTTTTTGGTATGGTTGACGGTTCCCACGGTGGTTGCCGGAAGCGGAAGTCGGGGCCAGCGATTCATTGTACTTGAGGTCGAATTCACGCGGGTCCATCGAAAGAAAAGAAATGGCATCGATGATGCCAAAAATGAGCGCCAGGGAGATCAGCATCACGGTGAACGGACTGGGCCCGGCGGACAGGGCAAGAACAAAGAAGAATACCTGGGCCATGCCCATTCCCTTCTGGCCTAAATAAAACCGCTGCAGGCCAATGATGCCTCCGAAGAAAGCCAGAATTGCCGCGATCGTCTTATCCTTCATCTCACTACGGGGAACGGATAGCGGGCGGTTTTCGTTCTTCCCGAAGCCTACTTTTCGCCGGTCTGTTGAACAACCGTCATTCTCCAAAAATTCGGCACGTCAGAATGGTGAGATCGTCGGGGTACTCGTTGTCCTGCCTGAACTCTTCCAGCTTGGCCAGCAGGTTCTCATTGAAGAGGCCGGCGGAGCGGTAGTGCTGCCGGCGGGCAAATTGGTACAGGATCTCCTCTTCGAAGGTTTCGCCGGCCGCACTCTGCAGGTCGGTAAGCCCGTCGGTATAGGTCACGATGAGGGCCTGGGGGGGTAAATCGACGGTGCCAACCTCCAGCACCGGCAGCTCATCGATGGAACCCAGCACGGTGGTCCCCTTGTCGAGGAGCTGGAAGCCGTTCTCGCTCACCAGGACGGCGGGCGGGTGACCGGCATTGACGTAGTGAAGCTGGTGAGCGCTGCGGTCGTACTCGGCAACGAAGAAGGTGACGAAGCGGTCGCCGTTGGTGATCCGGTACACGCTTTCGTTGATCTCGGTGACGAAAGCGTGGAGGTCGGTACGCTTCCGGATCAGGGTGTGGAAGTTGGCCTGAAAGTTGGCCATGAGCAGGGCGGCGCTGACCCCCTTGCCGGTAAAGTCGCCAATGCAGAAGACCAGCTTGCCGTCGGCGAATTCCCGGTAATCAAAGTAATCGCCCCCCACGCCGAGCTTGGGGCGGTAAATGGCGCTGAGCTCGTAAAAATCGTTGGTGGGCAACTCCTTCGGGATCAGCATCTGCTGCACCTTCGCGCCGAGGTCAAGGTCGGCCTCCAGTCGCTCCTGCTCGATCTGTCGGCGAAACAGCCGCTTGTTTTCGATGGCCACCGCGATCACGTTACTGATGGTGGTGATGATCTGTACGCGCTCAAACATGTCCTCCTCGTCGGTGAAGCTGCCGATGAGGATGAAGGCGATGGGGCGCTCCTTGTGGAGTACCGGTACTACGTGCTCGAAGTGACGAAACAGGGGATGATCCGGCTCATCGATGTTGCCCGGCCGCTTGAGCCGTTGTAGCTCGTCGGCGTAGTCCAGGTCGGTAGGCAGGTCGTCGACGCCGATGGAAGTGGCCAATTGCCAGCGTTCGTCGTGTTCGCTTTCCCGCACGAAGAGGGCCATTTCGTTGACCCCCAGCTCGCTGCTCAGGAAGGAGCGGTACATCTGAAACAGGTCCCCCGCCGAGACATTGTTGTTGATGGCCTGGGTGATCTGCAACAAGCGGCGCACCTGCAACTGCCGGAGGTGAAGTTCGCGCTCGAGGCGATTGATGCGGGTGAGGGGCTGCGCCATGGGGTAAAGGTAGAAAGGGAAGCTTAATCCAGAAGCTGTAGAAGGGCATCGATTTGCCGCTGCTGGACCGGCTCGTCGAGGGCGCGCAGCACCTGCACTTTTTCCGATTCGGTCATGTGCAGGGAGACCGATGTGCGCAGGGGATCGTCCTCCCGGGGCTGGTAGTTGAAGCGGAAGAGGTGGAACTTAGTAGGGCCGAGGGTACGGGAGAGTCCGGCCAGCAGGGCTTCCTGGTCCAGAATCTGGAGGCTGAGGATGTTGCCGGCCACGCCGAGCGGACTGAATAAACCGCTGATAACCCCGCGCTGCCCGGTCTCGGGAATTTCCTGCTCGCGGAAGGCGCTGATCTGTAGTAGAATGACTCCGGAGGTATTTTCTTCGATCCAGTCTTTGAAAACGTGAATAAAGCGGGAGGCCGAAGCGATGCCGTAATTGTCGCGGTAGCCGGCATCCATCAGGTGAACCAGTGGTTCGGTGGGCAGGCTCACCTGCGGCAGCACGTAGGGATAGGAGGCGTTGGCCCGCAGGGCGGAACTGAGCCGCAAGCTGTCGGCGTCCTGGGCGTGCAGAAAACGACCGAAATCCACCATATCGGGGGAAAGGGGAATGTTCCCCGTATACGCCTCGGGCGGCACCATCATGTAACTCACGCCCTGGGGGGAAATAACCATCCTGCGCCCGTCCTCCACGATGCTGGGCGTCACGAAGAGCAGGGGAATGGAGGCGGCCTTCTCCGCGGCCCGGTATTCGGAGAGCGGGCGGTCGAGCAGGTGATCCGTGGCGAGGTTGTAGGCCCGCTCGAAGGCGTAGCCCCGGTCGCGTCGGTAGCGCTCGTCCCCAATTCGGATCCGGCGGAAGGGCAGGAAAATGTCGTTGCTGACGATGGAAAAGGCCACGGGGTTGAGGAGATCGCGGCTGACGCGGTCGAGCCGGCGCAGTCCGTTGGAGCGGAAGGAGGGCGATTCCAGGTAGGTCTCCCGCAGGTAGGCCAGACCCAGCATGCCCCCGCTTGCCCCGGTGATGAGGGCCGTGGATTCGATGAGGCGGCCGTTGCTGCAGGCTTCGATGCTCTGGGCGAGGTGGGTGGCCCATAAAGATGCCGTGAGGCCGCCCCCGCTGGCACAGATCACCACCATCTTTGGTTTTTGGGTGGGCTGCTTTGCTTTCCAGCGGTCGAGGATCTGCCGGGTGGCCTCCAGGTCTGCCCGCAGGTTTTCGGGGCGGTAGAGGCTGGTGAGGGTATCGAGTGAGTAGCTGGCGGGCTCATCGTACTCCAGGCCGTAGGCCTGATTGCCGTGGTCGAAGAAGGCCGTACTAGTGAGCCAGTTCACCAGGATCAGGAGGAGCACTAGCAAGGTAAGCCGCCACTCCGAGAACCAGTAACTCACCGCACCGATGATGGAAACGAACAGGCTGAACAGAATAAAGAAGCTCGCCCCGGCCGGGATCTGAAAGGTGGGGTAGTCGATCAGCAACCCGAGTGCGATCAACACGGCGATCGTCACGAACTGAAGGACGAGGGCGTTGAAGTGATTCTGGCGGAAGATGTTCTTGAGCAGATCGGTTTCGTAGTGGGCAACCGACCGGACGCGCTGGGTGCGCAAACTCGCATTGAGGTAGGTCCTGACCTGAAACGGATTGTCGTACAGGTTTACCATCTGCGGGCCGAGGGCGGAGGCCTCGTAGGGGCGGTAGCCCAGCCCGGCCTGCAGGCCGGGGCCGCGATTGGGTGGCGTTTCCCGCCCCGCGGTGTAGTAGTTAATGTCCCGGTTGGTGAGGTTGAAGTAGATCGAGTAAAGAAAGAGGCTCAGTACCAATCCCATTGCTAATCCGGAAAGCCCCTGCACCTGCGTTACCGCCCCCTCCGACGACGGATGGAAGCGAATCAGTAAGGTGCAGTACGTCAGGAATACCCCGAGGGGTAACAGGGCGTTGTTGATGCAAAATTTGAAGAACGGGCGCGACAGGCTGGCCAGAAAGTTGAAGTAGCCGCCCAGCAGGAGGTAGGTGCTCAGGTTCCAGCTCATGGTGAAAAAGCCGAAGGCCAGGCCCACGATCAGGAAGGAATAGTAGCCGCTCTCTCCGAGGTATTCGGGATCGAGGAAGAGGTACTGCAGGCCGAGTTGCTGGCCGAGCGCCCCGCTGATCATCAGGAGCAGGAGCAGCCACATCCCGAGCAGCAAGAAATTGCTGCGCAGGTGCAAGAGCAGCAATTGCACGGGGAAGGAGCGGTAGATGTCGTGCGGGGTGAGGCGCATGTTGCGACCAAATTACCCCTATATTTGCCCGCCCGAAAGGATGCCCCCGGAAAATATCTTCCGCCGGTGTTTCGCTGCGGTGGTCGTCACGGCCCGGTGGCGGAAATTTGCAATCCCCCCGCTCATAGTTTAAATGGTCGAATTGACTCCCCAACGCCTCGCCACCAAGCTCACCCCCCAGGGCGAGCGCATTCTCCGCAGCGGCCACCCCTGGCTCTTCGACGGCGCCGTGGCCTCGGTGAAGGGGGAAGGAAAGGCCGGCGACCTAGCCATTATTTTCGACCGCAAGAAGGACAAATTCATCGGCGTCGGCCTGTACGACCCCGATTCGCCGATCCGCATTCGCGTACTCCACCAGGGAGAGCCGGTGAAGATCGATACCGCGTTTTTCTCCGACCGCATTCAGGCGGCCCGCAAACTCCGGCTGCCCCTGCTCAAAAAAAATACCAACGGCTACCGACTTATTCACGGGGAGAACGACGGAATGCCGGGACTGATCGTCGACGTCTACGCCGACGTGGCCGTGGTCAAGCTGTACAGCCCGAGCTGGTTCCCTTACCTGACCGATCTGCTGCCCCTGCTGCAGCGTGCGGCGAAGGTGGAGACCGTGGTCCTGCGGCTGGCGCGGGTGGTAACGGCCCGCCCGGGAATGGCCAACGGAACCGTACTGACCGGCAGCCTGGCGGCCAATGAGCTTACCTTCCGGGAACACAATGTAGAATTGCTGGCCGACGTCGTAAGCGGACACAAGACCGGCTTTTTCCTCGATCACCGCCACAACCGCAAGCGGGTGGGGGAGTTGGCTACCGGACAGGACGTGCTCGACGTGTTCAGCTACGCCGGTGGATTCAGCGTGCACGCCCTGCACGGCGGCGCGTACCGGGTGGTGAGCCTCGACATCAGCGGTCCGGCCCTGGAGGTCGCCCGGCGCAACGTGGCCCTGAACTTTGGCGACGATCCGCGTCACGAGACCATTGAGGGAGACGCCTTCCAGGAGTTGGAGCGACTGGCCCGGCAGGGGGAACAATTCGGGATCGTGGTGGTCGACCCACCCAGTTTCGCCAAGCGGGAGAAGGAGGTTCCCAGGGCGCTGGATGCCTACCGCCGCATCAATACCCTCGCCGTACCCCTCGTAAAGCCGGGGGGCATCCTGGTGGCGGCTTCCTGTTCGGCCCGGGTGAGTGCCGACGATTTCTTCGCGACCGTAGCGAAGGTGATGAAGCGCAGCGGCCGGGAGTACGAACTACTGGAAAAAACCTTTCACGACGTAGACCACCCCATTTCTTTCCCGGAGGGGGCCTACCTCAAGTCGGTGTATTACCGGCTTGCGTAGCGCGGGAGGTCAATCCGAAGCGACAGTCTGCTACGTACTTAAATGCCCCAAAGCGCCGATCCGAAAATGCAGTTACACCTAATTATTCCCGTTGTCAACGAAGTGGATAACCTGCGCAACCTGTTGCCCTACCTGGCCGGTGAACTAGCCGGGCGGGGTACCATTACGGTAGCGGACGGGGGAAGTACGGACGGCACGGCGGAACTGCTGCGGGCGGGGACGCAGGTGCGGTATCTTTCCTGTAAGCAACGCGGACGGGCGCGACAAATGAACGAAGCGGCCCGTCTTGATGCCGACCGGTACGACGTGCTTTACTTCGTACACGCGGACACCCGGCCGCCCCGGGGATTTTACGATGACATTTGCCGTAGCGTGGAAGCGGGCAATCCCGTGGGGTGTTACCGCTTTCGCTTCGATTCCCGCCACCCCCTGCTGGCGATCAATGCCTTCTGTACCCGGTTCGGAGGACTGGCCTGTCGGGGCGGCGATCAGTCGCTTTACCTAACCCGGTCCGCCTGGGATGAGCTGGGCGGCTTCGACGACGGCATGCAGATCATGGAAGATTACGACATCATCCAGCGGGCGTGGAGCCGGTTTCCGTTCCGGGTGATGCCCCGCTCCGTTACGGTTTCGGCCCGCAAGTACCGGGCGAACAGTTGGTTCCGGGTACAGATGGCCAACCTGAGCGTCTTCAGAATGTACAAGCGCGGCGCTACCCAGCGGGCGATGGTGGAGGAGTACCGGAGGAGGCTGCGTCCGTGGTAGCGTGCGTCATGCGTATCCCGAGTTTAAGCATCGAATTTTAGTTCCCTTCGCTGGATCCGGAGGGGTTAGATGATCAGCGACACGAGCAGCAGCACGGCAAGTGCGTCCTTGTGGTTCTTGCGGACGCGGTAAAACGCCAGGCCTACTACGAGGAGCATACCGACCAACAGACCGGCGATAGCCTGGTACATCTTCCCCCGGTTGGTCACTACGGGCGCGTCGGGTGTTTCTGATTGGGGGGAGGTCCGAAACTGGAGGGAGGCCCGGGGAAGGTAATTCCCGTCTAAATTCAACAACAGCGGCACTGAAATGGCGGCATCACCGAGGGCGGACGGCGCCGGCGCGGCACCACCGTCGGGCCGGAAACAAAGCAGCATGAGCGCCGCCAGAAAACTTACAATTTTCACAGTAGTGCAGGTTGTTGGTCGGTCTTTTCGGGGTCGCGTGGGGCAGTCGATTTCTGCCATCCCAGCTGCCACGCGTCTGGTATACCGCACTTCAATTTACGCGCTTTTTTGTAAGTCCAGCTTTTAACGTGGTTTAAGTGGCGTTTGCCCGCTTTTGCCCCCCTTTTCACGGCTCCCGCGTACCCGCCCAACATGCCTTTTTGGCGACGGGTCGGAGCTAGGAAAACTGGCATAATTTTTGTACTTTTGTAGCTATGACAAAGAATAACGAGCTGAACCCGAAAGCGGGTTATGACGCCGGAAATATCACCGCGCTGGAGGGGTTAGAAGCGGTAAGGAAACGTCCAGGAATGTACATCGGGGGCACCGATACCCGGGGACTGCATCACCTGGTCTGGGAGGTGGTCGATAACTCCATCGACGAGCACCTGGCCGGTTACTGCAGCCGGATCGATATGATCATCCACGAAGACAATTCCATCACCGTTACCGACGACGGTCGCGGTATCCCCGTCGACCTCCACGAGAAGCTGGGCAAGTCGGCCCTGGAAGTGGTTATGACGGTGCTCCACGCCGGCGGTAAATTCGATAAGGATACGTACAAGGTTTCCGGCGGTCTGCACGGCGTCGGTGTTTCCTGTGTGAACGCCCTTTCGAGCCACCTGCGCGCCACGGTCAACCGTGACGGTAAGGTGTACCAGCAGGACTACAGCGAAGGCAAACCCCAAAATGAGGTCCACGTGGTCGGTGAATCCGAGCACACCGGTACCACCATCCTGTTCAAGCCGGATGCGACGATCTTCGAGTCGCTCGTCTATAAGTACGAGACGCTCGCTAACCGGATGCAGGAACTCGCCTTCCTCAACAGCGGGCTGCAGCTGAGCATCAGCGACGAACGGCAGACCGACGACGAGGGCAAACCCCTGCGCAAGGAGTTCTACAGCGAGGGCGGACTGGCCGAAATGGTCAAGTACCTCGACGAGGGCAAGCAGGACCTGATCGAAGAGGCCATCTACGTAAAGTCGAAGGAAGACAACGTAGAGGTCGAGGTGGCCATGCAGTACAACACCACCTACCAGGAGAACATCTACTCCTTCGTCAACAACATCAAAACCCGTGAGGGGGGTACCCACGTCAACGGCTTCCGCCGGGCGGTGAACCGCCTCTTCACGAAGTACGGCGAAGAGAACGGCCTGTTCAAGAAGCTGAAGTTCAAGGTCAGTGGCGAGGATTTCCGGGAGGGACTCACCGCCGTGGTATCCGTTAAGGTTCCCGAACCGCAGTTTAAAGGACAAACGAAGGGAGAGCTCGGCAACAGCGAAGTTACCGGTATCGTCAGCCGCGCAGTAGGAGAGAGCGTAGGTCACTGGCTGGAAGAGAACCCCAACCAGGCCAAGCGCATCATCGATAAGGTGATTATCGCCGCTACCGCCCGTCACGCCGCCCGCAAGGCCCGCGAGATGGTGCAGCGCAAGAACGTGCTCACCGGTACCGGCCTGCCCGGTAAACTGGCCGACTGCTCCAATAAAGACCCCGAAGGCTCCGAGATTTACCTCGTCGAGGGTGACTCGGCCGGAGGAACCGCCAAAATGGGTCGCAACCGCGCCTTCCAGGCTATCCTGCCCCTACGTGGTAAGATCCTTAACGTGGAGAAGGCCATGGAGCACAAGATCTACGAGAATGAAGAGATCAAGAACATGTTCACCGCCCTGGGCGTGAGCATCGTGGAGGGCGAGCACGGCGAACGGGTGCTGAACCTGGAAAAACTGCGCTACCACAAGATCATCATTATGTGTGATGCCGATATCGACGGCAGTCACATCGTGACCCTGATCCTCACCTTCTTCTTCCGCTACATGCACGCCCTCGTCGAGGGAGGCTACGTCTACATTGCCCAGCCGCCACTGTACCAGGTACGCCGCGGTAAGCAATTCCGCTACTGCTGGACGGAGGACGAGCGCCGTGAGGCCATCGCCAACTACAGCAAGAGCGAAAACGACGGTGCCGTGAAGGTGCAACGCTACAAGGGTCTCGGTGAGATGAACGCCACCCAGCTTTGGGAAACCACCATGGACCCCGATACCCGCATGCTCCAGCGCGTCGAGATCGAAGAAAGCTCCGAGGCCGACCGCGTCTTCAGTATGCTGATGGGAGACGAGGTGCCGCCTCGCCGCGCCTTTATCGAAGCTAACGCCAAGTACGCGAAGGTCGACGTGTAAGCTTCACACACGATACGGACGAAAAAAGCCCCGACTCAGTGAATGAGTCGGGGCTTTCCATTTTAGCTGCGAAGGGGAATTACTGCAGCTCCCGGGTAGCTTCGAAGAGGAACCAGGTACGGCGCTCGGTGGCGTTGAGGTAGTCCTCGAGGAGGCTGGCACCGCCGATGTCGTCGGCTTCGTCGCAGACGCTGTGGGCCTCGCGCAGGTTTTTGGCCATCTTCTTGTTCTCTTCCATCAGGTCGAGGAGCATATCGCGGGGAGCGATCAGGGCATTGTCGTTATCGGTGACGTTCTGCAGCCGGGCTACGTGGCCTACGCTGGTGATCGTTTTGCCACCGAGTTTGCGCACGCGCTCCGCCAGGGGGTCGACCGTGGTGATCAGCTCCTCGCTCTGGTCGTCGAGCATCCGGTGGTAGTCGCGGAAGTTGCGGCCCGACATGTGCCAGTGGTAGTTCTTGGTTTTTACCCACAGGGCGATCAGGTCGGCGACCAGAGGATTGAGGGCCTTCACGACCTTCTCGACGTTTTTCGGGTCGAGGTCGGTGGGCGTGTTGATTTCTTTTTTAGAGATATTGTTGGCGGGTGATTTAGACATTTCTATTTGATTTGTTCCCTCTCTCAACGTGAGGCGTACCGGCCGTGTTCGGCTAAAAAGCCTTATTCCGCCCCACCCATGTCCCAGAAATTTCACTCCGCCGAACGCCTGAAATCCCGCAAGGAGATCGGCCGTTTGTTTGCTGCTGGTGCGGGTACGGCCTCGTCCTACCCTTTGCGCGTGGTGTTTCGGCCCGTCGAGCGGCGGCGGGGAGATCCTTCATACAAGGTCACCTTCGTGGTTCCTAAACGCCGTTTTAAACGCGCCGTCGACCGCAACCTGCTCAAGCGGCGCATGCGCGAGGCCTACCGCCTGAACAAACATCTTCTGGCGGGGCCGCAGGTGCCACGGGAGTCGGGCAAAGAGCAAAGTCAACTGGCCGTGCTCTTTATGTATACCGGCAAGGAGGAACTGCCCTACGCCACCATCGAGCGAAAAATGGTGAAGCTCCTACGGCAACTACCCGCGGGCGGATGAGGCCGCTTCCACGGCGCGCCACACCCGTAATACGTTGCCGGACACGATCTTCTTGATGTCTTCGTCGGAGTAGCCGCGCTTCAGTAGCGTATAGATGAGGTTGGGGTAGTCGGCTACGTCCTTCAGGCCGGTGGGTAGGCTGTCGCCGACGCCATCGAAGTCCGAGCCCAGTCCGACGTGATCGATACCGGCGATCTCAACCACGTGGTCGATGTGGTCGGCTACCATTTCCAGGTCGGAGTAGAGGGTGGGGTTTTCCTGCTGGAAACTGTCGATCATCGCCTGGCGCTCGTCGCTGCCATCTTCGTAACCGGCTTCGGCGAGGCGATTGAGCAGAACGCCGCGTAGGCTATCCTGGCGTTCGCGCAGGGCTCCGTCGAGGAAGGTGGAGCCGAAATTGATCTGGATGACGCCGCCGTTCTCTCCCAGTCGCTCGATCATGTCATCATCCATATTGCGCTGGAAGCCGGGCGTGAACTTCCGTACCGAGGAATGGCTCGCGATGACGGGTACGTCGGTGATCTCCATCACGTCCCAGAAGGCCGAGTCACTGATGTGGCTTACGTCGACCATAATGCCGACGCGGTTCATCTCCTTTACCACTTCCTCACCGAAGGGGCTTAGGCCGCCGTTGGTGTTGAGGGTGTCGTAGCTGCTGTCGGAGATGAGGTTATCCTTGGCATGGGTCAGGGTGATGTAGCGAATGCCCTTGTTGTAGTATTCCTGCACACGTTCGAGGCGATCTTCGATGGGGGATCCGTTTTCCATGCCCATGGGGAGGCTCATGACGCCGTCGCGGAAGTTTTGTTCCAGGTCGTCCGGACTGGTTGCGATGCGAAATTTATCCGGGTGGGCGGCGGCGATTCCCTTCACCATATCGATCAGGCTATCGGCCAGGGCGGGGCTGCCTCCGGGTTCTTCCTGCAGGCTGCTGGGAATGTATATCGACATGAAGGGAGCATCCAGGCCGCCCTTTACGGCACGAACGTAGTCGAAGTCTCCTTCGCTGGTTTCCACCGGGATACCGAGCATCTCGCGTTCGAGCCGGAAGTTTTTCACCTTGAGTCGGTAGGGCAGGTCAACGTGACCGTCGGTGATCAGGTAGGCGTGGGCGAGGCTGTCGGCGTGGGCGCGGAGCTCGACGTCGGTCCTTTCGGTGGGTGCATTGGTGCCGTCGGTGCCGCAGGCGAAGAGGAGGGGAAGTAACAGGATAGGCAGAAAGCGGAGCATGTGGGTAAATGTTAAGGAAGGAGAGTGAATGGATCGACTCCGGCATGCCGGCTTGGGGCGAAATTACGGAATTGCGCGAGAGCGGTCCGACGGCTTAAGCGGTCCGACCGCTTAAGCCGTCGGACGGGGTGACCCCGTCCGGCATTTGAAATTACCGACGGGGGCACCCCGTTGGACGGCTGTAGTGAAAAATGGTTACATTTCCAACTTTAATGCCCTACGATTTATGAAATCACCCACGTTGACCTTACTGGTACTGGCCGTTTGCACGTTTTCCCTCCAGGTCGCCGCCCAAACCACCGCCCCCCTCATGGGATTCACCGAGGCAAGCGCCCAGCAGCAGCGCACTATCGAAACCCAACTCGATGCCCTCGTAACTCCCGGCAATCTGGACGAATGGATGCAGTACATGACCGCCCGGCCCCACCACGTGGGTTCACCCTACGATAAAAAGGTGGTCGACTTCATGGCGGAGAAGTTTCGGTCTTGGGGGTATGAAGTAGAAGTAGAGCGGTTCGATGTCCTATTCCCTACGCCTAAGCTGCGTAAACTGGAACTCATCGCCCCCACGAAGTACACCGCCATGCTCCAGGAACCACCGGTCGCGGGGGATGCTGCTACCGAGCAAACCGACGAGGCACTACCACCCTACAATGCATTCTCCATCGATGGTGACGTGACGGCCGAGCTCGTATTCGTGAACTACGGCGTCCCGGCCGACTACGAAGAACTCGAGAAGCGGGGCATCGACGTAAGGGGCAAAATCGTGATCGCCAAGTATCAGGGTTCTTGGCGCGGCATCAAGCCGAAAGTGGCGGCGGAGAAAGGAGCCATCGGCTGTATTCTCTATTCCGACCCGGAAGACGACGGCTACTACCGGGGAGAAACCTACCCCGATGGCGCCTTCAAGAACGAATACGGCGTACAGCGCGGCGCGGTCATGGACCTGCCCTCCCAGCCCGGCGATCCGCTGACGCCCGGATACGGAGCCACCGAGGGAGCCGAGCGACTGGATCGGGAAGACGCACCCGGTCTCACCAAAATCCCCGTCCTACCCATCTCCTATCACGATGCCCAACCCCTGCTCGAAGCCCTTGAAGGACCCGTAGCCCCCGCCAGCTGGCGCGGTGCCCTGCCCATCACTTACCGGATCGGACCCGGGCCGGCGGAAGTGCACCTGCAACTGGAGTTTAACTGGGACCTCGCCCCCGCCTACGATGTCATCGCTACCCTCGAAGGAAGCGCCTACCCCGACGAGTGGATCATCCGCGGTAACCACCACGATGCCTGGGTGCACGGTGCCAACGACCCGATCAGCGGCATGGTCGCCGTCATGGAGGAAGCCCGCGCGGTGAGCGAACTGGTAAAAACCGGCTGGCGCCCCAAACGCACGATCAAGTACGCCGCCTGGGGTGCCGAAGAGCCCGGTCTGCTCGGCTCTACGGAGTGGGTAGAAACTCACGCTGAGGAGCTTAAGGAAAAGGCCGTTGCCTACATCAATACCGACGGTACCGGTCGCGGGTTCCTCAACGCGGGAGGCTCCCACACCCTGGAAAAATTCTTCGGCGAGATCACGGAAGACGTGATGGACCCCCAGACCGGCGTGACCGTATTCGCCCGCGCCGCGGCGGAGAGTGAGGTGAACGACAAGAAGAAACTGGAGCACTTCAACTTATCGGCACTGGGCTCCGGCTCCGACTATTCCCCCTTCTTCCAGCACCTCGGCATCGCTTCCTTCAATATGGGATTCGGTGGAGAAAGCAGCGGCGGGGAGTACCACACGATGTACGATTCATACGACCACTACAAGCGCTTTAAGGATCCGGATTTCAGCTACGGTGCCGCCCTGGTCAAGGTGGCCGGCCGAACCACCCTGCGACTGGCTAGTGCCGATGTCCTGCCCTTCGAATTCGAGCGCTTCGGCACCACGCTGGAGGGCTACGTAAAGGAAGTGACGGAGCTGGCCGACCAGCAACGGGAAGAGACGGCGCGGGAGAACAAACTCATCCGCGATGGCGCCTACCAACTCGCCGCCGACCCCACCCAGCCTTTCGTTGTCCCCACCGCCAAAGAAGAAGTACCCTACCTCAATTTCGCCCCGCTCCAGAACGGACTGCACCGCATCAACCAACTGGCCGGACAGTACGATGCCGCCAAAGCGACTAACTTATCGGCCGAGGAGCGCGACCGACTCAACCGGTTGTTCATCGACCTCGAACGCCAACTCACCCGCGAGGAAGGACTGCCCCGCCGGCCCTGGTTCATCCACCACGTGTACGCACCCGGCTACTACACCGGCTACGGCGTCAAGACCCTGCCCGGCGTGCGGGAAGCGATCGAGCAACGGAACTACCCCGAAGCCCAGGAGCAGATCGAGAAACTCGGCGAGGTGCTGGAAACCTACGGCGACCAAATGGAGAAAATCATCGGACTCACCGCCACCCGCTAGCCAACTATCTTTGGCGTCAGACTGTCCTTTCTACCATCTACCTCCCCGGCATGCGCCTGATCCTATTGCTTTTTCTCGGTTTGCTCTGCACCCGCGTACCCGCCCAGAAGGTACTGCTGTTCGAAAAGCTGACGGACTCGAAGAGCCAGCGCATGTACGAGGGCGACCTGCTGCGCTTTAAGCTGAAGGGCGACGATTTCTGGCAGGAAGGCTACATCCGCGAAATGCGGCCCGACATCCAGGCGCTGGTCATCAACGACCGCTTCGTGATGATCGAGGAGATCGCGGTCGTCCACCGCGGCGGCACCATCGCCACGCAACTGGGCTACGGGCTGATGACCTTCGGTGCCGGCTGGTCGGTCTTCGCGGCACTGGGTTACTCCACCGACAAGGATCCCACCACTAGCTATACTACGGACGATGCCCTCGTCACCGCCGTTTCGGTCGCAACGGGCTTCGCCCTTCTGAAGGTGCTCGGTACACGGAAGTTTCGCACCAATAAGTACCGGCGATTGCGGATAGTGGACATCAGTTTTAAGTAAACGAACTCACCCGTACAGCGCCTTAGCCAGTACCTCGGGAAACGCGCCCGGCGTGCTTGCAAAAGGCTTTAGTCCCAGTTCGGTAAACTGAGCCGCGACCTCCTGGTCGAAGGCCGGTGCCCCCTGATCGTTGAGGGCCAAGATGGGCAGAAACGTTAGGCCGGAATGGACCAGGCGGCGGACGGACTGCAGCATATTCGCCACCGATCCCCCCTCAAACAGGTCGCTCAGCAGGACCAGTACCGTATCGCGCGGAGCCACATTGAGCTGCTCGGCGTACTTCAGGGCGCGGCCGATATCGGTGCCACCCCCCAGCTGCAGGGCAAACAGCAGTTCGATGGGGTCGGGGAGCCGTGCGGTCAGGTCGACTACGCTGGTATCGAAAGCCACGACGTGCGTCTTTACGCTGGGCAGGCTCGCCAGAATGCAGGAAAGCACCCCGGCGTAGACCACGGAAGTCGCCATGGAGCCGCTCTGGTCGATCAGCAAAATGATGTGCTTCAGACTGGCCTTGCTCCGCTTTTGTCCGCGCAGGTTCACCGGCAGCACGGTGCGGTACTGCGGCTGGTAGTGCTTCATGTTGACCCGGATGGTCTGATCCCAATCTATGTCCGCGTGGCGGGGCCTTCGGTTGCGGATACTCTGTCGCCTGCGGCCGCTTACGGCCTGGAGGAGGGGCTGACGTAGTTGCTTTTCGATCTCCTCGACCACTTTTCGAACCACCATACGGGCGGTTTCCCGGCTGCGCTCGGGCAGTACGTTCTTCAGGCTGAGGAGGGTGCCGACCAAGTGGACGTCGGGTTGGATCGTCTCCAGCAATTCGGGTTCGAGCAGCATTTGCTGGAGGCCAAGGCGTTCGAGGGCGTCGCGCTGTAGCAACTGCACCGTATCGGTGGGGAAGTACTTGCGAATATCGCCGAGCCAGCGGTTGACGTTCGGAGTGGAGGGGCCGAGGCCACCCTTGCGTTCGTCGGAATTGTAGAGGGCCTCCAGGGTGGCATCCATGCCGGTGGCGCGGGCATCGAGTTCCGGACCTCCATTGTCCCCCTGGGCTTCCTGACCGAGGATCAGCCGCCACTTGCGCCGGTACTCGTCGTAATCACTCATCGGCGGCGAGAATGCGGCTGATCAGCCCGTCAAAATCAGTGACCTTATCCTCCCCGTGTCCGAGTCGGGCAATCACCAGTTGCCGACTGGGGATGACAATCACGCGCTGGTCCTGAAAACCACGCATCGTGTACGCATCATCAGGAAGTGAGGGCATATCCGGACCGGGGAGCCAGAGGTGGGCACCGTAGATTCCTTCACTTCCTGCCGCCGGTTGCCGCATGTAATCGATCCAGCCGGGGGGCAGCAGGGTGTCGCCGTTCCAGACGCCGTCCTGCAGCATAAACTGTCCGAGCCGTGTCCAATCGCGGGCCGTCGCCCATCCGTAACTGCTGCCGACGGGGCGGCCGCTCTGGTCGGGTTCAATAAGTAGGGACGGGGCCGCGGGTGCAAAGATGGAATCGAGAAAAGCATACAGGGCCTGGTTTCCCCCGAGTTCGCGCCTCAGGTACTCCATAAGAATGTTGGAGGTCCCGCTGGAATAATTCCACACCGTGCCGGGCGGTTCGATCACCGGACTACGGAGGGCAAACTCCGCAAAATCGGGTCGTTCGTGCAGCATTACGGTAGCGTCGGTGATGCTGCCGTAGCCCTCGTTCCAGGCGAGGCCGGAGTTCATGTGGAGGAGATCGGCCAGGTTAATTTCCGATCCTCGTCCGCCGAATTCCTTCGCCCCTCGTCCGCCGAATCCCTTCGCCCCAAGCGAAGGTTCGTCGGACGAGTAAAACCCAGATTCCCCCAACCCAGCAAAGGCATCACCAGCCCCACTCGGCCGACGAACCCCGGTATCCGCCCCAAGCGTATCCCGGGGAATTCGGCGGACGAGGGCGCCCACGGCCATACCCGTTAGCGTCTTCGTCATGGACCAGCCCAGCAGCGGCGTATTTTCGTCGAAGCCCGGAGCATAGCGCTCCCCGACGATCTGGCCGTCCTTGAGAATAACGATGCCCCGGGCACCCCCGCCGGGTACGGGCTGCATGCCGTAGTCGAGGGCCTCAGCGAACTTTACAGGTGCCACGAGGGCCGGCTCCTTCTTGAATTTTCTTGCTCCTGCATCCCCGCCCACGGGCAACGGCAGCTTCTCTTCGTTAACGAGTACGCAGCCCCGGTCTCCGAGGAACTTTGCCCGGCGGTCGACCAGTCCGAAAAAGGAGGCGTGCACGAAGCTGTCGCGGGTTTCTAGGGAGTAGTATCCCAGCACACTAAAATTTAGGTCGTGCGTGCTGATTTCGCCCAGATCCCGGCCCTGTAAAAAGTGGCAGCTGCAGGCGTGTTTGGCCGCATAACCACCGCCAATGCTGAGCAGGGGGCGCAGCCAGAGGAAGGCGGCAAAGAGGATAACGCCTAGCAGGGTGATGCCGACGAGCCAGCGTTTGAGGGGGGTGGTATGCATACTGAGGGACCAAAGATAGCGGGCCGTACCTTCACCCCATGCAAACGCGCACCTTCGGTATTCGTCACCACGGTCCCGGGTCGGCCCGCCGACTACGGGGGGAATTGGAACGTTGGCAACCCGACCTGATCCTGCTCGAAGCGCCCGCCGACAGCCTGCCCGCCCTGCTGCAACTTACCGAACCCGGCATGCTGCCCCCCCTGGCCCTGGTACTCTACGAAGCCAAGAACATCGAACGGGCGAGCTTTTACCCCTTTGCGCGTTTCAGTCCCGAGTACCAGGCGCTCGACTGGGCCCGGGAAGCCGACGTGGAAGTGCGCCCCATCGACTTGCCAGCCCAAATTTACCTGGCCCAGCGGGAGGACAAGCCCCTTTCCCTTTTTCCCGAACCCGAGGTGGATGAGCCCTCAGCCATCCCGGGAAAAACGCGTGCGGCACTCACCGCCCAACTGAGGCGCGACCCCCTTTCCGTCATCGCCGAGCTGGCCGGATATCCCGATAGTGAAACTTGGTGGGACGCCACCCTGGAACGGACTGACCGGGACGGCGAACAAACCTTCGCCGCCATCCTCGATATCGTCTCCGACTTGCGCGCCACCTTCCCCGAAGCATCGGATACGGAGAACGAACAGCGCGAAGCCTACATGCGCGGGGAAATCCGCAAGGCCCTTAAACAGGGCTTTCAACGCATCGCCATCGTCGTCGGGGCCTGGCACGGACCGGCGGTGCACGATACGGTAACCCGAAAGGCCAGCACGGACAAGGCCATTCTGCGGGGGCTGCCCAAAGTGAAGGTGAGCCAGGCCTGGGTGCCGTGGTCCTTCCCCCGACTGAGCCGCCAGGGCGGCTACGGTGCGGGAGTGACCTCCCCGGCCTGGTACGCGACCCTCTTCGACTTCCCCGAGCGGGCAGTGGACCGCTGGATGGCGCAGGCCGCCATCCTGCTGCGGGAAGAAGGTTTTGAAGCAAGCCCCGCCATGGCTACGGAGGGAGTCGGACTGGCCACCACCCTGGCCACGCTACGGGAACACGAGCATGCTGGCATTGCCGAACTGGAAGAAGCGGTACTGAGTACCCTGGCAGCCGGCAAACGGGAGCGACTGGAATTGATCCACCGCAGGCTCACGGTGGGGGAGCGGGTAGGCTTCGTGCCGCCGGACGTTACGACCGTCCCCCTGCTGGAAGACTTGCGCGCCGAAGTGAAGAGCACCCGGATGAGCAAACTCTGGGAGGTGGCGGGGGAGCACTACCTCAAGGCTACAAAGTCCGACCCCCGGGGCGGCATCGACCTGCGGCAGGCCAACGACCTGCGCAAAAGTCACCTGCTGCATCGGCTGAACCTCCTCGACATTCACTGGGGAAAGCTCCAGCCCAGTGGCCCCGACAGCCTGAGCAGCTTCAAGGAAGTGTGGCTGCTGGAGTGGCAGCCGGAATTTAGCCTGCTGGTGATCGAACGCGGCAGCTACGGCAACACCGTGGCCACGGCCGCCGCCGCCTTCGCCCGCGAACGCGCCGCCGCCCTGACCGGCGTGCGCCAACTCGCCGAACTGACCCTCCACTGCCTGCGCGCGGCCCTGCCCGAGGTCGTGCCCCGCATGATGCAGTTGCTACGGAGCCGCGCCGCGGAGACGACCGACGTAAGCTCCCTGCTCGCGGCCCTGCCCGCCCTGGTGCAAACCAGTCGGTACGGAGATAGCCGCAAGACCGATACCACCGCGCTGCTCGTGGTCATCGACGAACTGCTTCCCCGCCTGGTGGCCAGTCTTACCGCCGCCGCTACGAACCTCGATGATGAGCGCGGTCAGGAAATGGTGGAATTGCTCGCGGCGGCGAATTATCACCTGGCCCAGTTGGACAACGAGCTGCTTGACGTCATTTGGTTGGAGGGGCTCACCCGCACTGCGGCGGCCGGCGTGCATCCGGGTGTGGAGGGACACTGCCTACGCATCCTCTACGACCGGGAAGTGATCTCCGCGGAGGAGGCGGCGACCCGGTTTTCACGCGCCCTGTCGCGGGCCCACGGGGCACCGGCCATAGCGGGCTGGATCGGCGGGTTCCTGCACGGCAGCGGACAGTTGTTGCTGCACCACCCCCCGCTGTATCACCTCATCGACGAGTGGGTGGCGGGACTGGAGTGGGAAGATTTTGAGGGGGTGCTGGCGCTGCTGCGGCGGACTTTTTCCACCTTCTCCGTGTACGATCGCCAGCGCCTGATGAAGATGACCGAGGCCGCAACGACCGAGAAACCCGCGGAACAAACCGGTCCGGGGCAACCCCCGCCGCCACCGGACCCCCTGGTGGATCACCTCCTGGAATGGATGGTCTAAAAAAAAGTCGAAAAAAATGCGTGCGGGCTTGTGACCCCGGTACGGATCTGGCGTCTGTAGTTCGATTTCAGGGCTACATGAACAGACACTCCCGGGAATTGGCCTCCGGATCGTACCAATGAATGACACAATTTCATAGAACTCACCTGTTACGTCTAAAGGATTTCTTCTTTTCGTGCCCCCGCCATCCGGCGGGGGCATTTTTGTTTCCAGCCATGTTGCGGGTGATACGGTAGAGCCCGGGGAATGCCGACGCTGTTATCTTTGCGGCATGCCAACCCCTACGGAAGAAAATTACCTGAAAGCACTGTTGTCACTCACCGACGAGAACGGCAAAGCAAGCATCTCCGAACTCGGTAAGGTCCTGGGAGTAAGCACCCCTTCCGTCAACAGCATGGTGCGCAAACTCAGCGACCGCGGGCTGGTGGAATATCAGCGCTACCAGCCTCTGGGGCTGACGCCGGCCGGCCGGAAAGCCGCCGCCCTCGTCGTGCGCAAGCACCGCCTGACGGAGATGTTCCTGGTCGAAGTAATGGGCTTCGGCTGGGAGGAGGTCCACAGCATCGCCGAGCAGATCGAGCACGTGGACAGTCCCGCCTTTTTCACCCGTATGGATAAGCTGATGGGCCACCCGACGGTAGACCCCCACGGCTCTCCCATCCCCGACGCACAGGGCGACTTCCAGGAATCCACCCACCGCCGGCTCGACGAATGCCCGCCCGGAGAAACGGTCACCATCACCGGTCTGGAAAACTCATCGGCGGACTTTCTGCACTACCTCAACGGCCGCGACCTGAGCCTGCATACCACGCTTACTATCCACCAGCGGGAGGAATTTGACGGTTCGCTCACGGTATCCTATCCGGGGCACGAAAGGGAAGTGCTCAGCAAGGTGGTGGCCAGTAAACTCCGGGTGGGGTAGGGAACCCCTTAATCCTCCGCCAGTGGACGCCGCTTGATCATGCCCCCGTGCACGTCGCTGATGCTGTTCATGGTGATGAAGGCGCGTGGATCGATGTCCTGCACCAGCAGGGTGAGTTTGCGAATCTCGAGTCGCGTGATCACGGCGTAGAGAATGTCGTGGTCCTCCTCCTTCCGGCCGGTGTAACCGTAACCACCCTGGCCGCGGTAAATAGTAACTCCGCAACCAAGCCGTTCGATCAGTGCCTTGCGGATCGCAATGTTGTCCTTGCTGATGATGGTCACCCCGGTGTACTCCTCGACGCCGTCGATGATGAAGTCGAGGGCCTTGGAGGCTACGATGTAGGTAAGCAAGGAGTACAGTGCCTGCTCTACCGACAGCACGAGGGCAGCAACGATGAAGATCACCACGTTGATCATGATCACCCAGTCGCTCACCTTCGCCCCCACCTTGCGGCTCAGGAAAATGGCCAGCACCTCCGTCCCGTCCAGCACACTACCCCCCCGCATGCTCAGGCCGATGCCGACTCCGATGAAAAAGCCGCCGAAAATGGATACCAGCAGCCGGTCTTCGGTAAGGAAGGGAAAATCGATGACCCCCACCGCCACCGCAAGCAGGCCGATGGCGACGGCCGTTTTAACCGCAAAGTTGCGGCCGATGACCACCCGGGCAAGTAAAAGGAAGGGCAGGTTTACCACGATCAGCAGTACCGGAAGGGGCCACCCCAGAATACGTACCAGCAGTAGGCAGACACCCGTCACGCCCCCGTCGATGAAGTGACTCGGCAGCAGCAGCCCCTTGAGTCCGAACGCCGCGCTCAGCACGCCGAGGCAGATAAAGAGTCCGTCGGTCAGTTGGTCGGTGGTGTGGCGGGTCATAGGCATGGTTGAAGATAGGCGGCTTTTCCCGCGGGCGAGGCTGTGTTACAGGGTGTAGGCTACACCCACCCGGGGCACAATCCCCACGGTACTGAATCCGGTGACCTCTACAAATTTTGCCCCCGTCAAGTTCTGTACTTCCCCGAAGACCGTCAGGTTCCGCTCCCGCAATACCCGGTATTCAACGTAGGCATTTACAATGAGGTAAGGATCGAGGGTGAGGCGGATGGGGATAAACTGCTCGTCGAAAATCAAATCCTGCCGCCCCCCGGTATAAGTTCCGGTCAAGCGAGCCAGGAAGGGCGATTCGGCGCGGTAAGTCAGTCCTAGGAATGAAGTAAAGCGCGGACGCCGGGGGAATTCATCGGTCTCCTCGATCACCCCGGGCGCGGTCTCCTGCTCCAGTTTCCCCCGCACGTAGGTCAGGTTTCCGCTAAGGCTCAGCCGGGTGCCGAGCAGTGCCGAAGCCTCCAGTTCCACGCCACGATCCCGTAGGTTGTCGCGGTTCAAATAACCCAACTGGAATTCGTACACGATCAATTGCTCGATGTTGCGCTGGAACAGGGTCAGGTCCATCCGGTACTTCCCGGCGGGATCGGCCCACTCCGCCCCGAACTCGAAGGAAGTAGACACTTGCGGTTGCAGATCCGGGTTTGCCCCGAATGGCCCACCTAACTGATCTGGGGTCGGACTCTGAAACGCACTCGCCACGGAGGCCCGCAAGCGCAGCAGCTCGGTTGCCTTCGCCCCCACGGCAAGGGAGTAGTTGCTCTGTCCGCCGAAGTTGCTGTGGTGGTTGTAGCGGTAGCCCGCCTCCAGGAGTAGCCGCTCGGCCGTTTGCCAGTTGGCCTGTACGTAGGGGGCAACATTGGTGGCGTCCACGTCTGGGTTGCCGGGGTAATGGCTCAGCAGTTTTTCGCCCCGCACCTGCGTTCCCGCCGTAAGGTGTACCCGTTTGTGGGCCCGGTAGGTGGCGTACAGATCCCCCTGTTGTGCCCGCCCGCTGAAGCGTGCCTCACCGAAGATCTGATCGTTAAACACCCGGTCCGTAGCGGCATAATTATAGCGCACGCCTATCGCAGTTTTTCCCTTCGCGTAATCGATGGCCACGCTGGGTAGCCACAACTCGTTGGTGTAGCGGTTATCGGCGTCCGTAAAGGGTCCGGCATCGTAATCCCCATCGAACGTCGCCCGACGCAGGGCCGGTCGGATCGTCAGTTCCTCGGTGGGGCGGTAGGTAAGACTTGCGGTGTACGTCCGTCGTTCGGCCCCGTCGCGATCGTAGCTTACCTGGCCAAATTCCGGCTCGGCAGCCTCGCTCAGTCCCCCCGTGGTATAGTGATCGTAGCCCAGGCGGTAATCCAGTTTTTCCGTTCGGCCACTCGCAGCCACACTTCCTTCGTAGGTATCGTAGCGCTGGGCGGCGGCGCGCAGGTGCAGGGTAAACGGGTCAAAAGCCGTGTCCTTACCGGCCGTGATGAGGTTAATGACCCCGGCCACCGCATCGGAACCGTAGAGCAGCGACCTGGCCCCACGCAGAATCTCGATCCGCTCGATTCCCCGCAGCGATAGTAGGCGCAAATCTACCGCACCCCCTAGCGAGGACGGGTCGACCAGCGGCTGCCCGTCGACCAGAATCAGGGTAAATTGGTTACCCCCGTTGCGCAGAAAAATACTCCTGTCCTTCCCCGGATTGCTGTACGCCCCGTTGATCACGATGCCCGCCTGCTCGTTCAGCAACTGACCCAGGTCCACCGCCCGCGCGATCGTCGCCGAATCAATCACCGTCACCTTGTCCGGACTCTCCGCCCGCAAGCGCGCATACCGCGCCCCCGTCACCACCACCTCCTCCGAAGTAGTCGTCAACGCAGGCACCTCCTGCCCAAACAGGCAGCAACCGGACATCAGAAATAGGAATAGAATATACTGCCGATACATAAGCGCGAATTTATCGGCAAAAGGCAAAGGAAAACGCAGGCAGCCCCAGTACTACCGTACTACCCGACTAAAGTACTACCGTACTAAAGTACTCCCCTACTAATCCCTCCTCCTTCTCACCGAAAAGCAAAGAAATATGACGCGACCCGGCAGGTCTTCTGGCTCACCCCTCCGGTTCACCGCCTTCCCAAACCCGAAGGGTTCAGTGGCATCGTGGTGGCCGGCGTGTGGGGCTTACAGCTGCGGGGACAGCTCCGGATTTTCACCGGATTCCCTTACCTGATTGCGCCGCGAAGGTACGTTGTCGGTAACGAGAAAGGCTTAATTTGTGCACCGTGCAACGTATTTACTTCCTCCTGCCGATTATTCTTTTGATGACCGAGTCACTGTCTGCCCAGTCCCGCCCCCGTGAGCTCGGCGTGCCCTTCGGCGTCATGACGCCCGGCCCGCTCAACGCGATCACGGACGTGGCCGGCGTAAGGGTAGGGCACACCACCCTGATCGAGGGCGACAGCATCCGCACCGGCGTGACGGCCATCCTGCCCCACGCGGGTGATCTATACCAAGAAAAGGTGCCGGCCGCAATCTACCTCGGCAACGGCTACGGTAAGCTGGCCGGCTACAGTCAGGTGAAGGAGCTGGGCGAACTGGAGACGCCCATCGTACTTACCAATACGCTCAGCGTAGCCACCGCCACGAATGCCCTGATCACGGCCTGCCTGGCCGATAATCCAGAAGTGCAGAGCGTAAACGCCGTCGTCGGGGAAACGAACGATGGATTCCTGAACGACATCCGCGGCCGCCATGTCACCCAGGCCCATGTGCTGGCGGCCCTCGGTTCGGCAGCCGGGAGCGAAGTGGAAGAGGGCAACGTTGGCGCGGGCACCGGAACCAGTTGCTTCGGCTGGAAGGGCGGCATCGGTACCTCCAGCCGGCTGTTACCGGAAAGCCTTGGTGGCTACACGGTCGGCGTACTCGTGCAGACGAATTTCGGTGGTGTGCTCCAGATTGCCGGGGTGCCCGTGGGTCAAAAATTAGGCCGGTACTACTTCCGCGACGAGCTGGAAAGTCACGCCGACGGCTCCTGCATGATCGTAGTGGCCACCGATGCCCCCCTCGGTCCCCGTAATCTCGAACGGCTCGCCAAGCGCGCCATGCTCGGACTGGCCCGCACCGGTGGCATCGCCAGCAACGGCAGTGGAGACTACGTGATCGCCTTCTCCACCGCTACCGAAAACCGGATCGTGGCCGGGGGTGCACGCGTGCGCACCCTAAGTGAACTGAGCAATGGGGCCGTCTCCCCCCTCTTCCTGGCCGTGATCGAAGCTACCGAGGAGGCCATCATTAATTCGCTCTTCGCCGCCGAGGACATGACCGGCCACAACGGTCGCCACCGCGAGGCCCTGCCGGTGGAAAAGGTGCTGGAGCTGCTGCGTTAGGCCGGACGGCTTCTTTCCTAAATTCACCGCTCCTGCGTCCCCGCCAAAAAACTATCTTTAGCCTTGCACCCCGACCAGATTTGCCCGTGAGATTACCGTTACTCGCTCTTTATTTGCTTTTCGTCACCACAATAGGCGCTCAGACGCTTACTTTCGATTCGCAAACCGCCAATGAGCCTCCCTCCGCCACCGTTGTCCGCTTTGCGCAGGGCATCAACCTGGACGGCAAGCTCGACGAAATGGAATGGCAAAACGGACAGCCCGCCAAAGATTTTTGGGAGACCTTCCCCGCCGATACCAGCCGGGCGATCTACCCCACGGAGGTGTACTTCGGCTACGACGATCAGAACCTCTACGTAGCCGCCATCTGCCGTACGAAGGGCAATAAATTCGTCATTCCCAGCCTGCGCCGCGACTACCGCGCCGGGGGCAACGACAACATCACCTTCGTCTTCAATCCCTTTCGCGACAAGACCAACGCCATCGTCTTCGGCATGAACCCCTACGGCGTGACCCGCGAAGCGCTGATCTCCAACGGCGGCGAAAACCGGGAGGATTTTCAGGAAAACTGGGACAACAAGTGGCGCGGCGAGAGCTTCATCGGCGACGACTACTGGTCGTGCGAAATGGTGATTCCCTTTTCCAGCCTCCGTTTTCCCAGCGGCGCTGCCGAGTGGTTCTTCAACAGCTACCGGATGGACACCCAGAGCAATACGCGCAGCACCTGGCACCGCATCCCCCAGAACCAGATCATCATGAGCCTCGCCTATATGGGCAGCCTCCGTTTCGAGGGTGGCGCCCCCCGGGCGCAGACCAAGAACATTGCCGTGATCCCCTACGCCGGGGGAGGCATGCGCCGCGATTACCAAAACGATAAACCCACCGACTTCGACGGCAACGTCGGCGGCGACGCGAAGATCGGCATCGGCAGCGGCCTTAACCTCGACCTCACCTTCAACCCCGATTTCAGCCAGGTGGAGGTCGACGAGCAGGTCATCAACACCACCCGCTTCGAAGTCTTCTTCCCGGAACGCCGGCAGTTTTTTCTGGAGAACGCCGACCTGTTCGGCTCCTTCGGGTTTGAGCGGGCCAACCCCTTCTTCAGCCGCCGCATCGGCGTCACCCGCGATACGACGACGGGGGAGGGACTGCAGAACCCCATTTATTTCGGGGCCCGACTCAGCGGCAAGCTCAACGACGACTGGCGCATCGGCCTGCTGAACATGCAGGCGGCCCGTAACCTCGACCAGGGCCTGCCCAGTTTCAACTATACGGTAGCTACCACCCAGCGGCGGATCGGCGCCCGCAGCAGCGTCGGCGGTATCTTCGTCAACAAGCAGAACTTCACCAACTTCACGGATACCACCGAGACCAATCCCGACTTCAACCGCGTGGTCGGCTTCGACTACAACCTGGCCACCCGCGACAACGCCTGGAACGGCAAGACTTTCGTTCACCGCAGTTTTTCGGCGCAAGAAGGCGGCGATGATTACACCCACGGCCTGAACCTCGAGTACCGCCACCGCAACTGGAACGTCGAATACGATCACCTGTACGTAGGGGAAGATTTTAACGCTGAGGTCGGCTTCGTGCCCCGCCGCGGCTACTTTACCAGCGGGGTCGAGGCATCCTACATTCGTTATCCTGCAAATCCGCAGGTGGTGGAGAAGGGGCCGGTGGTGGAGGCCCGCCTGTTCTCCCAACCCGGCGACGGCCTTACCGACCGCAACTTCATGGCCGGATACCGCTGGCGGTTCGCCAATACGAGTCGGTTGAGCCTGGGAACGGGTTATGAATACATATTTCTGTTCAAGGATTTCGATCCCTCGCGGACCGGCGCCACCCCCCTGCCGGGCGGACGGGGATACGGCTACTGGCGCGGCGGCGCGGAGTACGAGAGCGACAACCGCAAGCGGTTGAGTACGGGACTCGAAGCCGAGGCGGGCCAGTTCTTCAACGGCTACGGGTACAGCCTGAGTGGTAATTTGCAGTACCGCTACCAGCCGCTGGGGAGCATCGACCTTCGCTTCAGCTACCAGTACCTCGATCTGCCCGCTCCCTACGCCAGCACGGCGCTTTTCCTCATCGGGCCGCGCATCGACTTTACCTTCTCCAAGTCGGTCTTCCTGACCACCTTCGTGCAGTACAACGACCAGATCGACAACATCAACATCAACGCCCGTTTGCAGTGGCGCTTTGCTCCGGTCAGCGATTTCTTTTTGGTGTATACCGACAATTACGATAGCCTCGACTTCGGAGTCAAGAACCGCGCCATCGTTGCCAAGGTCACCTACTGGCTCAACATTTGACGCTTTTGGCGGGGACGCGGGTGCAAGGTGAATTGCCGAAAGCGGAAAACCTTTGGCTGGATATACCGTTGCGACAGCCTTCGACGTTAAGCTCACCATTCCCGATTGCATGCGGCCAACTATCATCTTTCTGACCTTAGTGGTTTTCCTCTCCTTCACTCCCGGCGCGCAGGCCCAGTTGCAGATGCGGGGACTGGAGTTGGGGCCATGGGTAGGCTCCTCCTTTTATCTGGGGGACCTCAACACCGAGTTTCGGTTCAATCACCCCAATCTGGCCGGTGGATTCGCCGCCCGCTACAACTTCAACCACCGCCTGGCCGTGCGGGGAAGTTTTAACTACGGATCGGTCGAGGCCTACGACAGCGAAAGCGAAAATACCTTCGAGCGACTGCGCAACCTCAGCTTCCAGACGCGGGTCCGCGACCTGACCGCACAAGCGGAATTCAACTTCTTACCCTACTTCCACGGCAGCAGGGAATATTTCTTCACCCCCTACGCCTTCGCCGGGGTTTCCCTCTTCAGCTTTACCCCCCGCGCAAGGGCCAGTAATGGCGACTTGGTCAAACTACGCCCCCTGGGTACCGAAGGCCAGCCGAAGGGAAAGGAGTACAGCAGCTTCAGCACCGCACTTACGTACGGCATCGGCATCCGCTGGGACCTCACCTACGCCCTGAGCTTCGACGCCAACCTGAGCATCCGCAATACGGCTACCGATTACCTCGATGACGTAAGTACCGTGTATCCAAACCAGATCAGGCTGGCCCAGGACCGGGGCAATATTGCTTCCTACCTTAGCGACCGCAGCCTTCCTTCGGAGGAGGGTGGGCCCCCCGTCAACCGCGAGGGCACCCAGCGCGGCGACGATTCCCTCAACGACCGCTACCTGATGCTCGGCATCGGACTCAATTACTACTTCGGCGACGTACTGTGCCCCCAGGTAGTGAAGGGGAAAGCGCGCCGGCAATCGAAAAAGGATAGTAAAAAACGGAGAAAGCGTCGCTAGCTTTTTTCCACGAGGCCCCGCTTGATGTCCCGTACCAGGCCCGGGCCTGCGTAGACCATACCACTGTACACCTGGATTAATTTGGCTCCGGCATCCAGTTTTTCCTGGGCCGACGCTAGGTCTTCGATTCCGCCGACGCCGATGATGTCCAGTGTACGCCCACTCTGCTCGTAGAGGTAACGGATCACTTCGGTAGCACGCCGGCGTAGCGGGGCGCCGCTCAGCCCGCCGTTGCCAATTCCCTCGATCTCACTGATGTCGGTACGCAATGGACTGCGGGCGACCGTCGTATTGGTGGCGATGATGCCGGCGATGTGCGTGTCCTGTACGATTTGAAGGATGTCGTCCAGCTGCCCCTCCGTCAGGTCCGGCGCGATCTTGAGGAGGATGGGCTTCCGGTGCCAGAGTTCGCCCGGGCGACCGAGTTCGGTGGTGGTGCGGTGTTCCGAACGGCTCAATTGGGCATTGAGTTCCTGCAACTTGGTGAGCAGAGCGGTCAGCGGGGCCCGGTCCTGTAATTCGCGCAGGTTGGGGGTATTGGGGGAGCTGACGTTGACTACGAAGTAATCGACCAGGGAGAAGAGCCGCTCGAAGCACGTTACGTAGTCGGTAGTTGCTTCCTCGTTGGGCGTCGCTTTGTTCTTGCCGATGTTTCCGCCCAGGACGACCCGATCGGGCCGCCCGTCGCGGAGCAGGCGGCGGGCCAGGGCCTCCACGCCCTCGTTGTTGAAGCCCATGCGGTTGATGAGGGCGCGGTCGGCCGGTAGCCGAAAGAGCCGGGGGTGCGGATTGCCGCCCTGGGGCAGGGGAGTGACGGTACCGAGTTCGAGGAAGCCGAAGCCGAGGCTCGACATATAGCGGTAGTATTTACCATCCTTGTCGAAGCCGGCCGCCAGCCCCACCCGGTTCGGAAAGGGGATGCCGAATAGCTCGGTCTCCAGCCGGGGATCTTCGTAGCGGTAAGTACGCCGGAAAATATCGCTCACTCCGGGCAGCGCGAGGGTGGCCGCGAGCCCCTGTACGGTCAGTGCGTGGGCGCGTTCCGGTTGTAGTCTAAACAGTAGCGGCTTCAGGATGCTATACATGGCGCGAAGGTAAGTCCTACGCGTCCTGTAGTACGAGCAGCGGAACGGGACTGTCGAAGACCACCTTGCTTACGGTGCTTTCGTTGAACAGGCGGCCGAAGAATCCGCGATCGTGGTAGATCAGGCAGAGCAGGTCGGCCCGGTGCAGCTTGATCGTTTTCTGGATGCCCTCGGTGATGGATTCTTCCTCGCCCCGGCGTACTTCGAACCGGTGGGTAATGCCGGAAAGGTATTCGGGCAGTTTGGGATCGTAGCCCTTGCCGTCTCCATCCCGGTCGCCGTGGTAAACGATCAATTCGGCGCCGTAGGCCCGGATGAGCTCGATGAGCGGTTGGAGTACGTGCGGACCGGCGAGGGGCTGGTCGTCTACGGAAAGGATGACCCGGTTGATGTCGCTGAAGGGCACCTTGACCGGCACGGCCAGGACCGGCAGCTTGGAATTTTTGATCACCGAATTCGCTACGCTGCCGGTAAAGAGCTCCCGCGCGGCGGTCGATCCCTTAGTTCCCATCACGATCAGGTCATAGTCTTTTGCCTTAGCGACCCGGGTGATGGTCCTGCCCGGATCACCGTCAACGGTATGGATATCGATGGATGCGCCGTTGGTCAGTTGACCGCTGACTTCATTCTTCACCTGGGTCATGGTTTCCATGGCCTGCTCCCGGATCTTTTGCCGGATATCCACGAGCGCTCCGGCCGAGGCACTGTAGGGTTCCTCGACGGCGGAAACCAGGGAGAGCTGGCTGCCGAAGTGATTGGCGAGGGAGACGCCATAGTGAACGGCGCTGCCGGCGCTATCGGAGTAATCGGTGGCGACCATTATCTTTTTCATGTTGGGTACGGGTTGTTAGGGCAATATACGTACATCGCAGCATCCGCCGCAGTTCGGCAAGCGCTTACCCGCCCCAAATTGCTACCTTTACCCCCGATACGATCATGTACTTCGACCAACTCATACATCTACCTTCGGGGATCAGTCAGTTGCGGCAAATGGCCGCTACCGACCGGCTCCCCCACGCCAATTTGTTGCTGGCCCCACCGGGTACCGGCGGGTTACCCGCCGCGCTCGCCGTAGCTAATTTGTTGTTGTGCGAAGACCGGCAGGGCCCGGGTGGGGACAGCTGCTGCGGCCGCTGCCGCGCGTGCCGCAAGACGGCCGGAGTCGTTCACCCCGACCTACACTTTACCTTCCCGACCGTCGGGTCCAAAATGACCAGCGATCCCTTCCTTCCCCAGTGGCGCGAGTCCCTGAAGGAATCCCCCTACCAGGAGGCCAACGACTGGCTGCAGCGCATCGGAGCCGAAAACAAGCAGGGCAACATCACCCGTGAATCCTGTGCCACCATCTTGCGCAAACTCAACCTCAAAATATTTGAGGGGCGCTACAAGATCATGCTGATCTGGCTGCCCGAGTACCTGGGCAATGAGGGCAACCGCCTCCTGAAAATGATCGAGGAGCCCCCCGAGCGGACCATCTTCCTGCTCGTCGCCGAACGCCTCGACCTCATCCTCACCACCGTCCTGAGCCGCTGCCAACTCACTAAACTCGGTCCGCCCACCGACGCCGAGATCTCCCGTGCCCTGGTGAGTCGGGGCATCGAGGGCGCCCGACCGGAAGTACTGGAAACCGCCGCCCGCCTGGCCGGAGGCAACTACAACCTGGCCATCTCCCTGGCCGAAACGGAAACCGAATCCCACGGCCCCCGCCTCCTCGACTGGATGCGCGCCTGCTTTCAGGGCAGTCCGGCGAAACTCATCGCCTGGACCGACGACTTCGCCAAGCTCGGCCGCGAAACCCAGAAACACTTCATTCGGTACTGCCTCCACTACTGGCGGGAATTTCTCCTGCTGTCGGTAACCGGAAACGAAAACAACGGCGTGCGCCTACCCCCCGCGGAGCTGCGCAGTGCTACTAAAATGCTGCCCCTGATCGACCACGATCAACTGGCCGGCATCATAAATCTGTTGAGCGCGTGCGCCGAACACATCGAACGCAACGCCAACCCCAAAATCCTTTTTCTGGATGCGGGCATCCGCATTCACCAACTACTCCGCCACCGCGAACCGGAAAGCCGGGCCGCAAGGGCGTAAACATAAATTGACATACCATGGGATGTACATCCTGCGGAACCCCCCAAGGCTGCGGAAGCAAAGGCAACTGCGGAACGGGTTCCTGTAACAAAATGAGCACCTTCGACTGGTTCAGTCACCTGGGCATCGACGACAGCTACACCACCGATATCGTAGAGGTCAGCTTCAAGGACGGTGCCTCCAAAGATTTTTACCACGCTCCCCCCGCACTCGGCGTCTTCACGGGAGATTACGTGGCCGTAGAAACCAAAAATGGCTACAACGTAGGCTGCATCACCCTCAGCGGGGAACTGGTGCTCCTCCAGATGAAAAAAAAGAACGTCAAACAGGCCAAAGTGACCGAAAGCGTACTCCGCAAGGCCAATACCCGCGACCTCGAAAAAATGCACGAGGCCCGCCAGCTGGAGTACCCCGCCCTGGTTAAGTCCCGCGCCATCGCCCGCACCAATCACGTCAACATGAAAGTGACCGACGTAGAATACCAGGGCGACTGCCGCAAGGCCACCATCTACTACACCAGCGACGAGCGGGTCGATTTCCGCGAACTCGTCCGCCAGTTCTCCCACCAACTCCGGGTGAAGATCGAAATGCGGCAGATCGGGCCCCGTCAGGAATCCGGTCGCCTCGGCGGCATCGGCAGCTGCGGCCGCGAACTCTGCTGCTCCACCTGGCTCAGCGACTTCCAGAGCGTCAACACCGCCGCCGCCCGCTACCAGAACATCGCCATCAACCAGGGAAAACTGTCCGGACAGTGCGGCCGCCTCAAGTGCTGCCTCAACTACGAACTGGATACCTACATGGAAGCCCTGGAAGCCTTCCCCAAAAAGGCGGACAAGCTGCGCACCGAAGCCGGCCTCGGGATCCTCATCAAGACCGACATCTTCAAGGGACTCATGTACTACACCTACCGCGAAAACCGGGGGCTGCTGTTCCCCATCCCGGTCGACAAGGTGCACGAGATCCTGGCCCTCAACCGCGAAGACAAGAAGCCCGCCGACCTGCAAACCTTCCAGGCCGTCACGGAGGTGAAGGACGACTTCGAGTACGAAGACGTCACCGGTGCCGTCGAGCTGCCCGCCGAAAAGCGCCGCCGCAAGGGCAAAACCAAAGGACGCGGCCGCAAACGAACTTCCACCGCATCCCGGGAAAGTAAGGATACGACACCCCAGCCAAGGGCCGAGGGAAAGTCGAAATCCCGGAACAAACGCAGCAACAATCGCCGCCGCCGTGCCAAGAAAAAGCCCGGCGGGGATGCCTAAATCTTTTTACCCACCCACCGGTTCCCTTTGCTGAACATCCCAAACCTATACTAAATGGATTTTGACGTAACCATCATCGGTAGTGGCCCCGGCGGCTACGTGGCCGCTATTCGCGCCGCGCAACTTGGTCTCCGTACCGCCATCGTCGAGCGCTACAACAGCCTCGGCGGCACCTGCCTCAACGTCGGCTGTATCCCCTCTAAGGCCCTGCTGGATAGCTCCGAGCATTACCACAATGCCCACGAGAAATTTACCGAGCACGGCATCGATCTTGCGGACCTGAAGGTCAATATGCCCCAGATGATCAAGCGCAAGAACGAGGTGGTCGACCAGACCGTCAAGGGCGTCCAGTTTTTGATGAACAAGAACAAGATCGAGGTGCTCTACGGCCACGGCACCTTCACCGGTCCCCATGAGCTGCGGGTAGCCATGAACGAGGGCGACGACCGCACCCTCACCTCCGAGCATTTCCTGATCGCCACCGGCTCGAAGCCCATTACGCCGGGCATGTTTAACTACGACAAGCAGCGGGTCATCACCAGCACGGAAGCCCTCAACATCACCGAGGTGCCGAAGAGCATGGCCGTCATCGGCGGCGGAGTCATCGGCCTCGAACTCGGCAGCGTGTTCGGACGCCTGGGGACCGAGGTGGACGTTATCGAACTGGAAGACCGTATCCTGCCCACCATGGACAAGGACTGCAGCAAGGAACTCATGCGCGCCCTCAAGAAAACGGGACTGAATTTCTTCCTCAGCCACAAAGTCACGGCCGTCAAGGGCGGGGACGCGGGTGCAACGCTCACCTTCGAAAAGCAAAGCAACGGGGAGTCCACGACCAAAGAGTACGATTACTGCTTGCTCGCCATGGGCCGCCGTCCCTACACCGATAAATTAGGTCTCGATAAGGCCGGCGTGGACCTGGACGACCGCGGCCGCGTAATTGTCGGGGATCATTTAGAAACCTCCGTGCCCCACATTTACGCCATCGGCGACGTCATTCGGGGTGCCATGCTGGCCCACAAGGCCGAGGAAGAAGGCATCTACGCCGTCGAGCACATTGCCGGACAAAAGCCACACATCGACTACAACCTGATCCCGGGAGTCGTCTACACCTGGCCCGAGGTGGCCGCGGTCGGCAAGACCGAGGAGGAATTAAAGGCGGCTGGCGTCAAGTACAAATCCGGTAAGTTTCCTTTCAAGGCCCTGGGCCGCGCCCGTGCCAGTACCGACATCGAGGGAATGGTCAAGGTGCTGGCTGATGCCGACACCGATGAGATCCTGGGCGTACACATGGTGGGTGCCCGTGCCGCCGATATGATCTCCGAAGCCGTCGCCCTCATGGAGTTCCGCGCGAGTGCCGAGGATGCCGCCCGCATGAGCCACGCTCACCCCACCTACACGGAAGCCTTCCGTGAGGCAGCCCTGGCAGCAACGGGCGATCGGGCGCTGCACGTGTAGCAAGCATAGTCGCCTGAGCGGATCAATCTTCGGAATACACCATCCAGTAGGTAAGCACCCCGTCCCGTAACGAAAAGATCAACCGGCTTTCCGGGTAGACCAGCAACTCACCCCCCACCGTAAGGAGGGAATACGCCGGCGAACCATACTCGGCAACGATGGCGGACCGGTCAGCCCCCGCCGCAATTTCAAGGGCCGTGGTCCCGTCGTATCCAAACTGCGTAGCGGCAACCACCAGGGTCTGCGCGCCGTCGTTGGCTGAGTGACGTAGCAGGCTCGTGTGCTCATCCGGTGGAGGTAGGATCGCCAACCGAATGGGAAAGCTGCCCCGGGAAACCTGGATTTCCTGGTGGGGCGTTCCGGCTTCCATCCGTAGGTCCGCGATCGACCGGCCGGCGATCCGCTCTTCCATCACGAAGTCCCCACTCCGCGATCCGCTCGTTGCGGCAGGTGGCTTGCCGTTACGCAGCACGGAAAGGTTTACTACAGCCAACGAACTTTCCGCGGCACCGGAGAAGTGGCGTTCTGCGGCATCCCGTTCGTCGTTCAGGCTTGCGAGTATTCCCAGCATGACCCGGGCATTGGCGGCGGTGACGCCCTGTCCGTGTCGGATGGCCAGCCGGTCCGCTTCCCTGGCCCGCAGGGTGGCTTCCATGCGCCGATCACCGGCCACTTCCCGACTCAGGCTATCCGGATTGCCCGCCAGCAAGGAGGCACTAAGCAGGGCATGAACGCTCGCCAGATTAAGCAGGGCGGGGGCGTAGTCGTGATCGAGAAGGCGGGCGCGCTCGAAGTGTTCGCCGGCGGTTTGCAGGTAAAAGGACCGGGTGAGGGAGTCGACGACGGGCCCGCGGGTCTGGCCGGAAAGCCGTGAACGCAGGTCGAGTTCCAACGGATATACGTAGGTCAGGGTAGCCGGCTGAAACAGGGGAAGCGCCGCCCGCGCGTACACCAGCCCGGCGTTGTTATACATTTCGCGGCTGGGGAAAATCTGAAGTAGGTAGTCAAAGTAAAGGGCCGCTTCGGCGTGACGATCCAGCGCGGTGAGCACATTTGCCATGTCAAAAACCGTAATCAGTTGCTGCGTTTCCCGGAAAGTCCGCTCGCTCAGTGCCATCCGTTCGCTGAGGGTAGGATATCCGGCCAGGGCATCCGGCAGATCGTATGCCGTGTACACGGCCTCCAGCACCCGGGGCATGACGTTTGCTACCGGAAACCCGGCCAGGTAGGCCAGGAACCCACCCAAATAGTCTGCTTCCGTTTCCTGCTGCGCTGCACCCGCGTCCCCGACCAAACCAATTGCCGTACCGCCGTCGGTATGACCGGCGTAGTAGTGAACGATCTCGTGGGCCAACATACCGGCCAGGGCCGCCTCGGCATCCGGGCCAAAGGAAGTACAAACATCGTACGCGGCCTCTTCGAGGATGACCTGATTGCCCTCGCACCGGGCACCGCTGCGTTTGGAAGAAGTGAAGGCAAAGTATGGTGCGGGCTTGCTTGCGTCCCCCCGGGCGGCAACGAGGCGTTCGAAAATAGTGCGGGCGATGGCCTCTTTTTCCACGGCGCTTCCTTCGGCCCCGAGGAGGAGGCAGCCGGTAAGGAGGAGTAAGAGGAGAGCGGGGCGTTTCATCGGAGTTGAATCATGGTGCGGGCCCGGCTACGCTGGTTCCAGCGGCTAAGAAATGCGGCGTAGGCGCGGCGGATGACCGGATTGTCGGGTTCCTGAGCAAGTCCATCCCGGTAGGCCCGGTCGGCGGCGTAGAGGTAATCCGCTTCCTCAAGGGCCATGGCTTCGAGCAGTCGCCGCTGGGCCTCGCTTGCGGTGCCGCGGTAGATCGATAGCTCGGTGACCGGTGCCAGTACCTCCGACCGATCCCGGGTACGGAACGTAAAGTAGATGCGGGTACCGGCCACCGCGGGTGCCTGAGCGCCCAGGCGTGAGGGAGTATTGCTGGGGGCAGCATTGGGGAAGACCTCCCAGTAGTACCGCCGGTCGTCCTGTAGGTACAGGCCCGCCAGGTCAAGCTGTACGGAGGTATCGCGGGCGGTGGCGGTGAGCACGACGGCTTCGGTCAGGCTGTCGACCACCCGCAGTCGGTAAGAGGTTGCCGCGTCGTCTTCGGGCCAGGTAAAGGTGGTGATTACCGGAAAGAGGGAGCCTCCGAAGGGAAGCAAACCGGAGAGTCCGGCATCGCCGAGCCCGCTGATGTTGCCCTGGTTTTCCTGGTAGGCGTGCTCAAGGTCTTCGGTGGAGGCGGATTGATCCAGCCCCCGGCGCACGAAGTTGATGAAGCGGTCGATGAACCCATCGCTCTTCGGCTCCTGCTCGAACAGCTCCGAAATGGGATAACGGCCGGGCTCGCTCAGGCGTACGAACCGGTCCCCACTCACCGCCTCCAGTGTTGCATCCTCGCCGAGGGAAAGCGCACCCTGGCCGGTAAGGTAGGTGCCGGTGTAAACGGAGACGGAAGTACCCGGCGTGCCCCCCTCGTAGTCGATCGGCCCGGTGGCGTACATCACCAGCGGAACGTCCCTGACCTGGCCGCACAGCAGCAGGGGAAAGAACAGGAGGATGAATGCCTTACACATGGTCGGGTGGATTTAGTGCGGGAATACGCTTGCGAATAAAACTCTCGTAGATCATCACGATGTCGTAAGCCAAGACCAGTGCCAGGAAACCGGTAGAGAAGTCAATCTTCAGCCGGAAATGGTAAAAAAGTAGGGCTACGATGAAGAAAAAACAAAAAAGTTCGACCAACTGCATCACCCGGGTCACCCCGTGGTAACTGTCCGGCAGGCGGTGGTAGATGCGGTGAATGACCAGGACGTTGACGTACGTGAAGCCCACCACGAGCAAAGCCTCCAGCCAGCCCGGCAATTCGAAGATGTAGCTGCCGTCGAGGATCATGGAAACGATGTTGGCGTGAATGACCGCGCCGTACATATCCGGCAGACTGCGGCCGGTGTAGACCTCGTTGAGTGGAGTGAAGTAGCGGTCCTCGATCGGGGCATCCGGTTCCTGGCTGTCGATGAATCCGATGATGACGATCCGGTCCCGAAATACCGCCAGGGGGTCTTCCGCTTCGGTTTCCAGGATGGCCCCGCCGTCCACCCGCAAAAAGCCGCGGTACCCTCCGGAATAATTGATGCGCACGGGCCGCTCACCCCGTTGCCACCGCAGTTTTCCGACCCGGTCGGGGGCGTAGGCCTGGGCCAGTGCCGCGCCGAACGACACCTCCTGTCGTCCGTCGAGGGTGGTGATGAAGGGATTGAACAGCCGCACCGTGCGGTCGGTACCCGCCAGGAAGTTGGTGTACGCACTGCGCGCTCCCCGGGTGAATATAGAGTCGGAATAGATCATGCCGGGTATGCCCTTCCGCTGCCCGTCGTAGGGGGCCAGGTTCGAGGCCATAACGATAGAAGGGGTAGCGGAGATCGCAGCGGCAAGCAGGGAGTCGCCTACCGGGTCCTTCCGACCGGAAAACAGGATGTCGACCCCAATAACGCGCGGCGAGCGGCTGCCGATCTTGGTGAGCAACTCCGCTATCTCGGCCCGCTGCGGTTTGGCGACGTGGACCAGCACGATACGGTCTTCCCGGTCCACCCGCTCCGGGTCGCGCAACTGGGAAAAGAGGATGTCGGTGATCTCATAATCCCGGATCCCGTTGTTGAAGGGATCGAAGTAGTGAATATTGAAGGTCACCAGCCGCACCGCGCCGATCAGTACGAAGATGAGGGCCGTAATGATCAGCGCGTGCAGGTGGCGTGTGGGCAGCAGCATGGCGGCTTACTCGAAACCGTAGTCCTCTGCCAGCGTCCGGTAATAGGAGGTTTCGCGAATGCTGTCGAAGTCGCTGTCCTCCGCGATGTCCACATCGGGGTAATCCTCCAGCAGCCCGAGCGACAGGGCATAATCCAGGTAGTCCAGCGCTTCTTCCTCTAAGTCGTCCAGGGCACGACAGCTGGCGACCATGTAGGCCAGGTATGCATTGCCGGGGTCCAGGTCCAGCGCCGCGTCGAAGAAGTAACCCGCCGTACCGTTGTAGCCCAGCTCGTAGTACATGTAGCCCAGTTCGGTATTGATGAGCAGGGCATCGTCGTCTGAGGGCTCGTCGGCGAAGAAGTCGTCGATCAAATCCTCGGCCAGCGTCCAGGAAGAATTGGCGAGGTCCTCATCGCCCGCGGTGCTGGCTTCCTCCGCCAGCAGACCGTAGAGGCTGATCAGGCCGAGCACCGACTCACCGTCGCCAAGGTCCAGCTCCTCTCTGGCGTACTCGAGGTAATCGGCGACTTCGTAGAGCGACTCACCGGTCTCGAGGTAGTATAGTCCCATGCCGGCCGATTCGTCGAAGGTGGTGGTTTCGTCCGGGGCGACCGGGCCGTTCGTTTCCATGCTCTCCATGGTCTGCTCCCTGGCTTGTTGTAGGCGGGCGTTAGTGCTGGCATTCTGCGCGGCTTTCTTGCCGAAGCCCATGCCCTTGTCCCTGGTCCGGGTCCCGGAAGGATTGGAGCCGGTGAAGGTGCCCGATTCGGTGCCCGAACCTCCGAAGGTCGGTCGGTCGGACTGGGCGGTCAGCAGGCCGGCACTCAACAGAAAGAGAAGGATGATGTATCGCATAGTGTAGGGATTGAGTGGACTTACTGCCCCAGTTTAAGTAAAAATTCGTTGATGGACTGTAGTAAGTCGTCATCGAGTGATTCATACAGGTCGGAGCCGTACTCCAGTTCTTCGTAGAACCATTCCGGGTCTTCCGCGAAATCCGACAAGGCGACATCCCAAAAGTAATCTTCGTCGTCGGGGTAGTACTCCACCAGGATCGAGCGGTAGAACGCTTCGGCCAGTTCCAGGTCATGCGCCAGAATTTCGTCGTCCTCGCCTTGTTCCGCAGCGGAGGCAATGAGGTAGTAAGGCAGTAACTCCAGGGCTTCCAGCTGGTCGAGTTCCGACTCCCACTCTTCGGTATATTCGTCTTCGTAGATCGCCCGCATGTCCTCTTCATCTCCCGGGTAGTGGTGATCGGTATCCGAATACATGGCCACGTCGTCGCGGAAGATCATGAACTGGGCTTCCTGTTCCTTCTTCCATTCCTCGCGTACGGTGCGGTCGGTGCGGCGCAGGATGCTGGCCCAGGACACGGATTGCCGAGCCTGTAGCCCCGCGGCCATGGTATTCACCAGGGCGTCAACGTAGTAGGAGCCCACCTCATCATTCAGGTAAGCCAGTTGGCCCGGTAGTGCCGAGGAGGCCAGAATGTGGCCTTCGTAATTGGTAAACAGCCCGAAGTTTTCGTGAGCCATTTCGTTCAGGTCGTTCATCTCCTCTTCCCGTGATCCTAAGCGCCGCACCACGCGGTCGGCGGCATCGGTTTCGGGCTCGGCGTTGCAACTGCTTCCGATGGTCAGGGACATGCGTACCCCTTTGGCTTTGAGCTGTTCGTGTACGTCGTGCAGGGAGTAGCCGCAGTTTTCCGGATCGGCCGCCTCGTTGCCCTTCGGGCAGTAGTAGAGTAGGGGCCAGCGGGGCGATTGGGTGTTCTCCAGGCCGTGACCGGAATAAATGAAGAACACCGCATCGTCGGGTCCGACCGTCAAATCTTCCAGGAAGGTGTACACCTCCCACGGATCATAGCCGGGCGTGTAAGTCTGTACGGTCATACCGGAACCACGTTCCCGCAGCGACTTGGCGACGAAAGAAAAGAGTTTGTCTATGTTCTGCTGATCCTTCCGGCAGCCGACGGCAATGTCGTCGTCGGGATGCGGGTTGATGGTAGCGATCACGTGCAGCGTCTGCTGGGAGTAGAGAAACCCGCAGAGCAGCCAGCAGAGCAGGGGGAGAAAGTACTTCATGGGGGAGCGTCATAGGGTAAAGAAATGGGCGGGTACGCGGGTGCCGGGTCAATCGGGAGGCGGTAACCCGCCGCAATGTTTATCGTAGAGCTTTTGGAAACCTTCGGTGCTCCTCAGTTTTTCAAAGTCGGCATCGGCGGCGAAACGCCGGCAGTAGAGGGTCACGGCTTCCGGGTTGTCGGCCAGGCGCAGCGCCTCCCGTACGGCAGCCAGCGTTTTCTTTTCCTGCCCGGTAGCGGCCAGGAAGGCGCTCAGGTTAAAGCGTGCGGCCGGCCCGTACTGGGTGCTCCGGGTGGCGAGTTTCAGGCTCTCTTCGGCCTGCAAATACCGCCCCTCCCAGTAGAACGAGAATCCGAGCGTGGTGGCCAGTTCATAAAATACCGAGTCGGGTAGCGATGCGTTCCTCAGCTGCCGCAACCAGTCGGAGGAAAGCGTATCCGTCATCGCCAGATTATAATAGCCAAAGGGGCGGTCGGGCCGGGTGGCGATCAGCTCGCTAAAGTATGCGGCCGACACTTCCTCCCGCCCGTCAGCGAGGTAAGCTCTTCGCAGTAAAGCGTAGGCGTTGCGGTCGGTAGGCTGTAGGGCGATGGCCTGCTTGAGGTGGTGTTCCGCGGAATCCAGCAGGTTCATGTCCAGGTAGATTCGCCCGCTTTCGAGGTGGCTGTCCGCTACGAGCGCCTGATTTTCCTCGATGATGGCCGCGTAAATCCGTTGGGCATCCCGTCTTCCCGCTGGATCTTCACCGATGAGGAGGGCAAGATTGTACCGCGCGTAGGTATCGGATGGTTTCAGGTCCAGTGCCTGCCGCAGCAGAATTTCGGCGCTGTCGGTACGGCCCGTATCGTACAGTAGATTGCCGTAGTTCATGTAAGCCCCCGCAAGGTCGGGCTTCAGGGCAATGGCCCGATCGAAGTAATCCGCCGCCAGCTGGTAGTTCGCCCGGGCGTTTTGTTGTTTCAGGAGGATACCCAGGTTGCTGTAGGGAAGGGCCCAGGTGGGAGCAAGCCTGGTCGCTTCGATGAAACTGCCGTAGGCCGCCTCGGCATTTGCGAGTCGCATCAGAATCAGCCCGCGTTCGTTGTGTAGATAGGCGGCTTCGGGCTGCAGCGCGACGGCGGATTCAAGTTGGTCGAGCGCCTGGTGGTAACTGCTATCGGTACGACCGTTCCAGTCGGCTTCGAGGCGCAGCACCATGCCCCGGAAATAGGCCTCCTTCGCCCGGATGCCGGGAATGCGGGGGTCTTCGGGACCGAGGATGGCCGCGGCAGTGGATAGATATAGGGGGAAGACGCGGTACTTTTCGTCGATGCGGTCGCGGGCGGTAAGCTCCTCCGGATCCGAATCCAGATAGGCGACAATGGCTTGCTGTACCGCGTCCAGTAGGGCGACGGTCAGCCGCTCGTCCAGCAGTCCGCGCAGGGGGAGCAGTGCGGGTGCGCTACGCAGCTTGCGGTAGTAGGCCAGTGCGGATTGCTCTTCCGGCATGAGGAGTGCTCCCGCGCTCAGCGCCCTTCTGAAACGCAGGTAATCGCGTTGCGCCTCCGGGGGGGCTAGGGCTACGGTGGATTCCTCAAAACTGACCTCCAGCCGTTGGGTAGATTCCCGCTGGAAGGTCGACTGGCTTTCCGAAGCGACGGTGAATAGGGACAGGTCCTTACGGTCGCCGAACAGCTCCGGGTGCTGCTCGCGGTCGGTGTCCTCGCTCACCCGGTTTTGGACGTAGCGCTCAAGTTCGAAGAGGTCGATCTGGCGGTTGCGGTCTTCGTCGGCCGCTCCGCGCATCCCTTCCAGCAGGTGGTAGGAAAAAGCTCCGCGTCCCCCGCCCCACCGTTCGCCCTCGTGGGAGAGTTCGTAGGGTTGGCAGGCCAGCATACGCACTTCGGTGCCCTGCCGCTGCATGAGTGAGGCGGCGGTCAGGCGGCGTCCGGCCACGGCGTCACCGGCCAGCGTACCCGCGTGACAGGCGTCGGTGACCACGACTGGCATAACGTGCTTTTCGGACAGCGCGGCGAGGTGGTCGTTGAGGAAGCTGACGCTGAGGGCCAGCAGGTCGTAGTTGCTGCGCGGCGTATCGTGGGCGAGGAGGAATCCACTGGATTGCAGGTCGGTGGCCTCGACGTCGCCGTGGGTGGCCAGGTAGAGGTAGGCCGTTTGCCCCTCCGCGGCCATACTCAGTTGCCAGGCCAGGGCGGACTGGATGGCGGCGAGCGTAGCCGAAGTATCGGTCAGTAGCCTGACGCGGTCACGGGGAAGGTCGGCACCCATGGGGGAAAAAAGAAACTCAGCGAAGGCACGGGCATCGTCGTCGGCGTAGCGCAGATCGGTGATGCCGGGGTCCTGGAAATCAGCAATCCCGATCACCACCGCGGTAGCCTGCCCCGCACCGATCAGGGGGGACAAAAGAAAAAGTGTGATACATAGTGTACGTAGCGCCATACCGTCGGATCGCCAAGTGGGCCACTGAAAGTTACAACAATTTCCAGCAGCTGATCGGGGGCCGGCGGCAGGTTGCTAACGGGCGAGCGTGATACGTAAGGGGCGGTGATCCGACCAGCGGGAGGGCAAGCGTTCGATTTCGAGTACGTTGAGGCTGGTGTCTACCATGAAGTAGTCAATGCGCAGGCCGGGCAGCGGACCGGTGAAGGTGGTACCCAGGCCCGTCCCCCGTTCCGACCAGGCATCGCGCAGGCGGGGGGAGAGAATGTGATTATAGGTATAGGAGGAGGGGACATCGTTGAAGTCTCCGGCAAGGATCACGGGGTGGGGGCTATCTTCCACTATCTTCCGAATAGCTTCCGCCTGCCGGGCGCGGGTACGGGTAGCACGACCGTATCCACGGAGCATTTCGCTAAAAGTCTCTACGCGTTTGGTTACGGAGTTGTCGTCGCTCATCCCGGAAGTCATACGACTGATCTGGTTGGATTCCAGGTGAGCGTTGATGATGCGCAAGGGGCCGAGCTTTGTCGCTACATCGGTGACGACATAGCCATTGTATTCATTCGGAGGAGTGAAGGAAGCGGTGACCGGAGTAATATCATTGCCGTAGGTCGCAATAACGGTGCCCTCCTTTTGGTGACGCTCCCGAAAACCACCTGAATCCAGGATTAGGGAAATATAATTTAGCCGGTATCGCAAGGTCCGGACTTCCTGCATAAGGAGCAAGTCGGCCCCAAACTGATCGACCACTTCGCGTACCTGAAAAGTGTCGGCATCGGTCCCGTCTACGGAGCGGAAGGCCCTTACGTTGGCGGTTACCAAAGTGAGGGTAGGATCGGTGTCATCCATCAGTGGAGAGGAGCTGGGAAAAGCAAGCAAATGCCCCAACAACGGAATCGAAAACAGCAGTACAACGAGGGGAAACAAGGCGGCCCGCCAGTTGAATCGGCTGAGGCAACTAAGAAAAAAGAAGAGGGTAACCAACAGCAACCCCGGCAGCAGCAGGGCCACGATGGCGGGTGGCCAGAAGGTCTGGGGAGGAACGTAACGGGCCATCAGTCCGAAGGCCGTGACGAAGGTGACCAAGTTTCCGATCCACAGAATAATCGTACGCACTAGCTTCAGTTGCGGTTGCTGGCCCGGAAGAGAAATTCTTTTTCGTCCTTGCTCAGGCTGTTATAGCCCCGCTCCTTGATCTTGTCGAGGATGGCGTCGAGCTGCTCCTGGTGGCTGGCCTCCCCCTTGAGGGGCGTATCCTTGGTGCTGGAGGAGGGGCGGGCGGCGCCTCCGGCCCGCCGCATAAAGCTGGGACGCTCCTTCGTGGCCGTCTCCTTGACCGAGCGACCGCCACGGAAGGCGGCGTGGGGCCCACGCTTGGGGTGGTCCTTACTGGGACTCAGGAGTCCGTTCCATAACCTGCCCGCTCCGGAGATTACCGATTGCACCGGCTGAGTAAGGTCGGTTCCCCGCTTGAGGTACCAGGCAAACAGGAAACCCATGGTAATGCCGCCGATGTGGCCAAAGGCACCACCGGTATTGATGTCGCTCCCCAGGCTAATGACGTTCATGATCACCACGAAGGCGACGATGTATTTCAGCCGCACATTACCGAGCAAAAAGAGCCGGATGCTGTAATCCGGCGCGAAAACACCGGTGGCAACCAGGATACACATCACTGCCGCACTGGCCCCGAAGGCGTAGTGAGCCACGCCGCCGTCGCCGCCGAAACCCGTGAGGTTGGCTGCTACATAGAAGAACACCGCTCCCGCGAGCCCGCCCAAAATGTACAGGGGAAGCACGCGCCGGTCGCCCAGTAAGTCGCCGAAAATGCGTCCGAACCAGAAGAGGAAAAGCATATTCCAGAGAATGTGCCAGAAGCCCTCGTGCAGGAACATGTGGGTGACGATCGACCACGGATGGGTGAGTAAGTGCCAACCCGAATTGGAGATCGCCAGGAAATTGCGGATGTCGAGGTAAAGGTTGGGGGTTTCCCAGCCGTTGAAGACGCGCAGAAATACCCACGCCAGATTGATGAACAGGTAGATGGCCGCATTTACGATAATGATGCGGCTGATCATGTTGCCATAATCGAACTCCCGGCGGATATCATCCCAGATGGATTGTAGCATAGTTGGCGGTGGTCTGCCAGTAAAAACGTTTTCGGCCGGAAAAGATTTATCCTAAGCCGGATAAAGGCTTACAAACTACGAATTTAGCCCGGTTCACCGGGGCACGCCGGTATCCCAACGCCGTGATCCCGCCGGCGGATCGGTCTTGTACCAGTAGTAAGCCAGCAGTCCGCCGGCCACCGCCCCGCCGAGGTGGGCAAAGTGGGCAATGGGGTCCCAGCTGTACTCCATGATGCCGAGGAAGAGGTCGACCGCCAGAAGCACGGGAACGAAGTACCGCGCCTTGATGGGGATCGGGAGAAAAATCAGCATCAGCTTAAAGTCGGGATACAGTATGGCGAAGGCCGCCACCACGCCGTACAGCGCCCCCGAAGCCCCGACCATCGGGATGCTCGCCTTAAAGTCGATGTACTCCTGCATCATGCCGGCTCCGTCGCGAACGGTCTGGGCGGGATCCCCCTTTGCCAGTACGATCTCATTCTGGATGTTGGCCACGATCGTGCTTACCTGGGTACCGTCGTCCATGGTCAGGTCCTTGACGTCGATGCGACCGAAGAAGTCGTTAAAGTTGGCCAACGTGGGGTCGCTCTGGAAGTCGGCCAGAATATCCTGCAGGCGCTCGATCTGGAACCAGGTGTACCCGAAGTGGAGCGCCACGGCTCCTGCGGCGGCGGCGAGGTAAAGAATGAGGAAGCGTTTCCCCCCGTAACGGGCTTCCAGCAGCGGGCCGAACATGACCAGCCCGAACATATTGAAAAAGATGTGGGTGAGTCCGCCGTGTACGAAGAAGTGGCTCACCAACTGGATGGGGTGGAAGCGGTCGCTGGTGGGGTAGTGGAGGGCCAGGTAGTCCGCTAATTCTCTGGTGTCGACCCCCAAATAGGGAAGCAGGAAGATGAGGGCAAAGACCGCTACATTGATGATGAGCAAGTTCTTTACAATAGGAGTCAGGGGTGGCATCCGGAAGAAAGGTTTGAGTAAGAATGCTTGAAGCGGTCGGAGGGTTCCCGATGGCTACGACAGGAACAGTCGTTCGACCTCCTCCACCACGTACTTGATGTAGCACTTGCGACCGTTCGGAGCCAGGCGGGACTGGTTGCAGGCGAACAACCGATCGATGAGCGAACGCATTTCGGCTTCGTCCAGCGGGGTGCCCCGTTTGATGGCGGCCGTGCGGGCAAGCACCCGGGCGAGCCGTTCGTGGCCCTCGCTCTGCAGATCAATATTCTGCTTGTACTGTTCCAGCAACTTCTCGAGCAGGTCCAGCTCGCTGTTATGGCCGGCCAGCTCGGCGGGAATGCCCCGGACGATAAAGCTACCGCCCCCGAAGGCTTCCAGGTCGAACCCCATTTTGTTGAGGTCGGGCAGGAGGGAGGTCATCAGCCCGGCGTCGCTGTGGGCCAGGTCAATGGTTTGGGGGAAAAGAGACTGCTGGGTGACGGCCGGTTTGTCGCGCAGGTTGGCCAGGAAGTTCTCGTACAGGATGCGCTCGTGGGCCGATTGCTGATCGATCAGTAGCCAGCCGCCCTTGATCGCGCTCACGATGTAGCGGTGGTGGAGCTGGTAGGGCGCCCGTCCCTGGGTGGGGGGAGTATCTTCGGCCTCTTCCCGTCCCATGCGGCTCTGCAGAATTTCACCGGTATCGGTATCGACCTCCATGCCCAGGTCGTCGTAGAGCATTTCCCAGTTGCGCAGGTTGCTGGCGTGGCGGCGGGATTCCGTGCGCGGGGTATCGGAATTCATCTTACTGGGAAGCGCCTCGCCGGTTTCCGAGATCACCGGAGGGGGCGCGCCACTGGTGCGGGAGGGGGAGAAGGGGTTGTCGCTCTCGAAATCAATGGTGGGCATGATGCTGGCGCGGCCGAGTCCGTGACGGATGGTGGCCTTGAGGTAGTTGTAGATCAGCCGCTCGTCTTCAAACTTGATCTCCTGCTTGGTGGGATGCACATTGACGTCGATGCGGGCCGGATCGATCTCCAGGAAAATAACGTAGAAGGGATAGGCATCTTTTCCCAGCAGGTCGTCGTAGGCCGTGGTGACCGCGTGGTGCAGGTAACTGCTGCGGATGTAGCGATCGTTGATGAAGAAGAACTGACCCACCTTGGTCTTCCGGGCGGCTTCCGGTTTACCTACGTAACCGCCGATGCTGAGCACGTCGGTGGCCTCCTCGATGGGGACCAGCAGGTCGCGGTACTTTTTGCCAAAGACGGCCGTGATGCGCTGGCGTAGGTTGCCGGCCGGGAGCGAAAGGTCCAGCCGATCGTTGACGTGCAGGTCGAAACGCACCGTGGCGTGGGCAAGGGCGATGCGGATGTACTCGTCGCGTACGTGGCGGAGCTCCACCGAATCGCTCTTAAGGAAATTGCGGCGGGCGGGTACGTTGAAGAACAGGTTGCGTACCGCCATACTCGTACCGGGCGGGGCGGCGACCGGTTCCTGAACGGTAATTTCCGAGGCCTCGACTACCAGGCGGGTGCCGAGTTCGTCGGTGGCCCGGCGGGTCTTCATTTCCAGTTGGCTGATGGCCACGATGCTGGCGAGCGCTTCCCCCCGGAACCCCATGGTGCGTAGCGTGAAGAGGTCTGCCGCGGTACTTAATTTGCTGGTGGCGTGGCGTTCGAGCGACATCCGGGCGTCGGTTTCTGACATCCCACAGCCGTTGTCGATGACCTGAATCAGCGTTTTCCCGGCGTCTTTGACGATCAGGCTGATTTCGGAGGCACCCGCATCTATGGCGTTTTCCACCAACTCCTTCACCACGCTGGCGGGTCGCTGAATGACCTCACCGGCGGCGATCTGGTTGGCGATGGCATCGGGTAGTAGGTGGACGAGATTGTCCGTCATAAGGCGGTGCAACTATTCGGGGCCAAACTACGCAGAATTAACCGAGCAACTGCTCGAAGTCGGGAAAGTAAAGTTTGTACGCCACGTAGCAAACTACGATGAGCGTGATCAGGATAATGATCAGGCTGTAGTTCGATTTTTTTACCCGTTGGCTGCGGTAGCGGCCGGCCGCCTCTCCGCCCGCCCCCCGACGAAAGCCGCCGCGCAGGCGTTCCTTTATACCGTCCACGCCCCCGTTCTGCAGGGCTTCGACGCGCAGGCGCCGCTCTTCCGCCTCTTCTTTTTTAGGGTCCCAGTAGCGGGGCTTGTAGGCGAATTGCTGATTTTTCGGAGTCTTAAAGAGGCGCAGGAATGCCATAGCGTCTGAAATTATTTAGGTAAAACTAACATTTTGAGGGGAATAAAAGATGCGGGTGGGGCCGTGAGTGGCGGGTGGGGTGGGGGTGGGCGGTAGCGGTCCGACGGCTATAGCCGTCGGACGGGGTGACCCCGTCGGTTAAATGAATTGCCGGACGGGGGGGGCGGCGGCGCGCAGGTGCAACGCAATTTGGTCAACAGCGTTAATCCATTTTACTGTCGGAGCCGTTCTTTCCGAACTGACTATTCATTACTGAAGACTATAACCAACTATGTACAATTACACCCTGGGCTACCACTCCGTACCGACCCTCTTTCTCGTCCTCGCGTTTCTTTTGTCCGCTACCTTCCTAACTGCGCAGTCCGCTAACACCGCGCCTACCCTGCGGGAGGTTCCGGCGGAAATGACGGCCCAGCGGCACCTGCTGAAGACCATTTACAAGGAAGTAAAGTACCCCAAAGTGGCGCGGGAGGCCCGCCGTGGGGGCAGGTACCTGCTGGCCATTCACGTAAATGAAGAGGGATCGAGCTGGGAGGCCATGCCGCTGACCGAACTGCCGGAGGGGGCCGAGCCGATCAACCTATCCGTAATCGCGACCGACGACACCCAGGCTGCTCCCGTATCCGGACAGATGAAAGTCAACGCCGACCGGGCCCTGCTGGAAGAAACCGAGCGACTGGGTCGGTTCCTGGTGGATATCGGCTTTACGCCGATCACGCAGCAGGGTGCGATCATTGCCGATACGCTGTACTTAGCCTTCTACTACCGACTCGAGTAACCCGACCCCGTCCGACGGCTAAGCGGTTGGACGGGGTGACACCGTCCGACGGTTGTAAGTATCTTTACCGCCATGAATTTGCCGTTAATCCTACTCTTGCTGTTTGCCCCGCCCGCCCACGATTATCACGTGAGCAAGACGAATGTCCGCTACGTTTCCGCAAAAAGCGAGGTTCAGGTGGAAATGCACGTCTTCGTGGACGATTTGGAGGAGGCTATGCAGGACGCCGGCGCACCCGTTCTGGACCTCGGCACGGCGGATGAGCACATCGACAGCGAACGCTACGTCACGGCTTACCTGGAAAAGCACTTTAAGATCGAGTGGAACGGCGAATTGCTCCCCGTGGCGCTGGTCGGATGGGAACTGGAAGACGACATGCACGGCCTGTGGATCTACCTGGTCGCCGAAGCATCCGATCCCCCCCAGAACGTAACGGTACAGAACAGTGTGCTCACTGAATTCTACGCGGACCAGAAGAACATCGTCAAGCTGTTCAACGGCAAAGACCGATTGACCACCCTGCTCATGGACCGCGATCGCCTCACCGGCCGACTGAATTAATCATGGCCGAACAAGACATCCTCCGGCCCCACGCCGAGACCGCCTACGCGCAGGAACTGGCCGCACTGGAAGCTGACGATGCCGGCATCAAACCGGGTGGTTGGCGACTGAGTCCGCGCGCCGTTGTTCGCTACCTGATGGGTGACACCCTGGCGGACGGCACGAAAATCACCCAGAAGTACTTCGGCGACCGCCGACTGATGGAAGTAGCGGTGGCCAGCCTCGTGACCGACCGGGCGCTGCTGCTCGTGGGGGTGCCCGGTACCGCCAAAACCTGGGTGAGCGAGCACCTTACGGCGGCCATCAGTGGCGATTCCAAATTGTTGGTACAGGGCACGGCGGGCATGAGCGAGGATTCCCTGCGGTACGGCTGGAACTATGCCCGCTTACTGGCGGAAGGACCCAGCGAAGCCGCCCTGGTACCATCACCGGTAATGGTCGGAATGCGGGAAGGCAAGCTGGTGCGCATTGAAGAACTGACCCGCGTTCCCAGCGATGTCCAGGATGCACTGATCACCGTTCTGTCCGAAAAGATTTTGCCCATCCCCGAGCTCAACCGAGAAACGCAGGCAAGGAGGGGATTCAACGTGATCGCTACGGCGAACGACCGCGACCGTGGCGTGAATGAGTTATCCAGTGCGCTGCGCCGGCGCTTCAACACCGTCGTGATGCCCCTGCCGGCAACGCTGGAGGAGGAAGTCAGGATCGTCACCGATCGTAGTCGGGCCGCGGCTGCCCGTATGCAGTTGCCTCCCGTGCGGCAGGATGCTGCTGCGGAAATTACCCGCTTGGTCACCATCTTCCGCGAATTGCGAAGCGGCCGTACTGAAGATGGTCGTACCCAACTCAAATCGCCCAGTTCCACCCTTTCGACCGCCGAAGCAATCTCCGTGGTAAACCAGAGTCGGGCGCTCAGTTACCACTTCGGTACTGGCGACATCGAGACGGAACACCTGGCGGCTAGCTTGTCCGGAGCTGTCGTGAAGGATCCGGAACAGGACGGGGCCGTCTGGCGGGAATATTTAGACGTGGTGGTACGAACGCGGAAGGGGTGGGGGGATTTATTTGAGGCGCTGGGGGGGTAGGGTGCTGGGCCGGTAGAAGACGGCGGCGTTAGAGAATACACATTGGGGTTATTACCTTTGCGGTTCCAGTTGGATTCCACTTTCTTATGCGCGTAACCGATCATTTTGAGCAGGCCAAGGGTCAGACGCTCCTCAGTTTTGAAGTGTTGCCCCCCCTCAAGGGCGGCAGCATGCAGGCCATCTTCGATACCCTGGATCCGCTGATGGAGTTCAAGCCACCGTTTATCGACGTGACCTACCACCGCGAGGAGTACGTGTACAAGAAGCGGCCGAGCGGATACTACGAAAAGACCGCGATCCGCAAACGCCCCGGAACGGTGGGTATCTGTGCTGCCATCATGCACCGTTACGGCGTGGATGCGGTCCCCCACCTGTTATGCGGTGGATTCACCAAGCAGGATACGGAAAACGCCCTGATCGACCTGGCCTTCTTAGATGTGCAGAACGTGCTTGCCCTGCGTGGGGACGCCCGGAAATTCGAGGGTCGCTTCGTGCCCGAAAAAGAAGGCCACCATTACGCCAGTGATCTGGTTAAGCAGATCGTCGATATGAACCAGGGCCATTACCTGGACGAACTCATCAAGGACGAGCACGCCAGCAAGACCAATTTTTGCATCGGAGTAGCTGGCTATCCGGAAAAGCACTTCGAAGCGGCCAACCTGGAACACGACCTTCGCTACGTGAAGGCTAAGGTGGATGCCGGTGCCGATTATATCGTAACCCAGATGTTCTTCGATAACCAGAAGTACTTCGATTACGTGGATGCCTGCCGTAAGGTCGGGATCAACGTGCCCATCGTACCCGGGCTGAAACCCGTCACTAAGCTGTATCAGCTCAACGCGCTGCCCAGGCTGTTCCACGTCGATCTGCCCGACGAACTGGTGTGCAGCATCACCAAGGCAAAAAACGCCGAGGGTCGGATACAGGCCGGAATCGAATGGTGCGTAGCCCAGAGCAAGGAACTGAAGGAACGGGGCGCCCCCTGTCTGCACTACTACACGATGGGCGACAGTTCTACCATTCGGGCGATCGCCGAAGCGGTGGTGTAGTTTTTACGGTGGGGTTGGTGAAAATACCGGTACGCTTCCTATATTTGCGGCCGCTTACGGCAATTTGGCGCGGTAGCTCAGCCGGTTAGAGCGCAGGATTCATAATCCTGAGGTCGGGTGTTCAAGTCACCCTCGCGCTACCAACGGGCCCTTCTCAGTGATGAGGAGGGCCCGCGGTTATTTTTACATATGTTTCACGTTTACATACTGTACAGCGCTAAGCTCGAGCGATACTATATCGGTAGCACCGAACTCTTGCCGGAGGCAAGATTGGAGCAACACAACTCACTGGACTTAGCGACTAAGTTTACTCGAAGAGGTCAACCGTGGCAGCTTAAAGTGGCCATAAACTGTCAAAGTCGCTTGCAAGCTTTGCGGATTGAGCGTCACGTCAAGCGGATGAAGAGTAGAAAGTATTTGGAAGATCTACTCAGATACCCGGAAATGCGTGAAAAATTAATAAAGAGGTACGAGGTGCAGGATTCATAATCCTGAGGTCGGCCCCGATAAATATCGGGGAAGTCACCCTCGCGCTACAACGGGCCCTTCTCATCACTGAGGAGGGCCCGTGGTTATTTGGTCTGTTCTATTTCAAGGAAGTAGGCCGGTGGGCGGGGGTCAACCTTTTCCAATGGTAGACGCTTCATGGGAAATCCCCTACGTATGAAACCAACCGTTGCCCTCCTGGTAATTGGCTTCCTGATTCTGGCCGTTGGTGGCTGTACGTCCACCGCTAACCGGGTCATCAACTCGACCGTCTCCACCTTTTGGATCAATAGCCGGACGGTGCCCTGCACCGGAGCCGGCCCGCAGACCTGCCTGCAGGTGAAGCGGGGTCCGGAACTCGACGGGGGGGAATGGGAATACTTCTACGCCACCATCGCCGGCTTCGACTACGAACCCGGCTATCTCTATAAACTATCGGTTCGAGAAACGCCACTGATCGATGCGGAGGTGCCGGCTGACGGCAGCAGCATCGAGTACACCCTTATCCGAGTACTCGAAAAAAATCACGATCCGGCCCTGTTACTGAATGACATCTGGGTACTGGAACGCATCGCGGGCGAAGCCGTCGACCTTACCGCTGCCACCGACCTGCGGCAACCCACCATCGAGTTTCAGCTCGCCGAACAGCGGGTGATGGGAAACAACGGCTGCAACTCCTTCAACGGCACCCTCCAAAAAGCAGAGCAGGGAAACCTCCGGTTCGGTCCGCTGGCAATGACCCGCAAGGCATGTATGAACAGCGACGTGCCGGATCGCGTGACGGCCGCCCTCAACCGCGTAGCCGGATACGCAATCGAATCGCTGCGCCTGACGCTGGTGGACGAAAGCGGCGAGGAGCTCCTCCAGTACCGTAAGGTCGACTGACCGCTTCCGGAACACGGTGGGCTATCTTTACGCATCCATTGGCAATTAGTCCGAGCACCGGGATAATGAAGGGAGGCGTAATTTTTGTACTGATGTTGCTGCTCCTGACGGGGTCGGCTATGACTTTCCGGCAGGCCTCCGCAGAAGAAACGACTGCCGCTGCATTTGCCGAATTCGTGGCACAAACGGATCGCCTCGCTTCCCTCGCCGATGCGTACCGACGGGGCGGTGGAAACCAAGAATCACTGCAACGTACCCTGTACACTACCCGAATAGCCTACAAAAGCGTTGCCTGGCTGATCGAATTTTACTACCCCACCTACGCAAACGACCACCTTAACGGACCACCCCTACCGAGGGCCGTAAAGACCGGTGCACGCGCCACGGTAACACAGCCGGAAGGCCTGCAAGTGCTCGACGAAATGGTTTACGAGCGCGAAATCGACCGCTCCCAACTGGCCATACTGGCGCGTAAGCTACACAACCACGCCCGCTTGCTGCAGCATGACGTCGACCGTCGATCTTACCCGACTAGTGAAGTGGTGGAAGCCATGCGGAGTGAGTTGATCCGGATACCGACCCTTTACCTCACCGGCTACGATACCCCGGGATCAATCGCCGGCCTGGACGAATCACGGGCCGCCCTGATCTCCATGCAGAAGGTCCTGGAGAAGCACACGGAACTGAACCAATTCCCCGCCTACGGAGACGTCCTACAGCGGATGCGGGCGGCGGCGGCAGCGCTCGCCCCGGACCTGGAGTTTGATACCTTTGACCGGCTTACCTACCAACGGGAACACCTGAATGGGCTCTACCGTGCTCTAGGTAGCTTGCAACAAACAGCAGACTTACCCCCGAGCCGCCGCTTTCCGACCGGTCTGAACGATAAGGGTAAGGACTTGTACGGAGACAGTTTTCTCGATCCTTACGCCTACACCGAGCTAACGGAGGAGGAGGACAATCCGGCGCTCCGGTCGCTGGGAAAAAACTTATTCTACGACAAGGGACTGAGCGGTACGGGCGAGTTGAGCTGCGGCAGTTGTCACCAACCGGATCAATTCTTCAGCGGGGGAGGAGATCGAACGAATCGCGACGTACCCACCCTAATCAATGCCGTGTACGCGGATCGCTATTTCTACGATCTGCGGGCATTTTCCCTGGAACAGCAGGCCGAGCACGTTATTTACGACCGGGCGGAATATGCGACCCACTACGACGGGATTATAGCCAAATTACGGGCCGACGATCGGTACCGGCAACAGTTCCGGTCCGCTTTCGGCTCCCGCAGCACCATCGACCGGCGGACCTTCAGTGCGGCGCTGGTGTCTTATGTACTGTCGTTGCGCTCCTTTAATAGTCCCTTCGATCGCTACGCCCGGGGAGAAACGAACGTTCTCGACCCCAACGCCCGGCGGGGATACAACCTGTTCATGGGCAAGGCAGGCTGTGGCAGTTGTCACTTCGCGCCCACTTTCTCGGGACTGTTGCCCCCCCGGTATACGGAGACGGAAAGCGAGGTGCTGGGCGTACTCGCCGATCCCTTTGCTAAAGTCACTATACTGGATCCGGATCGCGGACGCGCGGCGGCGGGGCTTGCCCACGAGGAAATTTCGCTCTACGAACATTCCTTTAAAACTCCGTCCGTGCGCAACGTCGCCCATACGGCTCCTTACTTCCACAACGGGGCGTATCCGGACCTGGCCTCGGTGATCGATTTTTACGACTTGGGCGGGGGCGCGGGAGCGGGACATACCGGGCCAAAGCAAACGTTACCGGCGAATCCGCTAAATTTGACCTCCGGAGAAAAGGAAGCGTTGATTGCCTTTATGCAATCGCTTACGGATAGAATTGCAGAGCAAACTATCCACTAGAGTACCGGCTTGGCTCACTTAATGGCTACAACTTTATGCACCGATTCACGGGTACGTTTACATTATGGAGAACTGCGCTTCAATTCATCCCGGTTTGCCTGTTGGGTGCAACGGGGCTGTTCGCACAGGTGCAGGGGGGTGGTAGTGCCGTACCGACCTGTGCGGACGGAGATGCCCACCTCAGCTGTTACACCTCCATCGTGCCGACCGCTCCGACCGCGAAGTTCATCCTTCCGCACGAAAGTCACCGCTTCCAACAGATCCACAAGGAAGGGACGAGGTATACGATCGGTGGGGGAATAGTACCGGCCAACCATGATTTCACGGCTTACCTTCCCATCGCAGGAAGCAGTGAGCGCGGCTACCTAAGCATCAACCACGAAACCACGCCCGGCGGCGTTTCGAACCTTGGCGTACACTATGATGCAACCGCCCGCCTCTGGCGAATTGATAGCTCCCGGGCGGTAAATTTCTCCGGCGCGGACCTCGTGACGACCATGCGCAATTGCTCCGGAGGGGTCACCCCGTGGGGTACCGTGATCACCAGTGAAGAAACCTACACCTCAGGTGATGCGAATAACGACGGTTACGACGACGTAGGCTGGTTGGTCGAGATCGACCCCGCCACCGCCCGTGTACTGGAACACGGCAACGGCAAGCCGGAAAAACTATGGGCGATAGGTCGGGCCAGTCACGAAAACGCCACTATACTGTCCGACGAGAAGACCCTATTCACCGGAGAAGACGGAACCTCGGGGGCCCTGTTCAAATTTGTCGCCGATCGGGCCCGTGACCTGAGGGCGGGCAAACTTTACACCCTCGTGCTCGACGAGCCAATGAACGGATTCGAACCCGCCGGGACGACCGGCAAATGGGTCGAGGTGCCCAACGCTACCCCCGAAGACCGGAACAACACCCGTGCGCTGGCCATTGCCCTGGGTGCAACCAACTTCAACGGCATCGAGGACGTAGACGTGAATCCCCTGACCGGACAGATACACTTCGCCTCCAAAGGTGCCGGACGTATCTACCAATTTACCGATGGAAGCAAGGGCATCACCGAGTTCACGACCTTCGTAGGGGGAATGAGCTACTCACTGAATACGGTAGAGGGAACCGTGGAGGAACCCTGGGGGATCGGAAACGACAACCTCGTCTTCGACGACCGGGGCAACCTGTGGGTACTGCAGGACGGCGACAACAACTACATCTGGACGGTAGGCCCCGATCATACCCAAGAAGTACCCCGGGTAAAACTGTTCAGCAGTATGCCCATTGATGCCGAGCCCACCGGTCTAACGTTCAGCCCCGACTACCGCTTCGGCTTCTTTAGCATTCAGCACCCGGCCGCCACCAGTGAACCGCAGCGGGATGCGACCGGCGATTCGATCGTCTTTAACCTCTCGTCGGCGGTCATATTTTCGCGGAGCGGCAACCTGGGCGAGCAGGCACCGGTGATTGACTTTATCTCCGATCTACGGATCATCCAACCGGGAGAAATAGTGACCTTCTCCGACGTAAGTACGAACGGCGTGGAAAACCGGCGGTGGGTGTTTGACGGCGGGATGCCGGCGGTCTCCACGGACTCCGTCGTAGAGGTAAGCTACAGCGAACCCGGACGCTACCGGGTGCAACTCAGCGTAAGCAACACTCAGGGAGAGGATTCGCTGTCCCGACTGGAATACATCGAAGTTGAGCGGTCGACCCGCGTGGATGAACTGGCCGAACGTACCCACCTGTCCGTTTTCCCGAACCCGACCGCCGGACAACTCTCCATCCGCATGGAAGACACCGCCGGCGAAATGTTGACGTTCGATCTGTACGATCTGACGGGCAGGCACCTTGCTACCCTGGATCACCAAAGCGGAACTGCCGGCAGCCGGACCTGGACGTATGACGTGTCGCCGTTCGCCACGGCGAATCAGGTAGTACTGCAGATCACCGTCGGCCGGCGCGTTACGCGCCGCGTGCTTCAGTTCATTCGTTAGTGATGCCGCTTCGGACGTACCAGATCGCTTTGCTGTTCTCCCTGTTCGTTGCTCCCGCGCTCCCCGCCCAGCATGCCAACAACGAATGGCCGGTGTATACCGATGTTTCCGCAGCCCTGGCGGCGAACGTTCCCGCGCGACAACTCAGCCTGCGCGACCGCCACCTTTTCAGTCTGCCGGCCGGGACGGAAAAGCTGCGGCAATTGACGTACCTCAACCTGATGCGGAACGAGCTGGAAGTATGGGACCCCCAACTCACGGCATTACGCCGCCTCGAGCTCCTGAACCTCCAGGAAAACAACCTGCGCGAACTGCCGGAATCCGTCGGGAACCTTTGCCGGTTGAAACAACTGGAAGTGACCCAGAACCGATTAAAGACCCTGCCCGATGCGGTTGCGGACCTGCGACAACTCGCCTATCTCCAGGCCGGCTTCAACGAATTGGATCGACTCCCCGAGCGCCTCGGCCGTTGCCGTAAACTACGGGTGCTCAACCTGCAGGGCAATCAGCTGAGCCGGCTTCCCGCATCGCTGCGCCGCCTGCACCAATTGACCCACCTCGACCTGAGCTACAACCAGCTGCGGGAGGTGGACCTAGACTGGTCGGGAATGAAGCGACTGAGCAAACTGAACCTGGAAGGTAACAACCTGCGACGGCTGCCGGCGGCGATCGGCGCACTGAGTAATCTGCATACCCTGATCCTTACCGGTAACGAACTGGCGGAACTGCCCCCCCAGCTAACGGACCTGACGGAGCTCAAACTGCTGGTCTTGGCGAATAATCAGCTCACCTTACTGCCCGATGATCTGAGCAAGCTCACTAACTTGCGCACCCTGATTCTGACCGGCAACCCGCTGCCCGCCGCTGAAATCGAACGGGTACGCCGGGCCCTACCGAATTGCCGGGTCCGCTAGCCGGAAGCTGCGGACAGGGGGCAACCGGCTTACGGATATTAACCTCCCTTGCACTATGACACCTTTCCGACGCTGCATCCTCACTCTACTATTCCTCCTGCCCCTGTTTCCCCTCGCCGCGCAGGAGGATGCCGTGCGTCCGCTGGATGAGCGACTGACCGACTACGATTACCCCTTTCCGACCAAGGTCTATTCCTTCCAATCTCAGTTGCAGGACCTTGAGATGGTATATATGGACGTGACGCCCCCGCGGTTCAACGGAAAGACCGCACTGCTGCTGCACGGCAAAAACTTTCCGAGCGCCTACTGGGAATCCACCATAAAGCTGCTGCTCGATCAGGGCTACCGGGTCATTGCGCCGGACCAGGTCGGGTTTGGTAAATCGTCCAAGCCCCAGCAGTATCAGTTTACCTTTCACCAGTTGGCCCACAACACGCGGTGGTTGCTCTACTCTCTGCGGATCGATAGTGCCGTCGTAGTGGGCCACTCGATGGGCGGAATGGTTGCTACCCGGTTTGCCCTTATGTACCCCGAAACGACGGAATCGCTGATCCTGGTAAATCCCATCGGACTCGAAGACTGGAAATTGAAGGTCCCCTACCAATCCGTTGACGAGTGGTACGAAGGTGAACTGAAGAAGGACTACGCATCCATCAGGGAATACCAACAGAAGAACTACTACGACGGCAACTGGAAGTCGGCCTACGACCCCTGGGTGAACGTGCTGGCCGGATGGGCCATCAGTGAGGACTACGCCTACGTTGCCTGGGACGCGGCCCTCACCTACGACATGATCTTTACCCAGCCAGTCGTGTACGAATTCAGTCAGCTGCAGGTGCCGACCGTGCTCATCCTGGGTACCCGTGACCGCACCGCCCTCGGCAAGCCGCTGGTAGGTGAGGAGGTCAGAAAGACCCTGGGACGCTACGACCAGCTCGGCAAGACCATCGTCGGGCAAATTCCCGACGGCACCCTCATCGAACTGGAGGGGCTGGGGCACCTACCCCACATTGAAGATTTCGCGCGTTTCGCGAAGGCCCTTAAGCAGGCGCTGCCACACTAGGCGGGGACCAGAAAGGTGCGCCGAATGTTGGACACCGAATTGGCAAATTCAGGCAGCACCTTGATGCGGTTCCAGGTATCGTCGGCGCCGAATTTGCCCCAGTTCTCGTTGCGTGCCTCCATATCCTCAAATTGCAGCAGGTACATCAGCGAGGGGCGGTGGGGACCGGCAATCATGTCGCCGTAGAAGACGGGTTTTAGTCCGGTGTTGTCGAAGATCTCGATCTCGTAGTCGTTAAACATCCGAATCTTGCGGCGGACGGCGTCTTCGGAGTAGCCTTCGTAGATCCGTAGTTCAAAGAGTCCCGACTCGGCATCGGGGGCAACCGACTGGGGCATACCCGCGAAGGCAGTGAGCAACCAGGAGGAGAAACGGGTGTAGATGGGCTTTTCGGCCTTCACCTCATCGTATTCGACGGAGGCGGAGGCAAAGGCGTCGTCGCCGCTCAGGTCTTGTGCCGCCATATAGGTGGTCGCGTCGGGATAGCTGATCATGACATAGATCATTGCCGGATTGGGATCGCCATATTCCTTAAATACTACGAACTGGGTAGCTCCCTTACGGGTCAGGGCGGGTTTGAGTGCCTCGTTGAGGTAACTCATTAGGAGTCCCTGGTTGCCACCGAAGTTCATCTCGTAGGTCCGCCACTCGATCAGCTCAGCACCCTCCTGCACTATGGGGGATGCCATACTTGCACTGCTCGCCGCAACGGCCACTGCACCTGCGGCCCCGGCCCGAATAAAATTTCTACGTCTCATTTATGAATGGTTTTCGCACAAGGTAACTTCCGAAACCTTAAAGTGTAGAATCCACACCAGCCAAAAACCCTTAAGTGAAACCGACCCATGACGCACCCCGAATGGAGTAAATCCGCCACCGTTTACCAGATCAATACCCGTCAGTTCACGCCGGAAGGTACCCTGGCCGCGGCGCGAAAAGAGCTGCCCCGTCTACAAGAATTAGGCGTCGGCATCCTCTGGATCATGCCTATCCACCCCATCGGGGAGAAGAACCGGAAGGGTACGCTGGGTAGTCCCTACGCCGTCAAGGATTACTACGGCGTCAACCCGGAATTTGGCACCCTGGAGGACTTCAAATCCTTCGTCCAGGACGCCCACGAACTGGGCCTATACGTCATCCTCGACTGGGTCGCCAACCATACCGCCTGGGACAACGTGCTTGTCGATCGCCACCCCGAATGGTACGCCCTTGACTACAAGGGCGACTTTCGGCCGACACCCTGGTGGGACTGGTCCGACATCATCGACTTAGATTACCGCCACGCCCCCCTGCGCACTTACATGCGCGAGGCCATGGAATACTGGGTGCGGGAGTGCGACATCGACGGTTACCGCTGCGACGTGGCGGGCTACGTGCCGGTCGATTTCTGGGAAGAAGTGCGCGCCAGCCTCGATCAAATCAAGCCCGTCTTCCTGTTGGCGGAGTGGGAGGCCAGGGACCTGCACCGTGCCGCCTTCGACGCTACCTACGCCTGGAGCTGGCACGAGGCCGTCCACCGCATCTGCTACGGCAAGGCGAACGTGGCGGCTCTGTACGTCTACTACTCCTGGAACGAGCGCGCCTGGCCCGAGGACGCCATGCGCATGACCTTCACCGACAACCACGACAAAAACGCCTGGGAGGGCAGCATGTACGAGCTCCTGGGGCCGGGAGTGGAAACGGCCATCGCGCTCTCCTTCATCGGCGAGGGCATCCCCCTCATACACAACGGACAGGAAGCTGGCCTCGACCGCCGACTGGCCTTTTTCGAGCGCGATCCGATCGCCTGGCGCGAGCATCATTTCGCCGATCTCTTTCGTAAACTCATTTCCCTGAAAAAGCAGCATTCGGCACTCGCCAACGCACCCTGGGGCGCCACCATGATCCGCGTTCCCAGCAATCACGAATCCGAGGTGCTCACCTTCGTTCGCCAGGACGAGCACAGTAAAATCCTGGCCGTCTTCAATTTCTGCGGCGGCGCGCGGGAGCTGCGTTTCGGGGAACAGCTGTGGCACGGGGCATACACCGACGGCCTGACGGGTGACCCGGTGAGCTTGACGGAAGGGGATGTGGTGGGAGTGGAGGGGTGGGGGTGGAGGGTGTTGGTGGGGTAGTGGGGTAGTCGGGTAGTACGGTAGTCGGGTAGTACGTTAGTCGTTTAGGACGGTATGGAGAGGGACAGTACACCTTGGCGACGGGCCCTCTGATTCTGGTGTGCCACGTAAATCTATAATTAGAATCCGTGAGAATCGGTGTTCCATGCGTGGTGAAAAACAGCTTTAGCTGCGGAGCACCGGTTGCTCAGTTGGTCCGTGTCGATCTAAAGCACTAACCGACTAAAAGACTAACTGACTAACTGACTAACCTACTAAAAGACTAACATCCTCTTCATCTAATTGAGTGGCGGCGGCTTGAGTGTTTTCCTTCAGGTGGTCGAGCGAGCTGGTACCGGGAATGGGTAGAATATTGGGACTGTAAGCGAGCAACCAGGCGAGGGCGATTTGGTAGATGCTGCTGTTGTGCTTCTCGGCGATGCGTTGCAGGTTTTTATTTTCCAGGGCACCGGCGTCGAGGGGGTACCAGGGGATGAAGGCGATGTTGTTTTCGCAGGTCCAGTGTACTTCGTCTTCCCACTTGCGGTCAGTGAGGCTGTACTTGTTCTGGACGCTGACGACCTCGAAGTGCTGCTGGGCTTGCTCGATTTGATCGACACTCACTTCACTCAGGCCAAGGTGGCGGATGTAGCCCTGCTGTTGCAGTTCGGCGAGCTTACCGAGAAACTCGTCGGCCGGCACCTTTTCGTCGAAGCGGTGCAGTTGGTACAGGTCGATGCGCTCGAGCTTAAGCCGTTTGAGGCTTCCCTTCAGGGCGTTTTCGAGGTGGTCGGGGCGACCGTTGACGGGCCACTGGTTGGGTCCCGTGCGTTCGAGACCGCCCTTGGTGGCGATGAGCAGTCCGTCGGGGTAGGGGTGTAGGGCCTCGGCGAGGAGCTCTTCGGAGATGTTGGGCCCGTAGCTGTCGGCCGTATCGATAAAGTTGATGCCGAGGTCCTGGGTCGCCTTTAGCACGCGGATGGCTTCCGACTTGTCCTTCGGTGGTCCCCAGATGCCCTCGCCGGTGAGGCGCATGGCACCGTAGCCGAGTCGGTGGATGGTAATGTCGTTGCCGAGGGTGTAGGTGCCCGACTTAGCGGCAATGTCCTTATGGGTAGTAGACATAATAGATTGTTGATCGTGAGAAAATCGTCAATGCATTCCACTTTTGAACGGGTGGTTTACGGACGGGTTCTACCGACTTCCATTATGTCCTTCGGGTACTACGACTCTTCCGATTCGAGGCTGGCCAGGAAGGCTACCACGTCGCGAATTTCGCGCCGGGTTAGCTTGTCCTCCATGGTCGGCATGCTGGAGGGAATGGTTTCCTCCTCGGCGATTTCGCTGCGGGGGACGGTCTGAATATCTTCCTTACCCACTTTGATCTTAATGGCTTCGTCGGTACGCTCCATTACGATGCCGGCGGTGGCCGATCCGTCGTTTAGGGTGAGCAGGACCATTTCGTAGCCGGGCGCCATACGGGCACTGGGGCGAATAAGGGCTTCCAGCATCTGCCGGTGGGTAAGCCGGTCGGCGATTCCCTCCAGCCCGGGTCCGACGTTGCCTCCGTACTCGAACACGGCATGGCAGCGCACGCACTGGGCGGATTCGTTATTGTAGAAGATGTTACGGCCGCGGCGTGCGTTTCCGCCCTCCAGCGCGAGTGCGTACAGGCCCAGGTCACTGTCCAGCTTGCCGCCGTAGTCGGTCAGCAGTGCGTTTAGTTCGGGGTCGCCATGCTGTTCGACCGCTTCGGCGAGATCGAGACGAACCGTGGTAGGGATGTCGTCTTTCTCGAGGCGGTCCAGCAGGCGGGCAAAGAGTTCGGTGGAAGCTTCTCCCTTCATTTCGGACAGGCCCATGAGGGCGGCCTGCTGTTCGACGATCGTGCCTCCCTGCATCACCTTATCGTACAACTGCATCGAGCGTTCCTCGGCAATGCCGGAGCTGGGGAGGATCTCCAGGGCGCGGGCGCGGAGGTTGCCGTCGTTGGAGGCCAGCGCGGTTTCGAGGTTGCGGTCCAGCTGGGGGGCTTTCAGGTCGTTCAGGGCATTGAGGGCAGCAATCCGTACTGGTGCCAAGCGGTCCCCTTCCAGCAGTTTCGTGAGTTGGGGGATGGTTTCTTCCAGTCCGAGCCGACCGGCTGCCTGGATTGCGGCCATACGCACCTCATCTTCACCACGGGCGATCAGCTCGGCGATCGCAGGAGCAATGGCCTCGGAAGCCACCGTAGAATCTCGCTCGAGTTCGCCACGGTACCGTCCGTCGACGCGGTCCAGGACCGATGGGTGACCCCAGGTAGCCAGGGTAGACAGCGCTTCCGCGCGGAGCACGGCGGGGGCATTCGACCGTTGTACGTAGCGGACCAGCCGCTGCACGGCTTCATCTCCCCCGACGCGCAGGTTCGCGTTGATCGCGCGACGAATCAGCGGCTCGGAAGTAAAGCGTGGATCGTCGAGGGTTGCGGCCAGCTGGGGTAGCGCGTCTTCGATGGAGAAGTCATCGTTGATGCCACGGGCGGCTTCGGCGACGATGTACTCGTCCTGGTCCTCGAGGAACTGGGCGATCTCCGGCGATTCCATGCGGCGGAGTGCTACTACCGCTACCGTGCGCAGGGCCCGGGAGGGGTTGTCCTTCAGTGCCACCATGGCTTCGGTATCGCCAATGCGGCCGAGGGCGATCATGCCACCCATGCGCAGGTAAGTGTCCTGGTCGTTGTTCTCTTCGAGCATCGTTAAAATGGGCTGCACGGCATCTCCGTTTTTGGTACGGCCGAGGGCCTCGGTGGCCATGAAGCGGACGCGGGGCTCGGGATTACGCAGGAGTGCGATAAGTTCCTCGCCGGCATCGTCGTAGCGGACATCACCAATCATTTTGGCGGCCTGGGCAATGATCTCGGGGTCTTTGTCTCCGAGCAGACCGACCAATTCATCACCCCGGTCGTGGTCCTCGCGGGCCATTTGGGCGATGCCCCAGATTCCGTGAATGCGCGCCAGCTGATTAGGGTTGGACTGAGCGGCGGCAAGTAGGGTCTCATAGCCTTCGTCGCCCCGCTTAGCGAGTTCGAACTGGGCGTTGCGACGGACGCGCTGATCCTGGTGGGCGAGCAGGAGGGACAGGGAATCCAGGGATACTTTGGTCTGATCCAGGTTGAGTAGTTGCTTTACTTCCTGGCGGATGGGAGTACTTGCACCACCGGGTACGTCGAGTTTCCAGATGCGACCTTGTTCCTTGGTGTTCCAACCGTTGATCCAGTCGGCGAAGTAGAGGGCACCGTCGGCACCGAAGTCGAGGCCGGTAGGCAAGAGTCCGCTCACGACCTCCTTCGTCGTTCCCAGCTTAAAGCCCGCGCCCTCCGGCTCGAGCGTGAAGGCGTGGATCGGGGAATTGGCCGGGTTGCCGCGGAACTCGGCGACAAAGAAGTGCTTGTAGTACTCGGGGCCAAGGGCGGTGCCGGGATTGTAGACCATGCCGGTCGGACCGTTCACGTAGTTCTGGATCGGGGGAAGGAAGTAGGCGGCCTGACCCTCCCAGCGGGGCTGGTACATGCGCTCTTCCATCCACACCTTGTAGTCGTTATTATCGGGGTCGGTATACTTGCCGAACTGCCAGTTGATGCGCCAGCCGGTGTCGGATCCGTCGATCAGGTACACCAGTCGCTCGCTTTCGCCGCTGTGGTCGCCGTCGTTGTCGACCGAGATCAGGTTACCGTAGTCGTCAAAGACGAATTCGTGGGTATTGCGTACGCCCATGGCGTATACCTCGAAGTTGCTGCCGTCCGGGTCGCAGCGCACGACGGTGCCGCGATTGGGGTACTTGTGCTCCTTGCCGTCCTTATCGACGACGTTCATGCCGACATCGCCGGCACCCCACCAGATGCGGCCCTGCGGGCCGACGGTGACGCCCGACATGCCGTGGCCGCTGAAGCCGACGTGTACGATCCAGCCGTGACTGATCGAGGTAGTTTCATCGGCAACGCCGTCGCCGTCGGTATCCTTCGTTCTCCAGAGGTCGGGCCCGACGGAGATGTAAACTTCCCCGTTGGCGTACTCTACTCCGTTGGCTACGTCGGTAATCTCCTCGCCGAAGTCTTCGATGTACAGCTTAGCGCGATCGGCTACGGAATCGCCGTCGCGATCCTCGACGAACCACACTTGTTCCTTCTCGGTCGTGAGGTCGCGCCAATCGCGCTTGCCATCGCCGTTAAGGTCCTTTAGGTGGCGTTCCGACTGTTCGCTGCCCTCCTCGAAGGTCTTGCGGAGGAAGGCGCGGCGATCCTCGACGGTCTCGAAGGCGATGGAGGCCGTCATCCAGTCGCGGTGGCCCCGAATGTCGAATTCCGAGTGCTCCTGACGGGTGGCGCTGGTGTAAAATATTTTTCCGTCCGGCGCTACACTGATAGCGATTGGGTCAGTCACGAGGGAATCGCTGGCCCAGAGAGACAGCTCCAGGTCGCCGTCGAGTTGGATGTTGCTTTCTGCCCGGATCTTAGTTGCCAGGGTGGCCGCCTGACCGGGCTCCAGCTCAATGGTACGATCGGGGTAGGTCGGCTCCTTGTTTTCGGGTTGTTGGGCGCAGTAGGCCAGGGTCAGGAGACCCAGGAAGAGGGGTAAAAAACGGTGCATAATCGATGGTTAACGACTGCTAAAGATAGCTTGCCACCCGCAACTTTCCACTCACTTCCACTTCATGGGCACGGCTTATTGTAAAATTGACACGATTACGCCCTCGGAGTGAGACATTGCACCCGCGCGCCGCCGCCCAGCCTGTGTATTTCTCCTGCCACGGGTGCTTACTCGCCGAGAATAACTATTCCGCGATCGATCTGCGACTTGTGTAGTCACTCTCCGCCCCCCGTTTTTTCTCCAGTCGGGCATCGACGTAGCGGGTTAGTAGGTAAGAGCCGATCAGGCTGACGGCAACTCCCTCCATAAGGATGAATACGCCGGCGGTAACGGGGGTAAGGGAATTGCCCAGGGGGGTCGCTGCCTGTAACTGCGCCATTAGATTGGGAGCACCGGCAAGGAACAGGACGGTGAAGATCGAAAACAGGACAGTGCCCACCGCACCTATGTAGAGCCCCTGAGCGACGCCACTGACGTAATTCTGGTGAGTGTCGGGCTGTCTTACACGCAGTTCCCTGATGCCGTAGTAAAGTACGGCCATGTGCAGAAAACCATTGACCACTCTCAACTGGTAGTTCGCCGCGAGACCAAGTAGGTAACTCAGTAAAAATATGGCTACCAAGCCACCAAAAAAGTAGAGGCCGAACCTGAGCGCGATGGTTTTCATAATCTGTGTTTGAACAGATTATACAACTTTAATTGCTATCATTTGGTTCGGCGCAGCACCTTGTCGCTTCCTTCGGGGACCGCCCTGCATCCCGCCACCACCTGGTTTATCCTTCCTTCGCTTTCTCCGTCGCGTCTAGTAAGTCCTGGGTTGCTTTTTTAAGCTCAGCAACATTGGCTGCGGGATCGCTGACCTCTTCCTCCGACTTTTTCTTGCTGCGCCGGCTGCGTTTTTTGCCGGTGTCCTGCCCCTCCGATAGTTCACGCGCGACGGCCTCGGCCTCGGCGGTAAGCTCCGGACTGCTCTCCTCCGCCGGCGCGACGGGAAACGGTTCCTTGCTGAAAACGAGCCGGTCGTTGTTCAGGTCAGTGTAAATGGTGTCGCCGGCCACGAATTTGCCGGAGATCAGGTCCTTGGAAAGCTCGTCGGCCAAATCGGCCTGCAGCACCCGCTTCATGGGCCGGGCGCCGAACTGCGGATCGTAGCCCCGCTCGGACAACCAGCCTAGGGCACGGTCGCTGATCTTGAGGACCATCCCCTGGCGGGCAAGCATCTTCTCGGTCTTGCGGAGCAGCAGGCGGGCGATCTGCTTGATTTCGTCCCGCGTAAGCGGCTGAAACATGATGCGCTCGTCGATGCGGTTGAGAAACTCGGGGCGCAGGTTTTCCTGTAGGGTCTGGAAGACTTCTTCCTTGGTGGTCTGAATGATGTCCTGTCGGTGCTTTTCGTCCAGGTTGGCCAGGTCCTCGAAGTTTTCGAGGATGGTGTCCGACCCCATATTGGAGGTCATGATGATTATGGTGTTCTTGAAGTTGGCCACCCGTCCGCGATTGTCGGTGAGCCGCCCGTCGTCGAGTACCTGCAGCAGAATATTGAAGGTGTCGGGGTGGGCCTTTTCGATCTCGTCGAGCAGCACGATGGAGTAGGGGCGCTGGCGCACGGCCTCGGTAAGCTGACCGCCCTCGTCGTAGCCCACGTAGCCCGGAGGCGCACCCACCAGCCGGCTCACGGTGTGGCGCTCCTGGTACTCGCTCATGTCGATGCGGGTGATGGCGCGCTCGTCGTTGAAGAGCACTTCGGCCAGGGCCTTGGCGAGTTCGGTCTTGCCGACACCCGTGGGTCCGAGGAAGATGAAGCTGCCGATGGGGCGATTCTCGTCCTGGAGTCCGGCCCGACTGCGGCGTACGGCATCCGAAACGGCGTGCACCGCTTCTTCCTGACCGATGAGCCGTTTGTGCAGCTCGTCTTCCAGCAACAGCAGTTTCTCGCGTTCACTCTGCAGCATGCGTTGTACCGGGATGCCGGTCCAGCGGGCCACTACCTCGGCGATGTCGTTGGCCGTGACCTCCTCATTGGTGAAGCGGTTTTCGTCGGGCAGGTTCTCGAGTTCCTTGTCGGCGGCGGCGAGTTGTTTCTTTAGGTCCTGGAGTTGTCCGTAGCGGATCTTGGCGACGGTTTCGAAGTCGCTGTTGCGCTCGGCCTTTGCGGCTTCGTGTTCCAATTCCTCGATGGTCTTTTTGATGTTCTGACTGTTGTCGACCAGCTCCTTTTCGTTGTGCCAGCGGGCGCGGAGGCTGTCGCGTCTTTCGCGGGCGTTGGCGATCTGCTCCTCGATGATCTGCAGCTTGGGGGCGCTGTTCTCGCGCTTGATGGCTTCCCGTTCGATCTCGAGCTGGCGGACGCGGCGGTCCCACTCGTCGATCTCTTCGGGCACGCTGTCCAGTTCGAGGCGCAGGCGGGCGGCGCTTTCGTCGATGAGGTCGATGGCCTTGTCGGGCAGGAAGCGGTCGCTGATGTAGCGGTTGCTCAGTTCGGCCGCGGCGACGAGCGCCTCGTCAAGGATCTCGATCTTGTGGTACACTTCGTAGCGTTCCTGCAGTCCGCGCAGGATGGAGACGGTATCCTCCACGCTGGGCTCCTCGATGCGGACGGTTTGAAAGCGGCGCACCAGGGCCTTATCCTTTTCGAAGTACTTCTGGTACTCGTCGAGGGTGGTGGCCCCGATCGTCCGCAGGTCGCCCCGCGCCAGGGCGGGTTTAAGGATGTTAGCGGCGTCCATGGCCCCGTTGCCGCCGCCGGCCCCGATGAGGGTGTGGATCTCGTCGACGAAAAGGATGAAGCGGCCGTCGCTGTTCGTCACTTCCTTAATGACCCCCTTCAGGCGTTCCTCGAAGTCGCCCTTGTACTTCGCACCGGCCAGCATGCCGGCGATGTCGAGTACAAAGATGCGCTTCTCGCGCAGGCTCTCGGGCACATCGCCTTTCACGATGCGCCAGGCGATGCCCTCTACGATGGCCGTCTTACCCACCCCGGATTCACCGATGAGCAGGGGGTTATTTTTCTTGCGGCGGCTCAGAATTTGGAGCAGTCGCCGGATCTCCTCGTCGCGGCCTACGATGGGGTCGAGCTTGCCGTTTTCCGCCCGCTCATTGAGGTTGACGGTGTACTTTTCGAGGAGGTTGTAGGTGTCGTCGCCGCTGGGCTCGTCGACGGTTTTTCCCTTACGTAGCTCCTCGATGGCACCGCGGATGCCGTCGTTCGTTGCGCCCAGGTCCTTCAGGATGCGCGCGCCCTTGTCGCTGGCTCCCTGGATGATGCCGAGCATCATGAGTTCGATGCTGATGTACTGGTCGCCAAAATCGACGAGCATCTTCTTGGCCCGGCTCAGCGCACGGTTGGCGTCGCCGGTCAGGTACTGCTTACTGCTGCCCTTTACGCGGGGGTAGTCCTGTAGGATTTGCTTCAGTTCCCGCCGTACGTCGGCCAGTCCGACGCCTACTTTTTTCAGGATAAAGTCGGCCACACTCTCGTCGACCGTCATGATCCCCGCCAGTAAGTGGGGGGTATCCACCTGCTGCTGGTCCATCTCCTTGGCGATCTTCTGCGCCTGGATGATGGCTTCCTGGGCCTTGGTGGTGAAGTTTTCGTACGTCATGTTACTGGTATAAACTATTCGAATTGCAAGGTAAGGTAAACGCGCACGGGCCCGGATCGGTCTAGACTCTCCCACGTCGATTCGACCAACGCCTTGGTTACGTAGTTGACGGTAGGCTCTCCGGGCTCATCCGGAAAGCGCAGGTCGCTGAGGCTGCCGTCCGGGTTTACGAGAAATTCTACTCTTACTTCTCCCGTGGGAAGGTCATCCGGCCGTTCGGTCACGATTCGTTCGCGCAGGGTGGGGTAGCCTTCCGCGGGGCGGGCACGAAATTCGTCGGCCACCCGGGACAATCCCCTACGCGAGGCGGCAGCAATGACCGGTTCGGCGGAATCCTGATCCACCAGGTCCATTTCCCTCGATTCATTAAAGGAGGTCTGGGGCGCCGTTTTTTCGGCCTGGGTTACTTCCGCCTGCGGCGGGATTGGGTCAACGGCTTCCGCCACTTCGGGGGGGCGGCGGGGCGCGGGAGCAGTGAAGGTCGGAGGCGAGCTGGGTTCCTCGGTTACCGGAGCCGACTCCATGGCGATAGCTGCAGTTTCCTCCTCCGCGTAGTAATGGGGCAAAAGCAGAGTAGCGATGCCGAGCAACAACAAAGTGGCTGCGGCCGCGGCGTAGCGGGGGAAGAGCTTGCGTCGCTGTCCCTGGGCGGGCTGCCCGCGGGCGACCATCGCCTCGATGCGGGCGTGGTGGTCTGCTTCCGGTAGGTCCCGCAGTGCCTCGAAGGCTTCCCGCAGGCCGTCGTCGCCCGAAGCTCTCCGCTCGAGTTCGGCCTCCTCGGGCGCGGTGATCGCTCCGCTGATCCAGCGGCGCAACAGCTCTTCGCTACGATTTTGCTCGGGGGTCACGTGGATCGGTTTATTCGGTTTGTCGCCGTTCGAGGCAGATTTTCAGGTTGCGGCGGCCGTTCTGCAGGTGAGAACGTACGCGGCCTACGCTTAGATTTAGTTGGTCCGCGATGGATTGATAGCTATGTCCTTCCTGCAGGTAAAACAGCCGAATGCAGGTCCGTTGTTCCTCCCCGAGTTGCTTCAGGCAGTGGTGCAGGGGGCGGGTATCCGGCGTGGCTTCCGCTTCCTCCGGTAGATGCATCAATTCTTCCGATTGCATAAGCGGTTCCCGGGATTGCCGCAGGGGGTCCCGCTTTTCCCGCCGCAGTTGCATCAGGCAGTGGTTACGGACCAGGGTCTGCAACCACGAGCGAAAGTTAGCCACCTCGTGCTTTGCCAGTTTGGCCAGCAGTACCGTAAAGATCTCTGCTCCCGCGTCCTCCGCCCGCTCCGCCGTCCCCAAATACCCCAGACACCAGCCGTAAATGAGCTCCGCATACCGCTGATAGAGCGGCAGCAGGTCCCCGGATTTGCGGCTGCGCTGGAAACGGGTGATGTGGTCTAGGTCCGTCACGCCCCGAAAGTACGATGCGGCTTGCAGCCGCGCCGTCCCCCGCTGCCTCCGGCAGCGGGGTGCCCAGATACAATGCGGCTTGCAGCCGCGAAGTCCTCCGCTACCTCCGGCAGCGGCTAGAAAAACAAAACATGTTGTTTTGTGGATATAAAAAACAAAACGTATGTTTATCGCAAAAACCACCCATGCGAACCGCCCCCGTCCCTTCCACACCGACCCACATCACGTACCGCCTCTACGGCAGTATTCCCAATCTAGGTCTATCTAAACTGCACAGTTCACACCGACTGCGGCGGGCAAAGCTGGAGGAAGACATTAGCCTCGAAGAGCGAGCTACGAACGCAACTGCTCGCAAAACTTTCCGACAAAGGCTAACGGAGAGTGAATTGGACTATTACATAGCTTTCGATACGCTACTGGACAAAGCCATGCAGGGACCCAGATTTCTACAGGACGCTGCGGCAAAGCAGGTAGTCATTGATTCCTGGAAATTCATCGCGCGGCGGTACGGACTGCGTATTTATGCCATAAGTGTGATGAGCAACCACGTTCATGTACTGTTAGAGAACCGCTCCGCTTCCAGTACCCCCCTTGCGGATATTCTAACCGAGCACAAGCGCTTCACTGCGACTAAACTGAATCGGATGCAAGATGCTAAGGGTCGTAGGGTTTGGGCAGAAAAAGAATATAGCCGTACGGTGCGTTTCGGCCATTTTGAACGAACCTTGTGGTATGTACTTAATAATCCCGTTAAGGCAGGGCTGACGGATGATCCGACAAACTGGTGCGGAAACTACTACACGGAGGAGATGAGAAGTAATTTCGTAAAAGTTAGGGCGCTGGCGGGTTGAGGCCGCTGCCGGAGGCAGCGGAGCACGCCGCGGTCATAGACCGCGTTGTACGGGGGTGTCGTACTTTTGCCCTTTCTCCACAGAACAGAATACCCCCCATGAACGAACATACCTACGTAGCCATAATGGCCGGTGGCGTCGGCTCCCGCTTCTGGCCCGCCAGCCGGGAGGATAAGCCCAAGCAGTTCCTCGATATCGCCGGCGATGGCCGCAGCCTGCTGCGCATGACCTTCGAGCGCTTCCTAAAGCTCACGACGGCCGATAAAATCTACATCGTCACGAACGGCAAGTACAAGGACCTCGTCCAGGAACACCTCCCCGAGATCGCCCCCCAGCAGATTCTCTGCGAACCGAGCCGGAACAACACCGCCCCCTGCGTAGCGTATACCGCCTTCAAGCTGCACGCCCTCGATCCCGAAGCCAATTTCGTGATCGCCCCCAGTGACGCGCTGATCGTCAACGACAGCCTCTTCACCGCCAACATCAACAAGGCCCTACGCTTTACGGCCGAGAATGATGCCCTGGTCACCCTCGGCATCTCACCCGATGCACCGCATACCGGATACGGCTATATCCAGTTCATTGATGAGACGACGGAGGCGGAAGACGTCTACCGCGTCAAGCGCTTCGCCGAAAAACCCGACCTGGATACCGCCAAAAGTTTCCTCCGCAGCGGCGACTACCTCTGGAATGCCGGCATCTTCATCTGGCGCGCCAAGACCATCCTCGAGGCCTACGAAAACTTTGCACCCGAAATCTACGCCCTCCTCTCCCAGGGCCTGAACTACTACAACACGGATGAGGAACAGTCCTTCATCGACGAGTTCTACCCCCAAACTCCCAGCATCTCCGTCGATTACGCGATCATGGAGAACGCCAGCAACATCTTCACCATCCCCGCCCAGTTCGGCTGGTCGGACCTCGGAGCCTGGGGAGCCCTCTACCACGAGAGCGACAAGGACAAGGACGGCAACGTAATTTCCGGTAAGGTCATCATCGAAGACACCCACAACAGCTACATCCGCGGCCCCAAGGACAAGCTCATCGTTGTCGGCGGCGTCGACGACCTCCTCGTCATCGACGAAGGCGACGTCCTGCTCGTATACCCCCGCAACCGGGAGCAGGAGATAAAGGCCCTGCGCAGCAAGGCGGAATCGGAGCACGGGGAGAAGTTCGTATAGGTCATGGAAGCCGCCGATAGATACCCCTTCGATTCCCGGACGCGTCATCCGTCCTGGCGGTACCTGTTCATGCTGTTGGCGCTGTGCACCGGAGCGTCGGCTGGGGCACAGGTGCCTGATTCCGTTTTTCTCACGAACGGATTCAAGGTCGGTGAAGTGACGGATTCGTCCATCATTTTATGGACCCGACTCTGCCTATCCGCCATACCGGTACCCGTCAATCACGAGCGCCAGGAGTCCACCTTTCGCCACCCGATCGACTTCGATGACGGTATGCCGGTGGCCCAAATGGACGGGGCGGTAGCGGGCACCTTCGGCGAAGTCCGCATCGAGTTGACGTCGGTGGACACGAGCATCGTACGGGAATGGCATCCCGTTTCCCCTTACCGAGACTATACCATCAAGACCGGAATTGGCGGGCTACGTCCCGCGACAAGCTATTCCGTCGTCGTGGAGGGTCGGAAGGCGGAAGGAGGCCCCATATCGCGGTTGACCGGCAAGTTTCGCACCGCTCCGCGGCCGGATGCGGTCGTACCGGTGACCTTTACCGCTTCGACCTGTCAGTACTTTTGGTCCCACGACGACTCCGTCCGGGGCTTCCGTATGTACGACAGTATGCTCGCGATGGAACCCGATTTTCACTGCCAGACCGGCGATTACGTCTACTACGACAAACCCGGCCCCCTAGCTATAACCCTGCCACTCGCCCGCCATAAGTGGAATGCGATAAACGGTTGGCCCGCGCTGGTAGATTTCTACAACCATACTCCCCTTTATATTCAGAAAGATGACCACGATCTGCTGAAGGACGACGTATCCGATTCCGCCGCCACCTACGGGGAACTGACCTTCGGGGACGGGCAGCGCATCTGGGAGGAACAAACGCCGATCGGCAGCAGGGCTTACCGGACCATCCGCTGGGGAAAAGACCTGCAGGTATGGATCACCGAGGGCCGCGATTTTCGTAGTGATAACAAGGAGACTGACGGCCCGAATAAAACCATCCTGGGCCGCGAACAGATCGAATGGTTGCAGTCGACCGTGCGGGATTCCGACGCTACCTTCAAGATCCTGGTGTCATCTACTCCGATAGTCGGTCCCGACCGCGACCGCAAGACGGACAATCACGCCAATGATTCCCACCGCACGGAAGGAGAGTGGTTACGTAGTTTTCTTGCCGACGAAGGTATGTACGTCATCAACGGCGACCGTCACTGGCAGTACGTATCCGTCGATCCGCAGACGGGCCTAAAGGAATTCAGTCAGGGCCCCTCGAGTGATTCCCACGCCCAGGGCTGGACCCCCGACGATCACCGACCGGAGCATAAATTCTTACGAGTGAAGGGCGGATTTCTCTCGGTAAGCGTATACCGGGAGGGGGATACGCCAACCATTGCGTTTATTCACCACGACGTGGAAGGCACGCCCGTTCACCGGGAAGTAATCCGGGCGGAGTAACGCTCCGCGAGCCCTGGGCAATAGGTAAATTCAAAATCCTTCGCCGCCCGCGTACCGCTCCGCAAACTCCTCCACCGTCGGCCGAAACCAGTAAAATACTCCGAACATCAGCACCAGGATGGCCAGCGGCTCGAAGTTGTACGTCAGGAGAGAGATGGCGGTGAGCAGCAGGGTAGCGCTTTCGAGGATGGCCAGGCGGATCAGCACCGTCGCCCGGTAACTGCTCGGAGCCCGTTCCCGGATGTTTTTCTGTTTGGTCACGGTACGCGCGCGAAACTGATCGATGAACCAGGCCCCGCCCACCATGCACACAGCGTAGCCGACCATGATCCACAGATCGGTCTCCCCGTCCATGAAGTAGCGCGGTTCCTTGCCCCGGATCATGAACCAGACGATGATGGCAAACAGCAACTGGCCCATGAGCAGGGCGTAGAAGATCGTCTGCAGTTGTTGGAACCACCTATTCGATGCCATGCATCATCTTTTTCATCCAGCCGCTGATGGCGACGAAGATGATGGCGGCCGTAATGGGCACGGCGGCGAAGATGGCGAAGAAGCCGCTCAGGCCGATCTCCTCGGCGATGGGATCAATGTAAGAGCCCGTCAGACCCGCAGCGAAGTTGGCAATGAAGTTGGCCACGAAGAACACGCCGAACATCAGTCCGACCAGCCTTACCGGAGCCAGCTTGGAAACGTAGCTCAGCCCCACCGGCGAGATGCACAATTCTCCCAGCGTGTGGAAGAGGTAGGCCGCAATGAGCCAGAACATGCTGACGCTGGCCGTCTTAGCTCCGTCGGGAATGCTCAGAGAGCCGATGGCCAGGATAGCAAAGCCAAGCCCCAGCAAGGTTAGTCCGAGCGCAAACTTGACCGGACCCCGCCGCAGAAACGAGATCTTCTTTTCCCACAACTTGGCGAAGGCCGGAGCAAAGCAGATGATGAACAGGCTATTGAAGATCTGAAACCAGCCCGCGGGTACCTCGGGAGCCTCCTCGGTGAATTGCTCGTAAAGCATGTTGCCGATGAGCAACCAGATGATGATAAAGGCAAGCCCCAGCACCATATTCGATACGCTGTAGTTCTTGAAGGTGATGCTGAAGAGCTTGAAGAGCACCCAGGTCAGGACCATCACCGGAATGACCGTAATACCGGTGTTAGCCAGTCTAAACCACATTGCCCCCTCCCCGGTCAGCGAACGCTCGGTGTAGTCGAGCGCAAAAATGGTCATGGAGCCCCCCGCCTGCTCGAAGGCCCACCAGAAGAAGATGATGAAGAAGCTGAAGACGATGATCGACCAAACCCGGTCGCGCTCCACCTTCTTGAGTGATTTATCCGACACGATCCAGCCCACAAAGCCTACCACCGAACCCAAGATAATGGGCGGCATAAACTCCCGGCTCACGGTCTGCAAGAGATTCGCCTGCGGATCGGTGAAGGTCGAAATGAGGTAGTAGAAGACGGCGGCGATCGCCAGTCCGATCATCCCCCAGGTGACGGCCCGTTTGCCATCGCCCTCGCCACCAACGGACGGTGTCATGTCCTCACCGGTACTCAGGGGCTCCAACGAAGCATCGACGGTAAAGCCCTCGGGCTCTACGGCAACGGTTTCGGTACGTGATGTTTTGCTGTCCTCCAGCTCGCGCGCCTGCCGGGGGGAAAGCCCGATGTCGCCAAAAATATCCTGGGCAAACCAGAACTGAATGAGCCCGATGAACATGAAAATGCCCGCCAGTCCGAAGCCATAACCATATCCGTAGGCCTCGCTTTCGCCGTAGTAGCTACACAGCAGGATACCCAGGAATGCGCCGGCATTGATGCCCATATAAAAGATGGTATAAGCGCCATCCTTACGCTCCGTATCGTCCGCGTAGAGCTGGCCAACGATGGAAGAAATGTTGGGTTTAAACAGTCCGTTGCCGACGATCAGCAGCCCCAAGCCGGTATAGAAAAGCCCCGAGGTCTCGAAGGCCATCGCCGCATGACCGGCCGTCATGATCAACGCTCCCAGCACCACGGCGCGCCGGTACCCCAACAGGCGGTCGGCCAGAATGCCCCCGATCATTGGGGTGAAGTACACCAGGCCGGTGTAAATTCCGTACAGCGCCAGCGCGTCCGCCCGCTCCCACGGCGTATCACCGAAGGCAACATCCACCAGGAAAACGACCAGCAACACCCGCATTCCGTAGTAACTGAAGCGCTCCCACATTTCGGTGAAGAAGAGCACGAAGAGTCCCGGCCGGTGGCCGAAAATGCTGCCCCCGTCTTCCGGGTGCCGTACGGTCGTAGTATTCATTTAGTCTGGTTAAGCTTGGTTTGGGCAGTCGCGCCAGGGGGCCTGTACTGCAAGTAATCTGTGAAATCCGCGAAGACGGTCCGCCTGAAGCAGCGGTGAACAATCGCACCAAAGAAACAAAATTACCGCTTACCTCCCGCCAGCGCGATTCTGAGCGAGGCCCCGAAGAGTCCCCCCAGTCCCGCGGTAATGCCCCCCCACAGGGCCGTGACGACCACCAGGACCCAACCGGTCGGCACGCTGAAGGTCACCGCCAGCCTGTCCGCCAATCGGCCCTCGGAGAAAAGGTGCAGGTAGCCGGCGTAACACCCCCACACCATCAGGACCGCCAGGAAGGAATAGTAAAAGGCACTCCTCCGCCATACCGGCAGCAGAAAACACAGGGCCGCAGCCCCGACCGCCACGGCATACCAGTTCGCACCCGTGATCAGACACGCGACGCTCACCAACAAAACTCCCAGCAAGAGAAAGAATCGGTACATATCAATTATTCGAAGATCCAGCTTCCGATCGGGTTCCGGGGTTGTTGCCAACGGGTCAGCTCGTGGTAGCGCCCCTCCTCCCATTCCTCGAAGCCGTTGTCGTAAAATTTACTTCCGGGGTTGCCCGAAGCGCCGCCAGGAAGTGCGCCCCACCCCCGCGGTTCTTTTCCCAGTTCGACAACCATCCGCCAACTTCCACCGAAGTTGTCATCGATCACCCGCGGCGTGGTGCGCGATCCGCCCGTAGTAATGAGCGGAGAACCGAAACCCGGGATTTTACCGAGGTGGTCGATCGAAGCATTCCGGTAAACGGCCCAGGGCGCGGGCAGCTCGCCAGCATACTCCTCCAGCAGTTCGTCAAACACCCGCTGGGTGAGGATTGGGCCGGTCTCGCGAAAGGACTTGGTGGAGTCGATGTCGAAGATCTCGTCGTCCGGCCGGTCGCGCAGCAACTCATTCCACTTCCAGCGATCCGGCCGCAGCTTGCCGGAGTGGGCCGGAAACTCATCAAAGGTCAATTCAAACAGCCGTTCCGCGAATTGGTGAAAAAGGGTCGCCCCGCGGCTGTCTCCGGAGTAGTGGTAGTCCCACTCGCTGAGTATGCGGAGGAGTTGCCGCCCCTCTTCGTTCAGGCTCCTCCGGTCGAGGCGGGCGATCAGCAGCGGGGCTAGCTCTTCGGCGAAGAGGGAGTAGTCGTCCAGTTGCAACTCCTTCATCCGCCGCTGATTCATGGTCTGGGTGCGCGCAAGTACCCGATTGATGTAGCGCCCACGGTAATCGTCGAAATTACCGAGGTAGTAGTACGGGTAATCCGGTCCGGTCGTCTCCTGATTGGCCGAACTTACGTACCCGCGTGCCGGATTATAGTGTACCGGCCGCCGGTCGAAGGGGATCACCCCCCGCCAGTTGTTCGCCGTGCTGTCTCCGTCGCGGATGAACCGTCCCTCTCCCTCGGCACGCAGGGGAAAGAAGCCGTTCGGCCGGATCGCGATATCTCCGTCGCGCGCCGCAAAAAGGAAATTCTGGGCCGGATCGGCGTATCCCCGCAGCGCCTCGACGTAGTCGGCATAGTTCCTGGCCTGCATCAGATTGAGAAAGGTGGCCACGGTGGTATGGGGCCGCGTGTCCTTTCCCGGCTCGTCGTGGGCCCGCCAGCGCATCGCCAGGTCGGCGTAATCACCCTCGCTGTCGGGAACCGGCCCGAAAACGGTCCAGGGTGTCCGCACTACCACGTCGGCTTCTCCCTTGATGCGCAGGGTGTCGTTGATGAACTGCGTCGGCTGCTCCCGGCCGTCGAGGCGGTATGCGGTGCGGGTACTATCGGTCCAGTCCATGCGGTACCAGTCGGTCACGTCGTGGCCGACGTTCGTTTCCCCCCAGGCAATGTAGTCGTTGAAGCCCATCATCAGTCCGGGTGCGCCGACCAGTCCCACGCCGCGGGCATTGCAACCGGGGAAGGTGATCTGTACTTCGTACCACACGCTCGGGTAGGTCAGTTGCAGGTGGGGGTCGTTGGCCATGATGGGCGCGCCGGTGTTCGAGCGCCGGGGACCGACGGCCCAGTTGTTGCTGCCGTTGGCGGGGTCGGGAGTGAGCCAGCTGTATGGGGCATGCTCCGATTGCTTTATAGAAGGTGGCACAGCGGGGGCACTGACCTTTTCGGGCGGGGTCGCGGGTGCAGTGCCAAAGGAAGGAAGCAATGAAAATCGGCTCACCACACTATTCCTTTCCGGATCGGGGACTACCGGACTGTTACCCGGAAACCGTTCGGGGAACAGCGCATCGAAACGCTCCCGACCGAGCTCCGCCCGGGTACGGGTCGCCCGGGCGTCGTTATAATGGCCGCTGAGGCCGGCCGACATTCCCTTCATCAGCAGCGCCGTGCGGTAGGGCGACCAGCGGATGGGCTCGTGGCCGAGTAGTTTGTACTCGACGGGGTAGTCCTCCGGCTGTAGTTGATCGAGGTAGGCATTGATCCCGTCGGAGTACGCTTGTAGGGCGCGGTAATCGTCCGGAAATTGACTGGATATGGTATCGACGGAGCGACGGGCTACTTCCCGAAATCCCCTGCGGATCTGTGCCAAATCACGTTGCTCCATTGATTTGCCCAGCACCTGCGCCAGCGCCCCCTCCGTTGCCCGCGTGCTGATGTCCATCTGCCACATGCGGTCGTAGGCGTTTACGTAGCCCTGCAGAAAGCAGGCGCTCTCCAGGTCGCCGGCAATGATGTGCGGAATGCCGCGCTCGTCGAAGTGGATCTCGCCCCGGGCGTAGGGGTGGTCGAGGTGAAAGTTCAGCTGTTCGAGTCGCGCTCCCTCGCCGGTGTTCTGCCAGAAGCCGTGGGCCGGATCGAAAAAAGGGCCAAGGGCGGGCAGTTGCAGACCGAACAGCCCCGCCAAGCTGCCAAAGCACAGCCAAAAAACGAGCAACAGTGCCGAAAATATCGGGAGGGTCCAGCGCATGGAGAAAGGGTCGGGGAAGGGGCGAAGGTAAGGGGCCGAGGGGGGAATAACGAACGAACCAAATCCGGCGACCTACATTATAGTGACGTACTACCGTGCCCCGAATGCGCTCTTTGTCACTTGTCTTCCTTTGCTTCTTTTTGTCGGCCTGTGACGGCAACACCCGCGACCGTCGTGCGGCCCGCGGTGAAGATTACGTCAGCGACCCCGATCACCTGTTTTTTCTGAACACCCGTAGCCGTGACTACCGCGCTGTCGGCCTGGAGGAGGGAGTGGACGCTTACCGCCACGATGAGCTAACCGAATCCGACCACCTGCTGATCATCGACCGCTGGATTGAGGACCGCGCCCAGTTGGTAGCCCGCGATGCCGTACTGTCCGTAAGCCAGGTCCTTACCCTCCGTGATTCCCTGCGCCGCCAGGACCGTTCCGCCGCCCTGGAAGTAGTGGAAGACTACCTGCGGCTGGTGGGGGAGTAGCTCTGAGGGGATAAATAAGTTTGAACACGTAGAGTGAAAGTGTTTCCTGCGCATTAGGATTACGGTCACCGCTGCGGTGTATATACTCAACCATTTCCTCGAATAATTTTGAGCAATCACTGAAATTCACTACACCCGTCCAACGGATATACACCGTCCAACGGCTGCACCCCGTCCAACCGCTAGCCAACCAAACGCTCCGGCTACGGGTAGTTCTCTCCGTGCAGCATTCTCAATTATCTACCGCCCATCAGCAGGAGCTTCTAGATCACTACCACGACCGTTTCAACCGCCCCGAGTTCATCCACGACGACCCCATCGGGCTGGTGCACGCCTTTGATGATCCCCGCGATCGGGAAATCGTCGGTTTCTGGATCGCCACCCTCGCATGGGGCCGCCGCGCCACCATCATCGACAAGGGACAGCAGCTCATCGAAGCGATGGGCGGCCAACCTTACCGCTTCATTATGGAACAGGGCCACTGTCCGGTTACCGTGGCGCGGGTGCTGGGTGACTGGAAGCACCGCACCTTCACGCTTATCGATACCCACTACTTCGTGCAGTGGCTGCGCTGGTACTATACGCACCACACTAGCCTGGAGGATGCCTTCGCTCGTCACTTGAATCCCGGCGACCGGACGATCGAACCCGCCCTGCGCGGCTTTCACGAGCTGTTCTTCAGCCTACCGGATGCTCCAAACCGCACCCGCAAGCACGTAGCCACCCCCGCCCGGAAATCCCGGTGCAAGCGCCTGTGTATGTTCCTGCGCTGGATGGTGAGGCAAGACGAACGGGGAGTGGACTTCGGGCAGTGGACCCGCATCCGTCCCGATCAGCTGTGCATGCCCCTCGACGTTCACGTGGAAAGGGTTGGACGGTCGCTCGGACTCCTCACCCGCAAACAGTGCGACTGGCTCGCCGTGGAGGAGCTGACCGATAACCTGAAGCAATTCGACGCAGTGGATCCTACTCGGTATGATTTCGCGCTATTCGGTATGGGGGTAGAGGGGGTGTTGGTTCCCGACGTCTCGTCGGGTGGATAGCGGTTCCCAGCATCTTGCCGGGGAAAGTTGGTTCCCGGCATCTTGCCGGGTTCACCACGGGTTAAGAATAACTACTCCGGGAATTACCGCGGCAGGATGCCACGAACCGGGCCACCGCGGCAGGATGCCACGAACCGAGCTACCGCGGCAGGATGCCACGAACCGAGCTACCGCGGCAGGATGCCACGAACCGAGCTACCGCGGCAGGATGCCACGAACCGAGCTACCGCGGCAGGATGCCGCGAACCGGGCTACCGCGGCAGGATGCCACGAACCGGGCTACCGGGGCAGGATGCCACAAACCAGGCTACCGCGGCAGGATGCCACGAACCGAGCTACCGCGGCAGG
>NZ_JACIFF010000006.1 GCF_014197245.1 Neolewinella aquimaris | reverse complement strand
TCTGCACCATATTTTATTTCCTCATCAGTTGGGGTTTTCATACTTTGAATCTTTAAGTTAGTAGGGTTGAAGTTTTTACATTATTTGCCGCTAACACAATCGCATGCGATTGCGTGAATGCCCGTCCTTGTACGCTGGTTTACCCCCTCAACTCCGTTAATTGACGGGTATACCGAGGTTGACGTGAATAGGCTAATTGACGTGAATACACCAATCTAGCGCTCTGTATGCGCAACTACTCTTCATCAGTATCCAACCTGTCCAGCGGACTGATAATCCGCCGCTTTTCGTCATTGGACACTCGGGTGTACCGCTCGGTTGTCCTGCTGCTTTCGTGCCCCAGTAATTCCTGAATGTGACGCAAACTCACGCCCTGCTCCAGCAAATGAGTCGCATAACTGTGGCGTAGGGTGTGCACGGTAGCGTAAGGATTCACCCGCGACTTCTGCACGGCCCGCCGGAAAAGCGATTGCACGCTCCGTACCGAGTACTGACCGCCACTCTGCCCCTCAAACAACCAGTAGCTTGGACGATAGTGCTGAAAGTAGACTCGCAGTTCGTCAAGAGCATTCTGACTGAGGATGGTGTAACGATCCTTCTTCCCCTTTCCACCGTGGATGAACAGCTGCATGCGGTCCGAAAGGACATCCGCAATGCGCAGATTGGTCGCCTCGCTAAGCCGTAACCCACCGCCGTAAATCATTTTTAGAATACAGCGGTGCTTGATGTTGTCAACAGCTTGGAATAACCTCCTGACTTCCTCTACACTAAGCACGGTAGGCAAATCAGAGGGCTTCCGGGGGCGCAGGTCTACGAAGGTTTTTGGATGATCTTCCACGTGCTCGAACCAGAACTTGATGGCATTGAGCAGTTGGTTCTGCGTACTTGCGGAGTAGCTGCCCGACTTTGTACGCCGAAGAATATACCGTCGTATGACGGGTTCCGTTATCTCGTCAACCTGCAACCCATTGTGGTCAATGAAGAACATGCGCAGGTGACTAAGGTAGCTTTTGACGGTGCGCCAACTGTACCGTTTAACCCTGAGCTGCTCCTCCGTTAATCGCAGTGCATCCGCCCAGTGCGGAGACAGGGGCACGGACTTTGCCCCGGCCGGTGTAAACTGCCGCCGCGGTGGATCGTCCTGCCGGACTACGCTTTCGCTCACGACGTGGCGGTCACCAGTAAATTCCTGATGCAATGCCGCTTCGAGATCCTCGTCAAACCGTGCCAGCCACCTACGAAGATCGACGTCAAAGGTGAAATACCCTAACCTATACAGTCGCTTCGACAAGTCATCTACGTAGCCGAGTGGCTGCACCGAAAGGTGCTTCGTACCGTTGATCTCAACTATCGTGACCGCAATTTCTGACTTCATCATTCATTTTGGGTGAAAGATTGTAGTGCGAAACACCACGGAGCGATCTTTAACCGAGTAAATCCGAGTATATTTGTTTGTATGCGTTTATAAACGACTAAAATAAGCACCTGTTACCCTAACGGCTTCGCCCCCCATGTGTCGGCGCGACGCATCTGGCATTCATATTAAACAGAACCCAATATAATCCTTCGCGGAAATTCAGCATGGTGCTAACCGCAAAAAGTTAGCCAGAGAACCAGGTCACTTGCCTCGGGCCCAATTGTTATCTTTGCAGCCCCCTTAAACCAACGCCCCCGCATGCGCGCCCTTACCCCCCGCCACGACCAGTTCCGCCACCGTCATATCGGCCCCTCAGCCGAAGAAACCACCGAGATGCTCGCCACGATCGGCGTTGAAACTCTCTCCGAACTTATTGACCAAACGGTACCGGAAAACATCCGACTCCGCGAGCCGCTGCAAGTGGATTCCGCAGTCAGCGAGTACTATTATCTGCAACACCTAAAGGGTCTGGCGAGCCGGAATAAAGTTTTCCGGAGCTTCGTAGGTATGGGATATCATGGCACGATCACCCCCAGCGTGATCCTGCGCAACCTGTTTTGCAACCCCGGTTGGTACACCCAGTACACCCCCTACCAGGCCGAGATCGCACAGGGCAGACTGGAAAGCTTGCTCAACTTCCAGACGATGGTGAGCGACCTGACCGCCATGCCGGTCGCTAACGCCAGTCTACTCGACGAGGGCACCGCCGCGGCCGAAGCCATGACGATGTTCTACGGTCACAAGAACAAACGCGTCAAATCCGATCCGGCCAATGTATTCCTGGTATCGGACCTTGTGCTCCCCCAAACGCTCGCCGTACTACGCACCCGTGCCGAACCCCTCGATATCGAGATCAGGGTAGGTTCGGTAGCCGACTTCGAACTCGACGAAGCCCGCGTCTTCGGCATCCTGCTTCAGTACCCCGGCGCAAACGGAATGGTAGAAGACTACCGGGACATCACAGAGCGCGCCAAAGCGGCAAGCATCACCGTCACCGTCGCCGCCGATCTACTCGCCCTCACCTTACTGGTACCCCCCGGCGAGTGGGGTGCGGATGCCGTAGTCGGCAACAGCCAACGCTTCGGTGTGCCGATGGGCTTCGGTGGGCCCCACGCTGCCTACTTTGCAACCCTCGACACCTTCAAGCGCCTCATTCCCGGCCGCATCATCGGAGTAAGCCAGGATCGTCACGGCAACCAGGCCCTACGCATGGCCCTTCAGACCCGCGAACAACACATCCGGCGCGAAAAGGCGACCTCCAACATTTGCACCGCCCAGGCCCTGCTCGCCAATATGGCCGCGATGTACGCCTGTTACCACGGAGCGGAAGGACTCAAAGCAATCGCCCTACGCACCCACCACTTCACGATAATCCTAGCCGACGCCCTACGCACTGCCGGATTCACGCTGGCCGGGGAACAGTTCTTCGACACGATCCACGTCGAGGCTTCCCCCGAAAAGATTGCGGGTATCCGCCGGTCGGCCGAAACGGAGGGCTACAACTTTTTCTACCCAGCAGAGGGTGGTATCCGAATCAGCTTCGACGAAACGGTTGCCACCACCGACCTCCAGGCCGTCTGCCGCATCTTTAAAGTAGATCTCGGGTACGTAGGGGCTGAGCTCACCCCGTCGGGTGGCATTGCTGGAATTGAGACCAACCTTGCACCCGCGCTCCGCCGCACAAGTGACTTCCTGACCCACCCCAATTTCCACGATTACCGCACCGAAACGGAAATGATGCGGTACCTGAAGCGGCTCGAGAACAAGGACCTCAGCCTCACCCATAGCATGATTCCGCTCGGATCCTGCACGATGAAACTGAACGCGGCCACGGAACTGATCCCCGTCAGCTGGCCCGAATTTGCGGACATCCACCCCTTCGCACCCATCGAGCAGGCACAGGGGTATAAGGAACTGTTCCAGGAACTGGAGCACGACCTGGCCGAAATTACCGGCTTCACGGCCTGTAGCCTACAGCCCAACAGCGGCGCGAGCGGGGAGTATGCGGGACTAATGGTCATCCGCGCCTACCACCAGAACCGCAACGAAAGCCACCGGAATGTGGCCATTATCCCAGAATCCGCCCACGGTACCAATCCTGCCAGCGCGGTAATGGCCGGGATGCAGGTCGTCGTGGTGAAGAGCGATGCGGCCGGCAATGTCGACATCGATGACTTGCGCGAAAAAGCCGAAGCCCACAGCGACAAGCTCGCCGCCCTGATGATCACCTACCCAAGCACCTACGGGGTGTTCGAAACCGGCGTTGTGGAAATGTGCGAACTGGTTCACGCCCACGGCGGCCTTGTCTATATGGATGGTGCCAATATGAACGCCCAGGTCGGCCTCACCAGCCCGGGTCGCATCGGAGCCGATGTCTGCCACCTCAATTTGCACAAGACTTTCGCCATTCCCCACGGCGGCGGCGGTCCCGGCATGGGTCCCATTTGTTGCAATGAAAAGCTTGCCCCCTTCCTGCCCGGCCACCCACTTCAGGACACCGGCGGCCTGAAGGGAACCAGCGCGGTAGCCTCCGCTCCCTGGGGCAGCGCCAGCATCCTGCTCATCAGCTACGCCTACATCAAAATGCTCGGCTCCCGCGGCCTGCGCGAAGCGAGTGAATTCGCGATCCTCAACGCCAATTACATCAAGGCCCGCATTCAGGATAGCTACGATGTACTCTTCACCGGCGAGGGCGGACGTGCGGCCCACGAACTGATCATCGATCTGCGTCCCTTCAAGTCAGTGATGAGCGCCGGTGACCTCGCCAAACGCCTCATCGACTACGGCTTCCACGCCCCCACCCTCTCGTGGCCCGTGGCCGGCACCGTCATGATCGAACCCACCGAAAGCGAAAGCAAAGACGAGCTCGACCGCTTCTGTGACGCCCTCCTTGCCATCCGCCGGGAAGCCGACGCCATCGCCCGCGGTGAGGTAGACGCAACCGACAACGTTCTCCAGAACGCCCCCCACACCATTGCCGAAGTGACCGGCGACGAGTGGCACCACCCCTACTCCCGCAGCGAAGCCGCTTACCCCCTTCCCTACCTCCGTCAAGGCTTCAAATTCTGGCCCAGCGTCGCTCGCGTCGATGATGGGTATGGGGATCGGAATTTTGTTTGTACTTGCCCCCCGGTGTCTGAGTATAGTAGTACGGTAGTACAATAGTACGGTAGTACAATAGTACGGTAGTACAATAGTACGGTAGTACAATAGTACGGTAGTACAATAGTACGGTAGTACGGTAGTACGGTAGGCGGGGTACTACCGTACTACCGTACTACCGTACTAACAAACTACCGTACTACCAACTCCCATTCCAAAATCCTCCGATCGTCGCCGGCCGTGATCAGGGTTTGCTCGTCGAGCCAGCAGAGGGTGTTGACGGAGTTTACGTGTCCCCGGTCGCGCACTACTTCGATGACTTTGAGGAGCTGCAGATCAGTGGTACGCCACAGTTTGACGGTCTTGTCGCGGCTTGCGGTAGCGAGGTATTCGCCTGTGGGGTGTACGGCGATAGCGTTTACCGTCATGAGGTGAGCCGTGATTTTTTGTTGAAGTTTCAGGGTGCCATCGGATACATCCCAGCGGGAGAGTCCGGCGTCGCGGCCACCGGCAAACAGGTGCTTCCCGTCGGGACTGAACGCAAGGGCAAATACCGAGGGCGGGTGCGCGGGTGCCGAGTCAATGAGGCAAAAGCCAGCCCGGTCAACTAAATAAATTTTGCCATCGCTTGACCCTACGGCCAGGCGGTCGTGGGCAGCATCGTAGGCCAGTCGGCGCAGTGAATTTGGCGACAGGGGCAGGGATTCGAGGCTGCGGGCCTGCGGTACCGACCACCGGGTAAGGACACCGTCGCCACCGGCGCTGTAAACCTCCTCTCCCACGGTAAGCAGGCAAAACGTGCCGTGACGATGATGGGCGACGTGGCGGTTTTTTTCGGTGACATCCGGATAAAGCCAGTGGACTCCCCCATCGAGGCTGCCGGCCACCAACCCTTCGGAGGTCGTCGTAAGCGAAAGAAATTTGCCCCCTTCTACGGTGGCGACTACCCGGCCAAAATCTACATCCTCACGGTGCCAGTGTACCAAAAATCCGTCAGCAGCGGCGGAATAGAAGCCGTGGCGGTCGGGTTTCAGGTCATAGATAGCGGCACGGTGCCCGGACCGTTGATTTGAGCGTACTAGCATTACGGACGCGAACAAGTTGTTAGAGCTCAGGGTTTTATCGGCGTACCAGCATTTGACGTCTGTCGTCACACCACCAAATGAAATATATATTTCTCGTTCTCCTTTGTTGGGCGGTGGGTTTTTTGATCCCCCAGTTCACCGCTACCATTCAGTTGGCCGCCGCTATTGCAGTAGTTTGTATTGTAGTAGCTTGTGTTTGTTACTATATAGACACCCGAGTCAATGCGGTTCGGCTTTAGAATTATCCAACATTGCCCCTACTTTTTCACGATTCCATTCTGCCCCCGGGTGAATGGGGCCTCTGGCGTATAGACGAATCAGAAGCGCAACTGCGCGATCATGTATCCCTGTTTCACCGGGAGATCGAGCAACTCGAGTGCATTAAGGGAGAAGAGCGCCGCCGGGAGTTTCTGGCCGCACGCCTGCTGCTTCACCACATGAGCGGCCGGCAGGACCGTGGAGAGTTGATCAAGGATACCGACGGTAAACCCCACCTGCACGATTCCCTATTTTTTGTTTCCATCAGTCATACCGTAGGATACTCCGCGGCAATCGCCCATCCCCGTCCGTGTGGAGTGGACGTACAACGTATTGTGCCACAGATTCGCAGACTGGCACGGAAGTTTGTCAATGTCGAAGAGGGTTTCTACCTATACCAGGAGCACGAACTCACTCAGCTCCACCTTATTTGGGCCGCTAAGGAAGCAATGTATAAGGCCTTCGGCAAACGACAACTGGATTTTCGAAAGCACCTGCACGTCAACCTGGCTGACTACAATCAAATGACAACGGGCACCGATGCGTATTTACGTACCGAAGAGGTTACCATGCATTTTCAGCTGGAGTTTCGAAAATATCCGAGTTTTGTGCTGGTAGCCGCCGTGGAGATCAATCCTTGAACCAACCCGAGTAAGTCAGGTAGGCGGCGGCGATCCTTTCGATGGTGTCCTTGCGCTGCCCGGGTGGCAGCGGCTTTATTTTTTGAGCGGGGACGCCGGCGTATACGGAGTTGCTCTCACAGCGCATGCCGGAAGGGATCACCGCTCCGGCACCGATGACGACGTTGCTCTCGATGACCGCATCGTCCATGACGATCGCACCCATACCGATGAGTACGCTATCGTGAACCGTACACCCATGGACGATGGCGCGGTGGCCGATACTGACATCGTTACCGATCTTGGTAGCGGCGCGTTGGTAGGTGCAGTGGATGCAGGCACCGTCCTGAATGTTGACGCGGTCGCCCATTTCGATGCGGTTTACGTCGCCGCGGACGACGGCCGTGAACCAAATGCTGCACTGGTCGCCCATGACGACTTCGCCCACGATCGTCGCGTTCTCGGCGAGATAGCAGTCTTGTCCGATCTGTGGCGTGTGACCCCGCACGGGTATGATAAGGGCCATGAAATCAGATTAAGTCGTCTTCGTCCTCCTCCTGCGCCTTGCGGCGGCGGCTGCGCTTTTTGGTAACCGGCTTTGCCTTCGGCGGGGGTGGTTTCTTGATCTTGGAAATTACCTTATTCGGTCCTTCCCTCCGTTCACTGGCCATACGGGCCAGGTCCTGAGCGGTTACGTCCATTGCGCCGCTGGCCTGGAGACGCATTCCTTCCAGACTTTTGGTGGTAGTGGGTACGGCTTCCAGTCGCTTCCGATCGATGAGCTTACCGGTAACGGAGCAAACGCCGTACACCTTGTTCTTGATCCGCAGCATGGCATTCTGCAGGTCCTGCACCTGGTCGCGTTTTCGCAGTACCTGTTCGTTTAGCAATTCGAGCTGGCTCACGGAACTGCTGTCCTGAGTATAGTCGGCACCAAACCCTTCGGTGATGTTCTCCGAAAACTCACTGACCTGATCACGGAGCATTTGGAGCTCCTTCTTGGCCTGTTGGTAGGTATCCTTGATGATTACTTTGAACTCTTCGAGTTCTTCGTCGCTGTATCTTTCCATGTCTTAAACTCAATCTGTACGGTAGTCAGGTTAAAGCCGGCGGCTTCTTCCCCGCTAATCCTCGGGCCATAATACGTCCGGCCGGCGTTCAATGTTATGTTTTTTTACGTTTAATGCAAATCTGATGCCCCTTTGTTGACGTTACCACTTGAATAGAGTCACATTCCCGGGGCGTTGTGTGACCAGCATTGTACTTTTGCCCCCCCTAAAAAGATCACCCCATGGCCATCATGATAACCGACGACTGCATCAACTGCGGAGCCTGCGAACCGGAATGCCCGAACAACGCAATTTATGAGGGTGGCGTAGAATGGACGATCTCCGACGGTACGACCATCAGCGCTCCCTATACGATCGAAACCGGAGAAACCATCGACCCCGACGAAGATCAGGAACCGGTGAGCGACGAATTTTACTACATCGTTCCGGATAAGTGCACCGAGTGCGTTGGGTTTCACGAGGAGCCCCAGTGTGCCGCGGTCTGTCCGGTAGACTGCTGCGTTCCCGACCCCGAGCGGGAAGAATCGGAATCGATTCTCGCTGCCCGTCAAAAGACGTTGCACGCATAAACGCGACATTTTCCGTTACTTGAAGCGGGGCAGGACTGTCCTACCCGATCTAAACTTCGTCCGTGCTGCGTCCTACCCTCGCTCTCTGCTTCGTCTTAGCCCTTCAGTTACTTTCCGCCCAGGGAGCTCCGTTGCCCACCAACGAGGAAGGTTACGACCTGATCCGCCGCCTACACCTCCGGTACGGCTTCGAGGGGTTTACCGCTCCCGCGGCCGACCTGAATTTGCGTCCCGCGAGCCGAGGGGATCTCGTGAGACTGGCCAAGACCTACCTGGAACTGCACGGCAGCGAGATGTCGACCGTAGACCGGTACCGGCTACAGGGTTTCTTCGACGACAACAACGAGTGGCTCAGTTTACCGTCACTGACCGAGACGGACGACGGCGACCGTGCGCCGTTCTGGATCGGCGACGACTTTGCTACCGCATCGGAGGAGTCGCCGCTGTACCGTGTCTCCAAGCGGGCACCCATATTCGGCACCTTTTACCAGACCCCGTCCTTCCTGTACCAGTATAACCAGAAAGACTTCTACCTCCGCGTCAACCCGATCGTAGACGCGCGCTACGGGCAGATGACCGACGATGAGCAGGCCTACCTTTTCAACCGCCGCGGATTGCGGTTGCGGGCGGGTTTCGACGACCGGCTGTTTCTACACTTTGAAATTCTGGAGACTCAGTTTGGAGCACCCAACTACATCCGGAATTTTTACCGACGCATTGGTTCCTTGCCCAATGCCGGACTCGTGAAGGACAACCTCAAAATCGATTTTGCCAAAATCAAGCGGGGATACGACTACCTGAACGGGGCGGGATACCTGTCCGCCGACGTGACGCGCCACGTCGGGGTACGCCTCGGGTACGGGCAGCACTTCATCGGCTACGGAGAGCGCAGCCTTTTCCTCAGCGACTTCAGCAACAACTACCCGTTTTTGGAGATCAACTGGCGCATCTGGAAATTACACTACCGCAACCTGTTCGCGGAATTGACTAGTGGACCGCAGGATGTTCCGGGTGGCGACACGCTCCTTCCCAAGAAATTTCTCGTTGCGCACCACCTGTCGATCAATATCGGCAAGCGGCTTTCGGTTGGCCTCTTTGAGGCGGTGGTCCTCAACCGCGATAATGGATTCGAACTTGCTTACATCAATCCCATCATACTCTACCGGACGGTCGAGGGGAGCGTAGGTTCACCGGACAATGTGGTGATTGGGCTGACCGCAGCCTACCAACTTCCCTTCCGAACGGAGGTGTACGGTCAGTTCATCCTGGACGAATTTAAGTACAACGAATTGTTTGTGGAGAAGCGGGGCTGGTGGGCCAATAAGTGGGCTTACCAGATTGGTGCCCGCCACGTGGATGCGTTCGGCATCGACCAGCTTGACCTCGTTGCCGAGCGGAACGTGGCACGACCCTATATTTTCTCCCACGAAGGTTCGAGCAGCTACACTCACTTCGCCATGCCGTTAGCGCACCCGCTGGGAGCAAATTTCGAGGAAAACCTCATCGGCTTCGATTACCGGCCGCTTCCCCGCCTGAACCTCTACGCCCGTGCCTACCTCATAGAGCAGGGAGAGGGCAGCGACGGGATCGTGGTGGGTGAAAACCCCAATCAATCCAGCGATTTGCGCAATGCTACTTACGGCAACGAGATCGGCCAGGGCGTGCATTACTCCAACACCATCATACAGTTGCGCGCCGGCTACGAACTGCGCCCTAACCTCTGGCTGGAGGGCGAATACTTTACCCGCAACAAGGATTCCGACCAGGACGCTCGCGATTTGGAAACGACCCTGATCAATCTGGGCATCCGCTGGAACGTAGCCCGCCGCCCGGAGGCTTTCTAGGAAGTGGGTTGGTGGCTCCTGCGTACCCGCCCTGTAAGCTTTTCTTTGCTGTTCTAATTGCTATGCCCTATGCCGTTACCCTCTCCCGCGTTTGTAATTGAAGAAGATAAACTGCGCCGTAACCTGGAATTGGTGTCCGACGTAGCGGCGAGTGCCGGAGTGGAGATCATTCTGGCCCTGAAGGCCTTCGCGTACTGGCCTGCTTTTCCGACCATTGCGGAGTATTTGCCGGGAGCAACGGCGAGTAGTCACAATGAGGCGATGCTGATCCAGAAACACTTCGGGCGGCGGCCCCATGTTTATGCTCCGGTGTATCGGCCCGCGGAATTCCGGGAACTTGCGGGTTTGGCGGAACACCTTACGTTCAATACCCTGACCGAACTGGAGCGGTACCGGAATACCTGGGAAGACCTCGGCACCAGCGTAGGGCTCAGGGTAAACCCGGAATATAGCCCCGTAGAAACCGACCTGTACAACCCCTCCAATAAACACGGTCGCCTGGGTGAAACCCTTCCTAATTTACCTACGCGGCCCCCGAAAGGACTGAAGGGAATCCACGTGCATACCCTCTGCGAGAGCGATGCGGCGGCCACGGCGACCCTGATCGAGCGGACGCGGGCGCAGTTCGGTCACTACCTGGAGCAAATGGAATGGCTGAACCTGGGCGGCGGTCACCTCATGACCCGGGAGGGCTACGATGTACAGGGGTTGGTTGCTTCCCTAAAGGCTCTGCGCCAGCGCTATCCCCATTTGAAAATTACCCTGGAGCCCGGAAGCGCTCACATTTGGCAAACGGGATATTTGCAGTGCACCGTGCTGGATATTGTGAACAATTACGGGTCGGCGACCCTAATGCTCGACGTGAGTTTTACCTGTCACATGCCGGATACCCTGGAGATGCCCTACCGGCCGGTGGTGCGGGGGGCGAGTGCTGAGGCGGCGGATGGATACCCCTACGCGTACCGTCTGGGTGGCATGAGCTGCCTGGCCGGCGACTACTTAGATACTTACTTCTTTACTCAACCGGCGCGAGTGGGCGACACGCTGGTGTTCGAGGATATGGCGCACTATACAACCGTAAAATCTACCATGTTTAACGGGGTTCCGCATCCGGACATCCTGATGGTGGATGCGGAGGGGGAAGTGGTTACGCGGCGGAGTTTCGGGTATGCGGATTATGAGGGGCGGATGGGGTAGGAATTTTGCGCCCGGATATTTTTCGGTGGACTCGGCGGACGAGCCTCCTGCGTCGGTCGGCCGACGAGGGGAGAACCGGTTCGGCGACGAGGCCGACTAGTGTTTTGCGGAGTTGATGAAGTAGACGCCGGCGAGTAGGACCGCTCCGGCGACCATCGACTGTGCCGAGATGACTTCCCCGTTGAAGAGTCCGCCGAGCATAACCGCGACGACGGGATTGACGTAGGTGTTGGTGGAAACCTTATCGGCGCTCACCTTGCCGAGCAAGTAGTTGAACGCGGTGAAAGCAGCAATGGACCCAAAGACCACCAGGAAGAGCCAGGAGTAAGCGGAGCGGGCGGTGATTTGGGTGTAGCTCCAGCCGTCCCATTCGTTGAGGGAGAGACTGAATATTCCCAGAAAAAGGCCGGCTACGATCATCTGCATGGCGGTGGCACGTACGCGGTTGGGTCCGAGATCGAGCCGCTGCCGCAGGAGCATTCCTGCTCCCCAGCAGAGCATTCCGGACACGATGCCGATGAGCCCCTTGATCGATTCAGCTCCCCCGATGGCAATGGGCTGGGAGATCAACAGGGCCATTCCGCAGATGCTGACGAAGGCGCCAACGAAGGCTTTCACTGAGGGGCGACTGTCCAGTACGAGCCACATCATCATCATGACGACCAGCGGCTCGAAGGCAATAATGAGGGAAGTGGTACTGGTGGGGATGTACTGCTGTGCCCACACCACGGCGCCGGTACCGACGCTCAACAGGAGCACACCGATGATTCCGGAGTTGAGGAGGTAACGGCCCCGGGGGAGGGTACGGTCTCCCCTTAGTACGGTGTAGCCGTAAAGCAAAAATCCGGCAAAGAGAAAACGGGTAGCGCCCATTCCGAACACCGGGATGGAATCGATCGCCCAGTAGTTGGCCAGATAGGTAGCTCCCCAGACGAAATACGTGGTAAAGAAAGCGAGGATGATGAGGAGGCGGTCACGTCCCATAACTAGGCGTACTTTTGCGGGAAATCAAGATTGAGTGATGACCGACTTCGCAAGAATACTTTCCAGCGCCGCTTTAGTTCTGCTCTGCCTGGGCTTTTTTGGTTGCGACCGTTCCGGGGCAACCGATAAGGCCCCCGCAACTGCCACTAGCAACTCCGTAAAGGGAGAAGCGTCCACCGGGGGGCTGAACATCGTATTCGTAAAAGTAGACAGCCTGCAGGCCGGGTACACCCAGGTGGCCGATGAGCTGACGCGGTTGGAAGAAAACTTCAACAAGGCGGAGCAGAACCACAATGCCCGGGTGGCCGCCTTCCAGAAAGAAGTGCAGCGGGTGCAGAATCAGGTACAGCAGGGTCTGCTGGCCCCGAACAAGATTCAGGCCGAGCAGCAGCGGATGGCCAAGAAAGAACAGGAGATCATGCAGCAGCGCGAAATCGCGCTCGGTAGCATTCAGGAGGACCAGCTTCGGATACAGCAGCAGTTCTCCGAGCGGGTCAAGGCGGTGCTCGAGGAGTTGCAGGCGGAGAATAACTACGACTTTATTCTCAATCAGGGTCAGAATTCCGCCGTCCTCATCACCAACGACCGGTACGACATTACGAACCTCGTGCTCGAACGGCTTAATGCTTCGCAGGACAGTCTGCAGTAGATCACCGCATGTCGTTGCCCCTCCTCTTTAAGATCGGTTTTTTGTCGGTAGACATCTGGGACGTCTTCGATGTACTCATCGTAGGGTACCTGATCTACTGGTTGTACCGGCTGCTGCGGGGAAGCATCGCGCTGAACATTTTCGTGGGGATCGTAGCCTTGTTTTTCAGCTACCAGGCGTTTACGGCCCTGGGAATGGACCTGCTGAGCAACATCCTCAATCAGTTTATTCAGGTAGGATTCATCAGCCTGATCATTATTTTTCAACCGGAGGTGCGGCGGTTTCTGCTCCTCCTCGGCAGCGGCACGATCAAGCAACGGGACAGTTTCTGGAATCGTCTGCTGGGCAGGGAGGAGTTCGAGCGGGATAAGGCACCCCAGACCGCCGTAGTCCGGCGCGCGTTTCTGCGGATGGCCCGACAGCGGACCGGGGCCCTGATCGTCTGTACGCAGGAGGCCGATCCGAGCACCGTGATCACGGGCGGCACGGACTTGAATGCCGACATCAGTTACGGGCTGCTGGTCAGTATTTTTAATAAGGAGAGTCCGCTGCACGATGGTGCGGTGCTGATCTCCAATCGCCGCATTGTGAAAGCCAGTGCAATTCTACCGGTGTCCGAGAACAGCGAATTGCCCACGGCGGTAGGCTTGCGTCACCGTGCCGCCGTCGGGGTAACGGAGAAGATCGACGTGGCCTGCTTTATCGTCTCGGAAGAAACGGGTAAGATCTCCTTTGCTTACGGAGGGGTACTGGAACGCGGCATCTCGGAGGAGCGGCTTACGGAGTTACTCGATATGTACCTCTAAAATACCGACTCCTTGTTGCGGCCGATGACGAAGTACAGCAGGGCACCCAGGAAGGGAACAAAGAAAATAATGGCGCCCCAGATGAGTTTTTTCTCCAGGGGATAGGGCTTCTTGATGAGGTCGAGGACGGCGAGCACGATGATGATGAGGGCCAGGATGCTGCCGATGGCCCAGATGCCAATGCCGCCGGCAACGGCTTCGCCGGTACTGACGTCTTCGCCGCAGGCAGTGAGGAGGGTCAGAAGGGGTACGAGGGGAAGGAAACGACGGATATTCATGGTTTGCTGAGTTTGTGATACAACCTCGTTGGTGGGTCGCGGTGTTCGTTGTGACTGGAGATCGCCCCCTTGGCTATCGGGGAGGCAGCCTTGTACTTAACTTAACCGAATGACCACCCAGCAATACATCGACCAACACCGCGACCGCTTTCTTGAAGAGCTCAAAACACTGATTCGCATTCCGAGCATCAGTACCGCCCGCGAGCACGATAAGGATACCCACCACTGCGCCGTACAGGTACAGGAATACCTCGTGCGGGCCGGGCTCGATCGGGCCGAGCTCTACCCTACCGACGGCCACCCCATCGTGTACGCGGAAAAGATCGTTGACGAAAAGGCCCCCACGGTCCTCATCTACGGCCACTACGACGTGCAGCCCGCCGATCCGCTCGACGAATGGGAAACACCCCCCTTTGAACCGACGATCAAGAAAACGGAGAACCACCCCGACGGGGCAATTTTCGCACGGGGCGCGACCGACGATAAGGGACAAATGTTCATCCACCTCAAGGCCGTGGAAGCGATGATCCAGACCGACAGCCTCACCTGCAACGTCAAGTTTATGATCGAGGGGGAGGAGGAGATCGGTAGTCCCAATCTGGTTCCCTTCATCAAAGAGCATAAGGAGAAGCTAAAGTCGGACGTCATCCTGATCTCCGATACGAGCCTGCTGAGTAAGAAGCACCCGAGCGTGACGGTGGGCCTGCGCGGCCTGACTTACCTCGACGTAAAGGTGCGCTCGGCGCGGGCCGATATGCACTCCGGTTTATTCGGCGGAGCGGTGGCCAACCCCATCAACGTACTCTGCGAGATGATCGCCAGCCTGAAGGACGAGAACAAACACATCACCATCCCCGGCTTCTACGACGACGTGCGCTTCCCCAGCGACCGCGACCGCAAACTGATGCAGGACGCGCCCTTCGACGCCCAGGAATACATGAATTCGCCCGGCGTCTTCGGCCTGGAGGGAGAAAAAGGATACACCACCTACGAGCGCACCGGCATCCTTCCCACGCTGGACGTTAACGGCATCTGGGGCGGATTTACGGGGGAGGGATCAAAAACGGTGATTCCCGCTGTAGCCAACGCCAAGATCAGCATGCGCCTGGTGTCGAAGCAGGATCACGAGAAGATCACCAAACTCTTCTCCGATCACTTCAAAAGCATCGCTCCGGAATCCGTTAAGGTCGAGGTGATCCCCCACCACGGCGGCAACCCGTACGTGACTCCCACGGATACGCCGGAGTACAAAGCGGCCGAGGAGGCCATTCAGCAGACGTTCGGAGAAACGCCCGTACCGATGTACGAGGGAGGCTCCATTCCCATCGTCGCCCAATTTAAAGAAGTACTGGAAGTAGAGACCATCCTGATGGGCTTCGGCTTCGATACCGACGGACTGCACAGCCCCAACGAGCACTTCGGACTGTGGAACTTCTACAAGGGGATCGAGACGGTACCGGCGTTCTTCAAGGCCTACGCAGCCAGGAAATCTTAAATATAAAATTTCACATTTAAAATTTTCAGCTGCGCACCCCACCCTCTTCGATGTACTGCTTGCGGACCAACTCGTCGACGGTAGCCTCCCGCACGTTCAGGATGGCACCTGAGAAGAACAGCGTCTTACCGGCCAGGGCGTGGTTGGCGTCGAGGGTTACGATCTTGTCGTCCCAGTCGATGACCTTCGCGTTTACGGCTTTTCCGTTGGAATCGGTGAGGGTGATGTACTGCCCGCGTTCCAGCAATCCCGGTTCGATCTGTTCGCGTTCGTTGTAAAAAATGGAGATGGGGGCCTCGAGCACGTGATCGGGACTGACCTTACCGTATGCGTCGTCGGGAGCGAGTAGAAAGCTGAATCCCATACCGCTCTTCAGGCCGAAAATGCGGCGTTCCCAGGCGGGCAGCATTCGTCCGGTACCGAACATAAATTTGAATGGGTAATTCACGTCCATCCGTTCCAGCAGCGTACCCGAGGGGCCGCCGTCGCGGACTTCGTAGGTCATGGTTACGATGGCGTGGTCGTCGATGGTCATGGTCGTAGATTCAGGATATAGAGGCTATAAAACGGAATTGCGGGAAAAGTTGGGCGGGAACGCAGGAGCGGTACAATTCGGAACCCGAGCTGGCGGGGAGGTCAAACGATTTCGGAATTTGCCGACGAATAGCGGTACGGAGAATGTTGTATTTTCCCAGCCCTAACTACCGCAACATATGTACCGTATTCTCTTACCCCTTCTTCTTTTCGCTTTCCCCTCCCTACACGCACAGACGCGGTTGGTCGCCGATCCCGCCATTAGCGCCGACCACGTGGCCTTTGCCTACGCGGGCGACCTCTGGGTGGCGGACCGCGACGGAAGCAACGTGCGCCGGCTTACCATCGGCGAGGGACGGGAATCTCATCCGGTATTCAGTCCGGACGGTCAAACCATCGCCTTCACCGGAGCCTACGACGGCAACCTCGATGTGTATACGGTACCCACCACGGGCGGCATTCCCAAACGGCTGACCTGGCACCCCTACCCCGACGAGGTGCAGGCCTTCACGCCGGACGGGAAGGGCGTGCTCTTCACCTCCAAACGCGACGTCTTCACCAATCGCTACAACCAGTTGTTCACCATCGGACTTGAGGGGGGCGAAGTGACGCCACTGCACCTGCCGACCGCCTTTCAGGCGGATTACTCCGCCGACGGCAACTACCTGGCCTATACGCCGCTCGGCGATCGCTCGTCTATGTGGAAAAACTACCGGGGAGGTACGGTATCGCGCGTCTGGGTGTACCAAATGGCCGACAGCTCAGTCGTCGAGATTCCCAAACCGGAGACCGGGAGCAACGACAACTTTCCGCAGTGGCTCGACGGGAAGGTATACTTCCGCAGCGACCGCGACGGAGAGTACAACCTTTACAGCTACGATCCGGCGACCCGAGCTACCGACCGGCTGACCGCCTTTACCGACTTTCCAGTCATTGCGCTGAACGCGGGAGCGGGATCGATCGTGTTCGAGCAGGCGGGGTACCTCCACACCTACGACCCCGGAACCCGCGAGGTGAATCGGGTGGAAATCGACTTTGCGGCCGACGTACTTGACGTGCGTCCCCGGTACGTGACGGGCGGACACCACGTGCGCTCCGCCGGAGTTTCGCCGACGGGGAAGCGGCTGGTTTTCGACTTCCGTGGCGAAATACTCACGGCACCCGCCGAGCAGGGGGACGTAGATAACCTCACGCGTTCTCCCGGAGCCCACGAAACGTATCCGGCCTGGTCTCCGGACGGGAAGACGATCGCGTTCTTTAGCGACGCTTCCGGGGAATATGCATTGCACCTGCGCGCCGCCGCCCAGGAGACCACACGGGAAATTGCCCTGAACGGTACGGGATTTTACGCTCACCTGCACTGGTCTCCCGACGCGAATCACCTGGCGTTCGTGGACAACGGCCGTAACCTCTACGTGCTTAACGTCGCCAGCGGACAGGTGAAAAAGGTGGATCAGGATGTGTTCTACTATCCCGGAGAGTACCGCGACCTGTTCGGGTCCTGGTCGCACGACGGGAAGTGGCTGGCCTACTCTAAGATCACGTCAACCAATTTCGAGCGGGCGTACGTATATAATCTTGCGACGGGCGAATCAACTCCCGTTACCGATCCCTTGGTAAATGTTACGGAGCCTGTATTCGATCCTTCCGGTAAGTATCTGTACCTGACGGCTTCAACGGATGCGGGTCCGGTCGTCAACTGGTTCCAGCAGTCGAGCAACGACATGCGCGCCACGAATGGCATCTACCTGATCACCCTGCAGAAGGATGTCGTGTCGCCCATCTTCCACCGAAACGATCGCGAAGGGGAGGACGACGACGCGCAGTTTGAGGCCGCCCTGGAGAAGGAACGAAGTGCGGACAAGCCCAAAAAACAAGCTCAAGAAACGGAAGCACGGGATACCGTTGTCGCTCCCCTGGTGATCGACTTTGACGGACTGGAGACGCGAATCGTTCACCTGCCCCTGCCGAACGGCAACTACGACAACCTGGCCGCACCGGCCGAGGGCGTACTGATGTTTCTATCGCACTCAGATGAGGGATCCTTGATCAACTCCTACTCCCTGGAGGAGCGGGAGGCCACCGAGCTCATTCCCGCCGACTGGTTCGAGGTGACCGCCGACGGAAAAAAACTCTTCGTCGGAAGTTACGGCCGCTGGGGTGTTACGAGCAGGGAGGAGCCTACGTTGGAGGATCTGAAGAGTCCCGACGATTACAGTCTTTCCGTCAAGATCGATCCGGCCGCGGAGTGGAAGAATATTTTCCACGAGATGTGGCGCGTAAACCGCGATTACTTTTACGACCCGAATATGCACGGCGTGGATTGGACGGCCATGAAGCAGAAATACGAGCCCTTCCTCGCCGCAGTGAGGACCAGCGACGACCTATACCGCGTAATGGAATGGATGGGCAGCGAACTCGGCGTGGGCCATCACCGCTTCGGCAGCCAGGGAGAGCCCCTGCGCGAAGTCGAAGAAGTGAAGGGTGGCCTGCTGGGAGCGGATTACACCACGGCGAACGGGCGCTACCGTTTCGCTAAAATATACGGAGGGCTCAACTGGAACCGGGACCTGGCCTCTCCCCTCACCGAGCCCGGCGTGAACGTGAAAGTGGGCGAATACCTGCTGGCGGTCGACGGAGAAGAACTGGTGGCGGGCGACAACCTGTACCGCCTGTTCGAGCGCACGGCGGGCCGGATCGTAGAACTCACGGTAGGCCCCAACGCCGATGGAACAAACTCCCGTAAGGTGATGGTCACGCCAGTCGAAGACGAGTACGACCTGCGCAACCGCGACTGGGTGGAGGGCAACCTGAAAAAGGTGAACGAGGCCACCGACGGGAAAGTGGCGTACGTCTACGTTCCCAACACCGGCGGGGGTGGGTTCGAATACTTCAAGCGCTACTTCTTCCCGCAGGTCGATAAACAGGCCATCATCGTGGACGAGCGCTTTAACGGGGGCGGGCAGATTGCCGATTACTACATCGAGCTACTGATGCGGCCCTACCAGAACAGCTGGACCTACCGCTACGGACAGGATCAGCATGCTCCGGTAGCCTCCATTCGGGGACCCAAGGTGCTGCTCGTCGACGAGACCGCCGGCTCGGGCGGCGACCTGTTTCCCTATTTGTGGCGGCAGAATGAGCTCGGGCCCATGATCGGCAAGCGCACCTGGGGCGGACTGGTTGGCGTACTTGGTTTCCCCGAATTCATCGACGGGGGATCGGTAACCGCCCCGAACGTAGCCTTCTGGGACAAGGACGGCTACCGGGTGGAGAACGAAGGCGTCGCGCCGGACATCGAAGTGGAGCAATTTCCGAAGGACGTGATGGCCGGCCGTGACCCGCAACTGGAACGAGCGATCGAGGAAGTGATGAAGCAGTTGCGAGAGCACCCGACGCCACAGCCGGAGCGTCCGGCCTTTGAGAAACGGGGATCGGCTAAATTTTAAATTGCCAATTTCTAATTTTCAATTTAAAACTGCTGATTCCCCTCCCCTTCCTTCTGGTCGTCGTTGCGCACGCGGCTGCGGCGGTTCTGGGCTTTGAAGTCGATGGCTCCGAACTTGTGGCTGAAGTTGACGCCGAAGCTGCGGAAGGGGATCGTGAAGGAGCTTTCCTGTTCGAAATCGTCTCCGCGGAGGCTGGAAGCAAACACCTTGTCTTCACTGAAGGGGGTGATGATGCGGAGGCCGACGGAGGTGCGTTCGCTGAGGTCGTAGTTGAGGCCCACGCCGTAGATGCTGAAGCTCGGGTTGCTGCCCTGGAGGGTCTGCTGGGGTCCGCGGCCGAAGACGAAGAAATCAGCCCGCAGTTTGTCGCTGAATTTGTAGCTGCCGCCGCCGTTGCCGCTGATGAGGTCGGCCGAACGTTCCAGTTGCTCGCCGCCGACGAAGCCCGTTCCGTTGTAGCGACCGTAGTTGATGCTGGCGCGGAGTTGCAGCTTCTTCCAGAGCGTGAAGGAGGTGAAAAAGTTGGTGCCGTAGGTGTCGCTGCTGCCGATGTTGAGGAAGGTGGTCGTGCTGGCGACGCCGTCGTCGTCGATGGTCAGGAAGCTCTCGATGAGGTCCTTGGTGCCGCGGTAGTAGACGGAGGCGTTGATGACCACCCCCTTGATGTAGGTATTGTAGGCCAGTTCGTACTGGTCGACCACTTCGGGCTGAAGGTCAGGATTACCAATCTGGAGGGAGTTGGGATCGGAGATGGCCGTGAAGGGGTTGATGTAGAAAAGACTTGGCCGCTGGATGCGCTGGTTGTAGCTGCCCTTGAGGTTGCTGAACTGGCTGAGCTTTCTGCTCAGGATGATGCTGGGCAGGAAGTTTTGGTAGCTGTTCTCGAAGCTGGGATTCTCGCTGCGGAACTCTCCGCCGATCTCGGTAGCTTCGTAGCGGGCGCCGGCGACGAGTCCCCAGTTGTCGTTAACGGTCCAGTTGGCGCTGAGGTAGGCGGCGTAGACGTCCTGGTCGTAGAGGAAGAGGTCGGTCAGTTGGGGCGAGTCCGTGAAGGTGCCGCCGTCGTTTGGTTTTACCTGGGTGCGGTAGTCGCTGTCGATGCGGCGGATGACCGTCTTTACTCCGGTCTCGACCTTTAATTTCTCGCCGGCGGGGTGGACGTAATCGAGCTGGCCGGTGTACTCCAGGTTGAGGCCGTCGTTGGTGTTGATGAGATCGCGCTGGTAGATGGGCAGCTCGCCGGTCTGGTCGACGATGTTGTCGGTGCGGCTGTCCTGTCCGCTGACCTGGAAGGCGAGGATGAGTTCGCGATCGGGCTGATCGGGGAAGGTGCGGCGGTAGTCGAGGGTGCCGTCGAATCCGCTGTTGGCATTTTCGCTGTCGTTGAAGCGGGAGAAGCTGACGTTGTCGCCCTCGCCGTAGGTGTCGATCAGGCCGGTCGTGATGCCCTCGCCGCTGCGGGCGAAACGGTTGTAGCGGCCGCTCAGGTTGAGGCTGTTGTAAGCGTTGAAATCGTAGAAGGCCCCGACGTTGCCGTTGGCGCCGAAAAAGCCGGATTCATTTACCCCACTCTGGGTCAGCTGGCGGATGGGTCCGCTGGTGCCGAAGTCAGTGCGGCGGAAGTCGATGAGCGCGTCCCGTTTCCAGCTCCAGAAGCCGTTGACGCCGCCGTTGATGCCGAAGCGGCCGACGAGGGCGTTGACGTTCAGGCCGAAGTTGTTCTGGCGGGTGCCGAGGCTGGAGTTGACGGTGCCGGTGAAGCCCTGGGCGTCCTTTTTCTTGGTGATGATGTTGATGATGCCGCCCGAGCCCTCGCCGTCGTAGCGGGCCGAGGGGGTGGTGATCACCTCTACCGATTTGATCTGGTCGGAGGGGATGCTTTTGAGGGCATCGGCTACGCTGGTGGCGAAGATCGTCGACGGGCGGCCGTTGATGAGGATGCGGAGGTTGGAGGAGCCGCGCAGGCTGACGTTTCCTTCGAGGTCGACGCTCAGCAGGGGTACCTTGCGCAGTACGTCGCTGGCATCGCCACCCTGGTTGGTAGCGTCCTTCTCGGCGTTGTAGACAAGTTTGTCGATGCGGTTTTCGATCAGGCTGGCCTCGCCGGTGACTTCGATGCCTTCGAGCATGACGGCGTCGTTGGCCAGGGCGATGGGGGCAAGCTCGAGGTCGGGGCTTTTCTTGGTGGTCTTCACCTCGGCGACAGTTTGCTCCGTGTAGCCGATGAAGGAGGCTTTGATCTGGTACTCCCCTACGGGAATGTCGGTCAGTTTGAAGCTTCCGTCGGGCTCGGTAAGGGTACCGTTGATCTGGGTTGCTCCGTCGGCGGCCAGCAGGACGATGGTTGCATACTCGACGGGGTCGCCGGTCTGGGCGTCGGTGACGGTGCCCTTGATGGTGCCCTTGATCGCGGGCGGACCGCCGGCGCCGGGGAACTGCGCGAGGAGGGAGGTCGTGCAAAGGCAGAGAAGAAGTAAGAGTGTTTTCATAACAGTGCGATCGGGGCTAAGTAGTGGTAGGATTACGTCCCTAGCATTCCCCTTGTTTCAGGCTTTTCGGGCTGTTCGACGAACGGCGTGGAATACTCTACGATCACCGCTCGTCCGACGGGTTCCCGATCGAAGGCAGCCCATCGGGCAACGGGGAGTTATGCCCTATTTTTGGCCATGCCCGACAACCTTCCCCTACACCACCAGGCCCGCTCGTCCGAGGAAATGACTGCCATCGCGGCGGCTAATTTTAGCGAACTGAGTCGTCGCCGCACCGTCCGCGATTTTTCCGATACGCCGGTTTCGCGCACCGTGATCGAGCACATCGTGCGCACTGCCGCCACCGCCCCCTCCGGTGCCCACAAGCAGCCGTGGCACTTTTGCGTGGTCAGTGACCCGGAGATCAAGCGGCAGATCCGGGAGGCGGCCGAGAAGGAGGAGTACGACAATTACCACGGCCGCATGTCGGAGGAGTGGCTGGAGGACCTGGCCGTGTTCGGGACCGATTGGCATAAGCCCTTTCTGGCTACCGCTCCCTACCTGATCGTAGTGTTCAAAAAGGCGTACGACGTGGGGGAAGACGGCAAACGGCACAAGAACTACTACGTCAACGAATCGGTCGGCATCGCCTGCGGCTTCCTGATCGCGGCCATTCACCGGGCTGGGCTGGTTACGGTGACCCACACCCCCAGTCCGATGAATTTTCTGCAGAAAGTGCTCGGTCGACCGGAGAACGAGCGGGCCTACCTCCTGCTCCCCGTGGGCCTGCCGGCGGAGGATGCCCGGGTGCCAGCGATCGAGCGGAAAGCGCTGGATAAGGTGCTAACTTGGTACTGACTTATCCGTTATATTAGCTGACGCAATCTTTTGCCATGTATATGCCTCCCCTGCCCGATGCGCTGCTGCCGGTTTATTCTTCCAAACGGTTAACCGAGGAAGAATTTGCAGCATTGTGCCGGGAAAGACCGGATTTGCTGGCGGAACTTGAAGTAGACGGAAGACTAAAAATTATGAGTCCGGTAGGGGGCCTAACTGGCAATCGCGAAAACGAGTTTAATGCAGATTTGACGCTTTACGCGCGAGCGCAGGGCGGCAAGGCGTTCAGTGCCAGTACGGGGTTTCGTTTACCCGATGGTTCGATCCGATCCCCCGACGCTGCTTATTTGTCGGACGCCCAGCTCAGCCAACTTTCTCCCGAGCAACTGGAGAAATTCATTCCGGCCGTGCCGGTTTTTATCATCGAAGTACTATCTGTTTCCGACGGTTTACGGGAGGCGGAAACCAAAATGCGCGACACCTGGATCGCCAACGGCGTCCGCCTGGCCTGGCTCGCCGACGTAGACAACCAACGGCTGTGGATCTACCGCGCCGACCACTCCGTTGAACTGGTGAGCCCCCTCGACCGCACCATCACGGGGGAGGACGTGCTGCCCGGATTCACCTTCGATCTTAATCTGCTGACTTAGCTTTAGGGCATGTGGACATGTCACAAATGCCAGCGCCCCTTCCGCCGGCCCCAGCAGCAACATATCTGCAGCGAAAAGACCATCGACGAGATCTTCGCCGGCAAGCCGGATAACGTGATCCTGGCCTTCGATGACGTGCTCCTCGCCACGGCCGATTGGGAGCCTAACCTCATCACTCCCGCCCGCCGCGCCATCATGTTTACCAACAAACGGGCCTGGATGGTCGTGCGCCCGATGGCTAAGGTGCTGGAACTGAGCTTCTTTACCGGCAACGTTATCCACAGTCCCGTGCTGCACCGCTCGGCCCCGGATACAATGGGGAAGACGAAATACCGCCACTCCATCCGCCTGGGCGGCCCGGGAGAACTTTCCACGGAGGCCATCGACCTCATGCGGAAGGGCTACAATTACAGCAACCGCTGAGGCGTGTTCCCCACCCTTTTGCCCATCTTTGCCCCATGGCTACGAAACTCTGGCAGAAAGACTACCCCCTCGACCAACGCATCGCCGACTTCACCGTAGGCCGCGACCGCGAACTCGACCTCGAACTGGCCCCCTTCGACATCCTGGGCAGCATCGCGCACGTCACAATGTTGGAGGAGGTCAGACTGATCGACGGGCCGGCGGCGCGCAGGTGCAAGGAAAAATTGCGGGAGCTGTATCCACTGGCACGCAATGGCCAGTTCGCCATCGAAGATGGGGTGGAGGATGTGCACAGTCAGGTCGAACTCATGCTCACCCGCGCCCTCGGCGACGACGGTAAGAAGATCCACTCCGGCCGCAGTCGCAACGACCAGGTGCTGGTGGACCTGCGGTTGTACTTCCGCCACCGTATTCAGGGCATCGTAGAGCAGACCGAGGAACTTAGCCGTACCCTCACGGAACTAAGCGAGGAACACCACGATAAGCTCATCCCCGGCTACACTCACCTCCAGATCGCCATGGTAAGCAGCTTCGGACTATGGTTCGGCGCCTACGGGGAAGCCCTCATCGACGACCTGCGGTTGTGGAAAGCCGCCTACGATTCCGTAGACCAGAACCCCCTCGGTTCCGCGGCCGGTTACGGCTCCAGTTTTCCGCTCGACCGGGATCGGACGACGGAACTGCTCGGTTTTCGGGAACCGGTCGTGAATGTAGTCGCCGCGCAGATGGGTCGCGGCAAGACTGAACTAACCGTGGCCTTCGCCATTGCGGGACTGGCCCAGACGGTGGGAAAAATGGCTATGGACGTCTGCCTCTACAGCAGCCAGAACTTCGGCTTTCTGCAGTTGCCCGACGACCTTACCACCGGCTCCAGCATTATGCCGCACAAGAAAAATCCCGACGTATTCGAGCTGCTTCGCGGCCGCTGCAATCTGCTGCAAACCCTACCCGCCCAGATGGCCCAGCTGACCGGCAACCTGCCCAGCGGCTACCACCGGGATTTTCAATTGCTTAAGGAGGCCATCTTCCCAGCTCTGGATCAGCTGGAGGATGGGTTGGCCATTGCTCTTTACGCACTGCCCCGCACCCGCGTCCGCGCCCAGAGTTTGCCGACGGATCCACGTTATACCTACCTGTATAGTGTAGAGGCGGTGAATAAGCTCGTACTGGAGGGCGTCACGTTTCGCGATGCCTACGTGCAGGTCGGTAAGGATATTGAAAACGGCACCTTCGTGCCACCTACTGAGTTAAAGCACACTCACCTGGGTAGTCTGGGGAATCTGGGTAACGATCGGATCGCGCAGAAACGCAAGGCGGTGATGGAGGGCTTTAATTTTGACCGGAGCGAGCAAGCCCTGCACGCGTTAACTAGAAAGGGTGGTGAAAGACTGTAAGCCTCCTGCCTGCCGGACTATCCGCGGCGTCCCGATAACGATAAGCTGCCCGCTCTCCAAGGATGGTAGAGGCTATGCGTAATGGAACTGAGTGCCATCCGCTTACTTAGCAATTCCGGCACATTGGCGTTATCTGCATTTAGGTACAGGTAGGACTGGCCGGTTTCTTCGGCAATGCTGCGGACAAGTGTGGTTTTGCCAACTTGTCTTGCACCGAGAACAAGCACGACTTTTCCCCTCCCTAGGCGGGGTTTAATTAGTGGAGCGAGCAGTCGATGAATAATAGTAGCGGTTGTAATCGCTAAATCAATATAAAATTAGCGATTACGGCCGCTCAATCGCTATCTGATTACACCTCCTGCAATTCCACCAGCTTGCGGTAGGCCCCGCCCCGCTCCAGCAGTTCTCCGTGGGTGCCCCGCTCGATGATGCGGCCGCGGTCGATCACGACGATCTGGTCGGCGTTCTGGATGGTGGATAGGCGGTGGGCAATAACTAGTGCCGTGCGCCCCTGCATGAGTCGTTGGAGTGCCTCCTGGACCAGGCGCTCGGATTCGCTATCGAGGGCCGAGGTGGCCTCGTCAAGAATGAGGATGTCGGGATTGCGCAGTACGGCGCGGGCGATGGTGAGCCGCTGTCGCTGCCCGCCGCTGAGTTTGCTGCCGCGGTCGCCGATGTTGGATTGGTACCCCCCGGCCATGGCGGCGATGAAATCGTGAGCGTTGGCGACCCGCGCAGCCTCCTCTACTTGCTGCGGCGAAACTCCCTGCATACCGAACACGATGTTGTTGTAGATCGTGTCGTTAAAGAGGATGGCTTCCTGGCTGACGATGCCGAAGCGGGAGCGCAGTTCATCTAGTTTGAAGTCCCGCAGGTTGCGGCCGTCGAGGGTGATGTGGCCGGAGGTGGGATCGTAGAAGCGGGGCAGCAGATCGGCGATGGTGCTCTTGCCACCGCCGCTGGCGCCCGCCAGGGCGACGGCCTTGCCCCGGGGGATTTCCAGGTCGATGTGCTGGAGGATTTCGGGGCCGTCGGGGCGGTAGCGGAAACCGACGTCGTGGAATTTGATGCCGGAGAAGGTCGGCTTTTCTCCTGAATGCGCTGTACCTGCGTTCCCGCCCAAATTTGGAGGCAGCGGGTCGACTGAAGTCGACGCTACTGGGGGCGGGTCGACTGAAGTCGACGTTATTAAAGGGTTTTTTACGTCGAGGACCGATTCGACCCTTTCCAGTGCGCCGAGCCCTTTTTGCACGTTGTACCACGCCTTGGAGAAATTCTTGGCGGGGTCGATCACCATGTAGAAGGCAAAGATGAAAGCGATGAAGGTGCCCGCCTCCATGGTGCCGGCGAAGACCTCCCGCGAACCGTACAGCAACAACAGCGCGACCGTAGCGATGCCCAGAAATTCCGTGAGGGGGCTCGAAAGATCGCGGCGCCAGAGCAGGCGGATCAGGCGGTGGCGGTAGGTATCGTTGATCTCCGCGAAGCGGCGGGACTGATACTCTTCGGCACCGAAACTTTTGATGATGCGCAGTCCGCCGAGGCTCTCCTCCGTGCGGCTGACGATCTCGCCAAGCGTTTCCTGCACCTCCCCACTGCTGCGCTTCAGTCGCTTGCCGATGCCGCCGATGACCACACCGGTGAAGACCATGAGGCCGAAGACAAAAAGGGTCAGGGATGGACTGACGATGATCATGAAGGTCAGCGAACCGATGATGATAAAAGGCTCGCGGAAAATGGCCTCCAGTACGTTGAGAATGCTGCTTTCCACCTCCTGTACGTCGCCGGTAATGCGACTGAGCAGGTTGCCCTTTCGCTCCTCGGTGAAGTAGCCGAGCGGGAGGTGGAGCAGGTGGCTGTACAACTCGTTGCGCAGGTCGCGGATGATGCCGTTGCGCACCGGCGACATGAAAAAAAGCGCCAGGTAGCGGAAGATGTTTTTGAGGAGGAAAGACAGCAGGATCAGTCCACACACGTATAGCAGGGCCCGTTCCCTACCCTGCTCCGTGATCCACTGGGTGACCAGGTAGCCACCGTACTGCTCCAGGTCGGCCAGGGAGTCGATCGTTTCGGGGGAGGTGGTTACCGGCTCCGTCTGTTCGAACAGCAGGTTAAAGAAGGGCTGGAAAATGGGAATGGACACGACGGTAAATACGGCCGTAAGAATGTTACACGCGATGGCCAGCGCCACGAGGCCGCGGTAGTTGCCCATGTAGCCGAGAAGTCGGCGGAAGGATTGCATGGGGCGAAGATACGAAGGGGGGGCAGGGATTGAGGGGGGAGAGGGGGTGAGGGATTGAGGGATTGAGGGATTGAAGGGGGTTACCTTTGACGGATGATTCAGATTCAATCTTCAACTTTTGATTTTCTGCGGCGGCTGGCGGAGAACAATGACCGGAACTGGTTTGCGGACCACCGTGGGGAATACGACGCAGCGCGGGAGAACGTGGCTGAGTTTTCGGATGCGCTGCTTGAGCGCTTGCGGGAAACCGACGTGATCAGTACGGAAAACGGGAAGAAGTCGCTCTTTCGGATTTATCGTGACGTGCGCTTTAGTAAGGATAAGCGGCCGTATAAAACCAATATTGCGGGGAGTTACACGCGGGATGGGCTGCAGCGGCGGGGCGGGTATTACTTTACCTTTTCTCCGGCGGAAAGTATGGTCGGTGGTGGCTTTTACGGTATTGAAAAAGAGGATCTGCGGCGTATTCGTCAGGAGTTAGGCGGGGACGCGGGTCCCATGCGGGAAATCCTGGGAGCGGAGCAATTTGGTAGGCTGTACGGTCACTTGCGGGGAGAACAGCTTAAGACGGCACCCCAGGGTTACGCTAAGGATCATCCGAACATCGACTTATTGCGGTACAAGCAGTTTTTTGCGGCGCGCAACTTCACGGAAGCTGAGGTGCTTGCCCCGGATTTTCTTGATCGCGCAACGGAAACCCTCATCGGGCTTCGCCCCTTTTTCGATTACTTCAGCGAGGTGCTCACCACCGACGCGAACGGGGAGAGCCTGATCGGGTAAGGCCCGGAGCAATCGCGCGATATATTGCGGCCCAATTCACTCCGCTATGGCCTACTCCCTACTTGTTGTTTCCGATTACCGCGACAGCCTCAATGCCGTGCGGCCGGAGGGCCGGTGGTTCGTGGAACTGTCGAGGAACTACGGTTACCGCATTTCGCTTATGACCCGTCGCGAGGGTGCCAACTACCTGGACGAACTGGAGGCGGCGGGCGTGCGCATCATCGACTGGCATCCGGAGTCTAAATTCGGCAAGGCCGATCGTGACCGCATTCGGGAGGAACTTCACCGGGGCGAATACAACATCATCCACCTGTTCAATAACAAGGCGATCGCCGCCGGCGTACGCGCCGCGAAGGGGTGGCCGGGGAAGGTGGTTACTTACCGGGGCTACACCGGGAACATTCACTGGTGGGATCCGGGGGCTTACCTGCAGCACCTGAATCCGCGGGTCGATCTCATTACCTGCGTGAGCGGGGCGGTGAAGGAAAGTTTTGATCGTCAAAGGTTCTTCGACGACCGCAAGACGGTGGTCGTAGGAAAGGGTCACGATCCGGCCTGGTACGCCGATGTGGAACCGCTGGATCTGCACCGCAGCTTCGACATCCCCGCGGATAAACTCGTGGTCATCATCCTGGCCAACGCCCGGCGGATGAAGGGGATGGATTACCTGGGCACGGCCATCCGGCGGCTTCCGGCGGAGTTGCCTATTCACTTTCTCTTCGTCGGCCGCGGACTGGAGACGACGGAGTTGCGGGTCGACCTGGCCGACAGTCCCTACCACGACGAGGAGGACTACACCTTCACCGGCTTTCGGGAGGATGCGCTTTCCCTGCTCGCCGCGGCGGACATTAGTTTGCTGCCCAGCGTCAAGGGGGAGGGGCTGAGTAAGGTATTGCTGGAAAGTATGTTCCTGGGCCGGCCTACCATCATGACCGACATTGGCGGCAACCGGGGTCTCGGCATCGACGGTGAGACGGCGCTGATCGTTACCGCCCGCGATGAGGATGCGCTGGTCGGGGCCATCACCCGGCTGGCGGAAGACGATGCATTGCGTAAGCGGCTGGGGCCGGCCGGACGGGCGTACATTACCGAGCACTACCGGGCGGAGCAGTCTGCCCGTGAGCTCGACGCGGCCTACCGGCGGGTCATGCAGGGGTGACGGGGAATGACGTTTCACATTTTGCAGTGCACGCCTTACCTTACCACAGCAAAACCACCATCAATGCAGTACCGCTATTTAACCTTACTCTTCCTGCCTGTTCTTCTGCTTTCTTGCGGAGGCGGCGAAGCCACCAGGGCCGACGATATGGCCACCCCGGAAGAGGTGATGACTTCCGCCGGAGAACCCATGATCGAGGGCAGCGGCGAATGGACCGACCTGCTCGCGGGCGACATCGGCGACAACTGGCACACCTACGGCAAGGACGCCCCGGGAGCCGCCTGGAAGGTCGACGACGAAGGCGCATTGTACCTCGACGCATCCAATAAGGGTGAGCACGGCGTCGTAGGCGGCGGCGACCTTGTCACCAACGAAAGCTACGATAATTACGAATTCGAACTCGACTGGAAGATCGGCGAGTGCGGCAACAGTGGCATCATTTACAACGTCATCGAGCACGACACCCTCCCCTACCCCTGGCTGTCCGGTCCCGAAATGCAGATCCTCGACAACTCTTGCCACCCCGACGCTGAGATCGTGACCCACCGCGCGGGCGACCTCTACGATATGATCACCGGCGAACCCGAGAACGTGAAGCCGGCCGGCGAGTGGAACTCCATCCGCCTGGTCGTGAAGGACGGCTACGTCGAGCACTGGCAGAACGGAGAGCGGATCGTCACCTACACCGGTGAGGGCGAGCCCTGGAAAGCGATGATCGCCGAGTCCAAATTTAAAGACTATCCTACCTTCGGATCTTCCACCTCCGGAAAGATCAGCCTGCAGGACCACGGCGACCCCGTTTGGTTCCGCAACATCCGCATCCGCGAGCTCAGCTCGAAGTAGACTTACCTCACTGCACCAAATATTTTAGATCATGCTTGTTGATTCACCTTCCGCCGGTAGCGTTTCCGGTATTCCCGCCAACCGCGACCGGCTCTTTCTTGCCGCCTGTGTCTCGCTGGTGGTTACTTCCATGACCTTCGCCATTCGGGCCGGCATCCTCACCGAACTCGGTACGACCTTCGAGCTCACCGGCCCCCAACTCGGCTGGGTAAACAGCATGGCCTTCCTCGGATTCCCCATCGCGATGGTCATCGGCGGACTCCTCTACAATAATATCGGTCCCCGGAATATGATGTGGACGGCCTTCGTGTGCCACCTCCTCGGTCTGATCCTGACCATTTACGCCGGCGACATCGGCCCCCTGAGCGGCTTCTGGGGTCTCATGATCTCAACCTTTTTCATTGGCTTCGCAAACGGATCGGTGGAAGCAGCCTGCAACCCGATGGTGGCGGACATGTACCCGGAGAAAAAGACGCAGATGCTCAACCGCTTTCACGTCTGGTTCCCCGGTGGCATCGTCATCGGCTCGCTGGTTGCCCGCTTCTTCGGCGAGGCCCTTGGCTGGCAGGGGCTCATCGCTACGATGTTTATCCCTACCATCATTTACGCGGTCCTGATTTTCGGACAGGAGTTCCCGAAGGCGAGCGCCATCAGCAACGACACGCGGGAAAACATCCGCAGCCTTGCCAGTCCCCTCTTCCTGTTCATCGTGGTCTGTATGACCCTTACGGCCACCACCGAATTCAGTACGACTCAGTGGGTCGAGAAGATCCTGGGCGCCAGCGGTGCCAGTCCGATGATCGTGCTGGCATTGGTTACGGGACTGATGGCCGTCGGTCGCTTCTTCGCCGGACCGATCGTGCACAACCTTAATCCTACGGGAGTACTGCTCATTAGCGCGGTACTGTCGACCATTGGCATTTACCTCCTGAGCACACTAACCGGCGGGTCGGTGTACTTCGGCGCCATCGTTTTTGCCCTCGGCATCTGCTACTTCTGGCCCACCATGATCGGATTTGTCGGAGAGTACATTCCCCAGACGGGTGCCCTCGGCATGTCGCTGGTGGGCGGTGCCGGCATGCTCGCCCTTGTAATTTGGAACCCAATCATCGGAGGCTGGCTCGACGACGCCAAGGCCACCGCCGAAGTTGCGGGTGCTACTGGACCCGAAGCGGACATCATCGCGGGACAGGCTACCCTATCCACCATGATGTGGTTCCCCATCATCCTCATCGTCCTATTTGCCGGCCTCTACATCTACATGAAGAACCGCCCGAAGGTGCATGCGGACGAGGCCATCCTCAATCCGGATGCCATGTCTACTCCCGGCTCCGCCCGGTAGTTTCTGCATAAGGCAGCTGTGGCGGGTCCGCAGGTGCAATGGAAATGCCTACTCCAATGCTTTTGGGGTGGGCATTTTTTTTGATCAAGGACGAGGCCCTCCGGGCCGACCCTGTACCGCCGGACTCTCCAGCGCGTAAATACTACGTTTGCGTACCTTCCTTTTCTTAGGGACAGACGACACGGGTCATAGAAAGTCACCGTCAAGCGGAAGACCGCTGAAACCACAACAACGCGCATGAAACACCAGAAAAACTTCCTCTTAATTTTGGTGACAACGCTGGCGCTGTTTGGCTGTCACATGCTCCGGGCACAGACAGTCGACATTGTACCCCGCCCTCAGGAAATTCTGATTGGCGAAGGGAGTTTTATGGTCGATGAGCAGGTCCAAATTGCCGCCTCCGCGAAAAGCAGGGAAACGGCCGTCATCCTGCAGAATTACATTGCTGAAATAACGGGATACCAGGTTGACATAGTTGAAGCTACGGGGCTGGGAAGTAACATTATCGGCTTCGAATTGGATGAAGAACTAGCGGAGGAGGCGTATCGGCTGGTGATCACAGACAAAGGGGTACTGATTCTCGCCGCGTCCGCTGCCGGTTGGTTTTATGGCGTACAGAGCTTGGTTCAGTTGTTCCCCGATCGTACGGATGTGCCGGAGCGCGTTTCCACCTTTCGGATCCCCGCCCTAACCATCAACGACGCACCCCGCTTTTCGTGGCGGGCGTTCATGCTCGATGAGGGGCGATTCTTTAAGGGGGCCGAGCAGGTAAAGCTTCTGCTTGATGAAATGGCCCACTTGAAGATGAACGTGTTTCACTGGCACTTGGTCGACGATCAGGGGTGGAGGATCGAAATCAAGAAATACCCACTACTCACCGAGATTGGTTCCAAACGCAAAAGCTCTCAGGTTGGGCCCCTAAAGTGGGAAAGCCCCATCCAGTCGGCGGAACCACACGAGGGATTCTATACGCAGGAGCAGATCAAAGAGATCGTAGCGTATGCGCAGAAGCGGCACATCACCGTCGTTCCCGAGATCGAGATGCCGGGACACTCGAGTGCGGCCATCGCCGCCTACCCGTGGTTGGGTACGGCCAAGAAGGAAATCGAGGTGCCGATCAGGTTTGGGGTCAGTGAGGATGTGTACGACGTCAGCGATCCGAAAGTAATTGAGTTCCTCACGGACGTGCTTGATGAGGTGATCGAGCTATTTCCTTCAGAGGTTATTCACATCGGTGGTGACGAGGTCAAATACACCCACTGGAACTCCTCAATCTCCGTCCAAGAGTACATGCAAGAAAACGGGCTGGTCACTCCCGCCGAATTGCAGGTTTTCTTCACGAACGGCATCTCCCAATATTTACAGCGCAAAGACCGCAGGATGATGGGCTGGAACGAGATCATGGGGCACCAACTTCACGACTACCAGGATGCGGCAAAGACCAAGTCCGATCAAAAGTTAGCGGAATCCACCGTCGTTCACTTCTGGAAGGGTGACCTGGAACTGGCCACCCAGGCAGCCGAGTCCGGTTTCGAGATCGTTAACTCGATCCACAGCAGTACTTACCTCGACTATAGCTATACCAGTATTCCCCTTTCCAAAGCCTACGCCTTCGACCCCGTTCCGGAAAATCTGGACCCCAGGTACAACGATAATATCATCGGCACCGGCTGCCAAATGTGGGGAGAATGGATCCCTACCGACGGTCAGATGCATTTCCTGGCTTTTCCGCGTATCGCCGCCTACGCCGAAGTAGGGTGGACGGAGGTGGAGAACAAGGATTTCGACGCCTTCAAAACAGCATTACCCCGACTGCAGCAGCGGTGGTCGCGCAAAGGGATTTATTATGCGCCGGACTCGGTGGTGGAAGGTGAATCGACCGCTAGCGAGTAAGGTGATGCCAAGGATGAGCCCTTCTAGGGCGACCCTGAGATGCGGGCGATACAGGGTCGGCGCAGAGCGCCTCATCCTTGAGACCGCCGCAAAGAGCACCGCCACGACGGGGCGCTATTTATTGGGCGGACTAACCATACTTGAGAAGATGAACCGCTTCATTGATTTCTTGAAGCAACTCTTTCTTGAAGAGGATAAACTGCCCCCTCATCTTTAACGAAAAACTGAATTTCTACTTCGTCTTCCTGAGTGATTTCAGCAATCATTTTATCACCGGCCCATATTTCTGCCACCAGATTTTCTCTATCTGGAACGCTCGCTATTTCGATAGTTATATTCATCATTCGATTAAGCTTATGAATGTTTTACGGTCGGCACTGAATCTTGCGCCTAGTCCGTTTGGTGCCCTTATCATATCGGTAACGATGATCACTCAACAAAAAAAGCCGCTCCCCCCATCCGGGAAAGCGGCTTTTCAGACTTCCGATGCGTTGCGGAGGCTGGACTGGTGCTTAATCCAGGCTACCCGCACGCTTACCGGCGGAGTAGTTGATCTTGAGCTGGTTGCTCTTGCGGAGCTTGGTCTTGACGTCCTGTACGATGCCCATGGTCACGTCGCCGTCGACACGTAGGGAGGAGGTGATGCGGGGGCGCTTGTTTTCGGGCAGTTTTACCTTATGCTGCTCGAGGAACAGGGGGATGTCATCGACGGTGGAGATCTTGTCGCCCAGTTGGATGCGGGGGGACGTTCCGTAGACCGACTGGTACTGTTGGGTGGGACGGCCGATGTAGATGTAGTTGACGAGAGATTTCTCGTCGAGTTTCGTGAGCTGGGTGGCTTCGGGGGTATTGACCTGCAATTTGAGGTCGGAGTCCCGGAGTACCGTTACCATCATGAAGAAGAAGAGCAACATGAAGATAATATCCGGCAGCGAGGCGGTGGAGATGGCGGGCGACGACTTACCGCGCTTCTTGCTAAACTTGGACATAGTAGCTGTATATTTTTTAGTTCGATGCTAGGGGCTAGATGATCCCGGTGAGCATTTTGGTGGGCGGCGGCCAGGATAGAGAGGGCCGGGCAGTTGAGACACTTACCCGGCCCTTCGATCTTGGTTTACTGCTCCTCACCGAAGTTGGTGGGTTCCGCTTCGGAAAGTACCATCGGTATTTCGTCGCGGATCGCCTTCCGCTGGGCGAAGGGCATTTCCTCGGAGTAGGGCTGTCCGTAGCGACGTTCTGACAACTCGTCCCAGAGTTCGTCGTAAGCGCCCTTTAGCTCGTTGTAGACGGCCAGGTAGGTATCGTAGTTGGTACCGCGGTCGTTCTTCAGCGAGATGATGGCGTTACGGGGTCCTTCAGCCAGGTCGGGACGCTTGGTGGGATTCATGATGAATTCCTTGGCGCGTTCGCGTAATTCGCCAATGCGGGCCGGCTCCTCGCGGACGAGCAGCTGGTTCTGTGCGTTAACGAGTACGGAGAATACGTTGCGCTCCTTGAGCCGCGTGATGTCGGGTTCTTCGTCGGACCAGGGTGGCAACTTCACGAGGATACCCTTGTCTTCAGCAATAGTGGTCGTGACCAGGAAGAAGATCAACAGGAGGAAGGCGATATCCGCCATCGAGCCTGCATTGATCTCGTTATTCATCCGGTCTCTCGTTTTGGTCTTTGCCATGGTCGTAGTCGGTTTGTAAATGTTACTTAAAGATACCGCGAATGCCGAACACTATAAGCGTCAGGAAGGCCAGGCCGAGCATGATGAGCGCGGTGAGGATTGACCCACTGATGAACTTCAGGTTACCGGGAGTAATGGTGGCTTCCTGAGAAGTTTCGAACTTGTTGATGGCGTTGAGGATCTCGGGGTCGGTTGGTTCTCCGTTGCCCATGGAATAACCGATGAACATGATGAGTACCAGACCGATGAGTCCGGCGATTCCCTTGAGCGAACCCTTGGGGTTACTGGCCATTTGGGTGATGCCGAAGATCAGCGCTACCACGAAAGCCAGGCCGGTCAACAACAGCGACACGTAGATGCCGAAGTCGAAGATGCTGGTGTCGTAGGCTTCGGGTGATTTATCGTTCTGCAGGAGCAGTTCCCGGGTAGTGGCGTCGGCCGAGAAGATCGCGGCCAGGAAGATAACGGTGATCAGCACTCCAATCCCGAAGGCCATCGCTTGGCCGTACTTGTTCAAAAATGAATACATAATTGATTGGATTTTGCGAGCGACCGATTAAAGCCGGGGACGGGTGAAGGTATTGTTGGTGGCCATAATGTCGACCAGTGCGATAGTGGCGTCCTCCATCTTGTTAACGATACCGTCGATCTTGTTGACGATGTAGTTGTACAGGATCTGCAGGATAATGGCGACAACCAGTCCGAATACCGTAGTCAGCAGGGCTACCTTAATACCACCGGCAACAACTGCGGGGCTCAGGTCACCTACCGTCTCGATGCGGTTAAAGGCCTGGATCATACCGATTACCGTACCCATAAATCCAAGCATGGGAGCAATGGCGATGAAGAGCGCGATCCACACGAGGCCGCGTTCCAGCAGGCCCATCTGTACCGAGCCGTAGCTCACGATGGCCTTTTCGACGGCATCAGGACCTTCGGCGCTGTGACGAAGTCCTTCGTACAGTACGCTGGCGGTGGGGCCGGGGGTAGACTTCGCGACTTCCTTCGCTCCCTCTACGTCGCCTGCTTCGAGGCGTTCGCCAATACGGGATAGCAGTTTGTCGGTGTTGGTGGAAGCGAGGTTGAGGGTGATGATCCGCTCAATACAGAACGCAAGACCGAGGATCAGACAGATGAGTACGATCGCCATGAAGCGCCAGTCCCCATCGATGAAGTTTTTCTTCAGAACCTGAAAGCCTTCGGATTCTTGTGCTGCCAGGTCCGCTGCGGAGAAGGCTACCAGCGAAAGAACCGCCAGTGGTTTAAATAGATGTCGCATAGCCGTATTTGAGGTTTGACGAAATTGTTTGCGTAATAATAAGATGATGACGACACGCATCCTGGCGTGAGGTACTGCGGAGAAGAAGGGATTCGAACCCTCGATACGGGGATACCGTATATACGCTTTCCAGGCGTACCTCTTCAACCACTCGAGCACTTCTCCTAATAAAATTCTTGTCAATGACGGCCGTCATCCATTGATGAAAGCCGGGAGTTGTGGTGAGTTGAGGGGGGTTACCGTATAAACGCGTTAGCCTGCGGCTGATCGTCGTTCCTCCTCTGAGTTCCAGGCGTACCTCTTCAACCACTCGAGCACTTCTCCTAATAAAATTCTTGTCAATATACCGCTTCTCCATTAAGAGGCGGGGCAGCGCCGTTCAGTCGGCCAGGGCCGCGGGCATAGACGCAAAAATTGTAAAAACGATCAACAAAACAAAATTTTTATCGGCCCCCGATGAAATAAGCAGCTGCCATTGGTCGTCTTTCTCTTCCCCTCAAGCTAAGACATTTTCCGCAAAGCGGTCAAGTTCAAACAGTTGCCGCGCATTCGCGGAGGTTATGTCTGCTACTTCCTTCACCGGCAATTCCCAGAGATCAGAAATTTTTTTCGCGATGTGGGTCAAATAAGACGTTTCGTTGCGCTTCCCCCGGTAGGGAGAGGGTGCAAGATATGGCGCGTCGGTCTCTAAAACGATTCGATCTTTGGCTACGGCCCTAATGACCGGATCCAGCCCCCCGTTTTTGAAGGTGGCTACCCCCCCGATTCCCAGGTAAAATCCGTAGTCCAGGGCCCGTCTTGCCTGTTCCTCATCCCCGGTAAAGCAGTGGAATACCCCACGCAGCCTTTTGTCCCCAATTTTTTCAATCAACTGCAGAAGTTCGTTCAGGGCCTCGCGGGCATGGATGCTGATGGGAAGTCCGTACTCGATCGCCCAGTGGCACTGCCGAAGGAAAGCGTCTTCCTGCTGTCTCCGGAAAGTTTTGTCCCAGTAAAGGTCCATGCCGATTTCACCGATCGCCACCCAACGACGCTCCTTGAGCCGGCGCTCTACCTCGGCCAGCTCCTCCTCGTAATCGGCCCCGACGCTGACGGGATGCAAGCCGATCATGGCCCGGCAGAAGTCCGGATGTCGGCTTTCGAGTTCCAACATCTGCTCGTGGGTGCTGCGATCGATGGCGGGCATTAGGGCCAGCCTTACCCCGGCTTCCCGCGCCCGCTGGAGCATTGCTTCACGATCCTCGGAGAACTTGTGGCTGTAAAGGTGGGTGTGGGTATCGATTAACATTTTGGGGAGGGTAACTGGGTGCCATACCTTTGCGACTATGGCTAAGAAGAAATTTTACGTCGTATGGATGGGCCATGTTCCCGGTGTCTACACCGACTGGAAATCCGCCAAGCAGCAGGTCGACGGCTACAAAGGTGCAAAGTATAAATCCTTTCCCGACCGCGGTCAGGCCGAAGCGGCCTTCAAAAACGGATTCGGCAGCTACATGAAGCAGGCGCTCTCCGCTTCTTCCGGAAATTCATCGCTCCCGCGTCCCCGCCAGAGTAGTTTTCCGACGACCGAAACGATCATCGGTAAAAGCATCAGCGTCGATGCCGCCTGCTCGGGCAACCCCGGTAGGATGGAATACCAGGGCGTCACCACCTCCGGTAAACGGCAGATATTCCACCGGGCCTTCCCGCTGGGCACCAACAATGTCGGCGAGTTTCTGGCCCTCGTACACGGGCTGGCATTCCTGCAAAAACAGCAACAACCCGACCTACCCATCTACACCGATTCAAAGATCGCCATGGGCTGGATCAGGAAGGGGAAGTGTAAGACCACCCTACCCCGGAACGCCAAAACCGAAGAGCTCTACGCCCTCATCGACCGCGGCGAACAGTGGCTACGCGACAACAAGATCACCAACCCCATCTATAAGTGGAAGACCGAAGTATGGGGCGAAATTCCAGCGGATTTCGGGCGAAAATAATCGTCCCGCCACACCACCAAAAAACAAAGTCTCCCGCCAAAGGCGACTACCAACAAGCCCACGAGCGAGACTAACCGCCGACGGCGACTACCAGCGAGACTGCGAGCGATACTAACCGCCAAAGACGACTACCAGCGAGCCTGCGAGCGAGACTAACCGCCGAAGGCGACTACCAGCAAGCCTGCGAGCGAGACTCCTACCCTCTCACAAATTTCATCCGGTACTTCAAATCAATGTCCCCCTTCCTGATCTTTTCGAGTTTGCGCTTGACCAGTCGTTTCTTCAAGGGTTTGAGCATTTCGGTGAAGAGAATGCCTTCGATGTGGTCGTATTCGTGCTGGACGACGCGGGCGTTCATGCCGTTGAAGGTGCGGGTATGGGTGTCAAAGTTTTCGTCCTGGAACCGGATGGTGACTTCCTCGGGACGGTCGACGTCTCCGGTGATGTCGGGGATGCTGAGGCAGCCTTCTCCGTAGCTCCAGTCGTCGCCGGCTTCTTCGAGGATTTCGGCGTTGATGAAGACCTGGTGGATGCCTTCCTCCTCCTTCCCTTCCTCCTGCATGGGTCGGCTATCGATGACGAACAGGCGGATGCTCCGTCCGACCTGGGGCGCGGCCAGGCCTACCCCATTGGCTTCCTCCATGGTTTCCCACATATCGGAGATGAGCTGCGCCAGATCCGGATAGTCCGGCGTAATGGGTTGGGCGACTTTTTTTAGTACGGGCTGGCCGTAAGCGTAGATCGGTAAGATCATCTATTTCAATTTGCACTTGAGTACACGAGTGGACCGGGGCAAGTTTACCTTCTTTCCTCCAAAAAATCCTGCAGAATGATGGCAGCCGCAATGCGGTCGACCTGCGTTTTGTCGCGCCGTTTCTTTTTCTTCATTCCCATGGCCAGCATGCTTTCCCGGGCACGGCGACTGGTGTTGAATTCGTCCTGGCGGTGGATGGCAATGCCCGGAAAGCGTTTCCGAAATTTGCGCTCGAAACCGACGATCTCCGTTTGAATCGGATTGGTACTCCCATCCAGCGCCCGGGATTCACCGACGACCAGGTCACTGACCTCTTCCACCTGCAGGTAATTTTCCAACCAGTCGAACAGCTTTCCGGTCGGAACGGTTTCGAGGCCGCTGGCAATGATCTGCAGGGGATCGGTGGCCGCGACGCCGCACTTTTTAATTCCGTAATCGATGGCTAGAATGCGCATGGCCCGAAGTTAGGTGGTTTCGACTTCGAGCACTTCCGTTTCGGATTCCTCGTGGCTGAATCGGTTGGCAAACCGACGAATGCCCCGGCGGGATTTGTACATCAGCCACATCATGACGGGTACGACCACTAGGGTGAGGAAGGTAGCGAATACGAGTCCGTAGATGACGGTCCAGGCCATCGGTCCCCAAATAGCGGTATTGTCGCCGCCGATAAAGAGCCGGCCGTCCCAGTTCGCGATGAAGCTGAAAAAGTCGAAGTTGAACCCAACGGCCAGCGGAATAAGCCCCAGCACGGTGGTGATGGCCGTCAGCAGTACCGGGCGTAAACGGGTCGCCCCGCCCTCGATGATGGCCGCGCGGATGTCGCTGAGTTCCAGCTCGGAGATCTTGTCCAGCCCCTGCTCCTCCACCTTTTCCTGCATGAGCAGCGTGGTGTAGTCGATCAGTACGATGGCGTTGTTCACGACCACCCCCGCAAGCGAGATGATGCCCACGCCGGTGAAGACCACGGAAAAGGTGCCGCCGAAGAAGAAGTAGCCCAGCAGTACCCCGATGGTAGAGAGAATTACCGAAGTAAGAATGATGAAGGGGGAGCTGATGCTGTTGAACTGGGCCACGATGATGATGAAGATCAGGAAGAGCGCGAAGACGAAGGCCCCGAGCAAAAATCCGACGTCCTCCTGCTGTTGCTGCTGCTCGCCGGTGAACTCGTACTCGAATCCCTGGGGCAGGTCGTAATCCTGCAGGGCGGCGTCGATCTCGGGAATGATGTCGTTGGCGACGTACCCTTCGAGCAGGTTGGAACTGATGGTGATGACGCGGTCGAGGTCCTTGCGCTTGATGGAGCTGTAGGTGGAACTGTAGTCCACGCTGGCTACCGTACTGATTGGCACCTGCGTGATGCGGCCGGTAGCGGGGTCACGGAAGGTGATGCGCTGGTTGAGCAGGTTCTCCACCTTGTTGCGGTCCCGTTCGTTGAGGCGGATGTAGATCGGGTACTCGTCTTCCCCGAGTTTGTACTTGCTGATCTCCTTACCGTAGACGGAAGTGCGGAGGGCGGAAGCGATTTGGAAAGTCGATAGCCCGTACCGCCGCGCGGCCTGCCGGTCGACCTTCACGAGCAACTCCGGTTTGCCGATCTTAATGTCGGCGCTCAGTTGTTCGATACCGGGGATGCCCTGGAGGTTGATGTAATTAATAACGTCGTCCCCGAGGGTTACCAGCCGGTCAATGTCTTCTCCGCTGATCTCAAGGTTGATGGGCTTGCCGGTTGCGGGTCCGTTGGCGTTCTGGTCGACGCTTACCTTGACGCCGGGCAGTCCCCGGACCGTCTGCCTGATTTCTTCCAGGATGGTGCGCGTGCTTACGTCCCCCCGGTCCCGGAAGGGAACGAAGCTGACGGTGATCCGCGCCTTATTTGGCGTAAAACCCGGTTCGGGCGGGGTATTGGGGTCGGAAGTGTTCTCACCGATCTGGGTAAGGACGGCCTCCACGATGTCGTCGTAGGGTTCGAGCAGGTCCAGGATGCGGGTTTCCAGGACCTTGGTCACTTCATCCGTGGCGCCGATGTCGGAACCGAGGGGCAGTTCCACGAAGGCATTCACGTAAAGGGGGTCGGCGGAGGGGAAAAACTCGATCTGTGGAGGGAATAGAACGGTAAGTACGAGCGACAGCACGAGCAAACCGACGGTACCCACGATCATCGACTTGCTGAAGCGCAGGGCAAAACCGATGAAGCGGTCGTACTTTTTTTCCAGCCAGGGCAGGAAGCGGTCCTGGAACACGAAGGAACCCGGCCGCAGCAGGAAAAAGTAAACCAGGGTCACCACCGAAGCAATGACCATCAGGTTGAACAGCCAGGCGGCGCCCAGCAGCAAGCCGATCAGTCCGATGACCATCATGGCGCCGGCGGTGATGAGGGTCGACCGCACCTTGCGCCGACGGCCGGCCGCCGATACGGCCCGTTTGTCTACCCGCATCAACCGGCTCGCCAGCACGGGATTAATGATGAGGGCTACGATAAGCGATGACAGCAGGACCAGGATCAGCGTAATCGGAAAGTACTTCATGAACTCCCCTACAATACCCGGCCAGATGGCCAGCGGCATGAAGGCGGCCAGAGTAGTCGCGGTGGAAGCAATGATGGGCCAGGCCACCTCGCCCGCGCCGTACTTTGCCGCCCGGTCGGACACTTCGCCCAGCTGCATGTACCGGTAAATATTTTCAACGATTACGATGCCGTTATCGACGAGCAAGCCCAGCGCCAGGATGAGGGCGAACAGCACCACGATGTTGAGGGTAACGCCGCTGAGCCAGATCCAAAGGATGCCCATGAGCATGGACAATGGAATGGCGATGCCCACGAACAGGGCGTTGCGTAGGCCCAGAAAGAAAAGCAGGACGACGACCACCAGGATTACCCCGGATATGATGCTGTTCTCCAGGTTGTCGACCTCGCTGCGGGTGTTGTCCGACTGGTCGTTGAAGTAAGTGATGCTCAGGTCGTCCGGGAGTTGTTGCTTCACCCGCGCTACCGTTTCGTTGACGCCGTCCGAGGTACTCAGAAGGTTTTCGCCGGAGCGTTTGATCACGTCGAGACTGATCACCGGCAGGCCGTCGGCCCGGGCGATACTCTTGGGATCCTCGTAGCCGAAGGTAACCTCAGCGATATCGCGCAGGTACACCAGCCGCTGGTTCTCGTTTTTGACGATGGTACCGGACAGTTCTTCGGCGTCACTGAATTCACCCACGACGCGGATGGCCCGGCGAACGCCGTTGTTGACGATCTCTCCGCCCGACAGCGTAAGGTTCTCCCCCGTAATGGCGTTCTCAATGTCCTGAAAGCTGATCTGCAGGCTTTCCATTTTACGCACGTCGACCGCGATCTCGATCTCGCGCTCCTGGATTCCCTTCAGGTTTACGGCGCTTACGCCGTCGACGTTCTCGATCTCGTCCTCCATGAGTTCGGCGTAGCGCCGCAGCTCTTCCGGGGGGAAGTCGCCGCTCATATTAATGGTTACGATGGGGAATTTGGAGAGGTTGATCTCCAGTACCGTGGGGTCGGTGTCGAGGTCGGTGGGCAGTTCCGCCTTGGCGATGTCTACCGCGTCCTTGACGCGGCGCAGGGCATCGTCGAAGTCTTCGTCGGAGTTGAACTCGACCGTGATGACGCTGAAATCCTGGATGCTGGTCGACCGGATCACCTTCACGCCGTCGACGCCCTGGAGTTCCTTTTCCAGGGGGCGGGTGACGAGACTCTCAATGTCGGCGGCCGAGTTGCCGAAGTAGGGCGTGTTAATGTAGACCTGGGGCAGCTCGACTTCGGGGAACTGCTCCTTCGGGACCTGCTCGTAGGCGTACAGACCGAAGATCAGGATCATGATCGCCAGCAGGAAGACGCTGGTGCCGTTGTCGACCGCTAAGTTGGTGAGCCCGAAGGTCCGTTTCTGCTGGTTCGCCATTATTTGGTCGGATTGTCGGTGGTGCCAGTCTGTACGGGCGATTGGCTGAGGGCGATCGGCTGTCCGTCGGTGAGTCCGCGGCTGCCGCTGGTGATGATCCGCGCGCCGGCGTCCAGGCCACTCTCGATCACGGCCCGGTTGTTGTAGTTCCGGCCGGTGCGCACGTACGTTTTGCGCGCCACCAGCTCACCATCGACCTCCTGGGCGGTAAACACGTAGCGCTGGCCATCGACGTCCTGCTGGATTTGGTCCTGGCTCACGACGATCAGGTCCTGGGCTTCGAAGTCGAGCACCTCTACTTCCGCCAGGAGGTTGGCCTTTAGTTGGCTCACGTACTGCCGCGGTACGTCCACTTCGATTTCGAAGGTGCGGTTGGCGGGATCTACGGTGCGCCCGATACGGCTGACCGGGGCATTGAATTCCAGGTTCAGGGCGGGAACCTTCACCTTTACTTGCTGGCGCAGTTTCACCTTGGTGAGCAGGTCTTCGGGGGCGTCGGCCACTACGTCCAGGTCGTTGGTGTTGATGATCGAGAGAATCGGTGCGCCGGGCATGGCACTTTCCCCGGTACGCATCATTACCTGTTCTACGGTACCGCTGAGGGGGGCGTAGACGTTGCGTTTGTTGGCCTGCACGTCGATGCTCTTCAGCTGCTGCTGCAGCCGCTCGTAGTTGTTCTTGGCCTGCAGGTACTGAATTTCCGAGCCGATGTTTTGGTCCCAAAGTTTCTGCTGCCGTTCGTAGATGGTCTTGGCCAGACTGGCGGCGGTTTCCAGTTCCGCGCGTTGGGTCTCGGTACCTTCTACGTCGAGGGTAGCGACGAGCTGTCCCTTGCGGATCGGGTCGCCCTCTTCAAAGTTCATCCGCAGGATTCGGCCGGGAATTTCCGGACTGGCCACCGCACTTTCCGAAGCCCGGACGGTAGCCTGTACCTCGGCAAAGTTGGAAAAGCTGCTGGGGGCCACGGTTTCGTAGGCCACCAGGGTGGCGTTGGGGGCGAAGGAGGGATCCACTTCCGCCAGCTTCACTTCCAGGTCTTCCACTTCCTTGGTGAGGGTGCGTAGTTCGGCGCGGCGGGTGCGCAGCGCTTCCTGGATTTCCTCCGCCGTTTCCGGGTTCGTTTCTTCCGGGGCGGGACCGCAGGTGCTGAGCAACAGGGTAAAGAGCAATGAAACCGAGAAGTATCTCATGATGGTATGGTGTAGCTTGGTGAACGGGCGCCGGGTGGCATCCTTTCTAGCGCCCGAGGGCGAGGTAAAGGTCTTCTTTGGCGACCAGGGTGTCGTACAGGGCGTTGAGGTAGTTGGCCTGGGCTTCGTACAGTTGCTGTTCGGCCTGCACGGTTTCTATGCTGCTGCCGACGCCTTCGCGGTACTTGATCTGCGTGGTGTCGTAGATCCGCTGGGCGAGGTCGAGGTTCTCCCTGGTCACCTGCATCCGCTGGCGGGCGGTGTTAAAGGTGCCGCGGGCATTGCGTACTTCCAGGTCGATGCTGCGGGCGACGTCGTCACGCTGATTAACCACCTTTTCCTTATCGAGGCGGGCACGCTGGAGCCGGGCGCTGCGTCCGCCGAAATCGTAAATAGGGATCACCGCGGAGACACCGACTACCACCGTTGGTGCCCAGAAGCCGTCGGTAAAATTATTGCCCTGGTACTGGTACTGGGCGGCGGCGGAGGCATCGAGCCGGGGCAGGTAGGCGGCCTTCTGGAGGTCAATGTTAAGGTCCTGGAGCGCGATGGTCTGGTCCAACAGCCGAATCTCACTGCGCTGCTGGTAGGGGACGTCCGAAGTAAGGGCGGCGGCGTCTACTTCGAATTCGAGTTGGGCCAGATCGTCGGAGACGCGCAGCTCCTGACCTTCAGGGTAGTTGAGAGTAAATTTCAGCGATCGGAGGGCATTGTCCCGCTGCTGTTCTACGTCGCTGCGGCTGCTCATCAGGTTATTCAGGCTGAGGCGGAGGCGATCCACGTCGAGTTGCTCGACGAAGCCGGCATCGTACTGGGCCTGGGTTTCCCGCAGGAGTTTTTCCAGGTTCTCGATGTTTCGATCGATGATTTCCAGGTTAGTGGATAGCAGCAGGACCGGAAAGTAGCTGCGCGTCACCTGGGTTCTGACCTGACGCTGGGTGTTCTCTAGTTGTAGGTTGAAGTAATCGCGGCTGGCGCGGGCGGCCCGCAGTCCGACAAAGTAGGATCCGTCGAAGATCATGCTGCTTACGCTGATCCCACTGGTGAAGGAATTCTTGAGCTGAAAGGCGATCGAGGTCGGTGCATCGGGGTCGCCCTGCGCAAAGGCTTCGGGCAGCGGGAGTACCGGCACCTTAAGGTAGTGCAGGAAATCGAGGGAGCCGTTGATCTGGGGCAGACCGGTACTCAGTCGTTCGCGCACATTCTGCTCAGCGTCCAGAATGTCTACCCGGGCGTTGCGGATGGTGTTGGAATTGAGGAAGGCGTAATCGACCGCATCTCGCAGGGAGTAGACCGGTGCCTCCGTAGCTTCCTCCTGAGCGATCAAACCGATGCTCGAAACCAACAGCAACAGGAAGGGAGTGAAGAATTTCATAGACTAGACTTAAGGTAAATCCTCTTGCTTCAGGTAATGGTCCAGCCGGTCGCGGCCGAACTGATTTACGATGCCGTTGAAGTGGTAACTGCTGTGCTGGCGGATGATCTCCGAGAGCGGACGCTCCTGGGCCGGAAACACCCCCCGGTCAACCACCATCATGGTCATGCCTACGTAGAGGTTGGCGATCACCTCGGCGTCGATGTCGGCCCGGTAGAGGCCCTCCTCCATGCCCCTTTCGAGGTTGTTGGACACGCTGAGCAGGAACTCGCGCTGGTGATTCATCACCATGGAATGAAACAGTTCGGGGTAGTACTTGCGCAGGTCGTGAAGGGTGGTAGGAGATACTTTGCGCATCTGCCGGATGAAGTAGCGACTATTGCGGAGCAGCTCGTCGATGGCGTCGGCCGCCTGGTCACTGTGCTGGCGCAGCACCTGGATATCACGGCGGGTATCCTCTTCGAGCACCAGCTGGATCAGGTCCTCCTTATTATCTACCATTTGGTAGAGCGTCTTTTTGGAGATTCCCAGTTCCCGGGCGATGTCGTCCATGCTCACGCTGCGGATGCCGATGCTCCGAAACATGTCGCCCGCCTTCTCCAGCACCTTGCGGTTGTCCTTAATTTCTTCTATCACGCCGCAAAGAACGGGGGAAACTTTGAATAGTTTCTGAGTTTCCGTCGTTTTCTTTGCTTTAGCGGGCTTTTTTAGCACCTGCGGACCCGCCCCCTGTGTACTGTGCCGGCATGGAGGAATAAAAAGGTGAGCAGGTTGGGATTACTGCCGATCCGTGAGCAGGCGTAGCCCTAAATCGATGAGTGATTCCACCGTCTCGGCCGGCTGCTTACTGAAGGTGCCCAGGGCCCGGTTAGCGAGGAGGGCGGAGATGGAAGCGGCCCGGTGGCCGAGGAGCCGGGTGAGGCCGTAAATGCCCGAGGTTTCCATTTCAATATTGGTGATCCTCAGATCTTCATCGCTGAACGTCCGCAGCGCATTCAGGATTTTTGGAGTCATACCGCTCGGCAGGCGAAGGCTGCGGCCCTGGGGGGCATAAAAACCGGCCGCGGTGAGGGTAATGCCCGCTGCCAGTTCGGCCGCCGCGGGATGATTCATAAAGACGGGCAAGTGGGGGCGGACTACCAGCGGAGGTACCGGAAGCGTTACTCCTTCGTCGTCGAGGTGGTCGGTAAGGGCAATCACGAGGGGATCCGGCTCTCCCTGGTTGAGATAATAGTGCAACAGCCCGTCGAGTGCGAGGGCCGCGTGGGAAAGCAGAAAGCTATCGAGGGGCAGGTCGGACTGAAAGGAGCCGCTGGTACCGAGGCGCAGAAAATCGAGGGAAGTAAGCTCATCTTTGACTTCCCGGGTCCTGAGGTCGATGTTGAAGAGTGCATCGAGTTCGTTGATGACGATGTCAACATTATCAGTGCCGATGCCGGTGGATAGGACGGTGATGCGTTCCCCGTCTAGCTCACCGGTATGGGTAACGAATTCCCGCGCTTCCACCTTCAGTTCCACCCGATCGAAGCGACGGCTTACCTGATGCACGCGCTCGGGGTCCCCGACAGTAATGATCTTCTCCGCGACCTGGCCGGGAAGTAAGTGAAGGTGATAGACCGATCCGTCGGGACGTAGAATGAGTTCGGAACCCGCGATCATGCCTCCTGCCCGAGGTTGTTCACTTGTTCCTTTAGCGTTTCCTCCTGAATTTCCTTGCGCCAGTAGTGGCTGACGGCTTTACCCTTGTTCACTACGATGGCCTGCGGGCTTGCGTGATCCACCCCGAGTCGTTCCGCTATTTCACTGGAGAGGTCCTTCGCATACTGGATCACGATGCCGTGAATGTCGATGTCGTGCTTGGCATTGGCGATCTGCACCTGGGCACGGGCGCTGAACGGACAGCTGTTGCTGTGCTTGAAGATCACGATCGGATGGTCCTGCGAGGCCTGGAGGGCGGCGTCGAGGTCCTGGGAGGTTGACATGGTATTGAACATGAACACACAACGCCGGCTCGGGGCCGGGGTTCGCGGAAGGGAGCGGCGTGCCTTGCCTTACCTTTGTGCTTCGTCTTCCGCCTAACCATCTGCCGATATGAAACAACCGCGCCGTTTTCAACGCTCCCAGGCCCGCAACTCCAGCAACCCACCCGGCCTGGACCGCGAACCCGCCGAGCTGATCGGCATGCGGCTCAATAAGTACATCGCGCACTCCGGCGTGGCGAGTCGGCGAACCGCGGGGGATATGGTTAAGGCCGGCAAGGTGAAGGTGAACGGCGAAGTGCTGGACAATCCGGCTTACCAGATAAAGGAGGGAGACGTAGTGGAGTACGAAGGCAATGTAGTAGCCCCCTCGGAGCGCTTCGTGTACATACTTCTCAATAAGCCCCGCAACGTCATCACCACCACCAACGACGAGCACGACCGGACCACCGTGATGGACCTGCTCGATGAACCCGGCTTGAAGGGACTCCGCCTTTTCCCGGTCGGCCGGCTTGACCGCGATACTACGGGATTGCTCCTTATCACTAACGACGGAGACGTCACCACCCGCCTTACCCACCCGAGATACGAGACCTCTAAGATCTACGAAGCGACGCTGGATAAGCCCTTCAGTCCCGACGACCTGGCCCAGATGAAAGCCGGATACGACCTTGAAGACGGCCCCTTCCTGCCCGACTGGGTGCGCTATTCGAAGGAGGACGAACCCACTAAGGTTACCCTACAGATTCACAACGGACGGAACCGCATCGTACGCCGTGCCTTCGAACACTTTGGGTATACCGTCGATAAACTCGACCGGACTTACCTCGCCGGGCTGACGAAGAAGAACCTGCCACGCGGGTTCTATCGCTACTTGTCGGAGGAGGAGGTGCGGAGGCTGAAGTACTTTAGGTAAGCGCCGTTGCGGGGCAGGGTCTATTGCTTGACGTGTATATCCATCTGCGGGAAGGGGATGTTGATGTCGGCGGCATCGAAGGCCTTCTTCACGTGCTCGTTCAGGTAAATCAGGGTAGGCCAGTAATTGGCGTTCTCGGTCCAGACGCGAAGGGCCATGTCGACGCTGCTGTCGTTGAGGGTGCGGACAAAGATATCGACGCCCCGGTCGAGGAGAACGTTGGGGGTGGCTTCGGCAACGGAAAGGAGGGTGGCGCGGGCGTGGTCGATGTCGTCGCCGTAGCCGATGCCGAAGGTCATGTCGAGGCGACGGACACCCAGGGCGGTCATATTTTCGATGGCGTTGCCCATCACCTTGCCGTTAGGGATGATGATGAGCCGGTTATCGACGGAGGTAAGGATGGTGTTGAAGACCTGTATCTCCTTTACCGTTCCGGTGTACCCGCCCGTAGTGACCAGATCGCCAACCTTGAAGGGCCGGAAGGTGAGCAGGAGGATTCCGCTGGCGAAGTGGCCGAGATTTCCCTGGAGTGCCAGGCCGATCGCCAGGGAGAGGGCGGAGAGAATGGCGATGAAGGAGGTGGTCTCGACGCCGAACATTCCGGCGATGGACAGGATCAGCAGCACCTTCAGTCCGATGCTCAGGAAGCTGGTCAGGAAGCCGGAGACGCTGATGTCCATGTTCCGTTTCTGAAATAGGTGGCGGAGCTTTTCGGTAAGCCAGTTGATGAGCCAGAAGCCTGCGACCAGCAGGAAGATGCCCACCAGTATTTTGAGCGCGATGGCTAGCAGGAGGGGCTCGTAGTCTTCCCACAATTGCCCGAAATCTATCATAAGGTTGGGGTTAGTTGGGCGGCAAGATAAGACGGTGGAGAGGTTGCCGCCGGGCCGTACTAAGGTAAAAATCCGTACTTTTGCAACAAATCCGTTTAAAATAGCCGTGTTTCAACCCCAGAAGAAGGTCGTCTATACCGCCGAGCAGGCCCTGGAAGCGCTTCAGCACTACTGCGCCTACCAGGATCGCTGCCACAAGGAGGCCAGGGAAAAGCTGCACGAGCTCGGATTTTACGGCGATCCCGCGGAAGAGGTGATCGTGGAGTTGATTCACGAGAAATACCTCGACGAGGAGAGGTTTGCGCGCTCCTATGCCAGGGGAAAATTCAAGATTAAGCGGTGGGGTCGGTACAAGATCCGCGCGGAACTCAGGCAGCGACAGCTTAGTGCCTATTGCATCAAGCAGGCGATGAAGGAAATAGACCAGAACGAGTACTACGGTACGTTGTGCAGCGAATTGGAACGGCGCAACGGAGTGGAGAAAGCGGGGCAGCACCCCTATCTGCGGCGCCGCAAGCTGGCCGATTATATGGTGAAACGGGGATTTGAATCGGGCCTGGTGTGGGAAGCCATCAAGGAGTTGGAGCTTTAGCCGACATTTGCCCGGGGGCTGCCCGTCAAAACCCGCCGCGCCGTCATCTGTTCCACTGATTAGAACGCTTTCATCAATGTCTGAATTTCGCTCCCGAATTTTCCTCCTGTCCTTCGCCCTGGTTTTGGCCCTTACCTCTTGCGGTAGCGAAGAGTTCCAGCGCACCCTGCAACCCACGCCGTCGGCCTTCGGGCAGATCAATAGCCTGGTCGTGGTCGCGGATAGTAGTACCTGGAAGGCCGGTGTGGCAGATTCGGTCGCTTACTTCTTTGAGGCACCGTACATCATTCTTCCCCAGCCCGAGCCCATTTTCGACGTGCGCTTCATTACTCCCGAGCGGGTAGTAGCCGAGCCCACCTGGGGACAGCTCCGCAACTACGTCGTACTGGCCGACCTGAGCGATACCGACAGCCCGACCACCCAAATGGTCCTGAATGACCTGAGCGACGATAAGATCCAACAGGTACGTACCGACGGATACGGGACCGCCGTTGCCAAGAACAAGTGGGCTACGGGGCAGCAACTCGTCTACATCATGGGGAAGAATCACGATGCCCTGCTGACCGGTTTCGGAAAGGTTTATCCCGGCGTCGTAAAGCGAATCAAGGAGGGGGAAGACGAGCGTATGCGGGTCACTACTTACTTCGAGGGCATCAATCGGCGGCTGGGGGATACCATCCGGCAACTTTCCGGTGCCTCACTCGATATTCCCGGCGGATATGTGCGCGTTCCCCTCGATACGGACGATGTCGTCTGGCTGCGCAAGGAGGTGCAGGGTGCCAGTCTTAACATCATGGTTACTAAGGTACCCTACGAGGATAAGCGTCAACTGTCGAAGGAAGGGCTTAAAGAAATCCGGGACCGCATCGGCAAAGAGTACGTGAGTTCGACTACGGAAAATACTTACATGCGGATCAATGATACGGATCTGCCCATGTTTACCGAGGCAACCGAACTGAACGGGGCATTTGCCATCGAGGGCCGGGGCATTTGGGAAATCGAAAACGACTTCCTGGCCGGCCCCTTCGTCTCCTATCTACTCAATGATGAAGCGGAAGATGAACTCGTACTGGTCGACGGCTTCGTGTACGCCCCCGGCCGACGCAAGCGCGACCTGATGGAGGAAGTCGTGCAAATTATTCGGTCGGCTACCGTGAATTAGCCCGCTTTCTCTCGTTCTTCCACCGCCCTAACTTATTTCTGATGAACGATACCGACCCTTTACGTTACCCCATCGGCACGTTTACCGTGCCCGAAACCGGGGATGAAACGCTGCGATTGCAATCCATCAAGCGAATCGGCAGCTTACCGGAGCGGCTCGAAGTACTGGCTGATGAACTAAGATCGAGGAAACTGCTGGACACCCCCTACCGTCCCGGCGGTTGGACGGCCCAGCAGGTGATTCACCACCTTGCTGACAGTCACCTACACGCTTACCGGCGACATAAGGTGACGCTGGTTGAAGATCATCCTACCCTGGTTCCCTATAATGAAGGCAGCTGGGCGGAGCTTCCCGACGTGGCGGCGGTACCGGTACAGGCCAGTCTGGACATCCTGAGGGGATTGCACCTGCGCTGGGCCGTACTGCTTGCGCAGTGTACCGATCGGCAGTGGAGGCGGACGGCCTTTCACCCCGGCAGTGGGATCACCTATCATTTGGACACCCTGGCGGCACACTACGCATGGCACGGGGATCATCACTTAGGCCACCTTAGGATCGTACTGGAGAACAAATAAGCGCATGGGTTGGCAATATTTTGTGATTGTGCGGCACATCCCCGAAATGAGGCAATAGAATTTTCCGTTCTTACCATATATGTATATTTAATTTCGTTTTGCCTTAAGTGTCAGGTAATTGCAAAGTTGTGACGAACACCTGCTGTACTGAATCGGTTTGGGGGATACACACCTATTGAGCATTTCGCACCACTATTAATTTCCCCAACAAACCAATTTAATTTATGACGTTCAATTTATCCTTCAGCCGGCTCAGCCTGCTGCTCCTTGCCGTTATGGCACTAGCCTTCACCTCCTGTAACGACGACGACGATACCATTCTCGGTATTGACTTCGACGACGACGGCACCTTGTTTCTCTCTTCCAACACCAGCGGAATGGTGGGCGTAATAAACCTCGAAGACGGCGCACCGGACATCGAGACGTTTACCGCCTCGGGCAGCGATGCCGACGGACTGTACTACGATACCGATGAGGGCAACCTGTATCAGGTAGACCGGACCAACAACATCTTGGTCGAGTACAACGACGTGATCGATGACCTCGACGATCCCAACGGCGTAGATGTCGAATCGCGCAGCACTTCCGATTTCACCAACGGCCGCGGTCTCGCTTACCGCAACAAGCAGTTTGTCGTGGCCCAACAGGGTAGCGACGCGAACGACAATACCAACCGCCTGGTGGTGTACGACATTCTGTCGGGCAGCGGCATCCAGACCGGTTATGTTTACGAAACCGACATTGCCCTCTGGGGCATTGAATTTGTCGGCAGCGACCTCTATGCCGTGGTGGACAAAAGTGATTCGGTAGCCGTTTTCACTAATTTGCTTGGCAACGCCCCCGGCGATACGCTGACGCCCGACCGCTACATCAAGGTCGACGGGATCGTCCGCACCCACGGACTTGAGTACAACGCCAAGGACGATATTATGATCCTCACCGACATCGGTGATGCCGGATCGGATACCGACGGTGGACTGGTTGTAATTCGCAATTTCTCCACGATCGGCAGTATCACCTCCGTAGGTGCCGACGGCTACACCAAGATCGGTGGAGCTGCTACCATGCTGGGCAATCCGGTTGACGTTGATTACGACGAAGACACCGACCGCATCTACGTCGCGGACCGCGCTACCGCCGGTGGGACCCTGCTCATCTTTGAAGGAACTGCTTCGGGTAATGCTGCTCCCATCGAAACGCTTTCCTTCCCCGGACTGAGTTCATTGTACCTGCACCGGGACAACTAGATTGTAGTTCTCGTGCTAAAACGTGAAGCGCCCGTTCTCTGTTAGGAGAGCGGGCGCTTTTCTATTGTGGGCTCTACTAAAGCGCGGCAGCGATGCGATCGCCGAACTCCCGGGTTCCGACTTTCGTGGTGGGCCGGAGGTCCTCCGTGCCGACACCCTGACCCAATACCTTGTTGACGGCGCCACGTATTGCACTGGCTTCTTCCCGCAACTCCAGGTGGTCGAGCATCATGGCGGCGGAAAGGATGGCGGCAACGGGGTTTGCGCGGTCCTGTCCGGCCCCTTCCGGCCAGGAGCCGTGGATGGGTTCGAACATGCCTACGGTGGAGCCGATGCTGCTGGAGGGCAACAAACCGAGCGATCCGGCCAGCACGCTCGAAGCATCGGAGAGGATGTCGCCGAACATATTACTGGTGACGATCACGTCGAACTGGGCGGGGTTGAGGATGAGCTGCATGGCCGCGTTGTCGACGAACATGAAGTTGAGCTCCACGTCTTCGTTTTCCTGAGCCAGTTCGCGGGTGATCTCCCGCCAGAGGCGACTGCTTTCCATTACGTTGGCCTTATCGACCAGGGTGAGCTTGCCGCGGCGGGCGCGGGCCTCCACGAAGCCCATTTTCACGATGCGTTCGATTTCCATGCGGGTATAAGTGCAGGTATCGAAGGCGGTGTTGCCGTTGTCTTTTCTGCCCTTCTCGCCGAAGTAGATGCCCCCGGTTAGTTCCCGAACGATGAGCATATCGACGCCCTTCATTCGTTCGGGGCGCAGGGGACTCAGGTCGGCCAGTTCGTCGTAGCTCGCTACGGGGCGCAGGTTGGCAAAGAGGCCGAGTTCCTTGCGCAGTCTGAGGAGTCCCTGCTCCGGACGCACCTTGGCGGAGGGGTCGTTGTCGAAGCGGGGATGGCCGATCGCGCCGAAGAGCAGGGCGTCCGACTTTTTACAGAGGGACAGGGTGTACTCCGGGAGGGGATCGCCGGTCTGATCGATCGCTACGGCGCCTACGGGAGCCTTGGTGTAGGCAAACGTGTGTCCGAATTTGTCGGCGACGACGTCGAGCACCTTGATTGCTTCGGCGATGACTTCGGGGCCGATACCGTCTCCGTCAAGTACGGCAATATTGAAGTTGGGCATAAATTCTCAGCTGTGGTTTTGCTTAGAGGCTATAATCTAACCGTTGGTTTTCGAATGCTTCGATCTTCTCGCGCTGGCTCAGCAGGAAATCGATGTCGTCGTATCCGTTCATGAGGCAAGTCCGCTTGTACTCGTCGATTTCGAAGCCGGTTACCGTGCCGGTTTCCTCGTTCGTAAAGGTTTGCTCTTCGAGGTTGACGGTGAAGCGGGCGGCCGCGTTTTGCTCGATGGTGCGGAAGGCCTCGTCGAGCACGGTGGGGCTCACGGTCACCGGCAACAGGCCATTATTCAAGGCATTCCCCTTAAATATGTCGGCGAAGTAGCTGGACACCACCACCCGGAAGCCGTAATCCTGAATCGCCCAGGCGGCATGTTCCCGACTGGATCCGCAACCGAAGTTGGCCCCGGCAAGCAAAATTTCGCCCGAGTACGTCGGATTATTCAGCACGAAATTCTCCTTCGGCTGGTTCAGTTTGTCGTAGCGCCAGTCGCGAAACAGGTTTTCCCCGAACCCCTCGCGGGTCGTCGCCTTCAGAAAGCGGGCGGGAATGATCTGATCCGTATCCACATCCTCGATGGGCAGGGGGACGGCGGTGGAGGTGAGTGTTTTGAAGGGATTCAAAAGTTGAAAATTTAGATCTCAGATTTAAAATTGAAAATTTCCAATTTAAAATTTAGTTGGCACCTCGGGTAGACGGTTGTTTTGACGAACCCTTAGAGAGACTTGGCTTACACCCGCATGCAACTCAGGAGGCCATTTTCATTTGCACCTTCTTAGCGCTGGAGGTGAAAATAGCGATCAATTCGGTCGATTCGCGGATAAGCGCCAGTACGTCCTCTTCGGGAAGGTACTTCAGGTAGTAGATGTACCGGAGGGTATTGCGTGATTCTCGTAATTCTTTGAGCCCGAGCTTCAGCTTGTGCAGAAAGTCGCGGGAAGATTCCGCGGCCCGTGTTTCTCCGTAATGAAAACCCGGGGAACTAGCGGATCGAACGAGTTGATGCGCAGCGTTCTTAGCATCATAATATTGCTCGATTGGAAGGCGGCGGGTTAGCAGTGTGCAGTTTACACCAAACATAATGAGGCGGGCCTCCAGTTGATCAGCAGTCATTTCTCTAGTGGTAAGTGGGTCAAAACCAAAAATCACTGCTAAACTAACAAACAACAAATAGTGGTACAAATTTTAAATACCCAATTTTAAATTTTAAATTCTCTTACATCCACAATCTTCCCCGCCACCGCCGCCGCCGCCGCCGTCAGCGGACTGGCCAGTATTGTACGCGCGCCGGGGCCCTGCCGACCCTCGAAGTTGCGGTTGGAGGTGGATACGCAGTAGCGGCCCGCGGGCACCTTGTCTTCGTTCATGCCCAAACAGGCGGAGCAGCCGGCGCCGCGGAACTCGAAACCGGCGGCTTCGAAAACCCTGTCCAGCCCCTCGGCGATGGCCTGCTTGGCTACTTGCTGGGAGCCTGGGACCACGATGCCAGTGACGTTTGCTGCGATCCGTTTGCCCTGCACCAGCGACCCCGCCAGACGAAGGTCCTCGATGCGGCTGTTGGTGCAGGAGCCGATGAAGACGTAGTCGACCGGCATGCCCTCCATGGGTTTTCCGATCTCCAGGTCCATGTACTGCATGGCCTTTTCCATGCTGGCCTCGCCGTGTAGCGCGCTGGCCTGGGGGATGCGGTCCTTCACGCCCATACCCATGCCCGGATTGGTGCCGTAGGTGATCATGGGCGGAATTTCCTCCGCACGGTAGGTGTATTCGATGTCGAAGGTGGCGTCGGCGTCGGTGGGCAGGGTGCGCCAGTGGGCAACGGCCTTTTCCCATTCTTCTCTCTTGGGGGCGAACTCCCGGCCCTCGAGGTAGTCGAAGGTGGTCTGGTCGGGTGCGATGAGTCCGCCGCGGGCCCCCATTTCGATGCTCATGTTGCAGACGGTCATGCGCCCCTCCATGCTCAGGCTGCGGATGGCGGAGCCGGCGTATTCGACGAAGTGGCCCGTACCGCCGCCCGTACCCAGCTTTGCGATGACGTAGAGGATCAGGTCCTTGGCCGTAACGCCGGGCTGCAGGTCGCCCTCGATGTTGATGCGCATCTTGCGGGGCTTTTCCATCAGTACGCACTGGGTAGCCATCACCTGCTCGACCTGGCTGGTACCAATGCCGAACGCAATCGCGCCGAAGGCCCCGTGGGTGCTGGTGTGGCTGTCGCCGCAGACCATGGTGATGCCGGGACGGGTGATGCCGAGCTCGGGCCCGATCACGTGCACGATGCCCTGGTAAGGGTGGCCGAGTCCGTAGAGCTCTACGCCGAATTCGGCACAGTTGGTGGTGAGCATTTCCACCTGCTTGCGGCTGAGCGGCTCGGCGATGGGCTTATCCTGGTCCTTGGTGGGTACGTTATGGTCGGCGGTGGCTACGATGCGGTCGCGGCGCAGCAGGGGGATACCGCGCTGGCGCAATCCGTTGAAGGCCTGCGGGCTGGTCACCTCGTGGATCAAGTGACGGTCGATGTAGAGCACCTGGGCGCCACCGGGGACGGAAGTGACCACGTGAGCGTCCCAGACTTTATCGAAAAGGGTTGGCATAGCGAGTTCGAAGATTTGACGGGCAAAGATAACGAGTCGGGCGGCGGCGCGCGGGTGCAAGGGCATTCAGGGAAACAGCTATGTCCGGTGGCTAATCGACCGGTGTTTATCCCGAAGTCGTGCGGTGCTCCGGTATCGCCAAAAAATAACGGCACGTAAGCAAAGGATTCGCTGGGTACGCGGGTCAAAAGGGCAAAATCATAAAATGAGCGGGCCAATCCGTGACATACCCTCTACGATGAAGAAGCTACGTATGCGAAATCGAAATAGGTGTCTTAGTGTTTTATTGGTGGTAAGCTTGTTCGCATCCTGCGGGAGCGAGCAAGCTACTACTCCTACCCTCCCCTACTACGCCGACGCGACGTTCACGCCTTTCTGGCTCGCCCCGGACAGCGATTCACTCGCCACCTTCCACCAAATCGGTTCGTTCGAACTGGTCGATCAGGAAGGCGACACGATCACCGAGGAAAGCCTGGCCGGGAAGGTTTACGTCACCAACTTTTTCTTCACCGCCTGCCCCGGCATCTGTCCGAAGATGACCAACAATATGACGGTACTGCAGGACGAGTTTCGGGATGATCCGGAGGTAGTGCTACTGTCCCACTCGGTTACCCCCCGGTATGATTCGATTCCCGTACTGCGGAATTATGCCGAAGCGAACGGCGTCGAGTCCGGTAAGTGGCACTTACTTACTGGCGATCGGGATGCGATCTATGCTCTCGGTCGCGAAGCTTACTTCGTAGAGGAAGATCTCGGCCTGGAACGCGAACGGGACGATTTTTTGCACACGGAAAACTTTGTGCTCGTCGATCGGAACCGGCACATCCGGGGTATCTATAATGGTCTCAGCATGACGTCAGTAAACCAGCTGGCGAAAGACATCCGGACCTTACTGGCAACGGGCGGGTCGTAGATCAGGCGGCTACGCCCTTCATCATCTGCTCCAAGTCGGTGTCCTCCACTTCCTTCTTTTGGTCGGCAATGGCAAGAAACTCCTGGTAAACGTCATCGAGCTGCACCTTGGTCAGGTTGTAGCCGAGGAGCTTGAAGCGGTAGGCCAGGGCGGCACGGCCGCTGCGGGCGGTGAGGACGATCTTGGACTGGTCGACGCCGACTTCCGCCGGATCGATGATCTCGTAGGTATCGCGACGTTTGATGACGCCGTCCTGGTGGATGCCGCTGGAGTGAGCGAAGGCGTTGTCGCCGACGATTGCCTTATTGGGCTGCACCATCATGCCCATGCTTTCGCTGACCAGGTGACTGGTTTCGAGCAGCAGTTTCGAGTTGATGTTGGTGTACAGATCGAGCTGGGGGTGTTGCCGCATGATCATGACGACTTCCTCGAGGGACGTATTGCCGGCCCGTTCGCCGATCCCGTTGATGGTGCATTCGATCTGGCGGGCACCGTTCTGGACGCCGGCGATGGAGTTGGCGGTGGCCAGGCCGAGGTCATTGTGGCAGTGAGTACTGAGGGTACACTTATGGATGCCGTTGACGTTATCGCGCAGGTAGGCGATCTTGGCTCCGTACTCTTCGGGCAGACAGTAGCCGGTGGTATCGGGAATGTTGAGGACCGTGGCACCGGCGTCGACGACGGCCTGAATGACGCGGGCCAGAAACTCATTGTCGGCCCGGCCGGCATCTTCGGCGTAGAACTCAACGTCTTCGACGTAGGATTTTGCGTGCTTGACCGCGGCGACGGCTCGTTCGATGATTTTGTCGGGGGTAGTACGTAGTTTGTACTGGATGTGGCTGTCGCTTACCCCGATACCGGTGTGAATGCGGGGGCGGCGGGCCACCTTGAGGGCTTCGGCGGCTACGTCGATGTCGTTCATGACGGCGCGGGTGAGGCCACAGACGACTACGTCCTTGACCGTCTGGCCGATCTCGACTACGGATTTGAAATCGCCCGGACTGGAGACTGGGAATCCGGCCTCGATCACGTCTACTCCGAGCAGCTCGAGCTGGCGGGCAATGACCACCTTCTGGCGGGTGTCGAGCTTGCAGCCGGGCACTTGTTCGCCGTCGCGGAGGGTGGTGTCGAAAATTTGGACTTGGTTAGTATTCATACTTGTTGCGGGCCGGTTAGCGGGCTTCTTATATCTTTAGGGCTTATTCTGGCAGAACTTAGTCGATCACATAAAAATACCGCTTCCCCGGAGAATGCGGGGAGGCACGACCTCATATAATCTACCGTAATGCTACGTGGGTGTCAAAGGAATTGTTCTGTAATGCTTTGACATTCAATCTTATACTGAAACAGTTTATACAATGCCTAAGCAGAAGACCGACGACCTACTCAAACTGGTGGCTTCCCTCAACCGCGCCGAAAAGCGTCACTTCCGCTTGTTCGTGAAGCGCAACCAGCAGGCGGATGCGGACATCCTCTTTCTCCAGCTCTTCGATATCCTCGAACGCACCGGTGAATACGACGAGGCTTATCTGCTTAAACGGATCGAAGGTATAAAAAAGTCGCAGCTGAGCAACCTTAAGGCACACCTGTACAAGCAGTTGCTCACGAGCCTGCGCCTGCTCAACCGCAACAAAGACGAAGAAATCACCCTGCGCGAGAACCTCGACTATGCCCGCATCCTCTATAACAAAGGCCTTTACCGCCAGTCGCTCGACATCCTCGACAAGGTAAAAAAGCGCGCCATCGAAGTAGAATCGAACACCATCGCCCTGGAGACGGCCCAGTTCGAAAAACTGATCGAAGGACAGTACATCACCCGCAGCATTAAGGGAAGGGCGGACGAACTCAGCCAGGAGTGTGACGTACTCACCCAGAAGATCAGCGACTCCAACGCCTACTCCAACCTCTCCCTCCGGCTTTACGGCCTCTACCTGAAGGGCGGGATGGTCAGCAGTGCGGAAGAATCGGAAGCCGTCCTCTCCTTTTTCCGCGAGAACCTGCCGAAAGGGGATTTTGAGGACCTGGACTTTTGGGGCAAGGTCTACTACTGCCAGAGCTACACCTGGATGCACCTGATGCGTCAGGAGTTCCCCCTCTGCTACCGCTACACCCAGCGGTGGGTGGAATTGTTCCGCGAGAACCCCCGGATGATCGAGGCCAATGCCCCCCTTTACCTGAAGGGGCTGCACAACCACCTGGCCAACCTCTTCAACATGTGGCAGTACGATAAATTTATCGCGGAGCTGCACCACCTCGATCTTTTCCCCCACCAGTTCGACCTGACGAACAACGTCAACGTAGCCGGACTGTACCACCTTTACCAGTTCGATCACCAGATCAGGAGGCACTACATGGAGGGCACCTTCACCCAGGGACTGGGCCTCGCGCCCCAGATTATGGAGGTCATCGAAGACAATCGCTACAATTGGGACGACCACCGGCACATGGTCTTTTACTACCGCATCGCCTGTCTGTACTTCGGAAGCGGCGACAACGATACGGCCATCGACTACCTCAACCTGATCATCAATCAGCGGAGCCCCAATTACCGGTCCGACATCCAGGCCTATGCCCGCATCCTCAGCCTGATCTGTCACTTCGAAATGGGCAACGTGCAACTGGTGGAGTATCAGGTGAAATCGGTGTACCGCTTCTTGTCTAAGGTGGAGCATCTGCAACAAACCCAGCAAATCATCTTCCGCTTCCTGCGGCGCATCCCCCGCATCCGGGAGGAGGACCTGCGCGACGAGTTCATCAAACTAAAGAAACGGTTGGACGAGATTGCGAAGATTCCCTACGAGTCGCGCCCCTTTACTTACCTCGATATACCGAGCTGGCTGGAATCCAAGATTGAGGGAATCTCCGTACAGGAGGTGATCCGGCGGCAATTCGAAGAGAACAGGCAGCTGGCCTAGGGTGAAACCGGAGAAGGTTAACTGATGGCCTCAGCGGTGGACTTCCGTTGCGGGGCGGCGGGGCGGGGCGACAACACTGCCTCGCGGGCGGCCTGCATGGGAATACCGATGCAGCGCTTTTCCATGTACTGGAGCATGCGGTCCATCAGCTCCCGGGCCTGGGGGTCGAGGTCTTCGAGCTCCTTGCGGAAGACTTTATTGACCGCGTTGTGGCGGATGGCCTTGATCTGCCCCGGAACTTCGACCATGGCGCGCTCGATGAGACGGGTCTGGTAGAGGGTTTCGGTTTCGACGAGGTGGCGCTCGATGATTTCGTGGGCCAGGTCGACCTCGCGGCGGCGGAAGTCCATGTTCTCCTCCGCCAGGGCACGCAGGTGCTCGATGGCGATGTAGGTAAATTCATAACGGGCTATGGTGCTTTCGGCGACGTCAGCCGGGACGCCGAGGTCGACTACGATCTTATCTTTCGGAGACTCGCCGGCCAGCAGCGATCCGAACAGTTCCGGCGTGATGGTTGCGTGAGCCGCGGCCGTGCAGACGAACAGGACGTCGAATCCATCCCGGTAATCGCTTAATTCTCCCAGGCTCAGTGCCCGTCCGTTCTCGAATCCACTTACCAGCTGCTCGGCGCGTTTTACGGTACGGTTGGCGATGGTGACGTTGGCGTAGCCCTGCTTGCGCAGAAACTTGGTGACCAGGAGGTTGGTCTGCCCGGCACCTACCAGCAGAATCCTGGCCTTCCGACTGGGAGCGTACCGTTGCAGTTGTTGCATGGAAAGCGAAACGACGGAAACGGATTTTTCACCGATGCGGGTGTTCGCGTAGATGTCCTTCGCGGCGAGGACGGCCTGGTTGCAGATGATGCGCAGGTCGTCGCCGATCAGTCCCCACTTCCAGCAGCGCTCCTGACTTTCCCGTAGCTGACCCAGTATTTGCCGTTCACCGACGACGAGGGAATCGATCGAACCGGCTACTTCATATAGGTGCCGGATCGCGCGCAGTCCGGAGAGGTGCTTCAGGCGGGTCAGTCCGGCGGCCGGGAAGGGCAGCAGGGAACTTTTGAATACGTCGTCCACCTTTTGGTCCGTCGTGAAGAGGAGCAGGATGCGATTGCAGGTGGAGGAATAGAATATTTCGTTGACCATTCCGCGGTCCCGCAGCTGAGCGAGCCGCTCGTGCAGGCCATCTCCCCCCTCAAACGCGGTTACCAGCTCGCCAATCTCTTTGAGTTTGGCATTGCGGTGGGTAAGCGTAAGAATGTGAAAGTGCTGCAGCATGGATGGGGTCGGAACGGTCACAAAGATAAATTAAGCGGAAAAGGCTTCTGTCATAATGGAGTAGAAATAGGCACCACTAGACTTCCGTGCGATCATTCTAGCACCCTTTAAACACCCTAGGCCGCATCCTGGATGATGGCCGAGAAGTACCAAGCGTAAAACAACAGTAAAACATAGCCCTCCCAGCGGGTGATCTTGCGGTTGTTGCTCATGACCCCCAGCAAAACGGTCATGACGATCATCAGGGGCAGGTAAGTCGTGATGATCTCGGGAGGGATAACCAGCGGACCGAAAAAGCGCGGAATGGCCATCACGATGAAGGTGTTAAAAATGTTGGACCCGATGGCATTGCCCACTGCGATCGACGCCTTGCCCCTACGCGCCGCCGCCAGACTCACGGCCACTTCGGGAAGGCTCGTCCCGACGGCTACGGCAGACAGTGCGATCACGGTGGGTGCCACGTTCAGGATGGTGCTGATGCCGGTGATGGCCTCGATAACGAAACTGGCAGCCAGGCTCACCCCGGCACCGCCGACGATCAGCAGCAGATAGTCCTTCACCCCGGCTCCGGGACGGTCCTTCTTGTCGGGCTTGTCCTGGTCCTTAAAGCTGTACGCCAGAAAAATGACGATCCCCCCGAGGAACAGGAAACACTCGAAGATCGACAGATTACCATCCATTACCGTGAAGTACAGCAGGAAGGCGCTGCCCCACAGGAAGGGAATGTCGATGTGCCAGAGGTTGTAGTCGAGGTCGATGTTCTTCACCACCACGGCGGTAAGCCCGAGCACCAGGGCGATGTTGGTGATGTTTGACCCCACCACGTTGCCGATTACGATCTGGCTGGTGCCGTCGAGTACCGAGACAATGCTCGTAGCCAGTTCCGGCAGCGAAGTGCCGAAGGCCACGATGGTGACTCCGATGATGAACGGACTTATGCCCAGCGACAGACCGATGCGCTCGGCCGACTCCACGAAGCGGTCGCTCGACCACAGCAGCGCCGCGATCGCAACGACAAAAATTCCAATCTGTATAGCTAAATCCATGGTCAGGCGGTACGGGGCGTAGTGGACACGCTGTCATCAAAGGCCGGCAGCGCCGCCATCAGTTGGTTGCGTAGGGACTGCAGGCGGTCGTGCGACTTGCTGCGGCCGCTGAACCGCCCGGCCCAGAAGGCCCGGTAAGTGACCCAGTAGCGTAGGGCAAATAGGCCGGATACGGGCAAACTAAGCAAGTAAAGCCAGCCCTGACCGCCGGGATATATCCAATTAAGTAGGAGGGTTTGCAAGAGGTAAAGCAGGGGCAACACTACCCACGAACCGAGGGTCTGCACCGTAGCTTTATAGCCGCGGTCGATGCCGAGTGCCTTCCAGATCGCATTGATTGCCACCAACCAGGGCAGGTGATTGATCAGGCCGTACAGGAAGAGCGGCAGGGCAAGGAAGAGCCCGGGGGTATAATTGCGCCGGGGGTGGCTGCTGTATTCGAGGTCCTGCCGGCCCTCCGCGCGCAGCAGGCTATCGTACTCACTCGCCAGGGCGCAGAGCGATTCGCGTTGGTCTTCCCCCAGTTCGCGTAACCAGGTGAGGATGCGTTGGGTGCGGTAGTGGTGGGCCGAGACGGTCATGGGGCGGTCGTTTTGGACGCTCCGGTCGATGCGGCGCAGGCACCTTTCTTCGGTCTTGTTTTTGGTGTGGATCAGCAGGCCCTCCATACGCTCGCTGAGCAGGTTGGTCAGGCCGCGGACCGCCCGCATGGGGCTCTTTTCGTACTGTTCGCGCCATTCGGCGGCGACGATCGGTTCGCCATAGCGCACGAAGGCGCGGCTGAAGCAGGTAGTGGGACTTTCGTAGTTGATGCCCACGGGCTGTAGGGTTATTCCCAGCTTCCACCCGTTGCGGGATTCTCCCTCGAGGGCCAGGCTGGCCGCCCCGGCTTTTACTTTTCGCAGTTTGCGCTCAAGCTCGGAGTAGGCCTCCGGGGCGATGTACATGATCTTGCCCGTTTCCAGGGCGTTGAAGGTGCGGTTGAACACTTCTTCCTTACTGCCCTTATCGGCGCCGGCTTCCTTGTCCTTGGGGCGGGCTACCGGTATGCAGAAGGGGTCGATGATGAAGGCCGTCACGGGGTTCATCCACAGTCCCGCGTTGGCGAGAAAGTAGGTCTGGTAATCGAGGTGAATGCCGGCCATGAGCGGATCGGCCAGGGTGTTCGGGTGATTGCCGCACAGCAGCGTGGGGCCGGGGTGGTTGGCGTAGTGCACCCCCTCGGTTTCCATCGCGGGGTAAAAGGTGCGGAGCATCCAGCGACTCAGGAAGTGCAGGACCCAGAAAAAGGGTTTGGACATAGTCAGTTGGTAAACGGGGCTGCAAAGTAGGCATAAAGCGCAAGCCGGTCACGACTCGAAGCCGATCAGGTAGTCGCGCACCAGCTGGTCGAAGATCCCTCCTTGCCCAAAGTGAAATTTCACTTCCACGGGCAGGACGAAGACGGGCAGCTTCTCCGCGGCGATGTATTCGCGGTGCACTTCCAGGCGGGTAGCATCCTTTTCCGTCGTAATGATGGCGCGGTGGCGCCCCGGCATTTCTTCGAAGCGTCGCTTCAGGTTCGACAGGTCGTTCGCGCTGAAGTAGTGGTGGTCGGCGTAGTCGAGGCTGCGCACGTTTTTGGCGGCGGTGCGCAGGTGCGAGAGGAGGTAATCCGTATTAGCAATGGCGGAAATCAGGAGGACGTCGATCCCTTCTTCCATTCTCAGGCGGTAACGGTGGTCGAGCAGGTAATACGGGGTAGCGTAACCGTAGTAGCTGAAGAACACCCGCTGGTGCGGCAGGGGGTCGATCTCTTCGATCAGACGGTCGGCGGCGGCGCGGTCGAGGTTGGGGGGACACTTGCTGACGACGATCACGTCGGCCCGCTCGTACCCACTGCGCCATTCCCGCAGGCGGCCGCTGGGCAGGAGGTAGTCGCGGGTGAAGGGGAGGGCGTATTCGGTAAGTAGGATGTTCAGGCCCGGCTTGACGGCCCGGTGCTGGAAGGCGTCGTCGAGCAGGACCAACTGAATGTCGGGGCGGCGGCCTACGATCTCCGGAATGGCAAAGGCCCGTTCTTCGGCAACGGTGACCATCACGTCGGGAAATTTGCGCGCGTATTGCAGGGGTTCGTCGCCGACGTCCTCCACCGGCATCTCCGGCCGTACTTCCAGGAAGCCCCTAGTCTTGCGGCGGTAGCCCCGGCTGAGGGTAGCAATGTTGATGTAGGGGTCGAGCAGCCGGATCAAGTACTCGATGTGCGGCGTCTTCCCCGCCCCGCCTACCGATAGGTTTCCGACGCTGATCACCGGCACCGAAAAGGAAATGCCCCGCATGATGCCCCGCCGGTAGGCCCAGTTCCGAAAGCCTACCCCCGCCCCGTAGAGCAGCGACAGGGGGGAAAGCAGCAATTTGGCAACGGTCGATTGTACCACGGAACAGCAACACCTTAGCAGCGGTGAATAGTTTAGGCGGGCTTACTTGGGTGGAGTGGGCTCTGGTCCGAGACTTTTTTTTCCAACGCAGATTTAAGCAGATTTTCTTCGCGGATTTTCGCGGATTTGCTGCCGCTCGGCTTTGCTCGGCGTAAAACGCCTCGACCTTAGGTGGTGTTGCTGCCGCATGGGTCTGCTCGGCGTAGAACGCCTCGACCTTTTAGCGGCTCGACTTTAGGTGGCGTAGAAGAACTTGCGCTTGCCCAGGATGCCAGATAGGGCTAGCATTACCAATGCTACTGCTCCTGCGATTCCCGCCCAAAAGATGGGTGGCGCGTCCTGTTGTTCTACGGCGACGGCGACCAGGGCCCAGGCTACCGTGAGGGCGTAGATGCCGTCGTTGCGCAGGCCCAGGTAAATGCCCAGCGAGATTAAGACCAGGACGAGGGCGGTGGCGATGTAGATGGCTGTTTGCGGAGCGAAGGATACCCCCAATTGATCGAGGGCGAGGGCGGTGGAGATGACCGTTGCCGCGCTGATCCAGCCCAGGTAAATGGAGGGGGCGAAGTAAGTCCAGCCGTACTGCGGATCGCCTACCTCCCGAACGTGGGCGCGCAGGGCGAGGTGGGCACCGATGAGGGCTACGAGGTGCCAGAGCAGGTCTACGAATCCCCACAGCTGGTTGCTGCCCAGGCTGATCGGAACGAAGGCGATGCTCGCCAGGCCGGCAACCGTGAGAAAGCGGTAAGCGCGGCGGAGGGGGACCGTATCCCGGTCTACCTTCAGCTGCAGGGCGGAAAAGATCAGCATGCCGGTGAAAATTACGCCCCAGATGGAGAAGCCGTAGCCGGCGGCGTCTACCCGGGTGTCGACGTCGTCGGTGAAGCGGTCCTGGGAGACATCGAGCAGAATGGGCAGGTAATTGACCACCGGCACCAGGATGAAGGTGGCCAGGAGGGCGTAACGCCAATTGCGGGTGGCGGGGGAGACGGGCATGGGGTGAAGGTTTTGGGTATACAACCGAATGCATGCTGTGGGGTTAATTCAGCGTACTATAATAATCGAACCTGCTATGGCTCTCCAGCCCCACTTCGGAAAACAGGGCGTGCTGCTCGTCAACCTGGGCACGCCGGATGCCCCCACGCCGGCGGCGGTCAACCGCTACCTCGGGGAATTCCTGACCGACCCCCGGGTGATCGACAACCTCCCCGGCGTAGCCCAGCAACTGCTTGTGCGGGGCATCATCGCACCGATCCGCTCGGGTATCGTGAACCCCTTCAAGGCCGGTGGATCGACCAAGCTCTACCAGGAACTGTGGACGGAAAACGGCAGTCCGCTTAAGTATTACGGAGAAGTGGTGACCGAAAAGGTTGCCGCCGCCCTGGGCGACGACTACGTCGTGCGGCTCGCCATGCGGTACCAGAGCCCCAGCATTGAAGCCGCCCTCGGTGAACTGCTGGCCGAACAGGTTTCGAGCATCCTTGTTTTCCCGCTCTTCCCCCAGTACGCCAGTGCCACCACCGGCTCGGTACACCAGGAAGTGATGCGGCTGCTGAGTAAGCAGCAGACGATCCCCGACGTGAAACTCGTCAACAGCTACTACGAGCAGCCGGAGTTGATCAAGGTATTTGCCGACAACGCCCGCGACCTTGGCGACCTGGATCGCTACGATCACATCATCTTCAGCTACCACGGCCTGCCCCAGCGGCAACTCAAGAAGGCCGACGACTGCAATCACTGCTACGTGGTCGACGGCTGCTGTGGGAGCATCTCCCGCGTCAACCAGTTTTGCTACAGCGCCCAGTGCCACGCCACCACCCGCGCCATCGCGGACAACCTGGGCCTGAGTCCCGACCGCTACACGACCAGCTTCCAGAGCCGACTCGGGTTCGACGACTGGGCCAAGCCCTACACCATCGACGTGCTGGAGGAGTGGGCCAAGGAGCGGGGAGCGAAGAAGATCTTGTGCTTCAGCCCGGCCTTCGTCGCCGACTGCCTGGAAACGACCATCGAGATCGGGGTGGAATACCAGGAGGAGTTCGAAAAGTGGGGCGGCGAGCGGATCGACCTCGTACCCAGCCTCAACGACGATCCGCGGTGGATCGCCGCACTAGCGAGCATGATCCGTCAGGAAACCCGGGAAGCAGTAGCATGAAGGAAGCCTACTTTATAAGTGGTATCGGTACCGAGGTGGGTAAAACGGTCGCGAGTGCGTTTCTGCAGCTTGCACTCGATGCCGACTACTGGAAACCGGTGCAGGCCGGCGACCTTGCCTTCGGCGATACCGAACGGGTACGGGAATGGACCGGTCTGCCGAATGAGCGCTACCATCCCGAACGCTACCGGCTAAATACACCCGCCAGTCCCCACTACGCTGCCCGGCTGGATGGGATAGAAATAAAGTTGGCCGACTTCACGCTGCCGCCGCAGCGCGGGCGTCCCCTATTGGTGGAGGGGGCGGGGGGCTTACTGGTGCCAATCAACGAACGCCACTGCATGATCGACCTGGCGATTCACCTGGACCTTCCGGTGATCCTCGTTTCCCGACATTACCTGGGTAGCATCAACCATACGCTGCTGAGTTTGGAGGTGCTGCGGGGACGCGGGTGCAAAGTCGGTGGCATCGTATTCAGCGGCGGCGATAACCCGGAGTCGGCACGGATCATCGAAAAAATGGGAGGGGTACCCATAATCGCGACACTTCCCGAATTGCCGGTGGTGAATCGGGAGGCACTACGCAAGCTGGCTGCGCAAACCGAGCTTAACTTCACGCCTTCGTGAAAGTTCTCATCGTCCGCTTTTCGTCCATCGGTGACATCGTACTGACTTCGCCGGTCGTGCGCTGCGTAAAATTGCAGACCGGGGCGGAGGTGCACTTTCTCACTAAGAAAAGCTTTGCAGCTACCGTACGGCATAATCCGTACATCGACCGCCTATGGCTGATCGAGAAGAACCTGTCGGAGATCGCCGGCGACCTGACGGCGGAAGGCTTCACCCACCTGATCGACCTGCACGGCAATCTGCGGACGCTGGAGCTGAAGCAGCGGCTGCGGTTGGGAAACCTACGGCGTGGTCGGAAACCTCCGCGAACGGCCACCTTCGATAAGCTTAATGTTCAAAAATTTCTGCTGACCCGCTTTCGGATCGACCGCATGCCCGATCGGCACATCGTGGATCGCTACCTCGATGCGGCGCAGGACATTCTCGGGGTAACGGACGACGGGAAGGGGCTGGATTACTTTATCGGCGTGGAAGAAGGCGTACAGGCTCCCGACGTACCCTACGTGGCCTTTGTGATCGGGGCGGCCCATGCGACGAAGCGACTGGAAACCGAGCAGATGATTGAAATCTGCGCCGCCCTACCCTGCCCCGTTGTTTTATTGGGTGGGCCCGCCGAGGCGGAAATGGGCGAACAAATCGCGGCGACCGGGACGCACATTGAGAATGGCTGCGGAAAGTATTCGCTGAACGGTTCGGCCGACCTGGTGCGGCGGGCGGCGGTGGTGATCACCCACGACACGGGTTTGATGCACATTGCCGCGGCCTTCCGGCGGCCGATCGTGAGCGTATGGGGGAATACCGTGCCGACCTTTGGGATGTATCCCTATTTGCCGGATGGGCCGGCGCACGTGACGGCCGAGGTGGGGGGACTAGACTGTCGTCCCTGTTCCAAGATCGGTTATGCGGCATGCCCACAGGGGCACTTTCGCTGTATGCGGGATCAGGACCTGGTGGGGATTGCGCGGGCTGCGCTACTCGCGGTCGAAGCGTAGTTCCTGAAGGACCATCCGCTCTCCCTTTTTGGCTACGTAAATATAGACCCGGTAGACGCCGGTGCTGGTGGTCAGGTTACCGATGCAGTATTCCGCGTTGTCTGATTTCGAGGAGCCCTGGTGTACCTGGCTGAAGTTAGAGGGTGCGTTAGCGGAGAAGAAGGAGGAAAGTTGCTGAACGGCTCGATCGCGCGAGTAGAGATTTTCCTGTCCCAGTACGCTTAGTTCTACCTCCGTATCCATCATGGCGGCCAGGGAGGAGGTGTTACCACTTCCCAGCGCCTTGGTGATGTCACCGATGGTTTGGGCAGTGGCCATATCGGTTGCCAGCAGGGGCGAGATCACGATGGCCAGGGTGAGCAGAATGGAGTTCATGGGGTAAAGTTTGTACTTATAAAACAACGGTGCGATACAAGAGGGTTAATAAGGTGACGTTAAATTACAACCCCCTACCTTAACCAGTTCACGGTAGCTAATGTAGGGGAGGGGCACCGTTGAAGCCCCTTATTTTACTAACTAACAGAAAACACTGCCCGGGCGGTTTGTTGTTTATCACAATTAACACTACCTTTGCGGGCCGCAAACAGCGGTATAAATTTCAGCAGCCATGGACGCCATCTCCTTCGTACAAGAACAAGTCAGCAAAAAGAAAGAATTTCCCAAGTTTCGCGCCGGTGATACCGTCGTAGTAGACTACATCATTACGGAGGGAGAGAAATCACGGATTCAGCAGTTCCGCGGTGATGTGATCCAGATCAAGGGAGAAGGCTCGACCAAGACCTTCACCGTCCGCAAGATCTCCAACAGCATCGGCGTAGAGCGTATCTTCCCCATGTCCTCCCCCAGCATCGACAACGTTACCATCGTCAAGAACGGTAAGGTGCGCCGCAGCCGCCTGTTCTACCTCCGCGACCGCGTAGGCAAGAAGGCGCGCATTAAGGAGCGCCGCGTCTAATTAGCTATCGCCCGTCGAACGGTTTAAAACCGTCCAACGAGTAACAGCCCCGCCAGCCCGTCCCTTCACCACGAGGGGACGGGCTGCGTTTTTTACGGAAGTTGGTACGGCCATGATACTACCGGATACTCCTGTAGAATGCAATGCCGATATTGCGGCATGACACACGCAGAACGCGCCGCCGACTTCCTGCTCGACGAGGCCCGCACCGACTGGCACGACGAATCGTTGTGGCAGGTGCGCGGCAAGCGGGACACGATCGTGCATGCGATCCCCGAATGGGAAGCATTGCGCCAGCTGGGCTCCGACATCAAGGACAACGTCCTGAGTAACCTGGACACCTACCTCGAGCAGTTCGAACGACAGGCCACGGCCAATGGTGTCACCGTACACTGGGCGAAGGATGCGGCCGAACACAACCGGATCGTCCACTCCATCCTAGCGCGCCACCGGGTGAACCGCATCGTAAAATCCAAGTCGATGCTTACCGAGGAATGCCACCTCAATCAGTACCTCAAGCAGCAGGGCATCGAGGTGATCGACACGGACCTCGGTGAGCGCATCATTCAGCTGCGTAAGGAACCGCCCAGCCACATCGTTATGCCGGCGATCCACCTGAAGAAGGAGGAGATCGGTCAGCTTTTTTACGAACAACTGGGCACCGACGAAGGGGCGAGCGATCCGCAGTACCTCACCGAAGCCGCCCGTCAGCACCTGAGAGAAAAGTTTCTCGCCGCCAAGGCCGCGATCACGGGGGTCAACTTTGCGGTTGCCGAAACGGGCGGAATCGTCGTCTGCACCAACGAGGGCAACGCCGATATGGGTGTCCACCTGGCTCCGGTACAGATCCACTGCATGGGCATTGAGAAGGTCATTCCGCAGGCCGAACACCTGGGAGTATTCACCCGCTTACTGGGCCGCAGTGCCACCGGACAACCCATAACGATATACACCAGTCACCACCACCGACCCAAGGAGGGGGGGGAGATGCACGTGGTCATTGTCGACAACGGCCGTACCGAACAGCTCGGCCGGGAGGAGTTTCGCAACAGCCTGAAGTGCATTCGCTGCGGTGCCTGTATGAACACCTGCCCGATCTACCGGCGCAGTGGCGGACACAGCTACGACCACACCATACCCGGACCCATCGGCAGTATCCTTTCGCCGGGCATCGATCTGAAAAAACACGGCGACCTGGCCTTCGCCTCGACGCTCTGCGGCAGTTGTTCCGATGTCTGTCCCGTCAAGATCGACATTCACGATCAGCTGTATAAGTGGCGGCAAATGGTCAGTGAAGAAGGTCTACTGCCCAAGACTAAAACCATCCCGCTTGCCGGGGCCGGTACTGTACTGAGCCATAATGGCCTCTACAATATCATGGGCAAAGCGGCCCGGGTTGCCCTCAGTCATGCCCCCCGCGTGCTGGTATACAATGGAATGAATCCGTGGGGGAAGACCCGCGAGCTACCCGAAGTTCCTAAAGAAAGCTTCAAGGAGTGGTACGCCCGCACCCATAAATCCAAATTTTGAGCAGCAAGCGTAACATCCTCGAGCGCATTCGCGCGAACAAACCCGGTCCACGTCCGCTACCCGCGCTGCCTCCGGATCCTTTGGCGGGGGCGCAGGAGCAATGGGAAGCGACCTTCCGGGCCGTCCTGGCCGCCAGCAAGACCACTTTCATTACGACCGCGGACCTTCCCAGTTACGTAAGGGGCTTTGAAGACAAGACGATCGTATCGACGGTCGCCGGCGTACCGGGAAACCTGGACCCACACAGTATAGCAGATCCCTTACAACTTGCCGGGGTGGAGCTGGCCGTACTGCACGCCCGGATTGGCGTAGCGGAGAATGGCGCCATGTGGGTAAGCGAGTCCGAGGCGGTGCACCGGGTGCTGCCCTTCATCACCCAACACCTGATTCTGGTGGTGAAACGCGATGATCTGGTAGGAACCATGCACGAGGCCTACCGGGCCATCGACATTCAGGAGACTGGCTTTGGAGTGTTCATAGCGGGGCCGAGTAAAACGGCGGACATCGAGCAGAGCCTGGTGATCGGAGCCCATGGTCCGCGCAGCCTGCTGGTGTGCCTGGACTAGCGCCGGAGCGTACACGAAGCGTAAACTTTAACACTTTTTCGTAATACTTAGGGCGGGCAAAGCGTTTAGTAACGCACCTGACTAAACAATCAGGTACCCACACCGGGTTCGCGCGGCAATTGCACCAGTACCGCGCTACCCATCACCAAACCAACGCCATATGGCTACCATTCAGAGTAATCCAGATCCTAAGTTTACCCCTTCTCCCAGGCCGAAACCCAACCGCACGCCCCTCCTCGCGGGGATCATCGGCGTCCTCCTCATCGCCCTGATCGCCCTCGGTATTGGGTTCATGAACCGGGGTACCGATAATGCCAAACTTTCGACCGACCTGGTGGAAATGGAGCAATTCAAGGCACAGGCCGAGAAGCAGTACTACGAGTCGCTCGCCGAACTCGAGGAAATGCGCGGCAGCAACGAAGAGTTGAACGCCATGATCGATCAGCAGAAGGAAGAACTTCGCCTGCAGAACGAGAAGATCACCAGCCTGACCAACGATTCGCGTAACCTCGCCGCCGCCCGCCGTGAACTGGCCGACCTTAAAACCAAGACCACCGGCTACCTGGCCGAACTCGAAGAGCTCCGCACCGCAAACGCCAAACTGGCCGAAGACCGCGACCGCCTCTCTACCGAGCGCGACCTGCTGAGCAGCGACCTGCAGGTGAGCCAGCAGACCAACGAGCAGCTCAACAGCGAGCGCGCCGTGCTCGTGAGCGAACGTGAACAACTGGCCACCAAGAACAACGAACTGAACCGTAAGGTCAACGTTGCCAGCGTGATCAAAACCAATAACATCACCGCGGAAGGACAAAAGCAACGCAACAGCGGCCGCTGGGTAACCCGCACCAACGCCAAGAACGTCGAGCGCATCTACGTATGCTTTAACAGCCTCGACAATGCCGTAGCCCGTGCCGGTGAGGAAACCTTCCAGATGCGCGTCATCAACCCCAACGGTGAGACCATGAGCATCGAAGCCGAAGGAAGTGGCGTACTCACCACCGACGACGGAGAGCAGGTTCCCTACACCAAAACGGTTCCCTTTGATTTTCAGGGAGACGCCGCCAATCACTGTGCGGAGTGGAACGTCCCCGGCACCGAGTACGTCGAAGGGGTATACACCGTAGAACTGTACAACAAAGGTTTCCTGGTGGGCAACACCCAGCTGGAACTCAAGTAAGCAAGTCAGCCATTTATAACGGGGCTGCCTCCAACCGGGGGGCAGCCCCGTTTGTATTTGTGGCGTGACCGTTGACGACTACACCGCCGAACTGATCCGCCAGGATTTCGACCTGCCCCGTGGCTCAATGACCGAGGCCGACCTGCTGCACTGGCTGGCGCAGCGGGTGGCCGAGCTTATGGTGCACCGAATGGAATACCTGATGAGCCTCTGTTATACCCTGGACCTTTCGGAGGAGGAGGTTGCTATTGTTCTGAGTCCCGTTGCTCCCGCGGCCCCGCACGAAGGTTTGGCCCGGTTGCTCTACGAAAGACAGTGCAGAAGAGCCGAGACAAAGCGCTCCTACCCCACCACCCCACTCGACGACGATGATGCCTGGTAAACCGACCCAACGCGATCGGCACGACCCGCCGGCCGAGTACGCCGAACGGATGAGCGGCCCGGTACCTGACTATCTCCACCGAGTGGAACGACAGACCTACTTGAAGACCGTTGCTCCGCAGATGATCACCGGATCACTTCAGGGGCGAATGCTGGCCCTGCTCGCTACTTTACAGCATCCCGTGCGTGTACTGGAACTCGGCACGTTCACGGGTTACGGTACGCTCTGTTTGGCGGAGGGGCTGGCGACGGGCGGGACGATCGATACCGTCGAGGGTAACCCGGAAATGGCGTGGCTGGCGGAACGGCACTTTGCGGATTCGCCGTTCGCCGACAGCATAAACCTTCACGTAGGGCAAATTTCGGACTGGTTGCCGAAGCTCACGGGACCGTTCGACCTGATCTACGTCGATGCCGACAAACAAAGCTATCCCTACTACTTTGGGATACTGGTGGACCGCCTGCGTCCCGGTGGTTTACTGCTGGCCGACAATGTGCTCTGGGACGGTAAAGTCGGCAGTAAGGGGCCGGACCCCGATGCGGCGGCTCTGCGGGAGTACAATAGGCTGGTGCTGGAGGATCCACGGCTTGAAGTGGTGGTACTGCCCATTCGGGACGGTTTGTCCGTAGCCCGTAAAAGCTTGGTTTAGGCGGGTTTACCCGAACAAGCCCCGGGGTGAGTAACATATACAAATGTGTTATTTACACAGAACAAAAACCAACCAACTATGCAATTCATCACCACGAAAGATCAAAAAACGGGAAAGGAAGTCAAGCTACGCTACCAGGAGTACGGTAGCGGCAAGCCCGTCGTATTCATTCACGGCTGGCCGCTTTGCGGCGATATGTTTGAGTACCAACTGGAGCCGTTGAGCCGCGAAGGGCTGCGCTGTATCGCGTACGACCGCCGGGGTTTTGGCTACTCTTCTAAAGTTGGAGACAGCTATAACTACGATACGCTGGCCGACGACCTGAACGCGGTACTGACCGAGCTCGACCTGCGCGACGTAACCCTCGTCGGATTTAGCATGGGCGGCGGCGAAGTCGCCCGCTACATCGGTAAGTACGGAGAGGACCGCCTGGCGGCCGCCGTGCTCGTCAGCTCCGTAACTCCCTATATGCTTAAGACCGACGACCACGAAGGCGTCGAGTGGGACGTATTTCAGGGCATGATCGACGGAATACGGAAAGACCGTCCCGAATTCCTGGCCAACTGGGCAAAGAATTTTTACGGCGTCGGTCTGCTGAGTCACCCGGTTAGCGATGCTTTCCAGGCCTGGACGCTGGGTATGGCACTGACGGGTTCGAGCACCGCCGCCATCGACTACATTGCGGCCTTCGGAAAGACCGACTTCCGTCGTGACCTCCAGAAATTTACGATCCCTACCCTGATCGTACACGGTGAGGACGACAAGATCGTACCCGTTAAAGTCGGTGGAGACGCCACCAAGGAACTGCTGCCGAGCGCCATCTACCACAAGTACGACGACGCACCCCACGGATTGTTTTATACCCACAAGGAGCGCCTCAACCGGGATATTCTTTCGTTCGTGAGGACAAAGGCCAGCACCGAGCGGGAGATCCCCATCCGGTAGCTAAGGATAGACCTTAAATGAAAAAGCCGGCCGTTCCCTCGGGAACGGCCGGCTTTTTTTATGCCGACACTTCGGCGGCGGCGGCTACCGCTTCTTCCTTCGGGAGTCCTTCGATCCCGTTGACCGTCGTGTACTTGAAACTCAGTTTCTTGTCGGGGTAGATGTAATTGAAGGCCGACTGGACCGCCAGGGTTCCTTCGTGGAAACCGCAGAGGATGAGTTTGAGCTTTCCGGGATACGTGTTGATGTCACCAATGGCGTAGATGCCCGGTACACCAGTACTGTAATCGCGGGTATCAACTTCGATGGCGTTCTTGTCGATGGTGAGGTTCCAGTCCGCAATCGGTCCGAGCTTGGGCGACAGGCCGAAGAGTGGAATGAAATCATCGACGGCGACGACGACTTCCTCACCCGTCTTGTGACGAACGGTGACGCCCGCTACCTCCTCATTTCCGACGATCCCGACCGCCTGGGCATTGGTGACCAGGTTGACGCGACCGGATTTGGCCAGCTCGTGCACTTTCTCCACGCTGTCGAGCGCACCGCGGAAACTGTCGCGGCGGTGGACAAGGGTGACCTCGCTGGCTACGTCGGCGAGGAAGATGGTCCAGTCAAGGGCGGAATCTCCACCACCGGCCAGCAGTACTCGCTTGTCGCGGTAGACCTCGGGATCGCGGATCACGTAGGCTACGCCGCTGTCTTCAAATCGTTCAATGTTGGGGATGGGCGGTTTGCGGGGTTCGAAGCAGCCCAGTCCGCCGGCAATGCAGATGACCGGGGCCTGGATTACGGTACCGCGACTGGTAGTGAGCTCGTACATTTTTTCCCCTACCTGCCGGAGCCTCTCGGCCCGTTCGCCGAGGGTAAATCCTGGATTGAAGGGCTTGATCTGCTCCATCAGGTTGTCGACCAGGTCGCCGGCGAGGACGCTCGGGAATCCCGGAATGTCGTAGATGGGTTTTTTGGGGTATATCTCGGTCAGCTGACCACCGGGTTGGCCGAGGCTATCCACCAGGTGACAGCGCAGCTTCAGCAGGCCGGCTTCGAATACCGTGAAGAGTCCGACGGGGCCGGCACCAATGATGATAATATCTGTCTGAATCATGATATAGCTTTAATGTATCTCGAAATGATCCGGTTCAAGTCGGTGGGAATTAGACGTGTAATCCGCACTCATCCTTGTCGCTTCCGGCCCAGCGCCCATCGCGCCCGCGCCCGGGGCGCGTGCAGTGGGTACAGCCGATGGAGCCGTACCCCAGGGCTTCGAGGGGGTGGCGGGGCAGCTTATCCTTTTCGAGCAGGTAGAGAAATTCCCCTTCCTCGATGTCGATGAGGGGGTGAAAGTGTATGAGCCCGTCGACTTCTTCGAAAATCTCCATCGCGGCCCGATTCATCGTCTGGTAGCTGTGGACACCGGACATCCAAACCTTGTGGCGTGCCTTTACGGCGCGGAGGGGCAGAACCTTATTGTAGTGGCAGCAGCGCCCGGGCTGGCTTTCCCACATTTTGGTCTCGCGGGTCAGCGCGTGCTTTTCCGGGTCGGGAAGGATCTCAACGACTTCGAGTCCCGTGAGCTGTGCCAGGGTATCCTTATATGCCATCGTTTCCGGAAAGTGGTAGCCCGTATTGAGCATGTGTACCTTCTGGGCGGCGTTAGCACGGCTGACCAGCGTAAGCATGACGACCGACTTGGTGCCGAAGCTGGAGGTGAATAAGACATCGTCTACGGGAAAGTACTCGTAGAGTCGGCGAATACGCTCCTGAAAATCCAGGGAGGCATACTCTTCATTTAGTGCGGCCAGGTTGTACGTGACGGCGGTGTCGGAATGGGGCAAGCTCATCAATTCAGGGTATTTTCATCCGGCTTTAAAGTGGGATCTTCTTCTCCGGTTGCGGAGGCTACCAAACAACCGCCGGGGGGACAGCGATGGCCCGTACGGACCGAGGCAAGTAAACCGCTCGTAAGCGTATTGAGTTCGCGGACCTTCGACTGGAAATCACCCGTAAGCCGATCCCGAAACACCTTAAGGCCATCGATCAACTCGGTGGTTTCAACCTCCGGCAACTCGGCTTCCAGCCACTGGCGAAAGCGCTTCGCGAAGGTTGGGCTCTGTCCGTTGGTACTGATGGCGACCTTCAGCGGACCGCGGGTTACGATGCTGCCGAGGTAGAAGTCACATAGTTCGGGCGTATCGGCAATGTTGCAGAGGCGACGGTGGGCGCGGGCAGCTTCCCATACGGAGTGATTGACGTTGCGGAAGTTGGTAGCGGCAACAACGAGGTCGGCTTCCCGAACGTCGTCGGGGTTGAACTCACGACGGTACCAGGTGACCGTACCGCCGGATGCCGTGTACCAGCGTCCGGCGGCTTTTTCCGGAGAGGCCGGCTCCTGCGCCCCCGCCCCACTTCCCGTCTGCCCTTCGAGGAGCGCGCGAAGCTCCTCCCCCATCCACGGGGCAACCACGGTGACGCGGGCGTTGGGACTGCTCTTCAGGATGAAACTGAGCTTCTCCTCGCCGACCTGCCCGGCACCCACGACCAGCATCTGCAGGCGGTCGAGGCGGAAGAAAGCGGGATAGAGTTGGTTGGTCATGGTAGGGATAAGGGTATAGCAGTTTAGGTATTTTTCAGGTGCTTTATCCGGTGCTCAAAGTCGGCGTGTTGCCGTACCGTTTCGCCTAAAACTATAATCCCCGGCCCTTTATCCCGTTCGGCGGCTACTCGCTCGGCAATATCGTTAACGGTGCCTACCCAGCATTTTTCGTTGGGTCGGCTACCGTTCTGGATCACCATAGCGGGCAGTTCTCCCCGACCCTCAGCGTCCCAGAGGGCGCAAATTTGGTCGAGCCGGCCAAGTCCCATCAGGATGATGACAGTAGCTCCGGAGCTGGCCGCACGGAAAAGATCATCGCTCAGTCCGCCATTACGGGTATGGGCGGTAATGACCCAGAAGCTGTCGGCATACCCCCGGCTGGTGGGCGCTACGCCCTGTAACTCCGGCAGGCTGATGCAGCTGCTGATACCGGGAACGACTTCGACGGGGATACCGTGAGATTCGGCATAGGCTTTTTCCTCCTGTCCACGACCGAATACGAACGGATCGCCGCCCTTCAACCGAACCGCGTGGCCGTATTCCCTCGCCGTGGTGACGAGCAACTCGTTGATTTCTTCCTGCTTCTTGTAGTGGCAACCGGCTCGCTTGCCGACGAAGATGCGCTGGCAGTGCGCCGGCGTCTCATCCAGCAATTCGTAGTTACTCAGGGCATCGTACAGCACGACGTCGGCGGTGGCCAGGGCCTTCAGCCCCTTGCGGGTGATGAGGTCTGGATCACCGGGGCCGGCACCTACCAGGGTAATTCGGGCGGAAGAGGAAATAGAAGCCTGCATACGTGTTATGCTTTATAGTATTCACTGACCACTTGCTTGTCCAACTGCCGCTCGCGGGTCGCGATGGCTTTGCTGACAAAAGCGCGGGCGTCCGCAAGATACGTAGAAACAAACTCAGTAGTAGGCTCCGTATTTTTGATACGTAATACGTAGTTTTTGAAGTCAGTGATTTCGGGAAAGCGTGCACCGAAATGTTCCTGAAAATCACCGAGGATGCCGATGTGGGTATTGCACTTCACGTCTTCAGCCAGCAACAGCGCCTTGGCAGCGGTGACCATGGCTGAATATGCGTGGTAACCGGCGTCGGCGGGGGCTCCTCCTTCCAGGCTGCGGCCGGCGGCGATGAGCTTGTTGCTGCTGTCGTTGAGGATGGCTCCGATGACGTCGAGGCTAACGCCGGCGCATTCCCCCACGCCGATCTCCTGCTTGTAGTCTTCGTCCTGTCCCCAGTCGTAGAATTCTTCGTCGGCGATCTCGCTGGTGTCACCGAGGTGCTTCAGCAGGCCGTAGAAGTAGCGCTTGCCCTGCCGCTCGGCGTAGTCGTTGTAGTATTCTCCCTCGTGGGCCTGGTCCTTATAGTCGAGGAAAAGAATGCGAACGGCCTCGGGGACCCGGCGGGTGGGTACTTTGATCACCTTCTGGGCAATGAAGCCGCGGCCGTCGGGCGCGATTCCTCCTCCCACCACTACCTGCATGGCGGGGGCGATCCGATCGCCGACCCGAATGCTGGATCCGTGGAAGCCGATGTTGGCGGCCATGTGCTGGCCGCAGGCGTTCATGCACCCGCTGATCTTGATGCGGATGTCGTTCTCCGTGACCATCTCGGGAAATTCGTCCCGTACCATTGCTTCCAGTACCTGGGCGAGTCCGGTGGAGTTGGTCACGCCGAGGGCACAGGTATCGGTACCGGGGCAGGCGGTGATGTCGGCCGTAGTGTCGTAGCCCGGCAGACCGAGGTCGAGGGCGTAGAGGGCATTGAATAGGTGGGGCAGCGCGGTGGGGGGCACGTAACGCAGCACCATGCCCTGCTGTACGCTCAGGCGGATGTCGTCGCTGGCGTGGGTCCGGATCACGCCGGCCAGGAGGCGCGCCTGTTCGGCTTCGAGGTTGCCGAGCGGGATGCGGATGGCTACGGCGCGGTAACCGCCCTGCTTTTGCTCTAGTACGTTGGTCTTGATCCACTCGGCGTAGACGGAGGCGTCGACGGGTTCGACCGGGGGGAAGTTGTCGGCCGGTACCTGTCCGAGTTGGGGGACGAGCGAAGGATCGATCTCGTAGGTCTTGTTGGCAATGGCGGGCCATTCTTCGTGGATCAGTTCCATGAAGCGCTCGAAGCCGAGGTCCTTGATGAGGAACTTCATGCGGGCCTTCATGCGCTTTTCACGCTCTCCGTAGCGATCGAACACCCGGATGGCCGCCTCCTGAAAGGGAATAATCTGGTCGGCCGGCAGAAATTCGAAGGCAGTGTGGGCGACCATCGATACCGCGCCCAGTCCGCCACCGACGACGACCTTGAAGCCCCGCTTCCCGTCTTTGATGCGGGGGATGAAGCCGAAGTCGTGAAAATAAGTGAAGGCGCTGTCGCGATCGCTGCTCGAAAACGCCGGCTTGATCTTGCGGCCCATCTCCTGGCAAATGGGGTTGCGCAGGAAGTAGTCGAAGGTGGCGTATACATAAGGACTCACGTCGAAGAGCTCCTCGGGGTCCACGCCGGCGAGGGGGCTGGCCGTGAGATTGCGGACGGTGTTGCCGCAGGCCTCGCGGGCCGTCATGCCGGCTTCTACCAGTTCCTTCCAGATGGCCGGGCTGTCGTTCAGTTTCACATAGTGCAACTGTACATTCTGCCGGGTGGTGATGTGGAGGCGTCCGTTGGTGTACTTCTCCGATATATTGGCCAGGGCAATAAGCTGGTCGGGAGTAATGTGCCCAAAGGGAATCTTGGTGCGAAACATGTGCACACCCATTTGCCGCTGTCCGTAGACGCCGCGGGTCAGGCGGTAATGCTTGAAGCGGTCCTCGTCTTCCTTGCCCCGCTGGTAGGCATAGATGCGTTCGGTTAGTTCGTCGATGTCCGCGCGGTTGGCGGCGTCTAGGTGGGTCAACTGGGGGGCTGCGGTCGCTTTCATATGACCAAAGTACCCGTAAGGGGGCCGTCCGTTCGAATGGAAGCAGGAACAAACGATCATATGAACGGACAATCGAAGCACCGAACACCCTATAGTACAGCCATATACACATTGATACATCTATATTCAACAGAATCTTAACATATATTTATAGTTACATGTATTAGGGCGGGGGCGCGGGAGCAACGTAATTCAGGCGAGCAATGACGGTCACCCGGCGTGGATTCCGCTGACGATACTCATTGTCTGTTCACCTTGTGCTTTCTGGCGTCAAAACGGGCCATGGGGTGTCGCCACCCCCATTGTTAGGACAAACATCTCCGAAATATAGCAGCCGACATAATAAGACGGATTTCAAAATTATGTTCTTCTAAATCGTAATCAGAAAAATCATAATCTACTATTGTGTTAATTTCGGAATTATTATCTGCTAATCTCGTTAATTGTGCGTTAAAGGTTAAAGTAATTGGCAAATAAAATTGTGTATGTCGAACTCCTTAGCCTATATTTGACATCACAAGGGGTTGCGCCCCCTTTCCTTTTTGCTTTTGTCTTGGGTTGCACACCCCTTCTTTCATTCTTCACTAAAGTCTATCTATACATCTACGTCTACACTAACTGTTAACCGGCAGTAGCGTCGGATCCCGCTTCGGGAAATAATCCCAAATTGAAACATTGTTAGTTATGGACGTCAAGTCTCTCAACGATCAGGAACTGATCAACCTCTACCTCACTGGCCAAGACCGTGCATTCGAAGAACTGCTCGGCCGTCACCAGCAAAAGATTTACACCTCGATCTACCTCTTCACGAAGGATCACAGCAAAGCGGAAGATATCTTCCAGGAGGTGTTCATCAAGATCATCGATACCCTGCGCCGCGGCAAGTACAACCACGAAGGCAAGTTCCTCCAGTGGGCCATGCGCATCTCCTACAACATGTGTGTAGACTCCTTTCGTCGCAACAAGCGCCGCCCACAGGTCGGACAGACGGAAACGTTCAACATTTTCGATGTTCTCCAGTCTCCGGAGGACAACGCCGAACAAGGCATGATCCGCAGCCAGACCCACGATAAGGTCCGCAAGCTGGTCGACGCCCTGCCCCCCGAACAACGTGAAGTCGTCATTCTGCGTCACTACGCCGACATGAGCTTCAAAGAAATCGCAAAGCTCACCCGCGTAAGCATCAATACCGCCCTCGGCCGGATGCGCTACGCCCTGATCAACATGCGCAAGATGGTAGAGGAGAAGGAGATCGTGCTGCAGTAGCCGCCTCCCCCTCAGCCCGAAACGGATATAACAAAACCCCGCTACCGAACCAGGTAGCGGGGTTTCTTTACGTCCCGTGCCCCCGAAAGGACTACACGCCCTCCGAAAGCGGGATGGGGAACTGGGTGAATACGTCGTCGCCGGCCCGGTCGATCGGCAGGAAGTTGGCGTTAAGCCGGCCGTAGCGGCGCAGGTCCCACATCCGGTGGCCCTCCCCCCAGAGGCTGTAACAGCGCTGGTAGAGCATCTCGTCGATGAGGGCTTCCTGGGTTACCGGACCGGAGTAGTCACCAATATCGGCAGCGTTCCGGATGATGTTCAGGGCACGTTCTCCTTCTTCTAGATTTCCTAGATTGATGTTAGCCTCGGCGTAGATCAGTACCAGCTCCTCATTGCGGATGATGTCGATGGGGGAAGTAGCGGTTGCGTACAGAGCCGTTTCGTAGGCGCCGTTCAGGCCGTCCTGCCCGGTGTCCTGCACGCGCAGGCGGAACTTGTCCAGGCGCTCATCGCCGGGGGTCGCGTTGGCAATGATGCGGGGATGCACCACCAGTTGATCGCCGCTCTGCCCTTCTTGCTTGTAGAGGGGGTTAAGCAGGTCGCCGGCCACCGTACCGAAAATGTGTTCTACACCCTCACTTAGGTCACCGTCCAGGTTTAGGAAACTGGCATTAACGTAGCTAAGTGCCCGATCGTAGCGGGCGGCATGGGTGGCCACGCGTGCCGCAATGGCCCGGTTAAACTGGCTGAACGTTTGTGGAGTATTGAAGCCCCGAAATCCTTCCGATAGAAAAAAGGGAAATTCAGCACCGCTAAGGGCGCTATTGGCACCATCCAGTAAGTCCAGAATGGCATCATAGCTAGCGTCCTGGCTGAGGAAGGGGCCGAGGTTTTCGGGGTCGCTGACGTCGAGTCGGATGCCGTTGGTCCCCAGCATATCCAGTACCTGGCTGAGCATGTAGGCTTTGATCGTGTTGCCAAAGGCGCGGTACCCCTGTTTTTCGGCTTCTGAAACGGAATCGGTGTTGTCGAGGGCTTCCAGGAGGATATTGACGTTCTTCACTACCTGGTAGCGGGAGTTGAAGGGCCCGGTGATGTAGAAAGTGTTGTTATCCAGCTGGAGATCGCCCTTTCCGAGTAGATCTTCCGTGTTGCGGGGATCGGCATCGAAGATGTATAGCTCCCGGGCGATGGTACCCGACGCGGTCACGTAGCCCGCCATACCGTTGCGCATGCCGGCTTCGATTCCGGTGACCAGCAAATCTAGCTCGGCCTTGGAGGCATTGGTCAGCACGCTATTGATACTGGGTCCGTTGGGGTCGAATTGTTCCTCGATTTCACAGGAAAAAACGAAGAGCGCCAGCAAGCCGAGCAGGCTTAAGATGTTATACTTTTTCATTTTAATCGATTTTCGCTTGGTTAAAAATCAAATCCCAAGTGGAGGTAAAATTGGCGGCTGCTCGGGAAGGGGGCTACCTCAATATTGGTCGATAATCCGCTACCCCCCTTTACCGAGGTCTCGGGGTCGTAGCTGCTGTAATCGGTGATGGTGAAGATGTTGCGGCCCGATATGCCGACCTTAAGCCCACGGATCACGTCGCTGTTAAGGGGGATGCGGTAGTTGATGCCGGCCTCGCGCAGGCGGAAGTAGGATCCGTCTTCAATGAAGCCGGTGAGGTCATCGTACTCCCTGGGGGTAGTGTTCCCTAAGTTAGTTAGTAGGCGGGTCAGGTTGAGTAGTTCGGAACCCTCTCGCCAGTGGAAAAGGAAGTTGATGTCGAGGTTCTGAAACAGAGTGAAGTTGTTGTTCCAGCCAAACTGGAAGTCCGGTTCGGTATCGCCGGTCTGGGTGGGGACACCGTCGACGTTTTCCCACAAGCCGGTGATGGGTGATCCTTCGTTGATGTAGAAGGTGCCCAGGCCAAGACCGAAGGCAACACCGGGGGGTACGAAGCTGGGGATGTCTTCGCCCTCACTGCCATCCGGAACACCCAGGCGGGTGATCTCACTACGGTTGAACCAGAAATTCAGCGTGGTGCGGTAGTAGAAGTTGTCCTCGCGTACCGGATTGAGGCCCAGTTGAAACTCAAACCCCCGGTTGCGGAGGTCAAGGTCGTTGCGAATTTCGTTGGAGAAGCCCGAAGAGGTTGGCAGCGAGCGGTCGTACAGCAGATCCTTTACGTCGCGGATGTAGTAGGTTGCCGTCAAGCTGACCTTGTTGTCAAACAGTCCCAGATCCGTACCGAACTCCATTTCCGAGGACGTTTCCGGCTCTAGGGTACTGTTTCCCTGTTGACCGTCGACCGTAAAGCCCCCGCGGCCGCCGATGTTGTTGTTGGTCAGAGAGGTGAAGAGTCGCCCGAAGGAGGCGCTGTTGCCGGTCACCCCGTAAGCGGCCCGCAGCTTAAACTGATCGATGGGGCCGCTGGTGTTCCAAAAATCGAACTCGTTGAGGTTAACGGCGACCGAAGCCCGGGGAAAAGTGAAGAACTTATTCGGATCGCCGTTGAGGGAGGATTTGTCGAAGCGGAGACCCCCGGTGAGAATAACCCGATCGTACAGGTTGACCTCCTCCTGGACGACGTATCCAAATTCCTCTACGTTGAGCAGCGTCTGGTCGATCTCCTGGGCGGCTCCCTGCCCGAGATTGGTCTGCAGCGGGATCAATTGGGTGCTCTGGGTGAGGAGCTGGTCGGCGGACTGGTTGATGTAGGTTATACCGGCCTGAGTGGTGAAATTGATGCCGCTATCGGTATAATAGTCATGGACCGCGATCGCGCTGTAGTTGTAGTTGAACAGATCGTTCTTTCCTTCCGCCAGGAATCCATTTTGCCGGCCCCGTTGGGATTGGAAATTCTCCGGAACGTAGACAAAGGTTTTGGACAGGATGAAATCGAGCCCGCCGTTGAGGACCAGATTAAGGGTTTGGTTGTCCTGCTGGAGCAGGCGGTAATTGACGTTGATGCCCTGCAGGACGCGGTTGATGTCTTCCTCGTTCCGGGTTTGGTCGCGGGTCTGCAGGGGGTTGCCGGAGAAGTTGGGGTTATCGGGATAGTTGCCGTCTTCATCCGGAAACAGGTTAACGTAGTCGCGGGTGAAGGCCAGGGTGTAGCCATAAGAGAGTCCGCCCTCATTCTCGTTGCCGCTGAACGACCGCGATGCCGAGGAACGCACAAAGTTGGTATTCGACTGGATCTTCAGGCGATCGTTGATCTGGTGGGTGAGGTTGAGCCGGGCGGTAAAGCGTTCGTAGCCGGTGCCCTTGATGATGCCGTCTTCGTCGCGGTAGCTGCCGCTCACGAAGAAGTTGGTTCTGTCGCTGCCCCCGCTCACCCGGAGCCGGCTGTCCGAAATGAAGCCCTTTTCACCGTAGATGATGTCTTCATAATCAAAGATCTCACCGCGGGCCTGTGCTGCTTCGAAGGCCGCGCGGGCGGCTTTTCCGGCGGCAATCTGATCCGGAGTAGTTCCTCCAAATTCCTGCTCCACCTGGTCCGCCGTGAAGGTGCGGCGCCCCACCTTCTTGATGATGGTGTTGAAGCCCAGGTCCTGGTTGAAGCTCACCTTGGTTTCGCCGGCTACCCCCTTCTTGGTGGTGATGATGACCACGCCGGCGTTGGCCCGGGTTCCGTATATCGCCGCAGCGGAAGCCCCCTTCAGCACTTCGATGCTTTCGATGTCGTCCGGGTTCAGGTCGGCAATGCGGTTTGAGGCGGATTCCTCGGAGGCGCTGTTGGCTCCGGAGGCATTGCGGGAGCCGCTCGGCAGTTCGACGTTGGAGATGTACACCCCATCTACGATGAACAGGGGTTGGTTGTTACCGGAAAGCGAGGATACTCCCCGCAAGCGGACGGCGTAGCCCCCACCCGGCGCGCCGCTGGTCTGGACGATGTTTACACCGGTAAGCTTACCGTACAGGGCCCCGTCGACCGTCTGCTGGCTGGTGACCCCGGTGAGTTCCTCCCCGCTCACTACGGAAACGGCGTTGGCCAGGTTAGATCGTTTGATGGTAGATGCCAGTCCGGTGACCACTACTTGCTCGAGGTTAGCGACGTCCTCATCCAGGGTGATGTCAACGGGAGCCATCCCCCGACTTACCTCGACCGTCTGGGGCACGAAGCCCGTGTAACTCAGTCGCAGGGCATTGCGGTCGTCGGGAACGTTCACGGTAAAGTTTCCGTCGAAATCGGTGACCGTACCGGTAGTGGTACCGACCACCAGCACGGAGACTCCGATCAAGGGCTCACCGTCCGTATCCTTTACGGTACCGGAAACGGAATACTGGGCGTGAAGCAAACAGGGCAGCGCGATGGCAAAAATCAGGCTACCGAACAAACGTCGGGGAAGACTATGCATAGTAGAATAATTATTAAGTGTGACAAACAGCAAACGATGGAGGGCGAAAATTCGCTGCTAATGCCCGATAAATGTAAGGCAGTTTGGCAATTACACAAGTTTAAGCCCGGCATATTGGACAAATTATAGTAGAATGTCTCATACGACCGAAAGGGATCTGCGTCGGATACCGCGCAACGCTCCGAATGTGTCGGGTATCTAGGGGGTAACCCAAAGCGTCGGCTTTCCTTGGGGAAGACCCCGCACCCGCGGCCCCGCAATTATTACCTTTGCGGCGGATTACGACAACGACTCCACCAACCCTGTATGCTCCGCACCCCCACTCCACCCCCATCACCCCCGACTCACCTGCTGGGTGTATTGCGTACCCTGTGGCAATGGCGCAAACCCGTCCTGATCACGACCCTGGCCGGCGCGGTGCTGTCCGTGATCGTTTCGCTCTTACTACCCACCTACTATACGGGCTATACCTCCTTCGTGGTCATCAGTCCGGAACAGATATCGATCGAGAGCACCTTCGGCACCGGCAACAACCGCATTCAATTCTACGGGACCGGCGACGACATCGACCGCTTGCTCAGCATTGCGGAAAGCAACCAGCTCATCGACTATATGGTGGATACCTTCAACCTGTACGGGGTGTACAAATTAGACAGCACTACCCTCAAGGGCCCCGTGCGCGTGCGCGAAGAATTTCAATCCCTCTACGAAGTGGAGCGCAACCCCCGGGACATCATTGAGCTCACCATCGAGGACCGCAACCCCCGCCGGGCCGCCGCCATGGCCACTGCCGCCCGCCGGCACATCGATGCGATCAACCTGTCCTTGATCCGTTCCATTCACCAGCGCAACGCCTCCGGACTGGAGCAGGAGGTGACGGACGGCGAACGCAGGCTGAACGACTTGAACACTTCCCTGGCCGAGGTGCGTCGCCAATCGGGCGTCTACAATACGGAGGCACAGAGTGAGGCCCTATCGATGTCGTCCTCCGCGATCGACCAGCGGCTGGCCGCTACCGAGGCCCGCCTCGGGGCCTTCCGGGAAAACGGGCGGCAGGACAGCATCGCTAAACTGACCGTCGACCTGGCCGGTTTGCGGGAGGGCCGTAAGCTGCTGGATGGCCAACTGGACCGGCTGAACGCCAGCATCGGCCAGATTGAGAACATGGAGGAGGCCCGGATCAAGGCCAACGAAGCCCTTACCGAAAGCCGCACCCGCCTCAAACAGTACCAGAGCGTCCTTTCCGGCGACCGGCGCACGCTGGAGGTTATCGAGGAGGCCCAGGTTCCGCTGGTGAAGAGCTCCCCGATCCGGTGGCTGATCGTGGTCGTCACCACCGTGGTCACCTTCTTTTTTGCCGTGATCGGCGTACTCCTGCTGGACAGTGGCCGGCGGTACGACTGGGGAAGCATTACCCGGTGAACGCTTCGCTGCGCGTATACTCGGGTTACGCCGCGATCGTACTGCTGTGCGCGGGTGTGGCCCTTGCCTCCGGGGCCTACTGGCTCGTGGGGGTACCCGTACTGCTGTGGGTCTTCGCCCAGGCGATCGTGGATTTCAAGCCACTGTTTTGGTTGCTGTTGATCATGATTCCCCTAGGGACCGAAGTTGCCCTTCCCGGAGGCATCGGTACCGACTTGCCTACGGAACCCATCGCGGTCGGGCTGACGGGCCTACTGCTTATTCACGCGGCGCGGCACTGGCCGCAGTACGATTACCGTGCCTTTGCCCACCCCATTGCCCTGCTGCTCTACCTGCACGTAGGGTGGATCATCGTGGCCACCGGCTTTAGTGAGCTCACCCTGATCAGCCTCAAGTTCTCGTTGGCGAAGTTGTGGTACGTGGGTGCGTTTTTCCTGATGCCGCTGTTGCTGCTGAACACTCCGAACCGCGTTACCCTATTCGTTCACTGCGTGTTCTGGCCCCTGCTGTTCGTGGCCGTTCAGTCGTTGGTACGGCACGCCGGCTACGGATTCAGCTTCGCCGATCAGTTTCGCACCCTCCACCCCTTCATGCGCAACCACGTCAGCTATGCGGGTTGCCTGACTACTTTCGCGCCCTGGTTCGGCTACCTGGTCTGGCAACGTCGCCTGCGGGGAAAACCGTACCGGTGGATGCTGTACGGACTCGGTTTCGTGTGGCTGCTCGCCATTTCGCTCGCCTTTACCCGCGCGGCCTACGTGGCCCTGGTGCTGGCGGGTGCCGCCTATTTCCTGATCCGTCGGCGCTGGATAAAGCCTGCCCTGGTGGCGGCGCTGCTAGCGGGCGTAGGGGCGGCCGTGTACCTGACTTACGACAACAATTACCTCGACTACGCACCGAATTTCGACACGACCATAGCGCACCAGGAATTTGACGACCTGATCTCGGCAACCTACAAACTGGAGGACATTTCTACCATGGAGCGCTTTTACCGCTGGGTCGCCGGGGGGAACATGGTGCCCTACCGCCCGGTCACGGGGTTTGGCCCCGGCAACTTCGTCGAACTGTACGAGGCGTACACCAACAACAACTTTCAAACCTACGTGAGCGACAACCCCGAGCGTAGCGGCATTCACAACTACTACCTCATGACGCTGGTGGAACAGGGATATGTGGGACTGATCATTCTACTTCTCTTCCTGGCGGGTATTCTGGTGTTCGGCGAAGCACTGTATCACCGCCAGCGCGACCCCCTGGCCCGGGCCGCCGTTATGGCGGGCCTACTGTCCGTGGTCATCGTCGAAGCCTTCTGTATCATCAACGACGTACTGGAGACCGATAAGATCGGTAGCCTGTTCTTCATCGCTACCGCCGTCGTGATCACCATGGGGACCTACCGCCTACCCGATCTCGGACTGGAAGAACAACAACCCGAAGAGGACGCCCACGCCGCATAGAACACTCACGATCAGGTAGGTCGCTGCGGTAAGGCCGTGCCCGTTCTGGACGAGCTGCAACAACTCAGCGGCAAAAGTGGAAAAGGTGGAGAACCCTCCGCAGAATCCGGTAAGTAAGAACAACTGTCCGGTACGGGAAAGCTGCCCCCTGAGCAACAACGACAGACCGACGCCGAGGATCAGGCAAGCCAGCAGGTTTGCTACCAGGGTGGCCCACGGAAAATGGCCGTCGGAGAACGAGGGCGGGGGTAGAATGACCGCGATCCCGAAGCGTGCAAGCGCCCCGAGTCCACCACCCAGGAACACCCATACCGCGCTCACGCCGTCTGCCGTACCCGTGCGGCATGTTTGTTCCGCTTCACCCGGCTGGCGTGCTTGTTTAGCATGTAGGTAAGCCCCACCGCCAGGGTGATCTCGATTGCGAGAATAAGGTGAAGATCAAGCAGGGGATCCAGGTACAAGGCCAGGCTGATGAAGACCAGATTCACCATCGCCAGTACGAACGTAGCCTGCGCGTGACTCAGGTTGGAATCGATGAGCAGGTGGTGAATGTGGCGGCGATCGGGCTTCATCGGACTGACCCCGCGAATGGCCCGCGTGATGAATACGCGAATGGTATCGAAGAGGGGAATGATCAGGATACCGACCGCTACGCTGATCGGATTGGCGAATCGGTATTCGGCCGGAATGCCCCCGGTAGAGCAGATGTCGATGAATTCGACCGTCATCACCCCCAGCAGCATCCCGATTACCAGCGCGCCCGTATCCCCCATGAAGGTTTTTTTACTCTTCGACATATTGTAGTAGAGGAAGGCCAGCAGCCCACCGGCGGCAGCCAGGGCCAGAATACCGAGGTGCGCCATGCCGACAACGAAGAACCAGGTACCGAAGCTCAGCATGGCGATGATCCCTACCGTTCCGGCCAGCCCGTCGATGCCGTCGATCAGGTTAAAGGCGTTCGTGATGACCAGCAGGGTGAATACGCTGAAGGCAATCGATAACCAGTAAGGCAGGTCGCGCGACACGTAGAAGAGGTCGTACAGGCTTTCGAGCCGCACCTCCCCCCGGGTGACCAGGATCGCGATCGCAATCACGAGGCCCGCCGTCTTCTTGCCCGCCGAGAGCTGGGAGATGTCGTCTTTCGTCCCGATCATAAACACGATCACCAGGGCGCTGAGGATATATTGCAACCCACTCCACTGCTCGATCGGGGTAAGCAGTAAACCGCAAAATAGTATTCCTAAAAAGATCGGAATCCCGCCTAAACAGGGTGTAATGATGTCGTGACTGCTTCTTTCTTCCGGAAGCGCGACGAGTTTTTTCTCGATCGCGATACGGATCACGTTGGGCATGATCGCAAACACCAGGGCAAAGGATATCAGAAAGCTGAGTATAAATTCTAACATACGCAAGGGCTTAACGAGTGTAGTGTGTGGGACGCTAATCACTTAATAAAGTACGCGTAGGGCATCGCGCCGTCTCGGAGAGAGCCGATATTCCGCAAAGATAACAGCCTTACTCCTATTATAAAATATCAATCCAGCTACCACGGTCCGCGTACCTCACCTGACTTAAAAATAAGCCCGCCGCCGGTGCGCTAAGGGGTTTGGGCAACCGCTGCTGTCGATCTAACGCGGTTCGTACCGCCGAAAGTTCGAGTTTCCCCGCACCTACCTGTAGGCACATCCCCACGATCAGTCGCACCATGCCGCGAAGAAAGCGGTTGGCGGAGATGTGGTACACCATTTCCGTTCCGTCGAATTGCCAGCGGCTCTCCGTCACGTTACACTTCATGGTAAAGGCATCGGAGTTGGTTTTGCAGAAGGGCGCAAATTCGTCGTACTCAAGCACCACTGCCGCCGCGGCCCGCATTGCTTCACGATCAAGGTGCTTCAGGGCCGGGAGCCACGCTACGGTGTCGGTGCGGAAGGGATCCTTCACCAGGCTGATGCGGTAAGTATAGGACCTCCCCGTTGCACTGAACCGCGCGTGCATTTCCGGGGGCACGCCGAAGATCCCGCTCAGGGCAATGTCGTCCGGCAGGTAACGATTCAACCGGGCCAGCAGCCGTTTGGGCAGGTCGCCCGCATAGTCGAAGTGAGCAACGTACTGACTGGCGTGGACCCCGGCGTCGGTGCGGCCACATCCCACCAGTTTGACCGGACTACCGAGAATGGTGATCAGTGCCGTATCGATGGTCTCCTCTACGGATACGGCGTTGGGTTGCCGCTGCCAACCGGCGTAGGCGGTGCCCCGGTAGGCGAGCTCGACGGCGTAACGGGTAACCTTCACAACAACGATTTCTTTTTCGAACGGGTCACGAAGGGCTGGTTCAGGTAAAAAGGTTCGTAGGCGGCCACACCTTGGCGGCGGGGCGCAGGTCCAAGGAGAAAACGGGCAGCCAGCGCATTTGGTGGGCCAAAGCTAAAGGCGTTGTCGTCATCGAGCGCCTCACGGACACGGTGTTGGCCGGGCCCGCACACCAACATTTTACCCAGGCCGCCGCCGCCGAGCAAGTGGCCGCGCCACCGGGGATCACCGAGCCTGACGTTCATCACCTCAGTGAGCGGCGCACAGTCAGCGGCGGAGAACACCTGACCGAATACCTCACCCCGCCGGGAATTGATCGTAGCAAACAGCTTGTCGGCGTCGCCGGGGGCTGCCACCGCGCGGGCCACCGCCTCGAGGGTCGGAACTGCGCTGAGGGAGAGATCCGGCAGCGCAACGCAGAGCCCCTTGGCCGTTGCCGCCCCGACGCGCAGGCTGGTGTAGCTGCCCGGTCCGTCGCTGATGAGGATTTCGGTCAACTCGGGGGCGGTAACTCCGGCCTCCCCCAGCACCTGCTCGATGAACAGCGTCAGGTGGCTGGCGTGTTGCTGCACTTCCGGCGACGTGACCTCCGCAACGATCGCCCCGTCGCGGGCAATGGCCACCGAGCATACCTCGGTGGTGGTTTCTAGTAGCAGTTGTAGCCTCATCAGGTCAGCAGCTCGTTGGGCGACCAGAAAACGCGATCGAAGTCGACGACCACGCTGTCGCGTATGGTTACTCCCTCCTCCTCCAGTCGTTCTTGCATCAGGGTCGGAGTGGAAAAGTGGTTGCGGCCGCTGAGCTCGCCGCGGCGGTTCACCACGCGGTGGGCGGGTATATCGTCGGTGACGGTGACGCCCCGGAAGAGGGCCCAGCCCACCATACGGGCACTGCCGAGCGTAAGGAAGTCTGCAATCGCGCCATAGGTGCTCACCCTGCCCGGGGGGATCAGTTTAGTGACCGCCCGCACGTCGTCGATGTAGTGGGCCGCCAAGCCTAGCGGTGAATTTCCCGCGCCATGCGCTTGTCCTTGTCGGAGCGGGGCATCGTGCCGAAGACGTAGTCCCACAGGGGTTGGGATACTCCGAAGAGTACTTCATCCTCACTGTAGTGGTGAATGGAGTGATTGACCCACAGGGCCCGCAAAAAGTTGCGGGGCGGGGCGTAGATGTGGACGGTATAGTGTACGACAAGGTAGAGGGCGTAACCGACCACGAAGCCGGCGAGGTAGGAGAACGAATACTGCCCCAGCACGAGCTCAAACAGGAAGAGCAGGCTGGTGGCCAGGATGATGGCGACCAGGGGTGGCATGGCGAGCCGCTTCTTATCCTTGGGGTAGTCGTGGTGCATGCCGTGCATTTTGTAGGTCGCATTCTTGTAGGCTTCCGAGGCGCCGTGCGGCGGGTGATACACCCAGCGGTGCACGGCGTATTCCATGAAGGTGAAGCCCAGGATGCCGGCGAAAAAAACCAGCACGACGGTCAGGAACGGGATGTCGGTATTGGCCGCCGTGTACCACAGTAGACCGATGGCATACACGAAGAAGATGATAATGGGCGTGGCGATATGGGTCTGCGTCAGGCGATTGAGAATCTTGTTCTCAAACATCGGCGGCGACTCATTCGCATTGGACTTGAATTTTTGAGTGCGGGCTTTCATCGAAATGAATTAGCTGTTATGTAATATGTATCAACCCGCAGCTTTACACCAGGTTGAACCGTTGCTTGATCTTACGGCCGTACATCCGCTTATACACCCGGTACATCCGCTGCAAATGCTTCACGCTGTAGGTTGCCGGCTCCCCGTTCGGCTTGAGGTATCCCTGCTCCTGCATCCACTCGTCATTGAAGACCTTGCCCAGGTACTTACTGCCGTGGTCGGGGAAAAGGACGACCACTACGTCGTCCGGAGTCAGCTGTTTACGCATTGAAAATACGGCTTCCAGCGCGGCGCCGCTACTGTATCCCAACAACAATCCTTCGCGCTGGGCGAGTTCGCGTACCCGGAGGGCCGCCGCCCGGTCGCCGACCTTGATGAACTCGTCGATCAGATCGAAGGCCACGTTGTCGGGGATGATCGTTTTTCCAAGCCCCTCCACTTTCCAGCTGAAGATTTCGTCGGGGTCGAATACCCCCGTCTGCCAGTACTTCTTGAGTACCGAACCGTAGGCATCCACCCCGATGATGTTGACGTCGGGATTTTGCTCCTTGAGGTAGCGGGCGGTGCCGGAGAGGGTGCCACCGGTACCGGCACAGCACACGTAGTGGGTAACTTTTCCGGCCGTATCCTTCCAAATTTCGGGCCCCGTGCTGTAGTAATGGGCGCCGCTGTTGTCGAGGTTCCAGTTTTGCCGCAGGTAGAAGCTGTTCGGAATGGTACCGGCAAGTTCTTCGGCCCTGCTGTAGTACGACTCGGGGTCCTCGGGGGCGGCGTCCTTCGGGCACAGGACGATCTTGGCGCCCAGGGCCTTCAGCAGGGCCTGCTTTTCGGGACCTGCCTTGTCCGAGAGGGTTAGGATACACTTGTACCCTTTAATGGCCGCGATCATCGCGATGCTGAACCCCGTGTTGCCGCTGGTGGCCTCGATCAGGGTGGCACCGGGATGGATGCGTCCCTTGCGCTCGGCCTGTTCGATCATGTACAGCGCCGCGCGGTCCTTGGCGGACTGCCCCGGGTTCATCGATTCCATTTTTCCGTAAACGGTGGCCGGAATGCGACTGCCGCAAATGCGGTCAAGTCGGATAAGGGGGGTGTTTCCGATAGCCTGTAGGACACTGTCGTAGCGCATAGTGTAAGAGTAATTTGGACCGGGGGCGCGGTCCCTGAGAGTTTGACCAAAGGGCCAGTAGGTAGTGCTAGCATCCCCTGATTACCGGCGAAGTTAGGGGTTAGGTCCTTAACGCCACGACCCCACCCGTGGTTTGACTTACTATCTTGCGCACCACTCCGCTGCGTGACGCAAAAGTACGGCACCGGTCCATTTGTAATTTATCCCCTCCCCAAAACATGGCCAAATTCAGTGTTTCCCTCAAGGCCAGGCTTATCCTGGAAGACCGGGGCCGGATCCTATTGCTTAAACAGACCAAGCCAAACGGCGGCAACTACAGCCTGGTCGGGGGTACGATCGAGCGTAAGGAATTTGCCGTGGCGTCCCTCATCCGGGAAAGCTACGAAGAGGCCGGCATCGAACTCACCCCCGCCGACCTTACCCTGGTGCACGTGTTGCACAAGCGCTACAAGAAGGCCCACCGCATCGTCCTGTACTTCCGCGCCCACCACTACGAGGGCGAACCCGAAAGCAAGGAGCGTAAGAAGTTTGAGAACGTGGAGTGGCACCCCTACGATACCTTGCCACCCAACCTGACGCTGACGGTTCGTCACGTGCTCAAGGCGTACAGTCGGGGTCGGCTCTACTCGGAAATGGAAAAATAATCGTCGCGCCGGCTTACCTTAGTCCCACGTTGCCTATCGTGTCCTTCCCTTCCGGTCCATCAACGAACCGGAATATGACAAAACTAGTAAATGCCTCCGCCCCGCTGCGGATGCGCGACCTCGCGATCGCGGAACGGCCCCGGGAGAAGCTACTCCGCCGTGGTCCCAGTGCCCTCACCGATGCCGAAGTGCTCGCCGTCCTGCTCCGCACCGGCGCCCGCGGCACCTCGGCGGTCGATCTGGCCCGCAGAATTCTGCTATCCGTCGATCACGACCTACACGAGCTGGCCCGCCGCCAAGTAAGCGACCTGACGCGGATCAGCGGGATGGGCCGGGTAAAGGCGATGCAGGTCGTCGCCGCTCTGGAACTGGGACGCCGCCGCGAGTCGGCCACCCACCGCGATCGGCCCTGCCTGTCCAGTAGCGAAGCCTGCTTCCGGTACCTGCGTCCCCGCCTGGGCGATCTGGCGCACGAAGAATTTCACCTGCTCTGCCTCAACCGGGCAAACGAATTGCTGGCCGCCCACCTCATCAGTCGGGGAGGCACCACGGGTACCGTAGCCGATGCCAAGACCATCTTTCGCACCGCCCTGCAGCACGGCAGCGTGACCTCCTTGGTACTGGCCCACAATCACCCCAGCGGACAGACGCGGCCGAGTACGGCCGACGTGCGCCTGACCACCAAACTGTGCCGTGCGGCACGCAGCCTCGACCTACACGTGCTGGACCACCTGATCGTAGCCGGACACCGCTACTACAGCTTCGCGGACAACCACCTGCTGGAGCAGGAAGAATAGATAAGGGAGAAAGCATATCTTCGCGCTTCCTAACCACATAGCGGCTGACTTGCTTACATTGGCATCAGCGACAAACCGAACGCAATGGCTTCAACCTCGGATATAAAGAACGGATTTACCTTCCGCCACAACCACGACATCTACAGTGTCATTGAGTTTCAGCACGTCAAACCCGGGAAGGGAGCCGCCTTCGTGCGCACCAAAATCAAGAGCCTTTCCACCGGTCGGGTACTCAGCGAAACCTTCCCCTCCGGCCACAAGGTGGATGAGGTGAGGGTCGAGCGGCACAAGATGCAGTACCTGTACAAGGATGAGATGGGCTACCACTTCATGAATACGGAGAGCTATGAACAGGCCACCATTCAGGAGGTTATGATTGACAACCCCGGCTTCATCCGCGAGGGCGACACCATCGAAGTGCTCTACAATACCGAGGACAGCACGCCCCTCACCGTAGACCTGCCCCAGTACGTGGAGATGGAAATCACCTACACCGAGCCGGGGGTAAAGGGCGATACCGCCACCAATACCCTGAAGCCGGCAACCATCGAAACGGGGACCGAAGTACGCGTCCCCCTTTTCGTAAATACCGGTGACCGGATCAAGATTGATACTCGCAGTGGCTCTTACGTGAGCCGTGTTTAACCATACGCCCAGAACATGACACTAAAAGATATCCAGGAACTGATCAAGCTCGTTGCCAAAAGCGAGATATCGGAATTCAAGTACAAGAACGAGGGGGTAGCCCTGCACATTCGCGGAAAATCGTTCAGTCGCCAGACCACCCAGGCGGCCGGCCCCTCGATCATCAGCATGCCCGCGCCCGTAGCCGCACCGGCTCCGGCCGCTCCCGCCGCACCGGCGGCTCCCGCCCCCCCTGCCGCCGCGGCCGCCGCCGGTGGCGCCCAGCCCGCCGCGGAAAGCAAGCAGGCATCGAACCTCGTCGAGGTGAAGTCGCCCATGATCGGTACGTTCTACCGGTCCGCTTCCCCGGACAAGCCCCCGTACATCAAGGTCGGTGATCGCATTGCCAAGGGCGATACGGTATGCATCGTGGAAGCGATGAAACTGTTCAACGAGATCGAATCCGAGGTAGCCGGCAAGATCGTCAAGGTGCTCGTAGAGGATGCCCAACCGATCGAATACGACCAGCCGCTCTTCCTAGTAGACCCGTCTTAGCAAAAAGTATGGCCCAGAAATTCAACAAAATCCTCATCGCCAATCGCGGTGAGATCGCCCTGCGCATCATTCGTACCTGCCGGGAGATGGGCATCAAAACCGTGGCGATCTACTCAACGGCCGACCGCGAAAGCCTGCACGTCCGCTTCGCCGATGAAGCCGTCTGTATCGGCCCGCCGGCCTCCGCCGAAAGCTACCTGAGCATCCCGAAGATCATGGCCGCCGTGGAGATCACGAACGCCGATGCCGTCCACCCCGGATACGGCTTCCTGAGCGAGAACGCCGACTTTGCCGAGATCTGCCAGGACTACGGTATCAAATTTATCGGCCCCCGCCCCGAGCACATCCGCAACATGGGCGATAAGATCACCGCCAAGGACACGATGATCCGCGCCGGCGTACCCGTCGTACCCGGCGACGGCACCCTCCTCAAAAGCGCGGAAGACGGCATGACCCGCGCCGAAACGATGGGATATCCCGTCATGATCAAAGCCACGGCGGGAGGCGGCGGTAAGGGAATGCGCATCGTCACCCGGAAGGAGGACTTCGTCAATCTATGGAACAGCGCCCGTGCCGAAGCCAAAGCCAGCTTCGGCAACGACGGCATCTACATGGAGAAGTACATCGTGCAGCCCCGCCACATCGAGATCCAGGTCATCGGCGATCAAAACGGCAAGGTCATTCACCTCAGCGAACGCGATTGCAGCGTACAGCGCCGCCACCAGAAACTGCTCGAAGAGTGCCCCAGTCCCTTCATGACCGACGAGCTGCGGCAGAAAATGGGTGAGGCAGCCATCAAGGCCGGCGAAGCCATCGGCTACGAGGGAGTAGGTACGGTAGAATTCCTGGTTGACGCCAACCGCAATTTCTACTTCATGGAGATGAACACCCGCATCCAGGTGGAGCACCCCGTGACCGAAGAGAGCATCGACCACGATCTCATCAAGGAGCAAATCAAGGTAGCCTACGGTGAGCCGCTGAGCGGACAGAACTACTACCCGAAAGGACACGTCATCGAGTGCCGGATCAACGCCGAGGACCCCTGGAACGATTTCCGCCCCAGCCCGGGTAAGATCACGAGCTTTCACAGTTCGAAGGGCCACGGCGTGCGGGTAGACACCCACGTATACGCCGGTTACACGGTGAGCCCCTACTACGACAGCATGATCGCCAAACTGATCGTGCGGGCCCCCACCCGTGCCGAGGCGATCACCAAGATGGAGCGGGCCCTGGACGAATTCATCGTAGAGGGGATCAAAACCACCGTGCCCTTTCACCAGTGGCTACTCAAGCAGGACGATTTCCGCAACGGAGATTTCGATACCGGCTGGCTGGGTAAACAGAATATGCCCAAGTAGCCGCCGGCGCGGTGGTCTAGACCGCCGCGCCCACCTTACGCAACAATGCGATCGTAGCCTTGATGCCCGCGTCGGGGGTCATGGAGTTGCCTTCGTACTCGATTCCCATCCAGCCCCGGTAGCCGTGCTGCTTAACGATACCGAGCATGCGCCGGTAATCGGTGTGAATTTCGTTGCCCTCCTTATCGAAATCGTGGGTCTTGGCGGAAACGGCCTTGGCGTAGGGCATCATTTCCCGAACGCCCTGGTAGCGGTCGTACTCCTTGGCGCAGCCGTTGCCGCTGCGTTCCATGCAGAAGTTGCCGAAATCCGGTAGGGTGCCGCAGTTTTCCTGCTCCGTGGCGGCGATGACCCCGGCCAGCCAGCCGCCGTCGCTGCTGTACCCGCCGTGATTCTCCACGATCACGTTTAGTCCGGCCTGCTGACCGTATTCCCCAAGGCGGCGGAGTCCGTCGGCGGCCGCGGCGGCGACTTCCTCCCGGCTACCCCGGCCGGCGGCGTTTACGCGAATGCTGTGGCACCCCAGATAGTGAGCGGCGTCGATCCATTTGTAGTGATTTTCGACGGCGGTCGTGCGTTCGTTGGCGTCGGTAGCACCGAGGTTGCCTTCGCCATCCACCATGATCAGGAGGGAACGAACGTCGTGGTCGGCGGCCCGCTGCTTCATTTGCGCCAGGTACGCCTGGTCCTTGGCGTGATCCTTGAAGAATACGTTGACGTACTCGGCACCATCCAGCCCGTAGGTGTTTCGGGTGATGCCGGCAAAGTCGAGGTTGTCAATTTCTCCGGCGAACAGTGCCTTGTGCAGGCTCCACTGCGCCAGGCTGATGTCGAACCACAGGTCACCTTCCGGCGCGCTGGGAGGCGGGGTGGCGGCAGCCGGGGAGGTAGTGGGGGTTCCACAACCGGAGAGTACGGCGGTACCGACTACGCCGGCCGTGTAGAGAAATTTTCTTCTTTGCATGATGTAGGAATCTTAATTATGGCCGGAGAAAGGTAACACAAGCCCGGTAAATAATCGCTCCCCACCCACGTTGGCCGTCGTTGGCATACATTGCACTTGAGGATTTGCCCCGCACCCGCGGCCCCGCCCAAACGCATACGCCCCATGAGAATAGTCAACCTGCTGCGATCGAAGGAAGAAAAGGCCGTCACGGGCCGGAGGAAGGCCGGCGCGCCACCCGGCACCATGATCTACACCGGGGAGCAGGAGTCGGAAACCACCCACGTACACCTGACGCAGTACCACGGAGACTATTTCGAGGCGCAAAGCAGCGTGGACGAGCTACCGGAACCCCGCTCCGAACGGGCTACCCTCTGGTACGACGTGCGGGGCCTCCACAACATTGCCCTTATCGAGCGGGTCGGGCGCCAGTTCGGCATGCACTCGCTGGCCCTCGAGGATGTGGTGGACGTACACCAGCGGCCGAAAATAGAACTGATGGAAAGCGGGGTACTCATCATTGTAAAGGCCTTCGCCTTCGATCGTCCCAACCGGCAGCTGAGTACGGAGCAAGTGTCGATCTACCTCGTCGACGGGAAGGTGCTGACCTTTCAGGAAGACGTCGGCGACCTGTTCCGCAGCGTGCGCAAGCGCCTGGAAACCGCCACGGGGCGCATACGGAGCCGGGGGGCGGACTACCTGGCCTACGCCCTGGTGGATAACCTGGTCGACAAATACTTCACGGTCATTGATCAGATCGAGGAGGAGCTGGATCAGCTCGAGGAAGAAATTATGGGGGATGCGGAAATCGGCACCAAGTCGAAGATCCACGACCTACGGCTGGCACTGCTGACCCTGCGCAAGAGCATCAGTCCGCTACGGGAGCTGACGGGTCACTTCAGCGATACGGAGAACCCCCTGATCACTTCCGATACCCAGGTGTACGTGCGCGACCTGCGCGATCACGTCATCCAGATCACCGACCTCGTGGAGACATACCGCGACGTGACCAACGGCTTATACGACCTGTACGTGAGCGAGATCAGTTTCCGGATGAACAGCGTGATGCAGACGCTGACGATCGTATCGACGATTTTCATTCCCCTGAGCTTTCTGGTGGGGGTATACGGGATGAACTGGGAGAATATGCCCGAGCTGCGCACCCGCTACGGCTACTTCGTTTTGTGGGGGGTGATGCTGTCCATCATCGCCGGAATGCTGGCCTGGTTCCGGTCGCGGAAGTGGATTTGACGGCCGGGGCGGCGGGGCGGTGGAGTCTGCTAGCGGGAGAAGTCGTAAATTCGCCCGCTCAACCATGCCTAGAGGTCTTATGAACAAACGTACCCTCACCATCATCGCCATTCTGCTCGCCCTGCTCTTCATCGGAGCCCTCGTATGGGGTGTCACGACGAAGAGCAAACTGGAGGCCAGCTACACCGAAAAGTCGGACGAGGCCGAACAGTTGACCCTGCTGCGCGACAACCTGATGAAATCAGTGGACAGCCTCGACCAGGCCTTCCGGGAAGTCAGCGGGGAAAACGCCGAACTACAGGGGCAACTCACCGAAGCGCAGGAGACCGCCAAACGGGCCCTTTACGATATGCGACAGGCACAGAAGTCGCGAAAAAACGACAACGACGTGGCCTATAAAATGCGGCTACAGATCGAGGACCTCATCAACGTGCGCACCATGCTGGAAACCAGCATCGTGGAGCTCACGGAGGAAAACGAGGACCTGCGCAAACGCAACGTCGTACTCCGCCAGGACCTCAGCACCGCCAAGACGGAGGCTTACGAAGCCACGAAACAGGTGGATAACCTGAGCCGCATGAACGAAAGCATGGAGGCCGACCTCGAGCGCATGACCCTGGGGGCCTTCAAGGCTACGGCCATTCAGGTCGACCTGCTGCGTAAGAACGGCAGCAATACGGCCAACGCCAGCCGCGCACGCCGCATCGCGGTGAGCTTCGACCTGACCGACGTACCCGCCGAATACCTCGGTGTCCGTCCCATCTACCTGGTCCTGACGGATGCCTCCGCCACGCCGGTGATCAGCGAAAACCCCGTGCGCGCCACTTCGATGGTCAACGGTGCCGAAAAGCCCCTCATCGCCCTCGAGGGCCGGGACGTAAACCTGGAAAGGAACCAGCGCATCAGCTTTACCCACGAACTATCCGACAAGCTGGCGGAAGGCTTCTACCGGGCCGAGATCTACACCGACGTCGGTATGCTGGGTTCCGCCAAAGTGCAGCTGCGGTAAATAGACGGAGGTTGTATTCACGGGGAATTTTAAAGTGACGACGAATGGTATTTTTGGAGTTTGAAAAGCCGCTGGAGAAACTTTACGAACAGCTGGAAAAGGTAAAGGAGGTAGGAGACGACGGCGTCGTAGATATGGACGCAACGATCCAGGAACTCGAGGGCCGCATCAAACAGACCCGCCGCGACATCTACAGCAACCTCAGCGGCTGGCAGCGGGTGCAGCTGAGTCGCCACCCCGAACGGCCCTACACCCTGTACTACATCGAGCAGATGTGCCGCAAATTCGTGGAGCTCCACGGCGACCGCTACTACGGCGACGACAAGGCCATCGTAGGGGGCATCGGGAATATGGACGGGCAGACCGTGGTCATCATCGGCCACCAGAAGGGCGTCAACACCAAGATGCGGCAGTACCGCAACTTCGGCATGGCCAACCCGGAGGGTTACCGCAAGGCCCTGCGCCTCATGAAACTGGCCGAGCGGTTCGGCTTTCCCGTTATCTCACTCATCGACACTCCGGGTGCCTTTCCGGGCATCGAGGCCGAGGAACGCGGACAGGCGGAAGCCATCGCCCGTAACCTCTTTGAGATGGCCCAGCTGCGCGTACCCATCGTGTGTGCGGTGATCGGGGAAGGGGCCAGCGGCGGCGCCATTGGCATCGGACTGGGCGATCACGTGATGATGTTGGAAAACACCTGGTACTCGGTGATCTCGCCGGAAAGTTGCAGCAGCATTCTCTGGCGGAGCTGGGACTATAAAGAAAAGGCGGCGGAGGCACTAAAACTCACCGCCGAGGACATGCACAGCTTCGGCATCGTCGAGGAGATCGTAAAGGAACCCCACGGTGGGGCCCACTCCGCACCGGATGAAATGGCGAAAACGCTGAAGCGGCAACTGAAAAAAGCCATTGCCGCCATTCAGGAAAAATCCGTCGATCAGATGATCGAGGACCGCATCAACAAGTACGCCGCGATCGGGCAAGTAACCCACGCCAAATAATCCCTATGCAAGCTAATGACCCCGAATTTAGCGGCACCGGCGTGGCGCTCATCACGCCGTTCCGGGCCGATAAGTCGATCGACTACCCCTCCCTGGGCGGAATCATCGACTACGTAATCGGGGGCGGGGTCGACTACGTGGTCAGCCTCGGCACCACCGGTGAGGCCATCACCCTGAGTACCCAGGAGTGCCGCGAAATCCTCGATTTCACTATCCGCCACGTGGACGGACGGGTGCCCATCGTGGCCGGATATTTCGGCGGCAACTACACCGAAAAGCTGGTCAACTTCATCCGCGACTTCAACTTCGACGGCGTGGCGGGCATCATGTCCAGCAGCCCGGCCTACAGCAGACCACCCCAGGAGGGAATTTACCAGCATTATATGCGGGTAGCCGAGGTAGCGCCGCGCCCCCTCATCATTTACAATGTTCCGGGCCGCACCAGCAGCAACGTACTGCCCGAAACCGTGCTGCGCCTGGCGGAAGAAAGCGATCGCTTCGCCGCGGTGAAGGAGGCCAGCGGAATTCTCAGCCAGGCCACCGAGATTTTGCGCCACCGTCCGGACCGTTTCGGTGTGCTCTGCGGCGACGACCCCCTCGCTACGGCCATGATTGCGGTCGGCGGCCACGGCGGAATCAGCGTGATCGCCAACGCCCTGCCCAGCCACTTCAGCCGCATGGTCAAAGCCGCCCGGGAGAATCGGGTCGACGAAGCCCGGCAACTCAACTTCGATATGCTGGATGTGCATCCCCTGCTGTACTGCGAGGGCAATCCGGTAGGCATCAAGGCGGCCGTCTCGCTGCTCGGCCTGTGCGGAAATCACCTGCGCGTGCCCCTGGTGCCCCTGAGCGAACCCTACCGGGAAAAGCTCCGTCGGGTACTCTCCCTGGTTCCGGACCTCGACCTGTAGGCAGCCGGCGTAACTTTGCCCGTGATGCGCTTCGCTAAATTTCTCGGCATTCTGCTGCTGCTTGTGCTGCTGCCCTTTGCGGTGGTCGAATTGTTCGGCGGACCCATCGCGCGGCAAGTCGTACAGGCGCTCAACCGGCGGCTGCAGACCGAGATCGTCATTGAGCACTACGACCTCAGTTTGCTCCGCGCCTTCCCCTACCTCGCGGCCGATTTGCGGGGAGTGACGGTCGCGGGCAGCGACGGCAGCCGGCTCCTGGAGGCGGACCACCTTTCGTGCATGCTCAACCTGGGGAGTCTCTTCGGCAAAATTCGCATCAGCGGAATCCTCGTCGAGGACGGCAAACTGCAGCTCTTCACCGACCGCGACGGCAACACCAACTACCAACTGGCGGGCTACACTTCGGTAGGCGATCGGGCGGAGGAGGGCGGGGACGCAGGTGCGGAGGGAGTTGAATTCGCAGCGGAGCGGGCGCGGCTGAACAACGTCGTGCTCATCTACCAGGATGCCCAGCTCAACGTAGACGCACTCGTCACGGTAGACCGGGCTACTTTCAGCGGAGACTTCGGCGCTGCCAAATACCTGCTGGAAACGGAGGCGAACCTGCGGGTAGACTACATCGACCAGGGGGGATACCGTTACCTCGACGGAAAGGAATTTACCCTGGAATCGGTCACCGCGATCGACCACGCCCTCGGTGGCTACGAATTCTCTCCCCTCCGGATCACCTCGGGCGACCTGACGCTGGAAACCACGGGTTTCGTGACACCTACGGAGGACGGCCTTACCACCGCACTCAACATCAGCAGTACCTCCGGAAATCTGGCGGACGTACTGCAACTTCTGCCCCCGTCCTATACCGGCAGCCTAGCGGACTGGGAGACGCGGGGTAGGCTTTCCCTCTCCACGGCCGTCAATGGTGCGTGGACTCGCAGCACATATCCCCGCATCGACGGCAAACTTGAATTTACCGACGGCCGCCTCGATAGTCCCCGGATGAACGTCGGGGCCCGTAACATCGACCTGGCCGCCACCTTTGCCTACGTGAACGGTCCGCGCGGGGGGGTGCAGACCCTTGCCGTAGAGCGGCTTACCGGGACGTTTTCCGGAGAACCCTTCGACCTGAAACTACGGCTGGAGGACCTGGAAGATCCCCGCATCACATTTGCCGCCGACGGCAGTCTGCCGCTGGCTACCCTGCCGGCAATGCTGGGGGAAGGAGCCGTAAGCCGGAGCGATGGAGTGATGCACTTTCGGGACGTCACCCTGAGCGGGTATTACCGTGACATGGTCGATGCCCGCAGAATGGGGAGGGTATCATCCGCTGGGACCATACGGTTGGTAGACGGAGAATTTACGGTGAACGACAAGGTGCTTTTCCTTCCTTCCGGAGAGCTGAAACTGCTGGACAATGCCGTGGAGGTGACCGATCTGGCCTTTGCGATGGAGGAGACCCGGGCGGTCCTTTCCGGAAGAGCTACGAACCTGATACCGGTACTCTTTGCCGATAGCCTCAACTCCCGTGACGCCGCGCTGGAGTTTACCGCAACCCTCTCCGGGACGGTAATCGACGTAGGGGAACTGCTTGCCCTATCTGGTCCCGCTGAGGAAGCCGCGCCAACAGCTATTCCCGCGGAAACCACACGCAGGGTGCGGCTTACGGATTTGCTCGACGGCCGTTTCGAAGCGGAAGTGGAGGCATGGACGTGGGATGAGATGCACGGAGAAAATTTTCGGGGGCAGCTCATTTGTACTCCCGGTCAACTCACCCTGCGGGGGCTTACCGAGGCCATGGCGGGGGCTTTCCGACTGGACGCAACGACTTACTTCCGGGAAACCAACCGCGTCGATGCCCGGATCACCGCGTCGAAGGTGGATGCGGAGGAGTTCTTTTATCAGTCCGGCAACTTCGGTCAGGAGGTGCTGACGGCGGACCACCTGAAGGGAGAGTTGAACGCGCGCATACTGCTTGAACTGGCCTTCGACGATCGGGGGGAGATAGACTACGACCGCCTGCACGTACTGGCGGGCCTGGAGATCCTCGATGGAGAGCTCCGTGATTTCCCCATGCTCGAGAACTTCGCCTTTGCGCTGAAATCGGGAGATCTGGAGCGCGTGCGCTTCACGCATCTGGCCAACTACTTCGAAATCAGCAAGCGGACCATTTATATTCCCGCCATGCTCATCCGCAGCAGTGCCATCAACCTTACCCTGAGCGGCAGGCATACCTTCGACCAGGAACTGGAATACTACGTCAAGGTTAACGCCGGCCAGGTGATCGCCAATAAAATTAGCCGCCACGATAGGGCACTCGAAGTACTGCCCGCCCTCAATGGCCTCTTTAACCTGTACTATACCATACGGGGTCCGCTGGAGAGTTATGTCGTTGATAGCGACAAGCGAGCGGTCAAGGCCGACTTCATCCGCAGTGAAGCACTGCGAAATCGCATCAAGCAGGCGCTCGATCTACGTTTTCAGCAGCCGATCGAACTCCTTCCCCCGGTTGACGATGAGGATATAGCAATTGATTAAGCGGGTGTCCGCCCCCGGCCATAACACGGGACCGGCTGGCGACGTTTGTGAGGTGTACTATGAACATCGACACGTCCCCTTGCGCCAACTTCTCCTCATCCCCCTACTGCTCTTACTGACTGCCGTACTGCCGGCTCAGATTTCCGCACCAGAATTTTTGTGTACCCGTTCCGAGGCGGGCGGCGAGATTCTAACGTGGACAAACGTACTCAGCGATTGCGGCCCGTACGAGGCTACCGAGATATACCGCAGCACTACCGCCGACGGCCCCTATACCCTACTGACGGCCATCAACGACGCCACGGCAACGGAGTACCGGGACGAAAATCCCGGCGGGCAGCAGCTTTTTTACTATTTGCAGTACCGCTACGCCTGTCCGGATACCACCGCCCTGACCAGCGATACCCTCGATAATTTTATCCCGGCCACGCCGATCTTAGAGTACGTAAGTATTGAATCCGGCGACGTGCTGCTAAACTGGCAGTTGTCGGAATCTCCGGAAGTGAGCGGCTACGTTGTCCTGGAGATCACGCCCTCCGGCACGACGCCGATTGACACCGTCGGGGGCGACGTAACGTCCTACCGGATTACCGGCGTTCCGGAAAATGAACTGACCTCCCGACAGTATCGCATCGCGGCCATTGATCCCTGTGGGAACGATAGTCCGCAGGGAACCATCCTATCCGGAGCTGACCTGACCGGCACGGGCGGTGAAGATTGCGATGCGGACGTCGTCGTTACGATCGACGAAGCGACCCTGGCTACCTTCCTTCCAATCGCGAGCCTGGAGTTGTTCGTTGCTACCGATGGTGGGCCATTCGTAGGTCAGGGAACGGCCCCCGGCGACTCCCCTACCCTCACTTATGACCTCGCGAACGACGGGGAGGAGCTATGCTTTTACGTTACGGCCACGCTGGCCGACAGCGTCGGTGAGGCCCGTTCCGCCGTATTCTGTAAATCAATCGACATCTCGCAGCCCGTCCGGAGCTTTGCCGTATACGGAGTAGAGCAGGAAGACGGTGGTGGCCTGAGGTTCTCCGTCGATTCCATCCGTAACGCAGGCGCAGTTTCCACCACCCTGCTGATCGATGGAATCGGGCGCGCGGATAGTGTGCTGCTTCCCGGACTTGCCGCTCCCGGCGGGGAACTTGCCCTCACGGTACCGACTGGAGTGCTGCCCGGCGACTCCCTTCGCTTCGTGCAGTCGGACTCCTGCGGCCGAACGATCACGACCAATGCCGTCAGTCCGGTATTTCTGCAAGCTACGGGGTTGCCCGAGTCGGCTACCCTCGACTGGACGCCACTGGTCAACGGGCTGCCCGGATCGCTTTCCTATACCGTTCTGCTGGTCAGGCCCGATGGTTCGCTCGATCCCGTCGCTACGAACCTGAGCGCGCTCACCTACACCGATGAAAGCGGGTCGGGGGATTCGATCCGGTGCTATCGGATCCAGGCCAACTTTATTCCCGCGGGACAGGACACCACTTATTCCTTTCTCTCCAACGAGAGCTGTGTGGCCGGTGAGACCGACTTTTACCTTCCCAACGTCTTTAGTCCTGCCGCCACTCAGGACGTGAACCGGGAATTTCGTCCCTTCTTCTCCGTTGCGCCCGTGCTTCAGGCCTATCGTCTGCTGGTATTTGACCGGTGGGGTGCACTAATCTTCGAGTCCGACGACCCCTTCCGGGCCTGGAATGGCGACTACGGCGACCGCGCCGCGCCGAGCGGTGCCTACATTTATACCCTCTCCTATACTACCGCTGCCGGAAACTTAATGACGCGCAGTGGCGTTGTGCAGCTACTCCGGTGAAATAAACCGGCGAGAAAGTTTGGCGCTACCGTACGGTCGCACCTACTTTTGCCCTCCCCTGGTTGGGTGGCCGAGTGGCTAGGCAAAGGTCTGCAAAACCTTGTACGGCGGTTCGAATCCGCTCCCAACCTCTTAGAAACCGCGTCGGGCCGAGCCCTTCGCGGTTTTTTTGTGCCTTGCTCCTGCGTCCCCGCCCCGTGCGATTGCAAGATGCCGTGCGCTGTTTGCGCCGGTAGTTACGGGCAAGATTTGCCTCCGGAAGTGGCCGTGTTCTCGGTTGGTGGATGCCCGGTTTACCTTTCCGGTCAGGAAACCCCTCCCTAATTGTAAGTAAATACCGTTAATTTTTTCGGATTATCGGTCGGCCATAAAGTCGGGATTATAGCGTTTGCTGTATTCCAATCAATTTCAGCACCTGCGACCCCGCCCCTGGGCATTAGATGTATTGATTATTTATGGAATAAAATTTAATTTACATCAGGCTTCACTATGAACCGATAACTTCTCTTTCCATGCCGCTATATTACTTTCCCGCGCGCTGTGCGCCCGCCGGGGCAATAGCTCTGTGCGCCCTACTCCTCCTGCTGCTTTCCGGGGAACTGTCGTCTCAATCCGGCCAGATCCCCCAGGCATTCTCCCAACGCTACCTCTACGAGCCCGAATGCGCGGCCGTCGGGGGCCGCCTGCAGGTATTAGCAGACCCTACCGCCACCAGTGACGAATACGTAGCGCCAGACGGGGCGGTATTCCCCGATACTGCTCCCGGCGACGATCCGGAAGATTACGTCCGTCTTCACTTCGATCCTGAGGCGGATGGGGCCGGAGAGGTCGATTATTCCCCTTACTTCCTGGTACGGCAGACCGACCCCGGCCCCGTTGCCCTGTGGCTGCGGACCAACGGCGGCACCTGGAAGCTATACACCTACACCACCACCTACGCCCGGATCGCTGACGGGGGGTGGGCCTGGGTGCCCGACGGGCTTGAGTATGAAGCCGACAACGTACTAGGGCTGGACGGCGATACCCTGCGAACGCTAGATGTGGCCTTCACCCGTGCCGATCAGCAACTCGACCAGGTGTACCTCGAATCCATCCATTTTAATTGGTACGTATTTCGCTCGCTGCGCCCGTTTGAATACGACCTGTCGGGAACCAACTGCCCCGATTTTTACAATGAGCCACCGGTGGCGATCCTGGAGCCGGGAAGTGAAGTGATTGTCACGCCGTTCACTAGCATCGTCCTTGATGCCTCGTCATCCTACGACCCCGACGGTACGATATATATTTACGACATGAAGGGTCCCTATCGACAGGAAGATTACGATCCCCACCGCCATGAGCAATCCTCCATCACCGTATACCCGGAATTTCAGGGGGTAGGCAAATTTATAGCTACGGTCTACGACTTTTACGGCGCGAGCGACACCGACACCTCGCTCTGGAAAATTATTCAGCGTGACCAAGGAGAGGATCCTGGTCCGTATTTCCGCATCAGCGCAAAGTGTGCGGAAGTAGGGGATAAATGGACGCGCAGGGCCGATCCACAAAATGCGAGCGGTGCGATTGCCGTTGCCCCGTCTGAGTCGTCCGTTGACCAGGTACCGGCGGATGTCCCGGCCAACAAACTGCGTTTTGTAATTCCCGATGTACCCAAATACATTAATGATGCAAATGACCCATCGTATGATGTACTCGGGGTATTCTCCCTGCCGGAAACTAAGGGAAATTGCCTCTGGATAAATACCAATGGCGCGGGATGGCGCAGGTGGGAAGTAATCGAGGCGGTTTCCATCCTCCAGGGGATACACCTGGCGCCCGGCGATAACGTGATCGAATTGGCCTACTGCAGTCCTGATCTTGAAGTGAGATACTTGAACTTCAGTCCGGATATCGGCCTGAATCACCCCTACCGAATTTACACTGGATTGAGTAGCTCCAGTTCGGTCACCGACATCACCTGCGATGAACCGATGACGTCCAAGTTCTGGCTGGAAGCCGAATGCGCCCAGCTCGGGTCATCCTGGAAAACGGGCCGTAGTGCTGACGCGTCAAACACCACTTACGTCGTGTATCCCCGCGGTAATAGCACGAGCGCACCTCCGGTGGACGTTCCCGCCAATTACGTTCGGTTTGACCTGCCCAATACCGCGGCGGGCACCTATTACCTACAGGCCCGGATCAGTGCCCCAACCAATCTGGACGACTCGTACTACGTGCGGGTAAACGGGGGGGAATGGTATGCGTGGAAGACGGGAATCCGGCAGGGGGTCGGCTTCCGGTGGAATATGTATCCGGGCGGGCCGATTACGCTCAACGCCGGCTCCAATACCATCGACTTCGCCTACCGGGAGGACGGAGCGCAACTGGATAAAGTATACCTCAGCAGAATGGCGACACCCATAACCGGGAAGGGTGAGGAGGATGCAAATTGTCCCGCCCCGGTGGTTCCGTATACCGGTCAGTGGCTGGAAGCCGAGTGTGCTGATTACGGGAAGGCTTGGACCCTGGCCGGCGATGCGGCAGCCTCCCAGGGCGCTTACCTCGTCGAACTTGGCAGAAATGCGTTAACTGCTCCCCCGCCCGATGCGGCGGACAACATCATCCGATTTAACCTGGATCTGGGTGCCGACTTCACTGCGGCTCCCCTATTCCTGTACGGCCGCATCAACGCGCCCTCCGGGGACGACGATTCTTTCTGGGTCAGGCTGAACGGCGGTGAGTGGTATGCCTGGAAGTCCATCCGCCACGACCGTCCGGGCTTCCGCTGGAACCGCCTGCCGATCGCGCTGACCGGTGCGCAGGGCCAGCTCAACCACCTAGAATTCACTTACCGCGAGGATGGCACGAAACTAGACCGGATTTACGTCAGTACCATAGATCAGTTGCCGCCGGACGAGGAATCGGTAGCCGATCCGGCCTGCAGCGTAGGGATAGCCCTGGAGGCCGAATGCAGCAACTCCCAAGGCGGTTGGACCACCGTGCGGGACAGTCGGGGGGCTAACGATCAGTTCATGGTCTTCCGGGGAGACCGCCAGCTTAACGAGCCCACCACCCACCTTGAAGCTCAGGAGCTCATGTATACCGCTGTGGTACCCACCGCGGGTCAGTACTATCTGTTCCTCCGGATGAATGCGCCGGACAACAGTCGCAATTCCGTCTGGGTGCAGATCGACGACGGGAAATGGATCAAGATGTGGGAAGAAATAGGGGGTGCTCAGTTGCACACGAACGATTTCGAATGGCGGAAGGTCAATGACGACGGCATAGCGGTTTCTTTCTCACTCACTCCCGGTCGGCATAACATCTACATCGCGAACCGGGAGCCCGGCACCGCCATCGACCAATTGTACCTCACCACGCTCTCAGACGGCCCGGTATTTTCTTCCCCAGACGCCACTAAGCTGCCCGATGCCCCGGCTTGTCCCTACGTACCTAAGTCAGTGGTGCACACGAGTGGTCCCAATAGCAGTGCCGCGGCGTCCGGCAAAGAGATCGGGCAGGTTGATCTTTACCCCAACCCGGTGGTCGACGAACTGACCCTCGACGTGTATGGTGACTATGCCGGAACCGTACGAGTGCTTGTTTACGACACTGCCGGGCGCCGCGTACGGATACTGGAATACGCCAAGGAGATCGGCCGTCTCCGTGCGGTGCTGCCCGTGGTCGACCTGCCCTCCGGTATCTACCGACTCGACGTCACCGAAGGCGATCGCCAAACGCATAAATCTTTTGTGCGACGGTAAGGAAAGAAGTCGGGCCGAAGTCGTATCTTTGCGCCTCCTAAGCCACACCCTGGCGAGGGAAGGGGAACAGCCGCCCCCGAAGCGGCCCGACTTTTTAACCTTTTAAACCCATCGCGTCATGCAAGTAGACGACGATAAGGACCCGCAAGTAGACGGGACCGAAGAGACCTCCACCGATTCCATCACTCCGGAGGCAAGCCAATCAACCGACGATCAAGCCACTCCCGGCACCGAAGAGGAAACTCCGGCCATCACCGAGACCCAGTCTAAGGTAAACCCCGGCCCGGAAGCCACCGCCGACGATATCGCCCAGGCCACCGACGACGCCGAAGACAGCCTCGACGACGCAGGAGACGACGACGAAGAGGATGACGACGAAGACGAAGCCGACAAAAAGCGCCAGGCTAAGGTAATCCGTAAGGAATCCTCCCGCGTTTCCGTTGCCCTCACCGAAGAGGTGAAGGAAGAAGCCGTAGAAATCGACGAAGCCGACACCAGTGGCGCCACCGGTTCGGCCCACGACGCCTTCGCCTGGGACGCCATCGCCAAGATCGACAACCGCTACAGCCAGTCGGAGCGCGAGGCAATGGAAAAGGAGTACGAAGCCTCCATGACCAATATCCAGGAAGCCGAAATCATGTCGGCCAAGGTATCGGCCATCATCGACGGCGACGTGATTCTCGACCTTAACTACAAGAGCGACGGACTGCTGCCCCTCTCCGAATTCCGCGACCAGGACATCGAAGTAGGCACCACCGTTGAAGTGTACGTCGAACAACAGGAAGACGAACGCGGACAGCTCGTACTGAGCCGCCGCAAGGCCAAACTGCTCCGTGCTTGGGATCGCATCCGCGACAGCTACGAAAACGGAACCGTCATCAACGGTAAGGTGATCAGCAAGACCAAGGGCGGCCTCATCGCCGACTGTGGCGGACTGGAAACCTTCCTCCCCGGATCGCAGATCGACATCAAGCCGATCATCGATTACGATGCCTACGTAGGCAAAACGATGGAGTTCAAGGTCGTGAAGATCAACGAGACCATCAAGAACGCCGTTGTTTCCCACAAAGCCCTCATCGAGAGCGATCTGGCCGAGCAGCGCGAAGCGATCATCGCCAGCCTCGAGCGCGGTCAGGTACTGGAAGGTATCGTCAAGAACATCACCGACTTCGGGGCATTCCTCGATCTGGGTGGCGTCGACGGCCTCCTCTACATCACCGACATCAGCTGGGGACGGATCAACCACCCGAGCGACGTACTCGAACTCAACCAGAAGGTCAACGTGGCCGTACTGGACTTCGACGAGAACAAGAAGCGGATCAGCCTCGGCCTCAAGCAGCTGCAGCCCCACCCGTGGGAAGTGCTCGACGAGACCATCACCGAAGGCAGCACCGTCGAAGGCCGCGTAGTCAACATCGAAGACTACGGTGCATTCCTCGAAATTCAGCCCGGTGTCGAAGGCCTGGTACACGTAAGCGAAGTGACCTGGAGCAACCAGCCCATCAACGCCCGCGAGTACTTCACCGTCGGCGAGACCCGCAACGCCCGCGTTGTGACCATCGACCGCGACGACCGCAAGATGTCGCTCTCGATCAAGCAACTGCAGCAGGATCCCTGGGATACCATCAACCAGACCTTCCCCGTCGGCTCGCGCCACAACGGCAAGGTCAAGAACCTCACGCCCTACGGTGTATTCGTTGAGCTCAACGACGGCATCGGCGGCATGATCCACATCAGCGACCTCAGCTGGACCAAGCGCTTCGGCCACCCCAGCGAGTTCGTGAAGGTAGGCGACGACATCGACGTCGTAGTACTGGAAGTGGACGAGCACAACCGCAAAATGTCCCTCGGACACAAGCAGCTCGAGGAGAACCCCTGGGATTCGTTCGAGTCGGTCTTCCCCGAAGGCAGCTACCACGAGGCCACCGTACTCCGCAAGGATGACCGCGGCGCCATCGTACAGATGCCCTACGGACTGGAAGCCTACGCTCCGATCAAGCTCATGCGCAAGGAGGACGGCAGCATCGCCGAAGTGGACGAGACCCTGACCGTAAAGGTCATCGAGTTCGATCGCGATCAGAAGAAGCTGATGGTCAGCCACAGCCGCTACGTAAACGACATCCGCCGCGAAGCCAAAGACACCGTTGTCCGCGAGCGCCGCGAGGAGCAAGCCACGACCCGCAAGGCCGTCAAGCAGACCAACTCCAGCAACGAGCGTTCTACGCTGGGTGACCTGTCAGCCTTCGAGCAACTGCGCGAGCAGCTCAATACCGAGAATGAAAACGAGGACGAGGATTAATCCCCCCGCCCGCTAAATTCACACAGGCCACTCTACCCCGGTAGGGTGGCCTTTTTTGGTCAGCCTATGCAACGAATCACGGAATACTACGGCCACGGTAAACTCCTTCTCACGGGAGAATACTTCGTACTGGAAGGCGCAACCGCACTGGCCATCCCGACCAAGACCGGGCAGCGGTTCACCGTCGGCCCACTCTGGGGTGACCTGCGCTACGACCTGGAGTGGATCATCGACGACGGGACCGCCGCCCCCCGCCGTGAGTTGTTTTTCCTACGCGAAGACTGGGCTGCCTCCACCAAGCCGTCGGCCAATCCGGTGAAGGCGCGACTGCAGCAACTCTTTCGGGCTGCGGAACAACTGCGTCCGGGCTGTACGACGGCACTGTACCAAAAAAAGGTAGCTACGCGCCTCGAATTTCATCCGGACTGGGGCCTGGGCAGCAGTTCCACCCTGGTCTACTTCCTGGGGCGGCTCCTCGGGGTGAACCCCTACAAACTACTGGAGCTTTCCTTCGGGGGAAGCGGTTACGACATTGCCTGCGCGGGAGCGACCGGTCCCCTACTCTACCGGCGCATGGGTAGCTATCCCGAAGTGACGGAAGTTAAGTGGTCGCCTACCTGGGCGAGCAAAACGCACTTCGTGTACCTCAACCGCAAGCAAAACAGCCGGGAGGGCATTTCTGCCTACCGCGCCGCCGAAAAGTCACCGCGAACGCTCGGGCAAATTACCCAACTTACCCTGGCCTTGGTCGATGCACCGGACCTGCGCGCCGCCGCCCGCCTCCTGAACGATCACGAAAAAATAGTGGCGAATACACTCGGTGTGCAGCCCGTAAAGGAGCGGCTGTTTCGGGATTTTCCGGGTGCGACGAAGAGTCTCGGGGCCTGGGGGGGCGACTTCATCTGGGCACTGAGCGAACTGCCCCGGGAAAAGGTGACGGGCTACTTCAACGAGCGAGGCTACCCTACGGTTATACCCTACAACGAAATGGTTCTCTGAGTATGAGCAAGTGGAAAGAAGCGGTAGTGAAAAGAATCGAGCAGCGCAGCCCCACGGTGCGTAGTTTCTGGCTCTCCCTGCCCGATCGCGAACGCCTCGAATTTCGACCCGGACAGTTCCTCACCCTTGACTTGCCCATCAGCGAGCGGCGGCGAGAACGGTGGCGCAGCTACTCCATTGCCTCCGCCCCCGACGACACCAATGAGGCCGAGCTCTGCATCGTGCAGCTTCCGGGAGGCAAGGGCACCCACTACCTGTTCGAGGAGGCAGCAGTCGGAACCGAGCTGCTCACCAAGGAACCCGGCGGTGTATTCACCCTACCCGAACGCCCGTTGGACTATGACGTAGTCATGGTGTGTACCGGCACCGGCGTGGCCCCCTTCCGCTCCATGTTGCTGCAGCGGCTGGGACACGAGACCCGCCACTTTCACCTGATCTATGGTTGCCGCACCCCGGAAGACCTGCTTTACCGCGACGAACTGGAACGGCTGGCCGAGGAATTTTCCAACTTCACCTATACGGCTACCCTGAGTCGGGAAATGCCGGCGAACGAGACCCCCTTCGAGGTACTGCCCGGCTACGTGCACCAGGTGTACGAACGCGATTATGCCGAGGTCCGTAGCGACGTACGTTTCTACCTCTGCGGCTGGAGCCAGATGGTGGATGAGGCACGCGAGCGGCTCCTGAAAATGGGCTACGCGGAGGAGCAGGTTATTTTGGAGCTCTACGGTTAGCCGGTTATCTTTGCGCCGCTTCGGGCCCATAGCTCAGTGGTTAGAGCAGCGGACTCATAATCCGTTGGTCGTAGGTTCAAATCCTACTGGGCCCACCAATTAGGTACTCGGGCGGGGACGCAGGTGCAAGGTTCACTCCAAAGAGCAGCGAACCTCGGTTCCCGCCCCCGGGTTTTAGCGATAAACGCCAAGACCATGCGATTCAATCACGCTCCCTCCCGCTACCGCTTCTTCGACGCCAAAAGCCAGCAACCCCTCCTCGCGGAAGACGACAAAGACAAGCCAAAAACCGACAAAACCCCCAAAAAAGACTTCCAAGACCAGGACGACGATGACCTCAAAAACGTCGACCAGAGCAAGGGCGGGTATGGGCACGGGACTGGGTATGATAAGGAGTAGGTTAGTACGGTAGTATTTTAGTACGGTAGTACGGTAGTAGTTTAGTACGGTAGTACGGTAGTGTGGTGCAGCATGATAATGACTACCCGCTACCGTACTACCCAACTACTGTACTACCGTACTACCGTACTACCTCCCCCTCCTCTCCTCATCAATCGCCTGCACCAGTGCCTTTACTTCCGTGGTGAAGTCTTTGTCTAGGATCCACTTTAGGTAACTGGGTTCTTTGGCGAATACTTCGGCGACGGGTTTGCCGGCGTGTTTGCCGAAATTGAAGAGTGGTGTGCCGTCCGGTCCTCGTTTGAGTCGGCGGGTGGCGTCAAGGAAGCGGTCGTCTTTGCAGAAATCAGCGACGGCGTCCATACTTTCGAAGGGTGAAACGATGGTGCCGTTGTCCTTTTCGAAGGTTGCACCGGCGTAGTGTTTCAGTTGTCCTTTGAATACGTCTACGGTTGCGCGCACGTCGGCCAGGGCATCGTGGGCGTCCGTCATTTCTTTTCCGGCGTAGAATTTGAGTGCGGCGCTGAGGGTGCGGGGCTCCATCTGGTAGAAGATGTGCTGGGCGTCGATCAGCCGTCGGTTGGTGGTGTCAAAAAAGATACCGACCCGGTAGAATTCTTCTTGTAGCAAGGGTACATCGTAGCGGTTGGAATTGTAGCCGGCAAGGTCGGCGTTTCCGATGAAGGTGTGGAGCTCGTGGGCTACCTGGGTGAAGGTAGGTTTGTCCTCGAGGTCAGCATTGCTGAGTCCGTGAATGGCTTCGGCCTCGGCGCTGACGGGTACCGTGGGGTTGATCTTCATTTCCAGCTCTTCGGAAGGGCTGCCGTCGGCGAATAGTTTGATCATTGCAATCTGGACGATCCGGTCGCGGGTCAGGTTCAGGCCGGTAGCTTCCAGGTCGAAGAAAACGAGGTCGTTGGAAAGGGGGAGCATACTTTGGTGATTGTGGGAATTATGGCGCGAAACGAATGGATCCGGGCGGATGCCAAGGTACGCTACCCTGCCGTGAGCTGGTGGTAAAGCTGGTTGTAGGCGGCGATCATCCGGCTTACCGGAAAGTTAGCTTCGACGTAAGACCGGCAGGTACTGCGCTTTAAAGTGGCTGCTTCGGTAATTGCCCCGGCAAGTGCGACAGTATTCCCCGTAGGTACTAATTTGCTAATGGCCGGCGTCACTATTTCCGGAACGGCCCCACTCGAAAAGCCGGCCACCGGCGTCCCGCAGGCCAGCATCTCGAGGAGCACCAGTCCGAAGGGTTCCTCCCAAACCGAAGTGAACAAGCCGACTGCCGACCGGGCGGTAAGTTGGGCTATTTCACGTTGACTCAAGTGCCCCAGGTACCGGGCATCTTCACCGAGTAAGGGAGTGATGATCCGGGAAAAATAGGTCGGATCACTGATCGGGCCGGCCAGTTGCAACCGGTACCCTGCTTCACGGCAGGCCTCGATGGCAAATTCGGCACCCTTCTCCGGGGTCAGACGCCCGTACCAGATGGCCGTGTTTGCCTGCGCCGAGCCAGACCATTCCCACTCATCACAATCGATGCCGTTGTGGATCACCGAACAACGCTGGCCCGTATACCTTCTCCACTGTTGTGCCAGGTGCTCGCTAATGGCCACGAAGGCTGATCCCCCGGGCAGACGTGCGGCCAGCGCGCCGGGCACCAGGCGGCGGTACGGTGGCGTGTGCAGCGTGGTCACCACCGGACACTTCACCCAGGCGGCGAACAGGGCAGGGACAAGGTTGATCGTGTTGTTGTGCACGAGATCAAAGGGCTGGCTGCGAAGAAAGGATAGGGCCTGCCGGTAACCCGTTAAAGTAGTAACCAGCGTGAGTCCCGGGATTTGTTGAGATCCGGGCCGCGCAATCAGGGTGACTTCGTGGCCGAGCCCGACCATGCCCTTCGCCAGTTGGACGGTGTGTTTTTCCAGTCCACCCGCGTAGGGTTCTACCAGGGGAAACTCCAGCGGGGCGAGAATGGCAATGTTCACGACGGCTAGACCAGCAGTTGTTTGATGCCAACGGCCAGGTGCTCTTTCTTATACCCGAGCTTTAGCTCCAACTGCCGGGCGACGGCCAGACCGGCGGAAAGTTGCTCCGGACTGAGGCTTGCGGCGTAGGCGGGGCTCCAGCGTTCGATGAAGATGTTCTGGGTGCGGTAGAAATCTGGTGCCAGGTTGAGTACCTGCAGTGACTGGACCAGATTGAGGATCCAGTCCCACAGTTCGGGTTTCTTGAAGGCCTTCGTGGTGAGGGTGTACAGGCAGTGGGCCGCGTCGTTTTCAAGCTTAGCGGTTTCTTTCCAGCGGTGATTCCAGTGCAGGTGATCCGTGACCAGTCGCTGTAGGCGGGGCCGGTCGGGGGTATGGTCTCCCGTAAGCAGGTCCGTCAGGCGGCGGCGAATGGTAAAGTCGATGGCGGCAAGGTAGCTGTCGGGCAGGGGCAGGTCGTTGGCCCGCATGGTGCTCATGAGCTGGTAGTTGTCGTAGTACACGTCAGAGAAGCTCGCCGCGGCTATTTCGAGGGTACGGTCGGTCATTTTGAGCAGGATCTTGCGCTTCTCGTCCCGGAAGAGGTGCCAGATCGAGAAGCTCTGGGTGCCGAAGTTGTCCTTCATCAGGTTGATCACCTCACTGACGTGACCGACCCGGAATTCCCGCTCCAGTTCGGGCAGCAATTTCTGAAACTCGGCGGCGGTCATATTCTGGCAGATCTCACCGATCATGGCCTGCTGACCGAGGTAGAGAACGGAAAAGCTGAATTCCGAGTAGCTGTTCGTGATGTTGGACAGAATGGTCATCCTACCTACGGACAGGCGAAAGTTGCCGGCCCGGAAGTGGTGCAGGGAATGGTTTTGGCTGCGGTAGTTGAACAGCTCCAGCCGCGAGGGCTCTTCCTCAAAAAGGCTCGATGCGGCGAAGTGCATCCCTACCCGAAGCAGACCGACCCGGGCCGGAACAACCGTATTCCGGTAAGCGGTCGCTGCATTGGGCAGTACGTTGCTTTCGATTTTTTCCAGCGCGGCAATGAATTGGGGCTGTAGGTCCTCGCCGGTGATTACCTCACACAGGTGAATGGCACGGTTGGCGTACTGCAGCACCTGTAGGGTTTCGATACCGGTCACCTCATTAAAAAACCAGGCGCAACTGGTGTACATGAGCATCGCGTGCCGCTGCATCTCGAGCAGTCGCAACATCCTGATCCGCGTATCGGGCTGAACTTCCCTATTGACGGACCAGCGATCCAGGAAGGCTTCCGGTTGTCCGGGTGACCGATCAAGGACGAGTTCGATGTAGGCGTCGCGGGCTTCCCAGCAGTCCCGGAATAATTTTCCGGCCTCCCGTTCGTACGCCTGGATGATTCGATCGCGGATAGCGTCAAGTGCGGCCCGCAGCGGAGCGCGCCAGCGCTGGTGCCATCCCGGTCCGCCGCCGGTCTCACAGCCGCAGTCGCTGCGCCACCGCTCGACGCCGTGCACGCACGACCAGGAACTCTTTTCGTGAATCTGCGCTTCCCACTTGGGCGGATGATTTTCCAGGAACTCTCCGTAATTCGTGAGGTGATACTCCGGGTTCTTCTCAATTACGTCGAGGGCGGCGGCCAGTGCCATCTCACCCTTCGCGTGGTGATGGCCGTAACTTTCGCCGTCGGTGGCGATGTGGGCCAGTTGTACCTCGTCGCTTCCGTCGAGGCTGTGCATCAACTTCTCGGCCAGGTACCGGCCGTCGTTCAGTAAGCCCTCGAAGGCAACTGCTTTTGCCACGTCGCCGTCGTAGAAGAACAGGGCGATGCTGCGCCCGCTCGGCAGATCGCACCGGTACGCTCGCCGGGGGTCTACTCCGCCGTGTACCTTGTCCCACTGTTCCTCTCCGGTCCGGCGAACGGCTTGACACTGCCGTGGCGCGAGGATGGTATAGGAGATTCCGTTGTCCACGAGTGCTTCCAGGCAGTCCGTATCCACGGCGGTTTCGGCCAGCCACATCCCTTCCGGTTTGCGGCCGAAGCGGAACTCGAAATCGGCGATCCCCCACTTGATCTGCGTTTGCTGGTCGCGCGCGTTGGCCAGTGGCATGATGATGTGGTTGTAGCTCTGCGCTACCGCCGACCCGTGCCCGCCAAACTGCGCCTGACTGTGGCGGTCGGCGGCCAGAATCCGTTTGTACGTACCACTATCGTGTTGCTGGAGCCACGACAGCAGGGTGGGGCCCATATTCCAGCTGATGCGGGCGTAGTTGTTGGTGATCTTCTCGATGTGCTGGCTGTCGTTCAGGACGCGGGCCGTTGCATTTGGCGCGTAGCATTCTTCGTTGATCCGTTCGTTCCAGTCGTGGTACGGGGCGGCACTGTCCTGTATTTCAATCGTTTCGAGCCAGGCGTTCTCCCGTGGGGGTTGGTAGAAATGACCGTGAATGCAGATGTACTTCTTGGGGCTAGTAAACATGGGGCAAAGATAAACGGAGGATCGTTTGTCGGGGCGACGGGTAAACGATGTGACCGCAGATCAAATATCGCGCGCCCCGAACTCCAAGAACGCAGTTAGGGTTGCAATAAGTGCATTGATTCCTTTACACCCCCGATACCTCCGGCAATGAGACGCGACTTCGTAAGGATGGGTTTTTGGCTAACCCTGACCTATCTGCTTATCTACTTCATATATACCATCTGAAACCGCATCAATCGAGTGCGAATACTTTCGACGGTCAACCCTGATTGCACTGCTACGTTGTAACTGAAGGGCACTGCACCTGCGTACCCGCCACATACTCTTAACCCAAAACACAGCACAAGCATGTTCAAATTACCCGATCTTCCGTATGCCTTTGATGCCCTCGAACCCAGCATTGACGCCCGTACGATGGAAATTCACCACGGCAAGCACCACGCCGGATATACCACGAAATTAAACGCCGCGGTGGAAGGCTCGGAGATGGCCGACAAGTCCATTGAGGAGATCCTCGCCAACGTAAGCTCCGCCAGCACCGCGGTCCGCAACAACGGCGGCGGATTCTATAACCACAGCCTGTTCTGGAAAGTAATGAGTCCCAACGGCGGCGGTAAGCCCAGCGGTGAACTCGCACAGGCCATCGACCAGGCGTTCGGTAGTTACGATTCCTTCAAGGAGAAGTTTTCCGACGCAGCCGGCAGTCGATTCGGTTCCGGGTGGGCCTGGCTGATCGTTAAGAACGGCGGTGGACTTGGCATTACTTCCACTCCCAACCAGGACAATCCGCTGATGGATGTCGCCGACGAACGCGGCACGCCCATCCTCGGCCTGGACGTATGGGAGCACGCCTATTACCTGAATTACCAAAACCGCCGGCCGGACTACGTTTCCGCTTTCTTCGACGTGGTGAATTGGGATGAGGTAAGCAAGCGCTATACCGAAGCGAAGTAAATTCTCCATACCGCATAAAAAAAACCGCCACCCGGTACCGGGCGGCGGTTTTTTTATGCGGTATGAATACCCTTTACGATGCCATTGCCTCCCGTGCGGCGGAGCGGTAAGACTCCATCTTTTCACCGTCGGCGTTACGGTAGCGCGGGCCACATTTCTGCAGCACGTCCTTCATGTCGTCGTCGGATAGCGTAGCGAATTGCTCAACGGTCTTTACTCCGGCTTCTTCGAAACGGGTGGCCATCGTCGCGCCTACTCCGCTAATTTTGGTCAACTCGCTGGCTGGGCCCTTGGTGGAGGGGCGGCCGCGACGACCGGTACCGGTACCGGTTTCAGAGCTTTTGCGGGCAGTGGCGGTCTTGCGATTCGACTTGGCGGCACCCTGTGTCTTGCGGGGACGACCACGGCGTGACTTTGGTGCGGTCTTTTCGGCGGCGGCTTCACTTACGGTGTCGGGGGCATCGGAGACGGCCTGTGCCATTTCTTCCGAAGAGGTGCTGTTGTCTGAAGCGGAAGTGGCTACCGGAGTAGATTCCTTCTTCGAGCGGCTACGGAGTGCACCGGTAGACTTCGTTTCCTTTGACTTGTTGTACTTCCGCTTGGACTTAGCCTTAGGCGTTTCTCCGGCGGCGGAATCGGGAACTTTCTTCGTCTTCTTTTTGGAGACTTTCAGTTCCTGTTCGAGGCTGGCGATCTTCTGCTCCAGGCTTTTGATTTTAGCCTTGGCGGATTTGAGCTTCTTCTTGGTTTTCTCCTGCTTGTTAACGCCATCAGAGAAGGCTTCCTGGGCGGCGTCGAAGCGCGACATGATCGCCTTTAATTCTTTTTTGAAACTGGCCATTAATATCAGATTTGAGTGAATAGATCGATAACCGCGCTGCCCCCGAACGAGCGGGAAATGCGCTGACTATTGAATGTGAAACGATTTAGTTAATGTTGAGCCCTTTGTATCAAACAACTTTGATTATGTCTTTCTAGGGAATGGTGCTTATAAGAAAGGGTGGGGGCTTAGATCGAAGCAGACAAATGCTCCATTATAATGCTATAAAGGATATATACGTATCAAATGTTCTATTTGAATGCAAGTATATGAAAATATTTTCATAATCTGCTAGTCCCTGCCCTCATTAATAGGTTCCCTGCCGGTACACATGTAATTTTATATCATTAGTTCTAGGTATGTCTGACCCGGCTATACCCTCTCGGTGCCACAATTTTACTTTTGTAAAACCTTCTTGTCACGGTACAAAGGTGGGGTATATAGGGGAGATTGCTCATTTACAAGAAGGAACCCGGGCAGCGCGCCATATTTTTCCCACTATTAAGCAAAAAAGAGCGGCGAGGTTTAATGGTGATTCTACCGTGCGAACGAAGGCTAAAAATCAGCTTCCGGTGTTTATGGGAGGCTTAGTGATTCCTACGGTCTTCGCCCCAGTTTAGCTTTCCGCGCAGGGTATCCATGAAGGTGATGTCGGGAAGTTTGACGAGGTCGATACCGAAATCGTTCTTTCGTACCGCCAATTCGTGGGCCGCGGTAACGGTTTCGAAGCGTGAATCAAGCGTAGATAGGAAGTTATCGGCCCGGCCTTCGATCTGAAAACTGATTACGGCATCGTCACTGATTACAATCGGACGTACGTTCAGATTATGGGGGGCGACGGGAGTGACTACGAAATTACCGCTCCCCGGGAATACAATAGGCCCTCCGCAACTCAGGCTGTAACCGGTACTTCCGGTAGGCGTCGCTACGATAATGCCGTCGGCCCAGTAACTGTTGAGATAGGCTCCGTTGATATACGTATGTATGGTAATCATCGAGGAGGTGTCCCGCTTCAGCAGCGTAAAGTCGTTGAGCGCGTAGGGGGTTTCTCCGAATATGGGTAGATTGCTTTCTAGATAAAGCATATCCCGCTTTTCCGTCTCAAACCGCCCGCGCGCCAGTAGCCGCATGGCTTCGGACATTTTGCTCTTCTCTACGCGTGCGAGGAATCCGAGCCGTCCGAGATTAATGCCCAGAATAGGAATTTTGTAGTCCTTGATCGTGAGCATTGCGTTCAGGATCGTGCCATCACCCCCGAGGGTAATGAGCATGTCGAATTTCTTGATCCGGAAATCGAGGTGGCTCTCGAATACCCCTACATCCCGCAAAAACCGAATGTGGGGCCGGATTTGCTCCAGATAAGGACCGTAAACGTAGGTGGAAAAATTCTCTGCCGCCAGTAGGTTGAACAGCTCCTGCACCGGTTCCCGATCGGATTCTTTGTAAACCTGACTATAAATTACAACCTGCATGGCGGGGAAAATTAGACGCGCAACAAGGTTACGAAATAATCCCGCACCGGCGGCCTCCGAGTCCGAAGTCGTGTGCTAGAAACTAAGGTTAAGGTTTAAGTACACGCCATCTTCGCCCAGGTGATTACGGTTGTACTGCACCCCCGCCACCATATCGTAATACAGCACCAGATCTATTCCAGCGCCCATTCCGGTAAGTAGGTTGTTGTTGAGGCGGTTGGTTCCGTCCACGAAGGGTGCATTGGCGATACCCTGATTAAACTGTAAGGAAACCAATACCCGCAGGGGGATATACCGGAAGGCATCGATAAAGACCAGCTTTCCGAGATCCACCTTCGTTTTAATTAGCTCCCGCCGCACGCCCAGCCGCCAGATGAGCATATCCAAGCCGTCTACGACGTAAAATTGGTATCCAATGAGGCCGTTGTTACCAAAACCAATGGCCCGGTTTTCCAGGAAGGGTTGGCGGGTCCGGATGAGACTATATTTTGCCGCTATCGCATAATTTAGGGAATAGCGTTTCCCAAAGGGTACGAACTTTCGATAATCGCCGTGAATTTCGAGTCCGTCGCGCTGGCCGTATATCCCTAACCCTTCCTTGGCGATGCCTACGGACAGAAATTTTCCTTTCCAGGGGTAGTTCCGGATATCCCGTCGATCGTTCTGGAAATCGTAGGCCAGCCGGAAGTATTTCTGCTGGGTACGTCCCCCCCCATAGAATTCGGGATTCAGTACGCTGCCGATCGTATCCGCTACTTCCGATTGCCGCCAACCAATGGATAAATGGTGGGATACGTATATCTTTTTTCGGTAGCTGAGGGACAAGTCGAGGTTGGATCGCCGGTAAACGAAGGCATCGGGATTGAAGTAAAATTCCTGACGGTTGTCCAGGGTCAGGTAGTTCTGTTCCCGCCGGCGCAGATTGCTGAATTCAATTTCCATACCGATCGACCCGGCCCGGTTGAGGTAGGGTAACCGGTAGCTTGCCTGCAGGGAGCGGGTGTAACCCGTCGTAAACCCTAGTTTGAGCCGGTCGCGTTGCCCCGTAAAATTATAGTAAGTCAGTTTACCGCCCACGTTTACCCGATCGAGCGAGCGCTCTTCCTCCGTCCACCACACGTTAAAATTGCGGTCGGCCAGTTCAAAAACGGGCACCGGATAGATGTACCACGTCTCCCGCATGCGGACGGTGATGGTCACGCTACCACCCCCCCGCACTTGCGTACTGTCGTACTCCAGATCGACGGAAGCGAATAGGCCCGAATTCATGAGGTTGTTGTAACTGCGCCCGACATCGTGGTCGAAATCGTCGAGGGCCAGTTTATCGCCGCGCCCAAAGGTCATTTCCCGGTACACCACCCTAGGACGGGTTTTGCGGTGCCCCAGTAGGATCACTTCCTCGACGAGCACGGAATCTCCCGGCCCTGCCTGGGCGAGCAGGGGAAACAACAGCAGTAGAATAATGGCAGTTAGCCTCATTTAGCGGATGATACGGTAGGCAGGCTCTAAGTACGCAATTATGACTTTGTTAGTTTGTCCCATCACTTACGCTTACTGAGAAAGACCCCGAGTAACACCAGGCCGATGGCCGGCAACTGAAGGAGGGCGAAACGCTCGTCGTCGAAAAGCCCCCACAACAGGGCGACGACCGGAATCAGGTAACTAACGGTACTGGCAAACACGGCCCCGGTCCGCTGTACCAATCGAAAGAACACGAAACTTGCCAGTACGGTGCTGCCGACCGCCAAAATAGTTACGTACACCAGTGCCCACCAACCCGCCGTGCCGGCCTCCTGAACCGTAGGTACTACCCCACCGGCAGTAAAGGCGTAGATCAGCGCCGGCAGGCCGATGAGAAAAAAACTGGTGACGGTAATGGTCAGCGAGGGCAGGTCGCGAAAGTAATTGGCCACCAGGTTCGCCGAGGTGCCGTAGCAGAAACACGCGGCCAGTACCAGACCGGCGTACGCAAGTTGACTGCTCTGGGTGCCCTCTCCGGGGGTCACGTAGGCGAGCAACACGGCCCCCATGAGTCCTACGACGATGCCGATGACTTGCTCGCGTACGGGTCGGTTGCGAAACACCAGCCAGGCAACCAGGAAGGTACACAGCGGAGTAAGGCTGCTGAGCATTCCGGTGAGGCTGCTGCTGAGGTGCCCCTGGGCGATCGGGAAAAGGAAGGAGGGAATGGCCGTCCCCGTCAGCCCCACGAGCAACAAAACGGGCAGCTGCCCGGGGCTAATGCGACGGAGGTGGGTCACCGCGAAGGGTGCCAGCGCCAGGGCCGACAGCCCCAACCGCAGTACGGCGATCTGCCGGGCGGAAAATACGTCCAGTCCCCACTTGATGAGAATGTAGCTGGTGCCCCAGATCAGACTCAAACCGATCAGGGTGAGGAAGTCCATTACGGTCGGTCGGTCCTGCATGCGGCGAAGGTACCGGTTGGACGGGGTATACCGGTTGGACGGGTACCCCCCGTTGGACCGCTGTACAAAACCCGCCCGACTTCACCAAAAAAACCCCGATCAGATTCAAAAAAATCTATTCCCCCGCATAGCTCACCCCAATTTGCCGCCGCACCTCCGTTAGAGTTTTGTGCAGCAACAGACTGTCTTCCAACGACCACTGCGCTGACTCCCTACGGCCGGCCCGCACATCCTCCATCACCGCTCTGGCCTCAAACAGGTACCCCTTCCCGTCGAACGGGTGGTAATGATTGACGGGCGGATCGTTCTTCCCCCGCAGAACGCTGTACCCGCGCGACTCATGAAAACGGGGATGAATGTGCAATGCCCCCTCCGACCCCAGTAAAAGCGCATCGCACTTGGTGATGCCCAAGAGGGTGGAGTAACAGTGTGCCAACGCTCCACCAGCATACCGTAGCGTGACCTGGGTATCCACATCCGCACCTGCGTCCGTCACCCGCGCCGTCGCGTTGATTTCGACGGGCGCGCCGAATATGTACTGAGCCAGCCAGATCGGATAAATACCGATATCGAGGAGCGCTCCCCCACCGAGCGCTGGGTTATAGAGCCGATCACGGGAATAATCCTCCCGCGGTTGACCGAGGAAGCCAAAGTCCGCCCGCAACCCCTCTACCCTGCCGATCGCACCGCCGTCAATCGCCTTTTTGGCTTCCACCAGCGCGGGTAGAAAACGCGACCACAGGGCCTCCATTAAATACACCCCACTCTCGCGCGCGGCAAGCACCATCTGTTCGACGGCACCGTAACTCATCCCCAGCGGCTTCTCACACAGTACGGGTATGCCGCGCCGCAGGCACAATAACGTAAGTTCCAGGTGTCCGGAATGCGGGGTAGCAATGTACACCGCATCGATTCTTGGACCCTCGAAGGTCTGTTCGTAGGTGCCCGCCGCATGTTCCGCACCGTACTGTTCCGCGAACGCATTGGCCCTTTCCTGGGAACGAGAACCCACCGCAACCAACCGGGCATCTTCGATCAAGGCAAGGTCCTGGGCAAACTGATGTGCGATGTTACCGAGGCCGAGAATGGCCCAATGAAATGTGGCGATGGCAATGTATTTTGGTCGGGACCAAGGTAGCAATTTGTTTGGGCGGGTACGCGGGTGCCGTGTATTTACGGGAGCTTCGCTCGCAGTCACCGTGGCATTCACCCGGAAGGTACTTAGTTTTATTATTAAGCAAAGCAACCAATTCGCACCCCAGCGGTTATATTGGCGTTCCTAAACTTTCAATTACTCCAGATGTCCGCCGAAATCGATCTCGCTACTCGCAACCTCAAACGCCGCGGCTATTTAGACCTCGACGTAGACCCGACCCTCGATCTGGCCGAGGAGATCAACCGGTTGAAGAAGGAGCGCAACGCCGTTATTCTGGCCCATTACTATCAGGAGTCGGAGATTCAGGATATTGCCGACTACATCGGCGACAGCCTGGGCCTGAGTCAGCAAGCCGCCTCCACCGACGCCGATATCATCGTATTTGCCGGCGTTCACTTTATGGCCGAGACCGCCAAGATGCTCAGCCCACAGAAGAAGGTCCTCCTCCCCGATCTGAAGGCCGGATGCAGCCTGGCCGATTCCTGCCCCGCCCCCGTTTTCGCAAAATTCAAGGAAAAGTACCCGGACCATATCGTCGTCAGTTACATCAACTGTACCGCGGAGCTAAAGACGCTGACGGACATCTGCTGCACGAGTACCAACGCGCGCCACGTGATCGACTCCATTCCCCTCGATCAGCCCATCATTTTCGCCCCCGACGTCAATCTCGGTCGGTGGCTGATTAAGGAAACCGGTCGCGACATGGTGTTGTGGAACGGCAGCTGTATGGTCCACGAGATCTTCAGCCACGAAAAGATCACCAAGCTCAAGATCGCTCACCCTAACGCGGCCTTAATCGCTCACCCCGAATGTGAAGCCCACATCTTGGATATGGCAGACCACGTCGGCTCCACTTCCAGTCTACTACGCTTTACCCGCGAGAGCCCCCACAGCGAGTACATCGTCGCTACGGAACCCGGCATCATCCACCAGATGGAACTGGCCGCCCCCGACAAGGTCTTCTATCCCGCCCCGCCGAACAATACCTGCGCCTGCAACGAATGCCCGCACATGAAGCGCAACACCATGGAGAAGCTCTACCTCTGCATGAAGTATGAGATGCCGGAGATTACCCTCCCTGAGTGGGTCATTGAAAAAGGAGTAAAAAGTATCGACCGAATGCTGGAGATCTCCGCCCGCGCCGGCCTCTAAACCGTTGAACCTCTTCCCTTCAGGTAGCGAACGAAGCGGACGGTTATCGCTAGCCCCGGCAGCAGCACCAGAATACTGTAGAATAGGGCGACGGTACCGAAAAACCCATCCCCCGACCACTGCTCCAATCCGTGCAGGCATAGGGTGACCCCCAGGTTGATTCCGAGAAAGGAGGCGTATTCCTTCCAGTCGCTCCGTCCACCGAAATCACCGAAACGGCGCAACCCTTTGAGGTACCCGGCGATCATTCCTCGATATCGAAGCTGTATTCTACGAGTTCGATCACCGGTCTTCCGTTGCGATCACTCTGCTCAAGGAAAATGTCGATACCGATGGTCTCGGCTTCTTCCTTGCTGGCACTATCGAAGGTGACCTGCAGCGTGCCCCGGTCGCCGGGTGCGTATACGTTGGAGTTGTCGTGTTCGATCGTCGTACACTCACACGCCTGGATCAGCATGATCTGGGCTGGGACCTTCCCCTCGTTAACGAAGGTATAGGTGAAGGTTCTTTTCTCCCCCTGCTTTACTTTTCCAAGATCGATCTCGCGTCGGTCGAACTGGAGAATGGGTAATCCGTCGATCTCGGCCTTGGATTTACCGTGCAGGGTGCTTTTCGGACTAATGCTATCGCGCGGTTCGGTATTGCGGTCGGGGCCTTCGATGGCCCGTTCGATGATATCACGCCGAATGATGATGGTAGTCGGCCCTTCGAGCACCTTGAATTCCGTGCGGCGGTTGAGCTGGTGGGCGATCTCCCGTTGCTCGTTGTTCGGCAGAGCGTTGATGTAGGCTTCACTCAGGGTATCGCCCGGCTGAAAGATTCCCGTGCGGCCGGCCAGTCGTTCGGAAACGACCAGCGGTACCGTCTCTCCGTATCCTTCAAACTTAACCCGGTTGGCGGCGACGTCTCCCTTAGCGATAAGCCACCGGCGGGCCGCGTCCGCCCGTCGCTTGCTCAGGTTCAGGTTGTACTCATCCTGCCCCCTGAAGTCGGTGTGAGAACTCAGCTCAATGACCAGTTCGGGATACTGCTGCATGAGTGCGGCCAACACCCGGAGGTCCCCCTCGGCATCGGGTCGGATATTGGACTTGTCCAGATCGTAGAGAATATTTTCCAGTGCGATGGACTCTTCGATCTCGATGGTATCGTAAACGGGAATGGTGGCGGGATCGACGGGAATCGGTTTCAGGAAGAATACCTGCTCAAAGCTTTTGCTCTCCTCCAGGCCCAGGGTGTTCAACTCCACAGTATCCGGGTAGTAGCCCGGATGCTTGGCAATGACGCTGTACTCCGTCTCGAGCACGAGGGCGAAATCGAAGCGGTTGCCGTTGTCGCGGCTTTTCTGGGATCCGGGCCCCTCCGGCTGTCCGTTCCGGATGGGCTGCAGCTCGATGGTTCCGTTATTAAGGGGCTGTCGCGCTTCGCTGAACAGACCGACCACCAGATTCGCGTAAAGGCTCGCGATCTCGAAACCGTAAATATCGTCGCAGCAGGTCTTGCTCTTTACCGACCGGCCCTCTCCGGGCCGATTGCTGGTCATAAATCCGATCAGCCCATTACCGTAGACGCTCAGGCTCTGGTCGTCGACGCTGCTGTTAAATCCCGGCCCCATGTTTTCCGGGGTGCTCCATTCGCTGCCGTTCCAGGCGGAATAGAAGAGGTCGGTGCCCCCCATGGTAGGAAGTCCGTCGGTGCTGAAGTAGAGGGTTCCGTCAAAGTAGAACGGAGTCATATCGTCACCTACGGTATTGATTTTTTCACCGAGGTTAACGGGGGTAGCGTAGCGGCCTTCCCCCTCGTAAGTGGCATAGTAGATGTCGAAGCCGCCGTACCCGCCGTCCATATCGCTTACGAAGAACAGCACCTCTTCGCCAAACAGCTCCCCCGTCGCAGGTTGCAGGGCGAGATAGTCGTCGCTGTTGATCCCGGATACGGGATTGCCGCTTTTCCAGCCGGTATCGTCCACGTCGCTCAGGTAGATTTTGGCCTCCGCTACCTTGTTGCTGTTCATGGCCAGGCGATTGTAGTACAACCGGCGACCATCGGCACTCAGGCTCGGATTGGCGCTGTGGACACCCGGACGGTTCACCTCCCGTCCCAGGGGCTCCGGATTTTCCCACTCCCCTTCCTCGTCCCGTACCGAGCGGTAGATCCGCAAAAAGGTATTCTCATCGTTGGCGTCCGTTAGTTCTACCGGCGTTGTCGCCTTTACCGTAGCGTAGTACAGGGTGTTTTCGTTGGCGCTGTAGACGGGCGAGTATTCGCTCCACACGGTATTGATCTTGCGGTCTAGTAATTCCAGCGCCACCTCCCCGGTTTCCGCCACGGCATCGCGGTACATGCGGGCACCTTCGATCTCCATCCGGGCAAGTTGGCCGAGTACGGGGTCGTCGTTATGCTGCAGGAAGTTTGTCAGGTAGGTCACCGCCTCGTCGTACTGCTGGTCCATCTTGAGCAGGCGGCCGAAATAAAAGCGGTGGATGTTATTGGTCGTATCGCTTGCTTCAATACGGCGAAAGGTCTGGGTATACCCCCGGATGCCGGCTGCCACGTCGCGCAGCTCGTAGTTCATCTGTGCCATCAGGGGCAGCAGGTAGTCCTCGTCGTTCTTGTCGTGTAGCTCCCGGTAGGTATCGAGGGCCACGGTCCAATTGTAGGTAACGCGGGCGGAGTCCGCGGCGGCCAGTAGTTGTTCTTCGTTGGAGCTGCCGGCGAGCGGCTGGGCGAAGGAGGGCAGGGCGACGGCCAGGAAGAGTGCCGTGAGCAGTAGCGACTTGGTGTCCCGTAAAGTATCCGTAAGGGTCCGTATCATGGAATGGGCGGGAATAAGTGAACGATTAAAAACGTGGCCGGCAGGCATTAAATTCTCGGGCACAACATCGCGGGTACGACCGTTGGCTTTTTGTAAATATTAAAAATGTACTGTGCCGACAATTCGAACGCTCCCTGGTAATTCGTTACCGTTCGGGACTGGCTGAGGGTGATGTCGTAGCTAAGGGCTGCCCGGATTTGCTCATAGTCCAGACCTATTAGCACCTGCGCCGCGTCGCCCGTACGATACCCGAGCCCTAACCGAAGGTTAAGGTTGGGCTTAAGCGCCCGACTGCCCCAGGCCTGCACGGAAGCGGAGGTAACCGAGCTGGAAGACTGCACGAAGAGCGAGGGCTGAAACCGCCACTTTTCACTCAATTCCAGATCCAGGCGCGCGTGGCCGTGCAGCGTCGATCGGCGACGGCGCTCGTTGTCACCGGCCCGGGTTCCCAGGGTCGTCGTGTCCACGGCCAGTGTATCCGTACTTGGGGTAAGCAGGGTGCCACGTTTCGGCCCGTTGAGGTGAAGGACGCTTACGCCTACCTCCAGCAGGTTGCTTTTCTTCGGGTCCAGTACGGAGCGCAACATGACCCCGGCGTTGATGTCGTTGTAGCTCTTGTCACTCCCGCTTCCTTCGGCGTTGCTGGGCTTGAGCTCGCCCTGTGTCTGTCCCCCGCCACCCAGGGAGGGGTCGATGGTAAGTTGTTGGCTCAGGGTGGCCGAACCTACATCCAGACTGTACGTAGTGCTTCCGTACTGAGCACCTAGGGTGAATACGTTGCGGCGATTGTCATCCAGGGCGAGGTGGTAGGCAGCGGAGAATCCGAAGAAGGTAGATTTTAATCCCAGGTCGCCGGTCGTGCCGGCCTTGTCGCTGACCAGATTGGCCCCCACCCCGATCCAGTCGTACTTACGCAGGCCCTTGATGACCGGCGCGTCGACGTAGGCACTGGGCGTGCTGAGGCCATTAAGGGTGTACCACTGGCCCCGGTAGATGCCCCCCACCCGCAGGCTTCCACTGTATGCGCCGGTCTGTGCCGGATTTAACCACAGGGGATTGTAGTCGTGGAGGGTGAAGTGATTGTCCTGCGACCTCACCGCCAGCGAGCAGCAAAAAAACAAAAACGCAAGCAGGTAGTGACTCGATCGCATGGGCAAGGTTTACGGCCCAAGATAAGCACCAGTAACTACTTCCTGACCAGCGGCCGTTTGTATACCGGAACCGTGCTGCAGGGCTCGCCGAACATAATCGATCGGGCTACGGGCCGCAGCTTGGCGGTGATCTCCAGATAGGCGGCGGCCGGCACTTCCCGGTCTCCGCACCCCTTGATCACGACGCGCTGGTCGGCAAAGTTTTCCGGGTCCAGCCGATCAACCGCACGCCGGTAGTGATCGCGCAGGTACTCCGCTTCGGTACCCTGGTAAATGTCGGCGGTATAGGGCACCGCCGCAGCGGCAACCAGCATGTAGGCCCAGGCCGGGATGATGGCGTCGGCGGAGCAATACACCAGCAGGACTTTGTCCTGATACTGACTAAAATCGTGCTCTTTGATGGCTTCACGAAAATCCTTCTCCTTCAGGATCAACTCCATAAAGAGGTACTCCTTCAGGTCGAACGGCACCAGTGCCCGTTCGGGCCAGTAATCTTCCAACTTGAGCGTAATCAGGCCTGCGGCGGCGACTTTGTTGACCATGGGGGTTGCGTGTTAGCCGGCTTCTTCCGCCACCTCGACCATCAGCTCCTCGGGCTCGCCGATGGTTTGCTCCGGTAGTTTGAACTCGCGGGGCTGGGGCAGATCGGCCATTGACCGAATGCCGAAATAGTCCATAAATTTTTCGGTCGCGCCGTACAGCAGGGGTTTACCTACGCTTTCCGACCGGCCGATAATGGTAACAAGCTCCTTTTCCAATAGTTTCTGCAGGGCATAATCGCAGCTGACGCCCCGAATCTTTTCCAGTTCGGACCGGGTCACCGGCTGTCGGTAGGCGATAATACTCAGGGTCTCCAGGGCCGAGCGGCTAAGTTTCTTGGTGCTCTGCTGACGTAAGTGTACCCCAATGGTCTGGTGGTAGGTGCCCTTACTCATAAACTGGTACCCCCCGGCTATCTCGATGACCTCAAAGCTGTGTTGCGCGTGGTCGTAGCGGCGGCGGAGCTCGGCGATGCATTCCAACAACTGGGTGTCCGCGAACTCCAGGCCGAAGGTTTCCTGGAGTACCGCGCGAATTTCCGCAAGCGGTATCGGCTGGGGAGAAGCGAAGATCAGGGCTTCAATGTGTTGAGCAAGAGATTCCAATGGCTAGGGGTATGGGTGAAGGATTAGTCTTCCTCGCCGAAATTTCCGCGGATGTGCCGGAGGAGTTCCTGTAACCGCTCGTAATCCGCTTCGGTAAGGCCTTCCCAGGTTTGACGACGGAGGTCTTTGACGTAGGGCATGATGCGCTCGTGGATATTCCGGCCGGCTTCGGTGATCACGACCTGGTACCGGCGGCGATCGTTCGGAAAACGGCGGCGCTCCACCAGCTTCTTTTTCGCCAGCTTATCGATGATCCTGCTTACCGTAGGAGCGTCCTTAAACGTACCGTTCGCAAGGTCGGTCTGACTGGCATCTCCGTCCGTATATAACCGGTCCAGCAGGACCCACTGCTCGGTACTAATTTCAATGCCCTCATCCTTAAAAGCGCGGAGGTAGTGTTGTTTGAGCAGGCGGGTGGTCCGGTCTAGTACCGTACCGACGTTGGGGTAAGCGAGTGGTGACACGCAGCTAAGGTAAGGCAGTCACCAAACTATTTCGGTAGTATTCGGCCAGTAACTGTTCCGGAAGCCAGTGACTGCCGACGTACCGCTGCAGCGTGACGGACGGCAGGGGTTCGTACATACTACTTAACCGATCGTGGTGCAGCAACGGGTCCTTATCTCCGACGAAGACCGTACAACTCATGTTTCTGTCCCGTAGGGCCCGTTCGAAAGCGGCCGGCCGCGGGGGGAATTTCAGCACGCTTCTCAGGGTGCCCGCCAGCCGCCGCCGAAACGGTCGGTCGTTGAGGTTATACTTCAGGTATTCGGTGGAATACCGGTTAATCAGTCCGCGCTTACTCAACCACTGGCTCATCCGCAGGATTGCCCGTGGCCGTTCCGACAGCCGCGCCAGGGGTTTGACCAGGGTGGCGGGGAGGGTATCGATCCAGTTGGTGTAGCGCCCTCCGGCACCATCGGGGGCAACGAGGGCGAGATCGCAGAGCTTGTCGTGGTGCAGACCGGCCAGGCAGGAGCTCAGGTAGCGCCCGCCGAGGCTGTGACCTAGCAAGTACACGGGCCGATCCGGGTAGCGATCCAGTAGCTGCTGGAGTAATGCGGTAAGCTCCTCGGTGGAGTACCGATCCGTGTACCATTCCGACTTTCCGTGGTAGGGCAGATCGGGTGCCAGCGTGGTGAAGTGGTCGCCCAGGTGAGTACCCAGCCGCTCCATCCGAGCCCCGTTGCGTCCGAACCCGTGCAGCGCAATCAACAGCGCGGTGCCCTGGCCGTACTGCCGCACAAAGAGCCGGTCTTGGGGAGCGGAAGGATCGGAATCGGGTTTATCGGCGGTAAGCCAGAAGTGCGTAGTCATAAGTAACGAATGCTTGCGGGATTAACACCGCCAGCAGCGGGGCAGTTGGGTAAGCCGCACATCAGTGCCATTTGCCCCGCTCGGATTCCTCTCCATCGATGCCTTCCAGGTGGTCGATAAATTCAATCCGGGGTATCGCCTGCCCTCCGAGACTCCGGAGGTGACCCGTCTCCTGCTGGCAATCGATCATCCGGTAGCCCTTACTTTCCAACCGGCGGACAAGCGAGATGAAGCCAAACTTGCTCGCGTTCGGTCGCTTGAAGAACATACTTTCTCCGAAAAATACCTTGCCCAGGGCAAGACCGTAGAGCCCTCCCACGAGTTCATCCTCTTCGTATACTTCTACGCTATGGGCAATCCCGAGATCGTGAAGGGCACCGTAGCCCGCAATCAGCTCGTCCGTGATCCAACTTCCCCACTGCCCGGGACGGTGTAGCGAGCGGCACTCTTCCATCACCCGACGGAAGCAGGTGTCGTAGGTAACCCGGTACTTCTGCTGATTGAAATAAGGGCGCATACTCTTACTGACGCGCAGGTTTTCCGGAAAAAGCACGAAGCGGGGATCGGGATGCCACCATAAGATGGGTTCTCCTTCCGCAAACCAGGGAAAAAAGCCAATACGGTAAGCATTAAACAGTCGATCCGGGGAAAGATCGCCACCAAAACAAGCAGGCCCTTCTCCGTTTACGCGCAGGGGGTTGGGAAACAACTCCGGAAACCGGGGGTCGAGGCGATATAGGGGCATCTACTACCCTTTCCCCTCAATCACGGCACTGAGGCCGCGGTCGCAGAGTGCGTCCTTCTTGGGACGCAACTCATTAAAGGCAGCCGACTTAACGGTAGCCTTACCCTTGAGGTGAATCATAAGGGCCAATTGTTCGGATTGCTCGGAGGAATGCCCCAGAACATCCACGAAGCTCTGCATGACCCAGTCGAACGTGTTGTGATCGTCATTGAAAACGATCAGGTCGGCGGGTTCCCCGATGCTTACGTCAATGTCCTCTTCGAGTAAGACGTCTTCCTGGCCGGATGCAAATATGCTCATAACTTTACGCGCTAATTCTTAAAAAAACTACTGTAGGCCGGCCAAAGTTTCCTTGATTGCCGAATAATCGGGCTGATCTCCCGCCGATTCGAGCACCTCGGCGTACCGAACCACTCCCTCTTCGTCGATGACGAAGGCGGCCCGCTTACTTACGCCTTCCATTCCCATTACGAACGTATCGTAAAGGGCACCGTACTGGCGGCTTACCTCCTTATTGAAGTCACTCAACAGGGGGAAGTTCAGTTCATGCGCGGCTTTGAAGCGCCCAAGCGTGAATACACTATCCACACTTATAGCTACAACGGATGATTTCAGCCGATTGTATTCCGCAAGCGAATCTCGCATGGTACACAACTCTTCCGTACACACGCCGGTGAACGCCAGCGGAAAGAAAAGAACGACCAGGTGACCACCGGTAAAATCAGCCAGACCGACCTCCTTTTGCTCATCACTGTATAATTTAAACAACGGGGCTTTGTCACCAATTTTCAGGGCCATGGCAGCAATTGTATTGAAGTGCTAAGACAATTGACCCGACCGAAGGTTGAATGCGAGAGTACCCGCAGCCCCGAGTACCGGATGGCTAGTGCGCAATTGACTAAATTTGCAATTCAAACATGCATTTGCAATGGGGATCACTTCAGCACAACGGGCACATAATGTGCGCATCACCGGTGCACCTACGGGGCAACCCATACTTTTCGCCCACGGATTTGGCTGCGATCAGGATATGTGGCGATTGGTCGCTCCCGCTTTCGAGGACCGTTACCGGGTGATCTGCTTCGACTACGTCGGTGCCGGAGGCGCCACGCGCCCATTCGACCCCCAACGGTACGCGGAACTGGAAGGGTACGCAAAGGATGTACTACTCATCATCAACGAACTCGAGCTGGACGATGTGATCTTCGTCGGACATTCGGTAAGCGCCATGATCGGACTGCTCGCCGCAAAGCAACTGCCGCACCGTTTTGCAAAAACGGTTATGATCGGCCCCTCGCCCCGCTACATCGACGACGGTGAGTACCACGGAGGCTTTAGTAAGGAAGACATCGACGATCTGCTGTCCGATCTGGAAAGTAATTTTGTAGGGTGGTCCGCCGCCATGACGCCCCACATCATGGGAAATGCCGACCGGCCCGAACTGACGGAAGAACTGAACCGGTCATTCTGCCGGATGGACCCCGAAGTGGCCATTCATTTTGCCCGGGTCACCTTTCTCTCCGACAATCGCGCCGACCTTACGCAGCACCACACCCCTACGCTGGTACTACAGTGTAGTGAAGACGTCATCGCGGACCGCGCCGTTGGGGAGTACATCTCCCGGCAACTGCCCGATTGTACGATCGATTTTCTATCCGCAAAGGGACACTGCCCGCACCTGAGTGCGCCGGAGGAAACCATTGCCTCCATCAAGCGCTTTCTGGACGCCGAACCATATGACTGAGAAAAATCCGCTATCCAGTCTTCACGTCTCACAACAAATTGATGAGCGCGCCGGCCAGTTGTTTGAGTCCGCTCCGTGTGGCTACCTGTTTACCTCGACCACGGGCCGGTTTTTGCGGGTCAATCAAACGTTCTGCGAATGGCTGGGATACACTTCGGCAGAACTGGTAGGCTCGTGCTCGCTGATCGATTTGGTAAGTCGCGGATCCCGGATCTTTTTTGAAACCCATTTTTTTCCCGTTCTAAACCTTCAGGGAACGGTAGAGGAGATCAACCTGACCCTCCAACGGAAGGACGGCAGCCGCTTCCCAGTCCTCATCTCAGCGACCCAACACCACGATCCGGAGGGTCGCTTCCTCTTCAACAGCCTCATCATTCTCAACTTTGCCGTTCGCAAACAGTACGAATCAGAACTACTGGAGGCCAAAAAGCGGGCGGAATCGTCCGACCGGGCCAAGTCGTACTTTTTATCCACCATCAGCCACGAGGTGCTTACCCCCCTGAATGCGATCATCGGCATGTCCGACCTGCTGGAAACGACCAACCTCACCCCCCACCAGTCGCGCCTGCAATCGATTCTCTCGAAGTCCGCGGTCCACCTGCTGCAATTGTTCAAGAACGTACTGGTCGTCAGCAAGGCCGGTCTGGGCCAATTGAAGGTAGCCAGTAATCCCTTCGATCTGCGCGAATTAACGCACTCCGTCGTTAATAGTTTTCGTTTCGACAGCCGCAATCATGGCCTCGAACTCCACGTCGAGATCGATAACCGCCTACCGGAAACGCTGGTGGGCGATGCCACCCTGATCAGCCAACTGCTCACCAACCTGGTCGGTAATGCGGTGAAATTCACCGATGGCGGGTCGGTGCGTACGCAACTTTCGGTCCGGGAGTTGACTCCCCAGGAGGTCGTGATTGAGTTTTCAATCGCCGATACCGGCATCGGAATCCCCGCCGAGAAGCTCAAAAAGCTCTTCGTTCCCTTTTCCCAGGCATCCAAGGACATTCACTCCCGCTACGGCGGTTCGGGGCTCGGCCTGGCCATTTGCAGCAGCATTCTGGAACAGCTCGATAGTCAGATGGAGGTCGAAACCGAAGTGGGCGTTGGCTCCCGGTTCTCTTTTGAATTGACCCTCCCCCGGGGAGAAACTCCCCCGCAACCCAGCCCCCCGCCTCACAAATTGCCCCGCATCAATCGCGGCAGGGTGCTGCTGGTGGAAGATAATGACACCAATGCCTACCTGGTTTCCCGTTATTTCCGCCAGTGGAACGTTGCCTTCGATATTGCCACCGACGGCAAAGATGCCATCGAGCAGGTGCAGGAAAAAGAGTACGATCTAATCCTGATGGACTTACGCATGCCCGTAATGAACGGATACGATGCGGCGGCCCACATCCGTCAACTCAAGGCCCCCCGGGGCTCCATTCCCATCATTGCCTTCTCCGCATCCTCCAGCCTCACCATGAGCAGTCGAATGCGTGAGGCGCAAATTGACGACTTTTTACTTAAACCCTTCGCCCCCGGAAAGCTCCACGCTATTTTATTAGAGTATTTACCCGCTCTTCTCCCAAAGCCAGAAGATATGTCGCGCACCCGCTTTAGCCAATTACGCCAAACTTTCGACGAAGACCCGGAGGAACTCGCCGCATTCGCCGTGATCCTCGAACGGGAATTGCTCACCGCCGCCACCGAGCTGGATGCCGCCATAGCGGCCACCAATGCCCGCACCGTCGGCGATCTGAAGCATAAACTGAAAACCAGCATGCAACTGCTCGGTGCGGGCGAACTGATGAAGCGCCTGGGTTACATTACCGAAGACCTGAAGAACCAGGAGCCCGTAGAGCCCCAGCGCCAGCGGCAGGTGGTGGCCGACCTGCGTGAGCTGGCCCACCAACTCAAAAACGAGAAGTGGTAATTAGTCCACGTCACGCCCCCGCATCGCCGCGGCAACGTTGCGGTCCAGCGCCTCGTGGGCCAGTGGTGTCGTAAACGTATTGAGTTCCGCCAGCCGCTCATTGATCGCGTCCTTGTTGTCGCCCTCGGTACTGCGCGCCAGTGCATCGATGTACCGGTTGATCTCGCTGACCTGTTCGCCCGTCAACCAATCTTCGTTCTGCTGAATAAACTTTCGCGAGCTTAGCAATACATTGTTCGCTTCGGTCCGGGCCTCGGCCAGGCTTCTTGCCCGCATGTCCTCCTCGGCGTGGGTAAGGCTGTCAATGAGCATCAGGGCCATTTCCTCCTCACTAATCCCGTACTGCGATTTGATGGTTACGCTCTGCTCGGTACCGCTGCGGTGCTCCGTAGCCTTCACGCGCAAAATTCCGTCTGCATCGAGGTAAAAGTGGATCTCGATCTGGGGAATTCCGGCCGGCATGGGCGGTATGTCGGTAAGGATAAACTCCCCCAACTTCCGGTTATCGGCGACCATGTCGCGCTCGCCCTGGTACACGGCGACCTTGAGTTTTACCTGTCCGTCCACACTCGTCGTGTACTTCCGCCCGACCTTCGTGGGCACCTTTGAGTTGCGTGGAATAATGGGATCCATGAGGCCACCCACCGTTTCGATACCGAGGCTCAGCGGCGTGATGTCCAGCAGCAGTACGTCCTGCTGGTTGCCCGCCAGTACATCCGCCTGAATGGCCGCACCGAGCGCTACTACCTGGTCGGGATCAAGGCGATCGTTCACTGCCTTGCCGAAGAACGTGCCGACCTGCTCCTTCACCAGCGGCACCCGCGTGCTGCCCCCTACCATAATGACGTGGTCGATATCACTCTTTTCCAACTTCGCGTCGGCAAGGGCACGGACGCAGGAGCTGAGCGTACGCTCAACGAGCGGTGCAAACCGGTCGTTGGCCTCGGCGCGGGTGAGGGAAAGCGGTGTTCCCCTAAACTCCGCCGAGAACGTTTCCTCGCTCGACAATACTTTCTTAGCCCGTTCGGCCAGCAGGCGGATCTCCCCCCGCTCCCGGGTGGAGGAAAGTTCCAAGCCGTGCTTCTCCCGCCACAGGTCGACGATCGCCTGGTCGAAATCATCCCCTCCCAGAAAGGTGTCACCGTTGGTGGACAACACTTCGAATATTCCCTGCTCGATCCGCAGGATCGACACGTCGAAGGTGCCCCCCCCAAGGTCGTATACCGCGATCGTACGCCCCTCATCTTCATCGGTGAGTCCGATGCCGTAAGCCAGGCTGCTTGCCGTAGGCTCGTTGACAATGCGCAGTACGTCCAGACCCGCCAGTTTTCCGGCATCGCGGGTGGCCTGCCGCTGGGCGTCGTTGAAGTAAGCGGGTACCGTGATCACGGCCCGGTTAACGGCGCTACCAAGTTCGGCCTCGATGCGCTCTTTGAGCGACTGCAGGATACGGGCGGAGAGTTCGATGGGACTGTAGTACCGGGTGCGCCCGTCGCTGCTCGTGACGGCCACCTTCACGAGGCGGTCCTCATCTTCGTCGATGATGCGGTACCCGAAGCGATCCTTCACTTCACTCAGGTCACCAAAGCTTTTTCCCAGCAGACGCTTAACGGAGTAAATGGTGCGTTCGGGTTCCGTTGTGAGAAAGGGCTTGGCCGCTTCCCCTACGACCACGCTGCCGTCTTCCCGGAAGTGGACGATACTCGGCACCAGTACGCTCTTTCCGTCCTTCCCGGCCACGGCCACCGCGTGGCCGTCCTTTACGTGAGCGACCAAACTGTTGGTGGTGCCAAGGTCGATTCCGACAATGGTTTCCCCGACGGAGCTCACCGCCTCGTCCTCCTTCACTTTGCCCGCCTGTAAGTCAATACTATATTTTGCCATGGAGCTAATACGTCTCAGGTCACGGACTGGTTTTACCATCCGGGAGCCCGTGGGGCGGAGAGAAGGTCGCCCGTGCATACTCCCAAGTGTAGATTTTACTAGATTCACACTTCGCACGAGTATATTGCCGCAAAAACCTGCCCATGCTAGTATCCATCAACCCCGATAATCCACAGCCCCGCCTCATCAAGCAAATGGTTGACATCCTCGAGGAGGGCGGCGTCATCATCTACCCCACCGATACGGTCTACGGCATCGGCTGCGACATCACCAACAAAAACGCCGTAGAGCGCGTAGCTCAGATCCGGGGCATCGACCCCCAAAAGGCCATGTTCAGTTTTATTTGCCAGGACATCAGCCAGGTCACCGAATATTCGGCCACCATCAACAACGACATCTTCCGGGTCATGAAGCACAATCTGCCCGGTCCCTTCACCTTCATCCTGAAGTCCAACAACCGCACCCCTAAGGTCCTCAAGAACCGCAAGGAAACCATCGGCGTCCGCATCATCGACAACAACATCGTGGACGCTCTCGTCCGTGGCCTCGGTCGGCCCATCCTCACCGCCAGCGTAAAGCACAGCGACGCCGTCAAGGAATACTACACCGACCCCCACGAAATTAACGACGCATTCGGCAAGCGGGTCGACGCCGTCATCGACGGAGGAATCGGCGGCAACGAGGCCAGCACCATCATCGACTGCACCGGCGAAGAAGCCCTGCTTCAGCGGGAAGGCGTCGGCGTACTGAAGTAAGGCGCTAAATCTCCTCCCGCTCCCAGTCCGTCTGCCCAAGGTAGATCAGAATCAGCCCCACGATGATCATCAACAGCCGCAGACCGAAGGAAAAAGCCACGCCCAGTTCGTAGATCCAGGACATGAAAAAGATGTCCACGCCCACCATATTCAGCAGTATCGACACCAGGCCGAGGAAGAACAGCAGAAATCCGATAACGGTAAGGGTGGTGGCGTGCTTGAGCATCGTGAAGGCAGGATTGGTCACCTGCAAAACTACCACCGGACTGGGGGTGTTGTCGCAACAAGGGTGATATTGCTCCATAAATAACACGGAAGTGTCAGAAGTTAAGCTCATAGAATGTCCGCGCGATGCCATGCAGGGTCGGCACGACTTCATTCCCACGGAGGTCAAGACCGCCTACATCCAGCAGTTGCTGGGCTGCGGCTTCGACACCCTCGACTTCGGCAGCTTCGTTTCCCCTAAGGCCATTCCGCAGATGCGGGATACCGCCCGGGTGGTCGCCGCGCTTGACCTCGACCACACCGACACCAAGCTCCTGGCCATCGTAGCCAACCGCCGGGGAGCCGAGGCGGCCCTGCAGTTTCCCCAGATCGACTACCTGGGCTACCCCTTCAGCGTCAGCGAAACCTTCCAACTGCGCAACACCAATGCCACCCTGGCCGATAGCCTCGAGCGGGTCAAGCAAATCCAGGAACTCACTCAGAAGGCCGGCAAGCAAATGGTGCTGTACCTAAGCATGGGATTCGGCAACCCCTACGGCGACCCCTGGAACGCAGAGGTTGTAGAGCAGTGGCTGGCCCGGCTGGCCGAACTCGACATACGTATTTTCCAGCTCAGCGATACGATCGGGGTAAGCTCCGCGGCGAGCATCACTTACCTTTTCTCCAACCTCATCCCCCGCTACCCCCACCTCGAGATCGGAGCCCACCTCCACACCACCCCCACCACCTGGGAAGAAAAAGTGGTGGCCGCCGCCGAGGCCGGCTGCCGCCGCTTCGACGGGGCCATTCGCGGATTCGGGGGCTGCCCCATGGCCCGCGACGAACTCACCGGCAATATGCCCACCGAACGCCTCGTTGAATACTTCGGGAGCGAACTCACGGGAGTTGATTCACACCGATTTGCCGCCGCGATGGAAGCGTCCGGTCACGTTTTCGGTCCGCTCCCCGCCTGATTCGCGCACGAAATTAATTACATTACGGAACACTCATCGCACTATGCGTAGTCTCTTGCTCGGTTCGCTCTTCCTTCTGCTCGGCCTCTCCGCCGCGGGCCAGACCGGCTACACCAAGGTCGACGGCAAGTACTACCCCTACGCCCTCGACGACTGCGGCGATACCCTCATCATCGCTCAGCTCAGCGACGTTTCCGTCAGCTCCCCGGAAGTATTCAACAGCGAGGAGGAGTACAAGCTGTACCGCCGCTACCGCATTTACGCCCAACGCGCATACCCCTACGCGGTCGACGCCATCCGCATTTTCCGGGAAACGGAGTACATGACCCAGAACATGAGCAAGCGCGACCGCCGCAAGTACATCAAGCGGTTGCAGAACGAACTCGAGGAAAAATTCGAGGAGCCCCTGAAGAAAATGTCCAAAACCCAGGGCAAGGTGCTCATCGCCATGATCGAGCGGGAGACGGGCGAGCCCATCTACGACCTCATCAAGGACCTGCGCGGCGGCCTCACCGCCCGCTACTGGGCTACCCTCGCCGGATTCTACGGCCACAAGCTGAAGGATAAGTACGAGATCGGCGAAGACCACATCCTGGATGCCGTGCTCGACGATTTCGACGTCAGCTACGAGCTACCGGAAACTACGGTCAACCAGTAACGCCCATCCGGCATTTGCCCTATTCCTCCAGAATCGTAATCTCCTCGATTAAAAATTCCAGCGGCGCGTCAGCCGGTACCAGGGTATCTCCGTTCGGGGCGACCAGTCCTTCCGTTCCGTAGGCCAGCTCGCTCGGCGTAAGAATCCGTAGCCGCGCCCCCGGCCTCACCCGCTGTAGGGCAATGTTCCAGGCGGGGATCAGATCGCCGATCCGGAACCTTAGCTTATCCCCCCGCCGCTTGCTGTTGTCAAATTCCTGGCCGTCGAGAAAGGTGCCCACATAGTGCACGCTCACGATATCGCCCTCCATGAGCCGGTTGTATTCCCCCGTATCCAGTATCTCGTAGAAGTACCCTTCCGGCGCCGCGTACACGTCGTAGTTGCGGTCGATGGCCCGGTTGATGATCGCATTTCGCTGGCGTCCGGCCATGTCGTCGGAGGGACTCAATTCAGCGATTAGTCGTTCCTCGATGGCGCTGCGCTGGCTCGCGTCGCGTTCGGTTTCGGTGCTTTCCTGGGCGGGCCCGCAGGAGCAAAGGAAAAGGAGCAAGCAGCAGTGGAAGATGGTTTTGATCATTAGGCCGAATGGTTTCTTTAGTTACCGTTCACCGGCCAGGAGTGCTTCCGCCCGGGCCAGAATGCGCAGCAGGTCGTCCCGGTTTGCGGTTTTTAATTTATGCTCCTTGATGTAAGCGGTGAGTTCTTCCCGCAACCCCAGGTCGCCGGCCAGTCGGCGTGGACTCATGCTCAGGGAAACAAGCTCACCGTCGACCATTGCATAATAATGTGATCGGCTCACAAAACGCGCCAGGCGTCCGGGCTTGCCCATGCTCGATTCCCCCTTGTAGTCATTGGTCACCTCGTAAAACATACTCGCCGTGAGGAAGTCCCCGTGAAAGAGCAGTTCGGCGTACTTATCGGGCAAACTCGGGTTGATGGCCCAGCCGTAGGTATGCTCTACCCCATCGTCGTCCCTGACCCGTGCCCGCAGAAAATGGTGCCCGGCCAGTTCCCGCAACTCCCCGTCGATCACGCACTCGAAGCGGCTGGTGAATCCATTGAAGTTCAGGGAATCGACGGGGTATTCGTTCAGGGCGGCATCGTAGAGCACCCCCGGGCGGAAGGTGGCGTAGCGGTAGGCTGTCCCCTGCACTCCCCGGTAGCGGCCGAATTCCACCACCAGGCTGTTTTCGTGCAGGTAATCGACCTCCGTTTCCTGCGCCATCAGCGCGATGCCCGGCAGGAACACGATAAGAAGACCGGCAAGCGTTTGGCTGAACATGAGGGGAAAATATGAATTAGGTACTGACCTACCGGTAGTACTAGGTCGGTTACGAAGTTAACAAACAACCACCGTCATGGCACGCACCCTGCTGACATTGCTCTTGATCGGAACGCTCTGCACCTGCGGACCCGCCCACGAAATTGAGGAAGAAACGGACGCCCTCGGCTTCCGCAGCGAATACCAGGTCGACCCCGAAACGGGACTGAGACAGGGCTTCGGCCGCCGCTACGACCCCGCCGGCAACCTCATCGCCGAAGAAAATTACGTCGACAGCAAGCTCGACGGCACCCGCACCGCCTACTACCCCGACGGCAAACCCGAACTCGTCGAGAACTACAAAATGGGGCAATTCGAGGGGGAATACGTCACCTACGACTCGACGGGCAACCTACGCATGCGGGGCAGCTACGTTGATGGGGCCATGGCCAAGGTGTGGACCCGCTACTACCCCGACGGCGGCGTGCGGGAAGTAGTGACCTTTGCCGACAACCGCGAAAACGGCCCCTTCCGGGAGTGGCACGAGAACGGAAATCCCAGTGCCGCGGGAGCCTACCTCAACGGCAAGGAAGAAGGTACCCTCTTCGTTTTCGACACCACGGGGGTCCTGGAGGCAGTCCGGGAATGCCAGCAGGGCGCCTGCTCCACCCAGTGGCGAAGGGAAGACGGGGGCACCCCGCCCGCCACGGCACCGAATATGACACGTCCGCCGGCCGTCAATGCCACGAACTAGGCCGCGGGAGCGTCTGGCTTACGTAACTTGCGGCGTATGCGATGTGTAGCGTTTGTGGTCCTGCTGGTGCTTTCCCTACCCGCCCTGGCGCAGGTCGGCGGCATTTCGGCCTACGAGTTCCTGAACCTGCCGAACTCGGCCACGGTATCGGCGCTGGGCGGCCACCATATGGCACTGATGGACGACGACCTTACCCTGGCGGCCCGCAATCCCAGTCTGCTCAACCGGGCCATGCACGACCGCATCGTGCTCAGTCACGCCTTCCTGCCCGCCGGCATCAACAGCAGCTACCTGGCCTACGCCCGCCACCGCGATGACCTCGGCACCACCTTCCACGCCGGACTGCAGTACGTAGGCTACGGTAACGATCTGGTGCGGCGCGACCCGACCGGACAGGACCTTGGCACCTTCGGCGCTTCCGATTTTGCCCTGACGGTGGGGGCGGCCCGGCAGATCGAGGAGCGGCTCAGCGTGGGCGTCAACGTAAAGGCCATCGCCTCCCAGCTGGCCGGGTACAACAGCTTCGGACTCGGACTGGACGCCGGAGTGCACTACCAGGATACCACCGGCCGCTTTCAAATATCCCTGCTGGCGCGCAACTTCGGTCGTCAATTAACCCACTACGATTCCGGTGGTACCCGCGAACCCATGCCCTTCGAATTACAACTCGGCATCACCCGGGAGCTCAAGTACCTTCCCTTCCGCTTCTCGGTCATCTACCGCTACCTCGACCGCTGGAACGTGCTCTACGACGACCCCAACGCGGAGGACAACTTCACGCTTCGCTTAATCGGAGAGGAAGAAACGGGCGGGCGGGGCGCAGGAGCAGTGTTTTTCGACAACCTTGCCCGACACTTCGTGCTCAACGGCGAACTGCTCATCGGTAAAAATCGCAACCTACGGGCGCGGGTGGGCTACAATCACGGGCTGCGGCGGGAGCTGCGGGTATCGGACTTCCGCTCGGGTGCCGGCTACAGCTTCGGTTTTGAGTGGCAGACGCGGCGCTTTCGAATCGCTTACGGACGGGGGACGTATCATTTGGCGGGTGGGGTGAATCAGGTGGGGGTGGGGGTGGTAGTACGGTAGGGGTTTAGTACGGTAGTAGTTTAGTACGGTAGTACGGTAGTTTTTTAGTACGGTAGTAGTTTAGTTAGTTAGTACGTTGGTATTCTTTTTAGCCCCTCATTCCTTTAATCCTTTATTCCCTCAGCCCCTTCAATCCCTCATTCCTTCAGCCCCTCAATCCTTCATTCCCTCAACCCTTCAACCCCTCAGTGGATGAGGCCTAGTTTTAGGGAGTCCTGGTCGGTGTGGGTGAGGTGGTGGAACATTTCGGCGAGATTGACTTCGGGGGTGCGTTCCTGGTGATTGGCGTGGCGGTGGAGGTAGTCCTGGAGGGAGCCGCGGTCGATGCTGAAGCGGTTGTTGCCGCACTTGTCGCAGAGTTCGCGTTCGCAGAGGCGGCCTTCGTCGCTGAGCTGGCGGAGGCGGCGGTAGGGGGCGTCGTGCCAGATGTCGTGGAGGCTTTTTTCCTTGACGTTGCCGAGGACGAGGCTGCGGCGCCAGTCGTGGCAGCAGGTTACTACGTCGCCGTTGAAGAGGATGCCCATGTAGAAATAGAGGGCCGGGCAGCCGCTCATGTCGTACTGGATGAGCTGCTTGCGGTTGAACTCCTGGTCGAAGGGGAGCATGTCCTCGAAGTGGGTCTCGGGGAGGTTGCCGGCGCGGTCGTTGAGGGGGTTCATGTAGAAGGTGATGCCCCGGCTCTTCCAGTAATCGCGGGCGGCAAAGATCTCTTCCCGGGTTTCGCGCAGGAGGATGGAGGTGACGATCACTTCGGTACGCGCGCCGGCCTCGCGTAGGGCGGTGTGGAGCTGGTTGACGTTGCGGAGGACGGTAAGGCCGTCGATGCCCATGGTCTTGCGGTAGGTATCCGGGTGGATGCCGTTGGAGCTGATGTGGATGGTCTCGAGGTTGAGGGACACGAGGCCGTCGATGATCTTTTGGGTGAGGAGATAGCCGTTGGTAGTGATGTTGAGGCGCACCCCGGGGAGTCGCTGACGTAGGTAGGCCAGTCGGGGCAGGATCCGCTTATCCATCAGGGGATCGGCCATCAGGAAGGGTTGGACCATCGCTACGGAATACTGGCTGATCTCGTCGACGATGCGGCGGAATACTGCTTCTTCCATATTGCCCATCGCCAATTCCTTCGAGGTGACCGGATAGGGGCAGAAGCTGCACTTCGCGTTGCAGTAGGCGGTCGTCTGGATCTGGAAATTATTGGGAAAGTCGAGGGCTTCCATGGGTTAGTGGATTGAGGGTCAGTTGAGCGTATAGGAGCAATTGCCGCAAATGGGGATCTCTCCGTCGCGACCTTCGGTGTGGAGGCGGCGTATCTCCCGGTAGGCGGGGCCGTTCCAAATTTCCCGAATGCTCTGCTCGTATACGTTTCCGAGCACTACGCTGCGGCGCCAGTCCATGCAGCAGAGGATGCAGTCGCCGTTGTAGAGGATGTACATCTTGTAGTAGACCAACTCGCAGCTGCGCACGGGTACCTCGCTGATCGCCTGGTAATTGAGTTCGGAGAAATTGGTCACGTTGCCGCCGCGGTTGACGAGGGGCGAGGAGCCCGCCTGCACGCCGAGTCGGCGCCAGTTCTCGATGTTTTCGGCGATCTCGTCGGCCATCAGCTCGGTTTCAATCATGTTGACGTAGACCTGCAGGTGATCCGGCTTGTGCGCGAGCAGGTACTCGATGTTGTGCATCACCTTTTCGTAGGGGATGCCCATGATCTTTTCGTAAGTCTCCGGCTTCGCTCCGTTAAAACTGAACCAAATGGCATCGATACCCGAGGCGATGAGGCGGTCCGTCACCGATGGGACGAGCGGGGTGCCGTTGGTCGTGACCGTGACGGCGGCGTGGGGCACCTTGTCCTTGGCCAGTTTGATCCACTCCGGCACTCGCTTGTCGATGAAGGCCTCGTTCATCAGGAAGGGTTCGATGCGGCGTAGTCCGGGCTCGTTGGCGCATTCCTCGATGATCTTCCGGTAGAGCTTCTCCTCCATGCGACCGACGGGATACTCCTTGGATACCTCGGGGTAGGGGCACATGACACAGGTCGCGTTGCATAGGGTGCTCGTCTGGATCTGGATCTCCACCGGGAAATCCGGCAGCCCGTCGAACCGTTGGATGTAGCTATCGTGGTCGGAGGGAAGGGCGGCGGCAACCTCATCGAAAAGCGCCTCCCACTGGGGAACTACCACTGCGGCGGCATAATCTTTTTCCGCCTTTTGGCGCAGCCGATCGCCGTAATCCCGTCGCAGGTTTGCATCTAGGGTGAGGGTTCGGATAGCCCTGGTCAGGGCCGTGTCGTTGTCGGCATCATAAAGCATGCCGGCCCGCCCCCCGTTGAGCTGGGCGGCGGCGGCCCCGTCGCGGGTGGCGATCACGGCCAGTGCGGCGGCTCCGGCTTCGTTGATCACGTGCGACATGCCCTCGCCGGTTGCGGGCAGTACGAGCATGTCGGACGCGATCAGAATGCGGGCTACGTCCTCCCGATTTCCTGTAAATAAGAAGCGGTCTGGCTCCGGTAGGGTACTGCTTGCCAACGCCCTTAATTCGGAAGCATAGGCGGGCTGGAAAGTGTCGTGTCCTCCCACTACGAGGAAGCGCAGTTCGGGGTGCCGGGGCAGCAATTCGGCGGCGGAGCGAATCAATTGTTCGACGCGTTTTTTCGGATCGAGGCGGCCCACGAAGGTTACTATCACTTCCTGTTTGCCAAAATTGTAGGCGGCACGCAGCTCGTCGCGGTTCTCAAGTTCGTACTCCGCCAGGTCCACCATACTGGGTAGGTAGCGGGCATGGCCGGGGTTTGCCATTCCCCGACGGGCGGCATTGCGGATGGCGGGAGATACGCCTACGTAGCGGAAGGTGTTGTGTTTGGGGGTTACGCCAGCTTCGGCGACGATACCACCGTGCTCGATGAGCTTACACCGTTCCCGGGGCAGGTGGTCGAACAGCTGGTGGGCGAAGCGGGCGTCCTGACAGGCCACCACAATGGCGATGTCTTCCCGTTCGATCTTGCCGACGAGGTAGCCGGCCTTCTCGTTCCAGGTCGCCAGCCCGTGGCAGGTTTCGTCGATAGCAACTCCCGCCGCCCGAATGGTGCCGATGGCGGGGCAGCCCTCATCGGTCGCAAACAGGCTCACCACCGTTGGACGGTAGCGGCGGCGGTCGAGGTACTTACTCAGGATGGCCACCTCCGTCTCTTCCCCTCCGGTGCGGAGGGTGTTCATGAGAAACAGAACGTTGAGGGGCCTCCGATTCCCATCGGTCTGCTGGGCCGCGGGTACGGTGCGGACGTACTCCAGTTCCGCTGCGAACAGGTCGGCTAGGTGATCGGTGTTTGTTTGCAGGTCGAAGCGTTCGATCACCCGTTCCCTACCCTGGCGGGCCAGTTGGTGCCGCAGACCGGGTTCCGCGAGCAGCCGGTTCACCGCCGTTGCGATCGCGCGAATGTCGTGGGGCGGCACGATCAGGCCGGAACGTTCGTCTTCCACCAGATCGGGGATGCCCCCCACCCGGGAAGCAACTACGGGAATGCCCATGGCCATCGCCTCAACCAGACTATTCGGCAGCCCATCCGCCAGCGAGGGATGACAGAGGACGTCGGTGGCCGCCAGCAGGAAAGGAACATCCTCTACGTGCCCCAGAAAGCGCACCCGCTCCCCTACCCCGAGCTGCCGGGCCAGCGTACGCAGGCGCTGTTCGTCCTCCCCCGTGCCGGCGATCAGGAAGGTAGTGTCGGGATGTACGCGTACGATCTCCGATACCGACAGCAACAGGTTATCCTGCCCTTTCTGTGGAGAAAGTCGGGCCAGACAGGTCACGACCGGACCGTCCGGTTTCAGGTCCCAGTGCCGTTTAGCTTCCGTGCGGTCGATGGAGGCGGTACTGAACTTCGCAAGGTCTACGCCCTCCCGAACGGTCTGGATGAAGTTCTCCTCCCCCGGTTGCCAGCTCAGGAAGTCCTGCCGCACCCGCTCGCTCACTACATGTAGTCGTTGCACCCGCGTCCCCGCCCCAAAGCCATAGTGTTCCGGCGTCAGCCCACCCATGGGGGGTAAACCGGTCTTTAAGATCAGGGCCATTTTCCGGTTCGCCGGCCGGTCCTCGTTGATGCGCGCAACCATGGCACCCAGGATCTCCGCTTCGTTGAATTGCCCGATCACCGTACAGCAGAGCACGTCGATCTCGTTCTTCCGCAGGTAGTGATAAATAGGCTCGTAAAAGGGGACGATGCCCCCCCGGGAAAATCCGAACAGCCGCTTCTGCCTGCGTAAGCATTCGCCGTAGAGGGCGGAGCGCCAGGGGCACATGATGTGTACGGTGTGGCCCAGGTTTTCCAGCCGCTGCGTGGCCTTGAGTACCCAGAGTTCGCCACCGCCGAGGATGTGGATGTCGTTAAAGAAGCAGATATTCATGCCGGTTCGTTTTGTAGGGTGAGGACGCCGCTGTGCTCCAGCACTTCGGTTACTGCCGACATCACCCGGTCCGGAGAAAATTCATGGGGATCGCCGTAAAGCACCCGGCAGTTGGTGGCTTCGCTCGGCTTGGCCCAGCCGGGGGGCATCAGGTCGGAATAGAGCATGACCATTGCGGCATCCACCGCGTGTGCCAGGTGGCCGATGCCGCTTTCGAGGGTGACTACGCAGGCCGCGGATTCGAGCAGCGCCGCCACCGCCTTAATGGGAAGACCGTACAGGTTGCGCCACACGGGAGATCCGTAGCGCCCGTCGTATTCCGAACCGATGGCAACGATGTCGTTGATGCCGGTGGCCCGTAGCCGTTGGCACAGCTCGAGCCAGTTTTCCATCGGCCAGTCCTTTTTCCTACCCTTTCCGTCCTCGCGGTCCGGATTGGAGTTGGAGTGAAAACTGAGTACGACGTAGGGTTCCTTCACCAGCGATCGGGCCATCTTCCGGTCGGCTGGAGTGAGGTAGATATAGGGCCGTTCGCGTACGGGCTCCAGTCCGAGAAAGTGGGTGAATCCCCGGGAGATGTGTTCCTGGAAGACCTCATGGGTGGTACAGAATCGCTTCATGTCCATGACGTGCAGCGTCTGGGGAGCGTTGAAATCCAGCGGGAGGGTGTGGATCCATTCCTCACTAAAATCCTTGAGGCCGTCGAAGAGCATCTTGTCGTTGTACAGCAGAAAATCGATGTCGGGGTTGCCGTCGAGCACCCGGGTATAGCCGGCACTCTGGGTTACGAAAGTGACATAGCTGTCGGGGTGGGCAAGCTTAAAGGCCCGCAACGCACACGTGATGCAGAGGGTGTCGCCGAGGGCATTGTGACTGATGAACAGGTAGCGCTCCATACCAAAAGATTAGGGGGTGCATAGCAAGGTTGGGACAGCTGCGGGGGGCAGGGTGCCGGTGAAGAAATGAGGCGGCCGCGGGGGTATCGGCAAGCTATTGACCGCCCCCGCCCGGCCCCGTTGGCGGACCTCCCGGGATAGGTGGGTCGTCAGTGATGGGAGAGAAGATTGTGACCGGGGTGACCAGTGAGGGCGTGGGTGTGAGAGTGGGACTGATGGTCGAAATCACCGGACTCAAATTCGTAACCACTGGGGTGAGGTTTGTAAGCACCGAATTGATGGTCGTCACCGTCAGGGGTGTATTGACCGTCGTTATCGTCAGGGGCGTCTCAAGGGTTGTGACCGTGAGCGGCGTGTTGATCGTAGTCACCGTCAACGGCGTCTCGAGGGTGATGATGGTAAGCGGCGTGTTCAGGGTGGTCGGTGTCAGTACCGTAGTTATCGTAGTTAGCGTAGTCGGCGGTGAAGTGATGGTAAGCGGCGTAAAGGGAGTCTGTGGTGGAGGCATTGGTGTGTCGGTTTTTGTGTTAATTATTGCGGGGTAGCCGGTGAGCCGCAATCCCCTTACTCCTCAATATACCGGTCTGACAAATGTGTTACAACTTACGTATGTACTTTATTGCGTATAATTTGGCTTTTAGGCGCCCATTAATGCCGTTATCCGAAATTTCAGCAAGGCAAGCCTCATTTGGGCGGGGACGCGGGAACAGAGCAATTGGGGAAGGCTAGCGGAGGGGGCCCGACGGGCACTTTAGGGTTGGGTGATTACATTAGTCGCCCACTACCGCCAAAAACTTACTCAAACCGCCCGAATACTCACCTCCTATGATTCTGTACATTGGCGAACTCATCGGTACCGCTATCCTCATTCTTCTCGGCAACGGGGTTGTCGCCAACGTACTGCTGGCAAAGACGAAGGGGCACGACAGTGGGCTCATCGTGATCGCCTTTGCCTGGGCCATCGCGGTGTTCACCGCGGTGTTCATCACGGCTCCGATCTCGGGGGCCCACCTCAATCCGGCCGTAACCATCGGGTTGGCCCTGGCCGGCAAGTTCGACTGGTGGCTGGTGCCGGGCTACGTGATCGCTCAGATGATTGGCGCGTTCGTCGGCCAGTTGTTCGTGGTCCTGTCCTACCGCGATCACTACCGGGCTACCGCCGATCAGGGGGCCGTACTGGCCACCTTCAGTACCGATCCGGCCATACCGAATAATTTATCCAACATCATGACGGAGGCCATCGGCACCTTCGTGCTGGTTTTCGCGGTGCTTTACATCACCGGGCCCAAGTTCGGCGACTCTCCGGGCAGCCTTGGCGCGCTCGACGCCCTACCGGTTGCACTGGTGGTGTTGGGGATCGGCCTTTCGCTGGGTGGTCCGACGGGATATGCCATCAACCCCGCCCGGGATCTCGGTCCCCGCATCGCCCATGCGCTCCTTCCCCTGCACGAAAAGGGGGATAGCAACTGGGGCTACGCCTGGGTCCCCGTGGCCGGCCCCGTACTGGGAGCCCTGGCGGCGGCGGGCCTGTGGCACCTGGTACCGGTGGCGCTGTAACGGGTTTACTTCAATTTTGCCCGGATCATATCCGCTAGTTCGGGCTGTCCTCCCCGCTGACCGCAGCCGCTGGCCATGATCAGGTGATCGTCGTCGAGGATTACTCCCGTACCGTGGCGACCACGGACGAGCGGCGGCATCGCGGTCCACAGTCCGGAATTGACATCCAGTGCTTCCACTTCGGCGTGAGCCGGCTCCTGGGTGTCGGATTCGCCACCGATTACAATCAGTTTATCGCGCAGCCCGATCGCTGCCGTTCCCGCCCGCCGGGTGGGAAGTTCCCTGTCCAGGGTAGTCCAGCGACCGGAATTGATGTCGTACACGTCAACCGCTCCGATGGTATTGGCAAAAGGATTTGTTGCGGCAACCGTTGTCCGGCCGGCGGCGGCGTAAAGTTTTCCGTCCACAACGGCCGCCTGGAAGTGATCGCGGGGGCGGGGAGCGTCGGGCAGCTGCGTCCAGGCTCCGGTAGCGGGGTCGTAGGCATCGAGCCAATTCTTATGGTCGCCGCGGTGGCCGTCCCGGATACCACACACCAGGTAGATGAGCCCGTCGTGCAGTACGACACCGGCCCCGCCGCGGCGGCGGTCTTCCGGTATCTCGTGACCCTGCCGCCATTCGTCGCGGTCGGGATTATAAATGTATACGTGGGGCAGAGGTGTTTCGCCGGGATACTCACCCGTCATGGCACCCAGCAGGTAGATCTCCCGTCCGTAAACCACCGGCTGAAAGTGGTGAATTTCCACCGGGGGTTTGGCTCCCTCGGTCCACCGCTGCGTACGGGTATCGAATACGGACACCGGCCGGATTCCCCGACCCCCGAGCAGGTAGTACCGGTCACCGACGGCAACAAAGGCGGCCTCGTGGCGGGCGACCGGTTCCGTATCGTTGTCGACGAATTCCCAACTTTCGGTGGTCGTGGGTTGCCGGTGGACGGTACAGGACAGCAGTCCCGTGATGAGAAAGAGGAAGATATAGCGGGCAGATCGGTCGATGGTCATCGGACTATACTTTACGTAGGACGATATCGCGCCACCGCACCTTGATGCCGCCGCCGTCGTGGATCTGGAGGGCGATGGATCCCCTTCCCTCGCCGATTTTTTCGTCTTCGTATTCCACCATTTTCTGGCCGTTGAGCCAGGTGGTGACCTTATCGCCCTCGGCGCGGATCTTCAGCTGGTTCCAGGCCCCCATTTTGAGGTAGCCGTCTTTTTCGGGGTCGGGCTTGATGAGCCAGCCGCGGCCGTAAGACTCGTAGATGCCTCCGGTGTCGTGACCGGGAGGAGCGACTTCCACCTGCCAGCCGCTGATTTTGGTTCCGTCGATCGTAGAGCGAATGAAGACGCCGCTGTTGCCGTCCGCTTCCTGCTTAAATTCCAGGGTAAGCTCGAAATCGTCGTAGAACTCGTCGGTGGCCAGGTAACCGTACTGGGCGTCGGGGCCGCTCTCGCAGATGATCTCACCGTCTTCGACGTACCATTTTTCGGTTCCGTAGGCCGTCCAGCCGTCGAGGTTCTCCCCGTTAAACAGAGCGGTCGTGGGACGGCTGCAACCGGCCAGTACGCAGGCACAGAGGAGGAATAGGTAGTACTTCATGGATTGTGTTGATGTGTTGGCCAAGGTAACGTACAAAATTGATACCTCTTCCTACTACTACTGTTGGATAAGCCCCGTCAATATCACTGGGTTGTACGTACTTTTCCCCAATCAATATCAGCCCGATGTCCAGTAGCCTTTATTTCACCGCAACGTTGTTCCTCCTGTTTATATCCGCGACGCTTACGGGGCAGGACCTCCGCGTCGAACCACCCAACTGGTGGACGGGAATGCAGGACAGCTCCCTTCAATTGCTCATTCACGCTACCGACCTTGGGAGTACCGAGCTGCGGGTAAGCGGAGAGGGGGTGGAACTCCTTGCTACACATACCGCCGATAGCCCTAATTACCTCTTTGCCGACCTGATCGTCCGCCCGGGTGCCCCGGCCGGCGAGGTTAGCCTGAACTTCTTCCGGGACGGACAGTCGGTCATGACTCACGCGTACCGGATCATGGATCGGGTGCGTCCCGCCGCCGACGTGAAGGGTTTCGACGCCAGCGACGTGATCTACCTCATTACACCGGACCGATTCGCGAACGGGGACCCGGAAAACGACGTAGTAGCCGAACTGCGCGAGACGACCATCGACCGCGAAAAAGGCTTTGCCCGTCACGGAGGGGATCTGCGGGGCATCACCGACCAGCTTGACTATTTGGACGATATGGGGTTTACGGCAATCTGGCCGAGCCCCGTCCTGGAAAACAATATGCCGCAGTATTCCTACCACGGCTACGCGATCACCGATTACTACGCCGTGGACCCCCGCTTCGGCACCCTTACCGACTACAAGGCCCTAGCCGACGCGGCCCGGGACCGCGGCATCAAACTGATCATGGACCAGGTGGTGAACCACTGCGGTTCGGGGCACTGGTGGATGGACGACCTGCCCTTCGATAACTGGATAAACTACCAGGGGGACCCCCAGATCACTAACCACCGCCGTACCACCCACCAGGATCCCAACGCCGCCCGGGTCGACGCCGAGCGGATGACCGGCGGATGGTTCGTGTCTTCCATGCCCGACCTTAACCAGCGCAATCCGTTCATGGCAGCATACCTGATCCAAAACAGCCTGTGGTGGATCGAAACCCTCGGGCTGGGAGGGGTTCGGCAGGATACGTATCCGTACCCCGACCCGGGCTTCCTTGCGGATTGGACGTGCCGCATCATGATGGAGTACCCAAACTTCGCCATTGTCGGAGAGGAATGGTCGATCAACCCTGCCGTCGTTGCTTACTGGCAACGCGGCAAGCAAAATGCGAACGGGTACACGTCCTGCCTACCTAGCGTAATGGATTTTCCCCTCCAGCAAGCCCTTATCGAGGCGCTCACGGAAGAAGAAAGTTGGGATCAAGGGTTGATAAAACTCTACGAGGCCCTCGCCAATGACCTCGTGTACTCCGAGCCCCGCAATCTGATGGTCTTCGGCGAAAACCACGATATGGATCGGCTGACCACCCAGCTCGGCGGCAAGGTGGATCGCATCAAAATGGCGCTCACCTACCTGCTCACCATCCGGGGCATCCCGCAATTGTACTACGGGAGCGAGGTACTGCTACAAAACGACGCGTTTCCGGGCGACCACGGCGTTATCCGCACCGACATGCCGGGCGGCTGGGCCGGTGATCCGGTCAGCGCCTTTACCGGTCAGGGACTCACCACCGACCAAAGGGAGGTGCAGGAATACCTACGCACCTTACTCAATTGGCGAAAAACCATGCCGGTGATCGCAACCGGAAAAACCCTCCATTTTGCACCGGAGAACGGTACCTACGTCTACGGTCGCTACGACGCCGATCAGCGGGTACTCATGGTGCTCAATAAATCTGCGGAGGCGGTTACCCTTGATTCACAACGCTACGGGGAGCTTATCGGGCCGGCTACCCGCGCCGTATCCATCGGTGGAGACGCGCAACCAATCGCGGAGGGCCTATCGGTGCCCGCCCGCTCGGCCGCGGTATTCGTGCTTGAGTGACCCGGAGCGACGTCGTGACCGGCCGAAAACTTCGAAGATTGATTGCTTTTCTCCGCTTAAATTGCCACGCACCTGCGCCCCCGCCCTGCCTATGCCATTGCTCCAATTCCCCCCCCGCCGCCAAGGAAACCACCACGATACGGTAAGCATGTACTGCCACGACGTCGATGCGACGGCGGCCTACCGGTTAGCCGTGGATAGGCTGTTCGCGGTAAACGGCTGGCATGAACTCAACAATTCCTTTAAGACCCAATTCTGGCTATGCGATAGCGAAGGAGCACCAGTGGACCGTAAACCGGTTGCGGGTGATTACGTGCGCATTGACCTGACGGGGCCGGGCAGCCCGAGCGGTGACGGATATGATTGGGTGAGGATCGAGCAGATCGAAGCGGGGGACGGCGATGATCCCTACGCCGCCATGACGGTTACCCCGAGCGCTAATCCACTCAGTCAGGATCCCGCCATTGCCCACTTCTTCGCGGCGGGGGCAACGAACACCTTTGTCGTGCGCCGTCTGGGCAATTGCGTGACCGCCGAAGTGCACGGGCGCAACGAGGTACCGAACACGGAGGGAGTGCCGCTGCTCGATCGGGTCCGCAACGAGTCGGTAGCCCTGCTGGGGTCCGTTGGGCTCAGTAAAATTCAGTGGAAGGACTGGACGAGGGGTGTCGTATCAGTTGTCGAGATGGAGACGGATGGATAGGCCGGCCTCGATCAGCACTTTCGAAGAGGTGGTCGTTTCCAGCCTGAAGCGAGTGGGCACGTACGCCAGATAAGGCTCCAACCCCAGTACGACCGTACTGGACAGGTAGCGTTCGTAGCCCGCAAAAACGGTCACGGTACGCTGGGGATAATCGACGTATTCCTTTACGCTTCTCCGGTTGAAAAAGCTGGTGAAGGCGCGGGGGTTACCGCCCCAGCGGTTGACGGTCGTACCGGCGCCGAGTAGAAAACTATCGCCGTTGGGGAGAAAATCAAACCGGTAGAGAACGGACAGCGGCAGTTCGATGCTGCTGTACACTATCAGGCTGTTGCCGGAGACGGTGGAATCGGATTCGACGAATACTTTGTCTACCCCGTACGTATTACGCTTATAGGAAAGGTCGACCCCCCCGCGCACAAACCAGTTCGGCGTGATCGCATATTCCAGATAGACGCCCGCACCGACGCCAAGCGATAGTCCGTCTTTGCCCCGGGTATAACTTCCCTTGGCCGGCGGCTCAGCCGTCTGGGACGAGGTGATGTAGCGGAGTTGGGGGGAGAAGTGTACCCCCACGTCGAGGGGCGACTGGGCCGATGCCGGGGCAGTCAGCAAACCTAACAATGCAATGATGATCGTCAGGAAAAGTGAGTTCGGGTGGGTGTAATTCTGGTGCAAGCTCTAGTGTTTGATAAACGGTGAAACGTACCGAGGCGGGGGATAAGTGCGACACTGGACCCTTTAACGCGCCGGTTTGTCACCTTTCGGATACTTATGACGCTACCCTTACAGTGGGGTCACTTCTTAGCCCGGACTACGCCAAAATTTGGTAGACATCCGTCACCCCCCGGGGATGGGGCATAATTGTTGCGCCCCGGAGCCGTATATTTGCGCCCGCTTCGCAAACCGGGTCTGGGAGGCCCCGGCCGCGACGGCTTCAACCATCCTTCTTCAAATTGGTGGTCCGCCCGACTTCCGACGGCGGCTCCGCCGGAACTTAAATTTTTAACTATGCAAGGCAAGGGACTGATAAAGTTTTTCCTTGTGGTCATGATCCTCGTGACGGTTGCGCAGTACATGTTCGTCATCCCCACCAATGCGGTGGAAAATGATGCGGACAATTACGCGCAGAACCTAACGGGAGAAGACTCAGGCGAAGCTTACCGCATTGCTCGTGCGTCCTATCTGGACAGCATCTCCGATCAGGAGGTTTTTCGACTTCCACTGATCAAATCGTACACCTACCAGGATCTCAAGGCCCAGCAACTCGCGCTCGGCCTCGACCTTAAGGGCGGCATGTCCGTCGTACTCCAGGTCGATCTAAGGGAATTTCTGATCTCACTGGCCCGAAATTCCAAGGACCCCACATTTGAAGAAGCCATTTCCGCAGCCTCCCAAGCGCAGCAGAGTGCCGACGACGACTACATCACCCTCTTCGCCGACGCATGGCGGGAGCGGGCCGACGGCAAGCAGCTCAATACCATCTTCAGCCGCAACGACGCCCTGCGCGACCAGATCGGCACCAACACCTCCGACGCGGAGGTAGAGCGCATCCTGCGTGAGAAAGCCGACGAAACGGTCAACCTCACCTACGTCATGCTCCGCAAGCGCATCGACCAACTCGGTGTAGTGCAACCCAACGTAAGCCTCGATGCCGAGCGCGACCTCATCCTGGTCGAACTGCCCGGTGTCGAAAATCCCGAACGCGCCCGCACCTTCCTGCAGGCCGCGGCGAACCTCGAGTTCTACGACGTGCTCAACATCGACCAGAATAGCGTGAACGCCCTGGTGCAGGCCGATCAGTTGCTGGAACGGCGCCAGGCACTCGCTGCCGGCCGCGACAGTTCCGAGCTTTCGGCGACAACCACCGTTATGGACACGGTCTACGCCCAGGACGAACTCGGCAACCTGACCGACAGCATCGCCTCCATTGAGGAGCGCGAGGTGCCCCGGCAGACGGCCGGTCCCCTCTTTTCCATCCTGTCGCCCAACAACGGCAGCTTCGGCCCCGCCGTAGTGGGTATCGCCGAGGCCGGCAACCGCGCCCAGGTCATGAAGTACCTCAACGACCCGGAGGTGAAGCGACTCTTCCCGCGCAACGCCAGTTTCCGCTGGTCGGCCACTCCCCTGGATGCCGATGACCAGGGTACCCCCGGCAACCTGTACCAACTCTACCAGCTCGAACTGCCCCGCAGTGGTGAAGCTCCCCTGACCGGTGAGTACGTCACCCGCGCCGGTTCCGGCCCCGAGCCGAATGGCCAGGTCGCCGTCAACCTCAGCATGAACTCCGAGGGCGGGCGCATCTGGGCCCGGATGACCACGGCCGCCGCGGCCGACGGAAACCGTCAGGTAGCGATCGTGCTCGACAGTCAGATCGTTTCCGCTCCCCGCGTGAATGGCCCCATCACCGGCGGTAGCACCAGCATTACAGGCGACTTTACCGTACAGGAAGCCACCGACCTGGCCAATATTCTGCAGGTCGGCCGCCTCCCCGCCCGCACGCAGATCATCCAGGAAAGCATCGTCGGACCTTCGCTCGGTGAAGCCAACATCAACAGCTCCATTACGGCCCTGCTGATCGGTTTCGGCTTGGTACTGGCCTTCATGCTTTTCTACTACGGTGGAGCAGGCATCGTGGCCATTGTGTCGCTGTTGCTGAACCTCGTGTTCATCTTCGGCGCTCTGGCCAGCCTCGGCACGGTACTTACCCTGCCCGGTATCGCCGGTATCCTGCTTACGATCGGTATGGCGGTCGACGCCAACGTAATTATCTACGAGCGGGTCCGCGAGGAACTGCGGGTAGGAAAAACGGTGCCCAATGCGGTCCGCGACGGCTTCTCCAACTCCTACTCTACGATCATCGACGCCAACATCACCACCATCCTCGTGGCGGCAGTACTGGCCTACTTCGGTCTCGGCCCCATCAAGGGATTTGCCGTGGTGCTGATCGTCGGTGTCATCGCTTCGGTCTTTACGGCCGTACTGGTGGGTCGCCTCATGGTCGACTACTGGGTCGAAAAGAAGGGCACCATGACCTTCTGGACGGGCGGCAGCAAGAACCTTTTTGCCGACATCAACATCAACTGGCTGAGTTTCCGCAAAATTTCCTACGTCGTCAGCAGCGTACTGGTAGTAGCCTCCCTGCTCGCGATCTTTACGCGTGGTTTTGACCTCGGCGTCGACTTCTCGGGTGGTTACAGCTATACCGTCGTACTCGATAAGCCAGTCTCCGCCCAGGAACTGCGCAGCGCACTGGAGGGGCCCTTCCAGGCTACGCCGACCATCAAGTCGGTCGATAGCGACAATACCTACAACGTCGTCACCAAGTACCTGATCGACGAGACCAACCCCATCGATGGCAAGGAACCACAGGACGTAGTACTGGCCGCTCTCTACGAGGGCGTGACGGCGGCGACCGGCGACAACTCCGTCACCCTGGAGCAATTCAGCAATCCGGAATTCACCGGTGGTACCCACATCACCAGCGTGAGCAAGGTAGGCCCCACGATCGCCGACGACATCAAGCGTTCGGCCCTGGAGGCCGGCGTGGTAGCCCTACTCGGCATTTTCCTGTACCTGCTGTTCCGCTTTAAGGGCAAGCGCTACTCCATGGGTGCCGTCGCGGCTCTGTTCCACGACACCATCATCACGATGGGCATCTTTGCGGCCTGCTGGGGTTGGATTGGCTTCAACATGGAGGTCGACCAGGCCTTCATCGCCGCTATCCTGACCGTGATCGGTTACTCCATCAACGATACGGTGGTGGTTTTCGACCGCATCCGCGAGTACCTCAACAGCTACACCAAGCGCGATTCCCGGACCCTGATCAACGACGCCATCAACAGCACGATCAGCCGGACGGTGATGACCTCCTTTACCACCATCCTCGTGGTACTGGTGCTCTTCCTCTTCGGTGGTGCCAGCATCAAGGGCTTCGCCTTTGCCCTGTTGGTCGGTATCGTGGTCGGTACCTACTCCTCGATCTTTATCGCCAGCCCCATCGTCTACGACCTCTCCGGAGACCGGGACGCCAAGGAAGTGAAGACCGAAGCCGACACGCCGGTAACCACCACCTAGAACCTTGACCTCCCACATGGTTCTTTTCGCAAAAGCCCCGTCCGATTGAATCGGACGGGGCTTTTGTGTTCGATTTGGGCGGGGACGCGGGAGCGGTGAAATCCCGAAAGCCAGGCAAACTTACCACGTATACACGTGTTAATTTACAAATGCAACACGTGGCGAAATGAACGCTAAACTTACGCTGACCGTAGACCAATCGGTTATTAAAGAGGCAAAACTATACGCTGTTTTGCACGAGACGAGTGTTTCGGCCCTAGTGGAGAATTACCTGCGAAAAATAACCAGCGGCAGCGTTACGGATGAGAAGCCGGAAGTTTCACTGGTGCGGAGTATAAAGGGAATTGTAAGCTTACCGCCTGAAAATGATCCTACCAAAGAGTTTATCGAGCACTCCGAAAGCAAGCATCGGTAGATGATGGATGTCCTTTTTGTAGACACGAATGTTATTCTCGATTGGCTAGCAGATCGAGCCCCCTTCAGCGAAGCCGCTACTCAACTATTCGAGTTAGCTGAAAAAAAAGAAGTTGTCTTGGTAGCCTCTTCTACCTCTTTTATTGTGTCTGAATATGTACTTCGAAAGCACCTAAGTAAGGCAAAAACGCTTCGTGTCCTTCATATCTTACGCAGCGTTACCCGCATTGCCAATACCGGAGAGCGTCAACTGGATATGGCACTTGGTTCGGGATGGAATGATTTCGAGGACGCCTTTCAAGAGGCGTGCGCTCGATTAGCCGGGGCTTCTACTATAATCACAAGGAACGCGAAAGACTTTTCACAGTCTACCTGTGCAGTCATGTCGCCACACGAATACTTGTATTCTCGCTAGCCGCTCCCATCCTCTGCCGAGAAATCACCCGCAGACTTTTCCCTATACTTGTCGCCCAACCGGAAAATATAGAACATCATGCAAAGAAGACTAAGAATGGGAATGGTCGGCGGCGGCCGCGGAGCGTTTATCGGGGGCGTGCACCGCTTCGCCGCGGCACTGGATCAGCAGATCGAACTGGTCTGCGGTGCCTTCAGCAGCGACCCGGAAAAATCCCGCCTGTCCGGTAAGGATTTCTACCTGCCCGCCGAGCGGGTCTACGGCTCCTACGAGGAGATGATTCAGCGAGAGAAAGCACTTCCCGAGGGCGAGCGCATGGACTTCGTCTCCATCGTTACCCCCAATCACGTCCACTTCGGGCCCGCCAAAATGGCCCTGGAGAACGGCTTCCACGTGGTGTGCGACAAACCCCTCGCCTTTAGCGTCGATGAGGCCCGTCAACTGGTCGATCTTGTTGAGCAAACCGGACTGGTCTTCGCTCTTACCCACAACTACACCGGCTACCCGATGATCAAGCAGGCCCGCCATATGGTCGGTGAAGGTAAGCTAGGCAAGATCCGCAAGATCGTCGTCGAATACCCCCAGGGCTGGCTTGCTAACGCCAAGGAAGAAACGGACAACAAGCAGGCCAGCTGGCGGACCGACCCCAGTAAATCCGGTCTCGGCGGTGCCATGGGCGACATCGGCACCCACGCCGAAAATTTAGCGGAGTACGTATCCGGTCTAAAGATCACCGAAGTCTGCGCGGACCTCACCGCCTTCGTCGAGGGTCGCCGACTGGACGACGACGCCAACATCCTCCTTCGCTTTGAAAAAGGCGCCAAGGGCGTTCTGCACTGCTCCCAGATCGCCGTCGGCGAAGAAAATGGCCTTAACATCCGGATCTGGGGAGAAACCGGCGGTCTCGAATGGCACCAGGAGGAACCCAATACCCTGATCTACAAGCGTCACGAGCAGCCCGCGATCCACTACCGGACCGGCGTAGGGGAACTCTGCGCCGCCGCCCTGGCCGCCCAGCGCGTCCCGCCCCCCGGCCACCCGGAGGGTTACCTGGAAGCCTTCGGCAACATCTACAAAAACTTTGCCGCTACCGTAGCCGCCCGCATGGACGGTCGTGAACCTACCGACATTGAAACGGACTTCCCCACCGTACACGACGGACTGCGGGGCATGCGCTTCGTCGAGGTGGTGGTCGAGAACTCCCGGAGCAACGAAAAATGGAGTAAGGTGTAGCGAGTAGCTACTTCCGCGCTTTCAGTGCCTTACGATCCACCTTTCCGGTAGCATTGCGCGGCAAGGCCTCCAGGAACGTGAAGTGTTTCGGCACCTTGAAGCCGGCCAGTCCCTGCCGACAATAAGCTTGTAAGTCGATAGCGGTAACTGATGCTCCCGGGGCGAGTACGATGTAGGCGTGCCCAACTTCGCCCCAGCAGGGGTCCGGTACGCCGACGACGGCCGTTTCGCCCACGGCGGGGTGCTCCTCGAGGCGGCGTTCTACTTCGGCGGGGTAGACGTTTTCCCCACCCGAGATGTACATTTCCTTGAGGCGACCGACCACATAGAAGTAGTCCTCCGCATCGCGCCGCACGGTGTCTCCGGTGCGGAACCATCCGTCGCTGAACGCCCGTTCCGTCGCTTCTGCATTGCGCCAGTAGCCGGGGGTGGTCATCGGTCCCCGTAGCCAAAGTTCGCCGGACTCGTCCGGTGCGCAATCGGTTCCGCTTTCCCGGACCACCCGGGTCTGCACGTAGAAGTTTGGCCGGCCGATGGAGCCTTTTTTCGTTAGCGCATCGTCCTGGTGCAGGGAGAAGAGGTTAGGCCCCACCTCCGTCATTCCGAATCCCTGGCGGATGGGTACGCCCCGCCGGTGCCACCGCTCGATGAGGGCCGGGGATAGAGGTTCGCCCCCTACGATGAGGTACTTCAGTTCGCTGAGGTCAGTGGTAGCGAAGGCGGATGACTCGGCCAGCATCCTGACCATCGTTGGTACGGCCATGAAGACGGTCACCTTTTCCACCTCCAGCAAACGCAGTACCTCCCCAGCGTCAAATTTCCGGAGCAATCGCGTGTACCCACCCCGGTGCAGCAACGGCGTCGTGAGGACGTTCCAGCCACCCGTGTGGAAGGGGGGCATGACATTTACCGTCCGACTATCGGGCCCCAGGTCGAGGGAGAGCACGGTATTCTCGCTATTCCAGAACAGCATGCGGTGGGTGTAGAGCGCTCCCTTGGGGAAGCCCGTGGTGCCGGAGGTGTAGAGAATGAAAATGGGGTCATCCTCGGCGGGACTCTCCGGGATGATCGACCTAACATCCGTGCCCGTGGCCGCTGACTTTATTTCTTGCAATTCGTAGCGGGGCGGGTGCGGTTTTCCATTGTCGGTAGCCGGCAGCACGTGTTGCCATCCTTCCTGGTAAATGACCAGCGCGGGCTCGGCATCTTCCAGGATGTAGGCTACTTCCCGTCCGCTCAACCGGTAATTGACCGGCACCAGCACGAAGCCGGCTTTCTGAGCGGCAACGAAAAGCAGGATGTACGCGGGGTCGTTTTCGGCGAGGACAGCGATGCGATCGCCCTTTCGTAGTCCCTTTTCCAGAAGGAAATGGGCCAGGCAAAGGCCTCCCCGGTGCAATTCGGCGTAGGACAGCGACCGTTCCCCGTCGCTTACGGCAATGCTATGGGGGGTGTAACGCGCCCAGCGTGCAGTCCAGTCGGTAGGAGCAACATTCATGCGGACAAGTTACAGGCGGAAGGCGGCGCTGGCGAAGGCAAGTCCCCCACCCGATCCGATAAAGTACACCAAGTCGCCGCGGTTGACCTTCCCCTTCTCGAAGGCATCGTGGAGCGCCATTGGAATACAGGCGGAACCGGTATATCCATAATAGTGCATAATGGTGTGTGCCCTAGCCGGGTCGACACCGAGACGGTCGAGGGTAGCGCGAATGGCGTTCACGTTGATCTGAGTAATGAAGTAGTGGTCCACTTCCCCGGGCGGCGTACCGATCCGGGCAGAAAGCCGGCGCGCCATATCGCTCCAGGTGTCGGGATTGAGCTCGGTCGGGAAGCGGTGCACGAACTGCAACTGATGATCGTGGCTGGCGATGGCGTCGCAGCTGACCGGTTGGCGGGTCCCGCCGCCGTAAATGCCCATCCAGCCGTTGTATTGCCCCTGCGAGCGGAGTTCGCTGGTCAGGAAACCACGACCCGGCTCCTCGCTGCTTTCGAGTACCACCGCCCCGGCCCCGTCGGCAAAGAGGGTGACCGTCTTCTTATCCTGCATGTTCAAGTACTTGCTCATGGCGTATCCTCCGATGACGAGGACGCGGTTGTACTGGTCGTCGCTCCTGATGTACTTGCTGCCGATGTCGAGGGCGGTCACAAAGCCAGCGCAGGCCGTATTGACGTCGAAGGTGCCCGCCGCCGTAGCACCGAGCCGGTCCTGCACCACGGAGGCGGTGGAGGGGGAGATAAACTCGGGCGTATCCGTAGCGACGATGAGTAGGTCGAGATCGGTTGCCGCGATGCCGGCATTTGCCAGGGCCTGTCGGCCGGCCGCTTCGCAGAGGTCGGCGGTGCTTTCGTCGGGGGCGGCCCAGCGGCGTTCGTAAATCTCGACGTTCTTCCGCAACCAGGTGTCGACGTCCTCGCCGAGCAGGCGGTTGAAGTAGGCGTTGTCGACGACGCGTTCGGGTGCATAGGCTCCGGTACCGGTGATGATGGCGTTGCGCATATACTTAAGATTGTACCGTTTGGGTAGCGGCGCGTCGGCGCGCCAGCAGGGAAAGGATTAGGGTGGGCGGAACGGTCACCAGTAGGGCAATGGTCGCGGTGACTCCCGGATTAGCGAAGGCCGGCCCGGCATCGCCGAAAAGTCGCTCGCCGTAGAGATAAAGTCCGAAGTGGATCGTCAGCGCCAGAGCAGAGAAGAACCAGACGGTCCGCAGCTCGACCCGTCGGAAGAGTACTCCGGCCAGCAGCGGCGGGACGGCGGCCAGCACCAGTCCATACACCCCCACCTGCCCAAATATGCCCAGCAAGGGCGGCGGATCCAGGGATACGAAGAAGGCCGCCACGGCAACCACTATGAGCACCCCCTGACTGACCCGCATCGCCAGCCGCATCCGGCCCTCCTCATCCAGCCGGCTACGGGTACGCCGCAGCAGGTTCAGCACCAGGTCGTTCGCGGTAATCGTCGAAATGCCGACGAGCAAACCGTCCAGGGTCGACATGGCCGCGGCCAGTAAAACCACGCTCACGACGGTAAACAGCCAGGTCGGAAATTGCTCGCGCAGATAGACCGTCATCACCAGATCCTGGCGGAAGGCTCCCGTCACCGGGTCCGCCAGTGCCGCTTCGGGGACGGCCACCCGCGCCCAGAATCCGGTGAGCAGCAGCAGGGTAAAGAGCAGGTAGACCACCGAAAAAATGCCGATGTAGCTGCCCACCTCACGGTTGGTCTTGACGTACAGGGCCTTGGTGAGGATGTGCGGTTGACAGACCAGGGCTCCTCCGATGCAAAAACCCGCCACGTAGGTCGAGAAGTAATCGCTGTAGAAGCGACTACCCGGATTGACTGCTTTTAACAGATTTTCCCCGGCACCCGCGACCCCGCCCCAGAAGTCAGGATGGTCCCGCATCACGACTATGCCCGAACCGAGGATGAGCAGGGTGACGCCGACCATGAGAAAGCCCTGCAGCATATTGGTGTACACGTGGGCGTAGGTGCCGCCGATGAGCACGTAACTGGTGACGAAGACCAGCGTAATGAGCAGTGCCACCGTATTGGTAACCCCCAACAACTGCTGCATGACAATCGAGATGCCCCCCACCAGCAACACGATGAAGGCAAAACTGAGCAGGTTGATGAAGCCGAAGTACAGCGAAAAATTGTCGGAGCCGTAGCGTTTTCCAATCCAGTCGGGGATGGTCAGTGCCCGCATGCGCTCGCCCATCTCCCGAAAGCGAAAGGAAAGCACCAGAAGCATCAGGACAAAGCCCAGGTAAACAGCCAGTCCCAGGTGCATGAAGGCCGCCAGTCCGTCGACGTACACGAAGCCCGGATTGATGATGAAGGTAGCCGCCGAAGCCGTAGCCGCCGCTAGGGTCACGCCCACCTGCAGCGGACTAAGATCGCCCTTGCCGATGGCGAAACTGCTGAAGCCGTCCGTCTTGCGCAGGCCGAGCCAGCCGAGGTAGGAGGTACCCAGGAGGTAGAGAATAAAGAGGGTCCAGGCCAGCATCTACGTTACTTAGCGGTGCGCCGCGGGGGCAGGTTGAAGCGCAGTTCCAGGGTGTAGAGTCCGCGGGTTGGCGCGCTGGCCGTAAACTCCCGCAGTTCGCTGTTGAAGAGGTTGTTGGCGGCGGCCGACAGACTCACCCGTTCGCTGAAGCGGTAACCCACGCTGGCATCAAAGGTAGCGAAGCCGCCCAGCGGGCCGTAGTTGTAGCTGTCGGTACTGCGCGCGTTCTCGACGATCGGTGTGCCCCGGTACGTCATGCCCGGATGGCTCCGACTGGCAATCTGGAAGCTGCTGAAGTAGTCGTAGGCCTGTACCCAGCGACCGAAGACGCTGCCGAACCAGCGCTCGCCGCTGTAGGAAAGTCCGGCCCCCACCTTGTGGGTGGGCGCGTTCACCAGTACGTCGAGGAAGTTTACGGTACCGTCCTTGTTGAAGTCATTTTCGGGATCGTCCTCGTCCACGCTGTAGTCGAAGTAGCTGTAGTTCACGAAGCCGTTGAGCTGGGGCGTGAAGTAGTAATTCAGCCCTACGTCAAATCCGTAAGTATTCACCTGCCCGAAGTTGATGTAGGTCGCGACCAAGCCCTTGTAGATGGCGTAAGCATCCTGCACTTCCTCGGTCGGTGTATCGCCGCGGTGGGTGGTAACGCCGACGACCGTAACTGGACTCAGGAAATCCTTGCTGATGCTGTAGTACGCATTGACGTCGAGGAACAACTTATCCTTTTTCAGCTGGCCCCGGTAGCCCAATTCGAAGGTGGAGATCTTCTCCACCTGTTGGGGATCGATGGTGCTGCCGTCCGCCAGGGTAAAGCCCTCAGCGTTGCCTAGAATGAGCCCTCCGAAGAGGTTGCCGAACATATTGAGGATGGTGGGGGCGGCGATGCCCTGTCCGTAGGTGAGTCGCCAGGTGCCGCGTTCGTTGATGTGCAGTAGGCCGAGTTTGGGGACGAAGTTGAAGTCGTAGATCTCGTGGTTGTCCGCCCGGGCCGCGGCGAGGGCCCGCCAGCCGTCGCCGAAATCGTAGGTCAGGTGAGCGTAGGCTCCGATCTGGCTGACGGGGATGTAATCGTCGTCGTTCTCGTCGAGCAGGTAGGTGCCCCGACTATTCGCCCGGTCCAGTTGGTACTGCGCGCCGGCCACCAGATTAAGCTCCCCGAAGGTGTTGTAGTACTGGGCCTCGGCGTTCCACCGTTCGGAGGCATCCTGAAAGAGGGCACCGGTGGCGTAGCTGAGCGGTCCGCGGGCGACGGCTTCCGACTGTCCGGCATCGAGCAGGCGGTAGTACTGCTTGGTGCGGTCGTCGATGGAGTAGGTGCTGTCGGTCCGGGAAGCCGTGTAGTAGGCCTGGGCAAACCAGTGTTCGCCGCTGGCCCGCAGTTGAAGGTAGCCGATGCGCCAGTCCTTGATCTGGTTGCGGCCGACGTTGGTGGCCGACAGGTAGGTGCTGTTGCTCATGCCGCCCTTTAGCTGAAAGCCGAGTTGATCGCTCGGGTCGTAGTGGAGGGCGAATTCGCCGCGGAGAAATTCGATGTCGCGGTCCAGTTCGAGCTCCTCGTAGCCTTCCTTAATGCCGTCCGGCATAGCGTTGCCCTCATCGTCTTCCGCTCCCATCCGGTCGATGTACACCGAATCCACGTAGTCGAACTCGGTTCCGGTGGTGTATTCTCCGGTCACCTTAAAGGCCCACTTGTCGTTGAGTGCCTGGGCGTGGCGGACGCGGGCACTGAAGTAGGCATCTCCGTCGCCGGTTACGCCCGGGTTGAGGGTGACCATGGTACCGGGGTAGCGGCGGGGGTCCTTGGTAATGGTGTTCAGGAGACCGTTGTGGGCGTTGGGCCCGTAGAGGGTGGAATTGGGTCCGAGAATGATCTCCACTTGCTCGATGTCTTCCTTGATCGTCGTATTCAACGGACCGAAGGGCAGCCCCGTAGCAACCAGGGTGCTGAAGCGACCGTCGGTAACCTGCAGGTTTTTGGCGTTGAAGTTGGAATTGAAGCCCCGAATGTTGAAGGCAGGGGTCGCCAGTCCGGCGCGGAAGTAGTCCACCCCCTTCTGGCGGGCGATCAGCTCGGCGGGGTTGCCGGCGTACTCCAGGATCTCGCGGCTGAAAATGGTCTCGATGGTGGCCGGACTTTCCGTGATCCGCTCCGGGCGGGCGGAACCGGATACGACCACCTGGTCCAGGTCCAGTCCTTCGCTCAGAGTAAAGTTTAGCGTCAGCGACTCGCCGGCAGACAGAGTGATCTCCTCCTCCGCAACCGCAAAGCCAACAAATGTGGCTCGTAAGCGATAAGTTCCGGCCGGCAGTTCGAGGGTATAGTTGCCATCCACCTCGGTAAAGGTGCCGACGGAGCCTTCGGCTGTCCCGACGGTCGCACCGGGTAGGGACTGACCGCCCTCGGTGGTCACCCGCCCCGTCACCGTGGCCCGTTGGCCCCAGGCGGTCACCCCCAGCAGCAATAAAAGAAATGTTAGTGAGTAGCGCATGATCGTTGACTTAACTAGAAACAGATAATTATTCCGGCATATCGCAATTCATCAACCAGAATTCTCCGCTTCCAATCTTTAGCGGAATATTGTTCAGTTACCAATGTATACGGTCCGATCGCTATTACGCGCCGCGTTAAAGAACTAAAGGGGGTTGACTTAACATAGGATTATGCCGGCGTCGTTCTATAAAGTGCTTGCGTATGCTCAAATTTCATCCTGCACTTCGATGGGTTGACCGACTCCTTCAATTTCCTCCCGCCGCAAAGTCGGCGAGCAACCGATTGAATTCTTCCGCCCGGTCCCACTGCACGAAGTGTCCGGCGTCATCAAGATATTCGATGCGCACCTCCGCTATTCCTTCCTTAGCCGCCCGGCCGACTTCCTCCAGAGTAAGCTGGGGGTGCAGTACGCGATTCGGGATGAGCTGGTCGTCCCGTCCGAATACGATCAGCGTCGGTACCTCCACCCGATCGAGTTTCTGGTCTACGGGCCCCGCGAGCATACCGGCCACGCTACCGGCAATCAAGCTGGCGTAATAAGGGTAGGCTGCGGTGTCTTCCCGCAGGGTCATCCGGTCATCGATCATGAAGCGCGCATCGTCCGGCGTACCCCCATGAAAGTTCAGGTCGAAATTGGCTTCGATCTGCTCCGGCGAGAGCGACTGAATGATTTCCGGCCGGACGTAGGTGGCAAAAAATTGCCGGTCCCGGTCGCTGAAGGATTCCAGGCCGGCGGGTGCGACCAGCACCAGGCGCTCCAGCCACTCCGGTTGCCGGCTTGCGAGTTCCAGGGCAATCTGCCCGCCCATGCTGTGTCCGACCAAAATCAGGGGAGGGAGCCCCATCTTTTGTACGAAGGCATCTACTTGGTTGGCGTAGAAGGACATCGTAAAGGAATACTCCCCCTGACCGGAATTTCCGTAGCCGGGCAGGTCGATCGCCACGCAGCGGAAACGGTTGCCCAGTCCGGCAACGGTTTTATTCCACGCCTGCAGATTCGAGCCGAGCCCGTGAATAAACAACAGGGTACCCTCCCGCGCTTCCCCCTCGTCCGTATAGGCGAGCTGCACGGAGTCGTTCACGTCGAGGTAGTTCACGGTGGGTGGGGAGGAAGTCATCTGGAAAGTAGTGGTTTGGCTGCCCAATCGCCCCGCTCCGACCAGAGATAAGAGGGCAACTAACAGCGTGTACGGGAGGATCATTTTCATCGGGAAGGTGGTATGGCGGCAAATTAGGGCGGGGTACGCGGGTGCGGGGCAATTGAAGGAAAGCAAGCTTTTTTGGGTCCACCCCCCTTTCTTCATACTAAAATGGTAATGCCTTCGGTGTTTTCTTCCATTCACATCCCCTAAAGTCGCCCCTCCCTATTTTACAGGCTTCCAATCCTCCGGCCCTTCCCTGAGTAGCTTTCACGCTTTAATTCAACCCACCTAACGATCATGCACAGACTTAAGAACCGCATCGCCATCATCACCGGTGCCGCTCGCGGCATTGGCCGCGTTACCGCCCGACGCTTCGCGGAGGAGGGTGCCGCTGTGGCCCTCTGGGACATCGACGAACCTGCCGGCCGGGCACTGGCCGAAGAACTGGTACAAGCCGGTCACCAGGCCGAGTTTTACCGGGTCGACACCACCGATCTGGACGCCTGCGAGGGGGCTGCCCGCCGGGTCATCAACGATCTCGGCGGTCTCCACATCCTCGTCAACAACGCCGGCATTACCCGCGACAGCAGCTTCAAGAAGATGAGCGCGGAACAGTGGCAACAGGTCATCGACGTCAACCTCACCGGGGTTTTTAACAGCACCAAAGCGGTTTTCCTCCACCTGTCGGAAGCCGGTTACGGCCGTATCCTGAACGCCAGCTCGGTCGTGGGCCTCTACGGCAACTTCGGACAGACTAACTACGCGGCCACCAAGGCCGGACTGATCGGCATGACCAAGACCTGGGCGCGGGAATTCGGTCGCCGAGGCATTACGGTAAATGCGGTAGCCCCCGGATTCATCGCCACCGAAATGACCGAAGCCATGCCGGAAGGAGTGCTCAAAAGCATGCGGGAACGCACGCCCCTGCAACGCCTGGGCCAGCCCGAAGACATTGCCAACGCCTACCTCTTCCTGGCTAGTGAGGAGGCCGGCTTCATTACGGGTGCCTGCCTGAGCGTCGATGGAGGGCTGGTGCTCTGACGGGGGCGTTGTACCTTCCGGGGCCAACCCGCCCGAGCCATTGCGCGACCGCCTACGCAAGTTTACCGCCTTCACCGAACGACTGCTGCCGCACGAAACGGCCTACCTGATGGGCCACCACCAACTGGAGGATGCCGACCGCATCGCCATCCTGGAACGCGTGGAACGCAACAGCCGTGAGGTCAGCAGTTTTCTACCCTACGACGAATCCATCGACAAGCGCAAGTACCACCACTTACGCCACTGGATGGAAAAGAAACTGGCCGCCATCGACGTCGACGAACGACACGCCTGGCTGCTGCGGCTCGAGCGGCTGATCGTCACCGATGCCATCGACCAGGAGGACGAACGTCAGTTGCTGCGCGCCATTCGACATTACGAGCACCCCGGCTTCTACTTCATGAAGTTTTACGAAGTGCTGGGCCACTACCGCCATTTTCTGCAAATTCGGATGCGGTACCGCGATCACGCTACGGTACACGATTTCCTCATGACCTACGCGGACCATTACGCCCGCAGCAAGGAGGGGTACGACCGACTTCACGCCGTCACCCAGGATGTCGTGGAGCAGTACGCCCGCCGTGGGGGAGAAAGCTGGCAGTGGGCCGAAAGCCTGGAGCAGGTGTTTCTGGATGGCGATATGGATGGCCTGAACCGCTACCTGGCCCTCGTGCGCCTCACCTTCGTCAGTTTCAATCACCGGGAGTACGACCGCATCCTCGTCCACTTCGACCGGATCGACCGCGCCTTCCGGGATGGGCGCAACTACTCCCCCCGCCTGCTCACCAACTACTACGGCAACCGCATGCTGCTCCACGCCTACCGCCGGGAGTACGAGCGGGCCATTTACTACGGTTGGCTGTCGGTGCGGTCCCTCAACTACGATCACCTCTTTTACGTCAACAACCTGGCCTCCCTACTGCTGCGCCTCGACCGTGAGACGGAGGCCCTGGAATTGCTTCAGGGGGCCAAGCAGGCGGCAAAGACCACCGTCAACTCCTACAACCGCATCGGTTACACGGCATTCTATCTGGAGGCGCTCCTAAAGACCGGCCGCCTGGAACAGGCGGAATCCTACGGAGAAAGCTACCTCCGGGCCTACCGCAAGGAAATCCTCCGCTACCGCTGGCACCTCTTCTTCACCGTCTACTTACTAGCCCTCCTCCGCCGCGGACAGCCGACCCGGGCCCTCAAGGTCATCCGCCAGTTCAAACTCCTGGACCGCGATGCCGCCGCCGCCAACAAACCGGGCTACTTGCCCACCATCCCCACCCTCGCCGAGCTGGCCCGCTGGCGGGAGGGCCTGCTCACGGACAAGGAGTTTCACGCCTCCTTCCGCAAGCGGCTGCACTCCCTCCCCGAAGCAAGCGAAGAAAGAGAACGCTTCGCCGCTTTTTGCCGTGACCTGGAGCCGCTGCTGCAGTGATGGTTCGCGGCCTTCCGGCTCGTGGCGTCCCGCCGCGGCATCCTGGTTCGTGGCGTCTCGCCGCGGCTCTTGGTTCGTGGCGTCCCGCCGCGGCTCTCGGTTCGTGGCGTCTCGCCGCGGCTCTTGGTTCGTGGCGTCCCGCCGCGGCTCTCGGTTCGTGGCGTCCCGCCGCGGCTCCTGGTTCGTGGCGTCTCGCCGCGGTCATCATCGAAACCCGCTATCACCCCGGCAAGATGCCGGGAACCAACCTGCCGCGGTCCCGGTTCGTGGCGTCCCGCCGCGGTCATTATAGAAACCCGCTATCACCCCGGCAAGATGCCGAGAACCACCAAACCCCGGCAAGATGCCGGGAACCACCCAAAAACCCCTAGCTCACCAGCTCCTTCTGCAAATCCTCCAGTTCCACGCCCTTCGTTTCCGGCATGAGGAAGTACACGAAGGCAAGCTGGCCGACCATACACAGGGCGAATACCGCGAAGATGGGCCCCTCCCCGAAGGTGCTGGCGAGGAAGGGGAAGTTGCCGCCGATGAGTGCGGCGAAGATCCAGTGAGTGGTGCTGCCGAGTGAGGCACCGAGCCCCCGCACCTCGTTGCCGAAGATCTCGCTGATGAACACCCAGATCACCGCACCCTGCCCGATGGCGTGGCTGGCGATGAAGACGAAGAGCCAGATCGGTACGATCAGTCCCTCCAGATTGCCGGTGAAGAAGGCCCAGGAGACGGCCGAGAGCGAAATGAGGTAGCCAAACGTACCGATGTACATCAGCTTCTTCCGCCCGCTGCGGTCGATGAGGTACATGCCGATGAAGGTGAAAATCACGTTGACCACCCCGATGCCCACCGACGAAAGCAGCGCGCTTTCGGTACCCAGGTTAGCCGCCTCGAAGATCCGCGGAGCGTAGTAGATGACGGCATTGATGCCCGATACCTGATTAAAGAAGCCAAAGAGGAAGGCGTACAGGATCGGACGATTGTACTTGCCGCTGAAGAAGGTGCTCAGGGCCACCGTTTCCTGGGTGGTATTCGATGCCTCGATCTGGGTGAGCTCGTGCTGGGCGGTCGTCGGGTCGATCTGCTGGAGCACACCAAGCGCTTCCTCCCGCAAACCTCCCTTGGTGATCAACCACCGCGGGCTGCGCGGAACGAAGAACAACAGGACCAGAAAGACCAGCGCCGGAACCACTTCGACCCCCAGCATCAATCGCCAGTCGACCGCATTTACGGCGTCCACGATCAGGTAGTTGCTGAAGTAGGCCACCAGAATACCAAGCACCAGGTTCAACTGAAAGGCGGCAACGAGCTGGCCGCGCACGCGGGCGGGTGCCACTTCGGTGATATAGAGCGGTGCCACTACCGAGCTGGCCCCTACGCCGAGTCCGCCCAAAAACCGGAAGATGTTGAGTTGCAGGGGGTCCGCGGCCAGCGCGGAGCCGGCGGCGGACAGCAGATACAGGATTGCGATGGCGATCAGGGTAGCCTTTCGTCCGTACTTATCGGCGGGCACTCCCCCGAAGATCGCGCCCACGATGGTACCGTAGAGCGCCATGGCCACGATCTGCCCGATCGCCAGGTCACTTAGTCCGAACTCGGCTTGTATGGCTTTCTCCGCTCCGCTAATTACAGCGGTATCGAATCCGAATAAAAAGCCTCCCAGGGCTACGGTGATGGCCCAGGTCCAAACGCGTGCGGTGTTCATACATAGTCGAGTTGTGGCCTAAATGTAACGCACGGAAGCCTTCTTTCCCCCCTACTGGGCCATTCGCTTCAAACCAAACAAGCTTGGCATTACAATTGCCCGCCCCCGCACCCGCGCGCCGCCGCCCCCCTGCACCGTCGTATCGCCGGCCGGCAATTGGTAAAGGCGGTACTCCCCGGTCTCGCCTAATTGCCATCCCTCCCGGACGAAGTACGGCAAGGCACTGCTGAGCTCGCTCTCGTAGGCCTCGTCGGGCAGCTCCAGGGTAGTCGGCTCCACCCCCTGTTCCAACAACCGCGAGGGCCAGGAACGCTCGGCCTCCAGGTAGGGGTACACCTGCACCCAGAAGAACATGACCGTAAGCATTCCCGCCAGCACCGATCCACCAATGGCAAAATCCCGCCGGTCGCCGAATATCCCGAGGGTCGCCAGCAAACTGAAGATCCAGTACGCCGCCGCCATACCCAGTGCCGCCCGAAAACCCGCGCCCGGAAAGGCCAGTCCGCCGCCGAGCAGGAGTAAAAAGACGGCGATGAATGCTACGATCAGGTGCAGCACCGAAGCGGTTTTGACGTAATTCTTCCAGGGGTAGTTGTCCTCCCGAAAGTACAGTTGCATCTGCTTGCCGGCGACGAGGGACAGCAGCAGCATAAACAGCAGCGACTGCGCCAGCAACGTACTCACCAGCGCCATGGCAATGATGAGGGAAAACTGCTCGAATTTCTGGTTCTTGAAAACGAGGTCGCGTACGCCCGCTACCAGCCAACCCGCCAGCGGAAGCATCCCGAGCAGCCCGTAGTACAGCAGATCAAGTACGCGACTGTCCTCCTGCCCGTAGTACCAATAGGTGTTGGCCTCCTGGGGACCCTGCACGAGCAGCACGAGGCAGGAAATACCGACCGAAAGACCGGCCGGCGTCTGCCAGTTGTAGTCCGTACGCTGAAACACGGTAAGGATAACCAGCATCAGTCCCAGCAGCAGCGTCGAAACCGGCGCGGCAATGGCGGCCAGCATCACGAAGATGCCGAACGCCAGCATCTTCCGCGTGTCACCGGCCAACCCGTAGAGCATGACGGTCCAGAACATACCCGCGTGGCCCAGCAGCGCCAGGGCATCGGCCGAGGCCACCTTGCCGAAGAACGGCAGAAATAGGGAAGCGCCCGCACACAGCAGGGTCAACTCGCTGACCTGCCGCCCGAACAGTCGCTTCGCCCACCGGTAGGTAAAGAAGGCCGTCAGCAGCATACAGGTAGCCGACACCAGGCGGGGAAACAAAAAGATGGCGTCGGTCTCCGTATCAATGGCTAGTCCCAGCGGCAGGAGGGCGTGGTTCAGTGCGGCGGGCAGGTAGCTTCCCCAGTCGTTGCCGACGGCCTGCGCCAGCGCAAACCCCTCCGCACCCGGCCAGGCCGTAATGACGTCGAGCCGAATAACGAGCGCGGCGAAGAAAAAGAAGGCACAGATCCACACGAAGAAGCGCCAGCGGCTGGAGACCTTGGCGGGATCGGGGGCGGCGGTTGCGGCGGTACTGGGGGTGGCCTTGCGGCGTTTTTTTCGGCTCACTTGGTAATCTTCTCCCCGTTGTTGAGCAAAAATTCCTCGGCGAGGTTGAGGAAGTTGTTCGCGCCCCGGCTGCCCGCGTTGATCATCACCACGGGCATGTGCATGTTCGGCGCCTCGCTGATGCGCGCGTTGCGGTGGATAATGGTTTCGAACACCTGGTCTCCGAAGCCTTCGCGCACTTTCTCGACGACCATATTGGCCAGTCGCAATCGCTGGTCGTACATGCTCAGCAGGATGCCTTCGAGCTGCAACTTCGGGTTGAGTTGCTGCTGCACGAGCCGGATGGTGTTCTGCAATTTCGATAGTCCCTCCAGGGCAAAGTACTCACACTGCACAGGCACGATCACGGAATCGGCCGCGGTGAGTGCATTGATGGTGAGCAGGCCCAGGCTGGGCAGGCAGTCGATCAGGATGTAGTCGTAATAACTACGCAGGGGCTCGACGATGCTGTTCTTCATCACGTCCTCCCGCCGGAAACGGTTGATCAGCTCTACTTCGGCACCGACCAGGTTAATGCTGGACGGAATGATGTGGAGGTTGGGCGTTTCGGTTTCGTAGATGACTTCGTTGACGTCGAGTCCGCCGACAAGGACCTCGTAAATGCTCGCTTCCAGTTCGTCGGCCGGGATGCCCACGCCGCTGGTTGCGTTGGCCTGGGGATCGGCGTCGATGATCAGTACCTTGCGTTCCAGAATGGCCAGGGAGGCCCCCAGGTTTATCGTGGTCGTGGTCTTCCCCACCCCACCCTTTTGGTTCGCAATCGCTACGACTTTTGCCATGGCCGCGAAGGTACGAAACTGGATGCGAGGGCGGGGACGCGGGTGCAAGGTCAGTGCGTAAAGCGGTGCCGCCTCCGGGCGAAACGGCCGGATGTCACCCCTTCTTTCAACCACCCGGTGATCAACGTGTTAACAACCCTTGAAACAACTAGCATATGGGCAGGAAAGGCAGAAAAATGATCTACAAAACGCCCGAGGAAATCGAGCGTAGCCGTGCTGCCTGCCTCTTGGTGTGCGAAACCCTCACGGAAGTGGGTAAGATGCTCCGTCCCGGATTGACGGGCAAGGAGATCGATACCTTCGCCGAAGAGTTTATTCGCGACAACGGAGCTGTCCCCGGTTTTAAGGGACTGTACGGCTGCCCCTCCACCCTGCTGGTTTCAAAAAATGAAGAGGTCGTTCACGGCCTTCCCGACGAAGACCAGATCTTCGAAGACGGCGACATCCTCTCCATCGACTGCGGTACCATCGTAAATGAATTCTACGGCGACGCCGCATACACGTTTTGTGTGGGAGACGTAGCGGAGGATGTGATGGAACTGTGCCGCCGCACCAAGCACAGCCTGTACCTCGGCATCGACGCGGCCCGGCAGGGCAACCGGGTCGGTGACATCAGCCACGCCGTCCAGCACTATACCGAACGCGAGAGCGGGTACGGTGCCGTGCGCGAACTGGTCGGACACGGACTCGGACGCAGCCTGCACGAAGCTCCCGATGTACCGAATTTCGGGAAGCGCGGTCGTGGTCCCGTCCTCAAAGCGGGCCTCATCATTGCCATCGAGCCCATGATTACTCTCGGCAAGCGGAGCGTGGTAAGTCGGGAAGACGGATGGACCATTATCACCATCGACGGTAGCCCGGCGGCTCACTACGAGCACTCGATTGCCATTAGCCCTGACGGTGCGCCCGCCGACCTGATGAGCGACCACCGCCCCATCGAGGAGGCCATCCGCAACAACCCGAATCTACGGGTAGTGGACAATATCGACGAAGAACTGGTGGCGCGTTACCAGCCCCTGGTGATGGTGTAGGTGTGGCAATGCCGCCTCAATGTTGCTGATGGTCAACCACTTCCGCCCGCTAAGCCTTTACTTAGTGAAAACAAGTTCATAAACCATTTGGGTGGTGAGAAAAATAATCTTACCTTTGCCCTCCGAAATTTAAAACATGTCCAAAAAAGACCTGATCAAGCAGGATGGCGTGATTGAAGAGGCTCTCTCGAACGCGATGTTCCGAGTACGGCTGGAAAACGACCACGAAATCAAGGCAACGATCTCCGGAAAGATGCGGATGCACTACATCAAAATTCTTCCCGGTGATAAGGTAGCGGTGGAGATGAGCCCCTACGATCTAAGTCGGGGACGCATCACGTACCGTTGCAAATAGACTGTCGCACTGCCGCTGGTCGTAAATTCTTTTACTATGAAAGTCAGACCCTCCGTTAAGAAGCGTTCGGCCGATTGCAAGATCGTCCGCCGCAAGGGAAAAGTTTACATCATCAATAAGAAGACCCCGAAGTTCAAGCAACGTCAGGGATAAGCTAAGCTAGAGTTACTATGGCAAGAATTGCAGGAGTTGATCTGCCGCGTAACAAGCGCGGCATCATTAGTTTGACCTACGTCTTCGGCGTAGGCGATACCCGCGCCGGTGAGATCCTCGACCGCGCCGGAGTAGATCACAACACTAAGGTACAGGACTGGAGCGACGACGATATTCGTACGATCTCCAACCTCATTACCAACGAGTACAAAGTAGAGGGTGACCTACGCACCGAAGTTTCTACCAACATCAAGCGTCTTATGGACATCGGCTGCTACCGCGGCCTGCGTCACCGTAAGGGTCTTCCCCTGCGCGGCCAGCGTACCCAGACCAACGCGCGTACCCGTAAGGGCAAGCGTAAGACCGTAGCGAACAAGAAAAAAGCGACTAAGTAATGGCTAAGAGACAGGCAGCCGGCCGCGTGGTAAAGAAGCGCAAAGTAAAAGTTGACAACGAAGGACTGGTGTACATCCAGGCTACGTTCAACAACATCATCATTTCGATCACCAATAAGCAGGGTGACGTAATCAGCTGGGGCAGCGCCGGTAAGGAGAAATTCCGCGGCAGCAAGAAAAGCACCCCCTACGCCGCTCAGGTAGCTTCCGGTAACGCCGCCCGCGTTGCTTACGAAGCCGGTCTGCGCGTCGTCGAAGTCTACGTAAAGGGGCCCGGCAGTGGCCGCGAGGCCGCGATCCGCGCCATCGACGGTGCCGGCATCCGCGTAGCAAAGATCAAGGATGTAACGCCCATGCCCCACAACGGCTGTCGTCCTCCTAAGCGTCGTCGCGTCTAAGCACGATGTTTCTCCGGGCTTGTCCGCGCTGCGGGCAAGATGCTAATCCGTTTCCCGACCCGGGGGAGACTATTCCGCAACAACTAAAGACATCACGTCACTATGGCTAGATATACTGGTCCAAAGGCTAAGAAAGCCCGCGCCCTCGGCGAACCCATATTCGGCTACAGCCGCGCCTTCGAGCGTAAAAAATACAAACCCGGTCAGCACGGTAACACCCGTGGCCGGCGTCGCCAACCCTCCGACTACAAGCTACAGCTGACGGAGAAGCAGAAAGCCAAGTACACCTACGGTGTGCTCGAACGGCAGTTCCGCAACCTCTTCGAGAAAGCCGCCGCATCCCGTGGCGTGACTGGTGAGTTGTTGCTGCAATTCCTGGAGGCGCGTCTCGACAACGTCGTGTTCCGCCTCGGCCTGGCTCCCACCCGCCGCGCCGCCCGCCAGCTGGTTTCTCACCGCCACATCATGGTGAACGGCCGCCTCAACAACATTCCCTCTACCCAGATTCGCCCCGGCGATACCGTATCGGTACGCGGCAAGTCACAGGGCCTCGAGGTCATTCGCGACACCATGAACGGTAAGAGCGACGTGCGCAACCACGGCTGGCTCAACTTTAATTCGGAGAAGATGGAAGGTACCTTCCTTGCTTACCCCGAACGCGAGAACATTCCCGAAAAGATCAACACCCAGTTGATCGTCGAACTCTACTCGAAGTAATTCGGGTTGGGGGGTGGCCGTATCCACCACCGGACTTACGGCCACCCTCTATTTTTAGCCCTGATTTGGCCCCCGGCCGGTTAGGGCATAATAATTTACAGCAGAAATATCATATGAGCAGTATCCTAAATTTCCAGAAGCCGGACAAGATCACGATGCAAAAGTCGGATGAGTTCCACGGCAACTTCGAATTTAAGCCCCTGGAGCCCGGATTCGGTCAGACCATCGGTAACTCCCTGCGCCGTGTGCTCCTCAGTAGCCTCGAAGGATTCGCCATTTCCGCCGTCCGTATCGCCGGTGTCGACCACGAGTTCGGCACCATTCGTGGCGTAGTGGAGGATGTTGTCGAAATCATCCTCAACCTCAAGCAGGTTCGCCTTAAGCAGGTGATCGAGAACGACGAGATGGAGGAGGAGAAGATTTACCTCACCATCAGTGGCAAGGAACAGTTCACCGCCGCCGACATCGACGAACACACCAACGTGTTCAAGGTGATGAACCCCGACCTGCTGCTCTGCACGATGGAGTCTTTCGTCAACCTCGAAGTAGAACTCACCGTCACCAAAGGGTACGGCTACATTCCCGCAGACGAAAACCTGCCCAAGAACGCCCCCATCGGCGTGATCCCCGTAGACGCCATCTACACCCCGATCAAGAACGTCGCTTACCGCGTCGAATCCACCCGCGTAGGACAGCGCACCGACTACGAGAACCTCATCCTCGAAGTCAAGACCGACGGCACCATCCACCCCGAAGATGCCGTACGTGAAGCCGCCCGCATCCTGATCCAGCACCTCATGCTGATCACCGACGAGCCCATCGAGTTCCAGAGCACCGGTGCCCGCGAAGAAACCATCGTCGACGAGCACATCCTGCACATGCGCAAGCTACTCAAGACCAGTCTGGAAGACCTCGATCTCTCGGTACGCGCCTACAACTGCCTCAAAGCCGCCAAGATCAATAGCCTCGGCGAACTGGTCCGCTACGACACCCACGAACTCCTTAAGTTCCGCAACTTCGGCAAAAAGTCCCTCGTAGAAATCGAAGAACTTCTCGTAGAGAAAGGACTCACCTTCGGCATGGACCTGAGCAAGTATAAGCTGGACGAAGAGTAGGTTAGTACGGTAGTCGTTCAGTACGGTAGTACGGTAGTACTCCCCTACCGTACTGAACGACTACCGTACTACCGTACTAAATCCCCGGGTCATCCATACCGATGTAGTTTCCTTTAAACAACCACGGCAAATTACCCCTCCCCCTCGCAGTTGCCCGATCTGCAATGAGTCGGAGGAGCGTGTTGCCGGCCAAACCATCCTGACATGCGTCACGGTAAGAAAGTTAACCATTTAAGTCGCAAGAGTGCCCACCGTAAGGCCCTGCTGCGCAACCTCACGATCGCCCTCATTACGCACAAGCGCATCAACACCACCCTGGCGAAGGCCAAGGCACTGCGGGTGTACGCCGAGCCCCTGATCACCAAGTCGAAATCCAACGATACCCACAACCGCCGTACGGTATTCAGCTACCTGCAGGATAAAGTGGCCGTCGAGGAGCTGTTCAGCACGGTCGCCGATAAAGTAGCCGACCGCCCCGGTGGTTACCTTCGCGTGATCAAGACCGGTTTCCGCCTCGGTGACGGTGCCGAAATGGCCATGATCGAACTGGTCGACTTCAACGAGGTCTACAACAAGGACGGTGCCAAGTCTACCGGCAAGACGCGTCGCAGCCGTCGTCGTCGCGGTGGCAGCAACAAGTCCGAAATTAAGGCAACTTCCGCCGGAACCACTGCCGCAGCGGCAGCTACACCGGCAGCCCCAGCCCCCCCCGCCGATGCTCCGGCTTCCGGCGAGGAGGAGTAATCCCAATGACATTCTTTTTCAAAGCCCGAAACGCAGTGCGTTTCGGGCTTTTGCCTTTTCAAGAAACTCTGCCCCCGCTCGCCGGTTGAGGTAGCAAACCTGAACGATGGAAATTGGATTCGACAGCTTCGGCTCCGCCGTAGTGGATGAAACGACCGGAAAAGTACTCCACGCGGAGAAGTCCATGACCGACCTGCTCGACCGTATCGTACACGCCGACCGCATGGGCATCGATGTCTTCGGCATGGGAGAGCACCACCGACCGGACTACTTCGACTCCTCCCCCGTCACCATCCTGGCCGCCGCTGCCGCCCGTACCGAACGCATCAGGCTCACCAGCGCCGTCACCGTACTCAGCGCGGCCGACCCGGTGCGTGTCTTTCAGAGTTTTGCTACCCTGGACCTCATCGCGAAGGGTCGGGCAGAAATGGTAGTCGGTCGCGGCTCCTTCATCGATGCTTTCCCCCTCTTCGGGTACGATATGAAGGACTACAATGAGCTCTTCACCGAAAAATTAGACCTGCTGCTTAAGATTCGGGACAATGAGCGGGTAACCTGGTCCGGCCGCTTCCGCCCCACCCTGAGCGATCAACCCGTGTACCCCCGTCCGAGTCAGGATCCCTTCCCCATTTGGCTGGGCGTCGGCGGCACACCGGCCTCCTTCGCGCGGGCGGGTACGCTCGGCCTGCCCCTGATGGTCGCGGTGATCGGGGGTGAGACTCATCGTTTCCGGCCGCTGATCGACCTGTACCGGAAATCCTGGACCGAAGCCGGGCACGACCCAGCCGGAATGAAAGTCGGCCTGCATTCCCTCGGCTATGTCGCCGAAAACACCAACCAAGCGGTCGAAGATTTTTACCCCGGCCACACCCGCACCATGAACAAGATCGGCCGGGAGCGCGGCTGGAGGCCGCAGAGCCGTCCCCACTTTGATGCCCAACGTGGCCCTCTCGGCGCGTTGCTTGTGGGCGGTCCGGAAGAAGTCGCCGAAAAGATCCTTCGCCATTCCGAAGCCCTGGGCGGCATCGATCGACTGACCTTGCAAATGGACAGCGCCGAACTCACCCACGAGCAGCGGCTGCGGGCCATCGAGCTCATCGGTAAGGAAGTCGCTCCCCGCGTAAAGGCGGGCTAAGTCGCCCCCAAAAAACTCGTGAAGTGAAAGATCCCAAAAGCCAGCGTGGCTTACTTATTCTCGTGCTCGGCTCGCTGACCACCATCGGTCCGCTCTCGATCGACATGTACCTGCCGGCCTTCGGTGGTATTGCCCGCGAGCTGGATACGGAGATCAGTCGCGTTTCCCTGTCGCTGTCCAGCTTTTTCGTCGGTCTGGCGATCGGGCAACTGATCTACGGTCCCCTACTCGAGCGATTTGGGAGGAAGAAGCCCATGTACATCGGCCTGATCATCTATGCCCTCAGCTCACTAGCCTGCGGGCTGTCGAGTTCGGTAGAAGAACTCATCGTGTTCCGCTTCTTTCAGGCCCTGGGTGCCTGCGGCGGACTGGTAGCCTCCCGGGCGATCGTGCGCGACCTGTTCGACACCAAAGATATGGCGAAGGTGTTCTCTCTACTCATGATGGTCATTGCGGTGTCGCCGATCATTGCGCCCACCCTGGGGGGATTCATCGCTACCGCCTTCGGGTGGCGTTACGTTTTCGGCATACTGGCGGGAATGTCGCTGCTTATTCTTACCGGCGGGTACCTGTTGCTGGCGGGCTACGACCGGATCAATCCCGGTTATTCCCTTCGGCCACGGGCCATTGCAACTAATTACCTCTCCATTCTGACCGATCGCCATTTCATCGTTTACGCGATGACGGGTGCCTTTTCATCCGCCGGGCTGTACGCTTACATCAGTGGCTCACCCCATTTGTACCTGGAGTTGTTCGGACTGAACGAAAAGCAGTACGGCATTGTGTTTGCCGTGATCGCGGCGGGACTGGTCCTGGCCACTCAGCTAAACAACCGGGTGCTGAGAAACCGGTCGAGCGAACGCATCGTCCAATTAGCTCTGATCGGGCAATGTGTCATTGCGGTCCTGCTCCTGGTCGACGTTTCTTCCGGATTCGCGAACCTCTACTTCACGACGGGACTGATCTTCGCCTACCTGTTCTGCCTAGGGTTCATCTTCCCCAATGCCTCCGCCCTCTCCCTCGATACCATGCGGCACACGGCGGGCAGTGCCTCCGCGTTGATGGGATCGTTGCAAATGGCCGTAGGTGCCGTTGCTTCCGCCATCGTGGGCATCCTACAGAACGAGACTGGTGTGCCGATGGCCGGCGTGATGGCCGTATGTGGCGGTGTGGCGCTTACTCTGCTTAGCGTGGGTTCCCGCCGGATGCCCGTAGCCTCCAGTGCTGGATAAGCTATCTTTCGGCCCATGTCCGTAAGATTCTCCCGGCTGGGCCACGTGCTTGCTTCCGCCGGCGCCGCCATCGGGGTGGCCAACCTCATCATTTTTCCCTACCGCGTCCACTACTTTGGGGGAAGCGCCTACGTGCTGGCCTTCGTCGCCTTCACGCTGCTCATGGGCATTCCGCTGATGATCCTCGAAAACGCCATGGGCAAGCGCCGGGGGACGGATGCAACCGACGCGTTTGAGGTATCCGGGGCATCACCCCGCTGGAAGCTGGTGGCGTGGCTGGGGATTCTCACTACCATCCTGGTCGCTTCCTTTTACCTGGTGTTGGCGGGGTGGACGCTGGAGTATGTGTGGAAGTACGCGACGGACTACGCCACCGTTGCCGCCACCCCGGCCGGACCGGCCTTCGGCGAGGCCATCGGCAATATTCCCCGCGCCTTGTTGTTCACCGGCATTTTTACGGGGCTGGTTGCCCTGGTCTGCTCCCGCGAACTCTACGCGGGCATCGAGCGCCTCAGTAAATTCGCGATGCCCCTGCTGGGAATTCTGCTGGTGTTCCTCATCGTTTCGCTCCCGATTATGCAGCCGCAAGCGGTGGACTACGGCAACTTGCTAAAATTCGACTGGCGGGCCCTCTTGCTACCCTCCGCTAATGGTGAACTGGGCATCCTGCACGCACTGGGTCAGGCGTTCTTCAGTCTCGGACTCGGGGCCGTGGCTATGCTCACCTTCGCCGCCCATGCGGATCGGGACACAGACGTGCTGCGTAGCGCTCCCCAAATCGTACACCTGGATACTATCGTTGCCGTACTGGGTGCCCTGCTCGTCGTACCCCTGCTGGGCGGAGTTCAGGGAGACATTTACGGCGGCCCGCCCCTGGTATTTATAAACTTGGTGGAGATCTTCAAAACCTACGGCGATGCCGCCCAGTGGGTGGGTTTGCTGTTCTTCCTACTGTTGGCGGTTGCTATCCTGACCTCCGCCGTATCCCTGTTCGAGCCGTTCCTGCGGACCATGACGGAGCATTACGGTTGGGAACGCAGCTGGGGTAGCTTCGTGACCGGTGTGCTGGTGTTCGCCCTCACGGTGCCCGTGGTAATTTCTTGCTCCCCCAACGGCCCGGAGTGGCTGACCGATTTTGCTAACATGGGCGATCCGGGTCTTGGGTACTTCAACTTTTTGCTGGAGTGGGCCGGCAGCATTTCCCTGCTCGTCGGCGAACTGCTGCTCTGCTGGTTCCTTCTGAAAAAATGGGGACTGCCGGCACTATTTGACGAGTTGGCAATCGGGGGCCCCATCGTTGCTCCTGCGCGCCGCCGCCGGCTAACTTTTGCGTACCGCTACGTCATTCCGGTCGGGATCGGGCTGCTGCTGGCAGCGAAGGCGTGGACGCTACTGTTCTGACGTAGTGCTGTAAAAGAGGTGGGGCGGGTACGCGGGTGCCGGGCAAATCCGACTAAGAGCGAAGGATTTTGGCTTTTTCCCGCTTGAAGGCGTCTTCGGAGAGGATGCCGTCTTCCTTGAGTTGCGCGAGCCGTTCGATGCGGGTGATGAGGTCGTCCGAGAGTTCGAGCGTTTCTTCCGGTGGAACGGTTGCGGTCGCTTCGGGGGCAGGTTCCCCGGGAAGGCGGTAGCTGTTGGACTTAAAGGCGAAAAATTGGGGGGTGGACCGGAGAAAGGACAGGTGGTCGTGGCGGTCCATCTCGTCGAAATCGTAGTAGCCGTTCTCGATGGCCTTGTTCAGGTGGAACAGCGCCGTATCGGTGTTTTCGTGGATGGAGTACAGACAGGCCAGTTTGAAGTGGACGTCGGCTTGGCGGGGATCAACGTTTAGGGAGCGGCGATAATCGCGGATGGCTCCCTCGAAATCATACTCCTCGTAGGCCTTGTCGGCGCTGAGCTGGAAGGGGTCCTTCTTCGGCACTTTATTCTCCGGCACCGCTTCTTCCTGGCGGGGGGCGGGGGCGGACTGCGGCTGGCCCACGTGGTTGTTAATGACGATCTGGGGCGGTTGCTGGTAAGTTTGCCGCATCACGTAATCGCGGTTGTACTTCAGGTTGAAGGCTTCCTCGCTCTGGGTGAGGAACACGATGCCGTCGATCATGGCGATGATGGAGGGAATAAAGGTCCAGATGAAGATGAGGTACAGAAATCCCTTGCCCGGTTGACCGAGGTAGAAGCGGTGGACGCCGAAGCCACCGAAAAAGAGGGCTAAAATGGCCGCGGTCGTTTTATTCTTCATTTACGGAACGTCAATCTTGCTTTAGCGTCTAAAGATCGAAAAAATACGGCGGGCGGGCAAGTGGGCTACGGCGAATTAGACCGACGGTCGCCCCTCCTCTACTCCCGTCGGTAAAACATCTACATTTGATCCCGATTGACTGCCGCACCTATGATCACCACTACTACGATCCACCGCGTACGCTACGCCGAAACCGACCAGATGAGCTACCTCTACCACGGGCACTACGCCCTGCTGTACGAGATCGGGCGGGTGGAGATGTTGCGGGAGCTGGGCCGAAGCTATGCCACCCTCGAACGGGAACTGGGGATCATGATGCCGGTGATGAGCATGAACCAGCGCTTCATCCGGCCGGCGCGCTACGATGAGGTGCTGACCATTACGACCTCGCTGCGGCACGTGCCCGACCAGACCATCACCTTTCACTTCGAAATTCACAACGAAGGGGGCAAGTTGGTCAACGGCGGATCGATCAAGCTCTGCTTTGTTGAGGTTAAGACCGAGCGTCGGGTATCCGCGCCGGAGTACCTGCTGCAAATCATTCGTCCTTACTTTTAAAGGTGAAGAAGTTCGACATAGGCGCCTTCAAGCGGTACTTCACCGAACACCCCTGGGTGATCGGGCTGGGGAAATACGCCCGGGAGAACAGCTTTATCGGATTTCACGGCGTGCCCATTTACGATGTAGTGGTGTTCGTCATCAACGAAGCGACCCGCGACGACCTGTTTACCCGGGCCAACAGCGTGGCCTTTAGCATCTTTTTGTCGCTCTTTCCTTCGATTTTGACCCTGTTTACCCTGGTGCCCTTTGCGCTGGACCTGCTCTCGATCTGGTTCCCCGCTTTGGAGGATTTCAACATGACGCTTTACGAAGAGATTAAGCGGGTCATGCCGGGACAGGCGGGCGACATCGTTTTCGGCTTCGTGCAGGAGATCACCAATTCGCCGAAGATCGGCCTGCTCAGTTTCGGTTTCATCCTGGCCATTTACTTCTCCAGCAACGGGATGATCGCCCTGATGCAGGCCTTCGAGAAAAGCTACGTAAAGACCTTCCGGCAGCGTGGTTTCCTGCGTAAACGCATGGTGGCGGTGGGCCTGACCTTTCTGGTCGGTCTGTTCATCGTGGCCAGCGTCGTGCTGGTCATCCTGGGCGACAGCATTATCGGCTGGGTCAATTACTGGTTGGGGATCGGCGCGCTGGCCGCCTTTATGATCAACCTGCTGCGGTGGATCACCATGCTGGCGCTGTACTACATCATTATCGGCACCCTGTACCGTTACGGTGCGGCTACGATCAAGCGGTTCAGCTACGTGAGTCCGGGGGTGACGCTAGCCACCATCCTGAGCCTGGCAACCTCGGTAGCCTTCAGTTTTTACATCGACGGCTTCAACCGCTACGATACCTACACCAAGTTTTACGGCTCGATCGCCACGGTCATTATTGTGATGTTGTGGCTGCAGCTGAACGCCCTTATCCTGATCATCGGCTTCGAGTTGAACGCGGCCATCGCGGTGCACCGGGATTTGACGCTGGTGGAGGATGAAGAGGAGCAGGACCAAATGGAGGAGGAGTGACGGGGGGGGGAAGCGGTCCGACCGCTTAAGCCGTCGGACGGGGTGACCCCGTCCGGCATTTCGAATCGCCGACGGGGTTGAGGTACCGTGCCACCCCAGTTCAATTTATCGTTTGGAAATATCACCGATGTTTACTACAGTGGTCCGACGGGGGCACCCGGTTGGACGGGGTACCCCCGTCCAACCGGTATACACCTGGCGATGGTTTTATAGCTTCACAAAGCGCTTTGCGGACAGTTGATCTCCCTCTCCGATGCGTAAGTAGTATACACCTCTGGGCAGTATGCTAACATCCAACTTTTGCCGCAAGAAGGCGCCGGATTTCCACAGGACAATATTGCGTACCTGCCGTCCCTGCGTATCGATGATCGTTGCACGCAATTGACCCTCGAACGGACTTTCCCATTCCAAGGTCAGCTGGCTGCTGGTTGGGTTAGGAAAGACGCTGAAAGTAGTCTGAGCAAGATTTGATGCTGCACCCTGCTCCGTCGCTAAGGAGAACGCGGTAGCCGGTTGACGTGGCTCAATGTCTCCGCAACCCGGGTCGGGGTCTCCAACCATGTCATCGCTGGGTGGCTCGGCGGCCGTCAGCGTGAGCAAGACCTTGTCCAGCAGGGCCCCGCTTTCGCGGAAGGCGAAGTCGACAGTGTTGGGCCCCTCCTGTAGGGACAGCGCGATCGGAAGTTGCTTCCACTGGTAGGCGGCCCCGTAGGAGAATCCGCGAGCCCATTCGTACCAGGGGCCCCCGTTGGCCCGCACCCAGTAGGAGTCACTCAGGTTAGTGGGCGTATTGACCCGGGCGAACAGGTTGTAGCTGCCGGAATCAACGTCCGTCAGTTCAAATCGAACCAGGTTTGCCGTGTCGACGGCCGGCGGCCCGTCCACGGAACTGTTGCCCCTGACTACGACTGCAGTGTTATTGCTCGCCCGGGAGTCGGATTCGGTCTGCCACGCGCTGCCGACCGAGGCACATTCGCCCTCCAGCCAGAACGTATTGCGATCGGTGACCACCGGTGTCGGCGTAAAGGGACAACCGTCGGTGCCGCCGCCCGCAAAACTCGGCACGATGCTGTACTTGGTTAAGAGTAGTTTGTCGATCGTGACACCGGCTTCCAAGTAGCTGATGTCAATGGTATTGGTACCCGCCTGCAGCGCCCCGCCGGGCACGGAATAGCCGGCCCAGGCCAGTCCCTTGCCCGTGATGCGGGCGGGTTGGCGCAGCAGCCACGGTCCATTGTTGTATCGCAGCCAGAAGGCGTCGCTATCCCGGTCCGGCAGGTTTGCCCGGATCCAAATACGATAGTCGCCCGAACTGTCAGGATCTTCGATCACGAAGCGGATCTGGTTGCCGGGTAGGTCCACGGGGGGTTGGAACCGGCTGGTGCTGCGGGTGCTGGTGAGGACGATCCCGTTAGATGCTGCGGGGTCAAGCCGCGCCTCCCAGGTACTGCCCACGATGGCGCACTCGGCTTCCAGCCAAAAAACGCCCTTGTCTACCGGCGCAGGCATGATTTCCGGGCATTCCTGGGTGACTATACCGACCCCCGTAGGCAAGAAGTTGACGTCGGTAGTCAGCAGGATTTTGTCGAGCCGCGTGCTGTTTTCCCGGTAGGTAAAGTCGATGGTGTTGGTGCCGCTGTGCAACTCCGTCACGGCCAGTTGTACCCACTGGAAGCCTTTTCCGATGCGGAAGCCGCTATTCAGCTCCTGCCAGGGTCCGTCGTTGATCCGCAGCCAGTACGAATCGTTGGTTTTGGTAGGTGCATCCACTCGGGCCAGCAAGCGATAGGGTGTATTCAGGACGGGATCGACTACCGTAAAGCGGACGATGTTTTCCGGCGAATCAGTCGGGGCCGCGTCCAGGGAAACATACTGCGTTTCTACGTAGGCTCCGCCGGCTGCGTCGTCGCTTAACTCTTTCGTCCAGCGGTGGCCAATTTCGGCGCATTCTGCTTCCAACCAATAGGTGGCGTACGGCCCAGTGCCTCCGCAACCCGGGTCGGGGTCTCCAACCATGTCGTCGCTGGGCGGCTCGGCAGCCGTTAGCGTGAGCAAGACCTTGTCCAGCAGGGCCCCGCTTTCGCGGAAGGCGAAGTCGACGGTGTTGGCCCCCTCCTGTAAGGACAGTGCGATCGGAAGTTGCTTCCACTGGTAGGCGGCCCCGTAGGAGAAGCCGCTCGCCCACTCGTACCAGGGGCCCCCGTTGGCCCGCACCCAGTACGAGTCACTCAGGTTAGTGGGCGTATTGACCCGGGCGAACAGGTTGTAGCTGCCGGAATCAACGTCCATCAGTTCGAAGCGTACCAGGTTTGCCGTATCCTCGGCCGGCGGCCCGTCCACCGAACTGTTGCCCCTAACCACGACTGCAGTATTGTTGCTCGCCCGGGGGTCGGATTCGGTCCGCCACGCGCTGCCGACCGAGGCACACTCGCCCTCCAGCCAGAACGTGTTTCGGTCGGTGACCACCGGTGTCGGCGTAAAGGGACAACCGTCCGTACCGCCGCCCGCAAAGCTTGGCACGATGCTGTACTTGGTTAAGAGTAGTTTGTCGATCGTGACACCGGCTTCCAGGTAGCTGATGTCAATGGTATTGGTACCCGCCTGTAGCGCCCCGCCGGGAACGGAATAGCCGGCCCAGGCCAGTCCCTTGCCCGTGATGCGGGCAGGCTGGCGCAGCAGCCAGGGTCCATTGTTGTACCGCAGCCAGAAGGCGTCGCTATCCCGGTCCGGTAGGTTTGCCCGGATCCAGATACGATAGTCGCCCGAACTGAGGTCCGGGTCTTCGATCACGAAACGGATCTGGTTGCCGGGTAGGTCCACCGGGGGTTGAAAACGGCTGGTGCTGCGGGTGCTGGTGAGGACGATCCCGTTGGATGCTGCGGGGTCAAGCCGCGCCTCCCAGGTACTGCCCACGATGGCGCACTCGGCTTCCAGCCAGAACACGCCCTTGTCTACCGGCGCAGGCATGATTTCCGGACATTCCTGGGTGACTATACCGACCCCCGTAGGCAAGAAGTTGACGTCGGTAGTCAGCAGGATTTTGTCGAGCCGCGTGCTGTTTTCCCGGTAGGTAAAGTCGATGGTGTTGGTGCCGCCATGCAACTCCGTCACGGCCAGTTGTACCCACTGGAAACCTTTTCCGATGCGGAAGCCGCTATTCAGCTCCTGCCAGGGTCCGTCGTTGATCCGCAGCCAGTACGAATCGTTGGTTTGGGTAGGCGCATCCACCCGGGCCAGCAGGCGGTAGGGTGTATCCAGGACGGGATCGACTACCGTAAAGCGGATGATGTTTTCCGGCTCGTTAGCGGGGGCCGCGTCCAGGGAAACATACTGCGTTTCTACGTAGGCTCCGCCGGCTGCGTCGTCACTCAATTCTTTTGTCCAGCGGTGGCCAATTTCGGCGCACTCCGCTTCCAACCAGTAGTCGCTAAGCTGCGCCCGCAAGGTTGAGAAGGTGGTTAAACATATAAACAGAGCAATAAGTGTATGGGTGTGGTTCATAGTGGGTTAAATTGAATTTTATTGGGTGTTCTATTGTAAGCTAGGTTCATTTCGGCAATACTGCAAGCTTTAAATCACCCATCCGGAATTTTAAATTTCCGACATAGTACAGGCCTTGCGCCGCCCCTAAATTTTATTCATTTTTTGGGAGTATTCAAGCGGTCCGACGGCTATAGCCGTCGGACCGCTTAACCCGTCGGACGGGGTGCCCCCGTCCGGCATTTCAAATCGCCGACGGGGTTCAGGCATCACCCAAATTCTATCTATCGTTTGGAAATGTCACCGGTGTTTACTACAGCGGTCCGACGGGGGCACCCGGTTGGATGGGGGTACCCCGTCCAACCGGTAGACCAGGTAACCACCGGTATACCACCCCGCCACCGGAAAACCATCGAAAACTACTTACTGGCCGCGGTCGGTGCTAGCCAGAAATTCACGATCTTTGCCCGCTTAAATTATACCCCATGAACCGTCCCCCACTCTCCGAAATTTTCGCCGAGCGCATTCTGGTGCTGGATGGCGCGATGGGCAGCCTGATTCAGGGATATAAGCTCACGGAGGAAGACTACCGGCGTGGCCACTTCGACAACCACCCCAGCGACCTGAAGGGCAACCACGACCTCCTCGTACTCACGCGGCCCGACGTGATCCGTGAGATCCACGAGGCCTACCTGGCCGCCGGTGCCGACATCATCGAGACCAATACCTTCAGCGGCACCTCGATCGCGCAGGCCGACTACGGCACCCAGGATTGTATCTACGAACTCAATAAGGCCGCCGCCCGGGTAGCCCGGGAAGCAACCGACAAGTATTCAACTCCCGATAAACCCCGGTACGTCGCCGGCGCGATCGGTCCCACCAACCGGACGCTCAGCATCAGCCCCGATGTGAACGACCCGGGCTACCGGGCCATTACCTTCCACCAACTGGCCGCGGCCTATAAAACCCAGATGGAAGGACTTGTCGACGGTGGGGTCGACTGCATCCTCATCGAGACCATCTTCGACACCCTCAACGCCAAGGCCGCCATCTTCGCCCTGGAGGAAGTCCGGGACGAGCGCAGCATCAACCTGCCCGTCATCATCTCCGGTACGATCACCGACGCGAGCGGCCGCACCCTGTCCGGCCAGACCGTCGAAGCCTTTTACATCTCGGTGGCCCACGCAAACCCGCTCTGCATCGGACTGAACTGCGCGCTCGGAGCCAAGGAAATGCGCTCCCACCTGGCTTCGCTTTCCCGGATCGCCGAATGCTACGTCCACGCCTACCCCAACGCCGGCCTCCCCAACGAAATGGGTGAGTACGACCAGGACGCCGAGGAGATGCAGGAGTACATCCGTGAATTCGCGGCCAGTGGATTGGTCAATATGATCGGAGGGTGCTGCGGCACCACACCAAATCACATTGCTGCCATGGCCCGGGCAACCCAGGACCTGCGCCCCCGCCCCCTCAACGGCCGCTCGATAAATACCCGCATCAGCGGACTGGAACCCCTCGAGATACGCGAGGAAACCAACTTTGTCAACGTCGGCGAACGCACCAACGTGACCGGCTCCCGCAAATTCGCCCGCCTCATCAAGACCGGCGACTACCCCACCGCCCTCGACGTCGCCCGCGACCAGGTGGAAGGCGGTGCCCAGGTGATCGACATCAATATGGACGAGGGCCTGCTCGACAGCAAGGAAGCCATGACCACCTTCCTCAACCTCGTCATGGCCGAACCCGACATTGCCAAACTGCCCGTAATGATCGACTCGTCGAAGTGGGAAGTGATCGAGGCCGGGTTGCAGTGCGTGCAGGGCAAATGCATCGTCAACTCCATCAGCATGAAGGAAGGCGAGGAGGAATTTTTGCGCCAGGCCCGGCTGGTTCGCCGCTACGGTGCCTCGGCGGTGGTCATGGCCTTCGACGAGGAGGGACAGGCCGATACCATCGAGCGCAAGGTCAACATCTGCGTACGCGCCTATAAGCTACTGACCGAGGTAGCAAAATTCGACCCCCAGGACATCATTTTCGACCCCAATATTTTCGCGATCGCCACCGGCATCGACGAGCACAACAACTACGGGGTAGACTTCATCGAGGCCACCCGCCAGATCAAGACCCTCTGCCCGGGGGTGAAGGTCAGCGGTGGCGTTTCGAACGTAAGCTTCTCCTTCCGCGGCAACGACGTGGTGCGCGAGGCCATGCACTCGGCCTTTCTTTACCACGCCATTCGCGCCGGTATGGACATGGGCATCGTCAACGCCGGCCTCATCGAGGTCTACGAAGACATCCCCAAGAACTTACTGGAGCTCGTCGAAGACGTGATCCTCAACCGCCGCAACGACGCCACCGACCGCCTCATGGAGTTCGCCGAATCCCTCAAGGAGGTGGGCGGCCGCACCGTACAGCGCGACCTGGGATGGCGCGAGAGCAGCGTGCAGGAGCGCCTGCGGCACAGCCTCGTCCGCGGCATTACGGAGTACATCATCGAGGATACGGAAGAGGCCCGCAAGCAGTACCCCCGGCCTCTCCACGTCATCGAAGGTCCGTTGATGGACGGCATGAACGTCGTCGGCGACCTCTTCGGCGCGGGCAAAATGTTTCTTCCCCAGGTAGTCAAAAGCGCCCGCGTCATGAAGCAGGCCGTGGCCTACTTACAGCCCTTCATCGAGGAGGAGCGGGAACTGGCGGGGCCGCAGGAGCAGGGGGAAATGGTTGAAGAGCAGTCCCGCTTCAAAGGCAGTGTCCTCCTTGCTACGGTAAAGGGAGACGTACACGACATCGGCAAAAACATCGTCGGCGTAGTGCTCGCCTGTAACAACTACCAGATCCACGACCTCGGAGTCATGGTGCCGGCCATTAAGATCCTGGACGAGGCCGACCGGCTGAAGGTAGACGTAATCGGCCTGTCGGGACTCATAACCCCCTCCCTCGACGAAATGGTCAACGTAGCCACGGAGATGGAGCGCCGCGGCCTGAAGACCCCCCTGCTCATCGGCGGGGCAACCACCAGCAAGACCCATACCGCCATCAAGATCGAGCCGAACTACGGCGGTCCCACCGTTCACGTCCTCGATGCCAGCCGGGCGGTTACCGTAGTCAGCGAGCTGCTCAACGAGGATGCGGAGAGTCGTCGCACTTACCTCGATGGCATCACGGCCGAGTTCGAACGCGTGCGGGTGCACCGTGCCGGTCAGCAGTCAAACAAGAAGTACCTACCCATCGGCCGGGCCCGGGAAAATGGCCTTAAGCTGGATTGGGTAAATTATGATCCGCCCGTCCCCACCTTCACCGGCACCCGAATATTTGACGAATACCCCCTAGCGGAACTGGTCCCCTTCATCGACTGGACGCCCTTCTTCACCAGCTGGGGCCTAGCGGGCAAGTACCCCGACATTCTTACCGACGAAGTGGTGGGCGAACAGGCCAGTCAACTGTACCGGGAGGCGCGGGAAATGCTGGATAAGGTGGTGGCTGAGAAATGGCTCCGTGCCGCGGCCGTGATCGGCTTCTTCCCCGCTACCGCCGACGTGTCCCGCGATACGGTGCGAGTGACGGCAACGGACAAGACGGTGGAGCTACACCAACTTCGCCAGCAGAGTAAAAAAGCAGCCGGGCGTCCCAATCTTTCGCTTACCGACTTCATTGCCCCGGCGGATAGCGACAAGCAGGACTACATCGGCGCCTTCGCCGTTACGGCGGGCATCGGGATTGAGGAGCACGTAGCCCGCTTCGAAGCTGCCCACGACGACTACAGCGCCATCATGGTCAAAGCCCTCGCCGATCGCCTGGCCGAAGCACTGGCCGAAGCACTGCACCTGCGTACCCGCCGCGAGTTCTGGGCCTACGCCCCCGATGAGGCACTCGAGAACGACGACCTTATTACCGAGCGATACCGGGGCATCCGACCGGCACCCGGCTACCCGGCCTGTCCGGAGCATACCGAAAAGGCCAAGTTGTGGGAACTGCTCGACGTGGAGGCAGCTACCGGCATTAAATTGACGGAGAGTTATGCCATGTACCCCACCGCCAGCGTCAGCGGCTGGTATTACAGCCATCCGGAGGCCAGTTACTTTACGGTGCGGGGCATTCAACCCGATCAGGAGCGCGACTATGCCCGACGCAAGGACTGGGATCCGGTAACTGCGGATCGCTGGCTGGCCGCTATTCGGGGGTAACGGTCGGTGTAACCACATTAAATAACTGAGCGTCGTGCAAAGTACCACGCCCACGCACTAACTTAGTGGCGCGCTGAAAATCGGCAGTATGCTCAAAATTTTTACTCACTTGCTCCTCCTGTTCGGGACGATGTCTGCCTTTGCGCAGGTTACCCTGACCAACGCCTACTTCCCCGCGGCGGGCGATACCCTGCACTACGGTGTGGCGGACAGCACCTTCAGCGTTGATTTGCTCACCGCAGGCGCGGCGCGTCAGTGGGACTTCGGAACGCAGTCCGCAGCCTCTACCCGCACCCGGGTTGTCGAGATGGCCAGCGACACCACCTTTACGGACGCGACCCTGGCCGTTGAAATTGACGGCACCACTACCGGATTTTACCGGGTAACGGAATCGGTGTATGAACTGATCGGCGTTCGGGGTAGCCTGCAGCTTTTTCCCGGTTACCGCTTCGCGGCCCCCGTCTCCCCGGGCCGGGCGATACGAAGAGCTCCCCTCAATTACGGCGACCAGTTCAGCTCCATTACCAGTAACGTGCTTACCGTACCTCGCGACAGTATACCCGACGAGGCCTTCCAATTGGTGGGAGATGCGCTCAACAACGTTGACTCCATCCGGATAACCTCCGTCAGCAACCGGATCGACGAGGTGGACGCCTACGGTACCCTCACGCTAAACGGACAGACCTACGAAGTACTGCGGGAGCGCCGCACCGAAACCGTAAACACGACCATAGAGGTAAAAACCGGCTTCCTATCCTACATCGACGTGACGGCCCTCGTCCGCGCGCAGGTTCCGGAAACAGCCAACTTTTTCGGCAGCCAGGACCCTACGACCACCTATTACTTCTGGTCCAATTCCGAGAAAGAATCCGTCGCCACCGTTACTACCGATGAATCAGGAACGCCCACCGGGATGACTTTCATCCGCGGCGATGCGACCAACTCGGTCGGTGGTCCATACCTGGCGCAGGCGCAAGTGAAAGTCTACCCAAATCCCGCCCGGGGACGTACCACCTTTGAGGTAGAAGGGCTCGATCCCGGCAACTACACCCTTACCCTGACCAATGTACTGGGCAGGAAGATCTCCGCTACCCACTTCCGGCCGAGCGGCAACCAGGCCGTGGTGCCCCTTGACGTCAGTGGCCTGCCCCGCGGCGCTTATCTGTACAGCCTGACCAACGAACGCGGCCGCATTCTTACCACACGTCGGCTACTGGTCGGAAGGTAATCGGCGAAAGGAGTAACTTTCGCTATGGAGTCGATCATCAGTTATTTTGAATCAATCCCAAGCAGCCACCGTACCCTCATCCTGGTGGGAGGGCTCACCATTTTTTGGCTGCTGGAAAGCGCCGTCCCCCTCTTCACGGCCGAGTACAAAAAATGGCGCCACGCCGGCATCAACATTTTCTTTACGTTCACGACGATCCTGGTCAACTTCGTGCTTGCCTTCATTTTGGTAAAGGGAAGCCAGTGGGCCGTCGCCAATGAATTCGGCCTGCTGCAGTGGGTAAATCTGCCGCTCTGGGCCACCGCCGTTGTCGGCTTGCTGTTGCTGGATTTCCTCGGGGCTTACCTCGCCCACTGGACGGAGCACCGTGTGCCGCTGCTCTGGCGCTTCCACCTGATCCACCACACCGACCAGAACGTCGACACCACGACCGCCAACCGCCACCATCCGGGAGAAAGCGTCATCCGCTTCGCCTTTACGACCGCCGCCGTCGTCGTCCTGGGCGCCCCGATCTGGCTGGTCTTTCTTTATCAGAGTGCCAGCGTGATCCTTAGCCAGTTCAACCACGCTAACATCACCGTACCGCAGGGAATCGACCGGGTCCTACGCGCCGTCTTCGTCACTCCCGACATGCACCGGGTACACCACCACTACCAACTGCCCTACACCGACACCAACTACGGCAACATCTTCAGCATCTGGGACCGCCTCTTCGGCACCTACTCCGAGCTCGACAACCAAAAATTAGTCTACGGAGTCGACACCCACATGAACGAAGAAGATCACCAGAGCATTCGGAGGATGTTGGGGATACCGTTTGGGAGAAAGTAGTTTAGTACAGTAGTACGGTAGTAGTTTAGTACAGTAGTACGGTGGTTCTGTAGCCGTGACTACCGTACTACCCCCTACCATACTACTGTACTACTGTACTACCCCCTACCGCACTACCTCACTACCTTCCCCGTACTCAAATTCACCATCTTCCCCCCCTTTTCGCTGACGTAGCGTTGGATGATGCGGGCCGTATCCGGGTAAGTGACGGTTTTTTTGACGCTTTCGATGGCGGTGTGGATGTCGTGGCTTTGTTCCTTGTCGATGTAGCCGAATCCCTGGTACTTGCCTTCGGAGACGAGGATGACGGAGGCTTCGTCGTGGGTGCGTCCGGTGTCGAAGAGGAGGAAATCGTCGTCGAAGACGTTGCGGAGGTGGAGTCGGGCTTCTTCGGCGCGCAGGTTGTACTCCTCGGGTTCTTCGTGACCGGCACAGCCGCCGCGGCACTGCTTTAGGTGGAAGTGAAAACAGGCGGACTTGGTGGGATAAATATTGGTGAACGCACTGCACAGTTCGAGGTGCTTGCGCACGAAGTTGAGGCGCCCCTTGGCCCGGCTGATGGAGGGGTATTCGCTGATCACATCCTGCTCCTTGCGGACCTGGGCGGAATTGCGAACCACATCGAAGCAGCGGAAACCGCGTTCGTTGACGTAGCTAACGATAGCGTGGCTGAAACGTTTGCCGCGCTGTGCCCGGTTGATGCGGGGCTGTAGGCGCTTGATTTCTTCGCTTTCCAGGAGCAGGGCCACCAGTTCGCTGCCGGTAATTTCGTAGGTGATGTCAGCCACCTTTTCGGCGATGCGGCTGCCCTTGGAGGTATGGTCGTTGAAGTGCTGGGCGATGCGCTTGCGGATGTTGTTGCTCTTACCTACATACACGACGTCACCATTGACATCGTGGAAGTAGTAGACGCCGGTCTCCTCCGGGATTTCCATGATCTGCTCGAGCTTGATCTGCTTGGGCAGGCGGGTTTCCTTGATGCCGTGGTTGATGAGCCGTTTGGCTTCCTCGGCACAGTCTTCCCCGGCGAGGCAGAGGGCAAGCAGTTCGGTGGTAGCTTCGGCGTCGGCGAGGGCGCGGTGGCGGGCGTCGACCGTAATGCCGAAGTGCTTGATCAGGTTGCCCAGGCTGTAGCTTTTGAGGCCGGGAAAGCACTTGCGGGCCAGCCGTACCGTACAGAGCTTGCGGCGGGAGAAGGTGTACCCCAGTCGGCCGAATTCTTCGCGGAGGAAACCGTAGTCGAACTTCGCGTTGTGGGCCACGAAAATGCGCCCCTCGGTGAGTTCTACGATCCGCTTGGCTACTTCGAAAAACTTGGGTTTCCCCTTCACCATTTCCTGGGTGATGCCCGTGAGCTCCACGATTCCGGCGGGGATGTACTGCTCCGGATCGAGCAGGGTTTCGTAAGTTTCGACTACCTTTTCGCCGTCGAAGATCACGATGCCGATTTCGGTAATGCGCGCACGGGAGGCGCGACTGCCCGTCGTCTCGATATCCACGATCGCGTATTCTCTCTTACTCATAGCTCACTTCCGTCGCCCGCGGCGGTCATCATTCAATGCACTCGAATGGCCAAGGTATACCTATTAATTTGTTTTTCCTTAACCCTTAACGCAAATTGTTTTAAGTCGGGCGGGGCCGCAGGTGCCGGAGATCCCCGGGAAGAGCACGGTGAATTGGCTTCACAAACCGGCCAGAGCCAGGACCTTAGCTCGGTTCCGGATTCCATTGCTCCTGCGTTCCCCGCCGCGTTCTACCCCGACCGCTACCTGCCGGAGCTGGAAGGGAAAACGCTCGGCTTGGTCGTCAATCAGACATCGACCGTAGAGAACACCCACCTGGTGGATACCCTCCTTGCGCTCGGGCAGGACGTACGCCGGATTTTCGCCCCCGAGCACGGATTCCGTGGGGATGCCGATGCCGGTGCGCAGATCAAGGACGGCGTCGACGTCAGAACCGGACTGCCCATCCGCTCCCTCTACGGCAGCAATAAGAAACCAACGGAGCAGGACCTGGCCGATATCGACCTGATCGTTTTTGACATTCAGGACGTGGGTGCCCGGTTTTACACCTACATCTCCACCCTCCACTACGTAATGGAGTCGGCCGCCCGCTACGGCAAGCCCGTCCTGGTCCTCGACCGGCCCAACCCTAACGGCCATTACGTGGACGGGCCGATCCGGCAACCGGGTTTCGAAAGTTTCGTGGGGTTGGATCCAATTCCCGTCGTACACGGTCTTACCGTCGGCGAATACGCCCGCATGGTGAACGGCGAAGAATGGCTGGGTGAGGGACTGCAGTGCGAACTGACGGTCATCCCTGCCCCCGGCTATACGCACTCGACGGTCTACCAGTTGCCCGTGCCCCCCTCCCCGAATTTGCCCAACCAGCGCAGCATTTATCTCTACCCCAGCCTGTGCTTTTTCGAGGGGACGGCCCTGAGCGTGGGGCGCGGGACGGACCGGCAATTTCAGCTGTACGGCCACCCGGCACTCGCTTCCGCACCGGATACCTTCACGCCCCGTCCGGGACCGGGTGCCGCCGATCCCAAACTCAACGGACAGTTGTGTCGCGGATTCGATCTCAGCAACGCCGAAGCCGGTACTTACCGGGGTTCCCAACTGGACCTGTCGCCCGTGCTGAGTACGTACCGGATACTTACCGACCAGGGCGTGACCTTCTTCACCCGTCCCGACTTTTTCGACCTGCTGGCCGGCACCGATAGCCTGCGCAAGATGATCGAAGCGGGCCGATCGGAAGCGGAGATCCGCGAAAGCTGGGAGGCGGGTCTGGCGGCGTACCGTGCTATGCGTTCGGGGTATTTGCTGTATCCGGAATAAGGGCTCCTTTATCCTATTAGTATGATCGTACCGACCTTCGTATACCGCTACCGATACACCCTGCTGGCGTCGATCATCGGGCTCCTGTTTCTCGTCCCCCTACTGCTGAAAGTTCACAATCGGTACTGGGAACCCTTCCCCGCCCTCATTTTGCCGGGAAGTGGCTCGGTCATCTCCAACGAGATTGATGCGTACCGCCACCCTCTCGTTCAGTTGTCGGGCATCGATCTGCGTTCCGGCGAGCTGCGGCCGCTCGATCTTGCCCTGCTGCTCGATCCCGTGCCGTCCAGGTATTTTGGACCGATGATTCGGCGGGGCATCTTCGCTCAAGCGACGATCGACGGGTCGGCGGAGCTATCCGAATGGCTGCAGCATAAACTGCTGGAGCAGGGCTGCGAACCGACACCCATCATCGTGCGGGAGCTGCTGTTGCGCTACAACCGTCGGCTAGACGGAATGGATGAAGTCGAAACAACCAACGAATACCGCATTGAACTGCATTGAATCCTGGGCCCGTTGGTTTTTCGTCCGAGTAGGGATGGCGACTCACCTGACTGCTACGGCGCAGTCTAAGCTCCGGATAATGATCGGGTGCTTTTTGCTGTTTGTCTATCTCCCCACCTTTCAGTGGCTGAGTGAGGTGCCACAGGGGTTTTTCCACCCCCCACCGGTGAGTTTAGCCAGGCTCTTCACCGATTTTCCGGGGAAGTTCGGTGCCATGACCATCGATCTGTTTATGGTGATGGCGACGGCCTGCCTGACCCTCGGAATTCGGGCGAGACTGGCCTCCGTCGTTCTTGCCCTTACTTACCTGGTGGGCGCTTCGTTTCAGCTCAGTTTCGGGAAGATCGACCACGCTTCCCTGTTTCCCCTTACCCTGCTCTGCTTTTCGTTATCCAACTGGGGCTGCCGGCTGGCTCTTTTTCCCGATCGGGAGTGGAGACGCGACTGGTTGGCGGGGGCCCTGACCGCCGTGTTCATTTGTTTGGGAATGCTAACGGCCGGCTACTATAAGGCGCGGGGGTGGATCGATTTTGACCTCGGGACGAGTGGTTTTTTGAACTGGTTCTATATCAGTTTATTCGGGGAATACAATCTGGTACCCGCGGATATCGTGTTATCGATCACCCCCTATGGGTTTGAGTGCCTCGACTACCTGGCCGTGCTCTTCGAACTATCGCCCTTCTTCTTTTTACTTGTGGGACCGCGCAGCTGGCGGATCTGGATCGTCGCCGCTTGCCTTTTTCACCTGAGTACTACGCTGTTGCTTGGCATCCACTTCCTGACCCATGCCGTGGTCTACCTTCCCTTTCTGGTGTCCGGCCGTCCCTGGTTCCGGGACCGCCCTGGCCTGCCGCGGTGGCTGGTCGTAGCGGTTGGCCTTGCGGCATTTTTGCATGTGGCACTCCGGTATTCGGGCTTGCCGGCCGTTCACCTGCTGCTACCCGTGGCCTGGCTACCACCCGCGGCGACCTTATGGATCGGCATGGTTGCCTGGGTGGTGCTGTTCCTCGTTGGGCTAGTCCGCCTGCGATCGCCCAGCGGCTGATTCGTGCGCTTCGGAAAGTATTCGGCCGTGCTGCGGGGGGAAGGGGTACCTTTGCGCCACGCGCTACCGCCACGTTTGGTCGTTCGCCAATTGCACTGAATGCACCAATATAAAGCCCTGGCATCCATCACCGATGTACTGCTGGATGATGCCACCGGGCCAGAATTGTTACGGGAGACGATCGACGAGTACCGTGACCTGCTACTTACCGCCTCGGGCATCGATCTGGGCGGAGCCGAAGCCATCGACCATTTCAATACGGGTACCGGCGTAGCCATCGGTGCCACCTGGGCCGCCCTCTGCGTTGATGACCTGATCCGTACGCAACGTTTCGTCAGTGGGTTGTACCGGGCCGTACAGGACGTAATCGTACGCCGTTCGGGGCCGGTCCACGTCCTTTATGCCGGCACGGGTCCGTTCGCTACCCTGGCGCTGCCCCTGATGACCCGCTTCACTCCCGAGCAGTTGCAGTTTACCTGTCTGGAGATCACCGATGCGAGTTTTCTGGCCGTACGGCAACTGTTCAGTGCCCTGGACCTGGAGCGCTACGTGATTGACGTCATCCAGACTGACGCATCTACCTTCCGCATTGCCGGGGAGTTACCGGTCGACATTATGCTCAGTGAAACCATGCAGTACTGTCTGATCGACGAGATGCAGGTACCCATTGCCCTGAACCTGATGGCGCAACTACCGCCCGAAACGATCATGATTCCGGAACGGATCACCCTCCGGCTGGCCGTCCTGGAGGATACGAAAGATCAGCCCGTGGCCACCGATCTGGGAACCATCTTTACCGTTGACCGGGCCAGCCTACAGGCCTACCGCGCGGAGCCAGAATCCACCGATTGGCCGACCGTCCGACTACCGGTACCCATGCTGCCTCCTTCGTCGCGTCCCGGTCCGCTCGCCATCCGCACGTTGATCGACGTGTACGGATCCATCGGACTGACCGATTACGAAAGTGGCCTTACCATACCTAAGATTATCGATGATTATCCCGATGAACTGAACCCGCTGGAGGCCATCGACTTCACCTACCAGTTAACTCCCTCTCCCCTACTGTGGATGGACTTCGTGTTGCCCCTGGCACCCCTTGCGGTCGCGTAACCGGGAAGTGAACAATTGAGCATAGCTTTGTTTGTGATTCAAACTAAGCCAATGACCTCCCACCTGCCTGCGGTCTATCGCCCGGATTTCGGTATGCTTACCGACCTCTACGAGCTCACGATGGGGTACGGCTACTACCGGCAGCGGATTCACGAGCGGCGGGCGGTGTTCCACTTATTCTACCGCAATCCGCCCTTCGACGGCAAATTTGCCCTGGCGGCGGGCCTGCCCCTTGCGGTCGACCTGATTCGCGGGCTTCACTTCAGCGCCGACGACGTTCAGTACCTGGGCCGGCTGAAGGGCAGCAACGGTGAACCTCTTTTTCGGGAACCCTTCCTCAATTACCTCCAACGGCTCAAGTTTACGGGAGACATCGATGCGGTGCCGGAGGGAGAGATCGCCCTGCCCCACGAACCCCTGCTTCGCATCGAGGCACCGCTGATCCAGGCCCAGCTGCTGGAAACTGCCCTACTGACCGTCATCAATTTCTCTACCCTTATTGCTACGAAGGCCGCTCGTATTCGGGCCGCGGCGGGCGACGACCCGGTCATCGAATTCGGGCTGCGGCGTGCCCAGGGGATCGACGGGGGAATGACCGCTTCCCGGGCCGCTTACCTCGGTGGCTGCAACGGTACGAGCAATCTCTGGGCCGGACGTTACTACGATATACCCGTCAGGGGCACCCACGCTCACAGCTGGGTAATGGTGTTTCCGGATGAGCTGACGGCCTTTGCAGCCTACGCGGATGCCATGCCGAACAACGCCATTTTCCTGGTGGATACCTACGACACCCTACAGGGGACCCGCCACGCCATCGAGATCGGTAAGGCCCTGCGGGCGAAGGGACACGAGATGCAGGGAATTCGTCTCGATAGTGGCAACCTGGCCGCACTCTCCATCGAAGCCCGTCGCTTACTGGACGAGGCCGGTTTCCCCGATGCGGCGATCGTCGCCAGTGACGGTCTCGACGAGTACGCCATCAAAGAACTCAAGGACGCGGGTGCCCGGATCGGGATTTGGGGCATCGGTACCCGGCTTGCTACCGCCTACGACCAGCCCGCCCTGGGTGGAGTGTATAAACTATCCGCCATTCAGGATGAAGGAGGGAACTGGCAATCCCGGATGAAGCGTTCCGATACCGCTGAAAAAGCCAGCAACCCCGGTCGCCTTGCCGTCCGCCGGTACTACGACGGCGACCGCCCCGTAGCCAGTCAGTTGTACAACACCCTGGCCGGCGAACCCTCGAACCGCGTTGTCGATGCATCCGGCACCGTCCACCGAATTTCCGGTGCCCCTCAGGAATTATTGGTTCCGGTCTTTCGGGATGGTGCCATGATCCACCGCCCCACCGATCTACACCGCACCCGCGACCGCGCCATAAGCAACTGGCAACGGTGGAACCGACCGGATATGGGCGATTTTATCTACGGACTCGCCCCCGAACTGCTGGCCGAAAAGCAAATTCTGAGCGATACCCCACACACCCCAACCGCCGACGAGCATCACTAGCTATCCCCGCCGGCCGTCCCGCCAAATGGTACATTGAACATCGAACTTTGTAATTTGTAAATCCCACCCCCCTTGCCCACCTACTCCCACCCCCGCCCCTCCGTTACCGTTGACGTGGTCGTATTCGGCTACGACGGCGGTCGGGACCTTAAGTTGCTACTCATTCAGCGCGGTGGCGAACCCTTTAAGGGGCAGTGGGCCCTGCCGGGTGGCTTCGTCGATATGGAGGAGGACCTGGAGGCAAGCGCCCTGCGCGAACTGGAGGAAGAGACGGGCGTAAAGGACCTTTTCGTAGAGCAGTTGTACACCTTCGGCGCGCCGGGCCGCGACCCGCGGGGCAGGGTTATTAGCGTGGCCTACTTTGCGTTGGTCAACCTCACCGATCACCCGGCCGTAGCCGCTTCCGATGCTGCGCGGGTCGAGTGGTTCAAGCTACACGAACTACCGGAGTTGGCCTTCGACCACGCCGAGATCATCGAGCTGGCCACCTCCCGGCTGCGGGCCAAGGTGCGGTATCAGCCCATCGGCTTCGAGCTGCTGCCGCGAGAATTTACCCTGGCCGAACTGCAGGCGCTCTACGAAACCGTGCTCGGCGTACCCCAGTTCAACAAGCGCAATTTTCGGACCCGCATCATGAAGACCGGCATTCTGCAGGAGGTCGGTCGCCAGGAAAACGTGGCCCACCGTCCCGCCGTCCTCTATAGTTTCAATGAGGAAACCTACCACCGGCTGGTGCAACAGCGCGATTCGGCGGTGCTGCGTCGGGCGCTTGATTTCGAAATTTAGCCCTTCCCCAACGACCAAAATAACCCTATGCTATCTACCAGAGGAGAGAAGAAGGCCAGTGAGCCGCTGCGCCCCGACTTCGCCCTTTTCGACCGGGCAATGGAGAACCTGTACGCACCCGACAAGCCCGACGGGGCAATTACGCTATGCATTGCGGAAAATTTACTGCAGTGGGAGGCGATCCGCGATAAGCTTCGCCAAATCGCTACGACCCAAGCGTGGCCGGACTGGATCGCTGCATATGCCCCCCTGGCCGGTCACCCCGAGTTTCGGGAGTCGGTCGCTCGCTTCGTGAGCAAGCACATTGCGGGAACGGAGTTGAAGGCGGATCATTTTTACGGGTCCGCGGGAGCAACGGCGGTCATCGAACTGACGGCAATGGCGCTAGGCGACCCCGGTGACGTAGCGGTGTTTCCGGCACCGGCTTACCAGGCGTATCTCCCGGACATCAACAGCAAAGCGGGACTGGAACGCTACGACATCCGCGACTACGCCGGTTCGTTCGATGGTCCCTTTCACCCCCTATCCGTTGCGGAACTGGATGGCGCACTATCCAAACTTGGGAACAGGTTCCGAATGCTGGTCCTGACCCAGCCGGACAACCCGACCGGAGCGATCTACTCCAGTGAACAACTCGAGATCATTGCCGACTGGTGCATTGACCATCGCATTCACCTCGTCGTAAATGAGATCTACGCGCTGAGTCAGTTTTCCCGCGACGCCGCCGACATTACCAATACTTCCGCCTATACCTCCTTTTTACCGCTGCTCGAGCGCGCGAACTGTCCCTACCTCCACTGGTGGTACAGCTTCTCCAAGGATTTCGGTATTTCGGGCTTCCGGGTGGGCTTGTTGTACAGCCGCAACGAGGACTTGCGCGGTGCCTATACCAACTTCAATGCGCCCCACCAGATCAGCACCCTCACGCAATGGCTACTGGCGGAATTGCTCGACGATGACGAGTGGGTAACTGCGTTTCAACGCAACAACAAAGCACTACTGACCGAAGCTTACACGACGGTTACCCAAGCACTCGATGCAATCGACGTACCGTACACCCCGGCCCGGGGCAGTCTGTTCGTATGGGCGGATTTCTCCCGCTTCCTGGCTGAAGTCACCCCGGAGAAATCCGAGGCGCTCTGGCGAGATATCTTCGACCACACCGGCGTACTGCTCACGGCACCGGGCGGATTGGGTCAGGCCCGGGCCGGATGGTACCGCATCGTGTACAGCGGGGTAAGTCCGGAAGCACTGCGGGAAGCCATGCGTCGGCTCACAACATTTCTAACTCCCTAGCCAGCTACTCCGACGGCTGCCGCGAGGGCGGTCTCCAGATCCTTTACCAGGTCGTCCGCATCCTCTACGCCGACGCTGAGGCGAATGAGGCTGTCGGTAAGTCCGACGCTCAGTCGCTGCTCGCGGGGGATGCTGGCGTGGGTCATCGAGGCGGGGTGACCGATCAGGCTTTCTACGCCGCCGAGGCTTTCGGCCAGAGTGAAGTACTTAGTGTTCTTCATCACCTGGGTAGCTGCTTCCATGGTGTCCTCCTTCAGGTCGAAGCTCACCATTCCGCCGAAATCACGCATTTGCCGGGCGGCTACTTCGTGGCGGGGGTGATCGGCGAGGCCGGGGTAGTAGACGTTGGCGACCAAGTCGTTGTTCTGCAGCACTTCTACGATGCGCCGGGCGTTCTCGCAGGCCCGCTGTACCCGCAAGTGGAGCGTTTTGATCCCGCGCAGGACGAGGAAGCAATCCTGGGGGCCGGGTACGGCACCCACGGCATTCTGCAGGTAATAAAGTCGCTTGGCCAGGTCTTCATCGCGGGTAACGACGGCGCCCATCACCACGTCGCTGTGGCCACCGAGGTACTTCGTGGCGCTGTGCAGCACGAGGTCGGCACCGAGTTCGAGGGGCTGTTGCAGGTAGGGGCTGGCAAACGTATTATCGACGCAGGTGAGGATGTTCCTTTCCTTCGCCAGGGTGGTGAGTGCCTCGATGTCGACGATATTAAGCATCGGGTTGGTGGGCGTCTCGATCCAGAGCAGTTTCGTTTCGGGCTTGATCTGCTTAGCGAGGGCGTCGGCATCGCGCATATCGACGAAGCGACTCTTAATGCCAAAGGTGCCCAGTACGGCCGTCAATAAACGGTAGCTGCCACCGTAGAGGTCGTCGCTGGCCAGGATCTCGTCGCCGGGCTGGAACAACCGAATGATCGCATCCATGGCGGAAAGGCCGCTGCTGAAGCAGATGCCGTGTTCGCCGCGCTCGATGGCCGCCAGGTTATTCTGCAGGGCGGCGCGGGTGGGGTTGCCGGTACGGGCGTATTCGTAGCCTTTGTGGACTCCGGGAGCTGACTGTGCGTAGGTGGAAGTCTGGTAGATCGGGGTCATTACCGCCCCGGTCTGGGGGTCGGGCTCTAATCCTCCGTGGATACACTGGGTAGCGAAGTTGGCGTGCTGGTCGGCTTTCATACGTGGGGGTTTAGGTCGGATAACGTCTCGCGTGGGGCGGGAGTTGTGGGCCGAAGGTCGGGGCGTTGTACGCCGAGCAGCCGGGCGGGGCCGCAGGTGCAATGCCAATGGGACCGGCGCTGAACGCCGAGCGGAGTCCCCCTAATTACCGATCTTCCGCCAATGACCGCCAGACTTGTCTACTTAACCTGCCTGATCGCCGCGTTCGGCTGTAGCCGGCCCGACCCAGTCGACAACCCAAACGACTGGGCACACTACCTCGGCGACCCCGCCACCACCCAGTACAGCAAGCTCACGCAGATCGATACGTCCAACGTCGCCGACCTGACCGTTGCCTGGTCCTATTCCTCCGGCGACCGCGATACCCTGAATCGAAGCCAGATTCAGTGCAATCCGTTGGTGATCGACGGCGTGCTCTACGGCACGAATCCACAGTTAAAGGCCTTCGCGCTGGATGCAGCAACGGGAGCGGAAAAGTGGCACTTCAATCCTGCCGTATTCAATGAAGAGCTGCTGGGCATGGGGACCAACCGCGGCCTCAGTTACTGGACAGACGGTACCCGGCGACGGATTTATTACCCCGCCGGCTCCTTTCTCTACGCCCTGGATGCGGTGACGGGGCAGCCAGTTCCGGAGTTTGGCGAGAACGGCCGGGTCGATCTCCACACCGGACTGGGGGATGCGGCCCGGGAGCAGTTCGTGATCTCGACCAGCCCCGGCATCATCTACGACGACCTGATCATCATGGGCGGGCGCGTAAGTGAGGACATCGGTGCCGCCCCGGGTCACATTCGGGCCTTCAGTATCCATACCGGGGAGCTGGTCTGGATGTTCCGAACCCTCCCGGAAGGGGCTTCGGGGGGAGCCAATGCCTGGGCGGGGTTGAGCCTCGACGTAGAGCGGGGGTACGTGTTTGTCCCCACGGGCTCTGCTTCTTACGATTTTTACGGAGGCAATCGTCCGGGCGAAAACCTGTACGCCAACTGTGTGCTGGCCCTCAATGCCCGCACCGGAGAAAAGATCTGGCACTACCAGACCGTCCACCACGACCTGTGGGATCGCGACCATCCGGCTACCCCCGTACTGATCACGGTCGAGCACGAGGGCAAAGACCGTGACGCAGTGGCCCAGGTCACCAAGGGCGGATACCTTTTCTTGCTCGATCGCGATACGGGGGAGCCGCTGTTCCCGGTGGAAGAGCGCCCCTACCCCGCTTCCGACCTTGCGGGGGAATCCACGAGCCCCACCCAGCCCATGCCGACCCTGCCGCCGCCCTTCACCCGGCAGGAGCTGACCGAAGCGGACCTTTACCCATTTGATTCCGTCATGAACCGGGAGGCGCGGGAAGTGCTGGCCAAATCCCGCTACGGAGGACCCTTCATTCCGCCGAGCGAGGAGGGCACCATCATGTTTCCCGGCTTCGACGGCGGAGCCGAGTGGGGCGGGGCTTCCTACTCTCCCAGCGACCGGCTGTTCTTCGTCAACGCAAACGAGATGCCGTGGATGCTAAAGATGAACCCCGTACTGGAGCTTTCCGGAGCGGATCCCGGTCGGTCGGTGTACGCCATCGCCTGTCAGGCCTGTCACGGTCCCGATCTCCGGGGCGGTGGGGTATTTCAGAGTCCTTCGCTCCTCGGTCTGGCGCCCCGGTTGGACGTACCGGCCATCACGCAACTTATCCACAACGGGCGCGGGGCCATGCCGGCCGTCACCTGGCTCGAAAAGGAACAGGTAACGGCCGTCGCGGAATGGTTGCTTACCCTTGACGCGGATACTTCAGTGGAGGAGATCAGCGCCTCCATGGCCTCCGGCGATAAAGAAGAAGCAAGTGGGGAAGGAAGCTGGCCGTATCCCTACATTATGGGTGGGTACAAGCGGTTGCGGACGAGCGACGGCCATCCCATTACCTCGCCGCCCTACGGAACCCTCTCGGCCATTGACCTGGACCGGGGCAGCATTCGCTGGCAGGTGCCCCTGGGTGAATATCCCGATCTGGTCGCCCGCGGAATTCGCAACACGGGTTCCGAAAACTACGGTGGTCCGGTAGCGACTGCCGGTGGCGTGGTGTTTATCGCCGCGACTCTAGACGAGAAGATCCGCGCATTTCGGGCACGGGACGGGCAGTTACTGTGGGAGGCTCCCCTACCGGCGGCGGGTTACGCTACCCCCTCGGTTTATGCCGTGGACGGCCGGCAGTACGTGGTAGTCGCATGCGGAGGGGGTAAGCTGGGTACTAAATCCGGTGATCGCTACGTCGCCTTCAGTTTGCCGGCCCGTTGACCGCCGGAGGCGGGACGGGCCGTCGGAAGAACGAAAACCCACCCCGCTGGTAGAGTAATTCCGCATCCGGCACGTCCCCCCGGGCTTTCTCCGTCAACCGCAACGGACTGGAAAAATACAGCGGGTGAGGAATGGCATCGTAGAAGGTTTGCTCCCTTGTGCGTCCACCCTGCTCCTGCGTCACCGCCCCATAGAAGAGTGGCGTGTACGATTTGTACCGGCAGGTACCCAGCAGCACGTCCTGCCCAGCGAAGCTCCGGTAAAATTCTACGGCGGCACCCTGGGTGTACTGTTGGATACGCGGAGCGAATACGGGGAGGGCCACCAGGCAAAACAGGAACATCGCAAGTAGATGCAGGGCGGCGCGCGACCGGCGAGGTGGCTTAAGGTAGGCGTCGACCAATAAGAGACTGGCAACGATCAGCGTGGGCAGGATGGTGTACCACGGCCAGGACACCGGCATTTCCAGGCGCGACGCCAACTCCGAATCGGTCACCAGCGGCAGCCAGTAGGCCATCGTCCATCCGGCAACCGCGATCAGTAGGGCGGCGAACAGGTAAAGGCCCCAAACCGATCGCAGCCCCACCAGCAAACGCTGGGGAAAGAGGGTGTGCGGGCCAGCCGCTGCCGTCCACCGCGCCGCAAACCAAGTGAGCGGAAAGTAGCAAAGACTAGAATAGTGGACGATCTTGGTGCTTACGATGGAAAACAGGATGAGGGTCACCCAGAACAGCATCCGCATACCGCGGTCCGTCGGCGAGCCGTACTTACGGGAGTCGACCAGGGCCGGGAGGGCAAACAGGGCCGCGGGAAAACAGCCGATCAGCAACACCACCACGTGGTAGCCGAAAAATCCGCCGTGCCCGGCATCTTCTTTAGTGAACAACCGCCACTGGTATTCAAAGAAGGCGCGCACGAAATAGCCCCCGTCTTCCTGCCACAGGGCGGTGAGCCACAAGGCAGCCGGTAGCAGGGAGAGCAGTCCGACAAGCAAGTACGCGTACCACGACTTGCCGCGCCGTCGCAACAGCAAACCCAGGGCGACCAGGCCTACGATCAGCGCGGCTACCGGCCCCTTGGTGAGGATGGCCAGTCCCAGTAGCAATCCGCTAAGTAAGATGGTAGGCAGCGAGACGGGCCCGGGGGAAAACAGCCGAACGACGGCCAGCAGGATGAACAGGTTGAACCAGGGGTCGATGATGCCGGAACGGAAGTAGAGGGCGGGCAGAAGACTGCCGGCATAAAATGCCGCCCACCAGTAGCCGATTCCGCGGCGGCGGCCGTAGTAGGCCAGAAAGGAAAGGGTCGCGGCCCCGCACAAAATATTGGGGAAGCGGGCCGCGAATTCGTTGACGCCGAGGGCACGGTAGCTCAGCCACTGCATCCAGGCAAAGAGGGGTGGCTTTTCGTGAAACGGCAGGTAATTGATCGTGGGTTGCAGCAGGTTGCCGGTAAGGTGCATCTCGCGGGCGATCTCCGCGAAATTGATCTCGTCCCAGTCGAACAGCCACAGCTGCCCCAAGCCCCAGGACCAGAGCACACAGATCAGGAGCAGCGCTCCGATTGCCAGGAAGATTTCTTTACCACTATTCACGAAGCTGCGCGTTAGGTAGGTAAAGTTACCGCCTTGCCTATGCTTCGCCTTCTTACCCTGCTCTTGCTGCTGTCCGGTTGTTATGCCGACGAGCTCGAACGGGAAACGCAGCAGGAACCCTTCTTCGATCTGGCCGGCTACATCGACGGGCAGGTAGATAGCCTGACCGCCGGGCGCTCCGCCGTGGAGAAGACCATCGTTCTCAACGGAAATTCCGAAACCCAGACCCTCAGCGACCTGAATTTTGGCAACGACCTGAAGGTGTTCCGCAATGCCGACATCAATAAGCCGGCCTACCTGGATAAGTATCGCACCGATCGCAGGCAAGCGGGGGATACGCTGATCCAGACGTATACCGCAACCGACAGCACGCTGGAAACCCGGTTGCTGACCGTACGCAGTCTGGCCGATCGGCCGGTGCGGATTGACATCGTGCGGCGTACGGGGACGGTGCTTTCCGCCGGCATTCATCACCTGAGGTACGATCCGGCCTCCGGTTACCGGTTGCGCACGGAGCAGCAGAATACCTTTGGCACCGACCTGGATGCGACCATTACGGTCAGCTGGCAAAAAAAATGAGGCAGTGCCACCACAGCACTACCTCAGCCCTAACCAAATAAAACCAAATTATTCTAAGTCACGCAAAAGGCCTTTTGGCATTGCGTTGATTCAAATATATGAACTTATTGTACCAAAGTTCATAACCGAGTCCCAAAAAATTTGAGGGAATTTAATTTTGCCAATTCTGGATGTCGTATAAATATCGTGTTGACTATCTTATTTTGCGGCAAATTTTAAATTGTTCGCCGCATATTTCCGGTGAATACCGATCCGGTATTCCGCACGATGGTTGGTGGTTGATTTTTGAGTAAAATTAAATTTGGATGTAGCGACGCATTGTTGCCTAACCTTCTAAATACCGCGATGGTACATTCGGAGCATTTGTAGCGAAATTCCGCTTTCGAATCAGCGGCAACCGTTTTGAAATCGTAGAACAACCGCTATTTTCAGCCCTTTATCTTGCCGTATGCCCGCAACCGATCGCGTCAAACTTCATGAATTGTACTTTCAGCCCCTCCTGAGTCAGGAAGCCATTCACCAGCGGGTGGTGGAGTTGGGAAAAGAACTGCACGACCGCCTGGACAGCGGCGATCCCAGTTTCATCATCATGCTAAAGGGGGCCTTTGTTTTCGCGGCGGATCTCGTCCGGGCCAGTCGGCTCAGCGGTGAGATCGGATTTGTCCGTACCAGCAGCTACTCCGGCACCGAAACGGAGGGAGAAGTACGCCTCCTGATTCCCCCGGAAGAAGACCTTATTCGGAACAAGGACGTGGTGCTCATCGAAGACATCATCGACAGCGGGCTCACCATGCGGTCCTTCCTGCCGAAGTTGCGGAAAATGTCTCCCCGCTCGATCACTTTGGTCACACTGCTCCACAAACCCCAGGCCCAGCGCGTCGATGTGGCGATCGACCTGATCGGTTTCACGATTGCCCCTAAATTTGTCGTTGGCTACGGCCTGGATTACGACGGACTGGGGCGACAGTTGCCCGCGATCTACCAACTCGAAGAAGCGTACTGACCGACTATGCTCTACCTAAGACCCATTCTCCCGTCCGATAATGCCGCCGTGGCCAGAATTATCCGCACCGTGATGCCGGAATTCAACTGCGTAGGGGAAGGCTACTCGATCAATGATCCGGAACTGGAGGATATGCACACCGCCTATTCCCAGCCCCGCTCGGGCTTTTTTGTCCTCGTCGACGATACCCGGAACGATGAAGTAGTCGGCGTCGGAGGCTATGCGCCCCTCGCGGGCAGCGACGGTACCGTCTGCGAACTCCGTAAGATGTACCTGCTCTCCCAAACCCGTGGAAAGGGCGGCGGCAGGCTGTTGATGGACCGCTGCATTACGGACGCCCGCCGGGACGGATACGCGCGGATGTACCTCGAAACCGTAGCGTCAATGACCAGCGCGGCGGCGGTCTACGAAAAGTACGGCTTCACCCCACTGCCCGGTCCGTTGGGCAGTACCGGGCATAGCGGCTGCGACCGCTTTATGATCAAATCTTTTCGGTGAGGTATTTCCAGTACCGCTTAGGTACGTGCTGTAGATGAAGCTTGATGTTCTTGCGCTCGGGAATGTCGACAGCCCGGAAGTAGGTCTGCCAGAGCTCCTGATAATCCGTCTCTCCCGCCTCCAGCATCTCCGCCGACAGGCTTCTCAGCCGGCCGTCCTGGTTCGAATCGAGGGTGATAAACTCGGCTCGTTTCTGCTCGCTGCTCCAGTGCAGGCCATAGTGGCGGCGGGTATCGTAGATGAGCCATTCCATTGCGGGATAGCGCGCCGCAAAGTGGTCGCCAATTAGGGGCAGACAGTTGAAATCGGGGTTTATCAGCGCGACGTACATACCGTCCCCGGTCTGTTGGAAGCGGACAAAGGCGTGCATCCGGTGCACTTCACGCCCCATCTGTTGCTTCAGCCGTAACACGCGTCTGATCCGTTCGTCGCCGGCATCCTTGCTGACGTCGAGGGCGTGCACGGCCATCTGTCGCCGGACGAAGTGTAAGATCAACCGTTCCACCTCCGGCTGCTCCGTCAGGTATGCGTGACGCAACAGTTCTACGATGCGGTCGTTGCCGCTGCGCTTCTTCAGGCCGGCGATTACGCGAGCAGCGTGTTCCGGATTCGTTTCTATCGGAATCTCCTTGCCGAAAAGTTGTTGCTGAAACCGATCTTCGGGGATGATGTCGGTTACCTCCGCCCGCAACCGAAAGGCTTCGAAGATTGCCGAGAGTAAGCCCGCAAACGTGCCGTCGTAGGTAAAGATCACCCCAGCAGTTGTTCGAGGGCCTGACTTAGTTCGGGGTAGGCAAATCGGTAGCCGGCCGCCTCGATCTTAGCCGCTGAGCAGCGGGTGCTGTCCAGCACGGTATGGCTCATCTCCCCCATGGCAACTTCCAGCGCGGCGGCGGGGGCAGGGACGACGAGAGCCGATTTATTCAGTGCCGGACCCAGAGACTGGGCAAAGGCCTTACTACGCACCGGATTGGGGGCGGTACCGTTGTACACTCCCGTAAGTTGATTTTCCAGAGCGAAGACGTAGATGCCGACCAGGTCTTCGATGTGGATCCAACTGAAGTATTGCTTGCCGTCGCCGAAGTAAGTCGACGTCCTTACCTTCAGCGGGAGGAGCATCTTTTCCAGCGCCCCTTCCTTCGGGTGTAGCACGATGCCGGTACGATTGATGAAAACCGGAATGCCCAGACGGGCGACCTCCCCGACGGATTCTTCCCACAGCACGCACGACTGACTAAGAAAACCGTCGCCGGGGGCGGCATCTTCCGTCAGTAGTTCCTCACCGCGGTCGCCGTAGTAGCCGATGGCACTGGCCGAGAGGTAAAGCTTGGGGGTGATCCCGAGGCGGGCCATGGTGGTCGCTAGGAGACGGGTCGAGCCGGTGCGGCTCTCGATGATCACCTTCTTTCGTTCCTGCGTCCACCGCTCGTCGGCAATGCCGGCACCGGCCAGGTTGATGACATAACCTACGTCCGCAAAGGCCGCGGCGTCGATCACGTCGGTGTTCACGTCCCAGACGAAGGTGGCAAACTCCCCGCCGGGGCGGGCAGTGCGACTTAGGTGACGGACTTCGTAGCCCGCACTACGCAGCTTGCGCGACAGGTGCATGCCCACAAATCCGCTTCCTCCACCAATAAGTACCGTTTCCATACCCATTAGGCGTTGGCGGGTACGAACTCATAGTAGTAGGGGTCGTCGCCGTCCTCCTCATAGGCCAGCGCGAGCTCCCGGTTCTGCATTTCTAGGAAAAATACCTCCCAGGTGACGGGGTTCAGGTCGAAGTCGTCGTTGTTGTCGACTTCTTCGAAATTGATGCGCAGCGGCTGACTGTTGTAGCCGTCCTCTACCTGATCCACCATGGCGGGAAGCCCGTTCCGTGCCGAAGCGAAGGCCCGGATGAGGTTGTGGTCGATGGTTTTAATTGTCTTGGCCATGCTGCTGAAGGTTGTTTTACTCTCTAACCACTGACCGCCCCGTAATTGTTTAGGGGACGCAGCGCGCGCCCGCGCGGACGGACACCGTGGGCCGGAGTAGGTGAATAGCCCGGCAAAATGCTACCTTGCCGTAGCTTCAATTTACGCCTTTTCCGGCTGAACTCCACCCCTAACCTCCCCTTTCGCCCATGGCCGAGCAGCTTGGATTTCTCACTCTCCTCCCGCCGGTGATCGCCATTATACTGGCCATCCTCACCCGGCAGGTGTTCATTTCACTCCTGGCCGGCATCTTTTTGGGCTACGTTATCCTGGCCGGCGGGAATCCGTGGATCGGCTTCCTCGATACCCTGCAGGGGCTGGTCGACGTCTTCGCCGACGCCGGCAATACCCGTACCATCATGTTCTGTGCGCTGGTCGGTGCCCTCATTGTGTTCATGCAGCGCAGCGGCGGGGTGAACGGCTTTATTGCCAGTATCGACCGACGGTTGCGGACCTACGAACAGCAGCGGAGTGGATCCAGTCGGACCGTGGTCCAGCTGCTTGCCTGGATCACCGGCTTCCTGGTCTTTGTGGAATCCAGCATCAGCGTGCTCACCGTAGGCACCCTATACCGACCCATCTTTGATAAGCTCGGCATCAGCCGTGAAAAGCTGGCCTACATTGCCGATTCTTCTTCGGCACCCAGCTCTATTCTCATTCCATTCAACGGCTGGGGAGCGTTCATCATGACCCTGCTGGCCGCGGAGGGCTTCGCCAACCCCTTCGGCACCATGCTGCGGGCACTGGGCTATAATTTTTATGCCTTTGCCGCCCTGGCGCTCGTGCCCGTCGTTATCCTCACCGGCGTCGAGTGGGGCCCCATGAAGCATGCCGAGCGGCGGGCGCGGGCGGGTAAATACCTCAACGACGGTGCCCAGCCGGTCGTAGACGAGTCCCTTACCAGCGTCGAGGCCAAGGAGGGCGTAACGCCGCGCGCCTTCAACATGGTCGTCCCGATCGTGATTATGGTTATTTGCATGCCCTTCATGCTCGCCTATACGGGGTGGGCCGATGCCCGCGAAATAGTAGGAACGGGCGGGGGCGCGGGAGCAATGATCTTTCAGGCCATCGGCAGTGGGAGTGGATCTACGGCGGTGCTTACTGCGGTGACGATTTCCATCCTGGTGTCCATTGCCAGCTATAAAGTGCAGGGCATATTTGGCATTCGGGAGTCGGTGGATCTGGTGCTGAAGGGCATTGCCGGCCTGATTCCGCTTGCGCTACTCATGCTGTTGGCCTTCGCCATCGGGGCGCTCTGTAAGCAGCTCGAAACCGGTATCTACGTTTCCGAGCTGGCACGGGGCTGGTTGTCTCCCGGGCTCGTCCCCTTTCTCGTGTTCGTCGTTACCTGTTTCATTGCCTTTAGTACGGGAACCAGTTGGGGCACCTTCGCCATCATGATTCCGATCGCCGTACCGATGGCCCGGGAGATGGACGCCAATGTGCTCATGGCCATTGCCGCCGTACTGGGTGGGGGCGTCTTCGGCGACCACTGCTCCCCTATTTCGGATACGACCATTCTATCGAGTCTTGCCTCCGCGACCGACCACATCGATCACGTCAAGACGCAGTTGCCTTACGCCGGGCTTGCCGGGGGGGTGGCGGCGGGGCTGTACCTGATTTTGGGCTTACTCTGAGCTGATCGCGAAATTGGATTGGAAGCGGTCGGACGGCTTAATCCGTCGGACCGCTTAAGCCGTCCGACGGATTTTCAGCGGACGGGGTGACCCCGTCCGACGGTTAAGCGGTCCGACGGGGTCACTTTTTCAAAAATTCCAGCAATTCCAGCAATTTCTCCTCCGGCATCACCTTCGGAAACTTGATCTGCCCCCCCTTCTTTTTGGTCTGTTCAAGGAAGGCATAGAGGCGATCGGCCGGCTCCACTCTGACCCGAATATCCTTCAGGGCCTTCTTGCGGGCGACGGCATAATTTTTGTTGGCTTCCTGGAGGTGGCGGTCCAGTTCCTCCTTTGCCTTCTCCGCGTCTAGTTCGCCTTCCTCCAGTCCGAGTACCCACTGGTGCACGTACTCGCCGTCTTCCTCGCGCTTGATTGCCCCGACGGTGAATTCTTTCACCGTGGCACCGGTATTTTTATTCAGGACCCCGATGGCTTTGTTGAGCTTTTCTTCGGAAAGCTGGCTGCCCACTACGTTGAGGAAGTACTTGGTCCGTCCGGTAATGACGATCTCCATCTTTTCCTTATCCATGAACTTGATGGTATCGCCGATCATGTACCGCCAGGCACCGGCGGGTGTCGATACGATTAGGGCATAATCAACCCCTTCCTCTACCCCGCGAAAGTCCACGACTTTCGGCTTTTCCAGGATGGTACCCGCCGAATCGAATCCACGCTCGTTGTGGGGCACGAACTCGAAGTACATGCCGTGGTCCAGGGCGAGTTCCATTGCCATCGTGCCTGGCCGCGCGTTGAAGGCGAAGAAGCCTTCGCTAGCTAGGTAAGTATCCATGATGGTGATCGGGTGGTCCAGCAGGGCCTCGAAGGTTTGGCGGTAGGGCTCGAAGGCCACGCCTCCGGTCGTATAGATCGATAGGTTCGGCCAGATCTCGTGGATGTTGCTGAGCTTGTTGTGCTCGATCACCTTACGCAGCATCATCACCATCCAGGAAGGAATTCCGGCCAGGGCACCCACGTCCCACTTCGGCGCCTCCTCCGCAATGCGTTGCACCCGCTCGTCCCAGTCGGCAATCTGTGCGATTTCCAGGCCCGGCTTATACACCCCCTCCATGAATTCGGGCATGTTGCTTACGTTGATGCCACTGATCTCGCCTTCCAGCCAGCCGTCCTTCTCGTTGAGGTCCGCCGAGCTGGTGAGCATGAGGATGTCTTTCTCAAACAACTCCGCCGGCAGATCGAAGTTAGCGAGGCATTCGGCCTGGGCGCGCCCCACCCGTTGGGTACACTCCAGCATCTCGTCCGTGACCGGAATCCGCTTGCTCTTCTTTCCGGTCGTACCGCTGCTGAGGGCGAAAAAGCCGGGTCGACCGGGCCAGGTGATGTCGGGATCGTGGCGCTGTTTTTTCCACCATTCTTCGTTTATGGTATCGTAATCGAAGATCGGCACCTCCTCCCGGTAGGTCTTACGCACGTCTTCGGCCTCCAGAATACGGGCGAAGTTGTAGTACTTGCCGAAAGCGGTATCCTTGGCGGTTTCCAGCAGATTCCTCAGTTGTTCCTCCTGGGCCGCATACGGGTCGCTGGGCTCGTGGGGAAGCAGGGTATGCTTGGTCTGAATTAACGCCTTGATTACGTGTCCGTAGAATGCCATAGGAGAATAAGCTGGGAAGCAATGATTGTCCCCAGGAAACGCCCCCCCATTACGGGTGTTCGCGGACCGAGATCAGATAAAGAGTCGCCGAACCACGATTCGCAGCCCCAGCTGGTAGTAGTTGCGATTGGCAATGGTATCGGCGTCCGGCCGCAGGTTGCCGTTAAGGAAGAACTGAAAGGTGGGCTGAAAACGAATGGCCCAGTCGGTCGAAAGCTTGCGGTCGTAACCGATCCCGGTCAGAAAGGAAGTTACGAAGGGCCGGTAATCCACGGCATCGTCGGCCAGCGTCTCCGTCCCGGTTTCGGCACCATTGGCGTAGGTCGTTCGCCGGATTTTAGTTCCGAGGTGGTACTGCAACGCCACGCCGAGTACGAAGAGCACCCGGTCGTTGTCGGTCACATCCTGATAAAAGTTAACGTCGAAGGGTAGCGCGAGGTAATTAGCGGACACATCGTCACTAAAGGTGGTGGCGCTGCCCGGGGCGGGCTGTTCCAAGGTAGCGTAACCGGCCCTGGTGTACCGCAACCCCGTACTGAAACCGATCCGATCCACCCGCGACTCGTAAAGAATTCCGATACCAAACCCTACCCCACCCTGCTCCAGGCTGTCGAGCCGGTCGAGCTGGGTGAAGGTAGCGCTGTTCGTACCCGAAATACGGCTCTCGCTAAGCTGCGGACTCAACTCCAGACCAATACTGCGCTCCAAGGTTTGGGCGGATGCGGCCAGCGATAATGCAACGAATAGAACAGGCAGCCATCTTAGCATCGGGACAGTTTTTTACTAAACTGCAACGGACGGTCACAAATTATTGCCCCCCGCTATTTCCTCAGGTCTGAAAGAAACTGAAGATGGTCTTACCGTATTTGCGCACCTCCGTGCACCGGGGATCGCCCGTAAAGTCGTGGTGAGGATTGTGCTCCAGTACGAATAGCCCCTCCGGAGCGATCAAACCGGCATTGAACACCAGGTCCGGCAGTTCAGGAATGTTGGGCAGCGGGTACGGCGGACCGGCAAAAATGTAGTCGTACGGTTGACTGACGGGACGCTCGAGAAACTTAAAAACGTCCATACGCCACACCTGAATGCAGTCTTCCACCCCCAGGGTAGCGATCGTCTTCTTGACGAAAGCCACCGCGGGCGGGTGTTTGTCTACGTAGGTCACATCGCAGCATCCCCGGGAGATGAACTCGTAGTCGTGACTGCCCGTACCGCCGAAGAGGTCGAGCACCCGTAAGTCCTCAAAGTCCAACCGGTTATTCAGCAGGTTGAAGAGTCCCTCCTTGGCGTAGTCGGTCGTGGGTCGCGTGGGCCAGTTATCGGCGGGCGGACTGAAGCGGCGACCCTTGAATTTACCGGAAATGATGCGCATGTCGTCGTTGGTTTATCGGGTCTAACCTAGGCAGAGCAGGTCGAAGTAAAGGTGGGCCGGCAAATGAATCAGTTCGGCGGGAGCAGCCGGCGGTACGCCGTATTCGCTGAATCGTATGTCTTCGATGTACTGATAAAACTGCCCGTACAGTTCCCCCTCCGTAGTCAGCTCGCCACACAGGTACAGGGGAATGCGATCCGGAGCGAAGTCACACTGCTCGTAGGCCAGGAGCATATAGTAAATGCCGTCCTGTGCACTACCGTAGACGAAGGTGTTGTAGTATTCCAGGTTTCCGTTGCGGTGACCGGCCACGAACATCCGCTGTCCGCGTACGGCGCACGAGATGGCTTGGTGGTTCAGCCGCCGCGACCGGGCCGCCCAGGCGGTCAGCAGGCTACCTGCATAATGTTGACTGCCGTCGGTACCGAGGGTTCGCTCCGCGGTGGCCAAGTGATCGCGGCGGGCGGAATAAATGATCTCTGCATCCAGTTCGTGGAGGTGCTCGTGGCGGACTTCGTCCTCCAGCCCCACCAGGGTCAATTGCTCTAAATAGGAGCGGGTACTTTCCTCGTCGAATAGTGGGCCGGGCACAAGATTCAGTACGGGGGTGTCCCAGGCCAGCGTTAGCTTACCGTAGCGGGTCCCGTTCAGCTTCGCATCAGCCGCTACCAGGCGGCCGAAGGCGGCGGACCAGTCCTTGCGTTCTTCGTTGCTGAAGGCGTAGGAACGATAGGCTACCAAGCGGTTTTCGTTCCGATCACGGATGATATACGCAAAACTGTCCATCCCCGTAAGGATGGACAGTTCGTAATCTTGCGTGCGGCCCGGATGGAACGCACTGGCGGTTATATCGTAATTGCTTATTCCCAATTCCCGGAAAGACTGGGCTTACTCAGATCACCGAATTTGAGCGGTGCGTTGGGGTCGTACCGCTGATCGTACCGCTTGAACCGCTCGTCGCCGAACCGATCCATAAACTCCTTACGGGCAATACCGACCTGTACTACGGGCACCTTGGTCGACTGGTAGTCGATGGTGTCGGCGGCAATGTCAAACACCTTGTTGTCGGTGTAGGGGACGTATTCCAGCCGGTCGAGGTCGATGCCCATGGCATTGATGCTGTCGATCGCGGAAGAATAGATGGTGTCGTAGGCGCTGGTGGGATCGAAGTCGGGATCGTCGGGATCACCAACGATGCGAACTTCCATAAAATTCTCGTTGCGGAGCACCTGCTTGAGGGTATCGAAAGAGGGGGCGAACATACCGGTAATGTCGCGGTACATCTCCTGCGTAGTGCGAATCACCTTCAGCTGATCGGCCACGGCATCCTCCCTTACGGCACGCTCGTCGGCAAAGGTGATGGGTTCCTCGATACTGCGGTACAGCAAGAAGGCCAGGATGAAGGCCAGAACCAGAAAGGCCAGACTAAATAATTTACGCATCGTGAGCAGTTAATTTGTGCAAGTATAAAACATTTTCCTTTGGACCCCGAATTGGCCGGGGATAAATATACGTTCCCCGGCGCGCAATTCGTTAGACCAGATTGCACCAAAAAGATGCCGCCGGCCGGGGTTTTGGCGCAACGACGGAGCCATTTTCTTGTTTGCCACTACTTTCGGCCTCCCTCATCCCTCCACCATGCCCACTATTTTAGCCATCGAATCCAGTTGTGACGATACTTCCGCCGCAGTGGTCCGCGATGGGGTGGTCCTCAGCAACGTCACCGCGGCCCAGGCCGTCCACGTAGAATACGGTGGGGTGGTACCCGAATTCGCCAGCCGCGCCCACCAACGAAACATCGTTCCCACGGTCGATGTAGCGCTCCGACGCGCCGCGGTTGCAGCCCGGGAGGTGGATGCCGTGGCCTTTACGCGCGGACCCGGACTCATCGGCTCCCTCATGGTGGGCGTCAGTTTCGCGAAGGCATTCGCCCTGGCGCGCAACATCCCCCTCATCGAAGTGGATCACATGCAGGCCCACGTGCTGGCCCACTTTGCGGAGGACCCCAAGCCGGAATTTCCTTACCTGTGCCTGACCGTCTCCGGAGGGCATACCCAGCTGGTCGTTGTCCACGCTCCCCTGGAGCAGGAAATCATCGGCCGAACCATCGATGACGCCGCCGGAGAAGCCTTTGATAAATCGGGAAAGCTCCTGGGCCTCCCCTACCCCGCCGGCCCCGAACTCGATCGCCTTGCCCGCTTGGGCACTCCCGTGCTCCGGTTTGCCCAGCCCGATCCCGGTGACCTGAATTTTAGTTTCAGCGGCTTGAAAACCAGTGTACTGTACACCCTCCAGAAAGAAAATAAGCGCGACCCCGCGTACGTCAGCCAGCACCTGAACGACATTTGTGCCTCTATCCAGGACGCTATCGTGACCACGCTGATGCAAAAACTAATCGCCGCAGCCGAGCAAACCGGCCTCTCCCGCATCGCCCTGGCCGGCGGGGTCTCCGCCAACAGTGAGCTGCGGCGGCGACTGGTTTCCGAAGGACAAGCAAGGGGTTGGAATACCTACGTACCCCGCATCGAGTACTGTACCGACAACGCCGCCATGATCGGCATCACCGCCACCTTCAAGTACGACCTCGGCGTTTTTACCGACCAGTCCGTCGCCCCCTCCGCCCGTCTGTAACCTACTGCCACCATCCGGGAGAAAATGAATTGCCTAAAAGTTATGTTAGTCTTGGCTAACTTATTACTTTTATGCATCAATATTCAATCCAGCAATACTTCCGGCATGAAAATTTCTCTACTGGTGGTAGCCCTACTCTGCCTGCAATCGCTTCGCGCCCAATCCGGCACCGTCTCCGGGACCATCCGGTCGGAGGAGGAAACCCTTCCCTTCGCTACCGCCTACTTTCCGGAACTTGACCTGGGAACTACGGCAGACCTCAATGGAAAATTCACTATCGCTGGCCTACCCGCCGGTCTCCATACCCTCGAAGTGCGAATGGTGGGATACTCCGTCTACCGTCGGCCGGTAGAAATCCGGGCGGGGCAGGACACGGTACTTTCAATAGAACTGGTGCAACATATGTCAGCGCTGGACGAGGTCGTGGTCACCGCTACCCGCACCGAAAAGCGCAGGACCGACGCACCCGTTATCGTAAGTCTCGTCAACAGCAAGCAGCTAGAGCGGGCGGCGGCAAACACCCTATCCGACGGACTCAGCTTTCAACCCGGCCTGCGCGTTGAGACGGACTGCCAGACCTGCAACTACACCCAACTCCGCATGAACGGCCTCCAAGGCGGATATTCCCAAATCCTGATCAACGGACGCCCCATTTTCAGCCCACTCACCGGCCTGTACGGCATGGAACAAATACCCGTCAACATGATCGAACGCATCGAGGTCGTGCGGGGAGGAGTGTCGGCCCTCTATGGTTCGAGCGCGGTCGGGGGCACAGTCAACGTCATCACCCGGATACCGGTAAAAAATGACTACCGCCTCACCGGGACGTACCAATCGGTCGGTGGCCGTACGGCGGACAAAATTCTCGCTGGCAACGCTACGCTGGTCAATTCGGGCGGGAACGCAGGAGCAACGCTCTTCTTCAACAAGCGAAACCGCGGTCTCTACGATGCCAATGGGGATAACTTTTCCGAACTACCCACCCTAAAGAATACTTCCGTGGGGAGCAGTCTTTTCTTCCTCCCCACCGACAACCAGAAACTGGAAGTAAGCCTGAGCCACCTGTACGAGTACCGCTACGGCGGCGAAATGGTCGACCGACCCGCTCACCTCACCCAACAGTCGGAAGAACGTACCCACCGGGTGCTGCTGGGAAGCCTCGACTACCAAATCAACTTCAACGACGACCTAAATTCCCTCATCCTCTACTACGGCGGTCAACGGACGGACCGCGATCACTACACCGGAATCCAACCCGACGCATCCGTCGAATTGGAAGCCTTCCACGCCGATCCACCCTACGGTACCTCCGAGGTCACCACCCACCAGGGCGGCGTACAGTTCAACAACGGCTTTCCCGATTTCCTGGGGGGGAAGGCTACCCTCACCGTCGGTGCCGAATACGTCTACGACGACGTCTTCGACGAGATTGGAGCCTACGACTACCTGATCGATCAGACGACTACCAACCTCGGGGTGTTCGTACAGCACGACTGGGACATCAGCCCCCAGCTTGCGCTGCTGGCGGGGTTCAGGGTCGATAAGCACCGACTGGTCGATTACCCGGTGGTCAGCCCACGCTTATCCCTGCTCTATAAGCTCCGCGAGACCACCCAGTTTCGGCTCGGATGGGGGACGGGATTTCGGGCACCGCAGGCCTTTGACACCGACCTGCACATTGCCTTCGCCGCCGGGGGAGTATCCCGCATTTCCCTCTCCGACGACCTGAGGGAAGAGCGGTCCAACAGCTTCACCGGCTCGGTAAACTTCGATCGGGCCAGCGAGCACTTCATCGTCGGTTTTACGCTGGAGGGCTTTCATACTTACCTGCGGGATGCCTTTTACCAGTTTCCGCTCGGGGCCGATGCTTTCGGGGAACGCTTCGAAAAGCGGAACGGGGCCGGTGCTACGGTGCAGGGGTTCAGCCTGGAAGCCCGGGCAAACTTCGATTACGTTTTTCAGGTGGATGCGGGCTTCACGGTGCAGTCGAGTCGCTTCGACGAGCCCGTTGAGAACATCGCAGGTTTACCGGCTACCCGCGATTTTCTCCGGACGCCGAACAATTATGGCTATGCAACCCTCACCTATACCCCAACCCAGGATTGGAGTGCCTCGGCAAACCTCGTCCAGACCGGCTCGATGCGACTGGCCCACTTCGGGGGGGAGGGTACCGGGCAGGCGCACGACGAGTACTTCGACTCGCCGGCCTTTACCGACATCGGGCTACGACTAGCCCACACTTTCCGCACGGACCGCGGGCGCACGGGACTAGAAGTATTCGGAGGCGTAAAGAATTTGCTGAATGCCTACCAGAGCAATTTCGATTCAGGGAAGAACCGGGACAGTAATTTCATTTATGGCCCCGGTCTTCCGCGAACCCTCTACGTAGGCGTTCAGATCAAAGCGCTGTAGTATGCACCTACTAAAAGTGATATTCACCGGGCTACTGACCTGCCTGATACTACTTCCCGGATCGGCGCAGTCCGGTGTGCGTTGGCTGAGCTTTTCGCAGTTGGCGGATAGCCTGAAGGTTTCGCCACGGCCGGTCTTCGTTGACTTCTACGCCGATTGGTGCACTGCCTGCGTACGGATGGATCGCCGGGCGTTTCGGCATCCCGAGGTGGTTCGACTGCTTAACGATCGCTATTATGCCGTTCGCATGGACGTAGAATCCCCCGATACCATTGTATTCGGAGGACAAGTATTCGTAAATGAGCGGCTGGGGCGGGTCAATCCGATTCACCAGATCCCGCTACTTATGGCGGGTCGCCGGGGCAAACCGTTTTCCCTCCCGGCCATGGTCCTACTGGATGAGCAATTCTCGGCCACCGCCCGCTATTTTCAGTACCTGAGTGCCGAACAGTTGATCGAGATCCTTAGCGATTAAGTGGCCCTCCGACCCTTCCAGCCCGCCTTCGCACCCAGCAGAACGGCGGTGCCCACCCCCACCAGATAAAGCGGGTAAATCAACTGAACGGGGAGGTACCAGCGCAGCGCATTACCGTGGCCGAAATGCCTACATACGGATCTGAGTAAGATATAATCGATCACCCCCTTTATTCCCCAGGCCAACAGTCCGGATACCAGAAATACCGGATAGATAATACCGAGAACCAGTGCCCCGAGAATACCTGCCGAGGTAAGAAAGGCCAGCACCTGGGCAACACTCAGCGCCGGGCTTTGGTAGTTGCCCGCCTTGCCCGCCCAGCGGATGCGTTGACGCCATACCGCGCGCCAGTCCGCCACCGGAGCGGTAGTGACCAGTCCGTCCACTTCCGCTGAATAGACGATGCGCAAGTTTTCTTCGGCCGCGAATTTATGGAGCAGCAGTACGTCGTCGCCCGAAGGAAGGTGATCGACCCCGGCGTAGCCTCCTACACCGTAAAAACTGTCGCGCCGAAAAGCAAAGTGGGCACCGTTTGCGAGAGCGGGCGTACCCGCAGTGGCCGTAGCGGCGGTGAACAACTGAAATCCGGCCAGGTCCAGGGCCTGAAAGTTGGCACACAATCCGGTGGAAGGGGTAATGAGTACGGGCCCAAGGACGACATCGGCCCCGCCGGAGAACGCTTCCGCTACGCGCCGCAACGCCCGCGGAGGCCACCGGCAATCGGCATCGGTCGTGACGATCACTTCGGCCGTCGTGCGGGAAATACCAAGAGTGAGGGCGGCCTTCTTAAAGGCTACGGTACCGGGTGGAGGGGGAAAATCGGCTAACCGAATCAGCCGTGCTCTTTCACCAAATTTCACTGCACCTGCGGCCCCGCCATCCGTGGAAAAGTCGTCTACCAGAATGAGCTCGTAGCGGTCCGCTGGGTAATCCTGGGCGAGCAAGTCGGCCACCAATTGCGGGAGATGGGCGGCTTCGTTGCGGAAGGGAACGACGACGGCTACGGTCGGGAGCTTGGCCGTCGGTATGAGTTTACGGGCGAGCGTACCTAACCAGTGTTGGTAATTGTAGCACTGCCAAAGTAAATACAGGGTGGAGAGTACGAGCGGACCGGCCGCCAGCCAACGCAAAACTTACTTGAAGTACTCGTCGTACCCCGGCTCGTCGCGGCGGCGGGGCTCCGGTGGCGGCGGCAGCTCTTCGTAGTGGGTATCGATGTCTACCGGGCTGTCGGGCAGTTCCTCGTAATCCACCCACTGACCGTTGCGGCGAACGTCGGCTTCGCGGCGGGCCTCCTTAACCTTTTTCTTGAACAGGGCCATGCCCAGAAAGTAGAGGAAGACGAAGGGGTAGAAAATGATCGTGAGCGCGGAAGCGACCAGTCCGTAAATCGCGTTGCGCTTGAACAGCCCCTGCAGTGCTTTGAAGTAACCCAGTACGACCTTGTAGTCGATCACCAGAGCGGCAATGAGGACGAGCCAGGAGAAACGATAGAGCAGCGCGATGACCCAGCCGACAATGGAAAACATCACGTAGAGCACCACCAGCGAGATGATGATGCCGCCGATCGTGGCCAGGGGGGAGCGTTCAAGGGGGGAGCGGAAAGATGCCATATGTTGGTAACAGCCCATGCACCGACGGGGTTGGCGGGAAGGTCCCCGGGGGCGGGTATTTTCGTCGGAATCCGTCGTTTCATCGGCAAACGCCGGTCGGTAGCCCTCCGACGACTAGGGTGAAGCACTCCCGTGCCGTAAATTCGCCGAATGAAATGTGTTGCGACGATTCTTACGGTATTCACTGCGCTGTCGCTCGGCGCGCAGGGCGAGGTTACCATCCTGGCTGCGGTGGAGGGCTGTGCTATCCCCCTGCAGGTGTATGCCTTTACCGGCTTCGGATTCGAGCCGGTGGCCGTACTGGAACAGAACGAGCGCGGCGACCAGTCGGCTAGCGTGTCCGTCGACGAGCCGGTATTTCGGTACCTGGGCCCCACACCCGCTGATGCCCTGCCCCTTATTCTGACGGGAGGCGACACGATCGAAGTGGAGGGAAGTTGCGGACAGATGCGGCAGGCCACCGTAGCCAGCAGCCCGATCAACGCGGCCTATACCCAGCTCAAGGCGACGTTCGACGAGCAAAACGAGCGCTATTCGACCCTGGTCCAGGACATCGAAGTGGTGCGCGACGAGCGGGTGAACCGGGATGGCAGGGAAGCCATGCGGGAACTGGATGAGGAAAAACGGCAATTGGTGCAGCAGCTAAAGGAGGCCTACCCCATTCTCGGGCGTATCGCCAGCCTCAATACCTATCTGAGTCACTACTCCGCGGAAGAGGGTCAGTACGCCAACCAGTTAGATCACTACATCGGCACCTTCTTTCAGTTCGTTGACTTCGGGGATTCGGGCTACGACGATCTGGCCTGGACCTACGAAGGTGGTCGCAACTTCACCGATAATTTACTGAGGGCCCTACCGGCCGACCGGCTTACGGAGGCGGTGCTTGAGCAAACCGGACGCTGGCCCGCGGGTAGCCGTGCCCGTTTTATGGCCCGTAGTGGTGCCCTTGCTTCCCTGCTCACCAAGAAACACCCGGCCGGACTGGAAGTAGCCGATCAGCTGATCGAGGAATACGCGGATGCATATCCGGACCCCATCGCTGCCCTACGGCAACAGACGGCTCCATTGCGCAGTTCCGCTATCGGAGCACCGGCCCCCCTGTTCACGGCAAGTACCCCCGACGGAGGGGAGATCAGTTTGGAAAGCCTGCGCGGCAAAGTCGTGCTGCTCGATTTCTGGGCCAGCTGGTGCGGTCCGTGCCGCCGGGAGAATCCCAACGTGGTCAGGATGTACAACAAGTACAAAGACGAAGGCTTCGAGATTCTCGGGGTGAGCCTCGACGACCGCAAGGACCGGTGGGAAAATGCCATTGCCGCCGACAAACTTACGTGGTTGCACGTCTCCGATCTGCGGGGGTGGAAGAGTGAATACGGTCAGCTCTACGGAGTGACCAGCATTCCCCAGACCGTCCTGCTCGACCGCGACGGCAATATTCTGGCGCGCAACCTGCGGGGTCGTGATCTGGAGCGCAAACTAGCGGAGGTGCTGGGGGTGAAGTAGCGGCGGCATCCTTGGCAGAATCCTCTTTACCTTTGTGCGGATGAAAACTTTCAAATCACGGCTGCTGGTCGTTCTTACCGTCATTATTATATCGGTGGGATTGGATCAGTGGACGAAGTATCTCGCCACCGTTCACCTGCAGGGGGAGCCGGATCAGTTCTTCTTCGGCAATGTGTTGCGCCTGACGCACGTGCACAATACGGGAGCCTTCCTGAGCATCGGCTCGGGGCTCAACGATTTCTGGCGGCCGATCCTCCTTAATCTATTTCCGGCGATCCTACTGGTTGCCCTGCTGTACTACATCTTTCGCGAGAAGCTGCTCAACCGCTGGCAGGTTGTGGCCCTGGCCCTCATCGTGGGCGGTGGATTGAGCAATATCGTCGACCGGCTACTTTACGGCCACGTGGTGGATATGTTGCACCTGAAGGCCTTCGGGCTGCAGACCGGCATTTTCAACGTAGCCGATATGGCCATCATGGCCGGCATGTTCATTATGCTTCCCTTCGCGCTGCGTCCCCAAAAGCCGGAGCCGGTACACCAGGCGGAGGAAGAACCCTCATCCTTCTAGAAAGTCGAGGTTGCGGCGTAGGCCGCTAAATTTCGTGCGCTTTACCGCCGACTTCCTGAAGACCCTGCGGAATACCTCCTCCGTCATTTCCCGCCACTCCCGCTTCCCCATGTTCGGCAGCTCGGGGTTAGGAGCGAAGGCGGGTTCGCTATGGGGCTGGCTGAAGCGGTTCCAGGGACAAACTTCCTGACAGATGTCGCAACCGAAGGCCCAGCCCTCCATCCGACCGGCAAATTCTTCCGGTATGGCCTCCCGGAGTTCAATTGTGAGGTAACTGATGCACTTGCTGCCATCGACGAGGTACCCCTCCGGACTGATGGCCTCCGTCGGGCAGGCATCGATGCACCGGGTGCAGGTGCCGCAGTGATCGCGGATGCGGCTGTCCGGAGCGGGCTCCAGGTCGGAGATCAGTTCGGCGAGAAAAAAGTAACTACCCGCTTTGGGGTTGATGAGCAGGGTGTTCTTGCCCGTCCAGCCGGCTCCCGCGCGGGCCGCCCAGTCGCGTTCCAGTACCGGGGCGCTGTCGACGAAAACGCGGCCGTCGATGGGGCTGCCGATTGTTTCTTCCAGGCGACCAACCCACTCCCGCAGTTTGGCCTTCACTACGGTATGGTAGTCTTCTCCGTAGGCATAGCGGGCAATTTTGGGCGTTTCCCGGCTGGGGGAGTCGTCGGCGGGGAAGTAGTTGTAGAGGAGGGAGACGACGGATTTGGCTCCGGGGACCAGTTTCGTGGGATCCACCCGCTTATCGAAGTGGTTTTCCATCCACCGCATGCTGCCGTGGTGTCCGGCGTTGAGCCACTCTTCCAGGCGCCGCTCCTCGGGTTCCATTCGCTCCGCCGCGGCAATGCCCACGAAGGAGAAGCCCAGGTCGTGGGCCGTCCGTTTGATGTGGGTAGCGAGTTGGGTAGGATTCATGGCAAATACAAAACGGCCGCCCCCGGGTGGAGTGCGGCCGTTAAGGTAGGTTGGTTCTGCTCGACTAGAAGTCGTTGATGGAGCGGCCGGTGAACGACATGACGTTGCGGAAGCCGATGTAGGACTTGGTCGTGTCCTGGTATTCGTAGGTACGGGTGCCGTTCTGGAGGTAGAAGCTGATGTCCTTCCAGCTGCCGCCGCGAATCACCTTACGCTTGTAGGAGATGGGGTCATCGTCCTTGGCGTTGTAGCGGATATCGGGGTTGAAGTCGTGGACGAAGCTGGTGGCGTTCTCCTGGAAGGCGGTGATGGTCCATTCGGCAACGTTGCCGGCCATATTGTAGAGGCCGTAGTCGTTGGGGTAGTAGGCATCGACCGGTACGGTGTAGGAGCCGCCGTCGTCGGCGTAGTTGCCCCGTCCGGGCTTGAAGTTAGCCAGCAGACAGCCCTTGCTGTTGCGGGCGTAGGGGCCACCCCAGGGGAAGGGAGCGTTTTCCTTACCACCGCGGGCGGCGTATTCGAATTCGTACTCCGTGGGGAGGCGGAAGTTTTCGATCAGGGCATTTTCGTTGTAGGTATTCCAGAGAGTCGTACGCCAGAAGCTAAAGGCGCGGGCCATGTGCCAGTCGATACCGACCACGGGGTAGTTGTCGTAAGCCGGGTGGCTGAAGTAAACGCGGGCCATCGGCTCATTGTAGGCGTAGGCGAAATCGCGTACCCAGACTAAGGTGTCGGGATAGACGTTCACCGTCTTCTCCGTGATGTAATCCGTGATGCCCTGTCCATCGTCACCGCGGGGGCGGGCCATAGCGGCTTCGGTCCAGTCCACCTCACTGTAAGTGTACTCGTACAGATTCGTATTCACCTGCTTCTTGCCAGCATAGTACTCTTCGAGGTAGAGCTCGGCGAGGGATTCGTCGGTGTAATCGATGGGCAGTTCCCAGTCGATGTTGCCGTTCTCGTCGACGTCACCGAGGATGACGTGGGCGATCGAGTCCCGGACCCAGTTCATGAACTGGCGGTATTCGTTGTTGGAGATCTCCGTATCGTCCATGTAGAATCCGTTGATCGTAACGGACTTGGGACGTTGGATGAAGGTGCCGGTGATGTCCTGATCGTTGTTACCGATGTGGACGGTGCCCGCGGGAACGTAGACCATTCCGTAGGGCTGCACCCCCTTCCAGGTGGGACGATTGAGATCGCCGACGAGCTCGCCGGTTTCCCTACCACCGCCACAGCTGGACAGCGCAATAGCCATTACGGAGACGGCGAAGATTGTTTGTAGAACGGTTTTCATACGCGAGACCGGAATTGTCCTTTGAATTTTCAATGGAGCGGATAGTTGTGGGGGAAACGAAGGTAAAAACATGGTTAGTATCGTAGCAGGTACCACGGAACAAAGTTTAACAGATAGACCGACGAAATCGCGGCAAGGCGACAAAGGCGATCATTGTTTGGTTCGTGGGTTAAAGATAATGGGCGGCGGCACCCCCGCACCGATGCGTTTCCGCAAGTTGTACTTGAGCGTGATCTCATGACTGCCGTCCTGCACGCTACGCAGGTCGGAAAGCGTAAGATCGTAAGCGTAGGCCAGCGTGATCTTTTCGGAAAGGTTCATGCCGGCCATTATTACAATCGCGTCCGAGGTCTGATTATTGTAGCCACGATAGGCAGCACCGGCAAAAATATTCTCATTGTACCGGGCAATGGCACCAAAACTCAACTGATGCTGGGTACCATCGCTTACGGCAAAGACCATTGGAAGAACCTCCCAGGCCCGCAAAAGATCGAAGCGGGCCCGAAGATAACCGTGGTACTGTCGCCCGAAGCGGTAGTCCAGCCCGGGAAAGGCCAGTACCCCCTCATTGAGGTTGCGTACGGAGATGCCGCCCTCCAGGCGATCGGCCTGGTAATACAGCCCGGCATCCACGGTAAAGGTGCCCGCCCCCTCGTTGCCCGTAGGGAGCAGATCGTCGTTGTGAATGATGCTCCCCGGCAGTTCGTACGTCCCGTCGGAGGTCCGCAGCCGCGCCCCATCGAGGCTCATTTGGAGGTAGCGCCCCGACAGCCCCACCGACCATACGGCCGAGGGACGCACCAGTTGGTAGTTCCAGGTCACGCCGAAGCGATTGAGCTGACGTGCTCCGATTTCGTCGCGTTCGGCCTCGACCCCGAACCCACTACTGAGAAAATAGACCGGCAGGTGAGCACTCACCCGCTGTCCGCTGGGTTGCCCGTCGAGGCCGGTCCACTGCGTTCGGTACGTGCCGGTAACGCTCAGGCTGTTGTCTAGACCGGCGTAACCGGGATTGAACTGAACGGGGTCCAACCAGAATAAGCTGTACTGGGCAAATTGCTGCGCAGCCACGGACCCACCTAGCAGTAGCAGGAGAAAAACCGGTAGTAGTTTTTGGGTCATGGACGATCAGTTCAAAAGTTGGCGGGCGGCATCGCTGCTACCAACCGGGATTCGGCAGGTCTGGTTCTCGCACACAAAGTAGCGAAGTTCAGTAATGTAACGATTCGCTAGCAGGGGAACATCGTCCCGTGGCACTTCGGACGCAACGATCAGTAAGCCGGGTCGGTAGTCCGACAAGAATTCCCGCGCGGCGCGCCGCGCGCCCTCCCCGGTGACGACCAGTTCGCGCGCGTCGGATTGCATAAGCAAAGCAGTAAGTCCCCAACCGGCAAAACTGGTGGGATAGCGCTCTATCGCACCGGCCATGGCTTCCACCATGCGGTTGGCCCGCGTTTCGTAGCGGTCCTCTCCGGTGAGCCGTCCTAGTCGGTACAGGTTGTGGGCCATCTGGGAATTGCCGCTGGGCAGAGCATTATCGTAAAAGTCCTTGGTGGTTACAGGCAGTTCGCTTTCGTTCGGTGGGCGTAGGTAAAACATACGGTCTTCAGCGTCGGAAAAGGTTTCCAGCACGTGATCGACCAACTCACGCGCGTCCTTTAGTCCGTAATCGAGGGAAAAGGTAACCTCGCCGAGATCCAGGGCCGCCGAAGCCAGCGCGGCGTAGTCGTCAAGAAAGGCGGGCGCACCGAGTTGCCCGGAGGTGCGGTTGCGGTACCAGCGCCCGTCACTATTTAGTTGATCGGTCAGCGCGGCGTACAGCTCGGTAGCCAGGGTTAGGTAACGTTCGTCACCGGTGGCCCGGTAGCACCACGACCAACCGGATACCAGCAGAGCGTTCCACTGTAGGATCAGTTTGTCGTCGGCACCGGGGGTAATCCGCATTCGCCGGACGTCGGCCAGGATACGGCGGGCATTAGCGATCTTGGCTACGGCTACGTCGACGGGCAGGTCGGTCACCACCGGTAGGGGCCCGGGTCGGTAGGGAATGTTGGTGCGCTCCTCTTCCCAGTTGCCTTCGGGAGTGATGCCGTAAAAGTCCGCCACCAGGTCAGCGTCTTCGGGGGGTAATAGGTCACGAAGTTCATCGTACTGCCAGACGTAGTACTTTCCCTCCACCCCCTCACTGTCGGCATCCAGGGCGGCGCGGTAGCCACCGTCGGGTAGGGACATCTCCGCCTGTAGCCAGTCGGTAGTTTCCTCGATGGCCTGCAGGTAGCGGGGGTCGGGGGTGACGAGTTGGAGTTTGCCGAGGAGGCGCAGCAGAAGTGCGTTGTCGTAGAGCATTTTCTCGAAGTGGGGCACCCGCCAATTGGCATCTACCGTGTACCGACTGAATCCGCCGCCAATCTGATCGTAGATGCCGCCGGCAAGCATGGCGCGCATGCTGTGTCCGGCCTGGAACACATCGTTGTTGTTGCCGGAGAGCACGCCGTGGGCCAGCAGGAGCTCCAGGGACTGGCTCATCGGGAATTTCGGTGCACCACCGAATCCCCCGCGGGCACTGTCGTAGTTCTTGCGCAGGTTTTCCATCAGGGTATCGATGCCTTGCGTTTGGCGCTCCAGTCCCAGCAACCGGTCGCCGCCGCTGCTGATGTTATTGACCAGGTTTTCGGCCTGCTCTTCGAGGCTCGGGCGGTCCTCCCGGTAAGTTTTGGCGATGTGGAGCAGCAATTCGGTCCAGGAGGGCCGGTTGTACTTCCGTTCCGGCGGGTAGTAGGTACCGGCATAGAAGGGGCGCGCATCGGGCAGCAGGAAGGCGTTCAGGGGCCACCCTCCCCCACCGCTGATGGCCTGACAGGCATCCATATAAACCTGGTCGACGTCGGGCCGTTCTTCCCGGTCCACTTTGATGCACACGAAGTGCTCGTTCATCACTTCCGCGGTAGCTTCCACCTCAAAGCTCTCGCGCTCCATCACGTGGCACCAGTGGCAGGTGGAGTAGCCGATGCTGACCAGGATGGGCTTGTCTTCCCGTTTGGCCCGCTCCAGCGCTTCGCCGCCCCAGGGATACCAGTCTACGGGGTTGTGGGCGTGTTGCAGCAGGTAGGGGCTGGTTTCGTGTTGGAGGCGGTTCATAAAAGTAAGCTTTGGTAGTAAAGTGGACGGCGGGTCAATGAGTTCGCCACCCCCTCAATCCTTCACCCCCTCAATCCTTCTCTCCCTCACCCCCTCACCCTCTCACCCCACCTGCACAGGCAGTGAACAGTCCGTACTACGTTCATTCCATCCCGTCTCCCGGTAATTCCAGCAGGCACCGTACACGCTGCAATAACATATTTCTACTTTAACCCGGCCCATAAACTGGGTCACGGTGGTAAAATCCATTTCCCTCAGGTCGAATCTTAGGGTAAACAAGGCGACTTCCTCACCCACCGGAAGGATGCCCCCGTCGATGGTATTGCTGAATAGTTGGGTCATGGCCATTCCGGGATAGCGTTCGTTGATGCGGTCCTCGAGGGAGGCGGCGGAAACGGGGTCCCCATCGAGCGTAATGCTCAGTTTGCTCAGGAGTGCCGGTCCGACGCCGGTGTTTATCACCGTCATGGTAACCCGGGTGATGGTGTCCCCCCTTATCTCAAAGCGCTTATCCGAGTTCACGTAGGGAAGTACGCTGGCCGATTTCTGGGCATCCATCAGGGCCTGCTGTTCCTGAAGGATTTGCGTTTCCCGGACGGCAACGATGGTACCGACGAGACTGACCACCAGTGCGATGAGGGCGATCACGTCAGAACGGTCAACCGCAAACCGCCGCTGTGTCTGCGGAACGGGCGCGGCTGTCCCGCCTTCGGTAGGCCGGGAGACGTCCCGCGACGATTCAGATGCGGCAGGTTCCATAGCCACAAATATATACGCAGCCTGCCGGGACCACCAAAGTGCAACAGGGGGGCGCAATACCCGCATTACCGCCGGACAAATTTTTACTGCCGTAGGCTACGTTTTAGCGGTATGTTAGGAGCATAAAATCGTACGCGCAGTAGCTCCCGTGAAGATCGGCCGAAGAGAGTGAACCCTGGTGAACCCCGCGGCCGGTGCCGGGCTTTCATTTTCCGACATGGACTACACCCCCTTCCTACACCTCGCCACCTCCCTCGGGCTCGGTCTGCTGGTCGGTCTCCAGCGGGAGCGCGCTAATTCCGAACTCGCGGGCATCCGCACCTTCCCACTCATTACCCTTACCGGCACGCTCTGCGGACTGCTGTACCAGTTGGTGGAATCGCCGTGGATCCTGGTGGGTGGCCTGTTGTCGCTCTGCCTGTTGGTCGTAACGGCCAATTTTGTCCGGGGGAAAAGCCTTTCCGACGACGATGCCGGCGTAGGACAGACCACCGAGATCGCCATCCTCCTCATGTTCCTGGTCGGAGCGTTTCTACCCATCGGGCCTACCTCCGTTGCCGTAACCACCGGGGCGGGGGTAGCCATTCTCCTCTCCCTGAAACGGACCCTGCACCGGGTTTCCGGCAGCATGACGCGGGAAGACGTGCGCGCCATCATGCAACTGGCCGCGATCGCCTTCATCATTCTACCCTTGCTGCCCAATGAGGAATACGGGCCATATGCCGTGCTCAACCCCCGCGAGATCTGGCTGATGGTCGTGCTCATCGTCGGACTCAGCGTGACGGCCTACTTCATCTATAAGTGGGCGGGCAAGGGCGTAGGCACCATTGCCGGGGGAATTCTGGGTGGCCTGATTTCGAGCACGGCCACAACCGTTACCTACGCCAAACGGACCGCCGGGGCGGAGGGCGCGGGCCGATTGGCGGCGCTCGTCATTTTCATCGCATCCACCGTCTCCTTCGTGCGGGTACTGCTCGAGGTCGGGGTGGTTATTCCGCAGCACCTGGGCGTGATCGGTCCGCCGATGGGTGCCATGGTGGTTTTCATGGCCCTGATTTGCCTGGGCCTCTACCTGTTCAATACCGAGAAGGACGAAGAGGAGCTGCCCGATCCCGACAATCCCGCCCAGCTCAAGGCTGCCCTGATCTTTGGTGGCCTGTACGCGCTCATCATCTTCGCCGTTGCGGTGGTGAAGGACTATTTCGGTCAGCAGGGGCTCTACGTTGTTGCCATTATTAGCGGCCTTACCGACGTGGACGCCATCACCCTCAGCCTGAGCAACACCATTCGCAGTGGTGGCCTTACCGCTGAGCGGGGCTGGTCGCTCATCCTCCTTGCCGCCCTCTCCAACATGGTATTCAAGGCCGGCATGGCCGTCGTCCTGGGCTCGCGCAGGCTCGCTACTTACATCATCGTGGCAACGGGGGCTACGCTGGGGGCGGGCGCGCTGGTGCTGTGGCTATGGCCGGAGAGCTGGGTCATTGGGTAGGCTCCGTCGAAGCGGAATCCGATGACCGTGATCGTCGCGGCACCGTGCCATCCGGTAGGACCCAGGGGCGAATCGGTTCGAGCGGCATGGAGTGCAGGCGACCGACGGTAAGGGCATCCGGATCGAGGTAGGCGGGAAGCCCGATGGTGATCTCCTCCTGCGGGATGTCCGTGCGGCGGGTACCGTGCAGCCAGTCCCAGAACGGGAGTACTACTCCGAAATTAGCGTTGAACTCCTCCTCCACGATGCTATGGTGAATGCCGTGTACCCGGGGGGTAATCATTACCTTATCCAGTGCAGCCTCTACGGTTACTGGTAAGCGCAGATTGCTGTGGTGAAAGGCGGTACACCCCTCGAAAACGGCTTCGTAGCCGAGCACCAGTTTGGCGGGGGCACCGATCAGGGCGATCATACCGCCCCGGAAGAAAATGGAAAACACCTGTTCGCCCAGGTGGAAACGGAAGCCGGTGGTCACGTCCATATCCAGATCGCTGTGGTGCACCCGGTGCATGCGGAAAAGCAGGGGAACGCGGTGGGTGAGTACGTGCCAGAGGTAATTGGTGTAATCCAGCAGCAAAAAGCTCACGGCATACTTCATCTCCCGGGGAAGACCCAGCCACTGCACCAGACCGAAACGGCGGCGGTCGGTCAGCTCTCCCGCCCACACCATTGCCGGTAACAGCGCCGCCCGCACTACGGCAAATCCGGTGGCGGCGACCGCCGTATTTATCACCGAGCGTTTGGCTTTGGATTGGTGTTGTTCCCGCAGGACGAGCACCTCCTCGAGTAGGTACAATCCGGCAACGATTCCCGCCAGTACGGGAAAGGCCTTGCGGTCGAACCAGGGAAAGAAAAACCGTAATTTGGGCATACCGATTGAATGCGGCTACGCCCGCCAATGTTCCACCAGCACAACGCGGTCTCCCCCGATAACCATCGGGGCGCCAGTACAACGCGGTCTCAGACCGCGAAAGCACAAAGCGGTCTCCGACCGCGCAAACAAAATGTGCCCCCCCCCGATAGCTATCGGGGCGTCAACTTAAACTATGCGCTATCTACTTTTACTTCTCCTCGCCACGACCCTCCTCCACGGCCAAACGCCCATTCCCGACTACACGCCCGTCGATCCGGAGCTCTACCGCACCATCCTCAACCTGGACAAGCAGTACTTCGATGCCTACAACAGCTGCGACTTAACTACCCAGGAAGTGATGTACTCCGACGACTTTGAATTTTACCACGACCGCGGCGGCCTGGCTACCTCAAAGGAACAGCTGCTCGCGGCCCTGAAGGCCAACATATGCGGCAAGGTTACCCGGTACCTGCTGCCCGAGACGGTGGAGGTGTACCCGATTCCCGGTTTCGGGGCGGTACAGCTGGGGTATCACCGCTTCGAAAACGCCGAGGAGCCGGATGCCCCTTCGCTGCCAAGTCGCTTTTTCGTAATCTGGAAGCAGGACGGCGACAACTGGCAGTTGCACCGCATCGTGAGTTTGCACTAATCCCCGTTGCCACGGCACACCGCTTCCTGGAGTTAACCCTGCACCCGCGTACCCGCCCAAACAGTGAACCAACCAGACCGGTGGAACCGACGTTCATAACAAAACATCTACACCGTATGGGCGCCGACCTCCAAAGCAACACTTACCTATCTCCCGGAATTCAGGCAATGCTTCCGTTTTTGTATGCAGCGTGGTCGGACCGTCACCTGAGTGTGCCGGAAATTCAGTCGTTACGACGGGAAGCGGGCAAGTTGCCCTTTCTTACGGAGGAAGACCGGCAAATCCTCAGCGACTGGAGCGATCCCGTGCACCCGCCGAGCCGCGAGCGTTTTCAACAATGGCTGACCAGTGGTCGCCGCGCCGCAGAGGACCTGCCCGAAGACCGCACCGCCAGCCTGGCCGAACTGGGTATCTGGCTGGGTCTTGCCGCCGAGGACGAACCGGAAGCAAAGACTACCTTCTGGCAGGAGCAACTGCCCGCCCTCCACCAGATCGAGGCGGGCCTCGGCGGGATCCGGGAAGACACCTACCGGGCGCTTTTTCCCCAGTACGATCAGCGCGAAAAACTCCACGAGGCCATCCGGGAATCGACCGTCGACCCGGCCGAACTACAACGAATTCTGGAAGGGGACCACGCCGCGACTATTGCCCGGGTGAGGGAAATACTGCTGCGCCCCTCCTTCGAGCGAACCACCCTGCGCATTAAAGAAGATTACCGCGAGCAGGTCCTGCGCTGGTGCAAGGAACTGGCCCGGGAGGGCATTGGCGCCCTCTCCTACCCCCGGGAGTACGGCGGTCAGGACAGCATGGCGGACTACGCGGCGGCCTTCGAGACCATTGCGTACCACGACCTGAGCCTGACCATCAAATTTGGGGTACAATTCGGCCTCTGGGGGGGCGCGATCTATAACCTCGGGACGAAGCGGCACCACGATGCCTACCTGGAAGCTACCGGCAAGCTGGAACTGCCCGGCTGCTTCGCCATGACCGAGACCGGCCACGGGAGCAACGTACGCGGACTGGAAACCACCGCCGTGTACGACCATGAGAACCGCGAACTGATCGTACATACCCCCAGCGTCGCCGCCGGTAAGGAATACATCGGCAACGCCATGCACAGCCGGATGGCGGCCGTCTTTTGTCAGCTGATCGTGAATGGGGAAAGCCACGGTGTACATGCCGTGGTGGTGCCGATCCGCGACGAATCCGGTCATACGTTGGCGGGAATTCGCGTCGAGGACAACGGCTATAAGCTGGGCCTCAACGGTGTGGATAATGGCCGCCTGTGGTTCGATCAGGTGCGGGTGCCGGTCGATAATCTGCTCGATAAGTACGGGGGAATTGATGAGGAGGGGCGTTACGTGAGTCCGATCGAGAGTGCTAGCCGTCGCTTTTTCACCATGTTGGGAACGCTGGTGGGCGGCCGGGTATTCGTACCCCGGGCGGGACTGAGTGCGGCCAAGTCGGCCCTGGCGATCGCCGTGCGGTACGGGTTGCGGCGGCGGCAGTTTCCCTCCGAATCCATGCGGTCGGAGACTATTATACTGGATTACCCGAATCAGCAGCGCCGATTGTTGCCCCTCGTCGCTAAGGCATACGCCGTCCAGTTCGGCCTCGATCACCTGCTCGACCGCTACGTCAGCCGGACGGAAGAAGAAATGCGCGAGATCGAAGCGATGGCGGCCGGCATGAAGAGCTACGCGACCTGGTTTGCCACCGCCGCAATTCAGGAGTGCCGGGAAGCTACCGGGGGGAAGGGCTACCTGGCCGAAAACCGCTTTGCCGACCTGAAGGCCGATACCGACATCTTCACCACTTTCGAGGGGGACAATACCGTGCTGATGCAGCTGCTCGCCAAGAGTTTGCTGACGGAGTTCAACAAATCCTTTCAGGAAGACGGCAACATTGCCGTACTGAAGTACCTCGGTCGGCGGGTCACCACCATCGTCACCGAGCAAAACCCCTACGTGGTGCGGCAGACCGACCGTGAGCACTTGGAGAATCGCAGCTTTTACGTCTCCGCTTTTCACTTCCGGGCCCGGCGGCTGCTGAGTACGCTGGGATCGCGGTTGCGGGCCTACATCAAGGGGGGAATGAGCAGTTACCAGGCCGGTCTGCTTTGTCAGACCCACATGATCAAGGCCGCTGAGGCTTACGTAGAGCAATTGGTGCTGGACGAAAGTTTGAAGCGGGTGGAAATGGTACGGGAGCAGCAGCATCTGTCGGACGGTTTGGAACCGTCCGACGGAACTGCTGCTACTACTGCGGATCTGCTGGAAAAAGTGATCACGCTATACGCCGCCCATACCATCGAGGGGCACGCCGCCTGGTACCTGGAGAGTGGCTACATCAGCGGGCAGAAGAGTAAGGCGGTGCGTAAGCTGGTCGATATTCTTTGTGCCGAGTTGCGACCGGAGGCGGGGGCGCTGGTGGATGGGTTCGGGATACCGGATGGGTTGCTGGGGGCGCCGATTGCGCTGTGAGGGGGGTGGAAACCGTCCGACCGCTTTCATACCGACGGGGTCACCCGGTCCGCTATTTGAAATGCCGGACGGGGTGACCCCGTCCGACGGCTTAAGCGGTGGGACGGCTCACCGTCATCCCCCCGTAATCATTCCCGTGTAGCTACATCAATTAGAACTCCCGCGTACCCACTCCCGTTACACCAGCAAACCCGAACCAAATGTTAAACCATCTCCTCTCCGAGTACCAACTCGGCAATACCACCCTGAAGAACCGCGTCGTCATGGCCCCCCTCACCCGCTCCCGCGCGGAGGGAAATGTGCCAAACTCCCTGATGACCACCTATTATGCCAACCGCGCTACCGCCGGCCTAATCATCACCGAAGGCACCTCCCCCAGTTTCAACGGACTCGGCTACCCCCGCATTCCCGGCAATTTTTCGACCGAGCAGGCGGAAGGCTGGAAGAAAGTGACGGAGGCCGTTCACGAAGACGGCGGCAAAATCTTCCTCCAACTGATGCACTGCGGCCGCGTCAGCCACCCCGATAACCTGCCCGCCGGCGGTCGGGTACTCGCCCCCAGTCCGGTCGAGATGACGGAAACCCAGATGTACGTCGATGGAAAAGGTATGCTCGACATCCCCGTTGCCCAGGAAATGAGCATCGACGACATCACCTTCGCGGTAAAGGAATACGCTACGTCAGCTAAATTGGCGATCGACGCCGGCTTCGACGGGATAGAGCTACACGCCGCCAATGGTTACCTGCTCGAGCAATTCATTCACCCCAAGACCAACCTCCGCACCGACCAGTTCGGCGGCTCGGTAGAAAATCGCCTTCGCTTCATCCGCAATGTAACTGAGGCCACCGTGGCGGCCATCGGTGCCGACCGCGTAGGTATGCGCATCTCCCCCTACGGCTACTTCAACGAAATGGGCGAGTTTGACAGCGTAGACGAAACCTTCACCACCCTCGCCGAAATGATGAACGAGATCGGCATCGCCTACCTCCACCTTGTCGACCACGAAGCCATGGGCGCCCCGGCCGTCCCCCAGTCGATCAAAACCCAACTCCGCGAAACCTTTAAGCGCACCATCATTCTTTCCGGTGGATACACCGCCCAGGATGCCGACAGTGACATCGGAGCCGGTAAGGGAGACCTCGTCGCCTTCGGCCGCCCCTTCATCGCAAACCCCGACCTCGTCGAGCGCTTCCGCGAACAAGCCGAACTCAACATCCCCGACCAGGATACTTTCTACACCCCCGGTCCCGAAGGATACATCACCTACCCCACCCTGGCCGAAACGGTCTAGAGTAGGTAGCTACCATTAAAAAGGGCCGAACGTCAGTTGACGTTCGGCCCTTTTGTCTTTGCTATCGCTTCGCCTTGAAGTCTTTCACCTTCGCCCCGAGGTCGTACACCTTAACCCCGTCGTCCAGGAACTTTCGCAGCAGACTGGCTCCGATCGCCGACTGGTATCCGCCCCCGCAGTGGACTACAATAGGCCGATCCCGGGGAATCTCCTGCCAACGGTCACGCAGTTTCCAGACGGGTACGTTAATGGCCCCGTAGAAGCGAGTGTCTTCCATAGCCGCTTTCGGCGGACGTACATCGACAATAGTATACCTGCCAACGTGCCCCTTCTTGAAGTCCGCCATATCCAGCGGTTCTTCCGTTTCCGCAGCGAGTCCGCCCGCCCACAGCACGGCTCCCCTGACCTGAGCGTCGTAGCCGATTTTGGCGATACTCTGGGCTACATTATAGGCGTGCTCCGAATTATCGACCAGCACGTAAAAATCTTCTCCCGGTCGCACGATCGAGCCCAGCCACAGCGCAAAGGGACCCTCGGCCTGCACATTAATGGCATTACGGGGATGTCCGGCGCGGAAATCGGCGGCGGGGCGTGTGTCAATAATCAGTTCATCCGTACCGAGGGGAAGAGCAACGGGCGCGGACGCAGGAGCAATGTGCTTCCCGTCAGCAGCATCTTCTGGCGTCAGGATCACGGCTCCCCCCTGACTATTGACGATGGGTTGGTTGAGCTTAATTGCCTCCTGGTGTTCCGGTGCGAGCAGTTCGCGGAAGGGGGCCAGTGCCTGGGCCCAGACGGGATAGCCTTCCGGGTTTTTCGCCTGGCAACCCGCAACGTAAGCCGGAACGAATGGGTAGTCCTCAAGTAGCCAATCCGCAAACAGGTCAGCCGTTTTGTGCTGAAATAACGGATTCTCAGACTGCGCCTCGGTCAGATTAAATTGGCCATGGGTCGAGCTGCCCATCTTGCTGAAGTGCGCATCTTCGCCAAATCCCGCATAAACGGTAGCCCGTGGCGCGAATCCCTTTATTATATTCGTAATGCTTGCGTACATCTCCTTCGCGTAGGTCCGCTTATTGTGGAGTGGGTTCATGTCCTCGGGACGGGGAAGCGGATAGCCAGTCCCCTCATTGAGCAGGGTGGCACCGGTGAAGATACCCTGCGTGTCTCCCTTGGCATCCATGGCGACCAGGCTGATGCTATCGGCCGTATATCCGGGGGTTAACTGGGTCATAACGTGGCAACCATTCCCGAATTCGATCATGGTAGCACGACCCGCCTTGCGGTATTGTCCCTCGCCGTGAAAGCCGTAGGTGGAGGCGCCGACCACATCCGCGCCACTCAACTGCCGCAGTTCGGCCCAGCCACTAGCGAAGGAACCCGCGCGGTGAGTTAGAATGATTGCGCGAAGCTTGAGTTTGTTATCCTCCAGATATTCAATGTAGGGCCCCACGTTCCGATTAGGGTCTACAGAGATGGCCTCGCCTCCTTCGACAATGAGGTAGGAATACTGATCGATGGTTTCGTCGTGGAATCGTTGTACGGTCATACTTGGATAACCGAAGCCGGGGGGGCGTATGTTTAGTACCTCCTGCTGATCATCGGGCCGTGGGCTCCGGGGCCGCCGGGCCGCTTGCGCAATTCATCGAGGCGATCCCGACAGGACTCACAGGATGCCAGGTGCTCGCTGATTTGCCGGTAGGCCGTGGGATCTTCGGTCTTGGTAATATTGTTCCAGTAATCCTGCAACTCCTCGTCCTCGGGATGACGGAAACTGCCCATTACTTCCCGGCCGATGCGGTAGATGATGTAGCCGGCTACGGCACTGATGATGAGTACATCCATACCCCATGAACGGTCGGAGGGCACGCACGGTTTGCGCGGTGGAAAAGGTAGCCCGGGCCACTCATCCGTTCGATTTCCGCATTCGTAGAAAACCGGCGGCGATTCCGAACCTCGTCCGTACTTTGTCCGGATGTCCCTCGCTACCCGAGAATCCATAGTTTCCCCTCTGAGCAATTTCACCGAGCGGCTGGGAAGTACTTTGGTTCGCCGTCCGTTCTACCACGGGCTCGGTTGGCTGGCCTTTTTCGGCATCCTGGTCATTCTACAGCTGCAGGCGGGGGAGTACAGCATCGGCCTCGTGTTGGTCAATGAGCTCATCACCATTGTCGTATTCATGGTGGTCGTTTACACCAACCTGCTGTTTCTCTTCCCCAACTACCTCAAACCGGGTCGCTTCTGGATCTACCTGGCGGCGCTGATCGGCCTATCGGTGATCTTCACTCCGATGGAGCTGGTTATCAAGTACTTCCTGTTCTCCTACCGCGAACAGGTGCAAGTCGACCTCCTCAACAATATGGAAGCCTACTTCCTCGGCAATTTTCTCATTGGCGGCGTCAGCTCCATGGGCAAGATCATGACCGACTGGATCGCCGAGAACCGCAAGAAACAGGAAGTAGAAAATGAAACGATGCAGTCGGAACTCCGCTTCCTCAAATCCCAGATCAACCCCCATTTCCTCTTCAACACCCTCAACAGCCTCTACGCCCTCACCCTCAAAAAGTCAGACAAGGCCCCCGATATCGTCATCAAGCTCTCCGAGATGATGCGCTACATGCTCTACGAATGCAACGAGCCGCAAGTTCCCCTCCGCAAAGAGATCAACTACCTCAGAAACTACCTTGACCTCGAACGCCTCCGACAGCGTGAAGGCATCGACATCACCCTCGAAGTCAAAGGTCAGGTTGTCGATCAGCAGATCGCCCCCCTGCTCCTCATTCCCTTCCTCGAAAACAGTTTCAAACACGGCATCAATGCGGCCATCCGCGGCGGCTTCGTCCACGCAGTCCTCCAAGTAGAACAAAAATCCATTCACTTCGAACTGGAAAACACCAAGGGCAACGTCCTCCCCCGCTCCCCCGATGCGGCCCGCCCCAGCGGAGGCATTGGCCTGGTCAACGTCCGCCGCCGCCTCGAGCTCCTCTACCCCAACCGCCACCAGCTGGAAATCACCGAAACGCCGTCTACTTACGCGGTACACCTTAATTTGATATTGTAATGAGGGGGTGAAGGAATGAGGGGGTGAAGGAATGAGGGGGTGAAGGAATGAAGGAGTGAAGGATTGAATTTGCGGGAATGCTCGCTGCGCTCGTTTCACCGCTTGTTCTACCACGCTCATTGCTCCTGCGTCCCCGGCCATCTTCAACACCCTTCAACCCCTCTACCCCTGTAACCCTCAATCCCTCACCACCTTCAATCCCTCACCCCTCAACCCCTGTAACCCTCAATCCCTCACCACCCTCAATCCTTCAATCCCTGTAACCCTCAATCCCTCACCACCCTCAACCCCCTCCCCCATGATCAACGCCATCATCGTCGACGACGAACCCCTCGCCCAGGACATTCTGGAAACCTACCTCGAACGCATCCCCGAGATCGAGCTCGTAGCGAAGTGCGACAACGCCTTTGAAGCGAACGACGTGCTGAAACGCGAAGACGTAGACCTTATGTTTCTCGACATCAACATGCCCCAACTCACCGGCACCGACTTCCTGCGTGGACTCACTGATCCCCCCGTCACCATCTTCACGACGGCCTACCCTAATTACGCCCTAGATGGTTTTGAGCTTAACGCCCTCGACTATCTCGTCAAGCCCATCAGTATGGATCGTTTCCTCCAGGCCTGCAACCGCGCCGTGGAACAGGCCGAACTGAAACAAAGGGCCAAAGCACTCCCCGTACAGGACGGCGGACCGGGCTACTTCTTCGTCAAGGCCGACAAAAAGCTCGTCCGCGTCAACATCGACGAGATCGTCTACATCGAAGGCCTCAAGGACTACGTCATCATCCGCCTCCCCAACGACCGCGTCATCACCCTCCAAACCATGAAGTCATTGGAAGAAAAGCTCCCCACCTCCGACTTCCAGCGCATTCACCGCAGCTACATCGTCAACCTCCGCCGCATCGAAGCCCTCCAGGGCAATATGGTCGAAGTAACCGAAAAGGGCAAGATCACCTCCCTACCCGTCGGCAAAAGCTACCGCGACGTGCTTGCGGAACGGATTGAGAAACTTAAGCTGTGATGTAGTACGGTAGTACAGTAGTACAGTAGTACAGTAATTTCCGCGCACTACCGTACTACTGTACTAACTGACTACTGTACTACCCTACTAAACAACTACCGTACTACCACCCTTCCCCCACCACTATTCCCCCCAAACTCCGGAGCGTACATGCACTGCACCCGGCCGAGGCCATTGCTGAAACTGCCGGCGTAGGTCGTGAAGAGGTCGTACTCCAGGGTGTAGGTGCCTTTGGGTAGGTTGTCGATGAAGAAGTTTGTGGCCAGGTCGCCAGGGGCGAAGTAGTAGCCGAGTCCGTTGGCGTAGTGGTAGGTCGAGAGCGCGTCGACGGGTTCGAAGGTGGCGGCGCGGCGGTCTTTGAGGTGAACGTAGTCGAGGTCGCGATCGCTGCGGAGCGTGAGGCGTACGGTGATGCGGTCGCCGGGGGTCAGGGGGTCATTTTCGGTGATCGGATGGAGTTGGTCGCCCACTTTTTTGTAGAGTTCTCGTTGTAGCGTGAGCGGTCCGTCGTTGCTGGCTTCGACACGCTGGGCAAGCTCGGTGTACTGCCAGTAGACGCCACCCCACACCAGGTCGTTGCCGCGGTTTTTCACCATTACGGAGGCTAGGTCGGTGCTCACTTCTTCGGCAGGTAGGCGTAGCGTAAACTGACCCGTGGCCGCTTCGGCCGTTTCCTGTAGGGCGCGGACGCGGGTGCTGAGTTCTTTACCAAGGGAGCCGGCCCAACTGGCTTCGACCGGACGGGCATTCTCCTCCGCGACGTAGTTTTCTCCTCCGCTTAGGATCGCGTATACGGCGGCGGCGGTCGACTTGGTCGTGGGCCAGTGGTTGGTACGCTTGTTGGTCAGAAGCCAGAGACGCATCTCGTCCAGTTCTTCCTGCTGGGGATCGATTGTTCTAAATGCTTCCAGGATGCGGGTGTGGGTCTCGATGGGTAGGTTGTACCAGCGGTAGCCGGGGGCGTACTTCCAGTACATGCCGAACTCATCGGCGTGGAGGGCGCGTTCACGCATGCTTTCCGTGATTTCTTTAGCCTTCGGATGCTTGCTGGCGTGGGCCGCGAGCGCGATCAGGGCCTGTTCGTACAGCCCGTAGTCCGTCCACGTAGCGAGGGCGCGTTCGCGGTAAAAGTCGAGGGCACGCTGGTCGTCCGGGAGCTTGACCTTACTGGTCGAGCGGGCATAGAGGTAGTGCACCTGCAGGGCGGAGGGGCGGTACGTTTTTCTCAGATCGACGGAATCGGTGACGTTGGCAAAGAGCCGTTCGTAATCGTCCTTAAGCTGCTGATCGAGGTAAGCCACGGCAGCTACGGAAATCCGTTGTACGGTTTCTTTCTGATCGCTGGCTACCACACCGAGCTGGCGCATGCGGACGAGGGTTTCGACGACGTACTGTGTCATGTAACGATCGGAGCGGCCGTCGGGGAACCAGCTGTAGGCGCCGTCGGACTGCTGGCGGGCAGCGAGCTTCGTCAGGGCCTGCCGTTGTTCTTCGGCAAGTCGCTTGAGCTGGAACAGGTCACCGATGCGGGCCCGCTGGGCTGATTCGGACTGCGCCTCGCGCACCCAGGGCGTTTCCGTGAGCAGCGCATTTTTCAGGTCCTGGTTGCGCTCGAGTTCGCTGAGGAGGGCCGTGCTGTCGGTCTGCCACTGACGGAACACCCGTTCCAGCACCGGTTTGGAGGATACCGTCGCGTAGGCCAGCTGGTTGGCGAAGTAGCGATTGACCAGCTGCTCGGTGCAATCATAGGGGTACTCCATTAGGTAGGGCAGCGCCTTGAGTGCCAGCCAGGCCGGATTGGTGGTGGCCTCGAAGGTGTAGCTTACGTTGGTCAGGCTCGGCGAAGACAGATCGGCAAGGCCCGGAATGGTGATCGTCTTGGTGTCCTTGCGTTTCAGGTAGAAGGGCTGGCTGACGGTGATGAGGGTACGGTCGGTGAGTACCGGTACCACGTTTTCCTCACCGTCGCTAAAGTTGTCGCTGCGGGCAATGACGCGATAGCCGAGCGGTCCGTCGAGCGAGGCACCTTCGGGAATGGACAGGGGGAAACGAACGGCTGCGGATGCATTGCCCGCCAACGTTGCTTGTTGGGTTAACGCGGCACCTGCGGCCCCGCCAAAACCGGTGACGGCTTCGTTGGTGAAGGGATTAAAGAGCTCCAGCTCTACCGCTACATCCATCGGTTGGTCGGTGGTGTTGGAGATGCGGACGGTGAGCTCGATCTCGTCGCCCTCCCGGAGAAAACGGGGGACGTTGGGCAGTACCATCAGCTCCTTCTGGGTAACAACCTCGCGTTCGGAGATGACGTAGTTCAGGGATTTATCGTGAGCGAAGAGCCGGAATTTCCAGGCAGTTAGTGCTTCGGGACTCGTGAAGGAAACTTCCAGGGTACCATCGGGTCCGGCCGTAAGACGGGGCAGCCAGAAGGCGGTTTCCTGTAGCTTGGTCCGTATCTGGGGCGGCGGCTGCGGGGCAGATTCTTTGGCGTTCGGCGGCGGGGGCGGGGGCGCGACAGCCACGACCTCCTGCAGGTCACCAGATTCTTGCATCTCCGCATCCTGCATTACGGGGGCGGCACTCATACGCATGTTTGCTCGCCCCTCTACGGCAACGCCGTACACCTTTCCCCGCAACAAGTCGGTAGCCCGATCAAAAAGGTTCAGGCGGGGTAGATCGGGAAGGGTATCCTTGACCAAAAATCTGATCGGCGCACCGAAGGTTTGTCCCCAGTCGCTACCGAAACTGGAAGCGTTGACGAGGGACCGTTCTCCGTAAAAACTGGGGTACGGCGAAAACTGCCAGTTCTGTGCCGCATAAAGCTGATCGAGGCTTGCATCGTACATGGTAGCCAGGGCGGCGGCCGCTGCGGGGAGGCTGTCGTTCGAACGCAATCGAAGGGTCCAGCGCTCGGGCTCACCGGGGCGCAGCTTGTTGCGGAAGGTCGCGTAAGTAACGGTGAGTTCCTTATTCTTCCACGTGAGGGGGATTTGGCGACGCTCTTCAATCACCTGATTCAGGCGCACAAATGCGAGACTGAAGTACAGTCCGCCGCGGTCCGCTTCCGTAGGGGTGTAGGTAAAATCGACGGTGCGTCCGTTATTTTCTTCACGGGCCGACTCGATCCCCTTACGGCTCTGCCACTGGTAGTGCACGAGCGGAAGGTCGAGGGCGGAAATGAGGCGCAGGGTGATCGGTTCCCCTACCTCGACCTTGTCCGTTGTCCGATCGAGCTGGTACAGGACCCCTTCCGGAAGCTCGGCGGTAGCGGAAGCATACACGCTGAAGGTGGTAGGCTCACCTGCGGTGCCGTCCGCGTAGGTCCAGTCGATGCGGTAGTGACCGACGGTAAAATCAACCGGCAGGGCCAGCTCGGCACTTCCATCGGTAATGGATACGGCGGCATTGGTATACACGGCACTACCGGTAGTAGGCCATTCCGTCAGCTCCGGCACCGGAGCGTAGGCGAGATAGGGAAAGTTACGTTCGAAGGCCCGTCGTTCGATGACCGGCCGGTCGGGCATCCCCCAGCTTCGTCCGAGCAGGGCGGCGTTGGGTTTGGTGACCGGTACGATACGCAGCGCGATCCTGACGGTGGTGTCGCGTGCGTCGCTGACAATATTCAACCGCAGGGTGTCACCCCGGTCGACCGTTTCCTCGCGGGGACTGACGGCAACCGCCGATCGTTCACCCCGGATACCGAAGGTGGTAGACGCCGTATGGGTCTCTCCGGTGGCGTCGGCTACGTCGGTCTCCACCACGTACTGGAATCGCCGGTATCCACCGGTGTATAGGTTTTCGGAGGTGGTGAAATCGAAGAAAAATCTACCCTCCGCGTCCGATTCCGCAGTCCCGTTTGCGAGTAGTTCGCGCTCGCCGCCACCGCCACCGCCGCCCCGGAAGTAGTGGAACATCCAGCGTACTTCTTCGAGGTAGATGCGGTAGCTTATCCGGGCATCCGCTACGGCGGGACCGGCGTAGGTCATGGCCCGGCCGTTGATCGTGACCGTTTCGCCGGGGGCAGCCGCTTCCTGCTCCTCCAGGGTGACGGAGAAGCGGGGTCTTTTGTACTCCTCGACGCGCAGGCTCACGCTGCCGTTTTCGGTGTCGATGGTGAAGTCTCCGGTCAGCCCACCGGACGGCAGCTCAAAATCGAGGCTAAAACGCCCGTACGCATCGGAGTTTACCCGTTGGCTGGCCACCTCCTGGTAGTTCGCATCGCGCAGCGTGACGGTTACCTGGTCGTTGGGAAGAATGGCAGGCATCAGGTCGGCGTCGGTCTCGTAGCGAAGGCCGTAGACATGCACTGTCTGGCCGGGACGGTAAATGGGGCGGTCAGTAAGCAGCGTGGTGTACGTATCGCGGCGGTTCGGACCGTAGCTGTTCGAATATTCGCTGAGTTCCGTGACTAGGCGATCCTTTGAAGTTGGATCGGTGAGGATCAGTTGGTAATTGTTGTAGCGATCGACCTGGGGTAGCGTAAGGGTACCCGACGCATCGCTGCGGCGGGTTTCGACCTGGAGGTACTGCCGGTTGCGGCGATTTTGCTGGCGTACGGAGACGGAAATGCCCGGTCGGGGTGCACCGGTGGTCCGATCGACGACCTGCACCAGATCCTGTCCGGCCCCGGTGATTTTAACAATGCCGAGGTCGGTAACTTGGAAACTGGTCACGGTCATAACGCCCCAGTCCGTCCGAAATCTGTCGTCGCTCGAGACGACCAGGCGATATCCGCCCGCAGCCAGGGCATTCAGGTCGAGCTCGGTAAGGTGCTGACTGTAATCGTCGTTCGCCGCCAGTCGCTGGCTTCCGGTAGCTACCGGTCTGCCGGACATCAGAGCCGCTAACCGCTCGTCGTTGCGGTAAATACTGCGCTCCGACTCGGCCGGGTCGTAGGAGTAGACGCGGTAGAATACCCGTTCTACGTTGCGGTAGGTGAGCCCGACGAGCAGGTGCTGACGCAGGGGATAGAAGCTATAGGACTGACTCTGAAGCGAGGGGGCCGTAATCGTCGCCCGCAATTGCTTGGCCTCTACGCGGGCCAGTTCGTCCTGTTCCCCTACCCGATCGAGTAACTCCAATGCCCTTACCCGGGGTCGTGGGCCGAGCTCGGTATCGTCGCGATCGAGGAGGCGGGCCATTTCCACCAGCACCCGGTCGCGTTGCGGTAGGCCGGTGTAGGAAGTATACATACGTTCCAGGGCGGAGAAGTAAGTAGAATCGGCGGCTCCGTTGCGGTGTACGAACCGCATCCGTTCCAGGTCGGCGTAGAACAGGGCCGGACCGCCTTCCGTCAAATGGTAAGCGATCCACTGTTGGTAAAGCAGGAGCTTCCGGGGAGTGCCTTTAGACAAGTCGTAGTTCAGACTTAGGTCAATCTCTACGAATTCCGCCGCCGGTACCAGCAAACGCGCGGGATCAGCCATCCGCTCGTCGGTGACCGAACCGAGGGAGCTGCCCAGGATCGTCATGGCCCGGTCGATGAGCAAGTCGTAGAGCGTAGGTACTTCGGCGCTCCTCTGTTGGCTACCAGTGATCAGGGCCGGAATACGGGTCAGGGAGATTTGATTTTCCCGGGCCACATCGAGTCCGCGGTAAAGGTGCCGGCGGCTGGTTTGCAACAGCTGGTCCATGCTGTAATCGCTCAGTACGGTAGTATCGGTCACTTCCGCCCCGGCTATTTCGGTCGCGTTACGGAGGCGGTAGCTGTTTTGCTCGGCGTACTGGTAATAAACGTGTCCGAGCATAATGTGGATGAGTGACGCCACGACCGGCATACTCTGGTGGCCGTCCAGTTCTTCACGCAGCAGGTTGATGGTGGCCTGCGGTCCGTCTTCTTCGAGTTCGGAAGTGTAGGCGATTCGGTAATCCAGTGCCTTCACCATCTGATCGGCCTCCCCCGCTTGCTCCGCGGCGGAGTAAATCTCATCGGCCAATTTCAGGGCGCTACGGTACTTGCCGGCATCCGCTAGTGCGTTCAGTTCTCGGTACCGGTCGGAGTAATCCTGTGCCATCAGCGAGCTTGCAAAGAGTAGGGCGAAGAAGAATGAAAGGTAGCGCATGGGGGGAAGAAATGTCGGGTGTACGAAAGGTAGGTTACGGCTGATTGATGCCACCACGAAATCAATTGCACAGTCGGCACACGTTAAGGAAAGCCTAAATGAACGTGGCCGGCGCGCGCGGGTGCGATGAAGTGTGGCCTTGGGGACGAACAAGGGCCGGAAAATCCGGGTAAGTCTGGTGTGCGAAATTTCATCAAGCGACGGCGTGCCGCCTTCGATCCGCCGCGCTTCCAGGGGTGGGGCCGTAACGGCCCGTACTTCGAGGGCTGGTACTTTAAGATCGTGGTGCCCGCCCACAAGCTGGCCTACGCCTTCATTCCCGGCGTCAGCTACGGAGAAGACGGAACCCGTCACGCATTTCTTCAGGTACTGGACGGGGTGGCCGCCACCTCAAGCTACGTAGAATACCCGGTGGAAGCCTTCGTACCCGACAGCAACCGCCTCGACTTCAAACTAGGTCCCCATCGCTTCTCTACCGACCGGCTCCAGATTGATCTTCCCGACCTCCAACTGGACCTCGCCTTTGAGGACATCACCCCCTGGCCCGCCCGCCCGCTGGCTCCCGGCGTGATGGGGTGGTACGGCTTCGTGCCCAGAATGCAGTGTTACCACGGCCTGGTCAGTTTTCATCACCGGCTGCGGGGTACCATTCGTGTGGACGGTCGCGCGCTGGGGGCTTCTTCCGGCATCGGATACACCGAAAAGGACTGGGGAACGGGCTTCCCCGACGCCTGGATCTGGGCGCAGAGCAATCACCTCTCCGGTACCGAACAGCCCGCCAGCCTGATGGCCAGTGTCGCTAGTATTCCGTGGTTGGGATCGAGTTTTACCGGCTTTCTCTGCACCCTCTTGCTGAACGGACGGCTGTACACCTTTACTACGTGGACGGGCGCGCGGGTGCAAGTGCAATTCCCCGAAGGAAGCGAAGCCGTTGGGCTCACCTTCTCTGATCGGTCCCACCGCCTCGTACTGACTGGTCATCCGGCACCCGGCGGTCACCTTGCCAGCCCCATTGCCGGTGCCATGACCGGTAAGATCAACGAAAGCCTACGGGCGGAGCTGGAAGTAGTACTGGAAGAGGGGACAAGGGAAATATACCGGGGCACCGCGAGCTGGGCCGGACTGGAAGTAAGCGACAACGCACGGAAAAGACTGCTGTCCTGAATGTCGCTTAGGTAAAATAAAGAACCTCCGCTTCGGGAAAATCGCGCGCGATGCGGTCAGTAAAATAGCCCTTGAGTTCCTGCATTTGTTCTCGCGGGTATACGAACTTGTGGCTACCGAATTTATTAAGCTTCTTCGATCGCCGTTCTTCGTCGAAATCCAGGGAGGTATTAGGATACCAGTCTAAAAGTATCTCCTTCGAGCCGGGCGTAAAGCGATGGGTGATGAGCTCGAAGGTGAGGTCGACCGGAAAATCGAGGGTGCTACGCAGTCGGTCGAGCAGATCGGCGTAATCCTCCTGCCAGTTTTCGAAGGGCATCAGGGGGGCGAGTACCGCTCCGATTCGATAGCCGGCTTCGGCAAGTCGGCGCATGGCACCCAGCCGCGCATCGAGATCAGCGGTACCCCCCTCCAGCCGCCGCGTGACCCAGTCGGCGTTGAGGCTGATCCGGCAGCGGGTCTGCCCGTTGTGGGGGAGATCGAGTAAGGGCGTGACGTCGTCGTACTTCGTGACCCACCGCAGTCGTGCCGCAGGCTGATCGCCGAACCAGGAAATGGTGCGCGCAAGCGAGCCCGTCAGGTGTTCGATGCCCAGGGGATCGGTATAGCAGCTTGCCTCGAAGGTGGTCAGGTCCTTATTTGGATCGATGTACGCCGCGTTGTTTTCCAGGATTTGATCGAGATTGGCGTAAGCCCGGGTTACCGGTGCTCCGGGAAGACTGCCGGCTAAATAACAGTACTGGCAGTGTGCCGGGCACCCCTTTGCCAGGTGAAATTGCCAGTCGGCCGAGGGGGGAATGGGGGTCAACCTGAATTGGCTCGGCGGGGCATTGACGATCGCCAGCGTATTCTTGGCCTTGCGGTAGGTCTCCCTGGTCGTGGAGCCGCCCAGCTTCGGCAGCCGGTTGGCCTTCATTACTTCGTAGGATACGTCCAAGCCGTCGAGCCGTTCCGCGATCCGACGGCCGTGTTCCTCTTCCCAGGCGGCGGCGGTAAAGTATACGTGCTTGGGCTTCCAGGCGCGGGCGGACCGACCCTGAGATTGAAAGGTGGTTACCGGGGGTGCATCCGCCTGGGAGATCGGCTGATCGGCATGACCTGCGGGGAGGCGCGCACTAAGGTGGGGGGCTTCGGAGAGAGGGCGGGGCATCGGCGGACGACTTTCCCTTATAATGGCACCGCGTCTTTCTTGTTGCGGATTAGTACGCCATATTACCCGGTCTAGTAGTCGCTCAGCTTCCGTTTGGTTTGTTCTACCATACGTACCTGTTCCTCGATCTGCCGCTGCTTGGTTTCCTGGTCAACGATGTTGCGCTGAATGTCGGCTTCGAGTTCGGCGATGCGCTTCTGGGCATCCACGATGTCCTTTTCGGCACGCTCCTTATCCTTCCGGAGGCGATCGAGCTCCTTCTCCAGGTCCTTGAGTTTGTCCTCCTCTGAATCGACGTCCTGTTCGATTTGCTCCTTGCTTACGGCCAGGGCAAAGCGCATTAGCATCTTCTCGGCTTCGAGGTACTGGCCCTGGTTCAGATCGGGGCTCACGTAGCCGTCGGGGGTAGCGATCCAGATCGTAAGCTCGCTGCCGTTGCCGACTTCCTTGACCGTGGAGTACATATCTACCTTTCCACCCGCGCTCACGCCCGGCAGGCTGAAGTTGAGGGAAGATAGCTCGCCGTTCCGGGCTTTCTTTGTCTTACTGGTTTTGACCTTGTAGTTGTCCTTCAGCCAGTCCTCCCAGACGTCTCCGACCAGTTTGGCATCCGCGCTGGGTAGTTCAAGGATGAGGGCCTCGTTGTTGCCACGGCTCATCATTTGCTGCTGGCTGGTAACCTGGGCGGTGAGCCGCGCGCCGGCAAAAACCAACAGGGCAATAAAGGTCAGGGAGTAGAATAAATCTTTCATATGCGGTGTGTTTGCTAATCCGGCCGAACGGTTGCTCATCCGAGCGGACCCTACTAAGACGCTACTTTCGGGATAGGTCACTAATATATTCCTTTCGTGCCGGTTCTTTGCGTGCCGTTGATCCCGGTAGAACTCCGACAACGCTCTACGACTTCTCTACCTGAACCCGCTAAAGCCAACCCCACTTGACACCCAAACAGCTCACCGCCACCGAAATTCTTGCCCACCTCGTCACCTTCCCCGTGCTCGGCGGCCAGAGCAACCTGCCCGTCCTGCACTGGATCGAGGGTTACCTGTCCGATCACGGAATCGAGTACACCCTGGTACCCAATGACGACGGATCGAAGGCCTGCCTGCACTGCCGCATCGGTCCGGCCGTCGATGGCGGGGTGATCCTAAGCGGTCACATGGACGTGGTGCCGACCGAAGGGCAACCCTGGAATACGGATCCGTTCGAACTGGTGCGGCAGGGCGACAAGCTATACGCCCGCGGCAGCTGCGACATGAAGGGCTTCATCGCCTGTTGCCTGGCATCGGTGCCCGGCTTACTGGCCGCTGACCTGCAGCGCCCCGTATACTTTGCCTTCAGTTACGATGAAGAGATTGGTTGTATGGCCGGTGACATTATTGCCGCCGCGATAAGGAATCACTATCCAGAGCGCCCGATGGGGGCCATCATCGGTGAGCCGACGATGCTGCAACCCATGGTAGGCCAGAAGGGGATCATGGTCTACACCACCGAGGTCAGGGGAAGCCAGGGACACAGCAGCCGCGTGAAGCAGGAAGTCGACGCGGTACACGAGGCGGCCCGCCTGGTGGTGTGGCTGGAGGAAAAAATGGATGCCCTCATCGCCGCCGGCCACACCGACGACCGCTTCTCCCCCAACCACACGAGCATTCACGTGGGCAAGATCGCGGGGGGCTCAGCCTTCAACATCATCGCGAACAAGTGCCGCTTCGAGTGGGATTACCGGACGATCCCCCGCGACGATGCCGAGCAACTCTTTGCCGACTTCGAAGCCTTCTGCCGGGAGCGGGAGGAGCTACGCCGGCCGGTCTATCCTGACTTCAGCATCGAGCACTTCCCCCTCCACCCCTTCGTGCCCCCGCTCGATACGGCCGAAGGCGATCCAATGGTCGACTTGGTCAAGGAAATCAGCGGTTGTGACCGCACCGGCACCGTCGCCTTTGCCGCCGAAGCGGGTCAGTTTTCCAATGCTGGCTTTCCCAGCGTCATCTGCGGTCCCGGAGATATCGCCCAGGCGCACCGGGCCAACGAATTCGTTGCGGTTGAGCAAATGGAAGGGTGTATGCGGATGATCGAACGGTTGACCGTGCGGCTCAGCGATTAACCGAAGCGGTCGATGAATGCCTGCTTCTGCCGCAGGTATTCCGGATCGACTTTAGCCTCGTCCCACTTTGCCTTAAAGATTCGGGCCGATTCGGCCTTCACGGGATCTTCTGGCTGACGCTCCAGCTGCTCCCGTCCGTGGGCGCCGCTTTGTCCCTTTTTATCATCGGGTACGGGGCCGTCGTATTTCTTGCCCCCCCGGTAGTTGGCGTACCGACGTGAACGGGTGTACCCCATTTGTAGAAACTTCCGGGCCATGTCGGCGCCCACGAAGTCCTTTTGCCCGAGATAAGCGAGGAACATTTTATAAATTGTATCTGCGGACACGGTGGCCGTGGACGGATCCTTGAAGCGCCAGTGCGGCAGGATTTCGGATTTGTAGGGCTCGACCAGCAGTACGCCCTGTTCGCCACGGCCGATGGCGTAAAGTTCCGGATGCTGGCGCAGGTCCAGTTCTTTGTAATTGAGGGAGTAATCAAACTTGCGCACCCGACTGTAACATAATCTTTGCACCAATTTGTTGACTCACACGTTAGTGTAATACTATGGATGAGACGAGCCGGTAGCCCAGGTTGCCATCGTCGACACAACTGAAACGAGATGCGTTATTTCTATCTGTCCTGGTTGTTGCTGATCGGCTACGCGGTCGCCGCTCAAACCGATGGCACCATCACGCTGGTAAATCCTTCCTTTGAAGACATGCCCCGCGTAGGCGCCGCTCCGAAGGGCTGGACCGACTGCGGCTTCCCCGGAGAATCCGCCGTAGATATCCAACCCGACCCCCTGCGTGAATTTAAAGTAGTGAAGCCCGCTTACCACCAGTATACTTACCTCGGTATGGTCACCCGGGACAACGATACCCACGAGCGGGTCGGCCAACGCATGAACGTTGCCATGGTGGCCGGACAGTGCTACGAACTCCGGATCCAGCTCGCCCGCTCGGAGCTTTACATGTCCAAAAGCCGCCTGACGGATAACGACGAAAACTACATCACCCCCATCAAGTTGCGCATTCGTGGAGGCTTCGACGTGTGCGACATCGGCGAGGTGATGGGAGAAAGCCCCCTGGTCTCCAACTGGAACTGGAAGGAATACCGCATCAAACTCAAGCCGCAGCGCGACTATACCTACATCGTACTGGAGGCCTTCTACCGCCAACCCATTCTTTTCCCCTACAACGGCAATATCCTACTGGACGACGCAAAGCCAATCACCGTAGTCGACTGTGATGAAGACCTCGACGCTCCCGGCCGGGATAATCCGGGTGAGGACGCACTTGCCGAAGAAGAACCGGATACCGACGATACTCCCGGAGTACGCCCCCGCCCCGCTACGCCAAGCCAGAGCAACCGGAGGCCCCAGGAACCGAAAGCCCCGGTGGTCGAACTTGGCAAAACGCGTGGGGAGCTGAAGATCGGTCAGGTATTTGAAATCGAGAACATCACCTTCCGGGCAAACAGCGCCGAACTGGAGCGGGAAAGTGAGGCCGCCCTGACCGAAATTGCGGACTTCCTCCGTCACAATACCGATGTCGTAGTGGAGATCGGCGGTCACGCAAGCTACCGGGCGGGACCGGTGTACGCCAGCCGAATCAGTCAGGAGCGCGCCATTGCGGTGATCGACTACCTCAACTCCCTCGACATCGGTACTTCCCAGATGCTCCCCCGTGGATACGGCAGGTCGCGTCCCGTCTGTATTGAGGACACCGAAGAGTGCAACCAGCGCAATCAACGCGTCGAGGTAAAGATCCTGAAGGTACGGTCGAGCAGGTAGGCTGCGAGTTACCCGCCCACCCCCTTCTCCCCCCAGCTTCCACGGTCCAGCGTACGGAAATTGATCGCCTCGGCCAGGTGGGTCGTAAGTATCTCGGGGGAGGATTCAAGATCGGCAACTGTACGGGCTACTTTGAGAATACGGTCATAGGCCCGGGCACTGAGCTGTAGCTTTTCCATTGCCGTTTTCAGCAGGCGGTTGCCGGCATTGCCGGGGCGGCAGTACTGCCGGACCAATCTGCTCGGCATCTGGGCGTTGCAGTAGATTCCATTCTGCCCGGTGAAGCGGGTAGCCTGGATTTCCCGGGCTTGCTGCACGCGTGCGGCAATCGCCTTACTGTCCTCTCCGCGAGCATCGTCGGGTGCGGTGAGTTTCTCCAGGGGCACGGGGGTTACCTCTACGTGGAGATCGATGCGATCGAGCAGCGGTCCGCTGATCCGATTTAGGTAACGCTTCACTACGCCGGGCGCGCAGACGCATTCCCGATCGGGATGATTGAAGTAGCCGCAGGGGCAGGGGTTCATACTGGCGATGAGCATAAAACTCGAAGGGAACTCCACGGTGATTCTGGCCCGACTGATGACGATGCGGCGCTCCTCCATCGGTTGCCGCATCACCTCCAGGGCGGACCGTCGGAACTCGGGCAGCTCATCCAGAAACAGGACACCGTTATGCGACAGGCTGATTTCACCGGGGGAAGGAAAACTTCCACCCCCCACCAGGGCTACGTCGCTGATCGTGTGGTGGGGCGACCGGAAGGGCCGGGTGGTGATGAGAGCAGCATCCTCCCCCAACGTACCCGCGACGGAATGAATCTTAGTCGTTTCCAGCGCCTCGCGCAGGCTCAACGGAGGCAGGATGGTGGGCAATCTGCGGGCAAGCATGGTTTTGCCCGCCCCGGGGGGACCGATCAGTATCACGTTGTGCCCACCCGCTGCGGCAATGGTGAGCGCGCGTTTGATGTTTTCCTGACCGCGTACGTCCCGAAAATCGACGCCAAACGCCATTCGATCGCGGAAGAACTCCTCCCGGGTGTCCACCTTCGTCGCCGGTACCTCCGTAATTCCGGTAATGAAGTCGGCCGCCTCCCGGAGTGTACCCAATCCATGGACCTCAATACCGTCGACAATAGCGGCCTCCCGGGCATTTTCGCGCGGCACCAGCAGGCCCCGGTAACCCAGTTGCCTGGCCTTAATGGCAATCGGTAGGGCACCCTTGATGGGCCGCAACTCTCCACTGAGCGAGAGCTCCCCCATCATGAGATAGTCCTTCATTCGATTAGAATGGATCTGGCGGCTAGCCTGCAGGTAAGCCATGGCAATGGGCAGATCGTAGGCAGCCCCCTCCTTTCGCACGTCGGCCGGGGCAAGGTTTATTACGGTCCTGAGTCGCTTATTTTTAAATCCGCTATTGCACACGGCGGTCTCTACGCGGTAGCTTCCTTCGCGGATGGCGCTGTCGGGGAGGCCGATGACATTGTACCAGGGCTTATTGTCGGTGACGGTGCCGCCAGCATTTACTTCTACGATGATAGACTGGGCGTCCACTCCCTGGACGGCGCTGGCAAAAGTCTTAACTAACATACGCTACGGTTTGCAGCGCGTTTCCTTCGGCAGCAATTATACACTCGTTTGTTCTGTATTGCAAATTAACCACACAATTTATTTTAATCTACCTTTGTGCCGATGCCAAAAGCCCTCACGGAAAGGTTCATTCAGAACGCCGTCGCCGAGCGCCTGAACGATAAGTACTACGGTCGGAAATCCGCTTACGTGAGCACCGAAGTGTACACGCGCCTGAAGCGGGCCGACGTGCTGCTGTCCTTCATGCGGGCGAAGGGCCGGCCCTATGTCGTAGTGGTGGAAGCGAAGAGTCGGACTACCATCCACCAACTGAAGCTGCGTAATAATCCGAAGAAAGTGCAGTGGACGGGTCGCTTACTGACGCTCGCTTTTTTCATTGCCCTATCGGGGATCATTGGGTACGAGTGGTACTTCAATGCGCTCAATACGACCTTGTTGCTGCTCCTGTTCGTGGCCGGCTCATTGATCATCACCTCCGTGGTAGGTCGGCTGAAACTGAGCGTGACCAAGTCTATCTCGGCCATCGAACAGCTCGGCCGTTACCCCGCCAACGAAAGCTGGATCGCCGTAGGGGAGGATACTTTTGTCAACGCGGAACAGTTCGAAACCCTACGTCAGCAGTGCCGGAAAAACGGCGTGGGGCTACTGATCGTGGATGCGCGCGGCCGCCTCACGATCCGGGAAATCCCCAGGCCCCGGCATATTTTTAACGACTACCTGTCGCGTTACGGAAAGCGCCGGGAAATCCTTGCCGTGATCGATCGCAATCCTTCTTACGGGGCCACCCCGCCAGAACGGAAGCAGAACCGGCGTCGGTTCCTGAATATCGGCCTCCTCCTGCTAGTTACCGCACTGCTCGTACTGCTTGTTTACGAGAAAAGCTACGGTCCCGTGATCCCAGACCCCTTTGCTGACCCGCGGTTTGATAGCCCGGCAGATGTTCGGATCGGGGAAAGAACAGTTGAAGCTCCGGAAGGCTCGGAGTCAACCAGTGGCACCGCACCCGCGCCCCCGCCCGCTGACGATTGCAAATCCGCGGAGGGCAACCAACGGTTGTACATCGTGGTGGACGCGATCCTGCCCGCGGAGGAAGCGACGGTCCGGCTCACGCAACTGCGTGCGGCGGGAATGCGGGGTCACCGAACCCTAAACGAGCACTGCCTGACGGAGGGGCCGACCTCGGAAAGGGTGGTGATCTACACCGGTACAACGTACGATGCTCCCACGCGGGCTGACGCCGCAGCTGCCGACTACCGCCGGCTGCTGAACCAGCTCGGTCAGTCACCGATTATCGCGCAAAGTTGGGAGTTGAAGTGACCGGTGGGTGGGGGAAAACCGGGAATCCGGTTGCTATTTTCCCGGCCGTCCAATATTTCCGGTGCGGGGACGGTTATCTGTACCATTGTCAGCGTCGAATAATTCGACCGACTGCATTTATCAAAATTATTATTTTGAATATCTACACTCTCATTGCCCGGGCCTTTGCCTCCCTCTTTCCCGCCACTCCCGCCGTGTGCCCAGTTCCCCAGCCCATCCGGGTGGTAAAGCAACCCACCCGTCCCGGTCAGATGGGACGTCGGTAGTATTTCCCCTCAGCCCTCACCACCACCGTGCCGTCTTGCCCTACCCAGGACGAGCGGACGCTTTGCCCGCACCAAAGGATAATTTACCAGAACAAGTAATCCTCAAGGTGTCTCCTCGGGGAAGGGCAAAAAAAACGTCCGCCCCTGAATGAGGAACGGACGAGAGTAAGTCTAAAACCGAAATTTGTTCAAAGTGTCAAAATGTAGCCTATAAAATCTAGAACAAAGAACAGGTTTATAATCGTCCTTCATATTCACATCGGTTAAAAATGTGGTAGAAAGATGGTTTATTTCATACTTTGTTTGATCCGGCTCAGCGATTGGGGAGCTACTCCGATGTAATTCGCCACAATTCCGGCCGGCACGTGGGCCATAATTTTGGGGTGCCGTTCCATAAAGTATAGGTACCGGTCCCTGGCCTTTAGGGGCAACATCTGAGATTTTTCGTTGATGAGGGCGATCAGGTGGCGGATCGCAATGTCCTGTAGAAAGGTCATGGTCCGCAGGTCATTTTTCACCAATGACTGGTGAAACTGGTCGATCACTACAACGGTACAGTCGGTAATGCACTCCGCCGTGAGTTCCGAATCCTTATTGTACAGAATAGCGCTGATGCACCCGACAAAATCCCGCGGGCCCGCCAGAATTTTAACCATCACGTCGCCCGAACTGTCGGTCGAGTACAGGCGCACGTAGCCCGACAGGATGTAAAACGCGTCCGGTAGTGCATCGCCCTCCGTAAACAGCAATTCCTTGCTGCGGCAGCGGCGCTGGTGCAACTGACGCGCGAAGCAATCGGCGAGATCCCGATCGACGCCGACCTTTACCAATTTATCGATGATTGGCCTGAATATTTCACTACTCATCCTGCGTAAACTACTGTGCACTCCCGCCAAAATTGGCGATTTAAGACTGTTCAAGTGGTGGAAAAACCCCTATTTAGTTTTACAAGTTACGCAACGTCAGCATTACCACATTCTCAATGTGGCTGGTATGGGGAAACATATCGACCGGCCGCGCCCTCCGTACGACGTACTTCTCCCCCAAAGCTGCCAAGTCGCGCGCCTGGGTAGCCGGGTTGCAGCTGACGTAGACAATTTTCGGCGGGGCGAGCTGCAGCAGCATCTCCACGACCTTCGGATGCATACCGGCCCGCGGCGGATCGGTGATCAGCACGTCGGGCTTCCCGTGCCGCTCAGCAAATTCCGGGGTAAGAATATTGCGCACGTCACCGGCGTAAAAAACGCCGTTGCCGACGCCGTTCAGCCGGGCGTTCTCCCGGGCGTCCTCGATCGCGGGGGCAATTTCTTCGATGCCGACCACCTGACGGCACATCCCGGCTACGTAAAGCGCAATGGAGCCGATACCGGTATATAAGTCATACACGTTTTCCTCCCCCGTCAGCCCGGCAAATTCCCGCGTGATGGCGTACAGGTTTTCGGCCTGTGCGGTATTGGTCTGGAAGAACGACTTGGGGCCGATCCGGAAGCTCACGTGGCCCAGCCGCTCGGTGACGTAGGCCGGCCCGGCGTAAGGCACCATCTCCAGGTCCATCAGGTATTCGTTGATCTTCGGATTGATGCAGTAGAACAGACTGGTGATCTCCTCCCCGAAGCGGGCCAGGGCGGCATCCAGGAATCGGTTGATCGTCTCCCGCTCGTCGCTGTAGAAGGCAATCACCAGCATGCATTCTCCAGTGGTGGTGGTCCGGACCATCATCTGCCGCAGCAATCCGGTGCGTTCCCGCATGTCGAAAAACTCGATGCCGAGTTCGGTCGCCAGTGCGCGCAGGCCGTTCCTGAGTTCGTTGCTCGGCCCGTGCTGCAGGTGGCAGTGCTCGATCTGGATGAGTTTGTCGTAGGCTCCGGCCTTGTGAAACCCGATGACGGGCTCCTCGTTGCTGATGTCGGTGCCCACTTCCTCCGTCGGAAGCCAGCGGCGGTTGGCGCAGCCGAATTCCAGCTTGTTGCGGTAGTACTGGATCTGCTTGCTGCCCAGGATGGGTTGCCACTCGTCGACTTCCACCTTGCCGATCCGCTGAAAGGCGTCGTGTACCATGCGTTCCTTCTCCCGTAGTTGGCCGGTGTAGGCAAAATGTTGCCACTTGCAACCGCCGCACACCCCGAAGTGCTGGCAGAAAGGCTCCACCCGTTCGGTCGATCGTTCGATGAAGCGCAGCGGAGCGGTAAAGAGCACTTTTTTCTTCTTGCGGAATGGGCGCACGTCGACGACGTCGCCCGGCGCCACATCTTCCACGAAGACGGTCATCCCCTCCGGAGTTTTGCCCACGCAGAAGCCCTTATCGGCCAGGGAGGTGATCGTAACGTTGTCGATGCGCTCGGGCATACGGTTCTTCCTTCGGCGGGCCATGGGTGTCGTTTAGTTTTCGGGCGGGGACGCGGGTGCAAGGTAAGTCGCAAGTGCGATGCAAGCCTACGCGATAAACTGCCGCAGGTAATCGTGGCTCTGCCGCAACGAACGCTTCCGCAGCTCCAGGTCGCCCTCGTAGGCCCGATCCTCTACCTCGACACATACGGGGCCCCGGTAGCCGGCATCGGTGAGGTGACTGAAAAATTTGCCCCAATCCACGTCGCCCATACCGGGCAATTTGGGAGTGTGCCACAGACCGGGATGGGAAAAGATGCCGTGGCGGTCGAGTTTTTCGCGGTCGATCCGCAGGTCCTTGGCGTGTACGTGAATCATTCGCTCGGGATAGTCGCGGAACGGACGGGTGTAGTCCATCTGCATCAGCACCAGGTGGCTCGGATCGTAGTTCAGGCCCCAGTGGGCGGCGGGAATGTCGCGCCACATGTTTTCCCACACGTCCGGACTGACCGCCAGGTTGTTGCCCCCCGGCCATTCGTCGGCGGTGAAGCGCATGGGGCAGTTCTCGATGCCGATGCGCACGCCCAGCTCCCCGGCCCGCTCGACGAGGGGTTTCCAGATGGTAAGGAAGTCTTCCCACTGCGCTTCGATGGTGCGGTCCTTGTCGCGGCCGACGAAGGTGGTTACCGTATTGATGCCCAGGGCCGCGGCGGCTTCCAGCAGGTCGTAGAGGTGGTCGATGGCCACTTGCGCTGCTCCCGCGTCCCCGCCCAGCACATTGGGATAGTAACCGAGGGAGGAAATGAAGACGCCGTAGCGTTCCTGCAGTTCTTTGACCCGTTCGATGCCGGCTTCATCGAGGGTGGAGATGTCGATGTGGGTCACGCCCGCGTACCGGCGCTCCGCCTTTCCCGGGGGCCAGCACATAACCTCCACGCAGTCGTAGCCGATGTCGGCGGCGGTGCGCAGTACTTCTTCGAGGGATTGATCGGGCAGAATGGCGGTAACGAAGCCGAGTTGCATGAATTACTTGGTTTGGCCGAGGGCGACCAGGTTAGCGAAAAGTCGGTAGGCACCGGGTACACCGGCGGGCAGCTCGCGGAAAAAACTGTAGCCGGTGTAGACAAAATGCCCGGAGCCATACCGGGCGACCAGCAATCCGCCGTCGTGCTCCTCCTCCCCCGGGTCGCTGCTGCCAAGGAGGGGGGTGTATTCGGGTGCCCACTTATCGGGAAAGTAAAGTCCGCGCTCCTGCACCCAACCCTCAAAATCGGCCGCGGTGATCTTATTCGGAAAATTCAGGGCGGGATGATCGGGAGCGAGGATCTTGACCGGCGCTTCCTCCACCGTGACCCGGTCGCGGCTGAGTTCTAGCGGGAAGGGGCCGAGTTCGCTTTCCTTTACCCGCAGTCCGCGGTTGGTGTTGTACTGTACGATGAGGGTGCCGCCCTGTTTGACGTATTCCAGCAGCCGCGGCTGGTAGACCGGCATGCGGGACAGGGTATTGTACGCGCGCACGCCCACCACGATGGCGTCGTAGTCGCTCAGTTTCCCAATCGATGCTTCGGCATCCGTCAGTATCGTAACGTCGAGTCCGATGGCGGTGAGTGCTTCGGGGATCGCATCGCCCGCGCCGGGTAAGTATCCGATGCTCCGGCCGGCGGTCTTGAGGTCGACGCGGGCTACGGACGCCCCTCCGTTCAGATCGGCCAGCTGGGTGGGAATGTGGGGGTGATCGATGGTAACCAGCTTGCGGGAGTACGTGACGTTCGGTTTGCCCGTCAGTTGCAAATTGGGTACGATTTTGCCCTGCGATTGTTCTACGGGCGGGCTGAGGTGAAAGGTGTAGAAGCTTTCCTGTCCGCGTCGCGCGAGTTCGATGCGCTGGGATGCGGGTTCCGCTTTCCATCCGGCCGGCGTTGCCAAACTCAGGTTGCCCGCGATGTTGTCGGTGGCCGCGGTGACCTTTACCGTTACGGGTTCCGCTTCGTCGTTGGTGAACAGATAGCTGGTTTCACCTACTTCCACGAAGACCGGGGGCATCACCTCGAAGGGTTGAAACTGTTCGCCCGCAACGGGGTCGGTGTAGTGGTAGCGGACCGGCCGGTTCAGGATGATGGACTGGCCGTCCACTTCGATCGTAAAGTCGACCGTCACCGGATCGGCCCCTTCGGCCCGGCCGCGCAGCTGTTGGTCCGCTACGCTGTACATGCCGAGTTTCCACTCTTCCTGTAGCCAGTACGGACCGCTCAGTTGTTTGTCGTGCAGTACCGTACGGAGGGTGTCGAACCGGGGCTCGCCGTTGTTCAGGGGCTGCTTTTGTACATCCATTTCGGTATCCCCGCTTATGGCGATCCGGTCCAGGTCTACCCGCACGTCGCTGCGATTGGTGATTTCCACCTTAACGGCCAGGGTATCTCCGGGTGCCGCCATACGGGTATCGACGGTGGCACTGAGATATAGGCCCAATGCGCCGGCAATAATGTCGTCGAGTTCGGCAAGCTTCGTCTTACGCCAAAAGCCTTCCTCCAGGACACTGATCTTACGGCGTACGTCGAGCAGGCCCGGGACGGAAGCCGCGGGATCGTCGAAGTCGAAGTCGGTTTCAATCTGTTTTAGGGCGGCATTGATGGGCGCTCCCCCACTTACCCGCGACCAGTCGGTGGTGATGCCGGCGAAGGGATGGTCCTGCTTGCCGTTGCTGTCTCCCTTGATCTGCTCCAGGCGTTCGGTGTACCTTTCCCGGCTGCCGGAGCTGCCGAACCCCTGGCTCTTGTGCTGGCTGCGGCTGCGGGCGGCGATTTCGGCTACGTTCTCCCCGAGTTTTGGTAGGTAGGTGCCGATGTCGACGGTGATGAGGTCGCTCGTATCGACGTAGTCGGGCAGGGTGTCCCGCCCCCAACTGTAGGCATTCCAGAACAGCCGCTCGGGTTGCCAGGGCTCCACGTATTCGAGTTGTTCGGGAAAGGCACTGGGGTCACCGGCCAGGTCGAAGGCCTCCATGCCGATGATCGCCGAGGCCGTATGGTGACCGTGGGTAGAACCCGGAGCGCGGGGATCGAAGCGCAGGATCATGATGTCGGGCCGCTGTTGCCGGATCACCCACACTGCATCCGCGAGTACTTCCCGTTTGTCCCAGATGTTGAAGGTTTCGTCGGGGTGTTTGGAGTAGCCAAAGTCGTTGGCCCGGCTGAAGAATTGCTTGCCCCCGTCGATACGCCGTGCCGCGAGTAGTTCCTGGGTACGGGTAAGGCCGAGCAGCTCGCTGATGTCGGGCGCGATGAGGTTTTGTCCGCCGTCGCCCCGCGTCATGCTCAGGTAGCCCGTCTCCACCTTTTCCACGTTGGCCAGGTAGGCGATCATGCGGGTATTCTCGTCGTCGGGATGAGCGGCTACGTAAAGCGCCGAACCCAGCACGCCCAGTTTCTGGATCGCGGCGTGCAGCTCACCCGAACTGGGCCGATCGGGTGCCTGACCCGCAAGGGTGGCGGTAAGAAACAAAGCAGACAAGAGGGTAAGAATGCGCACGCTCGGGAAATTGAGGTCTGAAACAATAAGGACAAGAATTAGGTAAAGGTAGTTTTACGCAGTGATTGCCCCGCTGAGAAAGTAGCCATATGCTAAGGAACATCAAAAGGTCGCTCATCGATGTGCTCCAGCTGCCCACTTACTGGAAGCACGGCCGCGAAGTGCGTGGTCGGATGAGCTGTAGCATCCGGCGTTTCGCCTACGGGCCCCACCCCCGCCAGTACTATCTACTCCTGGAACCGGAAGGTTTCGCCCCCACCGCTCCCCTGTCCTGGGCGTTCTACCTGCACGGAGGTGCCTGGACCTTCGGAACCCCCGAAGCCTTCCGCCCGGCCGCCCGCCCCTGGCTGGCACAGGGATTTCGGGTGGTGCTGCCCAGCTACCGACGGCCGCCGCGCTACTCCCTCCCCTCGATCGTGGCGGACTGTAAATCAGTAATCGCGGCGGTTGCCGCAAGCGGGATGCCGCTCTCCCCGCCCCAGATCGGGGGCATTAGTGCCGGCGGACACCTGGCGGCGCTCATGGCCCTGCACCCCGACTGGTGGACCGCCGCCGGCTGGCCCGCCGGGCCCGATCGGGCCCTCCTCTGTGCCGCGCCACTGAACCTGGAACTCTTACGCCCCGGAAGGTTATTCCGACGGTATGCGGACCACGATCCTATAAACAAACTTCACCACGCCGGGTCCCTGGACTGGTTGCTCCTCCACGGCACGGCGGACGGGATGGTCGACTACCGCCACTCCACCTCTTTTGCCCTCCGGGTGCCGGATGCCCGCTTGCTCACCATTCCCGAGGGGGGCCACCTCGATGCCGGCCGCTGGACCTACGACGATCGGGATCCCTACGCCGGAGCCATTGCCGACTTTATCCGTTCAGCCGCGCCAGCCCCTCCAGGGCCAGCGTAAAGTCGGGTGACATCCGCAGGGCCGTTTCGTAGTCGCTGCGGGCCGCCGCGACATCCCCCATCAGTTCACTGGCGTATCCGCGGTAGAAGTAGGCGCGAATGTGAATGGGATCGTTCTTGATCGTGATGTTGAATTCATCGTAGGCGCGCCGTACGCTATCGAGCTCCATAAGCAACAGTCCGGCGTTGAAGTTGCCAGCTACGTACTGTCGGTCCGTAATGCTGGCCCGGCGGTACTCCGCAATGGCCCGTTCCAGGTCACCCGTATCCCGGTAGTAGTCCGCCCGCGCGTGAATGGCGATCACGTCGCCGGGATCGATGTCCACGGCCGCATTGAAGTATTCGATGGCCCGGGGGTCTCCCTTCGCGGCGGCCAGCTCACCGAGCAGCAGGTAGGCGTCGGTCATGTCGGGGTTGATCTGGGTGGCTTCCTCCGCTGCGTTCGTGGCCCGCAGGGTGTCTCCGGTTTCGGCGAATACCTGGCTGAGCAGGTAGTAGGCTTCGGGATTGCGGGGATCCAGCCGCACGGCCTGGTTCAGGCTGGCGATCGCATCGTCGTACTGCTTCAGGATCAGCTGGGTTTCGGCCAGACGAAGCTGGGTTTCCAGTTGATCGGGGTCGAGGCGGGCGGCGTTTTCCAGGGTTCGGAGGGCCAGTCGGCTCCGGTAGTAATCGAGGTATACGTCGGCCAGTCGGTAATGGTAGTCGAGGTTGGTGCTGTCGATGGAAAGGGCGGTCGTCAGATCGGCGATGGCGTTATCGTAATCTTCCACGTCGTAGAACATCAGCGACCGCTGGGCGTACAGGTCAGCCGCTTCGGGCTGCTGAAGAATCATTGCACTGAGTCGGTTGATTCCGGGATCGCCGGAGGGTGGGGCGGTTACGGCATCGGGGCCATCCTCCCCGCAGCCGGTCAGCAACAGCAGGGCGGCAAGAAGTGGTAAGACAGAAAGGTAACGCAACATTGATTTTCTTTGCTTGAGCTTAGTTGTACGGGCCGCACAAGCTCTAAACGCCCGAGTCCAATAAATTCCTATGCCCACTCCCGCCGCTCCCCTCATCGAATGCGTCATCAACGTGAGTGAAGGCCGCGACCTTGGTGTGCTGGATCGCATGTCTGAGGCAATCGACTCCGTCGACAACTGCTATCTACTGCACCGCGACATCGGCCACGGCGCTCACCGGACCGTTTTTACCTTCGCGGGCGCTCCGGAGGGGGTTTACGAGGCCGCGTTTCACCTCTACCGCATTGCCGACGAACACCTCGATATGCGGCGGCACCGGGGCACCCATCCGCGGAGTGGAGCCATCGACGTATGTCCCTTAGTGCCCATTGCCAACATTCAGGAAGCGGAAGTAAGGGCGGGGACGCAGGAGCTGGCCAAGATGGTTGCCGAGCGATTCAATCTCCCGGTGTACCTCTACGAAAACAGCGCCGCCCTACCCCACCGGGCGAACCTGGCAGCAGTGCGCAAGGGCGAGTTCGAAGGGCTGACGGAAAAGATGCAGCTGCCCGACTGGCAGCCCGATTTCGGTCCGTCAACCCCCCACCCCCGTCTCGGAATTACGATCATGGGCACCCGCCCCTTTCTGATTGCGTGGAACATTAACCTGAGTGCGGAGGCTACGCCGGAGCAGGCCAACCAACTGGCCGCCCGGCTGCGGGGCAGCGGGGCGGCCGGTCGGCCGGGGCTGTTCCCCGGACTCAAAGCCATTGGTTGGTACATCGAAGAGTACGGACGTTGTCAGGTCAGTTGCAACGTAGTGGATCCCGACCAAGTCAGCCTTGCTCGCGTATACCTAACCGCTACGGACTTGGCTGCGGCCATGGGAATTAAGGTAACGGGTTCCGAACTGATCGGACTGATCCCCGCACGGCACCTGCGCGCCGCCGCCCGCAACTTTAGCTTTTCGAGCGATTACGAAGAGGAGATGGATACGGCGGTTTCAATCCTCGGACTGGCCGACCTGGAGCCGTTCAACTGGCGGCAGCGTGTGTTGGAAGAGGTATATCGTTTTGCCGCTCAAACAGATCGTCGGAACCAATAAAGTAGGTGTGACCGTTGCGCATGCGGATGCAGATGCCACGCCGCCCCCCGAAGTCGATGCAGCTGAAAGTGGACGACGGATGCGTGAGTGCTCCCGACCAGCGAGCCGACGGAGCAACGTCAACGTAAGTGCAATCAACAATGTCGGCGGTTGGCAGCTTCAGTTGCCGACCGAGTACGCCCTTCATCTTTACCTTTACGTGCTTGTCGTTGATCTTAATGCGCAGCCGGGAGCGGTAAACCGCGTACCAGCAGCCGGCAACCAATAGGGCGATGAGTCCGGTAATCACGAGTTGGCGTGCGCTGGCTCCGCCGAAACCAAGTAGGGCAACCCGGTACCCCACCAGTCCTGTCATAAGTATCATAAGCGCGATCAGTCCCGGATTGCGAAGGCGTTGCTCCTCTTTATAGTAGGTCATGGGCAGAGTTTATTGCTTCAGGTGAAATATAACAACGCTGCCACTTAAAACATAGTTTACCTAGAGTTTACAATGAATTAACATTAACAAACCATTTGGGATCACCCCTTGACGATTCTAAGCTCGTTCTCCCCCCAACGCAGGAGGTACATCCCCCGAGCAAGGCCAGCGGTGCCAATGACGGCCCGACGCTTGCCGAGTTCACGAAGTTCTATCAATTCGGTAACCTCCTTCCCCTGAAGATCGAACAGCCGGGGTATAGTTAAGGGAGCATCTTCGGGAAGTTCTACCGTCAATTGGTCACTAAAGGGATTGGGGTAAGTGATGAGCTTGCCGCCCGTCGGTTTTTTCCAGTCAACCTCCACTACCGTACTCAGGTGCTCCGTGCCGTCGAAGTCGACCTGCACGAGTCGGTATAGGGTATTCCCACCCCGCGGGTGAGGATCGGTAAACTCGAAGGCGGCATATACCTGCGTCGTTCCGTTTCCGGCCACTTCACCCAGATCGGTCCAGGTTTTCCCGTCCGGGGAACGCTCGATACGGAAATAGTCGTTTTCCGTTTCCGAAGCTACTTCCCAAAAAAGTTTGACCACCGTGGCCTGAATTTCGCCGCGCAAACTAAGCCACTCCACCGGGGCAGCAACGGCTTCGACCACGCTGAGGGACAGGGCGTTGCCGCTCAGCTGCAGACATACCGGATTACCATCCCCGTCGGTCTGAATATCGGTGGTTGTTTCGCTGATGAATGATTCCTCCTGTACGAGCAGAGTATCGTAGTTGACGCCGATGACGTCGTAACTCCCGGCGGGCAAGCCGGTAAAATCGCCGGTCTTACTGACTTCTCTGATGACCTCTCCCTCCGTATCGGCGGCGAGATAGATGTAGTCGTAGTTAGCGGCAAAATCATCTTCTACAACGAAATTTTCCCCGGCGTACATGGTGGGCGGCGTGCCCCCGGAGGGATCGGAGACGTTAATGGTGTAGGGGAGCGGGTAATTGATCTGCCCTCCGGTGAAGGGAGAGACCATGAGGTAGTACGTCGTGCCGAGCACCATATCTATCGTCAGTTGGAGCCGATTTATCCCCCCGCCCGCCGTGGTGAAGCTGGAGGCTACCCAGTTGGGGCCGCAACCGTCGTCGGACGCAAAAGTGTCCCGAAAAATGGTGAACTGCAGCGAATCCTGCGATCCGGGATCCTTGCTGAAGGTGACCCTGCCGCTCCGGTTTGGGGTGAGTCGAAACACATCGTAGCGTGTATTGTACGTTTCACCCGAACGGTCTACCGCGATGCAGCTTTCGGGAGTCGTCGCGGCGTTGGTACGGTATATCTTGGTGGTTCTCGGGCTCGTACTTTCCACCCGATCGCTTAGGGGGAAAGTGACGACGGGGCCGGTTTGGTATCCCAGTGCCAGATTTGTGCCTTCGCTTCCGGCCTCTACGGCGAAGAGGACATCGTCCGTAGAGACTTGGCTATTTATCGCTCCGCAGGGTTGCGCCGAAAGGATGGGGGTAAACAAAAAAAGGAGGGTCGTCGCCGACCAATAGAAGTAGTGTGTGAAGTTCATAGCTTTCTAAAGTGGAAACAAGGCAGACATAAAACCTGGGTCATGAAAACCAATATGCCTTAAGGGCCGCAAATTACATACAATACGGAAGCCTCCCGGAAGGGTTTGGTCGATAAAGTGTTAAACTTGTCCCCTAACCGCCATTAGTATGAAACTATCTACACTGCTTCCACTGCTGTTCCTCTGCCTCGTAGCGTGCCGAACGGAAAACCCTCCCGGAAGCAACAGCACTACCACCACTACAGTCAGTCCGTGGCTCACCGGTTTCGAGAAGCCGGCGGAAAATCCAATCCTACAGGCCGACAGCACCTACACCTTCCTCGATCCCATTACCGAACAGACGGTTAGGTGGCAGCGCGCGGATGTGTTTAATCCTGGGGCCGTAGTAAGGGGCGATAGCGTCTACCTGCTGTTTCGTGCCGAAGACAATCCGCGGGCCATCCTGGGGCGGCGTACCAGCCGCATCGGGCTGGCGGCCAGCGCGGACGGCATCCACTTCGAACGCCGGCCCGAACCCGTCCTTTACCCCGCCCGCGACAACAACCAGGAATTCGAGGAACCCGGAGGCTGCGAGGACCCCCGCGTGGTGGAACTGGAAGACGGTACCTACCTGATGCTCTACACCGGTTGGAACCAGGACGTCGCCCGCCTGTGCTCCGCTACCTCCGACGATTTGCTGACCTGGCAAAAGCACGGCCCCGTTTTCCAGGATGCCTACGGGGGAAAATTTCACGACACCTGGTCGAAATCCGGCTCCGTCGTGTGTAAGCTCGATGCCGACGGCCACCTGGTCGCCACTCCCGTAAACGGAAAGTACTGGATGTACTGGGGAGACGCGGTGGTCGGTCTGGCGTACAGCGACAACCTACTCGACTGGACGCCCGTGCTGAACCCGGATTCCACTCTCTATGATCCCCTACCCCGCCGCCCCGGCACGTTCGACAGTGGCCTCAGTGAGCCCGGCCCCCCTGCCCTGCTTACCGATGCGGGAATCCTCGTGCTCTACAACGGAAAAAACGAAATGGCCGATTCGCTCCGCTATATGGACACCGGCCCCGGCGCTTACTGCGGCGGACAGGCGCTCTTCAGTGCCGAGGACCCCACCAAGCTGATCGACCGGATGGAAGAACCCTTCATTTGCCCGTCCCTTCCCCACGAAATGACCGGACAGTACGCATCGGGCACTACCTTCATCGAAGGGCTGGTCTACTTTAAGGACAAGTGGTTTTTATACTACGGTACCGCGGACTCTATGGTAGGGGTTGCCGTACGAAATTAAGCGGGGGCACCCGGGTATTTTTCGTCCAGTTTGACGGCACTAACGGGTTTTTACCAAAATAAAATCGGGCCATTTGCTGATTTATTAGAATTTCGCAGGGTATTTTGGGGCCGTCATCTGACACCCTAACCAACCCTTCTCTCTATGAAATCGAGACTTTTACTCCTTATCGGCCTCATGGTCGTAGGCAACTTCGTGTACGCCCAGCGCAACTGCGGCTCCATGGAGTACCTCCAACAACAGATTCTCCAGGACCCCATCCGCGAACTCCAACTCGAGCGCATCGAGCGGTTTACCGAGCAGTACGACATCCAGCTGGAAAAGGCCTTCTCCGGGGGCATCCTTACCGTTCCGGTCATCGTGCACGTGGTGTACGGCAATAGTACAGAGAACATCTCCGACGCCCAGATCGCCAGTCAGATCGCGGTACTCAACGACGATTTCCGTCGGCTCAACGGCGACCGCAGCAACACCCCTGCTGATTTTCAGGGCGTAGCGGCGGATACCGAAATCGAGTTCTGCCTCACCCAAACCATTCGTAAGTCGACTACCCGGAGCAGTTTCGGGACGAACGACGACGTGAAATCTTCCAGCACGGGCGGGTCGGATGCCATCACGCCCACTCAGGCGCTCAACGTATGGATCTGCGAGATCGGCGGGGGCATCCTCGGGTATGCCCAGTTTCCCGGAGGCCCGGCCGCAACCGATGGCATCGTGCTGGACTATCGTTACGTCGGCACCACCGGTACCGCTACGGCTCCCTTCAATCTAGGGCGTACCGCTACCCACGAAGTTGGCCACTGGCTCAACCTCCGCCACATCTGGGGCGACGGCGGCTGCAACGTCGATGATTTCGTAGCGGACACGCCCAGCGCCGGCGGTCCCAACTACACCGGAGGAGGCTGCACCTACCCCGGACCCAACAGTTGCAAGCCCAAGGGGAAGAACAGCGGCGGCGACCTGCCCGATATGTTCCAGAATTACATGGACTACTCCGACGACGGTTGCATGAACCTCTTCACTTCCGGCCAGAAGGACCGGATGTGGGCAGCAATCTCCTCCGCCCGTCCGGAACTCATGTCCGCAGCCTGCGACGGCACTACCCCACCGCCGCCGCCACCCACCGAGCCTCCCACCGCCGGCGACTGTGACGCGCCTACCGGATTGGGCAGCTCCCGCGGCAAGGGCGGACGCCAACTGACCATCTCCTGGAATGCCGCCAGCGGTGCGCAGACCTACGCCGTGGAAATATATGACGGCAACAGCCTGTATGCTTCCGGATCGGTAAGTGGCACCTCCGCTTCCGTCAACGTTAGCAAGAACGTCACCTATACCTACCGCGTACGTTCGGCCTGTGCGGGCGGAGCGGTGTCCGCCTGGGCGGAAGGTAGCGGCCGGACCGCTCGCCTTGCCGGTACCACGGATCGGGAAGTCGGCATCTTTCCCAATCCGACGAACGCACGCGAAGTGACCCTGACCTGGGACCTGAATCCCTCCATCCTCACCGGCGTTAATCCCATCCTTGTTGCGGGTGGGGCCGAGCAGATTCGGGTCGAAGTGCGCGACCTCACCGGTCGGGTTCTCCGTCAGCTGACTGTAGCAGACACTGGTCAGACCAGCCTGAACGTAGGTGACCTGGTGGGCGGAGTTTACCTGATCAACGTAAGCAACGAAAATGGCTACACCGTAAGCACCCGCCTGGTGAAGTTATAGTCCGATCCGCGATTGATTCCCTCGGGCCCCGCCGGCACTATGCGCCGGCGGGGCCTTTTTCATTCCGGTCGCCAGCGAACGTGCGCCCCGCATCGCCGGTTAAAGCCCCCAAACCCCTCCCCGTATGCACGTTCTCGTCATTAACGCCGGCAGCTCGTCCCTTAAAGCCGCCGTAATCGACGCAGCCACGGGGGAACGCCTCACCGAACTTACGGCCGATTTGCCCGCCGGCAGTAGCGACCACCGGACTAAAATGCACCCGTTCATGCTGCAACTAAGGGAGAAGGTCAGGGGCATTTCTCTCTCGGGCGTGGGTCACCGCGTCGTGCACGGGGGCGCTGACTTCGACGGGGCGGTCCGCCTCAACGAAGCAGTAGAGGAAAAAATCGAAGCGCTTAGCGATCTCGCCCCCCTTCACAATCCCGTCCACCTGGCCGCAATCCGGCTCGCCCGGGAGTTGTGGCCCGACCTTGCCCACTTTGCCGCGTTTGACACGGCCTTCCACCACAGCTTGCCGCGCCGCGCCCAAACTTACGCCCTCCCCCGCGACCTTATCCGGGAATACGATATCCGGCGGTACGGATTTCACGGCCTGAGCCACCGCTACGTGGCGGGGCGGGCGGCGACCTTCCTCCGGGACGATTACCGCAATCTTCGTCTCATCAGTTGCCACCTCGGCAACGGGTGCAGCGTGACGGCCATCGAGTTCGGTCGCAGTATTGAGACCAGCATGGGCATGACGCCGCTGGAAGGTTTGGTGATGGGCACTCGCTCCGGCGACCTCGATCCGGGCATACCGGCCTACCTCCACCGAAAGACCGGTCTGGAACCACACGAGATCGATAAATTGCTGAACCGTGAGAGTGGGCTGGCCGGTCTTTCCGGTGCCGGTCACGACATGCGCCACATCCTGGAGCAATCAACGGCCGGAGATCCCGATTGCCAGCTTGCGCTGCAGGTATTCACCCACCGCCTGCGCAAGTACATCGGGGCCTACGCGGCCGTAATGGGGGGCGTCGACGCCATCATCTTCACCGGCGGTATCGGTGAAAACAGCAGCATCGTGCGACACCGGGCCGCCCAACGACTCGATTACCTGGGAGCCGTGATCGACGAGGATAAAAATCACTCCGCACAACTTACCGTCACGGAGGACGTCGTCGACTTCAGCCGGAGCCACAGCCGCGTGAAACTGCTGGCCATTCGTACGGACGAGCAGTTGGCCATCGCCCGTGATTGCGCCAAACTGCTCCGCAACGAGGATGAGGTTAATACCCTACCCAGTATCCCCATTGCCGTTTCGGCCCGCCACTGTCACTTGACACGGGAAACCTTGGATCAGCTCTACGGCCCCGGCTACGAACTGACCGTCAAGAAGTGGCTTTCTCAGCCGGGCCAGTTCGCCGCCGAGGAGACGGTGACGGTGGTCGGTCCCCGCAACCGGATCGAGCGGGTGCGGATACTCGGCCCCCTGCGCTCGGTCGATCAGATTGAGATATCGCGGACCGACGAGTTCTTCCTCGGCGTAGACGCCCCGGTGCGGGAATCCGGGAAAGTTGAGAATACCCCGGGTTGCCAATTGCTCGGGCCTCAGGGTTCGGTGGATCTGGAAGACGGCCTGATCTGCGCGTGGCGACACATTCACATGACGCCCACCGACGCCGAGCGGTTTGGCGTGCAGGATCGCGACACGGTGGAAGTGACCGTGAACGATGCCGAGCGGGGGCTCACGTTCGGGAACGTGCTTATCCGGGTATCACCCGACTATAAACTGGAGATGCACATCGACACGGATGAGGGGAACGCCGCCGAGATCGATTCCGGCGACGCCGGGGTACTCCAGGCGACCGGGCAGCGGGGCACCCTGCGGCGACGGGCTACGATGGCGACGTGACCAGTAGTTCGGCGGGTCGGAAGCCGCCGTCTTTGAACTCCCAGACGGCTTCCACGCCCAGCGATCGCAAGCCGGCGTAAGTCTCCCGAAAACCACCCACGATGTGGCGGGGTTGGTGGGCGTCCGAGTTTACCTGCAATTTAATGCCACGCGCATGGGCCCGGCGCACGATCCAGTAGCTCGGATACGTATCGCTGATCTCGTTCAGGTAGATGCCCCGCGTATTTACCTCCATGATCAGGTCGGCACCGGCGATGGCATCCAGTGTTTCTTCCACCGCGGCGACGTACCAGTCGGCGTGCTCGTCCCAGTACGCTCCGTTCACGTTGCGGCGCTTAATGCGATCGAGGTGGGCGACGACGTCGGGTGGGTGCAATTCCACCATTTCCCGGACCAGGGCGTAGTACCGCTCGACCATGCGGCGGGGGCTATCACCGAAGATGGTGCTGATCCCGCGCTCGAACACCGGGTTGGGCCGCTGAAAGCTCCAGGGTTCGCCCTCACTGAGGTAACCGACGTAGTGAACGGCACCGATGGTGTAATCGAGCCCGGCAGCCAAAATGTGTGGGCTATTGACGTTCATCACTCCTGGAAGGTAGTCTACCTCCAGGCTTTTGTGTAGCGTGATCTCGTGCGCGTGAAGGTCGCGGAGGCGGTCGATTTCCTTGCCATATTCCCCCAGTTCGTGCAGCTTCATGGACCCGATATCGCCCGATGGTATGGGCGCGTGGTCACTGAAACCGTAGCTGGTGAGGCCTTCGGTGAGGGCCTGCCTTACGTAGTCTGCCGGCTCACCTACGCCATCGCTGAAGCGGGTATGGGCGTGGTGGTTTGTTTTCATCCGGTAAAGATAAACGCGGGCCGCCCACCGGTAAACCGTACTGTGTTAAGGCTGTGTCAATTACCCCTTCAGCTCGCGTGGCTTGGCGAAGGGCTGCTCGTACACCCGCTCTCCAGAAGCCCGGTAGATGGCATTGGCAAGTGCTCCGATGACGGGCGGCAGGGAGGGCTCGCCGAGTCCGGTAGGCGCGATGCCGTTGTCCACGAAGTGAGTGTGGATCGACTGCGGTGCCTCCGCATGACGGATGAGCCGGTAGGTGTCGAAATTCTGCTGGTCGGGCTTGCCGTCGGTAAACGTCACCGCGCCGTAGAGGGCGTGGCCGATGCCGTCGATGATGCCTCCCTGAATCTGGTTGAGCGCCCCTTCGGGATTGACCACGATGCCGCAGTCGACGGCGCAGTGCACTTCGGTCACCCGTGGCTCACTGCCCTTCATTTCGAGTTCGAGTACCTGAGCGACGTAGGAGTTGTGACAGTAATAGGCCGCGACACCGCGCTTGTCGTCGTTCGTATTCCAGCCCGACTTATCGCGAACCAGTTCCAGCACGCCGGCATAGCGCTCGGCGTCGTAATCGTTGTCTTCCCCGACCGGATCGGTTTTGGCCCGCTCAAACAGTTCGAGGCGAAACTCGATCGGGTCCTTGCCGGCAGCCTCGGCCACCTCGTCCAGGAAAGCCTGCTCGGCACCGGCGATGAAGTTGGACCGCGGCGCTCTCCAGGCTCCGGTAGAGACGTTCGTTTCGATGCTGAGGTTCTCGGCCAGGTAGTTGTCTACCGTACCCGCCGGAAAGCGGTTGGCAAACACCGGGCTTTCGTTAGCTCCCGTTCCCCGTACGTGAAAGGCGATGAGCTTACCGTCCTCGTCCAGTCCGGCGCGGTAGCGCACCAGATATTCGGGGCGGTAGGTACCCTGGGTCATATCGTCCTCGCGGGAGTAAACCAACTTTACCGGGATGCCGCCGGCGGCCTTACTGATCAGGACGGCTTCCACGCCGAAGTTTCCGTAAAGCCGGCGACCGAAGCCACCACCCATTCGGGTCATCATGATGTCGATCTTCTCTTCCGGCATATTCAGCAGGGCACTCACGGTTTTACGCAAGAACTCCGGCGTTTGGATCGGTCCCACCAGTTCCGCCTTATCCTCCGTCACGTGGGCGAAGAAGTTCATGGGCTCCATGGTGTTGTGGGGCAGGAAGGGCGCAGAATAGGAGCGTTCCACCACGGTCGCGGCACTGGCGAAGGCGGCTTCGGGATCACCGTCGCGCCGGGCCTCCTCGGCCTTTCCGTCGTTGAGTAGGTCTTCCAGGGCACTCCGGTGGCCGGCAGTGGACTCCGGTGCGCTGTCGCTTTCCCACTCGATCTTGAGGGCTTTTTTCGCCTGCAGCACCCGCCAGGTATTGTTGCCTACGACGGCTACGAGCTGGGGAAAGGCATTCACGTCAGACCACTGTTGCTCTACCCCTTCCGGGCGGGCATCGATGGTGACTACGTCGTGAATACCCGGCATGCTGCGGGCCTCCGTATCGTCGACCGATTTAAGCTTCAGTCCGAAAGCGGGCGGGTGCACGATGGCGGCGTACATCATTCCCTCCCGTTGCACATCGAGGCCGTACAGTGGCTCGCCCTTAACGATCTTGCGGGCATCGACATTTTTCTTGCCGTGGCCGATGATTTTGAAGTCGGCCGGATCTTTAAGGGTTACTTCCTCGGGCGGAGTAAGGGTAGCAGCCAGGCTGGCTACCTCTCCGTAACCGAGGCTGCGGTCGCTGCCGTCGTGGTAGATCACGCCGTTCTCGGTGCGCAATTCGCTCGCATCGACTTCCAGTTGCTGGGCGGCGGCGGCTACGAGCAGGTAACGGGCCATGGCGCCGGTCTTGCGCAGGGGTTCCCACCCGTGGCGGATGGACTGACTGCCCCCGGCCAACTGACGGGTGTAGTTTTCGGTATCCAGGCCGGCTTGCTCTACGATCACGTTTTTCCAGTCCACGTCGAGCTCTTCGGCTACGATCATCGGCATGGAGGTCTTGACGTTCTGCCCGATCTCGGGGTTAGGCGACATAATGGTGACTACACCGTTGTCGCCAATTTTCAGGAAAGCGTTGACCGTCACCCACTCTGCGGGCATCTGTAATTCGGGATCGGCCTTGTTGGCCTTATCGCTTTCGCAGGAGGTCAGCCAACTCAGGCCGAGCATGAGCCCTCCGCCCGTGGCGGCCGAGACCTTGAGGAAGGAACGGCGGGAAGTATGTTGCACTGACATCTTAGCTCATTTTTTTGGCGGCCGTTTTCACGGCGGCGTGGATTCGGGTATAGGTTCCGCAACGGCAGATGTTACCGCTCATCGAGGCACTTATCTCGGCGTCGTCGGCACCGGGGCTGTTGCCGAGCAGGGAGGCGGCGCTCATCATCTGGCCGGCCTGGCAGTAGCCGCACTGAGGCACGTCGTGCTCCAGCCACGCCAGTTGTACCGGATGATCTCCGTTCTCGCTGAGTCCTTCGATGGTCGTGATCGCTTCTCCATCCAACTGTCCGACGGGCAGGGAGCAGGAGCGCATCGCAATTCCATCAAGGTGGACCGTACAGGCCCCACAGGCGCCAATGCCGCAGCCGTATTTAGTGCCGACCAGTCCAAGTTCATCGCGTAGCACCCACAAGAGGGGCATGTCGGGTTCGGCTTCCACGCTGCGTGGAGTGCCGTTTACGGTAAGGTTATAAGTTGCCATTTGCGTTACATTGATCTACGGAGCTAAAGATACGGTTTTTGGGCGGGGACGCGGGAGCAATGAAATTTCGCTCGTCGGCCGCTCGTCGGCTGCTCGTCGGCTGCTCGTCGGCCGACTCCAAGTCGTCCGCCGAGTACGGCCTGATCCGCCTAGTTAGCTTAGTCCGTTTAGTCGGCGGACGAGCCTCGTGCCTCGGTCGGCCGACGACACCGACGACACCGACGACACCGACGACAGGGCTAGCGCGCCAGGAGTACGTCGATCATGGCGTCCGCGGAGGCGCGTCCTTTCTGCTTTACGAATTCCCGGTCCGTATCGTCGCCGATTTCGTAGGTGATGGCTTCGGCGTTGAACTGGGTTTTGAACCAACCGGAAGTCGTCGGTGGTCCTAGTGGTCGCGGTTCTTCATTCACCCTGAAGCCGTTTCCGATCCGATCCTCAATTCCGCGCAGCCAGGCGTCCGTGAAGCCCGGAAGCACGGAGGGCGGTGTGTCATCGTCAAAGGTGTAGTACACGTCGTGGTAGGTAGAGTGAAAATCCATACCCAGTATGACCTGGGCTTCATTTTTCTTCGCCTTGCGCACTACGTAATCGGCTACCTGCCGGGCTTCGGGCTGGTTGTAGTAGGCCCAGTCGCGATTGGAATCGATGCCACCGGCGTTGTGCCGCCAGTGTCCCAGGTCTACGCCATCCGGATTCAGGATCGGGAAAACGAGCAACTGGTACCGGTGCAGAAATTCTTCCACCCGGGGATGATCGACGATGCCTTTGACGAAGGCCTGTAGCGCCAGGTACCCCGTCACCTCCGGCGGATGTTGCCGGCTGAACAGCACGATCATCGGCCGCTTTGCGTAGCGGTTCTCGGCACTCAGGCGCATGACGGGTATGGCACGACCGAGATGGCTTTTTCCTGCTTCATCGATCCGTACGTACGATTGGCGGAAGGTCGATAACCACCCCATCACGTCACGACTACTGACGATCTCCTGACCGGCTAGGAATGTTTCCCCCGCTGCTACCGTCAGCCGCACGGACAGTCCGGTGCTGTCGGTGTTGTAAGTGAGCCGGCTGCTATCTACCGGCATCCATGCATCCCTATCCCGGCTTACCTTGGGAAAGTACCGGTGGCGGGTCTCGGGCGGGTAGGCCAGTCGAACGGTAAGCTCCCGGTTGCGGTCGGATACAATGCGCATGGCGTACCACGGACTCGGATTAATGGGCGCATTTTCGGGTTGAATCGTCGCTACGAAGGTGCTGTCGTTCAGCCGCTCCAACTTATTTAGTCGGGCACCGTCGAACTGGTTGTCGAAGGTCAGGCTACCGTCGTCAAAGGCGTACGACCGCTTCACTTGTTCGGTGATCGGGTGATCGGTCGTGTCCACCGGCCGGGGAAAGTCGTAGGGTTGGGCCCGCCGGCTGCAGCCGACTACCAGTAGGAGGAGGAGAACTAAGAGACCGTATTTCATGCGGCGAAAATATAGTAGCACCGCCCCTTTTTTTCATTGCTCCTGCGCCCCCGCCCTACTGATCCCAGAAGATGGGGTCCGTCATGGTGACCACGGGTACGTTAGCGGCGTTGCGGTCGGTTTCCGTATTGGGGTACTGGATGCGGACGGGAAAGGTGTTAAGGGCGGCGTTTTCGGCCAACTCGAAGTCCGCGTAAGCGTAATCGTAGCGGCGGGCATCGACCCAGGTCTCGGGGCTGAGGAAGATTGCTACATACTTTTCCCGGAAGATGTCGTCGCGCGTCACGTCGTCCGACCCGTATTCGGCCGCAATGTAGTCGGTGGCGGACTGGTCATCCACCCCGATCTGGGACATGCTGGTCCTTACGCCTTCCGCGAAAGCCTCATTGGCACGTTCCTGGTTTCCGGCGGCGAGGGCGGCCTCGGCTTCGATGAATTTGAGCTCGGCGTAAGTGATGATGTTGAGGGGACTGGACTCCATGGAGAAGGCTCCGTCGAGTACCAGGTAGGATTCCAGCGTTTTGGTACCGTCTCCCTGGCGACCGGCACCGTTGGGCGTACCTACGAATTCACCGTCGTCGTTGCGGTTCGTAAGCAGGGGCAGCCGGGGATCCTCCGTACCGTACGTTGTCCCGTTCAGTGCATCGATGAACTGTTCGGAGAGCCACCCACCGAGAAGCAGGTTGGCGTTGTTGTCCGCCACCTGGGCCCAGGGGTTGCGCACCGTGAAGCTGGTTACGGCGGCATCCTGTTCGGGACCGGTGAAGCCGGCATCCACGGCGGCCAGCACCGCGGAGGGGTCGTACTGGGAAGTTTCGCTGAGGTGATTCAGGTAACGGGCGCGCAGGGATGCGGCGGCGCGGGTCCACAATTCGAGATCGCCGTCGTAGACAAAATCGCTGCCGCTACGTACGTCCGGGGCATCTGCGGCGGCGGCCAGCTCAGAAGTGGCTTCGTTCAGCAGACGGAAAATGGTGGCGTAGAGGTCTTCGGCACTGTCGTAAGTGGGGCGCAACGTCTCACCGGAGAAGGCATCCGAGAAGGGCGCATTGCCCCAGTTATCGACGACCAGCCCCAGATTGATGGCCATAAGGACCTTGGCGATGGCGACGTGGCGGCCGAGGCCGTCCTCCTGTCCGAAGCGGATGAGGTCGTCAAGGTCGGTCATCACATCGTAGAGTTCGCCCCAGGCAATCCCGTTACTGATCTCCAGGTAGGTATCGGTGGTGTTGCCCTCATTCGGACTGGCGAGGTACTGGACGTAGTAAGCGGCGTGGCCGTTACTGACCCGGAATTGGTTCTGCGCCGTGTTATAGGAGGCACTGGCCAGCAGACCGTCGAGCGGCGGGCGGGTGGCTACGTTGGGGTTGTCGTTGATGTCGAGGTAGTCGGCACCGCAGGCGGTCATGAGTACGACGACGCAGGCCGAAAGCAGGTAGTGTAGGATGGTCTGTTTCATGGGTCGTCGGGGGGTTAGAAGCCAAGGTTGAGGGTGACGAAAATGCTGCGTACGCTGGGGTAGGTGAATCCACCGAAACCGTCGTCGCCGTTGCCGTTGCCGCGGTTGCCTTCGGGGTCGAAGCCGCTGTAGGGTGTTTCGAGCCAGAGGTTGTTTCCGGTGAGGGTGATGCCGGCGGTGCGGATGAAGACGGTTTCCAACAACGCGGCCGGCAGTTGGTAGCTCAGGCTCACGTTACGGAGCCGGAACCAGTCGGCATCCTCCACAAAATTCTCGGTAGATCCGCGGTAGCGATTACGGTAGTAGCCGGCACCGTAGTTTTCTCCGTCCGGACCTTCACCCTGGCCGAGCCAGACCGGCTTGGTGTTGGGGCTCCCATCGGCGGTGACGCCCTCGAATACGATGGTTTCGTTCCGGTTAAGGGTGTAGGGGGCCGTTCCGAAGGCGGCAAAGAAGTTGCCCTGCTGGTTGTACTTCTGTACGCCCTGGCGGGTATCGAACTGGAAGGAAACTCCGATGCCCTTGTAGTTTATGTTGTTCGTGAGGGCCCCGAACCACTTGGGCTGGGTGTTGCCGAGGATTTTCTGTTCGGTTTCGATGACCGGAAAGCCGTCGTCGCCAATCAGCAAGGGCTGGCTGTAATCGATGAAGAGGTTATCTTCATTATCGCCACTGGGGTCATACCGGGCGTAGCTGCGGCCGTAGATGTTGCCGTAGGGCTCTCCACGGATCAGCCGGATGCTCGCCGATGAACCCGCGTAGCCGAAGGAGCTACCGATCAGAATGTCTTCCACGCCCTCGAAAATGGTGAGCACCTCATTCTTGTTGCTGGTGTAGTTCAGGTTCACGTTCCAGGTGAGGTCAGCCGTGGAGATCGGCGTACCGCGCAGGGCCAGTTCGACGCCGCTGTTGCGCATCGATCCGGCGTTCAGTACGAAGGTGGAGAAACCCGTAGCGTTGGATACCGGTACCGGAATGATCTGGTCGATGCTCTTGGCATTGTAGTAAGTGAAATCAATACCGAGTCGGTTGTTGAGGAACCGCAGGTCGGCGCCGAACTCCAGGGTATTGGTGCGCTCGGGCTTCAGGTCGGGGGCACCCTGCTGATCGTCGCGCGTCCAGCCGGTCACGTTGTTGATCGGAAATCCGGTGGCATTGCGGTACACGATGTTGGTGCGGTACGGATCGGTGTCCTTGCCGATGCCGGCGTAGGAGGCCCGTAGCTTGGCGAAGCTGATGAGTTCCGGGAGTTCCAGCACCTCACCGAGCAGTACACCCAGGCTTACCGACGGGTAGAAAAAGGAGCGGTTGGCCTGCGGTAGTGTACTCGACCAGTCGTTGCGACCGGTGACGGACAGGTAGACCGCATTTTGGTAAGCCAGGGAAAGCTCCCCGTACAGGCCCAGGAGCCGACGATTGACGAGTGCAGCACTGGTGCGAATGTCGGCCGCGTTGTTCAGGCTGAAGAGGTTGTAAATGTCGAGGTCGTTACCGATGGTGGTCACCCCATCGTAGCTCGAGTCGAAGGCATCGAAGCCGCCGAGGAAGCGCAAGTTGAGGTCGGGCGTCAGGTCGCTGGTGTAAATAGCGTTGATGTTAGAGGTCACGTCGCGCCGACGGATGCTGGTCTCCACCACGAAGCCGTTGCCGTTCGATAGGTTGTCCTCGAAGTTGGGCGCGCCTGCGTACACCGATCCCTGACCGTAGTTGTTGCGAAAATCGCTGTACTGGTCCAGTCCGAGGGTATAGTTGATGCGCAGCTGCGGCAGTGGGGAATAACTGAAGGTGAGGTTACCGATGTAGCGGTCTACGTCGTCGATAAATTTATTGGTGGCCTCGCCGTATACCGGATTGTTCCCTACCGTGCCATCGTTTCGGTAACCGATCATGGAACCGTCTTCGCGGATGTAGTTGTTGACGTCGGCCTGGGGAGCCCAGTAGACCAGTCGTTCGTTGAAGCGGTCGGCGTTGACCCGGTTGCCGCCGCTGCGGATGTAGTTGACGCCGCCACCAAAACTGAATTTCTCGCTGGCCTGGTAATTGGCGTTGATCCGGAAACTGGTGTTGTCGTAGGTGCTGAAGGGCAGCACCCCGTCGTGGGTCAGTCGCGAAAGGGAGGTACGGAAGGTGGCTTTTTCGTTGCCGCCCGAGACACTCACCGTGTTGCGCCACTGGTCGCCCTGAGTGTAGGCGTTTTCGAAGTTATTGAACAGGTCGTTGGGGCGGGGCAATCCGTTTTCCGCCGCGAACGCCCGGGCCTCCTCCACCGACGGCCCCCAACTGGGCCAGAAACTATTGGGATCGTAATTGCCGGCAAAGCCCTGAGTATAGGTCTTCTGGGTTTCGGGAAATTTATTCACCTCCTCCGTACCGTAGGTAGAGGTGACATCCACCGATACGCGGCCGGATTTTCCCGACTTAGTCGTGATGATGATCGCTCCGTTCGCCGCACGCAGTCCGTACAGTGCCGTGGCCGGACCACCCTTTAGCACGGTCATCGTCTCGATGTCCTGGGGGTTGATGTCGGCGATGCGGTTGCTTACGTTGCGACTCCCGCCGCCCCCGACCGTCAGGGTTTCGTTGGAAACCGGGATTCCGTCGATTACGAATAGCGGTTCGTTGTTCGCGTCCGGGTCGAGGGAGTTGATGCCCCGAATGATGATGCGCGACGCCTGGCCGGGTCCGCCTCCCGCACTCGACACCTGCACCCCGGCCACCTGCCCCTGCAGGGCATTGACCAAGTTGTTTTGTCTGGACTGTACGATCTCCTCGCTGTTCAATTCCTCGACGGCGTAGCCGAGGGCTTTGCGTTCCCGACTAATGCCGAGGGCGGTCACCACCACCTCGTCGAGCTGGGCTCCCGCCTGTAGTTCGACGTCGATCACGGAATTGGTACCGACGGTGCGCGTCACGGTGCCATAGCCAGTGTAGCTAAAGACGAGCACGTCGCTTTCCTGAGCGGTAATGGTGTATTCCCCCTCAGCGTCGGTGACCGTGCCGCTGCCGGTCCCCTGGATCAGGATGCTCACTCCAATAAGTGCTTCGCCCTGGTCGCCGGTAACGGTGCCCGAAACGGTAGTCTGACCGTAGCTATTGGTGCTTAAAAAGAGTAAGGTGAGCAGGCTCATCAGCCCACTGCGGATAAAGAGTTTCATACAGCGAGTGTTTTGGTGCGCGGAGCGCTACTGCTCCCGAACACTCTAATTTAGCTGGTAAACTCGCTTATCCTAAGGATTGGGCGTAAAATTGCCGACAATGTGGGTAAGTCCCGAATTGAAGATCACGCTTCCTAGGTCACCGGCCGTCGGGGAGGGTGGCTACGTTGCTCACTGGTAGCACCTGTTCGGGCGTATCTTCCGTAGGCGTCTCATCGATCTCTTCCACGATTTGGACTGGCGGAATAAATTCCGAACACCGGAAACTTTCACGCACCTCGTCCGATATTTTCGGAAAGTCGTCGCCCAGTTGAGCGACCAGGGCCGTATCGTTTTCCATATTCTGCAGAAAGTAAGCCCAGATCGGCAGGGCCGAGCGGGCACCGTTGCCTAGATCTCCGGAACGGAACCGTACGCCGGTATTCTCTCCGCCCACCCAGGCACCGCCGGTAAGGGCGGGGGTGGATCCGACGAACCAGCCGTCGGCCATATTTTGGGTCGTCCCCGTCTTACCAATGCTAGGCCGCAGGACGCCGTATTCCCAGCGCAGTCGGCTGGCCGTACCCCGTTCGACCGCATTGCGCAGCAGCTGAACCATGGTCGCCGCCTGCTCTTCTTCCAGGACGGCCGTCGAAACCGCCTCGTGTTCGTAGATGACCTCCCCGTCGCCGTTCTCGATGCGGCTGATCACATAGGGCTCCGTATGCCGACCGCCGTTGGGAAAGGTGGCGTAGGCACCGACCATCTCGTAGAGGGTACTCTCCACCGTACCGAGGGCGATGCTGGGGATGGGCCGAATCTCTCCGCCGATTCCCATCGTGTGGGCAATTTCCACCACAGGCTCCGGCGTAGTTTCCATAATCATCTTGACGGCGGCCACATTGCTGGAGTGGGTCAGGGCACCGTGCATACTGTACGTTCCCCCGTGCACCCAGTCGGAGTTGTGGGGCGTCCAGGGGCCGTCCTCATCGGCGTAGGTACGCAGCGAGTTGCTGATGCGGTAGCAGGGGTCGAAGCCCTCCATCAGGGCTGCCGCATAAACGAATGCCTTAAAGGTCGATCCCGTCTGTCGCCGGCTGGTTACGTGATCGTAGTGGCTGAAATTGAAGTCGGAACCGCCTACCCACGCACGCACGGCCCCGTCCGCGTGGTCGAGCACCAAAAATCCGGCACGCAGGTATGAGAGGGAGTGCTTGACGCTGTCGAGTGGCGAAAACTGTCCCACCAGCGGCTCCCCGTTAGGTATGGGCAGCTCCATCGCCATCTTGGTATTGAATGCTTCGACCAGGGCGAGGCTGTCTATGCCCGCCGCTTGTCCGGTACGCCACCGATCGCTGTTTCGTATTGCTCCGCGTAGGGAAGCCTCCGTCTCCCAGGCATCGCGGCCCCGCAGGTGGCGTTCGAAACTGCGTTGCACGATCTTCATCTGCCGCACTACGGCCCGTTCGGCGTGCTGCTGGTACCGCAGGTCGAGGGTAGTGTAGATGCGCAGGTTATCGGTATAGAGATTGTACGGTCGTCCTTCCCGGTGCTGGGTGCCGGACAGTAAGCGGGCCGTCTGCTTTTTCATCTCCTGAGTGAAGTGGGGGGCCTGCACGACGCGGGCCGGCTCACGGTAATAGGCCAGGCAAAGGTCATCAGCCTGAGCTTCCGTCACTTCCTCGGGGCTGAGGTAGCCGGCCCGGCCCATCAGGGTAAGGACGAGGTCGGTACGACGGGCGTTCCGTTCCGTTGCACGCCGGGGGTCGTAGCTCGTCGTCCCCTTTAGCGAAGCGACCAGGCTGGCGGCCTGCCGCACGGTGAGCTCATCCGGTTCCCGCTGAAAGTAGCGGCGGGAAGCGGCGGCAATGCCGAAGGTGTTGCTCGGGAAGCTCACGGTATTCAGGTAGCGCTCCATGACTTCCTCCTTCGGCATCACGGCTTCGAGGCGGCGGGCCAGGATCCCTTCCCGCAACTTGTGCAGGAGCAGATCGACGCGGGGGCCGTAACCCAATTCGGGCCGTCCGTAGGCATTCTTGATCAGTTGCTGGCTCAATGTGGAGCCGCCGCCCTGGTCGTCTTCTCCCATCAGGATAGTCCTGTAGGCGACCCGTCCGTATGCTTCCCAGTCTATACCGGAGTGGGTGTAGAAGCGGCTGTCTTCCGTAGCCACCAGGGCGTGAACCAAGTGTTCGGGCAGTTCGGAGTAATCCGTCTCTTCCCGGTCCTGCTTGAAGAAACGGCCCAGCGATTCGCCGTTCACGTCGAAGGCCTCGCTGCCCACGTCGTTGCGGTAATCAAGCAGTTCCTGCTCGCTGGGCATGTGCCCGAAGGCACCGTAATTAACCAGCAGCAGTAGCCCCACAACGGCGACGATACCGGTAAGGGACAGAGCTAACAGAGCGGAAAGGGAATAAAACGTAATTGGCCGTTCGGTACGCCACCTGCGGATTCGCGTGCGAGCGCCGGCTAGGCGTTGGGAAATAGGATTCATCGGCTGAATGAGGTGCGTTGCAATAGTGGTCAAACATTAAAACAAGTCAACCGGACGATGGTTTGGTTTCGGTTTCAAGTAGCTTTCGGTTTGGGGTGGGGTCGCTGCGCGAGGGTTTTTTCAACGCAGATTCAGGCAGATTTTGTCGCGGATTTTTGCGGATTTAGGGTTGCGGTGCAAACTGGGGGGCATCACTTCACCGCTACCACCTGGTGTACGATCTCCCGTCCATCTTCAATCTGTAGGTGACACAGTCCAGGTGGGAAGTCACCGAGATTCAGGGAGAGGCGGTTGTTGCCGGGCCCAGCGGTGTAGCGGACACGTTGGAGCAGGCGACCGGCCGAATCGAACAGTTGAATGGCAACTTGCCGGGTTGCGTCCGTTCGGTAATCCAGGCTAAGCCGGTCCGCGCGGACCGGATTTGGGTAAGCCTGGCCGATACTGGTTCCCGCGACCTCGAAACGTAGCGTGATGATCGGGCTGTAGGTAGCCGTACCGTCGAAGTCGATTTGTCGCAGGCGGTAGTGGTTGGCGCCCAGGGAAGGCGAGTCATCCAGGTACGTATAGTCCACTTCCGTATGCGTTGTGCCGCTTCCCGGGAGGCGGCCGATGCGCTCGAACGGTGCCTCATTGCGGCTCACTTCTACTTCGAAGGCCTCGTTGTCGCGTTCGGAGGCCGTCTGCCATTCCAGCCTCATGCCCCTATCGTCGGGGGCACCGGTGAAGGCCAGCAGTTCTACCGGCAGTCCGGCAGCCGCGGCGGGCCAGCCGATATTGGTCATCACCTGTGCCGCTTTGCCTACATCGTGGTTTGCACTGCCGTAGCTCAGTGCGTAGTACATGACCTCCGTAGGGTCGTTAAAGTGACTGTACGAACTCCCCGGTTGAAAGGTACCGGGAGTATAGAGTTGCAGCTGCTCGGTGCCCGTATCGAAGTCGTTGATGTTCGTCTCGTCGAAGAATAGGCCGGTGTTGCCTCCGGTAAATGCGGTAGCCAGGTCAGGACCCGGATTCGGCGAAACGGACGTCAGCGCCGCCATATCGGAACCGCGGTCAACGAAGAGGTCATATACCGCAGGATAGTATTCCGCTCCCGCACCGGTGGCATCGAAGAAGTAGCCCAGGCAGCCGTTGCCGGCCACGCCGTCGCATTCCACGTCGCTACCGGTTCCGGACGCATCCTCTCCGTCGTCGATCCGGGCGCTGCCGAAAAAACCGAGCCCGTGGCCCAGTTCGTGCACGGCCAGGCTCACAAAATCGATCTGATCGTTTGGGGGATTGGCGTCCGTACCGAAGTAAAAATCATCGAAGTAGTTGGCATTGATGTACACGCGGATGTCGGCCGTAGGGTACTCGATATCCACTAGTTGCTCAACGATCGCCTGGGGGAAGACGACGGCATCATAGCCCAAGAACGGACCGATCCCGCGCAGGCTGGCACCCGCCGACCCCAGGGTATTTCCGGTCAGATCGGAGGTATAGCAGCCTTCCACGTTGACGATCTTGTCGTTCTGCAGGGCGTCGGACCAGATTGCGGCAGCGTATTCAAAGGCCATCTCTGCCCCGGCGGGCCAGGTCGAGCAGGCGAATCCGTTCAGTGAATCTCCGTCCGTAAGGTAATTGATGTCGTAGGTGAGGGTTTTCGGCCGTACCGCATCCCGGAATGTATAGGGTCGGGAAAACGTATAGTCACTGACTACCGGTGGCAGGTAACAGCCGCCGTGGCGGTCGCTGATTGGTGGCAGAAGTTTCTGGGCTTGCACCGGACCAATCGGGAGGACGATCCCTACAATAAGTAGGATGCAGAGTAATCGCATACGTCGGGTGTTTAGGGAGAGGAAATGCAACAGCCTACCTGCGCAGAACCGGCGACTTACCCATAAGATAAGGTTTAACGGAAAAACCCATTTTCAGTCGTCGGCCGACCGAGGTACGAGGCTCGCCCGCCGACTAGACGCGGGGAGCCCTAAATAACAGCCTAGTGTCACAACATTCAGAATGCGGGGTCGCGGGAGCAAAGTCCGCGTGGAAGGAGCCAACTTTCAAATCCGGCAGCTTGTTAGCGCAACTCATTATGTGACGGGGCCGGATCGACCCACCCGAAGAATCAATTTATCGCCGCCCAGCAATTACGTCCTGTCCGAGCATTGGGGCACGACGAAGAATGAATTCCGTATGAAGTTCCTGCATCTTTTCGCCCCCCTCCTCGTGGCGGGGTCGGTACTCGTATCGTGTGCCGACGATTCCGCCCGGGTGCCCGCCGGTCCCCCGCCCGGCCCTCCATCGTTCGCGGTACTGACGGTGCCTACTCAAACCGTAACGACGCAGCGGGAATACCCCGCTCGCCTCACCGGCATCGTCAACAGCGAAGTACGGGCGAAAATATCCGGCTACGTCACCGAAGTTCTGGTCGATGAGGGCCAGCGGGTGCGTCGCGGTCAGTTGCTCTTCCGCCTCGAAACCCAGTCGCTCAACCAGGATGCCGCCGCCGCCCGCGCCAACGTCAACGCGGCCCAGGTAGAGGTAAATAAGCTGGAGCCCCTGGTGGAAAAAAACATCATCAGTAACGTGCAGTTGGAAACCGCCCGGGCACGGCTGCAGCAGGCGGAGAGCGGCCTCGATGGCATCTCCGCAAACATCAACTATGGCCGGATCGTGAGCCCGATCGACGGCTACCTCGGCCGCATCCGGCTACGCAAGGGGTCCCTGGTGAGCCCCAGCAGCCAGGAGCCCCTGACGACGGTATCCGATATTAGTAAGGTGTACGCCTACTTCTCCATGAACGAGGGGGAATACTTCGACTTCTTCCAGCAGACCGCCGGCGAAACCATGGAGCAAAAGGTGGACAACCTGCCGCCGGTTGCCCTGGTACTCAGCAACGGCAGCCCCTATACGGGATCCGGCACGATCGAAACGGTAATCAACCGGGTTAACGACCAGACGGGCACCGTACAATTCCGCGCCGTATTTGACAATCCGGCCGGCCTGCTCAGCGACGGCAACAGCGGCACCATCCGCCTTCCCCAGACCTTCACCGATGCCGTCGTGGTGCCCAAAACGACCACCTACGAGCAGCAGGGCAGGACATACGTATACAAGGTAAACGGAGACAGCACCGCCGTATCCGCGCCCATCACGATTGCCGCGGAAGTGGATAACCTCTTCGTCGTCTCGGCCGGAGTGACCGCGGGCGACCGCATCGTGGCCACCGGCATTGCCAAGCTCCGGGGAGGAACCAAGGTGAAACCCGTGCAGACCGCCTTCGATAGCATCGCCCAACCACTTCCTACCGTCTTCCGGTAACCCCAAGATCCGCCAACGATGCTAAAGGTATTCATCGACCGCCCGGTGCTCTCCACCGTGGTCTCCATCATCATATTGATCCTGGGATTTCTGGGCTTGTCGCAGCTGCCGATCACTCAGTATCCCGACATCGCGCCACCTACGATCACGGTCGCGGCCAGCTACCCGGGTGCCAATGCCGAAACCATCCTCGAAAGCGTGATCATCCCGCTGGAAGAGCAAATTAACGGCGTGGAGGGCATGACCTACCTCACCTCCACGGCAACCAATAGTGGTACGGCGGCCATCACCGTCTACTTCGACCAGAACGTAGACCAGGACATCGCCGCGGTCAACGTGCAGAACCGCGTGGCCCGTGCCAATCCGCTGCTGCCGCAGGCCGTGATCCAGACGGGCGTCACCGTACAGAAGCAGCAGACGAGTGCCCTGATGTTCGTCTCCTTCTTCAGCAAGAACACGGACTACGACGACATCTTTATTCAGAATTACCTGAAGATCAACGTCATCCCCGAGCTACAGCGGGTCAATGGAGTGGGCGACGTAAACGTATTCGGTGCCAAGGATTACGCCATGCGCATCTGGCTGCAGCCCGATAAGCTGGCCGCCTACAAGCTCATCCCCAGTGACATCACCGCCGCCCTGCGCGAGCAGAGTCTGGAGGCCGCCGCCGGATCGCTCGGTGACAATAACGGAGAGGCCTTTAGCTATACCATTAAGTACAGCGGTCGCTTTAAGACCGAGCAGCAGTACAGCGACATCATCATCAAGGCCCTGGGCGAGGGCGAGTACCTGCGGCTGTCCGACGTGGCGGAAATCGAACTCGGGGCCCAGTCCTACCTCGGCACCTCCCTGACCGAGGGCTACCCCGCCGTGAACATGGGCATCTTCCAGATCAAGGGCTCTAATGCCCGCGACATCATCGATGAGATTCAGCTCCGGCTGGACGTGATCGAGGCGGAGCTGCCCGACGGGCTTGAGATCTTCGTCCCCTACAACACCAACAACTTCCTAAATGCCTCCATCGAGAAGGTCGTCGAGACCCTGGCCGAGGCCTTTCTGCTCGTCTTCATCGTAGTGTTCATCTTTTTGCAGGACTTCCGCTCGACGCTCATCCCCGCCATTGCGGTGCCGGTATCGATCATCGGCACCTTCTTTTTCCTCAACCTCTTCGGCTACTCCATCAACCTGCTGACGCTTTTCGCCCTGGTGCTCGCCATCGGAATCGTGGTCGACGACGCGATCGTGGTCGTAGAAGCCGTGCACGCCAAGATCGACGAGGGCGAGAACGACCCCCGCAGGGCGACCGAGCACGCCATGGAGGAGATTTCCGGCGCCATCATTTCGATCACTCTGGTGATGGCCGCGGTATTCATCCCCGTCACCTTCGTGCAGGGGCCGACCGGTGTTTTCTACCAGCAATTCGGCATTACCCTGATCGTGGCCATTATGATCTCGGCCGTGAATGCGCTTACGCTGAGCCCGGCCCTCTGTGCCCTCTTCCTGAAGGGGCACGAGCAGAAGGAGGGGGTAAATAAGAAAAAATTTAGCCAGCGTTTCTTTGCCGCCTTCAACCGGGGCTTCGACGCGACGGTCAACCGCTACGGCCGTTCGGTGCACTTTTTGTTCCGCCACAAGTGGATCACGGTGGTCATCCTGCTGGCGGCCGTCGGCGGCATCTGGTGGTCGGCCGGCCAGGTTAAGACCGGTTTCGTCCCGAATGAGGACCGGGGCATCATCTTCGTCAACGTCGAGCTGCCCGCCGGGGCCTCCATCGACCGTACCCACCAAGTCAACGTGGAGCTGTACGAAAAGATCAGCAAGATTCCGGGCGTCCTGCGGGGCTCGCTGGTGGAAGGGCGAAGTTTTCTGGGCGGCGCCGGCAGCAACTACGGGCTGGGCTTTATCCGACTAAGGGACTGGGACGAGCGGACGGCCGATTCGGTGTCCATCAAGACCATCACGGGCAAGATGTTTGCTGCGGCGGCTACGATTCCGGAGGCGAGTATTGTCTTCTTCGCACCACCGAGCATCCCCGGCTTCGGCCAGGCGGCGGGTGCGGAGGTGAACCTGCTGGACCGCACCGGCGGCAGCTTCGAGGAACTCGACCGGGTGAATCAGGACTTCATCGCCAAGCTTACGGAGCGGCCGGAGATTCAGTACGCCCAGTCGTCGTTCAATACCGTCTACCCCCAGTACGAACTCGAGATAAATACCGCGTTGGCGAAGGAAACGGGGGTGTCGATTAGTAGTATTTTCTCTACCCTGCAGGGGTACATCGGTAGTCTGTTTGCCTCCGATTTTTCCCGCTTCGGAAAGCAGTACCGCGTATACATTCAGGCCCTGCCGGAGGATCGCGCAGACGTATCCGACCTGGATAAAATCTACATCCGCACCGGTAACGGCGAGATGGCCCCGATCACGGCCTTCGTATCGCTGAAGCGGGTGTACGGTCCGCAGTTCGTTTCCCGCTTCAACCTTTTTAATTCGGCCAAGATCACGGCGGCCACCAATCCCGGCTACAGCTCCGGTGATGCCATCGCGGCGGTGCAGGAAGTGGCCACTACCCTACCCGCCAACTACACCACCGCCTTTTCCGGGCTTACCCGCGAGGAGGTGAACGCGGGCGATCAGACCACGACCATCTTTCTCCTCTCCCTGGTATTCGTGTACTTCTTGCTGGCGGCCCAGTACGAAAGTTACCTCACGCCCTTCTCGGTACTGCTGTCGCTGCCACTCGGGGTGTTCGGTGCCTACATGACCACCCAGCTCATGGGGCTGGAGAACAACATTTACTTCCAGATCGCCCTCATCATGTTGCTGGGATTGCTGGCCAAGAATGCCATTCTGATTGTCGAATTCGCCGTACAGCGACGACGACAAGGTGAATCGATCGTCGACGCCGCCATCGACGGAGCGGAGGCCCGACTACGCCCCATCCTGATGACCTCCTTTGCCTTTATCCTCGGACTTACGCCCCTGGTCCTGGCCAGCGGTGTCGGTGCGGAGGGCAACCGATCGATCGGGACCGGCGCGGTCGGCGGGCTCCTGGTGGGCACCATCGTGGGCGTCTTCGTGATCCCCATCCTGTTCATCTTGTTCCAGTGGCTACAGGAGAAGATCATGGGCTCGCCCTTCCCGGTTCCCGCCACCGAAGCTGTTGTTGAAATTGAAGAAGAGTAGGCCAATGTCCGATACATCCCATTTGAAGTTCCTGCTCCTTCTGAGCTTTCCCATCCTCCTGACCTCCTGTTACACCGCTAAGGAGTACGCGCGGCCGGAAGCCGAGGTGCTTACGGCCGGCTACTACCGTACGGACAGTTTGGTACGGGACAGCCAATCGCTCGCCCTGGTCTCCTGGCGGGAGTTGTTTACCGATCCTTATCTGCAGTCCTATATTCAGGAGGGGCTCGATAGCAACATCGACATCCGCACGGCCGTCCGGCAGATTGCCATCGCCCAGGCGTATGTTGACCAGGTTAGGTTGAGCAACCGGCCCACCCTCGACGGAACGCTACAGTACACCCGCTCCCAGCTTTCGAAGAATAGTCAGTTCGGTGGATTTTTCAGTTCGCTCGATCAGTACCAGCTCAGCGGTACGCTGTCGTGGGAGGCGGACATTTGGGACAGGATCAAGAGTTCCCAGCGCGCGCAGGCCGCCCGGTATTTGCAATCCGTGGCCGCCCACCGGGCCGTAAAGAGTCGCCTGGTGGCTAGCATTGCGTCTACTTATTACGACCTGCTCGCGGTCGACGAGCAGCGGCGGATCACCGAACGGACCATCGCCAACCGGAAGAACAGCCTCGAAACCACCCGGGCCCTTAAAGATGCCGGCAGTGTCACCGAAGTGGGCGTGAAGCAGACCGAAGCACAGATCTACACCGCCCGCGCCATCCTGATCGACCTGAATTTGCGCGCCCACCTATTGGAGAATACGCTATCGCTACTTTTAGGGACTGATCCCCGGGAGTTTCCCCGGTCCTCCCTGGAGAGCCAGCTTCTTCCCGATGAACTTCGCACCGGCGTCCCCGCCCAACTGCTCGCCAACCGTCCCGACGTGGCGGCCACGGAGTATGCCCTCGTCGAAGCCTTCGAGCTGACCAACGTGGCGAAGGCTGATTTCTATCCCGCGCTTCGCCTATCGGCTACGGCCGGACTGCAGAGCCTGACCCTGGGCGATTTTTTTAACCCAACATCCTTCTTCGCTACGCTGGTGGGTGGGCTTACCCGTCCGCTCATCGACGGTCGGAACATTAAAACGCAGTACGCCGTATCCCAACTTCAGCGGGAGCAGGCCGTGCTGGACTTTCGCTCCGCCGTACTCAGTGCCGGCAGGGAAGTGACGGACGCCCTGTACTCCTACGAGGCCGCCGACGAAAAAATCGGGGTGAAGCAACAAGAATTAGAGGCATACGATCTCGCCACCGCGTATTCCGAGGAGCTTCTGGCTAACGGTTACGCTAATTACCTCGAGGTACTGCGGGCGCGGGAGAATGCTCTGGGCACCAGCCTCGACCTGGTAAATGCGAAGAACAACCGGCTACAGGCCATCGTGGATCTGTACGGAGCGCTGGGGGGTGGTTGGCGGTAAATCTTACATCTGAAATTTTAAATGTAAAATTTAACGGGCCGCTCAACTTTTAAACGTTAATTTTTATTGCGTGGCAATGTGAAAAATAAATCCCCGTTTTGAAGACAGTTATCAAGGTAGAACAACTTGTTAACGAGGCCCGGATTACGCCGCTTTTGCGGATGCAATCCAACGTTTTATTCAATTTCATCTCAAGACATCACCGGAGTTTTCCTTTTGGTCTTTCCGTTGCGGCTACTGGCTAGGTAGCAGACTGTTTTTGCTTTTAAAGAGACATTAGCAATACACATTACATCCGCTCCCCGGGAGTGGTGTACGCAATTTTGGCACAAGGTGGCTAGGTGGCAAAATTTTCAGCATGGTAAGATTTTACCTGATCTTCCTCCTTATTCAGGGGTGGACTGTCCTGTGTGGCAACAACATCCAGTTTGCGAATCTGATTGTCGAATACGAGGACGGCAATCCGGGTTCTGCCCTCCTTACCTTCGATCTTTCCTGGGAAAATTCCTGGCGAACCACTGCGGACCCCGCCAACTGGGACGCGGCATGGGTCTTCGCTAAGTACCGGACGCAGGGCGATACCGTATGGCACCACATCCTCCTTTCGAGCCCGCCGGCGGCTCCCACGGGCGCGGTGATCGACGTGCTGGACAACACGGGAGCGATGATCTACGCGACGGCTAGTAAGTCGGGCAACGCCAGTTACCAACAAACGCAACTGCGGTGGAACCTGACGGCCAATGGCTTAGAGAACATTGAAGGCCTGGACTTCAGAGTGTTCGGCGTCGAGATGGTCTACGTTCCCGCAGGTAAATTCAAGCTCGGGGGCATGAATACTGGAACAGAAGTGAACATGTTCCATGAGATTGCTCCAAGTTGGAAGCGTCCGGCTTACTCCGTTATCTCATCCGACGAGATTCCGGTAGGGAACGCCAGGGGACAATTTAATTTCGGCGTAGACAACCCGATTAGCGTACCGACGACAATCCCCGCCGCTTTTCCTAAAGGCTTTCGGGCATTTTACGCCATGAAGTACGAGTTGTCGCAGCAGCAATACGTCGACTTTTTCAATACACTGACCCCGTCCCAAAAGGCCCTGCGCGACATCACCGGCAGCACCGGAAAAGATACCGACGAAGTCCTTAACCGCAATGCCATCTCGTACGACGATCTCGCCGGGGGGGATGCCACTACCACCGCTCCCCACGTGCCGGTCGGCTACGTTTCCATCAGCGATATGCTGGCCTATCTGGACTGGTCCGGTCTGCGGCCCATGACGGAAATGGAATTTGAAAAGCTCTGCCGCGGACCCAACGGCCCCATTTTTGGAGAGTATGCCTGGGGTACCGACAAGATCGCGAATTGGGAGTTTACGCCTACCCTTCTAAACGGTTCCGGTGAATCACTCGTCAACCTCAACATAATCACCTTCGACGCGGGCAATGCCGGGTATAGCGCTACCACCAAATTGACGACGTCCGGTACTGGCCCGCTGCGGTCCGGCATCTATTCCGCCAGCCTTACGCTGGGCAGTACCCGAGTACTGAGCGGGGCCGGCTACTACGGTCATATGGAGCTTTCCGGCAACCAGGCCGAAGGAGTGATCAGTGTGAGCCATACCGATGGAACGGCTTTTGAAAATATCCACGGCAACGGCCACCTCCCCGCGAACGGATACGCCGACGTGCTCACGTGGCCACAGTCCCAGCACGGCGTTGGTACCCGGGGTGGTCACTACAACTCCTCCGCAAATCATTTACGGGTAGCCGATCGCAGCACGGTGGTCATTACGGACGACACCCCCGACGTCCGCTACGCCTGGCTGCAATTCCGCGGCGTACGCGGACTTTAATTTTTAACCATACACTATCAACATCATGTCACACATTTCCCCAATGGCGAAGTGCCTTCGCCCCTACGCATTCTTATTCATCCTTTTGATCTCCGCTCCCTCCCGGGCGCAGTATGTCGGCGGCTCCGGCAGTGGGGCCTCCTCCGGCGATTACAGCTCGAGTGCCGCAATGCCGCTTACGCTCCTCCAATTCATCGCGGAGGCAGAAGCTGATCGGGTCACCCTGCGGTGGTCTACGGCCAACGAAGTCGGTACCGACTACTTTATCGTCGAGCGCACTTCCGATGGCCGCAGCTACACCACCGTCGGGCAAGTTGACGCTGCGGGAATGTCCTCCTGGGGCGCATCCCTCGACTACCGCCTCTACGACCCCGCTCCGCTGCCGGGCAGCTCCCTGTACCGGCTCAAGTCGGTGGATCTGGATGGTTCCTTCACCTACTCCGAACTGGTTGAGATCGAGCGGGATGCAGAGATGCTTCCGCTGGCTTTTTCCATCCACCCCAATCCCAGCACCGGAAGTACCATCGGCATCGGCTTGACGGAGCTTTCGGACGGTGAGCCCATCCGCGTCGAGGTGCTGGACGCTGCCGGCCGTCGACTGGTCACCCGGAGTTTGCAGGGCAGTCCCGGCGAGTACCTGCAACTGCAACTGAGGGATCGCCTGCCCGCCGGCACGTACTTCCTGCGCCTGAGCCAACCCTCGTCCGGTGCACACACCAGCCGCCTGGTCGTGACACCGTTCGGGTAAACACGAATACCTATATTTTCACTGAGAGAGTTTGAGGAAAGGGAGAGTGTCACCACTTTCTCTTTCCATTTTTTTGCTCAGATCGCGCCGGCTCCGGCCTCCGCCACGGTCTGGTCGTCTTCCACCGTACTGCCGGATACACCAAGGGCACCGATGATCTCATCTCCCTGCTTGAGCACCACGCCGCCGGGGAAGGTGATAAGGCCGCCGTTGCTGTGCTCGATGTTGTAGAGGCTCTGGCCGGGTTGCACCAGCGGACTCAGGTCCTGAGTCCCCATGGTAAACCAGGCGGCCGTGCGGGCTTTTTTCATGGCGATGTCGATGGAGCCGAGCCAGGCACCGTCCATGCGGGCGAAGGCAACTAGATTGGCACCGGCGTCGACGACGCAGATATCCATTTTGGTATTGATCTCGGCGGCCTTTTTCTTGGCGGCGGCGATGACGGTTTCCGCCTGGGCGAGGGTGATGTTCATACTGACTACGGGTTATAAGGGTAATAATCGGGCACTTAAGGTACCACGAATTACCACCAACCCGGAAGGGGCAGTCGGTATTTTCCTAGTTGGCAGGGTTAATCGTGCGGTGCTTACAGCCGGAAGAGGGCGCACTGGTCCATCATCCCATCGAAGCTCAGGTCGCTGAGTTGTTCCAGCAGTTCGCTGCGGGTGGCGGCGACGGCGACAACGGAGTTGTTGTACACGGCGAAGTGGCGTTCCCGCACGCCGTTGGCCTTCAGTTCTTTCTTGATGGCGCGGGCGCTCAGCTTGGAGTACATCTGCATGTAAACGTCGTAGAGCTCGGGGTGCTTATCGAGGATTTTTTTGGTGTCGTCCTGGTGCTTGTCGCGGGTGGCGGCTGACTTCAGGTACTGCCGCAGCTGCTTTTCGGCGCGCTGGGTGGCGGGGCTGGCCTGTTTTTCCAGCATCCGGGGGTCTAGGGTTTCGGTAATTCCGCGCACGTCTTTGATCTGTTTAAATTCGTATTCAATATCGCTCCGGCTGGGGAGGTTGCCGTTCGCTTCGGCGACGGTGAGCTCCTGTACCACAATGCGGTCGTCGAAGGGCCGCAGTACGGCTTCCACGAGCACGGGCAATTCGGCTTCGACCGCGGCTTCGGGAGACTTGCAGGTGCCCACTACACCGTAGAGGGTGTAATCATCCATCAGCACGGCGTACTTCTTGTACTGCTTGACCAGGAAAAACTTCCCCTGCTTCACCGTACTGAAGTTGCGCACTTTGCGGCGTTGCTTTTCGCTGAGCCCGTCACCGGCCTCGCTGGCGAGAAAACGTTCGATCAGCTCCGGGTTACCGTACACCGATTGCCGACCGGCGAAGGCCAGCAGTCGCTCGTTGAGGTGCGTAAACTCCTCGCACGCGGCGGGACTAAGGTGCATAGGTAAAGTCATTAAACGGTCGATGCGGGCGGGGCCGCAGGTGCAATATTGAATAAACGGATAGCCGGCCCATTTGGTTAAGAACCGCGAAATTACGGTTTGGTGCACGCTATTCCTACGTCTTTTGGCCTATTTGGCGGGGAAATGGCCGAAGTAAGCGGTCAGTAGCCTCACCTGACACCCGATGGGGGGGGGGTAGCGGTTCGTGGCATCTTGCCGCGGTCATCATCTAGAACTAGAGCTCACCATCACCCATAAAGACCCCGGCAAGATGCCGGGAACCGCTAGTTCGTGGCATCCTGCCGGGGTCACGGTTCGTGGCTTCTAGCCGCGGTCATCATCGAGAATTAGCGTTCACCACCACCCGTAAAAACCCCGGCAAGATGCCGGGAACCGCTCACACCCGTAAACACCCCGGCAGGATGCCGGGAACCACTCCGCCCCGGCAGCATGCCGGGAACCACCCTACACTTACCGCTTCACCGCCACCACTTCGTACGCAACATCCGGTCCGGGAGTCACGCCAAAACGTGCGTTGACGGCATAGAGCGTAGCGCCTTTGCTGGTGACGGTGGTTGGAATGCGGAAGTCGGGGTCGGTAATCACATCCGTTATCCGACCGGAGCGATAATCTGGCTGCAGCCGTATTTCGGCAATCTTATTCTGAAAATTCTGGACGACGTACAGCGTTTTTCCCAGCAGCAGGATACCGTCTCCATTAGCGACATCACCGCCGTTAAGGTCGATACGGATGGCCGCACCGGTGGCGGGATCGACCTTGTACAGCGTGCCTAAAGAGGTGTTGACGACAATCAGGGCATCGCCATTGGGGGTAGCCTCGATCCCGTTGGCGTTAAACCCACCCGGCTGAAAATCGAATTCACCACCTAGCGTCAGGGCAGACGTTTGACCGGTCGGGCGGCCACGCTTATCGAGATCGACGACGTAGAGTACGGGCTTGAAGGAATCGGTAAAGTAGGCGGCGTCTTTCGTGACGATCACATCATTAACGAATCCACCAGTGAAGTCAAACCGTGCTACTTCGGTCTTGGTGCGGGTATCGAGCACGTAGGCGCCACCGTTCCCCCCTCCCGCTACGTAAAGGTATTTCGTCGACTGGTCAAATGCGAGCCCGACTGCCGGTCCACCGGCAGCGGGCGTATAGATGACCTCGCCTTCCCCGCTCTGGAAATTGCCCTGGTAAATGGACCCGTCCGCCAGGGATCCAACGAAATAGTCATTGCCGTCTCCGGCCACAATGCCTTCGGGTGCAAATCCGTCGGGCAGGGGAAGGAGATCGCTGAAGGCCTTCCGGAATTCCACCGATTGGTTCGTTAGATCGGCCTCCGCTTCGTGGTTACAGGCGGTCAGCAAAAAACAGGAAGCCAAAAGGAAAAGGGTGTACTTGAGTGTGTTCATGATCGGTAGTTGTTATAATATCGACGCCTCCGAATGGAGTCGATTAGTCCAAACGGGTGGAGTGAGTGATGGTTCGTGGCGGTTCGCGGCATCTTGCCGCGGTCACGGTTCGTGGCATCCTGCCGCAGTCACAGTTCGTGGCATCTTGCCGCGGTATCGGTTCGTGGCATCCTGCCGCGGTCACCATCGAGAATTAGCGCTCACCACCACCCGTAAAAACCCCGGCAGGATGCCGGGAACCATCACCACCCGTAAACACCCCGGCAAGATGCCGGGAACCACTACCACCCGTAGAGAGCCCGGCAGGATGCCGGGAACCGCTACCACCCGTAACAACCCCAGCAGGATGCCAGGAACCAGACACCAACCGTTAAACTCTCCTTAAATCACATCCCTCGCGCCGCGGTGGTGTTTTTGGGGTATGTCCCGTAGATCGAGCACCCTGACCCCCCTTTTATTACTGGCCGGTTTTTTGGTGGTGATCGGTGCGTGTAACCGTTTTTTCGGCGGGGTGACGGATGCGGTCGAGAACATCCTTACACCGCGAACGCCCAGGGAAGCCTTCGCCCACGACAGCCTGGAAATCGACCTCCCGGGCGAGCCCTTGGTCACAGGTTGGGATACGGCGTACCGCCGGGCCCTAACCGATACCCTCACCGTAGACCTGCCCTACCGCGAGCGGCTCCGCTATCCGGCTGCGGTTGAATTGTCGGCGATCTCCGTTCGCTTTTACCTTCCGCCGGGACGGCGGCTTACCGTAGCCGCGCGCCCGGATAGCCTGGGTGGTCCCGTATTCGGTGAATTGTTTGCGGTTGGGGAGGACGATGCCCCCGAACCCCGTGACGCGCTCCTCCGGTGGAAGGCGGATGCGCCGCAATTTTCCTTTGAAACTACCGCCCGCGGCGGCCAGCAGTTGCTGCTGGTGGTGCAGGCGGCACCCGGCGAACGGGGCACTTACGAGCTTACGTTGCGGTCCGACCCCGTGCTGACCTTCCCGGTCGCCGGAGCCAGTACACGCAACATTAAATCGTTTTGGGGGGACAGCCGCTCCGGTGGCCGGCGTACGCACCAGGGCAACGACATTTTCGCGCCCCGCGGTACACCCCTACTCGCGGTAGCCGACGGACGGGTATCCTCCACCAAAGTCGGGGGGCTGGGCGGCAAAACCGTGTGGTTACGCGACGGCGAGGGCCGGGGACTTACCTACTACTACGCCCACCTCGATAGCCAGCTGGTGCGAACCGGACAGTCCGTCCGCCGCGGCGATACCGTGGGCTTAGTCGGTAATACCGGCAACGCGCGCACCACCCCGCCCCACCTGCACTTCGGCATCTACCGCAACGGAGCGCGCGATCCCTACTCCTACCTCACCGGACCGGACGAAGCTGCCGGCACGGTCAGCTACCCCCTCACCGAAGCGCCGGACGCCGTTCCGGAACGGGGAAAGCACTACCTGCGGCGCAGCCCCGAACGGGATCGCTCAGTGGTGGTCCGCGAGCTTCGAAACACCGAACCCGTCACCGTGCTCGGAGCTACCGATCGGTACTACCGCATCAGGACGCTGGCGGGTGAAACGGGCTTTGCTAATTTCGATTGAGCCTGCACCTGCGTACCCGCCCAAAAAAAAACGCCGGCAGCTGCAACAGCTACCGGCTCCGGGGTCAAGTGGCTTTAAGGGAATTATTCGATTGACAAGGTGGTCTCCGTGCCCGTGAGCGAGAGCACCGTGGGTAGCGTGCCCGGTGTGAGGTAGGGCGAAAGATCGAAGGTGTAGGTCTCGGTGATGTAGGCCGCGCAAGTGAAGTCCCCGTCGGCGACCCCATCGTCGAAAAGCAGCCGGGCCGAGGTCTGGGTGGGATAACTTTCGGCCACCTCTCCGAAGGTAATCAGGTCGAGGGTCCAGCCCTGGCTGCCGCAACCGGAAGCGGAGATGGTTACTTCCAGACAGAGGTCGGTCACGCGGGCGGAATCCAGGTGAAAATCATCAAATTCCCGCTCTACAATTACGTCTACGATCTGAATGTCCGGTCCGCAGGCGAGGCGGAAGGCATTGTCATCGTCGTCGTTGCAGGCCGTGAGGAGAACTGCCGGAAGCAGCAAAAATGAGAGGAAAGGGTTCATGGCGATACATTTGGTTTTGTACCGAAGCCAGACGCCGATCCGGGCCCGGGCGTTGGGCCTTCATTCGTTAAAAAAACGCTAATGCGCGTCGTAGCTTTTTTTTACAGGCTATCCAGGATGCCCTTCTGCCGCTGTCCGAAGCTCAGGGCTTCCATCAATGTAGCGCTCATGACCTCCTCGAGGTTGCCGTAGGCGGCGGCGTAGTCCTGTTGGCTGCGGCGAACCACTTCCTGGGCTTCTTCGCGGCCGTAGGTGTGGGTGATCTCGCACTTCGGCTGCTTGCTGGGCAGTTGCTTGTAGGTCAAAAAGTAGTGGCGCAGGCGGTCGAGGATGGAGGGGGGAAGGTCGGTCACGTCGTTCCAGTTGCCGTAGACCTCGTCGTTTTCCAGTACGGCGATGATCTTGTCGTCGGCCTCGCCGCCGTCGAGCATGCGGAATCCGCCGATGGGTTTGGCCTTGACGATGATGTTTCCGTGGGTCACTTCCCGCTCGGTGAGCACGCAGATGTCCAGCGGGTCATCATCGCCCTCGATCCCCTCACGGCCGGTCTGTTCCATACAGAACTTGGCCACTTCGTCCTTACAGTACGTCTGGGGAATAAAGCCGTACAGCGCCGGCACGATATTGGAAAACTTCTGGGGCCGGTCGATGATCAGGTAGCCCGATTTCTTATCGACCTCGTACTTCACCGTATCGGAGGGGATGACCTCAATGAAGGCACTCACGATGCGGGGTGCCCGGCTGCTGATGTCGATGCCGTGCCAGGGATGGCTCTTGTACCGTAAACCGATCAGTTTCCAGAGTTTGTCGTAAGCATCAGGCACCATGGTAGGGTCATTTAGGATTTGTGCCGCAAAGGTACAACTTGGCGGGGGCGCGGGAGCAACGAACTGACCCCATTCCTCCCCCACGGTCTTTTCTCCCCTACGGTGACGGGTGCGGGGCTAGGCACCAGCCACGGGGAATTCCAAAAGCAATGCCTTCCATTTAAGCCACGGCTCCTGCGGCCCCGCAAAATATTTTTTTTGGTCTCGCGTAACGGATAAATGTTTAAACACATTAACCCATGATAACTGCCTTCCTCATCCTTTAATACCCATAGATCATGGCATCTCAACTTGAAGACGTGTTCACCGATGTTAAAACCAACGAAAACGGCGACGCGACCGCCGCGGCCGAAACTACCGCCACCCCCTTCGCCGAACCCGGTAGCGCCGGCCAGGAATTCGAACGCCTGATGGAGCTCGGCCTGGAACCCATCGCGGAAAACAGCGAACTTGACGAACTCGCAACGGAAGCGGACTTCGAAGAAAGCGCACCGGAGTACGACGACGTCAGCTCCGAAGAATCCGCCGGGAACGTACAACTGCCCGAAACCACCCAGGAAGAGAACCTCCTCGATGCCTACTACGGCAGCTACGATGCCTCGCCTACCGAGGCAATGCAGGGAATCGACGAAGTTGTGATCGGCGCCGACGACCGCATCCGCATCAACAACACGGCCAGCTTCCCCTGGCGGGTCCACTGCTCGCTGCGCATCGAGACGCGCACCGGCAAGTTCTACATCGGTACCGGCTGGTTCATCAGCCCGCGCACCATCATGACCGCGGGGCACTGCGTCTACCTCCACAACGAGGGCGGCTGGGCCAAGTCGATCACCGTAATGCCCGGACGTAACGGCGCAGCGATGCCCTACGGCGCCCACAAGGCCACGCACTTCCGTAGCGTCACCGGCTGGACCAGCAGTCGCCAGCGCGCCAACGATTTCGGCTGCATCATTCTGCCCAAGAACAACCGCGTGGGAGCCCGCACCGGCTACCTCGGCTTCGCGTACATGGGCGATTCTTCGCTGAAGAGCAAGTACGTCAACCTGAGTGGCTACCCCGGCGATAAGCCCGCCGGAACCCAGTGGTACCACGGACGCAGGGTGAAGGCCGTCAGCAGCCGCACCATTACGTACGAGATCGACACTGCCGGCGGACAGAGCGGCTCGGCCGTTTACCACATCAAGAGCGGTAAGCGCTATGCCGTAGGCATCCATACCAACGGACACAGCTCCGGCAACTCCGCTACCCGCATCACCAAGGGGGTATTCAACTTCATGAAGAGTTGGAAGTCCATGGGGAGCTGAGCAGGCGCATGAAACCTTTTCTGATCCTCTGGCTGGCGGTCGGTGGGTGGTGGGGCTGCACGCAGTCCGCCACTCCCCGGCCTCCGGTCGTTAACGAACCCACGATGGAATACTCCTTTGAAGGCCGCGTGGTCAATGGTGGGGGTGAGCCCCTGCCCGAAGTGGCGGTCACCATTCGCGACGCCCCGGCCAGCGTGCCGGACCTGGCCACCCTGACCGGTACCGACGGGCGCTTTACCCTGAATAACCTGCCGGCGGGCGATTACGTCCTGCGACTGGTGCCCCCTACCGGTAATACGGTCACCGCTGCCGTAAAGGTGGACGGCCGCGGGGGAGTCACGGATCTGCGGGTCGAGAAGTGAGGGTAGGCATAAGCGGAATTTTTCCGAAATTACCCCTATTCCACCGCCCGCACACGCTGTCCTATGTCTTCCGAACAATTCCGCAACCCCATCCGGGACGTCAACGAATCTCCCAACGATGATTTCGAAGGACTGAGCCCGAGGCAGGTGCATTTCCTGCTGAACGATTTCCTCGGCCGCGGCAGCGTAGTGAAGATCCGGGTCGATATGCCGTCCGACACGGTTGACCGGATGCCCCTGCCCGAGATGGTGCGTAGGCTGCTGTCTCAGCTTCAGCAAAAGGAGATCAACCTGACCCAGAAGGGCAACCTACCGGGCAAGCTGGTTAAGGAAATGTACGCTACCGGACTCCTTCCCGACCGGTATATTGAACAGGGGATTACCATTCTCCGGGGCGAAGACGACTACCTGGCCGCCCAGGTGGCGAAGCACCTGCCCCTGGTCCTGGGGTGGACCAAAAAACGCAACGGCAAGCTGAGTCTGACGAAGAAGGGAGAAAAGGCGCTGACCCTGCCCCGGGGAACGTTTTTCCAGCAGCTTTTCCAGGCGCACCTGCGCCGGTTCAATCTCGGCTGGTCGGACGGCTATCCGGAAAGCGGAGAACTGCAGTACCTCTTTCCCTACCTGGCGTACCTCCTGCTGATTTTGGGTCGAAAGGCTCGATTCGTCACCGAGTACGCGGAGCGCATGTCGCGGGCCTTCCCCATGCTGGAAGAAGCGTACGGCGACCTCACCTCCGTCATGGAGCTTCGTTTTTTCGATCGTTTCCTGTACTACTACGGACTAGTCCCGGAGCGCAACACCATTTTATCCAGGGAGCCGGCGCAACCCTTCCAACCCACGGATCTGTACCGGGCAGTTTTTTACCTCGACGGCGACGCGCGCCCCGCCCCGCCTTCGGAGGAGCAGGTGTACGAAAATCAGCTGAAGGTGGCCCTCTTCGACGCCGAGCGGGGCAGCCATACGCACATCTCCGACGATATGCCGCCGGAATTGCTCGACCAGTTCCAGGCCCAGATCCGCAGTTTTGAAGCGCAACAGGCGTCGGGCAACTTCGTGCCGGTACGCAAGCTCCTCGGTGACGCACCCCTCGTTGCGCCCCGGGACATTCCGGACGATGCCACCGCCCGCCGGGAAACGGTCCGTTTGCTGAAACTTCTCGAATCGGTAGGCGTGCTTACCGACGAGGTACCCGATCTCGAACCACTGCCCTACTATACTTTTCTGCACGACGTGCTGCTGGAGCACGAAGTAGTGCCCCCGCAAAAGGGCCAGCGCGTAATGCTCCCCTTCGAGCAGGTGTTCATGGAAGACTTCGACCCCATCGAGTCCATCACGGAATTCTTTTTGCTGCGGCTATTTGATCTGGAACAAGTCTTTCCGGCTGACATCCTGAACGGGGAGATGCGCCTCGACAATCAGGTAGTCGGTCCCGAACAGGCGCTGGCCCACTTAAGTGGCTGGCGGGCACAGTTCAGCGAGATCACCCCGATCGGTTTCGAACCCTTCGACGATCCCCGCCTTCCGCCACGTACCGCAACGGACGCCGTACAGTTGTTTGTCGTGGAGTACGAGGCCACTTATCCGGATGGACGCACCGAAAAATTTGTCGGCCCCGGCGTAGTAGAATTGGTCTACGATGGCGAGGAGTGGCGGGTATCGGGAGCGCAGTTCGCCGGCTTTCAGTTTTGATCGAGCCGCTGCGCTAGTTTTTTCAGGTAAGCCGCGGCGTTCCGCATGGCATCGTCCAGGTTTACGGCCACGCTACTAATTGATTCAATGGACCGCAGGGTCGGATGGATGGGATGGCCGGCGGGCAGGGCGTTGTTGCCGACCAGCAAAGCACAGGGTAGTTGGCGATCGGAACAACGATTCAGAATGCCACCTACTACTTTCCCCTGTAGCGACTGCCCGTCCAGTTGTCCTTCGCCGCTGATCACGTAATCGGCCCAGTCTAGATCTTTTTCCAGGCCAGTCAAATTCGCTATCGTTTTAAAGCCCGGCTGGAGGTTGGCCCCGAGGAGGGCAACCAGTCCGGCGGCAATCCCCCCGGCGGCCCCGCCGCCGGGCAGGTCAAGCACGGGAGTTGATGCATAAGTTTCCAGCAACCGGCCGAAGGAGCGCGTCCCCGCTTCGAGGGTTTCCACCGCGGTGGGGTCGGCACCTTTCTGGGTGGCGTACACGCGGGCGGCGCCGTTGTCTCCGCACAGGGTGTTCTCGACGTCGCACAGCAGAATGATGGATTTGCCCGGCCAGGGCCGTTCGACTGGAGGAACGATCTCGCGGATGGCTCCGAGGTTCGCGCCGATCGGTGGCAGCTCTCTATCCCGTCCATCTTTAAACCGGAAGCCCAAAGCATGGGCGCAACCTACTCCGACGTCGTGGGTGGCGCTTCCTCCAATGAGTAAATACACTTGCTCGACGGGTTGCCGCAGGGCGTGGGCCAGCAGTATTCCGGTGCCCTTCGTCGTGGTACGTGCCGGGTCTCGCTCGTCATCCTTCAGTAGGACCAGTCCGCTGGCCGTCGCCATTTCGATAAAGGCGGCTTCTTTGCCTAGTAGGTAATGACCGTTCATCGGACGGTCCAGCGGATCGGTGGTGGGGCACGGTACCTTCCGTAAATCCAGGTGCTCACCCAGAATCTCCAGCGTACCGTCGCCGCCGTCGGCCAGCGGGTGAAAGCGAACCTTGGCTTCCGGCCACTTCACCCTTATTCCTTCTCCGATGGCCGTGCAGACGGCGTGGGCGGAAAGGGAACCCTTGAATTTGTCGGGGGCGATGAGGATGTTCATGGGCTATGTTTAGTGGTGGCGTGTACGGCCACCCCTGCGAGTGTACGCAACTTTACGCCTTTTTCCGGAGGTACGGCTTGGGCGGGCGCGCGGGTGCCAAGTTGGAAGGAATAAAAGCCATCAAGTCAGCGAAATTTGGAATAGCATATGAAAAACCCTAACTTATTCGTGCTGCGACACGGATCACCGTATATACATGTATTTAATCTTAGTATTTCTATACTCCATAAAATCCTACGGTTCTTAGGTAAGGAAGCAAATTGAAGTCTACCCAGTTGTAAAGTGAGTCACCCTATTCACCCATTAAAACACGACTACTATGAAACGCTTATTACTTATCCCAGCCATCTGCTGCCTGTCCATGCTCCTGTGGCAGTGCGAAAAGGCGGAAATCGTACTACCAGAGGAGGCGGCGACCCCGGCGTCGCTCTCCCTCGATACACGCGCCAGTGCCGGAGCGACGCAAATTTCCGGCATAGGATTCTTTGCCGAACCCACCGACTGCGATATTGCCAGTGAGGGCGCGGATTACGCAATACAGCTAACCGGAGACCTCGAAGGGTGCCTCTTCGTCTTCGTCGAGAATTTTGCCTGCTCCCCGAGCGGAACCTACCGGGAAAGTGGAAGGGAATATTTCGTGGGCACGTACAACGGAGAGGAGGGCACCTTCTGGACCAACTATAAGTTTTCGGGCAAATACGAGGGATGCAACGACGACGGCACCTTCTCGGGCGCGGAGATATTCGGACGTTGCCAGCATCCCATCGAGCGCGGCACCGGCACCGGCGTCTTCGCGGGCGTCAGGGGCCGACTGGACTTTAAGGATGACGTTGAAGCGGGGAACTTTCCGTTTCGGGGGCACCTTAAGTATTGATCCCACCCCCCGCAGTGGGGACGGAGACCTGAAACATGCACCACCATTTGCTTCGCCCGATTGCTGCGGTAATCGGGCGTTTGCTTTTAGTATCCGCCTAAAACGCTTCACTACCAGTATGTGCGGCAGGCGGAGGAATTATGAGAGGCAGTAACTCAGCAGCGGCGACAGGGCAGTGGGTTGTACCCCAGAGATGCAGGGCGGTCCATCCATCATGGCAGTTGTAGCTTTGATGCTATCGAAGCGGGTTTAGACAGAATGGTTCCCAACAAGTCGCCCCGTCTACCGCCCCGCTTATTAACTCACCACTGCGTGTCACGCCTCAACTTACACATCATCAGTCTAGCTATCCCCTACCCCCCGGATTACGGAGGGGCCATAGACATTTTCTACAAAATCAGGGCGTTACACAAGCTGGGGATCGGTATTCATCTGCACTGCTTTGAGTATGGGTCGAGGGCGCGCAGAAAGGAACTCGAGGAATACTGTACGGCGGTGCACTACTACGCCCGAAAGACCGGAATAGTCAGCCAATTGTCCCTACTGCCCTACATTACTTATTCGCGTAGAAGTGGGGAACTTCTGGATCGCTTAAAGACCAACGACTACCCCATCCTGTTCGAAGGCATTCATTCGGCCTACCTGCTACTCACCCAGGAACTTCGCGGTAGAATGGTATCACTGCGTTCCCACAACATCGAGCACGACTACTACCAGTACCTGGCGAAGCGAGAAAAAAACCTGTTTAAAAAACTGTTTTTTTACATTGAAGCTTACCGCCTCAGGCGACTGCTGGCACGGCTGCCTGCGGATCTGCCGATTGCGGCCATTTCGCCGGCGGATACCGACTACCTAAAGGGACGATTTACTAACGCCTTCTGGTTGCCGCCCTTCCACTCCAATGAGGAAGTCGAAACCCTTACCGGCACGGGAAATTACGCCCTCTACCACGGCAATCTATCCGTTTCCGAAAACCACGAAGTAGCGGAGGCACTGATTGCTTCGTTCAGAGATAAGGAGATTAAGTTAGTTATCGCCGGCAAGGCCCCCTCTGAAAAACTGCACACCCTTGCCGGTATAGCCACCAACATCCAAATCGTCGCCGACCCCGATGAGCCTGCGATGAAAGAACTGGTGCGACACGCTCACGTAATTCTGCTCCCCACCCACCAACCTACGGGCATCAAACTAAAGCTGATCGAATCGCTCTACCGGGGAAGATTCTGCGTCGCCAACCACGCCATGGTCGCCAATACCACGCTGGAGGAATTGGTCACGATCGAGGAAACCGACTTCTACGCATGCACGAAAACATTGATGGGCAGGCCGATTTTAAATACAGATATCGAGCGGAGAAAGCAAGCACTTGAAGCCCGCTTTAATAACCTAAGAAACGCCCGTCTGATAGTGGAGAAAGTAAACAAATAATGATAGTTTTAGGTGAACGCATTCATAAATAACTATACTTATTCGTGAATTTTATCGCGTAATCCGCCTTGACTTTCCATATTCCATTGCTCTTTTCCAGTTGCCCCGCACCCGCGTCCCCGCCGCTCGTCTCACGGCTTTAAACACCTTTCAAAAAGACAACTAACCCACACCCATAGGCGTTTACATAAGCTTGCTCCGTACCCAACGGATGAGGTATTTTTCACCCATATTCCCGCTATGCCGCAACTGAAACGCCAACGCACTAAAACCCTGACGGTCAAGGACAACGGACGGTCCGCCGACTACGTAACGCCCAACTTTATTTACGGATGCCTGGGGGGCTGCCGCGACAGCTACTGTTACGTGATGCGCTATAATCACGACAAGGTTTTCATCAACGAAAATACCGAGCAGATCCTCGGTCGCATCGATGCCCACGCCGGTAAACTGGCCTGGCCGAAAGCACCCAATCAGACCGATCCTACGTATTACACCTACGACATTGGTTGCAGCACCGATATCGGCCTGCACTGGAAGCATTACGACTGGGAGCAGGTATTCACTTTCTTCCGCGATCACCCGACGGCAAAGGCCACCTTCGCAACGAAGTACGTCAACCCTAAAATGCTCGATTTCGATCCCCTGGGCAAGGTGCGCATCCGGTTCAGCCTAATGCCGCAGAATATGAGCGACCTGGTGGAGCCCAAGACCAGCAAGATTGCCGACCGCATCGCCGCCATTCCCCACTTCATCGCGGCCGGCTATGACGTGCACGTTAATTTCAGCCCCATCATCTTCTGCGAGGGCTGGCTGGACGACTACCGCACCCTCTTCGAGCAACTCGATGCCGCAATCACCGACCCCGCCCACCGTGCCATGGTGCAGGCCGAGGCCATCATGGTCACCCACAACCCCTGGCAGCACCAGCGCAACCTGGCCGCCGGTATGACCGAAAGCGAAGCCCTCCTCTGGCGACCCGATATTCAGGAACACAAGCGCTCCGGCTACGGCTCCAGCGCGGTACGTTACAGACGCGACTTCAAGGCCCAACTCTGCGAAGAATGGCTGGCGGTCCACGACGAAGTGGTTCCCTGGAATACGGTCCGCTACCTGTTTTAGCACCTCCGTGTGTATATAATTGCGTATTATCAGTTGGCTCGTCAAAATTAAATTGCCGTATTTTCATTGTTGGCCAGTTAATACCCATATTTGGTATTGACAATGCCAACACATGTACCCTATATTATAGTAAGAACAGAATTTTTATCACCGGTAGCTTCATTTAAATTTCACGATACACCGGGATATAGTATTTGGAACCACACCTATCACAAACCCATACGCAGCCATGCAACACTTTGCCTGTCTGTTCTTACTCGCATTCCTCTTCACGAATTGCCAGAAGGAACCAATCGAAACAACCGCCGCCGCCCGGGATGTGCCGAACATCCAAGAGGCAGTCGACGCCCTACTTGCCCCGGAGATGCTGGCGGAGCTGTCCGCTTCGCTAGCAACCATCCCGGGAAAAGTGACCCGCGACAAAGTGGAACGACAACTCGCGAAGCTGCCCGATGTCCAACGAGTTGCTAGCACACTTACCGCTGCGGTCGAGATGGCAAGGGAAAGAGGACACACGGAGGAGCGCTTGCGGGACGACATCCAGCTTGCCTTTGCCGGGGCCGCTTCGCAGAGCAATGGCGTAGGCAGCAAGGCGGCCGTGCGTGACCCGGGAGATCTTCCCTGCTACGAAGCGCTCGACGCTACGCTAGCCTTAGAGGCAGTAGGTATGGTCATTTGCTTGGCTGGTGGTGGAGGCCCCTGGTGCGGAGTCTATCTCGTCGTTGCCGTAGCCTATGCCTTCAATGAATATGAGATCTGTCTGGGGTCCACCTACTCGGGTTGACCCTACAAGTGGCCAGCGGCACTGACCCCCCTTATACCCTATGACATTATAAACATCGCCTCATGGTACGAATCCTGCTCTCCGTTGTTCTCCTGCTCGCCTCCCTGGCGGCCTGTACTTCCCAGGAAGTCGAACTATCCGAAGACGAAACCCTGATCTCTATCCTAAAGACCGAGGAGTATCGCGCGTACCGAATCGCCAATCGAACGCTAAGCGACTTTCTCGCCTCCCAAAGTATCGATCTGCAGGCACTGGAAAGAAACATTCAGGCATCGGGCCATAACGACCCCCAAACAGCTCCGACTCGGGTGGTTTTTACGCAAGTAGCCGGCGGCGGCGAGTATTACGATCTGCACCAAAAGGTCGCTCAGGCCCGCGCAGCACTCCACGACAAGACCGGATACAACAACCTCCCACAATCCGACCGACAGCGACTGTACCGCCTGTATCAGCAAGTGGAGGGACAACGATTCAGCACCCTGCAACTACTGGAGATCCTCAACGCCAACCGCACACCGAACCCCCAACGCTAGCACGCCATGAAACCCGTACTACTCACCCTGTTCACCAGCCTAACGCTGTTCTCGATGGCAAAGCAGGAAGACTGCCTGAAGCAATTCCAAAAGGATATAAGCACGCTCTACGAAACCCGCGAAATGCGAGCCGAATGGTGCGACGGGGCCAGCCTGCCCACCTACTGTCACCGCGAAAACGACCGAAAGTTCCAGCACGGAGTCGGACAAGCCGCCGACGCCTACGACATCTGCGAAGACGCCGTTTAAGCCCCGTCCTTCAATCCCTCACCCCTTCATTCCCTCACCCCTTCATTCCCTTCACCCCCTCACCTCCCTCAACAATCAACACCGACTGCGAAATCAACCGCTGACTCGGTATCACCAGTTTCTCCCGCGCATTGATCTGTAGGGTGACGGACAGACTCGTAATCGCAACCACCTCCCCGCGCTGCCCGTCCACTTCAATGGTCTGTCCGATCTTGACGACACGGCGGTTGAAGAAGCCGGCCAGTATATTGGCCATCACCTCCCGGGAAGCAAAGCCGTAGGAAATGGCGGCGGCCAGCATGATGGCACCGACGATGACGAGCATGTTCGAGGTGATGATGCTGGTATCGACACCGGCCTGTTCGAGGGCGGTGAGGGAGACGATCAGCAGCAGCAGGTAGTAAATAACCGAACTGATGATGCGGCCGGCACTGATGCCCAGGCTCCCCGTCGCCCCCCGAATCGCATTGCGGATGAAGGTGACGATGTAAAAGCCGATAATAAAAAACACGATGGCGGCCAGCAACTGCGGCAGGTAGGACAGCAGCTTGGAGATCTCGGTGGAGACGGCCGTCCAGCCCACGGTATCGGCGGCGGTGATGATCACGACCAGTATGAGCACCCAGTAGATGAAGCGGGCGATCAGGTTGGAAGGTGTTTCCTTTACGTTGGCCCGGGCAATCATGTCATCGGCCCCTACCCGCTGGGCAAGTACGTCAAATTTAGCCACCGTGAGTACGCGCTCCACTACCCGCGAGATAAGTCGGGCAATCAGCCAACCGAGCAACAGCACGACAATCGCCGCAAATATCCGGGGCAGGGCCATCATGAAGGTGCGCCCCATAGCCTGCAGGCTGTCCAGAAAGAGGAGGGAATAATCGGTTGCTTCGTTCATGATAGTAAAGAGTGAGTGGAGTGAGTATTTCTAAAAGGGGGGGGGTAATGCGATTTGCCGGCAGCAGCAGATGGATCAGCTCCCGAAGTCGTCGTCGCCTTCCGGATCGGTGAGCAGATCGAGAAATTCCGTGGTGGCCTCGCCGAATTTTCCGGTAAACAGGTCCCCGACCTCCCCCACCAGGTCAATCAGGTCGAGGGTGCGAAACACCTCCTCCCGCAACTGGGGTGCCGGCCCCGCCGACGCTTCGGCTTCCTCCTCGGCGAGTTGCTGAAACCGGGCCTCCAGGAGGAGCTGCATGGTCGTCTTGTCACTCATAGGGTAAGTGTTGGGGTGATCCGGTCATGACTAAAAGAGTCGGGTGCGGGCAATGCGTCACCCGCAGGGTGAATATAATATTCGTTGCTCCGCCGATCTGCCGTTCTCATTCGCTCTCCATTTGTCGGTACAGCTCCGCCAGGTGGGTCCGGCTACGCTTCAACCGCATTTTCACCGCGCTCTCCCCAATATCCAGCAGTCGACCGATCTGCAGGACGGAAAGCCCTTCCTGGTACTTCAGCAACAGGATGATCTGCTCCTCCTCCTTCAACTGATCGAGCATCCGGGCAAGCTGAGAAATCCGCAATTCGCCCAGCATCTTCTCGGTAAACTCTTCTTCCCCGGTATCCGCCGGATCGCGATCGACCTGGATCTCCTCGAAGCGCAGCCGCCTGGCCTGCCGCAGGTAAGTCACGCAGTGGTTGTAAGTGATCGAAAAGATCCAACTCCCCAACCCCTCCGGATTTTTAAGTTTATCCAGATTTGTAAACACCTTGATGAATACGTCGTGCGCCAGATCATGGGCTACCGTCTCGTTCTTTACGATCGACCGGCACTTAAAGTACACCCGATCCGCAAAGCGCGTATAGATCTCATTCAGGCAATCCTTATCCCCGGACCGCCCCCCCAGCACCAGCTCTTCACTCGAGCGCTCGATATCACTTGCTATAGGTCGTTCCAAATCTATGCTAAACCAAGTAAGGCCAGGTAATCGACAGACCACTCGCCGGCCCACCATCGAACCAAGGTAGCATTTTCTCAATCCTTCACCCCCCTCAATCCCTCAATCCCTCACCCCTTCAATCCTTCACCCCCTCACCCCCTTCACCCCCCAAAACACCTCCCCCCCAATCTCCCTCACCCGCTCATCGTACCGCGCCTCTTCCTCCGGCGTACCGTCAGCCTCCTTGGGATCATCGTACGTAAGTGCCAGCCGCAGTTCCGCTCCCGGTATAAAGGGGCAATTCTCATCCGCATGGGAGCAGGTCATCACGGCCGCGAAATCCTTTCCCGGATTGGCCGGATTGTCGAACGTCTTAGACCAGCATTCCAGCGGTTCCGCCTCGTCGGAGAAGCGCACCCTGTACCTGGGGTTGTCTCCTTCCGGTGCATCGATCACGAAACCAGCCCTGCGCAGGGCGGCTACCGCACGTGGGTTGAAGGCCGTCGCTTCCGTGCCGCCGGAGTAAGTTTCCACGTGGTCGAGCCCGTAATATGCCGCCGCCACCGCAGTCCAAATTTGGGCGAGGTGACTCCTCCGCGAGTTGTGGGTACAGATAAAATTTAGCGCTGCCGTATCCCCCGATTTTTCCGCTACGTATCGCCGCAATTTCCTCAGCAGCTTCTTTCTTTCGGGATCGATTCGTTCACCCCCTTCGATTAATTCGGCAACGTACTTCGCCAGGGACGGGTATAACTTTACGGGCATAACATCTTTTTTTTGCGGCGGGGCGCGGGAGCAGGGTAATTCCTTAAAGCAAAGCTAAACCGCTCCGGGCACTGAGCCTTTTGGTTCTTACTGACGTCTTATAAATAATGCAGTTGCTTTACGCCTTTCTAATCATTCTATTGCACCTCGGCCTCACCGGCCAGACCGACGCTCTCCTGCAGGCCTCCACCTGGCAGGAAGCCGCAAGCGGGTATTCCCTGCGCTTCACCCCCGACGGCACCTTCGAACAGGATTACGGCGAAAACGCCCGCGGCGGCCGCTACCTCATGGGCCGCTACGCCGTCGACAGCACCGGCCATATGCTCACCCTTTCGGTCGATTACTTCCTCGGCAAGAGCCGCCTCCCCGGTCGCTACCGCCGTGGTCAGGATTTCTACCTTGACTTTACCATCGACACCCTCACCGCCACCCGGCTGGTCCTCATCGATCGCCTTACCGATGAGCTCCGCACCTTCACCGCCGTCCCCCATGACCGCGAAGATCCCGCCCGCCGTCGCATTCCCAAACCCGAGCTCGGCAAACTTAAATTACCCGAAGGCTGGGGCCAGTAGCGACGGCCTTCAGCCGTCACGCTGCCTGTAAAAAACAGCTGGCCACACCACAGCCAGACGGCTAAAGGCCGTCGCTACTCGTGACTCATCAGTAGCGACGGCCTTCAGCCGTCACGCTGCCCGAAAAAAATAGCTACCCGCACCACAGCCAGACGGCTCAAGCCGTCGCTACTGGCCACGCTTGCGCACTTCCCTTACGGATGGTAACTTGTATTAATACCCCTGAGATACTTTGCCAACACATCCCGTTATTCTCTTTTTAGTATGCATGCTCCTGCTCAACGGCTGCGCCGCTGACCCGGTTTCCGACGCACCCGACTCGCCGGAAAACCTTGCCTATCGTCAATCGCTGGATGTCATAAAGAGCAAATACAACGTCCTGAACCTCCCCGAAGCCATGCTTCGGGCCCGGAGTTTACGCGCCGCGCTCGACTCGACCACCCACTCCGTTAATCCCGCATTACGGGCAGAACTGTACCAGTATTTGGCGATGCTGCACTTCGATCACGCGTCATTTTCAGATTCCGTTGCCTACTATACCGAAGCGGCAAAGAACCTCCCGGTTGACCTCCAGGGCCCGGAATTCGTCGCGCGGCAACTGTTGTGCGCTGCGTACACGGGCTTCTTTAACCGGGCCTGGATCGAAATTCAGATGATGGCCCATCTCGGTCGGGAAAGCCTGCGGGAAGAAAACCAAATCGACGAAACCCTCTACGGAAGATTGCTGCTCATCCAGGCAGTCGCGGCCAAGAAGTACGGCGATGGGTCCTCCTCAAATGAACTACGCGATCAGTACTACGCGGAGGCGGAACAGCTCTTGCGCGAAGCGATAGATCGCCTTAACCGGAAAGAGAATCCCCTCGAGCGGCGGGTGTGGGAAGAACTCGTCATCCTGAATACCCGGTTTCCGTCACGGGGCGCCCATACCGTGAACCTGATCGACACCGTTGGCCAGCAGTGCGCGCCGAATGGAGAAGTAGTGGGTTTTACCGATTGGTTACTAGGGTACTGGCATCAGCGCCGCGGTCGAGCGGACAGCTCACAAGTCTACTTCCGGCGTCACCTGGAGCGTGGACCCCAGTTCTGTACCGGTTACGCCGACGAAGCGCGGTTCTTGCTCCAATTCGCAGCAGTGGAGCGACAGGACTACCCGGAAGCCAAGGCACTGAATCTCGCAAGCATGGGGTCGTACGGATGCTGTCCGGACCAGCGTGCACCCCACCCTAGTGATCTCTCCACCTGCCTGGAGCGCCCCAGTTGTGTCTTCTTCCTGGCAGCCCAGGCCGGCATCTACCTCCACCGCTACCGTAAGCAGGGGGATCGGGCCGATCTGGACACCGCAGTCAACCTGAGCAATCTGGCCCTGCAATCCTACCAATCGTCCTTTCCGAGTATGATGGAGGAGGCCGTTCTGAACCGCATCAATGTAATCGGCAACCGACTACTGGACGTTGCGCTGTCCGCCGCGGTGGAGCACGCGCGGGTCGATCAGCGGATCGAGTCGTACAACGCCATCCTGCGGGCCATGGAGCTCGGCAAGACATTTCTGCTCCTCGGAGAGCAAATTGCCCTGCAACAGGCGGGAGAAGTGGGCCACCAATTGGCCATTTCGGAGATTAACTCCAGTATTAAACTCCTAAAACAAGCCTACGCAGATCGATCTGACCGTTCTGAGTCCGCACTGGCCCAGTACCGACAAGCCTCCAGCAACCTGAATGACCTCGAGCGAAGGGCAAATACCAAGCCCTTTTTCCTTCCCGAAGTACACCGAACGGGCGATCGGTTGCGCATCGCGTCGGTACGGGAGACGCTGGCTCCGAACGAAGCATTTGTCGAGTTTGCCGAAACCGACGGTGGTATCTACGGATTGTTTATCGACCGCGATACCGTCGTAGTCTACGACGTAGCACCGGCTGCACTAGAAAAGATCGATCCGCTGATCCGGCAACTGATGGACCACAACCAACCACCGATCGCCGCCTTCGCCCAGTTGTCTTTCGGTTTATTCAATGATGTATTCGGCCCGGTAAAGGAGTGTCTAACAAAAAATTCCATGCTGTCTATTGTACCGAGCACCTCCCTGGAGGGGATACCCTTCCCGGCACTGCTCTACGAACGCGACACTCTAGCACAGTCCTACGCCGGCTTGCCCTACCTGGTCAAACGTCACGAAGTCCGGCAACTTGGCAGTTGGCGTACCGATCGGGAACTCCACAAGCGCAGACAGCCCCTCGGCAAAACGCTACGGATCGGCAGCTGGACCCACCCCGAACTCGACGGCTACCTCGCGGAGGTATCCACCTTCGTACTGGCCCACCCGCTCACTACCGGAGACCATCACCGGGGCAGCGACTGCAATCGCAACAGCTTCCTTGCCCACAAGCAGGAATACGACCTGATCCACCTTTCGGTACACGCCCGCGGTAATCCCGCCCGGCTCCACGACAATTACCTCTACCTCTCCACCCGGGACAGCATCAACGGCCTTACCGTCGGGCAGGCTCCCCTCCGGGCCCGGCTGGTCGTACTGGCCGCCTGTTCGACGGCGAGCGGCTTTGGAAGCCGGGGGGAGGGCACCTTTAGTTTGCGGCGCAGTTTCCACCTGGCCGGGGTGCCGGACGTCGTATCGTCCGTCTTCGACGTCCCGGCGGCGGCAACGGCAACCCTCCTAGATCGCTTTTACACCCACTTGCTTGCGGGCAAGCCGCCGGCTGCCGCCCTTTCGCTCGCGCAACGGGCCAGTATAGACGGACAATTCGGACCCAGATATTCCTTTCCGGGATACTGGGCGGGACTTATTCTTGGCTAGCGGCCAGCGAAACAGGCTCCAGGGATAAATCGAAGGCAATGTACATTTGGGGTTTATCCAAATAATAAATGCCCCGTAGGTAAAAGAAAGTACTCTCGTTCGAAGCGGTGAGCTTTTCGTGAACGGAGCGGCGGATCGCCTCGTCGTTCACCACGGGATACCAGATGATGGTTCGGTTTTCGGTGACCATCGGTACGATGCGCAACGCTTCGGTAGTCTGGAGCATCTGGTATATCCAATCTCCCGTACGCTTTTTGTTGTCCGGAACGGATCCTTCCGCAGTAATAGCGTACGCCTCGATCCAATCCCATTCGATACAAATGTATGCCCCCTCGTCAAGCCCCGCAACCAGCGGATAGGCGAAGGCGCTGAAGGGCTTGATTTCCGCATAGGAGATCTCTTCACCTTCCGGTAATGGCTCGTATTCGTCATTGGGCCGCCGACTTCTTTCAATATACCGGTCCTTAAAATTAATTCGGTCCAGGATATTTAACCTCGATACCCCTCCCCTGTCGGTATCCAGGATTAAATCTTGCCCGAAGGCACCTTCGGTAGGTGCCAGCAGATCGCGGACCCTGCGGGCACCGCCCGGAATATCCACCGGAATGAGTCGCGCCTTTCCCTCGAAGTTCGTCGTGGAAAGGATGTCCTCCGCAATGGGAGTAAACGCGTAACACTGGACGGACCCTGCCGTTAGGGCGACAAGGGCCTTGCTGTCGTATGCGGTCTGGACGGATTCCTCGGCTTCCGGTAAATCGTCCCCGAAGAGCAGCGCATTCGATTCCGCTTCGCCGGCGGACACTGACTGGTTAGACCTGGATAGCCCATCCATTTGCACCACCACGCACATATTAAGCCCCTTTAGTCTTTGTGGGCTGTGCAGTCCATACACTTCATCCTTGTCGGTGTTCCAGACATGCTCGTGGTACTGCTCCCTTTCCTGTAAATCGGTGGAGTGCGCGAACCAAATAATCTCACAGGAGGGGGAAACGGTTCCTACCATCGGTACCGGGTCGGTCCCACCGAAAAATTTCTCCAGATACCGCCGTACGTGGCGAAAGCGGGTAGCGGCGTAACCGCGGTGCCAGTCCCATAGTACGGCGATATAGCCGGTGTCTTCGTGTATATTCTCCCTTACCGCCGAGTTTAGGGTGTCGTACCGCGAACTGGCTAACTTAATCGAACAGGGGTTTACGGTGCGGCCGTACAGAAGTAAAGGTTCGGCCTCACCAAGTATCGTTTTCTTATCCCCCTCCTGCGGTAGTGTTTCATGTTCGCAGAAGTGGCTGCTTTCGAAGCGTTGCGTGGAGGGCGCTGCGATTGGGCCGTGGATACGATCCAGCAAATTCGTTTGAAAGGATAGCTGACTGAACCGTGGATCGAGCATATCGGTGCCGTACGGGCTCCGGTAATTGGGATTCTCAAAATCGTCCGAGATACACTCCATTCGCATCATACCCCGTGGTATGACGATAGGGATCAACTGTGCGGCATAAGCCGCTCCGGCTTCGGGGTGAATAAGATCGACTCCCGCCCCGGGTCGAAAACCGACATACTGCAGGCCCCGATCCCGAAACCCCTGAAAACACCGGGGATCGATCGTATGGGGACTCAGGTGTCGGTGGACGGGTTTTACGGTATGAAAATGAATGTCCGGGTGTGGCATAATGGGTGGTTGTGAAAGGTGTGATAAATAATGCATACAGCTTCGCTACTAATATACTTTCAATACCCAGAGGAAGGGCGGCCAAACTCCGGCGGCCGTTTCCCCGTTCCAGTTAGGCATTCGCTTCACCCCATGCTCAAAAAGATCCTGCTCTGGACCGCCGCGCTCTTCACCCTGATTCTGCTCGTGGCGGTCGGACTGGTCTTTGCCCTCGATCGATACCTCAACACCCACGAGGAAAAGTTGCTCCACGACCTGCTTCCCACGGCCGGCCTCGAAATAGCCTTTCGGAAAGTGGACGTGCGGTTGTGGGATTCCTTCCCCCTGGTTCACGTAACGGTCGATAGCCTGGTGGTGCGCGACTCCCTGCGACCGACGCAAGTACCGCCCCTAATCTCGTTGAAGAGCTTTCGCACTGAATTTTCTGTCGCCCAATTGCTTCACGATACGGTGGAACTACAGCACCTTGAACTAAGCCACGGAACATTCCACCTGGAAACCGACTCACTGGGCAATACCAATTCAGGCCTGCTCTTTTCCCGAGAATCTACTGCCCCGATAGCTATCGGGGCGTCCCCGCCCAAATTTCACCTGAAGTGGGACGGACTGACGCTACGACTGGAGGACCTCGCCGTGACCTACCTACACGCCCCACGCCGAAAACATCTGGAAGCCCACCTTAACTCCGTACAAGGAATCGGCCGGCGTGCCCCCCGGGGCGGCGTAGATCTGTGTACCGATATTGACCTGCACGTGGCCGGTCTGGCCTTCAACACCGATAAAGGTGCCTATCTGACCGACAGCCGGGTGAGCGGTGACCTGGACGTACGTGTTGATGACCGCGGATGGGACGTGGCCCCCACCCGACTGAAGCTCGGGGATCAGTACTTTAACGTCGAAGCGTCGATTGCCCCCCGCAAGGGTGAGCCGAACCGCATCTTACTGAGCAACGACTCGACGGACTATGCCGTGTCGCGCACCCTCCTCCCCACCGAACTGCAGGAAAAGCTGAGTGAATACACTATTGCCGGACGCTTTCCGGTCCGCGCCGAGATCGTCAGCACCTTCGAGCGGGGCGAGAACCCGGAGGTCAACATCGATTTTCGCCTCACGGGGCAGGACGTGCAGCTGAAACAGTATGCCTTTACCCGGGCCACCGCAACGGGCCACTTCGTAAACCGGCTGGACGAGGCCTACGGCGGCACCCCCGGCAGCCGCAAGAACCTGCGCTTCGACATCGATAGCGTCAGTGCCTACCAGGGCCGTCTACACATCACCATGCCCCATGCCCTGGTCACGTCCAGCGACGTGGACACCCGCCTGCTGGCTCCGGTACGGGTGACGGGACCCGCCGCGGCGGTAAGTCAGCGCCTTAAGAACCGCGACTTTTTCTTCGACCGGGGGCGGTTCGCGTTCACAACGGATGCCGACGTTTCCCTGCTGGCCTCGATGCAGGATCTCCTTTCATCCAGTGACGGACTGCTGCGGTTTAGCGACCTTGACGTGGTGTATAGGCCGGCGGACGTGCGGTTCCCCTTTGCATATATTCAGGTCGGGAAGAGCGGTCAGGATATTGGGTTTCATATTCAGAGCAGCCCACTGCCGACCGGCGTCGCCCTTGAGCTGATGGGGAACATCGATAACCTTACGCCCCTCCTCTTTGACCGGCCGGGGCAGCAGATCCGCACCGATGTGACCCTGCTGGCTCCCCGCATCAACTGGACCGACTTTCGGTCCTTCTTCGGGCAGGAGGGTTACTTCCCCACGGATACCGTAAGCCAGGAGGAACAACAGGTGGAATCGATGAAGACTGCCCTACTTGGTCTGCAGCGCACCTTCCGTCCATCGGTCGATGTCCGGCTCGACACGGTCGGGTACTACGACGTATTTACGCTTACCGACGTGCGTACCGGAATGCATTTTTCCTCCGACACCCTGGTACTCGACCGGACCAGTTTCAACTGGGCGGGCAGCGATCTGGCCTTCGGGGCACGGCTCGATCTGGGGGAGCGGCAACGGACTCCCTTCCAGCTCATGATGCAGGCCGACCACCTGAACCTGAACCGGCTGCGCCCGACGCTGGATTACTTCGGTCCCACATTGCCGGCGGAACTCGACACCTTGCCCGATGACCTGACGATTCACTTTGCCCACCAGGGCATCATCGAGGATACGGTGGGCATCTCTCCCGACCACAATTCCGGTAGCCTCATCTTTCACGACGGCCGCAACCGCCTGTTCTCCGGCGAACTCACCTACGCCCCCGGACCACTCGGGCTGGAGAGCCACACCCGCCTCCGCGGCGATCCACAGCTGGTCAACTCCCTGTTCAGGGCGGAAGATTTCTTCTTCGGTAGCGGGCGATTCACCATCGACCTTGACCTGATCGGCACCCCGGCGGATATGGAGGAACTCGTGCGAACCGGCCACATGCAGTTGCGGATCGACAGCAGCCGCATCGAGTACCGGCCGGGGAAGGTCTACGTACCGGTGCGCCACTTCGCCGTGGATATAGCGGATGAACGGGCGAGCTATTTGCTGCAATTGCAGTCGAATTCCACGCAGCGACTGGTGGAAATGAGCGGCGAGTTGGACCGGCTTACGGGTTTTCTCTACCCCGAAACCGGACGTACCTTCAGTGTACGAACCGACGCGACCGCGGGCAGCCTCTACTGGTCTGATTTGCGGAATTACGTTATCCCCGAGAACAGCGATACGGCCGCCTTCGACCTGCAATCGTGGGTATCGGCCACCGGGGGCGTCTTCAACACGTTCCGACCGAACCTCAGTTTGGCCATCGACACCTTCTGGGCGGGCGACGATACGCCGCTGCTCAAGCTCTACAGTGGGCTACGGCTCCAGGATTCAACCCGGCTTATCCTGGAGGATTCCGGATTTACCCTCGGGGAGGGGCGGGTGCAGTTTGCCGCGAGCTACGGCCTCGACGACCGTGAGCAGTCGCCATTCACCCTGGAGTTCCATACCGATTCCTTAGTAATGGAGCAGCTCATCGAGGTACTCGCCCAGTTCGATGTTGCCCTGCCGGACAACATCGGCAAGCTGCGCGGCAACCTGTCCATGAGCGGCTTTCTCGACGGCCAGCTGGATGAGGCGCAGCAACGCCTCGTGACCGACAGCACCCAGGGTACCATCAACTTTGCCCTAACCGATCTGGAATTTATCGAGTGGCCCATGCTGATGTCCATCGGCCGTAAAGCGCTGATGAAAAAACGGTTTGAAACGCTGCGGTTTGCTCCACTGACGGGTGAAATACGCATCGATAGCGCGCGGGCAACCTTCCCCCGGCTGGAGGTGCAATCGACCGGCATTCAGGCCTTCATCGAGGGCGAATACAATTTGAATACCGGGCCGGACCTGCTCATTTCCCTGCCCCTGCGCAACATCGGGCGGGGCACCATGGATACCCCACCGGATCCAACGGGATACGCCCGATCCGGCTGGAAAGTGTACCTGGTATCGACCACCGGCAAGGACGGCCAGGCCAGGATGAAATTTCGTCTCGGACGCCGCAAGTACTTCAAAAACCGGGGGCGGCTGGAGGAATTTCGCGCGTTGCGCAAGAAGTGGCGGGAGGAGCGGCGGGCGGCACGACGGCAGTGATGTACCCCTGGCCGTCCACGTGGTAAAGACACGGTTGTCCTTAATCACCTCCAATTAGTGCCCCTTATTTCAGTTCATTCATGCGCTGCAGGAGGGACTTGCGGCGAAGCAAAAATTCCGGGTCGGCGGGGGCATCGATCGCCAGTTGTTCCCGCGCGGCGACTACGTTTCCGAGGCGCAATTCGGCCAGAGCGAGATAGTACCGCACGGCGGCCTCGTCGAACGAGCTATAGTGTCCGGAGTCGAGCAACTCGCGCAGCAGGTCGCGTGCCCGCTCCGGTTCGCCGGCTCCGAAAGCGGCGACGCCGGCGTATAGGAGGTTGAGGCTATCGAGCACCCCCTCTTCTACTCCCGTGATGATCAGGGGGTACGCCGATTCGTAATCGTATCGGTCGTAGGCCCGCAGCCCCCGCTTGGCGTCTTGCTTGGGTCCGAGCGTGGCCCCTTCCCGCTTCAGCCAGACGAAATTTTCCTCGGCCAGGCGGGCTGCGGGGTCGGGACGGTCGACCAGCCACCAACCGGCGGCGAGTAGCAACAATACCGCGGCGGCGATGACCAGCCAGGAGCGCCGGGCGGGCAGCTTCCGCACGACGGATGCGGGGTGTCCGGTACCGGCTATGTCGGCTTCGTAGCCGTGGAAGAGCTTTCGCAGTTCGTCATCCGCTTCGGTGGTTCGCGGACCGGTGCCGTATAATCCATGCCGGTGTACGGCTTCCCAGTAAGCGGCTGCCCGGGACAGCGCTTCATCCTGGGCAAGTTGCGCGCGCAGCTGACCGGCGTCGGTGGCGGACAGTTCACCGTCGTAATAGGCCTCAATGTCGGCCAGCAGTTTCGGTGTTAAATTGTCCGGGGGACTCATGGACTTTGTTTTTGTCTGGTTAGGCCGTAAAGGGTACGCAATCGTACCATACACTTGGCTTTATTATTTTTTGCCGACGCCGCGTTCTTGTACCCCAGGATATCCGCGATGGATTCCCAATCAAGGTCCAGGAAGTAAAAATGTGACAGGAGCTGCCGGCAACGGTTACCGAGTTCGCGAACTCGGGCGTAGAGGATTCTGCGGACCTCGTCACCGTCAATCTCGTACTCGGGTAGTATAAGCGGCGTCGGGAGCTTGTTGGCTTCGCGATATTCCTCCCGGCCGCGGGTTTTAAGTTTTAGGTACAGGTTCCGCGCTACGGCGTTTAGATAAGTATCCAACCGCGCCGAAAGCTCGGTGAGCCGTCCGGAGCGGATGTTGTTCACCATTATGATCATGGCATCCGTAAATAATTCCACGGCCAGGTCGTCCCGGTTGGGATCTCCCTGCCTGATAATTCGCCCGCGCAGGAAAGCCAGACACGGTTCTCGATACTTTACGTACACCGCACGCAGGGCGGCGGGGTCTTCGGAACGAATATCCGCCAGGATTTGCGTGTCAGTTAGTGTAGTCACCAGTTTATACAGGATTTTAGAAGTGGTAACCCAAGTTACTAAGCTTTTAACAATTTATCTCAGCTCCCGCGCCCCGCCGCCCAAATCTCAGATACGGCAGGTTACTATCCGAAAGCAGTAGGAATGAACGGATCAAATTCACCCACACATTCTACTTCGATGAAATACATGCTCCTCCTTCTACTTTCCTGTCTCGTCACCCTCAATACACTTTTGGCTCAGGGATATCCCGGACTCAGCGTCGACAACTACTCCGGCGTCCACGGCCTGCTCCTCAACCCCGCCAGCGTAGCCGGATCGCGAACCGGCACCGAAATTAACCTGGCCAGCGTAGCCGCTTTCGCCGCCAACGATTACCTCAAGCTCAACTCCACCGACATCAAGGAGGCCATCGACAACGACCTCAACGATCAGGTGATGCTGCGCACACCCGGCGACGACCGTTCGCTGAATGCCCACGCGGATGTGCTCGGCCCTTCCCTACTGATGAGCTTCGGCAAGCACACCGGCCTGGGAATCCTCACCCGCGCCCGCTCCCTTTACACCCTGCGCAACATGAACGGGCAGCTCGTGGAGGGAACGACGATCGGGTTCGACGAACTGGGTGATTTCACCTTCGACCAGCGCGACCACCATTCCACCCTGCACACCTGGGGAGAAGTCGCACTGGTATTCGGCACCGAGATCGTACAACTGGAGGCCCACGTCCTCAAGGCCGGCGTTTCGCTCAAGTACCTGCAGGGCCTCGGGGCGGTCTACACTTACGGCGAAGCCCTGGCGGGCAGTTATGACGCCGGCAACGGGCGCATGAGCGTGGACGGCGATGTGACCTTCGGGCGGGCCCAGGAGCTCTACTACGACGACGTTTCCTTCGACGTCCGGGCCGGTGGCGTTGGTTTTGACCTCGGACTCGTCTACGAATGGCGCCCCACTTCCGGTACGGAAACCCAGGCCTACCGTCCGTACCGCCTCCGGGTAGCTGCCTCAATCATGGACCTCGGTAAGATCACCTACGACGACACCTACGCCGATACCTACCGGCTGGCGGGCACCATCCCCGTAAGTCGCATCGAGGACGCGGGCGATACAGAATCCGCACTTTACGAGAACTTTGTCGCCACCTACGCGGAAGAGTCCGTCGACATCGGGCTGCCCACCGCCCTCAACCTCCTGGTCGACTACCGACTCACCGGCAAACTTTACGTGAGTGCGCTCTACACCTCCCCAATGTCCTCCGATGAGCGGCTCTCCAACGGGGTACCCACCACCCTTACCCTGGCACCGCGGGTGGAGACGCGCGGATTCGGACTTTACCTGCCCTACAGCTTCCGGACGGAACAGCCCAATTCCCTCGGTGTAGGCATGCGCCTGGGCCCCCTCCTGCTTGGTTCCGGCTCGTTGCTCTCCTCCGTGCTTTCCGACGGCGTACAGACCGTCGATGTATACGCCGGCATCAAGTTGCCGTTTCACCGGAAAGTAAAAAAGGACAAGCGGGCGAAGGCGAAGGGCGGGGACGCAGGTGCGGAGATGGGAAAATAAGCAGCGATCACCTAGGACCGCCTTCCAAGATCGGGCATTCGCAAGATCCCGTAGTGCAGGTGCGCTACGGGATTTTTGCGCGGTAAGCGTGTCCGAGTGAATGGAACCAGGCAGTGGATTAAGGCACTCTATTTACTTACATTGTTCGGCAGTGCACCCCCTTTATCCAGTTTTATTTCTTCTTTGTGCTTTAACTTTCTATATTCGTTCGAATACCCATTAGTTTGTAATAAGAATTAATCAACTAAGCTAACTCGATCATGCGAATTTTACTTTCTCGCGGGGCGGGAGCCTACCTGCTACTGGTAGCTTCCTTCCTCTGTGCCAACCTACTATCCGCCCAGGTTACTGGCACGGTAATCGACGCCGATACCGGTGATCCGCTTATCGGTGCCTCCATTTTGATCAAGGGCACGACTTCCGGAGCGGTCACCGACTTCGACGGGAACTACACCATCGAAGCGGAACCCGGGAATACCCTGATCTTTAGTTACACCGGTTATTCGACACAGGAGGCGCTGGTCGGCAACGAATCGGTTCTGGACGTAACCATGACCTCGGGCGAGTTGCTGGAGGAAGTAGTGGTGACCGGCTACACGGCCCAGAGCAAGCGGGACATTACCGGGGCCGTTGCCACCGTAAGTTCCGAGGAACTGCTGGCCGTACCGGCCACGACCTTCGCCCAGCAGCTGCAGGGTCGCGCTTCGGGAATTACCGTAGTGAACGACGCAACTCCGGGGGGGGAAGCAACGATACGCATCCGGGGGTACGGCACGGTGGGCAACAACAGCCCCCTCTACGTAATCGATGGGGTACCGACCCGCAACCAGAACAACCTGAACCCCAACGACATCGAGTCGCTGCAGGTGCTCAAGGACGCCTCGGCCGCCTCCATTTACGGATCCCGGGCCGCCAACGGCGTGGTCATTATTACTACCAAGAAGGGGAAGCTGGGCAAGCCCACCGTTTCCTATAATACCTACTACGGACTACAGAACGCAGCCCAGGACATAGACGTACTGAACGCGCAGGAGCTGGGGCGCTACCTCTACCTCGCCGACCTGTACGCCGGTAAGGACCCCGCTCACGGACAGTACGGCTTCGGAGCGAACGGGGAGGTGACCATCCCCAATTACGTCTTCCCCAGCGGTGCCGAAACGGCCAACGAAGATGAGTACTCCCTGACGCCGGACAACATCAACGCCATCACCCGCTCGGCCGATACCTACTGGTGGGATGAGGTGACGCGCTCGAACGCCCCCATTCAGAACCACCAGATCTCCGCCACCGGAGCAACTGAATTTGCGCGTTACGCCTTCAGCATGAACTACTTCGATCAGGAAGCCATCACGCGCTTCGTGGCCTACGAGCGCATGTCGTTACGGGCCAATACGCAGTTCTCGGCCATCAGCGACCGCCTGCGGATCGGGGAGAATTTCACCGTTTCCTTCGGCAACCGCAAGGGTGGGTACAGCAACAACAGCGAACAGAACGCGGTCTCCGGTTCCTACAAGCACCACCCCCTGCTTCCCGTTTACGACATAGCGGGCAACTTCGCCGGCAGTCGGGGGGCCAACCTCGGCAACAACTTCAACCCCTACGCCGTCCTGGCGCGGGACCAGGACGACCGCAACTATAACCTGCGCGCCTTCGGTAACGTGTACGCGGAATTCGATGTCATCAACGACTTAACCTTCAAGACCAGTTTCGGCCTCGACGCCAACACCAGCCGCAGTCGCAACATCGGCCGGCCGCAGCCGGAATACGTAGAGGGTAACTTTATTAACAGCCTTAGTATCGGGGATTCGTACGAGTACGAATGGGTGTGGACCAACACGGTGAGCTACAGCCGGGAGCTTTCTTCCGATCACCAGGTTTCCGGTCTGGCCGGCGTGGAGGCGATCAGTGGCTTCGGCGAGTTCTCCAACGCCAGCCGCCAGCGCTTCCCCTCCGAAGACAATTCGATCATTTCCTACCTGAACCTCGGCGACCTGACCACGGCCGGCAACAGCGGCGGCACCTTCAAGGATTTCTCGCTGTTCGGCGTTTTCGCCCAGGCCAACTATGCCTTCCGCGACCGCTACCTTGTGCAGGTCATCGGCCGCTACGACCAGTCGTCCCGCTTCCTGACGGCCGACAATGCAGCCTTCTTTCCTTCCGTCAGTCTCGGGTGGAGAATCTCCGACGAACCCTTCTTTTCCGGACTCAGCGCCGTATTCAGCGACCTGAAACTGCGCTACGGCTGGGGCCAGACGGGCAACCAGGAGATCGGTGACTACAACAGCTTCACGACCTACCGTTCCAACATCTTCAACGCCGGCTACCCCATCGACGGCAGCCCCAACGCACCCACCATCGGTTTCGACGCCTCGAGTTTCGGCAACCCCCTGGCGCAGTGGGAAACGACCACCTCCAACAACCTGGGCTTCGACGGGAGCATGTTTAACAACCGGCTTGACGTAGAACTGGACCTGTGGACCCGGAGCACCACCGACGTTCTCCTCCAGGTGCCCATTACCTTTAGTGCCGGAGACGCTTCCCCGCCCGCCTTCAATGTCGGTGAGGTCTCTAACCGGGGCGTCGACCTCGGGCTGAACTGGACCGGCGGATCGGATCAATTTTACTACAGCATCGGCGGCAATTTCTCGACCTACCGCAATGAGGTGGTAGCTCTCAATGACCCGGACGCCCGCATCTTCGGATTCGGTTCCCGTGTACCGTCGATGACGGTTACTCAGGCCGGACAGCCCATCTCCTCCTTCTTCGGTTTCCAGACCGACGGAATCTTTCAGAGCCAGGCGGAGGCGGATGCCCACCCCGCCTACGGCAGCTACAACGCTCCCGGTAAGTTCCGCTTCGTGGACGTCAATGAAGACGGGGTGATCTCCGACGCTGATCGTACCATCATCGGCAACCCCCACCCGGACTTCACTTACGGCCTTAACCTAACCCTGGGGTACGGCAATTTCGAACTGAACGTTTTCGGAAACGGATCGCAGGGCAACGACATCTTCAACTACACCCGCTTCTTCGCCGACTTCAACACCTTCCAGGGCAACCGTTCGCAACGAGCCCTGTACGACGCCTGGCAGCCCAGTAATCCTACGGCACCCCGGGAGCAGTGGGTAGCCGCCAACCCCGGTGCCACCTCACCCATCATGGATGCCAACGACCAGATCAGCTCCCAGGTATCGGATTACCTCATCGAGGACGGCAGTTTTTTCCGTATCCGAAACATCCAGCTTACCTACAGCCTACCAACCGAACTGGGCTCCCGGCTCGGACTATCGAACGCCCAGGTATACCTGCAGGGGCAAAATATGGTCACCATCACCAAGTACAACGGCCTCAATCCGGAGATACAGTCTAACACCGATACGACCATAGGTTTTGACGGTGGCTACATGCCGGCGGCCAGAACGGTGCTTTTCGGGCTTAACATCAGTTTCCAATAAGCCCATCTCTCGTTCAGGCGCTGTCCAGTACCTGAACCCAATCAACCACGATATAAACACAATAGTAATGAATAGCTTCCGCGCAATATTCACCCTGGTGGCACTGGCTATGGTCCTATGGACCTGTAGTGAGGAATTTCTGGAAAAAACGCCACAGGGGCAGATCAGTACTGCCTCAACCCAAACTCCCGAAGGGGTGGAAAACCTCCTCATCGGGGCCTACGCCATGGTCGACGGCACCGGGCTCGACGGTCAGGCCTCCTGGAACAATGACATCACCAACTGGGTCTTCGGCGGCATTGCCTCCGACAATGGCCTCAAGGGCACCGACGCCGGCGACCAGCCGGAGCAGTCCTTCATCGAGCGCTACGATTTTAACTCCTTCAACGGCCACATCCGCAACAAGTGGCGCGGACTGTATAAGGGGGTAGCGCGCACGAACGACGTAATCACTACGGCCCGCAACGTAGAGGGGCTGACCGAGGAACGCCGCAATCAGATCATCGCTGAGGCGCGCTTCCTCAGGGGCCTGTTCCACTTTGAGGCCCAGAAGATGTGGCGATTCCCAATCTACGTGGGCGACGACGTATACGACATCAATGACGTGGAGTCTACCAAGGTTCCCAACGGCGGAAAAATCTGGGACAAGATTGAGGCGGATTTCGAGGCCGCCGCTGCGGCCCTCCCCGAAAACCAGCCTCAGGTGGGTCGCCCCACGAGTTTTGCCGCCAAAGCCTTCCTAGCCAAGGCTAAGGTGTATCAGGGCTGGGACGATAGCGGTAACGCCGTAGTCGCAAAACTCCAGGAGGCCAAGCCTCTACTGGAGGAGATCGTAAACAGCGGCCGGTACAACCTCACTCCTCAGTTTTCCCATAACTTCCTGGTAGGAACCCGCAACAACGAGGAGTCCATCTGGGAAGTCCAGTACGCGGTAAGTAGTGCAACCGGTGACGCCGCCACCCAGGGCGTAGGACTGGCACACCCCTACATTGCCCCGTGGGGATGTTGTGGCTTCTACCAGGCTTCGCAGAATCTGGTCAACGCCTTCCGGACGGATGAGGACGGCCTGCCCTTCCTCGAGACCTTCGACCAGGAAGACGTCACCTACGAAACCGAGTACACCGACCCACTGGATCCGCGGCTGGACCATACGGTCGGCCGGCCGGGCATTCTGTATAAGAACTTTCAGATCCACCAGACCGACTTCATCCGCGACGTATCGTACGCCGGACCTTTCTCCTCCATGAAGCACGTGGCCGAGCCGGAAGGTTATGGGGTAACCGGCTGGGGTAACCTATCGGCCAACAATTACCGCATCATGCGTTACGGAATGGTTCTGCTCTGGTTAGCCGAGGTGGAAGTAGAACTCGGTAACCTGGAGCGCGCCCGCGAACTGGTCAACCTACTGCGGCAACGGGCCGGTAACAGTGAAGACTTCGTACCCAAGGTCGTTCAGGGGGAGAACAGCCGCCAGGAGTACTCCTTTGTCAACGGCCAGGTAGCGGCCAACTACAAGGTAGCAACCTACGACGACGCGTGGACCGACCAGGCCATGGCTAGGAAGGCCGTACGCTTCGAGTCTCGGCTGGAAACCGCACTGGAGGGCCACCGCTTCTTCGACCTGCAGCGCTGGGGCGTCCAGTCGGAAGTCCTCAACGCTTACCTCGACAGCGAGGAGGAGCATCGCGTCTACCTCCGTGGCGTAACCTTCGATGCGCCGCAGGATGAGTTCTACCCTATCCCTACCGAGGCCATCGACCGCTCGATCCTTAACGGGGAGGCTACGATTACACAGGATCCGAACTACTAAGCCGGAAAGCGTAAATGAAAAAACCCGCGATGCAGCTGCATCGCGGGTTTTTTTTTGCCAAGTTGGCGGAAGAGGCAAGCTATGTAAGCCCCGTCCGGCAACTACTTACGCCGAGCAGGCAATACAGTCCGGATCGTCCAAACTACACGCCTTGCCCACTTCTGCGGTCTGGGCGGCACTGAGGTCTTCGAAGCCACCGGCACTCGTAGCGACGGCTTTAGCCGTCCGGCTGTCTTTGATCTCGGGTACCACGGCCAGCTTGTCGGTTGAAGCCGACGCTACGCTGCGGCTGCCCTGTTTCACCTGTCCGTCGCCGTCGTCGCTCTGCTTGATGAGCTGGTCCTTGTCGACCGTGAACTTGATGGCGTCGCGGGCGGCTTTGGTACGGAGGTAGTACATGCCCGTCTTGAGGCCCTTCTGCCAGGCGTAGAAGTGCATGCTGGAGAGCTTACCGAAGTTGACGTTCTCGACGAAGAGATTCATCGACTGGCTCTGGCACACGAACGCGCCGCGGTCGGCCGCCATGTCGATGACAATCTTCTGGCTGATCTCCCAGACCGTCTTGTACAGGTCGCGCAGGTGCTGCGGCACGTCGTCGAATTCCTGGATGGAGCCGTTGCTCTGCATCAGGCGATTGCGCATCTGGTTGTTCCAGAGGCCAAGACCGATGAGGTCCTTGAGCAGGTGCTGGTTGATGACCACGAACTCGCCGGAGAGCGTACGCCGGGTGTACATGTTAGAGCTATAGGGCTCGAAACACTCGTTGTTGCCGAGGATCTGGCTGGTCGAAGCGGTGGGCATCGGGGCTACGAGCAGGCTATTGCGCATACCGTACTTGGCGAGGTCGGCTTTGAGGCCTTCCCAGTCCCAGCGATCGGAGGGGGTCACGCCCCACAGGTCAAACTGGAGCTGCCCCTTACTGGCGGGTGAACCCTCGTAGCTTTCGTAAGCACCGTCGCGCTTCGCCAGGGCAACGGACTCGGTACAGGCGGCGAAATAGATCGCCTCGAAGATGTCCTTGTTCAGTTGCCGTGCCTCCTCGCTATCGAAGGGCATGCGGAGCATGATGAAGGCATCGGCTAGTCCCTGCACGCCGAGGCCGATGGGGCGGTGGCGCATATTGGAGTTGCGAGCCTGCTCGATCGGGTAGTAGTTGCGATCGATGACCTTGTTCAGGTTGCGGGTGACCACGCGGGTAATCTCGTAAAGTTTCTGGAAGTCGTACTCGCGCACGTCCTCCTTCACGTACTTGGGTAGGGCCAGACTGGCAAGGTTACACACGGCTACTTCGTCGGCACTGGTGTACTCCATAATCTCGGTACAGAGGTTGGAGCTGCGTATGGTACCGAGGTTTTGCTGGTTGCTCTTCTTGTTGGCGGCATCCTTATATAGGATGTACGGCGTACCGGTTTCGATCTGACTGTCGAGAATGGCGAACCAGAGGTCCTGGGCCTTCACCGTCCTTACCGCCCGGCCTTCGGCCTCGTACTGGTGGTAGAGCGCCTCGAATTCTCCGGAGTGGAGGTCGAAGAGTCCGCCGCATTCTCCCGGATCGAACAGGCTCCAGTCGGCGCCGTCCTTCACACGTTGCATGAACAGGTCGTTCATCCACAGGGCGTAGAACAGGTCGCGGGCGCGCATTTCTTCCTTGCCGTGGTTCTTCTTCAGGTCCAGGAACTCGAAGATGTCGGCGTGCCAGGGTTCCAAGTAAACGGCGAAGGCGCCCTTGCGCTTGCCACCGCCCTGGTCTACGTAGCGGGCCGTGTCGTTGAATACCTTCAGCATCGGCACGATGCCGTTGGAGGTGCCACCGGTGCCCTTGATGTAGCTGCCTGTTGCGCGGATGTTGTGAATGCTCAGGCCAATTCCGCCAGCGCTCTGGCTGATGCGGGCGCAGCGACGGAGGGTTTCGAAAATGCCTTCGATCGAGTCGTCGGTCATGCTCAGCAGGAAGCAAGAGCTCATCTGCGGCTTGGGCGTACCCGAGTTGAACAGCGTTGGCGTGGCGTGGATGAACCACTTCTCGCTCATCAGCTGGTAGGTCTCGATGGCGGCGTCGATGTCGTCCTGGTGAATGCCGACGGCCACGCGCATGAGCATGTGCTGGGGGCGTTCCACCACGGCACCGTCGCGGCGCATGAGGTAGCTGCGTTCCAGGGTCTTGTATCCGAAGTAGTCGAATTCGAAATCGCGATCGTAGATGATGGCGGCATCCAACTTGCGCTTGTGCTTGTTGATGACGGTCATCGTGTCTTCGCCGATCAGACCGGCCGGTTCGCCAGTCTTCGGGTCCACGTAGTTGTAGAGCCCTTCCATGGTCGCGCTGAACGACTTGTCGGTCTCTTTATGCAGGTTCGAGATGGCGATGCGCGCCGCCAATTGGGCGTAATCGGGGTGGACGGTCGACATCGAGGCGGCGGTCTCCGCGGCCAGGTTGTCAAGCTCTACGGTGGTGACGCCGTCGTAAAGGCCCTGAATGACCTTCTTGCTGACGTCGATGTGGTCGACGAAGGTTTCATCGAGGCCGTAGCACAATTTCTTGATGCGGGCGGTGATTTTGTCGAAGGAGACGTCCTCGCGGCCGCCGGATCTTTTTATTACTTGCATGAGGGAGTAGATATATGATTTACGATAAACGAAGCTCGAAATGTGAGGTAGCTACCGCACGGCTCAGCTCACTTCGTTCGTGAGCCTGCACAGTCGATGGCCGGAACCGCTGTTACGCGCTACGTGATCAGGTTGGTTTTTTGATTTTAGCTTCCATGGTCCTTACGGTGCGGACGAAAATGCTAATGAGTTGATTATTTTCGTCTAGCACGTTTGCCAGACGTTCGGCTGGGTAGAGACCCGATTGTCTAATGATTTTAAGGTTGATGTACGTTTCCCGAAGTTCTTTTAGCGCGATACTACACTTATGGCGAAAATCTCTGTCCGATTCTGCCCCCCGTGCTTCTCCGTACAGTAATGCCGGAGCGCTACCCGAGCGCAACATCTGCTTGCCAAAATGCGCGCCGGCAAAGTTGCTCGGCAGATCACCGGAAAGATGTACGATACGGACCGCAAAGTCTATGAGCCGTTGCTCAAGTTGTTCAGACTTAGAATTAGGCAAAGCCATACCTCAAAACTTATTTAACCCTTTGACGAGCGAAGCGAGCTTCCTCGTGCGGCAGCCACCTCGCATATCAAGTATCAAAATTCGCGTATCGCATCTCAGTTCCTGCGGCAGCCACCTCATATATCGCATATCCGGAATCGCATATCGCACTTCAGTTCCTGCGGCAGCCACCTCATACATCGTATATCAGGAATCGCATATCGCACATCCTAAAAGTCCTCATCCAGCGAAAACACCTGCTTATCCCGCTCCGAAGTCACGCCAGCCTTCTGGTACTCCCCTACCCGCTTCTCGAAGAAGTTGGTTTTGCCCTGCAGGTTGATCATGTCCATCCAGGGGAAGGGGTTTTCGGCGTTCCAGACCTTTTCCTGGCCAAGCTCGACGAGCAGGCGGTCGGCGACGTACTCGATGTACTGGCACATCATGTCGGAGTTCATGCCGATGAGGTTGACGGGCAGTGAGTCGCTGACGAATTCCTTCTCGATCGCCACCGCGTCCTTGATAATGCCGGTGACCACGCCTTCGTCCAGCTTGTTGACAATGTGGTCGTTGTAAAGCAGACAGGCGAAGTCGCAATGCATGCCCTCGTCGCGGCTAATTAGTTCGTTGCTGAAGGTCAGTCCGGGCATCAGGCCGCGCTTCTTGAGCCAGAAGATGGAACAGAACGAGCCGCTGAAGAAAATACCCTCCACGGCGGCGAAGGCGACGATGCGTTCGGCGAAGCTGCCGTTGTCGATCCAGCGCAGGGCCCACTCGGCCTTCTTCTGCACGCAGGGCATGGTTTCGATCGCGTTGAATAGGTGGTCTTTCTCGGCCCCGTCGCTGATGTAGGTGTCGATCAGCAGGCTGTAGGTTTCGGAGTGGATGTTCTCCATCATGATCTGGAAGCCGTAGAAGAACTTTGCTTCCGTGTACTGTACTTCGGCCACGAAGTTCTCGGCCAGGTTCTCGTTCACGATGCCGTCGGAGGCGGCAAAAAAGGCCAGGACGTGCTTAATGAAGTAGCGCTCGTTGTCGGTGAGCTTGTTGTTCCAGTCGTTGAGGTCGGCGCTGAGGTCGATCTCCTCGGCCGTCCAAAAGCAGGCTTCGTTGTCCTTGTAGTAGCGCCAGATGTCGTCGTGCTGGATCGGGAAAAGGACGAAGCGGTTGGGATTTTCAACCAGGATGGGTTCGAGATTGGCGGTCATGGCAAATTTGAGTGAGGCAGCTCCGATGCTATCGGGACACTGCGGTTAGGTTATTTAATGCGCGACGGCGGCGTGTCCCCTTTCCGGTGTGGAGGATGGGGAAAAGCGGTGACAACCGTACGTTTTTGTGGTCAGTTAACTAGGGCGGCACCCGCTTTGAAGGGCGCCGCCTTAGCCTAAGTGGTATCAGCAAGCCGGAGCTCCGGGTGTTACAACCAATTTGTTGTTTTCCCCCGTATAAGTGCCAAGATAGGGGCGGTGTTGGTTGGTTTTAAACCCTATTTATCCACACTGTGTGGAAAACATTTGTTAAAATGCTGATAATCAATAAATTAACATCTTTTGCCATTTTATCCACAATGTGGAAAACCTATGCACGTATGTGGAAAACTCCAACCGTTGTCCACAAAATTCCGTGGAAAACAAGGCAGGGCGGGGCCGCAGGTGCAATGCAATGGTGGAAAACCTACAATTATTGGCATTTATTCTGGTGCATGCGAGTGACATAAATGCCTGTCCGTCAAAGGTAGAGATGAAAGAACGTGCCCGTACTGGGTAACCCTGGCGGGCGAGCAGTGTCGGATCGGCTCGGAGGTTCCAAGGATGAGCCTTTCTAAGGCGACCCTGAAAAGCGGGAAGTACGGAGAGCAGTACAGGGTCGGCTTAGAAAGCCTCAACCTCGGCGGTACAGCGTCGGCTTAGAAAGCCTCACCCTTGGAGGGGCAAACTGCTATCTTCCCGGCATGAAACCAACGTTGCTCGCTTTACTGATTTTACTCTGCACTAACGGTTGGTCACAGGACCCTGCACCCGTGACCACCGTACCCGCCCAGTACTTCCCAAATGCGACGGAATGGACGGAACGCCCCGCCACGGAAGCCGGATTCGACGCGCCTGCCCTGGATTCCGCCGTACAATTTGCGCTTGACCACGAGTACTCCGGCGCCCGCGACCTGCGGCTGGCCATCCTGGAGTCCTTCAGCCGCGAACCCGGTCACACCCTGCGCGGACCCACGAAGGAACGCGGCGCACCCGCAGGAATGATCCTGAAGGACGGCTACGTGGTGGCCAGCTGGGGCGATACGAAGCGGGTGGACATGACCTTCAGCGTGACGAAGAGTTACCTGTCGACCACCGCCGGACTGGCCCTCGACGACGGGCTCATCGGAGCGGTAACGGATACGGTGGCCCGCTACGTTTGGGACGGCACCTTCTCCGGCGACCACAACGGCGGCATCACCTGGGAACACCTGCTGCACCAAACGTCCGACTGGTCGGGTACCCTCTTCGGCCTCGATGACTGGACCGACCGCCCCGACCCCGCTGGCACCTACGACGGCTGGAAGAACCGCGAACTGCACACCCCCGGCAGTTTTTTCAAGTACAACGACGTGCGCGTGAACGTGCTCGCTTATTCCCTGCTCCAGGTATGGCGACGCCCACTCCCCCAAGTGCTGAAAGAACGCATCATGGATCCCATCGGAGCCACCACCACCTGGCGCTGGCACGGTTACGACGACAGTTGGGTAGACCTGGACGGACTGCACATGCAGTCGGTCAGCGGCGGCGGCCACCACGGCGGAGGGCTGTTCATCAACACCGAGGATCACGCCCGCCTCGGACTGCTGTTCGCCCGTCGCGGCAAATGGAACGATCGCCAGTTGATCTCCGAAAGCTGGGTCGATATGATCCGCACCCCCACCCCCGCCAACGCCAGCTACGGCTACATGTGGTGGCTCAACGCCGGCGACCGCAGCTGGGAAGGGGTGCCCGACCACGTGTACTACGCCGCCGGCTTCGGGGGCAACTTCATTGTCATCGATGAGGAGCGAGACCTGGTCATCGTGACCCGTTGGCTGGAACCTAATGAGATCGGGGAATTCGTGCGGCGGGTGTACGCGGCACTATAGTGATATGAGGGCGGTCTTCACCGGTTAAGGCCACATGGAGATTTTCGAGATGTGTATGTACGTGTAACAACTCGTATATTATAGGGCTATTCCCCCCATTCACACACACTCTTAAATCGATTCACGCGATGAAAAACGCAATACTATTCCTATTAGCCATCCTCCTGTTCGGTACTCCGGCACTCGCACAGAACGAGACAAACACCGGTACGACCTACTATCAGGTAACCAAACTGAAGAACCCCGAGGGCAACCTCATGGCGGTGGAGCGGACCATGATGCTTCCGTTCTTCCAGTCCCGCGTCAACAGCGGCAAACAACTCTGGCACGCCCTTTACCAGGTCCAGTCGCCCTCCGGTGAACAGTCGGACTTCGAATACGTGTCCGTGGACGTGTTCTCCAACCTGACCGACCTCAATCTTCCGCCCAGCGGGCAAAACGAGGTGATCGCAGAGACCTTTCCCCACACCACCCCCGAGCGATTCTGGGGGCGGGTGGATGAAGTTTCTGACGTAGTAAGCGTCGAAACCTACACCCTGGAGGGCACGTTAGCCCCACCGGCCGCCGATGGCGCCGGCACCCGGAGCCAAATCATTTCCGTCAACTACATGCTCGTGCCCCCGGCGATGGAGAGCGATTATTTGGCCATGGAAACTGAAGTGGCCAAGCCGATCATGCAGGAACACCTGAAGCAGGGCAGGATGCAAAACTGGCTCGTAGTCCGGCGCATGTTACCCGGCGGAACGGACTTCGGCGCCAACTTCGTAACCGTCGATGCCTTCGAGGACTGGGCCCACCTGGAAGCCTACAACCAGGAATTTAACGCCACCGCCGCAAAAGTGCATCCCGGAAAGGACCTGAATAAGATGGTCCAGCGAATCAACGAATTGAGAACAATGACCCGCTCCGAAATCTGGGAACTTAAGACGGAGACCACGCCCCCGACAAGCGAGGCCGTCACCTACACCGTACTTAAGGAAGGTACCGGACCGAAGGCCATGCGCGGACAGGAAATCACCTGGTCGGGAAAGGCCATGGATGCTTCCGGTAAAACCCTTTTCCAGACCGCCGATCTGGGCGAAAACTGGCAGGATTGCGTAGGCAGCGATCCCTACGACCGAATCTGGAATACGGCCGCCATGATGGTCGGGGAGGGCGGCATCGTGCAGGTCACCGTTCCGGAGGCAGCTCAGAGCTACGCGCAGCGCCGGAATAATGGCGGCGGCGTGGCCACCTTCAAGCTGACGGTCGAGAAGATCGGCCCACCGGTAAAGTACGGACACGATAAACTGCGCGATATGCTCACTGAACAGGGGCTGGAAGCTACCAAGGCATGGTACACCGGACTGAAGCGCGACAATCCCGAAGGCTACGCGTTCCGGGAATTCCAGATGAACGCACTGGGTTACGAACTAATGAACGAGGGCATGGAGGAGGAGGCCGTATTCGTCCTGAAGACCAACTGCGAAAACTACCCGAATTCCTACAACACCTACGACAGCCTGGCCGATGCCTACAGCAACGCCGGCAACGACTACCACGCCATGAAGAACTTCGAAGTGGCACTGCAGAAGAATCCGGAATCCTCCCTTACGGCCGAAAAGTTGTCAAAATTGAAGTAAGCAGCCACCCTGGGGCGACCTTTTTGCGCCGGATCCGGTTCTGAACCGCATGGACATCCGCTTTATTCCCCAGGCCGAAATCGATAAGCAGCTCTACAACAGCTGCGTACACTTCGCTACGAACGGCAGCCTCTACGGCTACGACTGGTACCTCAATGCCACCGCCAAGGAGTGGGACCTGCTGGTGGAGGGCGACAATTACGTCTCCGCCATGCCCCTGCCCCGCACCACCAACTGGATCGGTCGTACCCAACTCACCCAACCCGTGCTGGTGCCCGATCTGGCCGTGTACAGCGTCAAACCGCTCAGCCCAAAACGCATTCAGGCCTTCTGGGACGCCGTTCCGGAGGAGTACCGCGGCGGGGGGCTCACGGTCGAACCCGCATCGGTGCCGAAAAATGCGGGGCGGTTTGAAGTAACCACCGCCGTAGGGGATGCGCTGTTTTTGAACAAGTCCTACGAGGAGATCACTGACGACTTCCCATCTACTTACTACGAGCAACTGGCCCGGGCCGAGCGTGCCGATCTCCTACCCGTACCCGCCCTCAAGCCGGAAGCCTATGCTGACTTTTGGCTGTCCGTACACGGCAAGTCCGTCGACAACGAGTGGAAGTACCACGCCATGCAGCGCCTCATGTACCAGGTCCTCCACCGCAGCTGGGGCAATGCCGCCGGCATCCAGACGCGCGACGGGCAACTGCTGGCCGTTTCCTTTAACGTATACAGCCACAACCGCATCTTCCCCCTCTTTCGTGCGGAAAGCAAGGCGGGCGGGGACGCAGGAGCAATGACCTTGCTAAACGACACCCTCCTGAGGAGTCATGCGAATCGGTCGCTAAAGATCGCTAGCGAGGCACTCTACCAGCGAAGCAGGTAAATCCCTACCTTTGCGTATTATTGTATTTCTTACACTAACTATCTAGTCAGCTATCTCCCATGACAGACCATCAGAATACCAAGATCGTTGCCACCGTAGGCCCAGCCTGTAATTCTTACGAGGGCCTGCTCGGTCTGGTTGAAGCCGGCGTGGATGTCTTCCGCCTCAATTTCAGTCACGGCAGCCACGAAGATCACAAGAAGGTCGTGGACCTCGTCGTCCGGATCAACAAGGAGAAGGGGACGCACGTCAGCCTCCTGGCCGACCTTCAGGGACCGAAACTCCGCGTCGGCAAAATGGAGGGCGACGGACTCGAGCTCGAAGCCGGACAGATCGTCACCTTCACCAACACCGAGTGCATCGGCAACGCCGAACGGGTGTACATGAGCTACCCCCAGTTCGCCCAGGACGTAACCGTTGGTGAACGCGTACTTGTCGACGACGGCACCCTCGTATTCGAAGTAGTTGACACCAACGCAAAGGATACCGTAAAGCTCAAGGCGCTGTACGCCGGGACCCTTAAGTCCAACAAGGGAGTCAACCTACCCAATACCAAGATCAGCCTGCCTAGTCTCACGGAAAAGGACCTCGAAGACTTACAGTACATCCTTACTATTCCCGAGATCAACTGGATCGCCCTGAGCTTCGTGCGCCAGGCCCAGGACTGTAAGGAGCTACGTTCCCATATCGATCGGGCCGGCCACCAGGCCAAGATCATCTCCAAGATCGAAAAGCCGGAGGCGATCGAGAACATCGACAAGATCATCAAGCACTCCAATGCCATCATGGTGGCTCGCGGTGACCTCGGCATCGAGATGCCCATGGAACGCTTGCCCATCATCCAGAAGGAGATCATCAAGAAGTGCATCCAGCGGGCCCGCCCGGTGATCGTCGCGACCCAGATGATGGACTCCATGATCACCAACCCCGGTCCCACCCGCGCCGAAGTGACCGACGTAGCCAACGCCGTACTCGACGGTACCGACGCCGTGATGCTTAGCGGGGAGACCAGCGTAGGTCGCCACCCAGCCCTCGTAGTCAAGTGGATGAACAGCATCATCGAGGAGGCGGAGAAGATCTACGAGATCGGTCCCAAGCGTCCCAAGTCGAACTCCAAGAGCGGTACCTTCATCAGCGACGTAGTGACCTCCGCCGCCGCCTGGGCCGCCCAGAACGTGGGCGCACGCGCCATCACCGGCATGACCCGCACCGGCTACACTGCCTTTAAGCTCAGCAGCTTCCGGCCCAGCTCCAAGATCTACATCTTTAGCGACCTGCCCGAGATCCTCAACACCCTCAACCTCTGCTGGGGGGTGCGGTGCTACCACTACGACCGGTTCCGCAGCACGGACGAAACTGTCGAGGACGTCACCAACATTCTCAAAAAGAACAACCACGTACAGGAGGGCGACATGATCCTCAATACCGGTAGTATGCCGCTGGAGAAGCGGGGTATGCTGAATATGCTGAAGATTACGGTAGTGGAGTAAGGGAAGGAAGGATTGAGGTAGTGAGGGAATGAAGGGGTGAAGGATTAAGGGGGGGTGAGGGGTGTCCGCACTAGTTTGGAACCGACGGCGTTATTATACCGTTAGCTTACTTTCTACGACACCATGCGCAATCTCCTTCTCCTTGCTTTCGTGAGTTTACTGAACTCCCTCGGTGCCCAGGGCGAGGTCAGTGAAAAGCAGGTGGGGCTGGAGGGCCAGTTCATCGAAGCAAAACAGGAAGCACTGCTGGGCAAGACCGACGAGGCCATCGCCAAGTTCCGTATGATCCTGGAGGTAGAACCGAAGAACGATCCGGCCCTCTTCGAGCTGGGAAGGCTGGAATACGCGGCGGGGAATACGGTGGGGGCGATCGAAGCACTCAGGTCCGCCTACGCTATTCGACCCAATGACGTATATGTGGCTTTTCTTGCGGAGCTGTATCAGTCTGCGGGACGCTACCGCGATGGAGCCGAACTCTACGCCGAGCGGATCAGGGTCAACCCCGCCGAAACGGAGAACTACCTGGAGCGCGCCGCCTTTCTCGTACGCGATCAGGACATCAAAGGGGCCATCAAGACTTACGACGAACTGGAGGAGCGAATCGGGGTGAATCCCGAGGTAATCCGGCGCAAGCATGCCCTTTACCTGGGTACCGGCGATCTTAAGCGGGCCGAGCGCGAACTGACAAACTTAGTCGACGCCTATCCCGATCATATTGGTTTCCGTCATTTGCTGGCCGGCTACTATTCCAGTCAGAACGACGATAAGAAAGCGCGGGAGGCATACCAAGAAATTCTGCGCCTTGAACCCAGTGACGTGCGCGCCCAACTGGCACTGCAGGATGCCGCGCCGCGGACCAATAATTCGGACGATACCGAGCTAATGACGCTGCTGGGCCGTACCGACGTTGACCTCGATCTGAAGATCGGCAAGTTGTTGCCGCAAATCCAGCAGGTTGCTACCACCCAGGACCGGGCGCTTGCCGACCGCCTGCTTCCCCTCGTAGCCGAGCTACAGCGCGTGCATCCCGATGAGGCGAAAGCTACGGCTATTGAGGGTGACCTTTATTTTCACTCCGATCGTCCCGGTGAAGCCGCCGCCGCTTACCGAACTACGCTTAAACTGGACGATACCGTCTACCCCGTCTGGGAACAACTTATGGGTAGCCTCTACCTGAGTAACCAAATGGCCGACCTCCGGAAATATGGAGAGGAGGCGCTCGATATTTTTCCGAACCGGCCATCGATCTATGTGCATTACGCACTGGGTGAGGCCTTTCGGGGAGACTTCGGTGCCGCTAACAGTTTGCTGCAGCAGGCGCAATTGATGGTGAGTGGAAGCCCCGAATCCGCCGCCGCCCTGCAGGAAATTACCGCGGCGATCGCTTTGCTGGAAGATCCCGCCGCCAGCGCCGAGGTGAACATGGACCGTCTCCCCGGGGGGAACGACGGTCCCCTCTCCTTCTACCTGCAACAGCAAAATTCGCCGGATGCTTCCATACTTTCCGCCGCAGACAACCCCGACAACACCAATGCCCTCCTTCTCGAACTGATGGGCGACCTGAGCAGCAAAGCTGGCGACAAGGAAACGGCCGCCGCGCTGTACGCCAGGGCCCGGGCCGCCGGCAGTAAATCCCCTACCCTGCCCGAGAAGATCTCCCGGCTAAAAAGCTAATCCCCGTATGCGTTTAACTCTACTGGCCCTCCTGGCCGTACTCCTGCTCGCCAACTGCAACCGCAAAGTGGCCGGGCCCGGCAACAATGCCAACGTACCGACCGGTAAACTTCGCCTGGCCCAGGTTCTACGTACCATCGACGACAACCGCACCACCGCCGAGTGGCTGGATGCCAAAGCTAAGGTCGACCTGGAGAGCGAGAAACTCAATATTGGCGGCACCGCTTACATCCGCATTCACCGCGACGAAGCGATCTGGATGAGCGTCAAGAAGTTCGGTTTCGAGGGTGCGCGGGCGCTGATTCGGCCGGATTCCTTCTTCCTCTACAATCGCCTGGAGAACGAGTACATCGCCGAGCCCCTCAGCTATATCGAGGAGAAGTACAAAATCCCCGCCCGCTTCGATTTACTCCAGGAGATCTTCTTCGGCAACGCCGTCTTCCTCACCGACGACCTCGCCGTCGACCGCGCCGACAACGCCATCCGCCTCACCGGCCGCAGCCGCGACTTCGCCACCGATTACCGCATCGATCCCCTTACCTACCGCCCCCTCACCATGGAGCTCCAGGAGCTCGGCCAGGACCGCACCCTCACCGTCACCAACGCCGACTACGCTACTGCGGACGGCCTCACCCAGACCTTCCCCCGCTCCCGCACCATCGTCGTCGACGGCGGCAGCGAAGGCATGGCTGGCATGCAGATCGACTTCACCGACCTAAAATTCGGCAAACCAGTCGCCATGCCCTTCGAAACAAAGTAAAAAGCGGCCTCAGGCCGCGCAGTACGATGCTGGCTCCCCCGATAGCTATCGGGGCGATAGTACGATGCTGCCTCCGGCAGCGATGTACGAAGCTGTCTCCGACAGCGCTATAAAGGAGCGATTTTCAGCACCAACAATCCCTCTCTGTCTTCATCAAAAGCTCCGATATCCATACGCGCAGCAACGAAAACCCCGTCGCCGAATTGATCGCGAGTTGTTGCGAGAGCCGTCGGAGATGCCCCCTTCACAGCCTCGTTGCCTAAGGATGGCCCCGCTGGAGCCAGTACACCTCGCCATCTAAACCCGCTCAATAATCAATGAATCTCCGTGCTGGAAACAATTAGCGAGGTGCTGCACTGGATTTATTGAGAAACATGATAGCGCCCATTCGCGGCACGCAGGGCTCCTACAACTATAAGTTCAACGCCAAGGAAGGAGCATTCTTGTCGCAGTGCCCGTTTGCTGCGCAGCTGCCTGCGGCGGTCGTGGCACGCATGAGTCTTACTACTTCGATCAACATTACGACCAGTACAACTACATGTCGCAGTGCCCGTTTGCTGCGCAGCTGCCTGCGGCGGTCGTGGCACGCATGACTCCTACCTATTAGCTGCGAAAAGCCCGAGGAGGTATATAACAGTCGCAATGCCCTTTTGCTGCGCAGCTGCCTGCGGCGGTCGTGGCACGCATGAGTCCTACGCGAACTTTGCAAGCTTATGGAGAGCTGCAGGACGTGTCGCAGTGCCCTTTTGCTGCGCAGCTGCCTGCGGCGGTCGTGGCACGCATGAGTCCTACCGCAAGAGCTGGCCAAACTCAGAATTGAAGCTTGTCGCAGTGCCCTTTCATGGCACGCATGAGTCCTACCACTTTTTAAATTCCGACATAATGAAATTAAGTCGCAGTGCCCTTTCGTGGCACGCATGAGTCCTACTCGGTATTTCCGAACTGCTTGCGTGGCGTTTAGGTCGCAGTGCCCTTTCGTGGCACGCATGACTCCTACCGTTAATGCCACCGCAATCGGCGGAAGCGAAACGTCGCAGTGCCCTTTCGTGGCACGCATGACTCCTACAACCTTCTCGGGTGCCGTTTTCAGCTTTATCGTGTCGCAGTGCCCTTTCGTGGCACGCATGACTCCTACTACAAGATGCTGAGAATGCTCTAAGGGAAGCTAAGTCGCAGTGCCCTTTCGTGGCACGCATGAGTCCTACTTGAGGTTCATCATCGTGAGGTCACCGACTATATGTCGCAGTGCCCTTTCGTGGCACGCATGACTCCTACTTGGAGATCTTGCGAATGTGAATCTCACCGAAGATCGTCGCAGTGCCCTTTCGTGGCACGCATGACTCCTACCACTATTCCACCGGCCCTAAGGTCGAATTGGAAGTGTCGCAGTGCCCTTTCGTGGCACGCATGACTCCTACAATGACAAAGGCGGAGCTAATTATCTTCTGTTTGTCGCAGTGCCCTTTCGTGGCACGCATGACTCCTACTTTTTTTGGGCGCTTCACAAAGCGAACAAGATTGTCGCAGTGCCCTTTCGTGGCACGCATGACTCCTACTGATGAGCACCCTCATTGCTCTGGTGCTGGTTGGTCGCAGTGCCCTTTCGTGGCACGCATGAGTCCTACCTTCTGGACGATCTGGGAGTTTGCGCAACAAAGTCGCAGTGCCCTTTCGTGGCACGCATGAGTCCTACACGTATTTAACGTCGGTCGGGGGTACCTCGAATTTACGTCGCAGTGCCCTTTCGTGGCACGCATGAGTCCTACGCAGCAATCGCTTCAATTATGGCGAGGGATTGTTGTCGCAGTGCCCTTTCGTGGCACGCATGACTCCTACTTCGAGTGCGAAGAAGAGGGCACCGACACTACTACTGGTCGCAGTGCCCTTTCGTGGCACGCATGACTCCTACGGTAAACTTGGAGGGTGACGAATTTAGCGTGTGTCGCAGTGCCCTTTCGTGGCACGCATGACTCCTACTACGATAGAATGAATCTAGATTTTATACTTTTTGTCGCAGTGCCCTTTCGTGGCACGCATGACTCCTACCCCGCCGGTACAGGACAAATACTGTCATTTTCAGACGTCGCAGTGCCCTTTCGTGGCACGCATGACTCCTACCCGTTAGTTTCGTATAGTGCTGACATACAGCAGTTTACGTGAGCAAAACTTGTTGACAACTCGTCTGGGAAGCGTTCCAAATTTTATAGCCCTTTCGTTTATAGTACTAAAGTATGAATTTCTCGGTTGATGAGCCCCCAATCTTCAGGTACTTTACCAATGATGGATAGCTCCCTTTTGCTGTATTCATGGAGGGGAAGCAGGAGAAGACTGTCGTCGGGCGTCCACCGGGGCAGGTTGCTAATCAGCAGTAGTTCTTCTTCTAGTTTCAGTAGAATAGATTTTGAAAAGGTGCCCATGAATACGGAATGCTGGATACGGTAACCGCCGGCCCGCAGGATAAATTTAGCCGCTTTCAGGCGCAGGTTGTTGTCGGAAATATCGTAGCTGATCAGGTGGGTTTGCATTACACGGGACGTTTTTCGATCAAATCGATCAAGCGAGCCAGCCCAGCGGCGTGGCGAAATATATGAGCGTCACGGCTCATTTGTCTACCCTCCCACCGGCGGGGCGTTCGCATCCATTCGTTGAAGGCCGGGATGAGTGTTCGCTTTGCCGTTGAGTTCAGCCAGAAGCCAGCGTCTTTCGGCTCGACTACGTCAGCAAGTAGCTTTTGAACAAACAATTGCTCCAGGATAAAGCGGTCGACCCAGGGACGGAATGGCTCGATGAGGTCATATGCCAGCGTGGGTCGGTCGTACTCATCGGCGTGCAACACACCCAGGTGGGGATCGAGACCGGCATTAAAAAGGGCGCGTTCAACGGTTGCGTAAAGCATACCGTAGAAGTAGTTTGTAAGTGCATTGTAAGCATCCAGGGCTGGCCGGCGGGATCGACCGGAAAATTGCCAGGCTTCCGGTACCGCTTGTCCCACTTCCCCCCAGTATATGCGGGCGGTATTTCCCTCCCATCCCATGATCGAGGCCGACCAAGCATCGGTTGGCGGGCCGTCGTGTTCATGCTGAAGCACTTTAAGACGATCATCGATCCATTTGATTGCAGCATGCAATTCTTCCTCCCTTTTCCGCCTGCGGTTAGCCAGGTACTTAAGATTCTCTAACTGACCCGCCGTTTTAAGTCCGAATTGGCGGATCACCCAGGCCGTCCCCGCCTTGCTATCGCTAAAGTAAACCTGCTTCCGTCGTAGGGTAGCCAGGCTCTCGAAGTAGGGGCTGCGGAGACAGGCATCCGCATCACCGAAACGATCAAAAAAGTATATGGGTACTTCGCTCTCCGCCGCCAGCCGGATAGCGGCGGAAGAAAGCAGACACGGGCTGGTAACGGAAATGCTGCTCAACTGCTCGGGGCTGATGTCACGCACCTCGTCCTCGTGGCTTACCCGGAACAATCCGTCCTTAACTTTAAGACTTAGACCGTGAGTGTTCAGTACAAGTTGCATGTCAGTTGGCATTGCTCTAAAGGATTCGCTTCGCACCCGCGGCCCCGCCCACGAAATTTCAGAGGCGGGGCTGGTTAAATAGGGTGTATCCAAAGTCGAGCCAGCTGACGGGCTCGTAGGTTGTCGGTGGCTCAAGTGCGGCCGCAAAGGCGGTTTCCAGGTCGATGCGCTGGGGGTCGTGTTCATCCATCGCCTGAGCAGCAAAAGCCAGACGCCCCCGTAATCTTTCGGCAATCTCCTCTACCCACTTCGAATTGGTGAGCCGACCGGTAGGTACGCAGTACTTTGCATTGACCACATCGTCAAGCTTAAAGATGCCCGTGCGGAGCGATTTAAGGTAGTCTTCGGAGAGGCTTACCTAGTCTTCGCCTACAATTCAGCAGTTCCCCGGGTAAGGTGTACACGTAAGGTGAATAAAGAATCTTCTTCCGCGCTGTAAGCTCATTTCCCTACGTGGAGTAGTTTAGTTG
>NZ_JACIFF010000005.1 GCF_014197245.1 Neolewinella aquimaris | reverse complement strand
TACAGCGGCGCGCCCCTGACCGACCTGGCCGCCTGGCAGTCCGCCTCCGGGCAGGGCGCCAACTCCCTCAGTTTCGCCCCCCAGTACCTCTCCGAGACCAACCTGCACGCCCAGGCCCCGGCCCTGGCCACCGCTGGGGTGTTCCTGGCTGCCGTCCCCGACGACATCGACGGTGAGGTCCGTGGCGATCCCCCCAGCATCGGCGCCGATGAATATATTGCCGGACCGGATCAAAGCGGATCTTTCGCCACGGTCGAGTTGACAGCAGGAAGCTACAGTATCGACGTGGTAGCGGAAGATTCACCCGCAGCCACTACCACCAATGAAACTCTGGACGGCACACACGTGCTATACGCAACGACCCACCCTAATGCTCCTGGTGGCACCGGAATGCCTGCCGACTATTCGGTCAGTACCTCCGAAGGGCTTCCCTACTCATTACGGGACTACACCCAAACCAACGTCGCAACGGTCGGCAGCGGTGACGTTATACTACTAAGTTTCGAAACGCCAACTACGGCTACCCAGCTCCACTTCCTAGCCGCGAGTGCTAACGGAAAGACCCCCGTCGACATCACGGTGGTCTACACGGATAATTCTACGCTGGACATTGCTAATCGTTTCTTCATTCAGGATTGGCTAGCCGATTCCACTTTCGCCCACACGCCCAGTGGGTACATGGAGCAATCCACGGAAGCAATAACGGCGTCAAATACAGATTACCCACGGCTTTTTTCTTACACCTTCAACCTCCCCGGCTCCGACGAATCCAAACTGATCCGGGACATCATTGTCTCCGGTTCCACAAGCAATTCGGCCGGCCAGGCATTCGTCTTTGCCGTATCCCGGACCACTTTCGCTGCCCTGCCCGTCGAACTGGTCGCCTGGAGAGCCGAAGCTAATGACGCAGGTCAGGCCCACCTCAGTTGGCGTACGGCATCGGAATCGGATAATGAACGATTCGACGTTCAACGGAGCCAGGACGGTACCGTATTCGAAACCATCGGCTCCGTAACCGGTCACGGCACTACGGTTACCCCTAAATCCTACACCTTTATCGATGAATCCCCCGGAACTGGAATAAACTACTATCGGCTTAGGCAAGTAGACTACGATGGGGCAGTCGAGTTCACTGAAACGCGCAGCGTGTTCATTACGGAAAGCCAGACTTCGTCGGTCAAGGTATTTCCGAATCCCCTCACCGCCGGTGTGTTGACGGTACGTACTGTCAACCATAAACTACGGGGAGCCCGCCTTCACCTATACGGTCCCGCCGGACGACTGGTAAGAAGCAGGAAGCTGCGTGATCGGGAAACAAAGGTCCCCGTAAGTGATCTTCCTAGCGGTATGTACGTACTGACCATCGGGGAAGGTCCGCATATGAAAACTCGCCGAATTTTGATTCAGTAGACCGGCAGCGTGAACTAAAAATTACTACCGCGTCCGCAACCGAATCACCGGACAAACAATCTCCTCCAAACTGATCCCGCCGTGCTGGAAGGTATCTCGGTAGTAGTTGTTGTAGTAATTGTAGCTATTGGGGTAGAGGAAAAACTTGTCCTCCTTGGCGAAGATGAAACTGCTGCTCAGGTTGGGGCGGGGCAAACAACGAATCGACCTGGCGCGGGATTTTGGAACACTTCGCGCCGGCCGTGCAGCTGGGCCTCACCGCGACACCCCGGCGGAAAGACAACGTGGACACCTACGATTATTTTGGGGAGCCGGTGTACGAGTACTCGCTCCATACCGGTATCGAAGATGGCTTCCTTACGCCCTTCCGCGTCCGCGAGTACACCACCAGGATGGACAAGTACATCTATACGGGCGACGACGAAGTGCTGATCGGTGAGGTAGAAGAAGGCAGGGAATACACGGAGGCGGACTTCAACCGTAAACTCGTCATCCAAGCGCGGGAAAAGTACCGGGTGGAGCTCTTCCTCCAAGCCGTGGATCAGCGGCAGAAGGCCCTCGTATTCTGCGCTACCCAGGCGCACGCCGCCCTGATCCTCGACCTGATCAACCAGCTCAGCGACTCCCTGCACGCGGACTACTGCCAGCGCGTCACGGCCGACGACGGAGCACGCGGCGAAAAGGCCTTGAAAGAATTTCAGGACGACGAACGGACGCTCCCCACCATCCTCACCACCAGCCAGAAGCTAAGTACAGGCGTCGACGCCAGCGAGGTTCGCCACGTCGTGCTATTGCGCCCGGTGAACTCCATGGTGGAATTCAAGCAGATCATCGGTCGGGGTACCCGGCTGCACGACGGTAAGGAGTACTTTACCATTCACGATTACGTGGAGGCCTACCAGCATTTTCAGGATCCGGAATGGGACGGTCCCCCGCAGGACCAGACTACTTCCCGGCCGTACGTCGCACCAGAGGACCGGCGGGTGGAGGAAGTGGCGGATGAAGGACTGAACGAGCTGGCTCTCTGCCCGGACTGCGACAATCACCCCTGCGTATGCGAGCGACCGCGCAGGGAAATCACCGAAATTCGTCTCAGTCCCCATAAGGTAGTGCAGATCGATTCGATGGTTCGCACCATGTTTTACGACTCTTCCGGCCGGGTCATCAGCGCCGAAGCCTTTTTGCATCAACTGTTTGGCGACCTGTCGGAATTGCTCAAGGATGAAGATGAGCTGCGCCGGCTGTGGAGTCGCCCGGAAACACGTCGCAAGTTGCTGCAAACGCTGGAGGAGGCGGGTTATTCTGACGCCCAGCTGGAAGACCTGCGCCGGCTGGTACAGGCCGAAAACAGTGACCTATTCGATGTACTGCGTTATGTCGCCTACAGTAAGAAGGTGCTCCCCCGCCTGGAACGCGCCACCCGCGCCCGGGCTTACCTAAGCGATTACGACGCCAACCAGCAGGAGTTCCTCAATTTCGTCCTCGATCAATACGTAAAGGCCGGCTACGAAGAACTGGACGACAGTCGCCTGGGGGCTTTGCTCGTGTTGAAGTACCACAGCGTACCGGACGCCAAGCGGGTGCTGGGAAATCCGGCTACGATCCGTCAAGCGTTTATTGAGCTGCAGGGCGGGCTTTACCGGGAGTCGGCTTAGGCTGCCACCCATCTCAGCCGTAGTGGAATCGGCACTGAATGATGTAGCAAGTTCTTTCTTCCCCCTCCTCTCCCACAATGCGGTATACCAACCGGTGCTGCTTATCGATGCGCCGTGACCAATAGCCCGCGAATTCATGCTTTAGGGGCTCCGGCTTGCCGGTCCCCTCAAAGGGATGGCGAGTAATTTCCCGAATCAGTTTACGAATTTTGGTGGCCAATTTCTTTTCCCGGTCGAGCATGTATGCAAAATCCTCCCAACCGGTCTCCGTAAATGCAACGATCATATAGCACGATCAAGGTCCGTGAGGCTTTTAACCGTAGTAATTCCAGCCTCGACTTGTCGCACACCCTCCAGCAGTCGTTGGTGATTCATAGGAGAGGATTTTAGATGGAGCGTTTCCATCAATGAATTGTAGTCCGCTAAACTCATGAGCACCACTCCTTCCCGATCATTCCCACTACGGGGAATTACAACGGTGTCGTTGGATTCTTCGACGTGGTCCAGATAGTGCTTCATATTGGACCGGAACTTGGAAACAGTGATAGCCTGCATAGCAATCGATTTGCAGAGTAAACGTACGAAATTACGTACAAGTTGTACCGGCGTCCCCGGTGGGTATCCGGGGGAGACCGAATTGTACTGGTGCCACGATAGTTATCGGGGGAGGCCACGTTGTACTAGCGGGTGCGGAGCCGAATCACCGGACAAACAATCTCCTCCAGACTGATCCCGCCGTGCTGGAAGGTATCCCGGTAGTAGTTGTTGTAGTAATTGTAGCTATTGGGGTAGAGGAAAAACTTGTCCTCCTTGGCGAAGATGAAACTGCTGCTCAGGTTGGGGCGGGGCAGTTTGGCTTCCTTGGGCTCGCGAACCTCGAGCACGTCCTTTTCCTCGTACTGTAGGTTGCGGCCGAGCTTGTACCGCAGGTTGGTGCTGGTATCGCGATCGCCTACGACGCGGCTGGGCGTATTGACCCGAATGGTGCCGTGGTCGGTGGTGACGATGAGGGTAATGTCGCGCTCGGCCAGGCGCCGCAGGGTAGCCCACAGGGGGGAGTTCTCAAACCAGCTACGGGTGAGGCTGCGGTAGGCTTTCTCGTCGCCGGCCAATTCCTTGAGAACCTCCATCTCCGTGCGAGCGTGGCTCAGCATGTCGATGAAGTTGTAGACGATGACGCTGAAGTCGTTGTTGAGAAAATCCAGCGCGCGATCCTGCATTTGGCGGGCGAAGTTTGTGCGGGTGACCTTGGTGTATTCCCATTTGATGTCGCCGCGGCGCATCAGTCGTTCGAACTGCTTGCCGAGCAGGTCAGCCTCGTGGTTGTTCTTGCCGCCGTCCTCGCTGTCGTTTAGCCACCAGTCCTTGTAGTGCTTCTCGATCTCGGAGGGCCACATGCCGGCAAAGATGGCATTGCGGCTGTACTGGGTGGCCGTGGGTAGGATGCTGTAGAACGAATCCTCCTCCTCAACCCGGTAGAGCTGGGTGATCATGGGCTCGATGACGCGCCACTGGTCGTAGCGCATGTTATCGAGCAGCACCATCACGGTGGGCCGCTCCTTGTTGATGTGGGGGAATACCTTTTCGCGCATCAGGTTATGCGACATGATGGGCGCATCTTCTCCCTTCACCCAGTCGAGGTAGTTGCGTTCGACAAACTTCGAAAATTCGGCGTTGGCTTCCCGTTTTTGGACGGACAGGATCTCACCCATCTGCTCGCTGTTGCTGTCGTCGAGCTTAAGCTCCCAGTTGATGATCTTTTTGTAGACGTCGACCCATTCTTCCTTGTCCAGGCCGCTGTTGATCTGCATGAGCAGCTGGCGGAAATCCTGCTGGTAATCACTGGTGGTCTTCTCGCGTACGAGTCGCTTTTCGTCAACGATCTTCTTTAGCGTGAGTAAAATCTGGGAGGGATTAACGGGTTTGATCAGGTAATCGGCGATCTGACTTCCGATGGCTTCCTCCATCACGTCCTCCGCTTCGTTCTTGGTGATCATCACCACGGGGATGGTGGGAAGGATCGCTTTGATGCGGCTCAGGGTTTCCAGGCCGGTCAGGCCGGGCATGCTTTCGTCAAGAAATACGATGTCGATCTCCTTATCCGTTTCAATTTCCTCGAGTGCATCGTGTCCGTTGGTGACGGTAACGACTTCGTACCCCTTCTTACGCAGGAAGATCAGTTGTGGCTTGAAGAGGTCGATCTCGTCGTCGGCCCAGAGGATTTTGATGCTGTCCATAGTTATTCTTTCGCTTGGTGGGGTGGTACGTGTGTAGATACGTTTAACGCCGGGGGGAAGTTGGAAGTACCCGTAGGCGGTGTTCACGGGAAAATCGCGCAAATGCAGACCCCCGCCAAAACATTGGCGAAAGGAAACAGTTAGTAGGCTCGCGCAATTAAATGAGTGTACGTACAATGACCTAGCTTTGTGCCGCCCAACCAACCAGTGAGACCTATGACAAATCTACCCCTACTACAGGCCGTGTGCGAGGCACCCGGCGTATCCGGATTCGAGCGAAGGATTCGTCAACTCGTCCACGACGAGGTCAAGGACCTGGTCGATGAGGTAAGCATCGACAACATGGGCAACCTGATCGCACTAAAAAAGGGCCGCGAACGCAAGCGGGTCATGGTTGCCGCCCACATGGACGAAATCGGCTTCATCGTCAACCACATTGACGACAACGGTTTCCTGCGCTTCCTCCCACTCGGAGGATTCGACCCAAAGACTCTAACGGCCCAGCGGGTACTGGTGCACGGCCGCCACGATGTCCTTGGTGTTATGGGCAGTAAGCCCATCCACATCATGAAGGCGGAGGAACGCACGAAGGTGGTTCCCATCTCCGATTACTTTATCGACCTGGGACTACCGAAGGAGGAAGTAGAAAGGATCGTCTCCGTCGGCGACCCCATCACGCGGGACCGTCATCTCATTGAGGTGGGCAACTGCGTCACCGGAAAATCACTCGACAACCGCGTATCCGTTTTCATCCTGCTGGAAGTGCTGCGTGAGCTCAAAGGCCAGGAGATCCCCTACGACCTCTACGCCACCTTCACCGTGCAGGAGGAGGTCGGACTACGCGGGGCAATGGGAAGCGCAAGCCACATCGATCCGGATTTCGGATTTGGCCTGGACGTGACCATCGCCTACGACGTACCCGGCAGCACACCCCAGGAACGGGTGACCGGACTCGGCTGTGGTGCTGCAATAAAGGTGCTGGATGGATCGGTGATCTCCGACTACCGTATGGTCAATTACCTGAAGGGCATAGCGAAAGAGGATGAGATCACGACCCAACTGGAACTTCTGCCGGCCGGCGGCACCGATACGGCGGCCGTGCAACGGTATGGTACGAAGGGCAGCATCGCCGGAGCCATCTCCATCCCCCTCCGCAACATGCACCAGGTGATCGAAATGGCGAACAAGCAGGACATCGCTGACTGCATTTCCCTGCTCTCCGCCGCCATCCGCAAGCTCGATACCTACGACTGGGATTTTTCGGCCAGCCACGAGCAGCCTTCCCACCCCGACCGGCCCGACAACGGTACCGACTGGCTCTGACGGGACTAATATTTCTTAGCTTTGCGCCGTTCCAGTATCCAATCTTCGCGCAATGGGAAAACTTCATCGCTTACACCAGCTTACCGGCTGGGTCGTATTCATTATTACGGCCACCGTGCTGCTGCTCAGCGTCGAACGTACGGGTAGCCTGTGGGACGTAGGAGAATTTATCCTGGGAGCCCACAAGCTACAGGTGGTCCACCCACCGGGAGCCCCCCTTTTTCTACTGATCGGCCGCATGTTTGCCGCGGTGGGCGATCTGCTCTCCGATGACCCGTCCTTCATCGCCGCCTTCGTCAACGGTATGTCAGCCCTGTGTACCGCCTTCGGTGCCACCTTTGTCGCCTGGGTGACCATCCGCTTAAGCCTGCTTTCCCTTACCGGTCGCGACGAGCGGGCGGAAGTCGGGGGCGGACAGGTGATCGCGGTTGCCGGGGGCGGACTGGTAGCCGGCCTGAGCGCGGCCTTCACCACTTCGGTCTGGTTCTCGGCCGTAGAGGGAGAAGTGTACGCCATGTCCTTCTTCTTTACCTGCATGACCGTCTGGGCCGCCATTCGTTACTACACTACGCCCCGCGACCGGGATCACATTGCGTACCGTTGGCTCATTTTCAGCATCTTCTGTATCGGATTGTCCTCAGGTGTACACCTGCTTAGCATTCTGGTACTGCCCTTCATTACCCTGCTGTTTTACTTGCGCGAGCGGGGTCAGCTCTTCCTCACGCGGGTGGGTAAGATCGTCGGCTACCTCTTCGCGGCCAGTCTGTTGCTTACGGCCGGCAGCTTCGCTAGTAAATTGATCGGCATTGGCGCGGTCGCAGGAGCAACGTATTTCCTGGGAGCAAGGAAGCTGCCGCACTGGGCACAATTCGTGGTGGCTGCCGTCAGCGGCGTCCTGATGATCGGCATTATTCAGACCCTAGTGATCATCGGGGTGCCTTCGGTTTGGCACTGGTTTGAGATCGGCATGGTCAATAGCGGCCTGCCTGTCCACAGCGGCGTAGTGCCTACCCTACTGGCCTACGGCGGATTGCTCTACCTGGCGTTCCGTTACGCGCACCGGCACCGGGACCAGGGCGTCCAACTGGCCGCGATGGGTATCGCCAGCATCCTGATTGCCTACAGTGTGATTGCCGTGGTAGTTATCCGGGCCGAGGCCAAGACGCCGGTCAACATGAATAATCCCGACAACGTCACCAGCCTCCTCCCCTACCTTAACCGGGAACAGTACGGGGAGCGAAGCCTGGTCTACGGTCCCCACTTCGAGGCTCAGTTGACGGCTACCGACGTGGAAGACCGCTACGGACTGGTCGATGGTCGCTACGAGTACACCAACTTTAAGGTCACGCCGGAGTACGAGAAGGACAAGCAGATGTTCTTCCCCCGGATGTACGACGGTACCCAGGGCCGCCCCGGCCTGTACAAACGATGGATGGGCCTGGACCCCTCCCAGCCCATGCCCCGCGGCCGCCCCAGCCAGGTAGACAACGTGCGCTTCCTCTTCAACTACCAGTTGGGCTGGATGTACTGGCGCTACTTCATGTGGAACTTCTCCGGTCGCCAAAACGGTCAGCAGGGATACTTCAGCTGGGATGAAAGTAGCGGCAACTGGATCACCGGCATCAAGTTCCTCGACGAGCTGCGGCTCGGCAACCTCGATGAGTTGCCAAGCGACTTCAAGAACGACCCCTCCCGCAATACCTACTTCCTCCTCCCCTTCTTATTCGGCTTACTGGGGCTACTCTGGCATTCCGGACGACGGGGGGAAGAATTCCTTGCCCTGCTGGCCCTCTTCGTGATCACGGGCATCGGCATCACGATATACACCAACCAGCCGCCCAATGAACCCCGCGAGCGAGACTACGTACTGGTCGGCTCCTTCTTCGTGTTCTGTATGTGGATCGGCATGGCGGTGCCGGCGATCTACGAACTGGTTAAGGGTCAATTCCGGGCCCGTGGGGTCGGTCTGGCCGTCGGTGCCTCCGCCCTTGTCCTGGTAGCCCCCATCCTGATGGTGACGCAAAACTGGGACGATCACAACCGGTCGCACCACACCGCCGCCCGCGACTACGCCCACAACTTCCTGGAATCGGTGGACGAGAACGCCATCATCTTCACCTACGGGGACAACGACACCTACCCCCTATGGTACGCCCAGGAGGTGGAGGGCATCCGGACCGATGTACGGGTAGTTAACCTGAGCCTCATTGCGGTAGACTGGTACATCGACCTGCTGCGGTACCGCATGAACGACTCCCCGGTCATCGACCTTCAGCTCACCGAAGACCAGATGCGGGGACGCCTGCGCAACAACGTACAGTACTACAACCTGCGCAATCCCGAGCAGCCGTGTGAGGAAGCTCCCCCCATCACCCTGGAGGCCTTCATGAACGAGCTCGCGGACGATAAGAACCTCCCGGTGCAGGGCGGCCGAATCATCGAGACGGTTTACCCCACCTGCAACGTAAACCTGAAGGTCGATCCGGGGCGTCTGGCCCAGGCACCCTGGCTCACGCCGGCCGGTGAACCCGTAGTGCAGAGTATCCCCATTAGGATCGATCCGCGTTCGTTACAGAAAGACGAGATCGCCATTCTGGACATCATCAACTCCAACTTCTACAAGCGCCCCATCTACTTTGCGGTAACCTGTCAGCCCTCCAAGTTTATGGGACTGGAAGACTACATGCAACTGGAAGGGCTCGCGCTGCAGCTCACCGCCACCCGCACCCCATCGCAGACCCAGCGCTACCAGAACATCGGAGCCGGAGGCATTGACGTAGACAAGAACTACGAACTCATCATGAACGAATGGACCTGGGGCAACTTCGACAAGGTCGATACCTATGTCAATACCAGCTATGCGCCGGCCATTCAGTCGATGCGTGGAGTAATGCTCAGAACCATGGATGTGCTGATGCAGCGGGGCGACACCGAACGTGCGCTCGAGATCGGCGATAAGTACTTCCAGTCGTTCCCGAACATGAACTTCCCCTTCTACTACGAAGCGTTCATCATGCTCGATCCCTATTTCCGTAGCGGCAATACGGAGCGGGCGGCGGACGTCATCATCCAGCTGGCCGAGAATACCGCCGAGCGACTCAACTACTACGAGAGCCTCGACGAGAAGGTGCTGAACGAAAGCTACTTCTACGAGAATCGCCAGGGGCAGGCCATTGCCCAGCAACTGATCATGCAGTTGCGGGACAGTGGTAACGAGGCCCTCCGTAATCGGGTAGAAGGAATCCTTTCCAATTACCTCTACTTAGCCGAGGCACCCGGCCCGGGCTAACGCATGGATAAGCAGAAGTTCGGTACCGCCCCCGTATTCTTTACGGCCATTTCCACCATCCTGGGGGCGATCATGTTTCTGCGTTTCGGTTTTGCGGTCGGGATGGTGGGCCTCGCCGGCACCATCGGGATCATCCTGATCGGCCACGCCGTGACCATTCCGACGGCTATGGCGATCGCCGAGATCGCCACCAACCAGAAAGTCGAAGGCGGGGGGGAATACTACATCATTTCCCGCAGCTTCGGACTGGTCATCGGTTCCACCATCGGTATGGCGCTGTTCATGTCCCAGGCCATTTCGGTGGCGTTCTACATCATGGCCTTCACCGAGGCCTTCAATCCGTTGATCGGCTGGATCCGGGAAACCTACGTACTGTTGCCCTGGGTCGATAACCTGCTGGGTTATCCCCAGACCGTCGGCATTCCCGCCCTCTTAATTCTGACGGCGCTGATCCTTACGAAGGGAGCGGACCTGGGGGTCAAAGTGCTGTACACGGTTGTTGCTACCCTGGCCCTGGCGCTCCTGGCGTTCTTTGTTGGACGGACCGAATACGCCCAGACCCATTCCGTCTCTTTCTTCAACAGTTACAGTACGGAGGCGGCGGCCCAGCCTTACGACGAATCGGTAACGGCCGCGGACCAATTCTCTGACCTTGATTCGGTCTACTATCCCGGCAGCGAGGTCGTGGCCCGTGCGGCCGACCCGACGCCCATGGAACCAGCGAAGCCCGTCCTGCCCACCCTCAGTTTCTTCACCGTCTTTGCCATCATATTTCCCGCCTTTACGGGCATGACGGCGGGCGTGGGGCTTTCCGGCGACCTGCGCGATCCGGGCAAGTCCATCCCGCGGGGTACCCTGGCGGCTACCATCGGGGGCATGATCGTGTACTTCTTCATGGCCTGGAAGCTAGCGGCGTCGGCGCCACCCGAAGTACTTGCCGATACCAGCACCCTTGTCATGGCCGACATTGCCTGGCAGGGTTGGTGGATCATTCCCCTGGGACTGGCCGCCGCTACGATCTCCAGTGCGCTCGGCTCCATCCTCGTCGCGCCGCGTACCCTCCAGGCCATCGCGGCCGACAACATCTTTCCCGCCACCGGCATTAACCAGTTTCTGGCCCGGGGGAAGGGGGACCGCAACGAGCCCTACAATGCCAGCCTGATCACGGTCGTCCTGGCGGCGTTCTTCATCATGCTCGGGGCGCTGGACAGCGTGGCGGAGATCATCTCCATGTTCTTCATGGTGACTTACGGATCACTCTGCCTCATCAGCTTCCTCAATCACTTCGCCGCCGATCCGAGTTACCGGCCCACCTTCCGTTCGAAGTGGTACGTATCCCTCTTCGGGGCGATCGCGTGTTTCGGGCTGATGTTTTTCATGAACAGCACGTATGCGGCAACGGCGGTGGTGCTCATCGGCCTGCTGTACGTTTACATCGCCTACAGCAATCCGGATAAAAGGAGCCTTGCCCTAATCTTCCAGGGCGTAATTTTCCAGATCAGCCGGCGGATCCAGATCTTCCTACAGAAGGCCGACAAGGAGGAGAAAAAGAGCTGGCGCCCCAGTATGATCGCCGTGAGCGACGCCACCTTCACCCGCCTGGGTGCCTTCGACCTGCTGCGGTGGCTTTCGCAGAAGTACGGTTTCGGGACCTACCTGCACTACATCAACGGCTACCTGAGTCACGATACTTCGGAAGCAGCTGCAGAAACCAAAAAACGCATCATCCGTATGGCCGAGGCTACGGAGAGCCGGATCTACGTCGACACCATCGTCTCCCCTTCCTACACCTCCGCCATCGCCCAGATCATTCAGTTTCCGGGCATTGCGGGTACGGAGAACAACCTGCTGTTGCTGGAATACTCGAAGCAGACCGGAGAGGGTCTCGACGACATCATCGACAACTTCAAGCTGATCAAGTCGGTAGACTTCAACATCGGCATCCTGGGCCTTTCGGAACGCGGTTTCGGGCTCAAGCGGACCATCCACGTCTGGATCACGCGGGCCCACTACGAGAGCGCCAACCTGATGATCCTGCTGGCCTACATCATGACCGGCCACTCCGACTGGAAAAACGCCGAGATCAAGCTCTTCGCCGTATTCGAGGAATCGAAATTAGCCGAGGAGGAGCAGCGGATGTACGACCTGATCGAAACGGGCCAGTTGCCCATCAGCCGCAACAACATCGACGTGCTCTGCCGCCTCGACAATACCGACAGCCGCAGCGTGATCGCCACCAAATCCGGTGAGGCTGATCTGGTGATTCTAGGCTTCCGCGACGAAGCCCTCAAGCGGATGAAGGAAGACCTCTTTGCCGGCTACGAGGAGATCGGTAACGTACTGTTCGTGAATGCGGCCGAGGAGGTGAAGATCCGCTGATAACAATTTTATAGAGTCGCTACACTCACCTTTTCGATCACCTTTGCCGGCATGAGTACGCGCAAATGGCCGACAACGTGTGGTCCCTCATATAAATCCAGCACGTTTTCTGGATAGAGAAGTTCGGAGGGTGCATGGGGGGACACAAACCTTGCTATTGCGTACCAAGTATCATCAACACCCTGTTCTAACAGGTTTAGCGTAATACTCCAGTGGCTTACGGAACCTTCCCGTTCGATCATCGTAGTTGGGGTGTAGGTTCCCCCAGCGAGCGGGCGGCTCCTTCCTCCCTCGCTTGCTGGCACCATTTTTATACCGGCGATCACTTTCATTTCTTTAGAACATCTGTAACGGTTAGAATGGTTGCATGCTTGAGATGGTCAATCTCCGCATATCGTGCTGGTCCAACACCATCTAGATAGTCTGCGAAGTACAAAGCTTCGCCTATATCATCCGCAATCTCAATTTCGATTACGCATACTTTGCTAGAATAGGTTAGCTTCAGAGCCCATTTTAAAGCATCACTTTTAGTCTCTGCAAACCATTTCCCCATCAGGGCATTTGCTACGGATCTAAATCGTCGATGCAGTAGAATATCTTCGTATTCGGCCGAACTCATGGCACGGTACAACCGCATAATAAGTCATTTACAAGGTAAAATATCAATATTCCTATAGTGCCACGAGTTACCATCGATTTTTCCAGTTTCTCCGAAATAACTGACCTCCCCCCCGCCGACCGCGAACTCCTCGCCGCCGCCACCACCGGCCTGGCCCACAGTTACGCCCCCTACTCCAACTTCCGGGTGGCGGCCGCGGCACGGTTGCAAGACGGCACCATCGTCATGGGCGCCAACATCGAAAACGCGGCCTACCCCATGTGCATTTGTGCCGAACCCAACGCCCTGGCCGCGGCCGCATCCGTGAAGCCGGGTATGCCGGTGGTGAGTATGGCCGTCACGGTGAAGGCGCCGGGCCGGGTACTGAGTGCCCCGGCCAGCCCGTGCGGCTCCTGCCGGCAGATTCTCAGCGAACACGAGAGCCGCTTCGGTCACGACCTGCGACTGATCCTGCGGGCGGAAACCGGTCCGATCTACGTGTTCGACCGGGCCAGCGACCTGCTGCCCTTCGGTTTTAGCGGAGAATTGCTGTAGCGATTAGCTTTGCGCATGCGTATCCTCCTTCTGCTCCTGTCCTCTTTCCTGCTTCGGGCGCAATCCGGTGACTACTTCCAGCAGGAGGTCAGCTACGACATTCGGGCCAGCCTCGACGATCGCAACCACGAGCTCAGCTGCTTCCTGCAGCTTACCTACACCAACCACGCGCCCGTAGCCCTGGATTCCATTGTCTTTCACCTCTGGCCACGGGCCTTCAGTAGTGACCAGACGGCCTTCGCCCGCCAGCAACTGCGCAACGGCAGTACGCGCTTCCACTTCTCCGCCGAGGAAGATCGGGGCACTCTGGATAGCCTGGATTTCCGGGTAGACGGTCAGCCGGCAGCCTTCCGATTCACTGCGGATCCGGACATCGGCGTGCTGAGTTTACCGGCGCCGCTGCCTCCCGAAGCATTCATCACGATCACTACTCCCTTTCGGGTAAAAATCCCGATGAGCTTCAGTCGGCTCGGCCACGTCGGGGAGTCGTACCAGATGACCCAGTGGTACCCCAAGCCGGCCGTATATGACCGCGACGGATGGCACGCCATGCCCTACCTGGACCAGGGAGAGTTTTACAGCGAGTTCGGAGATTTCCGGGTGGCGATCGACCTGCCGGAAAATTACGTGGTCGCCGCCACCGGCACCCTCCAGGAAGCGGACGAACGCAGCTGGCTCCTGGCCCGCGCCGACAGCGCCCAACGCGCACTGGCCGGCCGCGACGATCTCTCCCCGGGCTACGTTGCCCAGCCCTACCCTCCCTCCGCCGCCGCGCGAAAAACCGTGACGTACACCGCCGCCGGCGTGCACGATTTCGCGTGGTTTGCCGACAAGCGGTTTGCTGTTTTACACGACACCTTGCACCTGCGTCCCCGCCCGAATAAAGCGATTGACGTGTGGAGTTTTTTCACGGAAACGGAAGCTGCCCTGTGGAAAAATTCGCTCACGTACACCAAACGCGCTACGCGCTTTTTCTCGGAACGCCTGGGCACGTATCCCTACCCGCAGGTAACGGCGGTACAGTCGGCGCTAAGCGCAGGAGCAGGCATGGAATACCCGATGATCACCGTGATCGGAATGAGTGGCAGCAGCTATGCCCTGGACGAAGTGCTCGCCCACGAGATCGGCCACAACTGGTTCTACGGCGTACTGGGCAGCAACGAACGCCGGCACGCCTGGATGGACGAGGGGCTCAACAGCTACTACGAAAGGAGGTACACCCGTGAGTATTACCCCGAACGCAGCGGGCGTTTCCAACTTCTTCCCGGGCGGGAAACGGACATCAATGCCCTGGGTTACCGCTATACGGCACGCCTGGGGAAGGACCAGGCCCCGGATACCCCAAGCGACAGCCTCAGCCAGGTCAACTACTGGATCGCGGCCTACGGGAAGCCCACCCTGGTGCTGGAGGAACTGGAAGGGCAAATCGGGCAGGCTAAAGTGGATGCCGCATTCCGCCGCTACTACACGACCTGGAAATTCCGTCACCCCGGTCCGGAAGATTTTTTCGCCGTCATGGAAAGCGAAACCGGCCAGGGCGACTACTTCCGCGATGCCCTCACGACCACCGGGCGGGGAAGTTTTAATGCCGGTGCCCAGCGGCGACCGGAAGGAGATACAAACTGGCTGCCCTCCATTGGGCTCGTCACCGCCCAGGAACGGGAGCAACCGGCGCTGTTCGTGACCCCGCTGGCCGGCTTCAACGCCAACGACGGGGCCATGCTGGGCCTCGCCCTCCACAACCGGACCCTGGAGCCGCGGCGGTTCGAATTCTTGCTCGCGCCGCTGTACGGGTTCGGATCGAAGGAGCTGGCGGGATTTGCCGGGGGCAGGTACCGAGTCACGCGGCCGTTGTCCTGGTTGCAGCGGGTGACGATCGGTGCCGGAATACAACGGTTTACGGACTTCGTGCCCCCGGCCGAACGGCTCCGGGAGCTCGACCTGCGCTACGGGTACACGCGATCTGCCCTGAAGTCCGAATTTTTCTTCGATCATCCGGCGGTCGACCAGCGCGAGAGCAGCGTGTACACCCAACTGATCCACCTGGACCGGGCACGCCCGGCCTTCTCCCCGGGGGGTGACCTGCTTGACGATCCTGCCCACCTGACCACTAATTTCCTGGTCCTCGGCTACCAAGCCCGGATGGAACGGGAGATCAATCCCATCGCCTACGGTCTGCGCCTGGAGTACCGCGACGACGGCAACGCGGGATCCGTAGATACCGACTACCTCCGGCTGGAGGGAACGCTGACGGGGGGATACCAGTACGACCGCAAGAAATTCGTGCGGTGGCGGTTGTTTGGCGGATACTTTCTGGTCCACGATGCACGGGAGGGGAACGCTTCCCCGGAGTTCAGCTTCAGTCTCGTCGACAACGCCGCCACCGACTACCGCTACGACGACCTCTACTTCGGCCGGAACCGGGACAAGGGCTACGAACAACAACTGGAGCTGCGGCAGGGCGGCTTCCGGGCCCCGATCGCACCGGCCTTCAGTTACGGTCGCAGCAACGACTACCTGGCCGCGCTGAACCTGGATGCCGATCTCCCCCTGCCCAACTTGCCGGTGGGTCTCTTCTTCGACGCGGGGGTGTACGGCTTCCGACCGACGCTGAGCAGCGACCCCACGAACGAGTTGAACTGGGTTGGTGGGCTGTCGGTCAATTTCTTCAACAGCCATCTTCAACTCTTCCTCCCCCTGGTAGCGGACACCGACACCAAGCGGCTGCTCCAGGAGCGTGGGAATTTGCTGGATCGCACGTCGGTGCGCCTCCGGCTCAGTAGTTTACTGCCGTGGCGGTGGCTCGACGACTTGCCCTGATTACCTTTGGGCCATGACGCTCAACGACTTTGTCCGCTTTGCCGCGGAGCACCCTACGGCGGTGATCATCTACTTCTCCCTCATCCCCTTCGCGGCCCTGCTTACGCGCTTTATGGACCGGGAGGAAGCACACCTGCCCCCCTGGAACTACCTGTACACCAGCCTGCTTTACCTGGTTGCCGTGCCGGCGGTGCTGTCGGTGGCCCTGGCGGTATACCAGTGGCTGTTCGGGGACGGCAACCTACTGGTGGAAGCCGACCCGGTACTGCAGATCCTGCCGGTGGTGAGTTTGATTGTTACGGCGCTGCTTATTCGGTCGCAGGTCGACCTACAGAAGCTACCGGGCTTCGGTAGTCTGGGTGGGATGATCGTGATGATTGGGCTTGCCCTGCTGGTTATTGGGGCGGCAGGCTGGGTCGGTTTGGCGGCGGTGGGTGAGTTGCCCATTCGCTACCTGCTGGTGATTTTTCTGTTGTTGTTGATCCTTGTCCGGCGGGTTTGGCCGAGCTCGACTGCGTCCGTAGCGTAAGGCGGGAGTCAATACGATGTTCTTCGGATCGGGGATGCGCGCCAATGCATTATTTTGCCGGCCCCTCCACTTCGTCCCTAACCACTATGCGCCCACTCTACCCCATCCTGTTCCTGTGCCTGCTGGGGACGGTGCACGTGGGCGCTCAGAACCTGGAGTACGGTCAGGGACAACTGATCGTACAGCTCCGGGGGGACGCGGACGCCAAGCTGTGGGCCTACCGGCAACCCGAAGTGACGGCCTGGCGAAGACTGGGGCACACCGTAAACAGCCTCCTGGTTAATTTCGACTGGACCCGCTACGCCGAGGACGAACTGCGCGAGCGCTTCTCCCGCGATTCCCTTGTCATCAGTGCGCAGCTCAACCACCGGCTGAGCATGCGCCTGCGTAAGCCCAACGATCCGCGCTACGGCCAACAGTGGCAACACCACAACACCGGACAGTCGGGCGGCCTCACCGGTGCCGATTACAACCTTGAACGCGCCTGGGATATCACCACCGGTGGGGTCACGGTCAACGGCGACACCATCGTCATCGCTTCCATCGACAACGGCATCGACTTCGACCACGAAGACCTGCAGGAGAACATTTGGATCAACCGGGACGAAGTGCCCGACAACGGGATCGACGACGACCGCAACGGTTACGTCGACGACCGATTTGGCTGGAACACGGCGCTCGAATCGAAGGACATCGAGGGCGGCGGTGGCGACCACGGGACCCCCGTAATGGGGCAGATCGGTGCGGTCGGCAACAATGGACGGGGCGTGACCGGCGTCAACTGGCGGGTAAAGGTGATGAGCATCACCAATAACTTCGATCCGCTGGAGTCGGAAGTCATCCAGGCCTATAGCTACGCCCTGGAGGCTCGCCAACGCTACGACGCTACCGGAGGCCGCGAGGGAGCTTACGTCGTAGCAACGAACGCCAGTTGGGGGCGCGACCGGGCCTTCCCCTCCCAGAGTCCGATCTGGTGCGCCATCTATGATTCGCTCGGAAGCCACGGCATTCTGAACGTGGCCGCCGTACCCAACAGCGACGTCGACGTGGACGAAGTAGGCGATCTGCCCTCCCTGTGCACTTCGGAGTACCTGATCGTGGTCACCAGCCTCGACCAGCAGAACAAGCGGGTAGCGGATGCGGCCCGCGGTGCGCTTTCCGTCGACCTGGCAGCCTACGGAGAAGGGGTCTATACCACCATTCTGGGCAATGGGTACGGACCGGTGTACGGCACTTCCTACGCCGCCCCGGCCGTGACGGGCACCATTGGCCTGATGTATTCCGCCCCCTGTGCCACCTTTGGTGAATTGGCAAAGAGCGATCCCGCCGCTACGGCCCGCTACGTAAAGGACGTACTATACGGCAACCTCCGGCCCCTGGAGGACCTAACGAACGTGACCACCACCGGCGGCTCGTTGGATGCGGGAGGCGCGGTAACCGCCCTGATGGCCGATTGCGGCGGCTGTCAACCCCCCACTTCCTTCGCCATCTCGACCACCGGTGACCAGACAACCGACCTGGACTTATCGTGGAAGGAAACCGCCTCCGTGCAGCGCACAACCCTCCAGTACCGCCGCACCGGCACGACACAGTGGACGGAAGTGGCGGGCGCCAATTCACCCTACCGCCTTAGCGGCCTTCCCGGCTGCACGCCTTACGAACTGCAGCTTCGCGTTGCCTGCGGTAGCGGTACAGCCACGACCGAAATCCGGGAAATAGAAACCCCCGGTTGCTGTCGTTTGCCCGATGATTTCCAACTGACCGCCCTGTCCGGGGGGCGTATCGAGGCCGACTGGTCGCCGTTGCTTACCGCCCGCAGCTATACCCTACGGTACCAAAACCCCGACGGAGCAACGGTCGAGGTGACCACGCCGCTCAATCACCTGGAAGTCGACGAACTCAGAAATTGCCGCAATTACGAATTTCAGTTGCGAACGAACTGCGCGACGGACAGCACCGGCTTTTCGGCAAGGCGGTTACAGAAAACCTTGGGTTGTGGCGTATGCCTCGACGTGGAGTACTGCAGCCCTCCCAAACACCGCAACGAACAGGAATGGATCGCGGAGTTGCATATTCCCGGTATTCTGAGAAAGCAATCGGGTCGGGAGGCCGGTGCCTACACCAATTTCGGTGATTTGACGGAGGCGGCAGTGGTCCCCGGGGGCGTCTACCCGGTACGGCTGCTCGCCGGCTTCCGGAGCGGGGGCTTTACCGAAGATTTCCACCTGTACGTAGACTGGAACCAGGACGGAGTGCTCGCCGACGAGGAGCTTATTCTACAACAGTCGGCGGCACCGGGCAAGTACGCTACGGGAACGTTTACCGTACCCGCCGATGCTAAAACCGGCCGTACCCGCATGCGGCTCATCATGCAATTTAGTGCGGTAAGCTCCCCGGCCTGTTTGACCGGAGGCGGATCGCAGTTCGGGGGAGAAGTGGAAGACTACTGCCTAGACGTTACTTCGGCGAGGGGTTGTCCGCCCCCCGATTCGCTTACCGCAACCTACGATGAACAGGCCAATGCCACTACCCTAAACTGGGGAGCCTCCGCGGCCCCCGGGGGAGCCTACGTGATCAGGTACCGGAAGCGTACCGCTCCCGACTACACCGAAAAAAAGATCGAGGGGTTGACCTTCACGATCCAGAACATCAATCTGTGCAGCAGCTACGAGGTCCAGATCGCTAGCGACTGCGACGGCACCGTGGGTGAGTTCCGTACGGTGTACCTCGGTGACGATTGTGTTTCCCAGCGGCCGACGGCTTTTTTACCGAGCGAATGGAGCGTCTATCCCAATCCGTCTACTTCCCACGCAACGGTCAACTGGCCGCCGGAGTGGCACATCCGCGCCGTCGCACTGTACGGCGCCGACGGCCGACCGGTATGGGACACGTCTGCCGACACGACCACGGGGCAGTTGCTCATCCCACTGAATGATCTTCCTACGGGAGTGTATTTCATCCGTCTGACGGCAACGGACGGCCGCCGGGGCACCCGCAGGCTCCTGGTGTGGTAGGCCAATCTCCATTCGCTAGGCTACCTTTGGGCAATGAGCGTACATAAGGTCATCGACGTAAAGCGGGTCACTACCCACACCCTCCGGGCCATGAAGGAAGCCGGAGAGAAAATTGCCATGCTCACCGCCTACGACTACTCCATGGCGCGCATCCTGGATGCCGGTGGAGCCGATGTGCTGTTGGTAGGCGACTCGGCGAGCAACGTCATGGCGGGCCACGAAACTACTTTGCCGATTACCCTGGATCAAATGATCTACCACGCCGCCAGCGTCGTACGGGGCGTAAATCGCGCCCTGGTCATCGTCGACCTGCCCTTCGGAACCTACCAGGGCGACAGCAAGATGGCCCTTAAATCCAGTATCCGCATCATGAAAGAAAGCGGTGCCCACGCCGTGAAACTGGAGGGCGGCCAGGAAGTGGAAGACAGCATTCGCCGTATCCTCAGTGCCGGCATCCCGGTCATGGGACACCTCGGGCTCACCCCCCAGTCCATCTATAAGTTCGGCACCTACACGGTCCGCGCCAAACAGGAAGCCGAAGCGCGCCGCCTCCTTAAGGACGCCAAGATGCTCGACGAACTCGGCTGCTTCGGGATGGTACTGGAGAAGATCCCGGCGGAGTTGGCACAGCGGGTAAGCGAAAGCGTCGACGTGCCCACCATCGGCATCGGCGGCGGTGCCCACTGCGACGGACAGGTGCTCGTGACCCAGGACATGCTGGGCATAACCAAAGACTTCCATCCGCGTTTCTTACGGCGATACGCGGAGTTGTTCGATGTCATACAGAAGGCTACGGAAAGCTACGTGACCGACGTCAAGGCAGGGGACTTTCCCAACGACAAAGAACAGTATTAGCACGGCCAGACCGTATTCAGCACATGAAGAAGATTATCGCACTTATCGTGGTTGCCATCCTGCTCCTGGCCGGATTTACCTACTATCAGATCATGGTGGTCCCCGTCGTGCCGGAAGGGCGTGACGAACCCGTTGTCGTTCAGTTCCCGACGGGAAGCACCTACGAGCAGGTCATGGACTCCCTGGCCGTCCACGGCATACGGCCCAACCGGACCTTCTTCGATCCCCTGGCCAGCCGCATGGCCTTTCGCCGCGATCCCATGCGGGCCGGACGGTTCTCTATTCCACCCGGCACGAGCGCCATCGGGCTCATTCGGCGGTTGCGTAGCGGCGCCCAGGCAACGGTGGATGTCGTGCTCACCACCGAGCGCGAACCCATGAACGTAGCCGCCAAGGTGGCCCGCTTTCTGGAGCCGGACAGCCTCGATTTCCTGCGTCTATTTCAGGATTCCGTATTCGTAGACAGTATCGGCTACACGGCCGAGACGCTGCAGACGCTGTTTATCCCCAACACCTACGAAATGTACTGGAACGCCAGGCCCCGCGAGTTCGTCGCGCGCATGGTAAAGGAGCACGAGCGATTCTGGCGCGCCAACGGTCGCCTGGAAAAGGCAGCCGCCGCGGGTCTCTCTCCCGCCGAGGTTTATACCCTGGCCAGCATTGTCGAAAAGGAAAGCCTACAGGCCGTCGAGCGTCCCCGGATCGCGGGCGTCTACCTCAATCGGCTCCGCATCGGCATGCCGCTTCAGGCCGATCCCACCGCGGTGTTCGCCACCCGGGAGTTCGACGTAGGGCGGGTTTTGCACCGACACATCGAATTCGACAGCCCGTACAACACTTACCGGTATCCGGGCCTGCCCCCCGGCCCCATTACCATGGCGAGCGTGGGCAGTATCGATGCGGTGCTCTCACCGGAAGAACACAACTACCTCTACTTCTGTGCCCGCGGCGACGGGAGCGGCCTCCACAATTTTGCCAGCACCCTGGCCGGACACTCCCGCAACATCGCCATCTACGTTGCCAACCTGAAGGCAAGGGGCATCCGTTAGATCACCGCCGCACCACCCGTACGGTCCGGGTTTCCTCCCCCGCCCGTACCCGCACGAGATACAGTCCGGCGGGCCGGTCACCCAGGTGTACGGTAGCGGAAAGCTGATTCGCGTGGCCGAATTTTCTCGTTTCTATTCGCCTTCCGGTCGGATCGTAAACTTCGAGTTCGAGCAGCTGCGGCAGGTTAAGACTTAGCCGAATTTCCAGTTGCTCCGAGGTAGGATTCGGATACACCTCCAGGCCGGGCAGGGCACCGGGTTCGCGCGTAGCCACTGCGGTGAGGTCCACATTGACAAGCCGGGAGCCGGTGCACCCCAGCGCATCGGTGACGGTCACGCTGTACTGCGCCACGCTCAGGTCTCCGACGGATTGAGTGGTATCGCCCATACTCCACAAAAACGTATAGGGGGACAAGCCGCCGCGCACCGTCAGGTACGCCGTCCCGTCATCGGCGAAAATACCGGACGGGGGCACCGTCGTCAGACCGATTTCGATCGCGCCGCTGCAGCGGCGGATACTGATGTTGTCCACATCAACGAAGTAGTCGCCCGCCGTCCTGCTCACTTCCACCGTAAATCGGGCGTTCGCCCCCTCCAGATTCAGGGGGATCGAAATTCGGCTGCTGCCAGCACTCAACTCCCGTTCGAGCAACACCACCTCCGCATCGTCGCAATCCGTATTAGCGGTAACCTGTAGGCTTCCGGTAGCAACTTCGTCCTCCTCGACGGACGTCAAGCTAAGGTCGAAGGTCAGGGAATCCCCCGCCGCGAGGGGTCCGTAGCGCGCGGTGGTAAAGGTCATTGCCTCATCCTGAGCGGATAGGTTATCTGACAGGGTTGTCGAGGCATTTCCCGTGCGTCGGGCGATCACGAGGTCCGCATCCACCGACCAATCCGTCGGCTTTCGCCCGTTCTCGAAGTCGACCAGGAAGGGAAGTTCCCGCACCGGCTGGTAGACTAGCGTGATCGTATCGTTCTCCGGAGCGGTATCACCGGCGGCCATCACCCAGGCCTGGATAGTTACCGTATCGGGGGCAACGATCCCGAGATCGGCAAGAAACTGAAACGTTCTTCTTCCACCCAAGGTAGCCGGGGCGGCGGCGCGCGCCGTAAATACCGCTCCGCCGTCTATCCGATAACCCACCGTCACACTATCCACCCGCTGAGTACCGATGTCGGCGTAGGAAAACTGCAGGGTATCGCTGGTCGCCGCACAGTTTCCGTAACCAATCACCCGGGCACTCACGCCGGCCAAATCAACGCCGTCGCGCCGGGTAATGCGGATGTTGTCGATGGCCACGCCCTCCCGGATTCCGTCGCCGTCGGATTCGAAGACAAACCTCAGCTGCGCCTCACGCGCCCCCGCCAGTCCGTTGAGTTGCTGTCCTACCAGGGCGTATCCCCCGCCGAAGCCCCCGTCTCCGTCCCACGCCCGATCGCGGCCGTTGTTGTACCAGTTGATGCCGGTGGGATTTCGCTCTACCCGTTGCCAGCGCTTTCCCCCGTCGGTGGACGACTCGAGGTAGAGGCGATCAAAGTTGGCCTCGGTGTCGACGTACAGGAGAAAGGAGATGAAGGGCGCAGTAGTGAGTCCCGAGAAGTCAAAACAGGGTGACTGCAAATAACTTTTTTCGTCGTTGCTGTAATCGCCCCGGGCATTGGTGACGTAGGCGTACTCCCCCGATCCCGCGCGGTCAATTAGGGTATTGCGGGGTTTGGCGCGCTGCCAGCTCACGGGGCCGGTCCCACCGCGTTTACTCAGCCAGAAGCCGTTGTCCGCCTCGAATCCCTCAGTATAGGGAAATTCGTCGACGACCGGCAGGCTGAGAACGGTGACATCCAGGGTGTCGTTGGTGGTATTCTCGTCGCCCTCCAGTTCCGTAAATAGTTTGAAGTTGTAGTATCCGGGGGCACTTAGATCGACCATGTTATCGAAGGTGAAAAACTCGGTGCTGTCTACCCCCAGTACCCCCGTGAAAATGCCGTCGAAGGGAAAGTTTACCCCGCCCGGCGCTTCGTTTAGGGTATAGTTTACCCGGAAAAACTGTTGGGCCTGTCCGCCGAAGTTAGTGATGCCAATCGTAAGCGAATCCCGACCGGTCGCGGCACATTTGTCAATCGGCTTTAGCAGCTGAGTGATACCGATATCACTCCGCAGCTGGGTCATGATGCGAAACGGCCCGCGGCGTACCGTCGTTTCATTCGGCGTCTGACACACGGTAGAGAGGTAAAAATCGTAGCCGGTATTTGCCTCCAGGTTACCGATCCGCAACATGGTATCCTGAGTAATCACTTCACTGCCTTCCTCTCCCGCAGGATCGAAGCCGTTTAGTCCGTACTCGATCCGGTAGCTGGGTCCGGCAGCGGCGGGGGTCGAGCGAAACCGCAGGTCCACCGAGTTGTAGCGTACGCGGTACAACTCAATAGAAGCAAGGGGCGGCGGTGCGCAGGCGCGGCATTCTGCGGTGAAGGCAATGAGATTTGGTGAGGTACCCGGTGCATCGACCTGGTAGATGAGGCTGTCGTTGTTGTCCAGAATGGCGAAACTCACTTCCTCCGGAAAGGCCTCGGCGCGGTATCCCACGGTGACGGCGTCACCGTTGTTGACGGGAATGAAGAAGTCGGCGCGGCTACCGTCGTCCACCGTAGCGTCGAGGGTGTAGCTGCGGGGTACGCCCGCTACGGTAATGGTCACTGCGGCACCGCTGAGTCCGTCGCCCCCACTGTCCTGAAGTCGCAATTGGTAGAAACAGTCCTGGGCTTGCAGACCGGTCACGAGCAAAATCAGGGCGGTAAGTATGTAGTGTCGCATAGCCCGAAAAATACCACAAAGGCAGCGAACCAAGCGCTCCAATGTCCCTAAACCATTTAGGTATCGTGGCGTTAGTCACCCGGCTATCCGACAATCACTCCTCGACTCCCCCAATTTGGCGGTTTACTCCATCAACGACGTAGAAAATCTTACGGGCATCCGGGCACACACCCTGCGCGCCTGGGAGCAGCGCTACGATTTGATCGCCCCCCGCCGCAGCAAGCACAACGTCCGCTTTTACCTCGATGAAGACCTCCGGGAACTGACCACCATCGCGCTGCTTAACAAAAACGGCTACCGCATCAGTAAGATCGCCGCCATGAGCCCGACCGAGCGGGCCGAATTGGTCACTTCTCTTTCGGCACTCAACGTCAGCCCCGAAACCCAGCTCGATGCCCTTACCCTTGCGGTGGTGGAGCTCAACGAATACAAGTTCAGCCTTATCCTGGATACCAACATCGGGCAGCGGGGATTCGAAGAAACCATGATGGAGGTGGTGTACCCCTTCCTGGATAAACTGGGTGTGCTCTACTTCACCGGCTCGGTAACCGCCGTCCAGGAATCGTTCGTCGGTGGCCTGATCCGGCAGAAGATACTCTCCGCTACGGATCACCTACCGGCCATCCAGAAGTCGGATCGCACCGTCTTCGCGCTCTTCCTGCCTAAGGGGGAGCAGCAGGACCTGAGCATGCTCTTTATCCAGTACCTGTTACGCAAACGCGGCTTCCATACCCTCTACCTGGGATCAAATATCTCCCCAACGGATCTGGCGGACCTCTGCCGCGTCACCCGGGTCGATTACTTGCTTACTCACCTGTCCAACAGCTACGTCGACCGGCCGGTAGAAGACCTCGTGGCGGATATTCTGGATCAGTGTACCGAGGCCAGGCTTCTGCTGTCCGGCTACCAGGCCAGCCTACATGACCTCAGCGCGTTCGTAAGGGTAGAAAAGGTATCCGGCCTCGGAGAAATTCTTGCCTTTCTGGCGAAACTTAGTAAGCGCGAAGGTCTGAGTATTGCATCAGGGAGATGATCTGCCAGTTGTTGAGGGTACGCTCCACTTCCGCGGGGTGGATGGCGGCCAGCGCGACCAGGGTGCTACCGGACATCGGCCTCGGCAACAGATCGCTGTAGTACTCCGGGAAGGCCCGGCGCTCGTCTTCACTCGCCTGCGCACGGTCCTGGTGCACGGCCCGCGTCGCGTTGCTCCATACTTCGAATCCCAGCCCGGCGTCGTAGCACAGCTGCTCAAGTTGTTCAATGGCGGATTCCTCGCTGGTGTGCAACAGACAACTGAACGTTTGGTAGGGAGATCGCTTAATGCAGTCCACCGATTGGTAGATCGATATCCGCCGCTGCGCCACTACGTTGTAGCCCTTTCGCCCCCTGCGGTCGTACAGCACGAGATCCCGGTAGCGGGTCCCGCTGCCGGGGTGCGGGATGCTCACCACACGGCCCCGTGCGGCGTCCAGGGTTTGCATCCATAGTATTTCGTAGCCGTCCTCGTGGCGCAGCTGAAGCCCCACCGGAGCGTCGGTTCGCACACGATCGAATCCGAATTTCGCCCAGACGGTCTGGGCGGTGCGCATACGCTTCAGGGGCACCGCGGCCAGACCGAGTTGCCACCAGGCATCGCGGTCGTCGGCATCCAGGGCAACGGTTTTGCTCCAGTAGTGAAAGGCCGGTTTCCACTCCTTACGGCGCGTATAAATGACGGCCAGACTACGAAAGGCGGCAGACCAGTCCGGCACGATGCGGGTCACCTTCTTCAGCAACTTCACGGCAGTGTACGGATCCCCCACTTTGTCGTAGCGGAGGGCCTGCTCGTAGAGGTCCAGATGATTAGGAGGTAAGTTCATGTGCCGTGGTGTAGGGGAATACTTTCCGGGGCTTATTAACGTATCAGGGTAGCCGTGGTTGTGTGCTCAACCAGTCTTACGGGTCGGGCGTTGGCAAGGTATGGATATTCGTTCCCTTAGCCTCGATGAGCTAACCTCACAGTTGATTCTCACCGGCGAAAAAAAATTTCGGGCCAAGCAGGTCTACGAATGGCTCTGGCAAAAGGGGGCCCGCACCTTCGACGAGATGACCAATCTGTCGCTCGACCTGAGGGAGAAATTAAAGGAAAATTACGAGTTGCCGGTCGTCACCCTCGACAAATTGCAACGCAGTAGCGACGGCACCGTCAAGAGCCGCTTCCGCCTCCACGACGGCCACCTGATCGAATCGGTGCTGATTCCCGTCGTCGCTGATGACCGATTTACCGTCTGCGTCTCCAGCCAGGTCGGCTGTAGCCTCAGCTGCACTTTCTGCGCCACCGGACGCATGAAACGCCTGCGCAACCTCACCGCGGCCGAAATCTACGACCAGGTGTACCTGGTCAACGAGCAGTGCCTCGAGATCTTCGGCAAACCCCTGACCAACATCGTCTACATGGGCATGGGAGAGCCCCTGCTCGCCTTTCGCGAGGTAGTAGGCAGCATCGATCGCATCACCAGCCATACCGGATTGAACATGGCCCCCCGCCGCCTCACTGTCTCCACGGCCGGCATCGCCAAAATGATCCGTAAGCTCGCCGACGAAGACACCAAAGTCAATCTCGCGCTCAGCCTCCACGCCGCCGACGACCTGAAGCGCAACGAGATCATGCCCATCAACGAGACCAACAACCTGGAGGCAATCATCGAAAGCCTCGAGTATTTCTACGAAAAGACCAAAAAGCGCATCGGATTTGAGTACATCACCTTCCAGGATTTCAATGACTCTCTGGAGGATGCCGAACAACTCTACCGCATCTGCCGCCGGGTCCCCAGCATGGTCAACATCATCGAGTACAATCCGATCGACAACGCCCCCTTCCGCAAGTCCAGCGAGCACCGCATCGACGATTTCGCAACTTATTTGCGCGACCGGGGCATCATGGTTACCGTCCGCCGCAGCAGGGGAAAGGACATCGACGCGGCCTGCGGCCAACTCGCCAATAAGGCCTAAAGCTTCGTCAGGATTGACTCCAGCTCCCGCTGCTTATCCTCGTCGTCGATCAGGTAGACCGGCAGCACCACCCGTTCGCCATCGCGCAGCGATAAGATCAGCTCACGGACGGACGGACGGCTTACTTCCCGGACCGTCGCGAGATCTAGTACCTGCCGGCCGGTCACCTGGTCCAGTGAATAAGTCATCACGCCGTCCTCGATTTCAACAAAGCGTTCTGGCGGATCCTCACCGTCCCCCCCGTGGCTGTAGGTGAAGTAGCCGATAAGGATGCTTGCGATGAGGTAGATTAGTCCCAGTACCAACGACCAGATGTGACTGTTGTCATCGCCCACCGTCCATTCGGTGAAGTAGCGGTAGAGCGAGTGAACCGCGGCCACTAACAGCAGCATCGCGCCGAAGTAGAAGAGCAGGTGCAGAAACCGGGTCGTCCGGGGATTGGGATGCTCGGTTCGGAAGGTGTAGTCTGGTATCACGCCAGCGAAGATAACCGCTTGTCGGCATACCCGCCCCACTACCCGCTTCGATCGGTCACCGGATGAAGACGATCTTCCCTACGGCATGCTGTTCGTTTTCCAGGCTGAACCGTCCGTTGCTCGAGGCGAAGATCAGGTATACCCCCGTCGTGACCCTGCGACCGTTGTAGTCCGTACCCTCCCACGTAAATTGTCCGCCAATGGCCGTACCCTCTTCCACCAACTTCCCACTCAGGTCGGTGATCTTGACGCGGGCGTCGCGCATCAGTCCCCGAATGGCGATTTGCCCGTCGTAACCGGGCTCGACCGGATTGGGAAAAACGACCAGATCCCGGGCAAAAAAGTTTTCCGCAAGTGTCGCATCACTGCGGTAACTGATTACCCCGAGCTCCGTGCCGAAGTACACCGTACCGGTGGTCGGGTCGATGGCAATATCGCGCACCAGGTCGTCCAGCAACGGGCTGTTGCCCCGGTCGAAGAAGAGCTGCTGTTCCCGACCGTCTTCCGAAAGCAAGTAGGCCCCACCGCTGGTACCGACCCACTTCCGGTTACCCCCATCGACGGTGAGGGCCCGGATTTCTTCCGTTTCCAGCAGGAAGCCCCCGAACCCGTCGTCGGCCTCCACTTGCGGGCGCCGACCCGGGCACGCTGTCGCATCAAAGACCCGATCGCCGCACTCGAAGACCACGATGCCCATCACGGTCCCGATCCACACGGCTCCCTGTAGGTCGACGGCAATGCTGCGCACTTCGTTGGTGGGCAGTTCGCTGTTGCTTGTGGTAATGGTCCGGCAGCGGTCGTCGCTGGGGTCCAGTGGGGTACCCATCGGATCGATCACCGTGATGCCGCCGTTGCTCCCGTCCCGGTGCAGTACCCACACATATCCCTGCTCGTCTACGGAGATGTCGATGGCAATATTCAAATCGCAGGACTGCCCGAGTGCCGCCCATTCCCCCTCCGGACTCCTCACGCTAACAATGCCGTTCTGTGCCGCGCGACTTATCCCGAAATAAGTGAATCCGTTCGCGTCGGTGGCTCCTCCGGCTGCCCGAATGCGGCCAGGTCCGGCGTCGGGCGCCAACTGAATGCTGCTGTTGGTTTCGTCGTAGAGGGTGGCTTCCCCCTCCGCATCCAGGCCAATGACGCCCTCGAAGAAGGAGCTGAAGTAGTGGACTTGGTTGATGGGATCGTAGTGTACGTCGACGATGGTGGCAACGTCGTCGTCGCCCCCCACCGATCCGTTGCGCCCCCGGAAGGCAGGTGTGTTGTTCCGGTCGTAGGTCGACCAGCTTCCTTCGCTGTAGTGGTACACCCCCTTAAAATCAAAGGTGGGAGTGGTGTTTTCGTCGAGTTGGCCGGGGGCCACCCACAGGGAGGTTCCGTCGTGTAGGAGCCGGTAGTTGTTGTCGTCGAGGGGACCGGGATAGGCCAGTCTCCTACATTCTCCGTCGGCCGCCGTCAGGTAGCGAATGCTCTCCGCCGCGTCTCCGAACCAGATGCGGCCCCGATCGTCCTCAATCGCGTTCACGGTGCGGTAGGCGCAGTCGCGGAGTTGCCGCGCCGACCCCGGAGCTTCCTCCAGTGCGATGATCTCCCGGTCGGCGCAATTTCCGGTCGTACACTGATAGCCCGCCAGCAGCAGCTTGGCGCCGCCACTGAGGTACTGCAAACGGTTCTGCTTCACCGGGGCATCGTAGAGAACGCTCGCCGTGTCTACGGACAGCCGCCAAACGTCTTCGTTTACTCCAAAGTAAAACTGGTCGTTCCACACGGTCACGGTGGATGTGCCGTAATCTCCGGGTAGCCCGAAGTCCGGCCCCAGCAGGTCCCAACTGTTAAAGTCGTTCAGGTTGACGCCCGTTAGTGGAGCGCGGTACAGCCCCTCTTCGGTTCCGGCGTAGATCCTTCCCTCAAACTCAGTGGCGCTCTCCACGCGCACCCCGGTAAAGGTCGTAAAGGTGAACGTTTCGTCGTTCAACGAGAGCGCTGAGACGCCATAGCCGGCGGCAAGGTAGATGCGGTTGTTCTGGCCGAAGGTTACGTCGTAGATGCGCTTGTCTCCGCTGAAGTTGAAGTTATCGATCTGCCGCAGCGTAGTGAACCGCCCGTCCCGCAGCAGATCGATGGTACTGTTCTCGTATACGATGATCAGCGTGGCGGTGGACTCGTGGTACTTGACGATGGTGATGCGCCCCCCGGCCAACCCGTCGGTGCGGGTCAGCTTCCGGAAGCTGAGGTCCTCCTTGTCCAGGTAGAACAGGGCATTGCCGGTGGTATAGATGATCGATTCCGGACTTTCCGTCACGTAAAACCCGTTGGAGAAGGATTGCAGGCTTCGCCACTGACCGAGGCTGTCGGCCTGTCCGGCAATCATTACTGCCCACAGCAGGCACAGCCCCAACAAAGAATTTTTCAACGGCATACAGCAAAGGTACATTAGGGCGGGTGCGCGGGTGCGGAGGAACCACCGGAAAGCAATGTCAACGGGCTTACCTAAGTCGAAGATGCCCACCCCTGACGTCCCGTTGCTTAGCCGCTGGCCAAAAGCACTAAATTGCACACCCCGCTGCGCCATCCCCCACCATGACCACTCCCTCCCCCGGCATCGTTGTCTTCTACCTGCCGGATAAGGGCTACGGCTACCTCCGCCTCGCAGGCACCCGGGAGGAATTCCACTTTCGCAAACGCAACCTGCGCTCCCCCAGTGTTAAAAAGGGTGACCTGGTTCGCTTCCTCCTGCGCGAGGGTCCCGGTGGCTACTACGCCGATGCCATCGAGCTGACCGGCATCACCTAGCCGCCGGCCCGTCGTCGGCCGACCGAGGCACGTCGTCGGCCGACCGAGGCACGAGGCTCGTCCGCCGACTGAACCAAAAAGCACAAGGAAGCGATACTGATCTCCCAGGCCACGACTCGGCGGACGAGCTCAGGCTCGGCCGACGAGGTGGCCCGCCGTCAGCCGACCGAGGCATAAGTCGTCGGCCGACCGAGGCATAAGTCGTCGGCCGACCGAGGTACGAGGCTCGTCCGCCGACTAGACCGGAAAGCCTAGGGAAGCGATTCTGATCTCTACGCCACGACTCGGCGGACGAGCTTAGGCTCGGCCGACGAGGTGGCCCGTCGTCGGCCGACCGAGGCATAGTCGTCGGCCGACCGAGGTACGAGGCTCGTCCGCCGACTAGACCAGAAATCACCCCACCTTTTTATCTTCCCGGCATGTACTATCCCAACGTCATCTACCACGTGTACAACCAATCCATCAACTTCGAGCCGCTGTTCCGCAACGAGGGGAATTACCTGTTTTTCCTACAAAAGTTACGGGTGCATTTGCTCCCCGTAACGGATGTACTCTGCTACTGCCTTATGCCGGATCACTTCCACCTACAATTAATTCCCAAACCGGAGGGGTGCGAATTGGCAACGGTGGGAACATCCGCCGGAAACCACCAAGTTATTCATGCGCGGTTCAGGACCATCTTGAGCAGCTACACCCGCGCGTTTAACAATGAACACGGGCGCCGCGGCAGCCTCTTCCGCGCTGGGACCAAGTATAAACCCGCTTATGCGGACTTTCTCCCGGAAAATTGGGAGATGCGGGAAGATGACCCCTTCACCCGGTATATCCCCTACGTAAGAATTTGCTTTGAGTACATCCACCAGAATCCAGTGCGGGCCCGGCTCGTCCATGCTCCGGAGCATTGGGCCTTTTCCTCGGCAAAGGACTACGCCGGTCTTCGGGAGGGATCCCTGTGTAATTATGTGCTCGCCGAGAAATTAATTGGGGTTGGGCGGGATGGTCGTCGGCCGACCGAGGCATAAGTCGTCGGCCGACCGAGGCACGAGGCTCGTCCGCCGACTAGACCGGAAAGCCCAAGGAAGCAATACTGATCTCCCAGGCCACGACTCGGCGGACGAGCTCGGGCTCGGCCGACGAGGTGGCCCGTCGTCGGCCGGCCGAGGCACGAGGCTCGTCCGCCGACTAGACTGGAAAGTCCATCGAAGCGATACTGATCTCCCAGGCCACGACTCGTCGGACGAGCTTGGGCTCGGCCGACGAGGTGGCCCGTCGTCGGCCGACCGAGGTCTAGTCGTCGGCCGACCGAGGTACGAGGCTCGTCCGCCGACTAGACCGGAAAGTCCATCGAAGCGATACTGATCTCCCACACCACGACTCGGCGGACGAGCTTGGGCTCGGCCGACGAGGTGGCGGGCTCGGCTGGCGGGGTGGCGGGCTCGGCCGACGAAGTGGCAGGCTCGGCCGACGATTAAGGCACAACCACTTGTGCCGTTTTCGGGTTAGTAGGTCTATGCTTTCCCCAACGACCACCGCACCTGCGACCCCGCCCAACGAAGTATCCGAGTTGCCGCACACCGAACGATTTATCACGGTAATCGGTGCGAAGGAACACAACCTCAAGGACATCGACGTGGAACTGCCCCGCAACGAGCTGGTGGTGATCACCGGACTCAGCGGAAGCGGCAAATCAAGCCTGGCGTTCGATACGATTTACGCCGAGGGGCAGCGGCGCTACATGGAGACCTTCAGCAGCTACGCCCGGCAGTTTATGGGCACGATGGAACGGCCCGACGTGGAGCAGATCACCGGCCTCAGCCCCGTCATCTCCATCGAGCAGAAGACCACCAACCGGAGTCCGCGCTCAACGGTGGGTACGGTTACGGAGATCTACGACTTCCTGCGCCTGCTCTTCGCCCGCGCCGGCACGGCCTACAGCCACGTGAGCGGTAAACCGATGCTCCGATACACGGAAGAGCAAATGCTGGACCAGATCGCCGAAACCTACAACGGCCGCAAGATCATCGTGCTCTCCCCCCTCGTACGTGGGCGTAAGGGACACTACCGCGAACTCTTCGACCAGGTACGCAAGCAGGGGTACACCAAAGTGCGGGTCGACGGGCAGATCGAAGACCTGGTGGAGGGCATGCAGGTGAGCCGCTACAAGGTGCACGACATCGAACTCGTGGTAGACCGCATCAAGATGGGCCCCGACCGCCTGGATCGCCTCCGGCAGGCCGTGGCCACCTCCCTTAAAATGGGCGACGGGCTGGTGCTCGTCCAGGATGCCGAGACCGGTGAAGCCTCCCCCTACTCCAAAAACCTGATGGACGCCGAGAACGGCATCAGCTACGAGGAGCCGAGTCCGAACACCTTCAGCTTCAACTCGCCCTACGGCTACTGCCCGACGTGTAAGGGGCTGGGGCAGGTGAACAGTCCCGACATCACGAAGATCATTCCCGATCGCTCCCTGAGCATCAACAAAGGCGGACTGGTACCGCTGGGCGACACCCGCGACAACACGACCTTCAAGCAGATCAAGGCAATCGCTAAGGCCGAGAAGTTCAAACTCAGCGACCCGATCGAAAAGATCGCACCGGAGGCGCTGAACGTGATCCTGTACGGCCGCAAGGCAAACGGCAAGAAAAAGAAGAGCAAGTACGACAAGAGCGCCCACGACCTGGTCTGGGACGTCGAGCAGAACGGCCTCGTCAACATGATCGTGCGCTGGTACGAGGAAACCACCAGCGAACGCATCCGCACCTGGGCCGAGGAGTTCATGACCATCGACACCTGCCCCACCTGCAACGGCGACCGACTGCGCACCGAAGCCCGCCACTTTAAGGTGAAGAACAAGACGATCAGCGACCTGGCCCGGATGGACCTGGGAGAGCTCGGCATTTGGATGGAAACGGCGGAAGAGGGAATGGACGAGCGCACCACCCTGATCGCTACCGACATCCTGAAGGAGATTCGGTTCCGGCTCCAGTTTCTGCTGCACGTAGGCCTGGGATACCTGAGCCTCGACCGGCCCGGCCGTACGCTTTCCGGCGGGGAGGCCCAGCGGATCCGACTGGCGACCCAGATCGGCAGCCAACTGACCGGCATCACCTACATCCTCGACGAGCCCAGTATTGGGCTACACCAGCGCGACAATCAGCGGTTGATCGCCGCCCTGCGCGACCTTACCAATATCGGCAACAGCGTACTCGTGGTGGAGCACGATAAAGATATTATGATGGCTAGCGACTACCTGCTGGATCTAGGTCCGGGAGCCGGCGTCAACGGCGGCTATGTGGTGACGGCGGGCAAACCGGCCGATTTTTTGAAGGACAAGAACGCCGGCAGCATCACCAGCGATTACCTGGCGGGGCGCAAGCGGATCGAACTGCCGGAAAAGCGCAGAAAGGGGAACGGCAAATTCCTCACGCTGAAGGGCGCCGGCGGAAATAACCTGAAGGGCGTGGATATCAAAATTCCCCTCGGCACCCTCACCTGCGTAACGGGTGTATCGGGCAGCGGAAAATCGACCCTCATCAATGAGACCCTCTACCCCATCCTGCGGCAGCATTTTTACAACAGCGTAAAGAAGCCCCTCGAGCACGGTCGGGTCTACGGCCTGCAGCACATCGACAAGGTGATCGACATCGACCAGTCGCCCATCGGCCGCACGCCACGCTCAAACCCCGCCACCTACACCGGCGTGTTTACCGACATTCGCCAGCTGTTTACTAAGCTGCCGGAGGCCATGATCCGGGGCTACAAACCCGGTCGCTTCAGCTTCAACGTGAAGGGCGGGCGCTGCGAAGTATGTAAGGGCAGCGGCATGCGCACCATCGAGATGAACTTCCTGCCCGACGTCGAGGTGCAGTGCGAGAACTGCCAGGGCATGCGTTTCAATCGCGAGACGCTGGAAATTCTTTACAAGGGTAAGTCCATCACCGACGTACTCAACATGAGCGTGACGGAGGCGGCCGATTTCTTCCAGCCCATCCCGAAGATCTACCGCCGGATGAAGACCCTCAAGGATGTGGGCCTCGGCTACATCACCCTCGGCCAACGCGCCACTACCCTATCGGGTGGCGAAGCACAGCGCGTAAAACTGGCGGAGGAGCTGAGCAAGCGGGATACCGGCCAGACGGTCTACATCCTCGACGAACCCACCACCGGACTACACTTCGAGGACATCAAGTACCTGCTCAAGGTGCTGCAGAAACTGGTGGACAAGGGCAATACCGTCATCGTCATCGAGCACACCATGGACGTAATCAAAGTAGCTGATTACGTGATCGATATGGGACCGGAGGGGGGTCGCGGTGGGGGTAAAGTAGTCGCGACGGGTACCCCGGAGGAAGTCGCACGGGAGACGAAAAGCCACACGGGGCGCTTTCTACGGGCCGAACTCGGGGCAGATATGGCTTAGGAATTCGCATCCGACACCTAAATCAGTTAGTTTCACGGAAATTTTGTGTTCTCTTTTGAAAGCAACCTTAGAAGTACAACATTATGCTCTTATTCTGGTGGTCGAGCGGAAGACCCTAAGCATTACGGCGGTAAGTGAACACTCCGCACAATTTTGCGGAACCCCACCCGAACAGCTTCTACGGAAAACGCTTCACGATGTTTTTACCTCCGATACCCTTACCGATCTGCGGGATTCGGTCCGGGAAGATGCACCTGGTATATTCGTCCTGAAGGATCTGGAGGGATGGCCGGAAGGTGAGTACCAGGCCATCGTATATGCCTTCGTCGACGAGCTCGTGATCGAAATAGAGCCACGGCGCTTCTGGCCGCACTCCGGTGACTACTCGGCGCGCCTCAACGATTTTACGGAAGAACTGGAAGCGATGCCCACGATCGATGCCATGCTCCAGGGTCTGGTCGACGGACTCACCTACCATCTGGGGTACGATCGGGCCGCTTTGGTCCAGTTCGACGAAAGTTTCAACGCGCCGGTTACCCACGAAAGTAATCCGGGTAATTTGCCTTCCATACTTGATGTTGTATTCAAGGACGAGGACATTCCCGCGGATACCCGCTACAACCAAGTAGTCGACCCCATCCATAACTTCGTGGATAGCGGGGATGAGTTGATCCGGGTCCAGGGGCACTACGGGCCGGGCGCCCGCGAAATCGTCCGCCGTATCATTGCCGCCCGGAAACCCAACATTCACAATATCCAATTTTTACGCGATCATGGGCTCAGGACCGTTGCTTACCTGGCGATCGTGATCGATGGAAAACTGTGGGGATCGATCTATGCGCACTGCACCAAGCCCCTGTACCTCGATTACCAGATGCGGGCCTTTATGCGGATCGTGGGTCGGGTAACCCAGCAAAAGCTCGCCTACCACACCTACTCCCGCACCCTGCGCCTGCGGCAGGCGGCCAATCAGGTCCGCGACCGGCTGCAGGATCATATCGTTCAGTCCGATAATCTGGCTCACGGCCTCACTACCGGAGGTACAACGCTACTGGACCTGATCAGTGGGACCCACGGAGCCGCCATCTGTTCCGACGAAGAGTTGACCCTACACGGCGTTGCTCCCAGCGAAGAGCAGGTCAATGCCGTCATGAAGTGGTTGAAGCAAAGCACGGGGGGAGAATCCGTCTGGCATACCGATCACCTCGGTGACCTGTGCGCTTCCGCCCGCGACTGTGCCGATGTAGCGGCGGGCATGTTGTTCCTTCCCCTTGACGTGGAGGCCAACCAGTGGATCATCTGGTTCAAGCCAGAGATCGTACAGACCGTAACCTACGGCAGTGCCCAGGACGATCGCTATCCCGGTGGCCGCCGCTACCAACGCAGCACCCAGACCTTACACGGCTACTCCCTGCCCTGGTCGGAAGACGACATTGGGACCGCACAGGCCATTCAGGCGTTTATTCAGGACGTGGTCATGAAACGCTATACCATCGCCCGAAAACGCAACGACCTCCTGCGGCAGGCGTACGAGGACCTGGAAGTGTTCAGCTATACGGTAGGTCACGACCTGCGCGCCCCGCTGCGGGGCATCTCCAGTTTCGCGGAAATCCTGGAGGAAGACTTCGCGGAAGCCCTGGGTGAAACGGGGATGTCGCACCTGAAGGTCATCCAGGACAACGCGGAGCGGATGCGGCTGTTCATGTCGGACTTACTGGCCCTCAGTCGCATCGACCGGGTCAACATCATCATTAACGAGCTTTCCGTTGCCACGCTGGTGGAGCGGGTGCTGGCCGACCGGATCACGTCAGAAGTGCGGAAGTTCGAGTGCATCGTGCAGCCGGACATGCCGCCCATTCACGGCGACCGCAACCACCTCGTCACCGTATTTACCAACCTGATCTCCAACGCGATCAAGTACAGCTCGCAAAAGGAGGCTCCCCGGATCGAAGTCGGCTTCACCGGCACGTACCGTCACGGTTGTCCGGTCTTTTTTGTTGCCGACAATGGTATCGGAATACCGGAGGATCAGTACGCGCGGGTCTTCGAACTCTTTACCCGCTCCTCCAACGCGGACGGTTTTCAGGGTACCGGCATCGGGCTGGCCCTGGTCAAGCGCATCATCAATTTTCACGAGGGAGATATCTGGATCGAAAGCGAGGTAGGCGTAGGCACCCGTTTTTACTTCTATACTTGCCTGGACTAGTCCGGCGGGTCCCTACGCCTTACTTCCTAAGCGAAGGTGAACTCAGCCAAATACTTCGCACCGGCCGCGGCACTCTTCAGCGGGGTCGAGTTCTCGTAGTCCTCCTGCTCCAGGATGTAGTATTCCATTCCCTGCTCCTCGGCTGCGGCCAGCACTTTCGGGAAGTCGATGGAGCCGGTGCCCAGGTCGACCGAGGCCTCGTGTTCCTCGGCGGTGGCTCCCTTCTTGCGGTCCTTTACGTGGCAGAGGGTCCATTTATTGGGGTACTTGTTGAGCCACTCGATGGGATCCGCGCCGCCGGTGACGACCCAGTAGATGTCCATCTCGTAGTCGACCGTATCATCGGTGTTGTCCATCAGGTACGCCTGGGGCACGATACCGTCCACCTCTTCAAAGCTGTAGGCGTGGTTGTGGTAAGCAAAGCGAATGCCGTGCTCGGCGCAGATCCGGCCGCATTCGTTGAATTTCTCGATCACGGCGTCCCAACCCGCCTTGCCGTCCTGGGGTCCGATGTAGGAACAGATCAGGTAATCCACGCCGATGGAGGCAACTTGTTCCGCCTTTTCCGCGAAGTTCTCGTTGATATTGCAGTGGGTGGAGACCATGGTGAGCCCGAGCTCGTCGAGGTAGTCCTTCCATTCCTGGGGTTCCATTCCCCAGAAGAGGCCCTGGTTGCCCTCGTAGCCCTCGATCTGGGTGTATCCCATATCCGCGATCTGCTTCAGCGTTCCCTTCGGGTCGGTAGGCATCATATCGCGCAGGGTGTAGAGCTGGATGCCGAAGGCGGTGAGATCGCCGGTGGCGGTCCTATCTTCCTCCTCCCGAATAGCTTCTCCTTCGGTGCGCGGTTCGCCGTTTCCGTCTCCGCAGGCCCATAGGGGGACGAGTGCGGCGGTGGCGGTAAATCCGCCGGCCAGGCGAAGAAATTTTCTTCTCGAATTGATCATAAACTAGTGGTGTACTGGTACGGGCAGTCAATGTAAAGAAAAGTTCGGGGATGATTCCTTACCTGATTGTCCGTACCAGTGTCACCCTAGCTAAGGGAGAGTTTCACCGCCCTACCCTAGTTCACCCGGATAAAGTCCTGAAGTACGACCGAGTAGCTATCCTTACCCGCCTCATAGGCGACGCGGTACTTCGTCGGATAGTAGCCCGGTTGCTGCCAGGCCTGGGGCTGCCGCACTTCCGCCGTCACGTCGGGCTTGCTCCGAAGAAACTCCGTGGTGATCATCGGTTCGAGAAAGGTGATCTGGCCCGCGTACTTACCGTAAATGAAAGTGTGGGTGAAGGTACCCTCCCCGCTAATCTCCGGAGACCGCAGGTCGATGACGTGAGCTCCCATGCCGGGGACGCCTCCGGGTGTTTCGAGGTAGTCGAGGGGTAAGTTCTCGGCCGGCAGCGGCTGATTGAATGCTAGGGAATCGTCCGGCCCGATCGCGTCGCGTTCCGCCTCGGTCATGAAGTAAAAGTGGACGTCAAAGTGGGGCTTGTCGTAGACGTGCGGGGGCTCGTGACCGTGCTCGTTCCAGTCGAGGGTGATGTGGTCGTAAGGGGGCAGACTTACCCCGGCGGGCAGGCGCAGAACGTATGAAGGGGGAGGAAAATGTCCCGTAGGTAGCCCGTTCAGGGCGGCGGCATCGAACTCTACGGCCAGACTCAGGGGCGTTCCCTGTAGGTCGGTCTGGACGACCGCGCGGGCCATTCCGTTGCCCATGGCTACTTCCGGGCCGGTGAATCGGGTCTGAACCACGGCGTCCTCCTTACAGGCCGGCAGCAGTACCAGCAGAAGAGCGAAAAGACAGCATACCTTTTTCATAGCGAATGTATTTAAAGAATCAAAGAATGGTGCAGCACTGCTCTGCTTACACGAAGCGGATGCCATAGCGTGCGCAGATACCGAAGACGGTCGGCATATCGGGCGGACCGGCCGGCAGGGCACCGATCTCCTCGAACATGGTCTCGATTCCGGAGGGGAAGGCGGTGAGGATCACGCGGGTTTTTCCCTCGCCGACGGTCTTCCAGCTGTGCGGAATGCCCCGGGGCCCGAAGGCCATATCGCCGGCATGTAGCACGGTCGTTTCTCCGCCGACGGTCACTTCCAGAGCCCCCTCGAGTACGCGGAATATCTCGTCTTCGTTATCGTGGACGTGCGGCGGAATCATCACCCCTGGATCGTTCGCCTCCTCGATCACGGTTACCTGTCCGGCCGTATCCTTTCCAGTCAGTTTGAAGGTCATTTGGTCGCCCAGCACATTGACCCGCTGTCCTTCGTCGCCGAGTACGATGCGGGGTTCGAGCTGGTCGGTATCCGCCGGTAAGGCGGGGGAGGCGGAGAGCGGACGGAAGGCCGTGACGGCGCCGGCCGCGGCGAGGGTGGTACGGAGAAAAGCAATACGTTTCATGGATGTGGAAATTTGGTGAAGTGTGCTATGCGTGGGATGCCAGGCTCCTACGCTCTTTCCAAATTTCCGCCGCACCCGCGCGCGCCGCCCCACACAAATGGGTGGTTTAGCGGTAAATGCGGGCGACAAGTTCGGCCCGGCCCGCCACGTCAAACTTGGCGTACAGATGCTTGACGTGGTACTTCAGGGTGTTCTGACTGATGAAGAGGCGCTCGCTGATGGCGCGGTACGACAGCCCCTCCACGAGCAGGCGGGCGATGCGTTTTTCCTGCTCGGTCAGGGGTTCGGGACAACCGCTGAGGTCAATGCCCCGGTTCTGACGCAACCGCTCGAAATTGCTCCAGGCTACGGCTAGGGTACTGAGGACCGTCTCGTCCTGGAAGGGCTTTACGAGGTAGCCGTAGGGGGCCTGTTGCATGGCCGCCTCCAGGGTTGCGGGATCGGAATAGGACGTCAGGAAGATGTAGGGGATGCGGTAGCGGTCGTGCAGCACCTCGGCGATCTCCAGTCCGTCCGGCCCCGTACCCAGGTTGATGTCGAGGATCACAAAATTGGGCTCGGCGGTGCGCAAGAGGTCATAGGCCTGCACCGAATCCTTGGCCGTGCCGACTACGGTGATGGCGTGACTCCGGAGCAGCGACCGCAGGTCGGTGCGGATAATGGGGTCGTCCTCTACAATCAGGACGCGCAGGGCTTCCAGGCTCATGCGGCGAGGGTGTATTCCTTGAGCAATATATCTACCGTAGTGCCCGGCCGGCTACTGACGCGCAGTTCCCCCTCGAGTTTGTCCACCAGGGCGGTAATAAGCTCGTAGCCGTAGCTGTCGCCGCGGGTTACCGACTGGGGGTCCGCAATGCCAATGCCGTCGTCGTCGACCACCACCCGGAGCCCGCCCTCCGCTTCCCGGATGCTTACCGTGATGCGGCCGCCGCCCGTGGGGAAGGCGTACTTGAGGGCGTTCGACATCAGTTCGTTCAGGATCAGGCCCAGGGGGATGAGGGTATCGACGTCCAGCACCAGTGCGTCGATGTCGGTAATTACCTCGATGCGTTCGGGGTAGATCCGGTAGGTCCGCAGCAGGTTTTGCAGCAGTTTGTCGAAGTACTCACGGATGTTGATGCCCGTCAGCCGGTCCCGGCCGTACAGGTTTTCGTGGATCAGGGCCATCGTCTGCACCCGACTGCGCCCTTCGTTGAGGGCCTGCCGGGCCACCTCGTCCCGGACGTGTCGCGACTGAATCCCCAACAGCGAGGAGATGACCTGGAGGTTGTTCTTCACCCGATGGTGAATCTCGCGCAGCAGGGTATCCTTTTCCCGCAGCGCCTGCTGAATTACCTGATGTTGTCCCCGTATACGGTTGCGCTGTCGCCACAGAAAGTAGCCCAGAATGGCCAGGAGGGCGAGACCGGTGAGCAGTACAATGATTATCCGCCGCTGGTTACCGAGGCGAGCAGTGGAGAGTTGCTCCCGCAGTTCCAGGTTGGCCACCTTCTGTTCGCTGAGTAGTTCACGCTGCCGGAAGTCGTTTTCGAGGCGTAGCGTGGTCAGGGCCTCGACATTTTCGGCGTTGAGGAGGCTGTCGCGGAGGTCGAAGGCGGCCTCGAGATGCGGCAGCGCTTGGGCGGGGGACTCCCCGGCGTAGCTTTCGTACAGCCCGTGGTGGGCATCGAAGGCCACCTGAGGATTGCCCATTTCTTCGGCCAGTTTTAGGGCCTGTCGGTAGTGGGTTCGGGCAATGGCCGTCCGTCCCAGTTGCTGGTTTGCGTGGCCCAGTCCGATGAGGCAAAAGGCCTCGTCGCGCGGGTTGTTTTCCCGGCGGGCCAGCTCGAATCCCCGCTGGTGGTGGTCCAGTGCGGCGGTATAATCTCCCCTGCCGTGCGCGATTTTCCCCAGGTTATTGAGAGTAGTGGCGATCTCGGCATCCAGTCCGATATCTTCCTTTACCACCAGGCTTTGCTGGAGGTAGATTTCGGCGGAATCCGGTCGGCCGCGATCGAGGTAAGCTACGCCGATGTTGTTGAGGGCGGTGGCTTCTCCGCGTCGGTTGCCGCTGGCCCGACTGGCTTGCAGGTAGGCGTCGTAGTGTTTCACGGCCTTGCCGTAGTCCTGCTGGGCGTGGTAGACCTGCCCCAGGTTGTTGTTGACGATGGAGACCGCCGCGGCGTGACCCAGCCCCTCGAAGAGGTTCAGGGCTTCGAGGTACACCCGCATGGCCGCGCGGTAGTCGCCCCTGGCGTAGTGGATGAGTCCGAGGCTGTTGCGTACCGTGCCCCGGGGGAAGCTGTCGGTGCCCATCTCAAACACTTCCAGCGCGCGTTCGTAGCAGTGAGCGGCGCTGTCGAGTTCGCCCCGTGCGCGGTGGGCAGTGCCGAGGTTGGCCAGGGCGCGGGCGTAGGCCTTGTCGTTCTCCTCCGGCGTGATGGTGGCCAGAATGCGGCGGTGGTAGTAGGCCACGGAGTCCATCATCCCCAGTCGCTGGTAGGCGGCGCCGTGGTAGTGGAGCCAGTCGGTGCGCTGTTTTGGTGTGGCGTGGGGAAGTATTGCTTCCACCTCGCGTAGTGCCTGCAGTGCCTCCCGGGGTTGTAGCACGAACAGGGTATCAACGGCCGCTAGGGTACGGCGCAGGCGGGCGGTATCCTGGGCAAGTAGGGCGGGGGCGCAGGTGCAGAGCAACAGTAGCAAAAGCAGGCCCCACCGGTAGCCACCACGGGGCAGTGATGGCCGGATGATCCTTGGGGTCGCGATGAGTGTTTGCGGGTGTTGCGCTGACATCCTGCCGGAAGTTAGCAAAATTAACTCATGCCCTTCGGCAGCCACGGGGGACAATTTGGCTTACGGGGATAAACTTAAGTGTGCACGCCCGGTTTGCCCCAGTATGCATCCCAGATCCTTCTCCCACATTGGCATTACGGTTCCGAATCTTCACCAGGCCGTTGAGTTTTATCACGACGTAATGGGCTGGTACGTCATCATGCCCCCGTCGACGGTCAAAAAGGAAAGCGACACGGCCATCGGCCAGATGTGCATCGACGTGTTCGGCGACGACTGGGAGACCTTCGAGATCGCCCACCTATCCACCTCCGACGGCATCGGCATCGAGCTGTTTTCCTTTCCCCAAACCGAGGACCGCAAACCCGAGTTTAATCCGTTCGCAACGGGCCTGTTCCACTTCTGCGTCCAGGATCCCGACATCGAGGCATTAGTAGAGAAAATCGTCGCCCACGGCGGGAAACAGCGCATGCCCATCCGTGAGTACTATCCCGGCGAAAAGCCCTACAAGATGGTGTACGTAGAGGACCCCTTTGGCGTGGTCTTCGAGATCTATACCCACAGCTACGAACTTACGTATTCTTCGGGGGCGTATCAGGGGTAGGTCGCGTGGCCTCTGGTCCGAGACAATTTTTTCCACCACAGATTGCCTACGGCAGACACGGATTCGCTGCGCTCGATCACAGATTCGCACGGATTTTTAGGACCTGCGGTCCGATTTGCGGATATAGGTCGAGGCGTTACACGCCGAGGGCAGTGGAGTAAAAAGATTGAGTGACCTCCAGCATGAGCTGCTCGCACTGTAATAGCCACGGACGCCGAACGAATACTTGGCACTTCACGGGAGGCGAAGCAAATTTAAAATTTTACATTCTCAATTTTACATGCTGTCAAGCGGCCTATGGCCGAGAGGCTTACCCCAAAATAGCCACAGACGCCGAACGGATACTTGACGCTTCACGGGTGGCGAAGCAAATTTCAAATTTTACATTCCCAATTTTACATGCTTTCGAGCGGCCTCAGGTCCGAGACACTTCACCACGGATAGCCATTGATTTCCACGGATTAAGCTACTCGGCGGACGAGCTTAGGCTCGGCCGACGAGAGGCCGACGAGGGCGGACGAGCTACTTCGGCAAGTTTCGCTGAAACTGCTGGAAGGGGGCCAGTTCGGCGGTGTTGGTGTCGCAGTTTTTATCAATGGCGCGCTGGTTTATTTCCTGTACGCGGTCGTCGGGGTTGGGGTGGGTGCTGAGGAAGGCGGGCGGATTGATGCTGTCCTGGATCATTTCGAAGAAGCCGGCGGCTCCGTTGGCGGCGTAGTCGGTTTCACAGAGGTAGTCGACGGAGCGGTCGTCTGCTTCGGATTCGTCGCTGCGACTGAACTGGAGGGTGAGCAGTCCGCTGGCAATTTGGCTCAGTAGGCCGGGGTCGCCGCCGGAGATGAGGCTCAGTAGGGTGGAGATGCCGTACTGCTTGGTGAGCTGATCCGTCGAATGGCGCTCGGCGGAGTGGGCGATCTCGTGGGCCATGACGCCGGCCAGTTGGTCGCCGGTCTCGAGGCGTTGTACTAAGCCCGTATATACGTACAGGAAGCCGCCGGGGGTAGCGAAGGCATTTTCCACGTCCTTATTGATGATCGCCACCTCGTAGGGGAAAAGGTCGGCGTAGGGGACATTTCCCTGGCTCACGATCTCGTCGACCATCCCCTGGAGGTAGGCGTAAGCTTGGGGATAATCCTGGGGATCGAGGATGGGAAATTCTTGCGGCTCGCTGCGGATCTGCTGGTCGGTCTGTTGCCCGAGTTCGAGATCCTGCTGGGTGGAGAAGACGTTGAAATCACCGTCTTCGGAGCAGGCGGTAAAGTACAGGGGGAGGCAGAGTAAAAAGATACGGACGGCGGTGGATTTCACGGGGGGTGCTTTATTACTGAAACGGTCGTAAGGGGTAACCGTGTTCGGCAAAATATCTCGGCGGGGCACCCAATTTCCCGACATATAAAAATAGAAGAATACCAAGTTGCCTTGCTCCTGCGCGCCGCCGCCCGTACCCCACTAAAGTGCTTTAGCTCGCCGGCTAGCTCTATCTTGTTGGGGAAACACCATACCGCATGCACACTCCCATCAACGTTGGCCTACTGGGCTTCGGCCTGTCCGGCCGGTATCTTCAATCCCCCTTCTACCGCGCGCACCCGGGATTTAGGGTTACCCGCGTAGTGACCAGTCGGGCCGATGAACTGGCGGAGGAATTTCCCGGCCTGGAGCCCACCGACCGGGCGGAAACCGTGATGAATGACCCGGACATCGATCTGGTCAGCATCGCCACGCCCAATGCTACCCACTACGAGCTGGCCCGCGCGGCCCTGGAGGCGGGAAAGCACGTGCTGGTCGATAAGCCGGCCTGCGCTACGGCCGCCCAATTGCGTGAACTGCGGGACCTGGCTAGCCGTAAAAAATTGTCTCTTTCCGTTTTTCAGAACCGGCGGTGGGACAGCGACTTTCGTACCGTCCGCCAGCTCCTCGACGGTGAGGCGCTGGGTGAGCTCATCAACTACGAGGCCCGCTACGACCGCTGGAAACCCGAACCGAACGCCAAGCCGTGGAAGGAAAAACCCGGTCCGGGAGCCGGTATGCTCTACGATCTGGGTGCCCACATTCTGGACCAGGCCATTTGCCTCTTCGGCCGACCCGAGGACGTAAGCGGAAGCACGTGGATTCAACGGCCCGGCTCCGATATTCCCGACGCCTTCGATATGCAGCTCACGTACGCCTCCCCGCTGCGCGTCAGCCTGTCCTGCAGCCTGTTGGTGCGTGAACCGACGCCGCGTTATACCCTCCACGGCCGCCGGGGCAGTTACGTGAAGTACGGCATCGATATACAGGAGGATCAATTGAGGGCGGGGATGGAGCCGGGTGATGCCGGTTTCGGCACCGAACCACCTGAGCAGCGTGGCATCTTGCATACCGATATCGGGGGATTACCCTTCCGGGGGCCGGTCACGACCCGCGACGGTCAGTGGATGGAGCTATTCGAACGCATGTATGCGACAATTGCCAAAGGTGCGGATGCGGCGGTTCCGCTGGATGACGTCATCGCGCAACTGGAGATAATAGAGTCGGTAAACACAGGCAATTGATCGGGTATGCGGAGAACAACTTAGTGTCCTAAACCAACTTCCCCTCCTTCCCCAGTTCCTGCCGCAAAACATTCAGCACCATCTCCTGATTGACGTGGCGCCCGCCGCTGGCCAGGAGCCGTAGGCAACTCTTCTGCACGACGTTGTTGATGGTGGCTCCGGTGATCTCGTAGTCGTCCGCCAGGGAGGCGGGGTCGCAGCCGTCGGCAAAGGTAAGGCGGTCAACAGGCCAGGCATTCTCCCACAGCCGCTGGCGTTCGTCGCGGGAGGGGAGCAGGAAGGGGATGACGGATTGGAAGCGGCGCATGAAGGCTTCGTCGATGTTGCTCTTGAAATTGGAAGCCAGGATGACCAGCCCGTCAAACGCCTCCACCCGCTGCAGCAGGTAGCTGACTTCCTGGTTGGCGTGGCGGTCGTGGGCGTCCTTGGTGGCGGTACGCTTGCCGAAGAGGGCGTCGGCCTCGTCGAAGAAGAGGATCCAGTTCTTGTTTTCGGCCTTGGCGAAGAGGGCGGCCAGGTTTTTCTCGGTTTCCCCGATGTACTTAGACACGACCATTGAAAGGTCGACGCGGTAAACGTCCCGCCCCGTGCGCTTACCGAGAAGGCTGGCCGTGAGGGTTTTTCCGGTACCCGGCGGACCGTGAAAGAGTGTCCGGTAGCCCGGTTTAAGGCGTTTTTTCATCCCCCAGTCGCCGAGGAGGGTGTCGCCGTGCTCGATCCAGGCAAGTATTTCGGCCAGCTGGTCGTGGGTACGGGGGGAGAGAACGAGGTCGTCCCAGTCCATGCCCGTCGTCAGTCGCTCGGCGGGGAAGCGGGTGCTGAAGTGGGGCTTGGCTTCGTGTCCGGTGAGCACCTTTTCCACGGCATCGGGATCGGGCAGAAGCTTCCCGGCCAGGCGGGGTTCGGCGGGGGGTACCTCGGCCAGAAGGAGAATGCGGCGCTCGGCCAGGAAGTGATCGCCGCTGAACAGCGTACGCGCTTCGGCCCGCCAGTCGGCACGGTCGCCCGCAAGAACGAAGAGTACGGTCTCCCCGGTCGGCAGAATACCGCGGTAATGTTCGCCCTTGGCACCGCCCAGCCGGGGGAAGTCGCCGGCCTCGGTGAGCTGTTCGCGCAAGAGGCGGTCGAGCAAGTCGGGCGCGGCGTGGGGCAGCAGGGCGAGGAGCCAGGCCACCCGCGCCTCATCCGTCCACGGGGCATTGGGAAAGGGGTAAAGTTCCCTGAGCTTACTGCTTTCGCGGAGGAGGTCGCGGCGTTCCCCCTCGTCTTCGGAATCGGAAAGCTGGAAGAGGATGAGGTTGCGCAGTAGCGTCGAGGTAGCGTGCGTTTGGGCGGCGGTCATTATGGGTGGATCATTTTTCGGGAGCTTCGATACTCACCGCCGGGATGCACTCGACGGCAGTCACCTTCCCCCCCGGCGAAAAGTGCAGTTGCAACCGCCGGAATGGCCGCCCCTCACGAAGTAAGTCATAGTTCAGATCGGTATCGACCGGCACGAGTACAAAGGATCCTCCGGGATAGAGGCTGGCATACATTTCTGCCAGTTCACGTCCCAGGTCCACACGCTCTTGGGGCGTTGGCTGCAGGCCGACAAACAGCGCGGTGAACTCCGGCGAATCATTTCGATAAAGGGGGGACCATAGCACCACGGGTTGTCCGCCTTCCGGTTGAGCAACGATCACCTCCACTTTATAGTAGTTCTCGAAACTGGTAGTCATCTTCGTCCGGTAGAAGGAAAGTTGCGGCAGTACGGTCGGTAGCGTATGCAGTCCACTCAGGGGGATCAGGGAGTCGGCGGGGTCGTATATCACCCGATCCTCCTTGAGTCGGTCTCTGGAAAATCGTTGGGCGAGCAGCGCCTGGGTCGTAGATAGTGATGTCATGGCGGAAACTCGATTGGAAGGCACGGTCTGGCCGGCACAGCTGGGACACATAAGTATACAAATAAGTAGGGCCAGGCATGGGACCCCGTAGCCTGTGTTTGTCATGGGTCCATGCTTAATCCTACCGTCAGCCGGTAGGTGGTACCGTCGTGGACGACCGACAGGGAATCGGCATTGAAGGGATGCCTCCAGACCAGGGTACCGATGAAATCGTCGGACCAGAAGCCGCCGTCTTTTATGATGCCGATGGTAATGTTTGCGCCGGTAGGGACCAGATTTCCCAGTCGTTCACTGTGAAACAGGGGAGAACCCAGACCGGCCCCGCGCGAAGTGGTCGTTACCGCGGCCCCGGTGGCCGATCGCAGCTCCAGGTGGAGTTGCTCCGTGCTGGCCGAGGTAGAGGTGAGCCTCAGGCTGACCCGGTTGTAGCGAATGGTGCCCGGGGCCGCCGCGGACGGGGCGTTGGGGATGTATTCGATTTCGTAGGGTACCGGGTCACCACCGGAATCGTCCCGGCGAATTATCTGTTGGTTGCCGGCATCGTCCGTGTATTCGCCCTGGTGGATACCGGCGTAGTTGCCGGCCACGTCGGTCTGGTTGCTCCTGACCTGGGAGACGATCCTGCCCGGGACTCCTAAATCACGCCGGTACTGCTGCTGGGTTCCTCCGGCGGCCAGCGGCTCGGCGTGGGCTGGTCCGAATCCGCCACCGGCTACTGCTGCGTGGCGGCGCTCCGTCAGCCAGTGGGTCATCATTTCCCCCTGCGTGCTCGCCCACTCGTAGCCCGGCCGGGGGGTATCGTCGATGTATGCGTTGTCCCGTAAGTCCACGGCGTTGGTCGCGAAACTGTCGATCCAGGAAGCGTTATCGCGCCCGGCATTGATGGTCACGGGATTGGCGGCATCGGCGGTAATTTCCAGGATCAGGTTGCGGAAGGTCTGGGAGCGCTGCATCTGCCTGCCGATCAGGCCGATCATTTCGGCGACGTCGGCCGGATTACCGTTGATCCGGATCCCTCCGGTGCTGTTGTTGATGTGATTCCACGCGGTCTGCAGTCGTTGGAATTCCGCTTCGTACAGATCGTTGCCGCCCGCGGTGATGCCGGTAGCTGAATTGGGATAGACGTTGTAGACGCCAAAGGGCGTGCGTTCCTGGCGTGAATCGGCATTGGCCAGGCCAACGACACCGGCCGCCGGAATGGGGGAAATCAATCGACGGTGTACAAATCCGTTAACCACCCTGCCATTGATTGTCGTGCTTACCGCTAACCAATTGTTCGTATTGCCGGTCACCGTTACCCGGGTGTTCCGGTTGAGGCTGGCGATCCAATTACCGGGCCCGTTGGCGGGGGTACTGCGTAGTGCGGCATTCCACCGGGTGTCGATCACCCCTTCCCAGGGAAACGCGACCGCCTGCCGCTGTACCGCCGTTCCGGAATGGTGGTTCTTGACTGGCGCGGTCGCCCTCCCACCCTGCTGCACCGTATGCGTCAGTTCGTGCGCCAGTAACCGCTGGCCGGCGGCGGTATCGGGGTTGTACTCGCCCGACCGGAAGTACACGTCCTGCCCCCGGGCAAATGCCCGTGCTCCCAGTTCCCGGTTCATCTCGTCGGCCGCGGCGTCGGTGTGGATACTGACGTTGGAAAAATCGCGGCCGAAACCGGTTTCCATTTTGTCCCTGACCCCGCCGCTCAATTCCCTGCCCTTGCCCGACCGCTGCCGTAGGCGACTTGCTAATTGGTCACTAGCGGATCCCCCTGCACCCGGGCTACGCTTAGCCAGTAGGGGCGGTTCTTCTTCCTCCTCGTCGGTGGTCTGCTGCTGGAGGGGTTCTTCCTCTTCCTCACCCATTTGCTGAATCGGCTCTTCCTCCTCAACGGTTGGTTCTCTTTGCACCTGCGCCCCCGCCTCCTCTTCCCGCTTTTCCTGTACGGCGCGGTCTTCCTCCATGCGGCTGTCCGGCATCGCCTGGATCTTGGGGCTTTTGCCCTCGTCACTGGAGCTGCTCACGACCCGGTTGGCTACGGCGTCGGCCTCGCGCTCGTACTTATCGTCCGGGGCACCAACGGTCAGCTTGGCCTGTACGGGAGCGGCCGGAGCAAGGGGCTGAAAGAATGGCCGTTCGCTTTCCCGGCTTTCGGGGCGGGGAATGCGGTGGCGGCGGGTCTTGCGGGTGGATTTGAAGGACATGACGTAATACTTGTAAGGTTAATGATCCGGAGTCCTCAGTGCGTTTCACGGTTAACGAAGTTGATGAGATCGACGAAGTCGAAGCGGTGGGGCTCCCGGCCGAGGGTGGGTCGCCAGCGGGGGTAGCGCTTGAGGTAGCTCTCGTCGTCGTGCCGCAGAATGGTCAGGAAGCACTCGCCGAGGATGGTGCCGCCCACGGGGCCCAAATACTCCCCGTCGTTGCCCAGCTCCGCCGCCTCGTGCAGGATGTAGTACCAGAGCGGGGTGCCGGGCGTACACAGTTTTTGCGTAAGCGGTACGGTGAGCGGATCGAAACCGAGGCGCATGGCCACCGCCTCCCCACTCGGCAGCCCGTAGCCCACCCCGCGGCGGATGTTGCGGAAGGGCAGCGACTGCTCGCGCCGGTCGTCGGTCTTGATGAAGGGCAGGCGGTGGAAGGAGCGGCCGATCATGGTGTCGAGCCGGCGGGCGTACTGCACGCGACCGTCGCCGAAGTCGAAGAGGTAGCGCCAGTCGACGAACTCCTTCATGGCGGTGAAAAAGCCGAGCTCCATCAGTTTTTTTTCAGTGGTGTCGTTGATGCGGTTTTCGTCCCTGGTCTGGCTGTGTCCTGTCCGGAAGGCGGCTCCGGTAAATTCCAGCGGCAGCGGGCCCGGCCAGGGGTAAAAGCGGGCGGGTTCGCGCAGTAGACGGCTGTGCAGACTGGGGTCGAGCATCTTGCCCAGGAATTCGTAGACGATCAGCCAGTGGTAGTACCAGATCACCTGGCGGCGGGCAATTTCGAAGGCTTTTTGCGGTCCGCCGGTAGCGCGCACGTGGTCCACCATGCGGTTGTGAAACTCGATGAACAGCACGTGCATGCGGGAGACTAGGATGTTCTCGTCGTTGCGGCTGTCACCGATGATGGCCTTGTGCTGGGCGTTGCGCTGCAGGTCGTGCCAGTGGTGGGTGCCGTCGCTGTATTTCTCGCCGAGAAGCAGCTTGTCGGTGTCCTTCGCGTCGTAGTAAAAGTCCTGGGTTTTCTGGCCGTAGAGGCAGTCGAGATCCAGGTTGATTGTGCGATCGTTGGCGATGTTGGCCAGGCGGTTGCCGGCGCGTAGGCGGCTGTTGGCGTCCAGAGTGATGTCGTGGGCCAGAAACTGGCTGAAGATGGCCACCCCGTTGGTGATGGTGGTGGAGTCCGAGCTGTCGAGCTTGCCCCAGTCCATCATTTTCTGGGCGTAGGCCCAGCAGTCCGCATCCGACAACTCGAGCGCTTCCAGCTCGGGAAAGAGGCGGGTAAAGTGATCCTTTTGGTGGGACTGAAAGTGCGGATTCTGTTGGGACTGCATGCTAACTAATTTGGGCGGGGACGCGGGTGCGGAAAAATCTGGTAAAAGCAGAGTCTATTGGCTACGGCACCCCCTCCGGCACCCCCGTTCTGATCCGTTTCTCCACATCGTAGGCCAGGGAGAGGTGGTCTTCCGCTCCGTTGGCGGCGGGGGCGTGGGTGAAGATGTCGTGGCCGGCCTCCTGAGCCTCGGCCAGGGCGATGTTGGTGCGGATGGTGGTCGGAAAAAGCCAGCCGGGGTAGGCGGTCTCCAGCTGGGTGCGCGACCGCAGGTGGAGGTTCTTGCGCCCGTCGTAGCGGGAAAGGACGATTCCGAGTACGCGTAGGTCCGGATTCAGCGTCCGCTGTAGCCTGCGGTGGTGGCGGTAGTAGCTCTCCAGCCCCTTCACCGGCAGGTACTCGGCCTGCAGGGGCAGGATGACGAAGTCGCTGGCCACCAGGGCATTGACCGTCAGCATTCCGACGGCGGGTGGGCAATCAATTAGTATGTAGTCGTACTCCTCGACCAAGGGTTGCAGCAGCCGCTTGACGATGTGTTCGCGCCCGTAGGTGGCCACGAGTTCCAGTTCGGCGTCGGCGAGCTCCAGTCCGGCGGGCACGAGTGCCTGGCCACTGTCCGTGACGGTGACGATGCTCCGGATATCGGCCCGCTCCCCGTTCATCTCTCGGTGCAGGAGGTGGTAGATGTTGGGTCGTTCCTCGTCGCGTATCCCCAGGGAGTGCGTCAGGTTGGCCTGGGGGTCCAGGTCGACGAGCAGCACTGATCGCCCCAGTCGGCGCAGCGCGGCAGCGAGGTTGAGGGCGGTGGTGGTCTTGCCGGAACCGCCCTTCTGGATGGCGAGGGAGATGGTGGGCACGGTGCTCAGACTTTTTCCAGGTGGTCGGCGTGCACGAATCCGTTCTGCACGTGGCGTTCGTCGAGGCTGATGGAGAGCCACTTCGTTGCCGTGCCGTTTTGGTAGGCGAACGAGCGGCCGTAAACGAGTTGACCGTGCTGCAGTACCCCATTTATATCGGTGTCGCTGCCCGGCCCCCGGCGGACGTTGAGCGTCTCACCCGGCGTGTTGACGCGGTACAGGTGACGTTCCTTCCAACCCCGGTCGGGTACCAGATCATAAAGGCTCGCCATGGGGAAGGCCGGTCCCGGGTCTACCTTTCGACCGATGGCGATCTCGTCGTGGCCGACCACGTCGACGATCGTCGGGTAGATTTCGATCAGCGACCGGCAGATCTCGCGACAGGCAGCCACCTGGGTATTCGGGAAGCGTTCCCAGTACCGTTCGGAGCCGCCGTTGGGGTGGTAGCCCCTCACGACCTGATCGGCGGTTAGCGGATCCCCGATCCGCTGCCCAACTTCGTACTCCAACCAGTAGCGGTCGCCGTACTTATTGACCGCCCCCCGATTGGCCATGCTGATCCCAATGGCGTGGGCATTTACGTCCTCGGAAATGTCGCGGTAATTGCTTCGCCCGGCGTGCCAGGCCTTTCTGTTGAAGGGCACACACTGGGTGCTGCTGCCGTCGCGGTCGATGAGCATGTGGTAGCTCAGGTTGCTGTTCCGCAGGTGGTTCAGGCTGCCGGCCAGGGTAGCGCCCGCGTCGTAGTGCAGGACGATGTAGCGCGGGGTGACGGCCTGGCTGCCGTGCCGGAGGGGGAACTGGCGGGCGGGGGTGAGGAGGTGGTTGGTGATGGTAAACATGGGTGAATCTTTTAATGGATTAGGCTGCTTGCCGGAGCTTGTCCAGAAAGGAGTCAAAATCGGGGGCGATAAAGTATAGGTTTTCGTATTCCGTCAGTTCCTTCTTCTTCTCCTGTGATTCGTGTTCGTGATCCCAGAAGTATACTCCACCTCCGTGTCGGGTCAAAATCAGGAAGTAATTGCCTCCCGGATCACTCGCGCACGGAACCGCACCGGCTGGAAAGAGGTCACCCTTGTTTTCAAGGATCTGTTCGATTCCGTACGCTTCCCCGCTAAGATAGTAGACCTGAAATCGCGCCAGGATCACTTCTTCCCAGTGATCCTGGTTCAAATCAAGTACGAGGTCGTCTTCCGGGGTACCGCCGTTGTGCTTAAGTAGGAAGTCTACGTATGCTTTAGGTAATCGGCAATTTAGCCGGGAGGCCAACTGGTCGACAGCAGACTTGTCTAGTTTTGGGCCACTATTTTTGATTTTCATTTTACGTGCTTTATGTTTTGAGCGATTTAAATTCCACTGGTTGATACCCCACCTGCGTGATAGAACTTGTCGTGCACGCCCGCGGGCACCAACTGCATGGTCCTTCCATTCTCGTGGTGGTGCCAGAAGTATCCTTCAGGGGGTTTGTCCCCCCATTCAGCCAATTTTCCTGCCTTTTCATTGGCCTTTCTGTAATCGGGGGTCCGGCTTTTAGAGAAGCCGTCTATATCCACCGACTTTACTTCCGGATGCGTCAGATGATTGGAGAAATCCGGATATCCCTGTCCGTTATATCTGACCCAGGTGCCGTCCTTCGACACGTAGGTTACTGATCCATCACCGTGTTGAATGATCTTTCCGCCTTTGTCCTTGACCCAGTTGTCCCAGTTCGGTGCCTGTTTCCAATCTCCATTCTTAGGCTTCTGCACCGTACCGTTGCGAATATCTGCCGACAAGTCCGTCCCTTCGGGCACCCCGCCAGGCTTGGCCTTTAGGAACTCCTCATAAGTCCCGCTTTCCAGCCCTTCCCGTTTAAGGTGTTCAAACATCTCGCGGTCCGTAGGGAACGGATCGGTGTCGATGAAGCAGTAGGGATCGGAGAATCGGCACCACCTACCATTCTTTTTACGCTTGTACTTGTGCCCGTTCGGAAGTTCTACTTCGAGGTCATAGTGCGGATCGTCAAGCTTTTTGACCTTTCCGTCCTTGAAACTGCCTACTTCTACCTCTAACTCCTTGGGAGTTAGCTCCTCACCTTGTTTCGCTTTCGTCGTTTCCAAATCGACCTTGCCCTCCTCGACGTCGGCTTTTGTCTTGCCCCCTTCGACGTCCGGTTTGGACTTCGGCGCGTCCGGGTCTACATTTACCTTACCGGAAGAGGGATCGATACCCCTGGGAGGCTTCACCTTTGGTGAGACGATCTTGCTGCGAACGAAGTTAAACACCCCCTTCACGATATTGCCGACCACCGAGAGAACGATCATAAGGATAGCCATGGCAATTTCCATGGCAAATGCAATGATGCTGTCGGACAACCGATTAAAGGTCTGTTTCTTCTCCTCGTCGTCCGTTTTGCCGGTGCGAAGCAGAAGCAACTTGTGTCCGATGTTTGCCAACTCTCCCTGAATCATGGCACCGAGCAGGCCGTAACCAATTGTCGCTGCGAGGCCCTTTACCACGGGATGTGGAACAAAGGAAGCGACGAGCAGGGGAAGCATCAGCGTCCTGCCGATAATGGCCCAGAAGGTGTTGTAGATGAGGATTGGAATGTCCAGCAACCGAAGGAGGCTGTTCCAAAATTCGTCGAGCGAACCGGCACTCAGGGGTTTGGTGACGATGGCCTTTATGTCCTGGAAAAGTTTGATGACGTCCTTCACATTACCCACAATGGGCAGCACCATATCCATGAGCAGGTTCAGCAGAATACTTCCGGGGTTTTGCTTGACGGCTTCCCACTTCTGACCCATCATATGAAGAATGCCTTCTCCGATTTCAGACCAACTGGCCTTCGTCTTCGCCTTACCGCCGGTCGTGGGGGACCGTTGCACCGTCTCCGTACTGGCGGTCGCCTTGTCCGCGGTCGGCTTATCCGCTAGTCCTCCACCGCCGACGAATTTGGCCACCTGGCCCGGGAAGTGCCCCGCTGACTGCAACAAATCAGGCAAAATGCGCTGCATGAGTTGGTTCAGGTACGGCTTGGGGTTGGATAAAAACTTCTTGAGGAAAACAAATATTTTTCCGAAGCCAACGATGCCATTGATGATCGTATCGATAGCGAAACCCATTACCCTGCCGATGAACTTGCGGACCGAGTCGAAGGCATCGTTGACCAGGGTCCGAACCTTTTTGACCAGTCCATTGCCTACTTCACGAATGCTGTCCCACAGGCTCTGAAACGTCCCGAGCAGGCTTCTGATGGCATCCTGGAAAAAGGAGGGAAGCTGTTTAAATGCCCAGTGATTGGTGATCCCACGGACTTTACTGAATATTCCGCCGACAAAACTGCCGATGGCATTCCAAAGGCTGGAGACTTGGTCGATCAGTCCGTTACCCATTATTTGGAACAGGTTCCAGATGAACTGGACCTTACCGGTCAGCCCGTTCCAGTAGGCGCGGATCACTTTCTCATCCATATTCATGATGGCATTACCGATCATGGCCAGCGGAGACTTGGCGAAGGAGAGGATGCTGCTGAAGATTTTCTTGAAGAAGCCAATCCCTTTGCTAGCGAATGACTTTAGGGAAGTCCATTTCTCCTTCACCCACTTCTTACCGCTGGTGATGAGAGATTTTGCCTTGTTATAAATCCACATTACGCCATCGACGGCTTTGTCCTTTACCCATACCGCTCCACTGTACGCCTTTCCACCGGCCCACTTGGCACCCTTCCAGGCGGCACTGGCACCGGAAGACACCTTGTCGCCTACCCAACCTGCCGCGTCACTGGCAAAGTCATACCAGGCACGTTGCACGACCCCCCCGGTGCGCCTCTGAACGTTTGGCCGTCCTACCCTGCGCTCACTCGCCCCCTGCTGCACCGTATGCGTCAACTCATGCGCCAATAAGCGCTGCCCCCCCACACTACCCGGATTGTACGTTCCGGAGTTAAAGTAGACGTCGTTGCCGTGCGTAAAGGCCTGGGCGCCAATCTGGTTGCTCAGTCTCGCGGCGTGGCTGCCCGTGTGTACCCGCACGCCCGAAAAATCCGCGCCGATGGCGGATTCCATGCTCTTACGCGTCGCGTTCGGCAGGGGGGAACCGCCGCCTTTGCTTGAATTCAGTTTTGCGGAAAAATCATCGGGTGCGGTAAATCCACCATCGCCGGAGCGCTGCACCCGTTCTTTCTCCTCACAGGCGGTGCACTTGCGCTGCACCTTTTCCTCTTCCTCTTCTCCACAGGCGGTGCACTTCCGCTGCACCTGCCCGTCCCCGTCGCTCTCGAAGATCGGCTTACGCTGCAGCGGCAGTTCCTCCATTTCCGGTTCCGGCTTCTCCTGAAGTTCGGGTTCGGGGCTGCGCTGGATGCGGGAGATCGGGATAGCACTTACCGCCGGTGCGGCTTTGGCCTGTACGGTGGTGGTGTCCGTAACCGGACCGGGAGTCGTGCTTTCCCTGGCCGTTCTTTCGACCACCCGATCGGCTACGCGGTCGGCCTCCCGCTCGTATTTGTCGTTCGGGGCGCCGACGGTCAGTTTGGGCTGAAAAAAGGCTTCCTTCCCGGCCACGTCACCTTCCTCCTTTGCCTGCTTGGGGGCGAAGAACGGTGCGCTGTCGGACGTTCGCTGTGCTCGCGTCGCGCTGTGGGTGCTATGGTCGGCGGCTACTTTCATCTACCATTCGACCTTAATCATTCGTTCGTGCCAGGGGGCGTACACCACGCTGATGCCCCAGGGTAACCGCCCCAGCAGGATGTCCTGGGCCTTGCGGTCTACGGTGACGCACCAGCCGTTCTCCTCCCGTTCCAGGCGGCCGTCGCGGTCGAAAAAGCCGCCCCGCAGTCCGTTGGGGGAGGTCATGCCGCTGTCGCTCCAGTGGGTGATCACCGCGCGCAGGACCTCATCCGCTTCGAAGCATTCGGGGTCGGTGAGCGGCTCGGTGAGCAGGGCGGGGCTTCCGCTTACGGGCCAGCCGCAGAGCAGCTTAGGCAGGGCCAGTTCCTCCTCCCCGACTATCCGTTGACCGGAGGCCAGGTAGTGGGTGAGGTACACGGCCCGCTGCTGGGTTACTTCGTCGGCAAACTCGCCCTTTTGCCAGTAGCCCAGCGCGGTAAAGAGTGGAGCCAGGTAAGGATGAGCCAGCACCACCCCGGCCCAGCGCACGTACCACATATTTTTACCGGACGGGGCCGTTTCGGGGGCAGCGGAGTCAGACTCCACCAGGGTTAGCGGGAACTTAGTCCGGTTCTCCCTATCGGCCACGGAGGAGCGATCAGCAGTATCTAGTCCCCCCAAATCCCTACCTGGTAGACGATCCCTTAAGGTGTCCTGATTTTGCGTAAGCTGCGCGTGCTGCGTCTTTTGCGGGGCCGCGGGTGCAGTGTCCGCTTGGGAATCAGCAACGTCTTCCGGTGGTAGAACGGAAGACTTCAGCGCTGGAAGATCGTCCCCCGCTGACTTTGATTCTCTCGGCCTATCAACATCACTTACCCCGTCGTCGGCCGACCCATGGGTCTCGTCGTCGGCCGACCGAGGCACGAGGCTCGTCCGCCGACTCGGGTCCGACGGAGGTCCCGCTAAGTTGCTCACCACCTCATCCCCCAGCATCGCACCTACCCGACCCCGCGCTACCGGTTCGGGAAACAGCGTACGAACCGCTTCAGCCAGCACCATCGCTTCCGTCCACCCTTCCGTCTCATCCAGTGCCAACCACCAAAAAATGGTCTTTCCGCTCTCTCGCCACTTCCACGTAGTAAGGGGAGTTCCGGGTAGCTGGGGCCGCACCTTACTGTACTCACCCTGCGCCAACCGCCACGATTTCCACCCCGCCGCCAGGGATTTTTTGGCCGCCAGCAACTGTCCGAAGGCCACTTCGTGCCGCTCGTCACCCACGAGTCGGCGAACCGCGTTTCGGGAATGCCGCAGCAGATTTTGCAACCGGGTTCGGTCCCGTGCGTGAGCGGTCAGACGATCAGCCAGAACGACCGACCACTCGTCCGCCGGCGGGAAGGCTCCGCTCCACCAGGGGAGGTGACCGTGTTCTAAAAAAAAGAGCCACGCGGCGAAGGGTTTATCGGAGGTGGGGTTGTCTGCACCGGCGGTTGAAAAGAGTTGGCTATTTCCGGTATTTGCCTGCACCTGCGTCCCCGCCCAACTGCGGCGTGACAATTCTTCAAGCAAGTAAGTACGGAGCTGGGAGAGTAAGCGTTCCAGCAGATCGGCCCGCACGCCGGGTAGGTTGAGGTCGAGTACGCGCAGCCGTCCGAGGTCCAGCTCGATGCGATCGACGTGCAGCCGGGCCTCCGCGGACAGTACTTCCCCACAGAGCTGGTCGATGGCCGGGATCGCTTCCCTGCGGAGCCAGTTCGCCAGATCCTGCTGCAGGGCGTACCCTCCCGTGGGCGTGCGTACGTCCAGGATAATACGTTCGATGATGTGGCGGCTCAGGCTGTTCATTCGTCGCGGAGTTGCTTGCCAATATTTGTCAGTCGGGTCCTGTCCACGCCGTCGTACAGCTCGCTCACGCCCCAGTCGGAGAAAACGGTATTGCGGCTTATGCCGAGCGCGTCCAGTTCTTTCTTCAGAAGGTCGAGCGACTTCTGATTGGCCTCCGTCAATTCCTCCTTCTTGCCGATCAGGGCGAGCTTGTCCAGGAAGCTTACCGCCAGTATTCTTCCGATCCTGTGCACGAAAGTTTTCCGTTCCGGCTCGGCCGTCGTTAGGTCTTTCAGGGCCGTCAGCGCGGGTTCCAGGCCTTTGTCGGGCTTGACGTTTTCGCCGGTGTCGCTGACGTAGAGGAGGGTACGCTTGTAGGCCTCGTCGTTCTCCAGCGGCTCGGCATCCGAGAGCTGATCCTCCAGGGACTCCATCCGTTGGGTACGGCGCGTATTCAGGACGGTGGCGAAGTCCTGCGGCGGGGTAATAACAACATTGGGGTCCACCGGCTCGATTGGTTTCCGGGGCAGGGGCAGCTCGATGGTCGCTTCGCACTTGCCCAGTCTTACCACCAAGGTCACTACCGAAAGTTCCTGGGCGGTCGTCTCCGGCAGGCGGAAAGTGTTGTCTTCCGCTACGTTTGCCACGTTCTGGCCGAAGCGGATCTCCCGCTGCTGGAAGGTCGGAGAAATCACCGCGACCAGCTCGAATATGCAGCGGTTGTTGCCGGCCGCATCCGGTTCCACCCGCAGGAAATTGATCGCCGCCTGCCGAATGATGGGCTGTAGGGTGAGGCGGAACAGGTCTTCTGCGCTGCGGTCGTCCTTCCGGTAGTGGGCGGTTACGACCAGCGCTCCGCTGGCCAGGTCTGCATCGGTGAGGCCGCTCAGGGGATATTCGGCGGTCAGTGCCGATACCGAATGGGTGGAGCCGACCACGTTTCCGTCGACCGTGAAGGTCAATTCACCACCGGTTTCGTTTACGGTGACGGTGACGAGGGGCTCGGGCTCGTTGTCCCGCTCAACGTAGCAATTGCGGTCGGCGGCCAGGAGTTCCAGCGGCGGCGGGGGTGGAATGGGTACCGTATTGACGTACACCGGACCCGTTCCGCAGCATAGGTAGGGCAGGCAGAAATCGGCCACCACCTCCTTGCGGTTGAAGAGGGAAACGTTGAACTGGAACCGGCGCGCGAACTTGAGCAACTCCTCATCCGAGAGCTGGCCGATGTTGATGTCCGTACCGGTAATGAAGCGACGCAGTTCACGGATTAGCCCCTCCCGATCGAAGGTCGTCTTATACACCAGCACGAAGGTGCCGCCCTTAGGTACGCCACCGAGGTGAACCAGGCCGGGATGGGAAAGGGCAAAGCCGGCCAGTTTACCCTCCCGCCAGATGGTCTCCCGGAACAGGCGCTCGGCCACGGCAGCCTGACGGATGCATTCGGCCAGGCGGGGGTCTAGGTAGGGCAGTTCGTCCTCACCGACGTCGTCGCCCTTTTGTTGCTCCTGCCGCGCCTGCTCGATGGCCTTAATTAGGGCCGAATAGCTGGTGACAAAGTCATCCAGGCGATCCGAGACCAGGGTGTCGGGTACGGGCGAGCAGAAATCGACGGGTTGCAGGCCCCGCCAGCCGGAGATGTCCGACAAGTCCTTGATGCCCTCCAGGAAAGTCATCACTTCCCGGCAGGCTTTTAGGACGACGGGATCGACATCGTCCGCCTTATTCTTATCGCGGGGCACGATCGGCTTTAGCGCGCCGATGAGGTCGTTGCGGGTATTCTTGTACCAGTTGCCCCAGTCGGTTCCCTCGATGGATGGCGCGCTCTCTTCCTCCCCGATTTCATCCAGGCAGACGGCCGTGATGTCGAAGGCGAGGTTCAGGCAGTCGCGCAACTCCTTGAGGCGGGCTTGTACCCCGGTATCTACGGCCTGCCCCGTGTCGTCCTCGAAGGTGGTCAGTTCCAGGGGCTTGGCCAGGTGACCCTCTATCTGGTAAAAGTCCCAGTCTTCCTCGGCGAACAGCAGGGGGTGATCGGCATCTAGTTTCACGTACTGATAGACCTGTACGTTGGGTTGCTCCCCCACCCGCCAGCCGTTCATCACCGACGGTTGGTAGTAGAAAGGAAGGGCACGTCCCTGCAGAAAGGGGAAACGGCGGGCGTCCGGGGTGAGGCGGAGATCGGTGAGCCCCTCCCGTTCCCAGGTGGAGAGCAAGAGGTTGCCGGCAGTCGCCAGCGTTTGCATCCGGGCCAGGAGGCTGCGCGCTTCGCTCAGCAGGTTTCGCCGTTCCTCCCCGTTGTCGGGCAGGATGCGGTTGCTGCGGCAGGGGTCGGCCACTTCGGCCTTATCCGAAATAATGGGTGTACTACCGGCATCCCCGAAGTACAGGCCGCGCAGCCCCAGGTGGCCGGAAAAGGCGCAGCGGATGACCAGGTTGGCGCTCTCGCTGCTGTTGCCGAGGTTGATCGTTTGTCCCTGCAGGAGGTGATAGATGGCGGCGTAAGCTTGGATCAGTTCCCGGTAGTAGCCGTAGAGGTACTGAATGTCGGTACAGGAGGCTCCCGGGTCCGGGGGGAATAATTTATCGGTGAGCCCACTGAGGGTTTCCGCCAATCGCTTGAACAGGGCCGTGTCATCGGCGGTTGGATCCGGGTCACCGTCGGCCACGGCGGGGGGGTCCAACAGCAGGGAAGCGGAGCCGTAGGCCAGGGTCAGTTCGGCACGAACCGCGACACAGGCGGTGTGGTAGCTGCGGTAGAGGTCCTGCCAGCTGAGGATGCGACAGAGTTTGATTCGCTCTTCCACCAGACCGAAGGCGGGCAGGCGGGGCACGTCGGGGAGCTGTACCTCGAAGGAATCGCCGCTCGGTCCGTTGTCGTCCTTAGGCTGTGCCGGCACGAGGATGGCGTGGTAGTTGCCTACTTGCTCGGCTCCCTTCGCTTCACACTCGCTGAAGCAGGAGGCGCGCGCGATCTGGGCTTCCCGGTAGAGGTATAGCAGGCAGTAGTTGCCCGAAGCGATGGGCTCGTCGTTTGGATTTTCTCCCTCCCTTAAAAACAGCGGTTGCCAGCCTTCCAGTTGTACGTCGGTTGCGGTAGGCTGGCCTAGTTCGTAGCCCCCGTTGGCGATGCGTTGCAGCAGATCGTCGTATTCGTCGCAATCGCTGGCTAGCCGATTGTACCCATCGGCCAGGCCCGCCGCCCGCCGGTAGTGGGTGAAGGTGCACTCGCCGAGATCGAAGGAGTAGCCGTCCGAACTGACCCCGTAGCCCCGGCTCACGACAATGGCTCCCGCCACTTCGTCCCAGCTTACGGAAAACCCCTCCACAATCCCCAGGCCGATATTGAAGATGCGATTCTGCCGCAACTGATCGAAAACCGCTTTTACCAGATTGTTGAGGTCCCGGGCACGAAGCACCTGGTTCTCGCTGAAGAAGGGAATGGTACTGAGGGCGTTGTTGTCGATCACGATGGCCATGGCTTGCTATATTTTCTGGTTTAGGATAATTGGGTACTGCCCAGCAGGACCGCCCCCGCTTCGGTGGTTCCGGCCGCGTGACAGTCGTCGCCCTGTAAGCGGGCGGGCGGGTAAACGGACGTCATGCCGGCTAGAAAATCGATGAGGCCATCCTGGGCAGCCCCGCGCCCGCAGTCGGCCTCCCAACCGATGGTCTGCAACCAGCGGTGGTAGCGTCGCTCGAAGTCCCGCATTTGCTTCGGGTCCAGCCAGCAGATCTTAAGGGCCACGTGGGCCGGTGCCTCCCGCCGCAGGGAATCTTCGAAGAAGGACCGGAAATTGACGTTCTGGAAGCGGTGGGGCCAGTACGGCAGGATGATCGTCGCCCACTGCGAATAGGGGTCGGCACCGGGCACGTAGGGCAGTTCGTCCAGCAGGTTTCGTGTGGGACCGTAGGGGTCGATCTTCGGCGGCGGCTCCAGTATTGCCGTGGTGGGATCCGAATTTGCCGGCCAGTGGTCGCGGTCCGGACAGCCGATCCGCGCCGTTTCGGCGGCGGGCGGCGGGGCGGGGCAGACGTTCGGAATCGTCTTGTCACTAGCATCGCGGGGGCGCAGGAGCAAGTGTTCCACCAGGCGCATTCCCTCCCCGTTGACGCGGGCCAGGGTGAGCTCCCGGGCCGTGGTCAGGGCCTGCGGACCGCCGTAGCGGCGGGGGTGTTCGGCCAGGACCCGATCGGGTCGGGTTAGTTCCAGTCCGAACAGATTGCAATCCGTCAGCAGCTTGCGCTGGTAGTTGCGGCGGTCGGCGAGCAATCGCAGGAAGCAGCGGTAGGCCGCCCAGGCTTCGTCTGCCGTAGTAAATTCGTCGGTGCTCTCCCAGATCACTTCTCCGGGAATCCGTACGTTCAGTTCCAGTACCCCACCGAAGAGGGTGGTCTCGTCCGGATCCTGATTTGCGTCGGGAGAGGGGATGAGGTCGGCGGGCACACAAGGCGACTCCGACGGCATAATGAAGTCCGGAACGTCGACCGTACTGAAGCACTGGAATCCGTACTTGCCCCGGAACAGGTAGACGGGAAAGCTGCGCGCCCGGGCGACCCGTTCGCGCACGACTTCCGGTATCTCCTCCCGGTAAAACAGCTCCGCGCTTTCCAGGACCACCTCGCCCGCGTCGTTTACCACTTCGAGGCGGTAGCGCATCGCGCCTTCCGTATCCGTTTCGGCCCTGGCCCCCTGGTAAAAATCCGCCTCCTGGGCGTAGCCGAGCAGGGGGATCATTTCCGCTACCCAGTAATCCTCGGCTTCCTTTTTCGTGCCGAAGCGGGCGGTGGCCAGCCAGTCGATGCCCGTGTCGGCCGCTTCCGGTCGCAGGGCGGGACGGTATTCCCCCCTCCCGAAGCTAACGCACTGGATGTAGGGCCGCTCCGATTTTTCCAGCCCGCAGTTGGCGTAGGCGTACAACCAGTCCAGTAATTTCTCCCGTTCCGTGGGCGTGTGGCTTTCCCGGGGACTGCGGGCCAGCCGGTAGCCGTCGCTCACCACGCGGAATCCGTGGCGGCAACCCGCTCCGGCGTCCAGGAAATCGTAGTAGTTGTCGGGGTTGGTACCGTACAGCAGGAAAGTTTCCAGCCCCTCGCCCCAGGCCCGCGGACAGAGGGGATCGACCCGCACCTCCTCCGGGCATTCCGCAAAGACGGGCCAGGCCGCCTTCCCTGCCGGATACCGGTCGGCGGGGTACTCCGCCGGACAGATGACCGGGCAAGGCGTTTCTTCGGACACCTCGGGGGGAACGTCGGCATAGATGATGCTCGCCTCCAGCAGCGTCTCGATAACGACCAGCCGGAAAATCCCCGCTTCGGGGCGATCGTCGGTGCGATAATTCGGACGGAAACTCAGCAGCTCCAGCAGTACGCTAAAGGCGCGGCGGGCACCCGTACGATCCGGGTAGTAACCGGTACTGCGCAGCCACTCCGTCGTGCCGTCGGGATCGGTGAGGTGGTAGCTCCAACCGGCGCCTTCGGTATAGCGGAAGGGATAGTGAAGGGTGTAAGTCTGCCAGTCGCGACGGGCAGTTCCGGCCAGGGCATCACCTTCCTGCGGGAGGTAGACGACCGGAAAACCGTCCTTCCGGCTTAGGGTCAGATACTTCCCGTCGCCGAAGGGGCCGGGGCGGTAATCGGTGAAGGGGCCGGCATCTTCCGGCCAGCAGGTGGCGTAAAGACGATCCAGTACTTCGCCCAGGGCCAGTTCGAAGTAGTTTCTGGCCTTCGGGGCTGCTCGAAGTAACCACGGCAGGTCGGCCGTAAAACCATCCAATGCTTCATCTTCGCTAGCATAAGACCGCACGCTGCGTAAGCTCGGCAGACCCGGAACGGTCCACTCGTAGTGGTAGCGATTCAGCAGCAGGCCGGTGCGTGAGGTTGTCGCCCGAAACTCAGGGTAGTCTAGCTCACCTGCCTCACTTGCCACATGAATGTCTTCCATCAGCTCATCGCGCTCGGCGGCCGTGTCGATGTGGACCGGGTGCACGGCCACCGCCTCCGCGTCGGAAAGTCGGTAGGCACTCAGGATGTCGTCCTTACCGGCCGGACCACGATCTTTCACCATCTCAGCGCAGCAGATGGGTAGGCTCCTGCAGTGCACGAACAGCTCGTCCTCGCCGGTAAATCCCGTTTCCGGACCGTCGCACAGTTTGTGGTAGCTCGCCAGGTAGTTCAGGGCATCGGTACGGACGCCGTCCCGCTCCGTCTCCGTGGCGTAAACCTCAGGGTGTTCGGCCAGCGGCCGTCCGGCTTCGCTGACGCCGAAGGTGAATTTCCCGCCGTTTATCCAATCTTCCAGTCTTGATCCGTCCCGGAGTAGTTCGATGAGCTTCCGCGCGGCCATCTTCGCCGCGATGGCGGTTTCCCAACCCTCCCCGCTGCTGACGAGCAGGGGTGCACAGCAACCGTCGCACGCCTCCCAGTTAATGCAGTAGCTCCAGCTGAAGTCGCGGTGACCGATGGCGCAGTCGACGTAGTTATCCGCCACGTATGCGATCACCCGCTCCCGCAGTGCGTTGGCCTCTTCCTCCGGCAAGAAAGTGGGGTGCTCGGCAATGACTTCACCTTCGTCGACGACAAGGAAGGAGAGTAGGCAGCCGTCGGGATCCGTCCGGTCGCGGTAATTGTCACGGATACTGGCAGTTTTACCGAAAAGCAGGGCGGCCCATTCCGCCGCCATTCGGTTAGGATAGCCACGGGTTCCGCGCAGCACCACTTCGCCCTCCAGCCACAGCTGGAAGGACCATTCACCCGCCGTTTTCACGGTAAATGCCTCCGTCGTTATTCCCAGACCGATCCATTCCCGCAGTTCCGTTCTGGCGGTGCGGGCTGAGGCTTCGTCGGGATAGGGGCCGCTTTCCGCAAGGAGCAATCCATCCCCGCGGTAGACCTTCACCCCGTAGGTATTTTCCGCACCGGTCTCTACCCGCCAGTCCGCCTCCCTAACGATCGTTCCCCGCAGGAGCTCCCAGTTTTCCTTGGCATCGTCGCTGTTGACAAAGGGCAGCGTACCGCGCAGGGTCGCCCCCGAGGTACCCGCCTGGACCTGCCAGAAAAAGCGATCGGGGGCCGCGACGTAACGGAAATCGAGCACGCGACCGGTGAAGTAGTCCCGTACTTCCACCAGCTTACCGTCCCGTTCCCCGGCCGTAGCGAAAGTTTCCGGATGATCGCCGATCACTTCCCCCGAATCATCGACCAGATCGAAACCGTATCGCCCCGCCGTCTCCGTATGCTGGTAGGCGGAAGGTCGGCGGGCGGCGGCCAGGAGTTCCAGACCGGCGATCTGCGCGGCGCCCTCGTCCGGGTAACGGGCCGGAGTGCGCAGCCAGATCTCCCCGTCGGCCCCCGGTAATGCAAAGTAGTACCCCCGCTTCTCTGCCTTGAGGGAGAGGCGCATCCCCACGCATTTGGGGGCCAGGGCGGCGTGGTACGCACTGAGCCCTGCTTCGAGTTCGGCCCGTTCATCCAGCGTAGCGACCACGTCGACGTACTTTGCCGAGGGCGCGTTTTCGGGACCGCCGGGGATGGTTAGCCGCAGTCCGTACCCCCGCTTCTTGCCCAGGGCGTACCGCCGGATCTTCGCTGTTCCCGCCCGAATGGCGGACAAAAGTTCCTTGGCGGCCGACCGAGCTTCGGCCACTGTAGCGAAATCTATTTCACTCCGCCAGAAGGGAACGATCAGCTCGTTGCCGTCGACCATCTCCGTACCGTCTAACGTAAACCCATATACCCCCTTCGTTTTTTCCTCCACCGAGATCATCAGGTCCCACGAATCACTGAAGTATGCCCGGGTACAGTCCAGACTTCGATCGCGGGCGGCAGCGGAGGGGAAGGTGACCGGAAAATCCGCCAGCGGCAACCCCGCTTCGTCGATCAATACGTAGCGATAGATCCCCTCGGAAATACAGTCTTCCCGCCGGTAAGCGGAAGGATCGGCCAGACGATCCAGCAATTGGGTTATGTGTGCGGTGAGGTCCTCATCGATTGCGTACGCCTGCCGGCTTCGCAGCAGTACCCGCCCCCGGTGATCGATCCAGACCAGGCGCTGGCGCTGGTTTCGCAGGTGAACGGAGAACGGATTTAAGCGTGCCGGGCCGCCCCCTTCGAGTCCGATTAGGTGGCCGATCCGTTGCTCGAGCCCCGAGCGATTGTCCGTCGCATCCGGCCGCCGGTAGTCGAACCCCTTCCCCCGTTCCCGGCTGATCTTCGGGTAGGCGGCAAGGAAACGTTCCTTGTCCGCAATGATCTTTTCCGCATCCGGCGCGGCCTGATTCAGGGCGTACATCAGCAGCACGTAGTCGGTAAAGCTCTCGTTGAAGCGCGCCAGCAGGTGATCGAGGATCGCATTCCGATTCTGCTCGAATGCCGCCGGACTTTCCGTAATGGAATCCAAAAAAGTGGCGTAGTCGGTCGCCCCATCCAGAATCGTGAAGCCGTACAGGTGGTCGGCGGGGTAATTGTCCGGCCGGTAGTTGTCCGCCACCCCACCCTGGTAGATCAGTTGGAGCACCGCCTGCTCCCCCGCCTCGCTCGCCGACGCTTCCTGGCGGTAATCCAACTCCCCACGCAGGATCGGCTTTCCCCGGCTGTCGTCGATGACGAAATAGTAACACTCCGTCCCCACCGTCTCCACCCGCAGGCGCCCACGTAGTTCATCCAGACTCAGGGCCCGGAATTCCTGTACGAGGGAAGCCACCGCCTGGTCCCGGTTGAGGGGATGGTCGTAGGCCGTCAGGCTACGTACGATGACGGGCGTCGCTCCGGTCCTCACCGTCGCCGTGGCCGGAAAGCGCAGCAGTTCCGCCCCGCCGGGCGCGCCCTTCACCGGACTTCCGAAGATGGTCTTCCCGGCGCCCGGTAGCCACGAATAGATCTCCCGCGTACGGAACAGTTGGGTGCAGTAGTTGGCCAGGAACTGATCGAAGAAGGAGAGAAAACCCCGCAACTGCAGCACCTGGGCCCGGCGCGCGGGCGGGGCGTCGCCCGAAAGATCGCCCTCCCCCACCCCGTAGACTACGGGTAACTCGTGCTGTATGGAGTAATAATCCCCCAGGTCCCCCCGGTGCTTCCCGTAGGGGATGGCCAGGTCCAAATCCGCGTGGGCAAAGGTGGTTTTGCGGTAGTCGCCCAACCGCCGCCGAAAGCGGGCAAAGACTGCCGTCGGATCAAAGGGAACACTCAACTGCCCCTTACTGAATTTGTAAACCCCCCGCTCGGGCGCAAAGACGGGACGGTGACCGGGCGTCAGGGGCAATGCCCATTCCTCCCCCTCCGTTTGCCGGATGCCGTTGAGAAAATTGGCAAGCTTCAGCTCCCGAATGGTGCGTACGCCGTCTACGTTCATGATCACCCGGTAGAGGTCCGACGTCCGCAGGACGGTCGGCCGGGTCAGGCTCACCAGTTGCTCGGTGTCCACGAAGCCGTGACTGAGCGCCGTCACCCCCAGGTCGCTTTCGTACTGGGGCAGGTAGGGCCGCCCCCGGTATATTTCCTCTATGGGTTTGCCCTCCGTCAGTAGGGTCTGCAGACTCGCGAAGCGCGGCCGGGGCGATATGAACCCTTCGATGGCCTCCAACACGTCGGTCAGTACGACCGCCGGATCCGCCTTCGGGGCGAGTTCCAGGTCGAGACAGAAGCCGATCTCCTCGTCGCGCAGTACCATCACTTCCAGAAAGTCCTCGCACAGGTTGCGGTGGGCGTGGAGCCGGCGGTCGACCTCGGCCAGGGTAGCTCCGAAGGGGTCGCCCGATTTTCGACAGTCCGCTTCTCCGCTGCTCAGCAGGGGGTCCATATCCAGCAACACCCGGTACAATCCGTTCAGGCGCACGTTGGCGAAATTATCCCCGTCGGCCACCTGCGTAAAGAGCGGTCGGGGCTCGCAATCCTCCTTCGTCGGTATCCGGTACGACAGCGGCACCTCCTGCTCGTCCGCCTTTTCAATCCAGGCGTTGCGCACGCCGGGAATGTCGACCAGCATCTTCCGGTAATCCAGCACGGTGACCGGATTGTTGGTCAGGATCTCGGCGGGAGTGAAGAAGTTACCGTCCGGCCCCTCCGCGTCCGCGGGGGCGAAAATTTCCGCCTCGTCGAGGCTCGTGCGGTAGCCGAGGTCGGTGAGTGCGTAGCAGAGCAGTTCCAGCAGGGTGATGCCGGGGTCGTGGAGGTTGTGGTCCGTCCACAGGTCTCCGGACAGCGCGGCAATGTGATCGATGCCCCGCTGGCGCAGGGTACGGAAGTCGGGCACCTCCGCGAAGCGCGGGTCGTTCTTCAGTATGCTTTTTGCCGGCTGTGTAGACATGGTGAGCGGGAGGAATTGCCTGGGTTTATGTGGTGAGGAGGGGGTTCATTACCGGAATTACTCTAGGTTTTTGCCCCGGGGCGGACCGCTGAGCTGCTCCTCCAGGTCGCTGATGCGCCGATCCAGTTTTTCAATGATGCGCTGCTGTTCCTTGAGGGCGGCGGTCAGTACGGCGGTGAGGTTGCCGTAGGCCACGGTCTTGTCCTGTCCCAGCGTCTTGGTCAGTTCCGGAAAGCATTCGAAGACGTTCTGGGCGTTGAAGCCGATCTGCCGTCCTACGTCGTGGGCGTTGGCGCTACTTCGCCAGTTGAAGTAGATGGGATGGAGTTTCTTCATTCGTTGGAGCACCTCCTGCCCGTCCAGTTTGCCGTCCGACTCGATCCGCTTACCGTTGGTCTCCAGGTAAGCGGTCTGGCTGAGCTGGTGGCCGTTGACGTGCAGGTCGAACTCCTCGGGCGGGTTGTTCGTCCGCAGGCCCAACCGGCCCGTACGCGAGAGGTAAGCCACGGTTTCCCCCTGGTTGATGTTCACCTGGTAGTCCTGTCCCTGCTGGTACCGGCGGCCCGCCTTAAAGGCAAATCCACTCGGCGTATCGGTGATCAGCGTTGCGAATTCATCGTCCACCCCGAGGGCGTGGTAGGTGCTCGGCCGGGGTTGCGGCCGTTCGTTGATGGTGCTGACGCAGACGTTGTCGTTGGAAAAATCCAGCCGTACGGTTCCCATATCGGGCTCGGTCACGTCGAGTTTAGAGCGCGGCTCCTCGGTGCCGATCCCAACGTTTCCTTCGCGGTCGATGGCCACGGCGGTGAGCCCCTTCCCCATCTCGTCGGTCAGTTTGTCCATGCTGCCTCCCATGATGATGCGCAGACCCTCGCTGGCGTCCGTCTGCCAGTAGGCGTAGCTCTCATTCACGCCGTTCAGGAGGTAATGGCCGTTGCCGGCATCCGTGCAGTCAACCAGCAGCACGGATGCCGCCCCGTTGCCCTTCCGGTGGTTCACGACGAAGCGGCCGAAGCCCTCGTCCTCCGTGTGCAGAATACCCTTCGGCTGGTCGGTTCCCACTCCGGCCGCGGGCCGTTCGTCTCTGGAGGTAAGAAAGAGAAGCAATTTGGGCGGGGACGCCCCGGAACGCCTAAAAAAGGCGTAGCCGAGGCTGTCGGTCACCCAGTCGCTGGCCGATCCCAGGGACCAGTCTACCCGCTCCGTTTCGTCGCCGGCGGTCACCAGACTCACCGTCGGCTCCGCCCCGTCCGGATCGACCTGCACGTCTCCGGCCGAGCCGGAGATCTGCAGGCGGGTGCCGGGATCATCGGTGCCGATCCCGATCTTCGCCCGCAGGTTGTACACGATCGTGGGCTCCCCGTCTTCGTCGTCGAGAATGACCTGCCAGTCCTTGTCGTCTACCTCCAGTTGCAGTTCGCACCAGCGTGCCTTGTCGTCCGGGGGCGGTATGTCCGAACAGATGCAAAGGGGGTCGACCGGGTCACCGGTTGCCGTTTTAGCGGGCTGCTGTTTCTGCATCGGCCCATTGCGCTTTCCGGGAGCCGGGGGGTCAGCGTCGCCGGGGCATAGGATCATTTCTTCCACCTCCGGGATCGCCAGCAGGTAAAGGCTCTTTCCGTAGATGACGACGTCGCCCTGGCAGTAGCGTTTACCCTGCCTCCAAAGGCCGAAGAACTGGTCTTCCTTGCGGTTGAGCATGGAGTCGATCAGGTCTTCGTAGTTGCCCTGGGTGGGCAGGGTCTTACCGGTGAAGATCGTTTTGAGGGAGGTGCGGTTTTTGACGGGCATGACGAGATGGTTTGTTAGTCTTCGAGGACGATGATTTGGTGAGTATCGGCAGCGGTGGTGCCGTTGACGGTGGTGAGCACGGAGCGCGCGCGGCGGGCGGCCTGGTAGGTCACCGGTTCCCCGGTGTCGGGGTCGAGGATGCGCAGGTCGCGGACGAAATCCACGTAGTCCAGTTCCTCGACGAAGTGCACCGCCGTAGAGTAATAAAAGCGCCCCCCGAAACTGATGTCCGCCCCCGCTTCGGCCCGGGTCCAGGGAGCCAGGAGCTCGCGCAGGTCGAGTTGGAGTTGTTTCTTATAAAAAGCCGCACTCTTCCCGGGATGGAAGCGAACGCAGAGCGTAAGCCGTACGGTTTCGTACTCCGGGTTTAGGACGTGCAGCCGGACGCAGGGGGAGATCTTGTCCAGAAAATATTCGCGGATGGCCTCCAGCTCGGCGGCGGGCAGGCGCGGCTCGAATGGGTTGACGGCGGAAACCTGCGCTACGTCCGGTATAACGACCAGGGTCACGTAGCCGGGGGCCAGTTCTAGGTCGCTCGTCGCATCTCCACGCACACCCAGCGTGTGGGGCAGGCACTTCACGCGGTACACCCGGGGGAAGGCTTCCAGGACGATGCTTTCGTAGTCGTTCAGGGTGATGGCCCGTCCCTTATGTCGCAGCAGTTCGCTTACGCGGCGATCGAACCGCTCGGAGGGTTCCGGGGCACGTCCGCCGAAGGAAGGATAGGGTTGCAGCAGTCCCTTCAGGTCACCTACCGGCGTCAGCACCTTGGCGATGGTCTCGGCGGGCAGGGCTTCCGCGAGCCGGGTGGCATCGTTGGTCTCCTGGGTCACGGCCACCACTTCGGCCGATTGCGTACTGACCAGCAGGGCCGATGCAACGGCCGCCGACCGCTCCGGTACGCTGACCCGCAACCAGTGCAGCTGAGGGTTAAGGATGGTGGTCCCCGCACGACTGATGGCACTGGGAACGGCGATCCGCACGATACCGGGTTTGAGGAGGCCGTCGGTAGTATCGGCCAGCACCTGCAGCTCGTCGAGCAGGTCGATCCACTCGTTGCCCCGCAGGTAGGCCCACCGCACTTCGGCCTTTTCGAGGCGCGGGTCGGCGGTGGGCGCATCCAGCTCGAAGTAGAGGTTCAGCAATTCTCCGGGCTGGTAGTCCGACAGGCCGAGGAAGAGGTGCCCCTCGTGGGGGAAGGTGGGCAGCAGGGGAAACATTGCTTCCGTTGCGTTCATTGCTCCCGCGGCCCCGCCCCCCTGCCACGCATAGCTGCCCTGCCAGGGATGCAGGTGTACTACCCGCAGGTCATCGTCCAGCGAATCCGCTGCCTGATAATCGATGCTTACTCCGGCCAGGGTGGGCGTGTAGGGCGGATTGATGACCACGAGCGGTTTGGGATAATCATCGTCGTCCTCGTTATCGGCGTTCCACTTGACTATTCTTTCGTTCTCGGCGGCGACGTTGAGGATGGCTTGGGAGAACCGGTCGTGCAAGAAATCCTGGGCACCCAGGCGAAGCCGCAGTACCCCGCAGGACGCGGCCGAAGAGATGTTCTCCGGCAGGGTGAAGGGCCACGTACAGGGAGGAAGCGGAGTGGAATTACCCAGGCTCAGGAGGAATTCGTCATCCAGTAAAGCGTCGCATTCGGTTAGCGGCACCTCGGTTCCTGCAGTAATCAGGGGATGAGAGTTGTCCGGGTCGTCCACCCAGTTGAAGTCACTGCGCACCGAAACCGTCGCTTCCACGTCCGCCGCTACAAAGGGGGGATCCGGGTAGAAATCGTAGTAGCCGGTAAAATCCGGTAGGTCCAGCCAGGCGAGCCTCAGGTCCAGGCGGGTCCACCGTTTGGCGAACACCTCCTCGCTGCCCACATAGAAATTCGAGCTGTTCGCCTTCGGGAGCGGTCCGAAGGGCTGAAAGGGTTTGGCCGGATCGATGGTGGCGAGATCGTTCTGCACCGCCAGCTGACGGAGGCCACAGACGGTAGCCGTTACGGAGACCGACTTCACCGGCAACTGCCCCAGGTGACAGTACCAGGCGCGCCGGTGGGGCTGGGCTGGATTGAGGTCGAGCCGCAGGGCCGGATACGCCCCGGGAATGGCCACCGACAGTACCCCCAGCTCCGGATGCAGGACGGCCGGAAAATCGGGTTCGAGGGTGAAATTCAAGGTAAGGGCCAGTTCCTTCGCCGGGTAGTTCGCGCCGATGGAAACGGTCATGCCCGTCACGGGCAGCCATTCCTTTTCCGTAGTCAGGTAGGGCAGGAACAGCGCGCTGTAGTCCTCGGCCAGCAGGCCGCGCGCCGGCTCGAAGGAGAAGACATCGACCACCTCCCCCGCGAAGACGGCGCGAAATTGCTCCTCCTCCGCCACCGAGGGGCCAAGAATAATTGTCACCGTTACCTTCCTTTTGCCCTCCTTCAGCAAAAAAACCGGCGAGGCCAGCAGCAGGCCAAATTCAGCAATCGGCAGTGTGGTGGTAAGTTCCGTTTCCGGATCGGTATAGGTCGCGGCAGCAGCCCCCAACGTCGGCCAGGCCGGTGGGGCTCCCTTTGGGAACTTATCCCCCAGTCCGTCGCCGGAATTTGCCACCGGGGCGGCGTAAATGTCCCCGTCTTCCACCTTTTCCGGATCGAGGTACAGCGTCCGCACCTCCGCCACCTGGGTTTTGGTCAGTACGGTGTCTTCCGGCAGCTCGAAGAGGATCTCCTGACCGGCGGCGTCCTTACCCGCCCGGAAGCGCAGGCCCTGCGCGAGTACCAGGCTGTCTTCCACCCGTTTGCCGAGTTCGAAGATCAGGTGCGCCCGGTCGTTCACCAGCGGCAGCTCCTTCAGCTGGAGGGTTTTGCGGTAGAAAAAGTCGAGGTGCTTACCGCTGAGTTTATTCAGGCCGCCCTGGGCGTCGCGGAAGAGTAGCAGGAAGGAAAAAACGAGTCCGAGGGAGGGCGGCGTACCGGCGGAAGCGGGATTGCGCAGGCTGTCTTCCAGCCTGCCGTCGTCCCGGGCGGCATCCACGGTGGCTTCCAGGGCCTGCCAGAGCACGCGGTAGAGTTCCGCCAGTTCGTCGCGGCCGGCCAGCACTTTGTTCTTCGGGCTGCCCCGCCGACCGCTGATGGAGCGATCCACGGCGAAGGTGGCGGTGAGGGGCAGGCCGAAGGCCGCACCGATGTCTCCGAGCGGCATGGAGGAACGGTATCCCCATTTGGAAGCACCGTTCACCAGGCCGACCAGTCTTTCGACGGGCTCCCCTAGGCTGCTGTCGATCAGCCCCTGGATGATGGCGCTCAGTCCGGCCACGTCCCCGGCCAGATCCGCCTTCCAGGTGGCAAGCTGACCGGCCATCTCCAGCAACAGGTCGAGCAGCGGGTTCAGGGACACGAGGGTGCGCCGCGTCTCGATGCTGGCGTAGATCGCCCGGAAGCGGTCCTCCAGTGCCTCGAGATCGAAAGCGCCGATGGTGGCGTACTGAAACGGAATGCTGCGCCGGAAGAAGTCGAGCCAGTCGCCGGTCACCGCGGGGTCCGTCCCACCTTTGGTCGCCGAATAAAAATTGACCTGTCGGGCGTAGTCGTACCAGAACCGCAGCAGATCACCCAGTCCGCGGCCGTCGACCGGCGCGGTAGCCGCGTCGAGGGCCGGGTTGTCCCGTTCCGGGCGGCTGAGGCCGCCCCGGCGCAGGGGATGATCGACTTGGCGGAAGTGCTGGCTCATATTAGGGGGTTACACCTTCGGTGCGGTAGAAGTCGTAGACGAAGTTGAAGCGGGAGTTGGTCGCCCGGATGCGGTAGGTGACGGTGATGATGACCTTCCCGGATAGGGCGATCTCGGCCGAATCGTCGGTCACCTCCACCCGCTCCACGTCGATGCGGGCCTCGTGGTAAAGGATCGCCGTACTGACCAGGTCGCGCAGCAAACCGACGAAAGCGGCGTCCATGGCCTCAAACTGGTACTCCGCCAGGTTGCAGCCGTAACGGGGTTGCAGCACCCGCTCGCCGAGGGTGGTGGAGAGCAGGATGGCGAGGCTCTGCTCGATGTCCTGCCGCCCGCTCACCAGGGCCACGCCGCCGCGACGCTCGAAGGCGGGAGGGAAGCTCCAGCCGGTGCCGAGGAAGTCTTTCTCTTGGTTCATCTTATGGCGATTTAGGTTGTGTACGTTAAGCTTTAAGGTGGGGGTCAGCCACCGATCATCACCGTCGGAGCCCCCAGTACGATGGAGCCCCCGTGGGCGGTGCTGTCGCCCATCCGGGCAGCGGGCTTGCCGCCGATCAGGACGGTTGCCGACCCCTTGATGATGGTATCGGGCGGACCGACGCAGGTGCACATATCCCCCATCACGGCGGCGGGCATCCCGGCAATCAGGACCGTAGGCGCCCCGGGCCCCAGGATCGGCCCACCTACGTGGGGAACCACCCCCGTGACGAGGGGGCAGACGTGCATGTCGGTCAGGCGAGCGGCGGGTGGCATAGTTGGGTGATTTTGCGGTTATCGATTGATTAATTGAGCATGAGCATGCTGCCCTTGACGGTGGTCGTCCCCCCACTGGAGAGTTCGGCCGCGGCCGATCCCTCGGCCTTTAGCTGGGTCTGGGCACTCAGGTTTACGTTGAGCCCCTCGACCCCCAGATCCATGCCGGCGGCGATATCGATCTTACCCGTGGGGGCCTCCATCACGATGTCCTTGGCGCTGGTGATCGTGATGCCGTCGGGGTCCAGGACGATCTTGTTCCCGTTCTGGTCCTCGATGGTGATTGCCTGGTCGGCTTCGCTCAGGACCAGCTTGTTTCCCGCCGGGGTATCTACGGTGATGATCTTCTGGTCGTCGTCGAAGGAGAGGTGCATTTCGCTCCGGCTGGTGTAGCCCTTCAGGTGATTGTCGTCGGTAGCCGGAATGGGAGCCGGATTACTACTACTGTGCAGCTGGCCGAGCACGACGGCATCCCGCGGATCCTCGTTGACGAAACCAACGATCACCTCGTCACCGATCTCCGGCCGGATCACCCAGCCGCGGTTGTTGCCCGCATCGAGGGAGGCCAGCCGCGCCCAGGTGCCATCGCCCGCCCCGTCGACCAGCGGAAGGACGACCAGAATGCGGTCCTCCCCTTCCGGATCCCCCTCCAGCTGCTTCACCGTAGCGATCTGCAAGCCCGAAACCGCTGGATTCACGCGCGCCGCGGCCGGAGCACTTACATCAAATTCCTCCGCAAACCACCGCGGCGAAAGGCCAAACTGCGCATCCACAAAGGTGGTGCCGTCGATCAATTCGTAGTTGACGCCCGTCACGAAAACCTCCCCGTTGAAGCGATCCCCCATCCCCTGCAATTCGACCACGTCCCCCGGCAAAATCACCGTGGGACTGATGAAGCGGACGCTTCCCCGAATTTTTGCCAGGCGGCTCTTGAGCAGGGTGGCGTCCGACCAGCGCTGCAGTTCGTCCTCCGCCAGAAAGCCCGCGTGGCGGATGTCGTACGAATCCAGTCCGCCGATCTCCGCGAGTTTTTCGCCGGAGATGTTTCCGTTCTCGGCAAAGGGAACGCTACTGGTCGACGCCTCGAAGAGGGCCTGGTCGGCCGGATTCCAGGCCTGGGCCGTTACGGATTTCCACTGGTGGGTAGCGTCCATTTCCGCGTCAAAGGCCAGTAGATTGCCGCCGTAACTGAGCTGGAGCACCGGGGAACCACTGATCTCCGGAGGCACGATGTTGACCTTGCCGTCCTTAACAATCACCAGCATTCCGTTGGCTTCGGCCCGGGTGAGCAGATAGTCCCAATCCGTAACGTGGTACTGCACCAGTTCGCGGTGGGTGACGGTGGTGTCGTCGACCCGGTCGGCCAGTCCGTACTCACCGAGGATGGTTTCGAACACATCGCTGTCCTTGCTGTCGGTGAAGTAGCGATTCTTGCGGCCCAGCGTCATGGCAAAGGCAGCGGACTTGCATTCGAGCTGTAGGAACGACTCCCCGCCCTCCCGCACCTTGATGCGCTGCTTGACGATCTTACCCCGGAAGATCGAGTCGTTGTCGCCGTCGTAGCCCACCTTGATTTCGAGCTCCTTACCGGGCAAAAAGGTATCGCCTTCGCTTATTGGAAAAGTGGCTGCTCCCGCGTCCCCGTCCCGGATATTGAGACGAGCGAAAGGGATGCGGTTGACGGTATTATTCACCTGCAGGGAAAGCACCTCGATCGTGGGCGGCACCGCCTGGCCGTCCGTCAGCAGGTCGAAGGTCACGGCCCCGGCAATGGAATCGTCGGGCAGGGTCTGGGCGTTATTCACGGTTCTCGGATTTTTTAATGGGTGGATAAATGAGCGCCGTCCCGACCGGGACGTTCCGGAAGCTGGTCAGGTCGTTGGCGGCGGCCACCTGGCGGTAGTATTCCCCGCCGCCGTAGATCTCGTGGGCGCGGCCGACCAGCGTTTCCTCCGCCTGGAGCAGAAAGACGTGGGTGAGGTCGGGGCTGTTCTTGTTCTCCTCCCGCACGCGTTTTTCCTCCTCCTTGTGGCCCAGAAAGGTGGCGCTGAGTTTGGCCCGCAGCGGCGTTCCGTCGCGGTCGAAGAGGGTGTAGTTGACGTCGAGGTTGGTCAGTACGCAGTCGAAGACCAGCTCCTCCCCCCAGTTCACCTTCAGGCGGTTGGGCACGTGGGTCTTGGCGTTCATGTCGTAGACCGTGGCCAGCAGTTCCCGGATCTGCTGGGGCACCGTTTTATCGACGAGGTCGGTGTGGTAGCCTTCGACCGTCTGGGTGCCGTCGAGGATGAAGTCGAGCTTCAGTTCCTTCGGTTTGGTGCCCGTATACTTCGGCGCCGTTCCCTGGTTGCCCTGCCCCTTTTTCTTCTCGTACTCGATCTTCAGGTTGAGGCTGTACGACTCGGGGTTGATGGGCAGGATGAAAATGTTGATCCGTTTCTCCTTGCTCTTGTCCTCATAAGCGAGGATGCACACCTTGACCAGTCTTCCGATGCTCATCTTTCGTTTCTTTTGTCGAGGGCTTCCAGCACCAGCTCGACGATCTTCCGGATCTGATCTTCCTCCCCGTTGTCGCCGGCACCTTCTCCGGCAGCGGGGGCATCACCGGCGTCGTCGCCGACGGTGATTTTGATGTTCAATTCGCGTACTTCGAGGGGCATAAGTGCTTGGTTTTTCGTTGCTTAGAAATAGGCGGGCGCGCGGGTGCGATGTAGGTCGGTAAAGCAAAGAGCGGCTACCGCATCCCTCCGTCAGGCATCCTGCACTTCGAAGCGGTTGTACTGCAGCTCCAGTGTCTCCAGGAAGACCTCGCCCTTCTCGGCGTTGAGCTCGTTGAACTTCCAGCTCTTGGGCCAGGCGTGGATGACCTTCCACACCACCCGCGGCGCGTGATCCTCCCCGAGCAGGGTGACTTCCAGGTCGATGGGCACCACCCGGTTGTTCTTGAAGGCATCCACGCACCACTTGGTGATGTCCGACTGGGCGTTCTTCAGCATGCCCCGCTTCAGGGTCAGCGCCGAATACTTGGCACGGCCGGGCAGCCCGTGTTCGTAGCGGTTCTCGCCGCCCTCCTTGATGGTCTCCACGTCGATGCTTGCTTCCAGGCCGGTTACGGACTGGAAGTTTGCGTCCAGGTCCGCCGCGCCGAGCCCGAAGGATACCCGGAAGTGGAAGCCCACCATGGGGTAGTATTCGGGGATCAACTTAGCTTCCATGTTGGATCTCGAGTCCTTCGTGCACGACCTCCATCGTCTCGATGGCGATCTCGTTGCCGTCCGCCTTCAGGTCCGTACTCTGCACCTTCGTGATGAAGGCGTTCTTCACCTTCCACACGACCCGCGGGGAGTGGTCTTCGCCGAGCAGTTTGATCGTAATGTCTCGGCGCTCCGGGTTCTCGAACAGGACGTTCTGCTTGTACCAGTCGAAAAACTCGTTGTCGTCCAGGAAGGTGCCGCGCTTGAAGGTCAGGTTGCTGTACTTGACCATGCCGGGCTGCTTCGTTTTGAAGTATTCCTTACTGGCGCCGTGGCGGTATTCGATGACCTCGGTCTCGACGTCCAGACCGGATACCTCCGTGAAGCCGATGTTGCTGCCGCCCCAGTCCACCTCAAAGTGAAACTTGGGTAAGGGATAATTAGCCATTATGCTGTGTTTTTAGGTTTTTGAAACTACTTGCAGAGTGCCTTGGCGGCCTTGGCCGCGTCGTAAGACTTCTTGATCGCATCGTGCCGCGCCAGTGCCCCGGCCCGCTTCTTGTCGTAGAATTGCCAGACGCACTTCTTGTGATCGACTAGTAGCTTGGTCTCCTCCAGTCGGGCGGTGATGTACTGCTGAAAGAACTCGCTCTGGAAGCCTCCGTCGCAGACGGCCGGTTGCACCAGGTCGCACTCACAGGCACGCACCTCCCGGGGATTCTTGCAGCACTCGGCCAATTCGCCCGCCGCGCCCTGCTCCATATCGTCGGTATCGGTGGGCGGGATTTCCGCCTTGATGCCCGCGCAGTACTTGCAGCAGAGCACGGCGCGCATTTCCTCCAGGTCGTACACGAGGCCGGTGAGCTTTTCGGCATCCCGCTGCCCCAGCTGACAGGACAACTCCAGTACGCAGCGGAACAGGGCAATGATGGCGACGATAGCCGTACCGATGGCCGTGATCGTCGTTTTGATCTCCTCCTCCAGATCCCGGATGCACTTCACCAGCGTAGCCCCGTCGCCGGCCAGCACTTCACTGCCGATGCCGTCGATGGCGTCGATGAGACTGCGGACGTCGGCTCGCAGTGCTTCCGTATCCTCGCACAGGCACTTCAGCACCTTCACGATCAGCGTAAGCGCCTCCAGGCTCAGATTCAGGTTCTTGCCTACGTTACCTGCGTGGGTGACGAGCGTTCCCAGGTAGTCGTATACGTCGCTGATGCGGACGTAAGTAGCGGTCACCTGAACGCAGTAGCCCCGGAGGTCGTCGTAGTATTGTTTGGCCAGATCGTGTTCTTTCTTGGCCTTGGTGGCGGCTTTGGCGAAATTATCGAAGGCCGCTTTTGCGGTGATCAGCGCTTTCTCCAGCCCGTCGATGTAGTCTTGGGAAAGCCCGGATTTCATATTCATACCCATGATAAGGAGAGGTTGGAAGGGTTAGCAGGACGGGGCGTCCTGGGTGTTAAATTTGTTTCCTCCACCGTTGTCGTCGCCGCAGCCGGCGGTGGTATCGAAGGTGGATACGGCGGTTTCGCAGAGGTAGCGCAGGCGGTCTTTGGTGGCATCGTAGTCCAGTTGAGCGCAGTCCTGGTCCACGATCTCTTCCAGGTCGGTCTTCAGCTCCACGAGGCAGTCGTAAGTGAGCTTGGTGGTCTGTCGGGTGTACAGGGCCGTACTGAGGCCGGTGATTTCGGTCGCCAGGGCCGCTTCCTGATCCGCCATCTTGGTGTCCAGCGCCTTCGCCTGGGCGAGCACGTCGGCGGCCAGGGCATCGGCGTCGGTCTTCAGCTTGTTGGTCATGTCCTTCAGACTGGTGACGTTGGTGGATGCCTGAATACCGGCGTACTTGATGCCCATCTCGAAGAGGGCATCGGCGTTTCCATTGACTGTGGTCACGCTCTCCCGGATCGCGGTGATCTCGTTGTTGAAGCGCTCGAGTCCGCCGACCCCGTCCACTTTGGGCAGGCCCTTATCGATGGCCTTGCACTGCTCGGAGTTGCAGGAATCCTTGCGGGCCGCTTCGAGCTTACAGGCCAGGGCGTGCACTTTGCCCATCCCCGCCTTAACGGCCTTAATGGCCTCCAGGGCGGTGTTCAGTTTGCCCCCCAGTGCCTTGTCCTTATCGATGTAACCCGTTACGTTCACCGTGACCCCGGCGGCGTGGGCAGCCAGCGTGGTGGAGATACACGCCTGAATGCCCCGGTACTCGCTCCGGATCTTCTGGGCGTCCTCGAGGCGGCACACCCGTAGCTGGGTTCCTATTTTCCCCTCGTCGTAGCCGAGGCTGCCGACGGTCGCGGCGCCGGCGGCCCGTTCCAGATCGGCTTCGAGCGGGTTCTCCAGGTAGTCGTTGAACCACTTCTGGCAGAGGGTCTGGGTGTCGTCGTCCCCGCCGGGGCCGTCGCCGCCGTTACCGACCGGCACTTGCGGATCGTTCATATCGTTGGCCATTGTTCTTTGTGTTTTTTGATGAATGAGTTAGTTGGCCCGCCACGGACCGAAAGTCAGGCGATGCACCTAGCTCTCCTGCATCTTGTGGCTAAAGCGCAGGATGATGAATTCCGCCGGCCGCACGACGGCCAGTCCGATCTCTACGATCATGCGACCTTCCAGGATGTCCAGGGCGGTCATGGTGGTACCGAGGCCCACGCGAACGAAGAAGGCGTCTTCCGGCACGGCACCGGCCAGCGCACCGGCCCGCCACTGCAGGGTGAGGAAGTTCTCGATCATCCCCCGCACCCGCACCCACGTATTCGCGTCGTTGGGCTCGAATACGAACTGCTCACTGGCCTTCTTGATGGACTCTTCGGCCATGTTGAAGAAGCGGCGAACGGGTACGTAGCGCCACTCGTTGTCGTTCCCCGCCAGCGTCCGCGAACCCCAGATCAGGGCGGGACTCCGACCGGCAAAGGCCCGGATGGCATTGATCGATTTTCCGCCGGTCACGTCTACGTTCAGGCTCTCCTGATCCTGTTTGCTGATTTTGATGGTCGGCCGGATCGCGAGGTCGATGGTTTCGTTGGCCGGTGCCTTCCACACCCCGCGGGTCTCGTCGACGCGGGCGTACACTCCGACGACGGCCGCGGATACGGGCAGCGTAAGGTCGATCTGGTTGATCGCGGCTTTGGCCTGGTTGTACTGGGCATTGGAAGTCGTAGGTAAGGTGTCCATCGCAGCGTCGGTACCGTCGATGGTCACGGTCACGGCGGTTTCGTCGTAGGCATAATCCAGGATGGTGTCGACCATCGGATAGTACACGGCACCGTACTTGAGCTGGTCCACTGTCCCGGCCAGGGTATTCCGCAGGGTATCGATGTTATTGGCCGTGGGGTCCGCCGGGTCAAGCCAGACGTCCATAACGGTGAAGCGATCCTGCAGGTCGGCGCACTGGTCGAGGGCGGCCTTGTGGAGGGCGTAGTAGTCGGCCGCGCTGGACAGATTGGTACTGTCGGGAAAGACGAGTAGGGTTACTTCGTCCACCTTTGCTACCTCATTGAGGCCGGCCTGCAGGGTGGCGAAGTCCACCACTCCGGCCCCGTTGGCGTAAGAGTCCACCGCCGTGATGTAGCAGGGACCTCCGCCGTTGTCGAAGAAGGCCTGTAGGGAGTAATACATCAGGTAGTTCGAGCGGTCGGTAATGCTGGCCAGAACCTCTTCCGGGGTGACCGAAGTATTGATGTTGACCGTGATGCCGGCCTCCGGCACGGCAAAGCCGTAGTAGAGCTCGTACTCCTTTAGTGAGGTAATGCGGTAAGGGACGTTGAACAGGTCACCGTCCTCACGTCGTTTGGCCTTTTCCGTGTAGCCGATAAAGGCCGGAATCGCCGTCTCTACCGCAGCGACGGAGGGCGGGAAGATGGAGATTTCCTCCACGTATACGCCGGGGGTTTTATAGGTACTTGCCATTGTGCTGAACTTGCGTTTGTTTGGATGATAGATTCATGGTGGTGCCGGGCACCGGTCGGTTGCGGACGGAGTAGGAGGTCTAGTGGTGAGCTTGATGAGTCAAGCCCCCTTTAGGTGTTTTTGCGGCGATGCGGCATCCGGTTGCCGGATGACAACCTTACAGATTGAGTACTCCGAGATACACTTCGGAATACACTTTCCCGTCGGGCTCCGGCTGGAGCGAGCGGGGTTCCGGACTGGGCAGGACATTAGGGCCGTTGCCCCCGGGTAGGGTCACTTGGGAACCAAAGCGGGTGAGCGGTCTGGGTGAGCGGGCGACGAGTCGGTTACGTAAATCAACGCTGAAGTCAGCGTTCGCGGTGAGGGTCTGGGTCGGATGAGCGACGTAGCGCCAGTAGGTCGATCGGTTCGGTATGCGGATCTCATAAGTCGGGTACTCCGTTTCCCCCAGGGCATTCAGGCGCAGCCGGCCGTCGGCTTCGAGGAGCCGTAAGCCGGGGTCGACGGCCGGATGGCCGATGGACACCACGCCCCACGCCCGGGGATCGTATAGTGTGTTGTCCAGAAGGATGCGGTGAGTAGTTGCGTAGTCGGTGTCGCTGGTAACCACCAGGTCGTACCAGGCAGGAGTCGAAGCGTCGGAAAGGTCGAGGGAAACCCGATCCTGGCCCGGCGTAAGCGTAAAATTTTGTGGCGGCAGCGCGGGCGTACCCCCCAAATCGTTCAGTTCGACGGTAAGCGAGGTAGGAGTGATTCCGATTTCCGGAGTCAGGGTATAGCTGAACTTGACGGGTAGTAGAACCCGGTCAGCATCCGTAGCTTCTCCCCTTACCATGGTTTCTTCTGCCCAGCTGGCCGGGTCGGTCACGGGTACGGTCGCGTCCGGCACGTCCTGAATGGCCCGGTACCGGACACCGGCTTCTTCGATAACTTCCCCGGAGGCGTAGTACCGTCGTTGCCGCGCAATGGCGGGCACCGCCAGGCTCAACGGAGCGGCGGGCACGGCCGCCGACCAGTCGGGGCGTTGGTTGCTGAAGTAGAAGATCGCCGGCAGGTTGGGCCGCATTCGCTGGTTCGTTACGTTGGTCCACTCCGCTCCGTCCCGAGGGTAGATGCCGAAATTCCAGGCCAGTCCGGGGGAAGGCGGAGTAGCGGGCAGGCGTCCGCCGGCGGGTGCCGGATCCGTAGCTATGCCCACGAAGAATCCCGTGCGGTCCGCCACCGCTTTCATACGGTGTCCGGCCAGTGTTCGTGCCGTCTCCCCCATCGGCCGTATGTCTACCGCGGTTCGCAGATCGTGCTGACTCAGAATAGTCGCAATGTCCGTTGCATCCGCCACCGGGTCCAGATCGTTGAAAACGATTGTATCACCCAGATTGAGGTAGTAGTCGTGCCGGAGCTGGCAGCGGAACAGGCGGGTATAGGTGATGCGGTAGGCCACGGGATCAGCGGATGGTTTCGTTACTGGATATTTCCTCGATCAGGTGACCGGCCTCCTCGGCGGCGCTGTCTTCCAGTTGTACCAGGTACACCCGGTAGAGGGCACTCGGCAACTGCTTTCCTCCCAGCGCGCCCCAGAGGTGGTTGAGCTGCTCGAAGGTCATGGTGTAGAGGTTGAAGGACAATTCCGCCATCCCTCCGGTCAGAGCTCCAATACTGCCCGGCGCGGGGGTGCGGAACACCCGGTTGCCCTGGAAGAATTCAATCACCAGGCTCAGGATCCGCAGGGCCTTATCGTAGTTGTTGGTGAAGTTGGCCGAGAACAGCAGATAGAGGTTCAGGCTCACCGGCGCGTTGCGGTATTCCATGGTACCGGTAAGGCCGTTAGCGCGCACCGTACGGGCATTTTTGAGGGATCGCTCCTCTTCGATGTTCACCAGACTGATGATGAGCTTGTCATCGAGGTTAGCCCCCGGCTGCTCGATCGCCGAGACGTTTCCCAGCGCTACCTCCACTACTCCGGCAACGCCACCAAGGCGCTGGAACAGGTAAGTGTTTAGCGATTGCTCAACTAAGCGGAGAGATTCGAGTAGCATAGGTTTTAGAGGATGAGTGATTCAGAACGCTATAAACAAAGCAAGCGGGCCACAACCCTGAATATATGCATGATAACACGTAAATGCAATTATTATACCCTTTAGTTAGGCCTCGCATGGAGTAAGTTGCTGATCGATGGTATTCGTCGCCGGATGTTCATCCGTAGCCCGAACCCATGGTTCCCGATTGCCCCTAACCCACATCCGTCAATGGCAATCGGGTGCATTTCGTTACGTATCCACAAAAAATTAATTTGCCCCCCTGTGCTTGCCTACACAATGAGCCCACTCCCAAGCCGACTGCGGCAGGGACATCATTCGCCCGGACTGTACCTCCGGAACCTATCCACCAAAGTAAATTGCGTTGCCTAAGGGCACACCCATTAATATAGACCCGGACAGAGGGCAAAATCCGCAGCAAACAATTGCTATCGGCGCCTCCAATCTTTTCTACACCCTGAACCAGCCTACGCCAAAGTTCCTATCCCCGGCTCACAAACCGGTAATCTTTCGACATTCCCTGACTATCGTGTTCCAGCGCAAGTTGCCGCAGTTCGAAGTGATCGAAAAAGGTATCCCAACTGATCTCCCGCAACTTATTATCGTTCCGATTTTCCGGCCAGATGATTGCTAGTGGACGGCTGTCGTTCGCGGTGGTCGCTTCTTCGATGACGCCGGGTACGCCGTTGTGCTTGTTGGTCCAGGTCTTGATGGCTTCGTGGTCGGTGGTCATGGGTTGGTGGGTTGTTGAGGGTTTGGATTGGTGAGTTGTTGGGTTAACGTGGGGATGAGACCCATAGGTTCACTATCACTTTGAGGGATATCAGTTAAGAACGCTTTCCCGAAAAAACGCTGCACCCGCGCCCCCGCCCCCCTTGACGCCTTTAATACCTAATACTGCCCCCAAGGCCAAAACTCAACAACCCACCAATTCACCAACCCACCACCTACTACTACCGATCATACCCAAACCGCTTCAGCCACTGCTCGTCATCCCGCCAGTCCTCCCGAATTTTCACGTGGGTTTCCAGAAACACGCGGCGGCCGAGGAAGTCTTCCATCCGCTTGCGGGCGTTGGTGCCGAGCTTTTTGATGCTGCTGCCGCCCTTGCCGATGAGGATGGGCTTCTGGGTCTTGCGACTCACATAGATCACGGCGCTGATGCGGGCCAGTTCCTTACCGTCGTTGGTTTCAGTTTCCTCGAAGGTTTCGATCTCAATCTCTACGCTATAGGGGATTTCCTGGTGGTACTGCTCCAGGATCTGCTCGCGCAGAATCTCGGCCACGAAGAAGCGCTCGGATCGGTCGGTCAGCTGGTCTTCGGGGTAATAGACGGGGCCTTCGGGTAGAGCTCCCTTAATGGCGTCAAGCAAGTCGTCAATGCCCAGGCCGTCTTTAGCGGAGATGCCAAAAATGCGCTGCGGCTTCACCCACTTTTTGAACTGCCGCTCGAGGGTGTCAATACGAGCTTCATCCGCCAGATCGACCTTGTTGAATACCAAAAACAGCGGGGTATCCATCCTTCTCACCTTGGTCACCAGCAGGTCGTCTTCGGCGTATTCTTCCTGCGGGTCTACGAGGTAGAGCATGACGTCGGCGTCCTCGAAGGCGGAATTGACGTAGCTGTTCATCTTCTCCTGCATCTTGTAGCTGGCCTCCTCGATGTAGCCGGGCGTATCGCTGAAGACGATTTGGTAGTCGGGGTCGGTCAGGATGCCAATGATGCGGTGACGCGTCGTCTGGGGCTTGGCGGTGATGATGCTCATGCGCTCGCCGACCAGGGCGTTCATGAGGGTCGATTTTCCGGCATTGGGCCGACCGATGATGTTTACAAATCCACTTTTGTGCATGCGGCAAAGGTACGGGCGGGGACGCAGGAGCGGAGTATTTGGAAAGCAGCGGAGGCTTGGAGCGGCCGAGCAGCGGATGAGGAGGCGAAGTGAACTTTTACCTCCCCTCGAATGCTCAATGGTGAATATCCTTGCACTCTTTTCCCTCCACTTACTTTTACACCCTATGCAAGCAACCATTCTTACCGTCGGCGACGAGATACTCATCGGGCAGGTCGTGGATACCAACGCTACCTACCTGGCAGCCGCCCTGAGCGAGGAGGGCATCACGGTGATCGAGCACCTTTCCGTGGCCGATAGCCGTCAGGGCATCATGGCCGGACTGGACCGCGCCCTCCAGCAATCGGACCTTGTTCTGATGACCGGTGGCCTGGGTCCTACCAAGGATGACATCACTAAACAGGTACTGGCCGATTACTTCGGTGGTGAGTTGCGCCTGCACAACCCCACCTGGAAACGACTGGTAAAAATCTTCGGCCGGTACGGAAAGGAGGCTACCGAAAGCCACCGCAACCAGTGCCGCCTCCCCACGGGGGCAAAGGTTCTGGTAAACGAACGGGGAACCGCCCCCGGCCTGTGGCTGGAAAAGGAGGAACAGGTCGTCGTTTCCATGCCCGGCGTGCCGTACGAGATGATGTACCTGATGGAACACGAGGTAATGCGTCGCCTCATCAAGCGGAACCTCGACGCCGATCTGCTGCGCTCCGTGACCATTCTCACCGCCGGAGAGGGGGAAAGCGTCATCGCCGAGCTGGTCGAGCGCATTGAGAATGAGCTACCGGAGAATATGTCCCTTGCTTACCTGCCCGACCTCGGGACAGTCCGCTTACGGCTCAGTGCCCGTGGTAATGTAGAATCCCTGTTGCAATCACAACTCGACGAATACCGCAATCACATCGAAGGCGCCCTGGGTAATCTGGTGTACGGTTACGGGCAGGATGATTTGGCTATTGTAGTCGGTCGCATTCTACAAGAAGCGGGGAAAACCGTAGCGACCGCCGAAAGCTGTACCGGTGGCAGCATCGGAAAGATGATCACTTCACACCCCGAATCGAGCAAGCACTTTCTGGGCGGCATCATTGCCTACTCCAACGATATAAAACAGTCAATGCTGGGCGTTCCCGCTTCCGTCCTGGAGGAACACGGCGCGGTCAGCGAACCGACCATTATCGCCATGGCTGAAGGTATCCGCGAACGCTTTGGGGCAGATTACGGCATCGCTACCTCGGGCATTGCCGGTCCCGGCGGCGGCACCCCCGAAAAGCCCGTCGGCACCATCTGGATCGCCGTCGCGACCCCCGAACGGACGGTCACCAAGCTCCTGCGCTCCGGCAAGGACCGGGCAAGAAACATCGAGTACACCACCCTACAGTCCCTCAATTTCCTCCGCCTGATCCTGACCGACAAACCCACCGAAACGCGTCGGACCGTAAAGCCAATACCCCCCACCAAAAAGCCGGCAACCCGGAAGTCTACTGCCAGAAAGCCACTAAGCAAAAAGCCCGCCGCTAAACCAACTACCGAAGAGAAGCCGGCCCTTAAAAAACCGAAGCGTCGCGCCAAAAAGTAGCGACGGCCTTCAGCCGTCACGCTGCACCCAACATAAATCAGCTAGGCGGCTAAAGGCCGCCGCTACACGCCACAGTAGCGACGGCCTTCAGCCGTCACGCTGCAATCAACACAACCAGCAAGGCGGCTAAAGGCCGCCGCTACTGGGGATGGCCTTCAGCCGTCACGCTGCACCCGAAAAACAAAACAGCTAGGCGGCTGAAGGCCGCCGCTACTGTAATCGGGCGGCTAAAAGTCGCCGGTCAATCAACCACAAAGTTGTTGATACCTCTTGGGTATTTAAAACAATTGTTTTAAATATGCTCCTACAATCAACACACATGCACGCACTATCTACCTTTTACCGCAGCCGGCTGCCGCACCTGACGCCGATCGGTGGTACGTTTTTCATCACCTTTCGCGTCAAGGATGCGGTGCCGTTGCGGAAGATGCAACAACTTCGTTATCGGTACGAGCGGGAGGTGCAAAGTATTCGAACCAGTAGCTGTCAGGGTATAGAACGAACTAGGGCACTTGCGAAAGCACGGCATCACTACTTTCTGAGTTACGACGCTAGTTTAGACGCCAATCCGAACGCTGGAGCGTACTTTCTCGATCCGGCGGTTTTCAGAATCATGGCAGATCACCTGCATTCCTTCGATAATGACCTATACGAACTCAGGGCATTCTGCATTATGCCCAATCATGTCCACCTACTCTTATCACTAGGCAACCAACTCGTCGACGACGATCATTTCTTCTTATCCGAAACGGAGCTTCGCAAAAGTTACCGACCGCTCAACAATATTATGCGGCGCATAAAGGGGGGCTCGTCCAGAGCGATCAATCAATACTTAGGGAGGAGGGGGGCCTTATGGCAGAAAGACTCCTACGACCACTATGTCCGCGACGAAAAGGCGTATCGCAATATTCTCTATTACATCCTTCATAATCCGGTGAAGGCAGGCTTGGTCGAGGATTGGCAATCCTATCCATTTACCTATTGCGCCCAGTAGCGACGGCCTTCAGCCGTCACGCTGCAATCAACACAAAATTAGCCAGGCGGCTAAAGACCGCCGCTACACGCCACAGTAGCAACGGCTTTCAGCCGTCACGCTGCCCTTAACACAAATCAGCCAGGCGGCTAAAGGCCGCCGCTACACGCCACAGTAGCGACGGCCTTCAGCCGTCACGCTGCCCTTAACACAAATCAGCCAGGCGGCTAAAGGCCGCCGCTACTCGGAAGGCCGCCGCTACTTATTGTCACCGCTACTGGTTAAATTTGCCCACCCTAACCGATCATGGCCTGACCAGCCGCATAAAACCTTCCCTTCCTATGGCCCAAGTAGAGCTCATCATGCCCAAAATGGGTGAAAGCATCATCGAAGCGACCATCCTCAACTGGGTGAAGCAGGTGGGCGATACGGTAGAAGTGGACGATACAGTGCTGGAAATCGCCACCGATAAGGTCGATAGCGAAGTGCCTGCGCCGGTCGCCGGCACCATCAAAGAGATCAGGTTCGAGGTGGACACCACCGTAGCGGTAGGTGAAGTGATCGCCCTAATCGAAACCGAAGCGGGAGCGGAAGTACAGGCCAGTCCGACCATCGCTCCCCCGGCAAAGGCCAAGGACTCCGCGCCCACGAGCGTTGCTCCTTCACCAAAAAACCCCGCACCCGCGGCCCCGCCCACTCCCGAAAAAGCGGTTGCGACGGCAGAAAAGTCGGAAAACGGTCGTTTTTATTCGCCCCTTGTGCGTACTATTGCGCAGAAGGAGGGCATCGGCCAGGCCGAGCTCGACCAGATCCCCGGCACGGGCAACGGCGGCCGGGTCAATAAATCAGACATACAGGCTTACCTGAAGCGGCGAGACAATCGCTTCATAACCGGTCCTGGCAAGGCTGCACCAACGGCTGGAACCCATGCGACAACCCTTCCCCCCCGCCCCCCTGTCGCTCCAGCCGGCGGCCTTGCCTCCGGTTCTTCCGAAATCATCGAGATGGGCCGCATGCGCAAGCTCATCGCCGACCACATGGTCGAGTCAAAGCGCACCAGCCCCCATGTCACCAGTTTTATCGAAGTCGACGTAACCGACATCGTCACCTGGCGCGAGGGCATCAAGCAAGACTTCCAGAAGAAGTACGGGGAAAAGATCACCTACACCCCCATCTTCATCGAGGCGGTGGCCAAAGCCATCAAGGATTACCCCCTCGTCAATGTCTCCGTCGACGGCGACCGCATCATCAAGAAGCACGACATCAACGTCGGCATGGCCGCCGCCCTGCCCACCGGCAACCTGATCGTACCGGTGATCCGCAACGCCGACCAACTCAATCTGCTCGGACTAAGCCGCCAGGTCAATGACCTCGCCAACCGCGCCCGCGCCAACAAACTCAAGCCCGAGGAAATTCAGGGCGGCACCTTCACCCTGACCAACGTAGGCACCTTCGGTAACGTGATGGGCACCCCGATCATCAATCAACCACAAGTAGCCATTCTAGCCGTAGGGGCCATCCGGAAAAAACCCGCCGTGGTGGAGACGGAATACGGCGACCTCATCGCCATCCGCCAACTGATGTTCATGAGCCTGAGCTACGACCACCGGGTCGTCGATGGCTTCCTGGGCGGCTCCTTCCTGCGGCGCATCGGCGACTACCTCGAAGCCTTCGATCCAAAGCGCACTGACGTATAGCACCCTATGAGCACTTTTTCATTTCTCCTGGAGGGGCTGCGCAACATCGGCACTACCGGCACCATCACCCGCAGCGGCACGGCCCTGTGTCAGGCCGCCATCGATCGCATCGACTTTACCTCCGCCCGCACCATTGTGGAACTGGGGGCCGGCGACGGCGTCATCACCCGCCACATCCTGGACCGCCTGCACCCCGACGGTAAAGTGATCGCCTTCGAAGTAAGCGAAGACCTCTGCAACGACATGCGCGCCATTGGCGATCCGCGGCTCGTGGTTGCCCAGGACAGCGCCGAAAACATCCGCACCTACCTTAACCAAATTGGAGCGGATAAAGCAGACCACATCGTCTCCGCCATCCCCTTCGCGGCGCTACCGGCGGAACTGGGGGAACGCATCGTCACCGCCGCCCACGAGAATTTGCGGAAGGGGGGGTGCTATAACCAGGTTCATTACAGTTTAAAAACGAAGGCATACTACCAGCGTGCCTTCGGCAAGGTGGAGGTCCGGCGGGTGTACCGCAACCTTCCGCCCGCCTGGGTGCTTTACTGCCGGAAGTAGCGCCATTTATGCGACGGTAGGGCCCGGAGTTACGGAATCCGGCGTTTGAGTAGCATCTTCGGCCTGATTGTTTCTCCACACTATGTACAGACTGTTCCTCCTGCTGCCTCTGTTAGTAGCCTGTTCGAAGCAACGGGACGTACGGAATTACTACTTTCCGGTACGCGAACTTACGGATGGTCTGGTGTACGAATACGCGAATAAGGGAACCCTCACCGATGACCCATCCGATTTCTGGTACTTCCTGGGCATCGACCGCGACACCGCCCTCTACCTTAGTTCGACCCACTACGCCGACGGTATGGCGCCCGATCAGGTAGTCCGGGAGCGCATCACGAACGAGGGCGTCCTACTGGAGCAACTCTTGCTCTACCCCCCGCTCATCAACGGGCAGCCGAAGCTGGTGGAGGTAGACATTCTTTACGCACGCACCTTCCCCTTTTATCCCGACGATGGAGCGGCATCCGGGTACCGCATCGCCTTCACCCCGCCGGAAAATAAGGATGCCGTCAACTACATTTCCCTCAACCGCCGGTTTCGCGGCGATACGACCCTGACGATCATGGGAGAAGTTCGTAATGCCATTCTCTTCGACCTGGAAGGGGAGGTCAGCCAGCGTGATCCCGAACTGGGCGACATCAGTCCGACCTACACCGGCTACGAGATATATGCCGAAGGCCTCGGCCTCGTCGAATACTCCCGCAATCTCGGTGCCGGTGGCACGCTAGCCGGTAAACTGGTGCGGCGAATAACCATGGCAGAGTACGCCGGCAAGTTCGAGCACTAGGGCGGGGACGCAGGAGCAAGGAAAGTCCTACCGAGCAGCAATGCCACGCGGCCGACCCGTAGGCAGTACTCTCCGCAAGCGTCCGGCACCCTCTGGCATAAATGCTCAATGCTTGAAATACTATATCAGCTGCAAACCACTCAGCCCGGCTGATCCGAATGGATACCGCTCCCGCGCGCCGCCGCCCCTACGGCCTTCATTACAGCGAAAATTCGCTAATTTCACCCCACCAAATTTGACCGATCATGAATTTCCACCTTACCGAGGAACAACTTGCCGTGCGCGATGCGGCCCGTGACTTTGCCCAGCAGGTCTGCAAACCCGGCGTCATCGAGCGCGACAGCACCATGGCCTACCCCACCGAGCAGGTGCGCCAAATGGGTGAAATGGGCTTCATGGGCATGACGGTGAGCCCGGAGTACGGCGGCAGCGGCCTCGACAACGTCAGCTACGTACTCGCCCTCGAGGAGATCTCTAAAATTGACAACAGCTGCTCCGTGATCATGTCGGTCAATAATAGCCTCGTCTGCTACGGCCTGGAGACCTACGGCACCGAGGAGCAAAAACAGCGGTACCTAACCAAGCTCGCCACCGGTGAATGGATCGGCAGTTTCTGCCTCAGCGAGCCCGAAGCCGGCTCCGACGCCACCCACCAGCGCACCACGGCCGTCGACAAGGGCGACCACTACCTCCTCAACGGCACCAAAAACTGGATCACCAGCGGCGGTACCAGCCAGCTGCACCTCGTTATTGCTCAGAGCAACCCGGACAAAGGCCACCACGGCATCAACTGCTTCCTCGTCGAAACTGGCTGGGACGGCGTAGAGATCGGCGCTAAGGAAGACAAGCTCGGCATCCGCAGCAGCGACACCCACACCATCATGTACAACGACGTGAAGGTGCCCAAGGAAAACCGCCTCGGCGACGACGGCTTCGGCTTCAAATTTGCCATGAAGACCCTCTCCGGCGGCCGCATCGGCATCGCCGCCCAGGCCCTCGGCATCGCCGGCGGTGCCTACGAGCTCGCCGTCGCCTACTCCAAAGAGCGGGAAGCCTTCGGCAAGCCCATTTCCCACCACCAAGCCATCGCATTCAAGCTCGCCGACATGGCCACCGACATCGAGGCCGCCAAGATGCTCGTCTACCGCGCCGCCTGGCTCAAGGACCACGGCGAAGACTACAACCAAGCCGGCGCCATGGCCAAACTCTTCGCCAGCTCCGTCGCCATGCGCCACACCGTCGAGGCCGTCCAGGTCCACGGAGGCTACGGCTTCGTCAAAGAGTACCACGTCGAACGCCTCATGCGCGACGCCAAGATTACCCAGATCTACGAAGGCACAAGCGAGGTCCAGAAGATCGTGATCAGTAGGGGATTGTTGAAGGGGGAGATGTATGTGTAGTTCTTTAGTAGTTTAGTACTGTAGTCAATTAGTACGGTAGTCGGGTAGTACGGTAGTCGGGTAGTACGGTAGTATTCGACAATACAGTACTAAAAGACTAAACGACTACCAGCGAGCAAAGCGAGCGGACTACCGTACTAAACGACTACCAGCGAGCACAGCGAGCAGACTACCGTACTAAACGACTACCAGCGAGCAACGCGAGCAGACTACCGTACTAAACGACTACTAGCGAGCCCCGCGAGCGGACTACCGTACTAAAAAACTACCAGCGAGCACAGCGAGCGGACTACCGTACTAAAAAACTACCAGCGAGCACAGCGAGCGAGACTACCGTACTAAACTACTTCCCCAAATCCATCTCCTTCACCATCACTAGGAACGAGCGGCTGAAGTCGGATACCGTATCGAAGTCGAGGTGACTGAGGGCGGGGCGGAGGCGCGGGTATTCGCGGCGGTGGCGGTCAACGATGTCGGTGATGGCGGAGCGGATGGCGCGGCGGGCGGGGCGGCCTTCCCGGTCCAGAAATTCCTGATGGTAGCCGAGTTTGCGGAAATAGGCGTCTTCGGTAACCCGGTAGTAGAGGTGCAGCAGGTCCCGATCCGGCGGCGGCGTAGCGTAGTTGAAGAGGGCGTAGCCGGCGATGTAGCCGGGAATGGCGCGGGCAATTTCCGGGAAGCCGTTGTCCTGGTACCAATCCATGTTCGGGAGTTCATTGCTGATGAGGCTGCCGAGGCGGTCGTGGCTGGCGGGCAGGGTGATGCCGAAGGTTGATTTTCCGGCGTAGAGCTCTTCGGCAAAACTCTCCGGTGCGCGCAGCAGCAGGTGTTGCAGTTCTTGGAGCAGGCGGACGTTCTTGAAGGTCACGGGTTGGTCCTCCTCGCGGGCAAAGTACATGCGGTGCATTCGTTCCAGGGCCTCCATCGTGTGTCCTTCCGGGATCAGGAGGTAGTCGAGGCGGTAGACCAGATCGAGCAGCAGGTAGGCCACTGCACCGGGCTGTTCTTCCGGATTGATGCGACCGGACGATAAATAGTCGATAACGTCTTGAATGTGCGTTCGCAGAAAATCCAGTTTCAGCTGCTTTTCGGTGGCCGAAATTGGTTCCAGATGGGTCACCTCCACCGGGCTTAAGATGCTCCCGAATTCTTCGAGTAGGAGATCGTCCTGTTTGTCGGCGCGGAGGGCCATTTCCTTCAGTGCGTGGTAGAGCTTGTGCGGACTGGCGTCGTGTACCGGCGTATCGAAGATGATCGTCAGGCAGTCTTCCTCGTCGAGGGCGAAGCGGCTGTACTTCAGCTCGTAGTTCATGTCGGTGAGGCGGCGCAGGAGTTGGGCGTTCTCCTCCTCCAGGCGCGCGATACGGGCCGTGGCGCGCAATTGTTCCCGGTCGGCATAACCTGTGACTCGCTTGCTGCCCTGGTAGAGTTCGAAGTAGATTTTGTTCCCTTCGCGTTTCCACTTCACGTTATCTTCCCGCTCGTCGCGCAGGTAGGCCATAAAAGCGGTGAAACTGTCTAGAAAATCACCTTCTTCGAAGGCATCCAGTGCGTTGTCCCACGCCGCGTAATTTTCCCGCGACTTATGGGCATCCGTGTACCGTCCGAAGCTGTGGTCGGGTTCCCCTCCGGGGCGGGAAGCGGGTGTCCTGCCGAATAAATTATCCCATATGCTCATCGGGGTGGAAGATAGGGCGTCGGCGTGGTTTGGGCGGGGGCGCGGGTGCTGGGCGGATCCAAGTTGAGGCGGTGCATGGCGAGGAGGTCACCACGGATGGCCACAGATGAAACACGGATTTACGGAGGGCTGCGCTTTCCCGAATTTTATTGCTCCTGCGCGCCGCCGCCCGAATGGAACGCTTTACTTTAGGGGCGATGAAAGTACGGCCGTGGCCATTTTTGCTGTATGTCATTTTATGCCTGCTGTCAGTGGGGAGTCGGGGGAATGCGCAAACGACCGTTAAGCCCAATGTGCTGCTGATCTGTGTCGATGACCTGCGGCCTGAATTGGGGAGTTTTGGGGCGGAGCACATCTCGTCGCCACATATTGATGCGCTGGCGGGGCGGGGAGTTTCGTTTCAACGGCACTTCGTGAACGCGCCAAGTTGCGGCCCCTCCCGGTATACCTTGCTGACCGGACGGTACGGCCCGGCGGGGAACAATGCGCTCTTTATGCGGGCAGCGGATACGGCGAACGTACCGCCCAGTATGCCGGAATACTTTAGGAGTAGTGGATACACGACGGTATCCGTGGGGAAGGTCAGTCACCATCCCGGCGGCAGAGGAGGTCCGGACTGGAACGACAGCACCATCGTCGAAATGCCCGAAGCCTGGGACCGCCACCTTATGCCCGCAGCCAAATGGAAACACCCCCGGGGAGCCATGCACGGACTGGCTCACGGAGAAATACGCAGCGATGCGGGTGGAATGGATGTGTTTCAGGCTGCCGAAGGCGAAGACGACATCTATCCGGATGGCGTGATTACGGAGGAGGCGCTGCACCAGCTCGGTTTGCTGACGGCTGCCGATCAACCCTTCTTTTTGGCCATAGGACTGATCAAACCCCACCTGCCCTTCGGAGCTCCGCAGGCCTACTTGGATCGTTACGCTGGAGTCGAATTTCCCCCGATCGCGCATCCGGAGAAGCCGGCGGGGCGTACCACCTGGCACGGGTCCGGCGAATTCATGAAGTATAACCGTTGGGGCAAAAACCCGAACGAGGATGCCGACTTTGCGGAGGAGGTGCGCCGGCACTACGCCGCCTGCGTGAGTTACGCGGATGCCCAGGTCGGGAAAATACTGGCCGGGTTGCAGCGGAGCGGCGCGGATAAAAACACCATCGTCGTCCTGTGGGGCGACCACGGCTGGCACCTCGGCGAGCATGGCGTTTGGGGCAAGCACAGCCTGTTTGAGGAATCGCTGCACTCGCCGCTGATCGTTCACTACCCCGGTATGAAGCGGGCGGGCGCGCGTGCCGATGCGATCGTGGAGACACTGGATATTTTTCCGACGCTTTGTGAGCTGTCGGGTATCGGGGTGCCGGAATTTACGGAAGGGATATCGCTGAGGGGAATACTGGAGCAACCGGAAGCGAGCGGTCACCCCGCCGTGGCGTACACCAACAAAGCGAAAACGATTCGCACGGACACTCACCGATTGACGCTGCACGATGATGGTTTCGTTGAGTTGTACGACCATACTACCGCCGGGAAAGAGACGGTGAACGTGGCGGAGGAAAATCCAGAGGTGGTAGAATCTTTAAGGTTGGAGCTGCGGAAGCGTCTACAGTGACGACTCGGCGGACGACTTAGGGTCGGCCGACGAGTGTGGCTTACGTTTCGTCGACGGCGAAGAGCACATTGCGCACGACGGATCTCGAATCTGCCGAACCGCCGAGGGAGCCGGACAGCACCCCTACCGCCGCCAGAAAGGCGACCAGTCGCATGTGTGCCCCGAAGGAGGAGCCGTCCTTGTCCGAGGTCCACGTGCTCATGAGCGGATCCGGAAAGACGAATAGTACCACCCCGTACATCAGTAGGCCGAAAAGCACGAACAGGCAAATCAGCGTAAGGACCAGCGCGAGGTAAGTCGCTGCCGCAGTCACGACCGAACTCTCGGAGGTTTTGCCGTGGCGGGTGGAGACTAGTTTAAACGAGAATGCCCGGTACAGCACGAAGGTGGCCGTTACGAAGCTGGCCCCCACAAAGACCGCGAGCTGGCCGGCCGATGCGGAGGCGGAGAAGTCCCAGGTCTCTCCCCCGAAGATCAGGATAATGATCACCGACAGGGCGGTGGCGATCATGGTGGGCAGCTTGGTCGCTATCCGGAGGGGGTTAGCCCGGAGCGCGCCGCGGACGATGCGGGGGATGTTGGCGGCCGTCTGCCGGAGGATGAAGGCTGCCCGGTTTTCTTTCGAGTAGCGATCGTTAGCCTCGGCCGGGAGGTTGGTGGCCATACGGGCAAACTGGCCGTCGGTGAACTGGCGCATCCGATCAAGGTCTGCCGGCACTTCGATCCGGGCCATGTAGTTCGTACGCTCCGGGTGGTAGTTGAGGTTCAGCAGCCGCCCGAAGCAGTGGAGCATCAGGGTGGCGAGGCGGTCGGCCATGAGGGAATGGTCCTTGATCTCCTTCGATCCGAAATCCGCCAGTCGCCGCGTTGAAATGATGGCCACGTTTGTGAGCTGGGAGGGCAGGGCGAGCAGGTAGGAAAGTGTGGGGGCGGCAATTTCCACTTCCGTCACAATGATCAGAAAGGCAAGCTGGCGCTCCGTCTTTTCGTTGATGCCGATCTGTACGAAATCGAGTGCCCGGTACCCGTCCCGCTCGGGGGCCAGGTGGGGACCTGCGAAGGTGAACGACTTGACCCGAAGCCGCGGCTCCCGCTGAATAACCCGGGAAAAGTGCTCGGTTGCCAGGTGCGTCAGTTCGCTCAGGGAGCGGGCATCGCGGCCGGCTACGTCGAGCTTCATGATGCCTACCTCAATGTTTCCGTCGACCATGGGGGCTAATTTACCTTACGGGTGACTGGTGAGGGGGTTTCACCACGGATCGACTTCGTCTAGCACGGATTAACCACGGATTCACGCGCCGCTATCATCCTGCTTCGGGTTATTTCTGATGAGTACTTACTGGCAGGTCATACCGGGAAAAAGCCTACGGCAAACGGTATATTGCTTTTCAACAATTCGAACCCCGGATGCCTGCATACCAGCCCCATACTACTTACCGCATCTGGTTCAGTCAGCGCAACGGCAGTACCCTACTGTGCAAGGGCCTGGAACAGACCGGCGTTGCCGGCACACCCGGGGAGTACTTTAATCTGATGGAGAGCGAATCTCTCCGCGGGAAGTACGGGATAAGAACCTACGACGAACTAAAAGCAAAACTCTGGGAAATAGGCGGTACGCCCAACGGAGTATTCGGCATTAAACACTCACTAAATCAGGTTATACTCGATGAAATCAGGTCACTACGGGGTATTGGCTCTCAAGATTCCGTCGACGATGAGGCGCTGCTCGCCGATCTGTTTCCGAACTGCAAGCATATCTACCTAACCCGGAGAAACAAGGTCCGCCAGGCCGTATCGTGGTGGAAGGCGATCAAGGACAATGTATGGCACCTGGATGCTGACCATAACCATACCAACGATGAAGCATTCTACCGGGACCACTACGATTTCGCCGCCCTGTCCCACTTGTTCAAGGAAGCCAACCTGCGGGAGTGCGCCATTCAGGAGTACTTTACTAAGTACGGTATTCGGCCGCTTACACTGGTGTATGAAGACTTCATTCATTCCTATAGGGACACTATCAGGCAGTTACTGCACTACCTCGGAATACCGGCGGACGGTGTAGTGATTCAGGATATGTATTCTAGCAAAACGGCGACCGAGCGCTCCGAACTATGGGTGCAACGATTTAGAACGGACCTACAACTGGAGATGGAAAAAAAAGTGTGGTAATCCGGACTTGCTTACTTTGCGTCCCTCCTCCCACCCTTACGCAACTCTCATGAAACGCAGAAATTTCCTGGCCGCGGCCGCCACCCTCGGAGCAGCTGCCTGGTTGCCCGCAGCGGCTTGCCCTATGATCAGTCCCCCAAAGTACAAGATGGGCCTCCAGCTCTTCACCATACGCGACGATATGGCCAAGGACGCGATCGGCACCCTGCGGGAAGTAAAGGCGATGGGGTACGAGGATTTCGAGGTTTACGGTTTCGATGAGGTGAAGGGGGAGTTTTACGGCTATCCGGCTGCGGAGTTCAGTACCGTCCTGGAGGATTTAAATCTCACCGTATCCAGCGGCCACTTTGGCTTCTCTGACTACCTGGACAAGTCGAGCGACGAGCTAGCCCGCTTCGTAGACCAGTGCATCGAGGGTGCCAGGGCACTCAACATGAACTACATCACCTGGCCCTGGATGGCCCCGGAACAGCGCACCCTTGCCACCTACCAGCGGTTACCCGACCTACTCAATACGATTGGCGAGCAAATAACCGCCGCCGGTCTCGGTTTCGCCTACCACAACCACGGTTTTGAATTCGAGGACCACGACGGTACCACCGGCTACGACCTCATCGTCAACGGAACGGACCCCACGCTGGTCAAACTGCAGATCGACATGTACTGGGTGATGCACGCCGGCACCACCACCCCCAAGGAACTGGTGGCCGCACACCCGGGCCGCTACGTCATGTGGCACATTAAGGACATGCACCCCGTCTCCCGCGACTATACGGAACTGGGCAACGGGACGATCGACTATACCACGATCCTGCCGGACCCTACCGAGGCGGGACTCGAGTTCTACTACCTGGAGCAGGGGGGCAACTACACCTACAACCCAATGCGCAGCGTAGCGGATAGTGCCGAATTCTTCAAGCGTTATGTACAGCGCTACCTATAGCGTCGTGCTTCAGCCGACGTGCTGGTCCTAACGCCCGTTACTCCGCCGCAAACTCCAGGTACTCCGAGAAGAACGGCAGCATATCCGTCGACACCCGTCCGCCCGGAGTGAAGATGTCACTCGTGTGGGTCCCGATGTACTCTTCGGCAAAATGGGTCACGCCGGCATTCTCCAGTCGCTGGCTGAACATCTCGCACTGGCGCACGAAGCGGTCGCCGGCGTTGCGTCCCCAATCGAACTTGATGGCGGTAAGGGAGCGCAGGTTGTCCCGGTATTCATCGATCATGTGGACCGGCATCTCGGCGTACCACTTATCCAGAACATCGGATTGGACGACAAGCAATCCGTCTGCGTCGTATGAAAACGGGATGTCGGCGTAGAAGGGCGGCTTATCCGCGTTCGGCGACCAGGCCCGACCGAAGGCTACGATCACCTTTGGAAAGTAGGACTCCAGGAGCGCATCCATCGAATTAATGGCGGCTAGCTCGCGGTAGGTCTCGCTGCTGGGGCCGTACTCCCCTACTACCGTGAGTGCACCGGGACTAAGGGCATACACGCTGCTGAACACGTCGGGGTGGCGCATGGCCAGTTTGAGGGCTCCGTAGCCACCCATGCTGTGTCCAGTGACGCCCCGGCTCAGTCGGTCGGAACGGGTGCGGTAACGGGCATCCATGTGTGCCACCAGGTCGTAGGCCAGGTAATCCTCGAAATTTCCGAAGCTGGAATTGCTGTAGAAGCTGCCGTCGACCTGCGTCTTGCTGTCCGACACGACGAGAATGAACGGCGGGATCCGCCCGGCGGCAATGGCTTCGTCGAGGGTGGCGACCATTTCCTGCGTCAGGGTGTGGTCGTTCAGAAAGCCGTGCAGGTAATAGATGACCGGGTAGCGCGTGGAGGAGGTGGCGTAGCCGGGCGGCAGGTATACCGACAGGGCCCGCGTGGTCGGTTCACCGAAGGCGTTCTCCAGCCGGTCGGAAGGGAGGGAATCGATCACGACCGAGCCGCCACCCAATTGAGCCGGCAACCAGTTGGCCAGCATAATGAAGGAGAGAAGGAAAGCGTAGCGGCGCATAATCGGTTTTTTGCGCAAGGTAACCATCGGAGGTTACCGGCTCCGTACAGTACATTGACGGTTAGCTTCTCCACTATGCACTACATCGCTTTATTCTTCCTGCTCGCGCTATCCCCGCTACTTACCGCCCAATCGGCTCCGGATCACCTGCTCCGCTACGACCAACCGGCACGTTACTTCGAGGAAAGCCTCGTGCTCGGCAACGGCCGGCTCGGAGCCTCGGTCTTCGGGGGGACGGGCACGGATACCATTTACCTGAACGACCTGACCTTGTGGTCCGGCGAACCCGTAGACAGCAGTTACTTCCCCGACGTTGCGGGAAACCTGCCGGCTATCCGAGCCGCGCTCGCTCGCGAAGACTACCGGGCCGCCGACTCCCTCAACAGAATATTACAGGGTCCCTTCTCCGCCTCCTACGCCCCGCTGGGCACCCTGATGCTGGACTTCGATACCCCGAACGACATCACCGACTACCGGCGTGAACTGGATCTCAGCAACGCCACCGCCCGCGTGTCCTACCAATCCGGCGGCACCGAGCTTACGCGGGAATACTTCGTCTCCCACCCGGATAAAGTGATCGCCATTCGCCTGAGCAGCGACCGCCCCGGGACAATCAACACCACCCTGCGCTTTGGCAGCCTGCTCCGCTACCAAACGGAGGTAAGCGACGGCGACCTTCACGTCAACGGCTACGCCCCCTACCACGCCGAACCGAGCTACCGTGGCGACCTTCCCGATGCCGTTCGCTTCGATCCGGAACGTGGCACCCGCTTTACTTCCTTGTTTCGGGTGAAGCATACGGATGGGCAGGTCACCGCAACCGACACCACCCTGGAGCTCTCCGGAGTCAGCGAGGCGGTCATCCTGGTATCGATCGCCACCAGCTTCAGTGGCTTCGACAAGGACCCGGCCCGGGAAGGGCTCGACAACCGCGCGCTAGCCGCCGCCGCCCTCGACGCCGCCAGTAAGAAAGACTATGCTGCCCTGCGCGAGGCTCACGTAATCGATTACCGCAGCTTCTACGACCGCCTCCACCTCGATCTCGGCGCGACCTCCGCCCCGGACCTGCCCACCGATGCGCGACTACAGCGGTACGCCACGGGCGAGGAAGACAAGGCTTTGGAGGAATTGTACTTCAACTTCGGTCGCTACCTGCTGATTTCCAGCTCGCGTACTCCCGGCGTCCCCGCCAACCTGCAGGGCCTCTGGAACCCCCACCTGCGCCCGCCCTGGAGCAGCAACTACACCATCAACATCAACGCCGAGGAAAACTACTGGCTCATAGGCCCCGGCAATCTCTCGGATCTTCACACTCCCCTGCTGGAATTCATCGGCAACGTAGCCCAGACCGGCGCTCGCACCGCCCGCAACTACTACGGCACCGGCGGCTGGGCCGCGGCCCACAATTCCGACATCTGGGCCCTGAGCAATCCGGTCGGCGACTTCGGCACGGGCGACCCCAACTGGGCCAACTGGAACTTTGGCGGCGTCTGGCTGGCTACTCACCTCTGGGAGCAGTACCTCTATATGCAGGACGCGGACTACCTACGCGACGAGGCCTATCCCCTGCTGAAGGGCGCGGTGCAGTTCGGCCTAGACTGGGTCGTGCAGGACACGGCCGGCCACTGGATCACCTCCCCGTCCACCTCTCCCGAGGCCAAGTACATCACCCCCGACGGCTACGTCGGCTCCACCCTCTACGGGGCCACGGCGGACCTGGCCATGCTACGTGAGCTGTTCGCCAACTTCCTGGCCGCATCCGGGGCACTGAACATTGCCGACCCCTTCACCACCCGGGTGCGGGAAACGCACGACAACCTCCACCCCTACCGCGTCGGCCGACAGGGCAATCTGCAGGAATGGTACTACGACTGGGAAGACCAGGACCCCCAGCACCGCCACCAGACCCACCTCTTCGGACTGCACCCGGGCCACCACATTTCCCCCCAACTAACCCCGGAGCTCGCCAACGCCGCCCGCACCACCCTCGACATCAAGGGCGACGAAACCACCGGCTGGTCCAAAGGCTGGCGCATCAATCTCTGGGCACGCCTCCGGGACGGCGACCGGGCCTACCGCATGTACCGCACCCTCCTGCGCTACGTCCCACCGGTGGGCGCACGGCACGGCGGCACCTATCCGAATTTGCTCGACGCCCACCCACCCTTCCAGATCGACGGTAACTTCGGGGGAGCGGCGGCCGTCATCGAATTACTGATGCAGTCGAGCGCTGACACCATCCATCTCCTACCCGCCCTTCCCGCCGCCTGGCCATCGGGATCAGTCACCGGCATGGGGGCACGCGGAGGCTTCGTGGTCGATCTCGAGTGGGAAAATTCACGCCCCGCACGTGCCACCATCACCGCCCGGGCGAATGGTTCCACCACCGTAATTTTCGGAGACGACCAAAGACCGGTCACCCTCAAAGCAGGCGAGCAGACCGTGCTTGAATTTTAGGGCGGGGCCGCGGGTGCAATGAAAATAAGTGAAAAGCCATGTTCGACGGGACACCACCACATGACGAACCATTCGACGTCCTCATCGTCGGGGCCGGACTTTCGGGCATCGGAACGGCCTACTGGTTGCAGGAAAAATGCCCCGGCAAACGCTTCGCTATTCTGGAGGCCCGGGAGCAGTTGGGGGGTACCTGGGACCTGTTTCGCTACCCGGGAGTACGCTCGGACTCGGACATGTTCACCTTCGGCTACCGGTTCCGGCCGTGGCGACAACCCCAGTCGCTGGCCGCGGGCGACGACATCATGACGTACCTGCGGGAAACCGTAACCGAAAACGGCATCGACCGCCACATCCGCTACGGACACCGGGTCACTGCAGCTGACTGGAATAGCACCACCGCCAGCTGGACCCTCACCGTTGAACACGATGGTACGGAACGCACCCTACGCACCCGCTTTCTCTATATGTGCAGCGGCTACTACAGCTACACCGAAGCCCACCGGCCTACTTTTCCGGGAGAAGCAGCTTTTCGCGGCCGCATTGTACATCCTCAGTTCTGGTCCGACGACATGGACTATGAGGACCAGCGGGTAGTGGTGGTCGGCAGCGGCGCTACGGCGGTTACCCTCGTCCCCACCCTGGCCGAACGCGCCGCCCACGTAACGATGCTCCAGCGGTCCCCAACCTACATCATGACGGTGCCCAACCGCAGCGCGCCCTACCTCCGCCTCAGACGCTTTGTGTCGGAACGGTGGGCCTACCGCATCAACCGGTGGATCAACCTCGGTCTCAGTATGGCGCTTTACGGCGTCTCTCAGGTGTTCCCCAACCGCATTAAGCGGTGGATTATGCGCCAAGCCGGCCGGCAACTAGGACCGGAAGTTGACGTGAATACGCATTTCAATCCCAGCTACGACCCCTGGGACCAGCGATTGTGCCTGGTCCCCGACGGCGACCTCTTCCGGGTCATTCGCGCGGGTAAGGCCGAGGTGGTGACGGACCACATCGAGCGGTTTACGGCCGACGGTATTCGGCTGCAATCAGGGAAGGAGCTACTGGCCGATCTCATCGTACTGGCTACCGGCCTCCGGATCAAGCTTATGGGCGGCGCGCGCCTCAGTCTGGATGGCCAGGAAATCCGTACCCAGGATATCATGCTCTACAAAGGGATGCTCGCCGCCGGAACACCCAACTTCGCGGTCGCCTTCGGGTACACGAACGCCTCCTGGACCCTCAAGACCGACCTTACCGCCAACTACGTCTGTCGCCTCCTGAACTACATGGACCGCAAGGGCTATCGGACGGTGATACCGCAACCCGATGCGGAGGTGGAAGCCCGCCCCCTTCTGGACTTCAGCGCCGGATACATTCAGCGGGCCGGCGCCATTTTGCCGGTACAGGGTTCCCGCCACCCCTGGCGCGTTTATCAGAATTACCTGGCCGATGCCCTGCTCACCCGATTGCAACGAATCGACGATGGCGTGCTGAAGTTCGGTGGCCCGGAAACGGAAAAGTAGCCTACGTAGCGCTTTATTACCCGCCCCGCAGCACGCGCTCCACGATGGTTTCGCAGAGGGCGTGGGTTAGGCGTATATCCTCCAGTTGTTTAGAGTCTGCACCGCCGTTGCGAACCGTGGCGATCCAGTGGTCGAGCATTGCCACGAAGCCCCGCTTGACCAGGGTAGGCTCCCAGTGACCGAACGACAGGTTATTTGTTTTTCCGTGCTGAAAGTGACTTCCCCGGTGCAGGTCCTCGATCAGCCAGGTATTGTCGGGGGTGAAATACTCTATCCGTTCTTCCGTAACTCCACTGATGCGGTTCATCCCGCCGGTGAGCAGGCAATCTTCCCGGGTCCAGCGTACCTGTAAATTAGCGAGCTTCCCTTCTACGAGACGGGAGTGTACTGTCAGGTCCGTTGCTGGTCCCGGGGCGAGAAAGCGCAGTCCATCCACTACGTGGATAAAATCGTCGAAAATGAAATGTCGAATATCTCCCGGCAGGTCGACCCGATTTTTTTGCCAATTAACCTGGAGGGTATTTGCATCCGCTCGGAGTGAACTGATCAGGGGGGCGTACCTGCGGTTGAATCCGACAAAGAGTGGTAGCCCTTGTCGTTCGGCCACTTCCAGTATTTGTTCCGCCCCGGCAAGTGAATAACTCAGTGGTTTGTCTACAAAGACCGGGATGCCGGCCTCCAATAATTTGGTAGTGATATCCACGTGGCTCTCGGTCGAAGTATGTACCATGGCGGCATCCGGTCGCTGAGCGATGAGGTCGTCTACGGTGGTACAGGTTTTCCGGATTCGATAGCGTTTGGCTAGTGACGTCAGTACTCTTTCGTCCCGGGTGCAGAGGATCGGCTCTACCCCGGGATATGCGGCCATTATCGGCAGGTATGCTTTTTGGGCGATGTCTCCGAGTCCGATGAGGGCGATGCGAAGGGGTGAGGTATGGGTCATGTGGTGAATATAGGCTAGAGGACTTCCGGGCTGGGCTGTTAAACGCGGATTTAGGTCGAGCGGCCTTTGGTCCGAGACGTATTGTCAACGCAGATTTAAACGGATTGTCTTCGCGGATTTTCGCAGATTTAGGTCGAGCGGTCTCTAATTTGAGACGTTATTTCACCACGGATGGCCACTGATTGATCACGGATTAGGTCGCACTCAGGTCGAGCGGCCTCTGGTTCGAGACGTTTTTTCAACGCAGATTTAGGCGGATTGTCTTCGCGAATTTTCGCGGATTTAGGTCGAGCGGATTTTGGTCTGAGACATTTTTTCACCATAGATGGTCACGGATTGATCATAGATTAGGTCACATTCAGGTTCAGCAACGTGTGGATCGGAGTTTACTTGCCGTGGGGAGTCCACGGTTACCCGACGCTTTGGGGGTGGCGAAGCAAATTTTAAATTTCACATTCCCAATTTTAAATCCTCCGGCCAAGCAGCCTCCGGTCCGAGATAGGTAACTCCGGTCCAGCGTACATTGCTTGTTGCCCGTTGCGCTGCACCTGCGTGCCCGCCCAAGTATGATTTATTATCTCATATATAAGCAATACGCCCGGTAATACGCCGTTTGTGGTGGGTAACATATCGAAACCGGTCTGAATATGCCGAAAGCGGACCCTAAACGGGAGTAGGCACTCACCTTATTTTACCCTATTTATGATTAAAAATTTTACCGCTATTCTGCTTGCCGCGCTTATGGTATTTTCGACCGGCTGCGCGAGCATTGTGAGTAAGAGCAATTATCCCGTTGTGATCGACAGCACTCCTACGAATGCCAAAATCACGATCACCGACAAAAAAGGAGTTGACGTATACCGTGGCAGTACACCCGCAACGATAAAATTGAAGTCCGGTAACGGCTTTTTCTCGAAGGCCCAGTATGTAGTTAAATTCGAGCTCGACGGCTACGATACCGGTATGGCGCCCATCGAATACAAACTCGACGGCTGGTACTTCGGAAACATCATCTTCGGCGGCTTCATCGGATTACTGATCGTCGACCCCGCAACCGGAGCCATGTATAAGCTCGATACGGAATTCATCAACCACAAACTATACAAGTCTACCGCCAGCGTGCTGCAGGAAGAACTGAAGGTATACACCCTCAACGACATTCCCGCCGAGTGGAAATCGCACCTGGTGGAACTATCCGAATAACCCATTTCCCGTTGATCTTCGAGCGCAGTGTTACCCAAGCGGTGGCATTGCGCTTTTTTTTTGCCCGTTACTCGAAGCACGAGCGGAGCCGTAAAATTTCAAATTTCAAATCTGAAATTTAAAATTGGGAATTTCACGCCTCCTCCGCCATCTGCCGCTCCACAATTTCGCTGTAGTACCCGCCATTGGCCAGGAGTTCTTCGTGGGTGCCGACTTCCGCTACCCTACCCTCTTCCAGCACGATGATCTTATCGAACTTGAGGTGGCCGTAGATGCGGTGGGTAATGATGATGGCCGTCTTATCCTGGAGCGCCTCGTTAAAGTAGCCGAGAATTTGCTGTTCGGTATTGGTATCGACCGCACTGAGCGCGTCGTCTAGAATAACGATATCCGGCCGTTTGATCAGGGCCCGGGCGATGGAAACCCGCTGCTTTTGTCCGCCGGAAAGGGTTACGCCGCGCTCGCCGACGAGGGTATCGAAGCCGAGTGGTAGATCTGCAATATCCTTGTATACGGCAGCGTACTTTGCAAACTGCTCGATCTCCTCGTTACTGGGATCGTGATCGGCACCGAAGGCGATATTTGCGCGGATGGTATCGGAGAAAAGGAACACATCCTGTGGCACGTAGCCGATGCGGCGGCGCAAATTGGCCAGACCTACCTCACGGATGTCCTTCCCGTCGATCAGAATCCGGCCACCGGTAACGTCGTACATGCGCAGCAGCAGGTCGGCCACGGAGGTTTTCCCCGAGCCGGTACGCCCGATAATGGCGAGTTTTTCGCCGGGTTGCAGCGAGAAGTTAAGTCCGTCGATCGCGCGGATACCGGTGTCGGGATAGACGAATTCTACGTTTTCGAAGGTGACGCCGCCCCTGATCTCGCTCCGGTACTCGGGATGAGGGTCGACGATAGTGGTTTTCGTGTCGAGGAATTCATTAATGCGCTTCTGGCTCGCCGAGGCCTGTTGCACGATGCTGGCGATCCAGCCGATGGCCGTAACGGGCCAGGTGAGCATATTGACGTAGATCACAAACTCGGCGATGTTACCCGCGGAGATCTCACCTGCGACTACCTGTAGTCCGCCGACGTATACGGTCAGGATCGTTGCCGCCCCCACCATAAAGATCATCAAGGGGAAGAACCAGGCGTCGATCTTGGCCAGGTTCACGCTCATGTCCTTATAGGTATCGCTCTGAGCGGCGAAGTACTGAATCTGCTGCCGCTCCCGCACGTAGCTCTTGACCACCCGGATGCCCGAGAATACCTCCTGGGCAATGCTCGTCAACCGCGCCAGTTGCTGCTGGATCAGCGTAGAGCGGGTGTGGATCAGGTTGCTCACGTAGTAAATGCTCACCGCCAGTACCGGCAGGGGAATGAGGGTATACAAGGTCAGCGTGGGACTCACCGCCAGCATACTGAAGATGACGAACAGGATGGTAGAGATCAGGTTGGCGCAGTACATCACGGCCGGACCGAGGTACATCCGCACCTTGTTCACGTCCTCGGTGATGCGCGACATCAGGTCGCCGGTGTTGTTGCGCTTGTAGAACTCCAGACTCAGGTCCTGGTAGTGATCGAAAATAACTTCCCGCAGGTCATATTCGATGAGCCGCGACATCACGATGATCGTTTGCCGCGTCAGATACAGGAAAAAACCCATGATAAAGGCCAGCATGAGAACCAGTCCGGCAAACAGCATCAGGGTGTGGCTCAGGATGCCGAAGAACTCCGATTGCACCGCAAAGCCGTCGTACAGTCGGTAAGAATTGACGTAATCGATTACCAGGTCCAGCGCCTCGCGGATCACCTGGGGCTGCAGGACCTGGAAGTAATTGGAGATGCAAATGAAGATGATCCCCAGCAACAGGCGCCAGCGGTATTTCCAAAAAAATCGGTTGAGGTACTTAAGGTCGCCCAAGGGGAAGGGGGGTTCGGAGGTCGTGATTGTGTGAACGCACCGGGGTGGAGATAGTTGGTCGCGGACGGCAACCTAAAGCGGGGCGCAGGCTTCCATTAGCCACTCCCATTCCTCTCCACTTACCAGCGGGCTGACCTTCTCCAAAACGCGTGCATGGTAGTCGTCCAGCCACTTTCTTTGCTGTGGGGTGAGCATGTCCGCATCGATCAACCGACGGTCGATCGGAAACAGAGTGACCGTCTCGAAGTGAAGCCACCCCTCCCGCTCCGATGCGTGTACGACGACCAGGTTTTCGATGCGGATGCCGTACGCTCCTTCCTTGTAGTAGCCCGGTTCGTTGCTGAGTACCATACCTGGTTCTAGGGGATGCTGGGCCGATTTGGAGCGTGGATTAGGGCTGATGCCCGCCGGTCCTTCGTGAACGTTGAGGAAAAAGCCTACGCCATGGCCGGTACCGTGGCCGTAGTTGAGCTCGTGCTGCCACAGCGGCCGCCGGGCCAGGGTATCGAGCTGTACGCCGCTGGTGCCGACCGGAAAGTGGGCCGTGGCCAGATCGATGTGCCCCTGAAGGACCAGGGTGAAATTGCGTCGCTGCTCCTCGCTGGGCTCACCCAGGGCGAAGGTCCGGGTGATGTCGGTGGTGCCGTTGTGGTACTGACCGCCACTGTCCACCAACAAGATACCCTCCGCACTCAGGGTAGCCGCCCCCTCGGGCGTGGCGTGGTAGTGAACGATGGCACCGTTCCCGCCGTAGCCGACGATCGGATTAAAACTTTCACTCACGTAGTTGGCGTACTGCCCCCGAAAGGCTGCCAGCTTTTCTCCTACTTCGTATTCCGTGACACCATCTACTACCGCTTCGTCAAGCCACCGACGCAGGCGCAACAGGGCTACCGCATCGTGGGTCATAACTTCACGTAGGTGATCTAGCGCCACCTCGTTTTTAATTCCTTTCCAGCGGGGGATGGGGCTGGCGATGCCGCACACTTCCACTCCCCCGGCTGCCGTGGCCAGGTATACGGAGGTAGTGTCCGGGTCGAATCCGATGTCGGCATCTGCCGCATTCAACCGGCGCAGGTAGCTTGCCGTATCGGTGTAGGCCAGTCGTTTCAGTTCGGGAAGCTTAGCGGCCCAGGGGGCAAGGGCTTCGGATTGCTGGGCAAACACCGCATGATCGCCCCGCCGGCCGGCGATGAGGTAGCCAACCATGAGGGGGTTAAAGTCCACGTCCGTCCCCCGCAAATTCAGCAACCAGGCGAGTTCGTCGAGGGCGGAGATCAGGAAGTAATCGAGGTTGTGCTCGGTCATCCAGTCGGTCAGTTGCTGCAGTCTGTCTTCCCACTTTTCTCCGCTGAATTTGGCCAGGTGTTCGCTGATCGGGCGGTTGGGGAGTTCCGGGCGGTCGGGCCAGATCAGTCCGGGCAAGTCGAGTCCGGTCTTCAGGTGGATCTCGTGCTTCTCCAGTTTTTTCTCCAGTCGGCGGGCGGCCGTCGCGCTGAATACCCGGCCGTCGACGCCTACCGTCTGCCCCCGCAGCAGGTGCTCACCGAGCCAGTCGGCGTATTCGGGGGTGTGGGGGGTCTTTAGTTTCATCAGCTGGATGCCGGTTCCGGCCAGTTCCGTTTCCGCCTGCAGGAAGTAGCGGCTGTCGGTCCACAATTTCGCCTCGTGCAGCGTCACCACCAGCGTTCCTGCCGAGCCCGAAAAGCCGCTTAGCCATTCCCGCGTAGCCCAGCGCGGCGCGGGGTATTCGCTCTGGTGGGGGTCGGCGCTGGGGATCACGTAGGCATCCAATTGGTGTTCCAGCATCTGGTGGCGGAGGGCGGCGAGTTTTTCGGGGGTGGTCAAGGGGAGGGGGGTTGAGGGGTGGAAGGAATGAAGGGGTTGAGGGGAAGAGGGATTGAGGGGGCGCGGGCGGCGGCGCGCGGGTGCAGGCTATTAGGATGAAGGCTAAAAATAACGGTTCCCGACAGTTTGCTCCGTGGGTTCGCTGGTGTAATGGTGTTAGCCTGATTTGGTCCGTAGCTTTACGGCATGTTTGAAATTAGTTCCGTACTGCAATTGGAATCGGGTAACCCTGAGGCCTACCGCACTGCCGAGGGGGTATATAATCTACTGCCCGAAGCGGACAGGTCTCCCGATTACGTCGAGCACTATCAGCGCGATGCCCTCGCCTTCGATTACTTTGTCGAACCCGTCGATCCGGCCACGGTACACGAAAATGCCCGACTGCACCAGGAAATTCTCCGTCGCTTGCCCAGTACGGCGCAAGTGGTGCTTGACGTAGGTTGCGGAAATGGCTGGGTAGCGCGTGAGCTTCTGCCGGAGAAGGAGGCCGTTATTTCCTTCGATCTTTCGCTACACAATACCACGGAAACATATCGTCGCAATCTGAAAAGCAATCATTTCGCCGTGGCGGGTGACGTGCTTCACTTGCCCTTCCGCGACGGCTCCGTCGATGCCATCGTTTCTTCCGAAGTGATGGAGCACGTGCCGGATGTGCCCAATTACCTTTCCGAGCTCATCCGCGTGGTGAGACCCGGGGGTACCATCGTAATCTCCACGCCCTACAACGAAACGATACAGTACTCCCTGTGCATTCACTGCAACCGACGAACGCCCCTACACGCTCATCTCCACAGTTTTAACGAAACGTTGGTGGCCTCGTTGCTGGCTCCTTTCCCGGATATCAAGTACGAAACCATCACCCTTTCCAATAAGGCATTACTGTATTTGCGCACGCACAAGTTTCTACAGGTCCTTCCCTTTAGCGCCTGGCGAATGGTGGACAAACTGGCAAATCGGGTGGTGAAAAAACCCTCGCGGCTGGTGATTGTCGTTCGCAAATAAGGTTGGTCTCAGGTTGAGTGGCCTCTAGTCCGAGACAAATTTTTATCGCGGATTGACTACGTCTCTAGTCACTATTCGGCGGACGACTTAGCGTCGGCCGACGAGGTGGCACAGTCGGCCGACGAGCAGTTACGTTACCCACCAGTATGCCAGGAAGAGTCCTAATAGGTAAGTACCATACCACCGCAGGTCCGCATAATTGTGCCAGTCGGTTCCGGTGCAGTAGCGGAGGTAAAGGACCAGGCAAACTTCGTGAAAGTAACTGGCGATGACGGTCGCCCAGATGATCCCCAGCAGTCCGTAGCGTGGTGCGAGGGCGAGGGATAAGACGACGTTGACGGCGAGCTCGAGTAGGCCCCAGAGGTATAGTTTCCTGGTTTCGTTGAGTGCGGTGAGTACCGTCATCGCGAAGACCAGTCGGCAACCTACGACCAGCAGGTAGGTGTAGAACACGGGGAGGCTATCGGCAAAGGCCTCGGTGAAGACGCGGGTCCACCACCATTCGGCGGTGAGCATCATGAGGAACGTGAGGGCGAAGATGTAGTGGAACAATTTTCGCGATTGGTCCCGCAAAATCTTCAGCCCCCCTTCCTTATCCCGGGCGATAACCGGAATGGCGACCACCGTCATCCCGTTAATGAGGGCAGCCAGGAAGGGCAGCTCGCGCACCCCGTAGCGGAAAATGGCAAATATCTCCTCATCCCCACCCGACCAGTAATTGACGATCCACGGGTCCACCGCCGAAACAAGGGCACCTACGGTGGCGTAGGCCATCAGCGGGCGGCTGATCCGCAGCCAGTTACTCATTTCGGCCCGTGAGTCGGTGTCGGTTAGGACTGGATTCTTTCGGCTACCCACCAATGACCACAGCACTAAACCGAAAGCCTTTGCTCCCGCGAAGCCCGCCAAAACCTTCATTGCGCTTAACAGGTCGTACCCCAAATAGAGGGGAAGCAGCAGCGAAAGGACGAGTCCGAGCGCATTGAAGACAGCGTAAAGGGTAAGCAGCCCCGCGCGCCCGGTGAGCAACAACGCCTGTTCAAAACAGTACGAGGGCCAGCGGCTGAGCAGGAGAACAAAGAAAAAGTACCAGCCAACGGGTGCGTCATCGAGTTGCAGCACGACGAACAACTGAGCGTGAAAGAGGGCAGCGATCGCCAGAATGCCCGCGGAGAAGAGACCGGTCGTGATGACGGCTGCCCGCGCGAAGCCCTCAGCCTGTAGCCCGGCAAACTTCCCCATTTTGATCAGGAACCCCTGGAGCAGGCCGGTGGTCCAGCCGAAGCCAAGTACGAAGCCGAGGAACAAGAGACTTTCCCATTCGCCGATCTGTTCGGTGGGTATACCCAGCCGGGGGAGCGCCAGGGCAATGATGATGTACGCCCCCTGCCGTACGGCCTGATTGAACTGACCGGCCCTGACCAGTCCGCTAGAGGTCAACCGTGTGGTGGGTGAAGTCTAGTCCGTAATCCTTCATTTCCTCCAGTACGGGTTCGTAGACTTCTCGCATGGTAGGGATGTGTACGCCGGTCGTCTGGATCTTGCCTTCACTCATCAGGCGCACGAAAATTCCGAGGGGTAGGCCGACCAGGCGTGCCATGGCGGTATCCTGGGCATTTTCACCCTTCATCACCAGGTTAGATACATCGCGGAAGGAGCGGCCGTTGGCCTGGTAGTCGATCTGGTGTTGCATCACGATCAGGTCCTTGTCTTCGGGCTGGAGCTGCCAGCGGTCGAGGAGGAGGTTTTCGAGAATGAGCGCGGGGGTGGCTCCCTTTAGTTTGATGCGCTTCTTACGGAATAAGCCGAGCCAGACGAGGCGTTCCATCACTTCGCCGTTGGGGTCGAGTTTGAGCATTTGTGCGATGCGGTCCTTCACCGAGCCGCTGCCGTTGGGCGCCAGGGCTTCCATCAATTCGTGATAGGTGATGCTGCTGCTGTCGAGGATGGGGAAGTCGCCGTCGGTCATTCCGATGCGTACCAGTGCGTTCCAGGCCGCGCAAAATCCCGGATAGCGGAGGGTGCCACGGAGTATGGTGGGTATGTTTTGTAGTCCGTACTGCTCGCGGTAAAGGAGGCTGTCGCGATTGGCGTAGGCTTCGAATTTTCCGACGCCCTCGATGTCTACGTCCCACGTATTGGAGAACAGGCGGTAATAGGGGAGGTACTTGAGTTTCCCCTCATCTAGGTACTGTGCGGTTCCCTGCCCGGCCAGTACTACGTTGCGGGGGTTCCAGGTGAATTTATAGCCCCAGGGGTTGTCGTTGCTTTCCGGGGAGATCAGTCCGCCGGTGAAGGATCGAAAAGCCGTGACCGTCCCACCCTTTTCCCGGATGGCATTGATGCGCTGCATGGCCGACATGTGGTCGATGCCGGGATCCAGTCCCATTTCTCCCATGAACATCAGTTCCCGGTCGCGGGCCTCATCGCCAAGGCGGTACAGCTCCTGACTGACGTAGCTGGCGGTGACCAGGTGTTTCTTTAACCGAATGCAGTCCTGCGCTACCTCAATGTGCAGGTGGGCCGGCAGAAGAGAGACCACAATATCCGAGCGCCCGATGAGTTCGCGCCGGTCGTTGGTTTTGGTCACGTCGAGCCAGGCGGTCGTTCCGCGGGGGTGGTTGTTGACCTTTGCCGCTGCCGCTGCCGGGTCGGCATCCGCCACCGTCACGTTCCAACCGAGGCGTTCGCTGTTGTCAAGGGCGTACTTGATGAGGGCGGAAGAGGAGCGGCCGGCGCCGATGATGAGGATTCGGGAGGACATGGGAAGGGGGGAGGTAATGTAAAAGGGGGTAGAACTGTAGTACGGTAGGAGGTAGTACAATAGTACGGTAGAGATCCTATAAAACCATACAAGCTTTGAAAGGGGGCGAGGTCACGCTACCGGAACATTAAACTGAGGGTACCTTAGACAAGCACTGGCAAGCCGCAGTCAGGTAAGCTTATGCAGGTGTTTGCAAACGCATGTAGTCGTCTATATATGGATATTTGACGAATGATAAGACCATTTCTGTCGACTTTCGCAAAAAACGGCGATATGGCGACCTCGAAATTCAGAAATTGGCTGGCTTATCAGAAAGGATTAGCTTTAGCTATATCAATTCGCAATCTCTGCAGTACGTTTCCAACGAGTGAACGCTGGAAGTTAACGGATCAAATCACTCGATCTTCCAGATCGGTCTGTGCAAATTTAGCTGAAGCTTATGGGCGAAGAGCATACCTGAAACATTACCAAGCAAAACTTGCCGATTGCATTTCAGAAAACTACGAAACGCAGGTTTGGCTTGACCTAGCCCTGGCACATAACTACTTGACAGAAGCGCACTACGCTAAATACATTACCGCTTCCGAAGAAGTAGGCAGGTTACTCTCCCACATGAGAAACAACCCTCATCAATTTACCAAGGCAGGAACCAGAAGCACAAAGTGAACTCTTCAACAAACCAGCAAATAAGAGGCTACTGTACTACCGTACTATCATACTACTGTACTACCGTACTATTTACCCCTCTACTTCCATCTCCTCCATAATCGTATCATCCACCAACACGCGGCTGCAGTGCTCGCAGGCCATGAGGCGCTTACGCTGGCTGATTTCGAGCTGTTGCTGGGGCGGGATGGCGTTGAAGCAACCGCCGCAGGCGTTGCGCTCGACGGTCACGACGGCGAGGCCGTTGCGGTAGTTGTTGCGGGTCTTGTCGTAGGCGCGCAGGAGGCGATCTTCGATGATCTTGCGCTGCTTGTCGGAGGCGCGGCGGAGCTTTTTCTCCTCCTTCTCGGTTTTGGCGATGATGCTCTTGAGCTCCTCCTGCTTTACTTCGAGCAATTTGAGTTTGGCGTCGCGGCGCTCCTTAGTGGCATCGAGGGTAGCCTGACGACCTTCCAGATCCTCGCTGGCGGTCTTGGCTTTCTTCTGGCTGAGCTGGATCTCGAGACGTTGCATCTCGGTTTCCTTCATCAGGGCCTCGTACTCGCGGTTGTTCTTAACATTGTTCATTTGCTCCTCGTAGCGGGAGATGAGCATGTCGGACTCGTTGACGTTCGCGTCGTGGCGGCTGATCTCGGTGCGCAGTTCGTCGACGATGGCTTCGGTCCGGCTGATGCGGGTCTCGAGGCCGGCGATCTCGTCTTCGAGGTCACTTACTTCCATGGGAAGCTCGCCTTTGAGGATTTCAATCTCGTCGATCTGAGAATCAATGAGTTGCAGGCGATATAGTTCGCGCATTTTTTCTTCAACCGTCAGTTCGGTGGGGGCAGCAGCGGCCATGCAGGATAGCTTTATAAAGTGAAGGGTCCTTTAGACATAGTAGCGGACCGGATTCGTGTTCCGCTCCGTCGAAAGGACCGCAAAGGTAGTAAATTCTTTACTTAACAAGTCCGCAAGTAATTGAGTTGTAAACTGTTCGCTTTCGTAGTGCCCGATGTCGCAAATCACCAGCTCGCCGTCGGCATCGAAAAACTCGTGGTACTTGTAGTCGGCCGTCACAAAAGCCTGCGCCCCGGCTCGTTTTGCATCCTCCAGCAGAAAGCCGCCCGCACCACCGGCCACGGCCACGGTACGAACCGGAGTTCCCAGCAAGGGGGTGTGGCGCACTACGGTTGCCAGCATACGCTCCTGCAAAAGCGCCAGAAAGTCCGTTTCGGGCAGCGGTTCGGGCAGTTCCCCCACCATGCCGGAGCCTACGGTCTCCTCTTCATTTTTGGCCTTTAACAGTCGCAGGTCGGTCAGTCCGAGCCGCTCGGCGAGCCGCTCGTTGACCCCGCTGAAGCGGACGTTGTCGAGGTTGGTATGGATGGCGTAGATGGCGATGCCAAGGCGGATGGCTTTAATCACCGTACGTTCTACGTAGTTGGCACCATTCAACCGCTTCAGCCCCCGGAACACGATGGGGTGATGGGCCACAACGACATTGCACCCGCGCGCCGCCGCCTCCGCTATGATGTCTTCCGTACAGTCGAGGGAGGTAAGGATTCCGGTGACTTCCTCCGCCGGGTCGCCAACGATCAGGCCGGCGTTGTCGTAGCTCTCCTGCAGGTGCACGGGAGCGATGCCTTCGAGGTAATCGGTGACTTGCCGGATGGTCATAAACGTAAGTTTGGGCGGGAACGCAGGAGCGGGCAATTATCCGATGAGCTCGAGAATACCGGTCGTAGAATGCCCCTCCAGGAAGGGAAGGACCTCCACGGTGCCCCCCCAGCTTCTTACTTCGGGAGCTCCGACGATGGTGCTTTCGGTGTAGTCGCCGCCCTTGGTGAGAATATCGGGGCGTAGGATTTTGATCAATTCGAGGGGCGTATCTTCTTCGAAGGCTACTACGCCGTCTACGAAAAAGAGGCTGGCGAGCAGTTGCATCCGGGCGGCCAGGGGCATCACGGGACGGGAATCTCCCTTCAGGCGTCGTACGCTGGCGTCGGAATTCACTCCGACGATGAGGCGTTGTCCGAGTCCGGCGGCCTGGGCCAGGTAGGTGAGGTGGCCGGGGTGCACGAGGTCGAAGACGCCGTTGGTGAATACCGTGGGTTGGCTCCGCGTCCGCCAACCACAGCGGCGGCGGCTCAGTTCGGTGAGGGGGAGGAGCTTATCGTAAACCAGTTCGAGAGGCGTCATGGCGAATATTCGCTGAGAAATTGGGTTGGGCCCTTCAAGCTAGCCCTTTAAACAGTGATTATTCGTGTTAGCGACCGGATAAAACGTATATTTATTTCCGCACTCCCGCCCGGTACCGCTTCCACGCATTGTACGTGAGGCGAAACGGAGTGACCACCGCCGCCATAATCGCCCATATTCCGAAGAAGCGAAACTCGGCGTGCATGTAGCGGTCCATCGTCTCTCCCACCGCCGGGTCGAGTGATTTGACGAGTACGTCCGGTCCCCGCTCATCGAAGAAAATAATGAACCCGTTAAAGGCCTGGATCATGTAAAAGATCAGGGGAATCAGGGCGAGGGCCAGACCGGCCTGTACGATCAGATGATCGCGCAGCCAGCTTACGCGTAGGAGAAAAAGGTAGCGCGTGAGCGTCACGGCCACGACGACGTAGATGAAGTTGGGAACGAAGAAGGGAAACTCCGGGATCGAATCGTAGATCGGCAGCAGCACGAGCGCGGCCAGTACCAGGGCGAAGGCCCACCAGGCCAGCTCGAAGACCGCCGTTGCCGCTCGTTTATTTTTTAGCAAAGTGATCGCGGATTTTCTCGAACAGCTCGACGCCGATGTTGTCCTGCGCCTCGTTGGTAGCCGCTCCGATGTGGGGCGTAACGCTGGCGCGGGGGTGCTCGAGCAGGTCGCGGCGGGGTTTGGGCTCACCGACGAAAACATCGAGGGCGACGCCGGCGACCTTGCCGCTGTTCAGTGCTTCCAGGAGGGCATCTTCGTTGATGACGCCGCCGCGGCTGGTGTTGGCAATGATGACGCCGTCCTTCATGCTGGCGATCTCGTCGGTGTTGATTAGGTTGCCGCCGGGCACGTGGATAGTGATGTAGTCGGCCTGCTTGATGGCTTCCTCGAGGGAGATCGTCTTAATGGGGAAGTCGATGCTGCGCCCGTCGGCAAATTCCAGCTTGACGGTGTCTTCCTCCTTAAAGGGATCCACGGCGACTACCTTCATGCCCAGACCGAGACCGATGCGGGCGGCGGCCATTCCAATGCGACCGAAGCCGATCACGGCCAGGGTGCGGCCGCGCAGCTGTTGTCCGCCGGCGTAGGCCTTCTTGAGTTTGTTGAAGTCGCCATCCTTGGCTACCAGTTCGCGGTTGGAGCGGTGAATGAAGCGGCTCAGGGCAAAGAAGTGGCCGAAGACCAGTTCGGCAACGGCTTCGCTGGAGGCGGCGGGGGTGTTGTAGGTGGGGATTCCCTTGCTTTCGGCGTATTCGTGGTCGATGTTGTCGATGCCAACGCCGCCGCGCAGGATGGCTTTGAGATTGGGGCTGGCGTCGATCAGTTCCTTGCGCACTTTCGTGGCGCTGCGGACGATGATGGCGTCGAAGTTATTGAGTTCGGTCATCAGGTCGTCCTGGGCGATCTTATCGGTGACGACTTCGTAGCCGGCGTCTTCCAAAAGTTGTTTGCCGTTGTCGGCGATACCATCGTTTGCGAGAATGCGGATCATAGCGGGGATAATTTGGGGGCCGCAAAGATAACCCACGTGTCCCGTACCTTTGTGCTATGGTCATCGACATCGTTTGCCTCATATTTCTTGCTTACGGTTTCTGGGTCGGCTATAGCCGGGGGATAATTTCTACCGTGCTCAGCCTGGTCAGTTACATCTTCGGCGTACTGGCGGCCATGAAATTCGGCCCGATTGCGGGGGACATGATCTTCGACGCCTTCCCGGCCGTCACGAGTGCGGGGGGCTTTATCATCGGGGTCGTGCTACTGTTTTTCCTGACGCTCATTCTGTTCCGCATCCTGGCGCGGGGCCTCACGGGCTTTATGGAATCGGTCAACATCAACTTCATCAACCAGGTACTGGGCGGCTTGCTTTCCGGTCTCTTCTTCACCTTCATCTTTTCCGGGCTCGTCTACTTCGGCGACCGCAGCAAGATCATCACCGACGAGGTAAAGGCCGACAGCATCACCTATCCCGTGCTCATCCAGCTGCCTGATATCGTCATCGAACGGGGCAAGGCGCTATTTCCCATTTTCTACGATTTCTACGAGCAAGCCGTCAACGCCATGGACCGCCTAAAGGACAACGTTGAGCGGGGGGAGAGTGATAGTATTTTTGACTTGGAAGAATAGGGGTAGTCGGGTAGTACGGTAGTCAGGTAGTACGGTAGTAGGTACATACAGCCTACCGTACTACCGTACTAAATGACTACCGTACTAATATTCATTATCTTCCACACCAGCTCCTTCAGCAACTCGTGCTCTCCCTTGCCGGCTAGGTTGCTGTCGACGCCCTTGCTCTTTAGGTCGTATTCGCGGAGGAGGGCGAAGAGGCGTTGGAGGGCGGGTTCGCTGTAGTTGCGGGCGGTCTTTTCGTAGTCTTCGAGGAAGAAGTCGAAGCGGAGGCCGAGGACCTTCATGATCTCCTGGCGGCTTTCGCGTTTGCGGTGAAGTTCTTTAAGTAGGTAGACCTTGCTAAAGTAGTTGTAGAGGCTTCCGGTCACCATGGGCAGGGGGGCGGCCTTGGGGTTGGCGCGGAAGTAGTTGAGGATGCGGGCGGACTTTACCGTATCGTGGTGGCCGATGGCCCGTTGCAGCTCGAAGACGTTGTAATCCTTGCTTACGCCCACCTGGTCTTCTACGATCTGGGTTGTAATTTCGGTGCCCGGGGATAGGTTAAGCATGAGCTTGTCCAGCTCGTTCGTGATCTTGCCGAGGCTAGTGCCCAGAAACTCGGCGAGGAGGTTGCTGGCTTCGGGCTGGATGCGGTACTTGCGGTCGCGGAGGTAGCCGCTGATCCAGTTGGGCACCTTGTTGTCGTACAGCCCCTTCGACTCGAAGACGACGCCGTTCTGTTTGATGTTCTTCGTGAGGGCGAGGTTGCCGTTCAGCTTCTTGTGCTTGTGGCTGATGACGAGCACCGTAGTGGGCGCGGGCTTGGCGGCGTAAGCGGCCAGTTCCTTCAGGTCGCGCATATCCTGGGCTTCGCGGAGGATGATCAGTTGGCGCTCCGCCATCATCGGAAAGCGGCGGGCGGCGTCGATCACCTGCAGGTGCTCGGTATCCTTTCCGTAGAGAATGGTCTGATTAAAGGCCCGCTCGTGCTCCTGTAGGGCGTGCTGCTCAATGGACTCCTCGAGCTGGTCGATGAAGTACGGCTCCTCCCCGTGCAGCAGGTAGATGGGGGCGAAGTCTTTGGCCTTTACGGATTTGAGGAGGGAAGAGAAGTCCAAGAGGAATTTACAGTTTACTAGGTCAAATGTACGTGGAAGTCGTCGGCCGACCGAGGTACGAGGCTCGTCCGACGAGGGGCCGTCGTCGTCGTCGTCGTCGGCCGACCGAGGTACGAGGCTCGTCCGCCGACTATTCGATCAAGCTAACTGGTGATGGGCCTGCCTTTGTTCCGGCGTGATTGCCCTTGGGCCCGACTCGGCGGACGAGCTTAGGCTCGGCCGACGAGGGGCCGTCGTCGTCGGCCGACCGAGGTACGAGGCTCGTCCGACGACTGGTTAAATTAATCCCCCATCGCCTCCAGCAACACCCCACACGCCCATTCGATCTCTTCGTGGGTAATCGTCAGCGGCGGGGCGATGCGTAAACTACGCTCATTAAAGAGGAACCAGTCGGTAATCAGCCCCCGTTCCAGACAGCGGGCGATCACGCGGCGGATCTCATCGAAGTCACCCAGCTCCACCGCCATCCACAGCCCGGCGGAGCGGATGTCGCGGATCTTTGGGTGAACAAGTAGCCGGCGGAAGAGAGCCTCTTTCTCCCCTACCGAAGCAATGAGTTCTGCGTCCCGGGTCAGGGTCTGCAACGTAGCCAGTCCTGCCGCGCAGCTCACCGGATGACCACCGAAGGTAGTGATGTGGCCCAGTACCGGATTTTCGGTCAGGGCGCGCATGATTTCCCGACCGGCCACGAAGGCGCCCAATGGCATGCCCCCACCGAAGCCTTTGGCGAGCAGCAGAATATCCGGCACCACACCATACTGCTCGAAGGCAAAGAGGGTGCCGGTACGACCCATACCGGCCTGAATCTCGTCGAGGATCAACAGCGCACCCACCTCGTCGCACCGCCTGCGCACCGCCTGCAACCATTCCTTGCGCGGCCTCCGAATGCCCCACTCCGCCTGTACGGTCTCCAGAACGACGGCGGCGGTTTGGGGGGTGATGAGTTTCAGCCCAGCGTCATCATTGAATTCCAGGTGATCGACACCCGGCAGCAGGGGGTGAAAGGCACGGGTAAAGTCCTTCGGCCACATCAGGCTGGCCGCCCCCTGGGTGCTTCCGTGGTAAGCATACGTAGCCGAGACGATCCCGGCCCTCCCCGTCACCCGCTTGGCCAGTTTCATAGCCCCCTCGGTGGCCTCGGTTCCGGAATTCGTGAAGTACACATTGTCGAGACTCGCGGGCAAGTGCGCACACAGCAGCGTAGCCAATTCCACCTGAGGCCCTAGCACGAACTCCCCGTATACTAAGGTATGCATATAGGTGCCCGCCTGCCGCTGTACGGCCTCCACCACGGCGGGGTGGTTGTGCCCCAGTGCGCTCACCCCGATGCCGGCAATGAGGTCCAGGTAACGCTTCCCGGCGGTATCGATGAGGTAAACGCCCTCCCCCCCGGCGATCTCGAGCCCCATGGGAGCCGGACTGGTCTGGGCAATATGTTTCAAAAAATTGGCACGCTGCATCCCGCAAAAGTACAATGCTGCCTCTCCCGATAGCTATCGGGGAAATTTAGCTCCCCTACAACTCCTCCAGCTCATTCACCAACCTCCCCAGCTCCTCCGCCGAAAGATGCGCCCGTGCCGCCACCAGCGTCGTCCGGTCCTCCTCCCGCACCACCGCCATCAGTTCCCGCACCTTTTTGTTCTCGTACCGCACGGTCAGCGTCACCCGCTGTCCTTCTTGCGTTCGCATATCCGCCCAGCGTTCGAAGCCGCGGTACCGCTCCAGGCTGTACAGCAGGTTGCCGATGCTCGATTCGGGCCGCTGAAAGTCTTCGTTCAGGTAGGTAACCATCCGCACCGTACCCAGCTCGCCCAGCAATTTGAAGAGAATTTTCTCGTCGTGGTCGTCGCTGGCCGTAGCCCCGATGTCGCTGGCCAGTCCGACCATCCAGCCGGGGACCTTGAACGCTACGTTTTCCTCCCCGCGGCGGTGCTCTTTGATGAAGTCGCGGATCACGATGTCCTGGGCGTGGAGTGCCGTGGTAAGCAGGACCATTAGTAGGAAGAATCTCATGGGTACGTAATTAAATGGTGGGTGAATGAGTGGGCGGATTAGTCGAGGGCGCGCTGCAGATCAGAAAGCTTGCTGAGGTCGATGTTGCCGACGAAGCTGAGCATGGCGAAGGTGTCGTTGGCCCCCACCAGCAGGAAAAGTTCGTTGACGATGGCGTCCTGGTTTTGGATGAATGCTTCGACATTCTGCCCGTCCTGCGTACGCACCTTGAAGAGCAGTTCGTAGGCGTCGGTATTGATGCGCCCCTTCGCACTTTTGTAGAATTCCAGCGGCGTTACGTCGGTGTGCAGCACCCGGATTCCCTTGATGTCCTTTACCACTTCCAGGATGGCCTTTACTTCGTCCTCATCAATCTCGTCGAGGTCGATCTTAGCATCGTTAAACAGCTCAAACATCTTCCCGCTTACGTACACCGCCGTAAAGCGCTGATCGTCTACGTACTCACTGAAGTAATTCGAAATGGCATCCAGCGGCACATCTTTTTGCGCGGACGCAGGTGCCAGGTAAAGCACGAAGAGCAAAGCGATCAGGTATTTCATCGGTACATAGTTTGGTTGGCCTTAGCCGGGTTGGTAAATTTTAATCCAGGATCTCCTCCACCTCACGCAACTCGCGCAGCGTAATTGCGGGTCCCTGTTTCATTTTTTCGGAGGTCGTTTTCAGCACCGCCTTAAGTATGCGCAGCGCCTCCCCCTCATCGGTGACCTCGTAGCGACTCCAGTCCACGGGCTGCCGCTCGGCTACCGGGAATGCCGTCACGGCGGGTGCCGTACTCAGCTGGGCGAAACGGGCCACCAGCACCAGGAGCAGTGCCGCGGCGATGGCTAAGAGTATCCGGGGCAGCCGGCGGGTTTTTGTCGGTCGGCGCGGCGCGACCACCGCCCGTTCCACCTCCCAGTAGCGGAACAGGGGGATGTAGGGTTGCAGCGTCGGGTCTACATTTTCACTTTGGAAGTAGGTCCGCAGCTCCTTCTCCTCCGCCAGGCTGGTCTCCCCGGCGAAGTAGCGTTGCATGAGTTCTTTGGCTAGTTGGTGATTCATCTTTCTACGATCTTTTCGTTCAGCAGCAACTCCCGCAGTTGCATGCGCCCCCGGTGCAGGTACACTTTCACTTTTTCCATGGTCAGTCCCGTTGCTTCCACGATTTCACGGTAGCTCATCCCCTCCACCTCGCGCAGGTGAAGCACGATGCGCTGCTCGGCGGGCAACCGCGCCATCAACCGGTGAATGTGGTACAGGGTGTCCTCCGTTTCGACCAGCCGGTGCGGCGTTTCCAGGCATTGGTCGGAGTGTGCCGCCGCACCTTCGTTGTTCGACCGGCTTGATCTGGATCGCAATCGGTCGATGGCCCGGTTGTGGGTCATTTTCAGCAGCCAGGCCGGCGGATTGTCGAGCCGTACGATCTCCTCCCGTTTTTGCCAACTGCTGATCAGCACCTCCTGCACTACATCTTCCGCATCTCCCCCGTCGCCCGTCATCCGCAGCGCCAGCCGGTAAAGGCGGTCGCGAACCGAATCAGCAATGGAAGTAAAGCTCTGCACAATTGGCGTTTGATTGGTACACGGATCAACCTACTGGCTTTGTTACAGGGTACGCCACCTTTTTCTACCAACTTCAATCGATTAGTCGGCGGACGAGCCTCGTGCCTCGGTCGGCCGACAACTGCGCCCCTCGTCGGCCGAGCCCAAGCTCGTCCGCCGAGTCGGGCCAGAGGAGAGTCACATAGAAACAAGGGTCAGGCCCACCACCACTCAACTCAGTCGAATAGTCGGCGGACGAGCCTCGTGCCTCGGTCGGCCGACGACGGCCTAAACCTCCGCCCCCAGCCAAACTTCGCACCCCTCCGTACAATTTTGGCAGATGTCGATCTCCGCCCGGCCCTTCAGCAGTTTGGTGCGAAAATCGTCGTAGGCGGCCCCGTCCCAGACCTCGGCTAGAGATTGGCTCTTCACGTCGCCGAGGCGGTGGGTGACGTCCTTATCGAAGCAGCAGGGCGCGACCAGGCCGTCCCAGGTGATGACGCAGCTGTGCCAGAGCTTCCAGCAGTGGTTTTGGAGCTTGTTTTTGATTCCGTAGGTGCCGTCGCCCTTTTTATAGTAGCGGGCGTACTGCTCCTGCTCCGGCATCAGGGGGTTGCCGTGCGCGTAGTCGTAGAGCTGGGCCGATTTGAATTTCACCTCGTCAATTCCGATCTCGTCGGCCAGACGAACGACTTCGCCCATTTGGTGCTCGTTGGGTTTTACGACTAGGAACTGGAAAATCAGGTGGGGGGTAACCGACTTCATCTCCCGTTTCCACTTCACCAGGTTGCGGGCGCCGTGGAGTACGGTGTCCAGCTTTCCGGATTTACGGTACTGCTCGTACACTTCCTGGGTAGTGCCGTCGACGCTGATGATGAGGCGGTCGAGACCGCTCGCAATGGTCCGCCGGGCATTGGCGTCGTTGAGGAAGTGGCCGTTGGTGGAGGTAATGGTGTACACGCCGCGGTCGCTGGCTTCCTTCACCATGTCGAGAAAGTCGGGATTGATGTACGGCTCCCCCTGAAAATAGAAGATCAGGTAGAGCAGGCGATCGGCGATATCGTCCATGGTGCGCCGAAAAAAGTCTGCCTTCAGGTTACCGGTGGGGCGGGTGAATTGGCGCAGCCCACTTGGGCACTCCGGGCAGCGCAGGTTGCAGGCGGTGGTGGGTTCGAAGGACACCGTAAACGGCTTTCCCCACACCACCGGCCGCTGCAGCCAGCGGGTGGCGTAGTAGCTGGCGGTGACTTTTACGGCGTTGGTTACCCGGCGTGGCGTAAGTTTGCGTAAGAAATTGAGCGTGTCCGCCGGGTAAAGCTTGGCCATGCCCCAAAGATAAAGGAACCGGTCCGCGCTAACGAACCGGCTTCCCTAAAGACTATGTAATCAACTAATACAATCTTCTTTGCTCCTGCGTCCCCGCCCAACTTTTGTCGACGAACGGGGGCCTCTTTTCCACCGATCGGTCTCGGTTGACGGTAGTCGTTCACCTCAGCCAGCGGTAGGTTACTTTAATCAGGAAATTGTTTCTCACTTCGTCGTTGAATACGTTTCTTCCCAAACTGCGCAGTAGCCGATCGCCCGGCACTCCACTGGCCGTATTGCCCTGTGACCACACGAGGTACAACTCCGAACCCGGCCGGTACTCCCACCGCAGGACCATATTCGAACGAAATTGGATAAAGCTGAAGTCAGGATCGCTAATCTCGAAGCGCCCGTCGGGACCAAGCCTGTATATACCGGACTCCGTATCGAAGTACACTTCCTCCGGACCGAAGGAATAAAAGCGCTCCGAAAACTTGTCGGCCAGCCCCTCACCTGAGAATTGCTTGAAGTCACGGTACCGTCCCCGACTGATGAAGGGCTGTCCGTAGTACTGCACCGTGAGATCGGGCGTGAGGTTATAGTTCAGCCGCAGCGTGGTGCTGAAGGTGCGCTGATCCACCGCCCCGACGATGTATTCGGTACCCGATTCACCGTCCAGTTGCGCAACGTACTGATCGGCCCGCGCAAAGGTGGAATAGCGGGGAGAGAAATTGACCGACACCGCATCCAGTGGCTGCCACTCGACAAAAAATTCGATGGACCCCTCCACCTGATTCCCGTCGAAGGTGCGGAATTGGTAGCCCTGTGTTCCGATCGAGGCCTTCTTGCGGTTGTCCGATACGATATAGCCGAAGTACTCAAAGCCCGGGCTCTGCCGCAGGATGGGTCCGCCGCGCAGGTCGGTTTTCGATGCCCGGTAGGGAACGTAGGTGGCACCGGCACCGGCACGCATGAAGTTAGTAAAGTTGGCGTGGCTATTGGTGTTAAAGGCCTGGTTGAGCAGGTTGCCCCCGAAGTCGAAGGTGGAGTATACGTTTCCGTTGATCTGGAAGCGCCGGAAGATGGAAAAGGGCTGTTGCCACCGCCGCGCCGCCCAGCCGAAGTAGTTGATCTCGTCGGCGTTGCGCATGAAGCCGATGTCGTTGATCTCGAAGCCCGGGGACCGCCAGGTGGCCCCCGTCTCGAAGATAAAATTGCCGCCCAGGTTGCCCACTTTTAGCATACCGCTGCTGCCATTTAGTTGGGTTGCGGTACTGTCTACCCGCAGGTGATCGGCATCCGGCCGCTGGAAAAAATGCTCGAAGCCGGTCTGCGTTTGGAGGATCGCTTCCTCGCTGCCGCTAACTGACGACAGCACGGTATTGCCGGCAACGTACCACGAACGATCGTCCCAGCGGTGAGTAAAGTCGACGCCGCCGGAATAGGCCTGTCGGTGCAGAAATCCTAGCTCCGGATCGTCGCCCAAACTCCGTTGAACGCCGGTGAGAATAGCTCCTACGTAAGTATCCCCGCCCCGAAAATCCTGCTGGATGCGGCCGACCTGGAAGTTGGTCAGCGGCTCCACCACAGTTTCACTTCGCTCGCCGGCCAGGTCGATGGTAGCTACTTCGCGCTCCGTGATGCTCTCTAGCAGACCGACGGAAAGTCCCGAGGAGGTCTTACCGCTGAATTTCGCGGCGCCGAGAATGGTTGTATTACTGGGCTGATCCACGTAGTAGCTGCGGTCGGCCTCGGACGACACGAAGCGGTGCGGTCTGCCGCCGATGCGGCGCGAGTAGAACAGTTGATCGGAGGTGTGCCGGCCACCGGCTTCGGCCCGCGAGAGGTTGAAGTCGAAGATATTCTGCCCCTCCACGAAAAACGGGCGCTGCTCCCGGAAAAAAATCTGGTAGCCGTCGAGATTGAGTGCACCGGGGTCGGCCTCCACCTGTCCGAAATCAGGATTGATAGTAAGGTCGAGCGTCAGGTCATTCGTGACTCCAATGCGGGCGTCGAGGCCGGCAGATATGCGGTTGTCCGCCCCGTCAACGAAGGGATTGCCCTCCTCGGCCGGGTAGGTGGATCGCTGGGCGACGACGTATGGCTGCAACTCAACGGTGCGGCGGGGCTGGAGGTCGCGAAGACCGCGCAGTTCTCCGAAGCGGCTCACCCATCCCGAGGCGGTGCGGGAGCGGGGCTGCCAGATGCTGCGCTCGTCCATGCGGAAATCGCGGCGGGTAGACTGTATCCCCCACACCTGGTCGGTACCGGCCGAGAAGCGGATCTGGGAGAGGGGGATGCGCAGTTCGGCCGTCCAGCCGGTAGAGTCGAGTTGGGTTTTGGTTTCCCAGATGGGGTTCCAGGAGCTGTCCCAGTTGTTGCCGTCGTTGGAGACGAACTCGTCGCCCTTAACTCCGGAGGCGGAGACGGTAAATGAAAAAGCGGTTCGTTTATCGTGGTAGCTGTCGATGTTCATCTCTATCCAGTCGCCGGGAAACTGGTCGCGGCGGCCCATGCGCTGTTCGATCAACTCCGGCTGGTCATCCAGGCAGCGGTAGGCTACGTAAAGGTTACGGTCGTCGTAGAGGATTTTGAAGAAGGTCTGTTGGGTCGGCGGATCACCGGGGTTCGGCTCGAACTGCATGTAGTCGCCGCTCCACTCCACCAGGTCCCACACCGCATCGGTCGGGCTTCCATCGATGGTAGGAGCCTCGGTTGCCCGTTGGGTCTGGTAGTGCCGTTGCGGGTAGGTCTCCTGTGCTGTCGTATCCTGAGCAGCCAGCATTCCGGATAGAATAGTGAGGACCACGGTTGGTAGAAGTAGTTTCAACATGCTAGTTGGTGTGTGCGGTTAAAAAGACGAATGCCGATTTGCCGGGTTGCTTTTTTCCAAAATTTTCCGTACAGCCGTCCAACGGGGGTACCCCGTCCAACGATTCAAATGCCGGACGGGGTCACCCCGTCCGACGGCTTAAGCGGTCCGACCGCTACCCCCCACCCCGCCGCAGATACACCTTCCCGTACGGCGCCGTACACCGCAGCAGCCCATCGGTCGTTGGATTTCCGAGGGTGCCGGCGACTTGCTCGAAAAAATTTTGGTGCTCGCTCCCGTCCGGGTCGATGGCGATGTCGAAGTCGGTGAGCAGCTTGCCGTGCTCGGTAGTCAGTTCGACCTGGGTATCGGTATCCGGGGGGAGGGTGAGGTCGACGGCCCCGTAGTTGCTGTACAGGTCGATCGCCGGGGGTAGCAGGGCCTTGTCGGTGTACACCACGGTCACGGATCCGTAGGTCGCCCTTACTTCCTTTAGTTTCACCAAATCAGTAATATCAACGTTACCGTAGATCGTCTCCAGGGACACGGGCAGCCCTTGCGGGACGGTCACGATCAGGCGGGTTTCGATGTTGAGACCGTTGGTGCCGTACACCCGGTGGCCGTTGATGACGGTGGTGCCGCGCTGCATCTCCGGCTTCAGCTGCTGCTCGGTCGGTTTGGTCTCCTCCACCATCAACACCCCACCCTGGCGGGTGACCCTCAACTCGGTCAGCTCGGGGCGGGCCTTCCCGTCGATGAGAAGGATGTGCTCGACGGTCACGGCATCTCCGCTGCCGGTCGTGATTGCCACGTCGCTAAAGAGTGCCGAGAGGTGGAGGGAGGTAGCCCCTTCCAGGGCCAGGTTTTTCGTTGCCGACTGGCCATGAAGGTGGCCCGCAGCCAGCAGGAGGCTGCAAATAATTAAGCGTAGCATGGGATCAGATTTTTACTTCTTACGGATATAAAGGTTGTCGTAGGTCGCCGTCAGGGCCAGGAGCGTACCGCCGCCGTTGATGGTACCGCTCAGGGAATTGGTCACGATGTCGTCGCGGTCGCGCCGGCCCCGCCACTCGTCGCGCTCCGTTTCCGGTTTTCCGGATACCGTGTTGGACTTGATCTGGATGTCGAAGTCGGTATACATATTCCCGTAGCCGGTGGAGAGGCGCAGATCGGCCTTGGTACTGGCGGGCAGGGTCACATCGACGTCGGCGTAGGTGGAGTGTAGGCGAACCTCCTTAGTCGGTGCGGCGTCCCACTTGGCGATGATGTCGTCGTAGACGGCGTTGACGGCAACCGGACCGGTCACATTATTCAATTCGACGTGGTGGTACATCATACTTACGTCGAGCTCGCCGCTGAAGTCGCTCACCTTCAGGTCGCCCCCGCGGTGGGTCGTTTGCTCTACCGATACGGTGGCGCTGTTCGGGACGCGTACCGTGACCCCGCTGCCCTCGCCGCCGACTTGTTGTACCAGAATGCGTCCCTCCCGCTCGGTTACACTGAGGCCGAAACCAGTGTTGTCCGTGAGTCCGGACGCGCTGATCTGGCGGAGCCCGGCGGCGCGGTCGTCCACTTTCCCTTCCTTCTGGGCTTCGAGGGTCATCTCCGTGCCGGTACTTCCCACGATCGTGAGCCGGTCGATCTCCTTAAATTCGATGGTCTTGCCACCGGCGGCGATCTTGAAGTCTTGCTGGGCCCCGAGGGCGGAAGTAAGGCAAAGAAGGAATAGTATGCGTAGCATGGTTGTTGTTTCTAGATTAATTTAAAGGTTCCGAGTTCCGCTGCGTCGCGCAGCCGTCGGGGGATGCTGTCGTTGGAGATGATTTCCTCCAGGTAGGGCAGCACCCTTTTTTCGTTCAGCCCCACCAGCGTTTCCAGCAGCTGCACGCGCACGGCGGCCGGGGGGTCGCTCCCCATGGCGTCCAGCATTTCCCGGCGGGCGGCGGGGGCGTCGGCGAAGCGGCGCAGGGCATCGAGGGCGGCGAGGCGCACGTTGGTGTTTTCGTCGGTGCGGAGCAGCAGCCCCAGATTAGCGATGACCTCCGGGTCGGCGACATCGATGTCCAGGCTTACCGTTGCGGCGTGCATGCGTTGGCTACTGCGCCGGTCCTGCATCAGTTCCAGCATCAGGGTGCGGGTGGCGGCCAGTTGTCGTTCGGCATCGGATTCGGTACTGCCGAAGTACCATCCCAGGCCAAAAACCAGCAGCAACAGGGTCGCGGCAATAGACAGGAGGGCGGCGGGGCGCAGGCGCCGGGTTTGTCCGGAAGAGCGTTCGGGTTTGGTGTGAGCCGCCAGCATCTCGGCGAAGCGACGGTCGGCAGCGGCACTCGGCTGGGGGTCGGGTAGATTCGCGATTTCCTTCCGGAGTCCGCGCAGCGCTTCCATTTCTTGGTTCAGTTCGTCGTCGTTGGTCTCTTTCATGGCCGGTTGGCGTTGTGGTAGTTGGCCCGCAGTTGCTTGCAGGCGCGGTGCATGCGCACCTTGATGTTGGCCTCGGTGGTATCGAGCACCCGGGCGATATCGGCGTATTTCATGTTGCGTTGCCAGGCCAGTTCCACGACCACCCGGTAGTTTTCGGGCAGGGCGGCCAGGGCGGTGCGGCAGTCGGTGGGGGCTTCCTCCGTCGGCAGCGGAAGGTCGCCGAAATCAAAGTTTTCGTTGAGCGGCATCCTTCCCTCCAGCCGGCAGCGGTCGCGGTGGGCATTGCGGGCAATGGTGAAGGCCCAGGTCTTGAAGTTCTGCCCCGGTTTCCAGCTCGTGCGGTACTTGATGATGCGCTCGAAGGTGGTGTGCAGCAGGTCTTCGGCCGTCGCCCGGTCCCCGTTGGTCCGGTTCAGCAGGAAACCCAGCAGGGGGGACTTGTACCGCTCGTACAGTGGAGCCAGGCTTCCGAGCCGGTTGTCGGCAACCTGTTCCATCAGTGTTTCGTCGGTGAGCGTCAAGGTCCGTTGCTTGTTTCCTTCGGTAGGGGATACTCAAGTTAGGCCGGATGGTTACACGCCCGTTAAGATTTTCTTCACTTCGTTTTTAGACATTACCCTTCCGCTCCTGACCCGCCGATTCGGGAGGAATGCACATTCATCTACCCATTTCGTTTGGGGAGTCTACCAAAATTGTCTGCTATGCCTCCCACGAACCCTGCACCCGCGACCCCGCCACGAAAGAAGACTTCCACCCTGATGAAGGTGGTTTACGTGATCATTATTCTAGTGGTGCTTTCGCTGGTCCTGCAGGCCCTGGGCTTCGGCGTCATGGATCGCCGGGAAGCAGACACCCTGATCGAACGGCCGCATGCGGAGTGAGGCTTATCCCCAACCAACGCTCTCCAAACCGGGGTAGAAGGGCCAGGGGATGCCGGCCAGTATGATGAGCAGCCCGACGAGGTAGTAGATACCGATGGTCTTCCAGCCCTTGTTGAGCTCCGCCTGTCGCTTGGCCTTGCTGTAGCCGACGGTGATGAGGACGACGGCGATGAGCATCGTCCACCAGTGTACGTAGTTGTAGTACTTGGCGACGGCCGATCCGCCCCCCTCAATCGGGTCGGCGGTGATGCCGTACGGGCTCAGCCAGAGAAACAGGGCAAGGCCCAGCAGCAACTGAATGTGTACGGAGATCAGCGAAAAGAGCGCAAGCTTGTCCTTGCCCGGATACACCACTCCGGTGCGGCGACGGGAAGCGGCCCGGCCGATGGCGGCGATCAGGAGAATGAGGACCACCCAGCGGAGGCCGGAGTGAGCGTGTTGAACGGCGGTGTAGAGTACTCCCATGGTATAAGTTAGATGCGCAAGATACGGGCGCCGATTTTAATCCTGCCCGAGTAAGTAGGCGTAATCCTCAGTGCCCTCCACGTGACTGAATACGATGCGCAGTATGGCCACTACGGGAATGGCCACGATGGCACCCACCGCACCCCAAAGTACGGTGAAGGCGATGACGGCTACGATGGTGGTGAGGGGGTTAATGTCCACCTCATCCCCGACGATGAGGGGCGTGAGAATGTAACTTTCGAGCAGCTGGGCAATAGCCATAGTCACCAGTACCCCGACCATGGCCGTCGTGCCTCCCCCACCGGCCAGGGCAATGGCCAGGGCCAGTCCGCCGCCGATGATGTTGCCCAGGTAGGGAATGATGCTCAGGACGGCCGCCAGGACCGCGACCACCAGGGCGTAATCGAGACCGGAGATCAGGAAGCCGCCGGTGTAGAGCACCGACAGGATAAAGATGAGGATCAGGCGACCCTTCAGGTATTTCTGGGCGACATCGGCACTTTCGTTGATGGTCTGGTGGGTGAGGCCGCGCTTGTCGTCGGGCGCCCGGCGCAGCACGAACTCCCGCAGGCGCTCCTTCTGGGATAAAAAGAGGACGACGTACACCAAAATTAGGAGAAAATCACCGAGCGCACTCAGGGTGGAGGAAAGGATACCGGTAAGTTGGCTGCGGTCGACCGGCAGTTTGTCCATTACGCTGCCGGTGGTGTTGCTGCCGCCCGCACTACCGACGGGAAGCTGGGCCGTTTGACCATTGCCTTGTTGTTTCGCTTGGTCTTCCCCGCCGCCGCCCGGGACCATGGGAAGTTTTTCCTTCAGTTTTTCCATCTGCTCGCCGAGCCGCTGCTCGATCTGCGGCCAGTTTTCGGCGAAACGGGAGGCCTGTTTACCGACCGCAAAGAAGAGTCCGGCAAACACCAGTAGCAGCACGAACACCGCCCCGGCGATGGCGAAGCCCGGCTTCCAGCCCCAGCTGCGCAGTTTTTCGTCGATCGGATCGAGTAGTACGGCCAGCAGTCCGCCCACGGTCAGGGTGAGGAGTACCGGCTTTCCGAAGTAGAGGATGGTGACGATACCGATGACCAGGGCGAGTCGGAGAACGACGGCGACGAGTTTAGATGCGGGCATAGGTAGGTTGCTGGTTTCCCCTTTGATAGGTCGTAGGGGCGGTCACTGTTCACTCCGTTGTACTTTTGCGGCTTACCTAACCCCCGCCCCCGTGGTCGCCCAAACCTCCTTTCGCCTCACCGCCCGCCCCCGCGGGTTTCACGTTGTCACCGGCGAGATCACCCGTAACCTGCCCCCCCTGCCGGAAACCGGACTACTGCACCTGTTCATTCAGCACACCTCGGCGGCGATCACCGTTAACGAGGCCGCGGATCCGGATGTGCTGGTCGACTTCGAGTCCATCTTCAACAAGCTGGTGCCCGAGAATATGCCGTTCCTGGTGCATACCCTCGAGGGCCCCGACGACATGCCCGCCCACATCAAGGCCGCGATGATCGGCAACACCATCACCCTGCCCATCACCAACGGCCGCATCAATCTGGGGACCTGGCAGGGCATCTACCTATGTGAGTTCCGCAACCGCGCCTCAGCGCGCAGCCTCGTGGCTACGGTGTACGGATGACCGCCACTGGAAATAGCCATATATAGCCATCGCTACGTACAGGACCATCAGCAGGGCGAAGAGCACCGCACCCGACCGGAGATAAATGTAGACGTACACCGCGTCGATCACGATCCAGTAGAGCCAGTTCTCGAGCCGGCGCCAGATAAGCAGAAAGGTGGCAATGATGCTGAAGCTGGTCGTGATCGCATCGAGGTAGGTCTGGGTCGCGGTTGCAATGGCTCCCACCGCGTACCCTAACAACAGCCCCACGACAAGGCCCAGCCCGATGGTGACGGCGTGCTCACGCCAGTTCATTTGGAAAATAGCGGTTTCCGTTTCGGACGCCGGCTGAATGGCTACGGCATCGAGCATCCGGTGATCGGGTCGGGTTGCCCGGGAACGGTGCCAGCGAAACAGCCCCACTCCCGCCATTACGAAGTAAAAGCCCTGTAGCAAGGCGTCCGATACCAGGCGGTAAACGATGAACGACTGGTAAGCCCACAACAGCGCACTCACGGCCGCAAAGAACCAGCACCAGTTGTTGTCGCGCGCGGCCAGCCATACGTAGATCAGGGCCGTCCCGGTTGCGATCCATTCGACGAGCTCCGTAGCGTAGATCTGCCCGAGCAATTGTTCCATACCGGTCTAGAGCGACACGTTCATCAGTTCGACGAAGCGCGCGACCCGGGCATCGATCTGCTCGCGGTCCAGATTTTGCATCCGGCGGGTACCGAAATCTTCCACCACGAAGCTGGCCATGGCCGATCCGTAGATGACGGCCCGCTTCAGGTTTTCGAAGCTCAGGTCGTCGGTGGCGGCCAGGTAGCCGACCAGTCCGCCCGCGAAGGTGTCGCCGGCTCCGGTTGGGTCAACGACCTTGGCCAGCAGCAGGGCGGGGGCGTAGAAGACTTTGTCCTCTTCGAATAGTAGGGCGCCGTGCTCTCCTTTTTTGATGATGAGGATCTTAGGGCCCATTTCCACGATCTTCGCCGCGGCGGTGAGGAGACTCAGTTCGCCGCTGAGTTGACGGGCTTCCTCGTCGTTGATGATGAGGACGTCGATGCGCTTGAGCACTTCTTTGAGGTCGTCGAGGGCGACGTCCATCCAGAAGTTCATCGTATCCAGCGCGATCAGTTTAGGGCGGTGGGCCATTTGGTCGATGACCCGCGACTGTACGGAGGGGGTCAGGTTACCGAGCATCACGTAGTCGGTGTTGCGGTAGGATTCCGGGACTTTAGGATCGAAGTCGGCCAGTACGTTCAGCTGGGTATCGAGGGTGTCGCGGCCCATCATATCGTCGTGGTAGCGACCGGCCCAGTAGAAGGATTTGCCGTCGGGAATCACCTCCACGCCCTCCAGGTCGGCACCGCGCCGCTCGAGGTCGGCCAGGAACGCGTCGTTGTAATCGCCGCCGATCACGGAGACCAGTTGCACGGGTTGCGCGAAGTAGGTTGCCGCCATGGCGATATAGGTGCAACTGCCCGCCTCGATCTGTTTCACCTCTCCGAAGGGGGTATAGACATCATCGTAGGCTAGGGTTCCGACTGCGAGCAGACTCATATTTTATTTTTTTGGGGCGACAAAGATTGCAAAATAAAGCGGGACAGCGTAAATTTGCGTCCGCTTAGGCAGCCACCGTGGTTGTTTAGTGCGCACTGCCTCAGTAGCTCAGTTGGTTAGAGCGGCGGACTGTTAATCCGTAGGTCAAAGGTTCGAGCCCTTTCTGAGGCGCATTTCCCGGGGGGACGCAAAGTTTTGCGTCCCCCCGCTCTTTTTATCCCACCACCCCGCCTTCCCGCAACCGATCCAGGTACTGCCGCACACCGTGGTGGCTCACGGTACGTCCACGGAAGAACTCGGCGGTTTGCCGGCGTTCCGGTGGACTGGCCTGCAGGCTGGAGAGGATATTTTGCAGGTGCATTTTCATGTGTCCCTGTTGTATGCCGGTGGTAACGAGGCTGCGCAGGGCAGCGAAATTCTGGGCCAGCCCGGTAGCTGCGGCGATGCACATCAGCTCTTCCGCCCCGGGCCGTCCGAGGATGTCGAGGGCCAGATCGGCCAGGGGATGCAGGCGGGTGAGGCCGCCGACGGTGCCGAGGGACAACGGGACGGTGAGTTCGAAGTGGAAGACCTCATCTTCGATCCGGCAGCGGCTCAGCGAACGGTAGCGGCCGGTTTCGGCGGCAAAGGCATGGGCGGCGGATTCCACGGCCCGAAAGTCGTTGCCCGTCGCCAGTACCACGGCATCGATGCCGTTCATGATGCCCTTGTTGTGGGTGACGGCCCGGTGGGTGTCTTCATGGGCAATGGCAACGGCCAGTCGGAACCGGCGCACGAAGTCCGCGGCATCCACTCCCGAACCGGGTATATTCATCGCCTCGATCGGGCAGCTTACCGCGGCCCTCACCACACAGTTGGGGGTGTGGTTGCTGAGGATGGCCATAATGACTTCCAGCTCACGCTCCGCTTCGTGGAGGGCGGTGCTGGTGGCCGACCACACTTCGAGTTCGGTGGCGTAAGCTTCCAGGACGGTATTGATAAAGTTGGCGCCCATGCTATCGCCGGTTCCGAAGCGAACGAGCAGCTGGTAGCACTGGGGATCGACATTGGGTAAGTGCTTCCAGGTGATGCCACGTACGCCGCCGCCCCGGGCTTCCATGCGGTCGGTAATGCCTGCGGTAGCTCCGTGCAGTCGCGCTTCGAGCTCGGGAAGCAGGGCGGCCCGGCGATCGGGGTGCCCGGCCCAGCGAAAGTGAAGCTGCCCCAGTTTTTCGGTGGCCACTACCTCGGCCCGGAAACCGCCGCGGGTAAGCCAGTACTTGGCCGAACTGCTGGCGGCGGCCACCACGCTGCTTTCTTCCGTGACCATGGGCACGGCGTATGCCGTGCCGTTGATCAAAAAGTTGGGGGCCACTCCGAAGGGAAGCGGAAAGCTGGCGACCGTGTTCTCGCTGAAGTTGTCGAAAACCTGTTGCAAGTCCTCGCTGGCCGCCTCAAAGTGCCGGAACTCGGCGTGGGTCCTACCGGGCAGGAACTTTTCGAGCAACCACTCCCGACGCTGCCGCTTGTCTAGCTTACTGAACCCGTTGATCCGTCCGTTATTCTGTATTTTCTCGGCCACTGCGTGGGAGGTGTATGGTGTTTAGCGCCGCGGGTGAAGATAGGCTTTAGCGAGCTCGAGACCCCGGATCTGACTGGCAACGTAGCGGTGTAAGCTATCGTAATCTTCCCGGGCGTGCCGCAAAAAGGCCGAGGCCTGGCCGTAGATGGCGGGCAAGGTCGCAATTTCGGTAAGGTAGTATCCGTCGAGAAACCCCTGCACCCCACCGCTGACGATGAGGTTCTGGCACCGTACGGTCAGGGTGTCGTCCATGGTGAGACCATTGATCTGCCGGACCATCTCGGTGGCCGAATGTCCCGCACGCACCAATCCGCCGTAGGCTGACCGGGCCAGGTCATCCGAACGGAAAAGTTCCAGCTTGCTAAAGTTCGTCCCCCCGTTGGCGGCCGTGTCGAGGGCGAGCAGCGGAAGTTCCAGCAATGCGCGCAGGCTGGCCGGCCCCATCCCCTGCCCCACTTCCTTGACGATGAGGGGCAATTCCGGGAGCTCCTCGATGAGGGTGCGGATCGTGACGATGGGAGCAACCGTAAACCGGTCCCCTTCGGGTTGTAGCCATTCCTGAAGCGGATTGACGTGCACGATGAGGCCGTCGAGGTCCAGCGCATCGATCAGTTGGGGTATCATGCCCAACTGTCCCTGATCGATCAGGTGTTGTACCTGGGCGGCACCTAGGTTGCCGAAGATGGGTACTCCGGAGCCGGCTACGGGCCGCACGTTAAAGTCGCGGTAGCGGTGGTCGTCGTACAGCAGGCTACGGCAGGATCCCAGGCCCATGCCCAGTCCGAACTCCCCGACTGCCCGGGCCAAGTTGTGGTTGATGGTGAATGCCTTTTCGGTGCCGCCGGTCATGCTGCTTACCCACAGGGGGGCACGCATGGTGTGGTCGCCCCAATTGATCGGGGGAAGGCTTCCGGTGGCCGGATGCGCCGCCAGCAGGGGTTCGTAATCGAAACGATCGTCCAGGGTACCGTGGTCGACCTGGGAATCAAACGCCAACTCGATGTGGTCTTCCTTCCGGCCGGGGGCCGTAGGGTCGTTGGACACCGCACCGGGCAACTGAACGGGAGAGGGTTCGGACATACACAAGCCAACGTAAGGCAAAAAGAATGGTTTAGCCAAAAAAAAGGGAGTGCCGAATCGGCACTCCCTCTAAAAACGGTCTTTCCAAAAAGCAAACACTTGACAAAATTCTTTACTTCGCCTCCCTAAACCGGGAGGGTACTTATTTCCTTAGGAGTAAGTGCTCATGTCTAACTTTTGAACTCACTTACTGATGAAATCATCCATCCTCGTTCCCGTCATTCTGATCGTCTGCCTGTTGGCCCTCGCTCTGTTGATTTCTCAGGCCTTTACTGCAACGCGGGATACGAAGTCCCAAGATACCAACACTTTAGGCGCAAAGCCAAATGCATCCGGGACGGATTCCGCGACTTTCTATGACATCCAAGCGGCCGGCGAAACCGATGACGAGCACATGTTTGAAGAACTCTCTCCGGCCACGGAAGCCGATTCCTCCAATTCATCCCCCGAAAATGCTGCATTCTCGGAGGAAGGCCGGTTTCTGGTCATCGCCGGAACCTTCCGTCAGGTCATCAACGCCCGTGCTAGGGTCAACGACCTCAAAAGAGCTGGATTTTCTGCGACGGAAATGGCAAAATTCGACCGGGGTACCTACGCCGTGGCACTGGTGGGTCGGTCGCACGATTACGCCGAAGCTAATCAGATGGCCGAGCGCGTTCGCACGGCCGGTTTCGAAGCACGGGTTTACCGTAAAAGGTAACTGGAAGTTGGTTCAGCCCTGGTAGGCGAGCATTCCTCCTTCCAGGTTCCTTACGTTCTTAAATCCGGACTGACGCAGCAACTCCTGCGCCATCGCCGAACGCTTGCCACTGCGGCAGTAGACGATGATCTCCTGGTCGCGGTAAGGCGTAAGCTTGTCCATTGACATGCTTAGTTGGCCAAGGGGCACGTGAATGCCACCCACGTTAAACTCCGCACGCTCGTAGTCTTCGCGTACATCGAGCAATACGTAATCCTGCTTCCCTTCGGTCTCCCTTTTCTTTAGCTCCTCTATGGTTGCTTCCATTGTCGGTTTGGTTACTTCTTAAAGGGTGATCCAACAACAAAGACGCCGGAATAGATTAACGCCTGACAATCTTATGACGGCTAGTGCGTGCTCCGATTCGGCACTCAAGCAGGTAAACGCCGGATAGAAGGGTCGCCATATTTACGACTGTCGAACCTCTGTCCGCCCTTACCAGTTGTCCGCTGGCCGCAAAGAGGCGGTAGCTGAGGTCTGCAATATTTACCGTTTCCAGCGGTCGAATGTTCAGTGTTTCACTGGTCGGATTGGGGAAAACGTCAAAAATGTGTGTGATGACGTCAATTTTCTCGGTGGAGGTGGGACGTACCTCCGCCCCCGCCAGTAGGGGTCGGATCATGATGGCTCCCCGCGTTGCCCCGCCCAGCTCCTGCCAGCCGGCCCCCGCATCGAAAAACTGTACGCCGACGGGCTGGTTGTTGCGGTCGAATCCCACCGGCAACGACCGATTGGCTACGGGCTGTCGCCACCCCACGTAAAAATCTCCCACACCAAGTTCTACGGCCTCCTCCAGCGCATAACTGGTGAACGCCTGTAGGGAGTCGCGGTAGTAATCCTCAGCGTAGAGCACCGGCGCCTCGGTGGAGTACAGCAACTCCCCCGGCATCCCTTCCTCGCCGGCACCGTAGACCACGAAGTTGATGTTCTGATCGCCGAGCCCGCCCAGACCCCGCGGAATGCGCAGGCGGATACCGGTAAGCTGATCGGCGACGTAGGCCGTGTACCGCTGCACGATAACGTTACCGCTCTGCCCCTCAATGGCTACCTCCGCACTCCCGTCGTCGTAGGCAAAGTAATCGTCCAGCACCGTGAGTTCGCTCGCGCGATTGTTGCGCACGATGCCCGGGGCGAAGGCGGCATCCTCGGTGGCAACGGTAAGGTCGTAGGTGGTCAACAGGCGGTAGTCTTCTTCCGGATCGAGCCCGAAGAGAAAGGCGCGAATCTGCTGGTAAGTCGGCAGTTGCTCGAAGGTGGCCCGCCGCACCTCGGCGGAGGCGGGGGCAATGCCGTTGTCCTGACCGAAGTAACTGGAAGGCAGCAAACCGGCCTCCGAAGAAAATGCGGGCTCCCCAAGGTTCTCCACCCGGTAAGTCGATGCGGTCACCGGCGTAACGTCCGCCCGGTGGTTCCAGAGCTTCAGGTAGATCGAATCGGCAAGCAACACCTGCCCGGCGGCCTGCAGGTGGCGTACCGGCAAACTGGTGTACGGAGCTACCAGCCGGAAGGGTGCCTCGACCAGAGCCAGGTCCTGGGTGATTAAGGAAGTGGAGGTATTGCTGAGTTTTACGTAATCGAGGTGCCAGTTGTCCACGGCCCCGTACTCCGTACTCAGGTTCAGAAAGCGAAACTGGAAACCGTCGTACTGGTACTCGGTCGCTACGTCGATGAGGTATCCCGTGAAGGGGTTGATCACGGTATTGGATTCGGTGGTCGGACGTCCACTCACGGCAAATACCGTATTCCACTCGCCGCTCGGATCGAGAAACTGGACCAAAAAGCTGTCCTGTACCTCGGGCCGGTTACCGAGGCCCTTTGGCTGGAGGTAAAACGACAGGACCGTACCCGACTTCCCCGCCAGGTTTACCGAACTGGAGGTAAGATAATCCCGCGGCTGGGCCACCCGGTTGCTGCCGCCGGTGTACGACTGGCCGTTAAAGTCGATCGCGTCGAAGGTTGCCACGCCGATCGACGGGGGCAGGACGCCGTAGTTGCGGTTGATCAGCACGTCCTCATCTTGCCACAATGCTACTTCCGGCCGCACTCCTGCATAGGAGAAATCATCGAAAAAGGGCAGCTCTACGGAAGGCCGGTCGACCGTGAGGCTGGTGCGGTACGTGTCGCACAATCCGTATTCGTTGCACACCCTGACGCAGACTTCATCCGTCCCCCCGTAATTGGACGCTTCGTACACAAAGCTGTTTCCCTGCCCGAAGGCCCGGGTAAAGTAGCTCAACTGACTCCGTCCGCCGTAGTCGTTCCCCGCGCAACCGGCGATCGTACGGCAGACCGCTCCTCCCGGTAGCTCGTCTAAAGGCACGGTAACGGTATCGTTTGCGCCGGGCTGGATCAGCCGGTTTCCCAGTTCGATCGTGCGGCCAGGTCGCTGAACTAGTATGACTAACTGTACCGTATCCGAACAAACACCGCCGGGGGAACACACGTACAGGCCCAGGGTATCGAGCCCCTGCTGTACGTCCGCGTTTGGGGTGTACAGTACCGTGTCGCCACTCAGGGTAGCCGTGCCGTAGCGGGCGGTAGCGCAGCCGGTGCAGCGGTAGTCGGTCAGGTCACTTCCGAGGCCGACGGTATCCAGGTCGATCTTGATGGTTCCCTGCTCCCCGGCGACAATTCGTTCGATGCCCTCCAGGTCGGGCTCGCCGCAGACCGCCCGGGCGGAAACTACGGGGCTGCGGTGCGGATCGTGGAGTTGCGGCTGTTCCATCAGCGGCACGATGCGCTGGGCGGTAAGGCCCTGCAGGCCCACCAGTAGGAGGATGGGGAGTAGGTAAGACTTCATAGGTGTTTGTTAGCCAAGGTTCAAACGAGGGCCGCGTCCATTAATTACTCACATCCATCCGGTGGAGTGTCGCTCAGCACCAGGTTGACCTTTGCTCCCGTTTCCAGTACCGTACCCGCCACCGGTTCGGTGCCGGTGATGTAGGCCTGGTAGCGGTCGGTGAAATCTCCCGACACCCGGCCGATCACCAGTTGGCTGCCGGTAATGGCAAACTCCGCGGTGCCGTACTGCTGGCAGCGGTAATCGGGCAGCGTCACTTTTCCTCCCTTTCGCTGGGTGATCACGAAGTCGATCGTGCTACCCATCGGCACCCTCACGCCCTCGCGCAGGTCCTCATCGGTGATCTTGCGGTCGTCGTAGTACAGGTACAGAATGGTCCCGTCTTCCTGCTTTGCGTCAAACTCCCGTTCCCGAACGCGGTACTTGATGTTCTTCACCTTCAGCAGACGCACGTACTGGTTGTAGTCGTAATTGCCCACCAGACTCGGGAGCACTACGTCGGGGGCGTCTTCGCTGAGGACGGTAAGGTAGACCGTGCGGTTGTTCTTTACGCGACTGCCTACCCGGGGTTGTTGTTGCACAACCAGACCGGCCGGTTTTGCCGGATCGAAGGCGCCGATCGTCACGTCGATATTCAAGCCCTCCTGTTCCGCGACCCGTCGGGCCTCATCGATCTGCATTCCCTCGAAGGTGGGGATGACCATGCTTTCCCCGTGGTTGGTGTAGAGGTTGAGCCCCGTTTTCAGCAGCAGGAAGAGGACCGTAAGCAACAGCAGGGCGGCACCGATGTTTTTGAGCCAGAGGAGGGCGGCGGCGGATCGTTCGGGCGGGTCCGCAGGTGCCGTGTAAGTCGGGGAAGCAGCCAACACGGTGGGTGCAGCCTCCGGTACGTAAGCCCAGCGCCGGCGCAGTCTTTCTTTCGCAAAATCGAGGATCGCCGCGATGAACTGATAGGGCTGGTAACCCGCAATGGCGGCCTGGTGAAAAATGGCCGTGGCGGGCGTCATTCCGGGCAGGCTGTTGACCTCGATGACGATGGTCTCCACCCTTCCGTCCTCAAATACCCGCACGAAGGCATCGATGCGGCAGTAGCCTTCTACCTTTAGCAGGCGGGCGGCCCGTTCCAGGTCGTGCTTCACCCGGGAGGCCACGTGATCGTAGCTGTACTTCGTGGTCGCTAATCGGGCCGGAGTAAGGTTTTGCCCCTCGCCGGCCAGGAATTTTTCCTCCAAACTCAGCACTTCGCCACCGGCAAGGGCCTCGCTGGGTTCGAACACCTCGTAGCGCAACTCGCCGTCGCCGTCGTAGTGGGTCAGCATACCTCCGGTGATCTCCAGAAACTTCTCGGCACCCGCGGCGGTAATGGCCGCTTCGAAGAGGATGGACGATTTGCCGAGGGGCCACTCTTCCTTGCTGCCTAATTTTAGGGTCTTGCGGGCCTGTCGCTCGCGATTGCCGCCGGGCTGGAAGGTGAGCTGACAGTAAGCAACCAGCTCTTCCCGCCGCCGGATGAGCTTGACGGCCGAGCTGCATCCGTCGTCTACCGGTTTTGCGATCAGGGGATAAGCGAAACGCTGCTCCACGCGATCGTAAAAGGCTTCGGCGTTAAGCAGAAAATCTTCCCGCAGTGCGAGCCACTGCTCGGTGACCGGCAGGCCGCCGGCGCGCAGTACGTTGAGGGTTTCGTGCTTGTCGATGGTGATGGCCGAGGTTTCCGGTCCGGAGCCGTTGTAGGGCAGTCCGAGCCGGTCTAGTTTTTGTTGTACCTGCCCATCCTCTCCGGGCCGTCCGTGGAGGGCGATGAAGACGGCATCGGCAACTTGCGGCAACTCCGCGAGCGGCAAATGCACCGGCTTGAAAACTACGTCGGGGTCGGCATAGCGGTCGGTAATGGTGGCGCAGGACCTGCGGATCTCCGCAATGGCGGGGTGTTCCCGTGCGTGGACCAATTTATCGTGGATGTCGTCGGCATTGTCCTTCAGCAGGAGGTTGATCGGCAGCTGGTACAGTACGAAATCCTCGTCCGCCTGCTCCGTGTCGATGGGGGAGGTCAGGAAAACCGGGAGGGGCCGGTAGGTTTCGCTGGAACTCAGCTTTTCGTAGATGTTCCGGCCGCTTTCTACGCTGATGTGGCGCTCAAAGCTCGTCCCACCCAGCAGCACGGCGACCCGTTGCTTTGCTCCCGCGCTTGCCCGCAATTCGTCTAAGTCGCGATCCAGAAGGGCCATCAGGTCGTCGGCCTCCCGTTCCTGCAGACTGGTGCGGATGATGTAGGTGAGGAACTGGGAGGGGCTGAGGCCGATCTCGGCCGCCTGGTGAAAGAAGAACGACGAGGGCATCATGCCGCTGGTCGTATTGGGGTCGTTGAGGTAAATGGTGCCCTCCGGCGTGTAAAAACCGTCGATGCGGGCGTAGACCGCGAAGCCGAGCTCCGTGAACAGCCGTTCCGTTTCCCGACGGATCTCGTCGATGGCCGCCGCCGGGAGATCGATGGGGGTGACCTTGCGGCTGCGTCCCGGCAGGTACTTGCTGCGGTAGTCGAAAAGCTCGCCCTCGTACTTGACGATTTCGGTGGGAGGCAAAGCCACTACCCCACCGTCGGGCTTACGCAGCACGATGGTCGAAAACTCCTTGCCGCTGATAAAACCTTCCACGATGACGCGTTCCTCATTCTGGTGGCCCTCCAGCACGATCAGGGGGGAACCGGACGCGTCGGCAACCGCCGCTTCCAGATAGTCGTGCAGTTCGTCGGGGGTGTAGAGGGTGAGCCGATGATCGCCGCGCTGCACGTCCATGGGATAGGCAATGCCGTCGCGTAGGTCACTGACGTGGCGGACGTACTCGATGCGGTCGGCCGGGCTGCGGTCGGCGTAGTCCTGCAACAATAGGTTTTCGCGGAAGAAGGCGGCACTGACGGCGCGCTCGAACCCGGCGAGACCTTCCTCTTCCTGCAGAATGTACACCCCGATGCTGCTACCCTGCCGGGCCGGACGGATGACCATAGGCCAGCCGATTCGCTCCACGGAGGACTGGTAAAATTCGTCGATGGGGCTATCGGCAAACGCCTCCCGTTCGATGACCAGAATGGGTGGGGAGGGATAACCGGCGGCCGCCATGAGTTCCTTCTGGAGGGCTTTGTCCATGCCGATCTCGCTGGCGCGTACGCCGCTGCCGGTGTAGGGGATGCCGGCGTATTCCAGTTCACGCTGCAATTGACCGTCTTCCCCGTACTCGCCGTGGAGGGCCAGAAAGGCCAGGTCGATGAGTTCGGGCAGTTCTTCCCGCCGGATGCGGCGACCTACGTGGTCCCCCATTTCGTTGATGGCCAGTTCGTCCTGTGGCCCCATACTTTCCTGGTACACCTGAAATCCGTGGGCGCTGGCGGGGGCCAGGGCGACGGGAGGAAAGAAGTCGCGGATGCTGCCCCGGTAGAGGTATTCCCAGTCCAGCAGGTGCCAACGCCGGAAGCTGTCGACGAAAATCGGGACGGGCTCGAAGAGGGACTTATCGAGGTTGTCGTACACGGTACGCCCCCCGGCGAAGGAAATTTCGCGCTCCCGGGAGGGACCGCCGAAGAAGATACCTACTTTGATACTCATACGCTGGTTTAAACGATGGCCCGCGGAGGTGCCGTACAAGCGGCGAAGTTAAAGTAAATACGCGGGTGCGTCCCGGCTTCCGGCCATCAGTGCAATACCAGGGGGGGCAACCCTACGTCGGGATCGAATACGAAACTCATCTCCCCAAACCGCGGCCGCCGGAACCAGCTGCGCAGCGATTGGCTCAGCGCCCACGGCTCCGCGGGTAAGCCGAGGAAATTGGTGTCGAGTTCCCCGTTGTCGTTCAGGTCGTGAAATACGGCGATGGCATACCGTTTTCCTACGGTGAGCTTGTCGATGTCCACCCGTTCGCAGCCGGTCGTCGTCACCGTATGTCGGACCAGCCGGGCCTTGTCCCGATCGAGAAAATCATCCTCCGATTCGTATATCCCGATCCAGAGTGAGCCGACGGCCTCCTCGATGTGGTCCACCCGCAGGACCAGCGTGCCGGTCTTGTTCGCCCCCGGGGGGGACGCAAGCAGGAGGAGCAGGAGTACGAGGAATGGCATGGATAAAGATCTGACAAAATAGGGCGGGGCGCCACCTTACTGGAAGGTGACGCCCCGCGCCGGTTGGCCTGCCTCTGAATGAGGATAAGGCATTACTTAACTATGGCGTACTTGTACGTCCGGGTGGGATCGTCGGGATAGATGCCCTCGAGGGCGATCGTCCCCCTGCTGTTGCGGAGTAAACCCTGAAGCTGTTCTACGTCCTTCACTTTCCGGCCGTCCACTTTGGTCAGGATGAAACCGGGGCGAATGCGGGTCTGCTCGGCGATGGGGCCGTTGCCCAGGTCGGCAACTACTACGCCGCCCTCGATTTTCAGTTCGGTGGCCACGTCTTCGCGCAGGTCCTCGAAGTCAGCCCCCAGTGAGGCGTACTCTACGGGCTTTTCGGAGGGGCGGATGACGTTGATGTTGCCATCCGAGTTTTTCAGTTGCGCGGTAAGTTCCCGCTTACGGCCGTCGCGCTCGACACTGAGGACCACCTTGTCACCGGGACGGTGGCGACCGAGTTGTTCGAGCAGGTCGCTGCTGCGCAGGGTGGCTACGCCGTCGACGCTGAGGATAACGTCACCCTCCTGCAGACCGGCCTCCTGGGCGGCGCTGCCGTCCATTACTTCGGCTACGTATACTCCGTTGTCGCGGTCGATGTCCTTGGTCTTGGCGAAGGCGGTGTTCAGTTGCTGAATTCTGGCACCGAGCAGGCCGCGCTGTACGACACCGAATTCCCGCAGGTCCTCGGCTACTTTTTTAACGATCGCGGAGGGTACGGCGAAGCTATAACCGGCGAATACACCGGTGGGGCTGCTGATGGCGGTATTGATGCCGATCAGGTCACCGTTCTGGTTGACTAGGGCACCACCGCTGTTGCCGGGGTTGACTACGGCGTCGGTCTGGATGAAAGATTCGATGGCCAGGTCGCTTCCACTGCTGCGGCGTACGATGTCGATGCTACGTCCCTTAGCGGAGACGATGCCGGCGGTGACGGTACTGGTGAGGCTGAAGGGATTACCTACGGCAACGACCCATTCTCCTACCCTTACTTCGTCGCTGTTGCCGAAGGCAATGGGGGTAAGTCCGGTTTCTTCGATCTTGATCAGGGCGATGTCGGTGGTTGGGTCGGTACCGATGACCTTGGCGGTGTAGGTGCGTTCGTCGTTCAGGACCACTTCGAGGGTCTCGGCATTCTCCACCACGTGGTTGTTCGATACGATGTAGCCGTCGCTGCTGATGATCACGCCGGAACCACTACCCTGTTGGAGGGGCATTTCACCGCCGTTGCCGGGGTTGCCAAAGAGGTCACGGAAGGCATCGGGCAGCTGATCGGGATCGATCTGGCCAAAGGGGGTCTGCATGCTGCGGCCGCCGGCCTGTTTGCTTGCCTTGATGTGGACCACGGCCGGCAGCGCACGGTCGGCGGCGATCACGAAGCCGTCGGACGGTGCGGGCACCACGCGGGTACCGGGTGCTACGTTGGCAAAATTGGTCAGGCTGGTCGGTGTTCCGGCGACTTCTACGTATTTAATGTTGCCCCAGCCAAGATAATTAGCTCCACCGAGGGCAATCAAGCCACCTAACACGGCGACGAAGACGATTAAGAGTAATTTTTTCATTTTGAAGGTACTGTTAGTTCTAATGACTCGGTAAATCCCGGAAGGATGCACGGGAAGAAGACCGTTCAGCCTAACTTTTGGTTGGTCAGGCCGAACGGTCTTAACAAAATTTAACCTGCCGCTGTCTCGGAGGAGGCAGCCACGTCGGTTGCGGCAGTGGTCCGCTCGCCCGTACGGGCCTGACGGAAAACAACCACATCGCCGAACACATCCAGTACGATCTGACTACCGGGCTTCACGTCGCCGCTCAGCATCTGCTTGGAAAGCTGGCGCAAAACCCGCTTCTTGATCACCCGCTTCAGCGGACGGGCTCCGAACTCGGGATTGTAGCCCTCGGCGGCCAGCCAGTCCATGGCCTCGGGTGCGACCGTAAGCACGATGTCCTGCTCGGAAAGCATCCGACGGACCTCAGCCAACTGAAGTTCCACGATCTGGCGAATGTCCTTGCGACTCAGCGGACGGAACATCACCACGTCATCAATGCGGTTCAGGAATTCGGGACGCACCGTTTGTTTCAGCACGTTGAACAGCGTTTCCTTGGTTTCCTCAATGATCTCTTCCTCGTTCGACGAATTGATCTGGGAGAATTTCTCCCGGATGATCTCCGATCCGATGTTGGAGGTCATAACGATAATGGTATTTTTGAAATTGGCGACCCGCCCCTTGTTGTCGGTTAGGCGGCCGTCGTCGAGCACCTGCAGCAAGATGTTGAATACGTCGGGGTGAGCTTTCTCGATCTCGTCGAGCAGTACCACGCTGTAGGGCTTGCGGCGTACGGCTTCGGTGAGTTGTCCGCCCTCATCGTAGCCAACGTATCCGGGAGGCGCACCCACCAGTCGGCTGACGGCGTGGCGCTCCTGGTACTCGCTCATATCGATGCGCGTCATCATGTCGGCGTCGTTGAAGAGGTAATCGGCCAGGGCCTTGGCCAGCTCCGTCTTACCCACCCCGGTGGTGCCGAGGAAGAGGAAGGAACCGATCGGGCGGTCCTGGTTGCTGAGTCCGGTTCGGTTCAGGCGGATGGAGTCGGCTACGGCCTCGACGGCTTCGTCCTGTCCGACGACCTGTTTGTGCAGGGCTTCTTCCAGGTGCAGCAGCTTTTCCCGTTCGCTCTCGAGCATGCGGGTGACGGGGATGCCGGTCCAGCGGGCGACGATCTCGGCGATGTCTTCGCTATCGACTTCCTCCTTTACGAGCATTTTGGCGTTGGACTGCATATCGATCAGTCGATCATTGAATTCCTTAAGCTCGGCTTCGACGGCGGGGATCTGTCCGTAGCGTATTTCGGCCACTTTGGAGTACTCACCGGCACGTTCGAGGCGCATGGCCTCGTTCTTGAGCTCTTCGATACGCTGCTTGGCCTGCTGTAACCCTAATACCACTTCCCGTTCGCTTTCCCACTGGGCGCGCAATTCGTTGCGGCGTTCTTCGAGATTGGCCAGGTCGTGATTGATGCGCTCGATCTTGGCGTTGTCGTTCTCGCGCTTCACGGCTTCCCGCTCGATCTCGAGCTGGCGAATGCGTCGTTCGATCTCGTCGAGTTCCTCGGGCATGGAATTCATTTCCAGGCGCAGGCGGGCGGCGGCCTCGTCGATGAGGTCAATGGCCTTATCGGGCAGGAAGCGGTCGGTGATGTAGCGCTCGGAAAGCTGCACGGCAGCCACTACGGCTTCATCCAGGATATTGATTTTGTGGTGCGTCTCGTAGCGCTCCTTCAGGCCGCGCAGGATGCTGATCGCGTCCTCCTCCGAGGGCTCGTCGACGGTGACCTGCTGGAAGCGGCGTTCAAGGGCCTTATCGGATTCGAAGTACTTCTGGTACTCGGCCAGGGTGGTGGCACCGATGGCGCGGAGCTCCCCGCGGGCCAGGGCGGGCTTCAGGATATTGGCGGCGTCCATGGCCCCCTGCCCCTTACCGGCGCCCACCAGGGTGTGGATCTCGTCGATAAACAGGAATATCTGGCCTTCGGCCTGGGTGACTTCGTTGATCACGCCCTTCAGGCGCTCCTCAAACTCGCCCTGATACTTGGCTCCGGCGATGAGGGCACCCATATCGAGGCTGTAGATGTCCTTTTCCCGCAGGTCTTCGGGTACGTCGCCGTTAACGATGCGGTGGGCGAGGCCCTCTACGATGGCGGTTTTACCTACCCCGGGCTCTCCAATCAGGATGGGGTTGTTCTTACTCCGGCGGGCCAGGATGTGGAGTACGCGGCGGATCTCCTCGTCACGACCGATCACCGGGTCGAGCTTACCCTCCCGGGCGCGCTCGTTGAGGTTGATGGCGTACTTCTCCAGGGAGTTGTAGGCGTTTTCGGCACTATTGGACGTGACCCGCTTACCTCCCCGAAGTTCTTCGATGGCGAGTTTGAGTTCCTTGGCCTTTATGCCGGCGTCCTTTAGTACCTGTCCGGCCGGGTCGCTGATCTTAAGTCCGGCCAGCCAGAGGTGCTCCAGCGAGACGTACTCGTCGTTCATCTCCTTGGCGACGACATTGGCCTGCTGGACCAGCTCGACGCCATTCCGGCTCAGCACCTGTTGGGCACCCGTAACCTTAGGCACACCAGCTACGATGCTGTCGATGGCGGACTTGATCGCATTGATGTTCACCCCTAGTTTCTTAAACAGAAAGGGCGTCACGCTCTCGTCTACCTCGAAAATAGCCTTGAAGATGTGTCCCGGGTCGATCGATTGCTGCTGGTTGCCTACCGCAATTTCACTGGCCCGCTGTAAGACCTCCTGGCTTTTGATGGTGAAGTTGTTGAAATTCATAGATGTTTTATGGTTGTCGGCTGTGGATCCACGTGAAAAAATCCGCTCGGGATCCCGCAGTTCGGTGTTGTTAAGTTAGCGCATTACCGTACCCGAAACCAGTAAATTTCGGGAGTAGAAGATACGCGTTTTCCCTAAGCAAATGCTAGACCCGATTGCGCGATCGGAAATATTGTCAGTGCACCTGAGGAGCATACTGACTTTTTTACAGGTAGCTTTAGAGGGCGGCGGTGCGCGGGAGCAGGGCTTACTCGGCGGCCGACGACAGCGAACTCGTCGGCCGACTAAAAGTCGTCCGCCGAGTGAGCAGGGGTGTCAGTGCTCCTGCGGGCCGCCGCCAGAAAATGGTGATGGCTGCCCAAATAGTCGGCGGACGAGCCTCGTGCCTCGGTCGGCCGACGACGGTGGGCTCGGTCGGCCGACGACGGTGAACTCGTCGGCCGACTATAGGTCGTCCGCCGAGTGAGCCGGGGTTTCATTGCTCCTACGCCCCGCCGCCAAAGAATGATGATGACTCCTCGAATAGTCGGCGGACGAGCCTCGTGCCTCGGTCGGCCGACGACGGTGAGCTCGTCGGCCGACTATAGCGAACTCGTCGGCCGACTAAAAGTCGTCCGCCGAGTGAGCGGGAGTTTCATTGCTCCTGCGCCCCGCCGCCAAAGAATGATGATGACTCCTCGAATAGTCGGCGGACGAGCCTCGTGCCTCGGTCGGCCGACGACGGTGAGCTCGGTCGGCCGACGACGGTGAGCTCGGTCGGCCGACGACGGTGAGCTCGGTCGGCCGACGACGGTGAGCTCGTCGGCCGACGACTAGGTTTCGGTCATGGACAATAGCTCATCGTTGACGAGGAAGAAATTGCCCTTGTTTTCTTGGTAGTTCTCGGCTACGATGACGTCCATCGGGATGAGGATTTTCTTGTTTTTGACGGTGTTGTAGATAGAGTACTCCTGACAGGCCTTCATGCCCAGGTAACCCATGAGCTTGGGGTTCTGGCTGATGAGGTAGTGGATGCTTTCGTTGCGGAGGTGAGCGACGTTTTCCGGCAGTACGTCATAGCCGATGAGGATGGGATTCTGGCGGATGCGCTCCAGGGAGCGGGCAACGACGAAGGTGCGGGAAGCGCTCACGTAAATGCCCGTAAGTCCCGGGTGCTCGGCCAGTGTACGCTCCAAATACAGGTCGACGGCCTGATCGTCCTGGAAGTCGGCGAACTCTGAGGTGATGACCTTGACCGAAGGGTTGTGGTGACGGAAAAACTCGTGAAAGCCGTTCCGCTTTTCCACCATATGCCGTGCGTTGACGTAGGCTTTTTCGAGCGGCATCATGAGGACCGTATCGCCCGGTGAACAGTGGTAGTTCATTAGCCGACCGGCCAATTTTCCGCTGTGGTAGGAATCCGGGCCGATGTAGGACAGGTAATTGGTGTCTACTTTTTCGGGAAAAGTATTGATGAGTACGTAGGGAATATTTAATCCGGCCAGTTGCTGCATCAGTTCCGGCCATTCCCGGTCGAACAGCGGGGCGGTCAGCAAGACCTCTGCCTTTAACCGTTTCAGCTTTCGGACCGCCCGTATAAAGTCTTGCGGATCGTGCAGGTCAAAGTAAACCGGCTCCAGTACGAAGGTCTCGATGGGATTGTGATCGATTGCCTTTTGGATGCCGTCCAGGACAAGGTCCCAGTAGCCGTCCATTCCCCGGGCCGGCAGCAGGTACGCCAACCTTTTCACCTTATTCTTTGAGGCAAGGAGCGATGCGTAGATGTTCTTTTTATACCCGATTTCGTCGGCGATGGTCAGAATTTTCTTCTTGACGTCCGGTGCGATGCGCCCCCGATCGTTCATCGCACGATCTACCGTTCCGATGGAGACGTTCGCTTTTCTTGCGATGTCGTTTAAAGTTGGCTTTTTACTATGCATGAACATCAATTCGTTGTCAAGACCGGCTGCGGCTAGAGGTGGTACATCACGGCAGTAATACAGTTACGCAGTAGCGGGTGCCGACCGATTTCACGGATCAAAAGAACAGGGAATGAGGCGGTGTAGCGATTACGTTACCCGATCATCAGTTATTCTATCCGTTAAGACAAAATTTCACGATCGGTTCAATTCATTTAAAATTGCAAGATAAAAAATTATTACATTGCGTGTACCTTAACGCACTTGATTCCTCTTCAAGTAAAGGATTGCTGCGTTAACCTTAACGCACCTAACGATTTTACTCAATCACTAGCGCATGAGACTACTATTGACACTCCTTCTCGCACTGCCCGCCCTCGGGCCGTGCCTGGCTCAGACGGTGACCGGAACGGTGATCGATGCCGAGGGCAATCCACTGATCGGAGCCAACATTCTGGAAGTCGGCACTACGATCGGCACCGTTACTGATCTGGACGGTGCCTATTCCATCACTCCAACAGGTGAGAACCCCGTCCTTCGGTTCTCCTACATCGGCTTTGGGATGCAGGAAGTTGAAGTGAACGGACAGTCCGTTATTAATGTCACTCTCAACCAGGGTACCAACATCGACGAGGTGGTGGTAACGGCCCTCGGCGTTTCACGCGAACGGAAGGCGCTGGGCTACGCTACCGTCGAGCTCGGCACCGAGGACATCACCAAAACGCAGGTGACGAACTTTGCCTCCGCCCTATACGGGAAAGCGCCGGGTGTTTCGATTCGCTCTACCCCCGGTGGCGCGACCAGCGGCATCAACATCAACATTCGGGGACAGTCGTCCATCACCGGCAACACCCAGCCGCTGATCGTACTGGATGGCGTGCCGATCCGCAACGGCGAGTTCAACAACAGTAACTTCTGGGGCGACCAGCGGATCCGCGGAAACGGTTTGCTGGACATCAATCCCGAGGACATTGCCAACATTTCCGTGTTGAAGGGAGCTTCCGCAGCCGCCCTTTACGGCTCCGACGCCGTGAACGGGGTGATCCTTATCACGACCAAAAAGGGCAAGTTCAACCAGGGCCTGGGCGTGGAATTCAACGCATCCATTAATACCGACCGGATCGCTTACCTCCCCCGGTACCAGAACGTCAGGGGGCCCGGTTACCCCTTATCGCTGGCCGATGCGGGGCAGGGAGCAGACCGCTTCATCGAGTACGATACGGACGGCGATGGGGTCGGCGATACCCGCGGACTGATCAACACCAGCGTGAACTACGGTCCGAACTTCGACGGCAACCCGGTGATGGCCTGGGATGGCGTGGTGCGCCCCTACGTTTCCGCCGAGAGCAGCTACGCCGACCTGTTCCAGAATGCCCTGAGCTCAAACTTCAACCTGGCCGTTTCCAAGGGGACGGAAGATTTCAGTTTCCGGGTTTCGCTCACGCGTCAGGACAATGAAATGGTCTCGCTCGGCTCCAAGAACGAAAGGAACATTTTGACCTTTACCTCGAATTACGAGATCAACGACCGGCTGACCTCCTCCCTCAACGTTCGCTACATCAACCAGTCCACCAAGAACCGGCCCTACAAGGTGGACCGGATGATCAACAATTTTGGCGGAATGATGGACCGCTTCGAGTCCGCCGACTGGTATTTCGACCGCTACAGGACGAGCGACGGCTACTACTTCCGCACCGGGACTCAGGAGAGCACGACGCCGGACGAAAACATCATTTACAACGGCTTCAAGTCGGCGATCGCCGACTACGTATGGAACGTGAGGGAAAACCAATCGCGGGAATCCAACAACCGGATCATCGCCAACTTCACCCAGCGCTGGAACATCATCGAAGGCCTGAATCTGCAGGGCCGGCTCTCCACCGACTACACGGCCGATGAATCGGAGGGATGGAACCCCACCCGCTTCCCGAGCGCGTTATACAACAATCCCGGAGGTGGGTTCTCGATGGCCAACTACACCGAAAACCTGCTGTACGGCGACGTCATTCTGAACTACGGAATCGATCTGACGGAATCCATCAACTTCGGCTTTCTCACCGGCTACACCGCCCGGAAGTACGATTACTCCAAAACGTCGATCGGGACGGTCAACGGGCTGAGCCCCGAAAACAAGTTTGACCTGTCGGCTTCGAGGGATATTCCACGGGGCGATGCCGCCCGGGCTACGGAGATCACCGACGGCCTGTTCGGCTCCCTAAACTTCGGCTACAAATCCTTCTGGTTCGTGGAAGGAACCGTTCGCCGGGACCGTATTTCCACCATTGCCCCCGGCAACAACACCTTTACGTATCCTTCGGTCAACTCTAGTCTGATCCTGAACGAGGCATTCGACCTGCCGAAGAGTGTCAGCTACGCGAAACTCCGGGCCTCCTACGGCATCGTCGGCAACTACCCGAACCGCTACCAGGCCAACATCAACTACAACCAGAATACGCTGGGCGTACAGTCGGAAGGCGGATCGTCGGTCATCTATACCAACCTTGGCTCCTCCTTTGGCAACGAACTGATCCGCCCCGAGCGGAAGAAAGAATTCGAAGTCGGCTTCAACATCAACCTGCTGAACAGATTCAGCTTTGACGCCACCTACTACAACGGTAAGATCATTGACCAGATCCTGCCCGTGGACATCCCGACCAGCTCCGGCGCCACCACCGTGCTGACCAACATCGGAGTGCTACGCAACAAGGGCATTGAGCTCTCCCTGAGCGCGGACCTGATTCGCAGCCAGCGCTTCAACTGGAACACCACCCTCAATTTCTCCCGCAACATCAATACGGTCGAGCAGCTGGCCAACAATGCAACCGAGCTGATCCACGCCGATTTCGACGGCAACGCCGCCCAGGTGCGTTCGGTGGTCGGACGGCCCATGGGCGACATCTACGCTCACCCCGTGGCTACTACCGAGGGAGGACAGCGAATCGTTGGTCCTAACGGCCTCTACCAGTTGAATGCGGACGAATGGGAAGTGTACGGCAATGCCCTGCCGGACTTCGAAGGCGGCCTCGTCAGCGGACTTCAGTACAACAACATCACCCTGAACTTCGTAGCTGACTTTAGCTACGGGGGGTCAATCATGCCTACCGGCGTCTACTGGATGACCAGCCGCGGACTGACCGAGGAGAGCCTCAATTACATGGACGCCGAGCGCGGTGGGCTGCGCTACTACGTCGACGGGGAAGGACAGGGAGTAGAGACGACATCGGACCAGGGTCCGAACGGCGAATTGGTCTTCAACGACGGCATGTTGCTGGAGGGAGTACTGCCCACAGGTGAACCCAACACCAACGTGATCTCCCAGGCGCGCTACTACAACGGAACCTACAACTGGGGCGGCCCGCAGTACGGCAACTCGCGCTATGAGCTTTACATCAACGAGAACAACTGGGTGAAGGTCAGGGAACTGGCGTTGGGATTCAACTTCCCTAAATCGTGGATCTCCGGCATCGGGATGCAGAACGCCAACCTGTCGGTCTACGGAAGAAACATCTTCTTCATCTACCGCTCCATCAAGGACCTGGACCCCGAGCAGACCACCGCCGGCTCCCGCTGGTACCAGAACATAAACAACGCTGGAAACAACCCCTCGTTCCGCTCCTTCGGCATCCAGTTCAAAACTAACTTTTAATGAATCCCTACAATCCAACCACCATGGGCATTAAATACGTCCTGCTGAGCGCCTGCCTTATCCTGACCATCGCCTCCTGTACGGAGGATGACTTTGCCGATGCCTACCCCGATCCCGCCCGCATCAGCGAAACCACCGTCGATAAGCAGTTTACCGGTATGCTGGTCGAGGGGCGCGATTACGTCGTACCCGACTACTGGAACTACTTCGTCGTACTGATGGGCACCCTTAATCCGTGGACGCAGTCGATCGGCTGGACCAACGATCCCGGCCAGTACGTTCCCGGCTCTTCCGGAGTAAACTCATTCTGGGACAACTACTACTCCGTGCTGGCACAGTACCGCGAAGTGGAGCGTGTTCACGACATGCTGGACGCCGAGAAACAAGCCGACCTGATGATCTTCCGGATGGCGGCAGACGTGTACATGCACTTCGAGACCCAGCGCGCCGTTGATCTTTTCGGTATGATGCCCTACTTCGAAGCGGGCATGCTCAGCACCAATGCCGGCGACTACACCGCTTCCTACGCCCCCTTCGACACGGGCAGTGAAATTTACTCCTTCATGCTGGATGACCTGAAGGCTATCGCCGACGCGATGCAATCCGTTGAGCTATCCGCCAGCACGGCTGCCTCCTTCCGCAATCAGGACCTGATCAACAATGGCGACGTGGACCTGTGGAGAAGGTTCACCAACTCGCTGCGCATGCGTATGCTGATGCGGGTCGTGGAGGCACCGGAGTTTTCCGCCCGGGCAATGGCCGAACTGGAGGAGATTGTCTCTAATCCCGACCGCTACCCGGTCATTGAGGACAACGCCCAGAACAGCATGATCGACGTATTTGACCCCAGCTCCGCCATCAGTGCCCGGGGCTTCCAGGGGGGAATTAATTCTGCAGGCTGGGACGGCGACGACGCCAGTAAGATCATGATCGACTTTCTGAAGGCCAGCGACGACCCTCGCCTGGAGATCCTGTTCGAGCCGGGTACCGCGGCCGACGGCGAATTCACCGGCCTGGACCCCATGATGGACGGCACGGCCCAGCAGAGCATGGTCAACGATGGCATGATCGCCTACTACAACCGCAAGACATTCAGCGAGAATGAATATTTCCCCGGGGTACTGTTCAACGCAGCGGAAGTCAGTTTCCTGAAGGCCGAATATTATGCCAGAACCGACAACGGTGACGCGGCCGTGGAAGCGTACGAAAGGGGCATCCGGCAGTCGATCGACTTTTACCTACACGCCAACTCCATCAGCACCGCGGCGAACGGCGTGACCGTCGAGTCCGTATCCGACGAGGAGTACCAGGCGCTCATCGATTCCGAGCCGGTCATGATGACGGCCGGCCTATCCACTGACCAGAAACTACAGTTGATCGCCCAGCAGAAATGGCTGCACTTCAACATCATTCAGCCCTACCAGAACTGGGCGGAGGTCCGCCGCCTGGACTATCCCCAACTCGAGTTCTGGAACGACAACTCTTCCGTACAGACGCTTCCTCCAAACCGCTGGGGCATCTCCGGCCGGGAAATCAGCTTCAACCCCAACTACGCCGAGGTGAGCAGCATGGATAATTTGTCGACCAAGCTGTTCTGGGATGTGAGGTAAGTAGAATGGTCGGCCGACGGCTCACTCGGCGGGCGACGACGGTGAACTCGTCGGCCGACTCCAAGTCGTCCGCCGAGTGAGCCGGAATTACCTTGCTCCTGCGCGCCGCCGCAATAAGTGCCACAGTGCTTCCCCGTTTAGTCGGCGGACGAGCCTCGTGCCTCGGTCGGCCGACGACGGCTCACTCGTCGGCCGACTCCAAGTCGTCCGCCGAGTGAGCCGGGGTTACCTTGCTCCTGCGCGCCGCCGCAATGAGTCTTACTGTGCTTCCCCGTTTAGTCGGCGGACGAGCCTCGTGCCTCGGTCGGCCGACGACGGGGAGCTCGTCGGCCGACTACAGGTCGTCCGCCGAGTGAGCCGGGGTTACCTTGCTCCTGCGCGCCGCCGCAATAAGTGCCACAGTGCTTCCCCGTTTAGTCGGCGGACGAGCCTCGTGCCTCGGTCGGCCGACGACGGTGGACTCGTCGGCCGACGACGGCGGCTGTACCACTAGCAACGCTTGTATAATTGACCTAATTTTGGCAACCTCAACGCTAGACCGTGCAACTACCGCTATTTCCTTCTTTCCTACTAATTTTTGGATTGATCGGTTCCCCGAATTATGCCGAGCTGACGGCACAAGACGCCCCACCCCACCGCCTCCTGGTGCTGACGGACATCGAGGCGGACCCCGACGATACGCAGTCGCTGATTCGGTTGCTGTTGTACGCCAACGAGATCGAGATCGTAGGTCTGGTAGCCACCACCTCAACCTGGTTGCGGGATACGATTCGCCCTGAGTCCATCGAGAAGATCTTAGCTACGTACGCGGAAGTCCATCCTAACTTGGTGAAGCACGATCCGGCCTACCCCACCGCCGAATCGTTGCGGGCTAAGGTATACCGGGGCCTGCCCGTTTACGGAATGATGGGCGTTGGCGAAGGGAAGGATTCGGAGGGCTCCGACCGCATCATTGAGTTGCTGGAGGAAGACGATCGCCCTCTGTGGGTATCGGTGTGGGGCGGTATCAATACCCTGGCACAAGCCCTGTATACAATAGATCAGACCCGATCGAAGGAAGAAGCCGCACGGCTGATCAGCAAATTACGGGTATACACCATTTCCGACCAGGACGATAGCGGGCCGTGGATCAGGAAGGAATTCCCGGATGTATTCTATGTATTCAGCTACGGCGACTACGGGCGGGCCACCTGGATTGCCATTAACAACGTAATCGATGGTATCGATAATACTACGATCAGCAATGCCTGGTTGAGTGAACATATTCAGCAGGGGCACGGTCCGCTCGGTGCCGCTTACCCCGACGTAGCTTGGGGCATGGAAGGCGATACGCCGGCCTGGCTTTCGCTGATCCCCAATGGACTAAATGCTCCGGAGCGTCCCGACTGGGGCGGTTGGGGCGGCCGTTATGAATCCTACGTGCCGGAATTCGATGCCTCCGAAAAGGGCGCTCCCGGTGTACCGTATACCGCCGAAACCCGGCCCGTCTGGACGGATGCTTCCGACGCGTACACTCCTTACGTAAAAAGCGAGTACGGGCGTTCGGTCAAGCGTGGGGAGGAAACCTTCGAGGGTAGTAAAGTTACCCTCTGGCGCTGGCGCGACGACTTCCAAAACGACTTTGCCGCGCGGATGGACTGGACCACCCAGTCCGTTGCGGATGCTAATCATGCCCCGACGGCGGTATGTCATCCGGAAGAACTTACCGTCCGCTCCGGAGAGGGCTTCCGCCTCGATGCAGCGGCCTCCACCGACCCCGACGGCGACCACCTGACCTACAGCTGGCAACACTACCCGGAGGCGGGCAGTTACGCAGAGACGATCGACATCACTCCGGAAAACTCGGCCTCCGTATGGGTTACGGCACCGGAAGTGGAGCAGGAGGAGACGGCCCACTTCATCCTTAAAGTGACGGACCACGGTGCGCCCGCGCTGACGAGCTACCGGCGGGTGGTGGTGACTATTTTGGCGGAGTAGTATAGCGCTCTATAGTCGTCGGACGAGCCTCGTGCCTCGGTCGGCCGACGACGGTGGGCTGGGGTGCATCGCTCCTGTGAAGACTATCTACAGCAAGTCACCCACCTTGATCGGAAACACCTGCACCAACTTCCCCGTCGCGTTGTACACCGCGTTGACAATCGCTGGAGCCATCGAGATCACCCCGATCTCACCGATGCCCTTGGCTCCCAGCTCGTTGATAACGTCGTCGTGCTCTTCTACGAAGATCACGTCGAGGTCATGAATGTCGGCGTGGACCGGCAGGTGGTACTCACCGAGGTCGGTATTGATGTACTTGCCCAGATTGACGTCCAGCAGGGTTTCTTCGTGAAGCGCCATGCTGATGCCCCAGACCATGCCCCCGAGAATCTGGCTGCGGGCCGTGTGTGGATTCATAATGGCGCCGGCGGCAACGGCCGTCACGGCCCGGGTGACATTGATGATGCCGAGTTGCTCGTCTACCTCCACCTCTACGAAGGATGCCGCGTGCGCGGCCCGGGTGTACTGTTTAAGCCGAAAGATGTTGGGGATATTAGACTTCGAGGCGGTAACCGATTTTCCGTGATTAAAGGCGATCACGTCGGTTAGGGAAACTCGGATGAAGGGATCCTTCTTCAGTACAATTGCTCCGTCGACGAACCTGACATCTTCGGGTAGCGCGTCTCCGAGGGGAAATCCGTCCATGATCTGCGCCAGCTTGAAGAGCTTACTACGCAGTGCGCGGCAGGCGGCCTTGATGGCCGAACCGATCACGGCCGTCGTGTACGAACCGCCCTGGATGGGGGATAGTGGATGCCGGCTATCGCCGTACTGAAAGGAGACGGCCTCCAGGGGTAATCCGAGTTCGTCTGCGGCGATCTGGGTCATTACGGTGTAGGTGCCCTGACCATTGTCGGTGACGGCACTGCTTACGATCAACTTACCGTCCGCGGTAAATTCAGCGCTGGCCTTTCCGGGCAGGGCAATCACGTCCCAGATGCCCGAACTCATGCCGTGGCCCACCAAGCGATTGCCGCGCCGGTTGACTTCCGCAGTAGGTTTACGCTCCGACCAGCCAAATCGCTCGGCACCCTGACGGTAGCATTCGCGGAGTTCCTTGCTGGAGTATGGCTTGTCCGCACTGACGTCCCGTTCGGCGTAATTGCGGAGCCTGAATTCGAGGGGATCGATTCCGAGCTGATCCGCAAGTTGGTCCATGGTGGTTTCGATGGCCAGCATTCCCGTACTGCCTCCGGGCGCGCGCATGTCGAGGGGGGTGAAGCGATCGAGGGGAACGAGCTTGTAGTCCAGTGCGACGTTATCCGCCGGATAGAGCATGTTGGCGTGATTGACCACTACTTCGTTGTAATCCTCGAAGCGGGAGGTCTCCGCCAGGGCGACGTGATTAATGGCGGTGAGCTTGCCATCAGCCGTAGCTCCGAAGCGGGTATGCTGAATGGTCTCCGGCCGGTGGCCGAAGGTGAACATCTGGGCGCGGTCCATAACTACCCGTACGTTGCGCCTGAGCTGCAGGGCGGCCATTACGCACAGCACGAGTTGGTACTGCGGCCGCAATCCCGACCCGAAGCCACCGCCAACAAAGGGAGCGATGACGCGTACGTCCCTGAAACTCAGACCGAAAAGATTGCTGACGTAAAGTTGGGAGTTGGTCGTCCCCTGAGTCTTATCGTAGATCGTCAGTTTGCCGTCCCCTTCGTACACCGTGGTGGTGGCAAATAATTCGAGCGGATTATGGTGCTGGGAGCCGTGGTGAAAGTGTCCTTCGAACCGAGCATCCGCTTGCGCGTAGGCGGTTTCGAAATCCCCCCGTGGGCCGGGAGGTAGCGGTTTGATCAGCGTAGCCAGTCCCTTAGATGGCTTCCGCGCCCGGGCCAGATTGGTCAATAGGTCGACGTCAAACGATTCCTCCTCATAGTGGATATTCAACAAGGAGGCCGCGTAACGCGCCGCCTCGAAGGTTTCGGCAACCACCAGGGCAATGGGTTGACCGTTGAACCGGATGTTTGCATCGTACAGTGGTCGGAAGGGGGAACCGGGCGGCGCATCCATATCCGAGTAAATCACGTCGAAGCCGGGTAATTTCGAGCGGCGTTCGTGGTGAAAGATCTCCACCACTCCCGCTACCGAGCGCGCGGCGGCTTCGTCGATGGCCGTGATCCTGCCCCGGGTTATGGTACTGTTGACAATGTATCCGTACAGCAGATCGGGTACATTGTACTCTGCCGCATACTTGGCCTGGCCGGTAACCTTTCGTGCACCCTCGATGCGTCGGCGTGGTTGTCCTATTTGCTCGTGCTCATTCATGATCGGGGTGCTTTAGAGGGAAGGCTGGGCGCCGGGTCTTTGGGTGGAAGGATCGAGTGCCATCATACCGTTGCGAATGATGGCGCGGCGGGCCAGTTCGATCTTGAAGTCGTTGTGGCCGTAACCGGTTGCTCCGGCCAGCAGCAGATCGGCGGCTTCCGCAAATGCTTCCGGAGTGGGCGCTTTATCCACGAGGATGGCCTCGGCGGCCGGGACTCGCCACGGCTTGTGGGCAACGCCGCCCAGCGCGATGCGGGCATTGCGTATGCGTCCGCCCTCGATCTCCAGGCCGGTGGCCACGCTGACCAGCGCAAAGGCGTAGGAATTGCGATCGCGTAGCTTCAGGTAGCTGTGGTGATCCGCGAAGCCGGTAGACGGCAGATCGATCGACGTGATCAGCTCGCCGGCACCCAAGGTGTTGTCGCGCGCCGGTTCCGCTCCCGGCAGTCGGTGAAAATCGGCGATGGGTATTTCCCGCGCGCCCTCCGGTCCGGTGACCCGCACGGTGGCCTCCAGTGCGGCCAGGGCCACGCTCATATCGGAGGGGTACACGGCGATGCAGTGCTCACTCTCCCCTAGAATGGCGTGCAGTCGGTTGTGTCCCGTAATGGCCGGACACCCCGAGCCGGGATTCCGCTTGTTGCAGGGGGAGGCCGCATCGTAGAAGTAATAGCAGCGCGTGCGCTGCAACAGATTGCCGCCATTGGTGGCACTATTGCGGATCTGGGCAGTCGCACCGGCCAGTATGGTTCGGGATAGCAGGGGGTAACGTTCCTGCACCAGTGGGTGGTAAGCGGTGGCGTTGTTACTGACGAGAGCACCCAGGCGCAGGCCACCGTCGGGCAGTTCCGAGATCGCCTTCAACTCGCTCAGTCCATTGAGATCGACCAGCATTTCGGGGTGGGTGAGGTCGTATTTCCACAGATCGATCAGATTCGTACCACCGGCGATAAATTGACCCTCGGACTGGGTAGCTACCGCACTGACGGCCTGATCGATGCTCTCGGCTTTCGTGTAGTTGAAGTTATTCATACTTTCCTTCCTTTACTGCCATGATCGCATCGATGATGTTCGTGTTGGCCCCACAACGACAAAGGTTGCCGCTCATCAGGTCCTTCACCTCCTCGCGGGATTCGCCGTGACCGGCGTCCAGCATGGCTACTCCGCTGCAGATCTGTCCGGGGGTGCAGTAGCCGCACTGAAAGGCATCGTAATCGATGAACGCTTGCTGAAGGGGATGCAGTCGGTCTTCGGTGCCGATGCCTTCGATGGTGGTGACCCTGGCGCCATCTTTCATCACAGCCAGGGTGAGGCAACTGAGTATTCGATCTCCATCGCAGATTACCGTACAGGCTCCGCACTGCCCGTGGTCACAGCCCTTTTTGGTACCCGTCAGGTCAAGGTGATCGCGCAAGGCATCGAGCAGCGAAACCCAGGGGGGTACCCGCAGGGTAGTTTCCAGCCCGTTGACCTGTAGGGTGATATGATGGGATGAAGGGTTATCTCGGATGGTCACGGGCTTAGGCATGGGCAGGGAATTCTGACGAACAGTCTCACCAAGGCCAACTGCTATACGTAACGGTGATGTTCGCTAATGAGCGAAATGATCACACAAGTGAATTTGGGTTCACCAGTCAACAAATCGTTGAGATGGTGTCCGCATTTGCGCACCAGTAGTCGAACACCATCCGGCACGCACTGGCACACTGGCGGGTGAAGGGATGCGCGTACTCTTCCCAGTTCGTGGCGCTGAAGGCACAAGCTTCGGCACAGCTACGCAGTTTGTCGTAGGCCTCCTCGCTGCGGAGTTCGATCAGGATCGTGGCGACCTCCAGGGCGAGAATGACGTCCGGCAGGGACTCGTGGCAGGCTTCCTCCGGCGTAGTTTCTTCCAGACAGTGGCGGCACATTCCCAGGCAGGCCCGGCAGCGGACTAAGTATTCTGTATAGGCTGGCGTGATCGGTGCGGGCATGGTGTCCTGAAAGTTATGCTCAATAGATCGGCGGCCGCCCCCATCAGTTGGTCGGGCCCGAGTTAGAAAAGGCAGACGGCCAATTTTTGGAATAGCGAGCCGCAGCGTCTTGAAAATATTCGACCCTCCGCGAAGGATTTGTACTTTCCGACAGTCAAAGTACAGAATATCGGGCGTTGATGACCGAAGTAACCGACCAGGAGTTGATCGCCGGCATCGCCGCACAGGACGCCGAGGCGCTGCGTGCCCTGTACCATCGTCACAACGCCCGCGTATACAACACCGCCCTGAGTTACCTCCAGGATACGTCCGATGCCGAGGAGGTCACCCAAGATGTATTCGCTAAGGCGTGGCGCGCTGCCGCAACCTTTAAGTCCGAAAGCCAGGTAACGACCTGGTTGTACCGCATCACCGTCAATACCGCACTGACGGCGCTGGATAAGCGCCGACGGCAACGCGGCATCTTTGGCGCGCTCTCGGCCACCAGAGATCCGCCCGATTTTTACCATCCGGGCGTCCAACTGGAGGAGCGGGAAACGAGCCGCGCCCTGTTTGCCGCTATTTACCGCCTGCCGCCGCGGCAAAAAACGGCCTTCGTGCTCAGCTACGTAGAAGAACTGCCCCGCCAGCAGGTCGCCGAGGTGATGGAACTGACACTGAAGGCCATCGAAGGGTTGCTGATGCGTGCCAAGAAAAGCCTGAAAACCTACTTACATGCCGAATATCCCCACCGGGGCTGACACTAAACTCAACCTAAAATGGAAAAACTCGACCCTGATTTTGAAGACCTGATCGGACGATTAGGCAACTTACCCCGGGCACGCCCCGATCGTGACTTACTGCCCGGGATCGAAGCCCGGATCGCGAGGCCGGAGGCGGTGGTCGTCCCCCTGCGGCAGTGGCGCGCGATGGTAGCGGCGGCCGTTCTGCTGCTGCTGTTAAATGCGGCGGCGATTACTTTTTACACTAACGAGTCATCCGGTCAGGACCAAACCCTCGCCCTGGTTTCCGATTACCTTCTCTACGAATAATGGACAAGCTTAAGGTCTACCAATTTGCCGCGATTGGCCTGTTGCTGCTCAATCTTGCGCTCCTCACGTTCATCGTACTCGCTCCCGGCCGGATGAGCCACGGTCCCCTGCAGGCCGTCAAACGCTTTGATTTCGACGCCGCCCAGCACGATCAGTTCATGACTTACGCCCACGCCCACGATGCTAAGATGAGGGCGTTTAACCAGCGACAAGCCGCCCTACTGGAAACCTACTTCCGGCAGTTGACCACTCCGCAGGCCACCGATCCCGGACCACTGCCCTCCGAACTCGGTACGCTGGAACTGGAAAAAATATTGACTACGTACGCCCACTTTCTGGAGGTAAAGGATTTGCTCCGACCAGAACAGGAGGAACACTTTCCCGCCTTTGTCGATGCGGTGTTGCAGCAAATCCTGCTGCGAAAGGGAGATAAGCGAGCTGGACCCAGTGGGGGAGCCAGGGGATCCGACGCTGACTAAGCCAGCCATCAGGGGTTCCGAGCCGGGGGGGAGTACTTTCGTGGAGTGTAAGCACTGGAAAACCCACCGGAATGAACTACTACTTAATCGCCTCGGGCCTGATCTTTCTGGCCGCCGCCTTCGGCTACCTCAACGTTCGTTTCCTGAAGTTGCCGACCACGATCGGCCTGATGCTGATTACCATCGTGTACACCCTGGGAGTACTGGCCGTCAGCGTATTCGATGATACGCTGCTGAAGGCGGAAGCGGAGTTGATCCGACAGATTGACTTCGAGACGATACTGATGGACTACATGCTTAGTTTCCTGCTGTTCGCGGGGGCGCTGCACACCAATTTTCAGGAGCTCAAAAAGCTGCGTTGGCCGATCATCGCCTTTGCTACCCTCGGGGTGATCACATCTACCTTCCTGATCGGAACGGCGACGTACTATCTGCTCGCAGTGCTGGGTACTCCGGTCAACTATATCTACTGTTTGCTCTTCGGTGCGGTGATTTCGCCTACCGATCCGATCGCCGTGCTGGGGATACTGAAGCAGGCAAACGCCCCGAAAAAGCTGGAGATAAAGATCGTCGGGGAGTCGCTCTTCAACGATGGCGTCGGTGTGGTGCTGTTTCTAACCCTGTTCAGCATTGCTTCGGCTACCGGCCCGGCCGTGGGACCTGCGGACATTCTAAAACTGTTCGGCCAGGAGGTGTTCGGCGGCATCCTGCTGGGACTGCTGATCGGGTGGATAACCTACCGGTTGCTCAAGTCCATCGATGACTTCAGTGCGGAAGTCATCATTACCCTGGCGGCCGTGATGGTCGGAACGGTTATTGCCGACGAATTGCATCTCTCCGCTCCCCTCGCCATGGTGGTGGCGGGACTACTGATCGGCAACGATCGCGCCAGAAGCGCCGCCATGTCAGAAATAACCGAGCAGTACGTGGATAAATTCTGGGAACTGATCGACATTCTGCTCAACGCCCTCCTGTTTGTGCTGATCGGAATGGAGATGCTGGTGCTGACCTACGAGACCAATTATTTGCTCGCCGGCTTGCTGGCCATTCCGATCGCACTGCTCTGCCGTTACGCTTCCCTGTGGGTACCGGTGAAACTATTCGAACGGAAGCTGGATTTCGTTCCCCACACCAATTTGATCATGACCTGGGGAGGATTGCGGGGCGGCATATCGATCGCGCTTGCCCTGAGCCTCTCGGAAGAGATGAACCGGGAAATGTTTCTCGTGATGACTTACGTCGTTGTCGTTTTTTCAATACTGGTGCAGGGGCTTACGATCGAAAGGGTGATCGGACGACTGCTGCGCGACAGGTAGGTAAATCCGAAACTCGCTGTCACTCCGAAATGGGTACATCGAATTTACCGTCGGTAATCCGTAGGGTGACGTCTGCGTCATCGGCCGAGACCAGCACCATTTCGAAGGTTCCGCGGAGGGCGGGACCTTCGTCGCGCTCGTAGGTTTCGTAGGTTAGATTTACCAGTGAGCCGGGTGATGAATCATCGCTCTCGAAGGTTGCATCAATTTCCCCGTCTTGGTATGAGAAGCCGTAAGCACCCCATACACAGGGTATGTCGTTATCGAAACAATCCTCATTCATGCTATAACTTCCACTGGCGGGAACTGTCGGACTTTCGAAGAGCGCCACGATATAGATTGCCTCCCCGTCTTCGTCATTGCGGATGTCGCCACCGATGATCGAAAGAGCGGATAAGCCGGAATTATCGACGTTCTCTCCTTTCTCCGCCCAGGCAATACGGCCCCTAAAGGACCGACCGTCGATACGGGCACTCAGCTCGCCCTCACCGTACTCCTCCTCAAATTCGTCTATCTCGTCGCCCGTAAGGTTGTTTACGCATCCGGTACCGAGAAATAAAAAGAGCAGTACCAATAGGGGAAATAGGGTCTTCATGGATATGTGTTTATCCCAAATTATCCCCCCAAACGACTTTGTACAAGTTTAGACGTACAATACGTACATTAATACCAAGATATAGTGACCCGAGATATCTTCTTTTGGTCTGACAGCAGAAACGCCGGTGTGGCATTCCGCAAATATTGCTTACTTTATTTGCCGCTTCGCTTTGGGTTATCGACCGAGCTACGCGGACACACGCCTAAACAATTGCACTATGAAACTAGCCGTACCCACCCTGTTGCTCTTCGCTCTTCTCTGCTCCTGCGACCCCGCCACCGAAACCGTTTCGGAAACACCGGAGGTCACGACGTCCGACCCGACCGAAAACAGGGCCCAACTGGTCGATATTGATTCCGACGAGGCGCGCATCGCGACCGCCCTACTCGCCGCCCCCGCCGCCAGTCGGGATGGCGCCAAGGTGATCGGGTACAACGCGGCCGGGGAATTCGTGACCCTGCGGGAGGGCACCAATGAGTTTATCTGCCTGGCGGACGACCCCAACAAGGACGGGTTCAACGCGGCCTGCTACCACCAGAGCCTGGAACCTTTCATGATGCGGGGGCGGGAACTACAGGCAGAGGGAAAAAGCGCGCAGGAGATCTTTGCCCTCCGGGAGGAGGAAGTAAAGTCGGGCAAGCTAACGATGGGCGATGCCGGCTCCACGCTTCACGTCTACTCCGGCCCGAACGCAACCTATGATCCGGAAACGGGCAAGGTGGACGGTGCGAGTTACCGCTACGTGGTATACATGCCCTACGCTACCGCCGCTTCTACGGGTCTGCCCGAATCGCCCATTGCCCCCAATCACCCCTGGATCATGGATCCCGGAACCCACCGGGCTCACATCATGATATCGCCTTTGAAGGGAGAAGACTAAGCATACCCGGGCATCTCCGCATCACGTCCGCGTAAACAGCCGGCCGATGAAGACGGCTATGTTCAGGGTAAGCAGTTTGCGCCGTATGGTAGACGCGGAAAACAGTTTGATGGGGTGACTGACGTGACGCCAGTACAGCTTATCGGTGAAACTGGGCCGTTCTCCGGTCTTGAGGACATTACTGACGAAGTGCTTGCTCCACGGTTTGCTGCGACCCGCGGCGTGCGACATGACGTACCCGTATCTGTGAAAATCCATTGCATCCGGCCCCATCAGGCTGACCCGTTCGACCAGGTCCTTGGTCACGTTGAGGGCGTCCTGGTCCATGAAGTGGAACATGTTCCAGCGGTCGGCGATACCGATGCGGTCCTGCTTGCCCGTGTGTAACTTCATGTACTGTTGTACTTCTTCCCACCGCTCGGCGAAACCCCGGTCGCGCCGGTTGATGCCGACGAAGCCGCCGTTGACGTAGACCGCGTCCCGTGGCTGGTAATCGATACCGAATTTCGCGTAGTAGGCCTGCCACTGCAGTCGGAGGGGGTGTGACGGTGGGATCGGGGAGTTCATATCCTCGCACATGGCAACCCCGTGCTGCGCCCACGCCTCGAAGTGCTCCCACTTGGCCTTGATCACGATGTCGCAATCGATGTAGAAGACGGTTTCCACCTCCGGCCCGTACCGTTCCCAGACCTGCTGAATCAGGGCCGGCTTAATGTTGGCCAGCATTTCGTCGGTTTCCTGGTACGCAAAGTGAACCGTCAGCTCCGGGACCACCTCGAATGCCGTGATGCCGCCCTCCAGAGGTACCGTATTCACCGCCCAGGGGGGCAGTTCGCCCCGGTATCCCGCATAAATGACCCCCCGGTATTCGCAGCTGTAGAGGGAATTGATCAATGCCCCCAGGCCATAGTGGTAATGGTTCTCGAACAACGTACAGATTACACTTTTCGCCATTTGTATCACGCCCGGAGGGAAGATTTGGTTGATTGTAAAACGATGAGCCCACAAGTCTACGCTCAACTATCATATCTACGTAACGCCATAGGAAGTTGTGTCGAACCGCAATTGTTAACTATTAACGAACCACCTTCTGTTGTCGTACCTATCTTGCGCTGCCCCGCCCCAGGCCGCTAACTTCCCCCCAAAATTGCTGCATATGCGCACCCTGCTTTTTCTGATTTTCTTTGCTCCCGCGCTTGCCGCCCAGGAAAAAGTTACGCCGGTCGTACCCTTCGGAGGCATCTACGACGTGCCGGAAGCCACCGTACTCCTCGATACGAACCTGACCTACAACTTCGTGGTGGACGTAGCCTCGGGAAGCCAAGAGCCCGACAGCCTGAGTGAGGGCCTCTACCGCGTCGCGCGCATGATTAACCTCTTCGCCGTGGGCGGTGTGCCCGACGAAAAAGTAACCATCGTGCTGGCCATCCACGCCGGCGCTACGGTAGGCGTGATGGACAATGCCCACTACCGCGAACGCTTCGGCGTCGATAACCCCAACATCGAACTGATCCGCTCGCTCAAGCAGGCCGGGGTGCGGGTGACGGTTTGCGGACAGTCCCTCCTCGGACGCAATGTGCCCCCTGATGCTGTCATTCCGGAAGTGGAAATCGCTACCTCCATGCTGACCACCGTAGCCATGTACCAGATGAAAGGATACGGGGTGTTCAAATTTTAAATTGGGAATTTTAAATTTTAAATTTTCCGCCGTGATTGAATTAGTTGACCGTGCACAGGAGTTCGCAGACCGCACCGCCGTAGTCAGTAACGGGCAGAAACATAGCTACCGGGAACTGTTGGACGCCTCGGCTCGCATTGCGCGGGGCCTGCTTGCCGGCCGTGAGGACCTCAACGAAGCACGCATTGCCTTCCTGGTGCCGCCCGGATTCACCTACGTGGCCCTACAGTGGGGCATTTGGCGGGCGGGAGGGATCGCCGTGCCGCTGTGTACCAAGCACCCCACCCCATCGCTCCGCTACGTGATCGAGGATACGGCCGCCGAGCACGTGCTGTATACCGGAGAATTTTTAGACCAGCTTGCACCACTCATTGAGGAGAACATCTCCTCCTTTGCACGGGCGGAAACCTTCGGGTCGGCTACCGATGGTCCACTTCCTGACATCAGTTCCGACCGCCGCGCCATGATCCTCTACACCAGCGGCACCACCGGTAAGCCAAAGGGTGTGGTGACCACCCACGACAACATCCGGGCGCAGATCGTAGCACTAGTCAACGCTTGGGAGTGGTCCGCAGACGATCGCATTCTCAACATTCTGCCCCTGCACCACGTCCACGGCATCATTAATGTGCTGTCCTGCGCACTCTGGAGCGGGGCGAGTTGTGAGTTCCTGCCGCGCTTCGGGGAGGAGGCCATTTTCGAACGATTCCTCAGTGGGGAGATTAACGTTTTCATGGCCGTACCCACCATCTACTTTAAGCTCATCGGCCACTACGATTCCCTGCCCGCCCACGAGCAACGGAAGATCAGTGCCGCGCTAAGTGACTTTCGCCTCATGGTCTCCGGCTCCGCCGCCCTGCCCGTCTCGGTGCTGGAACGCTGGCGCGAGATCAGCGGCCACACCCTTCTGGAACGCTACGGCATGACCGAAATGGGTATGGCCATCAGCAACCCCTACCGTGGCGAGCGCAAACCCGGCCACATCGGCCAGCCGCTGGACGGCGTACACGTCAGGCTGGTAACTGAGGCGGGGACGCAGGTGCCGGCAAATTCCGTAGAAAGCGGAGAAATTCAGGTAAGGGGCAACAATGTTTTCCGGGAATACTGGGGCAGACCGGAAGCCACGGCCAGGGAATTTACCGAAGACGGCTGGTTCCGCACCGGCGACATCGCCGTCTTCGAGGGCGGTGCTTACCGCATCCTGGGCCGCAACTCGGTCGACATCATCAAATCCGGAGGCTACAAGATCTCCGCCCTCGAGATCGAGGAAGTGTTGCGTACGCACCCCCTGATCCGGGAGTGCGGTGTGGTGGGGCTACCCGACGATGAGTGGGGAGAGATCATCGGTGCCAGTCTGATCGCCGACCCCGCCGCCGTGAACCTCGAAGAGCTCGCCGCCTGGCTCCGTGAGCGACTGCCCGGCTACAAGCTGCCGCGGCGGTACATCTTCCAGGACGACCTGCCGCGCAACGTGATGGGGAAGGTCACCAAGCAGGAGCTCAAACGGGCCTTCGCATGACCATCTATGGCGTAGCCCTTCTTGCGTTCTGCTTTCTGGTTGGCAAGATCACCGGCACCCTGCTGGGCGCGGCCATTGGCATCGACGGCGACGTGGGGGGCGTGGGATTTGCCATGATCCTGCTGGTGGCCGGAAACACCTGGCTGAAGCACCGCGGCGGATTACCCCCGGCGACCGCGGGCGGCATCCTGTTCTGGAGCGCCATGTACATTCCCATCATCGTAGCCATGGCCGCGGTGCAGAACGTCAAAGCGGCCCTCTCCGGCGGTTGGCTGGCCCTGCTGGCGGGAACGGCGGCTACCGTGGCCGGACTGCTGCTCGTGCCCGTCCTCTCCCGCATCGGTCGCCCCGACCTACCCCAGCCACGAGCCGATGATTGAGCTGGTCGAAAATGTACTGATTAAAAACGGACTGCTCTTCGCCTTCCTCTGCGTGGGCGTGGTGATGTGGGCGGCCTTCTGGGTGTCCCGCAACGTACTGGGTGGTAAGATTCCCGGCGTGGCCCTGGCGATCATCGCGGGCCTGGCGCTCGCTTTTCTGGGGGATAAAAAGGGGCTGGCCGACATTCCACTCTTCGCCGGCCTCGCACTGCTGGGCGGCTCGATGCTGCGCGACTTCGCGGTAGTGGCCACCGCCATGGGGGCCGACCTGGATAAGATCAAGACGGCCGGACTGGCGGGGGTAGTGGCGTTGGGACTGGGCATTCTATCGGCCTTTTTCATTGGGGTAGGCGTTGCCTTCGCCATGGGCTATGCGGATGCGGTGAGTCTGACGACCATCGGGGCGGGGGCTTGCACTTACATCGTAGGGCCGGTCACGGGTTCGGCGCTGGGTGCCTCCTCGGAGGTGATCGCCATCAGCATTGCGGCGGGGGTGGTCAAGACCATCGTGACTACGGTAGCAACACCGCTGCTGGCGCGCTTCATCGGGCTCGACAATCCACATTCGGCCGTTGTTTTCGGCGGACTCATCGGCACCACCAGCGGCGTAGCGGCGGGACTGGCGGCCACCGATCCGAAACTGGTTCCCTACGGCGCACTGACGGCAACATTCTATACGGGACTAGGGTGTTTACTCTGCCCTTCGGTACTCTACCTCCTGCTGGACTGGATCATGGCTTAGGCCTTGCGCACGATAGCTTCCAGGTCCGGCAGCCGCGCCAAAAATTCCTTGGTGAGCCGCAGCTGATTGCGTGCCCGCATGAGATTGTGGTCGGGGGAGGCAACTTTGTAGTACACATCGCCCGCCAGGTAATCCGTCAGGAACCGGACGCCCATGATGTAGGCCATGTACGCTCCCGACAGGCCCAGGTACTTGAGTTCAATCGCGGACAGTACGTCGCGGGTGACTCCCAGATAGCCAGAGGAAAACCCCCGAAACTTTTCCAGGTCGACGGTGACTAGGTTAAGGTCCGCCTCATCTTCGTTCGCGGTGCCGGTACCCGTGCGCACGCCGTCGCCAAAATCGAAGTGGACGATCCCCGGCATAACGGTATCGAGGTCGATCACGCACTTGCCCCGGTCGTCGGGGGTGAGCAGAACGTTATTGAACTTGGTGTCGTTGTGGGTGACGCGCCGGCGGATTGAGCCCTCCTTATGCAGGCGATCGATGGCTAACAAAGCATCGGCCAGGCCAAGTACGCTGGTGATCTCATCGCGACAGGCACTTTCCCTCCCCGCGGCGGGTTGTTCCTGCACCGTCCGGAAAGCCCGCAGCCGAAGATCGAGGTCGTGAAATCCGGGAATCACCTCGGTCAGTCTGTCGGCCGGAAAGTCGTCTAAAAATCTCAGGAAGTACCCGTAGGAGCGGGCGCCTTCGTACGCCTGCTCCGGCGTCGTTACCAGATCGTAGGCCACGAGTTCCTTCAGAAATTCGAATACCCGCCAGTAGTTTCCGTCGGCATCCCGGTGAAATCGCCCCCCGGTATGCGTCGGTACCACTTGTAGCGTCGTCTGCTCGTTTGCGGGGTAGGGCGCTCCGGAAATTCTGCTCCTTATATGGTCGGTGACGAGGTCGATGTTCTCCATCAGGCCCGCGACGTCCGGGAAGACATGGTGGTTGATGCGCTGCAGCAGATAATCCGGTGCACCGGTATCGCCGTTAAACACCCGGTAGGTATCGTTGATGTGCCCGCCGCCGAAGGCTTCGATGCGGTCGATGCTTCCCTCGAGGTGAAAGCATTGTGCGATTTGATCCATATTCCGTTTCTGACGATTTACACCCCTACCCTAAAACCCGCTTCAGCAATCCATTACCGGCTCTTCGGGTTGCGCGCGGCTGTTTTCCAGGATGCGCTCGTAGTAGGTTTCGTACATCGGAATCATTTCTTCGATATCGAAGCGGGCGGCTTGTTCGAGGGCGGCATCACGAAAGCGCTGCAGCGTCTCGTCGCTTTCGAAGATTTTCATAACGTCCTCAGCCATTTTGTCGACCATGCCTACTCCGGAGGTAAAGCCGGTGACGCCGTCGATATTTACCTCGGGAATACCACCGACATTGCTCGAGATTACGGGTACCTGACACGCCATGGCTTCCAGAGCGGCTAGTCCGAAACTCTCACTGGCAGAGGGGAGCAGAAATACGTCGGCCACCGCCAGCAGTTCCTCCACGGCGTCCTGCTTGCCGAGGAAGCGAATATCCTTGGTAAGGCCCAGGCGGCGACTTAGGTCCTCGCACTTGCTCCGCTCGGGACCGTCGCCAATCAGCAGCAGCTTGCTGGGCGTTTGGTCGTGGATGATCTTGAAGATGTAGATCACGTCGTCCACCCGTTTGACCGGGCGGAAGTTGGAAATGTGGATCAGGATGCGTTCGCCGTTAGGGGCAATGGCGCGCTTGAAGTGCTCCTTGTTGTTGCGCTTAAAGCGCTTGAAGTCAATGAAGTTATAGATCACCTCGATGGGCCGGCAAACTTCGAAGTTGTGTAGGGTATCGGCTTTGAGTGATTCCGAAACCGCCGTCACGCCGTCCGATTTATTAATGGCGAACGTGATGGTAGGTGCGAAGGCCGGATTAGATCCTACCAGCGTAATGTCGGTACCGTGCAGGGTAGTGACAAACGGCACGTAGCGGCCCCGGGCGTGAAGAATCTTGCGTGCCATATAGGCTACCGCGGCGTGGGGCACGGCGTAGTGCACGTGCAGCAGGTCGAGGCCATAATTCTCCACCACGTCGACCAACTTTGAGGCCAGAGAGGTCTCGTAGGGAGCAAATTCAAAGAGGGGGTAATCGGCACCGCTGTCCACCTCGTGATAGAACACGTTCTCGTGGAAAAATCCCAGTCGGGCGGGTCGCCGGTAGGTGATGAAGTGAATCTCGTGTCCGCGCCGGGCCAGTCCCAGACCGAGTTCGGTAGCCAGGACACCACTTCCACCGTAGGTGGGATAACAGACAACGCCAATCTTCATACAACCTTCGTTTACCCCAAAATAACTAAGCGGATGCGGGGGTCTATCTCAAATGCAAAAGTGCCGTAAATAGTTTGGCTACTCGTCGGCTACTCGTCGGCCGACTCCAAGTCGTCCGCCGAGTAAGCTGGGGGGAAAAGATCCGAGCAGCTAGATGAATAGCATTACCCGCCACCAAGTCGTCCGCCGAGTAAGCCGGGGGGAAAAGACCCGAGCAGCTAGACAAATAGCATCACCCGCCACCAAGTCGGCGGACGAGCCTCGTGCCTCGGTCGACCGACGACGGCTACTCGTCGGCCGACTCCAAGTCGTCCGCCGAGTAAGCCGGGGGGAAAAGATCCTAAACAGCTAGACGAACAGCATCACCCGCTAACAAGTCGTCAGACGAGTAAGCCGGGGGGAAAATATCCAAGTAGCCAGACGAATAGCATCACCCGCCACCAAGTCGGCGCACGAGCCTCGTGCCTCGGTCGGCCGACGACGGCTTACTCGTCGGCCGACTCCAAGTCGTCCGCCGAGTAAGCCGGGGGGGAAAGATCCTAAACAGCTAGACGAATAGCATCACCCGCTAACAAGTCGGCGGACGAGCCTCGTGCCTCGGTCGGCCGACGACGACGCACTCGTCGGCGGACGACCACGTGAACCTGCTCCCCCCAGACGACCTTACTGCACTATGATCATCAAGCTACTGCCGGCAACCGGAGAAGACGAATACTCCGAGGCCGTTCCCCCCGATACCTACCTGCGCACCGTCACCCCACCTGGGTTCATTGCACGTCTGCCGGAAGACGCGGCTCCTGCGTCCGCGCAAAACCTGGGACAGCTCCTCAGCCACAAGGAAGCAAAACACCTAAACGGCGAAGTAGAAATCACCGCCGAGGGGGTGGAAGACCGGCTTACCGCTGCATTCATCGGTGGCCTGCGCCTGGGCGCCTACTCGGCCGGACACCTGAAGGAAGATCACGAAGCACACCCCCTGGCGGAAGGCAAGATCCACTGGGGCGGGGACGCAGGTGCAGTGGAAATTCTGGCGAGCGTACAAAATCGGATACGCGCCCTGGTCGATGCCCCCGCCAATAAGAAGCGGCCACAAGATCTAGCCGCTTGGGCTACCGAAAGTGGAAAAACCTACGACTACAGCGTCAGGGTGCTCGACAAAGCTGCCTGCGAGAAAGAAGGACTACACGCCCTCTTGGCCGTCAACCGGGGCAGCGAAGATCCCGCCGTACTCATCGTAATGGAATACCGCGGCGGCAAGCCCAACGACGATACCACCGCCCTCATCGGCAAGGGAATAACCTTCGATACCGGCGGAGTAAGCATCAAGGGAAGCCAGAACCTGCACCTGATGAAGAGCGACATGGGCGGCGCGGCGGCCGTCTTCGGGACTCTCGAGGCGGCGGCCCGACTCAAGCTCCCCGTAAACGTGGTCGGTATCGTACCCGCCACCGACAACAGCGTCGATGCCCTAAGCATCAAGCCCAGCGACGTCATCGAGAGCCACGCCGGCAAAACCATCGAGATCATCGACACCGACGCCGAGGGCCGCCTCATCATGGCCGACGGACTCAGCTATGCCGTAAAACACTTCCAACCCACTACCCTGATCGACGTCGCCACCCTAACGGGCAGTGCCGTCCGCACCTTCGGCTACGAATGCGCCGCCACCCTGAGCAAGAACGAGGAACTGATCGAGCAATTCCGCCGCGCTGGGGACGCAGTTGGCGAACGCGTCTGGCCCCTCCCCCCCTGGGACGATTTCGCAAAGGGACTCAAAAGCGACGTTGCCGACGTAAAAAACTTCAGCGGCACCCCCCTACACGGCGCCACCGATGCCTTCAAATTTCTCGAAAACTTCACCCACGGCCACGAGCGCTACATCCACTTCGACATCGCCGGAGTAGCCCTCAAACAAGGACCCTACGCCAAAGACCGCCAAGCCACCGGCTTCGGCGTACGCCTATTCATAGAGTGGCTGAAGGGAACGATCGAAGCCTAAAATCCGCGTAAATCCGTGCCCGAGCGCAGCGAATCCGCGCCCCGGCGAAGCCGATCTGTGTTAAAACCACCCACCGCACCGCCCGCTTATCAGGGTCGCCTTAGAAAGGCTCAACCTCTGAAAATCCGCGTAAATCCGTGCCCGAGCGCAGCGAATCCGCGCCCCGGCGAAGCCAATCTGCGTTAAAACCACCTACTGCATGCCCACCCTTCAGGGTCGCCTTAGAAAGGCTCAACCTCTGAAAATCCGCGCAAATCCGTGCCCAAGCGCAGCGAATCCGCGCCCCGGCGAAGCCAATCTGCGTTAAAGCCACCCACCGCACCGCCCGCAAATCAGGGTCGCCTTAGAAAGGCTCATCCTTCGCCTACCGACTGCAATTGTTTTGTTTTGAAAAATACCGAACAAATAGTTTGTATTTACCTTATACTTATCAAAAGCAAAAATATGAAAGTCAACGTACAGGAAAAACCCCGCCTACAGAACGGTCGCCACGTAGTGACCATCACCGAGATCTCCGAAGGGGAAAGTGAGTATAAAGGAATCCCCTTCTTCGCCGCCCGCATGGAAACGGACGACGCCTTCGTCGAGCAACGCTTCTACGACAGCGAGCCCAGCAAACCCATTCTGGCAGAACTGATGCGCGCCGTAGAGATGGAAGGAGAAACCCTCGACACGGAAAAACTCGTCGGCAAGCAACTCTCCGTGGAAGTCCACGAGCGCAGCTACCCCGATCCGGATACCGGCGTGGAAAAGACCATCACCGAAGCCGGCCATTTCCGCAAAGTAGGTGAGGCCGATACGAGCGATCAGCCCAAATAAGACCGTCGGCCGTCTAAACACGGTAACCGTTCATCGAATAGTACGGCCGCAGCTAACCCGCCCGCGCTCAAATTGGTTAAAGGGGGTAGATGAGACGAATGCTACCCACCTTATTATTGATGGTCCTTGCGACCACCATCGGTCAGGCCCAGACCAACGTGACCGTCAAGGGATACGTGCGGGATGCCTCCAACGGAGAAACCCTGATCGGGGCGACCGTCTACCTCGAGGAAACGAGCAAGGGCACGGTCACCAATGAGTACGGCTTTTATTCCCTTACGGTATCGCCGGGCACCTACACCCTGGTGGCGAGCTATCTCGGCTTTGCCGATCAGCGGCAGGAGGCGGAGTTGTTGGGGAACGCTACCTACGATTTTGCCCTCGGTGAATCCGGTAAACTCCTTACGGAAGTGATAGTGACCGCCGAGGAGGAAGACCGCAACGTCAGCACGGTGCAAATGAGCGTGGAGCGGCTCGACATGACCACCATCGAGAAACTTCCCAGTCTGCTCGGAGAAGTGGATGTACTCCGCAGCATTCAGTTGCTGCCGGGAGTAACCAGTGTCGGCGAAGGGGCGGCGGGCTTCAACGTACGCGGCGGCAGCATCGACCAGAACCTGGTGATCCTCGATGAGGCACCTGTTTTTAATTCCAGTCACTTGTTTGGCTTCTTTTCAGTGTTCAATCCGGATGCGGTAAAGAGCGTCAAACTGTATAAGGGTGGCATACCGGCGCGCTACGGTGGACGCCTATCCTCAATCCTCGACGTACGCATGAAGGAGGGGAACAACCAGCACTTTGAAGTACAGGGGGGCATCGGCACCATTTTTAGCCGCCTGAGCGTAGAAGCACCAATCGTAAAGGACCGGTCTTCTTTCCTTTTGGCCGGCCGTCGGAGTTACATCGACGTTCTTGCCGGCCCGTTCTTAAACGATGACCTCGCGGGGACGAAGCTAAATTTTTACGACCTCACCCTCAAGACCAACTACCGCTTCAGCGATAAAGACCAGGTGTTTTTGTCTGGCTATCTGGGACGTGACATTTTCAGCCCGGGTGATGCCGCCGGATTTAGTTGGGGCAACGCGACGGGCACCCTGCGGTGGAATCATTTGTTTACGGACAAGCTATTCTCCAACCTAACCTTCTACTACAGCGACTACGACTACGCAATCAATTTCGGCGACGAGCCCGAAGAGGATGCCTTCAACTGGGATGCGAGCATCATAAATACAAGTGTAAAGCCTGAGTTTTCCTACTTCATCAGTCCGACCAACGTCCTACGCTTCGGCGGTCAGGCCATTCATTATCGTTTCGAGCCGGCCAACGCCGTTGCGGTGAGCGACGGGGATGAGATCGACATCAGCATCAGCCGGCAGTGGGCCCTCGAATCCAGCTTGTTTGTAGAAAATGAGGTGACCCTCTTCGACCGGCTAAAACTCAACTACGGACTGCGCGTAAGTCACTTCGCTTACCTCGGAGGGCGCAACGTGTACGAATTTGGCGAAGCCCCCCGCGTCGGCCTGCCCCGCCCCCTCACCGGCATCACCCCGACCGATCGGGACGAAACGATCAAGGATTGGTTCAATTTCGAGCCCCGGGCCGCCGCCCAGTTTTCCCTCAACGACAACAGTTCCCTCAAGGCCAGTTACCAGCGTACGGTGCAGTACATACACCTGCTTAGCAACACGACCGCCTCGATCCCCCTCGACATCTGGACGCCCAGCACCAACAACATCGATCCCCAGTTGGCCGATCAGTACGCCATCGGCTACTTCCGCAATTTGGCGGAAAATAAGTACGAGCTGAGCCTAGAAACCTACTACAAAGACTTCTCCAATCTGGTAGACTACATCGACGGGGCCGATCTGGTCCTTAATGAGTTCGTGGAAGGGCAGGTGCTCGCCGGCAAGGGCCGGGCCTACGGTACCGAACTCCAGCTAAAGAAAACCGAGGGCCGGGCTTCCGGCTGGCTCAGCTATACCCTGGCGCGTACCGAGCGGCTGGTCGAAGGCATCAACAACAATACCTGGTACCCCACCCGCTTCGACCAAACGCACAACTTCAACCTGACCGGCTTCTACGAGCTGAACGACCGCATCACGCTGAGCGCGACCTTCGTCTACAACACCGGCACCCCCCTTACCCTGGCCAACAGCGGCTACTACCAACTCGGCTACTTCGTGCCCAACAACGCCGGGGATGCCCGCAACAACTTCCGCATTCCCGACTACCACCGGCTCGATTTCTCCCTAACCCTCGATCCTAAAGCGGAGAAATCCGACCGGCGCTGGCAGGGGCAGTGGATCTTCGGCGTGTACAACCTATACGCCCGCCGCAATCCCTTCACCGTGTACGGCGACCAGGTTGACGGGCGCACCGCACCCGGCGCGGCCATCAACACCGAAGCCATTAAGCTTTCCGTGGTTGGAAGCATCATCCCCTCCGTATCCTACAACTTCACCTTCAAATGATGCGCGCCCTACTGCTTATCCTGCTGGCCGGCGGTCTCTGGACCTGCACCGACGTCATCGAACTGGAGACGGACTTCCAGGAACCCGAGTTGGTTGTAGATGCCTGGCTTACCGACGAGTCCGTACCCCAGACCATCCGCCTTACCCTCAGTCAGGATTACTACGCCAATCGCCTGCCCACCGGCGTGGAGAATGCCGAGGTAGTAGTGTGCCGGACGCAGCCCGACACTACTTGTTTTATTTTCGTTCACCAGGATTCCGGACGGTACGTTTGGACACCCGCCGCCGGGGAAAAGCTCGGGGACGTAGGGCAGGAATTTACGTTGGGAATCCGGTACGAGGACGGTGATTACGTCAGCCAGACCAGCATGCGCCGGGTGCCGCCGATCGACAGCATCAGCTTTCAGTTTGAGGAGGATCAGCTGGGGCTCGATGAAGGGCTTTACGCCCAGATCTACGCCCGGGACCTCCCCGGCGCGGGTGATGCTTACCTGATTCGGAGCACCATCAACGATACGCTTCTCAACCGCCCTTCGGAGCTTAACCTGGCCTACGATGCCACCTTCGACGCGGGGAGTGGTACGGACGGTATTGCCTTCATTTTCCCGATACGCTTTAGTATCAATAAAACCGACGAGGACGGGGCCTTCGTTCCACTGGTATCCGGAGACAAGGTCGAGGTGGAAATTTGGTCGCTTAGCCCCGAAGCGTTTTATTTTCTGAGTATTGCCCGCGACCAGATTCAGAACGGAGACAACGGAATATTTCAAATACCGGTGGCCAACGCACCGGGCAACGTATTTAACGTCGATACTGGGGAGGCCGCGCTCGGTGTGTTCAACGTGGCGGCGTCCAGCAGGGCCGTCAGAGTGGTGGAATAAGCGCGAATTTCTGGTGCATATGTGACGTCCTTCGTACTTTAACGTCTCACCTTTAGAACTCGAACACGTTCGGGTCGCGCACAACAAATTACATGCCAAGCGGAGCACCAACCAAAGGCTGTGATACTTCGATGGAGGATATAGACATCATTCGCGCCTACCGGGAACGGAGGCACGCTACCTGTTTTCAAATCCTTTACGATCGCTATTCCACGAAAGTGTACAGCAAGGCGGTGACTATGCTGCGTAAGCAGAGTGAGGCGGAGGACGCTACCCAGGAAATATTCACCAAGATCTTTCTGAACCTGGGAAAATTCCAGGGGCAGTCAAAGTTTTCCACCTGGGTGTATTCCATCACTTACAACTTATGCATCGACAAGATCCGCCGGGAGAAAAAAGTAAGGGACCTCTTTAACACCGAAATGGAGGACCCGCCGGATACCGTCGAGGAAGTACCCGACGAGGCTCTCCTGAACCTACAGCTCAACGAACTGAAATACGTGCTGAGCAAACTCACCGACACCGAGCGTATGATGCTCCTAATGAAATACAAGGACGGCGTAAAGATCAAGGCCATCGCCAGCTTGCTGGACAAGAGCGAGTCCGCCGTCAAAATGCAACTTAAACGAATCAAAGAAAAAGCGAAACGGATCCACGAGCACCGGTTTGCGTCTACACCTTCATGAGTCAGATGAACAGTTTTCTAGCATTGCAGGAACAGGAGCTGACCGCTTTCACCGAAGCGCGGCAAGTCCGTGTGCGCCAGCGTGTCGAGCGTGAACTCAAGAGCGCGGAGTTCATCGGCAGCCTCATCGAGCTCTTCGGGCCGGTCATGGCCGATACCGTAAATGTCCTCGGTGGTGGCGACCCCCTCGTCCAGGACGAGACGTATTTGCTGCTACAGGAGTCTGAGGACGATGACCCCTACGGCAGCCCGCCCCCCGGCCCCGGAGATTCCGGACAGATTATCCGTTAATTAGCCCTATGGAGTCAGTAATTAATATTCTCAAGTTACAAGCCTACCAACTGCTCACGGTAATCCCCGCCCTGATCAAGGCAGCGGTCATCTTTCTGGTCGGCTACGTGATCGCCCGGGTGCTTTACCAAGTTATTCGCCGGGCGGTGGCGGCCTCCGGTCTGGATCGCCTGACGGACCGGCTGCTGAATATCGATCTCTTCCGCAACACCGATCTTAAAATCCTCCCCAGCCGGGTACTGGCGAGCATCGTGTACTACTTCGTGCTGATCGTGTTCGTTATGGCTGCGGTAGACGCCCTGGGCATGCCGATGCTTTCGGCCATGATGGCCGACCTGATCGCTTACATTCCCAATGCCATCACCGCCTTCATCATCCTGATCGGAGGTATTTTTCTGGCCGACTTCATCAAAAAGCTGGTGACCAACACCTGCCGGTCGCTCGGCATTCCGTCCGCCAACCTGATTGGCAACGCCATATTTTACTTCATCCTGCTCAACATCGTGCTGATCGCACTCAGCCAGGCCCAGTTGCAGACGGAGTTCATGGAGGCCAACATCAGCATTCTACTTGCCGGGATCGCAGGAGCATTCGCAATTGGCTACGGCATGGCTTCCCGGCACATCATGGGAAACATACTGGCGAGCTTCTACAACCGCAACCAGGTGCGGGTAGGCGACGAGATCAGCATCGACGGTAAGCGTGGAGAGGTCATTCAGCTCAGTAGCCTGTCGATCACCCTCCAGGCGGAAGATTCGGAGCACACCATTCCCTTCAGCAAGCTCAGTAGCGACGGTTTCGAGGTACACTCTCGGCGGGAAGACCGCACTGCCCTGCCCCCCAACCTTGGCAGATAGCCGTATCATTGCACCCGCGTACCCGTCCTAAAACTTCCCTTAAGCAAGTCTCCATGTCCAAGGCGAGCCTGTTCCTCCTTTTTTTATTTGTCACCGCTGGGCTGATGGCGCAGAAAAAAGAGGCCGAGGAAATCCCCGAAGGCTGGAACCGGGGCGCGGGGGTAGGCTTTGATTTCGCGCAACTGCTGCAGATCAATCCCAAACAGGGGGCGGGGCAGAACAGATTGGGCCTGGGTGGGGCGTTCGACGGATTTGCCAACTACAAGATGGGCCGTCAGGCCTGGGACAACACCGTGCTCTGGCAGTTTGCCGTACAGCGACTCGGAGCCGGCGTAATTGCCCAGGGAGCCACCTCCAAAATTCCATTCCAGAAAACGATCGATGAATTCCGGCTGGGCAGCAAGTACGGATTTCAGATCAAGCCGGACGGCAAACTCTACTACTCCGTCAACGGGACGTTCCTAAGCCAGTTGACGTCTACTTACCAATTTCCCGACCTCTATTCGGGCAATTTTGTTTCCGACTTTATCGACAGTGGCCGTAGCCCGTTGTCGAAGTTTCTTTCTCCCGCGACGGTGACCCTTTCCTTGGGTATCGACTACAAGCCGAACGATCAGTTGTCGATCTTTTACTCGCCCCTGGGCAGCAAGTTCATTATCGTGGCCAGCGACAGCATCGCCAGTCGCGGGGTGCACGGCAACGAAGTGAGCGGCGAGCCCACCAAAGGTATCTATCCCGAATTCCAGAACCTGGATGCGCAGATCGGTTCCCTGGCACAGATCAAGTATAAGGTGACCTTCGGCGGAGAAGACCGATTTGGCTTCTCGTCTAACCTCGGGCTGTACTCCAACTACCTCGACAATCCACAGAACGTGGATGTAGACTGGCAAAACACCCTGTCCTTCGCCTTCACCGAGAACCTGCACCTCAACGTTTTCCTCAACGTGTTCTACGACGACGACATCCGCGTGCAGATCACCGACTACAATGCCCCCAACGGGGTGGCCGGCCTCGGTAAGCGCGTCAGCATCACCGAGCAACTCGTGATTGCGTACGCCCGTAGTTTCTGACCCCGGATGGCGAAGGGCTACACCCCCACTTACGAGCATCCCCTACTGGAGCGCGCCCGGGCGTGTGCCGTTTGTGCGGAGCATCTTCCCCTTGGCCCCAATCCGATCTTTCGCATCCACCCCGAGATGAAGGTCGTGCTCATCAGTCAGGCACCGGGGCGGTTGGCCCACCTGTCCAGTGTAGCCTGGGACGATCCGAGCGGCCGCCGGTTGCGGGAGTGGCTGGGGGTGACCGACGCGGAATTTTTTCAAACCCCGACCTTTGGGATTCTACCCATCGGCTTCTGCTATCCCGGCAAGGGGAAGGGTGGTGATTTACCCCCGCGGCCGGAGTGTGCCCCCCTCTGGCAGGATCCGTTGCTCTCGCTAATGCCTAAACTGGAGTTGAAAGTGCTCGTCGGGGCTTACGCTCAGGCGCACTACCTGGGCGATCGCCGGAAAAAGAGCCTGACGGAGACCGTCCGCAACTACCGGGAATACCTCCCGGAGTATTTTCCCATTCCCCACCCCAGTCCGCGCAACCGAATATATCTACGGCGCAATCCGTGGTTCGAGGAGTTGAACGTACCGCACCTGCAGGAGATCGTGGCCGGTCTGCTCGATTAAATGCTGCCCAGTCCACCGTCGACTCCGATCACCTGACCGGTAATGGAGGCGGCCTGATCGCTGAGTAGAAAGGCGGCCATGGCAGCGACTTCGGAAGCGGGAGCAACGCGGTTGAGGGGATGGCGCTTGGCACTTGCTTCCCGCTTTTCATCGCTGGACAGCAGCTTTTCCGCCAGTGGCGTATCGGTGAGCGAGGGAGCGATGGCATTGACGCGCACCGCGGGTGCGTACTCGGCGGCCAGGCTGCGGGTGAGTCCTTCGATGGCCCCCTTCGCCGCGGCGATGGAAGCGTGAAACGGCATACCCCGTTGGACGGCTACCGTAGAAAAGAGCACCACCGAAGCCGAACCGCCCTTTTTAAGGACCCGCTCCGTGGCCTGCAGGCAACGCACGGCACCTACTACATTGAGCTCGAAGGCTTCGCGGAAGGCGGCGGGTTTCAGGCTGCGGAAGGGGCGCAGGTCGATGCTGCCCGGACAGTAGGCCAGTCCGTGCACTTCTTCGGGTACGGCGGATTTGAGGTCACTTGCCTCGTCGGTGACGTCGATGGGGGTGAAGCGAACCGTACCGGGTAGGTCACGTTGCTCCCGCGCCCATACGTGTACCTCGGCGTCTTCCCGGGTAAGGAGCTGGTCTACGAGGGCACGGCCGATGCCGGAGCTTCCGCCGATGATGAGGTAGGTGGGCATGGGTGGGAGGGGTTAGATTGGGAATGGAGATAAACGAGAACGACCCGGCCGGCGGGTGCCGGTCGGGTCGTTGTGACGGGCCACGGGGGCCTAATGGAAGCGGGTGGTTTTAGTTGACCGACTCGCTCAGTTTTTTCCCGGGCTTGAATTTTACCACGTTCTTTGCCGCAATCTGGATGGTTTCATTGGTGCGGGGGTTACGTCCTTCACGGGCGGGGCGGTTGTTCACCGAAAAAGTACCGAAGCCGATGAGGCTTACGCTGTCTTCCTGCTTCAGGGCATCTTCAATAGCTCCGAGCATGGCGGTCAGTGCGCTTTCTGCTTGATCTTTGGTGAGGCTGGCTTTGTCGGCAATGGCCGATACGAGATCTCCTTTATTCATTAGTCTGGATTTTGAAAGGTTAAAATATGGCAAGTGCAGGTTGCCGTGGAAAATGGTTAGTTATTAGGTAAATTAGGGCCGGAACGTTGCTTGCGCCCCAGCTTCCCTAGTTCAGCCTACAAACGTATGAAAAACCGCAGTGTTTATCCCCTTTTCCTTATTTTACTAGGGTTCGTGGTCTTATTCACCTCGGCCTGCAACCGTAAATCGGGCTGCGCGGCGCTGGACAAGTCCGTCAAAACCGATACCAAGAAGAAGCGGGGCGGTAACCGTGATCTATTCGGGCGCGGGTACTGAGCCGGTCGATCGATCGCGTGCCGTCGCCTGCGGGTTCGCGGACGGAGCGAGGGGCAGGGCATGGGTACGCTTTACCTCCCTGATCTTGTAGGGCCGTTTGTCCTGGCTCTCGTAGTAGGTTCGCATCAGCACTTCAACGATAATTCCTACCGTAACCAGTTGAATTCCAGCAAGTACGAGCATTGCTCCGAGAATAAGCAGGGGCTTCCCCCAGATGTCCTGGCCCATAATTTTGAGCACCAGCAGGTAGGTATTGATGAGGGCACCAAGGGTAAATAGGGCGAGTCCCGCCTGGGCGAAAAGGTGCATCGGACGCTGTAGGTACTTCTTCAGAAACAGCATGAGGAGCAGGTCGCTGACGACCTTAAAGGTGCGTCCCAACCCGTACTTGCTCTGTCCGAATTGGCGGGGATGGTGCCTGACCGGGACCTGAGTAATACGGGCCCCTTCCAGGCTAGCCAGCACGGAAATAAATCGGTGGAGCTCCCCATAAATACCGATGTCGCGGGCAATTTCGGTGCGAAATACCTTCAGGGCACAGCCGTAATCGCGTAAATGGACCCCACTCAGGTTGCGGATGATCCAGTTAGCGATGCGGCTCGGGATGCGGCGCAGGATGGCCCCGTCCTGCCGGTTGACGCGCTCCCCTACCACCAGGTCCCACCTACCGTTCTCAACCAAGTCGAGCATGGCCGGGATATCGGAGGGGTCGTTCTGCAGGTCACCGTCCATGGTGGCAATGTAGTGCCCCCGTGCTACGTCAATGCCCGCCATCAGAGCGAGGCTCTGTCCGTAGTTCTTGCGGAGTTCGACCACCACCAGGCGGGGATCGTCGATGGACTTAAGGAGTTCGGTGGATCCGTCGGTGCTGCCGTCGTCGACGTAGACGATCTCGTAGTCGTAGTCGTAGTCCTTCAGGGCCGCGTGGGTGCGTTCGATCAGGGGCCGGATGTTGTCCAGCTCATTCAGGATAGTGACGACGACGGATAGGTGCATGAAGGAGTTACAGTTTAGGGAGTACCGTTTACAATGTAGGGTTTACCGCGTACCGCGCTTATTCGATCCGTATTCCGGATCCCATTCCATCGCGGAGATCCGCGTCGTCCGAACCGGGGACCGGGATGGGATTGGCCAGATGGCCTACCGGATAGAGGGTATCCAAATGGCGGAGGTAAAGGGAATCGGTAGCCCGGATGCGAAGCTCACGGTACTGAAGGGGGCTGCCGACGTAGATCGCCTGCGGGTCGTAACGATCGAAGTGGCGGGGGACGACCCGGCCGTATGCTTCCGAGAGATAATACCCCGTCGCTGGCTCGACGAGGGTGTAGCGGTAGATGGCTAGTTCCCTTCCCGCATTGGTGCGCACGACAGACTGGGCGGTAGCACGGACGGCATTGCCCCGCTCGTTGGTGGCGGCGCGAACCGGAAGAACGAACAGATTGAACCCGATCCGCAAAATCAGCAGGAAGCAGCACAGGAGAAGTAGAAAATTGCGTCGGTCGCGCCAGCTGCCAATTAACACTGCACCCGCGACCCCGCCCAAAACGATGCTCTTGACCCAGGGGAAGGTCACTGCTTCGACCTGAGGAAGCAGCGGCACGAAAGGAAGGGCGATGGTGCAGAGGGTCATTATACCCAGGAGCAGATAACGCAGGCCGGTATAGGTTTGGGTGCGCCGCTCGGCGTGCCAGCGATGGAGGTACAGCAGACCGGCAAAGAGCAGGGGGAAAAGCATGAGCAGGTAGCGCGGGTACACTTCCGGCGAAAGCCAGTACACGGGGATATTGACCAGAAAGGCAACCAGGCAGAAGGCGGCAAAGTCACTGGATTTGAGTTTCCGCCAGGCTCCGCGCCGCAGCAGGTAGACGAGCAGCAGCGTCCAGGGAAGGAAGTGGTAGCTCATCTCGAAGGGAAAGGCAAAAACATGTCCCACCGTCTCCCAGATTCCGTGGGCGGCGGCCGTGCGCTTACCGCTTTCGACAAAGAGGCGGCGACCGACCTGACTCAGGTCAACATACTGGCTGTACTGTAAATAGTAAATCCCCAGCAGCGCGACGCAGACCAGGCCGGTGATCAGGTGGGCCGGACGGATGAGTTGACGCCACTCCCGCCGCCAGCCCAGAAGGGCGAAAATGCTGAGTCCCTGGAATACTATGGCCGGCAGTCCTTTGAGCATGAAGGTGGCCACCGTGAGCAGGTAGGTGCAACCAAAGGCGAGCCACCAACGTCCTTTACTACCGAAATGATAGAGGAGCATAATCTGAGTATACACCAGCCAGCTGAAGCACACGTCGATGAGCCCCAGCATACTGTCCCAGAACAGCATCCGGCCGCAGGTGACCACGGTGAGCGCGTGAACGGCCGCCAGGTAGTTGCCGAAGTGCCGGCGGCTGAAGAGGAAGGTAGTGAGGGCGAACCCCAGGAGGCTGAGGACCGTCGGCAGTCGGGTGGCCCACTCGCTGGCGCCTCCGTGGAGGGTGAAGCTGGCGGCGAGGATCCAGTTCCAGAGGGGTGGCTTGTTGAGGTAGGCATCGCCGTGCATGGCCGGGGCGACGAAGTTTCCGGACCACAGCATTTCCTGGGCGACCAGGGAGCGGATGGCTTCATCGTCAATGAATACCATCAGGCCCAGGTTGATCAGCAGGGCCGGAAAGAGCAGCAGAACTGCCAGAATGAGGTACCCTTTTCGCACCGGGGCGAAGATACGGCAGTGGGGCAACCCGGCCTAAAATCAAATTAATGTGGTGTTAAACAGCTTTATGGCCGGGGTATTACTCAACAACCCTTCCCCGCAAAACATTTACATACAGCAACTCCGGAAGTACCTGTACTGAAAATGGGTAATCGTGGGAGATGTAAAAAGAATCTATATGAAAACGCGAGGCCCCCTGCTTTTTTCTGCCTTAGTGCTCGTCTTTGCCCTCTTTGCGGCCGTAAATCCGACCGCGACGCCTCCCGGTGATGCCCCGTCGATCATCCTGAAGACGATGCTCACCAACCTGCAGACATACCACTACCAGCCGACCGACATCGATGACGCCTTCTCGGAGCGGGTCTATGATCAGTACCTCAACGACCTCGACGGCGCCCGGCTGTTCTTTACCCAGGACGACATCGACGCGTTCGCTCCCTACCGAACGCTGATCGACGATGAGAGCAAGGCCGGTGAGTACACCTTCTACAACCTAGTACAGGAACACTGGACGGCGGCCCTCGACAAGACGGAATCATGGTACGAGGAACTGCTGGCCGAACCCTTCGATCTGGCTAAGTCGGGCAGCTTCAAGGACCGGGACGAAAACTCCGGGTGGGCGGCCGACGACGCCGAGCTTAAACAATACTGGCACGACTACATGAAGCGCGACCTGCTCAGCCAGATCGTCGACAAGCGGGAAGAGATGGCTAAGGACACTACCGGAGCCGTGCAACCCAGCCTCGATTCGCTTGAAGTAGAGTACCGGGGCAAGATCCTCGAACGCTACCATGATTGGTTCAAGCGGATGCGCGAGATGAAGCCCAGCGTAAAGACCTCCCAGTACCTCAACTCCATGACTGCGGTATTCGACCCGCACACCAGCTACTTCCGTCCCAAGGACAAGGAGAGCTTCGACATTCGCTTCAGCGGCCGACTCGAGGGAATCGGTGCCACGCTTCAGACCGACGACGAGTACACCAAGGTAACCTCCGTGGTCGTAGGCGGCCCGGCCTGGAAGGGCAAGGAGCTGAAGGAGGACGACATCATCATGGGCGTTCGCCAGAAGGGAGAGGAAATGGTCGACATCAAGGGCATGCAGCTCGAAGATGTCGTGGACAAAATTCGCGGTAAAAAAGGCACTGTTGTTAGCCTGAAGGTGAAGAAACCAGATGGCACGATCCGTGATATTTCCATCGAGCGCGACATCATCATCATCGACGATACCTACGCCAAATCGCTGATCATCGACGACAATGTGGGTGGTGAAAAGATCGGATACATCTCCCTGCCCAGCTTCTACGCCGATTTCCAGAACGACGACGGCCGCTTCTCCGCCAAGGACGTAGCTGCCGAACTCGATAAACTCAAGGCACAAAATGTAGACGGCATTATTCTCGACCTACGCAACAACGGCGGTGGCTCACTGCGCGACGTGGTGGATATGACCGGCTTTTTCATTCCCGAAGGCCCCGTCGTACAGGTGGCCGGGCGCAATATGGACAAAGAAATTCTCGAAGACAAAGATCGCCGGGTGCAGTATGACGGACCCGTAGTAGTCCTCGTAAATCAGTATTCCGCATCTGCCAGTGAGATCCTGGCCGCCGCCCTGCAGGATTACAACCGCGCGGTGATCGTCGGCAGCACCTCTACCTTCGGAAAGGGTACGGTACAGCGCTTCATCGACATGGATCGCACCATCAGCGGCCATAACGACATCAAGCCCCTCGGCACGGTAAAACTGACTATGCAGAAGTTCTACCGCATCGACGGAGGTTCCACCCAACTACGTGGCGTAGTACCCGACATCATTCTGCCCGACAGCCGCTCCCTACTCGAGACCGGTGAAAAAGAGCAGTCGGCTCCCCTGGCCTGGAGCGAGATCGAACCGGCCAAGTACAGTCAGGACGTCTACCGTATCCGCAACATCGACGAGCTCAAAGCCCGTAGCGCAAGCCGCGTGGAGAACAGCCCCACCTTCACCCGCATCCAACAGAACGCCGAACGGGTCAAGCGCCAGCGCGATCGTGATACTTACCCACTCGCACTCACCGACTTCGAGGAATTGCAGCGCGCCACCCGGACCGAAGCCGAGATGTACGACGACCTCTTCGAAGACGTAGTCAATCCCGGTGTGCTCAACCTCCAGGTAGACCTCGAGCCCATCCTCTCCGACGAAAGCAAGACCGCCCGCAACGACGACTTCAAGAAGAGCGTCAGCAAGGATGTCTATATCCGCGAGGCAGTGAGCATTGTGGAGGATATGATTAAGCTGGAGGGAAAGTAGATTAGTACGGTAGTAGTTTTAGTACGGTAGTACGGTAGGGTGCACTACCGTACTATTGTACTACCTAACTACCGTACTAAAACTCCACCTCCTCCTGCTCCCCACTCCCCATATCCTTCACCGTATACCTCCCGCTCTGTGCTTCGCGGCTTCCGATGATGATGACTTTGGGCACATTGCGCTGGTCGGCGTACTTCATCATCTTGCCGAGCTTGGCGGCCGTGGGATAGAGATCGACGTGGTGACCGGCGCTGCGCAGTTTACCGAGAAGCTGAAATCCGTGTAGGAGGGTTTCGTCGTCGAGGCAGACGATGAGGTAATCGAGGTCGTGGCTGGTGTCTTCGGGGAAGAGGGCGAGTTCTTCCAGTACGTCGTAGACGCGTTCGGCTCCAAAGCTGATGCCTACGCCCGGAAGGTCGCGACCGCCGAAAATACCGGTCAGGTCAGCGTAGCGGCCGCCGCCGGCGATGCTGCCCATTTTAATGTTCGGGTGAGCGTCGGTATCGACGGCTACCTCATAGATGCAGCCGGTGTAGTAATTCAGGCCACGGGCGAGGGTGACGTCGAATTCCAGGCGATTGGTGAGTGGGCCGACGGTGTCGAAGACGGTCTGTAACTCGGCAATACCCTGACGGCCGATCTCGCTGTCGGCGAGCAAGGGCGCTACCCGGTCGAGACTGGTCACGCCGAGAAACTGCTTGATGACATCCACCGCAGCGGCATCTACGCCCCTTTCCAGGAGTTCTTTTTCCACGCCCGCTTCACCGACCTTGTCGAGCTTGTCGATGGCGATGGTGATGTCCATCATTCGATCGGCGTGACCGGCGATCTCGGCCAGCCCGGCGAGAATTTTGCGGTTGTTGAGGCGGATGACGGCTTTGAGCCCGAGTTCCGCGAAAACGGCATCCAGCAGTTGGGTAAGCTCCGCCTCGTAAAGCAGGGAATCGGATCCGACCACATCCGCATCGCACTGGTAAAACTCATTGTAGCGTCCCTTCTGCGGCCGGTCGGCGCGCCAGACGGGGGCGATGGCGTAACGCTTAAAGGGAAAGGCAAGGTCGTTTTGGTGCATCACGACGTAGCGGGCAAAGGGAACGGTAAGGTCGTAGCGCAGTCCCCGCTTCGAGATCTGGGGCAGCACGGCATTGCTGTCTTTGTCGGCCAAGTTTTGGGCGTCGGCCTTGCTCAGAAAATCGCCGTTGTTGAGCACTTTGAAGAGCAGTCGGTCCCCCTCTTCACCGTACTTTCCGGTTAGGGTCGAGAGATTCTCCATTACCGGCGTTTCGATGGGCTGGTAGCCGTAGCGGTGGAAATGCTTACGGATCACATCGAAGAGGTAGTTGCGCCGACGCACTTCGCCGGGCAGAAAATCACGGGTGCCTTTGGGTATGGACGGTTTCATGGGCGCGAAGGTAGGGAATTGATGGGGTGTGGGTAAAGTAGGTGATGCTTCTCGGGTATTTGATTGAGTGGTTGCAGGGGCACATTAAGGTTACGGGTCGCTGGGGAAGTTTCCGAAGAACAATCAACTGCGGTTGCGGAAAAAGATGCTATAATTGCTACGTATCGACGCCGGTACGCAATCGATTGATCTATGTACATACACTCCTTCCTCTCGCATACTTTTAGTGCCCTATGTTTTCTCCTGCTTATTTCCTGTGGCCGCCCGGCATCCACCGATTCAATAACCACCCAACCCATTAGTACCGGTATTGGGGCTGCCTACCAAGACCACTTCTACATCGGGGCGGCCGTCAACCGGTCCCTGCTCGATGGGCGGGACACGGCCGGACTGCGACTACTCGCCGAGTTCACCTCCATTACCCCGGAAAACGTGATGAAGTGGGAAAACATACAGCCCGCAGCCGATTCCTTCGCGTGGGAAGCCGCCGATGCTTACGTCGAACTTGGGGAAAAACAGAACAAGTGGATCGTCGGTCACACCCTGGTCTGGCACAGCCAGCTGCCGGATTACGTAAAGGAAACGACCGACCCGGACCTGCTGCGGCAGTACCTGCGCGAGCACATCACCGCCGTGGCCGGCCGCTACCGGGGGCGCGTCGACGGATGGGACGTCCTGAACGAGGCCCTGAACGAGGACGGCAGCTACCGCGAATCCGTTTTCTACACCGTGCTGGGTGAAGCGTACATCGTCGAAGCCTTCCGTCTCGCGGCCGAAGCCGCCCCCGATACGGAACTGTATTACAACGACTACAACCTCAACAATCCCCAAAAACGGGAGGGGGCCGTCCGCATCGCCCGCTTGCTACAGGACAACGGCGTTCGCATCGACGGCACCGGCATGCAGGCGCACTACAACCTCAACGGGCCGCCCATCGACGAGGTCCGTGGAAGCATAGCCGCCTTTGCCGCCACCGGCGTGAAGGTCATGATCACCGAACTCGACCTCACCGTGCTGCCCAATCCCTGGGACCTGGAAGGAGCCGCCGTGGAACAGAATTACGAGGGAAGCCCCTACATGAACCCTTACCCCGATCAGCTCCCGGATTCCGTCGCCACCCGCCTGGCCGATCGCTACGAAGAACTCTTCCGCCTCTTCCTGGAATACGACGACGACATCACCCGCGTGACGTTCTGGGGCCTCCACGACAACCAGACCTGGCTCAACAACTGGCCAATCCGGGGTCGTACCAATTATCCCCTGCTGTTTGACCGGTCCTACCGCCCCAAGGCCGCCTACGAACGATTACTACAGCTCGCGGCCAAAGGCTGATCCCTGCCATCCACCCTAATCGATCATGCCCTCATCTATATACGGCCGCCCCCTGGACTTCCCACCAAGTGTAGGTCCCAGATGCCGCCGAAAAGGATGGAATATACCACCTGTGCGAATGGCGGGGAACGTGGTACCTGTTCTACCACGATTCGATCCTGTCCGGTGGGGTCACCCACCTGCGCTCCGTTGAAATGGCGGAGATACGGCACGACGAAGACGGAATGATCGAAACCCTGCACTCCTACCGTCCGGCCTAGGTCAGGAGGATGCCCGTGGAACCACCTTTGTGTTCAGGCGAACGGTGATCGCGGTATTCGTTTCGGCATCGGGCTGTGTGATAATTTCCAGGGCCTGCCGTAGGGCCAACCTTCCCATTTCGGCGGCCGGGTGGCTCATCGAAGTCAGGTTCGGGGTAATGATCGTACACATCGGATCGTCGTTCATTCCGATGAAGGCCACGTCCTCGGGGATTCTTTTGCCCACCGACTTGACGTACTTCATCGCACCGATGGCCGCCGAGTCATTGGTAGAGAATACGGCATCGGGCGGGACGGACAGCTTCAACATGCCGGCGATCAGGGCCGTGCCTTCCTCGATGCTCAGGCGGTGGCTGTTTCCGATCAGGGACTCATCGATCGGAATTCCGTTATTCCGCAGGGCGGCCACGTAACCGTCGTACCGGTCGCGGTATATCTTCTGCTTTAGCGATCCGGAGAACAGGGCGATCCGCTTCCGGCCCCGGTCGATCAGGTACTGGGTCGCGTCGTAGCCGGTCTGGTAGTTGTCGATCATGACCTGATTACCCCGGTAATTCATCGGTACCCGATCTACGAATACGACCGGCGTTCCCTGGCGCACGGCATCGTTGAAGTGACTATAATCGGTGGTTTCCATCGCCAGGGAGACGATAAGGGCCTGCACCCGGCTGTCCACCAGCGCCTTCGTGTTCGTCACTTCCGTTTCGTAAGAATCCTGCGTCTGCGCGATGAGCACGTTGTACCCGGCCCGCTGGGCGGATTCCTCTATGCCGCTGATGAGCGTGGAGATGAAGGGGCGGTTCACCCACGGCACCAGTACCCCGATGGTGTTGGAATGTTGGTTCCTCAGATTGCTTGCCAGTACATTGGGCCGGTACCCCCGCTGCTTAGCGAGGGCCTTGACGGCCTTGGTCGTCTCCTGGCCGATGCTGGTGTGATCTTTTAGTGCTCTGGATACCGTGGAGGGAGATACGTTCAGTTCCTTAGCCAGATCGTAGATGGTTACCCGCTTGTTATTTTTCTGGCCCATTTGGTACTGCACTATTTAGGACAACTGTTGGGCAAAATTACCATCCGAATCATCATCGCGCTTACCATTGCGGCCGGATCCCGGGCGCGTAGGGATACGTCAGGGCTTTGTATTCCTCGAGTGTTTGGGGCGGTGCGGGTACTCCCTCCGGCAGGGGTCTGCCGGACACGGAGCGGAAGTACGCCAAACATGCATCGCGCCACCACTCGGCTTCCCGCTGCTGGATAGCGAGATGCTGGCTGACGTGCCGGAAACGTTCCGCGTCGATGCGCCCCTCCAGGCCCGACCAAATGTCCGCCATCTCCCCGACCTGTTCCACGCCTAGCTGGTACCGCAGGCCGAGTTCCCGCCAGAGCGTGTTCCCGCCGGCCAGCTCGTAATCCCAGGGCAGCCGGTGAAACCACAGGAGAAATTTCTCGGGCGTAGTGGCCGGATCCGCGTACCGGCGGGCAAAACCCTCGGGGTACTGGGAGAGGGCATCGCTGCCGGTCGACGTACGATCAAAACCGATGCTGTCCCGGGTAGCCCCGTGGTAGTAATAAGGGTTCCAGTCGGCCCGACCGAGGTCGTCGATCCAGGGACCGGGGCCGTAGTGGTGGCCCGTATTCATTATGTGGTGGAGACCCAGGGGGGTCATGTAGTTGACGCAGGCGGGATACGAAAGCGCAAGCATTTGGGTAATGGAATCGATCACCTCCGGATCGCGGCCGAAGGTGAGGCCAGCCCACTCCGCAAAGATTTCCCGGGCGGCCGTTTGCGGTGCCCAGGCCAGGCGACCAAAGGCAAACCAGTCGGCCTGACCGAAGAGGTTGCCCGTCCAGTTGCGGGCCGTCCCGATATTGCTCACACCGGCAATCCCCGAAATGAGCTGGTGAACCTCCCCACCGGGTTCCGTCGGGCGCAGGTCAGTACCGAGCACCTCTTCGTACATGCTCGCCAGCCCGACAAGGTGAGTGCCCTGGCCCAGGTACTCCTTCGTGATCTGCAATTCGAGCATCAGGGGGGTCCGGGGCATAGCGGCGAAGAGCGGCGATACGGGTTCCCGGGGCTGGAAGTCGATGGGTCCGTTCTTGATCTGGACCAGCACGTTGTTACGAAAGCGGCCGTCGAGGGGCGTAAATTCATCGTAGGCCTCCCGAAACCGGTCCCGGCCCGCCTCGTCCGAGTACACGAAGGCCCGCCAGACGACGATCCCACCGTGGGGGGCCAGCGCATCGGCCAGCACGTTCGCCCCCTCGGCGTGGGTACGCCCGTACTCCCACGGTCCGGGCTGTCCCTCAGAGTTGGCCTTTACCAGGAAGCCGCCAAAGTCGGGGATGCGCGCATAAATTTCTTCGACCTTCTCCTTCCACCAAGCAATCACCGCCGGGTCCAGTGGGTCGGCGGTGTCCAACCCTCCCAGTTCCATGGGAGAACTAAACCGGGCCGTCAGGTACAATTTGATGCCGTAGGGGCGGAAAATGTCCGCGAGCGCCTTTGCTTTGTCTAGGTAGTCTTCCCGGAAGATCAGCGAGTTAGCGTTCACGTTCGTAACCACCGTGCCGTTGATGCCGATGGAGGCGTTGGCGCGCGCGTAGTCCACGTACCGCTGGTCGATGTACTCCGGCAACTGGTGCCAGTTCCAAATGGAAAACCCGGCGTACCCCCGCTCTACCGTGCCGTCGAGGTTATCCCAGTGGTTGAGAATACGGTGCGCGTAGGCCGGTTGCTCGGTACGGTTGAGCGAGCGAAGGTCCGTCAGGGCTTGTACCTGCCGCAACAGATCGAAGGCACCGTACAGTAAGCCCGGCTCGTCGTCGGCCAGCAGCAACACATCACCGTCGTGGTACACCAGGTGATAGCCCTCGGACCCCAGATCGGGCACGTCGGCGGTGGCCAGGTAGTGGTCAAGACGCGCGGAACGACCGCGCAGCCCCAGGTAGATCCCGTGGGCACCGGCTTCTCCGGGCCCGCGGAGCGGTTGTACGCCCAGCAGCTCGCTGAGTCCGCGCCGCAGTTCGTTCGTGGCGGTAGTGGCGACCTCCCCGCCGCCGGTACTGCCGTCGATGAAGGTTAGCGCCGCTCGGTAGTCCTGTCGGACGATCGAATCCTCGATCAATTGGTGCCCGAGCCACAGGGCGTATCCGTCGGAGCCGGCCAGGGGGCAGGAGAGGCAAATGACAATAATCCACAGGAGGGTCCGCATATTGACATACAGGTTTTTGGAAATCCCGGAAGTAGCGCGGCCAGTTCCGCCATTTCAAAACTTCCCTAAGGTATTCCCTTCAAATGATTTCGCGTATTTTACGCAATCGATAGCGTAAAGCTACGGCATCGCCCTAACACTTGTAGTATGAAAGCTGGTCCCCTGCTGATTTTACTCATCATTCTGCTTACTGACCCGGTTGCCGCACAGGTACGGCTTCCCCACCTGATCTCCGACGGGATGGTCCTGCAACGGGACGAAAACCTTGCGGTCTGGGGCTGGGCTGGCGCCGGCGAGGCGGTGGAAGTCCGCATCGGCGACGAAAGCTACCGGACCAGTGCCAACCCTGACGGCCGGTGGTCCGTCACCCTAAACGCGCGGCCCGCCGGCGGACCGTATGCGATTACCGTGAAGGGCACCAACGAGATCACCGTCCGCAACGTCCTCTTCGGCGACGTATGGCTGTGTACCGGCCAGAGCAATATGGTACACCAGATGAAACTGCACCGCGTCCGTTACGCCGACGACATCGCGCAGGCGGACTTCCCTGAGATCCGCCACTTCTCGATACCCTCTACCCCGCAGCTGGCCGGCCCCGCCAAAGAATTGGCCGGAGGGGAATGGAAAGCCGCTACCCCGGAAAACGTCCTGGAATTTACCGCCGTCGGCTACTTCTTCGCCCGCGATATTTACGAGAAACACGGAGTACCTATCGGACTGATCAACGCCAGCGTCGGCGGAACCCCCATCGAGGCGTGGACCAGCGAAGCGGGACTGCAGGATTTCCCCGACCTCACCGCCACCATTCACCAAAACAAGGATACCGCCTACGTAAATCAGGTGAACCGCCGCGCACGGCAGTTCGCGAGCGAAGCGACGCCGTCCGACGCGGGCACCGCCGGCCCCACCCCCTGGTACGCTGAAACGCTTGTGCCGGGACCGAACTGGCGCCCCATCAACGTACCGGGGTACTGGGAAGACCAGGGTTTAAGCAATTTGAACGGCACGGTCTGGTACCACCGCGAAGTGGACCTCCCCGCCGGAATGGCAGGTCAGGAAGCCGAGGTCTTTCTCGGGCGTATCGTGGATGCCGACGAGCTGTACATCAACGGCCGGCACATCGGCAGTACCGGCTATCAGTACCCCCAGCGCCGCTACCCCGTACCGGCCGGGCTGTTGAGGGCCGGGAAGAACCGCTTCACCGTCCGGGTGACCAACCACGGGGGCAAGGGCGGCTTCGTGCCGGACCGCCCGTACCAGATCCATACGGCTTCCGACACCGTCGACCTGAAGGGCACCTGGCAGTACCGGGTGGGCGTGGTATTCCCCCCACCCCGGTCTCGCTCCGCTCCGGGGATTTCCGCCCAGCACCAGCCCACCGCTCTTTTTAACGGCATGCTGGCACCGGTCACGAAGTACGCCATCAAAGGAGTACTCTGGTACCAGGGTGAATCCAATGCCGGCCGGCCGGAAAGTTACGCCGCCCTCCAGGCCGCCCAGATCGCCGATTTTCGGCGCCAGTGGGATCGCCCCAACTTGCCGTTTTTCTTCGTTCAGCTTCCCGGCTTTATGGACTTTACCTACCTGCCCGCCGAGAGCAACTGGGCCGCCCTGCGGGAAGCCCAGCGCCAAACCCTCCGCATCCCCCATACGGGCATGGCCGTGGCCATCGATCTGGGCGAGTGGAACGATATTCACCCCGACAACAAGCGGGACGTCGGACTGCGGCTGGCCCGGCTCGCCCGGCAGCAAGTGTACGGAGAACCTTTGGTCGCCAGCGGCCCGCTCCCCGATCGAACCGAAGTCCGGGACGGCGTAGTCCGCCTCTACTTCACCGATTCCGGGGGTGAACTGATGAGCAGCGACGGCGAACCGCTGCGCGAATTCGCCCTGGCCGGATACGACGGAACGTTCCACTGGGCGGAAGCGAAGATCGTCGGGGACCACCTAGAAGTGTCTCACCCCGATATCCCGTACCCGCGTACCCTTCGTTACGCCTGGTCGGACAACCCCCGGGTGAACCTTTACAACCGCCAGGGATTGCCCGCGGCACCCTTTGAAATGGTCGTCGGCGCTCCGGCCCCGCCGCGCTGGCACGGCAAACAAGCCGCCGTAGTGCTTACCTACGACGATGCCCTGGAAGTACACCTCGATCATGCCCTCCCCGCTCTCGACGAGCGAGGCCTCAGGGGCACGTTCTACCTCACGGCCGCCGCCCCCGCCAGCCAAAACCGTCTGGAAGACTGGCGCCGGGCAGCCGCAAACGGGCACGAACTCGGCAACCACACCCTGTACCACCCCTGCGACGCTACCCTGCCCGGCCGGGAGTGGGTGCAGCCGGAGCGTGACCTGAGCCGGTACACGACCGCCGATATCGTCGCCGAAGTCCGCATGACGAACACCTTCCTGCACGCCGTCGACGGCAAAAGCGAACGAACCTTCGCCTACACCTGCGGCGATACCCAGACCAGCGATGGTTCGTTCATAGGAGCCATTGCCGACGATTTTGCCGCCCTCCGCGGGGTGCGCGGCAGACTCAGTACCATCGACAACGTCAACCTGCAAAACGTAGACACTTACGTCGTCGACGGCCACTCGGCCGAAGACATGATCGGGTGGGTTAAGCAAGCCGAACGGGAAAACGCCCTGCTCGTAATCCTCTTCCACGGGGTCGGCGGCGGGCACGGCCTAAATGTCTCCCTCGACGCCCACCGGGAATTACTGGATTACTTGTCCCATAACGCAGACACCCTGTGGGTAGCCACCATGCTGGAGGTCGCCCAACACGTCAAAGCCTTTCGACCATGATCAACCTATTGCATTTAGGCGGGGCCACAGGAGCAATCGCCCGGGTAAAGCAAGCCGCTACGGCACTGACCCTCCTGCTCTGCCTGGCGCTGCCGGTAGCCCTGCCGGCACAGGCCGACCCGCCGGAACCCGTAACCCTTACCGACGAAGAAGCCCGCGCCGATATGCTGAGAAAACTGGGCATCACCCAACTGAGGCCCGGCCCCAGCGGCGACCCCGCCGCTCCCAACGCCGCGAACTACGACGAGGCGCTGGCCAACCCCTGCCCCGACCTGCCCCCCGTCTTCGAAACAACAAGTGGTGAGCCGGTCACTACCCCCGACAAGTGGTGGGACGTACGGCGCCCCGAACTGGTCTCCCTTTTTGAGCAAGAAGTCTACGGACGGGTCCCCGATCGGGTGCCCAGCGTTACGTGGACCACCAAAGTCGAGGATCGGGAGTACGTCGGCCGCATCCCCGTGGTGGCCAAACAACTGATCGGCCACGTAGACAACAGCAGCTACCCCGCGATCGAGGTGGACATCGAAATGATGCTGGTCGTGCCTACGAATGTGTCCGGCCCGGTGCCGGTGCTCATGATGTTCGGCCGCCCGGAATTTCCCGCCCCCGCCCAACCGAACAAGGAAGACCTCGAAGTTTTGAATACTGCCTTCAAGGAAATGCTGATCGAAGCGCGGCCGGACACCCGGGAAATATTTGACCGTTACCCGGCCTATACGCCCATTACCCGCCTACCGCCCGCTAATTGGTTCGCCCCACCGCCCAATGGGGACTCTCCCACTACGGAGCAACTCCTCGCCGCCGGTTGGGGGTACGCCACCATCAGTCCCGCCAGCATCCAGGCCGACAATGCCGCCGGCCTGACCCGCGGCATCATCGGCCTGGTAAACCGGGGGCAGCCCCGTTCGTCCGAGGACTGGGGGGCCCTGCGGGCCTGGGCCTGGGGAGCCGCGCGGGGACTGGACTACCTCGAAACCGATTCGCTCGTCGACGCCCGTCGCGTGGGCATCGAGGGAGTTTCCCGCTACGGAAAGGCAGCACTGGTGACCATGGCCTTCGAACCGCGGTTCGCCGTGGCACTTCTCGGATCTTCCGGAAAGGGGGGCGTGACCCTCCACCGACGGGTGTTCGGCGAAGCCGTGGAGAGTCTCGCTGGCTGGGGCAGTTACTGGATGGGCGGCAACTACGTAAAGTACGGGGCCGAGCAATCCACCTTCGGTAAACTAACCGGCTGCGACCTACCCGTGGATGCCCACATGATGCTGGCACTCTGCGCCTCCCGGCATGTGTTTGTCAGTTACGGTATACCCGAGCAGGGCGATGCCAAGTGGTTGGACCAGCGCGGAAGCTACATGGCCACCGTGGCGGCCGGCAAGGTGTACCGGCTGCTGGGTGCCGCGGACCTCGGTGTCACCGACGACTACCTGAACGAAGCCATGCCCCCCGTAAACACCGGCCTCCTGGACGGTAATCTCGCCTGGCGACAGCACGACGGCGGACACACCGATCAACCGAATATCCAACACTTCATCCCCTGGGCCAATCGAGTGCTGGCCGCGAAGCCGGAATAACCGATAGCTCCCGATAAATCACCACTCACGCAGGAGGTTACGGGCCGCGGAGGCGTAGGGGTGGCCAGCCTGCATACCGATTGCCTCCAACTGAACGCGGGCTGTCCCGGTGTCACCCGTGCCCATAAGCGCCAGCGCCCGGTACCATTCGGCCGCGTCCGCGTAGGGGCCCAGTGGGTCGACGCGCTCGAACCATTCCCGCGCCCGGGCCGGATCCCCCAGTGCCAGCGCCGATACACCCAGGTAAAGTGGGGCGGCTGGATAGGCATCGGCAGTAGGCAGCAACTCCTCGTAAGCCGTGTGGTAATCGCCCCGGTCGTAATCGTACAGGATGCGCTGCAGGTCGCTCTCCCCCTCCGTCTCCGGGGGCACGTCGGTAAAGACATTTGGGTAGGGAGTGAAGTATTCGGTATAAAGCTCGTCGGGAGTCTGCTGTCCGAAGGTATCGTACATCAACCAGAGGAAGATACCAAAGACCACGGCCGCCACCACCATCCCCGGAGCCGGCAGCGAAAGGGACGGCCGGTAGCGGGGGGACAACTTCACCTCGGAAGCGGCGGTGGGCGGGGGCGCAGGAGCGGAGAGCTCGGTCCGCCGACTTTCTTCCCGTTCGAGGGTCTCAATCAGGTCCAGCCGGCCGGCTACGGTCACAACGTCGGGCCAGAGAAGCGAAGCATCAGAAATTTGCTGTTCGAGGTCGGCGCGGCAGTGCAGTACTCGGTCTGCAATTGGTTCTCCCGTTTCGTCTCCACTGAAGGCCCGCGACAGGGCAGCGTCGGACAGGCGGTGGTAATCGGCCAGCAACAGTAATTCCCGACACTCGGTACCGGAGCCCTGGAACCGGCGCAGCAGTTCCTGCCCTTCCACCGAAAGCTTAACCGTACGCGGGAAATGCCCGATCGGCCGGTCGGTGGGATTATCCTTCCCGAAGTACACGCGAGCGATCGCCGTTACGTAAGGCAGCAGTTCGCCCCGGTAGGGATCGTCTTCGTCGATGCTTGCCTCGTACCAGGCGACCAGGGCGCGCCGGTAATTTACCAGGGCTTCCGCCCGCGCATGCCCGTCCTCCTTAGCCCACATCAGATATTCTTCCCGGTAATCCGAGTAGTGCTGAATAAGCTGAGTGAGAAAGTGTCCGTCCTGCATGGGTGGGGGTTTACCGACTTTGGCGAGCGTAATATACCGTGATGCGCAACCGGACCAAGGTAAGCGAAAAGCATTCCGGGCGTAGGACCTGAGTCTACCCGGATCGATTATCTTGGGCGGGATGACGCGACAAACTTATCCCTGGCCCATTTTTTTCGTTCTGCTCTCTCTGTTCCTCCCGGGATGCCACCGAAGCCCGTCGAAAACCGTGGAGACCGGACGGGGGGAGGACTCCCCAAACATCATCTACATCCTGGCGGACGACCTCGGCTACGGTGACCTGGGCGTTTACGGGCAAACCAAAATCGAAAACCCCAACATCGATGCCCTGGCCGCCGGAGGGATGCGCTTCACCCAGCATTATTCCGGTGCACCGGTCTGCGCACCCGCCCGCAGCGTTCTGCTCACCGGCCGTCACCTGGGCCACTCCCCGGTTCGCGGCAACGACGCCTGGCGTTCGCGGGGCGACGTGTGGGACTACCGGGCCGTGATCCAGGATTCTACGCTAGAGGGCCAACTGCCCCTGCCCGCAAACACCCACCTATTCCCCCAATCCCTCCAACGCGCCGGCTACCGTACCGGCATGGTCGGTAAGTGGGGACTCGGCGCCCCGCATACGGAGTCCATCCCCACCCGCATGGGCTTCGACTATTTCTACGGCTACAATTGCCAGCGGCAGGCCCACAGCCTTACCCCCATCCACCTCTACGAGAACGAGCACCGCGTATATTTACACAACCGCGATACCATTGTGCCCGGGACCGGCATTCCCATGCACGCCGACCCGCGGGATCCGAAGTCCTATGCGGCCTACAATCAGGAGGATTACGCGCCCACCCTTTCGTTCGCCAGGCTTATGGAGTTCGTCCGTCAGGATAGTGACCAGCCCTTCTTTCTGTACTGGGCCACCCCCATCCCACACCTTCCCCTGCAGGCGCCACAGCGGTGGGTAGACTACTATGTGGATAAATTCGGTGACGAAGAGCCCTACTACTTCCGCGAAGGCGAGAAGGGCGCGTACTTCCCGGTACGGTATCCGCGCGCTACCTATGCGGCCATGGTGTCTTACCTGGACGAGAACGTCGGAAAATTGGTCGCCTACCTGAAGGAAAGTGGTCAGTACGACAACACGCTCATCATCTTCACCTCCGACAACGGGCCCACTTACGTTGCTGGCACCGATTCACCGTGGTTCGATAGCGGCGGCCCCTTCCCGGAAGAGTACGGTCGCGGCAAAGGATTCCTGTACGAAGGGGGCATCCGGGTACCGATGATCGCCAGTTGGCCCGGACACATCCCCGCCGGAACGGTCACCGATCACGTTTCGGGATTTCAGGACGTCCTGCCCACGGTCTGTGAGATCATCGACCGCCCCGTTGCGGATAGTACCGACGGCATCAGTTTCCTCCCTACTCTTCTCGACCGGGGCGAGCAGCCGGAGCATGAGTACCTGTACTGGGAATTCCCCGAGTACAACGGACAGGCAGCCGTGCGCCTCGGTAATTGGAAAATGATCTGGAAGGAAATCAAACAGGGCAACGAAGCGGTGGAAGTATACGACCTGACTACCGACCCCGCCGAACAGCTTGACCTGGCCGCCGACCACCCGGAACTGGTGACCAGATTCTACGAGATCATCCGCAGGGAGCACGAGCCACCCGCCAACGAGCGTTTTTCCATCCCGGGGCTGGAGGCGGTTTATCGGGGGCGGTAGCGATTTCGGACTGGGACCTTACTCTTTCTCGAGCTTCCAGGTGCGCACCCAGTCGATGTACATCGTATTGACCGAGTCGTCCAGCAGGTCGTTGCGGTCTGGGAGTCCGCCCAGCCAGGGTTCGTCGACGGTCCACAGGTCCCAGATCAGGTTGAGGTCACGGGTGAAGTCTCTTTCCGAGACTACGCTGCCGGCCGGCTCGCCGTCCAGATAAAATTGGATGTGCCGCGCATCTTTCCACCATACGCCCACAACGTGGTATTCCTCGTTCCAGGGGATTCCCTTCAGGGGATTGTCGTCCGACAAATTACGGTTGTCGAAATTACCCTTCGCCCGCCGGGTGTCGTCGTCGATCACGTGGAAGTACTGGGCATTCATTTGCCAGGGAAAGTCCGGCTGACAGCCGCAGGACGGCTTCGAGTTGTTCTCAATAACGTCGATCTCGTTGCGGTTCGAGATGTTGCCGTTGTTGAGCCAGAAGGTATTGTAGGCAGAGAGGTGGGCCGTTTTGATCCGGCTTTCGGTGTACATGGGGTAACTGATGCGGGCGCGGGACTGAATCCGGGATGTCTCGAACCACCGCTCGGCTCCATCGTCCAACGTCGCTCTGATCCACAGATTTCCGTCCGCAACCCCGGAATTCTCGGCGCGCATTTGCACCGGAACGCCGTAGTTCCACAGCGATTTGAACCACTTGCCGGTATCCCAGCGGTCGAACGCGTCGGTCAGTGAGTCGACTGCTACCCACTTCATGCCTTCCGGCGTGGTATCGTCGACGGACACGAAGAAGGGCTGATCGGGATCGGGGTTCGTAAAGCGACCCACCGGTGCGGGAGGGGAAGTAAGCATTTCTCCGTCGTCCTGTCCACAGGCGGAGGCCACCAGGAAAAGCAGAAAGACGTAGGGGAGGAATTTTTCAGGGTACATATACAGGGGTCGGGTAAGGAGCAAATTGAATCCGGCTCCCAATAAGCGATCAATCAACCGATTAGTGACCGCCGCGATCCATCCGTTGTGGAAAAATGACGATACGTCCGCGTCTTTTTTGTCCCGGATGGTTTTGGCTGCTTGGTGAAGAAGGTTGCTGTTCCGGTATTCCAGTGCACCCGCGTCCCCGCCCACCTTTTGCCGGGGCCGTTGAAAAGTGAAGGGTGCAATACATTTGTCCGGGAAATCGGAGAATAAGCGCAGACTTAATTCGGCGGGAACGCAGGAGCGGGGAACAAATGGCGGAGCGATGGGAGTAAAATGCCTAAATTCGCGGCTTCGCGCCATCGCGATAACAAAAAAATCACCCCCCTACATGGCAGATATTCAGGAACTCAAACGCGTTGCCTCGCAGGTACGGCGCGACATCATACGTCAGGTATACCTTTGCCAGAGCGGCCACCCCGGCGGAGCCCTCGGTAACACCGACCTGCTCGTCGCCCTATTTTTCGAGGTGATGAAGCACGACCCCAGCTTCAACATGGAGGCCCACGGGGAGGACGTATTCTTCCTCTCCAACGGACACATCTCTCCGGTGCTCTACAGCGTGCTGGCCCGCGCCGGCTACTTCCCGGTGGAGGAGCTCAAGACCTTCCGCGCGATCAACAGCCGGCTCCAGGGCCACCCCACCACCCACGAGGGACTGCCCGGCGTGCGGGTGGCTTCGGGCTCACTCGGACAGGGCGTAAGCGTGGCGTCTGGCATGGCCCTCCAGAAGCGCATGGACGGCGACGACCGCACGGTCTTCGTCCTCACCGGCGACGGCGAACAGCAGGAAGGACAGATCTGGGAAGCGGCCCTCTTCGCTCCCCACAACAAACTGGAGAACCTGGTCCTCATCATCGACGACAACGGTCAGCAGATCGACGGCCCCACCAGCGAGGTACTGCAGCTCGGCAGCTTCGCCGATAAGTACGCTGCCTTCGGTTGGGACATCATGGAAATGGACGGCAACAACCTAGAAGAAACCATCGAGGTGCTCAAGAAGGCGCAGGCGAAGCGCAACGGCAAGCCGACCTGTATCGTCATGAAAACCGATATGGGCATGGGCGTAGATTTCATGGTCGGTACCCACCACTGGCACGGCAAGGCTCCCAATGAGGAACAGGCCATCAATGCACTCGGACAGCTGGAAGAAACTCTGGGCGATTTTCCTGCGGAAGGGATCTGAGCGCATTCAAACTTAACAACCCTCCCGACACTGCTCGGGAACCAAAAATAAACTATGCTAAGCCTAGATAAACTTCAATCCACCGGCAAGAAGGCCACCCGCGACGGTTTTGGTGCCGGTCTCAAGGCCGCCGGTGACCAGCACGACAACGTGGTTATGCTTACCGCCGACCTGCGGGGCTCCATGAAATCGGAGGACTTCATTAATACTTACCCGGACCGCTTCATTCAGGTGGGCATTTCGGAGGCGAATATGATGGGACTGGCTTCCGGTCTCGCTACCGGTGGCAAGATCCCGATGACCACCACCTTCGCCAACTTCAGTACGGGCCGGGTGTACGACCAGATCCGCCAGTCGATCGCCTATAGCGACAAGAACGTGAAGATCTGCGCCAGCCACGCCGGACTGACCCTCGGGGAAGACGGTGCCACCCACCAAATCCTCGAGGACATCGGCATGATGCGGATGCTTCCGGGCATGACCGTCATCAACCCCTGCGATTACAACCAGACCAAGGCCGCCGTACAGGCCATCGCGGACCACCACGGCCCCTGCTACCTGCGCTTCGGTCGTCCGAGCTGGCCCATCTTCATTCCCGAAGACACCAAGTTCGAAATCGGCAAGGCCCTGCACCTCAACGAAGGTTCCGACGTTTCCATTTTCGCCACCGGCCACCTGGTGTGGTACGCCGTCGAGGCCGCCCGCCAGCTGGAGGAGGGAGGCATCAGCGTCGACCTGATCAACATCCACACCATCAAGCCCCTCGATGAGGAGGCCGTCATCGCCAGCGCCAAAAAGACCGGTGCCGTCGTCAGCTGCGAAGAGCACAACAAGTACGGTGGACTGGGTAGCGCCATCGCAGAATGCCTCTCCAAGCACCAGCCCACCGCTCAGGAATACGTAGCCACCGACGACACCTTCGGTGAATCCGGAGAAGCGGAAGAACTGCTCGAGAAGTACGGCCTCGGCGTGAAGGACATCGTCGCGGCGGTGAAGCGCGTGGTGAATAGAAGGGATTGAGGGATTGATGGGTAGAGGGATGGAGGGGTTGAGGGATTGAAGGGTAGATGGATTGAGGGGATGAAGGATTAATGGGTAGAGGAGTGTGGTACACCCGTCCCCTCAATCCTTCAGTCCCTCACTCCCTCACTCCCTCATTCCATCATTCCTTTATTCCCCTAACTTCGGTAAGTACTTCACCGGACGACTATGGAACCAATCAAGATTACCCTTGCGCGGAAGGATGCCCAGCTCAAGCAGATTCTGGAGCTGCAGCGGATCAACGCCCTGGAAAGTATCGATGCGGATACGGCTAAGGCGCAGGGATTCGTAACGGCCCGTCACGACCTGCCGCTGCTTAAGCAGATGAATGCCTCGGCGGCTTCGGTAATCGCCTTGCAGGAGCGGAAGTTGGTGGGGTACTGCCTGGCGATGACCCGGGAGTTCAGCAAGTCGCTCGCTTCCCTGGCAATTCTTTTCGAGCGGCAGGATGTGATCGAGCACCGTGGGCAGTTGCTTGGCGAGGTTGAATACTTGGTGATGGGACAGGTGTGCGTTGCCGAAGAAGCCCGGGGTCAGAAACTGGCCGACCGGATGTACAAGTACTTGCGTGCCTGCTACCACCTGCGGTTCCCCTATTGCCTTACCGCCATCGATGCCCGTAATACCCGCTCCCAGCGCGTGCACGAGCGCATCGGCTTCGAAGAGCTTCACCGCTTTACCGCTCCCGACGGCCGCAATTGGATCCTGATCATCTGGAACTGGCGCGACGGCATGGAGGGCTTTTAACCAAGTTACTCACTCGGGCGTTATTCGTGTACGTACATCAAATATACGGTCATGACTCCTCGCTCCGTTGCCAATATCCTGCCGGCCCACGCCATCGACATGGGCGGCACCACCATCTATCAGCCCCTGCCGACGCAGCGGGTGGACCAGATCGACCCCTTTCTGTTGTTGCACCACTTCGGTCCCTTTACCGTGGAGCCGGGGGGGCGGGATTCGCTGGACGTAGGTCCCCATCCGCACCGGGGGTTCGAACCCGTCACCTTCCTGTATTCGGGGGGGCTGCGTCATCGCGACAGCCGGGGCAACACCGGTTATCTTAAGGGAGGGGACGTGCAGTGGATGACCGCCGGGCGGGGCATCATCCACAGTGAGCGGGCCAGCAAAGAATTTGTCGAGCGCGGCGGTACAATGGAGGGCATTCAGCTCTGGGTCAACCTGGCTCCCGAGCATAAGATGGTGCAACCCCGCTATCAAGACATTAAGGCCAACACGATTCCAAACGTCGCATTCGACGGCGGTGCCAACGTACGCGTCGTAGCCGGGGAATTAGCCGGGAACGCAGGAGCAGCGAAAACCCACGGTGCCGTCCTCGCCTGGCACCTGGAGCTACCCGAAAATGCAACGGTTGAATTACCCGTTCCGGCCAGTTATAATCTGGCGGCCTACTTACTGGATGGAGCGATCACATCCAGCACCGGCTTCGAATACGGGCCCCGTACCCTACTCCACTACCGCAACGACGGCGACGGCATCCGACTCACCGGTAAAGCGCCCCTGACCCGTATCCTCCTGATCGGCGGAGAGCCTATCGGCGCACCCGTAGTCAGCCACGGCCCCTACGTCATGAACACCCAGACCGAGATCATGGAAGCCATGCGCGACTACGGAATGGGAAAGATGGGCTTCTACGTCGAAGAGTAGCGTCGGCTTCAGCCGCAATGCTGTATATCTCGTTTGTAATAACAGCAGCTGGTCGGCTGAAGGCCGACGCTACTTAGAACGGCTCAAGCGGTCCCACCGCTAAAGCCGTCCGACGGGGTGACCCCCTCGGCGATTTGAGATGGTGGACGGAGTGTAAGTTACCGGCGCACCCGCCCGCTGCCATCGCCCTCCATCAGTTCGACGACTTCTCCTTCGGTGACCAAGTTGACGTCGCCGGGTATGGTATGCTTGAGGGCGGAGGCAGCTACGGCAAAGCGGAGGGCATAGGTGAGGTCGTTCGGCCACTTGATGAGGCCGTGAATCAATCCGCCCATGAAACTGTCGCCCCCGCCGACCCGGTCGACAATGTGGGTGAGCTCGTAGGTAGGGCTCGAGTGGAGGGTGTCTCCGTCCCACAGGAGGGCAGTATAGGTATTGTGGCTGGCCGAGATCGAATCCCGTAGGGTGGTTACGATATGGCGTGCCTTGGGAAATCGCTGTCGTAGTGCCTTCGCCAGTGGGGTGAAGTCTTCCTTATCCTCCACCTCGATCCCAAAGTAGCGTTCGGCTTCGTAGCTGCCGCCGACGATTACGTCACAGAGTTCGACCAGTTCCGGCATGACTTCAGCGGGTGTTTTGCCGTACTGCCAGAGCTTACTGCGGTGGTTGAGGTCCACGCTGATCGTGATGCCCCGCTCGGCCGCGGCCCGACACGCCTCCAGGCAAACCGCCGCCGCAGAAGCACTGACCGCGGGGGTGATGCCGGACCAGTGAAACCAAGAAACCTTGTCGAAGGTCCGGTCCCAGTCGATGTCGCCGCTCGATAGGGTGGCCATGGAGCTGTCCTCCCGGTCGTAAATCACCTTGGAGGGTCGCTGTACGGCGCCGGTTTCGAGGAAGTAAATGCCCAATCGCTTGCCGCCGCGCACGATGTAGGAAGTGTCGATGCCCGCCGCCCGCAGGGATCGAATGGCGCATTCTCCGAGGTCGTTGTCCGGCAGTCGGGAGACGAAGCGGACTTGCTGTCCGTAATTGGCCAGGGAAACCGCAACGTTGCTTTCGCCACCGCCGTACTCTACTTCCAGGTTACTGGCCTGACGGAAACGCTGGTGACGGGGGGTAGTGAGGCGCATCATGATCTCGCCGAAGGTGACTATTTGCATGTGCGAAAGGTACGCTAGCCGGAGAAAATGTCGGCTTCTGTCGGTTACACTGCACCTGCGCGCCGCCGCTCACAAATTACGGTGCAGGATATCAAGCCAGTAAAGAAGTATTGCTTCCTCCCGTTTGGCCCAAATATTTCAATTGTGCCGAAAAATAACAGTAGACATTTGGATAACCCGAAAAAGGGCGTATATTTGGTCAACCAATTATTGGTCAACCAATTCCTGGTCAACCAATATTCTGGCTAACTGCGATACGGAGCGGTTAAAGTCGAGTGCATACCCCGGGTGGGTTACAGTGTGGGCAATAGAGATTATAGCGATACACTGTTCAGTACCTCTAGCAAAGATTTACGCCTTCGTACGATATGAAACAATGGTTCTCGTGGGGAGAATCTCAGCTTAATTTTAAACAATTCCGATCATGCATACGAGATATTTACAGTCACGCTATTTATCGGGGAGAGTTACGCTACTGTTGCTTCTGTTCATGTCTGTAGCCACTGGTCAGTACGCCCGGGCAAACGACGTTACGGGTGCCGACGAACGGACGGTTCTGGAAGTAGTGGAGATCACCGGAACGGTTACGTCCGCCGAGGACAATTTCCCCCTTATCGGGGTATCCATCACCGTACAGGGCACTTCGAGTGGTACGGTAACCGACTTAGACGGGAACTTCTCCCTGGACGTCGAAGAGGGTGCCGTACTCATCTTCAGCTATACGGGTTTTGCTACCCAGGAGGTGGTCGTCGGTTCACAGACAACCTACAACGTTGTGATGCAGACCAATTCCGAGCTTCTGGAGGAAGTCGTCGTGGTTGGCTACGGTACGCGTAAGAGGTCACACAATACCGGTGCGATCGCACAGGTGGGAGGTGAGGATGTTGCAGCCATTCAGGCCAGCCGCGTTGACGATGCCCTGGCGGGTAAGCTGGCGGGCGTCCTGATCCAAAATCAGGATGGAGCACCGGGTGCGGACCCGAAAATTCAAATCCGTGCGGCTTCCTCCATTTCGGGCGATTCCAACCCATTGATCGTAGTAGACGGCTACCCGATCTCCGGAAGTTTGGCCACGGTCAACCCCAATGACATCGAAAGCCTGGAAGTACTGAAGGATGCCGCCTCAGCGGCCATCTACGGTTCCCGGGGAGCGAACGGCGTCATCCTGGTCACGACCAAAAGCGGAAGGACGGGCGCGCCCAGCATCAGCTACAATGCCTACGTGAGTTCTTCAAACAGGTACCGCGGCGACGTGGAACAACTTAAGACCGCGGGGGAATGGGCCAACGAACTGAATACCGGCATCGCCAACGGCACGTACGACGTCTCCGAGCTGGATCCGGCATTCCTGAACTACAAGCTCAATGCCTACGCAAATTCGCCCGACGTCGTAGCGGTTGAAGATTGGCTCTTCCGTACGGGGTACAGCACCAGCCACGACTTCAGCATTAGCGGCGGTACGGATAATGTGAACTACTATGCTTCGCTCGGGTACCTAAACACCCAGGGTATCGTAATTACGCAAGGCTTCGAACGATACAACACCCGGTTGAACGTCGACGCTAGGCTGGGGGATAGATTCAAAACGGGACTGAACTTCAACGGTTACCTCGGCGACCGGGACATCGTAGGTCACGATATGCGGGACCTTCTGAGAGCGTACAGCGTTCATCCCATCTACCACACGGAAGCGTCCATCGCGTTCGTCCAGCAACTGGACCAACAGGCCCAGGCACTGGGTCTGGAAGGATTTGACGAAGGATACCGGGGAGGCGAATCGCCCTTCAACAACAGCATCTACACACTGGAACCCGGCATGACCGCCCAGGACTGGCACTACGGCAGAAACGGCAACGGCATCGGCGGATCGGGTGACGCAGGACCGGCCACGAAGCTGGACAATACCGACCGCTACGAGAAGACCCTGTTCGGAAACGTGAGCACCTATCTGGAGTTCAGCATCCTCGAAGGATTGAACATACGGACCGTACTGGGTGCCGACAGAAGAGATGTCAAGGATTATTTCTGGAGGGGACTGGAGTTCGACTCCCGCGGCCGCACCAACCAAACCGCGCTGGACCAAACGGACGTAGCCAGATCTTCCGTACTGAGCGAAACCACGCTGAACTTTGCACGGGTGATCGGTCGCCACGACGTATCCGCCGTCGCCGGTCTGGAATTCCAGAACTTCTACGTCGACGGGCTCGCCCTGAGGGGTACGAACGTTCCCTTCGGTCAGCCACGCAACTTCGCGCTCCTGGATCCGGCGGACATTGCCGTTACGGAGCGGGATGAGACGATTGCACGTCGCAGTGTTTTCGGCCGGATCAACTACGCGTACGACAACCGCTACCTTGCCTCGGTATCCGTGAGGAGAGACGGTGATTCCCGCTTCGGGGAGAACAATCGTTTCGAAACCTTCCCGGCCATCTCCCTGGGCTGGAACGTCCACAACGAAGCGTTCTACACCTCGAGTATTCTGACGGACCTGAAGCTCCGGTACAGCCTCGGATCACTGGGTACGACTTCCTTCCTGGGAGCCTACAACTCGCTGAGCCTCCTGAATCCGCAGGCAACCATATTCGGTACCGGATTCCTCATCCCCTCGGATGTGGCCAACCCCGATCTGACGTGGCAAACGAATACGGAGGCCAACTACGGCATCAACCTGGGCTTCCTGGATAACCGTTTCCGGGTCAGCGTTGATTACTACACCTCCGACATTCAGGATATCCTGATCAACCAGAGCGTATCCGAGGTGCTCGGTACCACTTCCATCGCCCTTAACTCCGGAGATGTCAGAAGTTCCGGCGTAGAACTCGAGCTCGGTGCGGCACTAATTAACAAGCCCGGCTTCCGGTGGAACGTCAGCGGAAACCTTTCTACGGTCAATTCGGAAATCACCGACCTCGGTGGCCTCGATGAGCTACCCCGGGTGATCTACGGCCAGTCCGGTCGCGGCCCGGTATTCAGAAACTACGTCGGCGGAGCCATCGGCGAGATGTGGGGACTGGAAACCATCGGCATAGTCGAGTCGGAATACATCGAAGACCCGACGCGTGCCATCGGCATCAGCAGCTCGGAGTACTACGTTGTCGATCAGAACGGCGACGGGGTGATCGACCGGAACCGCACCGTAGAAGAAGGGGGCGACCTGGTCAAAATAGGACAGAACACTCCCGACTTCTACTGGGGCCTGAACAGCCAGATGACCTTCGGAAACTTTGATGCGTCGCTGCAGTTCCAGGGAGCCCAGGGCGGTGAAGTGTTCAATATCGACGAGATCTACTGGAGATCGGAATTCGGCGGCAGGCTGCGGTCCAGCTTCGATGCCGACAACGACGGCTTTGCCGACCACAACGGCCTACCGTACACTCAGTCGAGAAACCAGCTGGATGCCCAGGTACAGGATGCATCTTACTTAGCCCTGAGAAACATGACCATCGGTTACACATTCAGTCCGGACAGGGGTATCGGCAGTTACCTGAACACGCTGAGGGTATACGCCGCCGCTACCAACCTTTTGTACCTAATGGCGGACAACTACACCTCCCTTAATCCGGAAGGCGTAGAGACTACGCAGAGTGACTACCTGGGCCCGACGACCTACGGGGTGCAGGTAGGCGCGAGCCCGACCGTGAGAAGCTTTACGCTGGGACTGAATGTTAACTTCTAAATAAAAGACGATGAAATCTTTATATATCATATTAGGATCATTGCTGATGTTAACGGCGTGCGACAATGATCTGGACCAATCTCCGCCAAACATCGCCAGTTCGAGCTCGCTGACCGACTACGAGCAGGTCCTGAACGCCGCGTATTTTTATCAGCACGGATCCGTCACGCCCCTTGCGGTGATGGGTGATTTTCGGGCCGATAATGCGATCATGCAGGAACCGCCCTTTACTGAGTTCGACATGTTCGGTCCCAACCTGACGGCCATGGAAGATCAATTCTTCGGCCCCTTCTACACGGCACTGTACAAATCGATACTGAGTGCCAACAACGTCATCGAAAACTCGACGCGTGCAACCGACGTAGCCGAAGCCAAGTTCCTGAGGGGCCTGTCTTACTTCAAACTGGTGCGCGTATTCGGGGATGTGCCGGTGAATCTATCCGGTTCCCCTAGTGTAACCGATGAGTCGATATTAGTCCGTCAACCGGTCGGCGCGATATACGACAACGTAATCATTCCCGATTTGGAGGATGCAATTGCGGCGTTGAGCAATTCCGGATTAACGACCGGACGGGCGTCTAAGATCGCCGCTCAGGCACTGCTGGGCAAAGTATACGTGGAAAGATCCGATTACGCTAACGCAGAACCCTACCTGGCCGCCGTCGCAAACGGAGCTGCCGAGGCGGGAGTAAGTCTGGTAGCCGATTACGCCAATATTTTCGGCGTCGATAACGACATGAATTCGGAGATCATCTTTGCCACCCAAATATCGGGTTCCATCAACGACGAATACGGTTTCTCCGAATTTTGGTCGTGGTACGGCGGTCTCGATACGAAGTCCCTCGAGCCCCTGGATCCGGACCTGATTGCCGCCTACGACGCAAGCCCCGGAGATTTGCGTAGAGACGTCAACATCGATACGGCCCTCATGGCATCTAGGAAGTACCCGCAAACCGGAGGTCCCGATCACGACTGGATTGAAATCCGCCTGGCGGACGTTATTCTCCTCTACGCGGAAACGCTCAACGAGCTCGGTTCTTCTCCCGAGGAAGTACTCAATCTCCTCGATCCGATCCGCACCCGGGCAGGACTGGACCCGTTGGACCATACCGTATTGAATACCCAGGAGCTGGTTCGCCAGGCCATCCAGGACGAAAGAAGGCTTGAGTTAGCCTTCGAAGGCCAGCGGTGGTTTGACCTGGTCAGAACCGGTACGGTCAACGAAGAAATGGGACAGTCAATCGATAGTGACTACTATCTGTTCCCGATTCCCACCTCGGAAGTACTCGCAAGCTTTGGGGTAATTACCCAAAACGACGGCTACTAGTTTCCAAAAACAGATTGTCTAATCCGTGCGCAACGGAGGGAGCGGGTAATTTACCACCTTCGTTTGCGATGCGCCTTCTGCAGGGGTAACCGTGGCCCGCATACGGTTCCCCACTAAATTCTTATACCAACTAATAACTCAACATGAAATTGAAAGGAAAAACAGCCCTTATAACTGGCGCAACCGGCGGCATCGGCTTTGAAGTTGCCCAACACCTAGGGCGGCAGGGCTGCACGGTAATTCTGAACGGAATCAGCGACGAGCACGGAGCCGAACGGCTGCAAACACTCAAGGAAGAAGGCATTGAGGCGGAGTACTACGGTTTCGACGTAACGGACGAAGACCAAGTAAACAAGAACATCAAAGCCATAGGAGACAAATACGGCAAGATCGACATCCTAATCAATAACGCCGGCGGACTGGGTGGAAGATCCAGATTCGAGGAAATGACCACCGAATTCTACCGGTCGGTCATGGCGCTGAACCTTGATTCGACCTTCTTCGTCTCCCGAGCCGCGATCCCCTACCTCAAAAAGGGCACACACCCGACCATCATCAACTTCACTTCCAACGCCGCCTGGAACGCCGGCGGCCCGGGAGCAGGAATTTACGGCACCTCGAAGGCCGGTGTACACGCCATCACGCGGGCGCTGGCTAAGGACCTGGCCGAGTACGGCATCCGGGTCAACGCCGTGTCACCGGGCACCATCGATACGCCCTTCCACGCGCAGATAAAGTCCACTAAGCCGGAAGTTTTCGCCTCCTGGAAGAACAATATCATGCTGGGAAGGCTTGGACAACCCCGGGACGTTGCGGCCGTAGTCGCTTTCCTGGCTAGTGAAGATGCCGCCTTCATTACCGCCGAAACCATCCAGATCGGTGGCGGACAGGCACTGGGCATTTAAATCGAATAGAAAACGTAGAATTTGTGAAAAAACTTACAGGCAAAGTAGCTGTCGTAACCGGCGGTTCCCGCGATATCGGCCGGGCCATCGCCATCAAATTAGCTAAGGAAGGTGCCAACGTGGTCGTAAATTACCTCAATACGGAAGCCGGTGCGCTGGAAACGGTAAAGGAAATCGAAGCACTCGGTCAAAAAGCCATCGCGGTCAAGGCCGATGTTTCGAAACTGGCCGACATCACCAAACTAAAGGACGAAACCGTTGCCGCATTTGGCGATAAAGTGGATATTCTGGTCAACAACGCCGGGGGGCTTTTCGCCCGCAAGACCCTGCCCGAACTGGATGAGGCGTTCTACGATCAGGTCATCAACGTCAACTTTAAATCCACCGTATTCGTATCCCAGGTGTTCGAACCGCTGATGGGTCAGGGTAGTGCGATCATCAACATATCCTCCCTAGCAGCGAGGGACGGCGGCGGCGGTGGCTCCTCCCTCTATAGTGCCTCGAAGGGTGCCGTAACCACCTTCACCCGGGCAATGGCCAAGGAACTCGGTCCCAAGGGAATCCGGGTAAACGCGGTTTGTCCAGGTCTGATCGGCACTAAATTTCACGACGATTTCACGAAGGACGAAGTCCGCGCAATGGTTGCCGCAAAAACACCGCTGCAGAAAGAAGGCGCGGCACACGAAGTGGCCGACCTGGTCGCTTACCTCGCCTCCGCTGAGTCCTCGTTCATTACGGGCAGCAACATCGACATCAACGGAGGGCTCGCCTTCAGTTAAGCATTTCCCCTAGCTACGGGACGTTTGGGCGGGTACGCAGGTGCACTATTTTTTGGCATCACCAACCGTCTAAACGTCCCGACCTGGCTTGTCCTTGGTCCACGAGATTCCCGCCCGGATGGGCCTGGCGGGCACCCCCGCTGCTATGACGTTAGCGGGTATCGTACCGGTCACTAAGGACATGGTACCAATCATGGAACCCGCGTTAATTCGCGCTCCCTTTAGGACGGACACCATCCGGCCGAGCCATACGTGCTCACCGATATATACATCATTATCCGGGTTGATCCGGATCCCGTCAGAGTCAAGAATGCTGTGACTGTCCGTCGTGCGAACATCAACTTGTGTTGAGATATAGCAAGCCGGGCCAACCTCAACCTTGGTGCCGCCGTGTACGATAAAATTAGCGCCGGCGATCTTGGTATCCTTTCCAATCCGTAGGGTATTACCGTCTCCGAAGAGTTCTATCGTCCCCGTGAATTTGACACCGGGTCCGAATTCCAATCGGTTATCGTTACCCTGAACAAGTATCTGTGCGTCCCTGACCCTGCTGCCCCGGGGAATGATCACGGTAGATCTCCCCCTTACCCTTACGGTTGTACCGATCAGATTTCCCGTGATCGATACCGTACTCTCCCTACACCGCTGAACAGAATTGGATAATCCCCACCGGTTCCGGATCAGGATCATCCGTTGCTTGAATCGATTTTTCATTCTGATCTAAATATACAGTCATAGGAAGACTAAATCAGTAGCCGTAAGTGAGCAGTGCCGCCGAAACAGTATACTGGACGCTATGGGGATGCCGCCGCCGCCTGACTTCAGGTAATTCCAGCATTAGTCCGTTCAGCCTCACCAGGAAGCACAAAAAAATCTGGCCGACTGCAATCAGTCGGCCAGATTCATCAAGCTTGTTATCCAATCTGTGGGGGAGCTTGCTTAGCGCTTTACCGGATGCAAGGGCTCGATCCTCGGACACAGGATCCAGACGCTCGCGATGGCGATGGAGGCGAGTGTTGCGCCGATGACGAAAGCAGGCGTGTAGTTTCCACCGGCCGTCAGCCAGGGGACGAGGGAGGTGAGTCCGGCAACCGCCAGCTTCGCGGCCATGCCCGACAATCCCGCCAGGGTACCTACGGTTTTACCCCCAAAGAAATCGCTGGGCAGGGTCTGTACGTTTCCGATGGCGGTCTGAAATCCGAAGAGGATCACAGCCATCAGCAGGACGGCGTTGACGGGCGCACCGGGATTGGACATGGCCAGCAGCGCGGGCAACATGATCAGGCAACCCAGGGTGATGACCAGTTTGCGGGTACTATCCACGTTCCAGCCGGCCTTCAGGCGGTTCTGGGCGAGGAGTCCGCCGAACCAGGCACCAAACATGGCTCCAACATAGGGTACCCACCCGTATATGCCGATTGTCTTTATGTCCATCCCGTATACCTCCGAGAGATAGATGGGAATCCAGAATACGAACAACCACCAGATCGGATCGATGACGGCCGATGCGATGATGACGCCCCAGCTTTCCTTGTGGGAGAGCATCTTGGCTAAGCCTGGGTTATACCCCTCATCGAAGTTGCCGTCCTCGTCCAGGTCCTGATTCTGTTGTCCGGTCAGAATGTACTGTCGCTCATCTTCGGTAAGCCAGGGATGAGATTTTGGCGGTGCCTTGACCAGTACCACCCAGGGAATCAGCCACAGGAGGCCAGTAAGACCGACCAGGATAAAGATGACCTGCCAACTGAAGTAGATCGAAAGAAAGGCAATGAGGGGAATGGAGATGATCCCCCCGATGGCCGCACCGGAATTAAAGATTCCCTGTGCGAGGGCGCGTTCTTTGGTGGGAAACCACTCCGCGTTCCCCTTGGTCGCCCCCGGCCAGTTGCCGGCCTCGGCAACCCCGAGAATGGAGCGAAAAATGGCAAAACTTGCCACACCGCTCGCCACTGCGTGCAGGGCCGTAGCGATCGACCAGACGCCGATCGAGAGCACGAAGCCCAGCCGGGTTCCGACCCAGTCGAATATCTTCCCGAACAGGGCCTGCCCGAAGGCATAGGAGAAGACAAATACTACGGAGATGAAGGCATAGATCTCCTTGCGCTCGTCGTCCGTCTTATCCGGATAGAGGTCGATGGAGATCTCCGGCCAGAGCACGTTGAGTGACTGACGGTCGATGTAATTGATGACGGTAGCGAGGGCGATCAGAGTAACTACCCACCACCGGAGTCCGGAGAGTTTCATGCGTCGGTGGCTGAGGGGAGAAAGTCCTCACGGACCGGAGAAAATACGTCGATTAGTACGCCGGCTTCGGTACATACACAGCCGTGCATGACGTGGGGCGGGATGTAGTAGGAGTCGCCTCCGCGAATAGTGCGCACCTCGTCGCCGATGGTCATTTCAAACACCCCGCTTTCTACGTAGGTGACCTGGCTGTGGTGGTGCTCGTGGAGCTGACCGACGGCGCCGGGTTGAAAGTCGACCTTGACCAGCATGATCTTATCGTCGTAGCCCATGATCTGGCGCTTCAGGCCGGGACCGACTACTTCCCATTCCAATTCCTTACCGAAGATGAATTCTTTACTCGCTTGCATAACTACTGTTTTATGAGATGATGGACGCCCCGCCACTGGTAGGATTGTCCGTTGATGTTCAGGGTATGTTCCTGGTCCGGATCGGCGGTTGCGTTGCTGAACAGGATGAGCCAAGTGGTACCGCTCTGGTGAGTAAACTCGAGAGCAGTGTAGGGCTCGCTGTCCACGAGTATACGCAATCCGGTAATGGTACCGAAGGGATCGCGGGCAACTTCTTCCCGGGGGTTATAGCTGCCGTGGCTTTCGAGCACGGAAAAGAAGGTGCTACTGGCAACATCCGCCCGCCGCAGCAGGAAGCCGGGGTCGCGGCGCAGGTTGAATTCGGGATCGTTCGCACCGGGGCGGACGAAGAGAATCTCGTCACCGGATTCCGTAGCCATTGTCTGGGTGTAGAAGCGCCCGTTCCCGAACCACTCGATGGTTGCCATATCCGCATCCGGCCGGCCGGTTGCCTCCAGGAATAGGTGCTGGTAGCCATGGGCGGAATCTAAAGGCTGCAGAATATTCTCGGTGGTATAGCCGAAATCCGTACGCATCAGCTGCCCCATGTACCAGGTGGGTAATTCGTGCACGGCGGGGCGCTCGCCCGTAGCCCGGAACAGGTCGATTAGTACCGGATGCTCGAAGGCGGTGTCCTGAAGGAGCCACTGCGCCCGTTGCAGCTTGCGCCCGTCGTAGGCATTTTCGGATACCGCACTGACCAGTTGGAAGGTCGTATCGTCGGCGCGGAAGGCGTAAAGGTCCGGGTGGTGGTTCTCCCCGATGCGAATGTCCCCCTCATAGTGGGAGGTGCGATCGATCACCAGGGTATTGTGGGCCACGGTCTGCTTGGCCCAGGTCTGATTTTCGGGCAGGTAGCGTCCCCCACCCTTCTGGTCGATGTTGACCCAGCGGGCGGCGCCGTAATCCTGGATCACCTCCCCCGTAAGGTCGTAGAGGGAGTAAGAGAGCTTGTCGAAGTGTCCGTGTCCCATACCCTGAGCGGAGTACTTCATGACCAGTGTGGTCTGTTCGTCGCCCTGTCCGTAAGCGCGCAGGATGCCTACTCCCCCCTCATCACCATCCGGTCCGTCGGTAAAGGCGATGGAATGCGGCTGAAACGGTCGAGCCTTGCCGGCGGCCAGGTCGGTAGCCACCAGCAGGCCTTCCTTGTCGAGGGTCACGCTACCCTGTTCGCGGGCCAGCGAGAGCAGCCCGGGATCTCGGCCGTACAGGGCATATCCGTAATCGACGGATTTGACCACTTCGGGAGCGTACAGGGACATCCCCTTTTGCGAATCGTTTAGTGGGAAGAAATCGCCGCGCGGATCGGCCTCCAGCAGCAGGGCGTCAATCGCCTTACCAAGAATGCTGTTGCGGTAGGCCAGAATATTCATATCGGGTCGCTTTTCGGCCAGGGCCCGCCCGAAAAGCAGGAAGGGAGACAGCGCATAGCGCAGGTAGTACGGCCCTTCGGTGAAGTAGCCATCGGGCGAGAAGGACAGGTCGAGCTGGGCCAGGAAGCCGGCGCGGCCACTTTCCGAGACGATCCGGCCGCTGTCGTCGTCGCGTAAATCCTCCGGTAGCTCGCTCGCGGGAATGCCGTAGAGGGCGCGCTGCACCAGCTCCTCATCGTCCATCACCAGGCCGATCATACCCACGGCGGCATTGCCCCAGGTGCTATGGTTGTGAATGCGGTTGAAGAACTGGGGATTCTCTACGGAGAGGAAGTCGGCCATCGGGCGGAACAGTTCCGTGTTCAGTTTCGTCCGGACAGCGGGCTCCAGCCAGTCGTAAATATCCGCGTACGCCTGACTTACGTACACCAGCCAATTGGCATCATTAAGGGCCTGCCAGAAGATCTTACCGGTGGCGTAGGAGCGGTCGGTCGGGTGTAGGGGCCAGGTGGGATAGGCTTCCGCGTACTGCAGTAGTCCGTCGCGGACGAAGGCCGCATACTTTTCCTCCCCCGTGAGCCGGTACAGGGCACCGGCGTTTTCGAGGGTCTTCCAGTTTTGCTTGTGGACTTCGTGGGTGTAGCCGCCCGCCATATCGACGGGGGTGGGTACCAGGAATGCCTGCTCCATGGCCGCATCCACCTGCTCCTGCGCCCCCGCCAGAGTGGATGCGAAGAGGGGGGGATAGTCCGCTTGCGCCCGGCCCGAAAGGGACAGCGTGAGGAGGAGTATAGTGAGAAGGATCTGCTGCACGGTTATTCGCTGAGTTGGGTACCCACAGGGGTGCCGTCGGGTAAGGTAGTGATGGGTTCGTCGACGCCCAGGTGAAGGTTGTGGGTGCGGTAGGGCTCCCCGTTATCGAGCAGTTCGGTGCCTCCGGAAAAGACGGAATGTTCGATTTCGACGATGGGCTCGCCGACGACCAGGTGCAGGCGCACGGGCGCCGAATCGTCGAACACGCTGTTGGTGATGTGCACGAACTGGGTACCGTGCAGGCTGATCGAGCTTTCGGATTTGTTCCACTTCTCGTCGGTGCCCACCTCGTCGAAGGTGCAGCGATCGATGGTGAGCATGGGGCCGAAGGTGCTCTCGTCGCTGCCGCCGCGGTGGAGGTGGAGGGCGGCCTGACCGATGTTGTCGAAAAAGCAGTTTTCGAGGATCACGTTCTCGGCGTTGTAGATGCCGATGTCGTCATTCTCCTGGTCCAGGGGAAGTACACTGCCGCTTACGTTACGGAAGCTGGAGTTGCGCACTACAATGGAGTCGGCGAAGGTGTGCTTGAAGACGCGCAGCACGTTGAAGCTGTGGTTGATGTCGAGATCGGTGAAGTCGCAGTCCTCGATGAAGAGCTTGTAGTTAGCGACCATGGAGTAACGGCTCGTCCGGATCACGCTGTTCAGCGGCTGGTCGAGGCACTCGCGGCCGTCCACCCGTACGCCACGCAGGGTCAGTGCTCCGCCGTTCTCGATGTTGAGGAGGGAGGTTTTCTGGAACAGCAGCACGGGTTTTTCCGCGCCGGCGCCCACGATGGTGAGCGGGTGGCGCAGATCAATGGCCTTGGTCTGCAGGTACTCGCCGGGGGCCAGCTTGATGATGTCTCCGGGCGCGGATTGGGCGACGGCATCGAAGAGGGTATTTTCCCCCGGTCCGATCTCCGTGGTTTTTCCGGTTCCGAAGTGCTGGGACTCGTCGCGGAAGTCGTACCACGTCACCCCGGTATTTTCGGGCGTGGCCATGATGTCCATCCGCGCGCGGACACTATCGGCGGCTGCCGTGCCCTCCGGCAGCATCACGCCGTGACCGGCATCGGTGAGGGTAATTTTTTCCTTACGGAAGCCTTCTTCCTGGAGCGGTACCAGGTTCTCGTCCAGCAGGTTGTTGCGGAAGGTGATGCCGCTCATGTCGTCGTAGACCGTGAAGAGGGTATCGCGATTGCGGTTGACGAAAACGTTGTCGGCCACCAGGGTGCTTTCGGGTACGGCGCTGCGTTCCTCGTCGCTGCCGGCACCGAGTTGGATGTGATCGCTGTCGACGAACACGTTGTTGCTCGCCTCGGAGTCCTTCACCTGGAAGTAGCGGTTGATGGGCGAGTTGGGCACGCCGTTCATGATCACCAGGGCGCCGCGGAAACGGTAGCCGGTGAGGCCGTCGAGGTAGTTGTTGACGACCCGCTGCCGCTCGTTGATGATGCGGATGCCGCCGGTATTGGGTTTGCCGTTGCCGAAGAAGAAGTTGCCGTCGACCGTCGTACCGTTGCCGTGCCGCATGGTCAGCGTACCCTGGCATTCGTGGAAGGTGTTGCCGCGGAAGATGTTGCCGCCCGACTTATTGGAGATGATCTCGTGCTCCCCGTTGCAACGGTCGAAGTAGTTGCTTTCCACCAGCGTATTCGAGTTGCTCATGGAGTAGTGACTGGTGCCGATGCGGAGGGTTTCGCCACCGTTGGAGCCCAGGATGGGCCGCTCGCCGAAGTAGTTGTGGTCGATGCGGTGGCCGTTCTCGCGGCTTTCCTCGGCGTCGAGGCGCACGGCCAGGGTTACGCCCTGGTTGCGCTTGCCCGTCAGGTAGTTGTGGTCGAAGCGGTTATTCCGGCCGTAGATGCCCACCCAGTAGTCGCTTTCGTAGCGCTCGACGGGGTTGTAGTTATCGATGACGCATTCGGTCACCCGGCAGTTGTTGCACAGCTCCTCCTTCGTCGTGCGGAAGGAAATGACCTCGCTGGTGGGCGTGAAGCCGTTGCGGAACACGAGGCCTTCCACGATCAGGTACTCCCCCGCCAGCCGCAGGTAAGATTGCCCCTCCAGAAATACTTTTCCCTTTTCCTCGGCCACCAGCCGGATCGGCGCGTCGGCCGTACCCTTGCCCGTGAAGTCGAGTTCCAGGTCGGTGTACGTTCCGTTGGGGACCACAATTTCGTCGCCGGGTTGCGCCTTTTTGATGGCTTCCACCAGTGCGGCGGGATCCTGTGCCTGTATAATCGGCATGCCGCATCCGCAAAGCGCAAGCAGCAGGAAGCAGCGGGTCAACCAGCGGGGCGGGGCCGCGGGTGCGGTGAAGTGGGGGAAGGAGCGGTGCATCATTGGTGACTTACTTCTAGTTCATAATATTTGACGCGGGCAAACGCGGCGGAATCCTTCGCCTGCAGGTAGTTGCCCGCCTTAAAGTAATTCTCAAAAACGCCCCATTTTTCCATGTCAGGCCCGCTGTAGGTGTGGGTCTCCTTGTCGTTCAGGCTTACCCGCATTCCGGTGCCGTCGGCTACGATCTCCAGGGTAAAGGGTTCGGTGCCGACCGCTTCGGGAAAGGTGTAGCCTTCGTCGTCTCCCCAGGCACTGGTGTGGAGTAGTTCTTCGTAGGTGGCGTCCGGATTTTTAAGGTACTTACTTTTCAGGCGCACCTTTCCATCCTGCCAGTAGACCTTCATGATGGGCGGGGCGTTGTTGTCGTCCTCCCCGATCAGGTCGCGTTGCTCGTTGGTGAGGCGGCCGTGAATTTGCATGACGATCACCCGGTGGGGTTTGCCGGCTTCATCGCGGGAAACTTCCGGCACCGAGAGGCGGCCGCGCAACTTTCCTCCCTGCTCGAAGGTCCAGTTTACGTTGTTGCTGCCGGGTACCATTTGCTCCCGCAGTTCGGAACGGGAGTACGACGAGTTGGCCGTGGAGGCGCCGGGCGAGGCGTAGAACACGAGGGAGCCGTCGGTGGTATCGTCGTACATGTAAGGTTTCACCTCCGCAAGCTCGGCGTACTTCAGGATCTCCGGGGGTTCGACCTCCGTAGGGGCACCCACCGGCAGGGTGAGCTTCCAGTGATTGAGGTCGATGTCGTGGGTCGCCGCGGTCGGTGGCAACTCCGGCTCGACGCTACCTCCGGTTGGCCGGGGAATCGTCTTCTCCCCACAGCCCAGCAGGGCGGTGAGGAGAAGGAGACCGAAGAAAAAGTGACGGTACATAAGCTTAGTTTTCAACGATGGTGAAACTATCGACCCGTCCTTCCGCGCCGGTATTGCTGAAGAAGATGGCCACTTCCGTGTTGTCGCCGGATTCGAAAGTAACCGACGCCAGCACGTAGTCGGATGCCGAAGACTGGTCGTTCACCGTCACCGACGCCAGGGTGCCGGCACCGACGTCCTCGGGGTCGTCCACTCCGCTGGTCAGGATGGCTACGGTAAGGCTACCCTCCGGTGAGGTTTTTAGGGTGTAGTAAAAAGAAACGGTGTACTCCTTATTCGCCTCCACCTTGATCAGCTGGTAGCCGATGCGGCTTCCGTCGGAGGGGAGTTTCGCGGCTTTCTCTCCGTCGTGTACCGGGCTGCTGGTGATCTGGATCGTACCGCCCAGGTCGCCGTTGCGCCAGTGGTCGCGGTAACTGTCTTCGCCCTCCACGTCAAATCCCGGATTCATGATCTCGGGGGTGAATACGATCACGGGTTCTACGATGGAGATTGGTTGGGAGGTCTGGTCCGTCGCGTTGAGCTTATCGGTAGCCGTAAGGGTAACGATGTACTCGCCGTCGGCGGCATAAGTATGGGTCGGATCGGCTTCGGTGGAGGTGGCGCCGTCGCCGAAGTCCCACTGAAAATCCGTGGCACTGATGGAGCGGTTGCTGAAGCTGATCTCGCGGTAGGCGGATTCACTCGGTGTCGCGGCAAAATCGGCCGCGGGCGGGGTCAGGTCTTCCAGTTCACCCACACCGGGGAGTTCGAGGTTGTCGCAGGCGGAGGAAAAGAAGAGGAGCAGGAGCCCCGCAAAGAAATAAGCTGAATAGTGCATGATCATTTGGATTTAGTAGCCGGGATTCTGGGTGAGAAGACCCTGGCTTACATTCACTTCGCCCTGGGGAATTGGGAGGATAAGGTCATTGGGAGTAAAGGATTCGCCATTGGCGGCCGCGAAGGCACCGAGGATGCGCTCGGCCTCTCCGAAGCGGACCAGGTCGTAAAAGCGGTGGTCCTCGAAGGCCAACTCGATCCGGCGTTCGTAGAGAAGGGCTTCCTTCGTCAGCGTAGCGCTGCCGTCAACCGCCAGGGTCGACAATCCGGCGCGGGCGCGAACTTGGTTGTAAGCGCGAATGGCTTCCAGGCTCTGCGTCGATTGTGCCCCCGCCAGGATCGCTTCGGCGTACAGTAAGAGTACGTCGGCGTAGCGAATCACGATCCAGTCGTTGCCGGCCAGGCGTCCGTCGGCCGATTGGGTGATGAACTTGCCGACTTCGGCCGGAGCGCTGGGATTAAAGAGGACCGCAGCACGGGTACTGTCTTCCGGGCTAACGGCGGCACGGAAATCGTCCGTCGGGAAATTCAGTCCGCTCACCCGCCCGCCGGCGGTGAATTCGAAGGAGTAGTCTTGGCTTTCGTTGCTGTCGTCGTCCAGGTAATTGATGGAGAACAGGATCTCGTCGTTGCCTTCATTGTAGAAGACGGCGCGGTAGTCGTTCAGGAGGCGGTAGCTGTCGCTGGCAATCACCTGTTCCAGTACCGTCTTTGCTTCGGCGTGATTGCCCTGAGTCAGCAGCACTTTACCGAGTAGGGCCCGGGCGGCTCCGCTGGTGGCGCGGCCGAACCCGTACTTCCCCTTGGCGGCCAGTTTGGTGGCGGCCATTTCGAGATCTTCGCGGACGAAGGCCAGAACTTCCTCGGGGCTGCTCTGGGCAAAATATTCGGTGTCGGTCTGGATAATTACCCGGTCCAGGATCGGTACGCCCCCGAAGGCCCGTACGAGGTTGAAGTGGGCCAGGGCGCGGGCGAAGCGGGCTTCTCCCTCAAACTGGCTTCTGATTTCGGTGTCGTTCACTACTTCCAGGTTAGCGAGTACCCGGTTGGCGCGGAAGATGGCGTTGTAGTTGGCCTCCCAGTACAGTCCGATTGCCGTATTGGTGGGTTTTACGTCGAAGGACTCGAACTGGGCCCAGTCGCCCTCCCGCGATTTGGTGCGGGTATTGTCGGAGCGCATCTCGGTCAGCGCGAACTCCCGAATGGGTATTTGTTGCAGGCCGTCGTAGATGGCGATCACGCCGCCCTCGACTTCTTCCGCATTGGTGTAGAAGGCGTTGTCGCCGATCTCGGAGAGGGGACGGAGGTTCAGGTTCTCTTCGCTGCAACTCGTTAGGCCCAGCAGGATCAGCCCGAAAAGGGATAGTACGGTGCTCGTTTTCATGATCGTCTGTTTAGAAGGATAGGTTAAGGCCCGCCGAAACCGTGCGGTAAATGGGTGCCGGTCCGCGCTGGTAACCGTAAGTGAGTGGACTGTCCAATCCCTGGTCGATGCCCTCGGGGTTGTAGCCTACGTAGTCGTCGGACATGATGTAAAGAAGGTTCTGGGCTCCGGCGTACACCCGCAGTTTGCGGATACCGACCCGGTCAAGGATACCGGAGGGCAGCGTAAAGCCAATGTTCAGGTTGCGCAGGGCGACGTAGGAGGCATCCTGAATGTCGTCGGTGGTGAAGATCCGCTCGACCACCTGGCCGGCGTCGGGGAACTCGGAGGTGTAGTCCTGGTTGCTGGAGAACTCGTTGTTGATGTACTGGCTGGAGATGTTGCGCACCTCGGCACCGTGGCTGCCCTGAAACATAAAGGAGGCGTCAAAATTTCCGAGACGGAAGGTGTTGTTAACGCTCCAGATGAGGTCCGGATAGGGAGAGCCGAGGATGGTACGGTCGTCGGTATCGATGAGGCCGTCGCCGTTCAGGTCCTTGACGTAGATATCCTGCGACTGCCCGTTGATGGGGAAGAAGGGATTTTTGAGGAATCCGAGTTCGATCTCCTTCTCCACTACGTAACCGTAGAAGCTGGAGATGGGATTGCCCTCCTGTGCGATCCACTCTGCGGGCCGCTTGTCGTCGACGATGCTGATGAGTCCGCTGGCACCGGCGAAGTCGATCAGGGTGTTCTTATTCCGGCTGAGGATCACGCCGGTGGTCCAGGAGAAGTTCCCGGTCGAGTAGTTGTTGGAGGTAAGTTCCAGTTCGAAGCCCTTATTCTCTACCTCTCCCTTATTTACGAGGGCGGTGGAGAAGCCGGTAACCGAGGGGATGGGCAGTCCGAGCAGCAGGTCCTCACTCCGCCGGATGTAGAAGTCGAACGATCCGCTGAAGCGACCGTCGAGGATCGACACGTCGATACCGGGGTTGAGTTCCCGCAGTTTTTCCCACCGCAGTTCCGAGTTCGAGATGTTGGTCGGGTTGAAGCCGGTGACCCCACCGCCGAGTACCGCACCGACGGGCTCAATCAGGCCGATGTAGTCGTATTCGCCAATGCCGGAGTTGCTGCCGCTGATGCCGTAGCTGAACCGCAGCTTGAGCTCGTCGATGAAGCGGTTGCTGCTCAGGAAATTCTCCTGGGACACCCGCCAGCCCACGGATGCGGCGGGGAAGAAGCCGAATTTGTTCTGGGGACCGAATTTGGAGCTGCCGTCGGTACGGGCCGAGATGGACAGCAGGTAGCGGTCGGCAAAGGAGTAGTTGATCCGGGACAGGTAGGAAATAAGTACTTCCTGAGCGCTACTCGAGGAACCACCGACCAGGTTAGCGGCGGGGATGGTCTCGATGAAATCGAAGTCGAAGCCGGCCGCTTCGATGCTGCTGTAGTCGCGGTCCCAACGTTCGTAGGCGAATCCACCGACGGCGTTGATGCTGTGCTGGCCGAAGTCCTTGTCCCAGTTCAGCGTGCTCTCCGAGATAATGTGGTACTGGGTGGCATTCGATAGCGTCGATTCGGTATCCGAGGCTCCGTTGCGGGAGGCCATGACACCCGCCCACCGGGTACGTTCGGTGAAGCGCACGTCGCCGCCGATCGACTGCTTGAAGTAGAGGTCGTCGTTGAAGTGGAAATTCAGGTAAGTATTGGCGAACACCTTGGTTTGCGTCCGTTGCCGCCGGCGTTCGAGCACTTTGGCCAGGGCGCTGGCGTTGGAGGTGCCGCTGATGTCGGTACCGCTGCCCTCACTGGGCCGTCCGGCATCCAGGTCGTAGTCGTCAAACATCCGCTCCATGGCGTAGTCACCGATCTGGGCGTCGGCCCACCGTCCGTTTTCCCGGAAGCGGTTGACGTACTGGATGTTGTCCTCGTCCAGGTAGAGGGGGAGCCAGGGCTGCTGGCGGATGGCGTCGTGGACGCCGATCGGGAATTCCCGTTGCTTGGTGTAGGAGGGATTCAGCCGGACGCCGAAGTCGATGCGGTCGCTGACCTTGGTATCCAGGTTCAAGCTGAAGTTAAGTTTGCTGTAGCTGTCGGTGAGCAAGACGCCCTCGTCCTTGAGGTAGCTGACGGAAGTACGGAACTTGGTATTGGCCGTTCCGCCGCGGGCACTCAGGGAGTGGCTATTGATCATGCCGCCGTTGAACATTACCTCCTCCCAGTTGGTGTAGGTGCCGAGGCGCTCGATGTACTGCAGCTTATCGGGCAGCTCACCGTTGTTGTTGGCGCGGGTGTAGTCGGCCCAGGCGGATGGGGAGGTGAGTACGTCGTTGGTCGGTACGTCCTTGTAACCTACGAAGGCGTCGTAGGAGAACTGGGTGGGGCCCTCGCGTCCTTCCTTGGTGGTGATCATGATGATGCCGTTGGCACCCCGGGAACCGTAGATGGCGGAAGAGGCCGCGTCCTTCAGTACCTCGATCGACTCTACGTTATTCATATCCATGCTCGCCAGGTAATCGGCATCGGTGCCGACGACGATACCGTCGACCACGATCAGCGGATTGGAATCGAAGGAGATGGATCCCTGTCCCCGCACGCGGATACTGGGTGCCTCACCGGCGGCCGGGTTGGTCGACTGGATGTTCAGGCCGGCTACCTGTCCCACCAGCGCATCGTCGACGCGGGAGATGGGGATTTGGTCGAGCTTCTCATTCTTGACCCCGGATACGGCGCCCGTCAGGTGAGATTTTTTCTGTTTACCGTAGCCGACAACTACAACTTCATCGAGTAGTTCCGCATCGGCGGCCAGGGTAATGTTGATGGTCGTTTGCCCCTTGACCGGAATGATCTGTGTGGCCATACCCGTATAGGAGAAGATCAGGTTGTCGGAGGGCTCGGCGTCGATTTCGTAGCGCCCGTCCAGGTCGGTAACGGTACCGGAGGTGGTGCCTTCCTTCATTACGGTCACCCCGATGAGGGGTTCTCCGGTATCTGCGTCGCTGACGATGCCTACGACCCGCTGGAAGTCTGTGGCAGCCGCGGAAAGGAAGATCGGCAGCAGGGCGGCCAGGAGCAGCAGTGTACGGCTGAGCCGCGCGCCAATCGGGAATACTTTCATTGTTGATTAATTTGCATGAAGACTAGAAGCGTAAGGGCAAACCGCTACCGTTCCGCCCGGTGCGGGCGGTTAGAGGCGGGCAAACCACTGACCGGGCATTCCTAGGAAGTGCGCTGGTCGATTGCCGCTATGTTGTGAAGATTGCCGGGGTACGGCCTAATTGGATGATCGAATCTTTAATTAAACATCGCGCATGGTTTGACTGAACCGGGATACATCTTCCAGGTGTCGTCGCATTGCGACTGCAACTGCTGCCGCATCCTGATTGCGGATGTGGCTAAGTATTTCTTCGTGTTCGTGGTGCGCTTTGAGCTCGGTTGGCCCGTCACACACCCGATACTTGACGTAGCTGTTGATGATGTCGGGGGTGATGATCATCATCAGTGACTTTAGTACACCATTCTTGCTGGCATCGGCGATGCTAAGGTGGAACAGGAGGTCCTCTTCTACCGCTGGTTTACCGGCGCGAATTTGTTCCTCGTAGGCAGCTAGGGCCAGCTCGATCTGCACCAAATCATCCGCAGTACGGCGTTCGGCGGCAAGCTTTACGCACTGCACCTCAAGCATGACACGCGTTTCCACTAGAGAGGCAAAATCTCTTTCCTCCAGTTGGAGTACATCGGTGATCAACCCTTCGAGGGCGGCAATGCCCATTCCCGCTACTACCGTCCCACTCTGGGGGAGGGTGCGGAGGATACCGTAAAACTCCAGTTTCTGTAACGCATCCCGAACGTGGCCACGGCTCACGCCGAGGCGCTCGGCCATCTTCCGTTCTGCAGGTAGCTTATCGCCGGGAGCAAGCTGCCCCGAAGTAATCAGTGCCCGCACCTGACGGATGATGACGTCCACCGGACTTTCTACCTTGATCTCACTGAAATTCTCTAGCATGGGGTACGGATTTCACCTGCAATTAACGAGCAGGTGCTACAAATATATGTTACAGGAATTGGTCAACCAAATTTTGGTCAACCAATTTTGCGAGTTTGTTTAGCGGTCCGACGCCTATAGCCGTCGGACGGGGTCACCCGGTCTACCATTACAAGTGCCGGACGGGGGGTAAGTAGCCAGAATATTTTATTCCGTTTGGTGCAGTTTTCCCCGCTTTATATCAAATCACGCCGGCCCCTCCGCCAGACCAGCGCCGCTCCCGCGACCCCCGCCACCATAAACCCGACCGCGATGATCTGCGCCTGCGTCAGATTCAGTCCCAGCACACTGTACTGATCGTTCAGCCGCACGTACTCGATGAAGAAGCGTTCCACGCCATTGAAGAAAAGGTAGAGGCAGAACAAAAGTCCGGGAAAAACGGTCAGCGGCTTACGCACCGCCCACAGGATGCCACCGATGGCGAAGGACATAATGGTCTCGTACACCGGCGTCGGGTAGTGCAGCTCGGCGAGTCGGGTGCAGTAGTCGACCGTACAGCCAGGTATAGGCTCCCCGGCATGAATCACGTTGTGCGGATAATCGTAGCCGTACAGCCAGTCCGGCAGAAACCAGCCGTCAGGTATTCCCGCGATGGCCGTGCCCCAGTCGCCGTCGCCGCTCAGTTGGCAACCGATGCGACCCACGCCGTATGCCACGATCAGGGCCGGAGCCACGGCATCCATGATGGGCAGCACGGGGATGCGGTGCTTGCGTAAGTACAAATAAACGGCCACGCCCCCGCCGATGAGGCCGCCGTAAATGGCCAGCCCTCCCCCACTCAGCAACTCCTGCAACGGATTCTCCAGAAAGCGATCCCAGTACTCGATCACGGCAAAGAACTTCGCGCCGATCAGTCCGCCCACGGCCGCCCGCATGGTGATCGGTCCCACCCGCTGACTCGGATAAACATCCACCGGAACCGGATCGGGAACGGCCCCCTGCTTACGCGCTATGTTGTAGTAGTAACCAAAGAATAATGCCGCCCCCAGCAAACCGGTGATGAAGTAGCCGTCCAACGAGAGCAGCACCCCCGATGGATCCTCCTGCCAGGCGGCAAAATTGGCGATCGCGTAGGGAAGCTTGTACCCGAGGATGAAGCCGATGATGATGTTGGTGACGTAGTCGGCCGTCGTGACCGTATCGCCCGGCACCTGCAGTGTTTTTTCCGGCAGCAGTTGGCCGAGTCGCTCCCGGCGCTGCATTTCCCACTTGAGTAGCCGCGCCGCAACAAGGAAAGCCAGCAGCAGAAACAGCCCGAAGGTCTTGACGATGCTGAAGCCGTTGTCGCGCGCCGTGCCGATCAGGTCGTGCAGCAGGTAGGAAAGATCTGGATACATGCCCGCAAAGCTACGTCTTCGCCATTCTACTTGGTCGCTTCCCGCAGCTCGTCGATGAGTCCCTGGATGGAGCGGCGATAGTTGGCCGGGCCTTCACCGAGGGTTGCCAGGGACTTCTCCGCTACCTGGAGGGCTTGCTCCAGACGTTGACGGGTCTGCAGAAAACGGGCCAGGCGGTAATAATCTTTCCAGCCTTCGGAGGACAGCTCGGCCGCGGCGGTACCGGCTTCGACGGCCAGATCGATCACCTCGCTGTAGTCGATAAAGGAGGAGTTTTCCAGGTTCTTAAACAGTTCCCGCAGTCGCTCCACGTCGCCGTCGGCTCCTTTTTTCAGGTAGTTTTTTGTGGCCTTCACCAGGACTTTTCGGTCGGCCCCACGCAGGGCTAGCGCAAATTCTCCCTCGGAGGCCAGGCGGCGGGATTCGTCGCGATCCACCAGTGCCAGTTTGTCGACGGCCGTTTCCATCAGCTTATCGTCCCGGTACTCCAGCGCTTTTTCGAACGTAGCCCGCACAGCCCGGCGGGCCTGCTCATTGACGGCTTTGGCCCCCTCCAGTTCGGCGATTGCTGCGCGGTGTTCGAGCAGCAGGTCGTAGATGCGGCTGTCCGCCTCCGTAGCTGAAATAAGAATCAGGCGGAGGGTCGCAGGAGCAGTGAAATCCAAATCAGCAGCGCGCAAATGGTCGTTAGCGATGCGCAGGTGAGATTCCCCGCTGCGGATGAAGGCGCGGACGTACTTATAGGTAGCCTCCGCAGTGCCTTTTGCTTCGTAAGCCGATTTCAATTTATCCACATCATCCACCTGGGCCAGGGCGGCGGCGGCGTCGCGGAGCAGTTGGGGCGACTGTCGGGCACCCACCAGGCGGTGTACCACTTCATTCTTCGCATCAATGAAGAGCAAAGTCGGAAAGGCCTTCGCGTAGTGCACTTCCCTAAATTCCTCCGACTCGGGCTTCTCCATATCGAACTTAACGTTGATGAAGTTGGCGTTGAAGTATGCTCCTACTTCCGGGTCAGGAAACACGTTGGCCGTCATCATCTTACAGGGGCCGCACCATTCGGCGTAGGCGTCGACAAAAATCAGCTTGTCCTCGGCTTCGGCGCGTGCGAGGGCCTCGGGCCAGCTGCCCTGGAAAAAGTCGATGCCCTGTCCGGCGACGGTGGTGGATAGGACGAGGATGAGGAGAAGGATGCGGTACATGATGTAAAGTTACGGCGGCGGGCGGGTGGGGGAGGGTAGGATTAGGGTGGGTGGGGCAGGTTTAACACAGATTTTCGCGGATTTCCCAGTACAATGCTGCCTCCGGCAGCGAAGTCCGAAGCAGCCTCCGGCTGCGCGGAAAGATTCGAGTAGAGCCGGAAATTACGCTGTACACAACCTAAATATCAGCAACCCAGGTTCGTACGCCAACTACAGCGACCAGACCGTGCTCCTCATAAATTCTGCTTCAGATAAAACGTACTATATATCCCTACTGCTTGCCCTCCTAAAAAATATGCCCATGCCAAGAGGATAACGAAAGTTGATGAAGGATAGCCAGCCTTGTTTTCCAAGTGTGCTCTCCGTTTATAGAAATATATCATAATTGGACAGCAAACAATCAATGCAGTAACCAACCAATTAATGCTGCTAAACCTAAGAAATGGCAGGTGAAAATTAAAATATAGGACCGTCAGCAGAGAATAGATATAGAAGAACGTCGTCAGGCTAATTGCGAAAGCGGCGTAATAAAACATCATAAAGGGATCAGACTCCTTCACTACATTCTTATAAAATTTGTAGTACGCTGAAAATACTTTATCGATCATAAATCCAAGATCAATAATAAGGGTTCACTTATTGGAGTTGGGACATTGCGTTCTCTATCTAGGCGGGAAAGTAGAGTTCCATGGATGCAGGAGGTGCACAGGCAGAAGTTGGGTAAGGTGCAATGCTGCCTCCGGCAGCGAAGTCCGAAGCAGCCTCCGGCTGCGCGGGGGGCTCGAAGGCGACCGCGGCTAGAAGCCACGAACCACTACTCCCCCTTCTTCGGCACCGGATCGGGCCCGAAACCACCCCACGGATGGCACCTTCCAATCCGCTTGACCGCCAGCCAGGTACCCTTCAGCACCCCCCATTCCTGAATCGCGCCGACCGCATAGTGCGAGCAAGTTGGATCGAAGCGGCACCGTGGCGCCAGAATCGGCGAGATCGCGACTTGGTAAAAGCGAATGGGTAGGATGAACAGTTTCCGGAGCAAGGTGGAGCGTTGTTGCGATAAGGTAAACGGAAAGCTTTACGTCCGGGTTGTCCGCTGCCTTTCGAACTTCCTGGCAATATCAATCATGGAGCATGGTTCCAGGGCATTACCTAAATATCGGAGCCTACCACCGCCTGAAGCCCCAACTTCCTAATTTAATGTACCGATAACAGTGATTAGACCCCAAATAATAGCGTCCACTTGCACATACGGACTGACTTAGCTACAGCGGTCCAAAGGGGTGACCCCGTCCAACGGCTATAATTTAATTAATCGGTTGCTGCCGGTCATGGGTTGTCTGGCTACCCACCCCACCCTACCCCGTCCGTAAATTCAAATGCCGGACCGGGTCACCCCGTCCGACGGCTATAGCGGTCGGACGGGGTGACCGGCAACCCAAGGGCCACTAGGCATACAACGCCACGACCGAATCTGCGCAACAATCTGCGCCTTCTGCGCAATCCGCGGTAAAAAACGTCTCGGACCAGAGGCCACCCGACCCACATCACCTCCGTAATACAGTACTCCCGCACCACTATACTATCTTGCACCCAACCCAATACCAACGATGAAGATCCGATTACCCCTGCTCCTTGCCCTATTCCTTTGCACCTGCGGCCCCGCCCAAATACTCGCCCAGCAGCAGCTCAACGAAGACCACTGGAAAGCGCTTGCGCCACGACCGATCGGACCGGCGGGCATGTCGGGAAGGGTAACCAGCATCGACGTACACCCCGTGGATAAGGACCGCATCTACGTCGGCACGGCATCCGGCGGACTGTGGATCAGCGAGAACGGCGGCATCAACTTCCAGCCCGTATTCGACGACCAAAAGCACCTGAGCATCGGCGCGGTAGCGGTCAGCGACGCCAACCCCAGCATCGTGTGGGCCGGCACCGGAGAGGGCAACCCCCGCAATTCAGCCAACTACGGCGGCGGCATCTACCGAAGCCTCGACGGCGGCAAGCACTGGGACGTGATGGGACTGGAAGACACCCGCCACATCCACCGCATCCTGCCCCACCCCACCGATCCGAACACGGTCTACGTCGGCGCGCTCGGCAGCATGTGGGGCCCCAACCCCGAACGCGGCGTGTACCGCACCACCGACGGCGGCAAAAACTGGGAAAAAGTACTGTACATCGACGAGGGCACCGGCATCGCCGACTTCGTGATGGACCCCGAAAACCCCAACAAACTCATCGCCGCCAGCTGGACCTTCGACCGCGACCCCTGGTTCTTCAACTCCGGCGGACCGGGCTCCGGCATCTGGGTGTCCCTCGACGGCGGCGACAACTGGGAACGCCGCACCGCCAAGGACGGACTGCCCAAGGGCAACCTCGGCCGCATCGGACTGGCCATCGCCCCCAGTAACCCCAACATCCTATACGCCCTGGTCGAAGCCAAGGAAAACGGACTGTACAAGAGCACCGACGGTGGAGAAACCTTCCAACTGGTCAGCAAGAAGAACATCGGCACCCGCCCCTTCTACTACGCCGAGCTCTACGTCGATCCCCAGAACGAGAACCGCATTTTTAATGTCCACACCTGGTTGGAACGCTCGGAGGACGGCGGTAAGTCGTTCGAGGAGATCGCCAACTACGGCAATGCCGTGCACCCCGATCACCACGCCTTCTGGATCGATAAGGACAATCCGGAATTCATCATCGAGGGCAACGACGGCGGCCTGAACTTCAGTCGCGACGGCGGCGACACCTGGCGCTTCGCGGAGAACATCCCCGTAGCCCAGTTCTACCACATCTCCTACGACATGAGTTACCCCTACCTCATCGGCGGCGGCATGCAGGACAACGGCAGCTGGGTAGGACCGAGCCAGGGACTGAAGAGCGGCGGCATCACCGACGCCGACTGGCAGGAAGTGTACTTCGGCGACGGCTTTGATATGATCTTTAAGCCCGACCAGCCGGACGTCGTCTACGCCGCCAGCCAGGGGGGCTACATCGGCCGCGTGAATCGTTCGACCGGCAAGACGACCTTCATCCGGCCCGTCCACCCCGAAGGAGAATTCCTACGCTTTAACTGGAACGCCCCGATCGCCCAGCACCCTACGGAGGCCAACACCATCTACATGGGCAGCCAGTACGTGCACAAGAGCACCGACGCCGGCCAGAGCTGGGAGATAATTAGTCCCGACCTCACCACCAACGACACCACCAAGCAACGGCAGGACATCAGCGGCGGACTCACCATCGACGCCACCCAGGCCGAAAATCACACCACCCTGCTGGCCATCGTACCCGCCCCGCCGCAATTCATGCAACCCCAAACCCTCTGGGTCGGCAGCGACGACGGCCGCCTGCACATTAGCCGCAACGACGGACAGGACTGGACCGAGCTCACCGGCAAACTCAGCGGCATGACCCCCGGCAGCTGGATCGGCTACATCGAGGCCTCGCCCATCAATCCCGGCGAAGCCTTCGTGGTCGTAAACGACTACCGCCGCGGCGATTACCGCCCCATGGTCTACCACACCACGAACTACGGCGACAGCTTCACCCGCATCGTAGACGAGGACAAGGTCAGCGGCCACGCCCAGGCCATCGTGCAGGATCTCGTGGAGCCCAACCTGCTCTTCCTCGGTACTGACCAGGGCCTGTGGTACAGCCTCGACTACGGCGATAGCTGGACGCGCTTCGACGCCGATTATCCCCACGTCTCCACCATCGACCTCAAGATTCACCCCCGCGAGCACGACCTCATCATCGGCACCTTCGGCCGGGCGGCGTACATCCTCGACGACATTCGTCCCTTCCGGGAAATGGCGCGGCAGGGGCAGGAAGTCCTGCAGGATTCCTTCTACGTCTTCCCCGCCCCCGATGCCTACCAGTGGGAGACGCGCTCCTACCAGGGCACCCGCTTTTACGCTCAGGGGCAGTTCCAGGGAGAAGATCGGCCCAGTGGCGCCATGCTGACCTTCTGGGTGCGTCCCGGTGGTCCGAGTGCGCAGTCGGATACCGTCGACGTCAGTCAGCTCACTGAGTATTCCCTCATTGCTCCGGAAATCAAAGAAGACATCCCCGGCCGGGAAACCGGCGACCCCGAGGATGCCTACCGCAACCAGGACGACGAGATCGACCCCATCGACCCGCCGAAGGAAAAGGTCAAGATCCAGGTCATCGACGTACAGACCGGCGACACCATCCGCACCTACACTCACCAGCCGCAGTGGGGCATGAACCGCACCGGCTGGAACATGCGCCGCGACGGCATCAACTACCCCAGTCGCCGCGAAGTGAAGGAAGACGCCGACACCCCCAGCGGACTGCCGGTGGTACCGGGCACCTACCGTATCCTGATGACCTACGGCAACCACAGCGGCGAGACCATCGTGACCGTACAGGCCGACCCCCGCGACCACTACGCCGGCAGCACCCGCTACGCCGAACGCGATCGCATGTACGCCGAACTTGAAACCGAAGTGGAGAAAGTACGCGACGCCTTCGACCGCTTACAGGAGGCCCGCAAGAGCATCACCCGCGTGGAAGGAGCCATGGCCGACGCCCCCAAAGCCGTCAAGGACTCTCTCAGCAAGGAAGGTAAGGACCTCGTCAAGCGCATCGCCGCCCTCGAAGAGATCTACACTGAAGCCGAGGACCTGAAGGGCATCCAGCGCAACCCCACCAATCTGCAGTCCTACCTCTACGGTGCCCGCAACTACATCAGCCAGATCGAGGGCCAACCCAGCCAGATGGCCGAACTGATGCTCGAGCAGTTCAGCCGGGGCGCGGAAGATTTCGTGAGCAAGGTAGATGCCTTCTTTACCACCGAATTTGCCGAGTACCAGCGGGAAGTGGAAGCGGCGAACCTGAGTCTTTTTGGGAATAAAGGATTGAGGGACTGAAGGTATTAGGGATTGAGGGAGCGAAGGACTGAGGGAGTAAGGGATCGATGGACTGAAGGAGCACTAACCCGTGGGACCTCTTCAATCCTTCTACCCCTCAATCCTTCATTCCCTTAAGTTCTTTTCCCCTTCAGTCCTTGCCTCCCTCAATCCTTGATATGAACCCTCGCTACCTCGGCTTCGGCTTTCTCCACTTCTTCTTCAGTTTCGTGGGGCAGACCTTTTTCATCAGCCTGTTCGTGGCGCGGATGACGGAGCGGATGGACTGGGCCGACAACACCTTCGCGGCGATCTACTCGGGGGTGACGCTGGTGGCGGCCTTCGTGCTTCCGGTGGTGGGACGGCAGGTCGATCGGTTTCGGGTGCGGTACGTAAGTACGGCTACGGCGGTGTGTTTGATCGTGGGCACACTGTTGCTGGCCTTTGCGGATCAGACGATCTGGCTGGTGGCCGGTCTGTTCGTCGTGCGGCTGGGTGGCCAGGGGGTACTTCCGCTCATCGGTTCTACGACCATTGGGCGCTACTTTGATCAGCGGCGGGGGCGGGCGCTGGCACTTTCCATCATTGGCATTTCGGTGGCGGAGGTCCTGTTGCCGCCGCTGGCGACTTACGTGATGGTGGACTACGGTTTTCAGCCTGTCTGGTTGATGGCGGGGGCGGCGGTGCTGCTTGTGTTTGTGCCGGCGGTGTGGTTACTGGTACGGCGGCACGACGACTTTCAGCGGGCGGATACGGTGGCCGAAGCCCAGCTTCGCCGGGATCCCGATGCGGAGGAGGTGAATTCATGGACGGGCGCGCAGGTGCTGAGGGACCGGCGATTTCAGCTCATCCTGCCCATCGTGCTTTTTATCCCCTTCGTTTTTACTGGCCTGGTCTTTAATCAATCGGTGATAGCGGAGCAACGTGGTTACACCCCCGCCACCATGGCCTACGGACTGAGTGCCTACGGGCTCGTGCGGGTCGTGTTTCTGCTGTTTGGCGGCGACGTGATCGACCGGGTGGGACCGACGCGGTTGCTGCGGTTCGTCTTACTGCCGGCGGTGGCGGGCCTGTTGGTCTTACTTCTCGTGGAGGCCAGCTGGTCGGTGCCCGTCTTCTTTGGTCTCATGGCCGTGAGCGGGGGAATGGACTCCGTGAATACGCCCGCGCTCTGGGCCGAGCGCTACGGTCCCCGTTTTCTCGGCAGCATCAAGAGTACGGTGCGGCTATTTGTGGTGGTAGCTTCGGCGGCGGCACCCATTCTGTTCAGCTACGGACTGCGCTGGGGGCTGGAGGCGTGGCTGGGACTACTGGTGGGGTACGGGGTGGTGTGTTTGGGGCTGGCGGTGTGGGAGCGTAAGATCAAGAGCCGGGGCGAGCTCCGGGTGAAATGAAGTGGGTAGCGAGGTAAACGCACCGGTACGAATGCCTTAAAAGGAGAAGAAAAATGGCCCGTACCGCCAAAAATTGTCGCAATGGTACTAGGTTGTGACCCGGTCTACGGCTGCACGTTTGCGACCGGCGACTAGATTTACCGAAAATAGTAGCGAGCATGATGTTGAACAGCAGTATTGATAAGGCCACGGGCTTTGAGAAAAGATTCGAGAACATCGATACCATCATTTTCGAAGATTCGTCCACGGCGTCCAAATCTGTAGCAAAGGAGATCGCCGCCTTGATCCGGGCCAAACAGATCACAAAGGAGTCTTGCGTTCTTGGCCTGGCGACCGGTTCTACGCCAAAAAGCCTGTACGCCGAGCTGGTACGCATGCACCGGGAGGAAGGACTGAGCTTTCGTAATGTGATCACCTTCAACCTGGACGAGTACTATCCCATGGAACCGGACTCCATCCACAGCTACGTCCGGTTTATGAAGGAACTGCTGCTGGACCAGATAGACATCCTTCCCGAAAACTGCCACATCCCCGACGGCACCCTGCCTAAGGAGGAAATATCCGACTACTGCGCCGGCTACGAAGCCAAGATCAAAGCCGTCGGCGGCATCGACCTGCAAATCCTGGGAATCGGGGGCAACGGACACATCGGCTTCAACGAATCCGGCTCGCTACAGAATTCCCGTACGCGACTCGTCGCCCTGGATCACATCACCCGGGTCGCTGCCGCCAAGGAGTTTTCGGGGCTCAACAACACCCCGCGAACGGCCATCACCCTCGGGATACAAAAGATCATGGAGGCGAAGCGGGTGATCCTCATGGCCTGGGGGGAAGGAAAGGCAAACATCATCCGGGCCGCGGTAGAGGGAGAAGTAACCACCAAAGTACCCGCGTCCTTCCTTCAGGGACACGCCAACGCCATATTCGTGGTGGACCGGGAAGCATCGAAGTTCCTGACCCGGATCAGTTCGCCCTGGCTGGTGGAAAAAGTACAGTGGACGGCAAAGATGACCCGCAAGGCCGTCCTCGGCTTGGCGCTGAGCCTCAACAAACCCATTCTGATGCTGACCGACGCGGACTACATCGAAAACGGAATGAGCGACCTGCTGGCTAACTCCGGGCCGGCCTACGACATCAACATTAAAATATTCAACGACCTACAGAGCACCATTTCCGGCTGGCCGGGCGGCAAACCGAACGCCGACGACAGCAACCGGCCCGAAAGAGCCGAACCGGCCAGGAAGCGGGTACTGATCTTCAGTCCCCACCCCGACGACGACATCATCAGCATGGGCGGCACCTTCAAGCGCCTGCACGAGCAGGGCCACGAGGTGCACGTAGCCTACCAGACCTCGGGCAACATCGCGGTTGCCGACGACGAAGCCCTGCGTTTCGCCAACTTCGTGGTCGATTACAACAGCAGGTTCGACATCAAAAACCAGGAAGCTCAGGACATCTACAAAAGGGCGATCGAGTTTATCAAAAACAAGAAGGCCAGCGAGATCGACACCCCCGATGTACGGGCGATCAAGGGGCTGATCCGCAGGGGAGAAGCACGGGCGACGAGTCACTTCGTCGGGCTCCCCGACGAACGCATTCACTTCATGGACCTTCCCTTCTACGAAACGGGAAAGGTCGAGAAAAACCCCGTCGGGGAAGCGGACATCGAGCTCACGATGGCGCTCATCGAAAAGGTCAAACCCCACCAGATCTATGCGGCGGGCGACCTGGCGGACCCCCACGGCACGCACAAGGTGTGCCTGGACGCCATCTTCGAGTCGGTCAGAAGATTAAAATCGAAGCCGTTCATGAAGGACTGCTGGGTATGGCTCTACCGCGGCGCCTGGCAGGAGTGGGGCATCGACGAAATCGAAATGGCCGTACCCATGAGCCCCGACCAGGTACTCGAAAAACGACGCGGCATCTTCAAGCACCAGTCCCAGAAAGACGGGGTGGTATTCCAGGGTTCCGACAGCCGTGAATTCTGGCAGCGGGCCGAAGACAGAAACAAGGACACCGCCGACATTTACGATGCAATGGGCCTCGCCCGTTACGCAGCCATGGAGGCCTTCGTCCGGTGGCATTTCTGAGGATTGCCACATATGCCTACGTCAGCATCGGGCGGGGACGCGGGAGCAGAGAACGTCACAAAAAGCGGGGGAATACCTACCCGTAATTGCACATCACCAACAACGTAAAAGCATGATTTTAGATAATTTCAGTCTCGCGGGGAAGACCGCCGTAGTAACCGGATGCAAACGGGGCATCGGCTTCGCAATGGCCACGGGACTCGCGGAGGCCGGCGCCGACATCATCGGGGTATCCGCCAGCCTGGAAAGCTCGGGCTCCGCCATTGAAAAAGCCGTCACCGAGATCGGACGGAAGTTTACCGCCTACCAGTGCGATTTCGGTAACCGGGAGGCCCTCTACGCCTTTATCGAAGCAGTCAAGGCCGACCACGGTACGCCCGACATCCTGGTTAATAACGCCGGCACCATCCTGCGCGAACCCGCCGCTACCCACTCCGACGAATACTGGGACCGGGTGATCGAGGTAAATCAATCCGCCCAGTTCATTCTCGCCCGGGAGTTTGGCCGGGATATGATCGAAAGGGGGAGCGGCAAGGTGATCTTCACCGCTTCCCTCCTCACCTTCCAGGGTGGAATCACCGTTCCCGGGTACGCCGCTTCGAAGGGGGCCATCGGGCAGCTGACCATGGCGCTTTCCAACGAGTGGGCAGGAAAGGGAGTGCAGGTGAACGCCATCGCGCCCGGCTATATCGCAACCGATAATACCCAGGCGCTACAGGACAACGCCGAGCGCAGCACGGCCATCCTCGGTCGCATTCCGGCCGGTCGTTGGGGAAAACCCGAAGACTTTAAGGGGCCTACGGTCTTTCTTGCCAGTTCCGCGGCGGACTACGTCAGTGGGACGGTGCTGGTCGTCGACGGAGGCTGGATGGGCAGGTAAGTTTGCTAAAACCAACCATGATGAACACATCGACACCCTATAAACACCGCTTCTTGCGCTATTTGCTTTGCTCCTGCGTCCCCGCCCTTCTGCTCCTTACCTCCTGTGAAGAAGAACCGACGAATGTCGCAACAGAACAGGGAATTGAGCAAGGCACGCAATCCGTACGCACCAACATTCGCCTCGCGAAACGCAATGCCCAAAACGAATTCGAGGAAGGCACTGAATTTACGCGTGCACCAGACCATAAGGGGCAGATCATGCCGGCCGTATACCAGAACGAAGGCCCCGCCTGGGAGAACGAGAACATCGCCTTCCGGATGTACTGGGACGAGCGGAACGGCATCGACATTCACGGCAAGAAAGTGAGCGACATGGTGCTCGATACCGTGGGGCTGGACCGCAACAACTACCACGAGATGTCCGACTGGGGAATGGACGTGCTCAAGGCCGGAAATTCCCTCGGCGCCGGCAGCATTGCGCTCATGGTAGACGGCAAGGTTTATCGCATCGGTGACGCCCGGCAGGAGAAGGTGAGGATCACGGAAGAAACCGCGGACCGCTCGGCTTTTCACCTCGACTACGACGGGTTGGAGATTGCCGGTCGGACCATCGATCTCGACTGGGTCATCAGCATCGAGGCCGGCACTCACGACTACGACGCCACCGTGACCGCCACGGGCCTGACTGGTGGGGAAGAGCTAGTTGTAGGCATCGTGAACCTACACTCGGATACGCTATACACCACGGAAAAAGGCGATCGCTTCGTGGCCTACACCCACGGTCCGCAGGCCGAACTGGATCACTACCTCGGCATGGCAATCTCGGTCGACCGGGACCAATTCATCGACCATGGCGAACTGGCACCCGATGCGCAACCGGTATCCTCGACGTACATCGTCCGCGCCAAACTAACGGATGGCGAGCCGACCGGCTACCGCTTCACGGCGGGCTGGGCACCGGGGCATCCGGAATTTGAGCGGCGGGAGGCCTTCGAGGAGGTGATCAGGTAAGCGGATATATCTGCGAGCGGGCTACCAAAAGATGGGGCCCGTCCCCAGGTATTTTTCCGCGATGGGTTGGTAGTAGTCCAGCACGTCCTCTAGATCGTATACTTGCTGGCTCTTGGTGTAGAGGTCGTACTGATTGAAATCCTTGATAATCTCCAGGTACTTCTCATCCTTTTCGCTGAGCAACTCCTTGTACGCGCCGCCGGAATGCCAGGGGTAGAAAGAATGGTAGCGGATCATGACCATGGCCTCTTCGGGAAGCGTATTGGTCTGGTGGTTATTGAGGACCTGGTACAGGTATTCGTCGTGGCCCCAGGCGAGGTCTACGTTGTCGATGCCGCAGCCTGCTTCGTAGATGCCTAAGGCGGTATTGTAGCGATCGTCCTGCATATCCGGATTCGTTTTGTTGAATTCGGGGTAGACGCAGGAGTCGGGCAGGGCGCAGCCTACGACAAACACGTCGCCGACCATGCCCCACTGTTCGGCCTGACTGGTGCCGTCTTCGTCGCTGCCCCAGAGAAACATCACCTTGCCGAGGTCGTGAATGAGTCCGGTCAGTTGCATCCAGTCGGGGCGGCCGTCGGCGCGGATGGCTTCGGCGCTCTGGATGAGGTGTTGCACGTTCGGGAGGTCCAGGTCCGGGTCGCTGACATCGATCAGGCTATTTAGGTGGCGCATGGCTTCCCACAGGTCCATTGGTTTGTCGAACTTCAGGTACTTGTCGTGCATCTGCCGCACGTAGGCTACCGTCTGATTCTTGCGCATTTTCCGGTAATGCTCCTTTACGGCTACCGACACATCGGGGGCGTCGTAATTTCTGAAGACTTTCGCTTCCGCCATGGTGTTTTCTTATCGTGGACAGCAGCTGTCCGGTTATACGTTTCCGAGTAAAAGGTAGAAGGCCAGCGTGAGGACGACCAGGCAGACGCTGAACACCCGTGCGTGCTTCCAGGGGCTTAGGTCAAGGATGCCGGCATCCTGCATAACAAATTTAGCCTCTTTCGGTGACATCAGCGAGACCAGGTGCATCACGGTAATATTCAGCACGAATTCGATTCCCCAGATGTGGACGAAGTGCAGGTCGACGGCGAGCACATAGTCCATGACAACGTAGAACACGAGGCCGAATGCCAGACCCGCCTTGGCCCCGGTAGCCGATACCCGGGGAAACAAGAATCCGGCCGTGATCACGCTGGCGATCGGGATGAAAAATATGCCGTTCAGTTGCTGAAGGAGCTGGTATAGGCCCGCGGGGGCATTGGCGACGAAGGGGGCGATGCCGATGGCGAAAAAGGCCAGGATGGCGGAGGTCCACTTGCCGATTTTTACCAGTTTTCTCTCGCCGGCATCCCGCTGGATGTAGCGTTTATAGATTCCCAGACTGAAGACGGTGGCCGCGCTGTTCAGCGTACTGTTGAACGTGCTGAAAATGGCTCCCATCATGACGGCGACGAAGAAGCCGGTGAGCCACAGCGGCAGCACCTTTTTGACCAGGAGGGGATATACGGTATCCGGATTATTGTAGAGGCTGTCCCCGTAGTAATAGAAACCGATCAGCCCCGGCAGCACGATGATCGATGGGACCAAAATTTTCAGCAGGCCGGTAAACAGCAGTCCTTTCTGGGCTTCCTTAAGGTTTACGGCGCCGAGTACCCGCTGGACGATGGATTGGTGCATCGTCCAGAAGTAGACCTGATTAATTACCAGGCCCGTAAACAGTACCTCGAAGGGTAAAATGGCCGAGCGGGCCCCCTCCCCGACCCCGGGCTCCTTACTAATCACATTAAACTTACTGGGGCTGTTTTCAAATACTCTGCTTAATCCCTCCACCGCATTTCCGTCACCGATGCTCAGCAGCGCGAGTATGGGAACCAGTAGTCCGGCCACCAATAGTCCGAAACCGTTGATGGTATCCGTATAGGCCACCATTTTTAATCCTCCGAAAATAGCGTACACGGCTCCGATGATTCCGACGACCAGGATGGTGACCCAGATTCCCTCCCGCTCGCTGATGTTCAGCAGATCGGAAATCTCGAAGATGGCTTCAATATTCAGCGCCCCCGTGTACAGCACGATGGGCAGTAGGGTGGCGATAAAGGAAATGATCAGCAGCAGGGCGACCACCGTTCGGGTGAGCCCATCGAACCGCTTTTCGAGGAATTCGGGGATGGTGGTCAGTCCCATTTTCAGGTACTTCGGTGCGAAGTAAAGCGCGCCGACAATCAGCGCCAGCGCCGAAGTGACCTCCCAGGCGATGATGATGGCCCCATTGCGGTAAGCCGACCCGTTCATTCCGACCAGGTGTTCCGTAGAGATATTCGTCAGCAACAATGAGCCCGCGATCACCACTCCCGTTAGCGACCTGCCCCCCAGGAAATAGCCGTCCTGGGTGTTTAATTTATCCCGGCGCAGTTGCCAGGTCGCGTATAAAGCTACAAATCCGGTGTATAAAAGGAAGGTGAGTAGGGTCACGCCCATGAGGCAGTCTTTTTTAATTGATGCCCATTAAGGTAATGGTTACTGCCCCGACTCGGCGGAGTCGTCGGCCGAGGTACTAGTCGTCGGCCGACCGAGGCACGAGGCTCGTCCGCCGACTAAGGGTAAATTCTCCTAGTAAGTACAATAGCCATCGATAACCGCACTGCCCCGACTCGGCGGACGACCTGTAGTCGGCCGACGAGGGGGCAGTCGGCCAACCGAGGTACTAGTCGTCGGCCGACCGAGGCACGAGGCTCGTCCGCCGACTAAGGGATGGATGTACAATTTACCAAGTACCATATTCAATGTACCATTTGGCTACCGCATGGCTCTGCTCGCTGCGCTCGTGGCGTACTTGTCGTCCGACGACTAAGGGTAATTTCTCTTAGTAAGGATTATGGTCATCGATAACCGCCCCGCCCCGACTCGGCGGACGACCTGTAGTCGGCCGACGAGGGGGCAGTCGGCCGACGAGGGGGCTACACCTTCCCCCGCCGCGAAAGCAACACCGCAATCGGCCGCGTAGACCGGAACTGCGCCAAAAACGTGATGAGCACGAAGGTGATGGGAACACACAGCAACATGCCCACGATGCCCCAAAGCAGGCCCCAGAGGATGAGCGAAAAGATGATGACGAAGGGACTAATGTTAAGGGCGTTGCCGTAAAGCCTGGGCTCGAGCAATCCGCCGATGCTGAGTTGAATAAGGCCAACGCCGATGACGACGATGACAAACGGCGTCAGGTAGTCGAACTGCACGAGTGCCATGAGGCTGGGCAGTATCGTAGCGACGATGGACCCGATGGTGGGGATGAAGTTGAGGGCGAAAATGGCAAAGGCCCAGAAGATGGCAAAGTCTACCCCGGCGTATTCGATGACAAAAAAGCTAAGCAGGGCGGTCGCGAAGGAAGCGGCAAACTTGACGCCAACGTAGGCGCGAATGGCCCGGTTGATCTTATCCAGCATACCCAGCACCCGGACTTTCCGCTGTTGGTTGAGGCCCAGCGCCGCCAGCTTTCGCGTAAAGGTATGTTGCTCCACCAGCAGAAAGAGGGTGTACAGTAGGACAAGTAGAAACTGCCGGGTCACCGTCGTAAAGGAGGTCAGCAGGCTCAGCAGGTATCCGTTGATGTCCAACTCGCCGTACACGGCACGTAGGGTGATGGCCTCGTCGTAGCCCAGGCCGACCAGGATTCGGTCGAACTGCCGTTCCAGGTTCAGCCAGTATTCCGGGGCGGTGGCGATCATCTCGTTGATCTGTCGGCCGACTAGGCTCCCGGCGAGCACGATCGCGGCCAGAACCAGGCCGGCGGCGACGGTCAGGCTTACGCCACGCGGACTTTCGGATCCGATGGCCGGTATTCTGCGGATAAGCTGATCCACGGCATTGATCAGGTACCAAAGCACGAAGGAAAGCACGACGGGAACGAGCAGGACCTTACCAAAAAACATCAGGCACACAAACAGACAGGCCAGGGCAAGGGAGTAGGTGATTTTTTGCAGGGGTAACATGGGAGTATCAACCCCTGGGCGGGCTAAAAGGTCGCAGGAGTGGCAGTCGTCGGCCGACCGAGGTACGAGGCTCGTCCGCCGACTTGGATACGGGCATTTACAATTTACCGTGTACAATATTCAATGTACCATTTGGCTACCGCACGGATCTGGACAGTCGTCGGCCGACCGAGGCACGAGGCTCGTCCGCCGACTAGGGTATGGGCATTTACAATTTACCGTGTACAATATCCAATGTACCATTTGGCTACCGCACGGCTCAGCGCGCAGAGATAGCGGGCGGGGACGCAGGTGCGAGGTGAATCCTCGAATAGCCTGAGGTTCCTAACTGCGGCGCTTGCACCAATGGGTACGGGTGAAAGGGATGGCGAGACAATATTGTTAAAACTAGTTGTTTTGAATTTTGCATTACGCTCGTGGCCACCTCGCCTTGCTTATCGGCTAAAACTCCCCTATATTAATTATCGGGCCGTTACCGGCTGCAAGTATGGTTTAAACCTCCATGTTTAGTGTGGTCCTTCTGTGCGCGTCGTCGGTATAGGAAGCTGGCCTTTATGGGGGGGGTCGAGATAAATTTTTGGTTTAGGCTTTGAGATAGTATCACCATAAAACACACACTATGAATTTTTCAAAGTTATCCGACAGCATTAGCGGTGAGGTCATCGTGCCCGGTGACCAGCAGTACGAGGAGGCCAGGGCGATCTACAACGGCATGATTGATAAGCGGCCCGCTGCTATTGTAAAGTGTCAAAATACAGATGACGTGGTTGCCGCGGTCAACTTTGGCCGGGAAAACAGGATAGAAACCGCAATTCGTGGGGGCGGTCACAACGGCGCGGGGTTGGCACTGGTTGACGGGGGCCTGGTCATCGATCTAGCGGAAATGAACGAAATCAAGGTGGATGCCGCCGCGAAAACTGCCCGGGTACAGGGCGGTTGCCTACTGAAGGACGTAGACGCGGCGACCCACGAGCACGGACTGGCACTACCGAGCGGGATCATCGGAACGACCGGGATTGGCGGGCTGACCCTTGGTGGCGGAATGGGCTACTTAAGTCGGAAGGGCGGACTGACCATCGATAACCTGCTGGAGTGCGAAGTGGTACTGGCTTCCGGAGAAGTGGTCACCGCTAATGAGCATTCACATCCGGACCTGTTCTGGGCCCTGCGCGGTGGCGGCGGGAACTTCGGCGTGGTTACCTCCTTCAAATTTCACCTACTGGACGTCAAAAATGTATATGCGGGTCCGATGTTTTGGCCACTTGAGAAAGCCAGAGCGGCGATGCAGTTCTACGACGAGCTGACCAAGGACGCCCCGAATGATCTGTACGGGTTCTTCGCCTTCCTGAGGGTGCCGCCCGCCCCACCCTTCCCGGAGCACCTATGGAACCAAAAGGTATGTGGGGTGGTATGGAATTATACCGGTCCGATGGATGAGGTGGAGCGTGTATTTAAGCCAATCCGTGAATTTGGTCCGCCCGTCCTGGATTTTGTAAGCGAGATCCCGATGCCCGCGCTGAATAGCATGTTCGATGCGCTCTATCCGCCGGGCATGCAGTGGTACTGGAGGGCGCACTACCTCGATGAGCTGACCGATGGGGCAATTGACGTGAATATCAAATACGGGGAGAAAATTCCTAATTTTCACACTACTACGCATCTGTACCCTATTGACGGTGCGGTGCACGAGGTCGGCAGCAACGAGACGGCCTGGGCCATTCGGGATGCCCGCTGGGCGCAGGTGATCGTAGGCGTGGACCCCGATGCCGCAAACGCCGGAACAGTCACCGACTGGTGCAAGAACTTCCATACCGCGCTGACGCCCCATGCGCGGGGAGGGGCCTACGTCAACTTTATGATGGAGGAAGGCCAGGAAAAGATAAAGGCGGCCTACGGGGATAACTACGCGAAGCTGGCAGCGATAAAGGCTGAGTACGATGCGGATAATTTCTTCCACGTCAATCAGAATATTAAGCCGCAGTTGGAGTCGTCGGGGGTGTAGGAGTTTTTTTACCGCAGATTGCGCGCGGATTGGTTTCGCGGATTTCGCGGAGGGGGGCCGTCGTCGGCCGACCGAGGGACGAGGCTCGTCCGACGACTGAGGGATAGGATTTACAATGTACCAGGTACCATATATAATGTACCATTTGGCTGCCGCACGGCACAGCCGTGACCCGTCCGATAGGTGGGAAGCCCCGACTCGGCGGACGACTTGTGGTCGGCCGACGAGGGGGCAGTCGTCGGCCGACCGAGGTACGAGGCTCGTCCGCCGACTGGAGGAATAGGATTTACAATGTACCAGGTACCATATATAATGTACCATTTGGCTGCCGCACGTCACAGTTGTGACCCGTCCGATAGGTGGGGAGCCCCGACTCGGCGGACGACTTGTAGTCGGCCGACGAGGGGGCCGTCGTCGGCCGACCGAGGCACGAGGCTCGTCCGCCGACTGGGGGAGGGGAAGAATTTACAATGTACCGTTTCTAATGCACAATTTACCATTTGGTTGCCGCACAGCTCCGCTCACATGGCGACAGACTTATTGTTGGGTAGTGAATTTGTATTTATGTGGGAAGAACGTAGTGTACGCTTCGTCCCGCGCCTTGCATTTGGAGCGCGCCTATTTTGGCAAGACGGTGGAGTGCCCGGGCTGCCGTGGACGGAGAAACTCGATTGATACTGACATACTTCCGGTTGGTCATTCCCCCCGTGAATCCTGATGGACCTGCGGCAAACATTTTTTTGATGGCCTTACTTTCGTGTTCGTTCAGTAGATCGCCGTAGCGTTGGAAATATGCGTGCTTCCTGACGGTAAATTCTACCAGTTCTTCCGCATAGGTGACTGCTTCGGATAGGACATTACAAAAATATGTCATCCAGGGAGTGATATCCAGAGATGTTTGGGAGTCTCTAAGTGCGGCGTAGTATTCTTTGCGGCGCTGCTCAATAGCATGGGACAGGCTGAAGGGAATAAATGCGCCTAAGTGCTGTGAAAGTAGCTTTTCCAGGAGAGCCCTTCCGATCCTGCCGTTGCCGTCTTCAAAGGGATGGATGGATTCAAACCAAAAATGGGCAACTCCCGCACGGAGAACCGGACAATCATCCTCTGTCACTGAAGCATTGCAGTAACTCACTAATCTCGTCATCTCTCGTGGCACGCGGTCGGCCGGTGGGGCCTCGTAATGAATTTTCTGACGGTACGCTGGCCCGCTCACGATGCGCATGGGGGATTTTCCCCTTCGATACTCACCAACGACCTTCAGTCTGTCATCATAGCCTAACAACAGTTCGTGCCAATACTTTAGGGCGGTCTCCGTGAGCGGGTCCGCGAAGGTTTCTCGGTTAAGCACGATCTGCCGTCCAATGGCTCTGGCGCGTAAGTCTGATACAGTTTGGTGCTCCGATAGCAGTCGTCCGCCGATATTTAAATTATTCATAACGGACGAAACCAGGTCCTCCCGTCCAATTTTTTCACCCTCGATACTGGACGTAGTTATAGCTTCCTCGACGAGACGATCAACAAGGTATTGGTATATATCTTCATTTGAAAGTTGGCCGATTCGTTCCAATAGCTGAGTCACGCGATTGGTGTAGCTATCAACTCCGGTGCGAAATGCATTGCTGTCGTAAGTGAAATTTGGCCAATCAGAGAATTGCCAGCTGTACATAGTGACCTATTTTGGACTTCTTTAATTAAGTCAATATTAAACTTTATGACATGATTACGCAAGTTAATCGTGTCATCTTAACCGTTCGCCTTAAATATGAATCTCACTCCCTCCTGCTTCTTGGTTATTTTATTAATTGCTGTAGGACATCCGGTTCTACGTACCCAGGTGCTGCCAACCCCCAAAATCGAACAGCTCACCGACCGCGCCCTGCCCCAGGCCATCCAGGAACTCACCGACTTTCTCGCAATCCCCAACGACGGCAACTACCCCCAACAGGTGGAGGACAACCTGGCCTGGTGCCAGCAGCGATTCAGTAGCCTGGGCTTCGCCGTAACGCGGCTGGAAACACCCGGGATGCCGCTGCTATTCGCGGAGCAGCGGATAGATCCCGCCCTGCCCACCGTATTGTTCTACCTCCAGATCGACGGACAGCCGGTAGACACCTCCGCCTGGGACCAGCCAAATCCTTACCACGCCGTACTAAAGCGGAAAAACGAGGACGGCACTTACACCACGGTGAATACACCCGACACTTTTGATCCCGAACTGCGCCTCTTCGCTCGCTCGGCATCGGATTCGAAGGGGCCGGCTATCGCCTTCGTTACAGCGCTGGATGGTTTGAAGGGCGAAGGGATAAAGCCGGCGTATAACGTTAAGGTCATTATGGACTTCCAGGAGGAACTGGGAAGCGACGACCTGCCCGGTGCCGTCGAGAAGCACCGTGAGTTGTTTGAATCGGACTTTCTGGTGATTATGGACGGCACTCGTCATGTCTCCAACCTGCCGACCCTCACCTTCGGGGCGCGGGGCATCGCGACGGTGACTTTGAAGATCTTCGGGCCGCGCTACGCCCTGCACAGTGGACAGTACGGCAACTTTGCACCGAATCCTGTATTCGCCGCCGCCCGCCTTATTGCAGCCATGAAGGATGAAAGCGGGCGGGTAACCGTGCCCGGCTTCTACGAGGGCGTCGAACTCACCGAAGCCGATAAGCGGGAAATGAACAAGATTCCCGAAACCCGGGAGGCCATCCGGGAAATGGTGGGCATCGCCGAAAACGAAGCCCTCGGCGATACCTACCAAGAAGCATTGCAGTATCCCAGCCTGAACGTACGCGGCATCCGGGGTGGCTGGACGGGTAAGGAAGTCCGTACCCTTATTCCCGAAGAGGTGACCATCGAGATCGACATGCGCCTCGTGCCCGAGACCCCGGGGGAGCGGCAGGTGAAGCTGCTTCGTGACTTCATCGAAGAGAGGGGCTATCACTTCGTCGACGAAGCGCCTACGGAGGAAGAACGAATGACCTATCCGAAACTTATTTCCTTCACTTCGTCCCTCGGTTCGGTACCCTTCCGCACCGATCTGGGTACGCCAATTGACCACTGGCTCACGGCCGGAGTGACCCGGGCCCTCGGACAGGAACCCATTCACATGCGTCTGACTGGTGGCTCGCAACCGATGGGCCCGTTCGTAAACTTGCTGGGTCTGCCCGCCGTGTCACTACGTATTCCTAATCCGGACAACAGTATACACGCTCCCAACGAAAATCTGCGGCTCGGCAACTATCGGGAGGGGATAATGGAGTGTCTGGGGGTGCTTACGGAGGCGATCCCGCACGAGTAATCGGCGTGGTGTAGTATTGGAGCTCATCGCAGATTAAATGCGGAGGTTTTCGCGGATTTTTGCTCGGCGTAACGAACCTGCTCCTGCGTACCCGCCCATTGTGTTGTCAGCGAATCATCCGCAAACAAGCGAAACAAGGTGTGCACGCGATTTTAATTTTTTTGTAACCTGAGCAATACGGTTGATGCGCCGGAAAATAGCCTTTGTAATATTAAATAGTTGAAACGGTTGTTGGACACCGCAGGGTAAAATCATATATTGCCCAGGATTCCTAAGACCTATTGTATTTCGTACTCAACGCACCCAACATAAATTAACTTTTGATGGCACCTTACCCAAAAATCCTCTCGGGGATCCTTTTGCTGTTATTCCTATGCCCGTTAAGTATCCTTACTGCTCAGGCGCAGCGAACGGTCACCGGACGCGTGTACGACGTGGAGAATAACGAAACACTCATCGGCGCAACCGTCAAGCTAAAGGATGGAACGACGGGAACCGTGACGGATATCGACGGAAATTACAGTATAACCGTTCCCGCCGGTCCCCAGAGTTTGCTTTTTTCCTCCATTGGATACGCCACTCAGGAGGTAGAAGTCGGAAATCAGACGACGATTGACATTCAAATGGAGCCGGATGTAGAGTCGCTGTCCGAAGTGGTCGTGGTCGGCTACGGTACCCAGCGCAAATCGGACGTGACCGGCGCCATTGGAACGGTTTCATCGGAAGAGCTGCTCCGGGCCCCGGTCACCAATGCCCTTCAGGGGCTGCAGGGTAAGGTAGCCGGCGTCAATATCTTCCTGAATTCCGGCTCCCCTACCGGTAGCCCGCGGGTGCTGATCCGGGGGCTCGGCACGATCAACTCCAACTCCGCTCCCCTCTACGTAGTGGACGGGGTGGTTATGGAGGACATCCAGTTCCTGAACCCCAACGACATTAAGAGTATGGAGGTGCTGAAGGATGCCTCCTCGACCGCCATTTACGGCGCTCGGGGCGCCAACGGCGTCATCCTGGTGACCACTAGGCGCGGCCCCAATCAGGACGGCATCGTCGTCGGATACGACGGCTACGTTACGGCCGGTACGCTGCGCAAGAAGATGGAAGTGCTCAATGCCGACGAATGGCTCGAAGTCGTGCGTCGCGGCATGGAGAATGCCCCTAAGTATCCCGGCGGTACCGATCCCGGCTTCACCGCCGACAATCCGCTCTTCTTCGACGACAACGGCAATCCGCTGTACGACACCGACTGGCAGGACGAGGTGACCCGCACGGCCATCTCCCACAGCCACCAGCTTTCGATCCAGCAGCGGACGAGCAATTCTTCCTATGGCGTATTTCTGAACTACACGGGCACCGAGGGCATCATGCTCAACAATTACCTCAACCGGCTCTACGGCAAAGTGGCCTACGAAGGCACACCGAAGGACTGGCTGACCTTTGGCTTCAACCTCCTGACTAACGTAACCAAGGAGAACAGCTTCGAGGAGGGCGGCGGTGGACAGTCGCCGCGCCGCACCATGATCGAGATGCCCGCCATCTTCCCGATCCGCTTTCCCGACGGCACCTACTCCAAAAGCACCGACCTCGGCGGCAACTTCAACCTGGAGGCCATGGCCAACCCGGTCCACGTACTGGAAACCCAGGACCGCATCGCCAAGCGTACGCAACTCTTCGGCAACGCTTACCTGGTGTTTAACATCGCGGATGGACTGAATTTCCGCACCCAATTCGGCTTCGACAACCACGACCGGCTGTTCCAGGACTACAGTCCGCGCGACTTGATCAACATCTCCGCCCCCCTGGGTTTCGCCCGGCAGAGCAACCAGCAGGTAAGCTACTGGCAGCAGGAGAACTACCTGAATTACAACAAACTCATCGGTCCCCACAGCATCAGCGGGGTAGCGGGTTTCAGCTTCCAGAAGCGCACCGACGAGAGTTTCGGGATCAGCACCCGCGGCTTTGCCGACGATTTCTTCCGCTTCAACAACCTCGGCGCGGCCAGTCAGCCCGATGCGCCGGGCTCCGGCTACAGCGACTGGACGCTCAACTCCTACTTCCTGCGGGGCAGCTACAGCTACAACGACCGCTACCTGCTTACCCTGACCGGCCGCGTGGACGGCTCTTCCCGCTTCGGAGCGGGCAATAAGTATGGCTGGTTTCCTTCCGTCGGGGTGGGCTGGGTGATCTCGGAAGAAGACTTCCTGGCAGATAATCCCGTCATCGACCAGTTGAAACTGCGTTCCAGCTTCGGCGTTACCGGTAATACGGAGATCGGTTCCTACCAGTCGCTGGCAACCGTGGGCTCGGGCACTACCCTGATCAACGGGCAGCGGGTGACCAGCACCGTGATCAACGGTCTGGCCAATCCGGATCTGCAGTGGGAGAAAACGAAGCAGTTTGACGTAGGCTTCAACCTCGCGCTATTCAACTACCGGGTGAACCTGGAGATGGATTACTACTACAAGCTCACCACCGACCTGCTGCTGGCGCGCCCCCTGCCCCAGACGACCGGTTTCGGCTCTATTTTCGACAACATCGGCTCGGTTTCGAACCGCGGCATCGAGATGTTGCTGAGCACCCAGAACGTAACGACCAACCAGTTCAGCTGGAGCTCCAACCTCAACTTCAACTACAACAAAAACCGCATCGAGAAGCTGGGCGAAAACGACGAGGACATCGAGTCTGGCCCCTTCTGGGTGTCGGGTAGCCAGACGATCCTGCGCGTGGGCGAGCCGCTGTCTTCCTTCTGGGGCTACCGCCGACTGGGTACCTGGGGTACCGACGAGGCGGACGAAGCCGCCGAAGTGGGCCGGATCCCCGGTGAGGCCAAGCGCACTACCGAAAAGGAGATCATCGGCCACGGGCTGCCCGACGTGACCGGCAGCTTCATCAACAACTTTACCTTCGGCGATTTCGACCTGACCGTGGACCTGCAATTCGTACTCGGTGCCGACATCATGCAGCAGTACTATCACTCGGTCGAGGACCGCTCCGGCATCGCCAGCGGACTGCGGACCATCCTGACCGAGGCCTGGACGCCGGAGAACCAGAATACCATGGTGCAGCAGATTCGCCATCAGGCCTGGGCCGGCCAGAACAGTGAGGTCGACGACCACTGGGTCGTGAACGGCTCTTACCTGCGGGGCAACGCCTTCACCCTCGGGTATAATCTGAGCGGCAGTACCCTGGACCGGCTCGGCATGAACAGTATGCGGATCTACCTCAATGCCCAGAACCTCTTCGTGGCACATTCCGACGAGTTCCAGGGCTTAGACCCCGAGGCAACCTCCTGGGGCGGGAACCAGTGGGGGCAGAACATCTTCTTCTTTCAGTACCCGCGCCCGCGCTCCTTCACCTTCGGCCTCAACCTCAAATTTTAATTTACCATGAATGCTATCAAACTAGCGGCCCTGCTGCTACTGGGCGGTGTAGGATATTCTTGCTCCAGCTTCCTCGAAGAGGAGCCCCGTAGTGCGGCCAGCCTCAATCAATTCTTCACCGAGCCCTCCCACGCCGAGAATGCCGTGAACGCGCTTTACCGCGACGGCGCACCCGCCCTCTGGATGAACGGTGGCGTGTACAACGGCCGGAACATCATGTACGGCCCCTACCTCTCAGGATTTTTCGAAAACAACTACAAGGGGCAGTACGCCTACATCGGTTTTGCCCAGCAGTTGCAGCTCAATGCCATCAACTCCAACTCGATTCTCAATGATTACTGGTCGCAAATGTACCGGGAGATCAGCCGGGCGAACAACGCGATCAAGTACATCCCGACCACCGAGGGTCTCGGGGACGCGCAGGTCAACCGCCTACTCGGCGAGGCTCGTTTCTTCCGGGCCTGGGCGTACTTTATGCTGGTACGCCACTTCGGCGACGTGCCGCTGATCGTGGAGCCTTACGAGTCGACCAACGACATCTACCGGCCGCGGGCTTCGTCCGGGGAGGTTTATGCCCTCATCGTACAGGATCTCGAGTTCGCCGTTAATTCGGCCGGACTCTCCAACGCAAATATGGTGAGCAACGGCTACCGCGTTTCTCGTCCGGCCGCCGCCGCCCTGCTGGCCGACGTGCAGCTGACCCGTAGCGGTTTTCCGGTGCAGGAAGACAACTACGCCGCCGCGGCCACGGCAGCACGGATGGTGATCAACAGCGGCAGTCATTCGCTGGCCCAGAACAACCGTGATTCGGGAACGGGTGAGGTCGACGCCGAGAACAGCGCCTACAACAAGATCCGCCGCCAGGAAGTGAACGCGACTGAATTCGTATACCCCATCGAATTCGCCATCGGCATCGCAGGTTCCGGTTACCCAGCATATACCTACCCGGTAACCCTGACCAGCGAGACGAACTACGGTATCACCAACCAAGCTTACGAGCCGCGCGATCAGTTTATCGCCATGTACGACGACGCGGAAGACCTGCGCATTCAGAACAAGCAACTCTGGCATAACACCTATACGGACGACGGCGGCAATACGAGTACCTTCCGCTTCCAACCCTACTTGTGGCACGACGATGAGGCACTGTTCGGAACGTCGAATCCCGCCAACTCCGAACTCGAAGTGGCCGCCTACACCTACGCTGAGGTACTGCTGATCGCCGCCGAAGCCATCGCCCGCTCGGAGGGGGTCACCGCCGAGGCGGTAGATTACCTTACCCAAGTACGTAGCCGCGCCTACTACATGCAGACCGCCGATGAGATTAGCGGCGCACTGTCCGGCCTGTCCGTACAGGACTTCGTGGAGGAAGTCTGGGCGGAACGCAACCGGGAGCTGGCGCTCAACTTCAAGATCTGGTACGATATGATCCGTACCCGGAAGTACCCGGAGGCCAGCGACGGGGAGATCAACTTCGTCGAGCTCATCGGGCACAAGAGCACCTGGGGCCCGACCTTCGAGGAAAAGCACCTGCTCCTACCGCTGCCCGACCAGGAATTACAGCGCAACGCCGAGTTGCAACAGAACACGGGATACTAACCGTCCGTCCGTACGACGGGGCACGTTGACTTTCGGGGTGGCTTATCTTGGCGATTCACCATCCCGTACGGCGTGCCCCGTTTGCTGTTTTTCTGCTGTTTGTGCCTGACCTTCGGCTCCGCCGCGGGACAGGAGCTGCTGACCCCCCGCATCCGGTCCTTCTCGGTGGCGGAATACGGTGGGGAGAACCAAAACTGGGGCATTACCCAGTCGCCCGACGGCATCCTCTATGTTGCCAACTCCGGGGGAGTGCTACGCTTCGACGGACTCCACTGGAGCCTTCACCAGTTGCCCGGCCGCCCTACCGTACGGACCGTGCAGTGGGCAAATGATCGACTATACGTAGGGGGATATGGGGAATTTGGGTACTTCACCGACGAAGAGGGCGTACTCGGCGACTATACCTCCCTCTCCACCCGCCTGCCGGCCGCTGAGCAGACCGAGGAGGTCTGGAACATCGAGGTCCTGACTTCCGGGGACGTCGCCCTCCAGTCCTTTTCCCGCCTGTACTGGTTGCGCGGAGACTCCCTCGCCGTCCAGTTGCCCGGCAACATCATGTTTGCCCACGCCACCGGAGATTCTCTGCTGGTACCCGTCACGGACCGGGGGGTTTTGGTACAGCCCAGCCGGGATACCGGCAATTACCTCACGGAAAGTGAACCTGGCGGGCGCATCGTAGCCATCGCGGGTACCGGCAATCGCCTGCTCTTCGCTACTACCGAGGAAATACTGACCTACGGGAAGGGCGGATACCGGGCCTGGTCTACGGAAGCGACCGACTTGCTCCGCGACCAGCAGATCAACCGCATCGTCGTGCTTCGGGACGGCAGCGTAGCGGTAGGGACCATCATGGGTGGGGTGTACCTCTTCACTGCCGACGGCCGAATCGAGCAACACCTTAGTTACGGCAACGGGCTCAGCAACAACACGGTACTGGCGCTCTTCGAAGACCGCAGCGGGAATCTATGGGTCGGTTTAGACCGCGGCCTGGACCTTATCGTTCGCAGCGAACCCCTCCGATTTTACCGGCAGGGCAAGCAGCCGGTCGGGGCCGTCTACGCCGCGGCCGAGTACGGGGGAAACTTCTACATCGGCACCAACCAGGGTTTATTCGTTCGTGATGATCGGCTGCGGGATTTCAAGCTCGTACCCGGTACGGCCGGGCAGGTCTGGGAACTCCGGGTGACCCCCTACGGTCTCCTGTGCGGACACAACGACGGCACCTTTTTGGTAAAGGACGGTGCTGCCACACTCATCTCCGACCGGTCGGGAGGCTGGCAGACGATACCGCTTCCCGGAGACAGCAGCAGGCTGCTTCAGGCGAATTATACCGGCATTAGCGTACTCGATTGCGGGGGCGCGGGTGCTGAGCATCGGGTAGAGGGATTGCTTGCTCCCATCCGCTTCATCGCCCGGACGGAACGCAACGAAATTCTCGCCCTACACGGATCGCGGGGAGCCTACCGCGTGCGGCTCTCCGACGACTGGCATACTTTGACGGGGGTAGACACGATTCGTTCGCCCGACCTGATCCGGCCACTCCTTACCCGATTCGGGGATACCCTGCTCGTACAGACCGCCGATAGTCGGTACCGGTATTCCGCTGGGACCTTCATTCCCGTCACCCAGGTCCGGGGAGTAAACGTACATCCGGGTGAGTACTGCCTGCCCGGCCGGGTCGGTACTCAGGAGTGGTTTGTGGTGGATAAGGACCGCGTCACGGCCTACCGGGGCAGTAGGAAGTTGGCCGATTACCCCGTGAGATTGCGGTATAATTTTCCTCGCATCATCGCGCTTCCGGACAGTACCTACCTATTTTGTCTGGAGGACGGTTACGCCAGCTACCGCCCGGAGGAAACCGAACCCGCAGACGTCGGGCTCCTACTCAGGCTAACCCGTTCCGGGAACAACGTTTGGCAATTTACCTACGCCCTGCCCGCGCTCGACCGGCCCATACGCTACCGGTACCGGCTCCTGGGCTTCTCCGATCGCTGGTCGACCTGGTCAGAACTGGGAGAAAAAGAGTATACCAACCTCACCGAGGGAGACTACCGGTTTCAGGTGCAGGGGGACTGGTTCGGTACGGAGCGGGAGATCGCCTTTACCGTGCCGCCCCCCTGGTACCGCACCGTATGGGCCTACCTCGCCTACATCACCCTTTTTGCCGGGATGATCTACCTACTCTTCCGCGAGCACACCAACCGCCTGAACCGCCAGGCCCGGAAACTGGAGGCTATACGTTTACGACAGCTCCAGCGCCAACGGATCGAAGCCCGCAACCAGCAACTCGAAGAGGAAAACCACCGCAAGAGTCGGGAACTGGCCAATACGACCCTCACCCTGGCCAAAAAGAATGAAATGTTGCTGGACCTGAAGGAAGAGCTGGCGCAATCCGGAAAGAAAGACCAGGCCCGGGATGCACAGAAACTCCTTCACCTCATCGACCGTAACCTCAACCACGAAGAAGACTGGGCCATCTTCGAATCTCACTTCAACGAGGTTCACGAAGCGTTCCTGAAGCGGCTGAGACAGGCCCACCCCCAGCTTACCTCCGGAGACCTGCAACTCGCCGCCTACCTGAAAATGGACCTCAGTTCCAAAGAGATCGCCCCCCTCCTGCACATCTCCGTCCGGGGAGTCGAAAACAAGCGGTACCGGCTGCGTAAAAAGCTAGGCCTGGACGGAAACGACAACCTCAATGCGTATGTCCGAGATTTTCAATAGGTCGGCTTCGGATACCGGCACCCGCCCCTAAACATTTCCTGGCAGGGATGATTTGTACCAAGTTACCAGCCAACACGGCCCGGAATGTCCGCTCGTGGGCAATGGCGTAGTCGTGGTGAGGTGTTTTTCTAGGTTTTACGGGGCTCATCGGCGACCTTGGTGAAGTAATTTCGGGGATGCCCCAACGGAATTTCAAGTCGAAAATGCATGTATAAACAACTCCGTACGCACTTCTCTTTTCTCTTCGTAGTGCTTACTGCCACCGGAGGCGGACTGCTCGCACAGGCGGGTCCGCTCACCGGATTAAGCGCCCAGGCCTACGATCACCACATTGAATTGGCGTGGGATCAACCCGCTAATCCAGCGGTCAGTAGCGTGCGGGTGTACGGGTCCCGATCCGGTGGGGAATTTACCAGCCTCGGTTCCGCCAGCATTGTCGGAAATTCCTACATCGACTTCGTAGGCGACTTCGACGTCAGCAGTCGCTATTTTATACGGGCCGTCACATCCGGCGGTGAGCTCGGCACCCCTTCCGATACCGTGGAGGCGACCACTTACGAGATGAGCGATTCCGCCCTCCTCGATATGGTGCAGGCCTATACCTTCCGCTATTTCTACGATTTCGGCCATCCGGTATCGGGACTGGCCCGGGAGCGCAATTCAACCGCTACGGTTACCAGCGGCGGCAGCGGCTTCGGTCTGATGGCCCTGATCGTCGGTGCCGAACGCGGCTTCATCACCCGCGAAGAAGCACTGACGCGCACCAATAAGATCATCGATTTTCTCCTCACCGTCCCCCGCTTCCGGGGAGCTTTTTCCCACTGGATGAACGGTGCGACCGGAGATGTAATCCCCTTTAGTCCCCGCGACGACGGCGGTGATCTCGTCGAGACCTCCTTTCTACTGCAGGGATTGCTTACCTCCCGGCAGTATTTCGCGGGTGAAAGCGAGGAGGAAGTACGCCTGCGTGCCAACGTCAACCAAATATGGGAAGAGGTTAACTGGAACTGGTACCGCAAGCAGGTGGAGAACGTGTTGTACTGGCACTGGTCGCCGACCAACCAGTTTGCCATCAACCTGCCGCTGCGGGGTTTCAACGAGGTACAGATCACCTACATCCTGGCTGCCGCGGCACCCAATCCTGCCTACCGCATCCCCGCTAGCCTTTACCATACCGGATGGGCGGGCAGCAACTACACGACCGACAACAGTTTCTACGGCATTCCCCTGCTGGTGGGTAGGGGCAAGGGCGGCCCCCTCTTCTTTAGCCACTACAGCTACCTGGGCTTCGATCCGCGGGGCAAGCGCGACCGCTACGCCAATTATTTTGAACGGAACACCAACCAGACGCTCATTCAGTACGAGCATGCCGTCGACAACCCCTACAATCGCCTAGGCTACGGTCCGGAAGCCTGGGGGCTAACCGCCAGCGACGATCCCGACGGATACAAAGCACACGCGCCCGACAGCCCGGAGACCGACAACGGAACCCTCACCCCCACCGCCGCCCTGGGCAGCATGCCCTACACCCCCGAAAAAAGCATGGCCGCCCTCAAGCATTTTTACCGGGACCTCGGTGACAAGACCTGGGGCACCTACGGCTTCTACGATGCCTTCAATCCGGGCAGGAACTGGTACGCCGACAGCTACCTGGCCATCGACCAGGGCCCCATCATCGTCATGATCGAGAACCACCGTAGCGGATTGTTGTGGGACCTCTTCATGTCGAGCCCCGAGATCGCTCCCGCCCTCGCTGCCATCGGCTTCGTGGAGGACAGTACGACCACTGCCGTAGCCCAGTTGCCCCCCTTTCTTACCTCCCGGCCCCGGCTCTATCCCAATCCCGCCGGGGACCGGACAACTCTGTCGCTCTCCCTCGATCGTGCACAGCGCGTGGCGGTGGATCTGATGGACGCAAGCGGTCGGCTCGTCGCAAGGCTTCGCGAAGCGGCTACCCTGGAGCACGGCTTTCACGAAATTCCACTGCACCTGCGGCCCCGCCCGCAAATTGGAGTATATTATATCAGAATAAGCGGCACGGAGGGAAGCACCTCTCTGCCCCTGTTAATCACCAAATAGTTTCTTTCTACACTATCAATTTACACGATCATGCAAAGACTTTTACTTCTTCTGCTTCTGTGCACGGCCGGCTTCGGCCTGAATGCGCAAGTTGTCCTCGAAGATTTCGAGGGCGGCACCGCCGACCTACCCTGGCAAGCCTTCGAGGGTACCTACGCCGGCCCGGTTGAAAACCCGGAGGATTCGACCGCTAACACCAGTGAGTGGGTGGGGTCGTACACCAAGGCCGGCGACAAGGCCTACAGCTACTTCGTTGCCAAACTGGACGCTCCCCTCGACCTGAGTACCAATAACCAGTTTTCCATTCAGATATACGCCGGCGCAGCGACTCAGCTGCTGATGAAGCTGGAAGGCGGCGGACAAAACATCGAGCGAACCGTCAACATCGCCACGGCCAACGTCTGGCGCACCTACACCTTCGACTTCAGTGCCGCCGCCGGCTTTACCGGTCTGACGGACATCATCCTGTTCTTCGATCCGGGGGTAGAAACCAGCACGGACACCTACCTTTTCGACAACCTCATCGCCTCGCCCGCGGGCCCCTGTGCCGGGACGGTGAAGGACGAGACGATCGTCGACGACTTTGAGTGCCAGCGCAACGCCACCTACGGCGTACCGGGCTTCAACGACATCGAGGTGATCGTGAACCCCGACAAGAGCGGCATCAACACCAGCGACAGCGTAGGTCAGTACACCGACCGGGACGGCGCCTTCCACGCCCTCGTGATCGACTACAACTCGGCCATCGACCTGTCGACCAACAACATGCTGTGCATGAAGGTGTGGGCACCCATCGCCGGTGACATCCTCTTCAAACTGGAGGGCGGTACATCAGCGGCCGTCGAGCGTCGTGCCACGGTGTCGGAAACCAGCACCTGGACGGAGGTCTGCATCGACTTCAGCGACCAGGCGAGTGCCAACCACAAAAAGATCGTGATCTTCCTCAACGTCGGCGTTGACGAAGCGGAAGGCGACATCTACTACATCGACGACATCACCCTCACGCCGGCCCCCGCCGCCGAACCCCTGGAGGATTTCGAGGGCGGCGCCAAGCTCAGCTGGGGTCCCCTGAACGGCAATAGTGACCTGAACGGTACGTTCAACGGTCCGATCGTCAATCCCGATACTGACATCAATACCAGCAGCACGGTGGGTTCGTACACCCGCGGCAGCAGCCTCTTCAGCACCCTGACCGCTACCCTCCCCGCTGGGCTCGACCTAAGCAGCAACCCCCAGCTCAACCTGGACGTATGGGTTCCGGCCGATGGAACCGAAGTGACCCTGCAACTCGTCAGTGCTACCGATGGTCCCAAGAACGCTACCGCTACCGCTACTACGGGGCAGGAGTGGCAAACCCTCAATTTCAACTTCGAGGAATTTGACGACATCACCGATTTTCAGCAGATAAACATCCAGTTTGCCCCCAATACCACCGGCACGGGCCTGTACCTGTTTGACAACCTGACCCAGGGCCAGAGCACCGTCGATGCCTGCGCCGACGTGGAGCCGGACCCCACCATACTCGATGACTTCGAGTGCCAACGGAATGCTACTTACTCGGGCGATGCTCAGTTCCTCACGGTCGTCGACAATCCCGACGCCGGCGACGACTCTCCCAACAAGAGTACCAAAGTGGGCAAATTCGACGATCAGCCCGGCAGCTTCAACGCCCTCGTCGTCGACTACGCCACTCCGATCGATCTGAGCCTGCGCAACCAGTTCAGCGCTACCGTCTGGGCCCCCGTTGAGGGTCAACTGCTCTTCAAACTCGAAGGCGGTACCGGTGCCAACGTGGAGAAGTTCGTGGAGATCGACACCGTCAATGCCTGGTCTACCTACACCGTAGACTTCAGCGACGCCGTGGGCGGCGGGTACACCAAGCTCGTGCTCTTCTTCGGTGCCGGTGAGGACAATGCGGCGGTCAATACCTACTACATCGACGACCTCGGCTTCAGCCGGGCACCCTACGCCGCATCCTGCATCTCGACCTTCGACAACGTCGACTACACCCTGGCCGACTGGACCTACTTCGCCAACGGTGACTTCAGCGAGAACGACTTCATTATTTCCGACAACCCCAAGACGACGGGCATCAACGACAGCGAACGCGTCGGCACCTTCGAGGAGGCAACCAACGGTGAGCCCTTCGCCGGTATGTACTCCGACCTGGAAGCACCCATCGTACTCACGAGCGGGGCCAAGTTTGTAACCATGAAGGTCCTGATGGACTTCGCCACTACCGTAGCCTTCAAACTGGAACGTCCACGCGACGGCGCGCCCGGTAGCGGTGACGTAATTGCGGAATACACGACGCCGGGCGACTGGCAGGAGCTCACCTTCGACATGAGTGCGCTCCCCGACGGTGCCATGTACGACCGCATCACCATCATCATGAACAACACGGAAATACCCACCGCCGCCATGACGTACTACTTCGACGACATCGCGGTAGGCGGAGGCGATTGCGGTAACCTGACCAGTCTGTTCGCACCCGTGACCATCGAATCGCTGCGCGTATTCCCCAACCCGATCAGCAACCAGCTGACCATCGAAAACGCGCTGGGCGCCACCAGCTTCACCCTCACCAACATGCTCGGCCAACAGGTCGCCCGCAAACAGGATACCGGGGCGGGCACGCAGGTGCAGTGGGAACTCGGAGAGCTGGCCAAGGGAACCTACCTACTCACCGCCCAGGACCGTACCGGAAGGATGATCGCCCGCTCGATGGTGGTTAAGCGATAGCCCTTATGACGATGCGAATAACCAGCATCTTACTCGTGCTGTGCTGCGCCTGTCAGGCCCCCTCGGGGGTCGGGCGGGCGCAGGACGGTGCCGGTAACGATACCGCAGAGGCTGCCTTCAGTCTCGACGAACTACAACGCCGGACCTTCAACTACTTCTGGGAAACCGCCCTGCCGGGCAACTACCAGATCCCCGACCGTTGGCCGACCGAACGCTTCAGCAGCATTGCCGCGACCGGTTTCGGGCTCACTTCCTACCTCGTAGGAGTGGAAAGAGGCTACGTGACCCGTGAGCAGGCCGCCGAACGAACCCTGCTGACCCTGGAAAAACTCTGGAGCCTGCCGCAGGGTCCGGAAATGACGGGAGTGGCCGGATACAAAGGACTGTTCTACCACTTCCTGACCAACGACGAGGCGCTGCGCTACAAAGAGGTGGAGCTTTCCACCATCGACAGCGGCCTGCTGATGGCCGGGGTGCTCTCCGCCCAGAGCTACTTCGACGGCGATGATGAATCGGAGCGCCGTATCCGCGAATTGGCCGACCAACTGTACCGCCGGGTGGAGTGGGACTGGTCGCTCAACGAAAACGGCCGCATGAGCATGGGCTGGCGGCCGGACCGTGAGTTCATCCCCGCCGACTGGAGGGGCTACAACGAAGCCATGATCCTGCTCGTACTGGGCATGGGCTCTCCCACTCATCCCTTGCCCGACGATGCCTGGGAGCGGTGGAGTGAAGGCTACCAGTGGGACGAGTTTCAGGGCTACGAGCACCTGAATTTCAGTCCGCTCTTCGGTCACCAGTACAGTCAGATGTACATCGACTTCCGCGGCATCCAGGATGCCTACATGCGGGAACACGACAGCGACTACTTCGAGAACAGCCGCAAGGCGACGCTCGCCAACCGGGCTTACTGCATCGAGAATCCGATGGGCTTCGTCGGCTACGGACCGAACCAGTGGGGCCTTACCGCCTGCGACGGACCGGGTGGCCTCGACACCATCTATCGCGGACAGGAGGTTAAATTCTTCGACTACCGGGCCCGCGGAGCTTCTTCGCGCCACATCATCGACGACGGCACCATCGCGCCCACCGCCGCCGGTGGTTCGGTGCCCTTCGCCCCGGAAGAATGCATCGCGGCCCTGGAACACATGTGGACAACCCAGTACGACAGTCTGGTAGGGCCCTACGGATTTAAGGACGCCTTCAATCCTAGCTACACCTTCGGTGAGGGCAACGAGAACGGCTGGTACGACGTGGACTACCTCGGAATCGACCAGGGCCCCATCCTCATTCAAATTGAGAATCACCGCAGCGAGCTGATTTGGAACCTGATGCGCAAGAACCCCTACATCCGCAAGGGACTGGAGCGTGCCGGCTTTACGGGTGGCTGGCTGGAGTGAACTCGTCGGCCGACCGAGGCACGAGGCTCGTCCGCCGAGTCCAGGGAGAGAGGGTTTGAAGGGAGAGAGGGATTGAGGGAGGAGGGATTGAAAAACTACTACTATGAAGATGTTTGGATGGATTGTCGGGCTGCTCCTGACTGGCGTTGTAAGTGGGCAGACGGTACCTGGGTGGTATGATGCGGGGCACGAGGGCCGTATCGACAGCTTGCTGTCTGTGATGACGCTGGAGGAGAAGGTGGGGCAGATGACGCTGTTTACGAGCGACTGGGACGTGACCGGGCCGACCATCCGGGAGGGGTATCAGGATGACATCAAGACCGGCCGGCTCGGGGCGATTTTCAATGCGCATACCGCAGAGTATAACCGTGGCCTGCAGCGGATCGCGGTGGAGGAAACGCGACTGGGTATTCCATTGCTCTTCGGCTACGATGTGATCCACGGCTACCGGACCATCTTTCCCATCCCGCTCGGAGAGACCGCGAGCTGGAACCTGGAAGGAGCTGAGGAATCCGCCCGCATTGCCGCCCGGGAGAGTGCCGCCGCCGGTTTGCACTGGACTTATGCTCCCATGGTCGATGTCGCCCGCGATCCCCGCTGGGGACGGGTGATGGAAGGAGCGGGCGAGGATGTTTACCTGGGCATGAAGTTCGCCGCCGCGCGGGTGAAGGGTTTTCAGGGGGATGACTTGTCGGACCCCTTCACCCTGCTGGCCTGCGCCAAGCACTTCGCCGCCTACGGTGCCGCTCAGGCCGGACGGGACTACCATACCGTCGACATTTCCGAACGGGTACTGCGCGACATCTATTTGCCGCCCTTCAAGGCTGCACTGGACGCCGGTGTGGGCTCCTTCATGACCAGCTTCAATGAAGTGGACGGCGTACCGGCCACCGGCAGCGAGCACCTACTGACCGACATCCTGCGCAGCGAGTGGGGCTTCATGGGTTTTGTGGTCACCGACTATACCAGCATCAACGAAATGATCCCCCACGGGGTCGCCGCCGATGAGGCCGCCGCCGGAAAGCTCGCCGTGAACGCCGGCGTCGATATGGATATGCAGGGAGCCGTCTTCTACGACCACCTCGTGGGGCAAGTGGAAAGCGGAGAGGTATCTCAGGGAGAAGTGGACGAAGCCGTGCGCCGCATCCTCCGCATGAAGTTCGCCCTCGGCCTGTTCGACGATCCGTACCGCTACTCCGACACCATCCGGGAGAAGGAGAATATCCTGACCGATGACCACCGCGCCGCCGCCCGCCGCATTGGCCGGGAGAGCCTGGTACTGCTGAAAAACGACAACAACACTCTGCCCCTCTCCTCCGACCGGGGCCGAATCCTGGTCGTTGGCGAACTGGCCGATAGCCAGGAGGACATGCTCGGTGCCTGGCACGGCGACGGAAGAGCCACCGACTGCATAACCCTCCTCACTGGAATGCGCAATGCAATTGAAGGAGCTACCATTGATTACGTCGCAAATATGGTCGATGCAGTCAAGGCCGCCCGTCGTGCCGACGTGATCGTGGTGGCGGCCGGCGAAAAGTGGTGGATGAGTGGTGAAGCTGCCAGTCGGGCCGATATTACCCTACCCGATGAGCAGGAGGCCATGATCGCACAACTCGCCGCCACCGGAAAACCCGTTGTCGTGGTCCTCTTCAACGGACGCCCCCTGGCACTTCCCGGCGTCGATTCTACCGCATCCGCCATCCTCGAAGCCTGGTACCCCGGTACGGAAGCCGGCAATGCCGTGGCCGACGTTCTCTTCGGTGGCCATAATCCCGGCGGACGTCTGCCCATGACCTTCCCCCGCTCCGTGGGCCAGGTACCCATCTTCTACAGTGCCAAGAACACCGGCCGCCCCCGTGATGCCAACAACAAGTACACCAGTAAGTACCTCGACGAGAGCAACGACCCGTTGTACCCCTTCGGCTACGGCCTGAGCTATACCACCTTCGAATACGGGAAGCCGTCGGTAGACCAATCTACCATCAATCGCAACGGTACGGCCACAGTCAGCGTCGACGTCACCAACACCGGCCAACGCGAGGGCACCACCGTGGTACAGCTTTACGTGCAGGACGTGGTCGGCTCCGTCACCCGCCCGCTGCGGGAGCTTAAGGGCTTCGAGCGCATCGAACTGGCGGCCGGCGAGACCAAAACGGTCACCTTCGCACTTGACAACCAATCTTTTTCCTTTTATCGCCGCGACATGAGCTTTGGCAGCGAGCCGGGCGAGTTTCGCGTTTATGTGGGTGAAGACTCCCGCACCACGAATAGCATCAACCTTACCCTAGAATAACCAAATCATGCTGCGACTACTATACTTCAGTTTTGTACTGCTCCTGAGTCTGACGCTTTCCGCCCAAACGACCGTCACGGGCACGGTTACCGACGGCAGCGAAACCCTGATCGGGGTCAGCATTCAGGCCGTGGGCACCACCACCGGTACCGTTACTGATTTTGACGGAACCTACACCCTCACCGTACCGGCGGGGACCGACTCCCTGATCTACTCCTATACCGGTTTTCAAACGCAGCGGGTGGCCATCGCCGGCCGGACCGTCATCGACATTACGCTGGCAGAATCTACCGAGCTGCTTGAGGAAGTAGTCGTCATCGGCTACGGCGTGCAGCAAAAGGATGACCTCACCGGTGCGGTGTCGGTTGTCGAATCCTCGGAACTGACCGACATTCCCACCCAGTCGCTGGGCCAGTCGCTCCAGGGCAAGGTTTCGGGGCTACAGATCATTCCGGGTTCGGGCGCGCCGGGCGCGGACGCCATTTTTCGCATTCGGGGCGTCGGTACGCTCAACAACGCCGATCCGCTCTTCGTGGTCGACGGCATGATCCTCAGCGACATCAGCTTTCTGAATCCGCAGGACGTGCAGAGCATTTCCGTACTCAAGGATGCCTCCGCTACGGCCATCTACGGAGCGCGGGGCGCCAACGGCGTGATCATCGTCAGTACCAAACAGGGGGGCGGGGCCGCGGGAGCAGGCGGATTTACGGTAAGCGCATATACCGGCACCCAGGAAGTTATTCGCACCATCGACGTGCTGAACGCCAACCAGTACGCTACCCTACTCAACGAGGTGGACGTCAACGAAGGACGGCAACCCCGCTTCGCCAATCCGGAGCAGTACGGTGAGGGCACCAACTGGCAGGACGAGGTATTCCGCACCGCACCGATCTACAACGCCCAGTTGTCCTTCAACGGAGGGGGCGACCGCGGTACCTTCAACTTCAGTGCCAACTACTTCCGCCAGGACGGCATCATCGAGGGCTCGAATTTCGATCGCTTTACGATTCGCCTCAACAACTCCCGCCAAGTAAAAAACTGGCTCAATGTCGGCAGCAATCTTTCGCTCGGCATCAACGGTTCCGACAACGTCAACGCGGGTAGCATCATCACTACCGCCTACCGGGCTGACCCCATCACGGTGCCCATTGACTCGGCCGGTAACTTCGGCGACGCTACGGCGATCGGCAACACGGGCAACCCCCTGGCCACGATCTTTTACAGCAATAACCGCAGCCAGTCTTACCGCGCGGTCGGTAATGCGTACGCCGATATCAGCTTCCTCGACCACTTCACCTTCCGGACCAACTTCGGCCTCGACTTCGACTACAACCGCAACCGCAACTTCTCTCCGGTCTTTTTCGTGAGCGCCAACCAGCAGAACGAGGAGAGCAGCATCAACGTCTTCAACGGCTACAATCGCAACTGGCTCTGGGAAAATACCGTGAGCTACAACAACAACTTCGGCATTCACCACCTCGACGGAGTGGCGGGGGTAACCTACCAGGACAATTTCGGTGAATTTCTCAACGGCGGCCGGCAACGACTGATCGGAGACGATCCTTCCTTCTTTTACCTGAATTCCGGCGACGTCACCACGGCTACGAACGGCGGTGGTGCGGGTTCCAACTGGGGCCTGGTTTCTTACCTCGGCCGCCTCAACTACACCTTCGACAGCCGCTACCTGATCACGGTTTCGGGTCGCCTCGATGGCTCTTCCCGCTTCGGCGACAACTATAAGTACGGTTTCTTCCCCTCGGTGGGCCTGGGCTGGAACATCAGTCGGGAAGATTTCTTTAATGCCGACGGTATTATCAGTCGCCTCAAATTACGGGCCAGCTGGGGACAGACCGGCAACGACCGCATCGGCGATTTCGACTACCTGCCCCGCGTGGTGAGTGGCGTCGGCGCGGTCTTTGGGAACGACCCCGTCCTGGTACCAGGCTCAACCCTCACTACCCTTGCCAATCCCGATCTGCGGTGGGAGGAAACTACCCAAACCGACATCGGTGTAGAACTCGGCCTTTTCGACAACAAGTTTCTGCTGGAAGCCGACTTCTACCGGAAGGTGACCAACGACATTCTCTTCAACGCGCCGATCCCCGACTACATCGGTGCCAATGCGCCCCTCCGCAACGTCGCTTCCGTACTGAATCGCGGCGTCGACCTCAACGTCAGCTGGCGGGAAACGCGGAGCGACTTTCAGTATTCTATCGGGGGCAACGCCAGCTTTGTCCACAACGAAGTGCTCAAATTGGATGGCACGGCCGTCGACTTTTTCAACGGTGGCCTCGGCATCGGCGGCCAGCTGGGTACCAACTCACGCGTTGGCTTTGCCGCCGGATCCTTCTACGGCTACGAACTGGACGGCGTGTTCCAGAACGAAGAGGAACTGGCGACCTTCCCTAAGTTTGGCAATCAGCAGGTTGGCGATCTCCGCTTCCGCGATCAGAACGGGGATGGGGTCATCACTGCCGCCGAAGACCGGGTGATCCTGGGTTCCGCCATTCCGGATATGATTCTCGGAGTCAACGGCTCGGCCAATTACCGGGGCATCGAGCTCAGTTTCGACCTCACCGGCCAGTTCGGCAACGAAGTCATCAATGCCAAAAAAATGGCACGCTTCGGCGCTTACAATTACGAAACCAGCTTTCTGGACCGCTGGAACGGGGAGGGCACCAGCAATTCCGAGCCCCGCATCACCCAGGCCGGACAGAACATCGAAACCCTCTCCACTCGCTTTGTCGAAGACGGCTCCTACCTCCGCCTGCGCAATGTGACCCTGGGCTACCGCTTTGCGTCGGGGGTTACGGAGAAACTCCGCGCGCAGTCTTTACGAATATACGTATCGGGCACCAACCTGGTGACCAGCCAGAAGTACTCGGGCTACAATCCGGAGATCTATAACGGTAGTGTTTTTGACAATGGCATCGACCGGGGCAGCATTTATCCCATCGCCCGCACCCTAACGGCCGGTATTGACGTCACTTTTTAGTCCTGACCCTAAAGTTAATCAACCATGAAATCGATCATCTATATCGCTCTGGCCGCCGTTGTCCTCGTCGCTGCATCCTGCAACGAGGTACTGGACCGCACCCCCCAGGGCGAATACACCCTCAATAACTTCTTCAAGACCGAGGAGCAGGCGGTACAGTCCGTCAATGCGGTCTACAATCAACTCCGTCAGTGGCAGACTCACGTGTTCGCCTTCATCGGTATGACGGACATCGTAAGCGACGACGCCGATAAGGGCAGCTTCACTGCCGATGGCTTCTTCCTCCAGGAGGTGGACGACTTCACGTTTACGGCGACCAATACGGCACCGTCAACGGTGTGGGGTGGCTACTACACTGGTGTATTTCGGAGCAACCTGGCCGTCTCCCGAATCCCGGAAGTGCCAACCATGGATGAAACCCTCCGCGCCCGTCTGATCGGCGAGGCCAAGTTTCTTCGTGCGTATTACTACTTCAACCTGGTGCGCTGGTTCGGCGACGTGCCCCTGATTCTGGACCCCTTCCCGACTGATTTTGAGATTTCCCGCTCTCCGCGCGATGAGGTGTACGCCCAGATCGAGGCCGACCTACGGGCCGCCGCGGACGTACTTCCCGCTACCTACAGCGGAGCGGATGTCGGACGGGCCACCAGTGGTGCCGCCAAGGCCATGCTTGCAAAAGTGGCCCTCACCCGGAAGAATTACCAGATGGCTGCCGATCTGTCCCTTGAAGTAATTAACTCCGGTCGCTATTCCCTCCTTCCCAGCTACGCCCAGGTCTTTACCCTCGAGGGGGAGAACAGCAGCGAAAGCATCTTCGAAGTGCAGGCGGCGGCCTTCGAGATCGGCGGCGGTGGCTCCCAGTACAACGAGGTGCAGGGTGTGCGCGGCGTACCCAATCTCGGTTGGGGGTTCAATAAGCCCAGCGACAACCTGGTACAGGCCTTTGAATCAGGTGATCCCCGACGGGATGCTACGATCCTGTACGTCGGAGAAGTCCTGCCGGACGGCTCGGCCATCGTGGTAGGAGACGATAACATCGTGGGGGAGCGCTTCAACCAGAAAGCTTTCGTGCCTAAGCATCCGGGCGGCAACGGCAATGGCCCGGGCAACGTCCGGGTATTTCGCTACGCCGACCTGCTGCTTATCGCCGCCGAAGCACTGAACGAGATCGGGCAGCCGGAACAGGCACTCGTCTACCTCAATCAGGTGCGCGAGCGGGCCCGGGGCGGAAACGACAACGTACTGCCCGACGTCACGACCACCGACAAAAATGCCCTACGTACCGCCATTTTGAAGGAGCGCCGTGTCGAATTGGCCCTCGAGCAGCACCGCTGGTTCGACCTCGTCCGTACCGATCGCGCCGCCGAAGTGATGCAGCCCCTGAGGCCAAACTTCACTCCGGGAAAGAACGAGTTGTTCCCAATCCCGCAGACGGAGATCGACCTCAGCCAGGGTGCTCTGACGCAGAACCCCAATTACTGATCGGTTGCGGAGAAAGCGACGTAGCCTACTCTCCTCATCCTTTGACAATCTTGGTAAGATGCAATCCCAAGAGCTAAAAAAACATCCGGTAGCTCTGCACCCCCGCCAACACAACGAACAGCGCACCGACCAACAGGTGAATATTGCGGGTGATGTAATGGGCATGGGCGTCGATCCATTTCGCCCCGCTGGCGTAAGCCGTTAGAATGAGCATTGCACCTGCGGACGCGCCCACTACGAACGCTGCTTTAGCGAGTACGGCGGGATCGAGCACCCCATCGGCCATGAGCCAGCTGCCGATGGCGAAAAAGTAGGGGATGGCCAGGAAGTTCATGAGGCTGACGCTGATGCCCTCCCAGTAGGGGTTGTCGACCGTTTTCTCCTCCCGCTGCTGCTCGATGGATTCCGTGGCCTGCTGCTCGCGGTACCACTTGAAGAGGAAGAACAGGGCCAGAAAAACCAGCACCGGAATGGCCCACCAACTCAGCAGTTCCACGATGTCGGGATTGGTGCGCAGAAAGTTTACGCCGACGATGGCGATGGTCGTCTGTACGAGAAACACCGTCACGACACCCGCTGCGTAACGCAATCCGGCCGACTTCCCCGCCTCCAGACTGGTGGTAGCTACGGCCATGTTCAGCATTCCGGGCGGAAGGACGGCACCGGCGGAAGCGGCCACGCCGATAAGTAATGCAATGAGGTATTCCAAGCAGTAGGTTTAGGTAGGTCATGCTCACAACCCGACCCACGGGCGGTAGGTTGGGTTTTCGTTACTTTGAGCAAGTGAGATAGCGGACAATGCGGTACATTGGTGTCATGCAAAGTCGACCCTTTACTCCCCTCCTCTCCCTACTGTTCTGCGCGCTGCTTTCCGGCGGACTCTCCGCCCAGCAATTTCGCGCCCTGCTCATTACCGAGACCGCCGGCTGGCACCATCCCTCCATTACCGCGGGTATCCCGGCCCTACAGGCGCTTGCGAAGCGGCACGATTTCGTGCTCGATCGGCAGCAGGATGCCATTCCACTGTCGGATAAAGGGTTGGAAAACTACGACGTCATCATCATGCTGAGCACCACGGGCGACATCTTCACCGACGAGGAGCAGGCGGCCTTCGAGCGTTTTATCCAGTCGGGCAAGGGGTACGTGGGCATTCATGCCGCCTCCGATACGGAGTACGACTGGCCCTGGTACACCCAACTGGTCGGGCACATGTTTCACGTACACCCGCAGAACCAGACGGCCATGTTTGACGTAGTTGACGCCAACTTTCCCGGGCTGGAGCGGTGGCCGGCCCGCCTGTTGTGGACCGACGAGATCTACGATTTCTCCCCCGCTACCGTCGACGACCTCAACTACCTCATCACCGTGGACGAACAAACCTACGATCCACAAGTCGACTGGGGTACCAAAAAAAGCGACGGCATGGGCGACTTTCACCCCATCGCCTGGTACCACGATTTCGACGGCGGGCGAGCTTTCTACACCGCACTGGGTCACATCGACGATACCTACAAGGACGACCTTTTCCTCCAGCACATCTACGGCGGCATCTACTGGGCGGCTACCGGCAAGGGACTCAAGACAACCAAGTAGCGCTTACCGGTCCAATCGATCCACGATCGGTGAGATCACGGCACGCCAGATGTCGTAGCCGGCTTCGTTCATGTGCAGGTTGTCGGCGATAAAAATGTCGTCGCGCACCTCCCCGTTTGCCTGTAGGGCCGGGGTCCAGACGTCGGCGTAGTAGGTGTGGTCGGTCTTTTCCGTATAGGTCCGCAGGCGCGCATTCGCGTCTTCGTATTTCTCCTTTAACGCCCACCGGGCCACGCTCGGCTTGGGGGAAATGAAGACGACCGGCACGTCTTTTCCGACATTTTTCGCAATCAACTTGCGTAGTTTTTTCGCCTGTTTGAGCACTTCTTTGGGGGAGTCGCCCGCGGCGATGTCATTGTCCCCTTCGTACACGAACACCACGCTCGGTTGGTAGGGATAGATCACGCGATCGGCGTAGTACAGCAGGTCGCTGAATTCGGAGCCGCCGAAGCCCCGGTTCAACACGCGGTGGCCGGGCAAATCTTCCGCTACGGTATTCCACTTTACAATCGAGGACGAGCCGACGAACAAGATCACACCGGGCGCTACGGGCTCCACCTCATCGGCTGCCTCAAAGGCCTGAATGGAAGACTCGAACCGGGTCGCATCCTGGGCGGTGAGGAGCGAGCAGGACAGCAGAAGGGAGAATAATAGGTAGCGCATTATAAGTTGTTGGGCGGGTTCGCGGGAGCGGTGAAAATACCGTGGCAGCCCGTGAATTTACTCCTTCCCGAAGTAGTGTTCAACAACCTCCCGTCGGCGGGCGGCGTTCCCCGGCTTTAACTTCTTCCCCGTGCTCGCAAAAAGAATCATACCCTGCCTCGACATCAAGGACGGCCGAACCGTAAAGGGCGTCAATTTCGTCAACCTGCGCGACGCCGGCGACCCCGTCGAGCTCGGTGCGAAGTACAGCCTGGCCGGGGCCGATGAGCTGGTCTTCCTCGACATCACCGCCACCCACGAACGCCGCAAGACCCTGGCCGACCTGGCCCGCGACATCGCCCGCCACCTCAACATCCCCTTCACGATCGGCGGAGGAATCAAGGCCCTGGAGGACGTTCACGTTCTGCTCGACGCCGGGGCCGATAAGGTTGCCGTGAACTCCGCCGCCGTACGCCGCCCGGAACTGATCGACGAGCTGGCCTACGCCTTCGGCAACCAGTTCGTCGTGCTGGCGGTCGATGCAAAATTGGTCGACGGGGACTGGTACGTCCACCTCAACGGCGGCCGCATTAAGACCGAGCAAAAGCTGTACGACTGGGTCGGAGAGGCGCAGGAGCGGGGTGCCGGTGAGATCCTCTTCACCAGTATGGACCACGACGGCACCAAAGCCGGTTTTGCCAACGATGCCCTGGCCCGCATGAGCGAGCAACTGAGCATTCCTATCATCGCCAGCGGCGGAGCGGGAAACAAGGAACACTTCGCCGAAGTCTTCACCAAGGGCAAGGCGGATGCCGGACTGGCCGCCAGCATTTTTCACTTCGGGGAGGTAGAGATTTCCGACCTCAAGGACTATCTGGCCGGGGAGGGCGTACCGGTGCGGCCGATCAGCCGATGAAGGCCTCAGCACCCGCGGCCAGCGTAGCGAAAAACATCAGGGCGGTAAAGCCCAGGTAAGCGATGGTCAGTATGCCGTACAGCTTGAACAGTCGGGCCAGCGCACCCAGCGCATCGCTCACGGCCCGAGAATTCCCGTGATCGATGCCCACGGTCGCTTCGGCCCCGAATTTGTACAGCAAATAAGACAAATAGAACAAGAGCAGGAAGATGGCGGCGTAGACGGCAAGCGTGATGGTGAGCAAGACTCCCCCACCGTTAAACGGGGCCATTCCTCCCGTCGCCCCGACAAGTGCAAGGAAGGTTCCGCCGAATAAGACCGCCACCAGCAGAAAAATACCGACAAATGCCATGCTTACGATACCCAGAAAGCGACCCCACTTGCCGGCTTTGCGTAGGTTTGCGGCATCTTGGCGGGTCAGGGTCAGTTCGCTGCCGTAGCCGTCGTCTAGGGTGGAGGATCGTTCCATATGATCGGGAGGGGTAAGTAAGTGATTAAGATAACGTCAATGCAAGTAACCAGCGATACCGTAGCAGCACTCGATTTCGGTAAAGAAAACGGCTTGATTCCCGCAATAGTGCAGGACGGCACGACCCGCGTGGTCCTGATGCAGGGATACATGAACGCCGAAGCACTGACCAAAACCCTGGAAACGGGCCGGGTCACCTTCTTCAGCCGCAGCAAGCAGCGCCTCTGGACCAAGGGGGAATCCTCCGGCAACGTCCTGAACCTCATCCGCATCGATGCCGACTGCGACCGCGATTCCCTCCTCATCCAGGCCACTCCCACCGGCCCCGTCTGCCACACCGGCTCCGATACCTGCTGGGACCACCAGAACGAGGGCGACTTCATCGCTCACCTCGAACGCACCATCCAGGACCGCCGCGACAACCCCAGCGAAAGCAGCTACACCACCTCCCTCCTCCGCCGCGGCATCAACAAAGTCGCCCAAAAAGTAGGCGAAGAAGCCGTCGAGCTCGTCATCGAAGCCAAGGACAACGACAAGGACCTCTTCCTCGGCGAAGCCGCCGACCTCATGTACCACTACCTCGTCCTCCTGGCCGCTAAGGGCTACACCCTCGCAGAGGTAAAGGACGTCCTCCGCAAACGTCACAAATAAGGCGGGAACGCAGGAGCAATCCCCTCCCGCAACCAATCCACACCCCCGGGCTGTTATCCCCTCAATCCCCCACCCCCTCAATCCTTCAATCCCTCACCCCTTCCCTCCCTCAATCCCTCCCATGACCCTCCAAGAACGCATCACCCCCGACCTCAAAGCCGCCATGCGCGCCAAGGACCAGGCCGCCCTGCGGGGCATCCGCGCTATCAAGAACGCCATCCTCCTGCAACAAACCGACGGCAGCGGCGATACCCTGGATGAGGCCGGCGAGATCGCCCTCCTGCAAAAGCTCGTCAAGAGCCGGCAGGAAAGCCTCGACATCTACGAAAAGCAGGGCCGCGAGGACCTCGCCCAGCCCGAGCGGGAGGAGATCGAGGTGATCAGCCGCTACCTGCCCGAGCAGCTGTCAGACGAAAAGATCGAAGCCCTCGTTAAGGAAGTGATCGCCGAAACCGGTGCCACCTCCATGCGCGATATGGGCAAGGTGATGGGCCAGGCCAATGCACGGGCCGCCGGTCGGGCCGACGGCAAGCAGATCGCCGCCACCGTCAAACGACTGTTGGCTTAGGAGTTCCCTACTTACTATGCTGAAGAAACTGGATTGGTACATAATTGGGAAGTTCCTCCGCACCTTTTTCTTTACGGTGCTGATCTTCTCGATGGTGAGCATGATCATAGACTTTAGCGAAAAGGTCGAACGCTTCATCGAGTCGGACATCACGAAGGAGATCATCGCCTTCGAGTACTTTCCGACTTTCCTGCTCTTCATTCTCGGATTCCTCTGGCCTATGCTTACGCTGATCGCCGTGATCTTTTTCACGGGGCGGATGGCGGACAATTCCGAGATCATCAGCATCCTCAATGCCGGGGTGAGTTTCTGGCGACTGATGCGGCCCTACCTTATCTCGGCCGGCTTCCTTTTCCTGCTCTACCTGGCAGGGATTCACTACCTAGTGCCCATGGCCAACGCCCACCGGACGGAGATCGAACGCGTGTACTTCAGCAGCGGCCGCGATGAGGGAAAGACGACCAACGTACACTTCTTCGTCGCTCCCGACACGAAGGTCTACATGACCCATTACAGCAAACGGGACAGCGCGGCGCGCAACTTCCGGATCGAGCACCTCGTCGACAATCAACTGATCAGCCTCACCAAGGCCCGGTCGGCTAAGTTCGTGGATGGCGACCCGGCGATTTGGCGGCTCGATAACTACGAGATGCGCACCTTCGACGGCCTGCACGAGACGATTACGATTGGGGGAAGGGAAACCCTCGATACCGTCCTCAACCTACGGCCCGAGGACTTCGTCGACTACCGCGAGCAACAATCGGCCCTCACCACGCCGGAACTCCTCTCCCAGATCCGCAAGCAGCGGGAACGCGGTGCCGGCAACATCCGCAAGTACGAGGTCGAACTGGCCCGCCGCTCGGCCGAACCGTTCACCATCTTTATCCTAACCCTGATCGGGCTGTCGGTCGCCGGCCGGAAGGTTCGTGGTGGAATGGGTATTCAGCTGGCCCTCGGGATTTTTATGGGAGCGCTCTTTGTCTTTCTCAGCCGCTTCGCCTCCACCATAAGCGCCGGCACCAATCTGCCCGTATTCCTGGGTATGTGGATGCCCAACCTGATCTTCTTCGCCGCGGCCATGTTCTTCGTGTCGCGCGCCCAACGCTAGACTCACATCTAATCCGGGTGTCATTTGTTAAATTCAGACGTGCCCGCTCCGCGGTTGGCCGCTAAATACCAAGATAATGGACCAGAAAAAGTTAATGACCTGGGGAATCATCGGATTCTTCCTCCTCATCATATTCGCAATGATCAGTAGTGCCACCTTCGTTACCATCGATTCGGGTGAACGGGGCGTGCTATTCCGGCGATTCGCAGGACTTGAGAAAGAACACATCTTTGCCCCCGGCTTCCACGTGGTTGCCCCCTGGAATAACATGTACGTCTACGAGGTGCGTGAGTCGCAAATCGAGGAGGCGATGGAAGTCCTTTCCAGCAACGGCCTCAATATCAGGGTAGACGTTACCGTTCGGGTACGCCCGAACTTTGCTGATGTCGCCCTACTGCACGAAACCTTCGGTAGGGACTATATGGAACGACTCATCCGCCCCGAGGTACGTTCGAGCGTACGTCAGGTCATCGGCAAGTTTACTCCCGAGGAACTCTACTCCACCAAGCGCGATGAGGTACAGACCCTGATCACCCAGGAACTGTCGAATACCCTGACCAACAACTACATCGACCTCCGCGCCATTCTCATTCGCGATATCGAACTGCCCGACAAGGTGCGTACCGCCATTGAAGAGAAGCTTGAGGCCGAACAGGGCTCACTCAAGTACGAATACATCCTCACGCGGGAAAAACAGGAAGCCGAGCGGCGGCTCATTGAGGCTCAGGCCAAGGCCGACGCCAACCGTATTCTTACCGCCAGTCTCTCGGAGAACATTCTCCGGGACAAGGGCATCGAAGCGACCCTCGAACTCGCGAAGTCTCCCAATAGCAAAGTGGTGATCGTAGGCGATGCGGGCAGTAGCGGCCTTCCCCTTATTCTCGGCGGCGGCAATTAAGCCGACTGCCGCAGGTGAGACAAGTGGTAGTTGTAGACAAATTTAGGCGTCTCTTCGTACAATTGCTCGTATAGTTTGAGCGCGCGCTGGCGGGAGGCATCGTCCGTCTTTCCGCTGATGTTGTAATAAGCGAGGTAAGCCTCCGCTTCCTGCTCTACCGTGAGGGTAGCCGACTCGAGCAGTTCCTCGATGACGCCCTTCGCCTCCACCGCATTCGCTTCATCGTAGGCGACCAGACAGCGGGCGTGCAGGAGCCTGGCACCGAACAGCACGTCGGGGTTACCCAGGTCCTCGGCAACCGCTAGCGCTTCCCTTTCTACTTCCTTAACGGCATCCAATTGTCCGTCTGCCAATAGCACGAGCCCTTTCTCGTACAGGCTGGCCCCCAGCACCAGGCGGTTGTTGGTGGAACGGGCAATTTCGATCGCCTGGTCGTAATATTCTCCCGATAGGTCGTACTTCGCCTGGAGGTAATAAATATCGCCGAGGGTGTTAACTGCCTTCGCCACCCCCTTGCGGTAACCCAGGTCACTACTGATCGACAGACAGCGATCGAGGTGGGCGATGGCCTTCGAGAAGTTGCCCATCACGCTGTTGATGTCACCCAGTAGCCCTTCGGTAACGGCAATACCCTGGCGGTCGCCGATCTCGTAACACATCTTGAGGTCCTGTTCGTACAGCTCAAGCGCCGCTCCGTATTTACCCTGTCTTTCCTTAATGTTGCCGAGGCTTCCGAGTCCGATGGCCTGCAGGCGCCGGTCGCCCAGCTCACGCGCGAGTTGCAGCCCCTGCCGGTGGTGATTGAGGGACAGATCGTAATCGCCGCTTTCGAAGTATACGATCCCCAAATTGGTGTGCAGGGTGGCGAGCCCCATTTTATCGTTGCTCGCCTCGTGCCGTGGAATTTGATCCCGGATGACCGCAATTGCCTCCTCGTAACTGCCGAGGTTCATGTACGTAAGTCCCAGGTGACTGATCGTGCCGGCGGAAGTGGTCGTCCCGGCCTCACTCAGGCCGCTGTCGAGCGATTTTTTGTAGTAGGTAAGGGCCTTGTCGTAGTGATTGGTGCGAAAGTACAGGTTGCCCATGTTGCTGTACGCCCGTGCGATGCCGAAGATATCGTCTACCGACTCGAATAGACCGGCGGCTACTTTCAGAAAATCCATGGCCATATCGTACTCCCCCCTGAGGGTGTGTAGTTGTCCCAGGGCATTGTTGGTGCGCCCCAGCAGCACCACGTCGCGGCTGGTCTTGGCTATATATTGGGCCTCCTCGTAGGCCACTTGTGCCTCTTCCCAGCGGCCCACGATCTCGTAGATCCCTCCCTGGCTGAGGTAGATGTTGACGCTGATGTCCTCGCTCGGGCTCTGGCTCAGCTTTTCGATCAGGCGTTTATAGAGGTCGAGGGCCTGCTGATTCTGGTAGTTGGCCCGGGCGTAACTGGCAGCCTTGCTCAGGTACTCGATCGTCTTTTCGTTCTCTCCGCTGTGTTCGTAATGGAAGGCCAGGTCGACGTAGCGTTCCTCGATGTTGTCTCCGTATAGTTTCTCGATTGCCCGGGCGATCTGCCGGTGGAGTTGCTGCAGGCGGGTGGTGAGCTGCATTCCGTATACGGCTTCCCGGAGCAGGCTGTGGCGAAAGATGTAGCGCAACTCGTTCATGGCACTCCATATCTGGCCGCGCTCGGCTACCTCAATCTGCTCCTCCAGCAGCTGCATGATATTTTCCGTCCCGTTAAAGCCGGCATCCATACGCATCACCTCGGTCAGTACCGGGATATCGAACTCACGCCCGATCACCGCCGCCGCCTTCACCGTTTCCCTGACCATGTCCGACAGCCGGTCGATACGCGCCGTCAGGATGGAGGTGATACTTGTCGATAATTTGATGCTCTCGTCGCTGAGGTGTAGCAGACCGTCGCTTTTCTCGTGCAGCAACTCATTTTCCCGGAAATACTCCAGGATCTGTTCGAGGTAGAAGGGATTGCTGTTGGTTGCCCGGAGGAGCGTTTTCAGGGTAGGATCGGAGATGGCTCCCCCCAGCGTGGACTCCGCAAGTTCGCGCACGGCCTGGGTGGTGAGCCCGCCGATCTCTACCGAAATGATGGGTAGCTGCAACTGTTCACGCAGGCTCTCGGGCACCAGCTGTGGATATTGGCCGTCATCGTCCGGGCGGGCGGTGGCAACAATCAACAACGGAAGTTGCTCAATTCTTCTTACCAGTTCCCTTACTATCGTGAGGCTGTCCTCATCGATCCAGTGGATGTCCTCCAGTTCCAACACCGTAGGCTGAAGCAGGCACTCGGCGATAATTAGCGTAACGATACCGTCAATGGTGTTCTGGTAGCGCCCCTGGGCGTCGAGCTGGGTCCACAGGGAACCCGGCATCACGATCCCCAGCTGGGCCGCGAGTACGGATTGGGTGCGCACCAGTTCTTCGGCAAGCTGGCGGGCCCTGTCCGTACCCCTACGCTGAAGGCTCAGTTGCAACCGGTCGATCTTAAACTGGAACCGGCGCAGGTTCTGTTCCGTCCCGAGGTCAATGCTCTGGCGGAAGAGGCGCTCGAGCATGTAGGTGAAGGGGTTAAAGGACTTGCGCAGAATTTGGTCGCAGCTTCCGAGCAGCCAGTTGACTGCCTCGATCTTGTTCATGCGGTGGCGCAGCTCGTAGGTCAGGCGACTCTTGCCGATGCCGGCTTCCCCCCGAACGTGAGCGATCCCCGCCGGCCGGCGCTCGTGCAGCGGGGCGGAAAATTCCAGAAGTCGCGCAATTTCCTCATTTCTACCGATGGGCTTCCCTCCGTAGCTGGGCTTACCGATCGACTGCCGACGTCCCTCGAGAGCGAAGGTGGCTTCCGGCTCCTTGATCCCCTTATACCTCAGCTTACCCTTGGGCATAAACCGGAACTGGGGATTGGCGGCAATCTCTCCGTCGACCAGTACTTCCTTCCAGTCGGCCTCCGCCATAATCCGTGCGGCCAGGTTCACCCGGTTACCGACGCAGGCGTACTGCGCCCGCTCCTTTCCCCCCACGATACCGGTGAAGGCCGTTCCCACGGTCATACCCATTCGGAAGCGGAAGCTTCGTTTGGTAGACGCACTCAGTGCCTCCAGTTCCTGCTGCACCACCAGGGCAAATTCGACCGCCCGCGTCACGTTGTTCTCGTAAGAAACCGGAGCCCCGAAAAAAATGACCATCAGGGCCCCCTTGTCCCCGTAATCGACTTCCTTAAAGTAGCCGCCGAAATCTTTCACCTGATTCAGGACCACCGTAGCAAATTGGTCGAGCTCATCGTGGGTACGTACGGCATCGAAGGATAGAAAACACGACACCACCGTGCGAAATTCCCCCGCCTGATCGTAACGGACCACCTCCGGCGGCAGAAAGGCAACGGCCGTCTCCGCATCAATGACGGGCAGGGCAACCGGCTCAATCTCAAGGTCTATCACGGTCGACACGTCACCCAGTACCCGGTAGGCACCCGTGGCGACCTCCTCCGTGTAGACGATACTCCCCTCAATGAGCGTATGCACAAAATCACTCACCACAATTTCCTGTTCTCCGGCGAGGGTCTGGCACTTTGCCGCCTGATCGATCGCCGGCCCGCGGAAGTAAAAGGCCCGAAGTTCTTCTCCGACGATTCCGTAGCGTACCGTACCGGCCGCCACGCCTGCCTTGATTCCGATCCTGAATTTGTTGCCGAATTTGTTGCCCCGGTCACGGAACAGTTGTCGGGCACGCTCCGCCGTACGCAGCAGATGCATGGCGTGAACGCGGTCTAGCGGCAGGGGAAACACTGCCGTAAAGGCATCGCCCGCGAAATAGGGGATGATCCCCCCCGAAGCGTACACCAATGCCACCAGCGGCTCGAACACCTCATTGAGGATCATCGACAGCTGCTCGGCACCCGTAAGTCCCTGCTGCATCAGGGTCTCGGTGAGGGGAGTAAAACCCGATAGATCGATGTTGAGGGTAAAGGCCCGCAGCTCACCGTGTAATTCACCGGCAATAAGCTTCTGCTGTATGAAAGGAGGAATAAGCGGCTGCACGATTAGATGGATGGGGCCGGATAAAGATAGTCCGTCGCTGAAAATAAAAAACGGCCCCCCGCATGTACGGGCGACCGTTGGTGATTCTTATGTAATCTTAGGTATTTTACCGCGGGGTGCAACCACCGCGGCCTAAAAGTGACGCGTGCCGTCGAGTAATGCGGACGTAAGACTCAGGCCACCACCCAGCGCACAGGCGGCCATCAGAACGAAAAGAATAGTCATGAGTTGAAAGTTAGAAATGAAGACTTTGGTACGATCAGAAAGCCCCGGAAGCATGGGTTTTGCGCGTTACTACATTCAATACACGCCTTTACTTCCGGGCTTGCGTGCAATAAACATAATTACGGCAAGCTATCCAAGCGCTCCGAACCTGCTTTTCACATTTCTTTCCATTTCTTCCCCTTCCGCTCCTACTACCCTGCTAAACAGCACGGTAGCCGTCGATCTACTCTACCTGAATATCGACAATCATAATGGGGGTTTCACCGCTGCGGGGCGCATCATCCCGGCCCTGAACCCATTGGTAGATCCTTAGTTGGTCGTTGTGCTCCGCAATCTTGACCGCATAAAGCCCACCGAGCTGCCGGGCGCTGACGATCTCCGGCTCCTGTTCCTCCGTGTCCGCTCCGCTGAAAATGTAGTACGCGTGGCCCACGGGTGGGGGCGGTACGTCGGAAAGATCAACGAGGGCTACCCCGACTCCGGCCAGCACGTGTACGTGTATCGTGCCCGTATCCATGGGCTGATCGATGGACGTCAAGTTTTCCCAGTTTGCCGCCGCTGCTTCGATGGCCGCCCGGCTCCGCTCCATGTCGAGGCGGTGACTGGCATCGTCCTGGGCGTGAAGCGCCCGCTCGGTGATGAGCTCGCCCCGAACGTTTTCCTTAAGCCGGAAGAGGTATCCGCTGAGAAAAACCAGCAAGAAAATAATTGCGATGAGCACGTAACGCCAAATGTTGAGCGTGTGGTTGTGCTCCATCATGGCGGTAATCATCTCGTGGTCGAGATCCTGAAAATCCTCCGCACTGCGGGCCTCCCGACCGGGCGGCGGCGGGCCGATGTTGCGTGAGTCGGCGTAGGCGTTCAGGTCTTCGCGCAGCCGCTCCACTTCCTGCTCGAGAAAAGGGTCCTCACGCATCAACTGCTCGACCTCGGCCATCCGCTCCGGCCCTAACAGGCCGAGCACATACTGATCCAACAGTCCGCTTCGCTTGAGTTCTTCCCTATTCATATACTTCCCCGGGGTACTACTTTCTGAAAACACCGCGCATCCTTCATTGTGCGTCCGGTAGTACCTAAAGACCAATTGTAGTCCGCATGTTTAAATTTCCGGCGGGGACGCAGGAGCAGGGTCATAGGACCACTTGAGATACAGGGCACCCCAGGTGAACCCACCGCCAAAAGCAGTGAGGATCAGGTTGTCCCCCTTACGGAGCCGGGGTTCGTAATCCCAGAGACAGAGCGGCAGGGTCCCGGCCGTCGTATTGCCGTAGCGTTCAATATTCACCATCACCTTATCTAGGGGAAAGTCGACCATTTTACTCACCGTCTGGATGATCCGGATGTTGGCCTGGTGGGGCACCAGCCAGTTGACGGTATCGGTAGTCAGGCCGTTACGCTCCATAACTTCCAGGACAACGTCCGACATGCCCTTTACGGCAGCCTTGAAGACGGGCCGTCCGTTTTGCCGGACGAAGTGTTCGCGGGCCATGACGGTGTCGACGGTGGCCGGTCTGCGGGATCCGCCCGCGACGAGGTAAAGGTGTTCCTCTCCACTTCCGTCGCCGTAGTGGCGGTAGTCCATGAAACCGGTACCGTCGGTGGTCGGCTCCAGCATAACGGCCCCGCAACCATCGCCAAAAATGACGCAGGTGGTCCGGTCGGTATAGTCGATGATGGAAGACATCTTGTCGGCGCCCACTACGATTACCTTCTTGTGCTGACCGGCCTCGATGAATTTCGCCCCTACGGTAAGGGCGTAAAGGAAGCCGCTACACGCCGCGCTGACGTCGAAGCCGAAGGCGTTGTTGATGCCTGCTTTGTAACAAGCCACGTTGGCCGTATCGGGAAAGATACTATCTCCCGTCACGGTCGCGCATATGACCAGCTCCACGTCGTCGGGATCGGTATCGGTCTTTTTCATCAGGCCGCGCAGGGCTTCGGCCACCATGAAGGAAGTGCCCATGTTGTCTCCCTTCAGGATGCGGCGTTCGCGAATCCCGGTACGGGTGGTGATCCACTCATCGCTGGTATCGACGATGGTGGCCAGCTCGTCGTTGGTGAGCACGTAATCCGGTACGTATCCTTGTACCCCCGTAATGGCGGCGCGAATTTGACTCATGGTTAGTGGGGTAAGCTGAATTTAGGGCCACAAGGTAAGTAGGTCGCCCCCGCCCCACAACTCAGATTGCGGCACGATTGCCGGTGGCTAACCTATATCCGATCGGTTTCACTGAACTCGCTCAGCGCGATCAGCCCCAGAAAGGTGAGTAAGCCGTTGAAGGCTAGAATGAGAAATCCGAACTGAAATCCACCGAGCAGTTCCGCCGAATAGGTATCGACCAGAATGGACGCCACCGGAGAAAGCAGACAAATCAGCACGAGTGCGGGCACTTCCAGGCCGCCGATGGTAACGACCTCACGTACCCGATAATTCGTCAGCAAGCCGAAGGAGAACAGGCCCAGCAGCGGCCCGTAAGTGTAGCCGGCTGCCTTGAATAAGCTGTTGATGACCGCCTCGTCGTTGATCAACTGGAAGGCCATGATGACACAGAACAGCAGTACGGAGAAGCCGGAATGCACCAACAAACGCCGCGTTTTGTCCGAATCACGTTGCACCTGCGCGCCGCCGCCCGCTTCCGCCCGGTCGCCCATGCCCAGAAAGTCGACGCAGAAAGAGGTCGTAAGCGCAGTGAGCGCACTGTCGGCACTGGAGTAGGCCGCCGCCACAATCCCCAGCACAAAGAGGATACCCGCCACCGGAGGCAGGTTGACCAGGGCGATCGTTGGGTACAGTAAGTCGGAACTCCCGGGAATGGCCAGGCCTACGGTAGCCGCGTAAATGTAGAGCAGGGCTCCAAGTGAGAGGAACAGGAGGTTAGCGAACACCAGCACGATGCTGAACACCAGCATATTCTTCTGCGCATCGCGGAAGTTGGGCATGCTCAGGTTTTTTTGCATCATGTCCTGGTCGAGGCCCGTCATGACGATGGTAATGAGCGCCCCGCTAAAGAATTGCTTGAAGAAGTTATTGGGATCGCTCCATCCCCCCTCAAAGAAGAACCACTGGCTGTAATCGCTCTGCTCGATGAGGTTGGCCACGCCCCCGAGATCGGTATCCAGGGCATTGGCAATGTAGTACACCGTGATGCCCGCGGCGGTGAGCATACACACCGTTTGCAGGGTGTCCGTCACGATGATCGTCTTGATGCCGCCGCGGAAGGTATAGAGCCAGATCAGGAGGATGGTGGTCGCTACGGTTACGAAGAACGGAATGCCGATGGGCGCCGCGACGAACTGTTGCAACACCACCGCCACCAGAAACAGGCGGAAGGAGGAGCCGATGGTACGGGAAAGCAAGAAATAAAACGCGCCGATCTTGTAGCCGTGACGGCCGATGCGGGTGCGCAGGTACTCGTAGATACTGGTGAGCCCCATGCGGTAATACAGCGGCAGCAGCACCAGCGCGATGACTAGGTACCCTAGTAGGTAGCCCATGACCACCTGCATGTAGCTGAAGGCCTGGTTGACGCCCCCGGCCCCTACCGCCCCCGGAATACTGATGAAGGTAACGCCCGACAGACTCGAACCCACCATGCCGATGGCCACCAGGGGCCACGGGGACTTACGACCGGCAAGAAAGAAATCGGCGTTTTCGCTTTCCCGCTTACTGGTGAGGAAAGAAACGAGCACGAGCACCGCGAAGTAAACGGCAACGATGCCGAGGATGGCAAGTGGGCTAAGGGATGCATTCATGGGGAGGGCGCAATTTATACAATCCCCGCTGAAGTAGTTTATCGCCCTCCGACCGGCCTAGCTCAGTTTGGCCAGTTCGTCCCGGAGCGTCTGGGGACTCTGCACTCCCGCCGCCCGAAATTTTAACTCTCCCTTGTGAAAAATCATGGTCGTCGGCATGGCCTGCACCCCGAGCTTCTCGGTGATCTCCGGATTGCGGTCCACGTCAATCTTGACCAGCCGCATGCTGTCGCCCAGCTCCTCCTTCAGTTGCTTCAGAATGGGAGAATAGGCGTGACAGGGGCCGCACCAAGTAGCAAAAAAGTCGATGAGTACGGGCTTTTCGCCGTTGACGAGGTCCTGAAATGAGGTCTGCTGGGCCATGGTTTTTTTGGGTAAAACGGGTAGCGGCTCGCGTAGGTTCGTGGTGTCCCGCCGCGGTCACGGTTCGTGGCATCCCGCCGCGGTATCGGTTCGTGGCGTCCCGCCGCGGTATCGGTTCGTGGCATCTTGCCGCGGTCACGGTTCGTGGCATCTTGCCGCGGTCACGGTTCGTGGCATCCTGCCGCGGTCACGGTTCGTGGCATCTTGCCGCGGTCATGATCGGGAAGTCACTCATAACCCGTAATGACCCCGGCAAGATGCCGGGAACCGCCCCACCCCGGCAAGATGCCAGGAACCAACGAAAACCAGTCAGATCAACGCCAAAAACTCCGCCTCCGTCAATACCCGCACCGTACCCAGTGCGCCGGCCTTCTTGAGTTTAGAGCCGGGTTTTTCTCCGACCACCAGCACGTCCAGTTTACCGCTGACGGCCGAGACGATGCGGGCACCGGCGGCCTTGGCCTTCTCCTGGGCTTCCTTGCGGCTGAGCTGCTGGAGGCTACCGGTGAAGAGCATGGTCTTGCCGACAAAAGGGCCCTCGGTAACTTCCGCGGCCGGGCGGTCCTCGTCGGTGGGGCGTACGTTCACCCCGAGCTCTTCCAGCTCCCGAAGTTGCGTTAGGTGAAGTGGATTTGCGAAGTACTCCATCACGTTGGTGGCTACGGTGGGACCGATGTCCTTGATGTTCAGAAACTGTGCTTCCGACCAGTCGGCCAGGTCGAGAACGTGGTCGACGTGCTGGGCCAGCAACTGACTCGCCTTCTTACCGAGATGGTGGATGCTTAGTCCATGCAGCAGACGCCACAGCGGGTTGCGCTTAGCCGTTTCCACGCTGCGTCGCAGATTTTCGCTCGATCGCTCTCCGAATCCTTCCAGGGTAGCGATCTGGTCGTAGGGCAGGCGGTAAACGTCCACGATGGTATGCAGCCACCCCAGCTCGTAAAACTGCTCCACGTAGCGGCGGCCCATGCCGTCGATGTCCATAGCGACCTTGGAGACGTGGAAGATGATCCGTTGCAGGTTCTGCGCGCCGCACACGCACACGGGACACCGCCAGGCGGCCTCTCCTTCAGCACGGACGAGCGGCACCTCGACGTCGGTCCGATTGATCGGACAGGTCAGGGGCCACACAATGGGCTGCTCGCCGCCGTCGCGCAGTTCCGCCAGCGGCTTTACAATATAGGGGATCACGTCGCCGGCACGCTCCAGGAGCACCTTGTCGCCGAGGCGGAGGTCTTTCTCCCGGATGAAGTCCTCATTGTGCAGACTTACGCTACTGATCATGACGCCGGCGAGAGCAGCGGGTTCGGTCTTGGCTACCGGGGTAATGGTACCGATCTTGCCTACCTGGTACTCTACCCCCAGGAGGGTAGTCGTAGCCTGACGGGCGGCAAATTTGTAGGCAATGGCCCAGCGGGGGTGATGACTGGTATATCCGGCCCGCTCCTGAAGGATGAGGTCATCGACCTTCACGACCATGCCGTCGATCTCGTAGGGATAGTCCTCGCGCTGCCCCTCCCACTGCTTGCAAAAGGCGGCGGCGGCGGTGATGTCGGGTGACTGTATCCGCTCGAATCCGGCAGTGGGCACTTTGAATCCCAGCGCGGTCAGTATATCCAGGGCGTGGGTGTGGGTGCCGAGGGCCTGCACGGCATCGTTACCCGCCTCATCGGTGCCGTAACCGAAACTGTAGATGAAGGCTTCCAGGTTGCGGTCGGCCACTTCGGTCGGGGACTTCATGCGCAGCCCTCCAGTAGCCGTGTTGCGGGGATTTGCGAAGAGGGCCAGGCCGGCAGCGGCGCGGGCTTCGTTCATGACGGCAAAGCGGTCCTTTCTGATCACTACTTCACCCCGTAGTTCCACCCGGTGGAGGCCGTAGCGGCTGAAGGCGGCGGTCAGGGGGATCGACTTGATCACCCGGGCGTTGTGGGTAATTTCCTCTCCGAGTACGCCGTTGCCGCGGGTGGCGGCGCGCACCAGCCGGTCGTTTTCGTACACCAGCGCAATGCTTCCTCCGTCGAACTTCGGTTCCGCGGCGTAGGCGATGGGGGTGGCTTCGTCCATGTTCAGCATTCGCTTCACCTGGCGGTCGAACTCGGCGAGGTCGTCGGGATTGTAGCTGTTGCCGAGGCTCAGCATGGGCACCAGGTGGGGCACGCTCTCGAACTCGCCGGTCAGGTCGCTACCGACGCGCTGGGTGGGGCTGTCGGCCGTCACGAGGTCGGGATGTTCCGCCTCCAGTGCCTCGAGTTGTTTGTAGAGCTGGTCGTATTCGAAATCGCTGATTACCGGATCGTCGCCGACGTAGTATCTCCACTCATGGTAGCGGAGCAGGGAGCGCAGTTCGGGCAGTTGCTCGGCCGGCGGCAGGGTCAGGTCACCTTCGAGGTATTCCTTGGAGCGCACATAGAGCTGCCGCTGTTCTTCTTTGCCGTACATAATCGCTTCGCGTTCTTTGGTATTCAGGCTTTGGGCGGCTAAGCGCGGGAGCCGGGGGAATCCGTTTCGGTGCCGGGTAATTCGGGAAGGGTGATGAGTACTTCCTGGATGCGGCGTTTGTTGACCGACATCACCTGAAAGCGGTAGCCTTCGAACACGATCTCCTCCCCCGCTTCGGGCAGTCGGCCCAGTATTTCGAGCAAGAGGCCGGCCAGGGATTCGGCCTCCCCCTTCACCGGATCGAAGGTGGAAGTCGTGATCTTGAGCACCCGGTACACGTCGTTCAGCAGGGTCTTGCCGTCAAAGACGTAGTTGAGGTCGTCGATGCGCTGGTAGATGATCTCGTCGTCTTCGTCAAATTCATCCTGGATGTCGCCAATCACTTCTTCCAGCACGTCCTCCAGGGTCACGACGCCCTCGGTACCGCCGTACTCGTCGACGACGATCGCCATGTGGGTTTTCTCGGTCTGGAATTCCTTCAGCAGGTCGCTGATCTTTTTGTTTTCGGGTACGAAGAGAATGTCTTCCCGCACCAGAGTAGTCCAGTCGAAATCGGCGGGCTCGTGGCGGTAACCGAGCAGGTCCTTCACGTACAGTAGGCCCCTGACCTTATCGAAATCCTCCTCGAAAACCGGAATGCGGCTGTAGCTCGAATCCCGCACCACGGCGACCAGTTCGTGGTAGTTGATTTTTCGGTCAACGGCCACCACGTCGCCGCGCGACCGCATGATCTGGCGTACCGTTACGTTGTTGAACTTGACGATCCGCTTCAGGATATCGACGTCCTGCCGTTGCGTTTCCTCTCCATTGTCGTCGGTGCTTACCGTCAGGTCGATGGCTTCGTCGATGTCTTCCTGGCTGGCGGCGGCGGCGTCCATCGTGTGGTTTTCCAATCGGCGTTCGATAAAGGAGGCGCCCTGCACCAGGCTCGAGGCCAGGGGATGAAAAGCCCGCATCATGACCTGTATGGGTCGGGCCATGCGGGTGGCCAGCTGCACCTTGTTGTAGCTGGCGTAGACCTTCGGGGCCACTTCACCGAAAAGTACCAGGAGGAAAGTCACGCCGATCACCGTAATAGTAAAGGCGATGGCGGCGGTCAGGCCCTCGGAGGAAAATTGGCGCATCATGGCGATGTTTTCCTGCAGGGCCCGGGTCCAGGCGGCAAACATCGAGGCGGGGAACAGCTTGCGCAGCATGATCTCCGACACTAGGACGATGGCGATGTTGATGAAGTTGTTGGCGATCAGGATGGTGGCCAGCAACATGCGGGGTTTCTCCCTTAGCTCGTAGAGTAGGCCACGTACCGGATTGTTTTCCTGCTCGATCTCCTCGTAATCGTTGGGGGTAAGGGAGAAGAAAGCGACTTCCGAGCCGGACACCAGGCCCGACAGCAGGAGCAAACCCAAAATTGACAAGAAGCCCAGGAACAGCTCCGTGCCGGTGCTCAGCAACAGCATGCCGGGCAGGATAGATAAAAGGGGATCGGTGGGGTCCAACGGTAGGATTTGGTGACGGCTACAAAGATAGGACGCACCTTTCACTAGTGGTCGTCACCCAACTTGTGCAAAAGATCTAAAAGGGCAAATCCTCCTCCGCTTCCATGACCGGCTTAGCGGCCGGTGCCGCGGTGGTCGTTGTCGTGGGGGTCGTAGCCCCGTCCGCCGAATCATCACCTTCGTCCCGCTTACCGTCGAGCAGCCGCAACATGGCACCAACGACCTCCGTCGTTTTGCGGGGATTTCCCTCCTTGTCCTCCCACTTCCGGTGGGCGAGTTTTCCCTCCAGGTAGACGAGCGAACCTTTCTTAGCGTACTTCTGCGCCTTTTCGGCCAGGTGGCGCCACAGCACTACGTCGTGCCACTGGGTATCCTCCTGCCACTGCCCCGCCCGATCGCGGTAATTATCCGTAGTCGCCAGGCGTAGTTTAGCGACCATGGTGCCGTTGCTCAGGGTGCGTATTTCGGGGTCGGCTCCTAAGTAGCCGGCCAGTGTGATCCGATTAATCATCGTCGTATACAGTTTGACGCAAAGCTACACCCTTATTCGCGGGCGCGCTACCGCCGGGAGTACAATCTAAACTTTTTGTTGGGTAATTAACGTCAGAAACCGAGCGTAGGGCTTGCGTCCTCCAGAAAGCGGGTGATCACGCGGGGGAAGGCGAAAGCGCTGAATCCTTGCTTTGCGACAAGCTCGTAGGGCGACGGGGGCTCACCCACCGCCGAGGAATGCGTAAAGACGTGGAATACGACACTGATCTGTTGGTGGGATAGCTGATGCCGAAACACCTTGCTCCTGCGCACCGCCGCCAACTTATCGGTTGCCAGCCACTGCGGCCACTGCTCGGAGGGAAACAGCTGGTCCGGGCCGAGGTCCGCCGACTGCGTTTCTATGAGGGGAAACTGGTAGAGATCCTGCCAGACGTCGCCCGCTCCGCGTCGGTGCAACAGGTAACGGCCTTGGGAATCAGAGACGACGAGGTAATGAAAAAAGCGTTCACGCCGGCTTGCTTTTTTGCCCTTTACCGGGAGCTGGTAGACCTTATCCTGCCGCCGCGCCCGGCATCCTGCCGCGACCGGACACTGTGCACAACTCGCCAGCTTCGGGGTACACATCAGGGCGCCAAAGTCCATAATGGCCTGGTTGAAGGTAGCTGCGGGTGCCGCCCCCATGGCCGCGTCGGTCAACGTCTGAAAGTGTTTGCGGCCCTTCCCCCCGTCGATCGGCGTAGCGTCCGCAGCGAAACGGGACAGGACCCGGTAAACATTGCCGTCCAGCACGGCGACCTGCCGGCCGAAAGCGAAGGAGGCGATGGCCGCGGCCGTGTAAGGACCCACCCCCGCAAGCCCGAGCAGTCCCTCGTACGTATCGGGGAACGCACCCCCCAGTTCTCCGGAAACCTGGCGGGCGGCCCGGAGCAGGTTGCGGGCCCGGGAGTAGTAGCCGAGTCCTTCCCACAACTTCATTACCTCGTCGTCCGGGGCATTTGCCAGATCGTGTACGGTAGGATAGGCGGCCACGAAGCGCTCGAAGTACGGCAGGCCCTGTTCGACCCGCGTCTGCTGGAGGATGATTTCGCTAAGCCATATTTTGTAGGGGTCGGGTTCCTGTTTCCAGGGCATGGGGCGGCGCTCGGGGCGGTACCAGCTCAGGAGCCCGTCGCGGAATAGTTGCCAATCGATATCGCGCATAGGTAAACAAACAATGGTCCGCCGCGAAGTTGCGACGGACCAGTCTCATGAGATTTTGGGACACGGATGCCCCTCAGACGCTACATACAAACATTATTTCTCCCGAAGCTTGCCGTACTGGCGGGCGATCTGGGCCTTCAGGTCCTTTCGGGCGAAGAAGATACGACTCTTGACGGTACCAAGGGGAAGTTCGAGGTGATCGGCGATCTCCTGGTACTTGAAGCCCTGGTAGTGCATGAGGAAGGGGATGCGGGTGGAATCGTCGAGATCGTCGATCATCACCGTCAGCTCCTTGATCAGAATGTTGCTGTCTGCATCATTTTCAATGGCGTGCGAACCTGAGTTGAGGTAGTAGAGGTTATCGGTATTGTCCATGATGGTATTCGCCTTCACCTTCTTGCGGTAGTTGTTGATGAAGATGTTTTTCATGATGGTGAAGAGCCACGCCTTGAGGTTGGTGCCCTGACGGAACTTATCCCGATTGGTCATCGCCCGGAAGGCCGTCTCCTGATAAAGGTCCTTGGCATCCTCCGAATTTTTGGTCAGGTTGTAGGCAAAAGAATGGAGGAGGGTGGTCTGCCGATCGAATTGAGCGAAGAAGTCAAGCTGCGTCATGGGAAGGGCCGAAGCCGTTTGTTGAAGTAAAATTAGATAATGCTTAAATATAAGCCGATGTTCGGGTCTACACCCTGTGAGCATCATTCACACAATTGGCTCCTCCTGACATACATCACCACTAAAAGATTGCTTATCAGCCTTTTGGGCAAATTAAAGCGATAAAATCCACTTATATAATTTTCAGAAATTAATGAAAATTAGCGGCTGGCCGTCATTTGCCTCCGCGGTCGGCGGTTTTCCGCCCACAAAAAAGCCCGCTTCCTCCAAGGAGAAAGCGGGCTTAGTTTTGGTTGCATCGGGCTATTCCTCGACGTAGCGTACGTCGTCGAATTCGGCGGCCAGGGTGCGCAGGACGTTGATGATCGTTTCCTCTTCGAGGTCGGTGCGGCGTACCAGGTCTTCGGGGCTCATCTCGATGACGGAGCGGGCCGTATCCAGGCCGATGCCCTTGAGGGCGTCGATTACCCAGCCTTCGATCTCGTCGCTGAATTCTTCCAGGTCTACGTCGTCCACTTCGACTTCGTTGTTGCGGTACACGTCGATCTCGAAATCTACCAGACGACTGGCAAGTTTGATGTTGGTTCCTCCCTTACCGATGGCCAGGCTTACCTGATCGGGCTCCAGGAACACCTTGGCACGGCGGCTCTCCATGTCAAGTTCGATGTTGGAGACGCGGGCCGGGGTGAGCGAACGCTGGATGTACAGGTTGGTGTTGTTGGTGTAGGGGATCACGTCGATGTTCTCCTGATTGAGCTCGCGGACGATGCCGTGAATCCGGGATCCCTTCATACCTACGCAGGCTCCGACCGGGTCGATGCGGTCGTCGTAGCTCTCCACGCTCACCTTGGCGCGCTCGCCGGGGATGCGCACGATGCCCTTGATGGTGATGAGGCCGTCTTCGATCTCGGGTACTTCCTGCTCCATCAGTTTGGCGAGGAAGCGCTCGTCGGTGCGGCTCACGATCACGACGGGGTTGTTGTTGCGCATCTCGACCTCCTTGATGACGCCGCGGACCATATCACCCTTGCGGAAGTAATCGCCGCGGATGGTTTCGGTACGGGGCATGACGAGTTCGCGGCCGTTGGCGTCGTCGATGACCAGCACCTCGCGCTTCAGGATCTGCTGTACTTCACAGAGGACGAGTTCGCCCACCCGTTCGGTGTAGCTGCGGTAGATCTCGTCCTTCTCGAGGTCCATGATGCGGCTGATGAGGGTCTGCCGGGCGGCCATGATGCTGCGGCGGCCGAAGTCCTTGAGGAACAGCTGCTCGTAGCACTCCTCGCCCACGTCGTAGGCCTCGTCGATGGCGATGGCTTCGGAGTAGGAGATTTGGGAGAGCTCGTCGGTCACTTCACCGTCGGGCACGATATCGCGGACGCGCCACAGTTCGAGGTCGCCCTTATTGGCGTTGACGATGATGTCGAAGTTCTCGTCGGTGGTGAATTTCTTTTTGATCAGCGTGCGGAACACGTCTTCGAGTACCCGCACCATAGTGGGGCTGTCGATGCTCTTACCGGAGCTGAATTCCTTGAAGGTTTCTACCAGGTTCATCATGGCTAGAAGGATATTTTGACGATTGATTTTTTAATGGCATCGGTAGCGATCGTGATGTCTTCCACGATGGTTTTCTTGCGTTTGCCCTCCTTGATCCGCTGTTTGGCTTCCAGCACGACCTCGGTGGGGGTAGCCGCCTTGAGCAGACCGTTGTAGGTCTCGCCTTCGGTGGTGGTGACTTCCAAGTTACGGCCTACGTTCTTAAGGTACTGACGATAAAATTTCAGGGGGCGGTCGACGCCCGGGCTGCTCACGTTGAGTACGTATTCCTCGCCGAGGGGCTTCTCCTCATCGAGGTAGCTCTCCAGGTAACGGCTGATGCGCTGGCACTTCGCGAAGGTCATCGCCGAGTCGCTGTCTACGAACACTTCCAGTTTCTTGTTGGAGTGGTTGACGTCGACGACGAAACAGTCCCGGAATTCCTCCTCGGTGTCGAAAAATGTTTCCAGCAAGTTAGAGATCGTTGCTTCCATTGGTTTTCATTGCACCCCCGATGGCGATCGGGGCACCCCGCCCAAAAGCTTGGGTGGGGACACAAAAAAGAGGGAACCTCGCGGTTCCCTCTGTTGACGTTTTTACGGCCTTGTTTGGCAAAGATAACGAATTGTGCGCGATATGGTTGAAGTTTTTCAGTCGTGCTGCACCGCGGGCAGATCCCAGTGGCGCTGACCCCCACGTTCGCGGTGGTAGCGGATCGCGTCCTGAATCGACAGAAACTGACTCTCGGCACCCATCCGTTCCATGAGGCCGGACCGAAACAGGATGTCGCGTACGGGCCCGATTACGCCGCTGAGGTAAAGATCGATCTTGCGGCTGCGCAAACTTTCGAAGAGCTGTTCGAGGGCGTGCAGCCCGGTGGTATCGAGGTCGTTGATGGTATGGGCATCAATGATTACCGCCCGCAGGCAGTCACCCTTCGCTTCGGCCATCGCCAAAATGCGATCACCGAAGAACTCCGCATTACCGAAGTAAAGTTCGGCATCAAAACGGACGATCAGCAGGTCGGACTCTACCTCGGCATCCTCGAAGCGGTTGACGTTGCGGAAGGCATTGGTCCCCGGGATGCGACCCAATTCAGCTAAGTGAGGCCGGGCAGCGCGTAGAAAGACAAAGATGAGCGACAGGAACACGCCCCCCGCGATACCGTACTGCAGCCCGGCGAAGAGGGTGAACAGGAAGGTGACCAGCAGCACGGCGAACTCCCGGGGAGCCAACTTCCGTAACCGCTTCATTTCCTCCAGGTCGAATAGCTTACCCACCGAAAAAATAATGATCGCCGCCAGCATCGTCAGGGGCAAATAGTAGAATAAGGGGGTGAAATAAAGCAGCACGGCCCCCAACAATACAAAGGCCACCGCCCCGCTCAACGGCCCCCGACCGCCGCCGGCCTCCACCACCGCCGAGCGGGAGAAACTGGCCGAGGTAGGAATGGCGGAAAACAAACTGCCGGCCACCTTCGACAGGCCCAGCGCAATGAGCTCCCGATTGGGCTGGACGCGGTAATACCCGTGGTGGGCGGCAAAGGAATTGCCGATGGAGAGGGTTTCTACGAAACTGATGAGGGCCAGGACCAACGCTACGGGTAAGAGGCTAAGCCAGGTGGCGGCATCGAATACCGGCAGGGTGACGGGCGGCAGGCCATCCGGAATTTCCCCGACAACGTCGATTCCCGCCAGATCGAGCCGCAGCAGGTACACCAACAGTGTCGCAACCACGATCCAGGTCAGCATCACGGGGGCCCGGGGCAGGTAGCGCTTGCCCAGTAGCAGCACGGCCAAAGTCGACAGCCCCAACGCCGCCGTAGGCCAGTGAAAGCTACCGAGGCTGCGGAATACTTCCACCACCGTATCGTAGAGGTAGGCCGTCCGCGGCATATCGAGACCCAGAATCGGTTTAAGTTGAGAAGCCACGATCAGGACCGCGGCGGCCGAAACGAAGCCTGACAGCACCGGCCGGCTCAGCAGACTCACCAGCCCGCCCATGCGCAGCAGGCCGAAGGTGAACTGAATCAGCCCCGTCAGCCCCGCCAGCAAAACGGCGTAGGCAATGTACTCCGCGCTTCCCGGCTCGGCGATGGCACCCAGACCGCTCAGGCACAGCAGGCTGGCCAGGGCCGTAGGCCCGACCGAAACGTGGGGGGTACTGGCCAGCAAGGTGTACACCAGCAGAGGGACGAGGGCGGCGTAAAGGCCGTACACCGCAGGCACACCCGCCAGCAGGCCGTAAGCCATGGACTGGGGGATCAGGACCACGCCCAGCGTCAGCCCCGCCAGCACATCGCCGCGGATGCCCGACCTACCGTAGTCAGCCGGGAGGGGAAACCAGGAACGTAAGAGTCGACCCACCCCGCTCAGGCGTCGACCGACTCGGTAGCGAGAATATCGGCCACCTTATCCTGTACGTTGATCAGCCGGTCGAAGCCCCGCGATTTCAGGATGCTCGTGGCGATGGTAGACCGGTAGCCGCTCCCGCAGTGAACGTGGTATTCTTGCTTGGGGTCCAGTTGATTGGTCTTTGCGGAAAGCTCCGACAGGGGAAGATTGCGCGCCTGACTCAGGTGGCCACCCTCGTATTCACTGGCTTTGCGTACGTCGAGCACGTTCCTGGCCCGTTCGGGGTCAAACTCCGCCGCCGAAATGGTCGGGATCGCGTCCACTTCGCCGCCGTAGGCCCGCCAGGCCGCGATGCCGCCGTCCAGGTACCCCAAGGCATTGTCGTAGCCCACCCGGCTCAGTCTTTCCACCGTTTCGGCCTCCTTACCGGGTTCCGTTACCAGCAGGATGGGTTGCTGCAGATCGGGGATCAGTTCGCCCACCCAGGGGGCAAATCCCCCGTCGATGCCAATGAAAATGCTATTGGGGATAAAGGCCTTTACGAATTCCTCCTTCGGGCGCACGTCCAGCACCAGGGCCATTTCCCGGTTGGCCACCTCCTCGAATTGCTCGGGCGCGAGGGCTACCGCTCCCCGGTCCATTACGTCCTTGAAGGAGTCGTATCCTGCTTTATTCATTCGCACGTTCTCGCTGAAGTAGGCGGGTGGCGGGAGTAGTCCGGCCGTCACTTCCTGCACAAACTCTTCCCGCGTCATATCCGCCCGCAGGGCGTAGTTGGTCGCTTTCTGGTTGCCGAGGGTGTCGGTGGTCTCGCGGCTCATTTTCTTGCCGCAGGCCGATCCGGCGCCGTGGGCGGGGTAGACGATGATGTCGTCGGGCAGCAGCATAATCTTGCGGCGCAGGCTGTCGTAAAGCAGTCCGGCGAGGTCTTCCTTGGTCAGGGCACCCTTCTTCTGGGCCAGGTCGGGCCTGCCGACATCCCCGATAAAGAGGGTGTCGCCGGTGAAGATCGCCTTCGGCGTTCCGTTGGCGTCGAGCAGCAGGTAGGTGGTGCTTTCCAGGGTGTGGCCGGGGGTGTGCAGTACCCGGATCGTAAGGTCTCCGAGCCTGAATTCTTCCCCGTCCTTCGCTTCGTACTTCTCGTAGTCGGTTTTCGCTCCCGGTCCGTATACGATGCGGGCGCCGGTTTCGCGGGCCAGATCGAGGTGGCCGCTTACGAAGTCGGCGTGGAAGTGGGTTTCAAAAATGTACTTGATGGTGTCCCCGGCCGCGCGCGCCTTGTCCAGATAGGGCTTCGGGCTGCGTAGCGGATCGATGACCGCGGCCTCCCCCTTGCTGGAAATGTAGTAGGCTCCCTGGGCCAGGCATCCGGTGTAAATCTGTTCGATGACCATGTCGCTTACGTTATATGAAGGAATCATCATATGAAGGCGTAGGGGGGAGGAATGGTTGACCGGGGGAGGTTTTCGGGCGGCGGGGCGCAGGTGCAGTGTACCCTGGAACTGGAGCAATGCGCTCACTCCGGCCGTTGGGGGTTCAGGTTGTACCTTCGTTTCGCTTCAGACCGTTTTACTTTTTGTAGCGAGTCTACCGTGTTTTACGGTCAGCGCACATCTTCAAGCCATCAGAATGAAAGGAATAATTTTTAATATCCTGGAGGCTTACCTGCTTGAGAACGCCGGGGAGGAAAAACTGGACCACATCATCGCATCCGCTGAGCTGTCGACCCGCGACCCCTTCGTGGCCCCGGGAACCTACCCCGATGAGGATTTTCTGAAGATCGTGGGACAAGCCACCGAAGAATTTGGCTGGAGCCACGCCGAGTTTTTCCGACACCTGGGAAAGTTCGCCTTCTTCAAATTGGCGGAGAGGTACCCCGGTTTCGTGAGCCCGCACCGGGACCCGAAGGAATTTCTAAAAACGATCGACCAGGTCGTCCACGTGGAAGTACGCAAGCTCTATACGGATACCTACCTGCCCACCTTCACTTACCGGGAACCTTCACCCCGGGAATTGGTCATCACCTATTATTCCAAAAGAAAAATGTACGATCTAATGGAGGGGTTGATTGAGGGGGTTGCTACTTACTTCGCCGTCGGGATCGAGCAAACCCACCGAATCTATACCGAAGACGAAATAGAGTATTGCGACTTTTACCTTAATTTCCTTCCGGATCATGAAAAACGAACAAGCGACAATTGAGCAGTACCGACGAAAGCTTGATACAGCAGAAAGAAAAGTGCGGATCCTGGAGGATATGATCGAAGATCGCACCAGGGAGCTTCACCTTAAGGGGGAGGAAAATCAGGAGCTGGAACTGTTTGCCTACTTGACGTCACACGACCTACAGGAGCCCCTGAGGACGATCATGAGTTTCGTGGAGATCCTCGAGGAAGAGTACGCAGACAGGCTCGACGGCGACGGCTCTACCGCCTTAAATTTTATCCGGGAAGGTGCTGACCGGATGTCGCTACTCATCAAGAGCTTACTGCACTACTCAAAGGTCGGGAAGAACAGGACCAGAAGATTGGTCAACACGAATAAAGTAGTTGAAGACATCCTGAGCAGGTTGCAAACATCAATTCAGGAGGCAGATGCCAAGATCAGTTACGGTAGCTTACCCGTTTTGAACGTATTCGAAGTAGAGTGGGCGCAGCTGTTTCAAAACCTCGTCCACAATGCGATTAAATTCAGAAAGCCCGACGTCGCTCCGGTGATCAGCATTGGTGTTCAGCAGCGGGAAGACGAGTACCTGTTTTTCGTCAGGGATAATGGCATTGGCATTGAAGAAAAATTCCGGGAAAAGGTATTTGTCATATTTCAACGGTTGCACAGCAACGACCTGTACCCGGGTACGGGCATCGGACTGGCCAACTGTAAGAAAATCGTTGAACTGCACGACGGCAAAATCTGGTTGGAGTCAACGGTCGGAGTCGGAAGCACCTTTTACTTCACCATTAAGAAGTAGTGGTTGGAATGAGTTTGCCACGAAAGCGCATATCCATCCTACTCGTGGAAGACAACCCGGCGAACGTCTTTTTACAAAAACGGATCATCGAAAAGCTGGATTGCGCCGACCGGGTGGTGGTAGCCAGGACCGGCCAGGAAGCCTACGAACGGATGAAAGAATATGCCGCGGATCCACCCTCCCTGCCAGACCTTGTCTTCCTTGACATCAATCTACCCGCCATGAATGGGTGGGAGTTTATGGAACTGTACAACCAGCTGGAAATACCCGCCGCTGCACAGCCCGTGGTCCTGATGTTGACCTACTCCAACCACCCAAACGACAAACGCCGGGCCGCGCAAACGCCGGGAGTCAGCGGCTTCTACAACAAGCCCCTCACGGTACCCCTGCTGAATTTAATCCTGGAAGCTCACTTTCCGATTCTCTTCGAGGATCACTGAGGGCACCATACCCACAAATCGACGATTCGGGTCCCGGTTTTCCCGATGCATCGGGGGGGGAACGGGGTTTTAACCTATCTTCCCAATCCGTCAGTCCGGTAGGAAAGCGCTTTTCTATAGCGTCGCCTACCCATTGCTGGTCCTTTTGGTCCGCTGTTTTTTGCAGTTCGGCTCATCGATTATCCCCTTACACTCCCTTCGATCAACACAATTATACGCCGATGCATTTGTCGACCAGAACCAGTCAGAGTCTCCGTACCGCTGCTTTGCTCTTGGTGCTTTGCCTGCTCCTGTGCACCGCCGCCCAGGCCCAGCCGGATGCAAATGGCGTATGGCAGTACAACGAAGAACTGGAGGGCCACCACTGCGACGACGCCGGCTGCTACGCCTTCTGCACCAGCTCCTACCTCGAGAACAGCAACTCCGCCAACAACAGCGAACCGAGCGCGGCACTTCAGTCCGCCGTTGCGGATTGGATGAAACATATTCCGGACACGATGAAGATGAACGGACTCTCCATCCCCGGCACCCACGACTCCGGCGCCCAGTGGGGTGGTACCGCGGCGGAAACCCAGAGCTGGGACATCAAACAGCAACTCAGTGGGGGCATCCGGTTTTTCGACATCCGGCTGAAGCCGAACCCCGACGATCCGAATGGACTGGCCGTGTACCACGGCGACTTCCCCCAGTGCGAGGACACCGACTGCTTCGGGGCGTGCGGGCTGACCTGTGATCGCCTCACCTTCACGCAAATCCTCAACTGGATGAACACTTTCCTGAAGGACCACCCCACCGAGGCCATCATCATGGAAGTGAAGTACGAGGAAGGACCTACGGATGCTTCGATCAGCGATACGCAAAGAATAGAATGGGCGAGAAGATTCAACGGCATCCTGTTTGACGAATCGAATAAGCAGGCGGGTATCCAATTTAATTCCGACACCTTTAGATTTCCGGGGCTTATCTACAACCTGGATACTACGATACAGGGCAATTTTAATGCAACCATGCCCACCCTCGATGACCTGAGGGGAAAAATATGGATATACCAAATATCCGATGTTGCTAAAACCTGGTATTCTAATAATATACCCATTAATCAATTCATCAGGAATATAAGCAGGCAAAACAACTACACGGAAAGTGCCGCCACGCTGGGAAATCACGTAATTAATTACATCAAAAGTGCCCGGGGAAGCATCGGCGCGGGGAACTGGGTACAGAACTGGACGAACGGCATCAACCTCCTGACCCCGGCCATACCCGTACCGGCCGATGTAGCGAGCTACGTCAACAAGGATGCTTTCCACGCCCTCAACGAATTTGATAATGCTTCGGTGGGTACGATGGTGATGGACTTCCCGGGTGAGGGACTGATCTACCGCATCATCAAGCGAAATTTTCCACACAACAAGCTGGTCGATCTTACCGTAGCGATCGACTGTCACCATAGCCTGCTTACCGGCGGAGCTTCAGAAAGCGACATTTCCGTAACCCTCTACAACGGAGGCTACCTGATGGGGGCCGTCGCGCACCCGGCCGGATGCTCGGGCCTGGGCGACGCGTTTTACCAGGTCAAAACCATCATGCGGGCCATGCCGCAGGAGTACACCCACCTGCTGGTCCAGAATCAGAATCCGAAACCTGGAGACGGCTTAGGCATCGACGAAATTTACGTCAACCAGACCCGGTACGGACTGGGCTGCTACAACGGTGGCGTTGTTGACGACGAGCTGGAAAAATGGGGGCAGGACGGCGGTGACCTGTGGTGCGCCGGAGCGGACGGCGACGCGGAGTACGGCGCCGATGTGATCTGTAATACATCGTGGAACTTCGTATCCGGCGTTCCGGGAGGATCGGCGGGAGCTTACAACCTTCCCGCTGAGCTGAAACAGGAAATCCTTGACTATAGTCTTCGCTGCACGCCTTTGGAAAAACAGCACTATACGGTGAAGGGCCGGTCTAGTATCCCCCCGCTGCCTACCGCCTTTTGCGGTCCGAATGCGGCCATCGTCTGGGATGTCGATTCCACCCTAAACGAAAATTACACCCTGGTCAGTTTAGGCGGATTGACCGTGACGGCGGGAACCGTGATCACCATACCGCGGGGCAGGACGGTCACCATCAATAAAGGGACTACGTTTGAGAATAATGGAACCATAATAAATAATGGCAGGCTCATTGTTAATACCGGCGGCACCCTGAAGAATACCGGAATTATAAACAGTACCGGCCAGTTCTTTAATTTGGGTACCACGGTGAATGCGGGTGAGATATACAATCCCGTAGGATCCTACGGGCAGGGGCTCGGGGGGAAGCAAACCACGGTTAATGAAGTTATTCCGGGCTACCTACTCGGCCCTGCCAATACGGATGGCGGCAGGATCGTATGCGAAGATTACCTGAATGGCCAATGGGTTTCCAACGCATGCACCCTTGACAACTTCTGGCTTCAGGAGGATCGCACCCTCAAAGTAGGGGAGGAAGTAACGCTAAACATCACCGGGCTCCTCAGCAGCTATGGCATCGTCAATAATGCGGGAGAGGTGAAAGGGACAATTAACAACTGTGGAGCATATGCAGGCGCCGTCCCGTCCCCGGGAAAGTTGCTGGACTGCGAAGAAAGCGAGGATGCCTCAATGTGCAAGCAACGCCTGGGCGGGCAGTGGGACGAAAGCGTACAGACGTGCTACGTAAATACCGACACCACCATAAGTGCGCCCCTCACCATTGCGGCGGGGGTTACCTACCGAATCAATGCTCCCGTACTTATTTCGAGTACCATCGTGAATATGGGCACCATCGACAATTACAGCGTCATCGACAACAGCTTTACAGGGACCATTGATAACTATGGCTCAATTAACATGAATCACGACAGTGACGGTTTCGGGTCTATTATCCTGTGCGACGGCATTATTCAGAATTTTGCTGACTTCCACAATATTCAGGGCTACGGCAATGGCGGGATCCGGGGATCCGGCTTTTTCGATAATCTATGTGGCGCGAAGTTTACGGGATCGCAACCCCTGGGTGTGCGATTTTATAACCAACCGATGCCGGAAACCGTCCCACCCCTTGTTTTCGCCAAAAACGTCACCATTCAACTGGATACTTCCGGTCGGGCCTCCATCAATCCGGCCAATGTGGACAACGGAAGCTACGACAAGTGTACTGCCCGGGAAGATTTGGTCCTTCATCTCAGTAAATCCACCTTCTCCTGCGAGGATCTGGGGACGAATACGGCCACATTCACGGTTACCGACGAAAATGGCAACGTAGCATCGACCGAAGTACAGGTGACGGTCGAGGACAAGGAGCAGCCCCGCATCAAAAGTCAGGAGGACATGTTTGTCATCGCGCTGAACGCGGCCGGTCGGGCCAGCATCGAGCCGATGGATGTCTACAGCGGAGCCGAAGACCCCTGCGGAATCGCATCCTATGTCCTGGACCAAACCGACTTTAGCTGGTGCGATATCGGCAGCCAGTCGCTGACCCTAACCGTGGTTGACAATGCTGGAAATCAGTCATCCGCATCCGTTGCAGTGACCGTCGAAAATACTTTTCTACCCCAGCTGACCGCCACTCAAATCCTCACCTGCGGAACCACGGGGGCCATCGAAGTAGCCGTACAAAATGCCGACGACCGCTACAGTTTCGACAACGGCCTGACCTTCGCGGAAGCCAACAAAAAAACCGGCCTCGAAGCCGGCACTTACGGAGTGGTCGTCCAAAACGCAGCGGGCTGCAATTCCGTATCGACCACCGCCACCATCACTTTCCCCGACGCGGATAACGACGGAGTCTGCGACGAAACCACCTCCACGAGGAACGAACTGGTCGCAAAGCCGAAACCGGGCTTCTATCCCATCCCCATGGCAAATGCCCTTCACATCGAAACGAACGACATTTCCACGGGTATGTACACCTTAATTATTCTGGATATCACGGGCAGGGAGATATTGAGCCACGAAGTGGACGTAAAGGGCACCGAAGGACACCACGAGGTCGATGTCACGCAAGTCGTCCCCGGCATGTACACGGTGATGCTGCGCAAGGCCGACGCGCTATTTACCGCAAAGATCATAAAGTAACCCAGTCTCGGACCGGAGGTAACTTAGCCTACAAGCCAACTCCCACAATACGAGCGTAGCGAGCATCCCCACAATACGAGCGTAGCGAGCATCCCCGCAAGCACGAGCGTAGCGAGCATCCCCGCAAATTATAAATGGTAAATTTTACATTGTAAATTGTAAATCCTTACGGCACCTCCACCACATTCAGCACCCGCTCGATAATATCCTCCTGCCGGATATTCTCCGCTTCCGCCTCGTAGGTTAGTCCGATGCGGTGGCGCAGTACGTCTTCGCATACCGAGCGCACGTCTTCCGGCGTCACGTACCCCCGGCGTTCGATGAAGGCCTGGGCCTTGGCGGCAAGGGCGAGGTTGATGCTGGCGCGCGGACTGCCGCCGTAGTTGATCAGGGGCTTCAGATCGCCAAGTCGGTATGCTTCCGGCTCGCGGGTGGCGAAGACAATGTCGATGATGTAGCGCTCGATCTTGTCGTCCATGTAGATTTTGCGTACCGATTCCCGCGCCCGCATGATGTCGGCCGGAGTAGCAACGGGGTTGATCGTCGCGAAGCCCTTGCCCAGGTTGCGGCGGATGATCTCGCGCTCGTCCTCTCGGGTGGGGTAGCCGATGTTGACCTTCAGCATAAAGCGGTCGGTCTGCGCCTCCGGCAGGGTGTAAGTGCCTTCCTGGTCGATCGGGTTCTGGGTTGCCAGGACGAGAAAGGGCTCTTCCAGCGCGAAGGTCTCGGTACCGATCGTCACCTGCCGTTCCTGCATGGCCTCCAGGAGGGCCGACTGCACCTTTGCGGGTGCCCGGTTGATCTCGTCGGCCAGTACGAAGTTGGCAAAAACCGGCCCCTTCCGCACGCTGAAATCGTTCAGCGTCGGGTTGTAGATCATCGTACCCACGATGTCGGCCGGCAGCAAGTCGGGAGTGAACTGGATGCGGCTAAAGTCGGCACTGATGGTTTGGCTCAGCGTCTTGATCGCCAGTGTCTTGGCGAGCCCGGGCAGGCCCTCCAGCAGGATGTGGCCGCGGCTCAGCAGGCCGAGCAACAGGCGGTCGACCATATTTTCCTGCCCTACGATCACCTTTGCGGTTTCCTGGCGGATGCGCTCGACGACTTCGCTGTCTACGCGGATCTGCTGGTTGAGGGTTTCTATATCTACGCTGGCCATACGGGGTTGGGGAATTACGTTAAGGGCGGGGTCGCGGGTGCAAGGTAAATAGAGAAAGCGGAACATCGCCGGCCCCCCATCGACCCCTCGTCGGCCCCTCGTCGGCCGAGCCTAAGCTCGTCCGCCGAGTCGGGCCCGGATAAACACCATCGCAGCCCACCACTAAGAAAAACCCACTAGCAAGTCGGCGGACGAGCCTCGTGCCTCGGTCGGCCGACGACCGGCCCCCCATCGGCCCCTCGTCGGCCGAGCCTAAGCTCGTCCGCCGAGTCGGGCCCGGATAAACACCACCGCAACCAACCACCAAAAAACCCATCAGCCAGTCGGCGGACGAACCTCGTGCCTCGGTCGGCCGACGACCGGCCCCTCGCCAGCCCCTCGTCGGCCGAGCCCTAGCTCGTCCGCCGAGTCGGGCCCCGGATAAACACCATCGCAACCAATCACCAGGAAAACCCGCCAGCCAGTCGGCGGACGAGCCTCGTGCCTCGGTCGGCCGACGACCGGCCCCTCGGCGGCCGAGCCTAAGCTCGTCCGCCGAGTCGGGCCCCGGATAAACACCACCGCAACCAACCACCAAAAAATCCCACCAGCAAGTCGGCGGATGAGCCTCGTGCCTCGGTCGGCCGACGACCGGCCTAATAAACTTTGCGCCTCGGCATACCTTCCCCTAAATACCTCCGTGGTTTAAACCCAACCAACTATGCAGCGTACCGACGTAAACACCCTCGGCGAATTCGGCCTCATCGATCACCTCACCGAAAATTTTGTCAACAAACAGCAAACGACCATCCTGGGCGTAGGCGACGACGCGGCCATCATCGCGGGAGGCGACGAGCAGATCGTCATCAGTACCGATATGCTGGTCGAGGGCATCCACTTCGACTTTACCTATACGCCGTTGAAGCACCTGGGGTACAAAGCCGTAGTGGTCAACCTGTCGGACATCGCCGCGATGAACGCCCGCCCGGAGCAGATCACCGTGAGCATCGCCCTGAGCAACCGCTTTTCGGTGGAAGCCCTCGATGAGCTTTACGCTGGCATTGCGGCCGCGTGCAAAACTTACGGCGTCGACCTCGTGGGTGGCGATACCACCAGCTCCAACAAGGGCCTCATCATCAGCATCACCGCCATCGGGCGCGCGCCGGCCGGCCGCATCACCCGGCGAAGCGGGGCCAAAGTAGGCGACCTCATTTGCATTACCGGCAACCTCGGCGCCGCCTACCTGGGCCTCCAACTCCTCGAGCGGGAGAAGGCCGTCTTTAAGGACAACCCCGAGATGCAGCCCAAAATGGGCGAACACGCCCCCTACCTCCTGCAGCGACAGCTGCGGCCCGAAGCCCGAACCGACATGGTCGACACTTTCGCTAAAGAGGGCATCGTACCCACTTCCATGATCGACATCAGCGACGGACTGGCCAGCGAGATCTTCCACATCTGCAAAGCCTCCGGCGTAGGTGCCATCATCGAGGAAAGCGGCGTGCCGATCCACAACGACGCCCAGCTGCAGGCCCTTGAATTCAACCTCGACCCCATCACCACGGCGCTGTCTGGAGGAGAAGATTATGAGCTTCTTTTTACCATCGACCCTAAGGATACGGAGAAGATTCGCTTCCTCCCCGACCTCTACATCGCCGGCGAAATCGTCGCGAAGGAAGACGGCGTAAAACTCCACACCAAGGGCGGAAATATTCACCCCATTAAGGCGCAGGGCTGGAACCATTTCGGAGAATAAATCGGACGTAAGCGGTCAGGCCGGGCGTAACTTTGGGTTACCGTGGCGACTAAAGTGACCACATTAGGGCAACTCCGGCGGGGGACGGTACGTTATCTATCAACTTGCGTTATCTTTGGTGACGCTTTCAACTACGATGATGATGAATACCACGCTACTTTTCCTCAACGCCATCGGCCCGGAGATGATCCTGGTCTTCTTTGCTATTCTACTCCTCTTTGGTGGCAAGAAAATCCCCGAACTCATGCGCGGCATCGGTAAGGGCATCCGCGAATTCAACACCGCCAAGGGCTCCCTCGAAAAGGAACTCAAGGACGGAATGAAGGAAGAAGAACAACGCGAAAAGGACGCCCGCGAACTCCGTGAGCTCCGCGAACGCGAAGCCCGTCGCGAACGCGAAGAGTCCTTCATTACCCGCGACAACGACTAGTAAACCGGGCCCCATTTTGGCCTCCAAAGCTTCTCTACCCCACAGGGGTAGAGAAGCTTTTTTATTGGTAGCGACGGCTTCAGCCGTCACGCTGCCTTACCTTCGCCCCTCTTCAACCAACGCTACCCCAAATGGAACTCACCGACCAGGAAAAGACCCGGCGCGAAAACCTCGCCAAAATCCGCGATCTCGGCATCGACCCCTTTCCGGCCGCCCTGTTCCCGGTCACTCACCTGGCCGCCGATATTCTAGCCAAGGTCGAAACCGACGAGGAAGGTAAGGTCACTAACCTCCAGGAAGTCACCCTGGCCGGACGCATCATGTCCCAACGCATCATGGGCAAGGCCGCCTTCGCCAACCTCCAGGACAGCAGCGGGCGCATCCAGCTCTACGTAAGCCGCGACGACATCGCCCCCGGAGAAGACAAAGCGCTATACAACGACCTCTTCAAGAAGTACCTCGATCTGGGCGACTTTATCGGCGTAAAGGGCTTCGTCTTTAAGACACGGACCGGTGAGATTAGCGTGCACGTCAAGGAACTTACCTTCCTGGGCAAGTCACTCCGCCCCCTACCCTCCCCCAAGCGCGACGACGAAGGACACGTCTACGATGAGTTCAAGGACCCCGAGTTGCGCTACCGGATGCGGTACGTGGACCTCACCGTCAATCCTCAGTACAAGGAGATTTTCCGTAAGCGCAGCCGCCTCATCACCTCGATGCGGCAGTTCCTCGACGATCTCGGTCTGATGGAAGTGGAAACGCCGATTCTCCAGCCCATCCACGGAGGCGCCGCCGCCCGCCCCTTCAAAACCCACCACAATACGCTGGACGTACCCATGTACCTCCGCATCGCCAATGAGCTCTACCTCAAGCGGCTCATCGTGGCCGGCTTCGACGGGGTCTACGAATTCGCCAAGATGTTCCGCAACGAGGGCATGGACCGTACCCACAACCCGGAATTCACCGCCGTCGAGTTCTACGTCGCCTATAAGGACTACAACTGGATGATGGACACCTGTGAGCAACTACTCGAGCACGCAGTACAGTCCGTCAATGGCACCACCAAGGTAAAGGCCGGTGACCACGAGATCGACTTCCGGGGTCCCTATCGCCGCCTCACCATGGCCGATGCCATCCGCGAGCACACCGGCGAAAACATCGACGGCGCCGACGAAGCCGAACTTCGCGCCATCGCCAAACGCCTGCACGTCCACGTTGACAACACGATGGGTCGCGGTAAGCTGGTCGACGAAATCTTCGGTGAACACGTCGAGGCCAAGCTGATCCAACCCACCTTTATCACCGACTACCCCGTCGAAATGTCGCCCCTGACCAAGAAGCACCGCAGCAAGGAGGGACTGGTAGAACGCTTCGAACTCATCGTCAACGGCAAGGAGATCGCCAATGCTTACTCGGAGCTCAACGACCCCATCGACCAGCGCGCCCGCTTCGAAGAGCAAGTCGAACTCGCCCGGCGCGGCGACGACGAAGCAATGGCCACCGACGAAGACTTCCTCCGTGCCCTGGAATACGGGATGCCCCCCACTGCCGGTATCGGTATCGGCATCGACCGCCTCGTTATGCTCCTTACCGGGCAGAAGTCGATCCAGGAGGTCCTCTTCTTTCCACAAATGAAACCACAGCCGGGCTCCACGGGAAAAAATAAAGAGGTTTAGCCTCCGTTGAATAGATTAGCTGACCTTATGTACACCGCCGAACGAGTCAATTTGGGTTTCGGAACCTCCTCTCTGGGGAGGAATAATACCGTACGCGGTGCTGTCCGCAACCTGGAAACCGCTTTTGACCAGGGTGTGGTCCACTTCGATACCGCCCCGGCGTACTGCTTCGGCCACGCGGAGATGCTCCTCGGTAAGTTTATCCGTGATCGCCGCGACGCGGTAACCGTCACGACCAAGTTTGGCATCACGCCGCGGCGAATCCCCTTTGCCCTGATGCCGGCCCTCAACCTGGTACGTGCCCCCCTCAAAAAACTATTTTCTACGGCAGTCAAAGTATCCGGCAGCCAGCATCACCACGCGTTCACCTACACGACCAGTATCGACCCCCAGCAACTGGTAAGCAGCCTCCACAATAGCCTGAAGGAACTACGTACCGATTACGTCGACAATTTCATGCTGCACCGCATCGATTCTTCCCTGGCCAACCAGGAGGATGTTGTAGCGCAGCTGCTAAAGCTTCAGGAGGAGGGCAAGGTGCGCCACCTCGGTCTGGCCGGTAGCTTTGCCGACATTTACGAGGGCGAGCCGCTGCGGGAAGTGTACACCGCTATCCAGTTTGGCGACGACCTCGGCAAACGATTCCGGGAAACCATTACTGATGATCTGCCCGGTCGCCGGTACTACCGGTTCGGCGTCTTCTCGATCATGGGTCGGGCAAAGGCATTTCTGCAGGAAAACGAGCTGCCCGGTATATCGGCCGCCGAACTGTGCCTGGCTTACTACAAGGAGGACAAAGAGTTTGGCCTCACCCTCTTTTCCTCCTCCAGAAACGAAAACATCACGGAGGTGGTCCGGCTGTGGAATTCAGACAAAGAACTGCCCGCCCCCGTAATCTCCCGGTTCCAGGAGTACCTCCTGAAATCCGACAAGCAATAGCTCCTATGAATCGACCCAGCGTATGTATTATTGGTTGTGGCACCTACGGGTCATACCTGCTCCGACAGCTCCGGCAACGCCACGGCGACAAGCTGGACATCACCGTCATCGAAGTAGGCAATGAAACTACCCAAAGCTCGGAAGAGGCCGGTATAGCTACCGTTTCGGATACGAGCAAGGTATCGCGTTTCGGTCGGTACTTCGGACTGGGCGGCACCTCGGCCCGCTGGGGCGGACAAATCCTCTTCTTCGACGAGCGCGACGTCGTGAACGATGACCCGGACTGGAACTACGTCGTTGATCTGAACAACCGCCATCGCGACCGGGTGCTCGGTGAACTGCTCGGCCAGAAGAAAAAACTGCGCGAAAAGGAAGATTCCCGAGTCAAGAACGGCATCTGGCTGGGCTACTTCAAACGCAATCTCTTCAAGCGCCTCGGCAAGAAAGACAAGGAAGCCGTACGCTGGCTAAAGGACACCCGCGTAACCGGATTTACCACGGCGAACGATGGTTCCGTCAGGGAGGTCCGCATCCGGACGGTCGCCGGCGAAGAATCTGTCGTGCAGGCCGATCGTTTCTACCTTACCACCGGGGCCCTCGAAAGCTGTCGGCTGCTGAACAAGCTCGACAACGGAACCCTCGGTCAGACCGATCTGGGCAAAAACCTCGGGGACCACGTCAGCGTGGAACTGTTCCAGGTGAAGAGTTCCCCACCCGTCCTGCACGGTGTCGATTTCACCCCACAGTTCATTGGCACCTCCCTGTTCACCAAGCGCTTGTTGGTGCACACCGAGAACGGTCGGGTAAACTTCGCCCACGTTGTCCCCAACAAAGACGTAGCCGCCTTTACCGTACTTAAGAAGGCCATGTTCGGCCGACAGGAGGGCAGCACCAGTTTCAGCGAGGTGGTTCAGAGCTTTAAGTTTCTGGCACTGTTCGGCACCAAATTGGTATTTATGCGCAAGCTCCACGTTCACCAAAACGACTGGAGCCTGCAACTCGACATCGAGCAGGGGGACGTCACCGATAATGAAGTGCTGGTTTCGGAAGAAACCGACAAGTTCGGAGAGCCGGGCATCCGCGTTAAGTGGGCGGTAAGCGCCAACGACCGCGCGACCATTGCCGAAGCAAAAAAGCAGATCAAACAAGTGCTCGACGCGGAAGGCCACACCTACGACGAGCTATTTACCGACATTCATGAATACGAAAAACTGGAAGATACCTACCACCCGGTGGGCTTCATCCGTATGGGCCAGGACCAGCGCGCTCCGGTCGACCGCGACTTCCTGGTGCGGGGCATACCCAACCTCTACCATTTCTCTACCGCCATGTTCCGGAGCGCGAAATCCATCAACCCTACCGGCGCGGGCTTCTGTTTGATCGAGGAACACCTCGACCGAGCCTATCCCATGACCTCCTAGGGCCTTCAACCAAGCTATGCTGTTATACATTACCTGGGACGCCTCGCCCGATATCTTCACCATCGGCCCCATTACCCTGCGTTGGTACGGCATGATGTTCGCCGTCGGCTTCCTACTGGGCTTCATGATGGTGCGCCGGATGTTCCTACGCGAGGGAGCTCCGGAAGCCTGGCTCGACTACTGCTTCTACTTCCTCATCGGCGGTACGATCCTCGGCGCGCGGCTGGGGCACATCCTCTTCTACCAGTGGGACTACTACAGCCAGCACCCAGGCGACATCATCAAGGTCTGGGAGGGCGGACTGGCCAGTCACGGCGGCGTCATCGGTGTAGTGACGGCCCTCTGGCTCTTTAGCAAATTCGTCAGCAAGAAGTCCTTCTTCTGGATCAGCGACAAGGTTGCCGCCCCCATCGCCCTGGTCGGCGCCATGATCCGCTTCGGCAACCTCATGAACAGCGAGATCGTCGGTACCCCCAGCGATGCCCCCTGGGCCTTCCTCTTCGTCAATGCCGTACCCAAGAGTCTGGCCGACGTACCCCGCCACCCGGTACAGATCTACGAGTCCCTGAGCTACCTCCTCACTTTCCTGGTCCTCATCGCCCTCTACTGGAAAACGGATGCCCCCAAAAAGCCCGGCTTCCTTACCGGTCTCTGGTTTGTCCTCATCTTCGGTTTCCGCTTCATCTGGGAATACTTCAAGAGCGACCAGGGCGGCTTCGGCGTAGCCCTCACCACCGGCCAGTGGCTCAGTGTCCCCCTCGTCCTCGGCGGCGCACTGATGATGGCCCTCGCCCGCCCCAAGCCCGGCCACCTCGGCTGATCGCTTTTTCCCCAAATCCACCGCACCCGCGCCCCCGCCCAACTATCACGCCTACAACGCCTCGCCACTCAACAATTAAAACCCTCAACAACCCTCCAACCCCCACCCATGCCCCACACCATCATCTTCGACCTCGGCAATGTCCTCATCGGCTGGCAACCCCGGGCGCTCTTCGAAAAGGTATTCGAGACGACGGAGGAGGTTGATCACTTCCTGGCCAACGTAGCGACCCTGGAGTGGAACGAGAAGCAGGACGCCGGCCGCACCATCGAGGAAGGCACCCGCGAGCTGATCGCCAAGCACCCCGAATTCGAGCGGGAAATAAAGATTTACTACGACCGCTGGACCGAAACCATCACCGGCCCCATCACCGGCACGGTAGAAATTCTTCAGGCGCTGAAGGCAAGTGGCAAGTACCGCCTACTGGCCCTCACCAACTGGTCCCACGAACTCTTCCCCTGGGCCCGACAGACCTTCCCCTTCCTGGAGCTTTTTGAGAACATCATGGTCTCCGGCGAGGTAGGTCTCCAAAAACCAGACCCGGCCATCTACCGCCTCCTCCACGAAACCTACGACCTAAAGGGCTACCACGACTGCGTCTTCATCGACGACAGCCTCCGCAACGTCGAAGCCGCCCGCAAAGAAGGACTGGACACCATCCGCTTCGAAAATCCGGAACAGCTAAGGAGGGAACTCAGGGAACGTGGGGTGGAAGGAGTTTGAAATTTAAAATTGCCAATTTTAAATGTAAAATTTAGCTGCCGCACGTGATTGCTCGCTGCGCTCGTGGGAGGGTCCCTCACCTCAAATCATGGCAGCCCATTCCATTCAATAAAATTGAACTAGCGCTAAAGCTGGACAAATATTAAATTTTCGCCCTAGTCGGCGGTCGGATCGCAACGTGCCACAGCAAATAGCAAGAACAAGCACTGCGGCCGGAACAAATTTTAAATGTGAAATTTTAAATTATTCCCCCTCCGCGCGGCAGCCAAATGGTACATGGTACATCCGTAAATTGTAAATGGTAAATCCCCCTACCCCTTAGTCGTCGGACGAGCCTCGTGCCTCGGTCGGCGGACGACTTCCGCGTGCGGCAGCCAAATTTAAAATGTCAAATTTTCAATTTTCAATTTCACCCAGCTTCCGCCACCGCTTCCGCCAGCCCCTGAAAAATAGAGTAGCCATCCCGGTTGCCTAGGATCATTTCGCTGGCACGCTCCGGGTGGGGCATCATGCCGAAGACGTTGCGGGCTTCGTTGCAGATGCCGGCGATGTTGCCGACCGAGCCGTTGTGGTTGCTGGCCAGGTTCACCTCACCGGCACCGTCGCAGTAGCGGAAGAGGATCTGGTCGTTCTGATTGAGCTGGAAGATGGTTTCCTCGTCGGCGTAGTAGCGGCCTTCGGCGTGGGCGACGGGAATTTTCAGTACCTGACCGGGCGAGAGGCGGCGATTGGTCGGGGCGTTGTCGGTTTCGGAGCGGATGAATAAGTTCTTCGCGATAAACTTCTGGTCGCGGTTGCGCAGCAGGGCGCCGGGCAGCAGGTGGGCCTCACAGAGGATCTGGAAGCCGTTGCAGATGCCGAACACGTAGCCGCCGCGGTTAGCGAAATCGATGACCGACTTCATGATCGGGGAAAAACGCGCTACGGCACCGGCACGCACGTAATCGCCGTAGCTGAAGCCGCCGGGTACGATGATGCAGTCGTCGGTGGTGAAGCCCTCGAGGCTTTCTTCCTTGTGCCACAGTTTCACGGTTTCCTGACCGAGCACCGTACCGAGTACGTGTACCATGTCGTCGTCACAATTGCTGCCGGGGAAAACGATTACTCCGAATTTCATACGTCGGTATTTAGGGGGCGAAGATAAGCTACAACAAGGTAGGCAGCAGCTCGCGGGCGCGTTCCATGCCTTCACTGCCCCCCATTTCCAGTACGTAGAGGTTTTCCCGGCCGCGCAGTTCGTAGCCGACCGCCGGAGCGGGATCGATGTACAGGACGGGCGCGGACGCAGGAGCAAAGGAAATGAGGCCAGCAGCGGGGTAAACTTGAAGTGACGTACCAATGATGATTACGGCGTCGGCCTGCTGTACGGTAAGGGCGGCATCCTCGATCAGCGGTACGGCTTCGCCGAACCATACGATGTGCGGGCGAAGTTGGATGCCGTTGTCGTCGAGGTCGCCAATGGCAAGATCACCCTCCCATTCCTGTACCGTTTCGTTCCCGCTCACGGGCCGCACTTTCGTCAGTTCCCCGTGCAGGTGAATGACGTTGGTGGAACCCGCGCGTTCGTGGAGGTCGTCGACGTTCTGGGTGATGACGGTGACGTCGTACTCCGCTTCCAGGGCGGCAATGAGTTTGTGTCCTACGTTGGGTTTTGCCGTCTTCAGCTGGGCCCGCCGCAAATTATAGAAGCGCATCACCAGTTCGGGGTCCCGGACGAAGGCTTCGGGGGTTGCGACGTCCTCCACCCGGTGTTCCTCCCAGAGGCCGTTGCTGTCGCGGAAGGTGCGCAGACCGGATTCAGCGCTGACGCCGGCACCGGATAAAACGACGATATGGGGGCGTTCGGAACGGGCCACTACTTCTTCTTGAACTTGGCGAGCGCGTTCTTGGCTTCGTCGGTGAGGACCAGCTTACCGGTTACGGCGGCCCGTTCGGCGAGTTCCTGGGGCCAGTGGTCGGTGCCGGACCAGAGGCTCTGCTTGAGTCGGGTGGACGCGGCCGGACTGTGCTCCGCGAGGCGCTTGGCCAGCAGGCGGGCTTCGCGGAAGAGTTCTTCGGGGCCGGCGTAGACCCGTTGGTACAGTCCCTTCGCTTTGGCCCACTGGCTATCGTGCCACTCCGTATCGAGGCAGAGCTCGCTGGCGGCCGAAACGCCCATCTTCCGAATGAGGGCGGGCAGAATGACGAAGGGCCCGATGGCGATGGCCAGTTCGCTCAGTTTGACCTGAGCACCTTTGCACCCCAGGGTATAGTCCGCCGCGGCGGCGATGCCTACTCCCCCCCCGATCGCTTTGCCCTGTACGGCTACGACGATTGGCTTCGGACAGCGGCGCATGGCCAGGATGACGTTGGCAAAGCCCATGAAGAAATTCTTTCCGGTGGCTTCATCTTCGATCGAGAGCAACTCGTCGAGGTTGGCACCGGCACAGAAAGTATCATCACCGGCGCCCCGTATCAGGACAGCGCGAACGGAAGCGTCCGCCGCCGCATCGTCGATTTGCTTCACTAGTTCGGCCAGTAAGCTCGAGGGCATACTGTTGTGACTGGGGTGAGAAAAAACGATGCGGGCGAAGCCCATCCGGTGATCGGTGGTGATGGTTCCTTGTTGAGTCATGGGGTGAAATTAAGTAAGGGATGGCAGAGTACCGGGCGATCACTCGGTCGGCAGCAACATCCGCCAGATCGGAAAGGTCATATTCGCCACGGTGGAATCCGCCTCGGGAAGTTTTGAATTGGTAAAGTAGAGGTAGCCGTCGTACTCGCTGAAGGTATCTGCCCACCCCACCCGGGGCCCCGCGACCAGCGTGGCGACGGACCCGCCATCCGTAACACTGACTACGGCCTGCTTTTCCAGATCGGCCATGATCGTTCGGCCACCGGTGCGCCACATGCCGTCGGGAGCGGGAGTGGTGGCGATGGTTTCCACCGCATCGCCTAAATTCCGGGCCTCCGGATCGGACAGCACGGAAAGCGGAATGGCGTAGAGGGTATATCCGGAGAGTGCGTGAAAGAGCAGTCGGTCGTTGATGGCGTCCAGGGCGATGCCATCGGAGGGAATCTTTCTTTTCCAGGGTTTGCCGGCAATCACGAGGCTATCCAGGGTAGCCTGTACGGCGGGGTGACCGTCGAGCACCCGCCAGCTGTTGCCGGTTTCGAGGTCGAGTACCATCAGGCCGCCCTGTCCGGAATCGGTGAAGTAAACCTGCTGACGACCCCGATCGATACGAAGATCATTAACGTAAGTCTTCGGTACGGTGGTTCCGGGCGTGAGTTCGTAGGTGCGGAGTAGCTTGTCGGTAGCCAGGTCGTAGAGGTGGATGAGGGGTGGAGCGATCAATACCTGGATTAACGGATTGCGGGTATCGGCAACGTAGAGCGTATCGCCGACGGCAACGGCGCTCTGGACATTGACCAGCTTATCGCCGGGCTCCTGCCCGATGTCCCAAGCATTCAGGTCGGGGCTGGGATAGGGCCGGGGCTGGCCGTCGACAATTTCCGCCAGCGTGTACGGCACCCCCTTGCGCCAGCGGGGGAAGGTGGCGAATACCCTTCCCTCATCGGTCACCGTAACGCCGGTCACCTGTACCCCTTCGATCTCGGCGACCAGCTCCAGCGTTTCCGTGGAAGAATCTTCCGTGCGTGTAGAATTATTCAGCTCCTCCCCCGGTCCCTGATTTCTGCAGGAGGAAAGAAGCATAGCCAGGGCGATCAGGATCGCGGGGGCTATTTTGTAATTGATGAATGACATAGCGGACATTTACCATTTAGTGCCGCAGCACCGGGAATGTTCTACCTCCCGGGAAATACTTCCGCCTCCGCCTGCTTGGTTTGCTGTTTTTGGAGTTGCACGGCACCTGCGACCCCGCCCGGATGCGTTGGAAGGAGGCAACTGCCAATTGAACATTGTAATTGGTAGATTGTAAATGGTAAATCCCAATGGTCAAAATAGCTAACATCGAACTCGGGGAATTCCCCCTCCTCCTCGCCCCCATGGAGGACGTCAGTGACCCACCCTTCCGCGCCCTCTGTAAGGCTCAGGGATGTGACATGATGTACACCGAGTTTATCAGTGTGGAGGGCCTGATCCGCGACGCCGACAAGAGCGTGGCCAAACTCGACATCTACGACTACGAGCGGCCGATCGGCATCCAGATCTTCGGGGCGAACCTCGATAGCATGGTGCAGGCCGCCGACATCGTTACGGAAGCCAACCCGGAGGTACTGGACATCAACTTCGGCTGCCCGGTCAAGAAGGTGGTTTGTAAAGGTGCGGGTGCCGGTATTTTGCAGGACATCCCAAAAATGGTGGAGCTCACTAAGGCCATTGTCGACCGCACCCACTTGCCCGTAACGGTGAAGACCCGGTTGGGCTGGGACGACAACAGCAAGTACATCGAGGAAGTCGCCGAACGGCTGCAGGATATCGGGATCAAAGCCCTGAGCATTCACGGTCGTACGCGCAAGCAGATGTATAAGGGTGAGGCCGACTGGTCGCTGATCGGCAAAATCAAGGATAATCCCCGCATCAAAATTCCCATTTTCGGCAATGGCGACATCGACTCGCCCCAGAAAGCCGCTGCCTACCGCGATCGCTACGGCGTCGATGGCATCATGATCGGCCGGGCCGCCATCGGGTATCCGTGGATCTTCCGGGAAGTGAAACACTACTTCGCAACGGGGCAACTTCTAGATCCGCCCACCGTAGAAGAGCGCGTTGCCGCCGCCCGCGAGCACCTCGAGCGGAGCATCGACTGGAAGGGGGAAACCCTGGGCATTCTGGAAATGCGTCGCCACTACACCAATTACTTCCGCGGGCTGCCCAACATCAAGCAGTACCGCAAGGTGCTGGTGAGCGAGTTCGATAAGGATGCGCTGTACGGCACCCTGGAAGAGATTGGGGAGGTGTACGGCAATTCAGCCGCGGCGGTCCTATAGTGATCTTGAGGAGAAGTATCTGTCGAGGGCTGCCTTGCTTGCATCGCCACTCTGGTAGCCTTCCGTGAAGGCACGTACGCGCTGTTCCGAGGTGCCGTGGGTGAAGCTTTCCGGTACGACGTAGCCCTGGGCTTCCATTTGCAGCCGGTCGTCGCCGATGGCGGTGGCGGCGGTAATGGCTTCCTGAATATCCCCCTGTTCGAGCAACTGGCCGTCCTGGTTGGCGTAATTGGCCCAGACGCCGGCGAGGTAGTCGGCCTGTAGTTCGAGACGAACCGACATGGCATTGGCCTGCTCCTCACTGGAGCGCTGACGGGCCTGGTTTACCTGCTGGCTGTAGCCGAGCAAATTCTGGACATGGTGCCCGACTTCGTGGGCAACGACGTAGGCCAGGGCAAAGTCGCCCGGTGCTCCGAAGCGCTTGCGTAGCTGATCGGCGAAGGACAGGTCGATGTAGACTTTCTGGTCGGCCGGACAGTAGAACGGCCCCGTGGCGGCACTGGCGAATCCGCAGGCGGAACGATCCTGACCGCTGAAGAGCACCAAAATCGGCTCCTGGTAATTACGCCCGTAATTCTGGGGGAACACCGTGTTCCAGACGTTTTCCGTTTCCTGGAGGGTTACGCTCACGATGTTGGCGTAGGAGCCCGTTTCGTTGAGGTCCTCGCCCGGTTCGCCGGTGGTCGTTTCCGTAGCCTGATTGCCGCCGCCGCCGATGCCGAGGTACTCCAGGGGGTTACCACCGAGAAAGAATACGACCACCATAATGATGATGGTACCGATGCCGAAGCTGCCGGCCCGACCGCCGCCGCCGCCGAACATGCTGCCGCCGCTGCGTCCGCGACGATCCTGGATGTTGCTGCTGCCTTTTCTTCCCTGAAGTTTCATTGTACTGCTGGTTAAATTTGATTAATTGACGGCGTCCTGCTGGGCGAATACCCGACGCAGTAGCTCCGTGGTACGGGCCGATACGTTTTGGCGAATGTCGATCTCTTTAAGGGCTACCTTCTTAAACAGGCCGTTCAGCGCCTGCTCGGTAACGTAAGCCCCTAGATCGGTGTTGACCTCCTGGCGGGTCAGGGGAAAATTGTTGTAAGCCGTAGCCGCATCGCGCCACACCTTGTTGGCGTCGTACTTATCGAGACTCGCATTGATCACCGGGGCAAATTCACCGGTCAGCGCCTGGGTAGTGCTCTGTTCGAGGTAGGACGTAGCGGCCGTGTTGTTGCCCTTGAGGATGCCGACGGCGTCCTGAATGGTCATCTGGCGAATGGCGTCCACGAAGATCGGGGCGGCCTTAGTGGCTGCGTCTTCCGCTCCCTGGTTGATCTTTTTCAGGATGACCTCCTCCAGGTTATTAAACCCCGGTACCCCCTGCAGCCGGTCCGTCACCTTGCGCACTTCTTCGGGTAGGAGAATCCGGTACGTAAGGTCATCGAAGTAGCCGCCCGGCTTGGCCAGTTCTTCGGCTCCCTCCCGTGCCCCGATTTGCAGGGCTTCCTTGAGGCCACTCGCAATATCGGCGGAGGTAAGTCCGCCGTTGAGTACGGTATTGAGGGTTTGGTTGATCTGCTGGCTGGTACAACCCAGCAAGAGAAAGGGAAGAAACAGGAAGAGGAGGCGGCGTAGTGGCATAGGCTGAATGGGTAAAGCCCCTCTATAAGCCGATTTACCCGCCATTAGTTTGCTCACTAGAAGTTGAAGCCACTGATGTCGAAGCTGCCGGGGGGCTTGAAGTCGTCCGGGTAGTCGTCCTCGGGATCCTCAAAGGTGTGCTGCCCCGACTGCGGTGCCGCGGGCATGGCCCCTCCGGCTCCGCCCAGGTTTACCTCCACAAAGGCCGCCCCTACCCGCCCGCCCAGGGGCGGACTGAGTTTCCGGAGCCGGAGGCGCACGGAGACCACTTCGTCGAACTGGTTCATGATGCGGCTGCCCATGCGGTAAGCGAGTGCCTCCAGCAGTTGGGTGGGCTTCTTCATCTCGGCCTGCAGCAGGTAGTAGATGGTGGCGTAATTCACCGTTCCGCCCAGGTCGTCTTCTTCGGCCGCAACGGCAACGTTGGCCTCCACTTCCACGTCGACGCTAAACTCATTGCCCATCAGGTGCTCCTCCTCGAAGAAGCCGTGGGGGGCGTGAAAGCGAACGTCTTCGAGTCCGATCTTTGCGATCATAAATTTTCGAGTAACTGGCGGGCCTCGCGATTCATGGGATGATCGGTGTTGCCGGCAATCCTGGTGATTTCCTCTCGTGCCTCGGTGGTCTGGCCGAGTCCGATGTTCGCAAACGCCAGGTAATACGCCGATTCCTGGGTGAGGTTGAAGTCGGTCGCCGTGGCGAGGTCGAGAAAAATATCGCGGGCGGGGGCATACTTTTCCTGGGCCAGGAGGGTCTGGCCGAAGTAGAAGCGGTCGACCGGATCGGTGGTGTTCAGGGCGACAAATTCACGCTCGGCGGTGGCGTAGTCGCCGTTTTCGTAAGCGGCGTAGGCGGTGGCGCGCTGGTCGGCGGCATTGCCCGCACCTTTGGTGATGCTGTAGGCGATGTTCGGGTAGGGTTCGAACTCGGATAGGGCCAGTTGTCCGGAGGCTCCTGGGGCGGGGCGGAACAGGAAGTAGCCGGCTACGAACAGCACGAGGGCGGCGGCGGCGACCGTGGTCAGCCAGCCGGCGCGGCGATTATGCCGGAGGGGAATCACCTTGGCACCAGCCTGTGGGGACTCGTTAACCATACCGGCTTCGAGTTTACGCAGGCGCTCCTTTAGTTCCTGCTCTTCCCTCAGTGTGACGGCGTCCAGGGCCAGTCGGGTGGTTTTCATTTCTTCATTTAGTTGGGGATTCGCGTCAAGCGTACGCTCGAATGCTTCGCGATCGGCCAGGTTGCCGCGCAGATACTCATCGATGCGGTCTTGCTGGTCTTCAGTATTCATTAGGTTTCTTTAACGAGCTTTTTGAGCTCCTTTAGGCACCGCATCTTCCTAATGCGGGTCGCGCCATCCGAGGGGAGGTCCAGGGATTGCGTAATACTTTCAATTGGATAATGGTGGTAATAATATAGCGTAAGTATCTCGCGGCACACCTTGCCGAGCTTATCCATTGCTGTAATAAGACGGGTACGATCGTGCTCTTGTTCGAAGCGGTCGATGAGGCTCCAGTCCAGTTCATCCGCCGGATTCACCCCCGCCTCGTGGTCGGTCGGCAGCTCACGCTGTCGCTGGTGATTGCGCCGGTACACGAGACGTTTACCGATGCTGAAGAGGTAGGTGCGAATGGAGCAGGTGAGGACCTGCAGCCGACCGCTGACGATGTTTTTGTAGAACGCGATTACGGCATCCTGAAAACAGTCGGCAGCGTCTTCCTCCGTGGCGTACAGCTGACGCTGGGCGTAGGTGACGAAGGCATTGCGGTGTCCTAGGTAGAGCTCGTCGATGAGTTCGTACCGACCATTCTTGATGGACTCGAATAAGGCATGATCCTCGCTCTGCGTGTGCATCGGTACCGTTGCGTGATATAATTGGTTTCTAATCAAATGTAATGTTTTAGTTAGCCAATCCCCACGGTTAGTGGGCTTTGTCGTTATATTCCGTCATTTTAGAAAATGTTACACCCCTTCGGGGTATTTCCCCAGGCAAACTTTACCTACACCGGGCCCATTCCACTCATCCGTCCTACTCACCTCCGCAAAGCTTAGTTACATGCCCAGCCTTTTCCACCTCCGTTCGCTATTCCCCTGTCTCGCCCTGCTGTTCCTCTCCCTGCCCGCCGTGGGCCAGCGTACGGAAGGAATGGCCAGCTACTACGCCGACCGATTCCACAATGCCTCCACCAGCACCGGAGAGAAATACGATAAACATGCCCTGACCGCCGCCAGCAAGGAGTTTGACTACGGTACGGTCCTGGAAGTGACCAATGTGGTGAGCGGCAAACAGGTCGTGGTACGCGTCAACGATTGCGGCCCCCACCATCCCGACCGCATCATCGACCTGAGTCGCGCCGCCGCCCAGAAGATCGGCCTGCTCCGCCCCGGTTCCGCCATGGTACGCCTGCGGGTGATCACGGCCGGCACCCAGGGCCCCACCTGCGAACGTTCCGCCTGGGCCAAGCGCGAGGCCGCCCGTAGGGACAAGGAGGTGCAGCCCACCGATGTTGCTACCGTCGTTACCCCTGCTCCCGCGCCCCCCGCCACCAACCCCGGTGTCCAGGCCAAGGGCCCCGACGCACCCCGCCGCCGCCGCTTTGCGGCCGACGACATGCTCTTTGGCGTACAGGTAGGCGCCTTCGGCAAGGAAAGTAATGCCGTAGCGCTGGCCGCGCAGTTGACGGAACTGGGATTCGGAGAGGTATGGACCACCAAAGTGGGCCTGATCCACCGCGTCTTTACCGGAAAGTATTACTTCCAGGACGAGGCCCAGGGACTGCGCGACCGCATCCGGGAAGCCGGCTACCGCGACGCCACGGTGCGCAGGGTGCAGTAAAGATCAGCTACGCATCGCCTCTACGGGATCCATCCGGGCGGCAAGTAGGGCGGGAATCAGCCCGGCAAGGATGCCCACTACCGCCGACAGCACGACCCCGATTATGGCGTATACAATACTGAGCGAAATCTGAAAGCCGGGCAGAAACTGGTTGATGATGGAGGTAATGCCCACCACCATCGCCAGACCGATGAGCCCGCCGATGATGCACAGAATGATGGACTCGGTCAGGAATTCCAGCAGGATGACGTACTGACGTGCGCCCAGTGCCTTCTTGACGCCGATCAGGCTGGTACGTTCCTTGACGCTGACGAACATGATATTGGCCACGCTGATGGCCCCCACCACAATGGAAAAGCCCCCGATCAGGAAGCCAATGATGTTAAGTACACCGAAAAACTTGCCCAGGGCATCGGCCGTCATGCTCAGCTGGTTCAGCGCGAAGTTGTCTTCTTCCCGCGGACGCAGCTGCCGTTCGGAACGGACGATGCCGCGAATATCGTCCTGCAGCCGCTCCATCTCTACCCCCGGCTTGGCCTTTACCGCTACGGTACCGCCGTACTGATTGCGGTTCTTCAGGTTGATGAAGCGGGAGGCGTTGTTGTAGGTGACAAGGATAGCGTCGTCAAAGTCTAGGGGATTGATCAGGTCGTCACCGGCCGGGGCCAGGGTGCCGATCACCTGGTACTTGCGGCCCTGCATCTTGACCGTCTTGTTGATCGGGTTGATGGGGCCGAAGAGTTCTTCAGCCAGGGTATTACCGAGCAGGATCTTATCGGTGCCGTTGCGGTATTCGGAGGTGGACCAGTAGCGGCCGCGGTTAACCTCGATGTTGAAGAGGCGGTCGAGCTCGTAGGTCGTCACGAAAAGGTAGCCGCCCTCGACGGATTGGCTTCGGTACTTGAGGGTGCGGTTGCCGGGCACGGTCCAGTAGCTGACGATGCTGGCCGTCGCCATATTTTCCTTCAGCGCTTCGTAGTCATCGTGATCGGGGTAGGGGCGCTGGAAGTACTCCCACCAACTGTCGCTGTTGTCCTTCCACGGCCACTTATCGATGTACACGACATCGTCGCCGAGCTTAGCCAGGCTGCCCGAAACGTTGTCCTGCAGCGATTGTACGGCGGAGAGCACCCCGATGATGCAGAAGATCCCGATCGAAATGCCCAGCAGGGACAGAAAGGTGCGCAACTTGTTGCCCAGCAATTGCTGCCAGGCCTGCCGCAAACTTTCCGCAATAACTTTCGATAAGATCATGTGTCTCCGGATTAAAGCACAAAAATAGGGGCGGCGGGGGCGCAGGAGCAGTGAAATAGACGAACGGCCGGGTTTATTCCACCGGGAACAGCCAGTAGGGACGGGTCGCACAACTTTCTGGAAGGCCGTTGCATTACTTCACCAGGGCCGTTGTGAGCGAGTTGCAAAAAACCCTTACTTTTGCCGGCTGTTTCGCATATAAGTATACAAAATATTTTCCCGGGATGAGGACGAAATTATCGCAATTTAAATTTGAGCTCAACGATAAGCTGATCGCCAGAACGCCCAGCAAACGGCGCGACGACAGCCGCCTGATGGTCGTTAACCGCGCCACCGGGGAGATCGAACACAAGCAGTTCACCGACCTCCTGGACTACTACAGCGAGGGCGATAGCCTGGTCTTCAACAACACCAAGGTGTTCCCCGCCCGCCTCTACGGCCTCAAGGAAAAAACGCAAGCCCGCATCGAGGTCTTCCTGCTCCGCGAGCTCAACAGCCAGGCCCGCCTCTGGGACGTACTGGTCGATCCCGCCCGCAAGATCCGCGTCGGTAACAAACTCTACTTCAACGACAAGCGCGGCAACAACCGCCTGGTCGCCGAGGTCGTCGATAACACCACCAGCCGCGGCCGCACCATCCGCTTCCTCTACGACGGACCCAACGACGAATTCACCAAGGAGCTCCACTCCCTCGGCAACACCCCCCTGCCCAAACTACTGGAGCGGGAGGCCGACAGCCGCGATGCCGAACGCTACCAAACGGTCTTCGCATCCGAAGTAGGCGCCGTAGCCGCCCCCACCGCCGGCCTCCACTTCAGCCGCGAGACCCTTATGCGCATGGAGCTGGCCGGTATCAAGAAGGCCGAAGTGACCCTCCACCTTGGACTGGGTACCTTCCGCGACATCGAGGTCGAAGACCTCTCCAAGCATAAGATGGACGCGGAGTACTTCCGCATTCAGCAGCCTGCCGTAGATACCGTCAACGCCACTAAGAAGGATGGCGGCCTCGTCTGCGCCGTCGGCACTACCACCCTCCGCGCCGTGGAAAACAGCGTCAGCGCCGAGCGCCTGCTGGCCACCAACGAAGGCTGGACCAACAAATTCATCTTCCCCCCCTACGATTTTCACATTCCCGACCACCTGCTCACCAACTTCCACCTCCCCAAGAGCAGCCTGTTCATTACCACCTGCGCCTTCGGCGGCATCGACCTTATCCTCGAAGCATACGCCCAGGCCCAGAAGGAGAAGTACAAGTTCTTCGCCTACGGCGATGCGATGCTGGTGATATAGAATGGTGAGTTGTTGAGTTGGTGAATTATTGAATTGGTGGGTTGATCGACGGTCGCTTCGCTCCATAGTTCAGGAGTATTCTTCGGCTTTCTCCCCGTGACGGGCCCGTATTTTCCTATACGTCACCGTAGCGCACCGAATAAAGCGAGCGGCGATACGCAACCCACCAACTCAACAATCCCCTAACCCAACAACTAAAAGTCCATTCCAAGCGACACATGCAGCTTACCCGCCTGCCGGTTGCTGGTTTCTACGCCCCAACCGTAATCGGCGCGGATGAAGTAGCCGAACAGCGTAGTGCGTACTCCGACACCGTAGCCGTAAACGATGGGCTCGCGGAAACGGCGGACGCGGACGCGGACCGGACTGTAGCCCGTAGTATTCTGGTCCGGATACTCGGTGATGTTTACGGGGTTGTCCTCGTCAAAGGGACTGGAGCCGGCCCAGGCGGTACCCACATCGAAGAAGGAGACGATCTGAAAGTCGCGGAGGAAGGCAGACCGGAGGTTATTGAACAGGTAGTTGAAGACCGGCACCCGGAGCTCGGCATTGGCGAGGGTATAGGTGCTGCCGTTGCGAATGTTGATGTCGAAGCCGCGCAGGGGGTTGGCTAAGTCCTGGAACACAAAATCGCCCGTCTGCGGCGTGGGAATACCATCGTTGAAATTATTGATCACGCTATTGTCGGCCCCACCGAGGTAGTACAGCACCTTTTGTTTGCCGAAATTAGTGGCGGCGGCCAGCCGCAGGGCAAGCACGCTACGCTTAAGGATGCGCTGGTAGTGGCGCGCGTCAAATCCTACGACTCCCAGCACGCCGGGCTCGAATTGTGAGTCTACTCCCTCATCGAAGGAAATATTGAAGCTCTTGAAGACGTCGCTATACAGCTTATAGCGGGTCCCCATGCGCAGATTTCTGCCCAGCGATAGGGTGTTATCAAAGACATACTCAACCCGGAGTCCCACCCGCTCGGTGCTCAGGGGCTCGGTCTGAAGGGCGGCCAGCTCGGTAGGCAGGGTTTGAACCCGATCGCGGCGTACGGTGGCGGTAGCACGCAGGCTCTGGAAGATATCCAGGGGATAACGTATGCCGTACTGCGCCATCAGGGTATTTTCCTCGATCAACCGCGGTCCGTTGAGGGAGGTGGAATTGCGGAATATGCCATCCTGGTAGCGCCGGTTACGCCGGTAAATGGTATAAATGCGATCGAGGCGACGGCGGCGATCGGCACCCGTTATGAAGTACTCCGTTCCGTTGAAGCTGGTCGGTATCCTCACCCCGCCCTCAATGACGAAATCCTCCATCAGGTCGAGAATATTGCCCTTCAGCAGGATGCCAACCGGCTGTTGGGTGTAACCGTCCGGATTTGCCGCATAGCTGTTCAGGCCATCAAAGAGGGGTTCGTTATCTGCCGTGGTCTTTACGTAATTGACGCGGAAGGTGGTCCGGTACGACGTCACCCGACCGGGACGAAACTGGTATATCCGGTTGAGTTCCGGTACGGGCCGCTCCCTCCGCACGGTAGGCGTGACCTGACCGCTGCTGCGGCGGGCTGCGTTGTTCCGTCCGTCCACTACGGTGAGGGGCGGGCGGGTGCCGGTACTATCCGGAGCGGCACCGGTCGGGGGAATCCCGGTGGTTTCGTCGTCCCCATCGAGAATAGTAGCATCCGCGGGAGCAGAGTCCGTAGGGGGCGGGGGCACTGGATCTTCAAACCGCGTCTGGAAGAGCAGCCCTTCATCGTCCCGGTTAATCTCGGGATTGATCTTGTTAGGCTGAATGACCTGGTTTGCCGGCCGTCGGCCGGGATTGGTAAACTGGGGCACGACCTGTCCGGCCGCCCGGTAACTCCTGCGTCGGAAATTGGTGGGCGTAAGGCTCACGGTAGCCGTTGTATCGAAGGTGAAGCGACGAACGATCGTCGTGCCACCGTCGATGAAGCTTTCCACCCCTACCGGTAGTTTTCCGCTGGCATCCAGCGTGAGGATATTGGTCCCGTAGTTGGTCAGGGGCTCGATGACCGCTCGCTCCTTGATGACCGGATAAATAACGATCGAGTCGATCAGGGCGGTATCCAGCTTTTCTAGGGTGGAGTCGCCGTGCATGGTAATCTCCGTCCCGTCGGTCAGGTGGATCGTCTGCTCGTAATGGTGGATAAAGGTCTCGAGGTGCGCCTGGAACCGGTTGAATATTCCATTGGCATCACTCAGGTAGGCAAAGTGCTCCCCGTCGATCGGGGCCGGTGACCGCTCGTCGGACAGGGGGGTGTCCGTGATCCGGACCAGTTCCCCGGGTTTGTTCTCCAGGTCGTAATAGAACAGATCGTAGCGTCCCACCGGCAGCAGGGTGTCGAGGCGCTGGGCCAGGAGCGAAGTATCCGGTCGGTTGCTGGCGAAAACCACCCCCCGCCTTCCGCGAATGTTGACGGGCACGGCGTCCAGATCATCCCAAAAATCATTGGTGATCTTTACCGCCTGGCGGGAGGCCGGGTAGTAGGTGTAAATATCGCTGAAGCCGTCGGCCATCGCCGAAATCAGAAAGGTGCTCGGGTCGTTGTAAGCCATGGTGAGTACGCGGTCGAGTCGAATACCGAGAATGTCGGTCGTCTTCGCGCCGGTATTCAGGTCATACAGCAATAGCTTTGGCTGATCCCGAAATTCGTACATGATCGCCAGCTCCTGGTTGGTCGGCGAAAAGTCGATGATGGGGTAGCTGTAGTCCGTGGCCTGCAGCAAATTCCGTTGCCCTCCCTTCAGCAGCAACTCCCGCTCGCCGCTGTTCACGTCCTGCAGGTACACCTTGTATTTACCGATTTCGTTGAGCACGTAGGCAATCTTTTGCCCGTCCTGACTCACCTTCACCTGGGTAATTGGCAACTGCTTTTTGTTCTTAACGGTGAGCTGGTCCTCGGTCGGAGTGTTTCGCCCCCGGGCATCTTCATTGTAGCGGTTGCGATAGAACTCCAGCCAGTTGAAGAGCACCGTTTCATAGTTGCTGCCCAGTACGTACAGGAATCCGTTTTCCACGGAGCGGTTGATCCGGGTCAGGTAAAGCAGGTTCGACACCGTCGGCTTACCCAGGTTTTCGGCGATGTAATACCAGAAGGAGTGGCCCGCGAGGCGGGGATAGTCGGCCGCCAGATCGTTAAAATCTTCGTACTCTTCCGTAGCCATCAGGTCGCGCAACTGGTCGTCGAGGCGGGTGTTCCAGTCTTCGCCGAGGTAGGCCACCAGTCCGGGTTTGAACCACGCCGGCAGATTGAGTAGCACAGCGTTCTGTACCACCTCCTGCACCGAGGAGCCGTAGAGTAGCTGTTCGATATAGACGCTGGCCATGGCTTCGCGCACCTGTCGCCGCAGGTCGGTATGGTCCCCGTTGAAGTAAACGAAGGCCTTGTTGCCCAAGAATTTTGCCTGGGTACCGGAGACGTAGCTCGTGTTGGTATTTAGCGACTGGTTGCCGGTAAGCTCAAAGACCTCCTCGCTGCCGATGTTGCTCTGCTTTACGTCGGTGATGTCGCGGTAGGTGATGAGCTGCACCTTCTCGTTCATCCGGCTTTCCAGCATCTTCTGGATGTAGGCAAAGTCGTACTCGGCAAATTGCACGACGGCCTGCCCTACGCCCTGATTGTTGCCGTACCAGTAGGTAATGAAGTTGTCGGACTCGTACTTCTCCCACTCCTCAAAGTCGCGGTGGTACTGCACACGGTTCTTCCCGAACTCCACGCGGGAGGTCTGGGCGATGAGGCACGTCAGGGTACAACACGCTACAAGGGTAAAAAATATACGCATCGGGGGGACCTTTTACGACGTTATCACGGGGAAGATAACGGAAAAGGGGGCGATAGGTTAAGCTACTTCTCTAGGTACTGCGCAACCATCTCCTGTACGACATCTTTGAGGTACATCTTACGCTCCTTGGCTTCCTCCTTGAGCGTGAGCAGGTGCTCTTTATTGAACACCAGGGTTACCCGCTTCGTGTCGGGCTTGGGCGCTTCGGCGGGTTCTTGCTCGGGATCGTCCTGTACGGTGCTGCGGATGAGGTAGTCCAGACCGGTGCGGCGGCGCTTGGTGCGGGGGGCGGAGGCGGCGCGGCGTGAATCGTCGCCCAGGAACACGTCGAGGTTCTGGGTGAAGTTCTTGCTGGAGATCTTCTTCTTGGCCTTTTTGGTTTTGACCGGCACGCTCACTTCCACCACTTCCTCGTTGCCGTCGGCGGGGTCGTCTCCGATGAGGTAGTTGTCCTCAAAGAGTCCGGATAGATCGTCGGTAAAGCGTTTCTTAGCCATCTCGAATTACTTGTAGCGCCGGCTTTCGTCGGCTAGCTGCAGTTTGGTGCTGTTATGCAGGTACGTCTTTTTGGCGGGGCCGCAGGTGCATGGGATTTTCGGTTCGAGCAATGATTTCCTTACACACCTTCAGGTAATCCTTGGCTCCGTGGCTCGACCGGCTGTACGTAAAGATGTCCTGCCGGTTGGCCGGGGCCTCGGCAAGAGAAACGTTATCGCGGATGTAAGTTTCGAAGAGCAGCGGTCCGAAGTATTTTTTGATCGTTTCCACTACGTCGCGGTTCAGCACTTTCCGCTGGTCGTACATGGTTGCCAGAACGCCGCTGATGTGCAGTTCCTTGTTGAGGCGCAGCTTCACCTTCTGGATGACCTGCTTGATCTTGGCCAGTCCCTGCATCGCCAAAAACTCGGTCTGCAGGGGAATGATCACCTGCTGGCTGCTCGTAAGCGCGTTGAGCGTGAGCAGGCCCAGGCTGGGCGGACAGTCGATGATGATGAAGTCGTAATCGTCGTCGACGCCGGAGAACAATTCGCGCAGGATGAACTCCCGACCGGCTTCGTTGACCAGTTCCATTTCCGCGCTCGACAGGTCGAGGCTCGAGGTGATGACGTGAAACCCTTCCTTCACCACGTAGGGCGACAGGTCGGACTCGCCCATCATACTTTCGTAGATCGTCACCGACTGCCGGGGTATACCCAGGCTCAGCGTCAGGTTGGCCTGGGGGTCCAGGTCGACGAGCAGTACGCGCTTGCCGAGTTCTACAAGGCCGGCTCCGATGTTAATGGCGCTGGTCGTTTTGCCGACGCCTCCTTTGTGGTTCAGTAAGCTTAATACAGTTGCCATGCGAGGTGCTTGGTGGAGCGGCGAAGGTAATAAATATTTGCTAGTGCGCTGGTTGCCAATCTCTCTAGTTCCCGGCATCCTGCCGGGGCATGTCGGTTCCCGGCGTCTCGCCGGGGTCCTTGATAAGCAGAAGCAAGAACTATCTGTAGCATTGATGGGAGTAGTGACCAGAGATGACCGCGGCGAGACGCCACGAACCGCTAGTGGTTCCCGGCGTCTCGCCGGGGTCCTTGATGAGCAGAAGCAAAAACTGTCTGTAGCATTGATGAGGGTAGTGACAAGTGAAGACCGCGGCGAGACGCCACGAACCGCTAGTGGTTCCCGGCGTCTCGCCGGGGCATGTTGGTTCCCGGCGTCTCGCCGGGGTCCTTGATGAGCAGAAGCAAGAACTATCTGTAGCACTGGTGGGAGTAGTGACCAGAGATGACCGCGGCGAGACGCCACGAACCGCTAGTGGTTCCCGGCGTCTCGCCGGGGCTCCAACGAGCAAAAGCAAAACCCGACTATGGCAATAGTAAAAGCAGCAACCGCGGCGAGACGCCACGAACCATACACCCGGCAGGATGCCGCAAACCGAAACCGCGGCGAGACGCCACGAACCGAAACCGCAGCAAGATGCCGCGAACCACCACGAACCGCATACCCGCAGGCAAGATTGCGCTTACCTTTGACGTTGGCCCTTTGCACCCCCGGTAAACATGACGTTAAGAACCCTGATCTTTAGCTTGATGATCGTCCTCTGTCCCGATGGCTATCGGGGCATCAGCGCCCAGGTAGAGACGGCGACGATAACGGGACGGGTGACCGACCTGGTAAGTGAGCTGCCGGTAGATTTCGTGACCGTCTACGTCAAGGGAGCGACCACCGCCGCGGAAACCGGAGAACGGGGTAGGTACGTAACCAGCGTTCCGGCGGGGGAGTCGTTCATTCTGGTTTTTAGCCGGATTGGCTTCCGGGAGACGGAAGTGAATGTAGCCGAGCTGCCCGCGGGCTCCCGCAAGCAAATCGACGTAGCCCTGGCCCCCATCGAAAGCGACCTGGAAGTGGTCGTGCGCGAAAGCAAGATCGAGGAAGGCGGCATGATCCGCGAAGATCCCGCCCAACTGCGGCTCCTGCCCTCCGTGACCGGCAACCTGGAGAGCATCCTGCCGAGCATCGCCCTGGGCGTGAGCAGCGGATCGGGCGGTGAGCTGACCAGTCAGTACAATGTCCGCGGCGGCAACTACGACGAAAACCTGGTGTACGTTAACGACTTTGAGATCTACCGGCCGCAACTGGTGCGACAGGGGCAGCAAGAAGGCCTCACCTTCGCCAACTCCAACCTGATGCGCAGCTTGAGCTTCAGCTCCGGGGGATTCGAGGCACGCTACGGGGACAAGCTCTCTTCGGTGCTCGACATCAAGTACAAGCGCCCCGATAGCCTGCGCGCCTCCCTCGATGCCAGCTTCCTGGGCGGATCGGCCCACGTGGAGGGCAGCAAACAGCTCGGCAAGACCAGCTACCAGCGCCTGCGCTTCCTCGGCGGTGCACGCTATAAAACCACCCGCTATCTGCTGGGGTCCCTGGAAACGACGGGTGAGTATCTACCCAACTTCTTCGACTTTCAGGCTTACATTACCTATGATTTCAATCAGACGCTGCAGTTAGGCCTCCTCGGTAATTACAACCGCAGCATCTACAATTTCACCCCCGTCCAGCGGTCTACCGCCTTCGGTGGCTTCTTCGAAACCCTGCAGCTGTTCACCAACTTCGAGGGGGCCGAGAAGGATGACTTTCTTACTCAGATGGGTGGTCTTTCGCTCACTTACATTCCGGAGCGGCGCGCCAACCCACTGTTTCTCAAATTCCTCACCTCGGCCTTTCGCAGCGACGAGGACGAGGGCATATCCATCGGCGGCCGCTACACCCTCGGCACCCTGAATACCGACCTCGGATCCGATAATTTCGGTGAGATCGGTAGCGTCATCGGGGTGGGCCTACAGCAGGAATTCGTGCGCAACTTCCTCAATATCCAGGTCTATAACGCCGAGCTCCGCGGCGGACTGGAACTCAACGGCGGAGATGCCACCACCAACCGCTCACACTTTTTGCAGTGGAGTGTTAAGGCCCAGCACGAACGGATCGACGATTACATTCACGAGTGGGAAAGGCTGGACTCCGCCGGTTACAGCCTCCCATTCGATGAGGATGCCGTGCGCCTGTTCAGTACCCTCAATTCCGTAAATCAACTGGAAAGCAACCGCTTCAGCGCCTTCTTTCAGGATACCTACACCTGGCGGCGGGACGGGAGTGCCGACATCCGCCTGAGTGCGGGCGTACGCGCCGTAGCCTGGGACCTGAACAAGGAAGTGAACGTGAGCCCCCGTGCCCAGCTCCTCTACAAACCCCTCGGCGGCAGCAAGGACATCACCTACAAGCTGGCGGGCGGCCTCTACCAGCAACAGCCCTTCTACCGGGAAATGCGGGCCCCCGATGGCACCGTGAATACCGACCTGCGCAGTCAGAAATCATTTCACCTGGTCGGTGGCCTCACCAGCGATTTCTACTACGGCAAGCGCAATCCTAAGAAATTTCGGCTCATCACCGAGGCGTACTATAAATCGCTCTGGGACTTGGTCAGCTACGAGATCGAGAACGTCCGCATCCAGTACTCGGGCCTGAACGACGCGAGCGGCTACGTGGCCGGACTCGACTTCCGCCTCAACGGAGAGTTCGTCCCCGGCGCCGACAGCTGGCTCAACCTCAGCCTCCTCCGTGCCCGGGAAAAACTGCGCGACGTGGAGCACCGCGAAGTAACCGGCCGCGGCCCCAATGGCGAAGTGCTCGATGAAGTGGTAGAGTACGTCCCCCGCCCCACCGACCAGCTCTTCCAGCTTTCCTTATTCTTCCAGGATTACCTCCGCAACAACCCCAACTTCCGCACCCACGTCAACCTGACCGTCGGCGGCGGCCTCCCCTTCGGCATCCAGGGAAGCAATACCGTGTACCGCAACACCCTCCGTTTCGACACTTACCACCGCATCGACATCGGCTTCAGCTGGCGCCTCTACGACCGCGAAACCTCCCGCCGCCGCGCCACCTCTCCCCTGCGCTTCACCCGCTCGACCTACCTCAGCCTCGAGGTCTTCAACCTCATGAACGTAGGCAACCAGGCCGGCAACACCTTCATCAAAACCATCTTCGAACAGCAGTACGCCGTACCCAACCGACTGACGGGGAGAAGGGTGAATTTGCGGTTGAAGGTGGAGTTTTAGTTGTTGGGTTTTTAGTTGTTGAATTGTTGAGTTGTTGCATCGCCCTACATGTAGTGCACGTACGACGGGCAAATTCAACAACTCACTAACTCAACAACTCACTAATTCCACAACTCACCAACTACAATCTCCCCTCCCGCGGAAACGCCACCCAGAAAAACACCGCGGCTCCCACCCCCACGCAGGCCGGCACGAGCCAGATCGACCACCAGTCGTGGGTGCCATCGGGTAGTACGTTGCTGCTGACGACCTCACCGGCGATCCAGCTGCCGAGGAAGACTCCGATGCCGAGGTCGGCGAAGGAGACGAGGCCCTGGGCGGTGTTGCGGAGGGTTTTGGGTACCCGGTTATCGATGTAGATCTGGGCGGCGATGATGATCCAGGCGAAGGCGACGCCCTGCACGACGATGCCGGCGTAGAGAAGCCATTCGTTGTCGCCCGGCCGGCCGATCCCGAAGGCGAAGTAGCGCAGTCCCCAGGCCATGAGTCCCCAGAAGATGATGTTGCGGAACCGAAAGCGCCGGAAGACGAAGGGCATCGCCAGCACCACCCCGATCTCGAAGAGTTGGCCGATGGCCATTTTCGCCGCGGCGGCCGGCCAGGCTACTTCGTTGAGGAAGGGATTGAGAAAGCTGTAGTAAAAGGAGGAAGGAATACAACTTGCCAGCAAAGCAATGAGCAACACCACCATACCCCGCTCGCTGAATATCTGACGCAGCTCGCTCCCGCGCACCGCCGCCCAGTCAAAGCCGGATTGCGGTGGCGTGTGCGGCAAAAAATTGGAATACACCGCCAGCAGTAGCGATACGATGCCACCGGCCAGCAACGGCAGGGGAGACACCTCGACGTGAAAAACACTCAGCGCCACCCCCACTAGCATAAAGGAAACCGTGCCCCACACCCGCACGAAAGGGTACTGCTCCGCCGGATCATCGAGGTGATGAAAACACATGGCCGCCGCCAAGCTGAAGGTGGGAATGAAGCAGAGGTTGAACAGCAGCATCCAGCCGTAAAACCAGCCGAAAGAAGTCGTAAAGTAGCAGGCAATGAGCGCCACGCCACCGATCGCGTTCAACACCCCCATGAGACGCTCCGAGGGGAAGCGACGGTCGGCCAGCCAGCCCATGAGCGGCGGGGTGACGGTGGCGGCAATGGCATTGGTGGCGTAGATCATCCCCACCTGTAAACCCGTAAAGTCAAGGCTGTGGAGCAAGTAGGTGCCCAGGTTGATGAGCCAACTCGACCATACGCCGAACTGCAGAAACAGCAGCAGGGACAGCCGAAAGGTGAGCCCCCTCCCCTCAGACATCCAGCCGCTCCCGCATCCGGTCCGCGATCTTCTTCACCACGCCGTCCTCGAAGGGATTTTCAAGCCCGGCCAGTTCGACGAGCTCCAGGAAGGATTTTGAGCCGCCGGCCTTGCAGAGACGGACGTAGTCGGCCCAGGCCGATTCGTGATCCTGCTCGTCCTTCAAGAAAAACTGGAAGGCACAGATCTGGGCCAGGCAGTAATCGATGTAGTAAAATGGAACGGAGAAGATGTGCCCCTGGCTCTGCCAGAAGGTGCCGTCGTGGAGGTGATCGTGGTCGGAGTAGTCGAGGTGGGGCAGGTACTTCGCCTCCATTTCTTTCCAGATCGCATTGCGACCGGCATTGTCGAGCTCGGGGTTTTCGTACACCCGGTGCTGAAATTCGTCAACCGCGCAGCCGTAGGGCAGAAAGCGAAAGCTGCCGGCCACATGGCTGAAGTAGTACTTGTCGGTGTCGGGCCCGAAAAAGCCTTCCATCCAGGGGTAAGTGAAGAACTCCATGCTCATGGAATGGATCTCGGCGGCGTCGTAGGTGGGCCAGTTGTACTCCAAGGGGCGTTGGTCGCGGCTGCTGTAGACCTGAAAGGCGTGGCCGAACTCGTGAGTGAGCACGTCGATGTCGTGGCTCGTCCCGTTGAAATTGCTGAAGATGTAGGGCGACTGGTAGTCGTTGATGAAGGTGCAGTAGCCGCCGGGGGCCTTGCCGTCCTTCGCTTCCAGGTCCATAAGGTTCTTATCCCGGAGATAGCGAAAGAAGTCGCCGGTTTCCTTACTTAGTTCCTGGTACATCCGGTCGGCGTGGGCTACGATCTCGTCCGGCGTACCCTGGGGTTTGGGGTTGCCGGTGGGAAAGCGGAACGACAGGTCGTAGTAGTGCAGCCGGTCGACGCCGAGGCGCTCGCGCTGCTTGTCGTAGAGCTTCTGGGCGATGGGTACGATATGGTCCTGAATCTGCCGGCGAAAGTTGGCCACCTGTTCCGGACCGTAGTCCGTACGGTTCATGTTCGCGTAGCCGAGGCCGACGAAGTTGTCGTAGCCCAACTTGGCGGCCATGCTGGTCCGCAGCTTCACCATTTCCGCGTAAATGTCTTCGATGCGTGCCCGGTTTTCGGCAAACCACTGCCACTTGGCGGAGCTGGCTTCCTTGCGCTTCTCCCGGTCGGGCACTTGTTCCAGTGGCGTGATGCTGGAGAGGTTGTAGGTTTCTCCTTCCAGTTCGATCTCCGCGCCGCCGCGCATCTGGGTGAATTCACTCGATAGCTTATTTACGGACTGCAGCTCCTCCAAAATTTCGGGGCGGAAGGTGCGGATGCTTACCTCGGCGGAGTCGAAGAGTTGTGCCCCGAAATGTTGCTGCAGTGCCTCCCGGTGGGGATTGTCCAGCAGGGCCCGGTAGTAATCGACTTTCCACTGCTCCGTGCGCGGCAGGTGCTGGTCGAACCAGTCTTTCTCCCCACGGTAGAATTCGTCCCTGGTGTTAATGCTGTAGCGAATGTACCCGATATTATAGGCCGTGGATACGCTGGCGCGGATGCTGTCGATCTGTTCCACGGCAGCGATGGCATCGTTAAGGTGGTCGGCGGCCTTGAGTTCTTCCAGGACAGCGTTGAAGGCGGTTTCCAGTCGATCTAGATCGGGCCGTTCGTAAGTAAATTCGGGAAAGGTAATTTGGGACATATTTGGTTGTTCACAGTTATTCCTTGGTAAGACAAATGTACTTCATGCAAGGTTCCGGGCGGGGACGCGGGTATATCTCCGGTAGCCGGCCGGGTTGTGAACCTTAGCCCTAACTTGCACCGTTCCATCATCAGCCATGCTCGGACAGTCCCTCAAGCAATCACAGCTCCAGAAGCTCAGCCCCCGTCAGATCCAACTGATGCAGCTTATGCAGTTACCGCTGTACGAGCTCGAGCAGCGGGTCAAGGAAGAGCTCGAGCGCAACCCCACCCTCGAAGAAGCCAGTCACGAGCCCGCCGACGGACCGGCCGACCGCGACGAGCAGGAGACGGAACGCGGCGACGGAGACCCCTTCGAAATGGAGGAGCTGTTTCAGCAGTACATCGACGACGATCCCACCAACTACCAGCAGTCCGGCAACAACGACGAAACCTACGACGCCCCCGGCAGCTATACGGCCGATGAGTTCACCTTCTTCGAGTACCTGGAGGGACAACTCGCCAACCTGGAGTTCGATACGCCCCTCGACCGCACCATCGGACTGCAGATCATCGGTAACCTCGACGACGACGGCTACCTCCAGCGCATGCCCAGCGCCATCGCCGACGACTTGCTGATCAACTACGACATCGACGTCGACTCCCGCCGCATCAAGGACGTGCTAAAGATCGTCCAGTCTCTGGAACCCCCCGGCCTGGCCGCCCGCAACCTCCGCGAGTGCCTGTTGCTCCAACTGAACTACAAGGTCGATAACGGTGAAGACCTCGATGACCACACCTTCGCCGACCTGGTCCTGGCCCAGACGGTCATCCGCGATCACTTCGAACTCTTCAGCAAGAAGCACTACGATAAGCTGCGCGAAAAGCTGGAGGTCGACGAAGACGAACTGCGGGATGCCCTCGGCGAAATCCTAAAGTTAAATCCCAAACCCGCCTCGGGACTCGGTGGGCGCGCGGGGGGACGGGCGGCCCGGGTGGTGATCCCCGATTTTCTGGTCACGGTGGTCGACGACGAGCTCAGATTGAGCCTCACCGCCCGCAATGCTCCCGATCTTAAAATCAACGACTACTACCAAAAGCAGCTGGCCGAGTACCGCCGCAAACAGAAGGAATCGGGCAAACTCACCATCGCCCAGAAGCAGGCGGCCGGCTTCATTCGCCAGAATATCGATTCGGCCAGCTGGTTCATTGAGGCCATCCAGCAGCGACAGCAGACGCTCTATAGCGTAATGCACACCATCGTGCGCTACCAGGAGAAATTCTTCCGCACCGGCGATCTGAAGACCCTGCGCCCGATGATCCTCAAGGACATCGCTGGCCCCACGGAACTTGATATCAGCACCGTGAGCCGGGTGGTAAACTCAAAGTTTGTACAGACCGACTTTGGCACCTTCTCCCTACGTGAATTCTTTAGCGAGGGGATGACCAACGAAGACGGCGAAGAGGTCAGCACCACCCAGGTGAAAAAAGTCCTGGCCGAGATCATATCCGCCGAAGACAAGCGCAAACCCCTCAACGACAGCAAGCTGCAGCGTGCCCTCAAGGATGCCGGCTACGACATTGCCCGCCGCACCGTTGCCAAGTACCGCGAGCAACTCGGTCTTCCGGTTGCCCGTTTGCGCAAGGAATTGTAGCAAACATCTAAGGGAAATGTGCGTACTATTGCCTACGTTTTCAAAGCAACTGTGTATGTCAAACCCCACTGAGTCTGTCGTTAACAACCAGGAGAAGAGCCGTTTCGAAGTCGTCAACGGTTCCCAGGTATCGAAGCTGCTGTATCAGATGAACGGTAGCGACAAGATCGACCTCGTCCATTCCGAAGTACCCGAAGACCTTGCCGGTCAGGGCATCGGCAGCGCCATGGTCACCACTGCCCTGCAGTACGCCCGCGACAACAACCTTATGGCCATCCCCTCCTGCCCGTTCGTCGCTTCCTACGTGCAACGCCACCCCGAGTGGAACGACGTCGTAGCCGAACTCTAGGTGTCGGGGCTGCTCCTGCTGGCCGCGGCCGTTCAACTTCTTGCCTGGCGCTTTATCCTGTCCCGGGCCTTCCCCTCCCCCGATCCGTCACCGGTTGCCGGCCACACGGCCCCCGTTTCCGTAATCGTCTGCTTCCGCAACGAAACCGCCGGCCTGGAAGCCTGTCTGCGTAGTATTTTAGCCCAGCATCACCCCCATTTTGAGGTAATCGCCGTAGACGACAACTCGACCGACGCCTCCCCCGGCATCGTGCGGCGGCTCCAACAAACGTTCACCCACCTCCGACTCGTCACCCCCGGCCCCACCCGACCCGGAAAAAAGGACGCCCTCACGGCCGGTATTGGAGCGGCTGCCCACGACATTCTGCTCCTGACCGACGCCGACTGCATTCCCGCCACCCCCGAGTGGCTGACCCGCATGACCGCCCCCCTCACTGTGGGCGCCGAACTGGTGTTGGGCTGTTCACCTTACCAATCCGGAAACGGTCTGCTCAACCGTTGGCAACGCTTCGAAGCGACCTACGTAGCCCTCCAGTACCAGGGATTTGCCCGCACCGGCCACCCGTACATGAGCGTGGGGCGCAATCTCGCCTACCGAAAGAGCTTCTTCCGACGAGCGGAAGGATTCACTGCCCATGCCCATGTACCCGGGGGCGACGATGACCTCCTCATAAACCGCCACGCACAACCGGCAACCACCGTAAGCGTGACCCATCCCGCTTCCTGGACCTACTCCCGAACCTCCTATACCTGGCAGGCGTACCTGCGGCAAAAGCTGCGGCACCAGTCCGTTGGCCCCCTGTACCGCCCATTGCACCGTGTCCTGTTGGCGGCACTGGCGCTCAGTCACGGCCTGTTTTACCTGGTCGGTCTGTACCTGCTCTTCACCCTGGCCTGTGGTTGGGCGCTGCTTCTTTACGCGTTACGGGCGGCCATCGTTTTAGGGGTTTACCGCCGCCACCCCGTGCGTAAATTTTTGGGCGGGGACGCAGGTGCAGGGTTCGTTCTGTTGGGCGATGCCCTCCTTGCTCCGTATTACCTCTTCCTTGCCGTAGCAACTGCCCTGCCCCCCGGGCGTTGGTAAAGCAGTAGCAGACAACTATGGAAGAACTCACCTCCCGACAAAAGCAAGCCCGCATCCTGCGACAGACGCGCCGTATCCACCGCTGGACGGGTGTCACCCTATTCATTTTCTTTTTCGTCATCGGAATCACCAGCGTCCTCCTCGGCTGGAAAAAGGACGTGGACTACATCATGCCCCCCACCTCCCGCGGCAGCAGCACGGAACTTACCGAATGGCTCCCCACCGCCGATTTACTCTCAATGGCCCAGGTCGCGCTCACCGATTCCCTCGGTCCTACCTACGACCCCACCATCGACCGCATCGACTACCGCCCCGACAAGGGATCCCTCAAATTTCTCTTCAAGGATCACTACGGTGAAGTCCAACTCGACGGCACCACCGGCCAGGTCCTCAGCATCGGCATCCGCCGGGCCGACTTCATCGAGCAAATCCACGACGGCTCCATCATTAACGACACCGTCAAGCTCATCTATTCCACCATCATGGGCCTCGCCACCATCATTTTCACCCTCTCCGGCTTCTGGCTCTGGTACGGCCCCAAACAAATGCGAAAATCTTAACCCCCTAACCGACTAAAATACTACCGTACTAAAGCACTACCGTACTACCGTACTACCGTACTAAATAACTACCCCCTACCCCCTACCCCCTACCCCCTACTTCCACTTTATCCCACACCCCGCACTCGGATACTGCTTCTCCGGGCTCGGCCTTCCCGCAAGCAGATCGTCCATTGCAGCGCGCAGATCGGCCCCCGTCACCTGCTTCCCGGAGCGGGGACGGGCATCGTCGAGGCGACCACGGTAAAAGAGTTTCCGGTCTCCGTCGAAGAGATAAATGTCGGGCGTACAGGCCGCATCGTAAGCTTTCGCTACTTCCTGGGTCTCATCGTAGAGGTAAGGAAAGGAAAACAGGTTGTCGAGGGCAAAGGCCTCCATATTATCCGGACTGTCGACGGGATAGGCTTCCACATCATTACTGCTGATAGCCACCGTCCCGATGCCCCGATCCTCGTAATCGTTGGCTACATCCACCAGCGCCTCGATCGTGTGAATGACGTAAGGGCAGTGATTACAAATAAACAAAATGAGCGTCCCCTTCGGTCCCTTCACGTCGTCATAATTCAGTTTCGCCCCCGACACCGCATCTTCCAGTTCAAAGGGAGGAGCGAGCGTGCCGATTTCGACCATAGTAGATTCCGTCAGTGCCATATTTATACCGTATTGTAGTTGATTCGTTAGCTTGCTGTCTAGTACCTAATAGAAGACGCAACCCCTCCCCGAGGTTGACTCCCCCTACCGTACTACCGTACTAAAAGACTACCCTACTAAAGAACTACCCTCCTAAAAGACTACCGAACTACCGTACTAAAAAACTACCGTACTAAAGAACTCCCCCCCATGACCTTCCTCTGCATCTCCTGCTACTTCAAAGGCGCCCCCTTCCTCCGCGCGTGCAAAGCCGCCGGCAATACCGTCTACCTCCTTACCGTCAAAAAGTTGGAGCACGACCCCTGGCCCCGCGAAGCCATCGACGAGTTTTTCTTTCTGGAAAGCGACAGCAACGCCCCCGCCGCACTGGCCAATATCGCGAAGGGAGTCGCCTGGATGATGCAAAGTCGCCCGATCGACCGGGTGGTTGCCCTCGACGACTTCGACGTGGAAAAGGCCGCCTACCTACGCGAAGAATTTCGCTTGCCCGGTATGGGACAAACCACCTCCCGCTACTTCCGTGACAAACTCGCTATGCGGATCCGGGCACGCGATCACGGAGTCCCGGTGCCCGCCTTCACCAGCCTGTTCAACGATGTGGCCCTTACTGAATTCGCCAATCGGGTCGAGTATCCCTGCCTCATTAAGCCACGGGGAGAGGCCAGCGCTACCGGCATCACGAAAGTGCATTCTGCTCAGGAACTGTGGGAGAAAGTGCACCAACTCGGAGAACGCCGCCAAGAGTACCTCATCGAGCAGTTCAAGCCGGGCGACGTCTACCACGTTGATGCCATCTCGGTCGATGGCGAGGTCGCTTTTTGCCAGGTCTCTCGCTACCTGAGTACGCCCTTCGAAGTGGCACACGGCGGCGGCATCTTCCGCTCGGTGAGCATACCCTACCACGATGAAGAGGCCGTAGTCCTGCGCCGGCTCACGGGAGACGTGATGCACGCATTCGGCATGCAGTTCAGCGCCTCCCACACCGAATTTATCAAGACGCAGGACGGGAATTTCGTCTTCCTGGAAACCGCCAGCCGCGTCGGGGGTGCTCACCTCGCCGAAATGGTGGAGGCCGCCACCGGAGTAGGCCTCTGGACGGAGTGGGCCAAACTCGAAACTGCCATGGCTACCGGACAACCCTACTCCGTGCCGGAACGGCGCTACGATCAGTCCGGCATCGTGGTGAGCCTCTCCCGCTTCGAGCACCCCGACACCTCCTCCTTCACCGATCCGGAAATTGTATGGCGCATGGACAAGAAGCAGCACATCGGGCTTATCGTCGCTTCTGATTCTACCCACCGCATCCGCCAGCTGCTCGATGATTACGCCCACCGGATCGCTCATGAGTTCCACGCCGCCGCTCCGGCCCCGAATAAGTCGACCCACTAACCGCTGACATTGCACTCCCGATAGCTATCGGGACCCCCGCCCCACTGATTGCGTACCTTTGCGCTACAAACCAAAACAAACCACAACAATGCAACTAAGAATTCTTACCCTTTGTCTCCTGCTGTGCGGCACCGGCCTCCAGGCTCAGATCCAGTCGCCCCCCGCCTCGCCCGCCGTGAAGATGGAAACCACCGTTGGACTGACCGACGTGAAGATCGAGTACAGCCGCCCCGGCATGAAGGAGCGCACCATTTTTGCCGCCGACGGTCTCGTCCCCTACGGAGAGATCTGGCGTACGGGTGCCAACCAAGCGACGAAGATCACCTTCGGCGATGCCGTTACGGTGGCCGGAAAGGAAGTGCCCGCCGGCAGCTACGCCATCCTGAGCAAGCCCGCCATGGACAGCTGGGAGGTAATGTTCTTCCCCTACGAAACGGGCGACTGGACCAGCTACGTAGAAAAGACACCCGCCGTGACCGTCACCGGTAAGCCGACCAAGCTCAGCGAAGCCGTCGAAACCTTCACCATCAACCTCGGCAACTATACCCTCGACGGGGCCGACCTCGTGATGATGTGGGACAAGACGCACGTAGCCCTGCCCATCACCACGAACGTAAAGGAAAGCGTGATGGCCACCATCGACCGCGTCATGGCCGGACCGAGCGTAAACGACTACTTCCAGGCCGCCAGCTTCCTAAACGATTCCGGTGCCGACAACGAGAAGGCCCTGGAGTACATCCGCAAGGCCAACGAAATGTCGGGAGAGAACGCCCGCTTCTGGATGGTACGCCGTGAGGCTATCATCCTCAGCGACCTCGGCATGAAGCAGGAGGCCATCGAAGCCGCCAAGCGATCCAAAATGCTCGCCGAGGAGGCCGGCAACATGGATTACGTGCGCATGAACGAACAGTCGATCGAAGAATGGTCGAAGTAAACCGACCGCTGCTTTAAAGCAAGAAGGCCCGGAAGAATCGAATCTTCCGGGCCTTTCTCATTCTACGCTTGACCTATCGCCGGGTCAGGGAACTCGTGATCAGGCTGGTGGCCGCGATCACGGTACCGAAGACGAGGGCGGAGGTCAGGGCACGCACCGTCGATCCCTTCATGACGATGCCGCTGTTCTTGGCCTTATCGTCGAAGTCGCCGTGGCTGCCGTGGTCGCCGGGTACGGACTCGAAGAGGTAATCCTGGTGATGGGTCGCGTCTTTATCCGTCTTCTGTCCGCTCACTGCTGACTTACCGAGGAAAAGATCCATCAGCCCGGGGAAGAGCTTGCTGCTCAGAATGGTCTGAACGGCGGGAAGCCCTACGTAATACTCCCTGTCGTTGGTACCGGCGGCGGTCACTACCGCGCGGGCGGCGACTTCCGGCTGGTAAATAGTGCCCATCGGGCGGGGCTGCTTATCGAGCTTGTTGCGGACCAGGCCGAACTGCGTAGTGTTGACGCCGGGCAGCTGAACCATGGTGGTCATGACGTTGCTGTTCTCGTGGACGAGCTCGGAACGGAGGCTATCGTAGAATCCCTCGATGGCGTGCTTGGCACCGCAGTAGGCGGTCTGCAGGGGAATGCCCCGGTACGCCAGCGCGGAACCGACAAAGACGATACTGCCACGATTACGGGGCTGCATCCGCTTGAGTGCGCACTTTGCTCCGTATACCGATCCGAGATAGGTTACTTCGGTCACCCGCTTAAACTCGTCCATATCCACGTCCTTAAAGAGGCCGAGGACGCTGGTCATGGCGTTGTTGATCCATACGTCGATGGGGCCGAAGGTTTCCTCCACCTTGCCGGCTGCCTCATCGAGGGCCCGAAAATCAGCTACATCTACTGGCAATACGAGCGCCTCACCGCCGAGTGCTTCGATCTCTTTACGGGCGCCTTCCAGTCCTTCCTGGTTGCGGGCGATTAGTCCGATACGGGCGTGCTCCTTAGCAAATTCACGGGCGATGGCGCGACCGATACCCGCGGAGGCACCGGTAATTACGACGGTTCGCGGTCGGTCAAATTGATTGTTACTCATGTTTGTTAGGTTTGTTTATTGCAGAACTTCTGCACCCTTTTACAACCGGAACCGTAGGGGATGATGTTCGGATATCCATGTCCGCTACCGCCGAAATGCCCTACTTCATCAAGCCATCCGTTAACCTCGGTCGGCAAGATAAGGAAGTTGCCTACTCACAGGCCTACGCCGCCATCCTGGCCACCATCGGCGAGGAGCGCAACGAGGTGATGAAAATGGCTACCATCAATAGCTTACTTAAAACTTACCTGCCCTACTACTACTGGGTCGGCTTCTACCTGGTACACGAAAATCGTAGGCTGATCGTCGGTCCCTACCAGGGTACGCTGGGCTGTCTCTACATCGACTTCGGTCGCGGAGTCTGCGGTACCGTCGCCGAAAGCGGCCAAACCAAAATCGTGGCCGATACCCACGTCCTGGAAGAGGGCAAGGAACACATCGCCTGCGACCCCAACAGCCGCTCCGAGATCGTGCTGCCGGTACACCGCGCGGACGGCACCCTCATGGGCGTATTCGACGTAGACAGCAGCGAGGAAGCCTCCTTCGACGAAGTCGACCAGCACTGGCTGGAGCGGATCCTCAGCAGTACCTTTGGACAGTGAGATTCCGGACTCCGCCAACGAGCTGCCGCGCAAATTTTAAATTGCCAATTTTAAATTTCAAATCCCCCCCTTCCTGAGCTACCAAATCCGACTCCCCCAGTTCGAAGGCCCCTTCGATCTTCTGCTCTTCTTTATCGAGCGGGACGAGCTGGATATTTACGACATCCCGATCGCGACGGTCACCGATGATTTTCTGGAATACATGCGGGCGGCGGATCGCATGGACATCGACCTGGCCAGCGAGTTCGTCCTCGTAGCGGCAACCCTGTGCCGGATCAAAGCCAAGATGCTGATCCCCCGCAAACCCGTCGATGAGGAAGGCAACGAGATCGACCCGCGGGAGGAACTGGTGGCCCGACTGCTGGAATACAAGCGCTACAAAAGCGTACTGAAGGAACTGCGCACCCTGGAAACCGAGCGCGGAATGCGCAACTATCGCGGCAACATTACCGATGAGCTCGATCAGTTGGCAACTAAGGCCCTGGTCGATGTAGAACTGGAGAGTGTTACCCTATTCAAATTATTGAGAGCGTACGAGCGCATGCTTGGTCGCCTCGAGGATGCCAACCGGAAGCCGGTCGTACATGAGATCGCCCAGTTCACCCACACCATTGAAGAGCAACAGATCCGGATCATGGAGTTGGTGGAGGCCATCCGCTTCGGCCAACCGCGCCCGGGCTTCGTGGATATCTTCGGAGTATGCCATACCCGCATCCACGCCATCGTAACCTTCCTCGGCCTGCTCGAACTGCTCAACATGCGCCAGGTGCGCCTGATTCCCGGCGACGTGGTCAACGAATTCTGGCTGGAAGCCGGCGACGGGGGAGAAGAGGAATAGGTGGGGTACTAGTTTAGGATGGCCGGTACGATGTGGAGGAAGCGGGGCACTTCCACTTCGAAGTAGTTCTCTACCCCGTCATCATCCCGGCGGTACATTACGTAGCTGCCCTCCATTGCTCCGAACGGGGTGGCGAACTGTATCCAGCTGTTGTACTCGTAACTGTCGCCAGGTAAAATGACGGGCTGCTTGCCCACTACGCCCTCGCCTTCCACGTGGCGGCGTTCGCCCGTAGATTCAATCACTTCCCAGGTCCGACTCAGCAACTGCACCGGCAGTCTCCCCTGATTTTCGATTCTGATCCGGTAGGCGTGCACGTACTGCAACGCCTCGGGCTGAGAATACTGCTCCTGATAGAAGCTTTCGGCGCTTACTTTAACGCGCTGGGTGGTCTGGTTAGTCATAACGTAGGAATTTAGAAAGGCAGGTCGTCGTCCGCCTCTACCATGGGTTCATCGCTTGCGGAAGGGAAGCCGCCGGGGGTGTCGTTGTTGCTGGCCGGGGCGGCGGGGGTGTTTCCTGCGGTCATGGCCTCTACGCGCCAGGCGTTGAGGTTGGTGAAGTACTTATCCTGCCACTGGCGGCCACGCAGATCGAAGTGTACCTTGATCTCGTCGCCCTCGTTCATGTCGTCGATGATGGAGGTGCGGTCCTGGGTGGTCTGAAACTTGACGAAATTGTCGTACTGTCCGCCGTCGTTGGCCTTAATGACGAAGTCGCGTACGCGGAAGCTTTCTCCCTTGGTTTCGACTTCGTACTTCTTAACGAGCGTTCCGGTAATTTCGAATGACATAAGTTAGGTTTTTATCTTTTTTATCAAGCAAGTAAGTGAGTGTCCCGGTTCGGGTTCACTGGTTAATTTAGTAAAATGCGGGGATGTTACTGCGTCCGCTCACACCCACCGGCACATTCGCCGAACAAGTTGAGGCTGTGGCCGGTGACCTTAAAATTAAGGATATCCCCCATCATATTTTTAATCTGCTGTACGCGGGGGTCGCAAAACTCGAGCACTTTGCCGCAGGTGTTGCAGATCAAGTGGTCGTGCTGCTTGTAGCCGTAGCTCTTTTCGTACTGGGCCAGGTTCTTACCGAACTGATGCTTCTTGACCAAGTCGCAGCTCACCAGTAGCTCCAGCGTATTGTAGACCGTAGCCCGGCTGACCCGGTAGTTGTTGGTCTTCATGTGGATGTAGAGCGACTCGGCGTCGAAGTGGTCGTCGCGGCCGTAGATCTCTTCCAGGATGGCAAACCGCTCCGGCGTCCGGCGGGCTTTACGCTCGCGGAGGTGTTCGGAGAAAATGTCCTTGACCTGCTGAAAATCGGTAGTCGGGTTAGTCTGCATGCGTGGAAGAAACGGAAATTATTCTACCCGGGAAACGGTTGAAACGTTATCTAAGTTTTGTAAAGCTCTGGTAGCCAACCGGAGTTGGTCGGTATTGCGCACCAGCAGACTAATCTGCGCGGTAAACGTACCACTCTGGGCCGCGATCTGGAAGCTGCGTATATCCAGGTCCATCTGCGTGATCTCGTGACTGATGGTTTCGATCACCCCCTTGCCGCTATCGAGCCCCGTAAGCTTCAGTTCTGCCACGAAACTGTGCTGACTGGTACTCACCCATTCGGCCTTCATGATGCGGTAATCGTAGTTGGCCATGAGGTTTTCGGCGTTCGGACAAATGACGCGGTGGATCTTCAGTCCGGCATTGGAAGTCAGGTAGGCAAAAACCTGGTCGCCCTGCACGGGGTTGCAGCAACTGGCCATGGTATACTCCAACTGGTCGCCGGGCTCCCCATTGATGAGCAGCTTGGTCGTGCCCTTGATCTTGGTGGCTCCGCTGCGCCGGGTCCGGCTGTCGGGGTCCTTTTCCTGTACGGGCGGGGACGCAGGAGCAACGGGTACCAACTTGCCGTGATCTACGGTAAACGGCTTAAGCACCTGCGCGATACTGATTTCCTCCCGACCGATGTCGTAGAACAGATCGACGTGGCTACCGTCCGTATGGTGGCGGGCCAGCGTTTCGATGGCCGCCTTTTCGTCCTCTACGTGCAGTTTTTTGAGCTTGCGGAGCAGCGCCTCGCGGGCCAGCTCCCCCTGCTTGCGCTTCTCTTCCTTCAGCGACTGACGGATCTTTGCCTTCGCCTTGCCCGTCTTCACCATGTCGAGCCAGTTGGGATTGGGCTTCTGGTTGGGACTGGTATTTACCTGCAGGCGATCGCCGTTCCTCAGTTCGTACGACATGGGTACGATGCGCTCGTCGCAGAGGATGCTCTGGCAGTGGTAGCCCACCATACTGTGTACGCTAAAGGCAAAATCGAGGGCGGTGGAGCCCTTCGGCAGGGCCTTCATGTCGCCGTCGGGGGTGTAGACGTAGACCTCCTCGTTGAAGAAACTGTTCGCCCTAAAATCTCCGAGAAACTGAACGGTGTCGCTGTTCGGATTTTCCAGGATGTCGCGCACGCTCTCGAACCACTGCTCGTACACATCGCGCTGGTTGTTGATGCCCTTGTACTTCCAGTGAGCGGCAAAGCCCCGCTCGGCGATCTCGTTCATCCGTTCGCTGCGGATCTGTACTTCCACAAACCGCGCGTCGGGCCCGACCACCGTGGTGTGCAGGCTTTCGTATCCGTTTGATTTCGGGATGGTGATCCAGTCTTTGAGCCGGCTCGGTACGGCCTGGTACTCGTCCGTGATGGTGCTGTAAGTGGCCCAGGCGGCCAGCTTTTCCTTGTCGCGGGGAACGTCCAGTATGATGCGGACGGCAAAGAGGTCGTAGATCTGCTCAAAGGGAACCTGCTTCTTCTTGATCTTATTGGAGATGCTGTAGATCGACTTCGGCCGGCCGAAAATGCGGTACGGATAGCCCAGGGTGTCCAGTTTCTCCCGTAGCGGTCTGATGAAGCTTTCGATGTACTTCTCGCGGGCGGCTTTCGTCTCCTGTAGCTTGCGGGCCACGGCGTCGTATTCGTCGCGCTCCAGCACCTTCATGCACAGGTCGAGGAATTCCGAACGGAAGTTGTAGAGGCCGAGGCGGTGGGCCAGCGGGGCGTAGATGTAGCTGGTCTCGGCGGCGATCTTCAGCTGCTTGTGCTCCGGCATACTCCGGATGGTCCGCATGTTGTGCAGACGGTCGGCCATCTTGATGAGTACGATGCGCACGTCCACGATGAGGGTGCTGAGCACCTTCTTAAAGTTTTCGGCCTGCTGGCTTTCCGACTGGTAGGCGCTGTCGAGTTTGGTGAGTCCGTTGACCATCTGGGCGATCCGGTCCCCGAATTGCTCCTGCAGCTCTTCGATGGTGACCGGCGTGTCCTCCACTACGTCGTGCAGCAGGGCGGCACAGATGGCGGTTGCTCCCAGTCCGATCTCCTCGGCGCAGATGTGGGCCACCGCGATGGGGTGAAAGATGTAGGGTTCCTTCGATTTACGTCGCTGGTGCCGGTGGCTGAAATTGGCCAGTTTGAAGGCGCGGTCCATCTGTTCCCGGTCTTCCTGGGAATAGGGAGTACGCATACTGCCGATCATGGCTTCGTAGGCCTGGCGTATTTCCGTTTCTTCGGCTACCGTTATGTCAAGTACTTCTGCCATACCTACTTAATAACAAATTATTCGCACCAAGTTGCCAACGGAGCGGGTCGTCAACCTGACTTCCCCTCACTTCTCTCCCAGTTTTCGCAGCTTCACCAGGTCGCGGAACGCCTTACGCGCTTCCTGTACCGGTGAGCCAAACCACGACTTCCCCCCCTCCAGATCGCGACCTACACCGCTCTGCGCCATGATGACCGTTCGCTCCCCCATGTGGACGTTCTGGGCAATGCCCGCCTGCCCCTGAAGGATAGACCAATCGTCGATGGTACAGTTGCCCGCCACCCCTACCTGAGCGGCCATCTGCACGTGGGCCCCGATCTTGCAATCGTGACCGATCTGTACATGCGCATCCAGCTTACTCCCCCGGCCGATCACCGTCGTAGACGACACGCCGCGGGCGATGGTGCAGCAGGGTCCGAGAAAAACGTCGTCCTCGAGCAGAACGCTGCCCCCGCTCCGCCACGGAATTAGCCCATCTGCCGTTCGCTTAAAGTAAAACGCCTCTTCACCGATTACGGTACCCGCACTTACCGTAACGCGGTCACCCAGCACGCAGCCGTCGCCGATGACGCAGTTGGGTCCGAGGTGGCAGTTCTTTCCAATGACCGCTCCCTTACCGATGACCACTCCGGGTGCGATGATCGTTCCGGCACCTACCGTATAAGCCTGCTTTTCGTCGTTCCACTGCACCTGCGGCCGCGCCTCCCATACCAAACGGTTGTATACGGCGAAGGGCTCGGGGTGAATGAGGAGGGCCTTACCTGCCGGACAGTCGGTTTCCCGGTCGATGAGCACGACGGACGCCGCCGACGCCAGGGTGGGCGCGTAGTAGCGGGGGTGATCGACGAAGCAGAGATCGCCCGGTCCCACATGGTGAATTTCGTTGAGGCCGGTGATGCGGATGTCGCCATCGCCGAGGAGTCGTGCGCCCGTGCGCTGGGCCAGTTCCGCCGCCGTAGTTGCCGTAGCCAGTCGCATGCAAATAATTTTTAGGAGGTCGTGCCTCAATTTACCACACCTTCGAGTCGGTGCTTATAGTAGCTCACGCCGGCACCGTACACCCAACCCAGCTTGCCGTCCTGCAGCCGAACTTTGACCCACGGCTCGGTCGGCGTAACCTCGCCAAGGTCGATGGTATGGAGCGAATCCGTCACCTCATTCATAAAGGTCACCGGCTCATAAAGCTTCAGCCGCGCCACGATCGACGCTCCCAGATGGGGCTGCACCCGCACGTTCAGGCCGTCGATGGTGCTGTACAGCGTTGTTTCCTTCTTCACCACCACCTGCGCCGGCCTGCCGGGCACGTAAAAGGTGCTGTCCCCGGGCAGGGGTTGGGTACGTGCGCGCAACAGGGCCGCCTCCCGTGCCAGCACTTCCTGCTCGGCCTCCGAAAGCAAACTCGCTTCGGGAGTAGCCAGCAAGGCCTGTTCCTGTAGCTTCCGAATGCTGTCGCGCAGTAGGCTGTCGCGCCGTTCCAGGTAGTCTTCCCGGGTATTGCGCTCCTCGATCATCGCGTAATCGTTGTCGTTGTCGCTGCACCGCCGCATCGCCCAAATCATAAAGAACAGGGTAACGAGCGAAACGATAATAAAGGGAACGAGCTGGGGAGTGCCGCGTTTTTGCGTAGCCATGGCACGAAGGTAGGAGGAATTATAATTTACAATTTACCATTTACGGATGTACCATTTATAATTGGGCTGCCGCACGGCAAAACAAGCCGGAACCGGATCGGTGGTGTCGTGTTCTCTTGTTACATAGTCGGCGGACGAGCCCCGATAGCTATCGGGGCGAGCATTCACGCAAATTGAAAATGGTACATGGTAAATTGTAAATGGTAAACCCTCCGAGGTGCGGCAGCTAAATTTACAATTCTACATTTCCCATTTTAAATTCCTCCTGCCTTAGTCGGCGGACGAGCCTCGATAGCTATCGGGGCGAGCTAAGCCGCAAATTGAAAATTGTAAATCTCATCTTGTAAATTGTAAATCTCAGATTCCCGTGCCCCGCCACTACTCCCAACTCTACCGCGAACTGCGCGCCGTCGACCCCGGCGACTACCACCGCATCATCCGGATGTACGAGGAGCGGGAGCAGGCCATCGGCCGCTTGGACGTGCTGGAAAACTTTGAGCTTACCGTCCGCTACGTCGACGCACTTTTCGAAACGGGAGCTTACCGCGAGCACCAGCTGATGGTAGACTTGGTAATCCACGCCAGCATCCGCCACGACATCCGGTACATAGCCGGGAGGGAGGAGGAGATTTTTGAGTACCAGCTCTTCCGCAAGGCGGCCAGTGCGTTTCGGATCAGGGAGTACGCCACTACCGAGCACGTGCTGCGGGAGTTGATCCGTATGCGGCCCGATCATCCGGTGTATGTGCGTTTTTTGCGCACCACCCTGTTTCGGCAGCAGGTGGGCCTCCTCCAGTTCGGCCGCGCGGCCTGCATCTTGTGTATGTTGCTGACTGCCCTGGTGGTAACCCTGAACCTACTGGTCGTGAGTAATTTCTTTCCCCACCTCTCCCCCACGGTGACCTGGCTGAGTATTGACATATTTGGCGCAGGAATGCTTGCTTTGTTTGGTGCATATGGCTACGGCTACTACCTTACACACCGCGAAGCCACTCAATTTCGGGCTGCGCAAGCAAACAAACGGCGCAAATAGTCGCTCTTACAGAAAAGTACTTTCATGGCAGTTACCAAACCCACCTTAGTCATCCTCGCCGCCGGTATGGGCAGCCGTTACGGAGGCCTCAAGCAGATCGACGGCGTCGGCCCCAGCGAAGAAGGAATCATCGAATACTCGATCTACGACGCCATCCGCGCCGGGTTCGGCAAGGTCGTATTCGTTATCCGCAAAGACATTGAAGCCCCCTTCCGCGAGAAATTCGACGGTAAATTCGGTGACAAGATCGAAGTAGCCTACGCCTTCCAGGGCATGGACAGCTACGTTCCTTCCGACGTCGACCACACCAAGCGCGAAAAGCCCTGGGGCACCACTCACGCCATGCTGGTCGCCAAGGAAGTCACCCATGAACCCTTCGCCGTCATCAACGCCGACGATTACTACGGGACCGAAGCATTCCAGAAAATGGCCTCCTTCCTGGTAGCTGATGCCGACGAGGAAACCTTCGCGATGGTCGGTTACGTGCTCCACCGCACCCTCTCCGATCACGGAACCGTCAACCGCGGCGTAACCGTGGTAGCCGAAGATTACCTGCTCCAGGACGTTAACGAGCGCCTTAAGATCCAGCGCGGCGACGACGACAAGGTCCGCTACCTCGGTGAGGACGGTCACCAGTACGAACTGGCCGACGACAGCGTCGTCTCCATGAACTTCTGGGGCTTCCACCCCTCCATTTTCGACCGCATCCAGAAGGGCTTCGAAGAGTTTGCCCGCGACAACAAGGACAACCCCCGCGCCGAATACCTCATCCCCGAGCTCGTCGACGGCATGATCAAGGACGGCACCGCCAAGGTCAAAGTGCTGGTCAGCGAAGACAAGTGGTACGGCGTCACCTACCAGGAGGACAAGCCCAAGGTACAGGAGGCGTTCGCGATGCTCGTCGCCGAAAATACCTACCCGACCCCCCTATTCTCCTAGTAGATATTCACTCCAGCTGCCCGGATACAGCGCCGGCAGCTCCCCGAAAGCGTAGTAGTACGCCAAAATGTTGTGACAGGCCGTCACGCCGGAGCCGCAGTAGAACACGTTCTGCTGCGGCTCTTTTTTAAGGCCGGCAAAGCGCTCCCGCAGTGCCTCCCGGGACTTAAACTTCCCGTTCTCCAGGTTATCCGGCCACGGCAGGTTGATGGCCCCGGCGATGGCTCCGGCCACCGGGTCGATGTTCTCGTTTTCACCGCGGTAGCGATCCGATGTCCGGGAGTCGATGAGTACGTGCGCTTCGTCGCTCCGCAACCGTTCTACCTGGGCGCGGTCGCAGGTGCGAAGTAATTCCGTAAAAGCAGTGGGATACGGTGGCGCGGGTGTGGCCTGTTCCTGACCCGCCACGATTGGGAGGCCGGCGGTTTGCCAAGCTGGAAATCCTCCGTCGAGTACCGCGACTTTCTCGTGACCGATCCACTTAAGCAACCACCAGGCGCGCGCCGCGATGCCGCCGCCCTTATCGTCGTAGGCGACTACGGGACGATCCGGTGTGAGTCCCAGGGCTGCCATCCGATCGGCAAAAGCCTGCCGGTCCGGTAGCGGGTGACGGCCCGTTTTGCCGGGTATGATTTCACCGGATAGATCGTCGTTGAGGTGGAGGTAGTGCGCTCCGGGAATATGGCCCGCCCGGTAATCTTCCTGTCCTTTGTCCAAGTCGAAAAGGTCGAAGCGGCAATCGAGGAGCAATGGCCTTCGGGGCAGCAGCGCATGAAGTTCGCTAACGGAGATGATGGGCGTGGTCATGCCCCGAAGATAATTATCGCGTCAGCTAATATTCGCGCCAGTGCCTTACCTCGATCTTCATTCGGCCGCCCCCCGCTACCGTGGTGGCCACTTCTCCGAATTCGGGTGCGCGCCACTTGCTCGGAGGGAGCTTTCCGAAGCCGTAGGGCTCGGTGGGTACGCCGATAAAATTTCGATCGAGCGTACCATTGTCATTGAGGTCCTGAAACACGGCAATCACGTAGTCGCCTTCCGTGGGAACCTGTAAAGCGAGCTCGGCGCTTTGGGCGGAGGCAGTCAGCTCCCGGCTAGCGGTAGAGATGGATTCTTCATTCTCGAACCCGTCGGGACTGTCGTATACGGCAACGTACACCTTCCCCCCGGCCGTTGAGCTCAAGATCTCCAGGTCCAGGTGCTGTGGTGCCCCGGCAGTAGTGAGAAGGAACAGGATGGAAAGAAGGTAGTACAAGCGTAATGGTTTGGTGTAGTAAGATAACAAGAGCGAAAACAGTAACGCCCCGTGAAAATGTATTCACGGGGCGTTAAAGCTATCTTATCGTTGTTGCCTTAGGCGGCGCAGTACTTGTCGAACGCCATCTTCAGGTTCTGGGCGATCACTTCGGCCGGGCGACCTTCGATGTGGTGGCGCTCCAGGAAGTGGACCAGCTTGCCGTCCTTGAACAGGGCGATGCTGGGGCTGCTGGGAGGATAGGGCAGCAAGTGCTCGCGGGCCTGGGCCGTAGCGGCCTGGTTGACGCCGGCAAAAACCGTGTACAGGTGATCCGGTTTATGCTCGTTCTGCGCGGCCATTTTCGCACCGGGACGGGCGTTGGCAGCGGCGCAGCCGCAGACGGAGTTAACGACCAGCAGGGCGGTCCCTTCGGTCTTGCCCAGGGCGGCATCTACCTCTTCGGGAGTGGTAAGCGATTCGAATCCGAAATTGGTCAGATCCTTCGACATCGGGATCGTAAGCTCGACGGGGTACATACAGGGTTATTTTCTTGTTGATGGTACAGGTTTCATAATTACACCTGGCTGTGGGGTTTGGTTGTCTGGAGGGTTGTCGGGTTAGGGAGTTGTTGGGTTGTTGGGTTGTGTATCGCCACTCGCTTCGCTCGGGGCGCTACGGTTAAGTATGGGTACAATGCGAACACTTACGGAGCGAAGCGACCCTGGCCACAACTCTCCAATTCACCCACTCACCAATTCACCAATTCACCAATTCACCACCTCAATACTCAAACTCCAGCTTCTCACTCGGGTACCCAAAGAGACAATCCTGCTTAACCAGTTTCGCCACGCGTTCGGGCACCATCTTCTCCCAGCCGTCTTCGCCGTCGCGGATCATGTCGAGCACCTTGCGGGAATAGATGTGCAAGTTTTCAACTTTGTAATTTTCGATGTCGACGATCTGCCCGCTGTCCAGTAGGTGGCGGTAAAGGAACTTGACGCCTTCCGGTATGGGCACGTTCTCGGCAGTCATCAGTTCGGCACTTCCCTCCTGCTGGGCGGGGTAAACGTACAGCTTCACGTTGCGGGTGAAGATCTCCCCGAATGCAGCCAGTAGGCGACCGTCTTGATTGGCGTAGTACTTGTCGCTAATGAGCTGCAGCAGGTCGTTCACGCCCACTACGATGCCGAGCGGCGATACTTTATACAGGGATAAGTATTCGATGAGGTCACCGTAGCGGTGGTAGTTGCTGATCACGACCGTTTGCCCCAGTGCATTGAGTAGCGTTGCGCGGTGCAGGTAATCGCGTTCGTTGAGCTCCGAACTGCCCTGCAGATTATCCATGGTCAGCTCGGTCAGCAGGAAGCTGGTGGAGGGGTCGATGTGCTCCTCCGCCCGGAACTGCTTATACCCTGCGTCGAGCATGTCCGCATTGACGAGGGTGGTCGGTCGGTAGCTGCCCCGTACGACCATCACGGCCTTCTTGTAGAGAAACTCGCTAGGGTGAATGCTGCGGCCCCGCGGATCGAACATTGTGATGTCAGTCAGCGCGTGCTTCACCATCCACAGGCTGAGTAAGCGGTTATCGACGGAAAAGTCCGGCCCGCTCAGTACCATCATGTCTATCGAGATCCGCCCCTTCAGGCTGTCGAGCAGACTTTCCACCAGTGTCTCCGGATCATCGTGCAGGTGATAGGCTCCGTAGATCATATTCACACCGAGGATCCCGATGGCCTGCTGTTGCAACTGATTGTCGTTGTCGAGCATGCGGGCGTGGAGCAGCATATCATTAGCTCCCCCATTCGGCGTGAGCTGAAACCGGAGTCCCAGCCACCCATTCCCGCGAATGGTCCGCGAATAATTAATGGCAGCCACCGTATCGGCAAAGACAAAAAAGTTGGTTTCCGGCCGATCGTGCCGCAACCGGTCCATCATCAAGTCATACTCATGGTCGACCATCTTATGAATACGGCTCTCGCACACATAGCGCCCGCTCGGCTCCGTCCCGTAGATCTGATCGGAGTACACCTTGTCGTAGGCGCTCATCGTCTTGGCGATCGTACCCGCCGCGGCACCCACCTGAAAGAAATGACGGGCTACCTCCTGCCCCGCACCGATCTCCGCAAAGGTGCCGTAGATACGCGGATCCAGATTAATCTCCAGGGCTTTCTGTTCGGTTTCGAGTAGCTGACGCGGCATGAAATGTACAATTTACAATTTCAAATGTACAAGGTACAATTTACGTGGCAGCTTGCCGTGACGGCTACCGAAGCCAGTTCTATAGTCGGCAGACGAGCCTCGTACCTCGGTCGGCCGACGACCTCCCCCACGAGCCCCCATAGCTATCGGGGCGAGCATCCACGGAAGACGAGCGGAGCGAGCTGCCACGCAAATTTGAAATTGTAAATGGTAAATTTGAAATTGTAAATCCTCACCCTCCCAAAAGCCCCGCCAGCACCGCCGCCGCCGCCCACGTCCGATTGTCCGCTTGCCGGAGGACCAGGGAGCGGTCGCTGTCGAGCACACCGTCGGTCACGACGACATTGCGGCGCACCGGTAGACAGTGCATGAAAAACGCGTCGTTGGTGAGGGCCATTTTTTGTTCGCTGACTGTCCAGTCGGGCAGCTGAGCCGTGGCGCCGTAGTCCGTATAGCTCGACCAGTTTTTGGCGTACACGAAGTCTGCCCCGCGCATCGCTTCTTCCTGATTGTGCAGCACCCGCGCCCCCGCCGTAAATTCCGTCGCCAGATCGAAGCCTTCCGGGTTGGCGATCGTGAGATCGACCTCGTCCCACTTGACCATCCACTCGGCGAAGCTGTTGGCTACGGCCTGGGGCAGCTTGCGGGGGTGGGGTGCCCAGGTCAGAACCACCTTGGGCCGGTCGGTCTGGCGGTGCTCGGCGATGGTGACGCAGTCGGCCAGGCTCTGCAGCGGGTGGCGAATGGCGGACTCCAAACTTACCACCGGCACCGTAGCGTACTTCACGAAAGCGTTGATGATACGGTCTTCGTAGTCGGCCGTGCGATCTTCGAGGCCGGGAAAGGAGCGGACGGCAAGGACATCGCAGTACTGACTCAGCACGCCGGCGGCTTCCTTCACGTGCTCCGCGCTATCCAGATTCATCACCGCCCCATCCTCGAATTCGAGTTTCCAGCCGCCGCCCGCGTCCATGGTGATCACCTGAAAGCCCAGTTCGTAGCCGGCCCGCTCGGTGCTGAGGCGGGTGCGCAGGCTGGGATTAAAAAACAGGTTGATGAGCGTCTTACCGTCGGCCAGCTCCCGGTTTTCGTTCCTGGACGCCTTATAGTGGCGGGCTCGATTAACGAGGTCGGGAATGGTAGTGGCGTCGTGTACGGAAAGGAAGTTCTTCATCGGGGCGGGTGCGCGGGTGCAAGGTTTTTGGTAAAAAGCGGGGGAAGTTTGACTTAGCGGAGCGATACTTCCTCGGGGTTCAGTGCCTGCTGAAAGGCTTCGATCATCCGGTCACATTCTTCCCGACATACGTTCAGCGGAGGAAGCAAACGAATGGTATTGGGATCCTTGGCAGAACCGGTGAAGACGTGGTGTTCGAAGAGCAGCCGTTTGCGCAGTTCCCCGATCGGCCCGTTCATTTGTAGTCCGATCATGAGTCCGTGGCCGCGTACCTCGGTAAAGAGACCGCTAGCCTCCAGGGTTTCCATCAAATAATTGCCCTGCGTACGGGTATTTTCTAGTAGGTTCTCTTGCTCGATTACGTCGAGTACGGCAATGCCCGCGGCGCAGGCCAGGTGACTGCCGCCGAAGGTCGTTCCTAACATGCCGCTCTTCGGTTCCAGTTCGGGCGCGATGAGCACTCCGCCGATGGGAAAGCCGTTACCCATCCCCTTGGCGACGGTGATGATGTCGGGCCGCACCTCACTGTGCTGGAAGGCAAAAAACTTACCGCTGCGCCCGTAACCCGACTGCACCTCATCGAGGATGAGCAAGGCCCCGTTGTCGTGACACAGTTCCGGCAGCGCCTCCAAGAAGGCAGCTTCGGGCACGTGAATGCCGCCAATGCCCTGGATGCCCTCGATGATCACGGCCGCCACGTCCCCCTTATCCAGCTCCTCCCGGACGGCAGCGAGATCGTCGAGCTCCAGAAAGGTGATCGGGTAATTGCGGTTGATGGGTGCCTTGATCGCCTCGTTATCGGTAGCATTCACCGCTGCGGAGGTGCGCCCGTGAAAGGCTCCCCTAAAGGCAATGATGCGACTGCGGCCGGTCCGGAAACTGGCCAACTTCAGGGCATTCTCATTAGCTTCGGCACCACTGCTGACCAGGAAAAGCTGGTAGTCATCCAGGCCGGAAAGCCGTCCCAGTTTGTCCGCTAGCTCCTGCTGCAGGGGATTCTCCACGCTGTTGCTGTAGAACCCGATCCTGGCTACCTGGTCTGATATCTTTTTGACGTAGTGGGGATGAGCGTGACCGATGCTGATCACGGCGTGCCCCCCGTAAAAGTCCAGGTAACGCTTACCTTCCTCGGTAAACACGTAGGTACCCTCGCCGCGGACGGGCTCGATGGGATAGAGGGAGTAAACGTCGAAAAGGGTCATGGTAGGTAGTTATTAGCGGCCACTCGGCGGACGAGCCTCGTGCCTCGGTCGGCCGACGAGGTAGTCTAAAACATCGAGGCCTTAAGGTTAAGTCCCAGCTTCTCCGGCAGCCCGAGCGCCAGGTTCATGTTCTGCACCGCCTGTCCGCTGGCCCCCTTGAGGAGATTGTCGATGGCGGTGGTGACGAGCGCCTTGTCGCCGTGCTTTTCCACGTGCACCAGCCCCTTGTTGGTATTGACGACCTGCTTCAGATCGATGGAGTCGTCGGTAACGTGAGTGAAAGCTGCATCGGCGTAGAAGTCGTTGAAGAGTTGTTTCAGTTCCGCTTCGGAGGCAGAAGTGTCAAGGTAAGTGGTAGCAAAGATGCCGCGGGCAAAGGGCCCTCTGACCGGCAGGAAGTTCAGCTTGTCCGTAGCGATGCGACCGACCTGGGCGGCACTGCGACCGATTTCCGCCAAGTGCTGGTGGCTGAAAGCCTTGTATACGCTCACGTTGGCGTTGCGCCAGCTAAAGTGGGTAGTGGGTGAAGGACTTTGCCCCGCTCCGGTACTTCCCGTAATGGCGTTGATGTGCACCTCCCCTTCCGCCAGGCCGGCCGCCGCGAGGGGCAGTAGGGCCAGTTGGATCGCGGTAGCGAAACAGCCGGGATTGGCGATGCGCCGAGCACCCACGATTTTGTCACGGTTGATTTCGGGCAAACCGTACACCCAGCGTTCGTCCATGCGGTAGTCGGTGCTCAGGTCTACCACCAGAAGGTCTTTCTTCGGCCGGCGGGCTTCCACCCAACCGCGGGAGACTCCGTGGCCCATGCACAGAAACACGGCATCTAACTGGTCCAGCATTGCACCTGCGGTCCCGACGAATTGAAGGTCCGTTTCGCCGACGAGGTCGCTGTGCACCTCGCTGACGGCCTTGCCGGCCTGACTGCCGCTTTCCACCACGGCGATTTCTACTTCCGGATGGTGAACGAGCAACCGCAACAGCTCACCCGCCGTGTACCCACCGCCGCCAATTATACCTACGCGGGTCATGCTTTTCCGTTTTGTACCGCGTTGCGGATGCGGCCCGGTACGCTCAGGATCTTGGTGAAACCGCGGACGTCGTCGCCGCTCCAGCCCTTGTTCATCTCGCCATAGCTGCCGAATCCGGCACCCAGCAGGTCGTTGGGCGAGCTGATGCCGTCGAGGGTATAGCGGTGGGGGTGGAGGGTCAGGTGGACCGTGCCGTTGACGGTATCCTGCGAGCTTTCCAGGAAGGCCTCTACGTCGCGCATGACGGGATCGAGAAACTGCCCTTCGTGTAACATCATGCCGTACCAGTTGCTCAGTTGCTCCTTCCAGAAGAGCTGCCACTTGCCGAGGGTGTGCTTTTCGAGCAGGTGGTGGGCCTTGATGATGAGTACGGCGGCCGCGGCGGCAAATCCCACCCGGCCCTTAATGCCGATGATGGTATCGCCCACGTGTACGTCGCGGCCGACGCCAAAGGGAGCGGCCAGTTTTTCCAGCGCGCGGATGGCGGCAACCGGGTCGTCAAACGTTTCCTCGTCGAAGCCAGTAAACTGCCCCTCCGTAAAGTGTAGATCGAGCTTCCGCGCCTCCGTTTCGGTCACCGGCACCGGCCAGGCGTCGTCGGGCAGGGGTTTGTCGCTGGTGAGGGTCTCGGCGCCACCGACGGAGGTTCCCCACAGGCCGGCGTTTATGCTGTACGTGCCCTTCTTTTCGGGCCACTGCAGGCCGTGTTTGGCGAGGTAGTCGACTTCCTCCTGCCGGGAAAGTTTGAGGTCGCGGATTGGGGTGATGATCTCCAGTTCGCGGCCGCTCAGCTCGAAGGCCAGATCGAAGCGTACTTGGTCGTTGCCGGCACCCGTACTACCGTGAGCTACTCCATCGGCACCGATCTCCACGGCGTAGCGGGCGGTGGTCATGGCCTGGAACATGCGTTCGGCGCTGACCGACATCGGGTAGGTCTGGTAGCGGAGGCAGTTGCCGTACACCAGGTAGCGGAGGCACTCTTCGTAGTATTCCCGGGTCACGTCGACGCTGCGGTAGGAGGCGGCGCCCAGGGCAAGGGCCCTTTCTTCCATTTCCGCTAATTCTTCCTTCGAAAAGCCGCCGGTATCCACGGTGAGGGCGTGTACTTCGTAGCCCTTTTCCTCGGTAAGGTACTTGACGCAATAGCTGGTGTCGAGTCCACCGGAGTAGGCGAGTACGATCTTTAATTTCACGGTATATAGTTTAAAAGTCTAGCCTTCGACGATCATGTCGGACAGGTCGACCACCATTTTTCTCGCCTCTACGGCACTGGGGGCCATCATGGCGGTGCACAGGCACATCCGGCGGTGGTTGCGCTCGAGAATATCGTGGTTGGGGCAGGTTTTGCAGCCGGCCCAGAAGGCATCGTCCTGGGTGAGTTCGGAGAAGGTAACGGGCCGGTAGCCGAGGTCGCTGTTGATCTTCATCACGGGTAAGCTGGTCGTGATGCCGAAGATGCGAGCTTCGGGGTACTTCGTGCGCGACAGATTGAAGATGGCCGCTTTGATCCGGCGAGCGAGGCCGTGACGACGGAAAGCGGGATTCACGATCAGGCCGGAATTCGCCACATACTTGCTGTGTTCCCAAGTTTCGATGTAGCTGAAGCCGCCGATCTCCCCATTGACCAGGGCGATGATCGCCTTGCCCGTGAGCATCTTTTCGATCACGTACTCCGGTTTGCGCTTGGCAATACCGGTGCCGCGGGCCTTGGCCGATTCTTCAATAAGGTCACATATTGCCTGCGCGAAAACGGTGTGTTCCGGTTGGGCCACCAGTATCTTGATCTGCATAACTATGGGAAAAGACGACCTTCGATGGAGGTCGGAATGGTAGGATGGGGAGGGTATCGTTGGATCGCCGGTACACAATGACCGATCTCTTCCGGGCCGTAGCGGGAAGCGTATTAAATCCTTCGCCTGAGCAGGCGGATGCGGGGAGATACCGTTAGCATACCACAAAGTTAGGGCTATTTTTTTAAAAGCGTACCATCGAGGGCGGGTACGCAGGAGCAGGCCAATTGGTTTGGCCACCGTAAAAAAGAGCCGGGCCACCAGCTTGGCGACCCGGCTCCCGGTAGTGAACGGTAAGTGAGAAAGAAGCTTACTGCTTGACGATCTGCTTGCTGTACACCTTGCCGTTGATGAGTAAAGACAGGTTGTAAGCGCCCTTGGGAAGCGTGCTTACGTTGAGGGTATTCCGGGCGGCGCCGAACTGGCGACCGCCGACATACCGTCCTTGCATATCGGAAACCAGCACCGTAAAGGTGGTGATTGAGGGGTCGCTATTGATGATGTTCACCACGTCTACCGTCGGGTTCGGGAAGAACTCCAGCGACAGGCCGCTCTGCGCGATGGGTTCCGCCACGGCGACGGAACGGTCCGCACCGTACTCGATGGCGCCGATGTCGGGCATATCGTCGCGCTCGGCCCGGAAGAAGTCAAGTTCGGGCACCAGGGGCCCGGTCGTGCCTGCGTTGATCAGCGGGTTGTTGCCGTCATCGAAGAGCAGGTCTACCTCCGGAAAATCGGTAAAATCACCGAAGGGGTCGGTGAAGATGTCCTCGACATCTACGGTAACATCAACCACGTCTTCCCCGCTCTCTACCGTAATCGGCAGTTGGGGAGTGGGGGTACTGCTGAAGAAGTTGCCGCCGAGCGAAACGACGTTCAGTTCTCCAAATCCGACCGGATCGTTGGCGTCGCCGGTGTTGAACTCAAGGCCGAGGCTTTCTTCATCCACGCCCGACTGGAAGAAGGCGTTGTTTTGGATGGTCAGTCGTACGGAATTGGTGTCGGCGTCGGTGTTGCCGGGCTGATAGATCGCTACAGCGTTACCGGTGGAACCCGGAATGGTATCTACGGCGGGCCGCCCTCCGTCGGTGTTGTCGAAGAAAGTGTTGTTGATCAGGTAGTTGTCCAGTTCCGCACCGAGTACGTTGCTGCCGTTGATGATGATGGCACCACCGCTACCGCCGGTTTCCGCACTGAGTGCGTTGCCGATAAAGATGGAGTTTTTTACCGTCAATCCGGCGGAATTTAGGTTGATCGCGCCTCCCTGCAGGGCCGAGCTGTTGTTGAGGAAGAGGCTTCGCTCTACCAGTAGAGTGGGTTCGCGGTTGACGTCGTAGGAGAATGGCCGGACCGCCACGCCGGCCGTGTCGCGCAGAAGTGTACGTGTGATGTTGATCGCGCCGCCCGCTCCGGAAGTGGAGTTACTGCTGAAGTCGCTATCCGAAATTTTCACTTCTACGCCGTCGACCGCCTGTATGGCACCATCGGCGTCATCGTTGGCCGCATTACCCAGAAAGGTCGAGCTGGTGACGTTCAGGGTGGGTAGAGTGGGCGATCCTCCGGAAACGTAGATTGCCGCGCCGCCGCTGATGAAGTCATCATTGGTAACAACGTTGCCCTGGAAGGTGCAACTGTCGACGTTCAGGGCCGTGGGAAACTCGCCCCCGGTAAGGAAGGATGCGATACCGGCGCCCCGCGCGCTGATTATGCTGTTGATCTTCCCGTTATCGATAAACAGGTTATTAGTGAAATTGAATTTCTTGCCGCCGCCGGCGACGAAGACGGTTCCGGTATTGCCGGCGTTACCGCGGAAAGTGTTGTTTCTGATCTCGGAATCTATCGAGGTAACCCGCATTGCCGCTCCGAAATCATCACCGATCGTATTGCCCGTAAACTCGTTGTCTGCAATGACGGCGGACTCGTTCATGTCGGCCTGAGCCTGGATGTAGAGCGCGCCCCCGCCGAAGGTGCCGCTATTGTCGTTGTTTATGAATTTGTTGCCCGTGATCCGGTAGCTGGTCTGGTCGTTGACGTAGAGCGCGGCCCCGCCGCCATCGATGCTGTTGTTGCCGTCGAATTCGTTGTTGAGCAGTTCGTGTTCGTAGGTCAGCTCATCTTCACTGCCCGACAGCATGTAGATACCGCCGCCATTTGCCGCGAATGCCCCGGTGATTTTCGAGTTGGAAATCCGGCTGCTGGTGTTTTGCAGCCAGATCGCGCCGGCACCAATTTCGGCGGTGACATCCGTGAAGGTGCAGTTGTCGATAACGCAGTCCATAGCGTTTACTTCCCGATCGACGTCGAATTGTGATAAGTTGGAGAAGCCGACCGCTCCGCCCACTAAGTCAGAATACGAATTGCTGAAGCTCGAATTCTTCACCAAGATACCGGTGGCGTTAAGGCTCGTGACACAGGCCCCGAAGGTTCTGTTGGCTACGAGGTAGTTGTCAAAAGAACAACCATCGATGACCAGTCCCGTACCGAAAAGATACTCGATGGCACCCGTAAGTGTGGTGTCGCTGCCGCCCGTAAATGTGCTGTTCAGGTAGGATACGGAGTCGGCTCCGTTAGAAATATGGGCACTGCCTTCATCAATGTAGTTGTCGCTACTACTTACTTCGCTAAGTGTGGAGCCGGTAGCGGTATTGGTGTAAAAGGCCGTAGCCGATCCGAAATTTGCCCGATTGTCCCGGAAGCGCACCCGCGATACCATGGTCTTGGCAAACGATAAGATCCCCCCTCCGGAGTAGGGAACGATTGATCCGCTCCCGGGGAATTCGGTAGTGATGACTCCATTGGCGATGGTAAATCCGTCAAGGGTTACCATAAACTGGCTGGTTTCAGCCGTGTCGATGATCGCAAGCACCCGGTTGTTGTCCGCCATAAGGGTAGTATCGTAAGTGCCCGAGGGATCATTCCCCATCACATCACCGCTGAGAATGGTTTCGTTGGCGGTGGGATCCGCCTCGTCCAGGCTGGTTTCCCCGCCGGCGAAACCACCGTACAGCGACATTTCCCGATCGATAAAGAAGGAACTGGAGTCGGGAGTCACGTAGCGTCCCGCGGCAACCCACAGGGTACTACCTGCATCGGCACTATCAATGGCCATGTTGAGGTCGGTGTAGGCATTTTCCCAGGATGTCCCATCGGCGGTGCCGGTAGCCGCTACGTTGACGTAAACCACCTGGGCGTTACCTACCGCCACTGCGACGAACAGGCAAAAGAGGAGTAAATAATGCTTCATGAATGTGTAGTTAGAAAGTGTCGGAGGGACCGGTCGGAAATTAGGCAAACCGTAATTTCATCCAGCGGAAATTGCGCCACAACGCTAAGCAATAAAACTTACTCCGCCCGTAACAAAGCGGACAAATATAGCGATTTGCCCAAATTAAAAAGCCAGCCTCCCCGGACGGGAAGGCTGGCTGACTGTAAGCTGGTAGACCCACAAGGACTCGAACCTTGAACGACAGAACCAAAATCTGTTGTGTTGCCAATTACACCATGGGTCTGAGTGCCGTTAGCGGCCGCAAATATACGGTGGCGTAGAATATCTCACAAGCACACGCCTATTTTTGTAACTCCTCCCGCACCGTGGAAGTTGCGTAGGCGGTATAGCGAAAATCTCCCCCGCAGGTCCATTCGAGGAGTTGGCAGCCGGGGGCCCGATCTACCATGTGGAATTCATCCGCCGCGGGATCGATGTAAAAACTGGTGGGGGGGCAGAGGTAAACGTCCAAATTTCCGTGACTTACCGTGCGGACGGAGTGATAATGGCCGCAGAACACCCGTCGGCGAATCCCGTCGCCCATGATCAGGTGCAGCAGCCGCTCCGTGTCGCGCAGTGGATACTTGGCATCCATGAAGCGCACACCCAGTGCGATCGGGGGATGATGAATGACGATGTCGGACTGCGGATGTTGTGCTAGCGCACCGGCAAGCCAGTCTAACTGTCTTTCGTCCACGAACCCCGGGCTTGAGTCAAGGAAGAGGAACGTGCGATCCTTAACCTGTACCAGGTCGCAGATTCCTTCATTTCCCCGGCCCGGTAGTTGAAACGCATTCCGCATCATTTGCCTCCCATCGTGGTTGCCGGCGGTGAGGTAGTAGGGGGCGGGCAGTTGGTCGAGGCGGTCGCGGAGCCGGTGGTAAACCTCCTGCACCGGTTCGTGGGCGCAAAAATCTCCGGTAAAGAAGTACGCGTCCGGGTCCAGCTCTTCGGCTAACTGAAGCACGTCTTCGAGTCGGGTGTTTACATCAAGACCCATCAGGGCTTGGCCGGGGGCAAGCAAATGAGGATCGGTTATTTGAACGATGCGCGACGACACGATCGAATTTTTAGGTGGTGGATGGTAAAATAACAAAAGCGACCTCCCCGCTAGTACGGAAAGGTCGCTTTAATTACGTCGTCGAGCCGTTTATGCCAGTTTCCGGTACAGAAACAGGAGGACAATAGCACCAAGTACGGCGATCAGGATGGAACCGATGTTGAATCCGTCAACGCCGCCAAAGCCGAGGGCGCCGCCAATGAAGCCGCCGATCACTGCACCGACGATGCCGATGAGGATGGTGACGATCCACCCACCGGGATCCGGACCGGGCATGATCCATTTGGCGAGAGCGCCGGCCACGAGGCCAAGTAAAATCCAGGCGAGAATACCCATAAAGCGTGTATTTGTTGTTTTGATGAAATTGTACTGCTTAGTAGCCAGAAAATAGGGTATTTGTTCGCAATCCGTCAAATAAGGATTCAAACGGGAAGACATTTTTGGCTATCGGAGGGCAATTTTTACCCATCTCCTACCCTCAGAAGCCGATTCGTGTACCGATCAGCGGCGTTACCTTTAGGCCTTGCCGCAACGCACCGCCCCGATCATCTTACTTCTGCCATGCGCCGATTTCTCTCTCTTTTCCTGCTGCTTCCACTCAGCGTAGCTGCACAGACTACGCTCGGGCTCTCCGCACACTACCCCTTTGAGAGCAACCTCGGCGACGCCAGCGGCGAATCCTCCAACCTTGGCGTACCGGCGGGTGCCGTAGATTTTGACTGTGGGGTGATCGGACAGGCCCTCAACCTGGGCGGAACGGAAGATTTTGTACGCATTCCGGGAGGAGCGACCAACAACGTCAACCGGGAATTTGATGATGAGGACTTCACCCTCAGCCTCTACTTCAAATCTACCGGGAGCGGCGGCAACCAGTACCTGATTGCCAAACGCGATACCAACTGTGCCGATCAACAATATTTCTTCCTTCGCTACGCACCCGCGATGCGTACGCTAGAGGCGACCCTGCGGCAGGGCAACGAAGCGGCCTCCCTAACCCATGTCATCACCAACACTTCCTGTTGGCAGCACGTGGTGTTGGTGCGGGAGAACACCCGCTTACGCCTCTACCTGAACGGCGACGAAGTAGCCGATGTCCTTACCAGCAACCGCATTAACATAGACAACGCCGGAGACCTGCTCATCGGCAACGCTGCCTGCCCGGAGGCCGGTAGCAGCCCCTTCGCCGGACTGATCGACGAGATCCGCATCTACGGCCGTGCCCTGCCCCCCGCGGAGGTGCGTGAGCTGTACGTGTTTCCCGACCGGATTCTCACTCCCCCTACCCTACTTTTTCTCAGCGAGAGCATCGACATCAGCCTCAACAGCAACTGCGGTACCGCCTTCAGCTGGACCCCCCAGGCGGGCGTAGACGCTCCAACCGATGCCGAGCCGACCATCACCCCCGTGGCGGCCGGCCGCCGGGTCTTCCGGGTCCGGATCACGGACGACGTCAGCAGCTGCGTGGCTACCGATAGTATCGCGCTGCAGGTGATCGATCCCAATTCCCTGGATTGCAACCAGTTGTTCCTACCCAAAGCGTTTACGCCAAATGGGATCGGCCCGGTCGCAAACGAAACTTTCGGAATCTCCAACCCCTTTGCGGTACCCGATTTGATCACCTTCGAGATCTATGACCGCTACGGCGGACAAGTATTCCGCACCGACGATGCCTTTGCCCGCTGGGATGGCAGTTTTCGCGGTCAACCGGTCAATCCCGGAGTGATGGTCTGGCGGGTGGTATACCGTTGCGAAGATCAGGAGCTGGTCCGCAGTGGAAGCGTTACGATTCTGCGATAGCGGAACCGGAGGACGTGCAATTGAACTACTTTGCTCCGCCGTGGATGCCCAGCCGTGCTGCTTGCGGATTATTCATTGCACCCGCGCGCCCGCCCAGGAAGTTTGCAGGAATTGGTTCAGTCGAACGATTCGGCGCGCAGCAGCCGCCTCCCCCACAGCAACACCTGGAAGCCGTAGGTAGTGAGCCAGAGCAAAAGCACCGTATAGGAAAGTGACTGGACGCCCGCGTACCATTCCCGGTTGCGAAGGTCTACAAACAAGTAGTTGTAGCTGATAAAATCGCTCACCGCGAGGATGGCATAGGCGATCACGAACAACATGCTCCCCTTCAATAATTTACGCAGGTACCAGAGAAGACGGGGCAGGCTCCGGCGACGAAGTTGCGCACGTTTGCGGCGTAGATACTGGTAGGCAAAAATGATGTAGGCCGGCCAAATAATCAGGTAAAGGGCCTGCTCCAGTCCTCCGTAGAAAGGACTGTAAAAGTACCTTCCTTCCGGCCGGCGAAAACTGGGAACCACCCAGAGCGAAACAAAAAACAGCAACTGGGCCAGGGGGAAGATGAAGTGCTTGAGGTCAGTCCACCGGAGGCGGTAGTGAGGGTACAGGCTCAACTTCACGTGAAAGAACAGCAGTACCGGCAACCAGAGCGTGAAGTAAATGGGGAGAAATTCCAACGCGGGGTGCCGGTCGGTGAGCCCCGAGAAGAGCAACAGAAAGTGCAACTGGGTGAGTCCGCCGGCGATCAGTAAGCCGCCGTAGAGCCGGTTGGCCCGCATCTCTCCGCTGCGCTTCAGGAAGAACAGCGCGCCAATACCGATGGCCGCCAGTAAACTGACGGCCATCAGGGCAACGGGCAGGTAAAAGCTGATGAGGCGGGCGGCGTTCATGCGGCGAAGGTAGGCTGTTATACCCCTACCTTGCCAGCCTTCAGGTCGCGGAAAAAGCATTTGAGATACTTGGTGATCTCGCGCTTGCTCTTGTCGGAAAGCAGCTCGTTGTCAGTAACCTGCTGCATTAGGGGGTCTTTGAGTATCATGAACTCCGCGGCGGTGGATTCGATATTGGGAATGGACTCGAAATCCCAGACGAACTGCCGCTCGGTCAAACACATCTTGCTGTAGGTGGGATTGACCAGGCCGCTGAAGTCGAAGTCGTAGGGTACGGCAGTGAAGCGTCCGTTTTCCGTACGCATCATTTTCAGGTTGCGGTTCATGCGGGTACTGAAGTCCGCGTTGCCGATCATGTACTGGAACAGCGTGACGCGTTCGATGTTATCGTAATTGTCCAGCGGGGTGGCGTAGCAGTCGCTGCAGTTGTTTGCGCCCAGGCGGTCCTTCAGCTCATCGGTGTCCTCGATCAGGATGGCGTAGCCGGTGGAGGTGCTGCCGTCGGCGGTATTGACGTATATGATGGTGAGCAGTTTGGTACGGAAGCTGGCTCCCGGGTCCACGGTGCGGTACAGGTCGTAGGCCAGCTGCTCGCGCAGGATGGCGTCTTGCCCGTCCTCATCGTCGGTGCAGTGGGTGACGAGTTTGTAGTCGTTGTGGGTATTGAGGCCGGCGTTGCGGAGCAACTCTTTGTCAAACTGCAACTTGATGGGCGGCATAGCGCAGGTGCGGCGACGGTACCGACCGCGAACCGAGATGTCGACGGTGAAGTGGATGCCGTTGTCTACGACGGTACCGCTGATCTCGTTGTTGGTGAAGCGGTTGGCTTCCAGGCTATCGAAGTCGAGGTGCAGTTCGATGGTTTTATCAGCCGTGTGGCTCCAACGATCGAAGATGCTCTCCCCCTTCTTCGCAGAAAGCGGTGCCGCAGCGAAGACGACGAGAAGGATGATGAAAAGGGTGGAAGAGCGTGACATGGTAGTAATTGCTGAGTGGTTGGTGAACTAAAGACGGAACTGAATCCGCGGGGTTGCAAGTCGAATTGTGGTGATTAATCCCTTTTTCGAGCTGATGTAACTAAAGTCGTCCTTTTTTATGCTTCTGTCAACTTAGTTCGAGCACTCCTAGGAATGCATCGACGAATGCTTGTAGACTACCACGAACGCAGCGTACATTCGACGGAAACCCGATTTTCCCTTGCTCAGCGGACCTTTGCTACTTCTGGCTATTCTCGCCTCCATTGCCTTTATCGTACTGGGCAGTACCCGGCTGGGGTGGCATCCTTTCTTCTGTTTGTTGCTGGCTACCGTCGGACTGGGGCTCGTTATCGGCTTTGCTCCGCTGGAGGTGATCGAACTGGTCCGTACGGGATTCGGAAGCCTGTTGGGCTCCGTCGGGCTGCTCATCGTGCTCGGCAGCATCATCGGGGTGGCGCTGGAGCGATCGGGGGCGGCCCGCCGCATTGCTGATCTGCTGATTGGTGATGGGGGGCGGCCCGGACTAAGGTTGACGACCCTGGGGGCGGTGGTATCGGTACCCGTATTCTGTGACAGCGGCTACATCATTCTGGCCGGCCTGTTGCCCGCCCTGGCCGCACGCTCGGGTAAGCCGGTAGCGGTGCTGGCCCTGAGTCTGGCCGGGGGGCTTTACCTGACCCATACGCTCATGCCGCCCACCCCCGGCCCGCTGGCGGCGGCGGCAAACCTGGGCGCTACTGATAGCCTGGGCACGATCATGCTGCTGGCGGCGATCGTTTGCGTGCCGGTCTTACTCATCATTTGGCGCACAGCGGCTTACCTGGGTGCAAACGTGGTGGCCGTACCACCGACCCCCGCCGACGCCGACTCTACGACCAGTATGCCCACCGCCACGGCGAGTCTGCTGCCGCTACTGGTACCGGTGCTACTGATTGCCCTGGGATCTCTGCTACGGTTGTTAACGACGGAAGAATACGGCCTGCTCTATTTCCTGTTCGACCCCACCGTGGCACTTCTCGTCGGCTGCGGACTGGCCCTTCGCCTGCCCCACGCCGGCGACCGTCCGGGCTGGATCGGTAGCGCTCTCGGCCTTGCGGGTCCCATCCTCATCATTACCGGTCTGGGGGGTTCCTTCGGGGCGGTCCTCAAGGCCTCGACCCTTGCTGCCGACATCGCTGGCTGGATGGAAGGGGAAGCGGTCTCCGGCACCTCTCTTCTCCTGCTGGGATTTGGCGTGGCGGCCCTGCTCAAAACGGCGCAGGGAAGCAGTACGGGTGCCCTGGTCATCGCCTCTTCCGTATTATTTCCCCTGCTCCCGCTTGCCGGTCTTACCGGGGAAGTAAACCTGGCCCTGATGACCCTGGCCATCGGCGCGGGTGCCATGACGGTAAGTCACGCCAACGACAGCTACTTCTGGGTCGTTACCCGTTTCGCCGGCATCCAGGTCGGAGATGCCTATCGATCCTATACGGTGCTTACGGGCGTAATGGGACTCGCTAGTTTCGCAGTGGTTTTAGTGATGTACTGGATAAGTGGATTGGTAGGGTAAGTGGAGGAGTGGATGGGTGCCGAGCCAACCCGATAACCCAACAACCCAACAACTAAAAAACCTTCTCGTACAGCTCTTTTTTCAGCTCCGCCGCGGGTGTCCGGTCTTCCAGGATTTCGAAGATGTTCCGCTTAATGGTATGGGCGATATCGCCGGTGGGTAGATCGTTGCAGTCGAGGCCGAAGGGGTCCTCAATTTCCTCCCCCATGAGTTCTACGCCAATGAGCGCGAAGGCGATTAGCATGGCCAGGGGAATGGTGCCCCAGCCGAACTGCTGGGATAGGCCGAAGGGCAGGAGAGCTGCATACGCCGTAACAAACACTTTGAGGTAAACGGTATAGCTGAAGGGGATCGGTGTCTTCTTAATGCGCTCGCAGGCTCCCAGAATATCGAGTAGGCTCTGGTGCTGGGCTTTGATGTTGATGTAATCGCCCTCGTTGATGTCGCCCTTCCGGTGCGCTTCGGCGATGCGCTGGAAGATGCGCAGGGCGATGAAGTTCGGTATGTGGTCCTTGGTTTCGTAGTAGGCCTGCTCTTCGGGATGGAGGTACACCAGCTTGTCGACCTTCGTTCCCTGCCGGAGGTGCTCGGGGAGGGCTAGACAGAAGTTGGCAATGTGCTTGGCCATAAAGCGGCGGATGGACAGGTCGGACTCCGGCCACATGCTGTCAACGTAGATTGCCATATTCCGGCTATTGTTAACCAGGGCACCCCATTGCTTACGGGCTTCCCACCAGCGATCGTAGGCCGTGCTGGTTCTGAACCCGAGAAAGATCGACAGAATCACGGCCAATAGGGAAAAGACCGTGCTATCTACCTGCAGGTACCGGTGAAGGTCAAACCACTTGATCACGGCAATAACCAGTATGGAGTATCCCCCCAGCAGCGCGACGGCCATCAGGATCCGCCGCATGGTGTAGCTGGAGGTTAAGTGGGTAACGTGGCCGAACCAGCTGCCGTTGGATTTATAAATGATCATGTTCTGCGGCTTTAATTTGGAAAATTGGATGGTATGTACTACAACCGTCCAACGGGTACCGACCGGGTGTACCTACAGTTTCACCACCTCCGCCGCCATCGTTTTCCGGCCCAGGTCGATTTGCAATTTAGTACCCACCTTCTGGTAACCATCTTTCACGTACCCCAGTCCCAGGGGATAATCAAGGCTCGGCGCGTGGGTCCCACTGGTCACCTCGCCGATTCGCTCGCCCGCCTCGTTGAGGATGGGATATCCGTGGCGGGCAGACCGACGATCGTGAATCCGGAAGGCGACCAGCCGGCGGGTAATGCCCTCCTGCTTCTGCTTCACCAGAAAATCCTTTCCCACGAAGTCGTCGCCGCTCAGTTTAGTGATCCAGCCGAGACCGGCCTCTAGAGGGGATGTGGTGTCGTCGATGTCGTTGCCGTACAGACAGTAACCCTTTTCCAGGCGCAGGGTGTCGCGTGCACCCAGTCCGGCCGGGATCAATCCGTGGGGCTTACCTACCCGCAAGATCGCGTCCCAGGCAGCCTTTGCGCGGTCGGCGTCCAGGTAAAGCTCAAAGCCGCCGGAACCGGTGTAGCCCGTCGCGGAGATGATGACGTTGTCGACGCCAGCCAGCGCCCCGCGCACGAAACTGTAGTAAGGAATGGCGGCCAGATCTACATCCGTAAGCGGCTGCAAGATCTCGGCGGCCTTCGGCCCCTGTACGGCCAGCAAGGCGGTGCGGTCGCTGATGTCAAGCATTTCCGCGCCGAAGGTGTTGTGCTGCTCGATCCAGTCCCAGTCCTTCTGGATGTTGCTGGCGTTGACGACGAGCATGTAGCTGGGGTGATCGCTACTCATGCCCATCCTGGGGTTCGGCGGCAGGTGGTACACCAGGAGGTCGTCCACAATGCCCCCTTCGGGTCGGGGGAGGCAACTGTACTGGGCCTGCCCGGCGGAGAGCTTCCGGACGTCGTTGCTCGTTACGTACTGAACCAGCTCCTGCGCGCCCGCCCCCCGGATGATGAATTCTCCCATGTGGGAAACGTCAAAAATGCCGGCCGCCTCGCGGACTGCCCGGTGTTCGTCCTTGAGGGAGGTGTAGGTCAGGGGCATCTCAAAACCTGCGAAGTTGACGAGCTTGGCGTCAAGGAGGCGATGGGTTTCGGTCAGGGGAGTGGTCTGCATTATAGAGTGGTTAGCTTACGGGTAGATACACCCGGAACACGGTGCCCCGCGGCTGGTTGTCCCGGAGCTCGATCTGCCCGCCGTGTTTGTCGATGATCTGTTTGACGATAAAGAGGCCCAGGCCGGTGCCCTTGGTGCTACGGGTATCCTCGTTGCCGACGCGGTAAAACTTGGCCCACACCCGCCGCTTTTCGTGGTCGGGGATGCCCAGGCCGTTGTCCTTTACGGTCCAGACGATCTCGCTTTCGCCCCCGCGCTGCAGGCTGGTGTAAATAATGGGCTCGGGTTGGCTGTACTTGGCGGCGTTCTCCAGCAGATTGACCACGACGCTGGTGAGCCCCTGGCGGTCGCCGGAAATGAGGGGAATGTCGGGCTCAATGTCGACGTTCACCTTGGCACCCCGGTACTTCATCACGACGCGGTCGGCGGCATCCTGCACCAGCTCACCGAAGTCGATGGGCTCCCGGTTGAGCTGGTACATGCTCTCCAGTTTGGCACTAAGCAGCAGGTCATTGACCAGGGCGGTCAGGCGGTCGGTTTCGGCCAGGGCATTGGTACTTAGCTTCTGCTGGATTTCAGGCTTGAGTTCGCGGCGCTTCTGGAAGGTCTCCAAAATGAGGCGGATGCCGGCCAGCGGAGATTTAAGTTCGTGGGTGATGCTCAGCAGAAAGTTGCGTTGCTGCTCGGCGGCGCTGATCTCCTTCCCCAGGTTGCGGAACAACAGGTAGATTCCTCCGATCAGGCTCAGCACCAAAAATACCGCCTCCCCCAGAATCATCCGCTGCTGCCGCTCGAAGCGGTCGGTAAGCAGCATATAATTTTCGGTTTCCCGAAACTCGCTGGCCCGCTCGATTTTTTTCTGCACCGCCAGTTCGATCGCCAGTTTATCGACCCGGGCGATGTGGGCCTCCTCATTCTTGCGGAGCAATAGGATGCACCACCAGCCGAAGGCCAGCAACATGTAGGCGATAATGACGTAGCTGATGGGGGGGAGTCGCCGCATCCGCTAGTTGAAGAAGGAGTCGTACTGGTTGGAGCTGCCCGTTTGCCGCTGCCGTTCGGCGATCGGCGCGTCGAGGTCCAGTACGTCGCTGTCGTTGTTGGCCTGCAGGAGTAGGTTCGTCTTTTCCTCGCCGAGCAGCAGGCTGTTGGATTCCTTTTCCCACTCTTCGAGCATATTGAGGCCTTCTTCTTCGAATACTCCGTTTTGGAGGTCGACCGAGTCCATAAAGTTGGCCGACACTTCCATGAAGCGTTCCATTTCGCCCACCTTGTTGGCAACGTCCTCGGTGATGCTCTCCATGGCCATATCGAACATGGCCCGCTGGTCGGGGTCGCCCTGAATGACGCTCATGGCGGAGGTCATCGCACCGTGGCTGGCGTGGATCGCCTTGCGCTCCTGTTCCTTCACGGCTACCTGGTCCTTGATGTCTTCGGCCAGGATGGAGCTGTTCTCGTACATCTTGGTGAGCACCCGGTAGAGGACCTCCATCTTTTTGTAGAGCTCCTCGAGTTTGATGTTGCTGTCCTTCAGGCGGCCGGCGCGGCGGCTCTTCAGGATCATCACGTTGCGCTTGTTGGTTTCCTTGGCTTTGCCGGCGATTTTGAGGTTGCTGCTGATCTCGCGCTCGTTGTTCACGATCACTTCCTTGAGCTTATGCATTTGCGCGCGCAGCTGGCTGATCTGCTTGTTCATCTTGCGCAGGTTGCCCTGGAGTTCGTCGACGTAGGTCTTCAGGATACCGATCGGATCGATCTGGACGAACATTCCCGTTATGGCCCGCATCACGCTTTTGTACATATAGAACACCAGGTTACGCGTCTTGGGATCCGCGATCATGTAAATGAGTCCGAGCACAATGAGCCCGGCTACGACCAGCCCAATGGTCGTACTGATGAAGCTCAGGATGGCGGCGCCGAAAGTAACGGCAACAAAGCCCAGCACCCCGACGAGGGCCACCAGGAAGAGTAGGCCGGTGACGCCCTCGGGTCGCTTCCAGAAGGATTTTGGTTTCATCTGTGGTGCTTCCATATTCATATCGTTTTGGGGCCGTCGTCAAAGATAACGGTCAGGCTCGCGATTACAAAGGCCGGAGGGGCCCCGCAAGTTTTCGGCCCTCGACCAGTATCCCTAATTTATCGACAATTTTCGGGGCGGCGGCGCGCAGGAGCGGTGTAAGCAACAAAAAAGCCCGTCCGATGGGTACGGACGGGCTTCTTTTTCGGTTGCTGCGGTGTGGATTAGAACCGTAGGGTTACGGTTTCGCCGATCCCACACTCTACGCGGAGTTTCTGGCCCTCCTCGAACCCGCGCTGGAATGCTTCGGAGCGAATGGGCATCGAGCTACGGTAGTTGCCGATGCGGCGGTTGGCGTCGGCGGCGACGTCACTGTCTACGCTCTTGGCGTAGTTGTACTTGTCGATGGCGGCGAGTACGGCGAGGCGCTGATCCCAGGCATCGCTGCAGTTGCGGCTCATGCGGCCGTAGAGGTCACCGATCAGGATGTAGGGCTTGCCCCAGTTCGACTTCAGTTCCGCGGCGCGGTTGGCGTTCTGGCGGGCGGCACCGTACTGGCCGAGTTCGCTGACCTGCAACTGGGCCATGTAGTAGTAAGCCTGTGCCTTCTTTTCGTTGTCTTCGGTTGCTTCGATACCACGCTGGTAAGCTTCCAGGGCTTCCTGGTACTTGCCTTCCTTGGTCAGCTCGGAACCTTCGTAGAGGGGGTTCAGGCGGCGGCGTTCGGCCTCGTACTCGTCCTTCTTCACGGCGTAGAGCTGGTCGTAGAGCATCTGTACGTGCTGCACGTCGGTGTCGGTCGAGTCACAGCCCTGCACCTTCAGTTTGGTGATGATGTACTTGAGGACGTCGAGGCTGTCCTTGTTCTCCTCTACTTTGGGCATCAGCAGTCCCTTGAAGTAATCGCAGTCGAAGATTTCGTCGGCGAATTCAAGTACGTCTGCTTCCAGGTTATCCTTTCCGGCCTGGTAGTAGGGGGCGTAAGTTTCGTTGTTCTCGATGTTGTAATCGGCAACTTTGGCGGCCTTGTCGTAGAGTTCGCGGACGCGGGTGTTGTCGATGGTCTTCTCCTTGAAGTAGTAGTTGAGCAGCTTTCCGAGAGGGGCGAGGACCACGTACTCCGTATCGTTTCCGCCCGCGTCGATGGCCTTTTCAATGGTCGTCATGGCATCTTCGCTGTAGCCGACGAGGTAGAACATATCGGAGCCCTTACGTCCCAGCAGGTAAGCTTCGTACTTGGGGTAGCACTCCAGCTCCTGGTCGTACAGCTTAAAGATCATATCGGTGTACTCCTGCTTTTTGGCCTCGTCCGTAGCCTTCTGGGCCATCGCCTTGTAGAGGAGCCGCCCGTCGCGGTAATGAAAAGGGCGGTTGCCGTCCGCCGCGGGTGCGATGTCGTAGGCTTTTTTCCAGTTGTTAAAGGCGTCGTTAAATTCTGAATCGGAGAGGGCAGCAAGCTCTTCGGCCGTTTTACCCTTTATGAAATTACGGTACGCTACGTGAGCATTCTCAGCTTGCTCTTTTTGTGGCGAATCTACCCAGGTCACGCACTGAGCGTTCGCCAGGGATACGGAGCCGCAAAAGACCAGCGTTAGCGCGAGGGTGCGGAGGATGGTTTGCATATTGGTTTAATTAAGTTTGCGTTTAAAGAACCAGGAGTTGTCGTTGAGACTAAATCCTAGCATTAGTTGTACATAGGTCTCATCAAGCACGTCGGGCACCCCAAATTTACCATATTCGACGGCAAGGTCAAGAAAGGAAACTTGCTGTCGGGGCAAACGTATGGGGAAACCTAGCCCTAAGGTAACGGCATTTCGGCGAGCCTGCACCCCACTTACGACCCGCGGGTCGTCCTCCAGACGGGCACCGAGGCGGTAGCGAACCCGCTGCCAGTACCGATTGTAGGAGTCGTAGTTGGGGATGTATTGTATGCCCACGGCGATCCGATTGACGTCAGCCAGTTGTTCGGGTTGGGCATCGTTGGTATAGTTGCTGTAAGCCGTACCGCCGTATTCGGCACCGACGTAGAGTCGGTTGAAGTCTTCGAAGGCAAGTCCGACCGAATAGCTGGCGGGTAAGCTTACGTTGCCGCCGACGCCCTCCTCAAAGCGGACGGTATCGCGGATGGACACATTACCCGAGGGACTAAACTTGCGGAAAAGAAGACTCGACTCGGAGTTGACGTTACCGCCCAGCGTCCCGTTGGCACCTACGATGATCCGCTTACCGTTGGGCACTTTTAGTCCGGCTTCGTCGATGTCGGTAAAGTTAATGGCGTACTGTAGGCCGTAACCCAGGCTGAACCCACTTACGCTGAGCTCTTCCAGAAATTCGGTGGCCAGGGCCTCGGGAATGCTGTCAAAGGCCAGGATGCGGCTGTTGGTGATCTTTCCGAAATTATAGTTTACGTTTAATCCGCCGGATAGGCCGCGGTAGCGCAGGGCGGTCGACCAGCTGAACCGGTACGCCCCCCCCGTGCCCTTCAGCTGATTGGAAGTGGGGCCGGTAATGTCGTCTTCACTACGAAGTTCCAGGTCGTAGCCCACGAGGGTGGTGGGGGCCAGGGAGAAGGCCATTCCGCCGTTCCAGGAGTTCATCAGCCGGTCGAGGTTCAGGTTGATCGGATTGCGCAGGGGAAAGCCCAGGGCGATGTAGCGCAGGTTACCCTGCCAGGCGTTGGCACTGCCACTGGCGTCGGTCAGTTCGGAGTTGCGGGCGTAAATCCCGATTTCGAAACTGGTGGCCTGCAGGCTGGCCAGGCTGGCGGGGTTGAGCAGGTTGAGGTGGTAGGCATCTTGATAAGTGGACTGCAAGCCTCCCATGCCTGCCGCCGCGGCGTGTACCTGATCCATAGGGTCACCCAGGCCAAAGCGGCTCAGGGGACTGTTTTGTTTGGGACGAATGTCAACGAAGTCAAGCCCCGGTGTCGTCTGCGCAACTACCCCGCTACCGTAGGCCAGGAAGACCAGGAGCAGCGCAAAGGGAAGCAGACTTGATTTATACATGCTTGTTGACATAAGTTGACAATATTTGATTGAGCCCAAGTAGGACCAAATTGGGGTAGCTTAAAACGTCAATGGAAAAATAGGGAAGAAGCAGGGGCGCATCGCCTCCCGTCAGCACCAACTGAAGATCGCGGTGAACGGTAAGCAGGCGCCCAAACAGCCCCTCGATCTCGTACACTACGCCCAGTTGGCCGCCGTGCAGCAGTGCCTGCCCGGTCGAGCGACCTACCAGGTCGGTCGCCGTGCCCGTCTCGATCAGGGGAAGACGTGCGGTGTGCTCGTGCATCGAGCGCAGTCGCATGGTCACGCCAGGACTGATGTTGCCACCGAGGTAGCGATCGTTACGATCCACCAGATCACTGGTCACGCAGCTGCCCGCATCTACGATGAGGCGTGCCGTGTGCATCCTTCCTACCGTACCGGCTACGACCGCGATGCGATCCTGGCCGAGCGTATCCATGGTTTGGTAATCGGATTGAAACGGCAGCGGAAGCGTGCGGTCGAGGGAGTAAACCCCGAGTCCGGCCTTTTTCCATTTATCCGTCCACCGTTGGGATGGCACGTTTGCCACGGTAGAATAGATGATGTTTTGCACCCCAAGGTTGGTTACCATTCCGTCGATGGCCGACCAGTCGCCGGATTTAACCCGGGCGACCGGAAGCATCATCTCACCGTCGGTAAAGGCCGCGGCCTTTGTGCCGGAATTTCCGACATCGACGACAAGATTGCGGGATGGTGAGCTCATCTTAAAGTCGGCTATAAGACGCGAAAACCGTGGGGGTGGGTTCTTAAGCGGAAGTTAAAGTCCGGAGTGTTTTATTCTGCCTAGTGCTTGAAGTGCCGAACACCCGTCATGACCATAGCGATATCGGCCGCATTTGCTGCGTTGATGGAGTCCTTGTCCTTGATCGACCCTCCGGGCTGTACCACGGCGGTGATGCCGGCTTCTCCGGCGATCTCGACGCAGTCAGAGAAGGGGAAAAAGGCGTCCGAAGCCATCACTGCATCTTTAAGCTCGAAACCGAAGTTCTTGGCCTTGGTCATCGCCTGCTTGAGTGCGTCGACGCGGCTGGTCTGGCCACAACCCATGCCGATGAGCTGGTTGTCGCGGGCCAGCGCGATCGTGTTGGACTTCAGGTGCTTGGCGCACTTGTTGGCGAAAACGAGATCAGCGGTTTCACGGCCCGTCGGCTGGCGCTCGGTGACGATCTCGAACTGATCGGCGCTTTCGGTCTGTAAGTCGGTATTCTGCACGATGACTCCGTTGAGGAGACTCTTGAAGGTATCCAACTGCTGCTGCAGGTGGTGGTACTGCAGGAGTACGCGGTTCTTCTTCTTACTGAGCAACTCTAGTGCGGAGTCGGTGAAGTCGGGCGCGATCAGTACCTCGTAAAAGAGCTTGTCGATTTCCTGGGCTACGGATAGCTCCAGCGGCTGGTTGGTAATGAGGATACCGCCAAAGGCCGAGATCGGATCGCCGGCCAGGGCGGCCTTCCAGGCTTCGAGCTGGGTGGGGCGGACGGCCACGCCGCAGGCATTGGTATGCTTGAGAATAATGAAGGTGGGGTCGGCGTCCTCAAACTCCTTCATGAGGGCCACGGCGGCGTCGATGTCGACCAGGTTGTTGTAGCTCAGTTCCTTACCGTTGAGCTTGGTAAACATCTCGTTGAGCCGGCCGAAGAAGGTCGCTTCCTGGTGGGGATTTTCGCCGTACCGCAGGCCATTGGCCTTCATCTCGCTGCGCTTGAAGACGGGCAGTTCGCCATCTTCGTTAAAGTAGCTGAAGATGGCCGTATCGTAATGACTGCTTACCGCGAAGCCGCGGCGGGCCAGTTGCCGGCGTTCCGCTAGTTCCGAAACGCCCGCTCCCTCTTCGATGATCCGTTGCAGGGTGCTGTAGTCCTCGCGGCTGGGTACGATCACTACGTCGTTGTAATTTTTGGCGGCGGCCCGAATCAGGGCAATGCCACCGATATCGATCTTTTCGATGATGAGTTCTTCTTCTTCGGTATTGGCGACCGTCTCCTCGAAGGGGTACAGGTCAACGATGACCAGGTCGATCTCGGGAATTTCCAGCTGCGCCAGTTGCAGGAGGTGCTCCTCCTCGCGCTTAGCCAGAATACCGCCGTGGACCTTGGGGTGCAGGGTCTTTACGCGACCGTCGAGGATGGAGGGGTAGCCCGTGAGCTCCTCCACCGGCACCACTTCGATCCCGCGATCGCGGATAAAAGTTTCGGTGCCACCGGTGCTATAAATCGTTACGCCGAGTTTGTTCAGGCCATCCACGATGGGGCCGAGGCCTTCCTTATGATAAACGGAGATCAGTGCGGAGCGAATCTTGCGTGATGTCATGGGCACTTGTTGGTTTAAAGGGCGCAAAGATACGCTTTTTACGTCCGCCACAGGAATCCTCCCCCCTTCCGGATTTTAGGCCCAGCACCCAGCCCTCGTGGTTGACTACCCGGCGGTGAAGCTTATCGCCTGTCCCCCAGGGCCGGTGGAGCAGCCCCCTTAGCTCTTCCCGCTGCTGCCGGTCACGCAGCCACCGTACGTAGCTTTCTACCTGCTCGCGGTCGCGGATGGCATCCGTAAGGGGAAGGGTGATCATGCTGGGATAGATCTCTGCATGCAGGATCATTGCTCCCGCGTTCCCCGCCCAGTGCTCCTCAAACGGCCAGATAAAGGAACGGTCGCTCAGGCCGGAGTGATCGCGCAAGTACCGCACGCGCGGAATACCGAGTAAGGCCTGGCTACCCACGCTCCCCGTATAGGCCAGTTTCCAGGCGGGCTGCATGCGCGAATGAAGCCGTTCGGTGGCCCGACGCTCGTTCAGCAAGCCCCGACGGGTCGGCACCGGGTAGTTAAAATCTTTGCGCGACCCCAGGAATATGCCGCTCTGTCCCGTGGGTACGCCCCAGAATGGTCCCGCGGGCGCTCCCGTGCGCTGATTGAGCATCGCCCCTACGCAGAAGCGATTGTTGCGGTTGTCCGGTTCGTCCGTCACCAGCTGGTCGATGCAGTCCCAAACGGCTCGCCAGGCGGGCTTGCCCTTAAGCCGCAGTGCCTTCGCGAAGCCTTTCGGATAGCCGAAGGAGAAGTCCCAACCCACCAGCACCCGCTCACCGTGCAGCGCCAGTAGCCGCGCTTCTACGTACGCTACACACGCCTGCCGGGTCCGGAAATAACGGGTAGCCACCTCGCTCCCCTGCCGCGCGCTTCCCTCAGCCAACCAAACCGCATCCTTACTGGGCTTAGCGGGACTGGGCACGTTGCGGGCACTCCAGTCGATGGCGAAGAAGTGGGAGAACATGGGGGTAAATTTTAAATGTGAAATTTAAAATTTAAAATTGCCGGCGCACACTCGCTGCGCTCGACGGGCAGTCGTCGGCCGACCGAGGAACGAGGCTCGTCCGCCGACTGGATTGGAGAGGTAGGAATTTACCATTTACCGTTTACGATGTACCATTTACCATTTGGCTGCCGCACGTGAAGTCGTCGGCCGACCGCAGCGATAGCGAAGGCTCGTCCGCCGACTGAGAGGAGGGGAAATTTAAAATTGAAAATGGGAAATTTAAAATTGCCGGCGCACACTCGCTGCGCTCGACGGGCAGTCGTCGGCCGACCGAGGAACGAGGCTCGTCCGCCGACTGGATTCGAGAGGTAGGAATTTACCATTTACCATTTGGCTGCCGCACGTGCCACACCAGACGAGCTCCCGCAGAGCGAGCATCCCCGCAAATTGTAGATGGTAAATTCGAAGTGGTAAATGGTAAATTTTACGCTACCATCTCATAAATCCCTTCCCGCTTTTTCTCAATCTCGTCTGACTCTACGTACTCGCTGTAGGGCATTAGGCTGTCGACCATGCCACCGGGGCCGATCTCGAGGATGCGGTTGGCGACGGTTTGTACGAGTTCGTGGTCGTGGCTGCTCATGATGAGGTTGCCCTTGAAGTCCTTGAGCGCGTTGTTGAGTGCGGTGATGCTTTCCAGGTCAAGGTGGTTGGTGGGCTCGTCGAGGAGGAGGAAGTTAGGGTGGTTGAGCATGGCTTTCGACATCATGCAGCGCACCTTTTCGCCCCCGCTCAGGACGCTCACGTTCTTGTGTACTTCTTCGCCGCCGAAGAGCATCCGTCCGAGGAAGCCGCGGATGAACTGCTCGTCCTTATTCTGGGAGTACTGCCGCAGCCACTCCACGAGGTCGAGCTGACCGACTTCTTCGGTGAAGAACTCATTGTTCTCGTTGGGGAGGTACTGGGGGGCAATGGTTTGTCCCCACTCGATGGTGCCGCTGTCGGCCTCGGTGATGCCGGCTAGTATCTCGTAGAAGGCGGTGATGGCGGCGGAGTCCATGCTGACGAGGGCGATCTTGTCCGGCCCGTTCATCGTGAAGCTGACGCCGGAGAACAGGGTGGTGCCGTCGGGTGATTTTTTGCTGAGGTTGCTCACCTTCAGGATCTGGTCGCCCGGCTCCCGTTCGGGCTGGAAGGCAATGAAGGGGTACTTGCGGCTGCTGGGCTTGATCTCCTCGAGGTTGAGCTTGTCGAGGGCCTTCTTGCGGCTGGTGGCCTGCTTCGACTTCGAGGCGTTGGCCGAGAAGCGCTGGATGAATTCCATCATCTCGGCACGCTTCTGCTCCATTTTCTTGTTCTTGTTCTGCATCTGCTGCATGGCCAGCTGCGACGACTGGTACCAGAAGCTGTAGTTGCCGGTGTAGATGGTGGCCTGCTGACGGTCGATGTCGACGATATGGGTACACACCATATCGAGGAAATAGCGGTCGTGGCTTACGACGATCACCGTGTTCTGGAAGTCGGCGAGGAAGTCGGCCAGCCAGTGTACCGTGTGGGCGTCGAGGTCGTTGGTCGGCTCGTCGAGCAGTAGGATGTCGGGATTACCGAAGAGCGCCTGGGCGAGCAGCACCTTCACCTTTTCGGGGCCGGTCAGTTCCTCCATCAGCTTGTAGTGGAGGTCTTCCTTGATGCCCATGTTGGAGAGCAGTTCGGCGGCGTCGGAATCGGCCGTCCAGCCACCCATTTCGCCGTACTGGTTTTCGAGTTCGGCGGCCCGCATTCCGTCGGCGTCGGTAGCCTCCGGATTCATATAGATGGCGTTCTTCTCCTGCTCGATGCGGTAGAGTTCCTCGTAGCCCATCTTTACGACTTCCAGCACTTCCTTATCCTCGTAGCCGAAGTGATTCTGGCTGAGTACGGCCATGCGGTTGCCGGGTTCGAGCGAGGCCTTGCCCCGGTTGGCGATCAGTTCACCGGAGAGCACCTTGAGGAAGGTCGACTTACCGGCGCCGTTGGCCCCGATAATGCCGTAGCAATTGCCCCGAACGAAGTTCAGGTTGACCTCATTAAACAACACGCGTTTACCAAATTGGACGGTAAGGTCCTGCACTGAAAGCATAACAATAAAATTTTAGCGTGCGAAGATAACGCTTTTATACGCAGGCGGTTGGGAGATAGATGTACATCGCCCGTCGGGTAACAACGAGTGCCCAAATCCACCGGTGGTCAATGCTCTACCAACCGCCGGGATGTCGCGAACGGACGCGAATACACATTCTCCCTTTATCAGGGTAGCGAGGTCGCGTTCTCCGGCCATGGATTCATCTGTCGAGTTAGGCGGGCACCATTTTGGCTACTTCCATCCGGTCGTAATTGCGGTGCTGGGCGATCGCCTTGATGAAGTCTTTCGGACTTCCATCCACGAATACGGCGGCGTCGTCCTTATGGTCTGCCACAAAGGTCGCGTCCAGCAGTTGCTCTCCCGCTCCGTCGGTGGCGATGGCCTTGCAGTGCTTGAAGGCTTCGTTGACGAACTTTTTGTACTTAGCTTTCTTCAGCAGCGCCTCGATCGATTTCTTTCCGCCGGGCACGTACACCGCATCGAAGAGTACGCTTTCCGTGGTCATAATCGCGGCATCCACCTTATGCTCGTGGCCCTTCGTACAGGTGATGGTGCCGCCGTGGGGAGCGACGATCTTCACCACGGCGTTTTCCCGTTCGAGGGCTTCCTTCATCGGTCCGAAGTCGTCGCCGTCGAAGCCGTCGGCCGCCAGAACCGCGATCTGCCGGGTGGCGATCGTATCGGTTTTGATGTATGTTTCGCTGAGGGCCGGAGACTTGTCGAGGTACACCTTCTTCTTGGGGGGCTGCATTTTTTCGACGTCGGCATCCGCGCCGATGGCCTGGTTGACGGGCCCTTCCACTCTATCGGGCACTTCCATACCCAGTCCGTCGGCAACCGTCTGGGCCAGGTCCTCGTCGATCTGGCTGATCAGGTACAGCATCCGTTTCTGGATGTGGGGGTAGTTGACTTTACCGAGTTCGAAGGTGTAGGCGTCGGCAGTGTGCGCCTTTTCCCAGTCCGTGAGGCTGCGGTAGAACAGGGCCGGTTGTGAATAGTAGTCGACGAAACTCTCGCTGCGCGCCCGGATCTTGTTGCCGTCGACCCGCTCGGTAAACGACTCGAAACCACCCTCGGCAATGCTGGTCAGGTACGGGCAACCTCCACCCAGGCTGTTGGGGAAGTAAGCCGTATTCCCCTTGGGGATCGACATTTGCATGTGACCGTCCCGCTCGTTGTTGTGGACGCCGTTGGTGGGCCGATTGATCGGGATTTGCTCGAAGTTCACGCTGCCCAGTCGGCTCAGTTGCGTGTCCCGGTAGGAGAACAGGCGGCCCTGTAGGAGCGGATCGTTGGAGAAGTCGAGGCCGGGCACCAGGTTAGTGGGCAGGAAGGCGACTTGCTCGGTTTCTGCAAAGAAGTTATCGGGGTTCCGGTTGAGCGTCATCTTACCTACGATCTTGACGGGCACCATCTCCTCGGGAATGAGCTTGGTGGCGTCAAGCAGGTCAAATTCAAACTTATGCTCGTCTTCCTCGGGGATGATCTGCAAGCCCAATTCCCACTCGGGAAACTGTCCGGCGTCGATGGCGTCCCAGAGATCGCGGCGGTGGAAATCGGAGTCGGCGCCGCTGATCTTCACGGCCTCGTCCCAGGTTACGGAGCGCACGCCCAGCAGCGGCTTCCAGTGGAACCGTACGAAGTGGGCTACCCCTTCGTCGTTGAGCATCCGAAAGGTGTGAATACCAAAGCCCTCCATCATGCGTAAGCTGCGGGGAATGCCCCGGTCGCTCATCACCCAGATGTGGTTGTGTAAGGTTTCGGGGGTCAGCGACACGAAGTCATAAAAGGTATCGTGGGCCGATGCAGCCTGGGGGATTTCGCGGTCCGGCTCGGGTTTGACCGAGTGGATCAGGTCCGGAAACTTCATCGCATCCTGGATGAAGAAGATGGGCATGTTGTTGCCCACCAAATCCCAAATACCCTCCTCGGTGTAGAATTTGACGGCGAAGCCGTGGACGTCGCGTGCCAAATCGGTCGATCCCTTTGAACCGGCTACGGTAGAGAAGCGGGTAAAGAGGGGCGTCTTACGTGAAGTATCGTTAAAGATGCCCGCCTTTGTAAACTGGGGGATCGCCTCGTACAATTCAAAATATCCGTGGGCCGCACTACCGCGGGCGTGCACGATCCGCTCGGGGATGCGCTCGTGGTCGAAATGGTTGATCTTCTCCCGCAGCAAAAAATCTTCGAGCAGCGTCCCCCCGCGAATGCCCGCCTTGAGCGAGTTGTTGGTGTCGTTGACCTTAAGACCGGTATTGGTGGTCAGGGGCTGTCCGGTGGGGTCGTTGCGGTACCGGTCCAGCTGCTCGTCTTTGTTCGTTGCGGCGACTTCGCCAGGGGTGTTCTTGTTGCTCATGGGTAGGTGCTTTGTTGATGGGCTTAGATTGACACAACCCCGCGCTAACGTCCATGTTCGGGGCGGCGGCGCGCAGGAGCGAGGTATCTCTATTCTACAGTCGGCGGACGAGCCTCGTGCCTCGGTCGGCCGACGACATACTCGTCGGCCGACTACAAGTCGTCCGCCGAGTAAGCCGGGGGGAAAAGATCCTAAACAGCTAGACGAATAGCATTACCTGTCACCAAGTCGGCGGACGAGCCTCGTGCCTCGGTCGGCCGACGACTTAGCTAGCATATAGTGTCTCGGACCAAAGGCTGCTCGACCCAAAAGACCTTGCACCCGCGCCCCCGCCCAAATGTGTTGCCGGAATGCCCCGCTAAATTGAACCATACCCCACCGATATTCCTTCTTACTAGCCAGCCTAACGGGTTGCAGCGGTCGGAATCCCGGCCCCAAAAATCAAGTAAACATATATGGATAACTCAAAAAAACCCTACCCAAACACCAACGGTACCGAACAGGCGGAAGGTGAAGCCCACGGCCAGTCGCAGAACCAGCAAAACGACCACGACAACGGCAAAGTCTGGGAAGTAAACGAATCAAGCCGAAGCTGCCCGTTTCTGAGCGGAGCCCACTCGACCGCCAGCGCCGGCACCTCCAACCGCGACTGGTGGCCCAACGCCCTGAACCTCTCCATCCTGCGCCAGCACTCCAATAAGACGGACCCGATGGGCGAAGAATTCGACTACGCGGAAGAATTCAAAAGCCTCGACCTGGAAGCCCTTAAGCAGGATCTCCGCGACCTGATGACCGACTCCCAGGACTGGTGGCCGGCCGACTTCGGACACTACGGGCCTTTCTTCATCCGCATGGCGTGGCACAGCGCGGGTACCTACCGCATCGCCGACGGACGGGGCGGTGCCGGATCGGGCGATCAGCGATTTGCCCCCCTCAACAGCTGGCCCGATAATGCCAATCTTGACAAGGCACGCCTCCTGCTGTGGCCCATCAAGAAGAAGTACGGCCGTAAGATCAGCTGGGCCGACCTCCTGGTCCTGACCGGCAACATGGCCCTGGAAACCATGGGCGTAAAACCCTTCGGCTTTGCCGGCGGCCGCGAGGACGTATGGGAACCCGCCAGTGACATCTACTGGGGCAAGGAAAGCGAATGGCTCGGCGACGAACGCTACACCGGCGACCGCCAGCTCGAAAGCCCCCTGGCCGCCGTGCAAATGGGACTCATCTACGTGAACCCCGAAGGCCCCAACAGCGAGCCCGACCCCCTGAAGTCCGCCCGCGACATCCGCGAAACTTTCGGCCGCATGGCCATGAACGACGAGGAAACCGTGGCCCTGATCGCCGGCGGTCACACCTTCGGTAAGACCCACGGCGCCGCCGACCCCGAAAAGTACGTAGCCGCCGAGCCCGCCGGAGCCCCCATCGAGGCCATGAGTACCGGCTGGCACAACAGCTACGAAAGCGGTCACGGCCCCCACACCATCACCAGCGGACTGGAGGTGACCTGGACCAGCACGCCTACCCAGTGGAGCAACGACTACTTCGAATTTCTCTTCAAATTCGACTGGGAGCTTTACAAAAGTCCGGCCGGTGCCTGGCAGTGGCGCCCCAAGAACGGCGAAGGAAACGACCTCGTACCCGATGCGCACATTCCCGGCAAGAAGCACAATCCGTCGATGCTTACCTCCGACATTGCCCTGAAGGTCGACCCGAAGTACCGTGAAATCTCCGAGCGCTTCCGCGACGACAATGAAGCATTCAAGGATGCCTTCGCCCGCGCCTGGTTCAAGCTGATCCACCGCGATATGGGCCCACTGAGCCGCTACCTCGGACCGGACGTGCCCCAGGAGGAACTGCTCTGGCAAGATCCGCTACCCAAGCGCGACTACGAGCTGATCGACGACGCCGACGTGCAAACCCTGAAGGATAAGATCGCCGCGACCGGACTTTCGGTACAGGAACTGGCCTACACGGCCTGGTCTTCCGCCGCTACCTTCCGCGGTTCCGATAAGCGGGGTGGTGCCAACGGTGCCCGCATTCGCTTTGCTCCCCAGCGCAACTGGGAAGTCAATAAGCCGCAACAGCTCAGGAAGGTGCTCGATGCACTGGAGGGCGTACAGCGGGACTTCAACGATGGGCAATCCGGCGGTAAGCAGGTGTCCATCGCCGACCTCATCGTCCTCGGCGGCAACGTAGCCATCGAGAAAGCCGCAAAGGAGGCGGGTAAGGACGTAACCGTTCCCTTCACCCCCGGCCGCGTCGATGCCCGCGAGGACCAGACCGACGTAGAAAGCTTCGAAGCCCTCGAGCCCTACGCCGATGGTTTCCGCAACTACATTAACCGCAACAATCCGATCAACGCCACCGGTGAGGAACTGCTCGTCGACCGTGCCCAACTGCTGACCCTGACCGCTCCCGAAATGACGGTACTGATCGGCGGTATGCGGGCGATGGGCCTGACCTACGACGATTCGAAGTACGGCGTCTTCACCGACAAGCCCGGCACCCTGAATCAGGACTTCTTCGAGAACGTACTGGACCTAGGTACCAAGTGGTCCGCTACCAGCAATGACGAAACCCATTTCGAAGGCAAGAATCGCCGGACCGGAGAGACCAAATTCACCGGTACCCGCACCGACCTGATCTTTGGTTCCAATTCGGAACTGCGGGCCCTGGCCGAGGTGTACGCGGCTGACGATGCCTCCGATAAGTTTGTCCGTGACTTCGTGAAGGCGTGGACGAAGGTGATGGATGCGGATCGGTTTGACGTGAAGCGGTAGGATTGCACCGCCTTTATGTTTGTAGTGTCCATTTTTCTGGTCACATTCTTTAGCGGCAAATGTGTAAATTGTTACGGCGGCCCTTCGCTAGAAGGCAGGGCCG
>NZ_JACIFF010000004.1:67547-391362 GCF_014197245.1 Neolewinella aquimaris | reverse complement strand
TGCAACTAAACTACTCCACGTAGGGAAATGAGCTTACAGCGCGGAAGAAGATTCTTTATTCACCTTACGTGTACACCTTACCCGGGGAACTGCTGAAGTAGATGAAAGCATACCCCATAATCGATGGATAACCACGAGGTTAGGAGGATGAAGACTACGTTCTGAGTTATATCAGGGTATTCCGGCGATTGGAAACGGGAGTTGATAGGCTGTCTATCCGAAGATTTACTGAATTTAATTATAGAACCGGTAGTGGAGTGGATAAATAATGTATCACGGTGGATAGAAATGACCGGGAATACGCCGAATATTTTCTACTACTCTTGTAATAACCGGGTGCAACCCCTACTTTAAATATCGAATACCCATTATCTAATCCAATAGGAAGGCATACTTCAGCATAGCTTGTGCACAAGCGATGCTGATGCATTTATCCAGTATACCCATCATGGCCAGAAAGCCAACATGGGTGTAGCTGTTTGCTGAATACCCTGACAGCGTTCCTGGAACGGCCATTCCTACCTCAATCACTGTAGCGTTATGAAAATCAATAAAACCAATATTCCAGTGACGATGGAAGCACCGGGAATGAAAATGCGGACCAAATCCGGATTCGGAGGAATGGACGCGAACTTCCACGATCTGCCGGCAGGAACTGACTTTACCCCTTTACTGAAGGGCTTGGAAAATGACAGTTGTCACTGCCCCCATTATGGATACCTTTTCGAAGGAAAATTGAAGGTGATCTACGATGATGGTAAGGAAGAGATCATTCAAGCCGGGGACATGTTTTACCTGCCCCCCGGACATACGGCAATCGTAGAAGAAGACATCAAGTTCATGGACTTTAGTCCCACCAAGGAACATACCGAAGTTCTCACCCACGTGGGTGAGATGATGGCCAAAATGGGATAAACTGTCTTGCGGGGCGGGCGTCGCGCAGGTGCAACGCCAACCAGTGCCTTTTTTGACTTCCCCATGCCGCAGGCAGACCCGTAACCATGAGGACAATCTGTTGCGAGTAATACCCAAGGAAAAAAGCAATCGGCTTGGCAAATGTGTTCCGGCGGAGCAACAACTTTCCTCCTTTACCGAAACGATACCTCTGCGTGCGGGTAAAAATTTGGGCCGGGCCCATTCGGCGGAGGGGCTTGGTTCTTTTTGGATGAAATCGTTATCCGCTGACGCTCGCGTTCCGGACCAGGCTCGGTCAAAAATAAAGTTCCGGCCGGCGTTCCCCCAAGGCTCCGATCCGCCCACGTGATCGTTCGATCTCCGCCAGATCTATTTTTGCGTGTAGTAGGGCTTCCTCCGATTCCGATCCCCGGGCCAGTACTTCGCCGTTCGGGTCAATGATCATGCTATGTCCCGAGAATTGCGTGCCGGCATCCGTGCCCACCCGACTGGAAGAGACGATGAAAATTTGGTTTTCGATGGCCCGTGCCCGCAGCAGGGTAGTGAGGTGATCGACGCGCACGAGGGGCCAGGCCGCGGGCACAAAAAGTAGCCGGACGCCCCGCAGCGTCAGCGCACGCGCCACCTCGGGGAAGCGTAACTCGTAGCAGGTCATGATACCCGCAACCACGCCTCCCAGCGAAAAGATGCCCAGTTTATCCCCGGGCGTGATGTACCGATGCTCGTTGATGGGCTCGATCGATACGAGGTGGGTCTTGCGGTAGGTATGCACGAGGGTACCGGTAGCGTCGATCACCGCGGTGGTGTTATAGAGCTTATCTCCTACTCGCTCGGAAAGTCCCAGGACGACGGTGGTATTCTTCTCCGCCGCCAGGTGCTTTATTCCGGCAAGGTGATCGGGCCCCCAGAAGACCGCCCGCTCCGTGATCACGTCCATGGCGTAGCCCGTATCGCACATTTCCGGAAATGCTATAGCGTCGTATTTGCCGGGGGGGAGCGCCGTCAGGATATCTTCAATGCGCTGCAGGTTACGATCGACGGCTCCGAGTTCCGCGTTGAATTGGTAAGTGGCAATGTTCATGTGCGCAAAGTAGGGAATCGGGGTAGGCCACCATCCTCCGAAGTCCCATCAATTCTCCTTGGCCGCGATCACGTCGGTCAGGGCGTAGTGGTTCATCTCCTCGATGCAATTGAAGTAGGGGCGCACGTGCTGCAGGAATCCGCGGAAGGCGGGGGATTTCCGGAATCCGTTAAGGTGGTCCGCGGTGGAGGTCCAGCGTATGCGAAGGATGAACTTCGTTTTGTCTTCCTCACAGTGGGTGAGCTCGTATCCCAGGCAGTAGGTGGACTCGTCCAGTGCCGCCGCCGCCCGCCGGTAGGCCGTGACGAAGGATTCCTGCTGTTCGGAGGGGATGTTGTAACGGATGTATTCAATGACCATGGGTGGGTGTTTTATCGCCGCGGATCTTACGCAGATTACCGCAGGTTAAGGGACTGGATCAGAGGGATTACCGGAATGCACACCGAATTTGGGGTAGCGCAGATCAATTCCGCGTTTATACTAAAATAAGGGCTTCTCCCGAAATTGCTCCGCTCCTGCGCGCCGCCGCCCGCTTCCCCTGCTTTAACCCAAGCGCGCCTAAAATCTCCCTGATATGTCGCCGATTGTCGCCCAGTCGGCCGACGACTCCAACGTGCGGTAGCCAAATGGTACATGGTACATGGTAAACTGTACATTGTAAATCTCTCCTCCCGCTTAGTCGGCGCACGATCCTCGTACCTCGGTCGGCCGACGACCCCAACGTGCGGTAGCCAAATGGTACATGGTACATGGTAAACTGTACATTGTAAATCTCTCTTTACGCTTAGTCGGCACACGAGCCTCGTGCCTCGCTCGGCCGACGACCCCAACGTGCGGTAGCCAAATGGTACATGGTAAATTGTAAACTGTACATTGTAAATCTCTCCTCCCGCTTAGTCGGCGGACGATCCTCGTACCTCGGTCGGCCGACGACTTACCAAGCCGAGCGCAGCGAGTGGATGCCGGCAATTTTACATTGTAAATTTTCAATTCCAAACCACTCCCCCAGTCGGCGGACGATCCTCGTACCTCGGTCGGCCGACGACTTACCAAGCCGAGCGAAGCGAGTGTATGCCGGCAATTTTAAATTAAAAATCCCCAATTTTAAATTTCTCCCCTTCCCACACCGCTAATTCCCAAACACAACGCACCCGCGGCCCCGCCCAAAGCGTTGTACCTTTGTCCCTCCCCAAAAAGGGCGCCCTGACATGAGTGAAGCCATCCACCACGAGTGCGGACTAGCAATGATCCGCCTCAAAAAGCCACTGGATTACTACAACAAGAAGTACGGAACCCCCCTGCACGGGCTCAAATGCCTCCAACTGCTGATGCGCAAAATGCGCAACCGCGGACAGGACGGCGCCGGGATGGCCACGATAAAACTCGACCACCCGCCGGGGAAAAAATTCATCAGCCGCAAGCGGTCCAATGCCTCCAACTACCTCGACGACCTCTGGGCGGGGGTCTACAAACGCTTCGACGTGCTCACCCCCGAGCAGTTGAGCGACGGGGAGTGGCTCAAGGAAAATCTGCCCTACACCGGCGAAGTAATGATGGGGCACCTGCGCTACGGCACCCACTCGAGCAACGCCATCGAAACCTGCCACCCCTTCCTGCGGCAGAGCAACTGGAAGACCCGCTGCCTGATCGTAGCCGGTAACTTCAACCTGACGAACGTCAACGAACTCTTCCAGGAACTGGTAGAGCTGGGACAGTATCCCAAGGAAAAATCCGACACCGTGACCGTGCTTGAAAAGATCGGTCACTTCCTCGACGACGAGGTGCAGCGCATCCACAGCTGGCACAAGCCCGACGGCCACACCAACATCGAGATCAACGACATCATCGCCGACGAACTCGACGTGCAACGGCTGCTCAAGCGGGCCAGTAAAAAATTCGACGGCGGCTACGTGATGGGCGGCATGATCGGCCACGGCGACGCCTTCGTAATGCGCGATCCGGCGGGCATTCGTCCGGCCTTCTACTTCGAAGACGATGAATTTGTGGCGGTAGCTTCCGAGCGGCCGGCCCTGCAGACGGTCTTCGACGTGCCCTTCGAGGCCATCAAGGAAGTAGAACCCGGCCACGCACTCATCATCAAGAAGAGCGGGCAGACGAGCATGAAGCCGTTCACCAAGCTCCTGCCACGTGCGGCCTGCTCCTTCGAGCGCATTTACTTCAGTCGGGGCAATGACCGCGACATTTACCTCGAACGCAAGGAACTCGGTCGCCGACTCGCCCGGCAGGTGGCCAAGGCCGTGAAGTACGACTTCGACAACACGGTAGTCAGCTACATCCCCAATACCGCCGAGACCGCCTTCCAGGGCATGATTGAAGGACTCGAGGACGAGCTCCGCTGGTGGCGAAAAAAGGAAATGAAGCGCCGCAAGAAGAAGGGAAAGAACGGCTTCGGTAAGGTGCTTAAAACCAAGGTGCGCAACGAGAAGATCGTGGTAAAGGACGGTAAGACCCGCACCTTCATTGCCGACACTTCCAGTCGCGATGACATGGTCAGCCACGTGTACGACGTCACCTACGGCATCGTGCGCGATGACATCGATACGCTGGTACTACTCGACGACAGCATCGTGCGCGGTACCACCATGCGCGACTCCATCATCAAGATCGTAAGCCGGCTAAGGCCGAAGCGCATCATCATCGTCTCCTCGGCACCCCAGATTCGGTACCCGGATTGCTACGGGATCGACATGTCCAAAATGGGCGAGTTCGTTGCCTTCAAGGCCATGGAGGCACTGCTCGTGGAGGGCGGCAAGAAGAAGCTCATCAAGCAGGTCTACAAAAAGGCCGTTGCCGAGCTGAAGAAGCCGGACAAGAAGCAGAAGAACATGGTCAAGCAACTGTACGACCAGCTCAAGTACGAAGACGTCAGCAAGAAGATCGCCCAGATCATGACCCCCAAGGGTACCAAGCCGAAGGTCGACGTGATCTACCAGACCATCGAGGACCTCCAGGAATCCTGCCCGAACAATAACGGCGACTGGTATTTCAGCGGTAACTATCCGACGCCGGGGGGCTTTCGGGTGGTGAATAAGGCGTTCGTGAACTACATGGAGGGGAGTGGGGAAAGGGCTTACTAAGTATGCTATTTCCCGCGGTCACGAGGTTACCTTATCGCTTATACCGGTTTTCGTGACGGTGAATACCTCCAGGGATTGTTTACGGCCGCGGAGTTCCTGGTGGCCTACGGATCGGGTTGCAAAGTCCGGCGTGACGGGCAAAGCTTCCAGTAGGGGGGCGGAGACCAATAGTTTCACGCCAAAGAAATTGCAGAGGTCCTGGAGGCGGGCGGTGGTATTGAGGACGTCACCGGTGAACATGATGTGGCGTTTCAGCACGCCGATCTCGCCGGTAGTAACCTGTCCGCAGTGGAGGCCAGCCTTGAAATTGGGTACCACGCCGTATTCAGCCGTGTACCAGGCGGCGCGATCGGCAAGCAGGGATTCCATAGCGAAAAAGCAGCTCAGGCAATTGTTGCGGTGGAGGCCGTCGCGGAGCTTCCAGGACAGGATCATTTCGTCGCCGACGTAAAGGTAGACCTCTCCCCCGTGGTCGACGACGGCGGGAGCCAAGTCGGCGTAGTAATCCTTCAGCAGACGGAAGTAGCGCTCGTGGCCGAGGCCCTCGGCAATGGCCGTGGAAGATCGCATATCCACAAACATGAACACCCGGGTCTCTTCGCGGGGCGCGTGGTAGCTGCCGGCGAGGTACTGTAAAAAGGTGGTGTGGCCGACCAGATCGCTGAACTGGGCGTAGAGGATGGACAGGCCGATGGTCACGGCCAGCTGGAGGGCGGAGTTGATGTAGGCGTAGCTGGTCACGTAGGTGGTCAGCTTGCGCCACACCAGGGGGTCCAGGGGAGTGGTATCGTGTTCCATGCTGGCGGCAATGGGGTAGGCCAGTAACACGATGCCCTGGATGAGAAGGAAGTAGAGGATGAGCTTTGCCACCAGTTTACGGGCGAAGGAAGTGCCGGCGAATAGTCCGGACACCACACTGAGCTCGATGTGGCCAACCACCATGCCGAATACCGCCATGGCGACCAGGGCGAAGGCCAGAATTTCGGCATCCGGTACGATGACGCCATCGGAGGTGGGGAAGTGCCCCCCAAAGGCCGTCCACTCGTCGAGGAGAAAGACCACGGCCGACAACAACCAGATGGCTCCGAAGGGCAACAGGCGCACCATTTGCCGCCGGGTTTTCGGATCGAGCATGGGAGGCGGGTGTTCTTTCCTTTAAAATAAGGATTTCAGCCCATTACTGCTACCGGCGATTATCATATGCCGGGCTACTCCGATTGCACCCAGTACGTTTACCTGGTGCTGACGGCATGCGGCCGAAAACCGGCAGTCATACACCCTGCCCTAGAGAGCAACTGACTGACCGTAAACTGCGTAGCTAGCGTTTCGTACCCTGCTGAGGTGAAAGTTGCAATCTACAATTGGGGCACGGGGGTGCACTGGGTGACCGTATAGAGCTCGAGTTCCTCGGTTTTGCCGCGCAGTTCCTTGCATCCGATGGACTGGGGGTGGAAGGCCTCATTCGGGGGAAGGAGTGCGATGAGGGGAGCGGATACGAGCAGGTCGACGCCGACGGTGTTGCAGAGGGATTGCATGCGGGCCGTGGCGTTGAGGACGTCGCCGGAGAACATGATGTGCTTCTTGACGACGCCGATCTCGCCGGTGGTGACGCTGCCGTAGTGGAGTCCGGCCTTGAAGTCGGGGGCAACGCCGTAGTGCTCCCGGTACCAGTGGGCGCGCTCGCGCAGGTCGTGTTGCATGGCGAAGTAGCAGCGGAGGCAGGTGTTGTCCTGTAGCCCATCGGAGAGTTTCCAGGAGATGATCATTTCGTCGCCCACGTAGAGGTAGATCTCTCCCCGGTGACGGATCACGGCTTCGGCCAAGTCGGCGTAGTAGGTTCTGAGGAGGTCGAAGTAGCACTCGTGCCCGAGGGATTCGGCGATAGTGGTGGAGGAGCGCATATCTACGAAGAGGAAGATGCGGTGCTCCTCGCGGGGGTGGTGGTAAGTGCCGGTCAGGTAATTCAGGAGGGTGGTGTGACCAATCACCTCGCTGACCTGGGCGTAGACGATCGATAGCGTAATGGCTACGCCGAGCTGTAGGGCGGTACTCAGATGAATCAGGCTATTTAGATACTGCCAGAGCCTGCTCCAAACGTGCGGATCTAATACGGTCGTATCCGTCTCCATGCTCGCGGCGATTGGGTAAGTCACCAGAACGACCAGGTGAATGAACACGAAGTAAATAAGGAATTTGTAGACTGATTTGCGGAAGAACGACTGTCGGATGAAGAGCTTATTCAGGTGATTTAGTTCCACGTAGCCCACGAATAGACCCAGGCCCAGCATCGACAGAAGGGCGAATATCAGGATGTCCGTATCGGGGGAAATCATCGTATCGGAGGAGGGAAAAGTGCCTCCGTAGGCAATCCACTCGATTAGTAGAGAAATGGCCGCCGTCAGTAACCAGATAATTCCGAAGGGAATGATGCGGTACCAATCGCGACGGACCTTGGCGGTGAGCATAATTAACGGGCGGTTGGTGACGATAGGGTGGTGAGTTCCCAAAAATAGGGGAGGAAGCGTCGGTAGTACAAACTGAATCGACGAATGTATGGTAAGACATGGAAGTGTGGAATTCACCGGCATGGTGGGAAGCGGAAAGCGGATTATGGGGGTGAGCGGATTGGTAGAAGAAGACCCGCCGTTGGTCTAAATTTGTGCAACGCACGTGTATTTCTTCCGTCCTTATGGGGTCAAATCTTCTAACCAAACCGACACTATGCGCCACTTAAACCTATCGATCCTAACGCTGTGCTTCAGCCTGCTGTGGTTGACGACCGGAGCACTGCAGGCACAATCCACCAGCGCCGAGGGACCGGAACAGATCACTTCCGTAGAGGGAATTACCGAGTACCGGCTTGACAATGGCCTTACGGTGCTGCTCTTTCCCGACCAGTCCGTCCCCACCATCACCGTCAACGTGACCTATAAGGTCGGCTCCCGCCACGAAGCCTACGGCGAAACCGGCATGGCCCACCTCCTCGAACACCTGGTGTTCAAGGGGACGCCCGACCACCCTAATATTCCCCAGGAACTGACCGAACACGGCGCCCGTCCCAACGGCACCACCTGGTACGACCGTACCAATTACTTCGAGACCTTCTCCGCGACCCAGGAAAACCTGGACTGGGCCCTCGATATGGAGGCCGACCGCATGGTCAACTCCTTCATCGCCAAGAAGGACCTCGACAGTGAGATGACCGTGGTGCGCAATGAATTTGAGAGCGGCGAGAACGATCCCGGCGGTGTACTTATGGAGCGGGTACTGAGTACCGCTTACCTCTGGCACAACTACGGCAAATCGACCATCGGTTCCAAGGCCGATCTGGAGAACGTACCCATCGAACGGCTGCAGGGATTCTACCGCAAGTACTACCAGCCGGATAACGCCGTCCTCGTCGTAGCCGGTAAATTCAATCCGGAAACCACCCTGGAACTGATCCAGGAAAAATTCGGTGCTATTCCCCGCCCTGAGCGGGAATTGTATCCTACCTATACCCGTGAGCCGATCCAGGATGGCGAGCGCTTCGTCGAGCTCCGCCGCGTGGGCGATGTACAGGTGGTCCAGGCCGCCTACCACATTCCGGCCGGCCCCCACGCTGATTTTCCGGCCATTGCCGTACTGATGGACGTACTGACCGATGAGCCCGGTGGTCGCCTCTATACCGCACTGGTGGAAGAGGGCAACGCCAGCTCCATTTGGGGCTTCGCTCCCGCGCTCGCCGAACCCAGCTTCGCCTTTTTCAATGCCAACGTGCTGAAGGAGAACGACCTGATGGAGGTGGAAAACAAGCTTAAGCATACCCTCGACAGCCTCGCCCAACACCCGCCCACCGAGGAAGAAGTGAAGCGCGCCAAAGACGGTATCATCAAGAATTTTGAAATCAATCAGCGCGACGCGAACCGTGTGGGCCTGACCCTCAGCAGCTACATTGCCCAGGGCGACTGGCGCCTCGGATTTATCTTCCGCGATCGCGTGGAGCAGGTGACCGTCGCCGACGTAGTCCGGGTAGCCGAGAAGTACTTCAAACCACAGAACCGCACCATCGGCCGTTTTTTCCCCGTTGCCACCCCCGACCGCGCGGAGATCCCCGAAGTGAGTGACCTCACCGCCATGACGGAAGGCTACGAGGGCCGCGAAGCCATCGCGGAGGGGGAAGAGTTCGATCCCGCCTACGATAACATCGATAGCCGCACCGTCAGCGGTACCCTCGGGGAGAAGGGTAACATCGAATTCGCCCTACTGCCCAAGGAAACCCGTGGCAACAGCGTGAATGCCATGCTGCAGCTACGCTTCGGCAACCTTGACGTGATGAGGGGTAGGGCGGTAGCCGGTGACAAGGCCGGCAGCATGCTGATGATGGGCTCCGAAAAGTACACTCGCCAGCAGATCCAGGATAAGCTCGACGAACTTAAGACCCGCGTGAGTATCGGTGGCGATGCCGACGGTGCCTACGCCTCCATCGAAACCGAGAACGAGAAACTTCCCGAAGTGATCGACCTGATCGGAGAAGTGCTGCGCCACCCTACTTTCCCGCAGTCGGAATTCGACAAGATGATCAAGGAAGAACTTGCCGCCATCGAGGAGCGCCGCAGCGATCCCCAGGCCATCGTCTTTACGGAGATGCAGCGCCGGGCCAGCGATTTTCCGAAGGACCATCCCTTCTACGTCATGACCTTCGACGAGGAAGTGGAAGCCCTGAAGAACCTCAAACTGGAGGACGTAAAGCAGTACTACAATGAGGTATACGGCGGTGGTGACATCACCTTCTCCGCCAGCGGGGACATGGACGTTGAAGCCGTGAAGGAGGCACTGGAGCGCAACTTCGGCGACTGGGACAGCCCGACTGAGTTCCAGCGCGTCGCCCGCGAGTACCAAGCCGTCAAACCCGAGATGGTGAAAATGGAAACCCCCGACAAGGCAAATGCTTGGTTTGTAGCCGTGCAGACCCTGCCGCTCAACGACGCACACCCCGACTACCCGGCCCTCGTGATGGGTAACTACATGCTCGGTGGCGGCTTCCTCAACAGCCGTCTGGCAACCCGCATTCGGCAGCAAGACGGACTTAGTTACGGTGTAGGCAGTCAGTTCAACGCCAGTTCGCTGGATGAGCGGGCAACGTTTATGTCGTACGCGATTTACAATCCCGAAAATCGCGAGGCCCTCGAAAAGGCGTTCCGCGAGGAGATCGACAAGGCCCGCAACGAGGGCTTCACTGCCGAGGAGATCGCCGCCGCCAAGAGTGGTTGGAAGCAGAACGCCGCCGTGAGCCGCGCCCAGGACCGCAGCATGGCCGGTGAGCTCGGAAACAACGCTTACCTCGACCGCGACATGCAGTGGGACAAGTCCCTCGAGGAGAAGATGATGGCCCTCACGCCCGAGCAAATCAACGCCGCCGTCAAGAAGTACATCGACGTGGATAAGATGGTCCTGCTCCGCGCCGGCGACTTCGCCAAAACGGAATCCGGCAAGAAGCCGTAACCACTTCTACGAACAAGCGTTACTTTGGGCGGGGCCGCAGGTGCAATGAACACAGCGCCCGCGGCCCCGCCCTCATTATTAAGCTCCTACGAATGCGTTATTTTTCCCTCCTCCTATTTGCTGGTCTCCTGGCCGCGTGCAGCAATCCAGCCACTACCGATTCCGAAATCACCGAAGGGCCCGACCGCGCCTCCGATACCGAGCCCACCATGATGCTCACCGCCGCCGGCGTGGAAGCGGAGACGGTGTTCAACTACGAGGATATTCTCTGGGGCTTCACCTGGTTGCCCGACGGCCGCATGATCGCCACCGAGAAGGGAGGCAAGCTGATGATTATTGACGGAGATTCCTCCAGCCTGGTCACTGGTGTGCCGGAAGTGCGCGATGTGGGACAGGGCGGTCTGCTCGATGTACTGCTCGATCAGGACTTCGAAAACAATCGGCTCGTCTACCTTTCCTACAGCCGCTCCGAAGACGGTGGGGAGAAAGGATTCACTTCCGTCGGCCGCGGACGCCTCAGCGACGATGAAACCACCCTCGAAGACTTTACCTCGCTGTACGACGGCGGGCCTGCTACTAGCAAGGGCCAGCACTACGGCAGCCGCATGGTCTGGGGACCTGACGACGGCCATCTCTACTTTACCATCGGCGATCGCGGCAACCGCGACGAAAATCCACAGGACACCACCCGCGACGGCGGCAAAGTATACCGGATCGCGGCAGACGGCAGTATCCCCAACGACAATCCCTTCGTGGGCGCGCCGAACGCTAAGGAAGCTACCTACTCCTTCGGTCACCGCAATCTGCAGGGAATGGCCGTCCACCCCACCACCGGAGAGATTTGGGAAAACGAGCACGGCCCCCGCGGCGGTGATGAAGTTAACATCATCGAAGCCGGCAAGAACTACGGATGGCCCGTGATCACCTACGGCATCAATTACGACGGAAGTCAGATCACCCAGGAGGTGGCCAAGCCGGGTATGGAGCAGCCCGTCCACTACTGGGTACCCAGCATTGCCCCGAGTGGTATGGCCTTCATTACCGGAGATCGCTACCCCGGCTGGGAGGGCGACTTACTCGTCGGCAGCCTGAAGTTCAGCTACCTCAAATTAGTGCACCTCGACGGCAACACCGTCACCGGCGAACAGGACCTGATCAAAAATATCGGCCGCGTCCGCGATGTGCGAATGGGTCCGGATGAGTATATCTACGCGAGCATCGAGGGCACTGGAATCGTGCGGGTCGTCCCCCAGTAGCGACGGCCTTCAGCCGAGTAGCGACGGCCTTCAGCCGTCAAGCTGCCTGCGTGTTATGATATACAGCGTGACGGCTAAAGGCCGTCGCTACCGGGCGGCCTCCCAGCCATTAATGATCGCCTTACGCTCCGGCCCCCACCGGTAACCGCCCGACTGCCCATCACCCCGAATGACGCGGTGACAGGGAATCAGGTAAGCAATGGGGTTGCTGCCGATGGCGGTACCCACGGCCCGACTTGCGGCTGGCTTCCCGATCGCACGGGCCAGGTCGCCGTAGGCGACCGCCTGGCCGGTAGGGATGCGCAGCAGCGCCTTCCAGACCTGCAACTGAAAGGAAGTGCCCCGAAGATCAAGGCCGATGGGGCGGTCGGGAGTTTTCCAGTTTCGGAAAAAGTCAGTGACCCGCTGCGAGTGCACTCCGATACCGGGCCGAATTTGCGCTTTGGGGAAGGCTGCACTTAGGTGCTCAGCGGGCGAATCGTCCTCTTCCAAAAACACCAAACTGCACACGCCGATCTGACTTTCCGCCACGACCGCCCGGCCAAAGGCGGTGGAGAAGGTATGGTAGGTGATTTGCAGCCCCTGCCCCCGCAGTCTGTAGGCGCCCGGCGTGCAACCCTCCACCTTCAGGAAGTGTGCGTGCAGCCGACTGTTACCCGACAGGCCGCTATCGTAAGCTGCGGCCAGGGTGCTACGGCCCGCGCTGAGAGATGTTTTGGCGGATTCGGTCGTTAGATACTGCAAATAGGCTTTAGGCGATACCCCCACACATTCCGTGAATAGGCGTTGTAGGTGAAACTTGCTCAGGCCGACGTGGGTGGCGATCGCATCCAGTGACGGCTGCTCCTCCTGCTGCGCCCGAATGAAGCGGATGGCCCGGGCGATGGTCTGGTAGGTGTCTTGTTCCTGCATGCTACAAAGATGGGACTGCGGAAGTGGCCGGGCAATCCGATCGTTGCGCTAGCTTAGGGCGCTGCCGATTAAAAAGAAAACGATGAGGAGGACGACACAGCCGGCTGCAATAATGCGGGTCTTTTCCAGCCGGTTCTGGCTATCGCGGTGCGACTTACGAAGCTCGTTGAGCGGTGTCTGGGCATCGTGGTTGATCCGGCAAGTGTAATCGTAACGATCTCCGCCGGTATGGTCGATGCTGACCTCGCAGAGCTCCTGGTCGAGAAAGACGGAGTAAGTACGCGATTCCCGCACTTCGAAGTCGATCTGGACGACCCGGTCGTTGCAGTGCAGGACCACGTGTTGTGTCTTGTCTCCATGAAAGAGACCCAACGTGTAATGGTTGCCTTGGTGGCCGGTAATGTTCCAAGAATGCTGTGGCATGAGGTCGGACCGGGGAAGTGGTATTATCGAGATATAAGGTACCACGATAATCTTACTCCGGGCCAACTTTAACATTCCCCGCGGGAGGATTCGTTTGTGGCCCCCAAGCCTGTTCGATGGCCGACAAATCCAGACCGTTCCACTCACCTTGTACCCCGCAGATGCGGAAACGCGTGAAGAGCTCCTCCCGGTACCAGTCGCGCTCGCGGGTCAGTTTGACCACCTCCCGGTGACGTTCGCCGGAGTAGGCGAAACGCGTCATGGCCTGGCCGCTGGTCCATAGGCTGAACGTGGCTTGCATGAACACGGGATATTCTCCGATCCCGATACTAAGTAAACGGGAGGCCTGATCGTAAACCGAGGCGCTCGCCTGGGGTACGTACCGCCAGAAATCGAATAATTTTCTGGGGCGAATGGTCGCCCGGGTGATCACGGCCACCGGTTGGGATGCATCGTAACGTTCGGGTCGGGGAGTGAAGGGATTCGTGCCGCCCCATTCACCGTGCGTCATCGTCGCTTCCAGCCGAAAGGTGATGCGCTGGATCGTCCGCGCGGTGACTTCCCGGAACCAGGGATCGGAGGAAAAGAAGGAGGTGGCCAGGGCGTCGTTTTCCCAGTGGCTCACGAGTGCGTAGACCCCCCAGTTGGGGGAAAGCCCGAATCCGTTGCCGCCACCACTTCCCATTAGCCGGTGGAACTTCAGTCCCTCCACCCCGTCCAACCGCGGGTGGGCCAGTTGCATCTGCGAGAGTGCCCAGAGGCGGTCCCGAAAACCGGAATATCGAAGAAGCGTAAGGGTGGTGATGGTCAAAGGGTTTGGACTAACAAACTATGCCCGCGCGGCAACCGTTCAAAGAAAGTATGCTTATAGTTGTGCCTAAATTGTAATTTCCGCCTCATGAATTTGAAGATGAAGAAAGACGGTAAGTTCGAATTCCTGGAAACGGGGGGCTCGGGCGAACCCCTTCTCTTGCTGCACGGGCTCTTCGGCGGACTGAGCAATTTCGGTGCCCAGATCGAAGAATTTCACAGCCGCTTCAACGTGATCGTACCCACCCTGCCCATGATGACCCTGCCCCTGCGCAAGGTTTCGCTAGCCGGACTGGTCGATCACCTCGCCGATTTCGTGAAACACAAGCGGCTCGATAACCTACACCTGATGGGCAACAGCCTGGGCGGTCACGTAGCCATTCTCTACGCCATCGATCATCCCGAACGCATCGGCTCGATCACCCTGGCCGGCAGCAGCGGACTGTTCGAAAGCGCCATGGGCAACAGCTTTCCGCCGCGGGGCAACTACGAATTCATCAAGAAAAAGGTGGAAAGCACTTTCTACGACCCGGCCACCTCCACGAAGGAGTTGGTAGACGAGGTCTACAACACCGTCAACGATCGCAGTAAGGGCATCCGCATCGTGATGACCGCCAAGTCGGCCGTCCGCCACAATCTGGCCCATAAGCTTCACCACATCGAAGCGCCTACCCTCCTCGTGTGGGGCAAGCAGGACGAGATCACGCCCCCCTTTGTCGGCGAGCAGTTCCACGAACTGATCAAGGACTCCGAACTGCACTTCATCGATCGCTGCGCCCACGCACCGATGATGGAGCGCCCGAAGGAATTTAACCGGATCATGGGCAATTTCCTGCAGCAGGTAGCCGCGCGACAGCCCTCGCCGGCCTGAGGTTAGCGTGCTACCGTCCGGGCGGTCAGTTTTGATTCCAGACCTTTTCCGAAGGTTTCACCAAAACCGGGTTTGAGGGCATTACCGGTGGTAAGCTTACCGACGAGTTTGGCAACGCTGCCGGGAATGTCCGCAAAGTCGAACTCCATCCGTAAATTGTGATTGTTGCCGGTGAACACCAAGTTCATGTCTACGCTGGCCGTAAACTCATTACCAAAGCCCAGAGAGGTAGCAAACTCCATGCTCCGCAGGTCAAAGGCCCCGATGGTATTGTCAATCATGAATTTGGCGGCATCGATGGTGCCCTGGGATACACCGATTACAACATCTACTCCCGTAGTGGCGATCGTGAGCGCAGCATTAGCGGCCCCCTTCTGGGTATGCAGGCTGATCAGTTCGGGGTCGTTCGGTAGGACATCGGATAGATCGGCTATCTTGTTAACCGCTTGGGCGTAGACCGCAAGGGTAGCCTTTGCGGACTCCCGGCCTGCCTGCATCGTTATTTTGCGAGTTTCCAGAACGGCCTTTTCGGCAAGCTCGTGCGGCCAATTGCCCAATTTGTCGATCTTCTTCTGTAGATCTTTAATTTTTCTATTAAAATCCCTCACCACCACTATCTGGCTGTTATAGATGGCGTTTGCCTTGTCCCGCTCCCGCTGCCAGGCAGCTTTGACCGCCGCTTCACGGGCCACGATCTGTTTGTCCAACCTGCGCACCGCCTTCCGCTGATTCTCCAGTTTGCGCCGGTTGGCCAGCAGCGTCTGCCGTGCGTCCCGGGAAGCCTTGTCCAGGGCGGCGGTCGCTTCGCGGGTGATGCGGGCCAGAAACTCATTGCGCATGGCTACCCGCAGTGCGATGCCCGTTCCCTGGTTGGAGTTCAACTTGCCCTTTACTTCAAAGATGCCCTCCAGGTCGTCGAGGAAAGAACCCCGCATCAGCATTTCGAAGCCCTCCCCGTCCACCAGCATCCGGGTGCCGGCCGTGAAACCGAGCAACGTAGCCTCCCCGTCCACTTCGAAGGTGGGCAGCCGGCCGGTGGAGACGTCGAAGGCCACCAGCGGTCCGGGCCGGCCAATGCCCCGCACGGCAAGCTGGCCACCGGCCAGGTTGATGGGGTCCAGGGAGCCCCGTCCACTAACGCCCGCGTCGTTCATGCTACAGTCCATGCGCCCCTTCACCCCCAGCAGATTCATCGCGGCCCCGAAGGCGACCCCCCGCTGATAGGTGACGCCGAACAGGGTCAGGTTGTCAGTGGGTACGATGAGCACCTTCCCGTCCTCCAACCCGCTGCCCAGCACGTCGCGCAACGATCCCTTGATGCCGTGACTTTCCACAAAAGCATCGATCATGCCCAGTGGAGTGATTCTATTCACCTCAATAGAAAGCAGACTTTTAGCCGGATTGGCCACATTGAGCGCCACGGTCAGGGCTCCGGTGAGGTGCTTCTTCCGGTTCCGCACCGTACCCAAACGCGCGGCACCGGTGAGGCCGAGGGAACTGAGCAGGATGGGACTGCGCGGACTAATGCCGGCACTGCCCCCCAGTTTACGGATGCCGACGCCGGGAATGCCGAAGGGCTCGGTCCATTCCGGGATGGCCTCCTCGTTGCGGGTCAAAAAGTCGGTGGCACGTCGGGCCGCAACGGGAGGGTTCAGCGCCTCCAGGAAAAACTCGCCCGCAAGGCTCTGATCCAACGCGTTGACCTTGAAGCTGGCATTAAATCCCAGTAGGTCGCGATCGACCTGAGCCCGCAGTAGCCCCGCCAGGCCGAATTCTAGACCCGTCTGCGCACCCAGGCGGGTAAAGAGGTTGATGTCTCCCAGTTCGACGGTGCCGTCTTCATTGAGCTTAAGCGTCTGGTCCAGATCGGCGGTAAAACTGCCGTGGTCCAGGTTGCGGGACAGCGTTCCCGTGAGCCGGGCGCTTTCGAGGTTCAGCATATCGCCGATGTCGCTCAGGCCTTCACTGAATTTCAGATCGGCGATCAGGTTCACCCCCTCGGCAACGGCCAGGTCGTTCATGGCGGCCAGGCTGGGCAGCGCCAACTCGACCGATTTATCGGGCAGGGCAGACACCACGAACGATGTACCTCCCAAATCCAACTGATTCAGGGGGGTCAGCAAACCGTGAATGCTACCGTAATCGAAGGTGGCGGGCGGGGCCAGGCCGAAGATCAAATTCGCGCGGGGGCCGCTGCCGTCCAGTTGCAGCTCCGCATCCCCCATAGACGTACTGCCACGTGTGGAGAGAATCTTGGCGAATGGACGGGCGGACACCGCTATGGTAGATAAGCTCAGCGATTTCAGGGGCGGCGGCAGCAGCGTGACGAGCCGGCGGGTTTCGGGGCCGGTAGCCAGCGCATCGAGCAGAATGGACAACGAGAGTTCGGTCAGGCTACCCGTGAAGTCGATTTGATTGGGATCGGAGTTGAGCGTGGCGGCTACCTGAACGTTCGTCTGGCCCAGTTTTGCCGTGCCGGAGATCGTCCCGCCAATGGTGCGCCCCATCTGGGTCGGGCGAACGGCCTCCAGGTCGAGCCGCGCACCACTGACAGTCAGCGGCAGGGGGGCGGGCATACGGTAGTCCGCCGTGCCGAGCTCGGCCGAAAGTTGCTCGATGACGTAACCGTTTTCCGCAAAATCGATGGTCATCGTACGCAACGCTACGGGCTGATCGGTCGGAAAACCCGGGGGGAGGTAGCGACTCAGGGAGGTGCCCCCGAGCAGTTTGTCAAAACTGGAAAGGGAAGCCTGCGCGGCCGCCGGAAAGGAAAACTGGAGGTGAGACGTCGTAAGGTCGGCCCGCAGGGTCGCCGTCACGGTCACGCCGGGCTGTCCGAATACCGAAGCCGTCGCGGCCAGGGTGCTGCTTCCGCCCGGGGAAACGACTGCGTTGAGGTCGCCGAGCTGGAAATCAGTAGGGGGCAGGTAATTAGTAATGCTGTTACCGACCGATTCGGAGGCGGTAGACGGCGGGGCCGCAGGAGCGGTAGGGGTAAACGTCGGCTGAGGAATGGGGGGCGGGACGTAGACATCTTTGGATGTCGTCGTAGCAGGGTCGGTCGGTGCTGGCGCGCGAGTGGTCGCGCAGCTAAAGGTAAGGCATAGCAGTACCAGACCCAAGTAATACGGGTGTCGCATGGATGGAGTTGTTCAATAGTGTGTTTGAACAAGTTATGGAATTCACCACACTATCGCAACCTCCCCTCCCCGTTAGCCCCGCTGGTTCAACGCGTTGCCGCATCCGCATCCACCATTCCCCATCCGAAATCGCCGTCGCGGGCAGGATAGATGCTGGCCGCTTCCTTCATCCGTTGCAGCACCTGCTCGCGGCTCTGACCGGGATCGGTAGCCCACACCAGCGCCGCAATACCCGCCGTAGTGGCCGTTGCCGCACTCGATCCGCCGACGTAGCCGGGTTGGGCGCCACTGCGACTCAGGGTCAGGCTGGTGCGGTCGTCGTCGTTTCGTCGCTGCATGACGGCTACGAAATCTACCTCACTGCCATCGTGACAGGTATTGCAGCGCTGGATCGGTGACCCGCTCTGGATGCCGGTCACGGCTACGGTTTCGCTCATGTTGGCGGGGAAGATGACGCCGTACCAGCTTGTCCAGCTCAGGCTGGTGCCGGCGGCGCAGAAGATCAGCTTTCCGCGGTTGTGGGCGTAGCGAATGCCGTCCTTGACCGTACCGCTGCTGAATACGTCGCCGATCGACATGCTCACGATCTGGGTGCCGGCGTCGCGCCCGGCGATCACCAGGGCATCCTTAACCCCGCGCTTTTCCTTGCTGGCATTGATGATCACGTCGCTCGTGGCCCGGATCGCGGTGAGGTCGCTCCTGTACGCTACGCCGACCGTGCTTCCGCTACTGGTCCGGGGCGCCGCGGCCAGACCGGCCATCTGGGTGCCGTGTCCACAACGATCGTCCGGGCCGTCCGTCCGGCTGCTCCACCAGCTGGGCTGATATACCCCCAGTCGGGAAAGCTCGCGGCCATTGCCGAAATTTCCGTTCAGCTCCGACTGCTCGGGATAGGTGCCGCTGTCGATGATGCAGAGACCGATGTTATCGCCCTGCGTCCGTGTCCAGGCCTGCTGAATGTTCATGTAATCGTAGTTCCAGGGCACCTTCGCGCCGGGAGAGACGGTCGTAAAGTCCCCCGCCGCGATCGCATCGGCCGGTGCCTCGCTACAGCCCGAGCCGGAGCGCAGTTGTACCTCGGCGGCGGTGTAGTTGCTGGGCTCCAGGTAGCGTACGTCGGCGCGCCGGCGGAATTCGCTAAGCACTTCCGGATGCAGGATCTTGACGTCGAGGATCGGTAGGATGCCATCTTCGGGAGCCACGAAGAGGTCGGTTTCGGTGATCGCTTCGCCGGTGTGTCGTTCGGTGGCGGCCAGCAGGTCGCTCACGAGTTCGTTTCTGGTCTGTAGCCAGTCTCCCGCGTTGACGTCGATCTCGTGGATGCGCGCGTCCAGGTCCTGGAAACCAGCGGGTTGGTAGCCCAACACGGCTTCGTTTTCGGACAGGGACAGGGCGGACCACACCACCTCATCCGGTGCCTGATTCCAGTCGAAGACCTTATCGGTGCTCTGTAAGTGGGCCTCAACCAGCGCGTTAAGTTCCGCACGGTCGTATTCGGTAGGTGTGGCGGTGGTTTTCGGTGTGTCTTCCCGCTCGCAGGCGGTGAGGAATAGGCACACCAGGGTGAGGGAAGTAAGTATTCTGGACATGATTTGGATTTGGGCGGGCACGCAGGTGCGGTGTATTTCCACCGAATAGCCTGCTTAATGGGTTTATGTCCTTAAAATAGGACTTTGCCCCCAATTACGGAATTTAATTTCGTAAGAGCGAGCATTTTATGGTGTTTTGCCCCTAATGTCGTTTGCGTAAAGTTGCAATTCTCCCGTCCTATACGCTGTTCAACCCTAACAAAAGATTAAAGCCCCACCGGTATTTTATCTCCCACGGATTAAAGGCGTTATTTGCACATGTTCCGATACCAGCTCACCCTGCTTTTTGCCGCATTGCTCTGCGCCTGCGCTCCCGCCCAGAACTACTTTGCCGACCGCTCCTTTACGGAAGCCGATACGCTGCGGGGTACGCTGGGACCGACCCGGTCGAACTACGACGTGACGTACTACGAGCTGCACCTAGACGTGAACCCCGTCGACCGAGAGATCGAGGGGCGCGTGGAGATGGACTATACCATCACCGGACAGCTGCCGATCCTGCAAATCGACCTCTACCACAACCTCCAGGTCGACGGCATCGAGCAGGAAGGGAAGGACCTGCGCTATACGCGGAAGGGAAACGCGGTATTCGTGGAATTGCCCCACCCCGTAGAGATCGGTAGCCGGCACCGCATGAGCATCCACTACGGCGGACAACCCACGGAAGCACAGAATCCCCCCTGGGACGGCGGCTTCGTATGGGGCCTCGACCAGAAAAACCGCTACTGGGTCGGCGTCGCCTGCGAGGGAGACGGCGCCAGTCTGTGGTGGCCCAACAAAGATCACCTCAGCGACGAACCCGACTCCATGCTCATCAGCGTCACGGTCCCCGAACGATTGTTCGTGGCCAGCAACGGCAACCTGCGCGCGGAGGTGGAAGAGGGGCGCAAGAAACGGTACGACTGGTTCGTCAGCTACCCCATCAACAACTACAACGTGTCGATCAACATCGGCAATTACGTTCACTTCGACAGCATCTACCGGAGCTTCGACGGCGAGGAGCTGGCGCTGGACTATTACGTCATCGACTACAATCTGGCCAAGGCAAAGAAGCAGTTCCGCGAAGTGCCGCCCATGCTCGAGGCCTACGAGCACTACTTCGGCAAGTACCCCTTCTGGAATGACGGCTTTGCCCTGATCGAAACCCCCTACCTCGGCATGGAACACCAGAGCGGCATCGCCTACGGCAACCGCTTCATGCGTGGGTACCTGGGTGGACTGATCCCCGATGACATGAACTGGGATTACATCATCGTCCACGAGGCCGGCCACGAATACTTCGGTAACTCGATCAGCGTAGCCGACCACGCCGAAATGTGGGTGCACGAGTCGTTTACCACCTACATGGAAGCCCTCTACGTCGAATATCACTTCGGCGAAGCGGCCGCCCGGCGCTACCTGAAAACACAATTGCGGTTCGTCTCCAACGAAGAACCCATCCTGGGGCCGGCAGACGTGAACTTCACTGACTTTGCCTCCTCCGACCACTACTACAAGGGCGCCTGGATGCTCCACACCCTACGCGGAGTGCTCAACGACGACCCCCTCTTCTTCGGCATGCTCCGCAGTTTCTACCAGGATCACGAACGCAGTATCGTCAGCACCCAGCAGGTCATCGACTACTTCAGCAATTACGCCGAGCGCGACCTCCAACCCTTCTTCGATCAGTACCTGAAGCACCCCAATCCCCCGGTACTAGAACTCCGCAAAACGGGCGACCAGGTCGAATTTCGCCTCCAATCCGACGTAGCCGGACTAGCCATGCCCGTAGGCGTCTACCTCAAAGATGAACCCGTCAGACTCCTCACCACCCCCGAATGGCAACCCATGGGCAGCGGGCTCGAAGTAGTTGACGTGCGAGTGGATACAGAGCGGTTTTTGGTGGAGCTCGAGGTGGTTAATGAATAACCCGGCGGGCAACGCTTTTAGAACCCTCGGCGTGCAACGCCTCGACCTTAAATCTGCTTAAATCTGCGTTGAAGAATGAGTCCCGGACCAGAAGCCGCCCGACCTAAGTGCGACCGAATCCGTGCTCAATCCGTGGCCCTCCGTGGTGAAAACAGTTCTCTACCTCGGCGTGCAACGCCCTGCCCTAAATCTGCGATAATCTGCGAATCAAATCCGTTTTTAATCTGCGGTAAACAAAACTACTCCCCCGAATACTCCACCGCCGCCACCAACTCCGCATACCACTCCTTTCCGTACTTCCTGATCAGGGCCGGCTTAGCAAATTCGTAGATCCGGATCTTCTCCCGCTCCCCCCGGGTGCAGGCGGCAGAGCAGATATCCCACACGTCGTAGTTGAGTGCTTCGAAGCCGGTCTGGGGATTTTTCTTGACGCGGATGGGGTAGAGGTGACAGCTGATGGGCTTTTTCCAGGCTACGTCGCCCGCATTGTAGGCCTGCTCGATGCCGCACTGGGCCGTACCCGTTCCGTCCAGGGTCATGTAGGCGCAGGCCCCGCCATCGACGAGGGGGGTGTCGTGACTTTTTCCATTACGGACCGAGGTACCCTGCTCCGCGATCGCGGCCCGACCGGCGTCGGTGAGGTAGGGGGCCACGGCGGGGTAGATGTCTTCCAGGATGGGGAGCTCGTCGCGTTCCAGGGGGGCACCGTAGTCGCCCTCCCAACAGCAGGCGCCCTTGCAGGCGGTGAGGTTACAGGCGAAGTGTTCCCGGGCGATGTCGTCGGAGACGAGGATGGAGCCGATGATGAACATAGAAGGATAAATCGGTGGCAGGGCAAGGTAGGAATCGTAGTCGGGAAGTCCGCGATTACGTATTATTACCCGTACGCCGGGGTTTGGTTGCGCGACTGCACCCGGAGAACACCGCCGACCGGATAGTGGTCGAATCGGTAGCCGGACCCCACAAAGGAACTGCCACGTGGACGAGAAAACCGAAAATTACTGGCGCATCCTCGACGCCAACCTGGAGTGGATCCGCTACTCCGACGCCAAAGCAACCGGAATCCTGACCATCTACGGCGTCATCATCACCGTCGCCTTCACGAAGATGATCGACATCCTGGAGGTGATCAGCGGCTCGTGGGTGCTGATTGGGCTGACGACCATATCGGGGCTCTGCTCGCTCGTGGCCATCTACTTCGGCTTTCGGAGCATCAGTCCGCGACTGGTCAGCCTGCACAACAGTTCCATCATCTTCTTCGGGTCCATCCTGGAGCACAGCAAGAACATCCAGGAGTTTCGGGAGTACAGCCACCGGGTGCTCGATTCACCGAAGGGGCTCGATGACGACCTGGCCGGCCAGATCTACATCAACGCCCGCATTGCCGCGGCGAAGTTTCAGAACGTGAGCTCGTCCATTCGCTTTTTTATCGCCAGTTTCCTCATCTTGCTGGCCGAAATGGTGTTGATCCTTCTGCTCAGCTGATCGTCCGTATGCCCCACCCACACCCCCCCTGGTCCGAACTCGCCGCCCTCCTCACCGGTGAGCTCGAAACCGGCGAACTCCACCGGATTCTTTACGCGACCGACGCCAGCGTGTACCGGGAGATACCGGAGGCCGTCGCTTTTCCCCGGTCGGAGGCGGACATCGTGGCCTGCGTAAAATTTGCGGGTCGCTACGGAGTGGCCATTACCCCGCGGGCGGGAGGGACCAGCCTTGCGGGGCAGGCAGTGGGCAGTGGACTCGTGATCGACGTAAGCCGCCATATGCGCAACATCATCGAGATCAATCCGGAAGAGGGCTACGCCATCGTAGAGCCGGGCGTCATTCGCGACCAGCTGAATGCGGCACTAAAGGAACACGGCTACTGGTTCGGCCCCAACACCAGCACGGCCAACCGCTGCACCCTGGGCGGCATGTTCGGCAACAACAGCTGCGGCAGCACGAGCATCACGGTGGGCAGTACGCGCGAGCACACTCAGGAAGCGCGGGTGGTGCTTTCCGACGGCAGCGTGCACACCCTGGGCGGCGGCGCGCGGGTGCAGGGCAACTCCATTTTAGCGGAGGTACATGGCTTCCTCGACCGTACCCTTTCCGATCCGGAGACCCGGTCACTCATCGCCGATGCTTACCCGAAACCCGGCGTTACGCGCAGAAATAACGGCTACGCCCTGGATCTTTTGGCGCGGCAGGCTCCTTACAATCCCGACGGACCGGAACTAAATCTCTGCACCCTGCTGGCCGGCTCGGAGGGGACGCTGGCCTTTACTACCCGGCTCAGGGTCAATATCCTACCGCTGCCCCCGCGCGGGTCGGCCATCGTAGCACTTCACTTTCGCAGCATAGATGCCAGTATGCGTGCGACCCAGCTGGTCATGGAAACGAGTCCCTTCATGTGCGAGCTCATGGACGACACCATCCTGAACCTGGCACTGCAGAATCACGACCAACGTAAGAACGCTTCCTTCGTCCAGGGGAATCCACGGGCCCTGCTGCTGGTGGAATACCGGGCGGAAACGGATGGCCTGGCGCTGGAAAAGGCCACCGCACTCGGAAAGAAGCTTTGCTCGGTGGAACACCTTGCTCAACCCGCTTACGCTGCTCCCGCGCTCGCCGCCCAACTTCAGACCGATAAGGTATGGGCGCTGCGCTCCGCCGGACTGGGAATACTGGGTAATATGGTCGGTGACGCCAAAGCCGTAGCCTGCATCGAGGATACCGCCGTAGCATTACCCGACCTGGCCGATTACATCGCGGAGTTTGAAGAACTGATGCTACTGTACCAACAGCATCCGGTTTACTACGCTCACGTCGGCGACGGTGAGCTGCACCTGCGGCCGATCCTGGACCTGAAAACGACGGAAGGCCGGCGGCATTTTTACGAGATCACCCGCGACGTGGCCGCGTTGGTCAAAAAATACCGGGGCAGCCTGAGTGGCGAACACGGCGACGGGCGGGTGCGCGGACAGTTCCTACCCAAAATGCTGGGACCGGAAGTGTACGCCCTGCTGGTGGAGCTGAAGCGGACGTGGGACCCACAGGGAATCTTCAATCCGGGTAAGATCGTCGAGGCGCCCGCCATGAACGAGGGATTGCGCTACGAGGCCGACGAGGGCGTGGCGGAGTACGACACCACCCTTGATTTTTCCGCCGACGGTGGACTGCTGCGCGCCGCCGAAAAATGCAACGGTTCGGGCGACTGTCGGAAGATGACGGGTGGGGCCATGTGCCCGAGTTTCCGTGCAACGCTGGATGAGCGGGACACCACCCGCGGTCGGGCCAACGTGCTCCGCGAGGTACTTACCCAGAACCAGCACGAAGACCCCTTCACCCATCCGGCACTGGAAGAAGCCATGGACCTGTGCATCAGTTGCAAGGCGTGTACGAGCGAGTGCCCGAGTACGGTCAACATGGCCAACTTGAAGGCGGAGTACCTGCAGCAGCACCACGACAAGTACGGCATCCCCTGGCGCACCCGGCTGGTGGCCGCAAACGAAACGCTGTACCGGCTGGGGGGCATGGTACCGGGGTTGGCCAATGCCGTGCTCGACCTTACCGGTCCGTCCGTGAAGCGGATGGCGGGCATCGCGGCGGAACGTTCGTTGCCGCGCTTTCCGAACGAGTCGCTGCGCCGCTTCTACGAGCGGGAACAGCCGAATGCGCCGGGTACCCGCGGACGATTGTACTTCTTCGGCGATGAGTTCATCAATTACCAGGACGTGGACGTGGGCAAGGCGGCCCTGCGCCTGTGGTGGAAACTGGGCTATCGTGTGGAGTGGTTGCGGCACGCCGGCAGCGGTCGGGCCCAACTGAGTAAGGGACTGCTGCGCGAGGCCCGGACGCTTGCGGCCAAGAACGTGGAGTGCTTCGCCGGTCGGGTGGGGGAGGGGGCTCCCCTGGTGGGCATCGAGCCTTCGGCCATTCTCGGCTTCCGCGACGAGTATCCGAAATTGTTCCGTGGCGCGATGCAGGCGCGGGCGCAGGAGCTGGCAACTTACGCGATGACCTTTGACGAGTGGCTCTTTGCCGAATACACCGCCGGCCGCATCACCCCCGACGATTTTGGGGAGGAGCAATGCGACATCGTGCTGCACGTCCACTGTCACGAAAAGGCCCTGGGTGAGGCGAGTAAGTGTGCCGCCGTGCTCTCCCTGCCCCGCAACTTCAACGTCACCCTGCTGGATAGCGGCTGCTGCGGCATGGCGGGTTCGTTTGGGTACGAGGAGGAGCACTACGAGATCAGTCGGAGGATCGCGGAGCAGTCGTTGATTTCCAAGTTGCACGGCCGTTCCGCGGATAGCCTGATCGTGGCATCGGGTACCAGCTGTCGGCACACGGTGAAGGATGAATTGAACGTACGGGCGTGGCACGTAGCGGAGGTGTTGGAGCCGCTCGTCCGTTTTCAGTAGCGACGGCTTTAGCCGTCCGGCTGTTACCCTGCATATACTGACGCCCACGCTACTAACATCTACAATATTCGACTATATTGTAGGTAGGAGGTGACCTTCCTTAATGCGCCGGAAGTAAGGGAGAGATCCTCGACGACGATACTACGAGCGGGCACTTCGTAGCCTGCATCGAACCCTGGTTTTCCTAATACCCGTACGCAATGGTCAACCAAATCCTACAATCCGTCAGATCGGTATATTGTCTTGGCGTGGGTTGCCTTTTAGCCGTTCTTCCGGTGGGAGTGGCAGGGCAAACTTCAGATAAACTACGACTTCCATTCCGGGACGAAGCCGTTGCGATTGGTATTGACATCCAGGCTGACGGAACGGCAACCGCCAATTGGGATAAACTGATCCTAGTGCCGGGTAAAGCTTATGATCTAAGCGTCACGGTTACGTACCCGAAACAAGAAGTCACCGCCCTTTACAAATCCGTGAGTGAGAAACTGACCACCACCCGTAATCAGCTAAAACCGGGGAAGGGCCTTTACGGCACCCTGGATAAAATAGGATGGGGTTCTGCGGTAAGCGATTTAAGCGTTGAGGTCGATACGCTCATAGCAATACTGAACCGTCAAGCAACCAACGACGGACTGCCGAGCATACCCACCGGCCTGCAGTATGTTGAGAGCGGTCCTTTTCGGGGCATCGGTAGAGACTCCTTTTATGCGGCGACTCAGGTTAAACTAGCGAACGGCTGCGGCGATACGACCACTATAGCCTTCAGTCCGCAGGGTACGCACGACCGGCTCCGATTCACCGCCGGCGACTGCGAAAACGCCGCCCCTGCGCTGATGGTGATCAGACCGAATATTCAGCAGGAGTTTGCCCGGCGCTACTACAATGCACTCACGGGCAGAGCTAAATTCCTGAGGGCTGCGGGCCATCAGGCGGTCGATTCGAGCTATGCGCAGCTTGCGGATATCGTTGCCCTGGTGGACAGTTTAACCACGGAAATCAATTTACGGAGAGTGATATTCTCCCCCTGTGAGCCCCTGCTCGATTCGCTCGTCTCGCTGAATGCACGTGCAGATACGGAGTCCCTGAAGGATAACGTCTTCTTTGATTCGTTGATGAAGGACTGGCTACTCTCATCGCTGTGGCTCACGGGGGGAGAACTCAGGTTAAACCCGCTTCCCTTCACCGACGATGAATTCCTACTCGTAAAGGAGGGACACGATCAAGAGAAGGCGCGGCTGTTCGATACGTACGTAGATAATTCGATCAGCAGTATGCTGAGTGAACCCCAACTCTCCGGGGTACAACCAAACTACGTCCTAATGGATTCCCTGCTCACGCTGCGGGGGACCGGCGCGGTTCGCTATACCTACGACAAGTACAACGATTCGATAAAGCGCATTAATAATACCCTACGCCTCCGACACCGGAACACGCTCTCTACGGCACACGAGGTTTCCTTCGCGCTACTGCCCGGGAAACAAAGTTATTCCCGTCCGCTGGTCTTCGATGCGGCACAACGGCTGAGAAAAACCGGTAATCGACCCCTGCCGCCGGCAATGGCCTACAAGGACCGGGGTTACTTGATTGTGACCAATATATCCACGCCGCAGAAGGTAACCATTACGTCGACCTCGAAGTCGGCCACCGACGAGTCGTCCGCCATGCGGGGGATCAGTCAGGTGGCGGGCCTGGCGGGTGCCATGTTTTCGCAGGGTGGAGCGCTGGGAGCCGTACTTACTCAGTTGAATGACAGTTTCCGGAAGCAGTCGGGACCGAATGTTCCGGGAAGGGAAGTACCAGTTGATGCGGATATCCTGGACGGCGATGGTATTACGGACGCCGATGACGTAGAATCCGCCTCTCCATTAGAATATTTTTCCGACCGCAATAAGGCTGTTTCCCCCTTATTTGCGAAGTTCAGGTGGCACTACTTTCAGAACGGATACGATTCCATCGTAATACGGCAACTGAACGATTCCATTGTTGCCCAAAAAGGGTTGAGCCTATTGGGGTGTGGGGAATTGGCGGGCTTCCCCCACGATGACATCATCGATGCGCTAGTGAGGGATTGTGGTAGTGACGACAATCTGGCGGCCTGTATGCAAGTGGTATTTCCCCTGTACCAAGAAGGGTTAATCCCTGTACGAATCGAGGAATTTATCGAGAACCTATCACCGACTCGTCTAGCTGCATACAAACGTAAGATCAGCCAACAGATCAATGAGTTCAGCGACCTGCAACAAGTCATATCGCAGTGGGCGGACTATGTACGCAGGTTCGCGCCACCCTCCAAACGAATTCTCCCCCCCGATACCCTTGCCAGTAATACTAACCCGACCCCCGTATTCCGTAATAAGATCTACCCCCTCAAACCCGCCTCCGCAACCGAGGAGCATAGCCTCGCGCTTACCCTGATAGAGGGTAAGAAGGATACCCTGGCCCGCAGCAGCCATACGTATAAGACTTCCCCCGGCCACCGGGTGTCCGTAAGCTTCGGGCCTAGTTTCACCTTCAACAAAGATTTCGAGCGGATCGAAGCCAAGGAAAGCGATGGGGCCATCGTGACGGAGGTCGACGACAACCAACTGCGCATCACGAGCGGATTGCACCTGCACCTGGCCCCCCTGATCAATACCAACGACGCCTTCATTACGTCGAGCCTGCTTTCGACCAGGGACAAATGGAGCCGGTTTTCCGTCTACCTGGGCCTAAGCTTTCCCCAACCACTGCACAATCTCCACCTCGGCTTGTCCGTCGAACCCTGGCCCGGTGTACGGCTCATCGGGGGGCACCACTGGTACCGGAGCACCGATTATTCCATAGTGAATAATCAAATACTAGCGGAAGACTACGAGTACAAGGGGGCCGGATGGTTCCTCAGCCTAAATTTTCCACCCACCGTAGTAACAAGCCTCATCGGGATCTTTAACTAGTTGCCTAGGCGAGCGTCAATTGCAGTCCTAATCAGAGCAGTACGTATGACCGGCTGCGAAAGCGACGGCATCAGCCGTCACGCTGCACGCATCTCCTCCCAAACACTTCCCACCAACCTCCAACAACCACCACCTTCGGTAGCAATTCCGTGGCTCGGCAAATGGATCCCCGCAGCCTGACGGCTAAAGCCGCCGCTACACGTTGATTTGCAACGACCACCCCCGCCGCACCGCCACGTACCGGATCACCAGTACCGTCAGAATTGCCGTGATGGTACTGATGGCCCGTACACCAATCAGCGATTCGAGGGAAAGGTAGACGACACCGCCGGCCAGACAAGCCGTGGCGTAGATTTCCCGCCGGAAGATCAGAGGTACCTCATTAGTCAGTACATCCCGCAGAATGCCGCCGAAGACGGCCGAGATCACGCCCATGATGAGGCAGACCTCCCAGTTCAGTCCGGCAGCCAGAGTCGTCTGCACCCCCAGCACGGTAAACACGGCAATGCCCACGGTGTCGAAGAGAAACATACTGCGCCGCAACTTTAGGATCGTGCCGCGAAACAGATACGCCAGCAGCAGCCCCAGAAAGATCACGATGAAGTAGTGGCGATTGGTCAGCCAGCCCACCGGAAAGCGACCGATCAGCAGGTCACGAATGGTGCCGCCGCCCACCGCCGTCACGAAACCGATGATGAGCGAACCCACCAGATCGAACTTCTTGTCGATGGCGGTCAATACGCCGGAAATGGCAAAGACCAGGGTGCCGATGATGTCGAGGGGGTAGATCCAGTTCACGGAAGGTGCTGTAGCGACGACTTCAGTCGTCACGCTGATTGTAATTGCAGCTTAACGGCTGAAGCCGTCGCTACTTGGAGAGGACGCGGTAGCCCCACGGCTCCAGTTCCACCGCCATGCCCTCCGTGAGTTCCATGGCCTGGTCACTGAACACCTCGGTGTACGTACCGGCAAAGTCACCGCCGTCGAGGGTGACGCGCTGCGGCTCGCCGGAGAGGTTGATCATCACGGCAACCTTGTCGCCGTTCTTTTCGCGGGTGAAGGCGTACACCATCTCGTCGTTACTGGTCTCGATCTTCTTCAGTTCTCCACCGTATTCTCCGTTCCATAGCGCTTGGTGGCGCTCCTTAAGATCGAAGAGGGTTTTGTAGAAGTCGGCATACTTGTAGTCGCCCCACTCGAGCTGATCCTTCTTGAAGAACTCGTACTGGCGGTCGATGCCGGATTCCTGGCCGGAATAAATCAGCGGCATCCCGTCGAAGGTGGCGGTCAGCACGGCAAAAGCCAACGCGCCGTCGCCCATTCGCTGAAATTCGGTGCCCGCCCAGGCGTTTTCGTCGTGGTTGGAGGTGAACTGCATCTTGTACCCCCGCTTATAGTCAGCACGTTGCTTGGCCAGCTGTTCGTCGATGGCAAGGGCGGTCACCTCGTCCATTTCTTCTCCCTCCGCGCGGGCGATGTTGCTTACGTCGGTCTGCACATTGCGGTTTGCTCCCCGGGCCTTGGCGATTTCGTTGAGGGTATGGTGCATTTCCCAGCCGTAGTCCATCACGAAAGCACCGTTGTTGACGATGGCTGGTACGGCACCCTCGGATAGAAGGAAGAGCGGCTCGATGGCGTAGAGCGCGTTGGCGGCTTGCTCCCAGAAATCTACCGGGACACCGTGGGCTACGTCTACCCGGAAACCATCTACATCCATCTCCCGGACCCAGTACGCCATGGCGGCGATCATGCTGTCGCGCATTTCGGCGTTGTCGTAGTTGAGGTCGGCCACGTCGGTCCAGCCCCAGCTTTCGCCGGTGTCGGGGTTGATCGGATCGGTGATCTCACCATCCTTTTTGGTATAAAAATCGGGGTGCTCGGTGATCCACGCGTTGTCCCAGCCGGTGTGGTTGGGTACCCAGTCGATGATGGCGTGCATCCCGGCAGCGTGGATGGCGGCCATCAGTTGCTTAAAGTCTTCCTTGGTGCCGAAGTCCGGATTCACGGCACGGTAATCGGCTACGGCGTACGGACTACCCAGCTCCCCCTTACGGTTCTTCTCGCTCACCGGGTGGACGGGCATAAACCACAGCAGGTCAACCCCCATCTCGGCCAGCCGAGGCAGGTGTTCCTGGAAGGCCGCGAAGTTCCCTTCGGGGGTGTAAATGCGTGTATTTACCTCGTAAATCACGGCGTCCTTGTGCCAATCGGGAATATTGGGTCGGACGGCCAGGTCGGAAGTCTCTGGGGTCGTGGTGGAGAGCATCTCTTCATCTACGCGGCGCTCGCAGGCGGTTGTGATCAGGAGGAGCGCAGCCAGCAGGCTCAGTAGGTTAGGATACCGTAAAGTCATATTCGAATTGTTGTAGGGATACCAACACCACCCGCTCCCATTGGTTTGGGCGGGTGCGCAGGTGCAAGGAATATTGATGACCGCGGCAGGATGCCACGAACCGAGATGACCGCGGCAGGATGCCACGAACCGAGATGACCGCGGCAAGATGCCACGAACCGTGATGACCGCGGCAGGATGCCACGAACCGAGATGACCGCGGCAAGATGCCACGAACCGAGATGACCGCGGCAAGATGCCACGAACCACAGCTCCCGCGCGCCGCCACCCGCCTATAGCTCGATGGACTGTACGGAGCCGCCGTCGACCCGGTAGTTGGAACCGATGACGAAACTGGCCAGCTCGGAACAGAGGAAGGCGATGACGGCCGCGACCTCCTCAGCCTTACCGCGGCGGTGAAGGACCAGGTGGGGGCGCGACTCGTTGAGGAAGGTGTTAATGGCTTCGTCCTTGGTCATGCCGAGTTTTTTTGCCCGCTTTTCCATCATGCCGTCGGTCATGCCGGTCTCGATGAAGGCCGGGGCAACCGAATTGATGCACACGCCGTCGATGGCGTAGAGTTGGGCGGTACCCTTGACGAATGTGAGGAGGGCGGCCTTGGCGGCATTGTAGACGGCCTCGTCGGGGTAGGGCTGGGCGACGTTTTCGGAGGTGACGAACACCACCCGGCCCCAGCCGCGCTTGCGCATACCGGGGATGAAGCTGCGGGCCATTTGTACGCCGGTCAGGAAGTCGATCTCGAAGGCCTCGCGGTAGTCGTCGATGCTGACGTCCTCCAGCGGATCGCCCTTGGCGCCCGTTACGCCGGTGGTGTGGACAAGAATGTCGATGTCTCCGGCGGCATCGGCAACGGCCTTTACTCCCTTTTCCTTAGTAAGGTCGGCGACGACGGTCGAGACTCGGTCACCTCCACCGAGGCGGTCGGCGGTCTCGGTGAGCCCCGCTTCGTCGATGTCGGTCAGGATAATGTGCACCCCTTCATCGAGCAGGAGACGGGCGGTGGCTTCTCCCATTCCGCCGGCGGCACCGGTGATGAGAGCTTTGCGGTTGTTAATCTTCAGGTCCATGCTCCTGTAACCAGAGCGGTAAACCAAGGTTCGTCTTTGGGGCCTTCACTTAATCGCCGCTGCGTAGTACATTTGCGCTTCTTTAGAACCGATCTAATTTAAAGCATGGCAGCTCAACTTCCCACTTCCGCCTGGATGCGCATCGTTCACCGCTACCTCGGCTTTTTTCTGGCGGGCATCATGGCCGTCTACGCTATCAGTGGTATGGTTCTCATCTTTCGCAATACGGATTTCCTCAAGCAGACCGTCGTGGCCGAGCGCGTCGTACAGCCCGGTCTAGATCACGAAATGCTGGGAAAGGTGGCCCGCATCAAGGACTTTAAGCCCGACAGTACCCGGGGAGCAGTGGTCTACTTCCAGGGTGGCTCCTACAACAGCCAGACCGGCGCCTTCGTGGAGACCCGCCAGGAGCTGCCCTACGTGCTGGATAAGATGACGGATCTGCACAAGGCTAGCAGTAAGAATCCGCTCTTTTTCTTCAATGTTTTCTTCGGGGCGTCCCTGCTTTTTTTCGTCGTATCGGCCTTTTGGATGTTCATGCCGGGCACCCGTATTCTACGCAAGGGGCTCATCTTCACCGCCGCGGGGGTGGTGCTGACCCTGATCCTGTTGTTTGTGTGATCGCGAAACAATTGCCCTACGCAACGGGGTTGTAGCATAGACATGGGAGAGCTTGCCGATTTCTTTTTTCACATCGACGAAAGTCTGCGCCAGGCGGCCCTGCTTTACCCGGTAGCGACCTACGGATTGCTCTTCGCGGTCATCTATACGGAAACCGCCTTCTTCCCCCTGGCCCCCTTTTTTCCGGGCGACGGATTGCTCTTTGCCATCGGTGTGCTCGCGGCGGGTGGGCTCATTCATCCCGTCATCGTTGCCGCTCTGCTCGTAGTAGCGGCTTCGCTGGGTGCCTGGACCGGCTACCGGCTCGGGCGGAAATTCGGGCCGGCCATGTTCAAACGCTTTGCCTGGCTCGACCGGCGGGCGTACACCCGATCCCACGCCTTTTACCGCAAGTACGGAGCCACTGCTCTGATCACTTCCCGCTTCCTCCCCATTGTAAAGGCCCTGGTGCCCTTCGTGGCCGGCGTGGCCGAGATGGAGCGCGGTCGCTTTGCTCGCTATAACGTAATGAGTGCCGCGATCTGGGTCATCTCGCTTGTAGCCCTGGGCTACTTCCTCGGCAATGTTCCCTTTATCCGCGACCACACCAGTTTACTCGTGCTGGGACTGGCGGCCATTTTCATCGGTGGCCTGGCCGTAACCACCGTGGTGAAGCTGGTTCGCAACCGGGGGCGAGCGTAGGCCGATTCAAACTATCCGGAAGACGTCTGAATTAGGGGAAATTTATTCACCCTTTCAACCGCCCCCCGGCTTGCGGGTTACCCTTACACATGCGCGTTCCCCTGCTCATACTGGCTTTCTACTTGCTGACGCTGGCCGCGATGCCGTGCTGCGACGACCACGCCGTAGTGGAAGGTGAGCCGACGGCCACCGAAGCCAGCAGCGACGATATTCGACCCGCCCACCAGGAAGACCACTGCACCCCCTTCTGCAGCTGTGTTTGTTGCGGGGTACTGCTCGATTCGCCTCCCGCGCTGTTCAGTATGGCAACGCTGCCGCTTCCCCCACTGGGCAAAACGCAGCCGAATTTCGAGCGTACGTGGAAGGAAAATTCCTTTACCCACGGCGAGGGTCAGCCGCCCCGAGCGTAGTTAAACCTTCTTCACGGGATAGGTCTGCCTGATCCTGACTTTTCGGTTTAACTACTTCCTTTCTATGTTTGATCAGATTATTGCTTATTCCATCCGGAATAAGCTGGTCATCGGGCTGTTCGTCCTGGCCCTCATCCTCTGGGGCATCTTTTCGTTGCGCCAGATCCCCATCGATGCCGTCCCCGACATCACCAACAACCAGGTGCAGGTCATCACGACCTCCCCCACACTCGCTACCCAGGAGATCGAGCAGTTTATCACCACCCCCACGGAACTGGCCCTGCAGAACCTGCAGGACCTGGTCGAGATTCGTTCCATCTCCCGCTTCGGCCTGTCGGTCATCACGGTGGTCTTCGAGGAAAGCACGGACATCTACCTGGGTCGCCAACTCGTAAGCGAACACCTTAAGGAGGCGGCCGAAAACATTCCCGAAGGACTCGGTACGCCGGAGATGGCGCCGATCTCCACGGGCCTCGGTGAAATCTACCAGTACGTCGTGCGCCCCGAGGAGGGCTACGAGGATCAGTATTCCGCCACCGAGCTGCGCAGCATCCAGGACTGGATCGTGAGCCGGCAGCTCTCGGGCATCGAGGGCGTCGTGGAGGTCAACACCATGGGCGGCTACCTCAAGCAGTACGAGGTGGCCGTCGATCCCAACCTGCTGAAGTCTGTGGGCGTCAGCATTGCCGATGTCTTCACCGCCCTCGAAAACAGCAACGAAAACACCGGGGGCGCCTACATCGAGAAGAACCCCCGCACCTACTACATCCGCACCAACGGCATCGCCCGCGACCTGAACGACATTCGCAAGATTGTGGTCGATGTGCGGGCCGGACGGCCGATCTTGATCGAGGACGTCGCCAAGGTGCAGTTCGGGGAGGCGCCGCGCTACGGAGCGCTGGTTCGCAATGGCAAAGAAGCCGTCGGCGGCCGCGTCATGATGCTGAAGGGGGCCAATTCTTCCGCCGTCACGGAGCGAGTGAAGGAACGGGTCGAGCAGATCCAGCTTTCGTTGCCGGAGGGGGTGGTGATCGAGCCTTACCTGGTGCGCGACAAACTGGTCTCCACCGCCATCGGTACCGTGGAGAAGAACCTGATCGAGGGCGGACTGATCGTGGTGTTCATCCTCATCCTGCTGCTGGGCAACTGGCGGGCCGGACTGATCGTCGCTTCGGTGATCCCGCTGGCGATGCTCTTCGCCATCTCGATGATGAACCTGCTCGGCATATCGGCCAATTTAATGAGCCTGGGGGCCATTGACTTCGGCCTGATCGTCGACGGGGCGGTGATCATCGTCGAGGCCATCGTTCACCGCCTGCAGGTCGGCTTCGGCGGGCGCAAGCTCACCCAGTTGGAGATGGACCAGGAAGTGGCGACGGCCTCCATCAAGATTCGCAGCTCGGCGGCCTTCGGGGAGATCATCATTCTGATGGTATACATCCCGATCCTCGCCCTGGTGGGCATCGAGGGCAAGATGTTTCGGCCGATGGCACAGACGGTTATGCTGGCCATCGGTGGTGCGCTGATCCTTTCGCTGACTTACGTACCCGCAATGTCGGCCCTCTTCCTCAGTAAGCGCATCACCAACAAGCGTACGATTGCCGATCGCATCATCGCTTTTTTCCAGCGCGGATATACCCCTTTGCTGAACGCCGCCCTGCGCTTCAAGGCGGCCTTCGTAGTGGCTACCGTCGCGTTGTTCGCAATCAGCCTGTGGGTGTTCACCCGTATGGGCGGCGAGTTTATTCCCACCCTGGAGGAGGGGGACCTGGCCATGCAGCAGATCCTGCCACCGGGCACCTCCCTGGCGCAGAGCGTGGACATGACGGCTAGGGTACAGCAAACCCTGCTGGATGAGTTTCCGGAGATACTGGAAGTTGTCACCGCCATCGGTTCGGCCGAGATCCCCACCGATCCCATGCCCGTGGAGACCGGCGACTACACCATCGTCATGAAACCGAAGGACGAGTGGACCACCGCTCCCGACCGCCAGGGCATGTTCGCCGCCATCGGGGAGGCGCTGGAGATGTATCCGGGTATGGGACTCGAGTTTTCCCAGCCCATCCAGCTGCGCTTCAACGAACTCATGACCGGCGCGAAGGCCGATATTGCCATCAAACTCTACGGAGCCGACCTCGACGTAGCCTACGCTAAGGCCAGGGAAGCTGAAACCGTGATTCGCGGTATCGCCGGTACCGGTACCGTCACGGTGGAGCAGACGGTCGGTATGCCCCAGATCGTCATCGATTTCGATTACCCCCGCATGGCGCAGTACGGACTGCAGGTGCGCGACATCAATCGCGTGGTTCGCGCTGCCTTTGCCGGTGCTTCCGCAGGCACGATCTACGAGGGGGAGCGCCGTTACGACCTCACGGTACGCCTGCTTAAGGATTCCCGCACCGGCATCGATGACGTAGCCGACCTCTACATTCCCCTCGCCAACGGCAGTCAGGTACCCCTGCGCTCCGTAGCCCGGATAGCACTCACCGATGCCCCCATGCAAATCAGCCGCGAAAACACCAACCGTCGCATCGTGATCGGCGTGAATGTGGGCGATACCGACGTGGAAACGCTGGTCACCGACATCCGGCAGGCGCTCAACGAACGGGTGGACCTGCCGGCCGGATACTACTTCACTTACGGCGGGCAGTTTGAAAACCTGAAGGCGGCCAGTGACCGGCTGGCTATTGCGGTTCCGGTGGCCCTGGCGCTGATCTTTATCCTGTTGTTCTTTACGTTCGGCAGTTTCAGTCAGGCGGTGCTGATCTTCGTGGCCATTCCACTTTCCGCCATCGGTGGGGTGTGGGCGCTGCAGCTGCGGGGCATGCCCTTTAGCATTTCGGCGGGCATTGGGTTCATCGCACTATTCGGGGTGGCGGTACTCAACGGCATCGTACTCATCGGCTACTTAAACGAGCTCAAAGCGGCCGGGTGGACCGACGTGCGCGCCCGCATCATCGAGGGTACGCGTGTGCGATTGCGACCCGTCATCATGACCGCCTCGGTAGCATCCCTGGGTTTTCTTCCCATGGCTATTTCCAATTCGGGCGGGGCGGAGGTGCAGCGGCCGCTGGCGACCGTGGTCATCGGCGGACTCATCTCCGCCACCTTCCTCACCCTCATCGTCCTGCCCATCCTCTACAGCTGGCTGGAGCGCTGGAAAGACCGCCGTGCGGCGAACCGAAATTTACTTCTCCTACTTCCCTTTTTCGCCTTTCTGCCTAATTGGGCGGGCGCGCAGGAGCAACGAATATCCCTGGAGCAAGCCATCGACCAGGCCGTGATGCAACACCCCGAAGTACGTGCGGCCGGTCAGGTGACGGAGCAGAGCCGGACCCTGCAGAACCTACCCTACGCTCCCGGCACTACTGACCTGAGTTATAAGGGCGACGGGCTGTTCCGCGCGAACAACCAGCGGGTGAACCAGCTGACCATCGTTCAACGGTTCGATCACCCCGCCGTGGTACGTTCGGCCAACGCGGTACAGGATGCCGTAGTGGCCGGGAACGAGGTGATCAGCCGCATGACCGCAGCCGAGCTCACTTTCGAAGTGAAGCGGACGTACTACCAACTTCAGCAGGCGGAGGCCCTGCTCCGACTGTACGAAAGCCTGATCGAGACCTACACCGAATACTTTCGCGTCGCCAACGTTCGCGTTTCGGCCGGGGAGGCCAATCCACTGGAGGCCCTTAACCTGAGCACCCGCCTGCGCGAACAGGAAATGCGGGCCGAACAGGCGCGACTGAGCATCGCCGGCTTCCAACAACAACTCGGCCGGCTTACCGGCTCCCGGGATGGGGTCGGAGCGTCCGATACACTTGCAATCATTACGGCACCTCTACTAGCAGATACCGTCAATGCCCCCCTGTCCATTCAACTAGCCGAGCGCAACATCGCGACGACCCGCCTTGGGATCGAGCGTACGCGGGCGGAGCTCAAACCCGGCTTTCGGCTTGGTTACTCCGCTCAGCAGTTCGATCAGGGGGGGTACCTGAGTGGATTGGAGGCGGGAATCACCCTGCCCCTGTTCAACCAGCCGACCCGCCGGCGCATCGAAGCCCAGGAAATAGGCGTCGCCGTAGCCGAAACGCGCCTGGCAGCGGAACGACTGCGCTTCGAACAGCAGCGGATCGAGGTCGTCGCCCAGATCGCAAGACACGCCGCCGCCGTCGAGTACTACCGCGAACAGCTAGCGGTGGTCAATCCCGAGATCATCCGCATCTCCCGACTGAACTACCGCGCCGGCGAACTCACCTACCTCGAACTCCTCAGTGCCCTGCGCCTCCTGTCGGACAACAACATCGGCTATCTCAACAGTCTTCTCGACCACAACCTGGCCGTGGCCCGCCTCCAGTTCCTCTCCACCCCCTAACCCCGTCCGACCGCTTAGCCGTCGGACCGCTTAGCCGTCCGACGCTTTAACCGTTGGACGGTTGTAGTGAAAATTTTACGAAAATGCAAATCGGATATCTATCATTGCTTTTTGCCCTAGTTCTTTGCTCCTGCGGCCCCGCCCAACCGGAAGCTCCGTCCCATGAGTCTTCGCACGCCGAAGGTGCCGCCGGGGATCACCACGACGACCATGATGAGCACCACGGCGACGAGCACCACGATGAAGAGGGCGGCGTACACCTTACTGCCGCTCAGGTGGAGAATATGGACATCAAGCTTGGCGACTTCAGCCAGTTAAAGCTCAACGACTACCTCAGCGCGACCGGCGTACTGGGCCTGCCGCCGAACGCCTACATCGCCGTCAATGCCCGGGCAAACGGCTTCGTACACAACGTACCCAACTACGTTGAAGGTGATTTCGTGCGGAAGGGAGCGGTGCTGGGGTACCTGGAAAATCCCGAATTCATCGATCACCAGCAGCGGTTTTTGGAGGTGAGCGCCGAACTGGCCTACTTGCGTCAGGAACTGGAGCGACAGGAGACGCTGCTGGCGGCGGATGCCGGTATTCTGAAATCCGTGCAACGGCTGCGCTCGGAGGTTGCCGGAAAGACGGCCACCCTGGCCGGTATTTCCCAGCGGCTGGAGTACCTCGGGATCCGGACGGCGGACATCACCCCCGAAAATCTGACGGACCGCATTACACTTTTCGCGCCGCGCTCGGGGTACATCACCACGATCTCCCTGCACGACGGACTGTACGTAGAGCCCAGCACCGAGCTGATCGAACTCATCGATGAAGATCACCTGCACCTCGAACTCGAGGTGTTCGAACGGGACATCGCCCGGGTAGAAAAGGGGCAGCGGGTCACCTACCGCATTCCCGCGCTGGGTACGCAGACTTTTGCGGCGGAGATTCACGTGATCGGCAAGGAATTCAACACCGAAAACAAGACCGTTCGGGTGCACGCCCACCTGCAGGGTGAGCAGCCGCCCTTTGTCGAGGGACGGTTTGCGGAGGCGCGCATCTGGCTTGACGACCAAACTGTTTCCGCCCTCCCCGAGGCCGCCGTGCTCTACGAGGGCGAGATGGCCTACGTGTACATTTCACCGGCCGATACCACCGGCGACGAGGTGGGTTTCGAACGGCTGACGGTCAATCCCGGTATTACCGACAACGGCTTCACCGCAGTGCGCCTGATTGACCCACTGCCACCCGGTATGCGGATCGTGACGGAGGGGGCGTACTACGTGAACGCACAGGAACAGGCGGGGGCGCTGGAGCATAAGCACTAGATAAAGAGCAAAGTTTCTCGTTTGCCGGACAGTGACAATTTCGGCTGGGCGGATCAGACTAAAGAATTATGAGCAAACTCACCCTGGACCTTCCCATTCTCCTGCCCGAAATTCCCGACGAGCGCGATCGCTGCGTTGAACGGTTACTTTCTGCACTGAACGGCGAGCCGGGGGTGGAAAAGGCACACCTGAGGTCCGGCGAACCACCAAAAGTTTGTATCCACTACGACCCGGACCAACTGGCACTGGAGAAGGTGGAAGCGCTGGCAAAACGATCCGGCGCCGAAATCACCCGACGCTACCGGCACCTGTTGCTCGACGTGAGCGGAATCCGCCACCAACGACACGCCCGGCAGGTAGGGGAGCGTATCGGGAAGACCGTAGGTGTCGTGGAAGCAGTGGTGTCCGGAGCGGGTGTAGCGCGGGTGGAGTACGACTCCGAAGCGATTGACGAGACGGCGGTACGGCGGGCAATCGCGCAGACCGACATTAAGGTCTCATCCAAAGTCGACGACCACGCCGGTCATGATCACGGGCCAGGTGAACACGGCAAGGGAGGATCGGGTCACGACCATGATCACGGCGGCATCTTCGGAGAGAATACGGAGCTGTACTTCGCAATTCTCAGTGGGGTGTTCTGGCTTGCCGGGCTGCTGCTGAGCTTCGTCGCCGGTGTTTCTGAGCTGGTCTCTACCGTCCTGTACGGAATTGCCATTTTACTCGGGGGCTACTTTATCCTGATCGAAGCAATTCAGACGATCCGACAGGGAAAATTTGAGATCGATTTTCTGATGCTCGTGGCCGCGGCGGGTGCCTGTGCGCTGGGGGAATTTCAGGAAGCGGCACTGCTGCTGTTTCTCTTCAGTATTGGGCATGCATTGGAGAATTATGCGATGGGCCGGGCCCGAAAATCCATTGCCGCACTTTCCGATCTGGCTCCGCCAACAGCTTTGGTGAAGCGCAATGGTTCAACCACCGAAGTCGGAGTGGGGGAACTCGTCCTGGGCGACATCATCGTCGTGCGCCCCAATTCCAAGATTGCGGCCGACGGGGTGATCGTGGACGGCACCTCCGCCGCCGACCAGGCACCGATCACGGGAGAAAGCGTGCCGGTAGATAAGCGACCGGTTGATGATCCCGACAATGACTACGACCTGGAAACCCTACCCGCCGAGCACCGCGCTTTCGCCGGTACCATAAACGGAAGCTCGCCCCTGGAAATACGGGTGATGAAACTAGCGGGTGATAGCACTCTGTCCCGGCTGGTCACCCTGGTGAAGGAGGCCGAGACCCAGCAATCGCCTACCCAACAGCTGACGGATAAGTTCGAACGCTACTTCGTGCCGGCGGTGATCGGGCTGGTGGTGATCTTGCTCTTTGCTTTTTTGGTGCTTGACGAACCATTTTCCGCCAGTTTTTATAGAGCCATGGCCGTATTAGTTGCCGCATCGCCGTGCGCACTGGCCATCTCGACCCCCTCCGCCGTTCTGGCCGGCGTGGCCCGCGCCGCACGGCAGGGCGTGCTCATCAAGGGTGGACGACCCCTGGAGGATTTAGGTGGCATTACCGCATTAGCCTTCGACAAGACGGGTACCCTGACCGAGGGGCGGCCCCGGCTTACCCAAGTAATTCCCGCCGCGGGCATTACGGAAACCGAGCTGCTCACTACCGCCGTTGCTGTTGAGGAACTAAGCGACCATCCGCTAGCTTCCGCCATTGTGGAGGGTGGAAAGGAACGACTGAAGGACACAACCATCCCGGAAGCGGATAAGCTCGAAGCCCTGACTGCCCGCGGCATCAAGGCGATCGTCGAAGGACAGCAGGTTCATATCGGGAACCGGAGGCTATTCGAGGAACTAACTGGCACGGACGTACCACAGGAAATCGATGCCCAGATGGCCGACCTGGAGACAAAGGGCAATACCGCCATGATCGTACACCGCGACGGGAAGTACCTCGGCGTCATTGCCGTAATGGACGTGGCCCGCCCCGAAGCGAAGGCGACCCTGGCTGCCCTGAAGAAGGTAGGCATCAAAAAGATGGTCATGCTCACCGGCGATCACCAGAAGGTGGCCGATGCGGTAGCGGCCGAGATTGGCATTACCGATCCGCTGGGTAGCCTACTGCCCGAGGACAAGGTGGCCGCCATCGAGCGTCTGCGGGCCGAGGAGGGCATGGTGGCTATGATCGGCGACGGGGTCAATGATGCGCCCGCCATGGCCAAGTCGACGGTTGGTATCGCCATGGGTGCCGCCGGCTCCGACGTGGCGCTGGAAACCGCCGATGTGGCCCTCATGGCCGATCGTCTGGACAACCTGCCCTTTGCCATCGGTCTGAGCCGGAAGGCGAAGTCGATCATCAAGCAGAACCTGATCATCAGCCTCGGTATGGTGGTCATCCTGATCCCCCTTACCCTGCTGGGTATTGCGGAGATTGGGCCGGCGGTCATTGCCCACGAGGGGTCGACGCTGGTTGTAGTGGGAAATGCGCTGCGGTTGCTGGCGTACCGGGAGTAAGCGGCTACACCGCCTTCTGGTATCCTTCCATCACCATGGGTTCGCCGATGCTGAAGCCGCCGTCGACGTCGTAGCTGAGGCCGTTGCAGTACTCGGCCTCGTCGCTGGCGAGGTAGCGGACCATGCTGGCGATCTCGGACGGGTGACCGACGCGGCGGGCGGGTAAGAACTTGCGGTCGGTATCCGTGGCCTCCTCCGGGTGCTCGTCGTTCATGGGGGTGGCGATCTCGCCGGGACGTACGCCGTTGATCGTGATGTTGGTACCGGCGAGGCTGAAGGCCGCGCACTTGATGAAGCCGCCGAGGGCGTGCTTCGTCATGGTGTAAACGGTATCCAGCGGACTGGCCGCGTGCTCGTGTACGCTGGAAATAACTACGATGCGGCCCGGCGTCTTGCGGGGGCTACTGATCTCCCCCGTGACCACCTTCCGGGCCATGTTGGCGACGTCGTCGAAGGTGGAGGTATTTCCGTCGGGATCCATACCGAGCATGTACCGGGTGGCGCGCTGAATGGCCAGTACGGCACCGAAGGTGTTGATGCGGAACAGGTGGTCGAGATCGGAAAGCTCCAGGTCGGGGAAGCGTTTCATGGTCATTGCCCCGGCGTTGTTGACGAAGATGTCGATGCCGCCGAGGTCCTTCACCATGGCGTCTACCGCCGGCAGGGCGTTTTCGGGCATGCTGAGGTCCATGTGGTGGACGTACGCTTTGCGGCCGAGTCGGCGGATGGCTCCCGCGGTCACGTCCGCGTCTTCCCGGTGGTGGGCGTAGGTAAAGGCTACGTCGCAGCCGTCCTTCGCCAGGGCCAGGGCGGTATAGCGACCGATGCCGGTATCGCCGCCGGTCACGATGGCTTTTCGGATGCGGGCGGGATCGGCCTGGCGGGCACCGGGCGGGGTCATGGAATCGAGAAGTTCGTCGACGGTGGTTATTTCGCTCTTCATGGGTAGGTAGTTTACGGATGCTGTTCGTGGGGTAGAATAGCGTGGGAGCGAAATTGGTTCTGTTGGAAGTTGACTGGGTCCTTAGTCGCGCTCCAGCGGTTGGGCGCTGAACCCCGCCTCGCTTACCGTACGGCTCACTTCGGCCGGGGAAACGGAATCTTCGACTTCCACCGTCAGAATGCGCTCGTCGCTTTCAAGGTCGACCTTCCAGCTTTTGATCGACTTGTGGCCGTCGAGGGAGGGGGTTACGCCGCGGACGCAGCCACCGCAGTTAATGTTGGTTTTGAATTGGAGGGTTTTCATGGGAAGGGGGATGAAGGATTGAGGGAAAGAGGGATTGAAGGAAAGAGGGATTGAGGGGGTTAGAGTTTGATGGATTTGAGGCGGAGGCTGTTGGCGACGACGGATACGGAGCTGAGGGCCATGGCGGCACCGGCGATCATGGGGTCGAGGAGGAAGCCGTTGATGGGGTAGAGGAGGCCGGCGGCGATGGGGATGCCGATGAGGTTGTAGATGAAGGCCCAGAAGAGGTTCTGGCGTATGCCGCGGACGGTGATCTTCGACAGCTCCAGGGCGCGGGGGATGGCGGTCAGGTCGGAGGTGATGAGGGTCATTTTGGCGACGTCCATGGCGATGTCGGAGCCGTGACCCATGGCGATGCTTACGTCGGCGGTGGCGAGGGCCTGGGAGTCGTTGATACCGTCGCCGACCATAGCTACGATTTTTCCTTGTTGCTGTAGGTCCTGTACGAAGGCTGCCTTGTCGGCGGGGAGGACTTCGGCGCGGTAGTCGGTGAGTCCGACCTGTTTGGCTACGGCGGCGGCGGTCTGTTCGTTGTCGCCGGTGAGCATGTAGACGGCAATGTTGCGGTCGTGGAGTTGCCGGATGGCACGGGCAGAGCTTTCCTTAATGGGGTCGGAGATGGCGACGAGTCCGAGTGTTTCCTTTTCCCGGGCCACGAAGATGACGGTGTTTGCCTGTTGGCGGAGCTCGTCGGCGTGCTGGCGGAGGGTGGTGCCGAGGGTGATTTTTTGCTCGGTCATCAGGCGCTCGTTTCCGACGAAGTAAGTGGCAGAGTCGTGCGTAAAGCGGATGCCGCGGCCGGTGAGACTTTCGAAGTCGGTCACCTTCGCCGGAGCTACATCCTCCTCTTTTAACCAATCTACGACCGCAGTGGCCAGGGGGTGTTCGGAGCGGGATTCGCCGGCTTTTAAAATGGATTTTATTGTCCCGATAGCTATCGGGACGTCCCCGCCCGTTTCCCAGTGTTCCGCCGTGACGGAGGGCTTGCCCTGGGTGATGGTACCGGTTTTGTCGAGTACGACGGCGTTGACCCGGTGGCCGAGCTCGAGGCTTTCGGCGTCCTTAATAAGGATGTTGTTTTCCGCTCCCTTGCCGATGCCGACCATGATGGCGGTAGGCGTGGCCAGGCCGAGGGCGCAGGGACAGGCGATGACCAGGACGGCCACCGAGGCCAGCAGGGCGTGGGAGAAGGCATCTTCCCCGCCGAGAAGCATCCAGGCGATGAAGGTCACGATCGCGATACCGATGACGACCGGGACGAAGATGGAGGCGATCTTATCCACCAACTTCTGTACCGGGGCTTTGCTGCCCTGGGCCTCGCGGACCATACGGATAATGGAGGCGAGTACGGTAGTGCCGCCCACCTTTTCGGCTACGAAGCGAAAGCTGCCGCGCTGGTTGACGGTGCCGGCGAAAACGGCTTCTCCGTCCGCCTTGCGCACGGGAACGGGCTCGCCGGTGATCATGCTCTCGTCGACGAAGCTTTCACCTTCGGTGACCTTTCCGTCGACCGGAATCTTCTCGCCGGGGCGGACGATGAGTATTTGTCCGACCTGCACGTCGGCAACGGGCAACTCTACCTCCTGGCCGTCGACCAGCGCACGGACCGTATTGGGTTGCAGTCCGATCAGTTTCTTGATGGCCGAGGAGGTGTTCGACTTGGCGCGTTCCTCCAATAGCTTACCGAGGGAAATGAAGACGATAATTACGGTAGCTGCTTCGTAATACACGTGTGGAGCCAAACCGCGCGACAGCCAGAACTCCGGGTACACCGTATTGAAGACGCTGAACAGAAAGGCGATGCCGGTACTCAGGGCGACCAGGGTATCCATATTGGCCGTGCCGTGGCGTGCCTGCTTATATGCACCCACATAGAAGTGGCGTCCGAACCAGAAGAGCACCACCGCGGCCAGGGGCATGGAGATCCACCGCCCGGCCTCCCACTCCATGAAGAACATGCCGATGAAGAAGACGGGTAGGGTGAAAACCGCCGCCCAGAGCGTACGCTGCTTGATGGTTTGGTAGGCTTCCTCCTTGAGTTCTTCCTGTACCGCGTCGGGATCTTCTACATCGATCAACAGGTCGTAGCCAACGGCCTGGACGGCGCTGCGGAGTTCCTCAGCTGAGATCAGGACCGGATCGAAGTCGACCTGTGCCGTCGTGTTGGCGTAATTGACGCTAACGCTATGTACTCCGGGCACCTTGCTTAAGATGGTTTCTACGCTTGCCGCACAGCTCGCGCAACTCATCCCGGTAACGGGAAAGGTGCTTGGGTGGCTAACCTTTTGTGGAAGGGCAATATCCGTTTGGGCAGGCATGGCGGGAGTAATTTAAGTGGAGAGTTTGGACTTCAGTAATTGAGCGTTGACGGCACAGATCACCGTGCTGGCGCTCATTAGTGCCGCGCCAACGGCCGGACTGATTACCAATCCCGGGACGAAACCGGTAGCCAGGGGCAGGGCAACCACGTTGTAGCCGGTTGCCCACCAGAGGTTCTGAACCATCTTTTGGTGAGTGGCTTTGCCGAACAGGATCAGATTGGCAATGTCCTTCGGGTCGCTGTCGACCAGCACTACGTCGGCGGTTTCGGCCGCGACATCCGTGCCCGATCCGATGGCGATGCCTACGTCGGCTTGGGCGAGGGCGGGGGCGTCGTTGACGCCATCACCCGTCATGGCGACGAACTCCCCCGCGGCTTGTAACTCTTTGATCTTCGCCTGCTTTTGGTCGGGCAGCACTTCGGCCATGTAGTCGTTCATGCCAAGCTCCTTTGCGACGGCCGCTGCGACCCGCTCGTTATCGCCGGTGAGTAAGGACGTTTTGATGCCGTTTTCTTGCAGGGTTTTTATGGCACCGGCAGAACTGGCGCGGACGCGATCCGCAAAGGTGATGAAGCCGGCCAGGGTACCGTCGATGACAATGAATATCTTAGTTTCGATCGTCTCGTTCTCTTCTTCCGGAGCGGGAATGCCGATGCCCTCGAGCATGGGATAACCTCCCGCCCTCACCTTTCTGCCATTTACCGTTCCGCTTACTCCAACTCCGGCCTCGTAGACGAAGTCGGTGCTCGCGGGCACTTTGAGCCCGTCGGCCCTGGCGCGCCGTTGCAATCCCTTAGAAATGTGGTGCTCGGAACTGCTCTCCACCGCGGTGGCGTAGCGGAGCAGTTCGGCTTCACCGTAGGCTGGATCGAGGGGCACTATCCGGGTCACTTCGTGGGAACCTTCGGTGAGGGTGCCGGTCTTATCGAAGACGATGGTCGTGATCTTGCGCGAATTTTCGAAGGCGGTGCGGTTGCGGATCAAGAGTCCGTGCTTAGCCGATTCGCTCGTCGAGATGGCAGCTACCAGGGGGATGGCGAGGCCCAGGGCGTGCGGACAGCAGATGACCATTACGGTCACCATCCGCTCCAGGGCAAAGGCCAATTCGCTACCCAGCAACAGCCATGCGGCCAGGGTGCCGAATCCGCCGACCAGCGCGATAATGGTGAGCCACTTGGCTGCCCGATCCGCTAGTTTTTGGGTTTGTGATTTTTGTCCCTGCGCTTCCCGCACCAGGTTGACCACCCGCGACAGGTAGGTGTCTTCGCCTGTTCCCTTGACCCTCACGCGGATTGAGCCGCTGCCGTTGATCGATCCGCCGATCACCTCGGCGTCAACCGTTTTAGCTACCGGTTTGCTCTCACCTGTGAGCATGCTTTCGTTGAGGTCGGTGCTGCCCTGGATGATGTGGCCGTCGGCCGGCACCTTTTCTCCGGGTTTGATGAGGATGATGTTGCCGGGTTGCAGCGTATTCACGTCAACTTTGACAGCCTGTTCCCCCTGCACAAGATTTGCCTCCGCGGGCATCAGTTCCGCCAGGGCTTCTAGGGCCCGACTGGCGCCCAGTACCGAGCGCATCTCGATCCAGTGGCCCAGGAGCATGACGTCGATCAGGGTGGCAAGCTCCCAGAAGAAGGTCTTTCCCTCCAGGCCGAACACGACCGCCGAGCTGTACAGGTAAGCCGCCGAAATCGCCACCGCGATCAGGGTCATCATGCCGGCAGCCCCCTTGCCCATCTCCTCCCTAAATCCCTTCAGGAAGGGCCAGCCCCCGTAGAAATAGATAATGGACGACAGGGCAAATAGCACGTACAGCTGTCCCGAAAAATCCCACTCGATCCCCAGCCAATTCTGAATCATCGGGGCCAGTAGCAGCACCGGGACGGTCAGTACGAGGGATGCCCAGAAGCGTCGCTTGAAGTCTTCGATCATCATCCGGTGGTGATCGTGGTGGCCGGCGTGCTTGCCTCCTCCCTTCATATTAGCGTGGTCCATCGCGGAATGGTCCATCCCCCCGTCATTCACGCTGCCATGGTCCATTTTTGAATGATCCATCCCCGGCATATTGCGGTGGTTGTCGCGACTGATCGCTTCTTCGTGGCCGTGCTCGGTAAGCTCCGCCAGGTGATCGGCTACGGCACCGGCTTCGTGGACGAGAGAATAATTCCCCACGGCTCCGATCGCCCGTTCGATGATTTCGTTGGTCAGGTGGCGTGACATGGTCACCTCCGCGCGGTCGCCGGAGATGGTCACGCTTTCAACTCCACTGACCTCCTTCAGCGCTGCCCGCACCTCTTCGGCGCTTCGGTCATTATTTAGTCCCTTAATGATGTATGTATGGGTCATGGCAGTAAGGTCTATTTGGTGAAACCAAGGGGTGGACGGAGGACATCTATTGATTGGGCGGGGGCGCGGGAGCAGTGTAAATACTGAAAAAGCGGCCCTGATTTGTTGATTTGCATAAGTCCGATTTTTTCACTACAGCCGTCCAACCGCTTAGCCGTCGGACGGGGTGGGTCCGTCCGACCGCTATAGCCGTCCAACGGGGTGGGTCCGTCCGACCGCTTTAGCCGTCCAACGGGGGTCAGAGGTAGCGGATCAGGGTGAGGATGATGGCGGAGAGGATCAGGCCTCCGATAATTAAAGAGGTGATGCCGTTGAGAATTTTCTTTCCGGTGCTTCGGGGCGTATCGGTTTTGCAGCAGTCTTTCATGGTGGCTCAGTTTTCGTGGTTGGAATCTCCTTCGACGTAGTTGCCCTGTACGCCGACGCCGTGGATGTAGACCAGTGTGCCGCCGTAGTGAGCAGCGAGGCTGACGGTAACCGCGGAGCCGGCGAGGATGAGGGTGGTGACGATTTCCAGCCACCGCTTGTCTTGTAGCAGCCACATACTGATGCCCTTCAGTACGAGCGCTGCCGCGCTCAGCCACATGGTCCAGTAGGCATAGCTGTCGTGCTGTTCCAGTACTTGCTGGGCGGCCGGGGTTAGGCCCGTGGTGTGGGGATGGAAGACGACGCCCGCCATCACCGCACCCGCGACCCCGCCCGTTAGTGCAAGAAAGGTTACCCAGTCGAGCGGCTTTTTCCAGATGAACAGCGAGCCGATCTGGGTGGCCACTGCAACGATCAGCAGCATGATCGGCACGTGTACGATCAGCGGATGGAGGTTGGCGAAGTCGCTGAGGGAAGCTTCGACAACCGGCGATTCCTGCAGTTGCTGAGCGTATGTGCCGAGTGGGAACACTATGGTAAGGATGGAGACGAGCAGGTATTTCATAGCGGAAAATTGTTGGTGGCGACCTACCAGATAAATTTAATGCCCCCGCCAAGGCCGTAATCGCTATCGTAGATCCCGACCACGGCCCAGTACTGCCCGACTTGGTAACTAGTGCCAAAAGCGTACTCAGCCCGTTGCTCCATGAAGTTGTACCGCCCCATGGCGGAGGCCCGCCAGCGCGTGGTTAGGGGGATGTCTTCCCGCTCCAGTTGTAGTTCGAGGCGGCCGCGGTGATCGACCCGGAGGTCGGACCAGATCATCATGGGCAGAAAGTAACGAACACCGGCGAGGGCCAGTACCTTCGTTTCGGTGCCTAGTTTGCCGGTTTCAGCGTCCATTTCCCGTTCGCCATCTATTTCCGCACCGACGTAGGCTGAGAAAAACTGGCGGGGGTCGAGGTAGCGCATGGCTTTGCCCTCTACTTCGAAGTTGCCGTCGTAGTCGGTTTCCCCCTCTAGGCTGAATTCCTTGTTGAGGTTAAAGTAGGCTAGGTCGGCCCAGGTTCCGTTGCTTAGGGCACTTACGCTGGCCATGCCGAAGTACTTCAGGTCATCCATGGCGAAATTGTCGTAGTCGACTTTGTCCTTGATCAGGAGGTCGCTGCTGCCCTCGTAGCCGATGATCCGGGCCATGCCCGACATCATGTGGTAGAGGAGGTGACAGTGGAAGAACCAGTCCTTATCTTCCGTGGCGGCAAACTCGATAATGGTGGTTTCCATCGGTGCGACATTGACCGTATGCTTCAGGGGTGCGTGGTCGCCCTGGTTGTTGACGACCCGGAAGAAGTGACCGTGCAGGTGCATCGGGTGGCTCATCATGGTCGTATTGTGAAAAACGAAGCGAACGTTCTCTCCTTTTTCGATCATGATCTTGTCGGCTGCAGAAAGCGGCTGGTTATTGATCATCCAGACGTAGCGGAGCATGTTGCCGCCCAGGTACAGGTGGACGACGCGGACCGGGCGGTCTTCCTTGAGCACCGTGGGTTGCTCGGACCGGAGCATATTGTAATCGAAGATGGTTTCATTCGGATTGGCCTCCTTCAGTTCGTAGTAGCCGGTCAGCATCACCCCCATGGGGGCATTGGAACCCATTTGCATGCCGGTGTCCATGGTCTTGCCGTCCATTTCTTTGGCGGAGATGGTCTTTCCGGCCGGCGTGCTGTCTGACTTCATGCCGGGCATATCGTGGTTCATTTTACTGTGATCCATTTTGCTGTGGTCCATGCCGGGCATATCGTGGTCCATCTTTGGCTCTGGTACGGTGTCGTGCTTCATGCCGGGCATGTCATGGTTCATTTTGCCGTGATCCATTTTGCTGTGGTCCATGCCGGGCATGTCGTGGTCCATCTTTGGCTCTGGTACGGTGTCGTGCTTCATGTCGGGCATGTCATGGTTCATTTTGCTGTGATCCATTCCCATTTCCATTCCCATTTGCATCATGGATTCCATCTGGATGTCCTCATTGCTGGGTGCCTCTCCTATAGGATAGACTCTGGGTTCGGGGATGTCATTAGGCGCCTTGCCCATTTGCATGTCGGGCATTGCGGCCATCATGTCCTTCATTTCCTTGGTTAGGGCGAAGTAGTCGACTTTGGGCAGGGTGGGGGCGGCGTGTTCCGCGCCCTGTCCGAGCCAAACCGAGGTGTGTTTGTAGCGGTCCCAGGAGGTGGCCCGGAATTCGTAGCGCCCGTCGGTAGGTAGGGTGACCTCGATATCGTAGGTTTCGGCGGTGGCGATGAGGAGTTTGTCAACTTCTACGGGGGCTACTTCCTGTCCATCGGCCGAGACCACCGTCATCTTGCCGCCCGCGAACTGCAGCCAGAAGTGGGAGGAGGCGGAGCCGTTGATTACGCGGAGGCGTATCGTCTCTCCGGCGGTGAGGGTGGGGTAGGCGTCGGCGATTTTACCGTTGGCCAGGAAGGCGTTGTAATAGACGTCGGCGAGGTCCATGCTGGGCATGCGGTTCCATTCGAGCCAGATTTGCTTGCCGAGGTTACCGGTAGCCAGGGCGCCGCCGTAACTCTGTACTGCGGTGCGTTTGATGGCGTACCAGTCGGTGTGTCGCTTGATCTGTCGCAGTACCTCGTGGGGGTTCTGCTCGGTAAAATCGGAGAGCACCACTACTTTTTCCTTGGTGGGTATACCGGCTTTGGGCTGGATGACGATGGGGCCGTACATCCCCTTTTGCTCCTGAAATTCGGTGTGCGAGTGGTACCAGTAGGTGCCGTGCTGAATGATCGGGAAGGCGGCGACGTAGGTCGCGCCCGGTTGGATGAGCTCCGTGTTGAGCAGGGGGACGCCGTCGAATTCATTCGGCAGCAGCAGCCCGTGCCAGTGAAAGGACACCGTGCCACCCGTATAGTTGGTGACGTAGATGCGTGCGGAATCCCCTTCGGTAAATGCGAGAGTCGGGGCGGGAATCGAACCATTGGTGGCCAGAGCTGGGGTCGGGTTACCCGTGAAGTTGACCGTGGTGTCGGATACGGCGAGGTGGTAGGTTACAACCTTGCCGGTACGGGAGGTCAGCGACTGGCCGGGGATCATCTCATAGGTACTCAGCTTGCCGTCGCCGGTTTGCTGGCCCGTCAGTGCGGGGGAAAGGAGTACCAATAGCAAGGGTAGGCAAAAGTGAGTCCACTTCATGATAGATTACTTGGATAGGGGGAAGAAAAACGGGAGCCGGGCGATCCGACTCCCGTTGGGTAGGTTTAGGCGGCCATCTTGCGGCACTCCTCGGCGCACTTGCGGCAGCTTTCGGCGCAGCGCTTGCAGTGGTCGTGGTCGTGCTGCTCGCACTGTTCGGCGCAGTACTCGCATACTTTAGCGCAGAGGGCACATTGCTCCTTGCTGAACTTGCTATCGGCAGCCATCAGGCCAATGCTGGCCTCGAGGACCTCGATGCACTGGATGCAGCAGTAGGGGCAGTCGTTCATAGACTTCATGCCGGCCATCTTTGCCAGACAGACTTTGCAGTCGATCAGGCACTCTTGGCAAGCCTGGATACAGCTCTGAAATTCGGATTTAATCGATGCACTCATGGGTAAAACGGGTTTGGTTATTCTTGCTGCTCGAGGCGGTAGATCATCTTCCGCATCTCGGCGATTTCTTTTTCCTGGGCCTCAATAATTTCCTCCGCCAGTTTGATGGCCTCCGGATCCTTTAGGTGGGCCTTCTGGCTTACCATGATGGCCGAAGAGTGGTGGGGGATCATCGCTTTCATCCACTGCACGTCGCCCACAAAAGTCTGCTCCCGCAATCCGGCGTAGCAAAGAATGAAGGTGAGTACCGCGGTGCCGAGAATGGCGTAATTCAGCACCTTGTTCTTATACATCCCCCACATAAATCCCATCATTACTACCACCATCGGGGCGATCATCAGGAAGGTCATATACGTTCGGGTCGGACTCAGCATGGCGTGGTCGAATACGTCGATGTTGAGGAACATCACGATGTACATGATGACAAAGGACACGGCCATCATCAGGCCAAATTTCAGGTAGTGATTCATAGTAAGTAGGTATAATGCTGCCTCCCGGCAGCGGAAGTACGAAGCTGCCTCCGGCAGCGATTGGCTTACTGCGTAATCTCCCCCGTCACACTCCCACACTTCAGCATCTTATCTCCATAAAACGGGTTTCGCACCTCGTCCACCTCGCTGAACCAGTCAGCACCGGCCCCATCCATAGCCATCGGACAGTGCAGCTTATAGAACTTGCCCCCCGTTATTCCTTCCGTAAACAGGCTTTCGGCGGCAGTGGTAAGTTCGGCAAAAGCGATACGCTGTTCGGTAAGGTCATTGGTATCGGCGATCCGCTGCGCGATGGTCCGCAGTTCCGGACGCTCGTTTTCAAGGGTGGTAGTCATTTCGAAGGCTACTTTGCTGGCCTCTCCGGCATCGCTATTTACCAGCGCGGTACGCAGGTGCAGGTAGTTCTGGAACACTTTATCGGTAATCGGATCACCAAATTCAGTATCCGCTATTTCCGGTGCACTTTCCTGTTGCGCCTCGACCTCGGCGGGGGTGCTGAGGCCGGTTTCCGTTGCATTCTCGGTCTGGGCATTACCTCCGCAGGAGGCGAACAGGAAGGCCGGTAGGAGAAGTGAAGTGAGCAGTTTATACGTCATAACCTTGATCTTTTAGTTTAATAACAAGTGAAATTGGGGGGATGCTTTCTCATAATTTGCTAATCCTTACCAAATTATGCGCTATAGTTCATCTAATGGTACGGGCAGGTGCACCCCGCGTTCACGGAAAGCCGTGGGGGACATTCCCGTCGACTCTTTGAATGCTGCGGTGAAACGACCCAGTGTGCCGTAGTGCAGGCGGTAGGCGATGAGGGAGATTTGCTCGTCGGTATTTACGAGTAGTTGCTTTCCCCTTTCCATGCGTTGGATGCAGTAGAAGTCACCAATTGTACGGCCCTCCTCCTTAGAAAATAGGCGACTCAGGTGGCTGTAGCTCAGACCGACATCCATGGCGATCAACTGTGAGAGGGGCTGGGTGCTATCCGCCAGATCATTATAGACGTAGTCGATGATCAGTCCTTTGATGCGGCTGATCACGCCGCCCGGATCGTTGCGCACTTTAAACCCGATGGCGGACAGTTGCTGGGCAAGGACGGGCAGGAAATCCTGCTGCGTTTCCGGGGGCCAACCGGTAAAGCGGCCCAATTCGACCCGTTCGACGCGCCAGCCCAGGTTGCTTACGATCCGTTGTACGGCCATTTTGCAACGGCTGCAGACCATATTGTCGATGTAAACGGTATGCTTGGAGGTCATGACTACGGATTTACTTGCTTAGGGTATCGATGGTGGAGCCACAGGTGAGCATGGCGTCTCCGTAAAATGGATTGCGAATGGAAGATTCCTCACTGAGCCAGTTGCCGCCGGCGCCGCCGAAGGCCATGGGGCAGTGCTGGACGTACAGGGTATCGTCGGCACCGAAAGCAGTTAGCGCGTTGATGAGGGTCTGGGAGAGGAAGCCAAATTGCTTTCGCTGTTCCCCGAGTTCCTCCGCACCCGCGACCCCGCCCAAGTGAGTGTTCATGGCGTTAAGCAGCTCCATCCAGTAAAGGTGAGCGTCGTCCTTGACCTGGGTCATGTCGACTTCCGAGAGTGCCGTGCGGAGGGGGGTGAGCGAAGCGTCCGTGGCGAGTTCGGATGCGACCAGTCGGTCCTTCAGGGGCAGGTAGGCCCGGGCGACTTCACTGAGTTGTGAGCGGAAGGCCTGCGTGGCTTCGTCGGTGTAGTCCGGGAGGGCCATGGCCGTAACCTCACCCGCTTCCCGGCCCTGGATGACGACGTCGCGGTTCATCATGCTCAGCTGATTGTTGAGCTGGGCGGCGGCGTCGATGGAGAATGCCCCGTTGGTGACCACCACCTCACCGGCTTCCAAACCGGAAAGGACCCGGTAACTTCCGCCGGTGGACTCGCCGAGGGTGACTTCCCGAAACTGGTAGGTGGGAATGTCCGCGTCCGGCGTAGCGACGTAGACGACGGAGCGGTTGCCCGTCCAGAGCACCGCCGTTTTGGGTACGGTAAGGGGGGCGTCCGTGGTGGTTTTGACCGGACGGGTGCTGCCGATCGCGCCGGTGATAAACATCTCCGGTTTGAGTCGGCCCCGGGAGTTGTTGACCTCGGCCCGGATGGTGGCGGTACGGGTGGCCGGATTGATCAGCGGGTCGATAAAGGTCACCCGGGCGGTGAAGGTTTCGTCGGGCAGCGACGCCACGGAAAAGCTGACCCGGTCGCCCACCCGAATGGAATTGAGGTCACGCTCGTAGGCATCGAACAACGCCCACAGCCGGTCGAGGTTGGTCAGGGTATAGAGTGCGGCTCCGGCCTGTACATAATCGCCGACACGGGCGCGAATGTCGAGAACGGTGCCCCCCCGCTCAGCGTAGACGGGAAAATTGGAGATCACCTCGCCGGTCGTTTCTACTTCGGAAATCTGCTCTTCGGATATTTTGAAGTTGCGGAGCTTGTTGCGGGCGGCCACGGTAAGCTCGGGCGAAAGGGCCTCCAGTTTGCGGGCTTCGAGCAGCTCTTCCTGGGCGATCACCAGTTCGGGAGAGTAGATGGTCGCGATGCGCTGACCGGCGCGTACCTGTTCCCCGGGGAAGGTGACGAGCAGTCGTTCAAGGCGACCGCCGTAGTTGATGGACTGCACGGCGGCCGTACGTTCGTCGGAAGCAAGAGTGCCGGTAAGGCGAATGTCGGCCTTTGGATCAGGTATGCCGCTCCCTGTGCCCACCACGGTGGTCCTCACGCGGGCGAGGGCTACGGCGGCTTCCGTCATGGTGAGCACCGTGGGGTCGGAAGAACTGGCGGAGCCCATGGGGATCAGGTCCATCCCGCAGATGGGGCAGTCGCCGGGCTCATCGCGTTGGATCTGGGGGTGCATGGAGCAGGTCCAGGTGGTTTCGTCGTCCGACTCGAGGGAATGGTCGTGCTCGGTGTCATCAATAGGGGTTTTGTCGGAATTGCCGAACAGCAAGTAACCACCGAAGAGGCCGACGACGACCGCGAAAAGAAGGTATAGGACAGGCTGTAATTTCATGATGGTGGATTTAGCGCCGGGGCAGGTAGCGGTCGATGACGGCCGCCTGGGTGAAGAGGGTGCGTTGGGCTTCGATGGACTGGATCAGCAGGTCGACGTACTCATTCTGCAGTTGCAGCAATTCGTCGAAGGGGCGCCGGGAATTGGCGTATTCGGCACGCGCAATCGTGAGGGCGGCGGAGATGGTGGTGCGCTGTTCGTCGAGGTAGCGCAGCCGGTCGGCCGCATCCTGACGGGCAATGGCTGCTTTTTCGAGGGCGGTGGTCAACTGGGTCGTGACGGAGGTGCGGCGGGCGGCAATGGCCTGAATGCGCAGCGATTCTTCGTCGCGTTTGGCCCGGTACTTGCCCCCCGAGAGGGGAAAGCGCACCATAACCCGCGGTAGAATGGCGTCGCGGCCATTTCCGGGTGGCTCGGCGTCGGTCCGTTTTCCGGTGGCGATGTAGTCGACGCCGACCGCGATGCCCGGCCGTGCTTCCATGTAACTGAGGGAAATCGTTCGCCGGGAAACGAATTCCTGCAGGGCGAAAATGCGCACGAGGGGGTGGTCGTCGAATCGGGGCTCGGTGGGCAGGACGCGGTCGGGGGAGTCGGTCGGTAGGACTACGATACGTGGCAGTTCCTGATTGACCAACTGCTCGATATCTGACCAGGCTAGGGCCTGTTCCGCCCGTAGTTCTTCGATCTGGCGGCGGGTCGCATTGGTGCGTAGTTCGAGGCGATAAACATCTACCGAGCTGCCCCTACCATTTTCGATCCGACTGAGGGCGATGCTGCGCAGGCTGGCGTAGAGGGTCAGGCTCGTATCGAGTGCGACGATCTTGTTCTCAGCCGCGACAAGCTGGTAGTAATTGCTCTCCAACTGGAAAAGCAGGTCCAGCTGCATGGCCGCGGCTTGCTCCAGAATTGGCTGAGCCCGCGCATCGGCAAGGGCCGACATGGCGGCGAGGGTGCCGGGCCAGGGGAGCATTTGCGTCACCATCACCCGGGCGCGCTGGGGCCCGAGCCGGGTTTCTACCGGCAGGATGGAGACGCCGCCGCCGATCTCGAGGTCGGGCAACTGCCGAAGCTGGGGACTGATGGAAAGGGCGGCCCGGTAGTCGTAGGCGAGGGCCCTTAGCTCGGGGTTGTTTTCGCGGAGGAGGGTACGGAGGCTGTCGAGGGACTGGGCGGAGACGGAGGAGCTCGAGAGGATAAGCAGCAGGACGGCTGAAGCCGTCGCTACACTTAGGTAACGGACCAGCGCGGCCGGAGGCCGCGTCGTACTATCGCCCCGATAGCTATCGGGGGAGGCCGCATTGTACTGCAGAGCCGTAAATTGTAAATTACCCATGGTAAATTGTAAATTGTAAATCCTCATCCCCGTTTCATTTTTCGTTTTACCCGCCACTCCGCCCGCAGCGACCACAGCACCGGCACGGTAAACATGGTCACCACCTGGAAGAGCATGCCCCCGAAACTGGGGATCGCCATGGGTAGCATAATATCGGCCCCACGGCCGGTTGCCGTCAGTACGGGCAGGAGGGCCAGAATGGTGGTGGCGGTGGTCATCATGGCCGGTCTTACCCGGCGCAGGCCGCCCTCCACTACTGCATCGCGTACTTCCTGCACCGTAGTCGGCTCGTTGCGCTCGAAACTGTCGCGCAGGAAGGTGGCCACGAGCACCCCGTCGTCGGTGGCGATGCCGAACAGGGCCAGGAAGCCGACCCAGACCGCCACGCTGAGGTTGATGGTGCGCATCTGGAAGAGGTCGCGCAGGTTAGTGCCGAAGAAGTTGAAGTCGAGGAAGTCCGGATTGGCGTAGCCCCCCAGCAGGAGGAAGCCTCCGGAGAAGGCAACAAATACTCCGCTGAACACCATCAGCGCCACCGTCACCGACCGAAACTGGAAGTAGAGGATAAGAAAGATGAGCGCCAGGGCGATTGGTAGTACCAGCTTGAGTCGAGCGTCGGCCCGCACCTGCTGCTCGTAATTGCCCGCAAAGCGGTAGCTGATGCCAGCGGGAATCTCCAGCTGATCGGCAGCGACCAGGCTGTTCAGGTAGTTCGTGGCGTTTTCGACCACCTCTACTTCGGAGTAGCCCTCTAGCTTGTCGAAGAGGACGTAGCCAACGAGGAAGCCGTCCTCGCTCTTGATCGACTGCGGCCCCTGTTCGTAGCGAATGTCGATGAGGTCACCGAGGGGGATCTGACGGCCGTTCCCGGCGGGGACCAGGATGCGACGGATCGATTCAGGATCATTCCTCAGCTCCCGGGGATACCGGAGCCGTACGGCGTAGCGTTCGCGGCCTTCTACCGTGGTGGTCATGAGCATACCGCCCACCGTAGCCTGAATCTGCTGCTGCACGGCCGTGACCGAAAGACCGTAGCGGGCAATGGCGTCGCGCTTCACGTCCAGGAGTAGGTAAGGTTTGCCTACAATGCGGTCGGCGTACACCGCTGCGTCCTTGACGCCTTCCACTTCCCGCAGCTCGCGTTCGAGATCGAGGCCGAAGGCCTCGATCTGGCGCAGGTCGGTGCCCCGGACCTTGATCCCCATGGGGGCGCGCATACCGGTTTGCAGCATGACGAGGCGGGTTTCGATCGGCTGCAGTTTGGGGGCGGAAGTGACGCCGGGCAGGTTCACCGCGCTGATGATCTCGTTCCAGATGTCGTCGGGACTCCGGATGTGATCGCGCCACTGGCGGAAGTACTGGCCGTTGGGGTCGGGAATGAGGTTTTCGGTCGATACCCCGTCCAACGGGTATGCACCGTCCGACCGGGTCACCCAGTTGCCGTCGTCGGCGGCCCGGAAGCGCAGTCGCCGGCCGTTCTCGTCGGTGGCGTACTCGCTCTTATACTGGATCATGTTCTCGTACATGGACAGTGGTGCGGGATCGAGCGGACTGTTGACCCGGCCCGCCTTGCCGACCACCGATTCCACCTCGGGGATGGTGGTGACGGCCATATCGAGGGTGCGCAGGTTGTTCAGGTTCTCGGCTACCCCGGCGTGGGGCATGGCGGTGGGCATAAGCAAGAAGGCTCCCTCGCCCAGGGCGGGCATGAACTCCTGTCCAATGGTCCGGTAAATGCTTACCCCCGCGATCACGATGAGGGTGATCAGGAGGAGAAAGAGGAATTTCACCCGCAGGAGAAACCGCAGGATGGAGGCATAGGAGTAAATCACCAGCCAGAAAAAGCCGAGCAAGCCGCCGGCCACAACCACCACGAACAGGAAGTTGAAGGCCTGTGATTTTTCTACACCCAGCGGCAACCAGTAGCCCGCCAGCAGCCACGCGAGGGTGAGGGCGATGAGCACGTTGACGGCGGCTTGCAACCAATTGCCCCTGCTTTTCCGGACGTCCACCGCACCTGCGTCCCCGCCCCTCTGCTCCAGTACCGCCAGGGCAACGCCCAGTAAACCGGCCAGGATGGCGATGAGACCCAACCACCAGGCCACGAAGATCCAGGCCGCGATGCCGGCACCGATCAATAGGAGGTTGGAGAGAATTTTGCGCCGCTTGCCGTGACGGTCGAGTCTGAAAACCTGGTCCGCCAACGCGGGAATAAAGGCGATCGAAACGAAGATGGCCGCGATGAGGGCGAAGGTCTTGGTGAAGGCCAGCGGACGGAACAGCTTACCCTCGGCCGCCTCCATGGTGAAGACGGGCAGGAAACTGATGATGGTCGTCGCCACCGCCGTGATGACCGCCGACGCCACCTCCACCGTAGCCTCGTAGATGCTCTCCAGTCTGCTCTCGCCGGGCGGGGCGTTGTTGAGGCGGTACACCATACTCTCGGTCAGTACGATGCCCATATCGACCATGGTACCGATGGCAATGGCAATGCCGGACAGCGCGACGATGTTGGCATCCACCCCGAAGTAGCGCATGGCGATGAAGCACATAAGGACGGCCACGGGGAGGGTGCCGGCGACGAGGAGGGAAGATTTTAAATTGAAGAGGAGAAGTATGACCACGATGGCCGTGATCAAAATTTCCAGCGTGAGGGCTTCCTCCAGGGTGCCGATCGTTTCCTTGATCAGGCCGCTGCGGTCGTAAAAGGGGACGATGGTGACCTGGCTGATCGTGCCGTCCTCCAGTTCCCGGCGGGGCAGTCCGGGGGCGAGCTCGGCGATTTTGGCCTTGACGTTGTCGATGACTTCGAGCGGATTGGCACCGTAACGCGCCACTACCACGCCGCCGACGGCTTCGGCACCGGATTTATCGAGAAGCCCGCGTCGTTCGGCGGGGCCTACGTTTACACGGGCAATGTCACTGAGGCGGATCGGCACGTTGTTCACCTCGGATACGACGGCACTTTCCAGGTCCTCGAGGTTCTGTAAATAGCCGAGGCCGCGCACGAAGTACTCCGCCAGGTTGATCTCCAGGGTAGCGGCACCGACGTCGAGGTTACTACCGCGGACAGACTGCATGACCTGGTCGAGGGTAATGCCGTACACCCGCATTTTTTCCGGGTCGACGTCCACCTGGTATTCCTTTACGAAACCGCCGATGCTGGCCACTTCACTCACGCCACCGGCCGCGCTGAGGCCGTAGCGCACGTAAAAGTCCTGGGTGGAACGAAGTTCGTCGAGGTCCCAGCCGCCCACCGGGTTGCCGTCGGGGTCGCGGCCTTCGAGGGTGTACCAGTAGACCTGTCCGAGGGCGGTGGCGTCCGGGCCCAGGGTGGGCACAACGTTGTCGGGCAGTACGCCGGCGGGGAGGCTGTTGAGTTTTTCCAGGATGCGGCTGCGGGACCAGTAAAACTCGATGTCCTCCTCGAAAATCAGGTAGATGCTGGAGAAGCCGAACATGGAGTTGGAGCGCACGCTGCGCACGCCGGGGATGCCGAGCAGGGCGGAGGTGAGGGGGTAGGTCACCTGATTTTCTACGTCCTGCGGCGACTGTCCGGGCCAGCGCGTAAATACGATCTGCTGGTTCTCGCCGATGTCGGGAATGGCGTCGACGGCCACCGGGTCACGGGGCAGAAATTTAAGGTCGAAATCGAAGGGCGCGGTGGCCAGTCCCCAGCCCACAAAGGCGAGGAGCAACAGCCAGACAACCAGCTTATTCTCCAGGAAAAAACGAATAATAGTAGCTAACATGCCGGTACATTATCACAACGAGAAGAGCCCTCCGCGGGGGGCGGAAGGCATGTCGGACAAAGCGGCGGTACTAAATACGGAAGACCTGAAAGCGGCGCGGCACGTCAATTATGATCGGCGGCGGTCGGTAGTGCTGAAAGGTCTTATTCGGGCGGGCACGCAGGTGCAGCGCAAATTCGGGGAAAGCAGGCGGAGTGGGTGCGGTCAAGGCCCAGGCAATCGCGGGAAGCGCCGGTGCATCGGCGAGCTGGCGGTCGTTGTCCCACTTTACCAACTCGTACTCGTCGTCGCAGCACCCCTTTTTCTCGGGCGAGGCGTGCAGGGGGCAGACCGGCTTTTCCGCCACGGCCATTTCGCAGACATCGCTCTTACCGAAAAGGGTCAGCGACTTCATTTCTCCCATGCAGAAATGGCGACTCACCGTCACGCCGACGGAGCCGACGAGCATAAGTAAAGCCAGGAAGAGGGGGAAAATGCGAATCACGGTACGGTAGTAACGGTTAAATATACGCTTACCGTGCTCCTTAAGTTCAGCAACCGGGAAGCTGGCAGTCGGGCAGCCGAGCAAAGAAGGTATCAATCAAGCCACTGATCTCCAGCCATCGCTCCCGGTCGATACAGTACTTCACGGTGTTGCCGTCGGTGCTTCCGGCGATTAATCCGGCATCTTTTAGCTCCTTCAGGTGGCGGGATACCGTCGGTTGGGCGAGGTCGATCTCGTCCGTGAGGTCACGGCAAATACAGCAATCGGTAGCCAGCAATTTTTCAAGTATGGCGATGCGGGCCGGGTGGCCAAGCACTTTGCACAGACCGGCTAGTTCAAGCTGCGGCGCGGTGTAGGCTTCCGTTTTGGTTACTCCCATGGTCGGTCGATTAACAGCAGCCCGAGCCGGGGGCACAACTGGTGGCGGATGGTTTGGCGACAAAATTCCCCAGGGAGACCAGCTTTTTTGCCGGGGGAATCCCACAGTTGTCCTTGGCAAGGCAATCGGTTGCTTTACCGGTAAGCTGCAGGCGGTCGTCTACGATGGCCAATCCGAATTTTTGGATGGTTTCGGCTCCCTGGTACTCCACTTCGACCTCGAGGTTGCCTATTCCCAACTCACGCTGGGCCAGATCGAGGATGTGGGAAAATTTTTCCGGGGCAAGCCGGTGATCGTAATCGTTGGCGCTCCACAGTTGCAGGTTGACCACTCGCTCGTGGCGACGGGTTCCACCGCAGTCGATAAAGCGGCGCGTTACTTCACCCACTTCGGTCACGTGAAAGTGGCGGGGGACCAGGCTGCCGTCGGGTAGCACGATCGCGAGTTGTTTCGACTGGCGGAGAAAAGCGGAGAGTTCGGAGAGTAGCATACTGGTGATTTGTATGCAAATATAGCAATATTGCTATTAAGGAGCAAATTAAGGTTGCTATTTACTTCCTGCGGTCCCTGTCTAGATGCTCTTGCGGCATTCCAGGACTTCCTGTCCGTACTTCGTGAAGTACTGGTGACTTTGCAGGAAGGCGTCGTTTTGCTTGTTCCAGTCTTCGTCGGAGACTTCGATGCCGAGTTCGCGTCGCCACTCTTCGCGGAGCATTTCCTGGTAGTGGTCGTAGGTATTGAAGGAGAGGTGATAGAGGTCGGCGTCGCACATTACGGCCTCGATCTTATTGGTGGGGCGCTGCGGCATGGTGGTGACCTCTATGCACCGCAGCACGGTGTCGATTTGGTCCTGGGGATATCCCTCGGTCGTCAGCCAGTCGCGGGCGATAGCTATGCTTACTTGTTCGTGGCCGGTGTAGGTCTTGATGTGGCCGGTATCGTGAAACCAGGCGGCAAGCATAACGATTTCAAGTTCTTGCTCCGTGAGGCCCTCGGCTTTTCCGATCTTCAGGGCTCCCTGCATCACGTTGATGGTATGGTGGAGGTTGTGGAAGACCCGATCGGTCGGTAACTGCTGAATGAGCAACTCGGTCACGTAGCGTCCGGCGCGGTAGAGGATGGTCCTGCGGTGGCCCATTTGGGGAGGGGGTTAGGTGGTCTAAATGTAGCAATTATCCGATCGCGGGTACATTCGGATTGCCGTGCTTGACCGAATAGCTGCGGAATAGCTGCTTCATTTAAAAACCTTTCGTACTTTTGCGCCTCAATTGTAACCCCCTTCCACGACTAAGAAGCTCAGATAAATGGCCAACATCGGTAAAGTCAAGCAGGTAATCGGACCCGTAGTAGATGTTTCCTTCGCCGCCGAAGGCAGCTCGCTGCCCGCCATCCTCAACGCCCTCGAGATCACCCGTACCAACGGGGAAATCCTCGTACTCGAAGTGCAACAGCACCTTGGAGAAGACGCCGTACGTACCATTGCCATGGACGCTACCGACGGCCTCCAGCGCGGCCTCGACGTAGTGGATACCGGTATCCCCATCGCCATGCCGATCGGCGAGGCGATCAAGGGACGGCTGTTCAACGTGGTGGGTGAGCCGATCGACGGCATGCCCGCGGTACCCAAGGGAGCAAGCGCACGGCCCATCCACGCCGAAGCCCCCATGTTCGAAAACCTGGCCACCGACCGCGAGCCCCTCTTCACCGGCATCAAGGTCATCGACCTGATCGAGCCCTACACCAAGGGCGGTAAGATCGGTCTCTTCGGCGGTGCCGGAGTAGGCAAGACCGTACTGATTCAGGAATTGATCAACAACATCGCCAAGGGGTACGACGGTATTTCCGTATTCGCCGGGGTCGGAGAGCGCACCCGTGAGGGCAACGACCTCCTTCGCGAAATGCTCGAAGCGGGCATCATCCGCTACGGCAAAGATTTCATGCACGACATGGAAGAAGGCGGCTGGGACCTGAGCAAGGTAGACATGAAGGAACTCGAGCAATCGAAGGCCACCTTCGTCTTCGGTCAGATGAACGAGCCTCCCGGAGCCCGTGCCCGCGTAGCCCTGTCCGGACTGACCATTGCGGAGTACTACCGCGACGGCGACCTGAGCGACCCCACCGGTGGCCGCGACATCCTCTTCTTCGTCGACAACATCTTCCGCTTTACCCAGGCTGGATCGGAAGTATCCGCCCTCCTCGGCCGGATGCCCTCCGCCGTAGGTTACCAGCCCACCCTGGCTACCGAGATGGGTCTCATGCAGGAGCGCATTACCTCCACCAAGCGCGGATCGATCACCTCCGTACAGGCCGTCTACGTTCCCGCGGATGACCTTACCGACCCCGCCCCGGCTACCACCTTCGCTCACCTCGACGCCACCACGGTACTCAACCGTAAGATTGCCTCCCAGGGCATCTACCCCGCCGTGGACCCCCTCGATAGCACCAGCCGTATCCTCGATCCGGCCATCATCGGTGAAGAGCACTACAATACCGCCCAGCGCGTCATCAACATCCTGGCCCGCTACACCGAGCTACAGGACATCATCGCCATCCTCGGTCTGGACGAACTCAGCGAAGAGGATAAGCTCGTCGTCAGCCGTGCTCGCCGCGTCCAGCGCTTCCTCAGCCAGCCCTTCCACGTAGCCGAGCAGTTCACCGGACTCAAGGGCGTCTTCGTCGACATCAAGGACACCATCAAGGGCTTTAACATGATCATCGACGGCGAAGTAGACAAGTACCCCGAAGACGCCTTCAACCTGGTCGGCACCATCGAAGACGCCATCGCAAAGGGGGATAAGCAACTCGCACAGGTTTAAAAAAGTAGTACGGTAGTACGGTAGTATGATAGTACCGTACTACCGTACTACCGTACTACCACACCACACTACTACCCATGAAGATCTCCGTCCTTACCCCCGATCGCACCATCTTCAACGGCAACGTGACCAAGGTGTCCCTGCCCGGAACCGATGGGAGTTTTCAGCTGCTCGATAATCACGCTCCCCTCGTCTCCAGCCTGACCGCCGGCCGCGTAACCGTAGTGACCGGTACGGGAGAGTACAGCTTCTACAGTGAGGATACCAACGGCATGACCAAGGAAAGTACTCCAAACCGGAGCCTGACCTTCACCATCGACCGGGGCTTCGTAGAGGTACTCAACAATGAGGTAAACCTGCTCGTACAGGGAGCCCGCAACATGCGCTAGACCACCGGTGCTACCGGTTTTTTCAGAAATTTCAGCACGGCCTCGTTAAATCGCTGCACTTCCTCCAGATTGCAGAGGTGACCGCAGCCGTCCAGTACGACTAATTCCGCGTGGTGGGCTTGCTTCTGTGCAAAGCGCTGGGCTGCTTCCAGGAACACGTGGTCCTGCCCCCCCATTACGATCAGACTGGAAGTGCGCAGCTTGCGCCGGTAGAACCGCTTGACGATCGAGAAGAAGTCGCGGTACAGTCCCAACCACTTAAGAAATTCGGTGGGCGTCAGCTTCTTTGATTGCAGGCGGTAGAGCCGGCGACTGGGAGCGTGATTTTCGCGGGGCAGTACGATCATGATGAAGGTATCGTAGATCCACCGGAAGGGAACGAAGTAGCTGAGAAATTTGCCGCTGTGGGCAAACAGGCGAATCTTCCAGTCGGCCTTAAACACCCCGCCGGCCATAATCATTGATTGGATCAGGTCGGGCCGACGGTCGTACAGCCGCTGCAGCACGATGCTCCCGAGGGAGAGCGACAAAAAGTGCGCGCGGCGAATGCCTACGTGGTCGATCGTCCGCAGTACGTCGTCGGTTACGATATCGAAATCATAAGTACTGTATTCGGGCTCGAGATCCTTGCTGTAACCGTGGTCGCGCATATCGATCAGCAGCAGGTTGAAGAAGGGTTTGAAGGCCTTTACCTGATGTTTCCAGGTGATGGAGCTGCCCCCCGCGCCGTGGATAAAGATCATCCAGTCGAAGGCGTCGTCCTGTCGGTATATCGTGTGGTGAAGAATGCCCGAGGCCAGCCTTTCTTGCTTCATGGGTCTACAACGTACACCAACCATTAAGGGTTTGTAAGCAAACGGGCGAAAAACGGACCACAACATTAAACCTAGATTAAATCGTTCATAGTAAGCGCGCCGTGTGCATCCGGTCCTTTAGCTTCGTGGTTGTAAATATCTGCCCTTCACTTAGTTAGTGCCTTGCTGACTGCTACCCAACCGCCCTGTCCTACCATCCTAATCACCGCATGATCGATTCTCACCTCCAACTCGCCGTTTTTCGGCTTAACGACATGTGCGTCGGGGTGCAGGAGGGTATGGACCGCTTCCTCAACACCGCTTTCCTGGAAAAAATGCCCGGCGCGGAGGCGGTTTTCTCGTGGCTGGCGAAGCGGGCGGTCAGGATTTGCCTGCTCAGCGATTACGGCCGTTCCGATACGGAAATTATCCTGCGACGGCTCGGTTGGACGGTAGACGAAGGCGGCACCGTACAGCAGGTCATCACCCGGCAGCAGGACCGGGAAAATCCCGTACTCCTCGCCCAGCAGATCGCCGGCATCACCCACCCCCGCCTCAGTTTTTCCGCGCTAGACACCCCCCGCCTGCTTCAGCTTGCTAACCAGGCTCGCGTACACTTCAACCTGGCCGTCTGCAACGGCAGGTCTTCCTACAACGAACTGGCCGTCGCCCCCCACCACGCCATGCTCGATTCCCTGCTGCAGCTGCCCAACTTCGTGCTACAGCACCTTCCCCAACCGGAACTAAGGGCGGGAACGCAGGAGCGGAGGAACATCCCGAGGCTGCACCTTCCCCGGCCGCTGTCAAGGGGGTAAGCCTTACCTTCGCGGCCTCAATTTGTCGCAGTATGAGTTTCTTTAAGAAGTTTTTTACCCCCGAGAAGAAGGAAGACCTAGATAAGGGGCTGGAGAAGACCAAACAGGGCTTCTTCAATAAGATCGGCCGGGCCGTAGCCGGCAAGGACCGGGTAGACGAAGAAGTGCTCGACGAACTGGAAACCGTACTGATCTCCAGCGACGTGGGCCTCGACACCACCATCAAAATCATCGAGCGCATCGAGGCCCGGGTAGCCGAAGACCGTTACCTCAATACCGGCGAGCTCAACGAAATCCTGCGCGATGAGATCGTAAACCTCCTGGCCGAGCAGAACGACCAAGAGATCGACGACTACATCCTGCCCACTACCGAGCGGCCGGCCGTGATCCTTGTCGTCGGCGTAAATGGAGTTGGGAAAACCACCACCATCGGTAAATTGGCCAAGCAGTACCAGAATCGGGGACATAAGGTGGTGCTCGGAGCCGCCGATACCTTCCGCGCCGCCGCCGTCGATCAGCTCGGCATCTGGGCGGAGCGCGTGGGCTGCGACTTCTACTCAAAGGGCATGAATACCGATCCCGCCGCCGTGGCCTACGAAACGGTCAAGTACGCCCAGACCAACAATTGCGACGTAGCCATCATCGACACCGCCGGACGGCTCCACACCAAGTTCAACCTGATGAAGGAGCTCTCCAAGATCAAGCGCTCCGTGACTAAAGCGATGCCCGGTGCGCCCCACCAGGTCCTGCTCGTGCTCGACGCCACTACCGGACAGAATGCCATCGAGCAAGCGAAGGCCTTTACCGAAGCTACGGAGGTCAACGCCCTGGCGCTCACGAAACTCGACGGTACCGCTAAGGGCGGGGTAGCCATCGGAATCACGGACCAATTCCAGGTACCCATCCGCTACATTGGAGTGGGGGAAGCCATCGACCACCTACAGATCTTTAACAAACGGGCGTTCGTGGACAGCCTGTTTGGGGAGACGTTTTGAGAGGGGGGGGAGGATTTTGGATACGCAGCTAGGTCGATGGAGGAGTGATGCATTGCTCTTCCTAATTGCCCTGCACCCGCGCGCCGCCGCAAAATTTGTATACACTTTACCTAAGGCTAGGATTTCCCAAAAGAAAAGGGTACCTTTGTGCTCGCTTTTTCAGGAGGTAGGCCTCTGGTATTTAAAAAGCGTTCGTAAAGCAAAGAAAACGTATGCCTACAATTAATCAATTAGTGCGGAAGGGCCGCAAGCAGATCGTAGAGTCGAGCAAGTCTCGCGCCCTGGATGCCTGTCCGCAGAAGCGTGGCGTGTGTACCCGCGTGTATACCACTACGCCCAAGAAGCCAAACTCCGCCCTGCGGAAGGTGGCTAAAGTGCGTCTTACCAACGGTATCGAGGTGATCGCTTACATCCCCGGTGAAGGACACAACCTCCAGGAACACAGCATCGTGCTGATCCGCGGCGGTCGTGTAAAGGACCTTCCCGGTGTACGCTACACCATCGTGCGTGGAGCCCTGGATACGGCCGGCGTTGCCAACCGTAAGCAGGCCCGTTCCAAGTACGGTGCCAAGCGCCCTAAGAAATAATCCGATTTACGTTTCACCAAAGAAACCGCTGAACAATGCGTAAAAGAAAACCAAAACTCCGGATCGTCACTCCGGACCCTCGCTTCGGCGATACCCTCGTGACCCAATTCGTCAACAACCTGATGTATTCCGGTAAGAAGAGTACGGCCTTTGCTGTCTTCTACGACGCCATGGACATCATCAAGGAACGCGTCTCCAGTGAGGAGATCGACGAGTACGAAGTGTGGAAGCGTGCGATCAACAACGCAATGCCCCAGGTAGAGGTACGCAGCCGCCGCATCGGTGGCGCGACCTTCCAGATCCCCACGGAGATCCGCGGAAAGCGGAAGATGTCAATCGGTATGAAGTGGCTGGTCCGCTTTGCCCGTCAGCGCAGTGGCAAGGGATTTGCCGAGAAGCTCGCCGCCGAACTCCTCGCCGCCAGCCGCAACGAAGGCCTGGCCGTAAAGCGGAAGGAAGAGACCCACAAGATGGCCGAATCCAACCGTGCTTTCGCCCATTATGGACGGTAGAAATTGAACGTCTTCAATTTCAAATTTCAAATTTCAAATATTCCAAGCCATGGCTACGGATCTTAAATACACCAGGAACATCGGTATCGCCGCCCACATTGATGCGGGCAAGACGACCACCACCGAGCGTATCCTTTACTATACTGGCATCTCCCACAAAATCGGTGAAGTTCACGATGGAGCGGCTACCATGGACTGGATGGAGCAGGAGCAGGAGCGGGGCATTACGATTACCTCGGCAGCTACCCACACCAACTGGAAGTGGAAGGACGAGTCTTACGTATTCAACATCATCGATACTCCGGGTCACGTGGATTTCACCGTTGAGGTGAACCGCTCGCTCCGCGTACTCGACGGTCTGGTCTTTCTGTTCTGTGCTGTTTCGGGTGTAGAGCCCCAGTCGGAAACGAACTGGCGCCTGGCCAATAATTATAAAGTACCCCGGATCGGATTCGTCAATAAGATGGACCGCTCGGGTGCCGACTTCTTCAGCGTCGTAAAGGATGTCGAAGAGAAGCTCGGTTCCAAGTCGATCCCCCTGCAGGTGCCCATCGGTGCCGAGGAGCGCTTTAAGGGCGTGGTCGACCTGATCACCATGCAGGCCATCGTGTGGAACGAGGAAGACCAGGGCATGACTTTCGAAGTCATCGACACCCCCGAAGACCTCGTCGACACCGTGAACGAATGGCGCGAGAAACTCCTCGAAGCCGTTGCCGAATACGACGAAAGCCTGCTAGAGAAGTACTTCGAGGATCCGGAAAGCATCAGCGTAGAGGAGGTCCGTAAGGCCGTTCGCGACGCCGTTATGGATGCGGCCTTCGTACCCATGATGTGCGGTTCCGCCTTCAAGAACAAGGGAGTTCAGGCCGTACTCGATGCGGTTTGTGCTTACCTGCCCAGCCCGATGGACGTTCCCCCGATCAAAGGAACCGATCCCGACGATGAGGAGAAGATACTCGAGCGCAAGGCTTCGGTTGACGAGCCCTTCGCCGCACTGGCCTTCAAGATTGCTACGGACCCCTTCGTAGGTCGCCTCGCCTTCATGCGGGTGTACTCCGGTCGCCTGGATGCAGGATCTTACGTCAAGAATACCCGCAGCGGTAACAAGGAGCGCATTTCCCGTCTTTACCAGATGCACGCCAACAAGCAGGAAAGCATCAGCAAGGTGGAAGCGGGCGACATCGCCGCAGCCGTTGGATTCAAAGACATCCGTACCGGTGATACCCTGTGCGACGAGAGCAATCCCATCGTACTGGAATCCATGGTCTTCCCCGATCCCGTTATCGGAGTTGCCGTAGAGCCCAAGACGCAGAAGGACATCGATAAGCTCGGTATGGCCCTCGGTAAGCTTGCCGAAGAGGACCCGACCTTCCAGGTCAAGTACGACGAAGACACCAACCAGACCGTCATTAGCGGTATGGGCGAGCTTCACCTCGAGATCATCGTCGATCGCCTTAAGCGCGAGTTCAAAGTCGAGGCCAACGTAGGTGCACCCCAGGTGAACTACAAAGAGGCCCTCTTCAACACCGTTACTCACCGCGAGCGGCTCAAGAAGCAGTCGGGTGGTTCCGGTCTGTTTGCTGACATGAGCTTCGATCTCGGCCCCGCCGACGAGGAATTCCTGGAGAGCGAAGACTTCAAGAGCGGTAAGGAGAACCTGCAGTTTGTATGGGACATCGTCGGTGGATCCATCGATAAGAACTACCAGAAGCCCATCCGCGACGGATTCAAGTCGATGATGAAGAACGGCGTTCTGGCCGGCTACAACATCGACAGCATGAAGGTGCGGGTGTTTGACGGTGCGATGCACTCGGTCGACTCCAAGCCCATCGCCTTCGAGCTTTGTGCGAAGGAAGGCTTCAAGGCTGCCGCCAACCAGGCTCAGCCCAAGTTGCTCGAACCGATCATGAACGTGGTCATCACTACGCCGGAGGAATACACCGGTAACGTGATCGGTGACCTCAACCGTCGCCGTGGCCTGCCTAAGGGACAGAACCCGGTTGCCGGTGGAGCAGTGAAGATCACCGCCGACGTGCCGCTGAGCGAAATGTTTGGCTACGTAACCGACCTCCGCACGATCACTTCCGGACGCGCCAGCTCCAGCATGACCTTCAGCCACTACAACGAGGCTCCCTCGGGCGTAGCGAAGGAGATCATCGCCAAGGCCCGCGGCGAAGCTTAAATTAGTACAACCCGCTGTCGGAACGCCGGCGGCATCCTGGATCGGAGGAGGCCAACCTCCTCCGATCCTCCATCCTTGAAATCAAATCTGGCATGAATCAGAAAATTCGCATTAAGCTGCGTTCTTACGATCATAACCTGGTGGACAAGTCCACCGAGAAGATCGTCAAGACCGTCAAAAACAGTGGGGCCATCGTAACCGGTCCGATTCCGCTGCCCACCGAGAAAGATATTTACACCGTTCTGCGCTCGCCGCACGTAAATAAGAAATCCCGGGAGCAGTTTCAGTTGCGCACCCACAAGCGCCTCATCGAAATTTATACCCCCAACCAGAAGACGGTTGACGCCCTGGCGAAGCTGGAGCTACCTAGTGGGGTAGACATTCAGGTGAAGCTGACCTAGTACACTATTGTCGTCTGACATTGGTTTTGGGCTCCGGCCCACTAGGTTACATCTATTGATTAACTGCTCCCATTCACAGCGAATCGGGGGCATACCGCCCGCTCTCCAATAAAGGGGAAGGCGGAAAAATTTAGACCCATGAACGGTATAATTGGTAAAAAAGTCGGGATGACCTCCATCTTCGACGACGCAGGTCGTAACGTGGCCTGTACGGTCATTGAGGCCGGTCCCTGTGTGGTTACCCAGGTCAAGACCGACGATACGGATCAATATAACGCCCTTCAGCTCGCCTACGGTGAGAAAAAAGAGAAGAGCAGCAGCCGCCAGTTGGTCGGCCACTTCAAAGCGGCGGGCGTAGGTCCCAAGACCGACGTGATCGAGTTCCGCGATATGAACCTGGCCAAGGCCCTGGGTGATACGGTGACCGTTGACGAAGTATTCGTCGAAGGTGACCTCTGCGCCGCAGTAGGTACCAGTAAAGGCAAGGGCTTTCAGGGCGTAGTAAAGCGTCACAACTTTAAGGGTGTGAACGATGCTACCCACGGTCAGCACAACCGCCAGCGTGCCCCGGGTTCGATCGGTGCCGCCAGCTACCCCGCCCGTGTATTTAAGGGCATGCGGATGGCCGGTCGCGACGGCGGCGGACGGGTGACCGTAAAGAACCTTCGTGTTCTCCGCGTATTTCCCGAGCGCAACCTGATCCTCGTTAAGGGTGCCGTTCCCGGCCCCAAGGGTGGAACCGTAATTCTTCACAAGTAAGGCGCCCCGCCACTAAAATAAATAGAAATGAAACTACAAGTTCATAGCGCAACGGGTGCCGAAACAGGCCGCGAAGTAGAACTGCCCGACAACATCTTCGGCGTAGAGCCCAACGAGCACGCCGTTTATCTCGCCGTAAAGTCTTACCTCGCCGCTCAGCGCCAGGGTACGCACAAGGCCAAGGAACGCGGCGAGATCGCCGGTTCAACCAAAAAACTGCATAAGCAGAAGGGTACCGGTGGATCACGGAAAGGTGACATCAAGAACCCGCTTTTCCGTAGTGGTGGACGGATCTTCGGTCCCCGCCCCCGTACCTACAGCATCAAGCTCAATAAGAAGGTCAAGCTTTCCGCCCGTGCATCTGCCCTGTCCGCCAAGGCGACTGCCGGTAAGATCATGCTCGTAGAGGACCTCAAGTTCGACGCGCCCAAGACCAAGGACTTCGTGAGCTTCCTCGATGCAGTGAAGGCCAACGAAGGAAAGGTTCTGCTGATCACCGCGGAGAACGACGCAAACGTCTTCCGTAGCGGACGCAACCTGCCCAACAGCACCATCGTTAGCGCCGGTGCTTTAAATACCTACGAAGTGATGCGTGCCGGTACGGTGCTGATCGCCGAAGGAGCAATTGAAAAACTTAAGGAGCAGTTCGCTGCCCACGAAACCACAACGACCAATGGCTAAGACAATCCTCATCAAGTCGGTAGTTTCGGAAAAGGCCGAGCTACTCAGTGAAAACAAGACGCAGTACACCTTCGTGGTGAACAAGACTGCCAACAAGATCGAAGTTCGCAATGCCATCGAAGCACGCTACGGCGTAACCGTAGATAGTGTAAATACGATGAACATGCCGAGCAAGAGCAAAAACAGATCGACCAAGTCGGGCGTGATCCGCGGTCGGGTAGCTGGCTTCAAAAAGGCCATCATTACCCTGATCGAAGGAGATACCCTCGACCTGTATAACGAAATTTAAAGAACCCTGGTAAGTGGGGAGCAGCGGGCCAGGGTCGATCTGGGCTAACGTCTTTATGCTCCGAGATTTACCGGACAACCAGTGCAATAATGCCAATTAAGAAGTTTAAGCCGGTTTCCGCCGGATCTCGCTTTCACGTAGGTAACAAGTTTACCGAACTGACGGGCGATAAGCCGGAGAAGAGCCTGCTGGCCCCCGTGAAGCGTACGGGTGGCCGTAACAAGACCGGTAAGATGACCGTCCGCCAGCGTGGTGGTGGTCACAAGCGCCGCTACCGCGTCGTCGATTTCCGCCGCGAGAAGGACGGAATCCGCGCCGAGGTCAAGACCATCGAGTACGACCCCAACCGTACCGCATTCATCGCCCTGGTGGAGTACACCGATGGGGAGAAGCGTTACATCATTGCTCCCCAGGGACTTACCGTAGGCGATACCATCGTCAGCGGTGCTGATGCTACGCCGGACGTCGGGAACTGCATGCTGCTGGGCGATGTGCCCCTCGGTTCGCAGATCCACTCCATCGAACTGCAGCCCGGTAAGGGTGCCGCGCTAGCGCGTTCCGCCGGAACCAACGGCGTACTGATGGGTAAGGAGGGCCGATTCGTATCGGTTAAGTTGCCCAGCGGTGAAGTTCGTCGTATCTTAAAAACCTGCCGTGCCGTAATCGGTGCCACCTCGAATCCGGATCACGCCCTTACGGTCGCCGGAAAAGCGGGTCGCAAGCGTTGGCTCGGTCGCCGCCCCCGCGTTCGTGGTGTGGCAATGAACCCCGTCGATCACCCCATGGGTGGTGGTGAGGGTCGCGCCTCCGGCGGACACCCCCGTTCACGCACCGGTATTATGGCAAAAGGCCAGAAGACCCGTAACGTGAATAAGGCCAGCAACAAAATGATCATCAGCCGTCGCAAGACCAAGAACAAGAAATAAACTATGGCACGTTCGCTTAAGAAAGGACCCTACGTTTTCCACAAGCTTTACGACAAGATCGTTAAATCGCAGGAAGGCGGCCGCAAGAGCATGATCAAAACCTGGTCACGCGCTTCCATGATCGTTCCCGACATGGTAGGTCTAACCATCGCCGTACACAACGGCAAGACGCACGTACCCGTGTACGTCACGGAGAACATGGTCGGTCACAAGCTCGGTGAGTTTGCTCCTACCCGTTCGTTCCGCGGACACGGTGGCAAGAAGAAGTAATTGGTCGTTCGCAGGGACGATCACAACACAATCCGAGTGAAGGAAGAGTAGGTCCTCGCCCCCCGTGGCCCGGCTTACTAACCCGTTCCCTCATAATTTTATCCAATATAATGGAAGCAACAGCAAGTTTAAATAGCATTCCGATGTCGGTCCGTAAGATGCGGCTCGTCGTCGACCTGATCCGCGGAAAGCGGGTAGGGGAGGCGCTCGGCATCCTCGAGTACAGCAAGCAGGAAGCGGCTATCTGGTTGAAGAAGAACCTTCTTTCGGCCGTCGCCAACTGGGAGTTTAAGACCGACGGTCTGGAAAGTGCCGACGAGTACGATCTTTTCATCAGCGAGGCCTTCGCCGATTCCGGTGCCCAGATCAAGCGGTTCCGTCCGGCACCCCACGGTCGTGCACACCGTATCCGGAAGCACAGCTGCCACATCACCCTCAAGGTCAGTAATAAGACGCCGCTTCCGAGCGAACGTGTCACTGCAACCGAATCCGAAACCGTCCAAGCATAACTAACCATGGGTCAAAAGACTAATCCAATTGGTAACCGACTCGGTTACATTCGCGGCTGGGACAGCAACTGGTTCGCCGATAAAGACTACGCCTCCAACGTCATCGAAGACGAGAAGCTGCGTACCTACCTCCAAACTCGTATCAACAAGGGTGGAATTGCTCGCATCATCATCGAGCGTACCCTCAAGCGGGTAACCCTGACCATTCACACTTCCCGCCCCGGTATCATCATTGGTAAGGGAGGTAAGGAGATCGATCAGATCCGTGAAGAACTTCGTCGCCTGACGGATAAGGACGTACAGATCAACATCATCGAGATCCGCAAGCCGGAGCTCGACGCCAACATCGTAGCCGAATCCGTAGCCAATCAGATCGAAGCCCGGATCAACTACCGTCGTGCCATCAAGACCAGTATCGCTTCGACAATGCGGGCCGGTGCCGAGGGAATCAAGATTCGCATCTCCGGTCGCCTCAACGGATCGGACATGAGCCGCACCGAAGAGTACAAGGAAGGACGTACACCGCTACACACCTTCCGGGCAGATATCGATTACGCCCACAAAGAAGCCCATACGGTCTACGGACGCATCGGCATCAAAGTGTGGCTCTGTAAGGGTGAGGTACTCGGTAAGCGGGACCTGAACCCCAACGCCGGCCTGGCAACCAAGGGCGACCGTGACGACCGTGGTGGTCGCGATCGCGGAGGATCCGACCGGGGTGGCCGTGGTGGCAACCGCCGTGGTGGCGGGGGCGGCGGTCGTCGCTAGTCTCTACCCGAAGCTTTACTGCCGGTACGCCTTCCAGCTCGGGATGCGTACGAACACCGGCCGACTTAACCGCCATCTGGCGAGAACAACCGAACCGGAGACCATCAGAATAGCCTTCTGCGCTGGTTTCTAATCCCGAAAAGCAGGGTAGCACTGGGCGGATAGCGCCATTGCTACCTTGCTTTACTTTGCTCCGAATAAAAGGAGCGTTATCCTTTCCCATGTCGGGGCAAAAGCGTACCTTTGCCCCGCTCTACGGGAGCCCTCTTAAACTTTGCATCATGTTACAGCCGAAAAGAACGAAATACCGCAAGCAGCAAAAAGGTCGCAACACCGGTCTTGCTGGTCGTGGTAACTTGGTTTCCTTTGGAAGTTTTGGACTCAAGAGCCTGGACGCCGGACGGATTACCAACCGGCAGATAGAAGCCGCGCGTATCGCCATGACCCGTCATATGAAACGTGAGGGTAAGGTGTGGATCCGTATTTTTCCCGATAAGCCGATCACCAGCAAGCCGCTGGAAGTGCGTATGGGTAAGGGTAAGGGCGCACTCGACCACTGGGTCGCTCAGGTACAACCGGGTCGCGTACTGTTCGAACTTGACGGGGTAACCCGGGAAGTGGCGGAAGAGGCGCTGCGGCTGGCTGCACAGAAGCTTCCGGTATTGACCAAAACGATCACCCGGGTAGACTACCAGGGGTAATCACTTTATAAACAAAAAAGCTAAATCTGCTCCCGATAGCTGTCGGGACGTGGCACAATCAGATTCTGATGGCGAGTAATAAAACCTTAGAACTGCGGGATGTCTCCGACGCCGATCTGCAAGATCAGCTCAACGAGTCTACCGCCAGCTTCGAAAAGATGAAGTTCGATCACACCGTAAACGGTATCGAGAATCCGCTGCAACTGCGCACCGTGCGTCGTGACATTGCCCGGATCAAAACGGAAGTTCGCCGCCGCGAACTCGCCCAGCTTCCCGCAGAAGCCCTCGCAAAACGTGATGACATTCGCCGCCGCCGCCGCAAAAAGTAACTGAAAGATGAGCAACGAGGAAAAGAATACCCCGGAACAGGAGCAGACCCAGGAAGATCAGGGCGGCCTTCTCAACAAGATTACCCACGCCGTGGATGAGGCGATCGATACTGCGGCGAGTGCCGTAGAATCCGTTACCGGTTCCGGAGAGGATGCCAAAGAAGCATCGCCTTCGACGGTAGACACTGCACCTGCGTCCGCGCCCAAGAAACAAGCTGCCGCAAAGCCATCGGCCTCCAAAGGAGACGAGGAGACGGCAACGAAGAGCGGCCGCAACGAGCGCAAAACGCGTGACGGGGTAGTGGTGAGCAATAAGATGGATAAGACCATCAGCGTAGCCATCGAGCGGCGCCTGCAGCACCCCATTTACGGCAAGTACGTAAAGAAAACCAAGAAGTTAATCGCTCATGACGAGAGCAACGTTTGCCAGATCGGCGACCTCGTTCGCATCATGGAGTGTCGGCCCCTGAGCCGCCGCAAGCGCTGGCGTCTGATCTCCGTACTGGAGCAGGCGAAGTAATCCCAATCGTAAACGGCATAAAAAATAATTTGTCATGATCCAACAGGAATCACGTTTGCGCGTAGCCGATAACAGCGGAGCCAAGGAAGTACTCTGTATTCGGGTATTGGGAGGCTCTAAGCGGCGCTACGCCTCCATCGGCGACCAAATCGTCGTCAGCGTAAAGGAAGCCTCTCCCGGAGGCAACGTCAAGAAAGGCTCGGTGTCCCGCGCCGTTGTCGTTCGTACCAAAAAAGAAGTCCGTCGTAAGGATGGATCCTACATCCGCTTCGACGACAATGCGGTAGTACTGCTGAATGCAGCGGAAGAACCCCGTGGTACCCGCATCTTCGGCCCCGTTGCCCGTGAGCTGCGCGACCGCGACTACATGAAAATCGTTTCACTGGCTCCCGAGGTGCTTTAACCCTCTGTAAAGAGGCAATAAATCAATTAGCAATGGCTAACAAGACCTATAAAGACAAGCAGAAGCGTCACACGCCGAAGCTCAAAATCAAGAAGGGCGATCGGGTAGTGGTGATCAGCGGTGCATACCGCGACCGGACCGTGGCCCGCGAGGTGCTCGAAGTATATCCCGCGGAGAACCGTGCACTGGTTGATGGCGTGAACATTCGCAAGAAGCACCAGAAGCCGACCGAAGAAGCCGCTGGCGGCATCGTCGATAAGGCTGCCCCTATCCACATCAGCAACCTCATGCTCGTCGACCCGTCCGTAGATGAAGTGACCCCAACCCGCGTCGGCCGCAAAGCCGATGAGAATGGTAAGCTGCAGCGGTACGGTAAGCGTAACGATAATATCATAGCATAATGAGCTACACACCAAGACTAAAGAAGAAGTACGACGATGAGGTGCGTTCCAAGCTGCAGGAGCAGTTCGGGTACAAATCCCCGATGGAAGTCCCCCGTCTGCTGAAGATTGCGATCAACCAGGGCGTCGGTAAGGGCACCCAGGACCGCAAACTCGTCGAGAACGCCGTCAAGGAAATGACCCTGGTTGCCGGCCAGCAGGCCGTTACGACCAAATCCAAGAAATCCGTATCGAACTTCAAACTTCGTGACGGCATGGCCATCGGTGCCAAGGTGACGCTACGGCGCGAGAAGATGTACGATTTTCTCGACCGTCTGATTTCCACCGCCCTTCCCCGGGTGCGTGACTTCCGCGGCATCAACGACAAGAGCTTCGACGGCCGTGGCAACTACACCATGGGCGTAACCGAGCAGATCATCTTCCCCGAGATCAGCCTGGACGACGTGGCCAACATTACCGGATACGACATCACCTTCGTAACCAGCGCCAAGACCGATGCCGAAGCACTGGCGTTGCTGAAGGAGCTCGGACTTCCGTTCAAGAACCAAAATCAAAACGACTAATGGCTCGTAAATCACTGATTGCCCGCGAACGCAAGCGGGAGCGCATGGTCGCCAAGTACGCCGACAAGCGTGCCGCGCTAAAGGCCGCCGGAGAATGGGAAGAGCTGGATAAGCTGCCCCGCAACTCCAACCCCATTCGCCTGCACAACCGTTGCGGACTCACCGGTCGCCCCAAGGGCTACATGCGTAAGTTCGGTCTGTGTCGTGTGAAGTTCCGCGAGATGGCCCTCGACGGCAAGATCCCCGGTGTGCGTAAGGCATCCTGGTAAACCAATAATTTTAACAGCCCCGGAAGTTCCGCCATACGGAAAACCACAGGGCGCAATCGCTTTTACTTATGGCAGTTACCGATCCCATTGCCGATTACCTTACCCGCATCCGCAACGCACAGATTGCCGGACACCGGGTGGTGACCATCCCCGCATCCCGCACCAAGAAGCGCATCACCGAAATTCTTTACGACCAGGGTTTCATCCTGAAGTACAAGTTTGACGACGAAGCCGGTAAGGGCAAGCAGGGCGAGATCTCCATCGCACTGAAGTACGAACGGGAAACTAAGCGCCCCGTCATCCGCAAACTGATTCGGGTATCGAAGCCCGGCCTGCGTCAGTACGCCAAGTCGGATGCCATGCCCCGCGTGATCAACGGACTGGGTATTGCCATCGTCTCCACCAGCCACGGTGTGATGACGGGTCGTCAGGCTACCGAGCAAAAAGTAGGTGGCGAAGTGCTGGCTTACGTATACTAATCGAATAGAATCACTCTGCAGGGGGGCGAGTACTCCCCGTAAGATCAATTATTTATTATGTCTAGAATTGGCAAAAATCCGGTCGACCTTCCTTCGGGAGTCACCGTCACCGTGAGCAAGGGAAACCTGGTTACGGTAAAGGGCCCCAAAGGTCAACTCACGCAGCAGGTCGATCCCGATATGGGGATCGAGGTAAAGGAATCGGAAATTCAAGTGACCCGTCCGACCGACAGCAAGCGTCACCGGAGTTTTCACGGCCTCTACCGTTCACTGGTCGCTAACATGATCGAAGGAGTGACCAATGGTTATTCCCTTACCCTGGAGGTGATCGGAGTTGGTTACCGTGCGGAGAATAAGGGCAACCTGCTCATTCTCACCCTCGGTTACTCTCACCCCATCTACTTTGCCGTTCCTGCGGAAGTAAGCGTCGAGACCGTAAGCGCGAAGGGTAAGAACCCGATCATCTCGCTGAAGAGCATGGACAAGCAGCTTATCGGCCAGGTAGCCGCTAAGATCCGTAGCCTGCGGAAGCCGGAACCCTACAAAGGAAAGGGTATTCGCTTCGAAGGGGAAACCATCCGTCGTAAAGCAGGTAAGACCGCCGCTAAGAAGTAGTAGGCCAAAAGAAAAAGCAATGCAACTAACGAAACTCAAGCGGCGCAAGCGTATTCACTCGCGCGTTCGCAAAAAAATCCAGGGTACGGCCGAAAAGCCCCGCCTGAACGTTTTCCGGTCCAATCGGTACATCTACGCTCAACTCGTAGACGACGTCAACGGCAATACGCTGGCCAGTGCGTCCAGCTTTGAAGCCGGTATCGCTAACGATGGCAGCAAGGCCGATCAGTCGAAGGCAGTAGGTCAACTTCTTGCCGAGCGGGCAAAGGCCGCCGGCATCGAGCGCGCCCTGTTTGATCGCGGTGGCTATTTGTATCACGGTCGGGTGAAGTCACTCGCTGAAGGTGCCCGCGAGGGTGGCCTGAACCTTTAAAATAAGCTCTAATGGCTGATAATAGAAACAACAGCGGCGGCGGCAGCAGCAGCGGCGGCAACAACCGCAACAGCAATCGTCGTGATTCACGTGATAACCGGGGTCGCAACAACCGGGGCGACCAGCACGAATCCGATCTGAAGGAAAAGATGGTAGCCCTTAACCGGGTTTCCAAGGTTACCAAGGGTGGACGTACGTTCACCTTCGCCGCCATCGTGGTGGTAGGTGACGGAAAAGGGAAGGTCGGACACGGCATGGGCAAGGCCCGTGACATCTCCGAAGCCATCCAGAAGGCCACCGATGTTGCCCGCAAGAGCATGATCAAGGTGCCCCTGTACAAAGGGACCATTCCCCACGAACAGCTGGGTAAGTACGGTGCCGGTAAGGTGCTGCTGAAGCCCGCCAGCGAGGGTACCGGTGTAATTGCCGGAGGAGCCATGCGCGCCGTTCTCGATATTGCCGGGGTACACAACGTACTGGCTAAGTCACAGGGATCTTCGAACCCCCACAACGTGATCAAGGCGACGATCGATGCCCTGCAAAAGCTGCGTAGCCCGCAGACAATCGCCAAGCAACGCGGAATCTCCATGGAGAAACTCTTCGAAGGCTAATCTAAGCTAACCCGCCCCCGGGCGCAAACCATGTACCATGGCAAAGATTAAAATTACCCAAGTCAAAAGTGTTATCGACCGGCCTAAGAGCCAGAAGGACACCATCAAGGCGCTTGGTATCAAAAAAATGAACCAGACCGTAGAGCGGGAAGACACCCCCGTGATCCGTGGAATGGTAAATAAAGTCATTCACCTAGTCACAGTAGAGTAGGTAAAGCGGTCTACACCGGTAGCGGCTTACCGCCAGGTATCGGAGTCGATCTAAAATACGAATCAATGGAACTCAATAATCTCAAGCCCGCCGCCGGCTCCACCAAATCGGGCAAGCGCATTGCCCGCGGACAAGGGTCCGGAAGGGGTGGTACCTCGACCCGTGGCCACAAAGGTGCCAAGTCGCGGAGTGGATACAAGAGCAAGCGTAATTTTGAAGGTGGCCAGATGCCCCTCCAGATGCGTCTTCCGAAGCGTGGATTTAACAGCCCGAATCGCGTAGAATACGTAGCTTTGAATCTAGAGCACCTGCAGGCGCTTAGCGAGAAGCACAACCTTACCGAAATTACTCCAACGGCCCTCTATGATGCCGGCATCGTCAAGAAGAACGACCGCATCAAAATTCTGGGTAACGGTGAGCTTACTTCCGGTCTGACCATCACCGCTCACGCCGCAAGCGCATCCGCTAAGGAGGCCATTGAGAAGGCGGGCGGTAGCCTTACCCTCGCCTAATTCTGCACTGACCACCGGGCGGATAACGATTTATTCATGAATACGGAGGTACCATCGGTATCCCGTATTCTGTTTAGGTTTTAATCTTTGCCGCCCAACCTATTCGGCGAATCAATAAACGAACTTGCCATGAAGTTTTTCGAGAATATAAAAAACATCTGGTCGATTGAAGAGCTGCGCAACCGCATCCTCTTCACCCTCGCCCTTATGGCAGTCTACCGGCTCGGATCCTTCATCGTGCTACCCGGTGCCGACGTTGCCGCGCTCAAGGCCAGCCTGGCCAGTCAGGGCGATCCCAACGACCTGCTCGGATTGATCAACCTGTTTACGGGGGGTGCCTTCAACAACGCCTCGATCATGGCCCTGGGCATCATGCCCTACATCACGGCCAGTATCATCGTGCAGTTGCTCGGTTTTGCCGTTCCCTACTTCCAGAAGCTTCAAAAGACGGAAGGAGAATCGGGACGTAAAAAACTCACCCAGATCACCCGGGCCCTTACCGTTGCAATCACTCTCGTACAGGGAGCCGGCTACCTTACTTACATTAAGACCCAGGGCGGACTCAGCGCCGCCGTCAGCCCTTCCGTATTCTGGATCTCGGGCATCATCATTCTCTCCACCGGTACCATCTTCGCGATGTGGCTGGGTGAGCGGATCACGGATCGGGGTATCGGCAATGGTGTGTCTTTGCTGATCACGGTAGGTATCATCGTCGGACTTCCTTCCGCCCTCGGCTTTGAACTACAATCCCGGCTCCAGGCCGGTGCGCTGCTCATCTTCGTACTCGAGATGCTCGGCTTCTTCCTGGTCACCATGGCTACGGTTATGATCGTCACCGGGGTACGTAAGATTCCCATCCAGTTCGCCAAACGTATGGTAGGCCGCGGACAGGGTGCCGCTCCCTCCGCTACCGCCCGCGACTACATTCCCCTTAAGGTCAACGCATCGGGGGTTATGCCGATCATCTTCGCACAGGCGCTGATGTTCGTTCCCGCCAGCCTGGCCGGCTTCGCCGGGGGAGATGCGGAAACCAGTTGGCTTGCGCTGCAATTCAATGACTTTACGTCGCCCCTTTACAACATCGTCTACTTCGTCCTGGTAGTGGCATTCACCTACGTCTATACCGCCCTGGTGGTTAACCCCAGTCAGTACACCGAGTACCTGAAGCGTCAGAACGCCTTCATTCCCGGCGTTCGCGGCGGAACCGAGACGGAGGAATACATCGATTCCATCACCAGTCGCATTACCCTTCCCGGGTCGATTCTGCTTGGCCTCATCGCCATTCTTCCCGCTTTCGTTGCCGGACTAGGCGTAAACCAGCAGTTTGCGATATTTTTCGGGGGTACTTCCCTGATCATTATGGTGGGCGTTGTGCTCGATACACTGCAACAAATAGATACTTACCTGCTGATGCGCAAGTACGACGGCCTCTCGAAGGAGGGTCGCCTACAGGGCCGGGGAACCGGTAGCCGCATGCAGCAGATTGGTGCCGACTTTTAGCCTTCAAAATCAACCTTATCCTGAGCGGGTATCCTTCGGGATATCCGCTCTTTTTGTTGGTGGGATAATTTGTTAAATGCCCAATACGGTTTGGTAAGTCAGCGTGACCTTTGTTAATTTAATGTAAATTAGCGCTTCTTATCAATTCTCTTCTATGAAACAATTATTTACTCTCTTCATTTTAGCCCTCTGCCTGGGCGTCGCGATTCCCGCTTCGGGACAGGACCTTGATTCGGGCCTCGTCGTCTACTATAACTTCGAAGGCAACCTTACTGACTCCATTTCCGGGACCACCGCCGAGAACGTAGGTAACCTCACCTTCGCGGACGACGACAGCAAGGTGGGTAGCCAGTCGGTGCGGTTCTTCAACGACGGCAGCTACTTCAAAACTCCCGCCGAAGCCCTCATCCCCGGACGCGAAGTAGACGGTGGCACGCCCGCCAGCTTTGCCCTGTGGGTGAAGCACCGCGGCGCTTCTCTGGGTACCGAGCGGCAAAACTACCTCGCACAGGAGGATGGTTGCGACGCCACCGGCCGGGTAACCCTATACCTGCAGGCCCCGGGTTCTTCCGCAAAGCCCGATACCATTGTTTCCTTCGTAGGCAACGACCGCACCAGCAGTGAATACTCTCCCGTAGGCATGGCCGACGAATGGATCCACCTTGCCCTGACCATCGATCCCGAAACACGGCTCTTTAACTTCTACGTCAATGGTTTGCTGACGAACCAGGATTCACTGACCGGAGGTAAGCAAGTGGAACCTTCGTGTGGAGAGTACATCGTTGGTCACCATAAGGCCGACGACAACGAAAGCCAGACCTTCGACGGCCTGATGGACGACCTGCGCTTCTACAATCGGGTGCTTACCGAGGCGGAAGTAGGTCTTCTCGCCGGTCTTGAGCCCAGCGGTACCCGGGAAGTACTGGTTGCTTCGGCGCTGTCCCTGTCGGCTAACCCCGTTAGTCGCAACGAGCCGGTAACGGTAGGGTTGGACCATAGTGTGTTCTCGCCGGGCTCGACCGTCACCCTGCGCGTGATCGACCTGAGCGGGCGGTTGGTGATCTCACGGACTTACGAGAGCATCAGCGATCGGATTCAACTACAGCACGATCTCCGTCCGGGAGCTTACTCGGTTTCGGTAACGGACGGCCACCGTCTGGCTTCGGGAAAGCTGCTCGTTCGTTAGATTCGCGCTGTTTATTTGCACATCGGAATACGCCGGCCTCCACTCCTTCGGGGTGGGGGCCGGCGTCGGTTTGGGATACCGCAACTTCCTGAAGACTACCATGCGTTAGTCACCACGATATGCTAGGAAGAATCTTAACTACCCTACGGCAGGCGCTTAACGGAGATGCGTACGATTTCACCCGTGGGGACATCCGCAAGGCGATTGTCCTGCTCGCTATCCCCATGATGCTGGAGATGGCCATGGAAAGCGTGTTTGCCCTAGTGGACACATTTTTTGTGGGCCGGATCGGCGTTGAAGCGTTAACGACCATTGGCCTCACCGAGGTAATGATGACGTTGATCTACTCCGTCGGTATCGGACTCAGTCTTGCTCCCATGGCCCTGATCGCCCGGTTCATCGGGGAAAAGAATACGGCGCTGGCGAGCCGTGCGGCCGGACAAGCCATCGCCCTCACCCTGGTCATCAGCTTACTTATGGCCGTACCCGGGTACATCTACGCGGCCGATCTTCTACGGTTGATGGGCGGCAGCGAGGCAGTCGTCGAAAAGGGGGTAGGATACACCCGCATCATGTTTGCCGGCAACGGCATCATCATGTTGCTCTTTCTGCTCAACGGGATTTTCCGTGGGGCGGGGGAAGCGGCAACCGCAATGCGCGTACTCTGGATCGCCAACGGAATCAATATCGTGCTCGATCCCTTATTCATTTTCGGGCTGGGGCCGATACCCGGCTTCGGGGTAGAGGGCGCAGCCATCGCCACTACCATCGGCCGGGGGCTGGGCGTGGTGTATCAGCTGTACATCCTGTTCACCGGCCGGTCGATCGTACGCATCGCCACGTCGCACTGGCGCATCGATATGGGAATGCAGCTGCGTATCGTTCGTATCGCGGCTAACGGTGCATTCCAGTACCTCATCGGGTCCGCTAGCTGGATTTTCCTGGCCCGGGTGGTCGCCAGCTTCGGTGACTCGGCCGTGGCCGGCTATACCGTTGCCATTCGGCTCATTCTCTTCACTCTCCTGCCCGCCTGGGGGCTATCCAACGCGGCCGCCACTTTCGTGGGACAAAACCTCGGGGCCAAACAACCGGGGCGGGCGGAAAGGGGCGTGTGGTGGACGCTCGGGATCACCAGCGTGTACCTGGCAATCCTGTCGTTCGGGTATTACTTTTTTGCGGGGTCGCTGGTGCAGGGATTTACGGAAGATGCAGTGGCCTTTGGTTACGGCGTCGAAGCATTGCAGGTTTTCGCGATTGGCTACGTGTTTTTCGGCCTGGGTTTAATTCCAGTACAGGCCTTTAACGGTGCCGGCGATACGCTGACCCCGACCCTGCTCAACTTCGTTTGCTTTTGGCTGCTCGAAATCCCCCTGAGCTACTATCTGGCGGTCAACCTAGGACACGAAGTTGAGGGAGTGATCTGGGCCGTGGTCGTAGCCGAGTTGGTACTCGCCCTGATCGCGATCATTCTGTTTCGTCGCGGCCACTGGAAGACCAAGGTGATTTAAACCCGGCGGTCGACTGCTTCACGGCAATCACTACGCCGGTCGACCAGGCGAGATTGGTAACGTAGAACTGGTCGTGCGATGTAAGTGTGTGCAGTAAATTTTTCGCGCGCTCGGCGTGCCCCTCCGGCCAGTTGGGTTGGGGCAGCATGTCGTCGATCACGTAGAATCCTCCGGGCTTGACCAGAGCAAGCGCTTCGTTGAGGTGGTTGTACTTGCCGGGCCAGGTATCGGCAAAGATGAGATCGAAGGGTGGGCCGGTATACTGTTCCAGCCAGCGGCCACCGTCCGTATAAAGAATGGTCACCCCCTCGTTGTCGGCAAACAGTTCCGTTGCGAAAGAGGCATAGTCCTGCTCGTTCTCGATCGATATGACCGACGCGGCCGGATCCATTCCCTCGGTAATCCAGGAGAGCGACAGACCGAGACCGGTGCCCAGTTCCAAAAACCTGCCCCCCGGCCGGGAAGCTACCAGGGTACGAAGCAGGGATCCCACCTGGAGGTCGGACGGCATGGTGAATCCACGCTTCAGGGTCTCAAGCTGTACCGCTTTGAGCAAACGGGGCATAAAGGGAAAATCGGGTGTCATAGGTAATGGAATGAAAATTAAGGAAGATCGTTGAAAATCAGCGGTTAATCCCGCGCGCGACGAATGAATCCGTTTGGAATTACCTTCGCCGCTACGGTATGACAGTACGAACGATAGTAATTGGTGGGGGTGCCGCCGGCTTCTTTGCGGCCATAAGCATTGCTGCCCGGCACCCGGAATGGGAGGTGACCATCCTGGAGCGCGGTAAAAACGTACTGGAAAAGGTACGCATCAGCGGCGGCGGACGCTGCAACGTCACCCACGCCTGCTGGGACCCGGCGGAGCTGATCAAATTCTATCCCCGCGGTAGCCGGGAACTGCTGGGGCCGTTCCACAAATTCGCCTGCGGGGATACAATGGGCTGGTTCGGGGACCGGGGGGTCGACCTTAAAATTGAGGACGACGGACGGGTCTTTCCCGAATCCGATCGCTCCCAGACGATCATCGATTGCCTGTGGCAGGAAGCCAGGAGGCTCGGCGTACGGGTTATCAATGGTGTACGGGTGGATAAATTGACTGCTCCTGCGTCCCCGCCCGACGAATGGACGGTACACGCGGGACAACAAACGTACGCCGCTCACCGGCTCGTGGTGACCACGGGAAGTAATCCGGCAGTGTGGAAAGTACTGGAAAACATTGGCCATACCGTCGTGGACCCGGTCCCATCCCTCTTCGCATTCAACATCAAGGATCCGAGGCTGAGCGGACTGGCTGGCATCAGCCTGCCCTGGGTAGAATTGCATACCGACGGCGATAAACTTCCCGCGGAAGGCCCCCTGCTCATCACCCACAAAGGACTTAGCGGACCGGCCGTCCTACGGCTGAGTGCCTGGGGTGCCCGGCAGCTGCATCCACTTAAGTACGACTTCGAGTTATCGGTAAACTGGGTGGTGCGCAGACCGGAAGATGTTCTCGATTACCTCGATCGGGTTAGTTTCGACCGGGCCCGTCGCCAAATCTCGAAGCACCCCTGCTTTGAGTTGCCGGCACGACTCTGGCAGATGATGGTACGCACAGCCGGTATTCCTGACGACCAGCAGTGGGCCCATCTTTCCTCCGATCAGCTCAAACGGTTGGTGGATGAATTAACCGATGGCCGCTATCGGGTACGGGGCAAGGCCACGAATAAGGATGAGTTCACCACCGCCGGTGGGGTCGATCTCCGTGAGGTAGACTTTCGGAGTTTTCGCTCCAAATTGCATCCGACGCTCTACCTGGCGGGTGAGGTGCTGGACGTCGACGCCATTACCGGCGGATTCAACTTCCAGGCCGCCTGGACCGGGGGGTGGCTGATCGGTGCCGGAATCGACTGAGGCTCCGTAAGGCTCAGCGCAGGCCGAATTGATCGGGGGTATTATCGGCCGGTTTCGAATGCTCAACGAAGTACTGCTCGGTTCCCGCAGAGGCGGCCGTGATGCCATTAGTGACCGTGAGTGCCTGGGCCTTGGCGGGGACCAGGTCGGTGAGGGCAAACTGCAGGACCACATTGTTCCGACCGCTGTGTATGGACTGCCCCGCCGCGTCGGCATTGTTGTAGATGACACAATTGTCCAGGTGAACCTGCGTAGTGGCGTGTTTCGTGTGGGCGCTAGCTCCCCCACTGCCCCCGCTGCGGTTGTGGATGGGGCAGAAGTTGAAATTGCAGACGCCGTGGTACAGCAACTGACTATCACCACCCGTATCGGTAGTCAGGTTATTGGTAAACAGGCAATTCGTGAAGGAGGTCGGCTGGCTGCCCTCCAGGCGCACTCCGGCAACGTGCCGATCCGGACGACCTTTGATTCCTTCGAAGCGGCAGTTGATCGCACTCACTTGGCTGTGGTATACGTCGAGACCGATATTGGTCCGTACGCAGGAGTTCGGCGGGTTGCCGATTATGAGACCGTCCAACCGGGTATGGCCCGAATTAAAGCGGATCGATAGGATGGATGCGCCGTTCTGCAACTGGGCCAGGCGGGTAGGATAACGCAACGGATCACGCTCATTGCCGTCGCGCCCGCCGCCCCGGTAGCCTCCTACGATCGAGATGTTTGGAGCGGTGATCAGGAAGGAGGACGGCGTCAGGGTATCGCTTCTCTGACCGGAGAAGTAGGTGCCACCTGCCATACGAATCTCACGGACGCGCCTGTCGTGGTCGGCCCTCAGTAGGGCATCCTGCAGGGTAGAGATGGGAGTGTCCCAGCTCGATCCGGTTCCGCTCCGCCCGGCATTCGCATCTACGTAGATGACAGATCCCGGAGGCGGATCGTAATTTCCACGGACCAGACTGATCAGGGAAAAGAATATGGAAAACAAGGCCAGTAAGTAAGGAGAGGTAAGTGTTGTCATAGTGGAGTAATTTGAAAAAGAGGCACACGGGCACCCGAAGGACTTACTCGACTTTCAGCAATTTAATCTAATAGAGGATTGTGTTGATAGGCAATCAATATAGGTGTTTTAACGTCATTAAATGGGGTTAAAATGAAATGGGTGAGTATAAGTCCAAATAGTGTTGTAACAAATAAAGCATCTTCCTATGGCATATGCGATTTTTAACGCATAATTGTCCGAATAAGGCGCAAGATGATGTAATACCTCCATGTGTCTTCGCAGAGCCGGCAGCACCACAACATCCCGCATCGTAACAATATGCATCCACGCGCTACAGCTTATGCTGGCGAGCACGTAGTACGTCGAAAAGCGGGGTAGCAAAGCTCGCCACCCGCACGTAACTCAGGTGCGGCACCCCGAGCACCAGCACGCCATCGCTCGTAGTAAAGTGCCTGAGTAGAACGCGGGGAGCACAACGCACCTCCTCCACATGCTCCGGCCCGTACAGGGAACGGTATAGTGCAAAGGCGGAGGGGAGCGGTCCGTTGCCGATGCATAAGACCACCCGGGGGCGAATGATCTGGAGAAACTTCCGGTGAAATGCGGAACAGTCCAGGAGCTCCAGCCCAAACCGCTTCAACTCAGCGGCATCCCGTGCACGGGAAAAATATGCGTAGGTGCTGAAGATTTGGCGGGGTCGCAGGTGCAATGTCATTCCGTCAATGAGCAGCGCAAGAAGGGCATCAGCCTCGCGTACAAAATTGCCGGTGGACCGTTCACCATCGTACCAGCGGTGTAGATCCGGCCGGTCAGCTCTTTCGTCCCACCCGCAGCGGTAGGACTGGTCGGCCGCTCCGTACGGTTTCATACTCACAACCATCAGTTCGCCCGGGTGTAGCGTGGTTTCCGGAGCTGAGGTGAAAGGGGCCATGCCGAGCCGTGCAACCTCACCGCGGAGCGTTGGCGAAACGCCGGTAAGCGTACGGGCGTAGTGTTCGCGGTACGGTTGCCAATCAATCATGGTATCGGACGGAGTTGGGAAACAGCCTTGAAAAGCTGAAGATGGCCAGTAATCCACTTCCCATTGCCAGCGTCCGGAATGGGAAGTCATCTGGATAGGGAAGGTAGGCCGGTAGCCCGAGGGTCGCATCACCTCCACCAAAGCGTAGGAAGGCAGCAATCAGGAAACCCGCCACGGCTCCACGGGCATTGGCCTTCGGATCGTACAGCGCACAGACCAGGGCCGGAAACAGCAGGCAGTACACGAAATCGGAGCAAAGAAACCAAAGGGCATACACGCTTTGTACCTGGAAGGCGATCAGGGTAGCCGCCGTTCCGACGATCCAGATGCACCGTTGAATGAGTACGGCCACTCTGCCGTCGGGTAGGGCAGGCTTAACCAGGGGCTTATAAACGTTCCATACCCCCATACTGCTCGCACTCAGGACGCTGCTATCCACACTCGACATTACCGCAGCCGCTACCGCCCCGAGTCCGACGACCGCCACGATGGGGTTGGTCAGGTACCGTACGACCCACGGGAGGGTAGCGCTCGCGTCGGGCGGCGGGCCGGCGGGAAGAACGGACCAGTCTACTGTCGCGGCAACCATCCCGATCAGCACCGGGGCCACCGCAGCAAGCAAACAGACGACACCGGCAATCAAACTCAGCCGTACAGCCGTATCCTCGTCGCGTGCCGCGAGTACCCGCTGAAAGTAGACCTGCCAGGGAATACCGCCGAACACGAGCAGCAGGGCGTAATCCCACCAGGTCCAGTAGCTGCTCCCCAGGGCTTCACGGGAGGGCAGCAGGGTGGCCGCGGTGCCGAACTTGTCCTGGTATGCCGACCAGGTAGCCTCCAGGCCGCCCGTGAATTCCAGGGCAAACGGTACGATCAGTGCCAACCCGCCGAAAAGAATGATCAGCTGTACTACGTCGGTCATGGCTACGGCCCACAGTCCCCCGAGGGCGGTGTACGCTACGGCGATCGTAGCCGACAGCAGGATGGCCGTGGTCAGGTCGATGCCGAGTACCGTACCGAAGGTGGCACCGAGGGCAGTGAGGATGGCGGCCGTCCAGAAGAGCTCCCCGGTAAGCGCCGGCAAAAAGAGCACGGCCGTGAATCGCTCCCCGTAGCGCTCGGTTAGCGGATCGAGCATGGTCCGGTACCTTCGTCGGCGCATGGTACGGGCGAAGAAGAGTCCGCCGACCACGAGTGAAAGAGCGTATCCCCAGGGCGCCTGCACCCAGATGAGCCCCTGGGTGGCGGTATATTCCGCCGTGCCGTTGATGAATCCGCCACCTACCCAGGTGGCGCTCATGGTGAAGACGGCCACGTAGAGGGGGAGGTTGCGACCGGCGAGCATCATGCCGTCGGCGTCGTTGTCCTTCACGCCGTGGTTGCCGGCGGCCCGCGCACCAATGTAGTATACGATGGCGTAGAATACCGCCATACTGGCAAAGGCCGGCCAGTGAACGTCCTCCTCCGTAAACCAGTACAGGTAGGCCGCCGCGCCACCGAGGAGGACGCCGAGCAGCAGCAGGGGATAAAAGATACGGGAGCTAGATCGCATGGAAGCGCCCAAAATACACCCCAAAATGGATGTAACGGCAAACGCCTACGCCGCATGAATGGGTATGAGCCTATCCACTTTACGGGTACCGGCCAAAATCAACCTACATGAAACAGCTATACGTAATCCTCCTGATCATCTGTTGGACGGTGACCCTTGTCGCCCAAACGGATATTTGTACCATCGAAATAGACCCGGAAACCCGGGTGGCCACCTTTGCCAACGGTGAAGACGTGCAGGTCTATTTCGAGTACTCGACCGATGAAGCGGCGGGGGTGCGGATTTTCATCCGCCCCTTCTCCGGTGGAAGCCTTTCCCCCAGCTACGCAGCTTCCGGCTCCCCGCTCTACCTGGGGGATGGGTCGGGAACGGCGGAATTCACCATCTCCGCGGGGGAAGTGGCGGTCGACGAACTGCGCTTCCACATCACCAACGCCGACCAGTCGATCACGCTGCGGGAATTTTACGTTCCGGTGGATTTTACCTTCGGCGAGAATGGAGTCAACGGCTTTAGCCCGTCCCACGACCGGGCCTTCGCCACCTTTCTGCACGACGAAGAAGTTTCCATTGACTTCGACTATTCGATTGCCCGACCGGATGGGGTGCGGATATTTATTCGTCCCGTCACCGGTGGCGCCCTGACTCCCAATTATGCCGCTTCCGGCTCCCCGATCTTTACCGGCAGCGGTTCGGCGGCCGCCAGCTTCCGTATTTCCGCGGGCAACAACGTACGGGTCGACTCCTTCCGGGTCACCATGACCAGTGCGGATCAGAGCGAGGAACTCCAACAGTTCTTCGTACCGGTAAACTGGTACTGGAGCAATACCAGAATCAGCGAAATCGCAGTAGTGGGCGGCCCCTTTACCGCAAATGGCGTGAACCAAACCGTGGAATTCACCTACGAAACCCAGCAGCCCGGGGGCGTGCGGATCTTCCCCCGTCCCATCACTGCGGGTGAACTAACCCCCGATTATGCAGCCTGCGGTTCACCCATCTACGACGGATCCGGCAGCGGGACCTGCACCTTCACCATCCAGTCGGGCAATCAGCGGGTAGATCATATTCGGTTCAGAGTCACCTCGGCGGATCAAACCACTACGCTGCTGGAAGTCCGATATCCCGTCGACTTGTACTTCGGCCAACTACACCTAGCCGGGGTACAAAGCTGTCCGCCGTCCCCCGCCCGCCTCCCCCACGACGAGCCGGTCAATACCACGTACACGCTAACCAACGGAACCTCGACCACCGTACGCGTATTTGCGAGACCCCTTACGGAAGGCAATTTGTCGCCCGGTTATGCCGCCAGTGGCTCCCCAGCCTATCCCGTAGGTACCACCGATGCTGATGATTTTTTCCGGATTCAAACCGGCAACACGGTGGTCGATCAGCTGCGGTTTCTGGTCACTAACGACGAGCAATCCGCAGACTACGCCACCTTTCTTTACGACGTCCACTACGAATACCGCGATGCCACCCCGGTCGCGACGGACCGGGAGCTGGCTACGCTCGACTTACGGTGGTCGCTCTTCCCGAACCCCACCTCCGAGCGGGCGGTCCTCCGGGTCACGCCACGGGTGAGTCAGACGGTTTCCGTTGAAGTTCACGATGCCCTCGGGCGACTACTGCTGCGGCTTCCGCGCGAGACCCTGGTGGCGGACGTTGTCCGGGAGTTCGTCATCGAGCCGGCGAACGTGGGGATGCGTACGGGCGTACATTACGTGCGCCTGGTGGCGGACGGCTACTCCATCACGGAGCCGCTGATCGTGAGGTGACCGGTAGGGTGGTGTATCTTCCCGGCGAATGACGACGATACGCTACCTGATCTGCCTGCTCTTGCCGCTTGTTCTCTGCACCTGCGCCCCCGCCCCGGAACAACCGGAAACCGGCGGGGTATTCCCCATTGCGGAACCGATCCCAGAACCCGTGATCGTACCCCTGCCGGCCCCCGACTACGACACCAGCCAGTGGGTCGAACTGGTACGGCTAGACACGAGCTTCCGGCTGGAGATCCGCTACGCTACGGACAGCAACTTCATGGAGCGCAAGATCTACGACTGCGGGCGCTGCTTTTACCGACCGGCCGTTGCCCGGGCCCTCGCCGCCGCGCAAGCCGAGTTCAGAAAGCAGGGACTGGGCCTCAAAATGTTCGACTGCTACCGCCCCCAACCCTACCAGCAGCGGCTGTGGGACGTGATGCCCGACGCACGCTACGTCGCCAATCCCGCCCGGGGAAGCGTACACAGCCGGGGGGCGGCCGCCGACCTTACCCTCATCGACCTCGCTACCGGCAAGGAACTGAATATGGGTACCCCTTACGACTATTTTGGGGAGGCGGCATACACGACAACCACCGACCTGCCGGCACAGGTGCTGGAGAACCGGACGATCCTGCAGGACGTACTGCGACGCCACGGCTTTGCGACCATCCGCACGGAGTGGTGGCACTTCAATTTTTCCGGTCCGCGCTTCGAGTTGAGCGACTGGGTCTGGGCGTGCCCCGAAACTTAGCCGCTACCCAGTGAAAAATAGAACCGGAATACGGTACTCGGTGCTGCTGCCGCCCCTACTGCCGCTGGTAATCTGCGCGATCCTGGCCCTGCGCGACCCCGTGGAACTGATCGCCGGCGCCCAGGTGGCAAGCAACTGGGTGCTCGATCGCTTCGACTGGCTGTTTTCCTGGTCCTGCGTCGCGTTTCTGGTCCTGCTGGCGGCCGTGTACGTTTCGCCGCTCGGGCGCACGACGTTGGGCGGAGTGGGTGCGGTACGGCTGCTGTCGCCGTGGCGGTGGTTCGCGATCACGGCCTGTACCACGATCGCTACCGGCATCCTGTTCTGGGGCATTGCCGAGCCCGTATACCACCTCAGTGCGCCGCCGCCGGCGGGGGTGGAGGAACCGGCGGTTTTTGCACTATCCACGCTGTTCCTGCACTGGACGCTGACGCCCTACGCGATCTATACGGTGGGGGGACTGCTCTTCGCCCTGGGCTTTTACAATCACGGGCAACCCTTCTCCCTCAGCACATTGCTGGCGCCGGTCTTTGGTGAGCGGGTACACACCCACGGCGGGGCGGCGATCGATGCGGTATGCCTGTTTGCCCTCGTGGCGGGAATGGCGGCGGCACTCGGGGCGGGCAGTCTGGCCCTGCACGGCGGCATTACGGGATATGCGGGCGGGGACGCGGGTGCCACGCCCCTTCAATTAGCAATGATCATTGGTAGCATCGTCGTAGCCTTCAGTATCTCGGCGGCGACCGGATTGCAACGGGGCATCCGGATCCTGTCGAATTACAACATCATCGGCTTCATTTTGCTGGCCGTTTTCGTCTTTTTCGCCGGGCCGACCGTAGAGACCCTCCGGCTAGCGGGGCGAGCGGCGGGCGACTACGCCGTGACTTTTTTACCGCGCAACCTGGGCCTCGATCCGGGTATTCCTGCCGACTGGTCGCACGCCTGGACCACCTTTTACTGGGCCAATTGGTTCGCCTGGGCACCGATCACGGCGCTGTTCCTGGGGCGCCTGGCGCGGGGATATACCGTGCGCCGCTTCATCGAGGTGAACCTACTCTGCACCGCCCTCTTCGGCGCCTGCTGGATGATCGCCTTCGGCGGTACGGCGCTGGTGATCGACGGTCAGCTCGACGGCGTGCTCACCACGGCACTGGCGGAAGGCGGACCCGAAGCGGTGGCCTATGCCCTGCTGGAACAGTTGCCTGGGTTGCGGATCACGGCGGCGCTCTTTCTGCTGCTGGTCTTCCTTTCGTACGTCACCGCGGCTGACTCCAACGTATCGGCCATGAGCGCGCTCTGTATGCGGGACATTGGACCGGACTCCGCCGAGGCACCCGTGCGGGTCAAAATACTGTGGGGGTGTGTGATTGGTGTCACTTCGTGGGTATTGGTTTCCTTCGCCGGTCTGGACGGGATACGGTTGATCTCGACCCTGGGTGGGTTTCCGGCGATGCTGTTGTTTATCGTCGGGGCGGGCGGGCTCGGGCGGCTTGCACTCAAAAGCGTGCGGCAGGACAACATTTGAGGGCCGTCGGTCCTTTTACACACGCTTCGGTCGGGCTTCGCCACCGGAGTTGTATTATTGATACTTACTTAATGACCCCATGGCAAAACCCACCTTCTCCTCCGATGTCGAAGCCGTCGACGCACTCGCCCAGGCCTACCAAGATTTACGGACCGAGATCGGCAAGGTGATCGTCGGACAGCAGGAAGTAGTAAAGACCGTCCTCATATCGCTGTTTTCCAACGGGCATTCCCTCCTGGTCGGTGTACCGGGACTGGCCAAGACCCTGCTCGTATCGACCATTTCCGAGGTGCTCGATCTCGACTTCAAGCGGGTGCAGTTCACGCCCGATCTCATGCCGACCGACATCACCGGTTCGGAGATCCTGAACGACGAGCGCCACTTCGAATTCATGCCCGGCCCCCTTTTCGCCAACATCGTATTGGCCGACGAGATCAACCGTACGCCACCTAAAACCCAGGCCGCCCTGCTCGAAGCCATGCAGGAACGTTCCGTCACGGTCAACGGAGTACGGCACAAACTCCCCGCGCCCTTTTTCGTGCTCGCCACCCAGAACCCCATCGAACAGGAAGGAACCTATCCGCTGCCCGAAGCCCAGCTGGACCGCTTCATGTTCAACATTCCGCTGGATTACCCCAGTTACGAAGAAGAACTGGCCGTAGTGCGCGGCACCACCGGCATCGAGCGCAACACCGTCAACCACGTGCTAAGCGGCGAAGAAATTCTCTTCTTCCAGCAGCTGGTGCGAAAAATTCCCGTGAGCGACAATGTATTGGAGTATGCCGTAAAGCTCACCGGAAAGACCCGCCCCAACACCACCCGCGCCGGCGCAAACGTCAATGATTACATCAGCTGGGGGGCCGGTCCGCGCGCCAGTCAGTACCTCGTCCTAGGGGCCAAGTGTCACGCAGCCATCAGCGGCAAGTACAGTCCGGACATTGAAGACGTGCAGGCCATCGCGAAGTACGTGCTCCGTCACCGGATCGTGCGCAACTACAAGGCGGAAGCGGAGGGGATCACGGAGGAGGCGGTGATTGAGGGGTTGTTTTGAGTTCGTTAGTCGGGTAGTACGGTAGTTGGTTAGTCGGGTAGTACGGTAGTCATTTAGTGGGTTGGTCGGTGAGTCGGTTTATTCCTCTCTTTGCCATTCGTGAATAACCCACTAACGCAACAACCTACCAAATCACCAACCCAACAACCCACACTCATGACCCACCTTCCATTCCTCTACTTAAAACCGAGTGAACGCGGGGGGCGGGGCGTTTTTACGGCCGAGAACATTGGGGAGGGGACGATCGTCGAGTTCGCGCCGGTGATTGTACTGTCGGCGGAGGAGCGGAAAGTCATTCACCGGACGGGGCTGCACGATTATTACTTTGTCTGGGAAGGGGAGGGGGCGGCACTTGCGCTGGGCTATGGCTCGCTGTATAATCATTCTTCCACTCCGAACCTGGATTATGAGATGGATTACGACTTTCATCAGATTCGATTTTCGGCACTCCGGGACATTGACGCCGGCGAAGAGCTGTTGATCAACTACATGGCGGGAGACGAGCGCGAGGGGCTGTGGTTTGAGCCGGAATAGGGGGTGTGAATTGTCTAAAGGAAGGCGGACGGAAGCCCCTATAATTGTAATATATTCAATTATGGTGTTAGTATATTGAAATTTTAATATAGTTTTCCTAAAACTATTGAATGAACTTGCACGGTTGGTGCAAATGATTGCATCTTTGCTAATGCAAGGACGAAGCAACGGCAGCGTTCGATAATTTGTAAGGTGATGAAATTGGCAGCCATGCCCGCTTGTCTCGCGGGTGGGGAGGTCGGGACAAACCCAGTTCAGTGCTCCGCGTGAGTGCGGCTCTTCGGAGCCATGAACCACGGCTAACCGCCCCGTGCAGGTTCGACTCCTGCCCTTACAGCGATAAAATTCGAAATTTTCAATCTCCCATCTGAAATTTCCAATTTTCAATTTGATTCTGTAGGGTGATGAAATTGGCAGCCATGCCCGCTTGTCTCGCGGGTGGGGAGGCCGGAACAAACCACCGTTCAATGCTCCGCGTGAGCGCGGCTCTTCGGAGCCATGAATAGTGGCTAACCGCCCCGTGCAGGTTCGACTCCTGCCCCTACAGCCTAAGGTTCCTACTACCGCTACGTTCATGAAGTACGATTTGGCCCCGGCCGGATCGTACTTCGTAGTTTTGGGGGGTGCTGACCGACCGATTTCGTAGCCTTACCGACCGGCTATTACTGGGTTACCGACTGCGACCGCTCCGTTGGGCCCGGTTGCGAAGTTCGTTGCCCCCTTCCGTCGCCGGGATGCCGGCCTGGGACCGCACGTGGCAGTGGCTCGACCTGCTGGGCTGCTGCGACTGGTACGAAGCGCTGACCAATTTTGTAAGTCCGGGCGTACGCCGGTTAACTGCACGCGAACGAAACTTACTGGAGCCGATTTTTGGTAGCAGTCTTCCCTACAACCGGATCAGGATCGACGAGCGAGCCTATCTTGGACCCCGGCAGGGAGAATTTCTTTACGTCAGCTTCCATACGATCAACAGCTGGGGCCCAATTTCTTCCCCAACGCTCGTGCACGAAGCGGTCCACGTGTGGCAGTACGTTCATTTGGGTGCTCTGTACATCCCCCGCGCGCTGGCGGCTCAACAAACTGAGATGGGCTACAACTATGGTGGATCGTCTGCCTTAAGGGCTAACACAAGACTGGAAGATTTCAACTACGAGCAGATGGCCGATCTCGTGGAGGATGCTTTTCGAATCGCTAATGGCTACCGCGCCCAGTGGATATCGGAAACTTCTGCAGAACTGCCTCTTCTGTACGTTCGCTATCTCGAGGAATTGCGAAGCCGAATTTTGCCGCGGGCTTACCAATTAGGGGAAGTAGCCAAAGAAGTGGACCGGGAATGGTAGTTTTGTCCCTGATTACGATGTGCTTATGATCTCAATTTGCATTCCGGTATTCAACCACGATGCCCGTCCTTTAGTGGAAGAGCTAGTCCGCCAGGCCGGCGCGCTGAACGTACCCGTAGAAATTTTGCTGTACGACGATGGTAGTGACGAGCGTTGCAAGCTCGTTAACCGAGAGGTGGCCACGCACCCCGGAGTGCGCTACCTTGAGCAGCCTACCACCATGGGCCGTGCCATTATTCGCAACAAAATGGCACGGGAAGCCTCGCACGACTTGCTGGTCATGCTGAACGCCGACAGTCGTCCCAACCCCCTGCTGCTCCAACGGTACCTTGCCGATCCCGACGTGCCGGTGATCGTCGGAGGCACCACCTACTCCGAGACGCGGCCCGACGATCCGGCACTGTGGTTACACTGGCATTACGGCCGCGCACGAAAAGCCCTTGCTCCTGCGCGCCGCCGCCCAAAGCCCTACCTGCACTTCCAGAGCAACAATTTTAGGGTGAGCCGTGAGTTTTTTCTGCAGCATCCCTTCCCAAAGGTAGACGGGTGCGGTCACGAGGATACGCTCTGGGGTCAATTGCTGGCGCCGACCAGCACAAACATCGAATACATCGATAATCCGGTAGAGAATTTGGTCCTCGAACGCGCCGAAGATTTTATGCGGAAGCAACGCGAGGCCATCGAGTCCCTTAAGCAACTACGCCAGCAGCATCCCACGTTGGCTACCCGCCTGACCACCTTCGCGGACCGCTATCCAAAAATGACTCAGTTGACGGAGATTCTTCCGGAGCGCGCGCTGACCAAATACCTCATGCGCACCAACAACCTGCACGCCCTTGACGCCCTGAAACTAAAGTGGTGGATCACCGGGTGGGGACTTGCCATAAGCTATCCGTAAAGTACGCCCGCCCGTCGCAGTAGTGGCGCAGAAAGTCAAACCCGGATGCGTCGGCAATGCCCTCGATCTCCCGTAGGGTATATTTCTGACTGATTTCCACCTGAATGGGCTCCCAGGCGCGAAATTGGAAGCTGCGCTGCACTTCCGATAGCACGATGGTCTGTGGTTCGATGGGGAGCAAAAAGCTCCGGGCCGCACCGGTAACGGGATCGTAGGTCTCCCAGTGCCGCCAGCAATCGAGCTTAAAGTCGCCGCCCAGTTCCCGGTTGATGCGGGAGAGCAGATTGAGGTTGAAGGCGGCGGTGTAGCCGGCCGGGTCGTTGTAGGCTGCCAGTACGACCGCCGGGTCTTTTTTAAGGTCAAATCCGGTGAATAGCAGGTCACCCGGCCGGAGAAAATTGCGGACGTTGCGCAGCATACCGATGGCCTCGGTCGGACTAAAATTACCGATGTTAGCTCCCGGAAAAAGCACTACCCGCAGGCGTGAACCGGTGGAAGAACCCAGTCGATCGAGGGCCTCAAAGTAATCGGCCTGGATGGGATTGAACTCCAGGCGGGGCCACCGCAGCTTGATGAGCTTGCCGAGATCCGAAAGCGCGCTGGCGCTCAGATCGATGGGGCGGTAGGTGAACTGAGCCCCGGCAGCAAGGAAACGCTCGATGAGCAACTGGGTCTTGGTACCGTCCCCGGCGCCCAATTCGATCAGGTCGAACGGTTGACCCTCGGTTGCTTCGTACAGGGAGGCAGCGCTGTGGCGGTAAATCTCCGCCTCGGCCTCGGTAAGGTAATATTCCGGGCAACTCATGATCTGCTTAAAGAGCTCGCTTCCCCGGCTATCGTAGAACCACTTGCTGCTCAACCGCCGCTTTTCCTGGGAAAGGCCGTCGAGTACGTCCTGGGCAAAGGCACTGAGGGTGGATGTTTGGGAAACGGTCATGGGTTAAAGGTCTTTAGCTAATCTGATGCCGGTGAATTGCCAGCGTTTGTCGGTCTGGAAGAAATTGCGGTAGGTGGGACGAATGTGACTGAGGGGAGTAGCACAACTGCCCCCCCGTAGTACCATTTGGTTGATCATGAACTTCCCGTTGTATTCACCGAGGGCACCCTCCGGTCGGGGATAGCGAGGGTAGGGAAGGTATGCCGAGTTGGTCCATTCCCACGTATGCCCGAGCAGCTGGTGATCTTCCGGGCCGGTTGCGGCGGTTGGGTGATAATCCTTCCGCTCCGCCCAGTTTCCACTCTGCGGTACGGTGGGAGAGAGCTGATTGCAGGCCGCTTCCCATTCGAATTCCGTGGGCAGACGGACACCGGCCCAGCGGGCGTAGGCGTCGGCTTCGTACCAACTAATGTGAGTAACCGGAAGGCCAGGGTCCACGTCGGTCATGCCCCGGTTGAGGGTGTACTGTTTCCAGCCATCGTCCGTTTGGTGCCAGTAGAGTGGGGCCTTGGTCTCCAGTTCACGGGCCCAGGCAATGCCCTCCATTTGCCAGAGTTCGAAGCGGTCGTAGCCATCGTCTTCCATAAAGCGGAGGTACTCCCCGTTCGTAACGAGGCGGGAGGCGATGCCGAAGTCCTGCAGCAGTACCTCGTGGCGGCTCAGTTCGTTGTCCCACCGGAAGCCGTCGCCAGCGTACCCGATGCCGTACCGACCCGCGGCTATCTGATGGTAGGTAAGATCGGGGACCGGCGTAGCGGCGCGATCGCCGGTCTGTCGGTAGGTGGGGTAGAGCGGGTTCGTGCCCAGGATATACTTGATGTCGGTGAGTAGCAGCTCTTGGTGCTGCTGTTCGTGGTTGAGGCCGAGTACGGTGAGGGATTCCACGGTGGGGTCGCCGGCCTCGAGTAAAGCTTCCATGGCCCGGTCTACGTGCCGGCGGTAGTCGAGGATCACGGCCAGCTCGGGGCGGGTCATGTTACCCCGGTCGCTGCGCAGGATACGGGGCCCCTGGCTTTCGTAGTAGCTGTTAAAGAACCAATTAAGCCGCTCGTCGAAGAGGGTATAATCCGGAGCGAAGGGAAGTAAAATGAAGTTTTCGAAGAACCAGCTGGAGTGACCGAGGTGCCACTTCGGTGGACTCACATCGTCGGCCGGCTGCACCGTATAGTCTTCGGCGAGCAGGGGTTCGCACAGGTGAAGCGACTGCTGCCGAACACGCGAATACTGCCTGGAGACCTCGGAAAGGGTAAAAACTGCCTGCGTCACGCCTATTTTATTTTCATTTACCGTCACTCCCTTTCAGAACGCGACGTGGTACTTGACGTGTTCGGCCCGGAAGCAGAGGCTCTGGTAATACCGGGCTGCGCCCTGCTTTGTTTTGCCGGTGCCCTGCCGTCGGAATTGCCTGAATAGTGAATTCTAATCGGGAATGTTGTAACCGGGTGCCGCCGGTAGGGGTTGGCAACGGACTTACTTATCTTGGCGGCCATGCAGCAACCCGCCCTCCTGATTATGATCAAAAATCCCGTCGCCGGACGTACGAAAACACGCCTGGCCCAGGACGTCGGTCACGATAAGGCCCTACAGATGTACCGGATTCTGATGCGCCACACCCGCGATCAGACCCTCGGCCTCTCGGGCGTTACCCGCTACCTGCACTACTCCGAATTCATCGACCAGAACGACGACTGGCCCGCCGACGATTTCACCAAACTGCTGCAGGTGGGGCCGGGCCTGGGTGAACGGATGAGCGCGGCCTTTGAGCGGGCGTTCGCCCAGGGGCACGACCGGGTGATCGTCATCGGTAGCGACTGCCCGGGGGTGACCGCTCAATTACTCGAGGACGCCTTCGCGGCCCTGCTGACCCACGAAGTGGTGATCGGCCCGGCACACGACGGTGGTTATTACCTGCTGGGAATGCGCAATCCCCACCCCGAACTGTTCACCGAAGTAGCGTGGAGCACCGCGGAAGTACTGGAAGAAACTTTGGCGCGGACGCAGGAGCAGGGGCTTTCCGTCAAACAGCTGACGGCACTCTCCGACGTCGATCATCTGGAAGATTGGCTGGGTTATGGCTGGACTATGCCCCAGTAGCGACGGCCTTCAGCCGTCCGGCTGCCTACAGACGATTTCCCCGCGCCCGCAGACAGTGGTCCGCCAGCACCAGGGCCACCATCGCATCGACAATGGGCACTGCCCGGGGCAGTACGCAGGGATCATGCCGCCCCTTTCCCACCACGGTGACCGACTCTCCTGACTCATTTACACTCTCCTGGTCGGCAATGATCGTAGCTACCGGTTTAAAGGCGGCGCGGAAGTAGATGTCCTCTCCGTTCGAAATGCCGCCCTGAATGCCGCCACTGCGGTTGGTGCGCGTGCGCGTACGGCCCGCTTCGTCGGTGTAGAAAGCGTCGTTGTGGGCACTGCCGCGGAGGGTCACCCCATCAAAGCCACTTCCGTATTCAAAGCCCTTGCAGGCATTGATGCTCAGGACGGCCTTGCCGAGGTCGGCGTGTAGCTTGTCGAAGACGGGTTCTCCCCAGCCGGCGGGTACGCCCCTGACCACACACTTTACCACCCCGCCGATCGTGTCGCCGGCCTTTTTTACCGCCATGATCTCCTGCTCCATCGTAGCGGCGGTGGTGGGGTCGGGGCAGCGGACGTCATTGGTGTCGATGAGGCCGAGGTCCAGTTCGTGGTGGTCCTTACCGGTGGCGATGCTGCCTACCTGGTCGACGTAGCTGTGAATGGAAATTCCGTAGTGGGCGAGCAACTGCCGCGCTACCGCGCCGGCCGCTACGCGGGCGGCGGTTTCCCGGGCGGAGGAGCGGCCGCCGCCGCGGTAATCGCGGTGACCGTATTTCGCCGTAAAGGTGTAGTCGGCGTGGCTCGGCCGGTACTTGTCGAAGATGTGGCCGTAATCCTTGCTGCGCTGGTCTTGGTTGTAGATCACTATGCCGATGGGCGTGCCGGTGGTCTTTCCCTCGAAGGTGCCGGAGAGTATTTCCACGCCGTCCGCTTCCTTGCGCTGGGTCACGATGCGGCTTTGTCCGGGACGGCGGCGGGCCATCTCCTGCTGAATGGCCTCCACGTCGAGTTTGAGACCGGCCGGACAACCGTCGATGGTTACGCCGAGTCCGACGCCGTGGCTTTCACCGAAAGTGGTTACGCGGAAAAGGGTGCCGTGGGTACTTCCGGACAAGGGAGGGAAAATTTAGGATAAACGATCCGCGTGCTTGCGCACCGCGCCGCCAAAGGTACTATGCTTTGAGCCTACGCTTGAGTGTTTCCGGCAACCAATCGGCCAGGGCAAGCCGTAGCCGTTCCAGGTTGCGGAAGCCGAGGTAAGGGTACAGGCGGGTGTAGCGGCCCACGAGTTCGTAGGGGCGGTCGATTGCCCACTCGTTAGGAGCGGCGAAATAGGCCCGGTATGCCTGGGTGGCGGAGTCGAGATCGTAGGTGGCCAGCATGCGAACGGCACGCAGTAGCGCTCCCAAAAAGTAGGGGGCATGCTCGTTCCAGTACTCAGGTTGTGCTTCGATCAGATGAGCGTTGGCAGCCGCCAGCATCTGGACCCGGCGCTGTGCGGAACCGCTGGGATCGGAGCCGGTAATGCGCACTCCGGCATGATGGTGGTAGTAGCTCCCGACCACCGGATCGATGATGAAGGAAGTCCCGGCCCGTAGCAAACGGAACCAGAGATCCGGGTCCTGGTTACTGGGTAATTTATCGTTCCATCCGCCGACAGCGTTGAATGCATCCCGCCGCAGCAGGTTGGAATGGGTGCAACCCGTTCGGAAGTCATGAAACAGTCCCCGCCAAAGGTCGGGGTGAGGGATGGAGTCTTCGGTACTGCCGTCGGGGTAGAGATGACGATAAGCACCCGCCACCCACTCGGCATCACCGGCCGATGCGAGTTGGCGACGGATTTTGTCCGGGGCAAGCGTATCATCAGCATCTAAAAACTGCAGCCATTCCCCGGTGCTGGCTTTTGCACCGGCGTTTCGTGCCGCCGCCGCGCCGCGTTGAGCGCAGTGAGTAATTGTGATCCGGTTGGGGTGATTGATGGCTGCGCGTTCAAGCAGCGCGATGGTGTTGTCTTTGGAGCCATTATCGACGGCTATTATTTCCCACTCACCCTGCACCTGCGCCCCCGCCCTGAGCGCGCTTTGCAACGACCGTTCGATGAACGGTTCCGCATTGAGGGTGGGGATGATGATGCTGACAGTCATATGAGTTGTATGTCCCGCAAAGAATAGTTTATTTTTTTGCTGTACGGGGTACCCCCGACTGGCGAATGTTTACCCCGGTACGGGGAAGCGTAAATCTAGCGCAAGGAGGGTTTAGTTACTTTGTGGATGCATTTCCAAACCTCACGCGACCACAATCATGAAAACCGCCGTATTCCCCGGGTCGTTCGACCCCATCACCCGTGGCCACGTAGAACTGGTGCGACGGGCCGTTCCACTCTTCGATAAGATAGTTGTGGCGGTTGGGGTGAACAGTCAGAAATCTCATCTTTTTGATCTCGATCAACGCATGGAATGGCTACGAAAAGTATTTGCCGACGAGCCCAAGGTAAGTGTGGACAGTTTCGAGGGCCTCACCGCACATTTTTGTCGCCGTATCGGGGCCCGATACCTACTCCGCGGACTACGCAACGCGAGCGACTTCGATTATGAGAAGACCATTTCACAGCTCAACGAGATTGTCGGGGAAGGCTTGGAAACGATATTCCTCATTAGCCAGCCAGCTTACAGCCACATAAGTTCAACCATCGTGCGGGAGATTATCAAAGGGGGGGGAGATGCCTCTCCCTTCGTTCCCGAGAGTCTTGAACTCTAATCCAGGGGGACGATGCAGTAGACCTTGTTGTCTCCGACAATTCCGAGAAGCTCTACTGCGGCGGATGAAAAAAATGCATGCACGGTATCCCGTTCTGCCGATGATTGCATGTAGTAGCTCAGGTGAAGGCTGTCGTAGACGGCCAGGCTTACCTCCCTGCGGATTAGGTTTCGGTGCAACGACTGGGTTGAAGTGATGTCCAGGTTAGGCGAAAAGCGGCTGATACGGGGGTTCGCTCTCGCCCAGCTCCCGGTAAAGAGAGAATAATAGGGTGGCCGATCGGGCATCCATACGGCAGGCTTGCTGGAGAACACGCGATCGATCGAAGTGAATCCGCTATCCTGGAGCAAAATCCCATTCACCTCTTCCATCTGCTGCTGGGCCCTCGAATAGGTCCGAATAGCCAGTACATTCGGTAGCGCAATGAGTGCCACAAAAGAAAAAATCAGGACAAGGCCAAGGAGGATTCGATTCGCGGCGGGTAGCCTGGCTACAAGTGTTAGGAAATCAATTCTATGCAGGACCAAAACCAGGGTCAGATAGCACCATATCACTACCGGGAGCAACCCCCGCGGACTGGAGTGCATGCGGATAATGAAGAAATAGGCAATTATCGCGGCGGTGAGGGAAAGTAGGGTAGCGGTCAGTTTTGAACGCCAGCCGAGTAGTAAAGTCATCGGCAGTAAGTAGATCAACATTTGTCCGATACCCCTGAGGTAAAATTTGACGCCCTCTTGGGCGGTCAGCGTTGGAAATACGTAGTCTGCGTCTACATCCCTCCAGGGGATTTCCGTAGAAAAAAACGTGTGCTCGCTAGCAATCAGGGATCCCGTGCCGGCATAATTTACTCCGACATACAGGCAGGCAGCTGGCACCATGGCGAGTATGAATACGTACAAACGCGTGCGTACTCCGGACTGAAAATAGAGGGCACAAATTACTAGGGCAAGCAGCAGGATGGAATCAAATCTGAGATTGGTGGAAAGCGAAAGAGCAACGACACTCGTCAGTAGGATCAACCGCCGTCCTGAGGCCAGGTATTCCACCAGCAATACTATTCCGGTCAGCAGCAAGCTGGTCGTGAGGATAAATATTCCGGGAGAAAATAGGTTCGGAAAAATAAGGGGGTCAATAAGTGCAAAAATTCCGACGAGGTAGGGCCAGCCGGGAAATGCTAGATCGGACCAGTACCGGTCTAGGCAGCAAAACAATCCACCGAAAGCGATTACGTTAGCCGTCACGGTTGCCCCGGCAATATTCCAGCCGGCAATCATTGCCAACTTGAGCAACATCGGACCCAATACCCCGTAAAAGCCGTTGTACCAACTTGTAGGGTCGGCAAAATCAAATGAATCGGCTACCATCGCCAGGACAGCCAGGTCTACACTGTAAGTGGGCCAATTGGTAAGCGCCGCTGCCCCCCAAAGGACCAGCAGCAGAATGAGAAACAATGGCCGCAGAGCGGCCGACCAATTTGGTGAAGCCATTCCCCCAAAGGTAAATCAGCAAGACAGAGGGCGACGGACCGATTGCGTCAAAGCTTCCTACGCGCCACAATACTCCGCCCTAAGGTCACCTCATCGGCGTACTCCAGCTCACCGCCGAAACTCACGCCGCGCGCAATGCTGCTCACCTGCACGTCGGCCTCCGTCAGCTGCTTGTTGATGTAGAAGATGGTGGTATCGCCCTCGATGGTGGGACTGATCGCCATAATGACCTCCCGTACCTCGGGGGCGGTGGAGCGCTGCACCAGGGTGTCGATGTTCAGGTCGGCCGGGCCGATGCCCTCGATCGGGGAGATGACGCCTCCGAGGACGTGGTAGACGCCCCGGTACTGCTGGGTTTCCTCGATGGCCATGACGTCGCGGATGCTCTCAACGACGCAGATGATCGACTTGTCGCGCCGCTGGTCGCGGCAGATGCTGCACACGGTCTGGTCGCTCAGGTTGCCGCAGGTGATGCAGTGCTGGATGTTCTCGCGCATGCTGGCGATCGCACGGGCAAGGTGCACGCTGTCTTCCGTGGGGCGCTGTACGAGACTAAGGACCAACCGGAGGGCCGTTTTCTTGCCAATGCCGGGCAGACCGGCAAAAGCGTTGACGGCATCTTCGATCAATCGGGAGGAAAATTGCATGAATTGTAGGGGATATGGGGCGGGGGCGCAGGAGCCGGGTGAACAGAGAAAACAATCCTATTCCGGTTCAGTTTGTTTATCCCGGGAATAGGCCGCAAATTTGCGCGACCCCGACAACAACCCAAAACAACGAATATTATGGCTGAGGTTATACGCATGCCCCGCATGAGCGACACGATGGAAGAAGGCAATATTGTTTCCTGGCTCGTAGAGGAGGGCGAAGCGGTAGAGCCCGGCCAGACCCTTGCGGAGGTAGAAACCGATAAGGCCACCATGGAACTCGACTCCTTTTTCGAGGGCACCCTGCTCCACATCGCCGTCAAGGAGGGCGCAGTGCCCATCAACGGCGTCATCGCCGTGATCGGTGAGGAAGGAGAAGACTGGCAGGCAGCCATCGACGGTGCCTCCGACAACGGCAGTAGTTCGGAGTCGGATGCTAAGGAAGCGCCCGCGGAGGAGACGAAGGAAGCAGCCGACACGTCGGAAGCAACCGAATCCACCGGAGCTGCGGACGAAGACCGCGTGAAGGCAAGTCCGCTCGCCCGCGCCATGGCCAAGGACGCCGGCCTCGATCTGGCTACCCTCATTGGTTCTGGAGAGGGCGGACGTATCGTAAAGCGCGACATCGAGGATGCCCAGTCCACTTCCGCCAAACCGGCCACCGCCAAGCAGGCACAACCTACCACTCCTCAGCCCGTACCCGCCCAGCAACCCAGCCCCAATGTGGATGTGGAGAAGCCGCAGACCAAGGTACCCGCATTCTCCTTCGGGGGCGGTGAGGCAAACTTTGAGGACGTGCCGGTGAGCCAGATGCGGAAGGTGATTGCCCGCCGCCTGGGAGAATCCAAATTCTCCGCTCCCCATTTCTACGTTACCGTCGAGGTCGAAATGTCGAAGGTCTGGGAAATGCGCAAGCGCCTCAACGAGGTAGCCTCCGTCAAAATCAGCTTTAACGACCTGGTAGTCAAGGCCTGCGCCGTCAACCTGCGCAAGCACCCCGTCATCAACTCCAGTTGGATGGGCGATAAGATCCGCGTTAACCACGACGTCAACATCGGAGTGGCGGTAGCCATCCCCGACGGACTCCTCGTGCCCGTCGTACGCTACGCCGACATGAAATCACTCAGCCAGATCAACAGTGAGGTGAAGGAGCTCGCCGGTCGCGCCAAGAACAAGAAGCTGAGTCAGGACGAGATGACGGGCAATACCTTCACCATCTCCAACCTCGGCATGTTCGGCATCGAAGATTTTACGGCCATCATCAATCCGCCCGACGCCTCCATTTTGGCGGTCGGCGGCATCAACGATAAGCCCGTCGTACGCGACGGAGCCGTAGTACCCGGCAAGATCATGAAACTGACCCTGAGCAGCGATCACCGCGTCGTAGACGGAGCCAGTGCCGCCCAGTTCCTGAATGACGTGAAAGCCACGTTGGAAGAACCGATCCGCCTGATGGTCTGAACCTGAAAACGGGGGGGTAAAGGCCCCTCCACCATCAGATCACCAGCAGTTTACCGAGTATGCGCCCGCTGCGGTCGCGGAGTATGTACATCCCCGGTTGCAGGCCCGCGGTAGGTACCACCGTGCGGCTGGCCGTTACGTCGATTTGCCTTACCCACTGCCCCAGGGCACTGTAAAGTCCCAAACTGGTACCTGCATCGGTACCCTCGAGGGTTAGTAGCGCACCCGCCCGTACGGGGTTCGGGTAGCTGCGTAGGTGATCGACGGCCATCGGCTGGTCCCGGACCGGCGTGATCTCTCCCCGAAAGATCTTATCGGCCCGCTCGTAGGCATCCCGAGCGACTATCCTGCCGATGCGGCGACCGGGAATATCGTCGGCCGGCGGGTGAATCCCGCCCCAGATCCGACTCAGGCTGGTTTCGGCGGCGGCATCGTGGTAAGTAGCCCACTGCAACACGACGTCGACACTGGGGCCTTCCTCAAAGACCAAAAATTCATTCTTTTTCGCGATAAACTCGCCTACGCCACCGGGAAAATAGGGGGTGCCCGTCAGTCGCTCTAGTACGGTGGCGGCGGCGGCGCTGAAGGTCGAGTGCCCCGAGATGTAACCGGCGAAGTTGGGGGTGACGAAGTTGGGGCGTTGGTACGGCTCCCAGACCGAGGGATTGATCCAATCTACTCCGGCCTGCTCGATCGCGGCGTCTTCAATGAACGAATTCCCGATCCAGGCCCGCGCCTTCACCGTCATGAGCGCCGTGGAGTTGACCACCTCCTCCGCCTGGTTCACCAATTCGATGTAGCCGGGGTCGAGCCGTATGCCGCCCACGTCGTAAAAGCGGTGATCCGGCACGGTGGCCTGTCCCCGGGCCGCCAGGTAGCGAATGGCCGAAATGGGTCGGACGTAATCGTACTTTCCCTTGATGCTCCAGGCGGTAATGGCGGCATCGTGCATGGCGCCACCGAGGGTGAGGTAGGCCTTTACGTCGTATTCCAGGGGATCCAACTCCGCTCCCTCGCCCCAGAGGTTGCGGCGAAACAGGGGGTGGTCCATTACGGTATTGAAGATCCCGAACCAGTGGCCGGGCGGGGTTTCCGAGAGCGGGCCATCGGCCCAGAACTCGGCCAGCACCCGGGTATAATCTCCCCGGGGAACGATGTTGGGAGGATAAGGCTCACCGGTCACGGGGTTTAGTTCACGACCCTGGTCCGGCTGTCCGCCCGCGTGTTGATCGTAAAAAGCCCGGTACTCCGCCGCCGTTTCGGGGAGCTTTCGGGTAACGTTTCCCCGCACACTGGGGGAGATGTCCCACATTACGCCGTCCGTCGGATCGAGGTGGGAGGACCACTTCAGCACGGTTTCAAAATTCCATCGGTAGAGATTCAGCTGAGCCGTGTCCGTCAGGTCATAGTAGGGCGGCGGCCCGGGATCGTGGTACACGGGGCTGTTGCCGTAAATGCTGTCCGTGGCCGTCGGCGAGCGCTTCACGGCGTCGGGAAGTGCGAAGGGCGTGACTCGACCCCAGCTGGCACCGAGAAAAGTGGGGATATTTCCGATGACGTTGCCGGACTGGTCGACCACGACGCCGGGAAAGGCCAGTTGCTGCCAGCGGTTTGGATCGCGCAGGCCGAGGATAGTGAAGGGCCGGTCGAGGTAGAGGGGTGGATTGACCGGGTCGGGGTACGCGTCGTTTTCGTAGTCCAGCAGTTCATTCGCTCCGTCCACAAGTCCATATTGGATCACCCGGGCGGCAATGTAATTGCCCAGCGCGGCGGGGTTCGGGTCTGTGGGGTCGGTGTTGACGAAACTGGTGTCGAGGCCTAATTGATTCATCAGGGAGTCCGCCACCAGGCGAATGCGCCCGTACCCCGGCGCACGGGCGTAGCGACTGAGCAGTAAGCGGTAGGCTGCGTAACTGATGGCTGACTCGGCAGCGGCTTGCCGGTCCGCATATGCGGGAAGGTCGTCGATTCTTTCCGTGAGTACGGTTCCTCCCTGCCGGTTCACCATTGCCCAGGCATCGTACATGGCCGCGGTGCTGTGGTATAGATTGCGGGCGTGAACGACGGGGCGGGCAAAGTCCTTCTGGATGGCGGTGAGGTATACCTCGTTCCATTCCCGGGCGATGGAGTGTTCGGTAGACTGACCCGTTGCGATAAGGGGGATGAGAAGAAAACAGGCAAGAATGTATTGACGTACCAAAGGGAGCGAAAGATTAGGAAGTAAATATACACCAAGCGACCCCGTGACCCGGCCCCCCCTTCCGACTCTTAAGGTCGGCCATCCGCCACCTCGGTTTGGTGGAACATACTCATTTGCCAACCGTTATAGGGCACACAACTTCCCCTGATGTCTCTTCTCTGGATCGGTTTTGCCGTCTTCGTGGCGCTGCTGCTTTTTCTCGATCTGTTCGTGCTCAACAAGCACGACCACGTGCCGCGCACCCGCGAGGCACTCGGGCAGACCGCTATGTGGATGACCATCGGGCTCGGATTCAGCGGTTTCATCTACCTGGCGTACGACAACGGATGGGTCAATTCCGACCTGCCCGCCCATACCGCCATGATCAACTACCTCACCGGTTACCTGGTGGAGTTGTCGCTGAGCATGGACAATGTCTTCGTGATCGCCGTCATCTTCGGCTACTTCCGGGTGCCGGCCAAGTACCAGCACCGAGTGTTGTTCTGGGGTATCCTGGGTGCGGTATTTTTCCGACTGGTCATGATCCTGGCTGGAGTTTACCTGCTAGAGCAATTCGACTGGATGTTCTATGTTTTCGGGGTGCTCCTGCTCTACTCGGCATATAAGATGGTCGGTAAAGGCGAGGAAATCCACCCTTCCGAAAACCCCATCATTAAACTCGTGAAGCGTGTCGTGCCCGTCACGAACGACTACCACGGCCACAACTTTTGGGTCCGGCGCCGCAATATTCTGGCGGCCACCCCGCTTTTCGTTGCCCTGGTGATGGTGGAAACGACCGACATCATCTTCGCGATCGACTCGATCCCTGCCATTTTGGGCATCACGACGGACTCCTTCCTGGTCTTCTCCTCCAACATCCTGGCGGTACTCGGCCTGCGGGCTCTCTACTTTGTGCTCTCGTCGATGATTGACAAATTCGGGTACCTGAAGTACAGCCTGGCACTGATCCTGACCTTCGTCGGCGTCAAACTCATGCTCCACGAAGTATGGCATCCCGAGGAGTGGGTGAGCCTGGTGGTCATCTTCGTTACCCTCGCGGCCGGCGTGATCATTTCCCTGATGCGAAAAACGCCCTCCAAAAATCACCCCGAGGATCCCACGGAGATCACCGCGCCCAGCCGTGTTCCGGAGGATCACCAGTTATAACCGATGCCCTAAGAAAGTTCGTCGTAGAACCTGCGTTCCGTAATCCCACTCCAGGGTTTCGACAGCCTCCGGAACTCCTGAATGGAAGCAAAAACTTTACGGGTGGTGGCATCTGAGTTCGCATACTCACGCATCACTTCATCCGCGGCCCGGCGTGCGTTTTCGATCAGGGCGTCCGGGAAGGGGAGGATAGAAAGTCCCGGCACCTGCTTTAGTTTTTCGAGGTATTCGGCGTTGCGTGCCTCGAAGGCCGAGAGAGTGTTCAGATTAATGTGGTGGGTAGCTACCGCGAAAATTTCCTGTAGGTCGGGCGGCAGCTCCGCGTATTTCTCGGCGTTTACGAAAAATTCGAAGTTGGTCCCCGGCTCGTGCCAGCCCGGGTAGTAATAATACTTAGCGATCTCGTGGAAGCCCATCACGTAATCGTGGTAGGGTCCCACCCATTCGGTGGCGTCAAGAATGCCGCGTTCGAGTCCGGTGTAGATTTCCCCGCCGGGCAGCAGCACCGGAGTTCCCCCCAGTCGTTCGAGCACCCGTCCGCCCAGTCCCGGCATGCGCATCTTGAGTCCCCTGAAGTCGGCAACGGAATCGATGCGGCGATTGAACCAGCCGCCCATCTGCACCCCGGTGTTTCCGCCGGCGAAGGGGATCAGTCCCACCGTCGCGTACAGTTCCCGCCACAGCTCCATCCCGCCCCCGGCGATCAACCAGGCGTTCATTTGCTGGGCATTCAGCCCGAAGGGGAAACCGGCAAAAAATTGGGCCGCCGGTAACTTTCCCGCCCAGTAGTAGGCCGCACCACTGCCCACCTCGGCAGCTCCTTGGCGTACGGCGTCAAATGCTTCTAGCGGCGGCACCAGTTCGCCCCCGCCGTACACGTGAATGTTGAGGCGCCCGCCGGACATCTTGCGGCACATATCGGCCAGCAACTGACAGCCCTCCCCGAGAATGGGGAAGCCCGGGGGCCAGGTAGTGACCATTTTCCAGTCGTAGCGCTGTCCGCTTACCGTAGTTTCGCTCGCTTGCGCATGACCCTTACCTCCCAGCAGGCGCAGGGCTACGGGCAGGCCGATGGTGCCGGCGGCAATGCCCTTGATGATTTTACGGCGGTCCACGGTCGGGTAATTGTCTGATCGGAAAGTCGAACTAATGTACGGGTTCCCCCGCAACTTACTTCAACTCCCGGTTCTCCACGAACTCGCGCAGTCCGCCACGGTACGTATCGCTTACGGGCAGCAATTTTCCGGCCACGCTGACCTCGTCGCGTTGTACCTCCTCGATCCACCGTACCCCGACGATATAGGAGTGGTGGACCCGAATAAAACCATTGTCGGGCAGTACTTCCACCAGGTGCTTCAGGCTCTGTAGGGTGGTCACTTTGCGGTCGGGGGTGTGAATGCGCACGTAGTCCTTCATGCCCTCGATGTACTGAATGTCGGCAAAGTTGACGCGTACGGAACGGGTGCCGTCCTTAATGAACAGATAGGGGGGCGGGGCCGCAGGTGCAGCGGAATCCGGAGAAGCGGTCGCCGTGGCATCCTCCTTTTCGCCCAATCGCAGGGAGATGCGCTCCACCGCCTGCAAAAAACGCTCGAAGGTGATCGGCTTGAGTAGGTAGTCGGCCACGTCGAGCTCGTATCCCTCAATGGCGTATTCGGAGTAGGCGGTAGTGAGAACCACCAGCGGTTTGCGCTTCATGATCTTCAGCAGGCCGATGCCGGTGATCTCGGGCATTTGTACGTCGAGGAAGAGCACGTCGGGCTGGTTGGTCTGTAAAAATTCCAGGGCCCTGAGCGGATTTGAAATGGCGGCCATTAGTTCCAGGGCGGGCGTCTTGGCGACGTACTGCTCCAGGAGCTTGCGGGCCAGGGGCTCGTCTTCAACAATTACACAGCGGATCATGACAGCAGCAGTTGGAGGTGAATGGCGTACTCTTCGTCGGTTTCCGTCACCGTGAGCTGATGCCTATTGGGGTAGCTGAGCTTCAGCCGCCGGCGAACGTTGACCAGTCCGATGCCCGATTTTTCGGACACCGTTTTTTCGTGTTCCTCCACCCGGCTGTTGCGTACGTTGTAGTGCAGCACCTTGCCCTCCACCTTTACGCTCACCGTGATCCAGCTGCGGCAACCGCTATTGCTAATGCCGTGCTTAAATGCATTCTCGAGAAACGTGATGAGAATAAGGGGTACGATCCTTGCTCCCGCGCGCCCGCCCTGTACTTCAAACGCGATGGGGATTTCGTCGTTCAACCGCATCTTCTCCAGGTCGATGTAGTTCTCCATGTAGGCGATCTCCTTATCGAGCGGCACCGTTGCGTGGTTGCTCTCGTGCAGCATGTAGCGCATCATGCCCGACAACTTGGCGATCACGTCGGCCGTCTGGGGCGACTGGTTGACGGCCAGGTAGTAGACGTTATTGAGGGTATTGAACAGGAAGTGGGGATTGACCTGTGCCCGCAGGAAGCGTAGTTCGGAAGTCAGCTGGCGGTTCTCCATCTCCTTACGCTCCGCTTCGAGTAGGAAGTAGTGCTCCACGAATCGGAGCAGGCCCACGAACACGACAATAAACAGCGAGGTGATGATCACGCTCACGGCGAAGCGCGTGGAGTAGGCCCACGAATCGCGGCCCAGAAACGGCAGCAAGATCGCCCGCTTGCCCAGCAGGAAGAGGTAACTGAGTACGGCGAATACCGGCAGGAATCGCAATAGGTAGCGCCCCAGATCCTGCGTCTGCAACAGGCGCGGGAGGAATACGAAGTAGTTGAGGTAGCTGATGGTCAGCAGGCCGAGAATGTGAAAGGAAAAATCGGGCAGGACCCGCGACCATTCCGGCTCCTCCTTGCGCCCGAACGCGATCTGGTAATAAAAGAAGGACGCGTACATCAACCAGAAGGCAATGTGCAGCAGAAGCTTCTTGTGTCGGGTCAGGAAAGTAGACATGATGTGCAAAGGTAGGCAAGCCATCCGGCGACTGGATACCGATCTACCAAGCCCCCTAAATCCTCTACGATCCGGGAGCCACCCGCAGCTTCGGAGCCGTCGACCGGAATTGCCGAACGGTAGAACACTTTCATACAGCCTGGCAAGCAGTACGACTTTTACTCCATCAAATATCCCTAGCGATGAAAGTGCCAACCCTCATACTCCTTTTTGCCTCCCTGTTCTCTACCGTTTTTGCGGCAACTCCTCATCCGATAGAGGACCCATCCGATAACCTCAAGGGAAGCATCACGGGTACCGTGCTGGACGCGGCCGACGGGGCCCCAGTCGCATACGCCACCATCAGTCTCCACCAGGCTACCGACGACGAACTCGTCAACGGCACCCTCACCGGCGACGACGGCACCTTCATTATTGGCGCAGTGAAAAACGGAACGTACCGATTGGAGATTACCTTCCTGGGCTACGAAGCCATCTCCATCAGCGACGTGGAAGTCGGCGGTGGAAAAAGCACCGACGTAGGCACCGTCCGGCTGGGGGCAGCCGCCGAGCTGCTGGAAGAAGTAACGGTCACCGGCCAGCGTGCGCTCATCGAGGAAAAGGTGGACCGTCTGGTGTACAATGCCGAGCAGGACCAACTAAGTCGGGGCGGCGACGCGGCCGACGTACTCCGCAAGGTGCCGCTGCTGCAGGTCGACCTCGAGGGCAACGTCAGCCTGCGCGGCAACTCCAACATCCGTGTGCTCATCAACAACAAACCCTCCACCATCATCGCCGGAAGCGTCGCCGATGCCATGAAGATGATTCCGGCCGACCAGATCAAGTCGGTGGAAGTGATCACCAGCCCGTCGGCCAAGTACGACGCCGAGGGTGCCGGCGGCATCATCAACATCATCACCAAGAAGAACGACCTGGCGGGCTACTTCCTCAACGTCGATACGGGACTCGGCCTGCGGGGCTCCAACCTCGGCCTCAACGGCAGCTACCGCAAGGGTAAATTCGGTATGACGCTCGGCGGATTCGGACGGGCCTTCTACAACGACGCCGAAACCTCCCTACTGCAGACCTTCACCAACAGCCGCAGCGAGCAGTTCGGTGAGGCCTCCGACAACGGCATCTTCGGTCGCTACAACTTGGGCTTCGATTACGACCTGACCGACCGCCAGTTCCTGAGCGCCGGCGTCCGCTTCGGTGTGCGCAACTTCGGCCGCGATCAGTTACAAACCACTACCGTGTACGCCGAGGAAGTACTGGCCTCCACCTTCCTGCGCGACATCGACAGCGAGCGGAGCTCCGACAACATTGATGTCAACCTCGATTACCTCTACGTCATCAAGCCCGGCCGCGAACTCAGCATCTCGACCCTCTACAGCACCACGGCGGAGAACAGCAACTTCACCTCCTCCAACCTGGACGACGAGGAAACCATCCTGAGCCGCCTGCGCAACCTCGACAACAACACTAATGAGGAGGTGACCCTACAGGCCGACTACATCCACCCCATTGGCGATAAGCAAATCCTGGAATTTGGTGGAAAGGGCATCCTGCGCCAGGTGAACAGCGACTTCAGCTACCTCAGTGCCACCGGCAGCGAAGCCTTTACGGTCGACGGACTTCGTCCCTCCGGTCAGCTCGACTACGGACAGGACATCCTAGCCGCCTACACCGCCTATACCCTGGCACTACCCGGCGACATAACCCTCAAGGCCGGCCTACGGTGGGAGCAGACCATGATCGAGGCTACCCAGAACAACGAGGCCATCGAGATCCCCGACTACGCCAACCTAGTCCCCAGCCTTAACTTTTCAAAAAAGGTCGGTGAGTCCACTACCCTGAAGCTCGGCTACAACCGCCGCATTCAGCGTCCCTGGCTCCGTCAGCTCAACCCCAACGTCAACATCGAGAATAGCCAGAGTATCGAAGTGGGCAACCCCCTCCTACGCCCCGAGCTTACCGACAACCTAGAGTTCGGCTACAGTAGCATGGTGGGCAAAACCTATCTCAACCTCTCGTTCTTCGGCCGCAACAGCAACAACGCCATCAATCAGGTGCGCACGCCCATCGACAGCCTCGAAGGCACCCTGCTCACCACCTACGAAAACATCGGTCGGGAGCAGGCCCTCGGCGTCAACGCCTTCGTCAACGTCTACCTTACCCGCGACTGGACCATTAATGGCGGCATCGACCTCGACTATGCTACCCTGGAGGGAAAGGTTACCGGCCTCGACGGCACCTCCGTCACCGCCACCAACTCCGGCATCAACTACGGAGGTCGTCTCATGAGCCAGCTAAAACTTAAAAACGGCTGGAGTGCCCAGGCCTTCACCTTCATGCGCGGTCGTCGGGTACAGTTACAGGGCTCGCGCGGTGGCTTCGGCATGTATGCTCTCGGAGTCAGCAAGGAATTCAACGAAGGTCGCGGCACCATCGGCCTCGCCGCCGAGAACTTCGCCTCCCGCGGCTGGGCCCTGCGCAGCGAACTGGAAACGGCTACCTTCACCCAGGTCCGCGAAGACATGCTCCTCAACCGCAACATCAAGCTCACCTTCGGCTACAAGTTCGGTCAGCTCGACGCCAACAAGGCCCGCTCCAAAACCCGCTCCGTCAACAACAACGACCTCATGGGCGGCGGCGACGACAACGGCGGCGGCGGCAACACCAACGCAGCCCCCGCCCCCCAAACCCGCCGCCAGGCCAAAAAAGCCGCCAAAGAAGAAGAAAAAAAGGATGACAAAAAAGAATAATCCCACAACTCAACAACCCAACAACTCTCCAATTACCATGCTCAAATCCATCCTCCTCCTCTCCGCCTTCGCCCTCCTGACCACCGCCGACACCGTCACGGTAGCCGTCGACACCGCCGCCAGCGAGATCGCCTGGAAGGCCTACAAAGTCACCGGCAACCATACGGGCACCATTTCCATTAAGGAAGGCCAGCTCGAATTCACGGATACCCTGCTCACCGGCGGTTCCTTCACCATCGATATGCCGACCATTGCGGTGACCGACCTGAGCGGCGACAGCAAGGGTAGGCTAGAGGGCCACCTGAAGAGCGACGACTTCTTCGGCGTAGAGAACCACCCCGAGGCCACCTTCGTCATCACCAACGTGGTCAGCCGCGGCCTGCCCGGCGATTACCGCATCACCGGCGACCTTACCATCAAGGAGCACACCAAGTCGATCCGCTTCAACACCAAAGTGACCGAAACCGACGGATTCTACACCGCTGAGGCCGATCTTACCCTCGACCGCACCGACTTCGACGTTCGCTACGGTTCCGGATCCTTCATCGAAAACCTGGGCGACAAGACCATTTACGACGAGTTCGAACTGGCCGTCACCCTGGTCACGAAGCAGTAATAACTCCCGCCCCCGCCTTGTAGTGGCGTTTGTGATAGCCTGATCTAATAGGTTACAGGGGGTAGGTTTTCGTGCGGTCGATTTCAGTACGGATTAATTTCGTCGAAATGCGAATTTGCTGTCGCGTGGCGGTTGCAGTTGCAGGTTGAGCCCTTCTAGGGCGACCCTGTGAGACGGGCGGTGCAGGGGCGGCTTAGAAACTCAACCTTGTATCGGTAGATTGAGCCCTTCTAGGGCGACCCTGACAGCCGGGCGGTACAGGGTCGGCGCAGAGCGCCTCATCCTATCCTTGTTTAATCTCGAGGCCCGGTACCGAGAAATCTTCATCCACTTCCTCAACGTACACTCCCGCGATCGCGGCCTTCAGTTCGCGCAGGGTCGAGGGCACGGTCGATTTCGGTAGTTCCAGGGTTACTCTCGCGGTTTCGGCGAAATCCTGTTCCACCATGTCCAGGTGGAGGTGATCGAGGGCGCTCATTACCGGTCCCATGAGTTCGTAGCCGAAGCGCAATTCGAGGCGGGTGGTGATTGTACGTACGGCGGTGGAGCCGGCTTCGATGGCCAGTTTTGCCGCTTCCCGGTAGGCGTTGATGAGTCCCGAGGTGCCCAGTTTGGTGCCCCCGAAGTAACGGGAGACGACGATCATCACATCCGACAGCCCCACGCGGTCGATCTGCCCGAGGATGGGCTTGCCGGCCGTGCCGCTGGGTTCTCCATCGTCGTTGGTGCGCCAGCGATCGGTGCCGGGACCCAGGCGGTAGGCGTAGCAGTGGTGATTGCACTTCGGGTGAGCGAGTCGTTGTTCATTCACTACGTCCAACGCTTCCTCCTCGGTACGCACCGGTCGCAGGACAGCAACGAATTTGCTGCCCCGGTCGCGAAATTCACCCTCCGAAGAGCCGGCGGGGATGAGGTACTGGTCCATGCCGCAAGGTAACCAGCTCCGTACGGGATGCCCCCAACCATTCGTCCGGCAAATTTGTCTTCCCTTGCTATGGCGCGCAGCTACAAGATCAAAGAATGCTTCTACACCCTGCAGGGCGAAGGCGCCCAGGCCGGGCGGGCCGCGGTATTTCTGCGCTTCACCGGCTGTAATCTCTGGAGCGGACGGGAGGAGGACCGCCACGACGCCGTGTGCAAATTCTGCGACACCGATTTCATCGGAACGGACGGGACCAACGGAGGGCGGTACACGCAGGAGCAATGTGTTGACCTGGTAAAAGCACTCTGGCCCGGTGGCGGCCGACCGTACATCGTCTGTACCGGTGGAGAACCCCTGCTTCAGCTTGACGTACCCCTGATCGGGGCGTTGCGCGCGGCCGGTTTTGAAGTGGCGGTGGAAACCAACGGCACCCTGCCCGTACCGGAGGAGATCGACTGGGTGTGCGTAAGCCCGAAGGCAAACGCCGAGTTGGTCGTTACCCGTGGTGACGAACTGAAGCTGGTATTCCCACAGCCCGAAGCGGGTGCCCAGCCGGAACGGTTTGAGCATCTCGCCTTTACTCACTTTTTTCTGCAACCTAAGGATGAGGTCGGTATTAACCATACCAGCGCTACCGTAGCTTATTGCATGGATCACCCCCAGTGGAGGGTAAGTTTGCAAACTCACAAGATCATGGGCATCGAGTAGCCGATCCCCTTATTTAGTCTGTTTACAAACTACTGGAAAACGGAGGGTTGGCCGAACTTAAAGCGGGTGAAAAGGATTTTAACAGTGTATTCTACCACATTAAAATCAATGACCATGGAACCCACCTGCAAAAATTGTAACCACTGGGAGCACGAAGCCCCCGCCGTACAGAATCGCGAAAACTTCGGAGAATGTGAAGTGCTCAGCGAAAGCGGCATGAAATACGTGCTTCCCGTACTCCAGAACCAGTCCGCCACCTCCGGTATGGAATTCCTAACGGAGGCCAACTTCGGCTGCAACCACTTTGCTCCCGAGCAGTAATAAATTTATCGACCTCTACCTGGAGGAAAAGGGTGCCGATCAGAGATCGGTGCCCTTTTTTATTTTTCCAGACCACCCCAACACAAATACTTGATCACGAGGTAATCTTCCAATCCGTACTTAGATCCCTCCCGGCCAAAGCCGCTCTCCTTCACACCGCCGAAGGGGGCCAGGGTGGTTGAGATCATACCGGTGTTGATGCCGACCATACCGTATTCAAGGGCTTCGGCTACTCGCCAAATCCGGGCGTGGTCCCGGCCGTAGAAGTAGGCGGCGAGGCCGTAGGGGGTGTCATTCGCCAGTTCAATCACTTCTTCTTCCGTATCGAACCGAAAAATCGGTGCGACCGGTCCGAAAACCTCCTCCTGGCTGATGTCCATCCTTGAATTGGCGTTGACCAAGAGGGTAGGGCGGTAACACCGCGGCCCCTTATCGGAAGGCTCTCCCCCGACGATGACTTCGGCACCCTTATCGACAGCGTCTTTCACCAAGCGTTGGACCTTATCGAGGGCCGCGTCGTTGATGAGGGGTCCGATGTCGGTGTCGGATTCAGTGCCAGGACCGACCTTGAGGTCACCTACCGCAACGGCCAGCTCCTTCACAAATTCATCATAGATGCCGGACTGCACGTACAGCCGGTTAGCGCAGACGCAAGTTTGACCCGCATTGCGGTATTTTGACTCCACTGCTCCTGCGACCGCGCCCTTTACGTCTGCGTCGTTAAACACGATGAAGGGGGCGTTTCCGCCCAGTTCTAGCGAAAGTTTTTTTAGTGTGCCCGCACTTTGTTCCATCAGCTTTTTACCGGTGGCGGTACTGCCGGTGAAGCTTAGTTTGCGTATCCGCTGGTCGTGAGTAAGTACCGCTCCTACTTCGGCCGGCCGACTGGTGGGGACAACGTTGAACACACCCGGGGGCAGACCTGCCTTGTCGGCCAAAAACGCCAGGGCCAGGGCGCAAAGGGGGGTGTCTTCGGCCGGCTTCACGACAACGGTGCAGCCAACCGCGAGGGCGGGCGCCACCTTGCGGGTGATCATGGCGATCGGGAAATTCCAGGGGGTAATGGCGGCCACCACCCCTACCGGCTGTTTAATGGTAATAATGCGCGCATCGCCCCGGTGGCTGGGAATGACATCGCCGTACGCCCGCTTACCCTCCTCGGCAAACCACTCGATGAAGGAGGCACCGTAGGCTACTTCGCCGCGGGATTCTGTGAGGGGCTTTCCCTGCTCGCGGGTCATGATTATGGCAAGGTCTTCCTGGTGCTCCATGATCAATTCGAACCAGCGACGTAGGACGGTCGAGCGCTCTCCGGCGGTGTTGGCGCTCCATGCGGGGAAGGCGGTGGCGGCGGCAGCTACTGCGCGGAGAGTTTCGGTTTCCCCCAGATCGGCTACCGCGGCAATTACTTCGTCGGAGAATGGATCGTGGACGGCAAAAGTAGCCCCGTCGTCGGCGGGCATCCACTCCCCGTTTACGTAGGCGGATTGTTGCAATAAGTCCTGGGAGTGTAGGGTCATAGCTGTCCATTATTGGGATGGGAATCGCCGGATATTGGCTGCCGAACATCCCCGATCCGGCACCCGTAATAACTCCTGAACCCTAAAACAGTTAACGTATGCAACTCAGCAATGTAAAAGTAGCGGCCCTGGCCACCACCGGATTCGAAGAAGTCGAATACACCAAACCAAAACAAGCCCTGGAAGATGCCGGTGCGACGGTGCACTTGGTGAGTCCAGCATCCGGATCGATCAAAGCCTGGGACGGCGACGACTGGGGCGGTGAGCATACCGTGGATGTCAATCTCAGCAATGCCGATGCATCCGATTACGATGCCCTGCTGCTACCCGGTGGCGTGCTTAGTCCCGACAGTCTGCGGATCAACGATGCAGCCCTCTCATTCGTCAAGGCGTTCTTTCGGTCCGACAAGCCGGTGGCCGTGATTTGTCACGGGGGGCAGACCCTTATTTCCGCCGGTTTGGTGAAAGGTCGGACGATGACGGGCTACGTCTCCGTACGACCCGATCTTGCCAATGCCGGCGCGAAGGTGCAGGATCAGGAAGTCGTCGTCGATGGCAAACTGGTCAGCAGCCGCAATCCGGACGATATCCCCGCCTTCAATAAGAAGATGATCGAGGTTTTTGCCGGGAAGTCGGCCAGCGTAGCCTAAATTTCTTCGAACGGCGACCGTCATTTTGGGGGGTGAAGTGCATCTGTCGGTTATCTCGCGTAGCCGGCTTACGCTGCACCCCTCAATTTTTTTACCATGCTGTTATTTACCTTCAGTGGCACCACGGTGCTGCTGGGAATGGCTACGCTATGCTTGCTGATCGTTGTCGGCATTTTCCTTACCCGTCGACAGCTTCGCAATGCCCGGGAAGAGGCTGCCGATCTGTTCTCGTTATCACCCGCCATTCACCGGGTAGCGCTGTGCGCGGCCATCTTTACGGCCTTCCTGGCCATTAATTGGACACAGTTCCGGGAGATGCCGGTGTATGCATCAGGCCCTATCGTGCTCGATGAAATCATCGAAGTCATTCCCCGTACGATCGATCCACCCAAGCGTGACCCGCCCCCGCCCCCGCCGCCCCTCGCAATTGAACCCGTGGTGGATGAAGCTCCTCCGATAGATCTGACCGAGCGGGCTGTCTCACTCGACGATTTTGTTGCTATGCCCCCGCCGCCGTCGCTGCAAACGCCCAAATCGGTGCCCCCACCTCCTCCGCTACCCCCTCCCGCTCCACCGGAAGATGCGGCCCCCGTCCTCTTCGCCGAGCGAATGCCGGTATTCGGTGAAGCCTGCCAGAAATTGACGGGCGAAGAGCGAAAGGTATGTTCGGACCGCGAGTTGCTGACCTTCGTACAGCAAAACGTATCCTATCCGCCCATTGCGCGGGAGAACGGCATCCAGGGGGTGGTAGTGGTGAGATTCGTCGTTGAACGAGACGGTACGGTCTCCTCCATTGAGTCTATCCGCGAACTTGGTGGTGGGTGTACGGCGGCGGCCACCCGGGCCGTCGACGAGATCAACCGGGCGGGCAAGAAGTTCTCTCCCGGCATCCAGGGGGGTAGGACCGTAAGGGTAGCCTTCAACCTCCCGGTAAAATTTAAGCTGACCGACTGATTTCTTTTGTTCTGACAGCCAGGCCGCTACGTAGCGCGAGCCTCCGGAAACGGAAAAATTTTAGCTGTTTGCTTGCACCCGTTGCGAAGATGATCGTATATTTGCCGTCGCAATCGAGCAGTTAGCTGCTGTTTTGCACTACTGGTTTGGTAGTTCAGTTGGTTAGAATGCCGCCCTGTCACGGCGGAGGTCGCGGGTTCGAGTCCCGTCCAGACCGCATAAAGAGTCGCTTTCGCAAGAGGGTGGCTCTTTTGCGTTGGTGGAGGCGCAGTACTGACTGCCAGGACCGATACGACACACTACTTTTATGTTCTACGTTTATATCCTAGCTTCTACGACCAGCGGCGCTTACTACATCGGCTACACCAGCGACTTGTGGCAACGCGTTGCAACGCATCAGAAAAATGAAGGCCGGTGGACGAAAAACAAAGGACCCTGGGAGCTCAAATACTACGAAGCATTTAAGGTGGATACCGAGGCTCGCAAGCGTGAGCTACAACTCAAAAAGGGTAAGAACAAGAGCTACATCACATGGCTCATCGCACACGGGCCGGGTCATTCAATTGGTTAGGCTGCCGCCCTGTCACGGTCCCGACTGAGTCGGGACGGGTTCGAGTCCCGTCCAGACCGCATAAAGAGTCGCTTTCGCAAGAGAGCGGCTCTTTTGCGTTGGTAGAGGCGCAGTACTGACTGCCTGGACCGATACGACACACTAATTTTATGTTTTACGTTTATATCCTAGCTTCTACGACCAGCGGCGCTTACTACATCGGTTACACCAGCGACTTGTGGCAACGCGTTGCAACGCATCAGAAAAATGAAGGCCGGTGCACGAAATACAAAGGACCCTGGGAACTCAAATACTACGAAGCATTTAAGGTGGATACCGAGGCTCGCAAGCGTGAGCTACAACTCAAAAGGGGTAAGAACAAGAACTACATCACATGGCTCATCGCACACGGGCCGGGTCATTCAGTTGGCTACGCTACCGCCCTGCCACGGTCCCGACTGAGTCGGGACGGGTTCGAGTCCCGTCCAGACCGCATAAAGAGTCACTTTCGCAAGAGGGTGGCTCTTTTGCGTTTTATAACCGGCGAAAAAATCCGTGCTCATCCATACGATCCGTGGTGAGCTCCCCCCTTATGCAACACGGGTGTCTCGGACCAGAGGCCGCTCGATCTTGACTCGGCGTGCAACGCCTCGACCTTAATCCGTGGTCATCCGTACGAACCGTGGTTGGCCTTTTCTGTTGCGCAGTGACCCCTACCGTCTCGGACCAGAGGCGGCTCGACCTGAATAGTGACGAATCTGCGAAGTAATCCGCGCCTTCTGCGTAATCTGTGGTGGAAATAATGTCTCGGACCAGAGGCCGCACGACCTTGACTCGGCGTGCAACGCCTCGACCTTAATCCGTGGTCATCCGTGGTGAATAAACGTCTCGGACCAGAGGCCGCTCGACCACGATTCAGCGTACAATCTCTCGGCCTTACTTCAGAAATCCGCCGAGTGCGCCACCGAGGCCGCCGCCGTCATTACCGTCGTCACCATCGTCGTCTTTTTTGCCGAACATTCCCCCTACTTTTCCGAGGAGCCCGCCGGAATCGAGGCCAAGAACGGACATGAGGCTTCCCTGGTCGACTTCGTCGGTATCACCCGCCTGACGGGTTTTGCTTGCAAGATGGCTCATGATGAAAGGAAGGGCAACGGAACTTACCTTTTGCGCCACGTTGTCGGGTATTCCGAGCCGGCTGGTGAGTTTTCCAACGAAATTTCCGGCGATGGTTTGGTAGACCGCGTTGTTGGTCAGATTGCCGCCGGTGCTTCCCTGGCCGGACGCACGCTCGACCATATTCAAAATGTTACTGAAATTCCCCCCCGATAGGGCAGAGGTAATTCCTTCGGTAATTGATTCTTTCGCGAGCGGGACGGATGCCTCGGCTTGCTGGGCACCAAGACCGGTCTTCTCGGTAAGGTTCGCGACGAGTTGGCCCTTTACGGAGTCAATAATTGATTCTAGCATAGCGGTAACATTAAGGAAGTGGGTAAAACAAAGAAGCACTACCGGAGACGGTAGTGCTTCTTTAATGTTTTAACTAGCAGCAAAGTTGGGGAGCGGGTTCGCCGCGTGCGTAGCGGAGAATGGCATCAACGATGCGCTTGCGGGGGCTGAACTTGATGCGAGGTAGGGAGGCCTGAGCCTCAACCAAACGTACGAGCTCGGTAAGAAGAGCGGGGTCGGCGGCAATAGCGGCCTCGGTGGCTTCGATTTGTGCCTTGTCTGCCTCGCCATAGACGTAAGCGACAAGATCTGCTTGGGTAAAAGTTTGCTTCATGAGGAAAAAGTGTTGTTGAATCAAAGTGTCAAGTGAAAGATTCGGGTTAGGGTCCATTCGTGGCCCGTACCGATCTTGAAATATACAGTTTATTCTCAAATCCGTTTCCGGGAGGGGAAAGGTCCGACCCGGTGGTATGCCGCGAATAATGTGTTGAGCGGCGGAATTGTCCTTAAACCGGACAAGGTGTTTGTAAGTCCATTCCCTTCGCGGGACAATTATTGAATTCCCCGAGGGAAACCATGGTTAACGATGCCTGTGTCCGATATTGCAATGGCGTGTCGGGCAGGATTTTTCGTTTAGGTGCTCACGTACGGGGGTACGGAAGAGAACCTGGTTGTCGGTCGGGACGTGGCAGTTCTACCATTGTAGCGGTTGCCGCTTGTGCAAAATAGGGTGATGTCCTCGACTGCCAGTCTACGCAAAACGCGTCCACTCAGCAGTGCTACCGAAAATAGCGGGTAGTACATCACCTTGTTTGTATGATAACGGACCATGGGGTGTCCATGGTGTTGACTTATTGACTTTTATTAATTATTCCCTAAAATAGTGAGTGAATCCGGCAGGGGAGAGCAAATTTTATTTTCCCCGGTCTTACTTTCCCGTCACGATTTTGCCGTTTTCCCCACCCACGGTGATCTTCCGGCTGTCCTCAATCCATATTTTGATCTGTGGACATACCTGGTACCGCTCGTCGATCTCAACGAAGGTGGAGCTCACCCGCTTCTCGATCCAGTCGCTCAGGTACTGCTGCTGCTTGGCGTTCTTGGTGGCGTCCTGAATCTTTGCGTAATCCTGGCTAAGCGTTGCACGGTGGGGAGAAGTCCGGGATTGCAGCTGGACCACCCGCAGCATCGGCTCACCCGCAGGACTGCGGAACTCCAGTACCTCACTCAAGGAATCGATCTCCAGTTCGTCGATGGCGAAGTACACGTCGGGGTCAAGGTCACCGATTTCGAAGAAGGTGTTGCCGGAATTGGGATTGCTCATCCGTCCGTCGTTGTTGTAACTCTGGACCTTGTCGCTGCCGAAGCGTTTCACGGCATAGCTGAAGGTGAAGGTATCCACCCGGATCAGGTGGGCGATGCTGTCCAGATACCGCCGCGACTTTTCCATGTCGTCCTCCGTGATCTCGGGTTGCAGCAAGATGTGGCTTACGCGGATCGAGTTGCCCCGCCGGCCGTCGAGCCGGATCAGGTGATAGCCGAACTCCGACTCTACCACATCGCTGATCTCACCAAGGTCGAGGTTGTAGGCCGCCGCTTCAAACTCGGCGACAAACTTGCCCCGCTTGGTCCAGCCCAGGTCTCCACCCCCGCGGGCACTGCCGTCGGCACTGTTCTTCAGGGCGGCTTCCTCAAAGGTGATGAGGCTATCCAGGATTTGCCGGCGCAGGTCCTGCAGTCGCGCGACTACGGCCTGTTTAGTGCTGTCGTTGGCCTCCGGTTTTACGACGAGTTCGCCCACTTCCACCTCGGAATTGAAGTAGGGGAGGCTGTCGCGGGGAATTTCGGCAAAGAAGTTTTTGACTTCCGCCGGAGTGACCTTCACTTCCCGCACGACCGAGGCACGCATCCGGTCGACGGCCAGTTGCTCGCGCAAGTCCTCGCGAAACTGTTCCTTGGTTGCCGTAATGCTCTGACCGTAGTAATCTTCGAACTGGTTCACGTCGCCCCCCATATAGCTCAGAATGCGGTCGATCCGGGCATTCAGTTGCTGCTCCACTTCGGCGTCGTTGACCTCGATACTGTCGAGTTTCGACTGGTTGAAGAGCAGTTTACCCACCAGGCTCTGGTCCAGGATGGCGCAACGGGCTTCGGGTGGGAGGGGCTCGTTGGTTTGTGACTGGGCCAGCGCAAACTGTTCCTCGAGGTCGGAAAGCAGAATGTACTCACTGCCTACGCGGGCGATCACCTCATCGATTACGGTGCCCCTTTGGGCGGAGAGGCTGCAGCAACAGAGGCACAACAGGAGGGTGAGGAAGTTATTCATGGTTCCGATTAACGGTTGGTAAAAAATTCAATGTTATTGCGCCGGAGCTCTCGCTCGAAAATCTCTTCGCGTGCGCGCTCCAGTACCTCACGTTTTCTGCCGTGAAGAATGGCGCGGCGCGCCTGGTTGACCACGTAGCTAAGTGGTGCGATCTCCCTGCGCGGCTTCAGTTCGAAAAGGCGAAAGTAATACCGGTTCGTCCCGTCGAGCTGACTAAACTCCCGTTTGGAGTTCACATTATCGGCCGTCAGCGTACCCTCGGGCAGTTGGGCGGCTACTTCTTCGAGGCTGTACCAGGTGGAATCGCTGAGGAGGGCTACCTCGGCGTACTTGCGCGAATAGTCCGCCAGGGCCGCCGTATCCTGGGGTTTGCCGTTGTTCCAGAGGTCCTGTAGCGCCTCCTCTTCGGGGGTAGGGTAGGGTACCCGAATGAAGAGACAACGCACGATGGGCTTCTCCAGTTGGTACTGTTCCTTACTCGCTTCGTAAAATTCCTCGAGTTCGGCCTGACCAATCGCGCTGTCGAGCCGGGTACTCACCAGTTGTTCTTCGTAGCTGCTGCGGACCAGGCTGGCCCGGTAGTCGCGCACCAGGCGGTCGAGATTGAGGTCGCTCGGCGCGTTCTGCTCACTCTCCCACAGGAGTACGGCATCACGGGCCCAGCGGTTGACGAAGGCTTCCACGATCATCGCGCTATCGGCCGCGGTGGCCCGCTCCGGAAACATTCCCTCCATTTCCGAAAGACGCAGTTCCCGCTGGTGGACCCGCGCAAGCACGGGGTCGGTGGAGTCCTTGATGGGGGCTTCCGCACACGACAACACCAGTAAGAAAAGGACGGCCGTTGCCCCCCAGTAGCTTGACTTCAAGAACGGATGAGTTTATTCAGGACGCTTTTATTGACCTTGACCTGGTACTGTTTGCGCAGCTGCTCTACCCACTCCCTTTCCAGCTGGTCCTGGTAGTCGGCAATGACGTAGCCGCGGGCCTCCGCAAGTTCCTTCCTGCGGGCGGGCAATATTTCCTGCACCAGCGAGAAGGTCGTGAGCCCGGTACCGGGATCGACGGTGGGCTCGGTACGTGCACCGGCATCCATGGTGAGTCCTTCCGGTATCCGGTCCGCCTCGTACAAATTTTCTTCCACGCTCACCGCTTGGCGGCCGAATTCTTCCATCGTGCGCTCCGCGTCGTGACTCTCGAGAAAGGCAAGTACCTCATCGGCACTAAGGGAATCGGTGCTCCGGATGGATACTTGCGCCACGCGGGCCCGCGGTCCGTACCGGTAATCGTCGCGGTGGGCGTCAAAGTAGGCCTGCAGTCCGGTCGAATCTTCCCCGGCCCGGTCCCACACCTCCAGTTTGGTGGCTTCGAAAAGTAGGATGCCCTCCCGGTATTCGCGCATGAGGGCCCGGAATTCGGGGAACTTGTCTTCCAGTTGTTTTTCCGCGTGGGCCTGTACCGATTCGTTGACCCACTGTTCGTAGAGTTCGGCCGCGGCTCCGGCGGGGTCGTGGCGGCGTTGTAGGCTGGATCGCAGCCGGGCATTACGGGTCAGGAAGGTCTCGAAGTCGGCGGTCCGCAGCTCCCGATCGGCTATTTTGAGCAATACGGGGCCATTGGTGTCGACCGGAAACACCTTTCCTACGTCGAAAAAGCTGGAGTCGAGGCCAGCAGTATATGCGGTAAAGTTGTCTTCCATCTCTTCGGTGCCGTACTCGCGTTTGAGCCGCCGTGCCATGGCGCGCAGGGCGTCGGTGTAGCGGGTATCCTTCTTTACGGCTCCCTCCAAGAGAGGGCGCTGTTGGTCGAGGGGTTGTACGCCCCGGCGGGAAATGCGCCGCAGGATGTGGAAGCCCACGGGACTTTCGATCACTTCGCTTACCTGTCCGTCTTCCGTAAGGGCGAAGGCCGCTTCCTCGAAATCCTTATTGTAGCGGTTGATCCCGAAAAAGCCGATGTACCCTCCCTGATTTTTGGTCTTGTCGTCTTCGCTGTATTCCGCGGCTACCGCTTCAAACGATTGGCCGTCTGCGAGCGCCTTCCTGGCCCGCATGGCTTTTTCCCGGAGTTGGTCCGCACCTGCGTCCCCGCCTTTGCGAATAAGTATGTGGGCGATCTCGACTTCGCCGTAGGCGGGGCGGGTGCCGTGCTTAAGATACAGATGGTAGCCGGCAGCCGTGCGTACCGGACCCCCCACCTGGCCGTCGGGTGCCGCATATAGGGCTTCCTCCAGGCGGTACATGCCGTTGGGGAGGGGAGCGCTGACGTAGCCGATGCGACCGCCCTTGTCCTTGCTGTAGGTATCCTCGCTCCGGGACGATGCCAGTTCGGCGAAGTTGTCCGCCGTGAGTTGTTCCCGGAGTTCCACGGCCCGCCGGTAGACAGCCAGGGTGTCGGCGGGTGCGTTCGAGGGAATCTTGAGCAGGATGTGACTGAAGTCGACGTCCTGTTGCTGGCGGTCGTACAGCTCCGCTACCAGCCGGTCGGTCACTTCCCGGTCGACGAGGTAGTTGTCGGCCAGTTGCTGGCGGTAGCCCTCCAGTTCATTCCGCAGGGCAGTGATGGTGTCGAGGCCCATGTCGCGGGCCCGGGCCACCTTGAGCTTGAAGCGCTCGTAGAGGTCGAGGTACTCCATGACGCTTTCCCGGCTGAAGGTGGCATTGTCGCCGTTGGTCTTGCCGTAGATGTAGCGAAACTCACCTACGGTCACCGGCTTGCCGTCTACGGAAAAGAGGACGTCGTCGTCGTTCTGGGCCGACAGCGGTAGGATGAAGAGTAGGGAAGCGGCGAGCCCGAAGAAATATTTGATCATTGGTGTCTGTTGTATCCGTCGCAAATAAAAAGGCCCGTGGGGGCCGCAAAAGTAACCATTTTCGGTGGGTGCTTATTGCGAGACGCCTACCTTGCGGCGTGTCACTGAAGAAGCTCTCGGGCGAAACGCTAGTCTACGGCCTCAGCAGCATTTTGGGCCGCCTGCTCAATTTTGCGCTCGTCACCCCCTTTGTTACGCGGGTCATGTCGGACGGAGAGTTCGGTGAGGTCGGCAACCTCATGTTTTGGACCGCTTTGCTGATCGCCCTCCTGGTTTTTCGTATGGATACGGCGGTGTTCCGCTTCGCCAGTCGGGGTGAGTACGACCCCCGCGACGTTTTTCGCCGGGCCCAGTGGCTGGTCGTAATCCTAACGTTTGCGGTCATCGGTCCGCTGCTCGCCTTTTCCGACCCCATCGCCGAGCTACTGGAAGCGCCGCGGGCGGCTACCTACGTGCAGCTGGTGCTGGTCACCATCGCCTTCGATGCCCTGAGCGCGGTACCCCTGGCCCGACTACGGTTGCAGCAACGGGCGTGGTTCTTCGTGGCCGCGAATCTGGGCAATGTGGTGATCAACATTCTGCTGATTTACTTCCTCCTCTACTACCTACCTACGTACTTACCGGAATACTTCGAACCATCCTTCCGGGTCGGCTATTACCTGGTTTCGATTGCCGTGGCGGCCGGACTGCGCTATCTGGTGTTGCTGGCCGACGGGCTCCGGCAGCCCCGTCCGCGCAGTCGCACCGATGCCGTGCACGGCGGCCGGTCCGAAGTTCAGGCACCCTCCCTGCGCCGGTTGCTCCGGTACAGCCTGCCCCTCACGGTCGTCTCCGTAGCCGGTATCGCGAACACGCTGGTGGGGCCGAGTATATTGATCGACCACAACGCGGCCTGGGCTGGGTACTTCAAGGCGGCCCTGAGTATGGCCGTGTTTCTAAATCTGTTCATCACGGCCTACCAGTATGCCGCCGAGCCGTTTTTCTTCCGGCAGTCGGGGGCGGATCTGGCTACGGCCGACCGGGGCATTTACGCGGATGCCATGCGGGCTTACGGACTGGTGGGTACCCTGGCCAGCGCGGGCATCATTCTCGGGCTTCCGTGGCTGCAGTACTTCATCGGCCCCGATGTACGTCCCGGACTGGTCGTATTGCCCATCCTGCTGGCCGCCAACTTTCTTTTCGGCATCTACAGCAACCTGAGCATCGCGTATAAGCTTACCGATCAGACCTTCCTGGGGGGAGTGATCGCGGCGGTGGGCTCGATTTTTGCCGTGGGCGGGCCGTTGCTGTTTACCGGGCGTTACGGCATATATGCGCCGGCCGTGGGCATGCTGGCCTGTTTTCTGGTGATGTGCGTACTGGTGTACTTCGTTTCGCGGCGCTACTTTCCGGTGAATTATCCCTTCGGCCGTATCCTTATCTATGTTGTGCTGGCGGTGGGAGTATGCCTGCTGGGTAATTTTTCCGCTGCCCTGCCCTGGCGGGTATTCTTGCTGCTGGTGCTGATCGCGGCACTTTTCCTCGTGGAGCGAAAATGGCTCCGCCGTACCTTTATGGGCGGGGCCGCAGGTGCGGTGTAAATTCAGCCAAAGCTATGTTCTTCCGATTGCTCTCTCTCCTGTTCGTCACCGCGCTCCTGATCGGCTGTGCCGTACCCTTAAAGAAGCGGAGCCTACTGGTCATCGGCGACAGCAATGGAGCCGCCGACCGGGGGTGGGTGTTTCAATTGCAGCAACTGCGAGGTGGGGGTCCCCTGGTGAACACCTCGCTCTCCGGCAATACCATCGGCTTTTCCGACAACGGACAGATGGACCGCAACACCCTGGAAAACCTGACCCCCTACCTGCGCCGGGGCTACGCCGAAATGGGGGAGATCGACGAAATCCTGATCGCCCTGGGTACCAACGACTGCAAGGACAAATTCTCCGACCGGCAGGAAGAAATCGGCGAAAACCTGAAAACACTGCTGAGCCGTACGCGCGCTTTCTTCGAGGAACGTGGACAGGACATGCCCCGGATCGTACTCTTGACTCCCCCGCCGACCGGTGACGACGACAGGGTGGGCGACGAGTTTCGGGGGGTGAAGCGCTGTACGGCGGAACTGAGCGAACTGATCCGTGGCATTGCCATCGACGAGGGCTACTGCCTGGTCGATCTTCAGCGGCAGCCCGGCGATGCGGTACTGGTCCATTCCGACGACGGCATTCACTTCGACGGTCAGGGCTACCGCATGCTGGCAAAGAATATCGTCAGCTCGTGTTACTGAGGTCTGGCGCCGCCTAAGTCGGCCATTCTACTGCTCGGGATTGAGTCTGCCGCCGCAGTATTTACAGTAGACTGCATCGTCGTCGTGGCCTTCCTTGGCGCAAAAGCGACATACCTGGGTGTTGTTACGGAGGGGCTTTCTTCTTCTCTCCCCCCTCATCATCTCGCTGGTGACGATACCGGTCGGCACGGCGATGATGGCGTAGCCGATGATCATCACGACGGCGGAGAGAAACTGCCCGATCTGGGTCTGGGGCGTGATGTCGCCGTACCCGACGGTAGTGATGGTCACGATTGCCCAGTATACGGCCCGGGGAATGGAGGAGAAGCCATCGTTGGAACCGCCCTCGATCAGGTACATGACCGCTCCGATGATGGTGACCAACATGGTGACGGCAAAGAGGAATACGGCGATCTTGTTGCGGCTATCCGCGAGTGAACGGCGTAGTTGGTCTCCTTCGTTGAGGTACTGCCCGAGTTTGAAAATCCGGAATATCCGCATCAGGCGCAGAACGCGAATGATTAGAAAGTACTGGCTATTGGGAATCAGCAGGCTGAGGTAAGAGGGTAGGATAGCCATGATGTCGACAATGCCGTAGAAACTCAGGGCATACTTCAGGGGGCGAACGGTCACGTACAGCCGGAGTGCGTACTCTATGGTAAAGACGATGGTAAGGAACCACTCCGTGTAGAAGAAAAGGGTGTGGTACCGCTGGTTCCATTCTTCGGAACTTTCCAGCATCACCGCTATAACCGAAACGCCGATCAGAATGAGTAGGGCAATATCGAAAAACTTCCCGGTCGGCGTGTCGGCTTCGAAAATGATCTCGTGGATACGGTTGCGTAGCCGGCGGTCGGGCATAGTGGTAGGGAGAATGGGGCGTTAAGGTAAGCAATTAGGTAAGCTCACCCGGTAGCGCGCCGGGGCAGGGCATCGCTGAACGGTATCCTCACCTGCACCTGCGTCCCCGCCGCTTCTCCGTCGGGATGGTACAAATCGGTGATCTCCACCCAGTTGGTTTGTTCGTCGGACAGCAACTGTAACCGTGACTCGGTGATTTCGGTCCCCCGGGACTGGTGGTGAACGCGGGTCGGATCGCGGGCCTGTACCTCACTTACCTTCACCCGGCCGATGCCGTTGTCGGTTACGATAGCCAGCAGGTGATCTTCCCCGTCGGGAAGGAAGGCTACGTCGATGTGGCCGCTGGGTTGCCCGCGTAGGCCGTGCTCGATGGCGTTTTCAACGTAGGGCTGTAGGATCATGGTGGGGATTCCGATGATGTCCTCCTCCAGTTCTCCGTCGAGGGTGACGGTGAAGGTCAGTTGGCCCTCGAAGCGGAGGTGGCGATTGATCTCGAGGTAGTCGGTAAGGAACTGCCGTTCTTCCTCCAGGCTGATGTATTCCCGGTTGGTGTACTCCAGGCTCTGCCGCATGAGCATGGCGAACTTGGCGAGGTACTTGCTGGCGGTGGCCGCATTGTTGGTGGAGATGAACGACTGGATGCTGTTCAGGGCATTGTACAGAAAGTGGGGGTTCATCTGTGCGCGCAGGGCCCGCAGTTTGAGCTGACTGGCCTTTAGCTTGAGCTGCTTGTTTTCCTGTTCCCGCTCCTCCGCCCGAAACTGGGCGGCGAACTGCTGCTGCCGCATGATGTCGATCTGGTTGTGGAACCGCAGGTTGTACTGATCGTAGGTGCAGTGGTGGTGGTAGGCTGCTTGGTAGTCGCCGGTATTGGCGTGGGCGATGGAGAGGTAGAGGTAGGCATCCGCCACCATGCTCAGGAGTCGGGGGTCGCTGGTGCGTTCGTTTACTTCGGCGGCGGGCAGGGTCAGGTTAATTTGCCGGATGGCCGCCCCCCACTGGCCGTTGTCCATCAGTAGCGTGGCCCGCATAAATCCGATGCTCGCCAGCTCCACCCGCTCGGGAGATTTTTCGTTGCGGTAGAGGTCTTCCGCCCGGTCGAGGTAAGTGGATGCCTGGTCCGTCTGGCCCAGGTGGTGGTAGCACACCCCCATGTTGGCGTAGGCTGCGGCCAGGGCGCTGGCCGATCCGTTGGCGTCGCTCCCGACGATGGATTGAAAGTACGTCAACGCTTCCCCGTATTCGCCGCTGGATACGAGTTCTTTTCCGAGATTGAGTTGGTGCCAGGGCAGGCGGGCGCGCAGGTCGAAGCGTTCGCAGCGGTCGATGGCCTTCTCGAAGGCGGCGACGGCTTGGTCGCTTTCTCCGCTGTTCTGGTACACCGCGCCGATCCCCGCCTGGGTAAGTGAATAGAAATAGTGGTCCTTCGGGGAAAGCTCAATGGTGTCGCCCGTCAAAAGCGTCTCGGCCTCCAAGAATTTGATGGTGGCCTTCGGGTAGCTGAAGTAGAGCAGGTACAGGTACCCGTGGCGGCAGGCGGCCCGGGCGCGCAACTGGTCGCTGGGATAAGACTCCAGTAGGCGGTAACAGCGGTCGAGGTAGTCGCTGGCTTCCTCCGTCTGACCGAGGTTGCTGAGGTGGCCGGTATAGGCAATGTAGATTTCGAGTCGGTCGGCGATGTCGCCCCGCTCCTCGGCAATATCCAGGGCGGCACGGAAGGGCGCGTCGGCCTGTTCGTAGCGGTATTCCTGGCTTTCCAGGCTAGCCAGTGCGAGGTGGTAATTGAAGTGGTAGTCGCGACCGGTTTGGTTCTCCAGCTTGGGGAGGGCAGCGGCGTGGTCGGTGAGCAGTTGTTGCTGCTGGCAGAGGAGTTCGCGGGCGCGGCGGGGACGGGTGTAGACGTACTGTCCCAGTAGGGAGTCGATCAGGTCAATCCGTTGGGGCCCGTCGGGCAGGCTGTTCAGGGTACCCTCGATCACCTCCGGTCCGGACGGTATGGAGTCGCGGTCGAGCATCTTGGATCGGAAGTCGTGGCCCGGCCGGCTACTGAGGCATAATTCCTCCGCACACCCGGCGGAACCAGTATCCCTGGCGTTTGCCGCCGGTCACCTGGTCCATGGTGTCCCGATCTAGTACATTGACCTTCTGATCTCGTTTGAGCTCTTCGATCGTTTTTTTTCCGTTTTGCGCCATGAGACGTTTGGTAATTATTCGGTATTCAGTAAGCATTCTATTTGCCGGTTGAGGAGGTCAACTGACTATTAGAAAGATACGGATAAAATTAGCGAATATATCTTATTTGTTTATAAAACATCCTGTAATAGTCGCAACTGGGTCATGAAGGCGGGGCGGCGGCGGCGGCTTACTTCGATGCGCATATCGTCGTCCATGACGATATAGCCTCCCTCTCCCTTAACGAACTTTTTCATGTAGTTCATATTGATGACGTGCCGTTTGTGCACCCGGTAAAAATTGACGGGGGCCAGCATGTCTTCGTACAGCTTGATCGTCTTGGAGGCGGTGATTCGTTGCCCGTCCGTAAGGTAGATGTGGGTGTAGTTGTCTTCCGCTTCGAAGCGGATGATGTCCCGAATCTTAACGAAGTGAATGCCGTCGACTCCACCGACGCTCAATTTTTCGAATGCGTTGGGGTGAGCCTGGTACTGCCGCATGATTTCCAGCCGCTCGTCGGTACGGGCCAATTGCCGGGGCTTCACGCGGCTCACGGCTTCGACGAGGCGGTCCGGGTCGATCGGTTTAAGGATATAGCCGATGCTGGAATAGTTACAGGCCTTCATGGCGAACTGATCGTAGGCCGTCACGAAGATGATATCGAAGTTGATCGGTCGCAGACGCTCGAGCAGTTGGAATACCTTGCCGTCGCCGAGGTTAATGTCTAGAAAGGCCAGGTCGGGCTTCATTCCCCCACGTTCGAACAGACGGTACCCCGATTCTACGCCGTCGGCTTCTCCGATCACCTCCACGTCTTCGCAGTGCAGGTTGAGCATCTGCTTGAGGTTGATCAGGCCCTTGCGTTCGTCCTCGATGATCACGGCATTCAGCAGCATAGCATTCTGTTGTGTATCAGTAATGTCCAAAACTACGAAATGCGATTCAGACGCCGTTTGGTCTGTCCTTAGTGAATTTAACGTTGCAAGCTCACGCCGGAGAGTTCCTTACTGCACCGGCTTGCTCACGGGAATACGGCCGTCGACCTGCAGTACCCGCGCCTGGGTGAAGCCGGCATCGCTTTCCAGCCCGTAGCCGGTGATGATGTAATCAGGCTGGGTGAGCACAACGAACTTATTGGTGTAAATCATTTCCCGCTGTTCGTCCCAGTTTAATTCTTCGGTCTCGAGCCGCTGCCGGTCGGTGGATTCCCACACTACGCTATCCCGTACGGTAATCAGGTTGTTGCGGCGGCGGTACACTCCTTCGTGGGCGACCAGGGTGCTGGTAGTGTCTTGCTTTTCGTCTAAAAAATAAGCGATGATGCCATCGGGAAATTCCTGGCGCGGGTCGGTCGGGTTCAGGTAATTGTACATCGTGGGTGCCTCCAGGATAAGGCGAATTCGGGCCGAATCGCTGTAGAGAATTTGGACGTCGCGGGCGACTTCGACTTGATCGTCGAGCACCTCTTCCAGGCGTGCTACGTCGGCCGGATCATTGATACAACCCGTAAGCAGGAAAATTAACAGCGGGAGTACCGGTTTCCCGAAACGCATCATGCGCTCGGGGCCTGGAGGGTTGTGCTCAGGTAACCGTACAATTCGGGCTGTTCGGGTACGAAGGCCTGATTCGCCTTGTACAGATAAATTACCAGGATTACGAACAGAAGTAAAGCGATGAAGCTGCCCATAAGGACGTATCCTTTGAATCCGGCTTGCTTGATTTCAGACATCTCTATTAATTTTTCCGCTAACGGTACTTCGGGTGATTAACGCCGGTTGTTGCATTCGGTACTGATTCGCTGGTCTTCGACGTCGACTTCGGCACGCAGGCCGTTCAGTAGTTGCTGGGAAACGCGGCTGCGACTGTTCGTGTTGATGGCCATGCGGGCACCGGGAAGATTGCCACTGCTCCCGGCGGGGGCGTCGGATAGTGGCTTCACGAGATACACACCGTTATTGCCGACGATCGGCTGACTGACCTGATTGGTAGCGCCGGTACTGGCGGCAGCGATCACCTTCGGCTCCGCACCGATGCCCTGGGGCAGGCTGCTGAGGGTTAAATTAACGGCATTGAGGGTATCCACGACGGTGTCGTAGGTGCGGGCTGCTTCGTTCAGGTCCATTCCGGCCATCGCCTCGGCGAGTTTGCGGCCCTTCATGCGATCGCGTACCGTATTTTCGATCGTCTCACGTACGGCCTCTACGGGAGCCATTCCCTTTGGAAGAACGTTTGCGAGTCCGACGGCCACGTACTTGTTTTCGTAGAAGAAGTTTTCGTCCGTGAAGGTGTATACGAAACCGCTGACGTCGCCCCGATCCGCGCCGAAGGCCCAACAGATCATGTCGCGTACGTCCTGACCACTTCCCAGGTTCGGGATGAAGAAGGTGCCGATATCGAGGGGGGCGGTCGTTTCTAACGTTACACCCTGGGCCTCAGCCGCGGCGCGCATCTCGTCCAGACTGTTCAGGCCGGTCAGGAACTTTTCGGCCTGGGCGCGAACGGCATCCTCCGTTTCACTACTCGGGATCATTGGTTCCGTCGCGTAGGCTACCTTGACTCGGGGAGTAGTGTTCTGGCTGCGCCGAATGATTTGAATCAGCTGCACACCGGTTGGCGTGGTCACTTTGTACCAACGCCGGGGTTCGCCGGTGATGAAAGCGAGGCGATCGACGGATTGGGCCAGTTGGCCGGGCTCGATGTTCTCGAGAACGCCGGCCGTGGCGATGGACTGCGGATCGCGGTTGAACTCGCTCGCCAGGTCGGTGAACTTGCTGGGATCTGCTTCCAGTACGGTCTGGAGGCTATCGATCAATCGGTTTGCCTCGGTAAACTGGCTGGGGATGCTGGCGTTGCGTACGATCCGGCGCAGGGTTACGCTGTCGGCCATTTCCCGGCGGTCGATGAGTTTGGCTACTGCCATCAGTTGTCCCTCCACAAAGGGGCCGTACACTTCACCTACGGCAACCTCGTTCATCAGCGCGTCGGCAATGGAGGGAGCGATCTGGTCTTCGGAAACGTAGGCACCGGTATAGGAACCGTTAGCTGCCAGGGCAAAGAGACTGTCGTCGCGCACTTCAGTTTGCTTCCATTCATTGGCGATGTCCTGCATGAGGGCACGAACGGCGGCGGAATCCGCCTGGGTGGCGTCGACGTTGAAGGATACGTAGGCGAGTTGCCGGGTTTCTTCCAGGTTGTCAAACTGGCTGCGGTTCTCGTCGATATAGGCCTGGAGGTCGGCGTCGGTGTATTCGACCTCGTCGTTATCCAATTCGTCGAAGGGGATACGGACCACGGCTACGCGACGGTTGGCGGACTGCTGATCGGCATATTCCTGTGCCATCCAGCTTGGTGCGTACATTGCCTTGGACACCAGCGCGCTTAGCTTCTCCTGTAGCCGTTGGGTACTTACCTGGCGGTTCTGGTACTTCCAGATGTCGACGAAGTTGGGGGGGAGTTCCCGGGCCTCGATCCCTTCCTCTATCGAATTTTCGTCGATGCGGGTGCGTACCCGGTTGAGTAGTTGGGCGTCTACCTGCCCAGTTTGGCGATTACCGTAGGTCTGGCGGATCACCGGGCTGTAGCGCGGGCCGTACGTTAGCTCGTCGAGCTCCGGTTTGGTTACGGTCAGTCCGAGGCGGTCGGTTTCGTTGCGGATGAGGCCTTCGCTCAGGTAAAAGTTCCAGAGGTTATCGCGGCTTTGGTAAGCGTCCGCGCTGGAGCCGGCTACTCCCAGGGTGCGCTCGAACTCATTTCGCTCGATCTCGACTTCGCCGACCCGCGCCATCACGGCTTCCGCCGGACCGATCGGGCCGCTGTTGCCGCTGTTCATGATATCCGAAAGGACGAACAACAGGATGCCTCCCCCGATGAAAAGGAGTACGAGAATCGGGTTGCTTCTAATCTTGCCAATCAGTGCCATACAGTAACTTATAAGGTTTTCCCATCCGCTTACGGAAGGGCCGCGAAGATACTATAATTTTCAGCGATGTGGACACCCCTTCCGCTAGCAAGGTATGATACGGTCAGCTGAGCGATGGGTTGGCGAGCGCCACGAGTCGCTCGTAGACTAGGTCTACCGGCAGCCCCATAATGGTCGGGTAAGTACCCTCTATCCGTCGGATTTTGGCCAACCCGATCCATTCCTGGATGGCATACGCTCCGGCCTTGTCGTAGGGGCGGTAACGATCTACGTAAGCTTCGGCCTCACGGGGAGTGATAGAATTCATGTAAACGTAAGCGGTGGAACTGAAGACCTCTTCGGTGCTCCGGGATTTCAGGCAACAGCCGGTAACTACGGTGTGCCGCTGTCCGGAGAGGCGTCGGATGATCTCCAGGGCGTGGTCGCGGTTGGTGGGTTTGCCGAAGATCTCTTCGTCTAAGATGACCACACTGTCGGCCGTAAGCAGCACTTCCCGATCGGTTTCCAGAAGGTGAGCGGCTGCCCCGGCCTTCAGTTTGGCCAGGTAGGGGGCTACGTCGAGGACCGGCGTTTCGGGGGGATAGATCTCGTCAACCTCTGCCGTGCGAATGGTAAAGGGGATGCCGGCCTGTTCGAGCAGGTAGCTACGGCGGGGCGACTTACTGGCCAGGATGAGGGAAAAATCGGGGGGGAGAAGCATACTTAAATATTATTCGCCGAAGAGACGGCGCTCTACATCTTCACACAGAATATGGCCGAGCAGCATGTGACCTTCCTGAATCCGTGGAGTGTCGTCGCTGGGTACATTGATGAGAATGTCGACAAGTGCGCCTAATTCACCGCCGCCGGCTCCGGTCATCGCGACCAGAGTACATCCGGCCTTCTTACCGGCTACCGCGGCGGCGAGGACATTGCGGCTGTTGCCGCTCGTGCTTAGCAGAAAAAGCACATCGCCGGGGCGGGCCATGGCGGTCGTCAATCGGGAAAAGGCGTGGTCGTACCCGTAGTCGTTGGCGACCGCCGTGAGGAAGCTGGTGTTCACGTGCATTGCCTCGGCAAAGAGGGGCGGTCGGTCGAGGTAGAAGCGTCCGCTCAATTCGGCGGCCAGGTGTTGGGCGTCGGCGGCGGAGCCGCCATTGCCGCAGAAGAGGGCCTTGCCCCCGGCCCGGAAGCTTGCTACGCAGGCATCGGTCGCTCGTTTCAATCGGTCTAGTAACGCGGCATCTTCGAGGATGCGCTGCTTGACGGCGATGGCCGCCCGAATTCGTTGGTGGGGCATGATGCTGCAAAGCTACGGTGCGTAGTTAGTTCTGCATTATTACAGAGTTTTATCAACGCCCCCCAGTTGAAATGCCACAGACCAAAAAGAATCGGGCCAGCATCGTTAAGATGCTGGCCCGATTAATCAGGGGCGTGGATGCCACTCTACATGCGTACGAAGGGTTTGATCATCTGCTGATCTCCTTCGAGCACCCGGAGGCGGTACATGCCCTTCGGAAGGTCGCTCACGTTGATTTGTGTGCGCAACTGATCGCCAGCCTTATCGAGGGTGTAATCCCGTAGGCGGCGGCCCGCCGCGTCGATCAGAATCATATCGACCCGGCCCTCGTACCCGCTGGTCAGTTCGACGGTGAGGTCGTTGATGGCGGGATTGGGATATAGGCTCAGCGTGGTTTCTTCTACTGCTTCTACTTCGACCACTTCCTCATTGGCGGGTTGCGTGGAGGAACTACCCGAGGTAGCGAACATGACGGTCGAAGCGGAATTGGAGCCACAGTTGGTAGCACCGCCTCCCTGGCCGGTGGGGAGGGTGGCCGATTTCGACAAAAGAAGTTTGTCGAGGCGGGTACCTGCTTCCCGGTTAGCAATGGAGATGATGTGAGTGCCGGCACTGAGCTTGAAGGAGACGGCTTTAGTGTCGTTATTGACCCTGCGCCACTCCATTCCTTTGGTCATTAGGGTAGTGCCGTTGGTGTTCTTCCAGAATGGAAACCACTTGTTGTGAGCATCAACACGTACCCAGAAGGAGTTTTCGCTACTGCTCGGGGCGTCCATCCGGAGGAAGAGGTAGTAAGTGCCCGATTCCTTGACGTCGACCGTATAGTGGATGTGCTCTTCCCGGTCACTTTCGACCACCGCCTTGGTGTTGCTGCTGCCGGTGAATGCGGTGTAGGTTCCTGCAGATGCGTCTGAGTCCTTGAAGGTAGCCCAGTCGCTGCCGAGGGAACCACATTCAGCTTCCATCCAGTAATCGGTAGCTGACGAAGCGGTTGGAGTTTCTTCGGTTTGGCCACAGTTGGTAGCGGCGTCACCGTTTCCAGTGGGATTGCGGCTACCTGAAGTGATGAACACCTTATCGAGGCGGGTGCCGTCTTCACGGTAAGCGAAGTCGATCGTGTTATTGCCGGCGCGCAGTTGCAGGCTCTGGGGCATCTTGTTCCACTGGAATCCGTTGCGTTGCTGCATTCCGCTGCTCCACCGGTACCAGGATTGTCCGTTGACACGAACCCAGTAGGAATCGTCTAGATTAGAGGGGGCGTCGATGCGGGCAAAAAGCCGGTAGGTGCCTGCCGTAGCAGCGTTTACCTCAAAGCGTACGCGGTTGTCCGCTACGTCGGAGGGGGCGGAATTGTAGGCGTTGCTGCCACGTACCACAACATAGCTGCCGTTGGAGGCGGATCCGGAAGACTGGGTCGTCCACCTGCTGCCTACCGCAGCGCATTCGGCTTCCAGCCAGAATTCATTGTTGTTGCCGGGTTGGGTCATTTCGGCACTGAGTTGTACGGCTACAACGTCGGTATCGGTGGCACCATCGTCGTCGGTAACCGTCAGGGAAATGCTGTAATTACCGGGAGAAAGGGTGATCTGGGGGCGGCTGCCGGTAGCACTGCCACCGCTCCATTTCCAGGCGTAAGCCTTAATGCTGCCATCCACATCGCTGGAACGACTTCCGTCGAGCGTGACGGTTTGGGTACCCGACCCGGAATCCGGCGTGGCGAGGGCTACCGCGACCGGGGGCTCGTTGCTCACACAGTTGGCGGCGGCATCGCCTACTCCACCGGGTTTGCTGGAATTGGTGGTGACTTTAATCTTATCCAGCCGCGTTCCGCTTTCCCGGTATGCAATATCAATGGTGTTGCTGCCGGCTTTGAGGTTGAGGCTTTCCGGCATCTTGTTCCATTTGAAACCCGTAGCGGTTTCAATACCGCTGTTCCACTGGAACCAGGATCCACCGTTGGTCCTTACCCAGTAAGAATCACTGGTGTTATCGGAGGCATCTACGCGGGCAAAGAGGTGGTAGTTTCCTGCTTCGACATCCTGCAGGGTAAAGCGGATGCGGTTATCGGCTGCATCCCCCGGGGAGCTGGAAGTAGAGGTTTTGGTGGGTACTACGAAGGAACCACCGGCTGCACTACTGCTGCTCTGCGTGGACCAGTTTTTTCCAACTTCGGCACATTCCGCCTCCAACCAATAGGAGGTTGAGGCGGTAAACTCGCTTACGGAAATGCTCACCCGATCGGTGGATTTCGCACCCGTATCGTCGGTGACGGTGAGCACAACCTCGTGGGTACCGGCGGAGAAGGTAATTGCCGGGCGGGCACCGGAGGCTGCACCCTCGTTCCAGTTCCAGGTGTAGTCGATTACCTTGCCATCCGCATCTGAGGAGGACCTTCCGTCAAAGTTTACCGTGAGGGGGGCGGTTCCACTCGTCTGGTTGGCAGAAATGCGGCCGACGGGAATGATATTGTTCTTGCTGCTGACGCTACATCCGGAAACGGCGGGAAATACTTCCACGATGCTCCGGCGGGTGCAGCCGCCATCGTCCGTAGTGAGTATGTAAAGTCCGGATCTGGAGACCAGCGGCTCGGCTTCGGTGGATGTAAAGCCATTGGGGCCGGTCCACTGGTATGAATCGGTAGAGGTATATCCCCTGAGCCGAACGGTACCATTAGCACATCCGAGCAGCTTTGTCAGCTCGTCGGTGTTGGCATCGACGGTGCAATTGAATGCGTTGTCGTCGACGGCCAGGTAAAATTGGGTGCTGCTGCTCGAATTGCTGTCGTGGGCTGTGACTTTTATCCGAAAGTTCTGTCCAACAACCGAAGCGGGTGCGGAAAAGGTGAACGTTCCGGTCTCCCGGTCCAGGTCAACCCAACTGGGGAGGCTTTTACCGTCGCTCAGCGTGGCCGAGTAGGTGAGCTGGCTTCCTTCAAATGCGCCATTGACCACATAGACTTCCGTGTCATTCGCGTGAGTGGTGTAAGCGTTGATGGGGGTTGCGACGGGTGCGAATGCTTCCGTAGCAGTGGCGGCGAACCGTGGCGTGGCGTGCAAGTTCCAGCCCGGAAACCCGGCAACAGTTAGTAACAGGAATAAAATTCCGGTTATGCGTACAGGTCGGGCCCATACGGCAGTGCGCGTATTGTTAAATATCATCCTCTAAATTCCTTTGTTGGTTTTTCCAGTAGTAAAAGCGGCACGAAGATATTCGTGTTACATGGTTTAAATCACCGTCGTTGGTTGGTTTGACGGATCATCATGTTGAAAATGAAGGGAGTGCGGTGGTGGTACGATCGGCAAGCTACCGATCAGCCCGGTGATTGACTTGCTTTCAGCTGTTCCACCGTACGGCAGATGGAAAAAATCCATCTGACGCGGTAGAGCGCCTAAAAGCGTGATTTTGACATTGGTATGACGAACCTGCATGGGCTAACTGCTTGCAGGTTTGCTTCCTATCGCCCGAATGACGGATAACTCGCATCCCTGGTGTGCATGCAGGGTAACGAATTGCGTCGTAGCGGAAGGGCTGATGAGGATACGAAAAGGGAACACTTGGCCCACATCTGCGGGAGAGTTCCATCGGCTTTCCTGGGTGTTATAACACGTCATTTTAATACGGCTCGTTAGACAATTCAGATGAAAACTGCGGGTTGTATCCAAGCGCGAAGGCTATTTGCTGAATACATTGCACCTGCGGTCCCGCCCCATTAGGCGGTTGCATTTGTCTCGTGTCGTAACTAAATGTGTTTGGAAAGCCGGCGTCGGCGAAGGTGAACGCGGACTCGGAGAATGCACAAAACTACAAAAGATTTGCAACTTTCAAAGGGAAGCGAATAAATTGGGGCGTTTAAGTAGGCCTCCTAGTGACCGTCGGTGCCATAAATATAAGGCTCTGGTCCTACATATTAGGCAAAACTTACAAGCGTAAAATGCTACGGGGCCGCTTCTTACTGAAGTGGCCCCGTAGCGAATACTACTGTTTGATGAAAGATCGAATTGTTCGTCGATCTCCTTCCACGAGCAGCATGCGATAGATGCCGGCGGGCAGATCGGTTACCCTGAGCTCGGTCTTTAAGGTGTGGTCGTCCTTATCGTACTGTTGCAGGCTGATTCGGCGTCCGTGCACATCGGTAATCAGGATACTTACCCTGCCCCTGAACGGGCTGATGAGCGAAAGCGTGATCTCATCCCTAGTTGGGTTCGGGTAGAGGCTTACTTCCGGGGCCGGAGCGACGGTAGATAGAGCGGTAAACGGATTAGCAGAAGAGGTGCAATTAGTAGCTGCAGCTCCCAAACCGGTGGGTGCGGCACTGCTCTGGGACAGGTAGATCTTGTCCAGTTTCGTGCCGTCCTCGCGGTAGGCGAAGTCGATGGTGTTGACGCCCTCGGAGAGTACCGGCAGGGCGCCGGTCATCTTATTCCAGGCAAAGCCTACGCCCTGCTTGAAGCCGCTGTTCCACTTGTACCAATTGCCGTTGTTGATCCTGACCCAGAAGGAGTCGTCGGTACCACTGGGCGCATCGACCCGGGCAAAGAGGTGGTAGGTGCCCGCCTCGGCGTTAGCAACGAACTGGATCCGGTTGGCCGGAATGTCGGAGGGTGGTACGTTGTTGGTATTTCCGTTGGGGAAGACAACGTACTGTCCGTTGGAAGCTGCCCCGTCGGTTGCGACGTTCCAGTTGCTGCCCACCGTGGCGCATTCGGCTTCGAGCCAGAACGTGGTTTCCAGGTCGCCGGACGGCGGTGGTGGCGGCGGCGGTGGTGGTGGCGGCGGCGGAGCATCACCGCAATTCGAGGCTAGGCTACCCAGACCGGTGGGTGGGGCACTGCTCTGGGACAGGTAGATCTTGTCCAGTTTCGTACCGTCCTCGCGGTAGGCGAAGTCGATGGTGTTGACGCCCTCGGAGAGTACCGGCAGGGCGCCGGTCATCTTGTTCCAGGCAAATCCTACGCCCTGCTTGAAGCCGCTGTTCCACTTGTACCAATTGCCGTTGTTGATCCTGACCCAGAAGGAATCATCGAAACCACTGGGCGCATCGACCCGGGCAAAGAGGTGGTAGGTGCCCGCCTGGGCGTTAGCAACGAACTGGATCCGGTTTGCCGGAATGTCGGAGGGTGGCACGTTGTTGGTGTTTCCATTGGGGAAGACAACGTACTGTCCGTTGGAAGCTGCTCCGTCGTTCGCAACGGTCCAGTTGCTGCCCACCGTAGCGCATTCGGCTTCGAGCCAGAACGTGGTTTCCAGGTCGCCGGACGGCGGCGGTGGTGGTGGAGGTGGAGGTGGCGGTGGCGGCGGAGGCGGTGGCGGTGGCGGCGGAGCATCACCGCAATTTGAGGCCAGGTTACCTAGACCGGTGGGTGCGGCACTGCTCTGGGACAGGTAGATCTTGTCCAGTTTCGTGCCGTCCTCGCGGTAGGCGAAGTCGATGGTGTTGACGCCCTCGGAGAGTACCGGCAGGGCGCCGGTCATCTTATTCCAGGCAAAGCCTACGCCCTGCTTGAAGCCGCTATTCCACTTGTGCCAGCTGCCGCCGTTGATCCTGACCCAGAAGGAATCGTCGGTGCCACTGGCCGCATTGACAAGGGCGAACAGGTGGTAAGTGCCCGCCTCGGCGTTAGCAACGAACTGGATCCGGTTTGCCGGAATATCGGGGGGTGGTACGTCATTGGTGTTTCCGTTGGGGAAGACGACATACTGTCCGTTGGAGGCTGCCCCGTCGTTCGCGACGGTCCAGTTGCTGCCCACCGTAGCGCACTCCGCTTCGAGCCAGAACGTGGTTTCCAGGCCGCCGGGTGGTGGCGGTGGTGGTGGTTCCGTTGTCGATTGAATGTTCACCACATCGGTTCCCGTTGCATTGAGGTTGTCGGTGACGGTCAGGGTAACGGAATAGGTGCCCGCGGGGAAGCTGACCTGTGCGATCTGGCCGGAAGCGGTGCCTCCGTTCCAGGCCCAGGCGTACTGGGTGATGTTCCCGTGGGGATCCGTTGAGGAAGAGCCATCTAGGGTAACGGAAAGGGGGGCGATGCCGGTGGTTGGTGTTGCGGATGCTACCGCGGTCGGGGCGGTGTTGCTTCCGCCACCGCCGGTAACCGTAATCGCTACTTCGTCGGTTCCCGTGGCGCCGGAGTTATCGGTAACGGTCAGGGTGACGGAGTAGGATCCTGCGGGAAAGCTTACCTGTGCGATTTGACCGGAAGCTGTGCCCCCGTTCCAGGCCCACGCATACTGGGTGATGGTACCGTCGAAATCCATGGAGGCCGATCCATCCAGGGTGACGGCAAGGGGGGCGGTGCCGGAGTTCGGCGTTGCCGCTGCTACGGCGATCGGAGCGTCGTTGCCCCCGCCGCCCCCGGTGATGGACAGTTGGAAACTGGAGCTAGCGGTCAGGCCATTGCCATCGGTCGCCGTAACCTGTATAGGGTATACGTTGCCGACCGTGGAGGAAGGAGGGGTAAAGCTGAACGTACCTGAACGCAGGCCCAATTTTAACCAGGACGGTAGCTCACCGCCCCCGTTGAGGGTAGCCGTAAATTCCAGGACGTTGCCGGGGTAACCCCGGTTGAAGAAGGAAATGATGTTATAGATCCCCGCTTGCTGGGCGGGTGCAGCGTGATTGGCAATCGTGCTGGCGGAAGGCACGCCAACGGGACGAATATTGGTGATGTAGGAGGTGTTGTCCTGCCAATCGCAGTTGGCGGTACCCGCACCACATCCGTCGACGACGTAATCCTGGTTCAGGATGTACGCATTGGGGATCACGTTGCCATCGCGGTCCAGCGCACGGTATACTCGGATCCCGAGCACTTCGTCACGCAGTTGCCTCTGCTGGTTTCCCCCTACCGTGCTGTAGCCGGCGATCATGATGTTGAAGGGGACGGTGATCAGATCCGTTTGTTTGCCCGCAATCACGGTTGAGGTATTCGATTCCTTCGGCAGCAGCGTCTGGTGATACATGTCGCCGTGGTCATACTTCATGTCGTTTACGAGTTGGAAGCTAGAATTTCTCAACTCGGTGGGGGCACCCCCGGGACCATGAAGTGCCGACAGTTGCATCATGCGAACGGGTTGGTTGGGGTCGGCCTGGACGAAGTAATGACTGAGAATCATGTCTCCTTCCAATCCGTTATTTACCGCGGCGTCACTGGGGTAATCTGAACTCGGGCGAACAATGATCTCTCCGTTGGCGTCCCGACCCATTTGGGTGGTGAATCCGAACGCGTTGAAGACCTGTTGCGCACTGATTTCTCCACTGCCCTCCGGAAGATGTACCCAACCTCCCCGTAGGGTAGCACGAGCCGTGGCGTTGTTGTCCGCATTGGTTTCCAAAATCAATTTTTCGGTGATCAGCACCTTGCTCTGACCGGAAGAGGTGACGAAAAAGACGGTGGCATCGACGTACTGACCCGGTTGCACGACTCGGCCTCCGGGAGGGATAGAGAAATTTTCAACGATGAAGTCGCGGGTGTCGGATGTGGTGATGCTATTGATGATCAGGGGAGCGGTGCCGGGGTTATGGATCCGAATCACGTTCCTGTCGTGGAAGAGCAGGGGCTGTCCTTTGCCGTTGACGGCCGTTTGGCTCTTGTAGAAAGTGTAGAAATCATCGGCGGGGAAGCCCTGGTTCGTTCCGGGGGCCTTCGTCATGTTTTCGAAACTGATCAGTGCACCGGTAGGCGTTACATCGGGTAATCTTTCGATGTGTATGAACATTATTTTCGAGTTACCGATGCCCTGGGCTCCGCTATCGTCGATGGTTAATTTTCCATCCGACACTTCCACGGTGGCGGATTCGGTACGACGGAAGCTGGTCAGGGAGGGGGGATCGTAGTCGTCGACTACCGTAACGCGCTCGGCACGAATGGTGTGCCTGCTGTTGATGGAGTCCCGGTCGCCTACCGTAACTTCAACGGAGTAGCGGCCGTTGGGAACGGCGATCTCCCAGTCGCGTGGTACGGTCGTTGTACCGGTGATCCGGTCCATGTGATTGAAGGACCCTCGCAATTTATCTTCCGTGCTGCTGCTCTCCACGACCCCGCGGCTGGCCCCGCGGGCACCGGCTATATTGTCGATCGGCAGTTTGGTGTAGGGATCTATCCAGCCATAGGTGAATCCGTCGCCCCGGCTGCCGTACGCTTCTCCGAAATCGGCACGGTAGCCGGTCGGTGGAGAAAAGCTTGCATCCTGAAAATTGATCTTGACGGCAAAATCGGGTTGATTGGCTATGGGCCGGTGGGGCTCGACGTTGCTGAGGACGAAGACATAGTCCTGGTAGTCGCCGTTTGCGTCGTCCTCAAAGCAGACCAGGTAGCTTCCCTCTACCGACCGACCATTGCGATCGCGCAGGGGATAGATTCGGCTGCGGTGGGCGACGCCGGTATTCAGATCGTCCTGTGTATAGCTTTTTCGGTTGAAATAATCCGAATGGAGGTAGATGCCAAACCCTTCACTGCCCGGGTTAAGGGTGAGGCTGCCACTGGCCAGCTGCGGATAGATGGTTTGTGCTTCATCCGTGCTGGCGGCCAGCACTCCGGTTTGTACCGTGGTGACCGATCCGCCGCTACGGGAGTAGTAGCCAAAGGGTAGGGCTTCCGCCGGGGAATAGCGGGCTACGGGACTGAGGGTAACCGGTCCGTTGCCATTGGCCTGAAAAAACTGCGTACTTACCTCATCGCCCAGTAGTGCCGGATCGGTAGTTCCCGCCAGGCTGTTCCACCCGACATTGATGCCGATGCCTAGTACATTGACGATGGTCTGAAGGGAAGGCTCGCTGTTGCCGCCGCTTCCGGTTGTTTTCAGTGCGTGGAGGCCGACCCGGAAGGGGGCTCCCTGATTGCCGTCGCTGTTGAAGACTAGTTCCGATTGTTGATACCCCAGGGCATTTTGGTCCCGCGTCGGAAAGTAGTTGATGGTGTATGCCTGGGAGGTGTTGGGGGCCAGGGTGACATTGGATGGTCCTACGATACCGAACTGGGTTGCGTACGGACCCGATATGGACCTTCCGGTGATGTGAAGATTACTTTCACCGGTATTGCTGATATCGATCGTCTTGCTGTCGCTGCGGGAGTTTTGGGAGAAGACGGCAGCTTCCAGGATGAGTTCGCTGGGGTTAGCCGCAATGACCGGAACCGGAAGGTTGGGGTCGGAAACGCGCATCAGGAGGATTTTTTGCTTACCTCCGCCGTCGCGATCATACTGAGCAACGTACAGGTTGCCGGTGGCGGGGTGCTCTACGATCTCCAGCGGGTCGTCCAGGCTCTGTAAACCGGGGATATCCTCAAACGCTTGGATAACATCGCCACTATTGTTGCCTGGCTGGAGCACGACGATGTCGTCCTGTCCGCTGAAGCGGGCTACGAGAATCATTCCTTTGAGTTTACCCCCAAAAGCATTTGACTGATATTCGATGACTCCGTTTGGTGATTTATTTTTGGCAAAGTCATAGGCAACTTCCAGGTAGTTAAGGTCAGGCCCCAGCGTCGGGGGATACTTGCTTACGTCCCGGTAGGTGCTTTCGAGTTGTCCGGGAAGCGCGGCGTATTCCAGTCCGCCGTGATTCAGGATAAACTCTCCGCGGTAAGGGTTAGGGTGGCCGTGGTAGCTGCCCCCCTTCGTCTTAAAGAGCCAGTCTTTTTGGGTTTCACCCCCGGTTACGCCGGGTATGGTGGGGTCGGTGAAAAAGGTGCCGTTCGGACGCCGTACACCTATCCCACTAGTATCCTGAGAGACATATCCGACGGAGGCAGGCGTGTTGGGGGAATTGGAGTTGTTGCCCGCCGTTCCGTTGGTGGGAATGTACATCCACCCGTTGCTGTGAAACACCAGATCGTAAGCATTGCGGACACCGGTGGCAAAGAGCGTCAGCGGAGCGTCGAGGGAGTACGGATTGTAGGTCCCGTCACTCATCACCAGGCCCGAGGTGGGGGCGGAGTTGATCACCGATATATCGGAAGTCGTAAATACGCTGAGGGGCAGACTGCTGGGAAGATTGTCTAGTCGCAGGCGCAATACGGCTGCCGATAACAGACTTTCCTTCCGCATACCCCAGGCGATGTCGGGTTCTCCCCCGGCGCTGTTGCTGCCCTGAAGAATATACAGGTCGCCGCCGGGCCCAAAAACTACACTGTTGGTGAGGTGGTCCTTGCGGGAACGGGGAAGGTGAACCAGGACGTCCTGAACATTTTCCAATTGGGAGCCCGTCAGGCGGGTGAGTTTGCCGTCCCACTCCGGACCGTCGGTGAGCGTCATCGCGCTGTGGGTTACGTAAGCGATCAGGTTGCTGGGGGTAGACTCGGGAGCAAAGGTCAATCCTATGATGAAGCGGTCGTCACTGGTCGGTGCGCCGGTTACGGGGTGATTGCTGCCCGTCAGGTTGATGGGGAGTTCCTCCAAATCCGTTAGGGTGCCGTCCGGTAGAATGGTCCACCGCTTAATTGTCTCCCCGAGTGTGGAAGCGTACAGCTTGCCGTCGGGACCGATGGTTAGCGTGGTGAAGCGACCGGTGGTACCCGCACCGAGCAGGTTACCACTAATTTGGGTGAACCTGACCCCATCCAGGTTAGCAGGCTGGTTGGTGTCTTCACCGGATGCCGAGGAGAATTGTGAGGTAAATGTGCGAAAATTTATGCGATCATTCACATTGCCGATACGATTCGCCCGTACGCCCTCGAGGTGGAATACGTAGGTTGTTGCCGGCTTGAGCGAGGAGGAGGTAGTGAGGGTGATAGCGTCCCCACCACCGGTATCGTTTGAATTTGAAGGCACCTCCAACAGGCCGATGTCCGTCTGCTCGAATAGGCGCACCCGACCGTGAATGCTGTTCTTATCCAGCTCGTAGCCTGCGGGAACATTTACCGCTACGCTGATCTGAAAGGCGGAAGTGGGAACGTCCGTAGCACCGTTGACCGGGATCACATCGGAGAAGAAAGCGACCGGTTCCGGCGCCGCCGGGGTAATCACTACGCTGGAGATCTTGCTGTTGTAGCCTCCCGTAGCGTCGAGAGTAAGCCTCCCGTCGGTGACATCGACCACTCCGGTTCTGGAGAACTGGTTGACCCCTCCGTAGACCGTTGGTTGGTACACCAGGTTCCAGTTCTCGGCATTGATTACGTGAGTGGTACCGGGACGGGATTCCGGATCACTGTCGCCCGCCACCACTGACACCCGGTAGGTACCATTGGGCAGGGCGATCTCCCAGGCACCCTCGACGGGTGGGCCGAGTGTGCCACCGGTGTCGCCATACTGCATGTGAACGAGCGTCTCTTTGAGGACGTCGACATCGGGGTTAGGTGAGCGGTTGCGGCCGTTTCCGACGAGAGAGATGGGAATGGCCGTACCCGGCTCGACCCATCCGTAGGCATACACCCCCCGGGCGGCGAAAGGCTCCCCGAAATCTTTGAGAAAGGGCGCCGGCGGATTGGTAGATTCGTCGGAAAAGTTGATGTGAATGGTATCGCCCGGAGCCAACTGCTGTGTGCTGGCAAAAACGAAAGTATTCGGGGTAAGCAGCGCAGCGAGTAGCGCAGCCAGTAACAGCTTGTAATTGTTCATTGTGTTGTGCTATAGTGTATCTAAAGTAACCTGGTAAACCGCTTCCAAAGGTGGCCTAGGGCATTGAACTACAGGGTGTTGCGGGGCAACACGATGGAGTAGTAGAATGAAGAGAAATACCTTTGGTAAGACCGAAAAAGTAAACAGGGCTGGCCTAAATAGAACAGTAAATGATCGCCAGCCAATTCTTGTGCAACATACTAAACTCTAATCACGTATTCGGGAAAATAATACACACTGTAAGTTAGGTGGACGACACAACGTAGGGTGACGCCGGGTGCATTACGTGTAGTGTGCAATACACTATGCGGTCCGTATGAGCCGGTGGCGCTTTACGATCCGTCGGGGTACTAGTGTACATCTACTCTATCCCTTTAAGGGGTCAAATGTTACCCTAATTATAGCAATTAAAAAAATAATCGGGGCCACGCAAACTTGCGTGGCCCCGATTATTTTTTTGAATAATTGGAGATCAGTTTGCCCCCCTTACTGTTTTACGAAGGGCTTGACGGTATGCAGAGTTCCTTCGATTACCCGCAGGTGATAAAGTCCGGAAGGGAGATCAGCTACCTCGAGTCCAACTCCGAGAAGTTGTCCGTCCTTATCGTAGGAACGTTCGCGGATGCGTCGGCCGGTCATATCCGTTACAATTACCAGCACCCGACCCTCGTATTCGCTCTCCAGCGAAAGGTTGAGAAGGGCGGTAGTGGGGTTCGGAAACAAGTTCACCGTAGAAGGTGCGGATACAGCAGGCGATGCCTGTAGGCGGTCGGAAGTCTCAGAAGACGCTGTTGACTGAGCCACCACGGCATAGCTGCTACTGCTGCAGTTAGAGGCGGTACTGCCCATTCCCGTCGGTAAGACCTTGCTACGGGTAAGGTGTAGCTTATCGACCATGGTGCCGGGTTCCCGATTGGCAACGCGAATGGTGTGGCTGCCGGCCGATAAGTTAAAGGAAATGTCGTTGCCGTCGTTGTTGACCTTGCGCCACTGGAAGCCGGACGTAAGCAACTGGGCACCGCCGATCTCTTCCCAGAATTTCACCCAATTGCCATTGTCGATGCGAACCCAGAGGGAATTCCTGCCCGGATCGGGGGCATTGAGGCGCATAAACAGATGGTAGGTGCCACTCTGGCTGAGGTTAACGGTATAGGTCACCTGTTGGGCAGGTTCGTTGGAGGTGGGTTGGGCGATCCGTCGGTCGCCGGTGAAAACAACGTACTTGCCGCTCGAAGTTGCGGAGGAACTCAGGGTTTTCCACCCACTACCCGCACTGCCGCATTCGGCCTCCAGCCAGAAGCTCGTCGCATCTTCTACTGGATTGCAGTTGGTAGCCGAAGATCCCAAGCCGCTGGGTGTGGACCCATCTCCGGTCAGGTACACTTTGTCTAAACGTGTGCCGTCTTCGCGGAAGGCGAAGTCGATCGTGTTGGTCCCTTCCTTAAGTGCGAGGGCGTTACCGGGAAGTTGGTTCCAGACGAATCCTACCCCCTGTTCCATGCCTCCGAACCACTTGTACCAAGCTCCGGAGTTAACGCGTACCCAGAAGGAATCATCGTTGCCGGTTCGGGCATCGATCCGGGCAAACAGTCGGTAACTGCCCGCGGCCGCATCGGTGACGACGAACCGAACCCGGTTCGCTGCATCATCAGCCGGTGGAGCACTAAATGAATTGCCACTTTTTACGACCACGTAGCTGTTGCCGGAGGCCGATGAGGACGATTCCTTTGTCCACTTGGAACCTACCTGTGCGCACTCGGCTTCGAGCCAGTAGGCGTTCCCCGCAGCGGGGGGCGGCGGCGGTGGTGGTGGCGTGGTGGGCGTTCCGCCGATCGATAGGGAAAAAGTTGCGGTGGTGGTGAGGTTGTTGTCGCCCGTGGCGGTTACCTGGATGCTGTACTTTTGTCCACCCGCCGAACTGGGTGCTTTCACGGTCACTGTACCCCGGGTCTTGTCAATTGAAATCCAGGACGGCAATGCGCCGCCGCCGCTAATCCGTGCGGTGTAGCTCAACGTGTTGCCCGGGTACCCCTGGTTGAAGGAGCCGGCCACGGGATAAACCTTTGTTTCTCCCGGGGAGACCGTGAGGGCGGCAATGGATTTGGAAGTCGGTACCGCGAGGGGGCGTACGTTAGTGATGTAGGAGACATTGTCGTTCCAGTCGCAGTTGGCGCTTCCGGCTCCGCAACCCTGTTCGACGTAGTCCTGGATCATGATGTATTCGAAGGGAACGATTCGCCCGCTGCGGTCCTTTACCTTATAGACACGAACGGCTAGAATTTCCGATTTTTTGGTGTTGTCGTAGGTGCCGCCGGTAGTCCGGTGCCCGGCAACCAGAATCTGGAAGGGCTGATCGATGCGGTTGGTGTAATCACCCGCCTGCGCCGTCGAGGAGTTGGTCAGCTTGGGAAGCAGGGTCTGGTGATACTGGTCGCCGTGGTAATACTTCATCTCGGCAACGATGCGTGCGCTGGCCTCATCACGGAGTTCGGTCGGTGCGGTTCCCGGACCGTGAAAGGCTGCCAATTGCATCATGTGGACGGGCTTGTTCGGATTGGCCTGGACAAACAACTCGGACAGGATCAAGTCACCGTGTTTGCCCTCATTTACCGAACTGGCGCTGGGGTAATTGGAGCTCGGACGCACCTGGGGATTGCCGCTGTTGTCGAGTCCCATCTGAGTTTTGAAACCAAAGGCATCGAAAACCTGCTGCACGTTGATTTCGCTGCCCCCCTCCACGTGGGTCATGTAGGCCCCGCGAAAAGTAACCTTCGTGCTGGAGGAGTTATCGGCATTGCTCGACAGGACCAGCGACTCGGTGATGAGCCTGCGGGTTTCACCACCGGTGGTAAGGAACTCGACCGTCACATCGCGGTATGCCTTCGGAGCGATTTGGAGCCCGCTTGAGGGAATACTTACCCCAGTGATGCGGAAATTGGAAGTATTCGTTGTGGTAAGGCGGGTGATGACCAGGGTAGCGCCGCCGTCGTTGTGGATACGCATCGTGGCCTTGTTCCCGTACTTCAGTACCTGCCCCTTGCTGTTCTGTACCCGGTCGGAGCGGTGGAAGGTGAAGTAGTCGTTCGCCGGAAATCCCCGACTAGAGCCGGGCAGTTTGGTCATATTTTCAATGCGAACAACGGCACCGGCGGCTGATTCCGGGGCGGGTAGGGCGGTGGCGGGCAGCACCGTCGCCCATAAAAGTAGGACCAGCAGGCCGAACATCCCGTGCAAGGGAATACCAGCCAACGGTCGGGTCGGAGTAAAGTTGCTATGCATAAAAAAGCGTGTGTTTGTGGGGCCTAGCTACAAAGGAGGGCACCAAGTTATGCTTTTCTTATCAAGAAGAAAATATGGTGCACCACACCGCCTGGCTTTCCCGGGGTCCACGGCACCTGCGTACCCGCCAAAAAAATGGGGCCACCCCCTGCGGAGCAGCCCCATACGTGACACGGGAATAGTGTGTGGAGGTGCCACTACATTTTAACGAAAGGCTGCACGATCTGACGGTCGCCCTCAATTACCCGCAAGCGGTAGACGCCGCTGGGTAAATTCCCCACACCAATCTCGGCACGAAGCTCAACTGCCGATTTATCGAAGCGCAGGCGTTGTACCGTGCGGCCGGTCATATCGGTGAGGTACACTTCCACTCGGCCCTCGTACTCACTGCTGAGCTCGAGCGTAAGCTCGTCGACGGCGGGATTGGGATAGAGTTCGAGTGCGGTCGGCGCATCCGTACTGCCTCGCTTGCTGCTGGTCAGGAAGGGGTCGGGCCGCTGCAGTTCGTTAGACTGGAGAGCAGTTGGGCTACCGCAATTGCTAGCTGCCTCGCCGGTCCCAGTTGGAGGCGTGCCGCTGGTCGATAGGAACACCTTGTCGAGGGTAGTACCCGGTTCACGGTTGGCCACCGTGACGGTGTGGTTCCCGGGAGTGAAGTCGAACGAAACCGGTTGGGCATCGTCGTTTACTTTTCTCCACTCGAATCCGGTAGTCAACAGTTGCGACCCAGTATCCTCTTTCCAGAACTTGATCCAGGGGCCACCATCGATCTGTATCCACAGGGAATTTCGGCCACCATCCGGCGCACTTACGCGCAGGTAAAGGAAGTAAGTAGCGGCTTCCGCTACATCGAACGAGAAGGTTGCTTCCTGGGCCGGAACGGTGGCTGCCGGAACAGTATAGTTGGCACTGCCGATGAAGTTAATGTACTGGCCCTGGGATGCGGTGGTGGACTGCTCCACTCGCCATCCGCTACCTAAGCTCGCGCATTCCGCTTCGAAGGAGTAATTGACACTCACGCCATCAAAGTCGTCACAGGCATCGCCGATGCCGTCCCCGTCGCTATCGGTCGTATCCAAAGAATAAATGGAAGGACAGTTATCGGTCGCGTCGGTAACGTAATCCGCGGGCTGCTCGCAAGTCTGCACGCTATCGTTCGGATCGCCGAGGCCATCCCCATCGAAGTCTGCGTAGAAGGTGAACAGTTGCTGGTCGGGGTTGGGAACGGTGGGGCAATTGTCGAATGCGTCCGTCACGCCATCCCCGTCGGTGTCGAGTTCGGGATCGAACACTTCCAGGGTGAGCACGTCGGTCGCCGTGGCGCCCTCATCGTCGGTAACGGTGAGCGTTATGGAGTGCGTTCCTGCTCCGAAGGTCACCCGCGGGGTAGCTCCGGAAGCTTGTTCGCCTGCCCAGTTCCAATCGTAGGAAGTGATGCTTCCGTCGGAATCCGTTGATGCAGTGCCGTCCAAGTCTACCACCAGGGGAGCTTCCCCGCCGGTCGCCGAGCTGGACGCCCGCGCAACCGGGGGTAGATTAACGGTCACGCCGCAGTTCGCTGCCTCCGCACCCATTCCGGTGGGTGTAGCAGCGTCGAGGGTAAGGAACAACTTATCCAGCTTCGAGCCACCTTCGCGCCATGCGAAGTCCACTACGTTGATGCCCTGGGAGAGGGTAACCTTCACCCGCATCCTGTTCCAGTGGAAGGAGTTGTCGACCACGATTCCGCCGGACCATTTGTACCAGTCTCCACCGTTGACCCGGACCCAGTAGGAGTCGTTGTCGGGGTCCAGTGATGAGATTCGAGCGAAGAGGTCGTAGCTGCCGGCCTCGGCGTCGTCGAAGACAAACCGCAGGTGGTTCGCAGCTTCGTCCGCCGGTGGAACCGTCATCGAACGCTTACCGGGAGCGAAAGCAAATTCGCCGTTGGAGGCGTCCGCATCGGCCGTCACGGTCCATGCGCTGCCCACTTGGCTGCATTCGGCTTCGAGCCAGAAGGACCGCTTGGTGTACACGACGCCCTCACAGGCATCACCTACTCCATTGCCGTCGCTGTCGAGTTGGTCGGCATTGGCTTCGTACGGGCAGTTGTCGGTATTGTCCAGGACGTATCCCGCCGGCTGGGCACAGGACCGGATGCTACGGCCGGGATCACCGTACCCGTCACCGTCCTCGTCGCTGTAGTACCGGAGTCCGGCACCGATCTGGTCGTCGAGGGGGGCACAATCCTGCGCATCCGCCACACCGTCGTCGTCGTCATCGTCATCACAGAGATCTCCCAGTCCATCTCCGTCCGTATCGGTCAGGTCCTGACTATTCACTGTGGGGCAGTTGTCGTCGTCGTTCGTCACGTAACCTGCCGGTTGGGAGCAAGCCTCGATGACATCGTTCGGGTCCCCCAGTCCGTCTCCGTCCCGATCGGCGTAGTACACCGGTAGAGATTGTTCGGGATTGTACACCGTGGGACAGTTGTCCGCTGCGTCGGGTATTCCATCCTGGTCGGTATCGACATTGGCATCGAGCGCGCTTACGTTTACGGTCGAGGTGCCGGCACCGCCGCGATCGTCGATCGCGGTGAGGGTGACCACATAGGTGCCGGCGGGAAATACGACGCGGGGAGTAGGTCCGGTAGCGGAGCCGCCGGCCCAGGTCCAGGCGTAGGTGACCACGGAACCATCGGTGTCGTAGGAGGAGGTGCCGTTAAGTACTACACTCAGCGGTGCCGCGCCTTCCGTTTCGGATGCGGAAGCGACTGCGACGGGAAGCTGATTGACGCCAGCGCCGCAATTGGTGGCTGCTTCACCCAGACCGACGGGTGGTAGACCGGTAAGGTTCAGGTGTAGCTTATCCAGCTTGGCGGCTCCCTCACGCCAGGCGAAATCGATGCTGTTGACTCCGGCCAGTAACGGAACGGCAATCGGCATCTTGTTCCAGTTAAAGAGGTTGTCAACGGTGATGCCGCCCGACCACTTAAACCAGGCTCCACCATTGACTCTGACCCAGTAAGAATCGCTGTCGGGGTCCTTGGCGGAGATCCGGGCAAACAGGGTGTAGTTACCCGCCTGCGCCCGGTCGAAGGCAAAGCGAACGCGGTTGGCGGCAACGTCCGCGGGTATATTGACCAGATCCTTGTAATCCGGAGCATGCACGTACTGTGTACCGGAGGCGAGCGGATCGCTCCCCGTAGTCCAGACCGCACCTACCTGACCACACTCCGCTTCCAGCCAGAAAGACGTTTTAGCAACTATGGTCCCGTCACACGCGTCGCCCCGGCCGTTGTTATCGGCGTCGAGCTGGTCGGGATTATAGGTCGCCGGGCAGTTGTCCGTACCATTGGTCACGTAGCCTGCTGGTTGGGTACAGGATAGGATCACCTGGGTTAGATCGCCGAAGCCATCGCCATCGCTGTCTCCGTAGTAGAGTTGTGCCGCTCCGATTTGGTCGTCCAGGGGCGCGCAATCGTCGCCGTCGGCTACCGAATCGTTATCGTCGTCGGTATCGCAGGCATCACCGAGGCCGTCGCCGTCCGAATCGGTGAGGTTGCTGGATGCGAAGGTGGGACAATTATCTAGGTTGTTGTCAACGTACCCCGCCGGCGCTTCACAGGTGGTTACTGCGGTACTCGGGTCGCCGTAGCCATCACCGTCGGTGTCGGCATAGTAGGTTCGAAGGTTCTGGTCCGGATTGTAGACCGTCGGGCAATTGTCTAGACTGTCCTCCACGCCATCCTCATCGTTGTCGATGACGGTGCGGCCAACGGTGAGGTTGGATACGGTTGCATCCTGGCTGCCGCCGTTGTCGGTCACGGTAAGCGTGATGGCATACGTGCCCTCCGCAAAGGTCACCCGTGCACTCGGTCCGCTTGCCGAGCCGCCGTTCCAGCTCCAGGCGTAGTTGGCAATGCTGCCGTTGGTGTCGTAGGAAGCCGTGCCGTCCAGGTTAACGGACAGGGGAGCGGAGCCGGAAATCGGATCAACCGTAGCCACGGCAACGGGTACCGTATTCGGACCGGTCGAACCGGGGCTGAGGATCTCGATCGCCGAGATCTTCGGTTGATTGACTCCACCTACCGAGCTCGCCGCATTCAGATCCAGGTCGAAGCGCTCATTGGTATTGGTGATCCTGAACTCTTTCACCACGGCCGTTACCGCGCCGACGTCGGCAGTAATATCGTAGTCGTTGATGACTCGTCTGCCTTCCAGGGTTACGTCGAAGATGCGTTTGCCGCTTCCACCGGAACCGCCACCGGGGGCACCCCAGTAGATTTCGGCAAAGTGTAGCCGGACAATGTAGTCGCCGTTCTCGAGGGGAACGCGGTACCGAAGCCGGTATGGGTCACCCGCCGTGCGCTCCGACTTATAGATGGACGGAAGGTTCACGTTGTCGTTGGTGTAGGTCGTGCCCTCGCGGTAGTACTGGTCCGCCGAGAAGGTATGGCCCTGGAAAGTAGTGCTCGGACCGCCGGCGTTGATGCGGATTGCCACGGCACCGGAGGAACAAGCGGTCCCTTCGTCAATTGCGCCGTCGCAGTTGTTGTCGACGCCGTTGCAGGTTTCGGTGGCTCCCGGATGGGTGGCGGCATCACCGTCGTTACAGTCTTTGTCGTTGCTTACGTACCCGGCCCGGGGGCTACACAGCGGAATGGACACTCCGGCATCGCCGAAGCCGTCACCGTCCGCATCGCGGTAATACAGTTCACTTTCCGTGAGAATCACGGTCAGTTCCGAAGTTACTTCCGTACAACCGGCGTTGCCACCGACCGTATAGGTGTAGACTCCCGACAAAGCAGTAGTGAGGTCTAACATTCCCGCTACCGGCGCACCGTACATTGACCACCGACCTCCGGCCTGGGGGACTCCCCCGAAGGCGGACAGTCGTGCGAACAGATCGATGGTGCCGTCCAATCGACAGGCCGTGATGCTGCCGCCGTTACCGGCACTGGGCGGGGTAAGGTCTTCCGTAATGGTCACCGTTGTCGTAGCGCGGCAGCCGTCGGTACCCGTTGCCGTAAGGCTGTAGGTACCGGTTTTGGTTACTACCAGTTTGCGGGAGGTGGAGATCAGGCGGGTACCGTCGTACCAGGAGAAGCTGGGTGAGACGGCGGCGGAAACGGCCGTCAACTCCAGTGCGCCTACCGTACAGGTAAGGGTAGTGGAGGGGCTGCTGACGGTCAGGCTCGGTGCGTTACCGAAATCTTCCGTTACCGTTACGGTGCTGACGTTCGGGCAACTGCCGTACAGAATCCTTTCCGAGGTAAGGGTGTACGTTCCGGCCTGGGTCACTACCGGGTTCTTGGCCGTGGAGGTGAAGCCGTTGGGGCCCGTCCACTTGTAGATACCGGTGGCGGCATACCCGTTCAGCATGACGTTTCCTCCGTCGCAGAACAGGACCTTGGGCTGTCCGTCGGCGTTTGCGTCGACCGTACAATCGGACTGGCTGCCCGTGACGGAGAGGGTAAAGGTGCTGCTCACGGCTACTTCGTTGTAGTCGGTTGCCGTTACCCGGATCTGTAAGTTCTGGTTGGCCGCACTGTAGGGTGCGTTCATGGTGAACTCACCGGTGAGGTCGTTCAGTTCGATCCACGACGGTATATCCGAGCCATTGGTGAGTCGGGCGGTGTAGGTGAGTCGGTTGCCGGGGTATCCCTTGTCGAACGAACCGGCAATCGGGTAGTTGCGGGCAACCGCGGGGTCGATCGTGAGATTGGCGATCGAGGAGGCGGTCGGCTGATTGAGCGGACGTGCGTTGATGATGTAGGCCACGTTATCCTGCCAGTCACAGTTTCCGGAACCGGCGGCGCATCCATTCCCAATGTAATCCTGGAGCATGATGTACTCGTTCGGGATGACCTTACCGAAGCGATCAATCGCTTTGTACACACGAACGCCCAGAATCTGATCGGACAGGTTGCCGGAAGTGTTACCGCCCGTAGTACGGTAATAGGCCATTACGATCTGGAACGGAGACGAAATGCTGCTGGCGGCGTCCCCCGCGAGAACGGAAGAAGTATTCGACGCCTTCGGCAGAATGGTCTGGAAATTCAGCGTACCGTGGTCAAAGTTCATACCCGAAACAATCTGGTTGCTGCTGTTGCGCAGTTGAGTGGGCGCACCTCCAGGACCGTGGAAACCGGCCAGCTGAATCATCCTCACCGGCTGGGAGGCATCGGCCTGTACGAAGTATTTGGACAAGATCATGCTGCCCTCCGCACCCGAAGCTACCTGCTCGTCGCTGGGGTAGTCGGAGCTGGGATACACGACGTAGCGTCCTCCCTCACGACCCATTTCGGTTTTGAAGCCCAGCACCTCGAAGATCTGCTGGTTGGTCATCTCGTTGTTGCCCTCGATGTAGAGCATGTACGAGCCCCGGAAAGTAGCGGAAACACTCTGGGCGTTGTCCGCATTCGAGGCTAGTACGAGTTGCTCGGTCAGCAGTATGGTACGGTCGGGAAGATCACGCGAAATGAACTCCACGGTCGCATCGACGTAGGCACCCGGTGCGACGGTAAGCCCGCCGGCCGGCACCTCCAGGTCGGTGATCACGAAAACTTCCGTATTGGAAGTGGTCAGCTCGCTGATCAACAGCGGGGCGGTACCGTCGTTGTGGATTCTCACCACGTTGCGGTCGTGCACGTTCGGACGCGAGCCGTTAAACAGCTTGACCATGTTGTTGTAGTGGAAGGAGAAGAAGTCCTCCGCCGGAAAGCCGCGGTTAGTGCCGGGAACTTTCGTCATGTTCTCGATGCGTGCAATGGCACCGCTCGCGCGGACAACGGTGAGGCTCACTTCCTCCCTGGCAATGTTGCCTCGCCGGTCGGTGGCCTCCGCGGTCAATCGATAGTCGTAAGAGTCTACGCCATTCGGAAGGGTTAGCACTACCGGGGTTGCATAGTTGGTGAAAGTCCCCCCGTTTACGCTGTAGCGCAGCGAGGCAATGCCGCCACTGTTCGAGTTATCCTGAGCATTCAAGGTCACCGTTGCACTGCCCCGGTAACTGCCGTCGGCCTGCTGGTTTCCGCTGAGGTCCGCGACGATGGTCGGCAGGGTCTGGTCCCCGTCGATCCGTACCAGGCTGATGTAGATGATCTTGGAATTGCCGGTGGCGGTGGCACCTATGTCGTCCAGGGTCAGCTTGCCGTCGAGCACCTTTACGATGCCGGAACCGGTGCGCCGTACGTCGCTAGTGGAAGGCTTGAAATCCTCGATGAGCGTAACCCCTTCGGCGCGAATGGTATGCCGACTGTCGAAGTACTGGGGGTCTCCCGCCGCAATTTCCACACGGTAGCTTCCGTTGGGTACGGCGATCTCCCAGTCCCGGGGTGCCCGGGGGTTCAGGTCTACCTGGTCGAACATGCTGAACGAACGCAGGAGCTTGTCTTCGTCCGTACTGTTGGGGGTCACGCCACGACCGGCACCCCGCGCACTAATGAAGTTGTCCAGCGGGTCTCCGGTAGCGGGATCGATCCAGCCGAACGATCGGCCCCCCGTGCGAATACCGTACGCTGCGCCGACATCGGCTACGTAACCGGTAGGCGGATCGAAGGTGTTGTCCTGGAAGTTGATCTTGGCCGAGAAAAGAACGGATTCAGATACGGTGGCATTAACCCGCAGGAAGGCCGGCGCAAATCCGGGCGCGGAAGCCGTGACGGTAGCTGCGTATTCTCCATTCTCCAGGTTAAAGGCATTTACGGCAAATTCAAGCGGTTCGTCCGCCACGACGTTCTGGGGAAGTACCACCCACGGCTCGCTGCTGCTGAGCGTGATCTGGCTTCCGGCCAGGTCGGTACTGCCGCTGATGATGGTTCCGGCGGTGGTGGAAACTTGTCCGCGCGCTGCCTGAATGTCAATGCTGTTCGGTGCAAACGTCAGCACCTGCGCACCCGCCCCGGCAGGTTTTACGTTGGTTACGACGAAGACGTAGTCCTGGTAATCCCCGTTGGTAGCGTCCTCAAAACACACGAGGTAGCTGTTGTCCACGATGAACCCTTGTCGGTCGCGGACCGGATAGACGCGGGTACGGTGAGCCACGCCGGTATTAAGGGCGTCCTCCGTGTAGTTGAAGCGGTTAAACGACTTCGATTCCACGAAAAAGCCGAAAGTGGCACCCTGAGGGTCGAAGCTGGTCGTACCGGAAGCCAGGGCCGGAAAGAGGGTTTGGGCATTGGCCAGGCCGTTTGCCTGCACGCCCACCTCATTGGTGGTGATGGTCCCGTCCGTATTGGTGTACCAGCCGAACGGCAGCACTTCCGCGGGAGAGTAGCGGGCTACCGACGTGATGCCTACGCTACCCGTGCCGGCAGCCACGAACATGGGAGCAATCACCTCCTGTCCCTGGGGTGCAGCACTGGTGGTGTTTGACAGGGTGGTCCAGCCGACGTCGATGCCGATTCCGAGTGCGTCGACCACCTCCTGTAGGGGCGGTTCGCTGCTGCCCTCGTAACCCGTTTTCTTAAGTCCGTGCAGGCCCACCGCGAAGTTGCTCGCATCGGAGCCGGCACCCTCAAAACTCAGTGCGGCCTCCTGATGACCCAGGTTGGTCTGGTCGAGGTCGGGAGCGAACGTTACGGCATACTGTTGCGCGGACGCAGGTGCAAGGGTAAGTGGCGAAGGTCCAATGAAGGTGAACTGGTCGGCAAAGGCGCCGGTCAGGCTTACCGCATCGATGACCAGATCGGTGCGACCCTCGTTGGTGATGGTTACGGTTTTGGTTTGCGTCTGAGTTCCCTGGGTATTGACCGTGGTTTCGAAGATCAGTTCGCCGGGAGTAACGGATACCAACGGCGCTCCGGCGGGAGCGACATTGCGGACGATGACGACCAAATCCTGGTAATCGTATCCGGTTCCGAGCTCCTCGATCGCCAGAATATAGGCGTTGTCCTCTCCAGGTACCTCGTACGCCCTGACGTGGTGGGGCACCGCGCCGCTGAAGGTATTGAGGGCGTCCTCGCCGTAGACCTTGCGGTTGTCCAGGGCGGGCCACTCGGTGTAGAAGCCGAAGGTGAGCTGTCCGGGATTAAAGGTCGTCTCCCCGGTGATCTCCGGATTCAAAGTTTGTCCGTTGCCGGTGGTGGTGTTGGCAATGCGGAAAACCTCAGTATGCGATTGCGTGCTGCCGCTTTCGTGCCACCCAAAATTGACGATGGGGTTGGTGGTTTCCGGGCCGAAGACCGCGAGTACCTCGACGCTGACGGGGCCGCCGGTCGCCCGCTGGAACTGCTGGAGTTCCACTTCGTCACCGAGCAGGTCGTTGTACGTCCGGCCGGCACCCAATTCTATGGTACTGGTAGCGGCATTCTGATCGCCTACCGCGACGGCCAGTCCGTAGGTGTCGAAAATTTGTTGAAGCGAGGGCTCATTCGAACCTCCGGTACCGTTCTTCCCTAATCCGCGCAGCTGAATGGAGGTGGGCTCCGCGTTAGTGCCCGTGACGGTTAGCGTTGCTGCCTTGGCTCCGGCGCTGGTCGGGCTGAAGGTGACGGTTACCGAGGCGGTGCTGTTAACATCGAGCAGGGAGGTGAGTCCGCTGGCATTCAGGGTAAACTGGTCCGCATCGGGACCGGTAAGTGAGGCCGTAGCTCCTTCGAGTGCGGCATTGCCCGTATTGGCGACGAAGACAGTCGTCGACTCACCCGAGGGAGAACCTACGATCTCGTCCGCAATCACCTGATTGGGGTTCAGGGTCACGAATGGTCTAGGTACCGCCTGATTGCTGGGCTGCAACAGGATGATGGACTGGGTACCGAAATCCGACACGTACAGATTTCCCGTGGTGGGATCCTCGATAATATCCAGGGGATCGGTAAACCCGGTGAAGCCGGGAATGCCCGTCTTCGCCGTAAGGATATCTCCGTTCGGTCCGTCCGGTACCAATGCGATAATGTCACTCCCTCCACTATAGCGGCACACGAGGAGAGCACCCCGGAGATTGCCGTTCTCGGCGTTGCTGCGGTACTCGATCACGCCGTTGGGCGACTTGTTGAATTCAAAATCGAAGGCTGCGCCCCGGAAGTTTACGTCCGGAATAACCGTGCCGGGATAGTTCTCGACGTCGATCGGACCGCGGTTAAGCACGAATTCGCCCCGCAGTGGGTTGGGGTGTCCGTAATAGCCGATTCCAGAAGCGGGATTGACCCGAAAGAGCCAGTCGCGCTGGGTATTGTTTCCGTTGGCGGCGGGTACTACGGGGTAGTTTCCGGATGGATCTTCGTAATCATAGAAGCTGCCGTCGGGGCGGCGGGCGCCGTGCAGGGAGGGCGGTGCATTGCTGCCACCGGCGGTGCCGTTGGTGGGGATGTACAACTGTCCGTTGGAGTGCCAAACCAGGTCGTAGGCGTTACGCACACCGGTAGCGAAGAGCGTCAGGGGGGCATCCCGGTAATAGGGATTGTAGGTTCCGTCGTCCGGGAAGGTCTGATTGGCCTCCACGTAGGTGCCGGTACCGCTGCCCAGGGTGGGAGAATTGACGTCGGCGCTATTGATCGCCGCGGCGTTCATCGTCGTCTTGGCGTCGAGCGGCCAGGCACTTTCGGGCAGTTTGTTCAGGTCGAGGCGCAGGGTGGCCGCGGAGAGCAGGCGTTCCTTCCGGTTGCCCCAACTGTTGTCGGGGGCACCTCCCGCCGTATTGCTGCCCTGGTTGAAGTAGAGTACCTCGGGTTCGCCGGGGCGGAATACAATGCTGTTGGTCAGGTGATCGCGCCGCGAACGGGGCAAGTTGGTGACCACGAGGGCTTCACTGCCGAGGGCGGGACCACGGAGCTGACTGATCTTGTTGTCCCAGGCCGGCGCATTCGTCAGGCTGCTGCTGCTGTGGCTTACGAAGGCGACCAGGTTCTCCGCCGTAGCGCCGGGAGCAAAGGTGAAGCCGACGGCCGAACGCTCGCCGTAGATGTCGGTGAGGGTCGTGATGGTAAATTTATCGGAGAGGGTGCCGTCTTCGGCGATGGTCCAGCGGTCGATGGTGCCCCGGATCGTGAGGCCGTAAAAGAGGCCGTCGGGACCGATCGTCAGCGACGTGTACAGCGCGCTGGTCGCTACGTTACCGGCATTGGTGAAGGATACCGCGTCGAGGTCGCCGCCGCCGCCGGTGCTTCCGGCGCTGGTCGTAAAGGTAGATTCGAAGCGTTCAAAGGCTACCCCGGTAAGGTCGCGGACTCCATCCACCACGAATCGGTAAGTGGTGTTGGGTTCGAGAGGAAGCAAGGGCGTGAGGTTGATGGCGTCGCCGCCGCCGGTACCGTTGGCCGTAGTGGGAACCAGGTTTGCGCCCGGCAACTTGAAGAGCTGCACCGTCTGGTTGCCGATCGAATTGTTGTCGACGCCGAAGATGCCGTCCCGTCCGTTCGGCAGGGAAAGTTCATTGGCGGAAACCGAGGTGGTGGTCGGCACATTGAGGGCGCCGTTGCGGGGAGAGACCCCCGTGATCCGCGGCGTTCCACTTACTTCCGTCACCCGTAGTTCGATAAATAATTCTGCGCTGGTGTAGCCCTCGGAAATGGCAAAAATGCTGGTGCTGTAGTAGCCGGGAGCAAGCCCGTTCCGAATTCCAAAGGCCAGCTCCCCGACGCCGGGCACGGACGGAAAGACCAACCACTCGGACGCATCGGGATCGTCGGACAGGGTGATTGCCGGCCGGCTGCCGTCGCTGCTGCTCAGGGTTACGAACTGGTTTTCCACCGCTTCACCCGTCTGGGCATTCACCTGGATCGAGCCTGCGGAAAAACTCAGTACCGGAACCGGTTCTACGACGATGGCGATCGTTTCTTCGCTGGTGAGTTGACCGTCGGACACCGAGACGACGATGGAGCCGTACGATCCTGCTTCACCCACCGATGGATTGATGCGCAACGTAGCCGTACGGTCGCCGTTGTCCTGTAGGGAGGCAAAGGCAGGCAGGTTGTTGCTGATCGAGAAGGTCAGTTGGTCGCCTGCGTCCGCATCCGTAGCCCGAATGGTGAACGTGCCGGATCTTCCTTCCGTAACCCTCAGGTTGCCGATGGAGGCCAGTACGGGAGCGACGTTCGAAACCGGGGCCGTAACGATCTCTGAATAATCGGTACTCACCCTTACCTCACCCAGGTTTCCGCTGTAGGTGTTGTCGCTGTTGTTGTTTCGGTAGAGCGCGCCCAGGGCCGGCCGACCCAGCACGAATGCGTTGCCACAGGGGATCCAGGTGGTGGCCTGCGCCGTTCCCGCCGGCGACAGGGTCCAGCTGTAGGAAACCGTAAAACTACCGTTCCACACGGCCCGGATGACCACCTGCTCGTTCTTTCCCAGGGTTACCGGGAGTTGTCCGCCAGCGGGACTCAGGGTGTTTGATTGAGCGCGTATGCTGACACCGCCGCCTTCGCGTATGAGTTCCGGATAGACCCATTGCTGACCGGAATAGGAGGCGTCGATGCGTAGTCCGGAAAGAATACGACTGCTCCAGTCGGAGCTCACGGCATCCACGCGAAAGCTCGTCCCGTAGTAGTACGGTACGTTGGCATCCATGTTAATCGCGAATAGCTCGTTCGTCGACGCTTCCACAAAATAGCCACTCAGGGCCGGGAGCCCACTGGCCAGTACGCTTAACTCGCCGTCGGCGGACCGGAGCGGAGGGGAAGATTGGGCCGTAAGGGAGAGGGGCGATGACGCTAATAGTAGCGTCATCAGCATAGCAAATGCTGCGTAGAAAAATCTCATGTGTGTTGTTCAAGTGTCGTCCTGGCCAAACAGACCAGAAAAAAATAAAAAATTAGACGCCCTAAAGGGCGGAAGGTGGCAGGTTGTAAGCGCGAGCGATCAAGGTTGGCTCCGGTACAACCAGGCACGATTGTCGTGCAGCGGTTGTCGGCGCGGGATTACTTGCGTGACTTATAAAAAGTAATACGGGAAAACAGGAAAAGACAAGGTGGATAAACCGTCACGAACTAGCAAGGTGACGATCGATTTCAATTAAGTGTACGTAGTTACTCCAAAAAAGAGTCGGTGCATCAAATCAAATTCAAACGTACGGGTAAGGTAGAGAGATTTTCTGATATGCAGAGATCACTGGTGGAATCCTGAGAAAATCCTCACCATTCCGCTACGGTGGTACAAACATAATACGCTAGCACTGTTCGCTACGCATTCAGGAAAGATTTAACAAAAACCGTTTCTTCTTTCCGTTCTCCACTAAAAGGTAGCGTCCGTGCAGCAACATTTCCGGAGTTACGGCGGCATCCGGCTCGCTCACTTTCTCCTTGTTCACGCTGATGGCATTGCCCTGGACCGCCCTCTTGGCCTCGCTTTTGCTGCTCACGATGTCCGTATGGTCGGCCAGCAGGTCCATGATTCCCGCAGGGAGTAAGCTGAGGTCCAGTTCGTAGGTCGGTATGTTCCCACTCAACGAACGGAATGCCCGGACGTCCAGCGCGCGCAGGTCCTCAGCGGTGGCCCCGCGTCCGTACAGCAGGTTGGTAACCCGTTCGGCGGTAGCGAGGCCCTCCCCGCCGTGAATACGCCCGGTCAGTTCGGCGGCCAGGGCGGTGCGGATGGCGGTGATCTCCCGGTAGCGATCCTCACCGGCCAAATGAGCCTCGACGACGGCGCAGTCCGCCAGCACTTCCTCCCTACCGCGCAGGGAGAAGTACTTCAGGTAGGTCGGTACGTCGGCATCGTCGCTGCGCAGCCAGAACTGGTAAAAATCGTAGGGGCTGGTCAGTTCTTCGTCGAGCCAGATGTTGCCCTCGGCACTCTTGCCGAACTTGGTGCCGTCCGCTTTCGTGAGCAGGGGAGTGGTCACGGCAAAGGCCTTCCCCTCCAGGTTACGGCGCACGAATTCGGTGCCGCTGGTGATGTTGCCCCACTGGTCCGATCCGCCCATCTGCACGGTCACCCCGTGGTCGGCGTACAGCAGCTGAAAGTCGTAGCCCTGCAGCAGCTGGTAGCTCAGCTCGGTGAAGGTCATGCCGCTGTCGAGCCGTTTCTGCACGCTGTCTTTACCCATCATGTAGCTCACGGTCAGCGTCTGGCCCACATCGCGCAGGAAGCGCAGCACGTTCATGTCCTGGTAAAAGTCCAGGTTGTTCACGACGCTCATTGCTCCCGCGTTCCCGCCCAGCAGCCGTTCCATTTGTTGTTGTTGGTGGCTCAGATTGTCGTCGAGTTCTTCGTAGGACTTCATTTCCCGCTCCTTGTCCCGTCCGCTGGGGTCGCCGATGCGTCCGGTGGCACCGCCGAAGAGCACGACCGCGTGGTGGCCGGCCCGCATCCAGTGCAGCAGCAACATGATCTGCACGTAGTTGCCGATGGTAAGCGAGGGGGCCGTGGGGTCAAAGCCGATGTAGGCCCGCCGTGGCTCCCGGAGGTGTTCCCGGATGCCGGGGGTAAGCTGGTGGAGCATGCCACGCCATTCGAGTTCGGCGATGAAATCCATAAGTGGGGTGGGGTTGCGGGGGTCTGCGTTTTCGGTTGGGGCGGCAAATATAGGGTGGGCGGGGGCGCGGGTGCAAGGTCCGTTCCGGGAAAGCTGGGCGGATTGGCTTTATCTTTGATCCCTATGAATTTACCCCTGTTCCTGGCCCGGGGAGTCGCCAAGGGTGGCGGGCGCTCCATCAGCCGCACCATCATCGGTATCGCGGTAGTGGCCGTAGCGATCTCGATGGCAACCATGGTACTGGCCAGCGCCCTGATCTCCGGCTTCAAAACGGAAATCTCGGTCAAAATATTCGGCTTCTGGGGCCACATCCACATCACCGAGGAGCGGGCGGCCAACGACATCATGTTGACGTCGGATTACCCCATCAGCACCAAACAGGATTTTTATCCCGGGCTGAAAGAAACCGGCTCCATCGTGTATCGGGAGTTCAACGATCCCTTCGGTGGTGAGCAAGTGGAAGAAAAAACGACCCGGGGCGGCATCCGCCACATCCAACAGTTCATCCTGCTGCCGGGCATCATCTCCGTTTTTCACGAGGGCGAGCGCCTGGCGGACACCGAGCCCCTGGTGCTCAAGGGCATCGCCGAAGATTTCGCCTGGTCGGATTTCGACCAGTACCTTATCGAGGGAGACCGCCTCGAAGTCACCCCCGATTCCACCTCGCGCACCATTCTGATCTCCAACAGCACCGCCCGCCGCCTCAAGATCGGGGTGGGCGACCGCGTCGATTTCGTGTACTTCAGCGGGCTGCGGGAAGAAAAGACCCGGGCCTTCACCGTGGGCGGCATTTACAAGACCGGCCTGGAGGAGTACGACAGCAAATTCGCCATTGTCGACATCAAGCAATTGCGCCGGTTGCTCAACTGGCGCGACGATGAGGTGGGCGGCTTCGAGGTGGCGCTCGACGACATCGATGACCTCGACGCATTTTCCAACTACATCCACTACGACGTCCTGCCCCAGGACCTCTACGCCGACAGCATCCGCAATAAGCTGCGTGAGCTCTTTAACTGGCTCGACATTCAGGACTACAACGGCATCATCATCCTCATCCTGGTGGTCCTGGTCGCCGTCATCAATATGATGACCGCCCTGCTCATCCTCATTCTCGAGCGCACCAATATGATCGGTACGTTAAAGGCCCTCGGTCAGGACAACTGGAATATTCGCAAAATTTTCCTGTACTACGCCGGCTTCATCGTAATAGTCGGACTGCTGCTCGGTAACCTCATCGGGCTCGGGCTGGCGTGGGTGCAGAAAACCTTCGGCATCGTGCAGCTCGACGAAGAGAGTTACTACCTCGCCGTCGCTCCCATTCGCTTGGAGTGGCTCACGATCATTGGGCTGAACGTAGGCACCTTCGTGGTCATTTTACTGTTTCTTATCCTTCCCTCTTACCTCGTGACCAAGATCGATCCGGTGAAGGCGATCCGGTTTAAGTAGGGGGTGGAGGGGTGGAGGGGTGGAGGGGTGAGGGATTGAAGGGGTGAGGGATTGAGGGGGTTGAGGGATTAGGGGATCCATACCAGGAGACCACTGGGGACGCGGGGTTCGAAGCGGGTGCTTTTGGGGGGGAGGGTCCTGCCGGCGGCTACTTCGCTGAAGAATCGTTCCCGTAGAATGGGGCGCCCGATCAGTTTGATCTTAGACTGAAGTTCGGGGGGCATTTGAAAGACTCCGTCTACCAGGCGGGGACACTCCAGGTAGGCCAGGCGAATATCGGCGCGGACATCGGTGATCCCGAACACGGGAGCAAGGATGGTGGCGTTCAGCCATCCGGAGTCGGTCTGCCCGACGGTCTGCTCCTTCCTGCGCAGCAAATAATGTGCTTCACGGTAGCTGAGCAGCCAGTCCCCCCCGCAATCGACCGGTACGGGATCGGCCAGCTGGGTAATGCTAAAGTGTGGGGCCAACCGACGCAGTAGCTCTTCAGGGCTCTGGATGCCGTCGATCACGCGCATGAAGGTGCCGATGCGGAGCTCATCCGCCCCGATGATGACGACGGGAATGTGGTTGCAGGAAGAGAGTCCCTCCACGGCCAGCGCCGCGTGCGTATAGGCTCGGTGGTGTCCGTCGGCAATAACCAGCGAGCCCATCTCCTGCAGATCCACGGAGGGGCCCCGGTAGCCGCCGGAGAGGGCGTAGCGATACCGCTTGTTGTGGTAGTGGAGGACCTGCCCGCTTGGTTCCTCCGTGTGGGTGCTCCACCACTCCTTCAGGGAGGGTACGGTAAGGAGGACGGGCTTCCCGAGGGCTCCGTCGTCCGTGCGGATCAGCCGTCGCTGTCGCTCCAGTCGTCCGAGGAGGGTATTTTCGTGGGGCCGCACGGTGCCGTTGCCGAAGTAGGTGGCGGGCAAAAGGCCGGCGACTCCCCGGACCGTATGCCCGTTGTGCGTGTCGCTTATCCGTAGAAAGGGAAAGCTGGGGCCGTTCTGTTGCTCGAAGGGGAGGGGGGTGAGCGAGCGGATGCCATTGCGGGTAACCGGAAGTTCCGTTACCGCCTCACCGGGTGGGCGATGGTACTGGGGAAAGGGAAGCAGTTGGGGCATGCTACGAAGTTGCCCAAATATATAAAAGAGAAAGGCGTGGCACACGTGCCACACCTTTCCTGAACTAAACCCCAGTTATAAAAATTCTTGTCGACTGCGGCCCCGGGGCCGTTTGTCTGCTGCAATATACGGTCATCGGGCCATAAATATTGTCAACTGCTAAAAAATTTAACGTTGCAACCCCATGATTTCGCGCTTATACCCCATGGGTGGGGAATTGGCCGGTATCCGATCTTTATTCCGGGTTTGCACCGAAATCGAAGAGGACGCTGAACCGCAGCGTGTTGTCGAGCGGATTGCGTTGGTTGCCGGTGGGGACGAGGTAGCTCAGGTTGATTCCGAAAATATTGTACTTCAGTCCGAGACCGGCGGTGAGGTAGCGGCGGCCACCCTTGGTCTGGTCTTCGTGGAAATAGCCGGCGCGCAGGGCGAATTGCTCGGCGTACCAGTATTCCGCCCCGATGCTGAAGTTGAATTCCCGCAGTTCTTCGCTGAATCCGTCGGGCGCATCACTGAAGCTGCTGAAGATGCCACTGATCGGCGACTGGTTGTTGATCTCCGTCTGGGTCTGTTTACACTTGGAGGTACCGTCGCAGGGGGTAGGCACGAGCAGCTTGTTCGTTTCGGCGGTAATGGTAATTTGGTTGTACTGATCCAGATTGAAGGTGTAGGCCGCGCCGATCCCGAGGTTGGCGGGCAGAAAATCGCGGATCGTATCCTGGGTGTAGGTGATCTTGTTTCCGATGTTCGTGATGGCTGCACCAACGGAGAGGATGTTGCCACTGGGGCCGAGGGGCTCGCTGCGGAAGTTGGCTCCGATGTCGGCCGCAATGGCTTGACCCACCTCGATGATCTGTCCGCCCGACTGCTGGCCCGAGGCCAGGTTCGAGTTGATGTACTTACCGGTGATGGAGAGGCCGAAGTTTTCGGAGAGGAGGCGGGTGTAGGCCAGCGCGATCTCAAACTCATTGGGTTTGCCCGTACCGAGGGGGGTGTTGTTGTCGTCGGTGTACTGGATATCGCCGAGGCTGAAGTAGCGGAGGCTGGCGGCGACGGCCTGGTTGTCGCCCAGTTTTTTAAATCCACCGAGGTATGCCAGGTATACGTCATTGAGGCCGAGGGCCTGCAACCAGGGGGTGTAGGTGGCACCCAGTGCCATATCCTGCTCCGAAAAGGCGAGTCGGCTGGCGTTGTAGTGGAGGGCATTGGCGTCCGGGCTGAGGGCAACACCGGCATCGCCCATCGCGCCGCCGCGGGCGTCGGGGTTGATCCGGAGGAAGGGGACGGCCGAGACTACCGTATTCACGCAGGGTGCGCCGGTACCGGGTTGTACGCTTGAGCCATCGGGGCCTTCCTGGCAGGCGCGCTGGGCGTTGACGTTCAGTCCGAAACCGCAGAGAACGGCCACGGCGATGAGTTTGGGGAGTAGTTGTTGCATAGGTTGATTAAGATTCCAGTACAGGTCGGGGCCCTTGGCCTCCGCAGTTTACGGGTGTAGTTACTGGCTAAGGAACGTATTGTGTACCCGCCTTATTTTTTGCAAAAAATTAGAAATTGCCCGGCCGACCCAACGTCGGGCGTGCGAAAGTACGTTCAGCTAGTCCAACCGGTTCTCAATCCACCCCGCAATGATCCCCCTTCGCTACCTGACCTCGCTTGCTTTTTGGCTGATTTTCACCGCTCCCGCGTTCGCGCAAATTGAAGTTAACCCCTACATCGGACTAGCAACCGGCAGCCAGGAAGTACAGCTCCCGGGGCCGACCGACATCTTTGAAACGTATACCGGCGATCACCTGCTGGCGGGCGTCGACCTGCTGTTCGGGGCCGGGCAACTTGCTCCCCTCGCCGGAATCGCCTACCGTCCGAATACCTACGAAAACCAAGCGGGCCGCGCATACAGCGACCACCGCCTCTCCCTTCCTCTGGGGGCGGCCTACCGAATCCTTGCCGCTGATTTTGATCTGAATTTGGTCTTCCATGCCGCGGTAGTGCCGGGTATGTTCTGGGGAGATGACCCGGCCGGCGATGATCGCGGGGTCGACTGGGCGGCACGCGGCGGGCTCACCCTCTACCTCGGTACCGTGACGGTGGGCGGGCAGTACTACTGGAATCTGGGTGAAGACCCGCTGGAAATTACCCGAACGAATGCCTTTATCCTGACTATGGGCGGCAGATTCTAGGGGATCGGGGACGTTCCGTTCACAAAACCGGTGGTTGTGGTGTTACCTTGCCGTTAGGCGAGCAAATTGGTGTATTTGGGGCCCCCGGTGGGCTCATTTGTCACCGAACTTGCGCAAGTAAAGCTTTCGGGCTTTCTTTGCGGCCGCATTTAATCACTAAAGCCACCATAGAATATGGCAAGCATTGAAGAAAAAGTTAAGCAGATCATCGTCGACAAACTCGGCGTTGATGAATCCGAGGTGACCGCTGACGCCAGTTTCCAGAACGATCTGGGCGCCGACTCGCTGGACACCGTTGAGCTCATCATGGAGTTCGAAAAGGAATTCGACATCAGCATCCCGGACGAGCAGGCGGAGAACATCCAGACCGTCGGGCAGGCCGTTACCTACCTCGAAAGCAGTGTAGATAAGTAACCTTCACCCAACCGTTTACTAGCCGCCGCCCGATTACCCCCCAAAGGTAGCGAGCGGCGGTTTTTTTTATAACCGAGCACGACACAGATGAACAGAGTAGTAATCACCGGCATCGGCGCGCTGACCGCCATCGGAAATTCCGTACCCGAGTACCTCGAGGGCCTCCGCAACGGCCGCAGCGGCGCCGGACCCATCACCCAATTCGACGCCGAGCAGTTCAAAACGCAGTTCGCCTGTGAAGTGAAGGACTGGGACCCCACCACCCGGGTCGATAAGCGGGAAGCCCGCCGGCAGGATCGCTATACACTCATGGCTCTCTACTCCACCGACGAAGCCATGCGCATGGCCGGACTGGTCGATGAAGAAGGCAACGTGCTACCCTCCGCCGTAAACCCCGACCGCGCCGGCTGCATCTGGGCCAGCGGCATCGGCGGACTTCGCTCCCTGGAAGAGCAAATCGAAATATTCGACGCGGGCAACGGTACCCCGCGCTATAATCCCTTTATGATCCCCCGCATGATCGCCAACATGGGGGCCGGCCACGTCAGCATGCGCTACAACCTCCGGGGCCCGAGCTACGCCACCGTAAGCGCCTGTGCCTCGGCCGGCCACGCCATGGCCGCCGCCGCCGACGACATCCGCCTCGGCCGCGCCGACGTGATGATCACCGGTGGTTCGGAAGGGGTCATCACCAAAGTTGCCATCGGGGGGTTCAACTCCATGAAGGCCCTCAGTACGCGCAACGACGATCCGGCAACCGCCTCACGTCCCTACGACGCGGACCGTGATGGGTTCGTGCTTGGTGAAGGCGCCGGCGCCTTCGTGCTCGAAAGCCTCGAACACGCCCAGGCCCGCGGAGCGACCATCATCGCCGAGGTGGCCGGCTACGCCGCCAGCTCGGATGCCTACCATATTTCCGCCCCCCATCCCGACGGAGCGGGAGCCAAAATGGCCATGTTGAACGCCATGGAGTACGCCGGGGTCACGCCGGCGGAGGTGGATTACATCAATACCCACGGGACTTCCACCCCACTTGGTGACACGGCAGAGCTCAAAGCCATTCAACTGGCCTTCGGGGAAGATGCTTACCAGCTGAACATCAGCTCTACGAAGTCGATGACCGGCCACCTGCTGGGTGCCGCGGCAGCCATTGAAGCCGTCGCCTGCGTACTGGCGATTCAGCACAATTTCGTGCCCCCGACGATCAATCATTTCACCGATGACCCCGACATCGATCCCCGGTTGAAGCTTACCTTCAACGAGGCCGTAGAACGCCCGGTGGACGTTGCACTCAGCAATACGTTTGGATTTGGTGGGCACAATTCCGCCACTATCTTTAGGCGCTTTAAAGCATAGAGCTCCCGACCGTGATCAAAGCAGTAAGACGGATTTACAATCGCTACTTTTCTCCGGAGAAAGATTTCGTACGGCGATTGCGCCGGCTGCTGGGCTTTACCCCCGCCTATCTAAACGTCTTCAAGCTCGCCTTCTCCCACAAAAGCAGCAACGACAACACCCGCAAGCAACCCTACGGCGGTCAGAACAACGAACGCCTCGAATTTCTCGGTGATGCGGTGCTCGGTACCATTGTCGCGGAGTACCTCTACAAGAAGTATCCCACCGCCGACGAGGGATTCCTCACCAAAATGCGATCCAAGATCGTCAAGCGAAAGTCGCTCAATGCCATCGGCTACGACATGGGCATGGACGAACTGCTCAGCACCTACAACAATACCCGCATCGCCCGGTCCATGCTCGGTAACGCGGTGGAGGCGCTCGTCGGGGCGGTGTACGTCGAACGTGGCTACATCGGTACCACCCACTTTGTCGTCCAGCGAATGCTCCGCAACTACGTCGACATCGAAACCCTGGAAACCTACGACGACAACTACAAGAGCCAGCTCCTGGAACACTGCCAGAAAAACGGTCAGCGCGTCGATTATGAAATCCTTAAGCGCTTCAAGCAGGATAAACGGGACCGTTTCCGCGTCGCCGTAATGATCAACGGACGCCGCATGGCCGTAGGGGAAGACTACAACAAGAAGAGCGCCGAGCAACAGGCGAGCCGCCGGGCACTGAAGGATCTGGGGTTGAACGTGGAGGCGGGGTGAGCGGGGCGTAAGCCCTTTATCTTAGCGCCGCGTCTATTTTCCTAATCCATGACCTTCACCACCTCCCGCTGGCCACTGTATCTCGCCCTGATCGGCTTGGTCATCGTGGTGGCTTCGGTGTGGTACACGAACCGACTGGCGAACCAGCTTTCGGTGATCGAAGAGAACTACGTGCGGTTCTACGAGGCGTCGATGCGGGACATCATCAACTTTGACGGCAGCGATGTAGCGGAGGATGTCTCCACCCAGCAGGAGATCATCGGCAACAACACGACCATACCGGCCATCTGGGCGCTCCAGAGTGGCGGGTATCAGGAAGCCCTGAACTGGGGAGGGCGGGAAGCCGATACGGCCTACATACTGGAACAACTCGACTACCTCAAGGCCCACGGCAAGCCCCCGGTGGAAATGCCCTACGGCGGACTGATGTACTTCGGCACCAGTACGCTGATTACCAAACTGCGCTTATTCCCCTACATCCAGCTGGCGCTGATCGGTGCCTTTGTCGTGATCGGGATATTTGGCATCAACCAGGCGCGCAGGGCGGAACAGAACCGGGTCTGGGTCGGTATGGCCAAGGAAACCGCCCACCAGCTCGGTACCCCAATCAGTGCGATCATGGGGTGGATCGAACACCTCAACCTGATGTACGCCGACAACCGGGAGATCATGGAAGTATCCGACGAGCTGCACAAGGACGTCGAACGCCTCGAAATGGTCGCCAACCGCTTCAGTAAGATCGGCGCCACCCCGGAACTCGACCCGGTAAACATCTATACCGAACTAGACAAATGCCGTGCGTACATGCAGAAACGTGCCCCGCGCCGCGTCACCTTCGACTTCCCCGCCCCCGACACGGGCCACATCCCCGTAGCGATCAACCCACTCCTCTTCGACTGGGTAATCGAAAATCTCGTCCGCAACGCCCTGGATGCCATGGACGGGAAGGGGCAGATCAGCAGCACGGTATCCGAAAAGGACGGTAAGGTCATCATCGAAATCACCGATACCGGCAAGGGGATTTCCGCCCGCAACGCCAGGAAGGTATTCGATCCGGGATTCACCACCAAGAAGCGGGGGTGGGGACTCGGACTAAGTCTGGTCAAACGAATCATCGAGGAGTACCACCGGGGACGGATCGTAGTGGCTCACACCGAAGTGGGTAAGGGGACCACCTTCCGCATCACCCTGCCCCGCGCAAGCTAGCCCCTATGAATTCAGACATCATCATCGCCACCGCCACGCCCCCCGGGGAGGGAGCCATCGGGATCGTTCGCCTCAGCGGGTCCGGAAGCGCCGATCTGTTCGCACCCTATTTCTCGGGCCGCGACCTCCGGGATGCTCCCGCCCGCCTTGCGCACTTTGGGGTACTTCGCGACAAGGAGGGGAACGACATCGACGAGGTGCTGATCACCGTATACCGGGCACCGGCTTCCTACACCGGAGAAGATGCGGTGGAGGTAAGCTGTCACGGCAGCCCCTATATCCTACAGCGCATTCTGCAATTGGGCGGGGACGCAGGAGCAAGGCCCGCCCAACCCGGCGAATTCAGCCAGCGGGCCTTCCTAAACGGAAAACTCGACCTGAGCCAGGCGGAAGCAGTCGCCGACCTCATCGCCTCCCGCTCCGCCGCCGCCCACCGCATCGCCCTGCAACAGCTCCGCGGTGGGGTAGGCAACGAGATCACCGAACTGCGCCAACAACTGATCGACTTCGCCAGCCTGATCGAACTCGAACTCGACTTCGGAGAGGAAGACGTAGAATTTGCCGACCGGGGTCAACTCACGGAACTGGTGCATAAGATCCGCCGCCGTATCGACGCGCTCACTACCTCCTTCCGCCTCGGAAACGCGATCAAGGAGGGCGTAGCCACCGTAATTGCCGGGCGACCGAACGCGGGGAAATCCACCCTCCTCAATGCCCTACTCAACGAGGACCGCGCAATCGTATCCGACATCCCCGGCACCACCCGCGACACCATCGAGGAAAGCATCAACGTCGGCGGAATCGGCTTCCGCCTCATCGACACGGCCGGCATCCGCGACGCGACCGACACCATCGAAGCAATGGGCGTAGCACGAACCCTGCAACGGGTGGCCTCCAGTCATTTGCTGGTCTATGTGTTCGACGTAGTGGAAACCGACCCCGCCACCCTCACTGCCGACTTGGATCGCCTGTACCGCGACGACCTCGAACTGGTAGTCGTCGCCAATAAGATGGATCTCAATCCTTACACCAAATACACCCACTACTTCGGTGAGGCGTACGAAGGCCGTTGGACGGTGCCCCGCGAACGGTTCATCCCCATGATCGCTCGCGACAAGAGTAATCTGGGCTACCTCCAGTCGACGCTACTCGATGTCGTGACCGAGGGGCGTGGCGGCATTGACGCCCAGGAGGTTATTCTCAGTAACGCCCGTCACTACGATGCCCTGCAGCGGGCCGATCAGGCACTCGAGCGCGTAGACCAGGGCCTCCGGACCGGCCTCTCGCAGGATTTTATCGCCATGGACATCCGGCAGAGCCTCCGCGACCTGGGGGAGATCACCGGCGAGATCACTACCGACGACCTACTGGGGAACATCTTCTCGAATTTCTGTATCGGAAAATGACGCTACCCTTACATCAACTGCTTCGCCCGGGCGTTTAGGTCATTGATTCACCAGTTGGAAATAAACCCCTACCTTGGGGAGCTCTCATGTTAATTGAATCGAATTAAAGGTTGCAAATTGAATAATTCCACTCCCCGTCCGCTCGGCCACGCCGAAGGGCAGCCCAAGCAAATTTTGTCCACCGTCCGGAAGGATTGCCTGCCAGCTACTGAAAGTGGCACGGCCGCACCCCGGTACAGCGAAACCGAAGAGGAAAACTTTCGGTTAAATCAGGAGGAGGCCCGGCAACTTTGCACCGATTTCCGGGCGTTCTATGCGGCAAATACCGCATACCAAATTGACCTTTGAACGATACCGGATCTATGAATTGAGAAAGGACGTCCCGCTGTCTTTTCAATTTGTGCTCGCCCTCTCTACGACCGTCGATGAGCACCGCCACGGCGTCACTACGGTCACTTTCGCACCTGTGATAAAGGGTAATTCGCGGTCAAACAACGATCCACACCGCATTCCCATCGAAGCGAAGTCGAACGGAGGATCCGCCCGTATCCTTTCCCGGATGTACGCGGTGGTCAATGCCATTCAGTCCATCGACAAGGCCGCCTTTCTACCGATCGATCACGGTCCGGTCACCCCCGTTGAGGAGCAGGAAACCCGGCGGAAACTGGCCGCCTGGCTCGGGATGTAAGAAAAAAGCCCGACCCCGGGAGGGGACGGGCGAGGTATACACTCAAAACGTCAAACCTTTGGATTTTTGGGATGCCGCCCTCAGGCATCGAGGCGGTGCAGTTCGAGGGATTCGATCATGCGGATCAGTTTGTCGGCGTAGTTGGGGTCGGTGGCGTAGCCGGCCTTGCTCAGTCCCCGGGCCCAGCCCCGGTAGTCTTTGCGGTCGAGGGTGAACAGCTTCCGGTAGCGATCCTTGCGCAGCAGTTGACTGTGGGCGAGGTAGCTCTCTTCCGGCGTAGCGAAATTGCGGAAGAAGTCCTTGTGGTGATCGTCGCTGTGGTTGCTGCAGTGGCCCTTGCTGCACGTCTTGCTGAAGCACTTCAGACCGAAGTGGTTGTTGCTGCGGGTGGCCAGGGTACTCTGACCGGTACCGCTTTCCAGAAGGCCCTGGGCCAGGGTGATACTGGCGGGGATGCCGTGGGCGTCCATCTGCGCCACCGCGATGCGCTGGTATTGGTTGATGTATTCCAGTTGCTTGAGTTCCCTGGCGGTCCAGTTTCGCTTCTCGGGCCGGAAGCTGACCAACTTGGCACTTCCGTCGCGGGCGTTGCCGCCATCGGAAAAGACCGAGGCCGAGTTCACTCCGAAGAGGCCACCCCCATTGAGGCTTACCGTGAAGCTCAGCTCCTTACGGGTGACTACAATTGCCAGGAGGATCAGGACCGACACTTTGGTCCACGGACTAGTAACCTGACGGTGAAGTCGCCGGTAAAGGTCCTCGATAAACAAACGCCAGCCGCGCGGTATGGGAAGGTTAACTTTCATCTTGCTTGCTTGAAGCCACAAGGTACGGTAGAATGTTGGTTGTTCAAATAACTTAAAACAAAATGTATGTAATAGGCTTTCCGAACTGGATCACCTTTAACGCTACCTTAAACCGTGTACGCCCGTCCACCGGCTATCTTTGCAGTCTACCAACGCAAGTTCACGCCCATGCCCCGCCTCATTCTCTTTCTGCTGATCTCCCTGACTTCCCTTACCTCCCTCACCGCGCAGAAGTACGGACACCTCAACTTTGCTAACCTCCTATCCCAGATGCCCGGCACGAAGGCTGCAGAAGCGGAATTGAAGACCTACAATCAGCAATTGGTGGCTGTAGGGGAAAAGATGGTGGAAGATTACCGGGGGCGTGTTAGGGAGTTAGAGGCCCAGGTTGATGACCTTCCCCCCATCGAGGTGAATAAATTTCGGGCTGAATTGGATGGAGAACGGGAAAAGATCGGACTGTACGAACAGCAAATGGCCAGCGACCTGGAAAAGAAGCGGCAGGAGTTGCTCGGTCCCCTGATTCAGCAAGCGCGCGATGCCATCGATGCCGTTGCGCAGGAAAATGGGTACCAGTTGGTATTCGACACTTCCCTCTTCAATACCGTCCTCTTTGCCCAGGACAGCGACGATCTCATGGAACTGGTGAAGGCTAAGCTGGGGATGTAAACCGCTTATAGAAGCGCCTCGGCGACTGGTCCAGCAACTGGATCACATCTTCCGTAAATACGAAACCGACGATCACCCCCCGGTCGTAAATCGCCGCCCCGTACACGTTCGCTTCCACGATGCGCTCGGTAAGCTGTAGCAGGCTGTCCGTAGGCTGCGCGGCGATGTACTCCGGTTCGTAGAACGATACCACCCGCTGCTCCCGGTCCGCCTCCCGTAGCAAAACCTCGCGCTCCACGAATCCGCTGAGTTGGTTCCAGTTGTCGTAGACGGGCAGGACCTTGGCGTCGGTTTTGGCGAAAACCGCACGGGCCCGTGCCACGCGGTCGTTCGCGTAAATTCGATCGGTAAGCGGGCTGCGTAGCACTTCTTTCATCACCGCCCGGGCAAGCCGTCGCCGCTGCCACCCGCGGTTAAGCTCGATGGCCGAAAAAGATACGATGAACAGGGAGCTCAGTCCCAACAGGGGATCCTCGAGTTGAAACGAAAGAGCGATCAGGCCCCCACCGATTGCGATACCGAGCAGGGTTGTAATTACGGTTGCGGCTCGTTCCCCAACCGGTCGCTTTAGCAGGGCCCGCAGAATTCTACCCCCATCGAGTGGATAAGCCGGCAGCAGGTTCCCGATGGCCAGTACAGCATTCACGGCCAGGGTAATGCCCAGCAGCTGTTCGGCGGGGGAGGGCACCACAATTAGGTTGCCGAAGGGGTTGAGGTAGAATTGGATGAGGTACTTCCCGCCCGGCTGCAACAGTAGCAAGGGAAGGGCAATCAGTGCCAGCAAAATGTTGGCCAGGGGCCCCGCAAAGTAGATCAGTATCTCATCGCGGATCCGCTTCGGCTCTTCCGGGATCAGTGCTCCGCCTCCGAGCGGGAATAGAATGATCTTCTCCGCTACTACGCCACGGCTTTTCGCGGTCAGGGCATGCCCGAGTTCGTGGATCAGGACAAAGAGAAACAGCAAAAGCGTAATCCCCGACCACCATTGCACCTGCGTCCACCGCAAACCAACTCCTGCTTCGTACGAATAGACAAGAATGGCTACCGGGACCAGTAAAAAGGACCAGTGCAGTTCCGTAGGAACGCCGAAGATGCGGCCGATGCGCCAGGAACGGAACAAGCTGTCTGGTTTTATGAGGGGGTATACGAACGGTTGATACGCGGCAGCAACAACAGCGCCAACAACCCAATTAACACGTTACAACCAATATTGATGGAAAAAAAGGAAATATTGGCCCAGCTAAAGCCATCTTCCCCCGGTAGGCCGTACAATCCCAGCGCACTCTGCGCCATGTAGTGGTAGCTGCCCATCCCCCCCGGGCTCGGGACTACGATGCCCCAGCCACCCGAAACAAAGGTCGTCAGCGCCGCTTCCGGCCCCAGCCCCGCCGTCGGTGCAAACGACAGGAATACGAAGTAGGTCATCAGGAAGTACATGAACCAAATGTTGAGGCTGTACAGCACGAACAGCCCCGGATGCTGAACGGTGGCAATGGTCCGGATCCCCTCCCCAAAACCTTGTATAATGGTCACCACCTTTGCCCCCAGGCGCGTTGCCAGAATGCGCCGACGTTGAAACCAGGCCAGCGCGAGGCCACCTACGGCCAGGATCACGGCACTGGTCAGTAGCCACTCCAGACCGGCCAGCCGGTCGCTGATGGAGGCGTTCTCGTCGACCCACGCCCAGATCCGGTCGCCGGCGATGAGCAGAGTAAGTCCGGTGAGGGCGAGCAGGCTGACCACGTCGACCATGCGATCCACTACGACCGTACCGACCACCCGTTCCAGTTTAATGTTTTCGTAGCGCGCCATGGCCGCCGGCCGCACGATCTCGCCGAAACGGGGAAACCCCAAATTAGCCAGGTAGCCCAGGTTGATGGTGAGGAAGGCGTTGATGAAGCGCGGGGTTTTGCCCAGGGTGCGCAGGAGCATGTTCCACCGCAGGGCCCGACTTACGTTGCTGATGCAGAAAGCGATCAGGGTCATGCCCAGCCACCAGAAGTTGGCCCCCCGGAAGTCGCGCAGGACCTTGTCGAGCAGGCTGCACTCGTCGCCCGCTATGCCCCGCAGCGCACAGTCCGCCGCGTAGGCCGCCTGCTGATTGCGGTACACGAGATAGAGGATGCCGAAGCCGAGACCTACGAAGACCAGGAACTTAAGCGTATTGGAGACCGATTGCGACATGGGCGCGAAGATATACCCACCCTAGGGATGTACGTACGGCGCCCGGTACGTCCGCATCAGCAAATCTTCGTACCCCTCGGTGATCTTTCTGGTGACCGGATCGTAACGCAACGGCCGGCCCGCCACCAAGGCCAGATTCCCCAGTATGCAGGAAGCGGTAGAAATCACTCCCTCCTCCACATCCGCCACCGGCCGGCCGCCGTGATCGATGGCGTTTAGGAAGTCGGTCAGGTGCGCCCGGGTGGCCGGAGCGGTGTGCAGTTCGATGTTTTTTTCCGTCACGTCCTCCGGAAATTCCTCCCGCTCGTAGACGGCCTCCACCCGGACCGGCTCACCCCGCAGGGGCGTAAACTCGTATTTGTGGGGGTCGGCCTTGAGGGTGCCCCGGTCGCCGTAGAGGGTCATGGCCCAGGGGAAGTCGGGGTCCGCCGCCTCACCCCAGCTGCGGTGTTGCCATACGCAGTCGAGCCCCTCGTAGGCAAATACCACGTGCTGGGTGTCAGTGGTCGTCGCATCCGCCTGGGTCTGCACGTAAATTCCGCCGGTGCTGTACACTTCCTGCGGCCAGCCGAGTCCGAGCATCCAGCGGGTCATGTCGAGCATATGGACGCACATGTCCCCCACAATGCCATTGCCGTATTCCTGGAAGGAGCGCCACCGCCGGTGGGGCAGCCCCCTGTAGGGGAGTAGGGGAGCGGGGCCGGTCCAGCGGTCGTAATCGAAAAAGTCCGGCACTTCCTCCACCTCCCGCACCGCCGTGTCGCGCATATGGTAGTAGCAGCAGACCTCTACGTGGCCGATCTTTCCCAGCATGCCCGCATCGACAATGTCCTGTTTTGCCTGCACGAGGTGGGGGGTGCTGCGCCGTTGCAATCCGATTTGTACGACCCGACCGTGCTTGCGGGCCGCATCCATCACTGCCTCACATTCGCGGATGTCCACGCCGACGGGCTTTTGTAAGTACACATGGGCCCCGGCTTCCAGGGCCGCGATGGCGGGCAGGGCGTGCCAGTGGTCGGGGGTGCCGATGAGCACGATTTCGGGGCGCTGCTCGCGCAGCATAGTCTCATAATTACCGTATCGCTTGGGTCGCGCTCCCGGCTGCCGTTCCTTGACCAGTCGCTCGGCTTCATCGAGCATGTGTTCGTCTACATCACAGAGGCCCACCACCTCCACTTCGGCCACCTGCAGCAGGCGCATCAGGTCGCTCTTACCGTACCACCCACAGCCGATCAGGGCTACTGTTCGGGGGTCGGCGGCGCGCGGGAGCGGTGAAAATGGAAGGGCAAAGAGGGCCGGGGTGGTCTGTAGGAAGGTGCGTCGTTTCATAGTAGTAGCGGCGACTTCAATCGCCCTGCTGCAAAATACGAACGAGCGGGAAAGCAGCCTACTCCTTCAGCACCCGGGTGGCGTAGGTTCCGATTCCCTGTGTTTTAAGCCACTCCTGGTGGGCGGTGAGTCGGCGCTTGAAATCCTCCCATTCCCTTCGGTCCTGGGGCGTCCATCCTACCTCGGCCAGGGCGAGCAGGCGGGGGAAGGTGAGGTAGTCGATGTCTTCCAGCGTGCGGATGGTTTCCCCCCAGAGGGGAGCCTCCACGCCCATGATGTCGCTGTCCGTTAATCCCGGTGCCAGGGCAGCGGGGTCCCAGAGGTAGGCCGAGTCGACTTCGATGTAGGCGGCCCAGTGCAGGCCGATGCGGCTGCTGCTGTCGTACTGCATGTCGAGGTAAGTGCGGGTGGCGGGGCTCATCAGCACAGGGTTGCCGGCCTCCTTGGCCTTTACGGCATACTCGGGGTGGGCCCACAGTTGCACGACCGTATTTTCGGCAAGCGAGGAAGTGGCTACCTCGTCCCAGCCCATCGGCGTCTTGCCGTTTTGCGTGATGATCTGCTGTACTTCGTTGACGAACCTCACGTAATCCTCGTGGTCGGTGGCGTCGCTCTCATCTCCGCCGAGGTGGAAATAGGGACCAGGGGTGAGCGCACCAATCTCACGGACGACATCGTCGATCATGATGTACACCGAGTCCTGGTCGGTATCGAAGGTGCTGAAGCCCACTTCCGTTCCCGTATAGGGTTCGGTGGCCTTTCCGTCAGCGTTCAGGATGGGGTAGGCCGAGAGGGCGGCGTTGGTGTGTCCGGGCATGTCGATCTCGGGCACGATGGTGATGCCCCGGCTGTCGGCGTATTCGACGATGTCGGTGTAGTCCTCCTGGGTGTAGTAGCCGCCCGGCGTACCGCCGACTTCCGATTTCCCACCAATCTCCGCGAGCTTCGGCCAGGATTTGATCTCGATGCGCCAGCCCTGATCGTCGCTCAGGTGCAGGTGCAGGTGGTTGATCTTGTAGGCGGCAATGCGGTCGATGACCGCCTTTACCTCTTCCACGTTAAAGAAATGACGGGCCACGTCGAGCATGTATCCGCGGTAGGCAAAACGGGGTTGGTCCTCTATGCTTCCTTCGGAGATGTACACGGCTCCTGCGTCCGCGCCCGAAAAATGCAGCACCTGTTCCAGGGTTTTGACGGCGTTGAGCATGCCCTCGCGGTCGCTGGCCAGGATTTGGATTTCGCCGTCCTCAAAATCGATGCGGTAGCCCCCGTTTTCCATTCCACCGCGGGTGCTGTACTGGAGGGGCAGCACGAGTTTGGGCATCCGGTCGCTCAGGTACTGCTGGGCGGTGGCGATGTCGGTATTACTGCTGGGTGTGATCTCGCCCTTGTACGTTTTATAGTAGCTGACGTCTTCGCCGTCCCGTATCTCGGCCGGTAGCGGAATCAGGGGAAGTTCGGACAGGGCCGGAACCTGCGCGGGCGGGGGGGGAGCGTCGGCGGGGCCGCAGGTGCAGAGCAAAAGCGGAAAAAGCAGGGAAACTAGGGTGCGCATACGAAGATTTATGGGAAAACAAATGTAATCGTTCAGAGGGAAATAGGATTTGGGGGTAGCGGCTCGCGGCATCTTGCCTAATCGGTTCCCGGCATCTTGCCGGGGGATGGTGGTTCCCGGCATCTTGCCGGGGTGATAGTGGTTCCCGGCATCTTGCCGGGGGATAGTGGTTCCCGGCATCTTGCCGGGGCTGGTAAGCACATATCTTACCTCACTCCGCCGTATCATCAAGATTTTGCCACTCCACTTCGATGATGACCGCGGCGGGACGCCACGAACCGATGCCGCGGCGGGACGCCACGAACCGTGCATCTGCGATAAAATCTGCGACTAATCAGCGTGATCTGCGGTTCACAAAATCACGTACCGGAAGCCACACTACCCAGGCAGCAAACGAAAATAATTTTACCTTTGCGCCGACAACGGGGTGCTGTCCCAATCCGGGACGGCTGAGATCAAACCCTTTGAATCATTCAAGGAACCTGCCCGGGTAATGCCGGGAAGGGAAAAACATTTCGCATGAAGCGTCTATCGCTGAGCACCCTGCTGGTGCTCGTTCTCCACACTCTTTCCGCCCAGGTAGTCGATACGGTCGATGCGATCTACGAGATCGAACTGCCCGTCATGGTCACGGCAACCTCCGCCCGCCAGGAAACGCCAGTCACTTATGTCGACCTGACGAAAAAGGACATTACCCTACGCAACGTCGGCCAGGACGCGCCCTACTTACTCAAGTGGACGCCCTCCGTAGTCGTCAATTCCGATGCCGGCACCGGCGTAGGCTACACCGGCATCTGGATTCGGGGCAGCGATCCCACCCGCACCAACATCACCATCAACGGCATCCCCTACAACGATTCCGAAAGCCAGGGCGTGTACTGGGTTAACCTGCCCGACTTCAGTAGCTCGGCCGACTTGATCCAGATTCAGCGCGGCGTGGGCACCAGCACCAACGGGGCCGGCGCCTTCGGCGCTACGATCAACTTCACTACCGGTCGCGGAAATGGCAAACCCGGCCTGAGCCTCGACGGCGGCGTAGGAAGTTTCGGCACGCGCCGCGGCGTAGTCAGTTACCGCGGTAAGACCGACGGTGGCTTCGGGGTAGAAGCGCGCTACTCCAAAATCCACTCCGACGGCTACGTCGACCGCGCCACGGCCGATCTGGACGGATACTACGCCGCCGTATCCAAAACGGTGAAGGACGCCATCTTCAGCTTCGTCGCCTTCGGCGGCCACGAGGTTACCTACCAGAGCTGGAACGGCGTAACCCAGGAGGAGATCGACGCGTTCGGCCGCACCTACAACTCCGTGGGTACCGAAAGGGAGGGCGAACCCTACGACAACGAAGTTGATAATTACCGCCAGAACCACTACCAGCTGCACTACAACCAGGCCCTTACGAGCCAGCTCGATCTTTCCGTCAGCGGCCACTACACCCGCGGACTCGGCTACTTCGAGCAGTACAAGGCCGATGAATCCCTGTCCGACTACGGCATCACCGCCGCCGTCGACGCGAGCGACCTCATCCGCCGCCGCTGGCTCGACAATCACTTTTACGGCACGGTCTATAGCCTGCGCTTCCGCCAGAACAAGTGGGACGTGACCTTCGGCGGTGCGGCTAACGAATACCTTGGTGACCACTACGGCGAGGTCATCTGGGCGCGCAGTGCGGGCGATTCCGAAATCCGCGATCGTTACTACGAGAACGACGCCACCAAGCGCGATTTCAGTAACTACCTGCGTGCCAACTATGCCGTAACCGATCGGGTAAGCCTCTACGCCGATGCGCAATTGCGGCACGTCAACTATGAATTCCTTGGACTAGACCGCAACGCCGAACTGCTCGACCAGGAGGCCAGTCACACCTTCTTCAACCCAAAGGCAGGCCTGGTCTACCAGCCCACCCGCGGCACCCGGGCCTACGCCAGCTTTGGTGTCGCCCAGCGGGAACCCAACCGCAACGACTTCACGGACAACCCCGTCGATACCCGGCCCACGCCGGAAAAATTATACAACACGGAAGTCGGCTTTTCGCGCACCAACGAGCGCACCAACTACGGCATCAATTTTTACCACATGCTGTACCGCGACCAGCTCGTCCTTACCGGCCGCCTCAACGACGTCGGTGACTACGTGCGCACCAACGTCCCCGAGAGCTACCGCCTCGGCGTCGAACTGCAGGGTGGAGTAAAACTGACCGACTACCTCACCCTCGGCGGTAACCTGACCCTCAGCCGCAATCGCATCGGGGAATACACCGAGATCCTCGACGACTACGACGGCAATTTCGAATACCTCGGCCAGTTCGAAGTAACCCGCGACGGTGCCCCGCTCAGCTTCAGTCCGGACCTCACCGGCGCACTCGAACTCGCCTACGATCGCACGGTACGCCGTCACGGATTTGGCGCATCCCTGCAGACCAAGTACGTCGGCGATCGCTACGTCGACAACAGTGGCGCCGAGGAAAGTAAACTCGACGGCTACTACTACACCGATCTACGGCTGTCTTACACACTCGACGATCGTTACCGCCTCACCTTCCTGCTACGCAACCTCACCGACCAGCTCTACAGTTCCAATGGCTGGAGTTACCGCTACCGCTTCGACGGGGCCCCGACCACCCTTCAGGGAATGTACCCCCAGGCCGGCCGCAACTTCATGCTGAGCTTCGGGGTGGATTTTTAGGGATTGAGTAACACCCAATTGCCGGTCGGATACGTTGTGTTTTTCCCGTAAACTTCTTTGCCGTGAAAAACTTTCTGCTGTCCTTCCTCATCGTACTAGCCGCCTTCGCCGCGGGGCGCTATTTCTTTCCCGCTACGGAAGCCCCGCCGAAGATGATCGACGTAGTTTCCCGGTCGCCGGCTCCCAACCGGGCGGCCAGTGCAACGGCGTCGGCTAACGACGATCTTGTCACCATCTATACTCCCGAGGAGGAGCGGACCATCCGACTGTTCGAGCGGGCTTCGCCGTCGGTTTGCTTCATTACCACCAAAGCCATGCGGAGGTCATTCTGGAGCTACGGGGAGGTGGAGAGCGGTTCGGGATCCGGCTTCGTGTGGGACCGGCAGGGGCACGTGATCACCAACTTTCACGTGATCAATGGTGCCAATACCAGCTCCATCGCCGTCACCCTAAGCAACGGCAAGACCTACAACGCCCGGGTCGTTGGATTTGAGAAGGAAAAGGACCTCGCCGTGCTTAAGATCGACGCCACCGCCGCCGAGTTGCAACCCATCGAGGTAGGCAGCAGCCAGAATATCCGCGTCGGGCAGGCGGTTTACGCCATCGGCAACCCCTTCGGCCTCGACCAGACCCTCACCACCGGTATCGTTTCGGCATTGGATCGCGAGATCCGCAGTCAGGCCGGCGTACCGATCAAGGGGGCCATTCAGACGGATGCGGCCATCAATCCCGGCAACTCCGGCGGTCCGCTGCTCGACAGCGGCGGGCAGCTTATTGGGGTCAATACTTCGATCTACAGTCCATCGGGTGCCTCCGCGGGCATCGGCTTCTCCATTCCGGTCGACGTGGTCCGCTACGTGGTCAACGACGTGATCCGCTACGGGGAGGTGCGCCGCCCGGTTCTGGGTGCTGACTTGCGGCAGTACAGCCGCATTGAAGGGTTAATTGTGGTAACCGTAGACGAAGGGGGCGGGGCCGCAGGAGCAGGCCTAAGGGGATTAAGCAGGGATGCCCGGGGCAGCGTCATTCTGGGCGACGTGCTGGTTGGCATCAACGGCAACCCCGTCAGAAGCAACTCTGACCTGTACCTCGAGCTCGAGAAATATCAGCCCGGCGAAATGGTTAAGTTGAATATCGTGCGTGGCGATCGCCGTACCGCGCTGGATACCCGACTGGGCAGTTCGGTCGATCGCTAAGTAGCGTCGGCCTTCAGCCGACCAGCTGTTTACTAACACAAGTACGGGCAGCGTGACGGCTGAAGGCCGTCGCTACAGTAGCGTCGGCTTGAGCCGATCAGCTGTTTACTAACACAAGTACAGACAGCGTGACGGCTGAAGGCCGTCGCTACAGTAGCGTCGGCTTGAGCCGACCGGCTGTTTAGCAACATAAGTACGGGCAGCGTGACGGCTGAAGGCCGTCGCTACTTGAAGACCTTGAAGGTCGCTATCTCCACGCCCGGCTCGCGGAGCACGACGAAGTAAATGCCGGCCGGCAATCCAACCGTGCTGATGGTGCCGGCCAGGGGTGTGGCTACCCCACGGTGGAGCACCTGCCCCGCGGCATTCGTGATGAGGTATTCGCTCCGGCGGACCATATTGACGAAGGTATAGGAGCTCTCTCCGCTGCGTTGCAGTTCGACGGGGGAGGCGGTGCCGGCACCGTTGGGGACCTTGTTTACGATTTGTCCGAGGTCGATGCCGACGACGATGGGATCGTGGTCGCTGAAGCGGTAGAAGTCGGCGGCGTAGATGTGCGCGCCACCGTCTTCGGTGTTGTAATCTAGGATTTCCGGTTCGGGGGCGTTTACGGTCCAGGCAGTGGCACCGGTGATGTGGCGGGCGAGGGATGGGCTGGCCAGTGCGTAATCTAAACTACCCCATCGGCCACCGAAGACGTAGGAAGGCGGACCGCCGCCACAGGGAAATTTACCGTCCCCTACGAGGGTCTTCGTGTTTTGGTAACCGGCCTGGAGAAATACGTCGATTGGGTCTTCCATCCGGTAGCTGTTGAGGTCGCCGATAATGAGTACGTCGGAGTCTTCACTACCGGTCGGATCGGTCGCCAACCATTCCGTGATGGCGCGAGCGGCACCGGTGCGGGTACCGTTGCAGTTTCCGGCTCCACCACTGTCGTCGTCTCCGTCGCCGCACCCACTACCCTTGCTCTTCAGGTGGTTGACGCAGACGGTAAGCGTTTCACCAAAGCTCGGACTCGTAGAATCGATGACCCGGAAGGTCTGGGCCAGAGGCACCCGGTTCGTTCCCGGACCTACGAAAAGGGAAGCCGGCGTAGCCAGCGCGGCGGCCGTGCCGGATTCTTCAACGCGATCGCTGCGGTACACCAGCGCCACCATGATCTGATCTTCGCCGGGGTTGGGGGATACCACATACCGATAGCGTGAGCCGCAGTGTACGGAGAGGGAATCTACTAACCGGGCCAGGGCCACGTTGTCGTTGTTTTCGATTTCGATCAGACCGATGATGTCGGCCTCCAGTGCGCACATTGCCGCTACGATTTTCGCCTCCTGGCGCTGAAGTTCCCCTTCCGTATCCGCCCCGCGACTACCCAGGGTGGTGAAGTAATTCAGTACGTTGGCACTGACTACACGAAGGTTCCCCCCGACGTCCGGAGCATCGGTCGGCCGTTCGTTGCCGGATAGCGTGACCCGGTCCGTCTCCGTCGGCTGGATGCGGTAGCGGTTGAAGCCGTACCCCAGTACTCCGGTCAGCCCGCTGATTCGCTGGCCCGCCCGAAATTCCGTCCGTGCCGAAAGGGGATCACCGGTGGGCAGCAGGATGGGGCGCAGGTTGGTTCCACTCCGGCCGTCATCGATCACTACCACATCATTCTCCTGGGTTGCGATGAAGGCTGCCAGGGCGGTAGCGTTGGGTTCGTTGCACTCGGTGAACTGGACCAGGCGCTCGTCCGAGGTGACCTCGATTTCCCCGAATCGCTCCAGGCCGTCGACGCTGGTGATGACCATATTCACGGGACTCACGCGCATTCCCTCGAATGCTTCGAGCCGGTCATCGGATGAGGGAAGGGCCAGATTGACCGCGGTTGGCATGCCAACGTTCACTGCTTCAATGGTGATCATTGCTCCTGCGTCCCCGCCCCGCAGTTGCGTCTGATTGAACCGTTCTTCGACTACGGCAGTCACGGTCACGAGGTCGCCGATGTTTACGTCCGGGCTGCTCGCGAAGACAAAAATGCCCTCGGAGGTGAGGCTGTCCAGGTCGGCGTCGGCATCTTCCTCCTGAAGATAAAATCCGCCCAGCCCCGCCTGAAAATCGCCGACAACTACTGCCTGCACGGTGACGGTATTGCCGGCCAGTGGACTGACGTCCGTCGTGCCCTGCACGAGGTGAATTCCGATCGGATCGCTGCCCAGGTCGTCGTCGGTCAGGGACAGGGTTGCTGTGGCCCCCGTAGCGTACCGGGCGTCCGTCACGGCGGTCACCGTTAGCTCGATCGTCTCCGTACCCTCGATTGTTTTGTCGTCAATGACGGTCAAATTTACCGGGACGGAAAGTGTTCCGGCGGGAATGTCCACGCTTCCGGATTGCGGATCGGTAAAATCGGTACCGGCCACGGCCGTACCGCCTAGTTCGTAGGTGATGGTCACCGACTGCGCCGCCGGTTCGGAAAGGGTCAGGGTAAATGCTCCGTTCTTTTCCGGTTCCCCTAGATCAGCAGTGGGGGAGACAGCAACGGAAGGTCCGACGGCACCCACCCGGTAACTGCCGAAGGGGACCAGCGCGCCGATCTCCGCCAGTGATTTGTTGTCAAGCACGTCGTTGCCGGGGATGGTCCAGTTGGCCGCTACCCAGCCGCCGTCGGGGCCGGTGTTGTCCGTCCGGTACAGGTAACTATCTGTGTAAAGGTCGGTGTCGTCCCCGATTTCGCCGCCCACCTGGTCGAGGATGGTGCCGTTGCGGGAAAGGGCGAAGGCATCGTTGCCGTTTCCGGACACCGTACCCGAGGAAATGATATTTGCGAAGTCGCCCGCCGTACCGAAGGCTTGCGCGAACTCGTCCGTGCCGTTGACTACGTAAACGAAGGCGTCGGTGTAGGTGCCCGAGAGTGCGATCCCGGTGGGTTCGGTGCCGGTATTGGCGTAGCGTTGGATGACGTAATCCCCCAGATCTACCGTGCCATCCACGTACAATTCGATGGCCCGGGGCTTGGCGCCGGGGGCGGTTCCGTCGAGCAGTCCGGTGAGGATGACGCGATCCTGGGCTGCAAGGGACACACAACAAAATAGGCTGCAACACAGGAGGAAACATCGCATGATGGTAGGGTTTAGGGCGGGAGTAGGGTGCGAAGGTAGGGGGCGGGGAGCAGCCGGGGGGCTAAAACACGCGGGCCCCGCGGCGAACGTCAGTTCTGCACACGGGGCCCGGTGGTACAGGGGGTGAAGAAGGGTTTACTTTATCACGTACGGCATGCGTTTGCTGGCGTTGCGCATCAGACTTTCCACTAGGTCTTCCGCTTTATTCAGAACGCCGCCGCTGGCTTCCCAATCGTAGTTCCAGACCATCCCTTCCCGGGCGTCGTGGATGTCCATGTTGACGGTGGTCGAGTTGGTCGCGCCCGAAACACCGACCAGTATCCCGAGGGCGATGGCGGCTCCCTGGCTCATGGGTTTGCTCATGTTGAAGCGGGTGGTGATCACCGCGTCCACGCCCAGGGCGCGGGCCATTTCGGCCGGGGTGAGGGAGCGGCTGTCGATCGTGTAACCGGCGCGTTCCAGCTTGGCGTTGGTGGTTTCCGGGTCCATGATTTCGAGTCCACGGATCTTGCCCTGCTGTTTACGCCGCAACATCCAGCTGTAAATTTCGCGCTGAAAGGTATAGGTGTCTTCCCGGGCGGCGGCTTCGAGTTGTTCCTGGTCGTCCTTCGGCCGACCCTTGATGGCTACGCTGGGGGGGACGATCGCGATGATCTGGTGGCTCTGGGTGGTAGAGGCCATATTGGGTGCCTCGTACACCTTCGGGCCGCAGGACGGCAGCAGCAGGATGAGCAGGAGGCAAATCGAGGGTAAAATGAGTCTCATATGGGGAGAGTGTAACTGGGTTAACCTTCACCGGAATGGATTGAAGGTGGTTTAGTGCATCATGAAAATACTCAGCTACAACGCAGGTAGGTATCCCGACATATAAATTAACTGATATTTAAGCCAGTTCGCGGTCGAGGGCGGCTCGGTCGATCCGGTAGAGGAGGGGACCTCCCTTGACCCCCTGGCGTTTCTGATTGGTTTCGATCAGGAAGGGGTAGGACAGTAGTTTGCGGCGAAAATTGCGGCGGTCCAGTGTCTCGCCCAGTATTTCCTGGTAAAGGCGGTGTACTTCCGAAAGCGTAAAGCGGGCGGGCAGCAGGTCGAAGGCAAGGGGGCGGGTGCGCAGGTGCAAGGTGAGACGGGCGTGAGCGTCGGTGAGCAAGCGGGAGTGGTCGAAGCCCAGCTCGGGAACGTCGGGAATAGAAAACCACCGGGCCTCCGTCAAATAATCGCGGGCCGTCGGAGCGTGGTGTTCCGGCCTGACGAGGGCGTAGTAACTGGTGGTCACCACGCGGCGCACCGGGTGGCGGTCGGGATCGCTGTAGGTCCCGATCTGGCGCAGGTACAGGTCTCGCACCCCGACCAGTTCGCTCATTACCCGGCGGGCCGTTGCGTCCAGGTTTTCACCCGCGCCCATGGCACCACCGGGCAGTACCCAGTAGCCCGCAAAGGGTGCTATCGCACGACGGACCAGCAGCACCCGCAGATCACCCTCGGCGAAGCCAAAGATCACGCAATCGGCCGTATGGGTGGCTGCTGCGCTCTGCTGGGTGACCCGCATGTCCGACGGTTGGTACACTGGCATGATATCCTTTAGGAGAGGTGCAATCTAGCGGATTTCGGACAGCGGCGCGGCATCCATATCCGAAAAGGCCTGATTTTCTCCCGCCATCCCCCACACGAAACGGTAGGCCGCGGTACCGGCACCGCTGTGAATGGACCAGGGTGGAGAGATCACGGCCTCGAAATTGCGGACCGCCAGGTGACGTGTTTCGTCGGGCGCACCCATAAAATGCATCACGAGTGCTTCTTCCGGTAGATCGAAGTAGAGGTACACTTCCATGCGCCGCTCGTGGGTGTGGGGCGGGAAGGTGTTCCAGACGTTGCCTTCCAGCAGCTCGGTGAAGCCCATTACCAGCTGACAACTCTGGATGCCGTCTTCGTGAATGTACTGGTACAATACCCGCTTGTTGGCGTGCGGCTGGTCACCGAGGGCTACCCGGTTGGCCTGGGCCTGGGTATACTTAGTGGTTGGGTACTCGCGGTGGGCGGGGGCGGAATTGAGGTAAAAGTGTGCGGGCGTGCCGGCGGATTTACTACTGAAGGTCACCGTTTGGGCACCCCGTCCGACGTAGAGGCAATCGAACCGCCCCAGCGGATAGTCGGTGCCGTCAACGAATACCGAACCGTCACCGCCCAAATTTAGGATGCCCAGTTCCCGGCGCTCGAGAAAGTAAGCGGCCTTGAGCGCATCGTCGTTTTCCAGGGCTACCGGATCGGTGGTCGGCACCACGCCTCCGAATACGAAGCGGTCGTAGTGAGAATGTACGAGGCGCAGCTTGCCGGGCTCCATCAGACCGGAAGCTAAAAACTCGTCCCGATTCTCCTGGGTAGTCTGTATCTTGAAGTGGGTGGGGTGAATGCCGTAGCGGATTTCCATAGGTGACTTGTTTGTGCGTCAAATATACGCACAATATAGTCGGTGGAGTGATCGCTGTGTGTCACCGGCGTGGTCTACCAGCTCTACCCGCTGATGAGCGAATGAATGTACCGCCCGAACCGTACTGTAAATGCATTTACCGCCGAATTTTCGGCTTCGAAGAGGGAGTTCTGTCCGAAGAAGCCTCCAGCGTCGAATTCTTGGTGCTGCGCGCCCCTTACGTTGATGAGCGGAAGGTCGATCCGGTAAGCAGCACCGTGCCCCGGACTTGGCGGAGCCAGCAGTTGTTTATTCGGCAGGGGAGCGGTGAGGCGTGCCGATCGACCTACTGCGGTCGAAGCATGGGTAATCGAGAGCATCGGTATGCTGCTGTGAACGTGGGGGCCGGACGCCGCGTAGGCGGACTGGCCGACAAGCTCGCTGCCACCATAGAGGAGCAGGAAAAGGGCAAATACTTTCATGAGAAGAACAAAATGATAGCAAAATCACCGGCAATGACCGGTAATGAATGTGGGTGGCTTATAAACCACCCGGCCATTCACTTTATTGCCCTCACATGGTGTTAATCGATCACAAGCCGCTCGCCACGATTAATCTACTCGCGCTGGGGACGATATGCCAAAAGGGTGGGGGAGGGATGACTACTAAAAGTCAGCATCCCTCCCCCAACAAGCCCTACGGTCACCTTCGGTTTTCCGCCTACTGAGCGGTGTTGCGAAGGCCTTACAAAACCAATGCGTTTAACGAACGACCAGCAGCTTGCTTTTGCTGCCGTAGCGAACTACGTACATGCCGTGGGTCACGCCGTCGGGCAGCTGAATGCGGGTTGCCTCGTTGGGTACGGTCGTATAGGACCGGATCAGGCGGCCGTCGATGTGGTGCAGGGTGATCGGAGTAACCCCCCGGCTGGCTGGATCGTGCAGTACGATCTCCTGTCCCGCCCGTGCGGGATTCGGGGATAGGGTATAACCGGCCTGGGTAGCTGCGACCTCCGCGCTCACCACGCCGAAGCGGGTGCGGGTACCGTCAATGTCGTACTGGACCAGGCGGTAGTAGTTGGTGCCCGCCGCGGGACTGAGGTGGCGGTAGGCGTACTCCTGTACCTCGGTGGTGGTGAAGCTGCCCTCTACGCTGGTGAGTTCGCGGAACGTCAGGCCGTCGGTGCTGTGCTCTACGGAGTAGTAATCGTTGTCGGTCTCGTTCAGGCTGGCCCACGACAGGTTGATGCCGGCGCTGGTAGCGGTCGCATTCCAGTGGAGGAGAGTGACCGGGAGCTGAGCGCTGCCGCTGCCACCGCCGCCTATACCGCCGCTGCCAGCAGCTGGAGACATGATGGCTTCAAATTCGGTGTACGGCTTCGTATACGATGTTCCAAAGGCGTAGATGATTCCACCACCCTGTGCATTATGGCTAGCAACCGTAGTGTTGGTGCCCTCAGCTACTTGAGGATCCTGGCCGAAAGTCAAGTGGTTCTTCTTGTTCAATTCAAAGACGACCGTACCGGAGAAGACTACGTTAGCCAGACAAGCTGCACTGATTTCATAGGTTGTAGTAATCTCCAGCGTTCCGCTAAATACACCGTTAATAAGTGCGGGTGGCTCCCCATTGACACTCTGAGTTGAGCATTCGGTACAAAAATCCTGGCTTTGTGAAGTGAGGATACAGGTCTGGGCACCAAGCACCAGGCCCATCCCGCAAAGGACGAGGGTAAAGATGAGTTTCATGAAAAAGTTTGTAGTGTCGGATCCCGGGATATCCCGGTAATCGCAATTCGCTTAAAACAGCAGTGTAAGGGCACAAACCCTTCCACCTTGATTTTTTAGTTGCTGTTCTTAGTGTTATAAAGTATAATCGAAGGGTAAATTTTTTGGTAACGTGCGCATGTTCTGAACTGTGGGCCTCGTGTTCTGAATGGTAATCCGCGCGTTGCTAGCCGTTGAGAAAGATGATTAGTTGACGTTTCTCCCGAGATCATTCTCCGCAAACCGGCTCACTTGTAAATTTCAGGGAAGGACGTATTCCTTTCCGATATACATATAAAAAACGGTTATTCCTTATCCGTATTGCGACATGGATGTGTCTACGCACAATTTTTTCAAAAGTCCTTCATATCAGCAATTTCGAGTGATTTAGGGGGTAAAACCCATACAATATGGTATTAACCCACCCATGAAGAAACATTATTTGTTAAGGCTTTTGATTTTTGTTAAGGCCCGGCAAATTTTTTTACAGAAAGGGCAATTTTTTTCCCTCCCTACCTCCGATTGCCACCTTACCGTTTACTTTGCGCCCATGCCCCACCTGCTCACCTCCGCCCTACCGTACGCGAACGGCCCCCTTCATCTTGGCCACCTCGCCGGTGCCTACCTGCCCGCCGACATCTACGCCCGCTACCTCCGGCTCGCCGGTAAGGACGTACTCTGGGTCTGCGGCAGCGACGAGCACGGTGCCGCCATCACCCTCCGGGCCAAGAAGGAAGGCATCGAGCCGCAGGACATCATCGACAAGTACCATAACCTTAATAAGGCCAGCTTCGCCGCCCTCGGTATCAGCTTCGACTACTACCACCGCACGAGCGCACCGCTGCACCACGAGACGAGCCAGGACTTTTTTCGCACCCTCGACCAGAAGGGCGGGGAGTTCATCGTCCGGGACACCGAGCAGTACTACGATCCGGAGTTCAAGCAGTTCCTCGCCGACCGGTACATCAAAGGAACCTGCCCCCGCTGCGGCTTTGCGGAAGCCTACGGCGATCAGTGCGAAAACTGCGGCAGCGACCTTTCGCCCACCGAGCTCATCAACCCGGTTTCCGTACTGAGCGGTGCGACCCCTGAACTACGGCAGACCAAACACTGGTACTTCGATCTGGCCAAACACGAAGACTTCCTGCGCACCTGGATCCAGGAAGGCACCGTCGACGGCAAGCAAGTGCACGATCCCACCACCTGGAAAAAGCACGTCATCGGCCAGTGCATGAGCTGGCTCAACGAAGGGCTACAGGCCCGCGCCATCACCCGCGACCTCGACTGGGGCATCAGCGTACCCCGGGAGGACGCGGAGGGCAAGGTGCTCTACGTCTGGTTCGACGCCCCCATCGGCTACATCTCCAGCACCAAACAGTGGTGCCTCGACCACGGCCGCGACTGGAAGGACTACTGGCAGAACCCCGATACCGAACTGGTCCACTTCATCGGCAAGGACAACATCGTGTTTCACTGCCTCATCTTCCCCGCCATGCTGCGGGCCCACGGCGACTACGTGCTGCCGAAGAACGTACCCGCCAACCAGTTCCTCAACTTCGAGGGCGACAAATTCAGCAAGTCACGCGGCTGGGGCATCGAGCTCCACGAGTACGTCGAAGAGTTTAAAGACTTTCCAAATGGGGAAGACGCCCTACGCTGGGCGCTTATCCGCAACTTACCCGAGCAGAGCGATGCCGACTTCACCTGGGACGGCTTCACGGAGTACTACGACAAGGACCTGGCTGATAAACTGGGCAATTTCCTTAATCGCGTCACCGTGCTTACGCACAAGTATTTTGCGGGAGCGACACCCTCATCCGGCCACTGGGCGGGGTCGCAGGTGCAAGCCGAATTACAAAAAGCAATGCAGGCCATGGCATCACACATCGAGGCCTTCCGCTTCAAGGATGCCGCTACCACCTTCGTCGAACTGGCCTCCTTCGGCAATACGTACCTCCAGGACGCCGCCCCCTGGTCGCTCGCCAAAGCCGATCCGGAGGATCCGCGCATCGCGAAGGTCATGTTCGACAGCATCCAGATCGCCGCCGCCCTGGCCCTCATGGCCCACCCCTTTGTACCGCTGGTCAGCGCAAAACTTCGCACCGTCCTCCGGCAAGAAATTGTTGAAAACGGCGACTGGGCGGTATCCCGGGACCTGCTGGCCGCCAACAAACCCCTGCTGACCCCCGGACATGACATCGGCCAGGCCGGGGTCCTCTTTCCCAAAATCAACGACCGAAAGGACGATACCCTGCTCAAAATCATTCAGGGGCAGCGGGATAAACTGAGGGCCTCATCCTCGTCGGCCGAGCAAAGTTCGTCCGACGAGTCTGTCGTTGCTAGCTTGTCCGCTGAACCCACTGGCAAGCCCGAGATCGCCTTCGAAGACTTCACCAAACTCGACCTACGTACGGCAACTATTCTTACCGCAGACGCCGTCAAAAAATCGAATAAGCTACTGCACCTGACGATCGATCTGGGCGGTGGGCAAACGCGCAGTGTCGTCAGCGGCATCGCCAAGCACTTCGCTCCGGAGCAGCTGCCTGGTCAACCGGTTGTAGTGGTCACCAACCTGGCCCCGCGTAAGATGGCCGGCGTACTGAGCGAAGCCATGATCCTGATGGCCGAAAATGGGGAAGGCCAGTTGACCTTCGTGGCACCGCCGGCCGGTTTCGGTGCGGGATGGGAGGTTAGGTAGGCGAAATGTACTATAATAAGGCACGGGTCAGAACAATCCGGGGTGATCCGCGGTAGCGACACTAATGCCGTTAACCCTTAACAAATCGCGGGAGATCTCGCTGTTGCTCACCGGCATCGGCCTGCTGGTCGCGGCGGTGTACGTGGATCATCACGATAACGAACCCGTCTTTTCCCCCTACCGCGAGGGCTACACCGGAGACGAGATCAACCCCATCGACCGCCTCGGCTACACCGCCCGCGACGAGCGTGCCGGACAGTTTGCCGATGCCGGTCTTTGGGGTGGACCTACGCTTCCCCTGTTGCTTTCACTGGACCCGCGTACCCGCCCCCACTACCCGGTGGTGCTGCTGCTGTGGCTGCAGACGATGTTGCTCACGTTCTCCCTTTCGAGCCTCATCAAAAATACCGTCAGCCGACCCCGTCCTTATATATACAACGAGAATTGGGAGCTGGAGCAACGGCTGACACGCAAGGACCGGGCGGCTTTTTTGTCGGGTCACGCAGCCAACGCCACGGCGGGGTCGGTTCTCTTTGCCTCCCTGCTTGCGACCTACGATCACCGCTTTGCCCGGCACGCAAAATTTGCGGCCATAACCATATCCTGTGGCACGGCCTACCTGCGCGTTAAGGCTGGAAAGCACTGGATAACGGATGCCGCCGCCGGAATTTTGCTCGGGGGCGGGGTCGCGGGAGCCGTGATCAATTGGCATAAAGCGAAGCCGGGGAAACCAGTATGACTCTCCCTTCATCCGAAATCGATAGATTTTTGCAGCTTTGCGGAGCAGTGCGAAGGTCGGTTTACCGAACTATCCGAAGCGCTCAACCGTTCCCTTAGCGAAAATTCGCTGTTATATTCGCGATCAAAATTTCCCTATGAAGTTGCTTGTCTGCGTCAGTAAGACGCCCGAGACCACCACTAAAATCCAGCTCACCGCTGACGGAACCGAAATCGATACCGCCGGCGTGCAGTACATCATGAACCCCTACGACGAATGGTACGCCCTGGTGCGCGCCCTGGAGCTGAAGGAAGCGGCGGGAGGTACGGTCACCATCCTGAATGTGGGCCCGGCCGACAACGATTCGGTCATCCGCAAGGGACTGGCCATCGGAGCCGACGACGCCGTACGCATCGACGTAAGCGAGGAAAAGGACAGCCTCTACACCGCCCGTCAGATCGCCGAGTACGCTAAATCCGAGCAGTACGACCTCCTCTTTTTCGGCAAGGAAACCATCAGCTACAATGGCTCCGAAGTGGGTGCAATGGTGGCCGAGTTTCTGGATCTCCCCTACGTCGGGGAAGCCAGCCACCTGGAAATAGACGGAACGAAGGCGACCGTCACCCGCGACATCGAGGGTGGGGAAGAAGTCATCGAAGTACAAACCCCTCTGGCCGTCAGTGCCGCCAAGGGAATGGCCGAGCAGCGCATCCCGAACATGCGGGGCATTATGATGGCCAAACGGAAGCCGCTTACGGTGGTCGCCCCCGTCGACTATCCCGACACTACCCGCATCGCCGAATACGAAAAGCCCGAAGAGAAGGGCAGCGTCAAGCTCATCGATCCGGACAATATGGAAGAGCTGGTGCGGCTACTGCACGAGGAGGCCAAAGTGATCTGATCACCCGCCCCCTCTTCCTTTATAACAACCTAAAAATAGCCTACCATCATGGTATTAGTATACGCAGAAGCTACCAACGGCCAGTTCAAAAAGGTGGCGCACGAAGTCATCACTTACGGTAAACAGACGGCCGACGTACTGGGCACCGAATGCCACGCCCTCGTTCTGGGCGATACCGCGGGTGCGGAAAGTCTCGGAAAATACGGGGCCAGCAAGGTCTATCGAATCACCAGCCCCCAACTCGAAGCCTTCGATGCGGCGGTATATACCGTAGCCATCGCCGAGGTCGCGAAGCAGCAGGGAGCTACCGTGATCGTGCTTCCCCACAACAGTACCGGCAAGAACATCACCGGTCGACTGGCCGCGCGCCTGGAGGCCGGCTCCGTCCCCGGTGCCAATGCCGTGCCTACGATGAAGGAAGGATTCTTTACGGTACGCAAGCCCGTTTTCTCCGGTAAGGCATTCGCCGATGTACAACTCCTGACCGATGTAAAGATCATCAGCGTTGCGGGCAATTCCATTCCCGTAGCGGAAACCGGAACGGATGCGACCGTCGAAGACCTCACCATCAGCCTCCCCGAACCCAAGACGAAGGTCGTCAAGCACCAGGTCGCTACCGGTCGGGTGCCCCTCCCGGAAGCCGAACTCGTCGTAAGTGGCGGTCGCGGACTTAAAGGGCCCGAAAACTGGGGAGTGATCGAAGACCTCGCCGAGGCCCTCGGTGCCACTACCGCCTGCAGCCGCCCGGTAGCCGACTCCGACTGGCGCCCCCACCACGAGCACGTCGGACAGACCGGGGTAGCCATACGCCCCAATCTTTACATCGCCGCCGGCATCAGCGGTGCCATTCAGCACCTGGCCGGGGTCAACAACTCCAAAACGATTGTAGTGATCAACAAGGATGCCGATGCCCCCTTCTTCAAGGCCGCCGACTACGGGGTGGTAGGTGACCTGTTTGAAGTACTGCCAAAACTGACGGCAGCCGTGAAGAAGTATAAAGGACAGTAACTACCGGATCAGCAGGCGCTGAGTAATTGGATGTTTGCCCCCGATGCGAAGGAGATACAGTCCGCTGGCCAGATCAAAGGATGGTAGGGACTGCGTCTGCCCGGTCAGCTGAAAACTGGTGATGAGCCTTCCGGTAGCGGCATACAGATGGCCGGTTTGACCCTCCAGGCCGGCCGCTCGGATTCGGACTGCCGCGGCGGAAGCGGGCTGTGGCCACACCTCGAGTGCTGCGGCTTGTTCCGGACTTCCCACGGAAATGATCGATGAATTTTCGTGGGCTCCGTCGAAATCAACTTGCCGGAGACGGTACTGGGTGTTGTTAGCTAGTTCGCCGTAATCGGTATAGGTGTATGCCCCGCCCGTAGCACTATTGAGTGCTTCGACGCGGCCGAGGGTGGTCCAGTCAATGCCGCCGTTGTCACTGCGCTCTACGCCGAAGTACGCGGCCTCATCTTCCGATCCGGTTGACCAACTTAGTTCGGTGGAATTGTTGTTGCGTCTTCCCGACCAGGAGGTCTAGGTAACTGCTGCGGCCCCCGTTACTAAGAAACTGAAGTTGCTTCCCCCGTTGTTGTTGTAGGTGATGGTGCGGAGATCGGCATTGGCGGCCGTGACGGCTGGATTTGTGGTGCTGGTTGCCGAAGTAAACAAGTAATACTTGACGGTCTCTCCCTCGTCCAGCCCTTCTCCCGGAATGTTGCCGGTAAAGGTCCCGTTGTTGTTATTGACCATGGCCACTACGAACGAAGTGAGGAAGTTATCATCGGAATACCGGATGTACATCGTTTGACCGTTGTTGGTAGTTTGGGTATTGTTACCGAGTCTTCCCTCCATAACCACCGACTGCTGCGGGGCAGAGGTTTCTCCGGAAACCGATGAGGTTACAGAGGTGATTTGCCGGACCGGCGCGGTTAGTCGCCAGAAAATAAACTGAGTCGACTGATTGGCCTGCGGTGTTTTAAATACGTACGTCCGGAGACTGCCGTTGGTACGGAAGGATGCCGCGCTACACGGCTGTTCACCGGTAATGAGGGACCCGTCCAGTGCACCGATACTGAGGCTGCCGCCACATCCGGAGGGTCCTACTTCGACTCGGTCGCCGGAGGCATTCTTGGTCACCAGGCGGAAGTTCCTTTGACCGGAATTGGATACGACGATGGTGCCATACTGCGTACCGCCAAGCATGGTACTAAAAATTACATCACCAGTGCCCGTGGAGAACGGTGATTGGCCGGTTGTTGCGTACTGGCAAAATACGCCGGGGGCAAACGCCAGTAGCGCGAATGCCAAAAGGTAGATCTGCTTCATGGATGAGTAGGGGGGACAATTTTCAAGAGAGAGGAAAGCGGAAGAACATGAGATTCTCCGCATATCTGGCAACTATACTTCTGTGTTTTTATACTCGCCGTGTGTATGCTATTAGAATTGCTAGCCGTACACCGATTTCTGAACACTGCTCGGGGTGAAACTAGGTTTCCTTTGTTCCATCCTCCAGCCCCGGACCGGCTTAGGGTCCTGAATCTCATAAACGCCTTTACCGTCCCCGGTATTATTGTACTTACGCACTTAGGGAGAGTAGACCACCATGGCTTTAGGTTTCCGGTCGGTCGGTGCGGTGGTACTCCCTCGGTGGGAAGTGTTCGACGACCGTAGTGAAGTAGACCGGTCAATAACGGGTTACCGGATTAATAAGCGCCGGGTTACCGGGAGGTTGCCCTCGATCCGGAGGAGGTATAACCCGCTAGTCAGGTTCAGCGTGGGCAAAGATTGCGCCCGGCCGGTCAGCGGAAAAGTAGCAACGAGTCGACCGGAGGCTGAATACAGTTGCCCCACCTTTCCTTCCCCTCCTGCTGCCCGCAACCAAATTTCGTTGGCGGAAGCGGGCTGCGGCCATATTTCCAGGGCAGTGGCCCGTTCGGGAGCCTTTACGGATATAATCGGGGAATGCTTGTACGCGCCGTCGAAGTCAACCTGTTTTAGGCGGTACTGCGACTTGCCCGTTGGTGCGTTTCGGTCCGTGAAGGCGTAAACTGCGCCCCCAGGACGATTGTGGGCTTCCACCCGGCCCAGGGTTAGCCAGTCGATGCCTCCGTTGGTACTGCGTTCTACCTTGAAGAAGGCTGCTTCGTCTTCCGTACCGGTAGACCAGCTCAATTGAGTGGCTCCATTTTTCCATTCACCCGTCCAGGAGATGTAGGTGACCGGCGCGGGCGAGGTCACCAGGAAGCTGTAATAGCTCCCCCCATTGTCGTTGTACGTGATGGTGCGGAGATCGGCGTTTTCGGCAGTTACAGCTGTTGCAAAAGGATTGGGGTTTGATGATATTGCAGAAGTGAATACGTAGTAACTTACCGTTTCTCCTTCTGTATGTCCGGCGCCAGGGATATTTCCTGTAAACGTGCCGTCACCGTTGATTGACATCGCCACTACATAGGAATTTGTAAATCCATCATCAGAATAGTGAATAAACATCGATTGACCGTTGTCATCGATTTCACCCTCCCCTAAGGTGGCGGTTACAGACACTGTTTCTTCTACAGATGAGGTTCCGGCATTTGCAGTTGATGTAACATCATTCACCTCCCGCACCGGCGCGGACAACCGCCAGAAGACGAAAGTCCCCGACTGGTTCGCCGTGGGGGTTTTGATGACGTAGGTGGCGGCATTTCCTCCGGTCGTGAAGGAGGCGTTCGTTCCGGTGCAGCCAAGTTCACCGGTGATTACCGAGCCGTCGAGGGAGCCGATGTCGCTGTTGGCACCGCAGCCACTGGGGCCCACTTCTACTCGGGCATTCCCGGCATTTTCGGTGACGAGGCGAAAATTATAGGGCGTATCGTCGGTAGTAGTGACGGTAAATCGCTGGGTGCCGTTGATGGAGGGGGTGAAGCTAACGTCTCCGGGCGCGTCGGTAAGGTCATTGCCAAAGGGATCCTCCCCGTTAATGGCATACTGGCATAGCAAGGTAGGGGCAGTCGCCAAAAGTGCGAAAGCCAATAAGTAACACTGTTTCATGTGAAAAAAAGGGGTTCAATTTATGAGATGATCGAATGGAGAACATCAAATCCTCCATTATTTGGGGCAAATATAGTAAGCAGGCGGGCTGACTGGTGTACGGCAGGCGTTTCTTACCGTCTGCGACGCCTGCGGGTGGAGCTGATGCCCAGAACGCCGAGCAGACCACGGGTTAGTTCCCGTGCTACGGTCCGACCGATTTGCCGGGTAGTGGTGTTGGACATGATCCGGTCGAACATCGACTTCTCCGTAGTGCGTCGGCGGCTGGTGGTGGTCTTTTCCGCCTGTTCGCGCTGGGCGGCGATCACTTCCTTTTGTTCCGCCTCCCGGGCGCGGGCCATCTTAGCTTCTAGAATCTCATAGGCGCTCTCACGGTCCACGGTTTCGTTGTACTTGCGCACCAGGGGAGAGTGGGCGACCAGCTCCTTAATCTCCCGGTCGGTCAGTATGTCCATCCGGCTTTCCGGCGCGCGCAGCATGGTGCGTACGAGTGGGGTGGGGCGCCCCTTGCGATCGAGGGCCGTGACGAATGCTTCCCCGGTGCCCAGTTCCGTTAGGGTCTGGTCGATATTGTAGTAATCACTTAACGGGTAGTTTTCGCTGGCCAGCTTGATTGCCCTGCGGTCCTTAGCGGTGAAGGCCCTCAGGGCGTGTTGCACCTTGAGTCCGAGCTGACCCAGGATATCCGAAGGAATATCGGCCGGATTCTGGGTAACGAAGATCAATCCTACCCCCTTGGAGCGGATGAGTTTGATGATGGCTTCCAGTTGGTCGAGCAGGGCATCGGTCGCCTCCTCGAATATGAGGTGGGCCTCATCGATAAAGACAACCAGTTTAGGCCGATCCAGGTCGCCCTCTTCGGGGAAGGTGGCGTAGATCTCGGCGAGCAGCTGCAGCATGAAGGTAGAGAACAGCTTCGAGCGATCCTGCACGTCAGTCAGGCGGACAATCGAAACGATCCCCCGGCCGAGTTCATCGATACGGGTGAGGTCTTCTACCTCAAAACTTCGCTCCCCGAAGAATTTTTCCGCGCCCTGCCCCTCCAGTTCCACCACGCGACGCATGATGGCACCTACGGAAGCGGTGGAAATACGGCCGTACTCTTGCTCCACTTCCTCCTTCCCCTCGTTGCTGAGGTACTGCAACACCTTGCGCAGGTCCTTCAGATCGAGCAGGGGCAGGTCGTTGTCTTCGGCGTACTTGAAGGTTACGGCGATGATTCCCGACTGGGTGTCGTTGAGGTCGAGCATCTTGGAGAACAGGACCGGACCGAATTCGAGTACCGTAGCGCGTAATCTTGCTCCCGGTTCCTCGCTCAGGCTCAGCAACTCCACGGGGCTGCCGGCGGCGGTGAAGGGAATGCCGATTGCCGCGTGCCGCTCGTCGATCTTGGGGTGTCCGCCGCTGGCAACGGCGATTCCGCTCAGGTCGCCCTTGATGTCCATCAGCAGGCTGGGGACACCCTCCCGGCTCAGTTGTTCGGCGATGATCTGCAGCGTTTTCGTCTTGCCCGTACCGGTGGCACCCGCGATGAGGCCGTGGCGATTGAGTGTTCCCAGGGGAATGCGGACCAGGGTATTGGTGAGCGTTTCCTCGCCCAGCATCGCGCCGCCGAGGACGAAGGAGGGGGCTTCGAAGGTGTAACCTTTTTCAATATCCGCGCGGAATGCTTCCTGTGCCATGGTACTTAGTTTGTCTTGTTCCAGCTTTCGATCCGCCGGTCGTATTTTTTCTTGCTGAAGGGCCAAAAGTCGGGATTGGCGGTACGCTCCAGTTCGTCCTCCAGGTCGTCGGGCATAAGATCGGGAAAGAAGTCGATGCCGGTACGTGCTTCCACCTCGTCGATGCTCACGACAAATTCCGGCAGTGGGTCAAAACTGATCTCGTTGGGGATCAGGAAGCCGATGCCTTTCTGCTCGGGTTCGTCGAGATCGAGCAACACCTTGTAGTAGGTACGGGGCACCGCTACCCGGTTGTCGCGACCGATGTAAAACTTAGGGTCTTCGGTGGTTACCGGCCCGGTAACTACGTAAAGCCGTCCGAAGCGTTTGGCCCAGTCGCGGGTAAGCTCCTCCAGTTCGCGCCAGATGCCCTGGTTGAACTGACGTGCCTGGGGACTTACGTTGCTCAGGAGGAAGGTCTCATCGGCCAGTTCGGCATCCCAGGCGAAATCGGCAAAGGGGGCCAGGTGCCCACGGTCGTAGCCGCTGCCCCGGTAATCGGCGTCGCTCGCGGAGCCGGTTCTTACCTCCGGGTCTTCGCGGAAGCGGTCCTGCCGCTCGCTCCACTCGTGCTGCAGGTGGTCGCGGGTGAGGATGTAGGCAACCCATTCCGCCTGCTCCCAGTCTTCGTGGTAGGAAAGCACGAAACCGCCGTGGTCGACGATCTGGCCGTTGGTGCCCGACGGGAGGTAGTAAGCTTCTCCGGCGTATTCCACCCGTCCCTGCTCCTGCGTCCCCGCCCCGTCCCATTCGCGAAAGCCCCACACGAGTCCGCCGAGAATCGCGGCGAAGATGCCCACCTTTACGATGGTTCCGCCCGCTGCCGCGCCGCCCCTCGCCGCGTGGTTCCTGCGTAATTTGGCCATAGGCCGTAAGGTCAATGTAAAATTTAGAATATCAAACTTTTATTGACCTTTACATCAACCAGCGCCCCCTAAACTTCCCCTTGCTGTACTCCAGTGCCGGCGCGGGAACTTTGATGAAATCGAGAATGCCCAGCGTGAGGCGTACCCAGCGCTTCTTCGTCGGAATGCGGCTGAGGTAAAGGTCCGGGCTGAGGTACCACTGCCGGTAGCGCTGGGGGGCGTAGCTAAAACCGACCCCGTTCTCCCGCCAGGAGTTCCCGTACGCTCCGTAGACGTTCTCCGCGCCGTAGCCGACCGCCAAGTTGAGCCACTGCGGCAGAGGGCTATTGGGCAGGAAGGAAGCCGGGTTTACGGAAAGCCAGATGGTCTGGGCGTTGTAGTCCTTCAAAAATCGCTCGAAGGGGCTGTCGCCGAACCGCTCCCGGACAATGTAGCCGAGGTTGGAGGTCACGCCCTCTCTGCTGTTAGTGATCTCGATGTCCGGGGGCGGCCGAAAGTCGTTCGATACCTTGATCAGGATACGCTGCTCTTCCCACAGGATGTCCTGGGCGGTAAAGACGAGGCTGCCGGCCAGGTTAGCTCCCATATCGCTGAGGCTGAAACCCCAGTTGGAACTAAAGCCGTCCATGGTCTCGATGGTGGCCTGCAGGAGGTTGGCTACGCCGAGCGCCGTATAGCGCGCCACCGGTCGTCTTACTCCCGACCACCGCAGTCCGGCAAAGGCACTACGGCTGAAGAAGTAGGCCGTAAAGGCGTGGCCCGCCTTGTCCATTTGTTCCCACTCCGGCCAGTCGTTGAAGGTATGAAAACCCTCCAACTCGTACCCCTTATACCAAATAGAGTAAAGCCCCACGCCGAAACCGAGGTAAGCACCCGCCCCGATGCCCGCGGAAGTGTAGAATCGCGATTTATTGAAGTTTTCCGCCGGTTTCAGCCATCCTGGTTCGGCCGTGTATTCTAGAGGGTCCAGCCGGGTGTAGTCATACCGGGGCTTACTTCCCGTTTGTGCCGTCAGGGCGGGGAACGCGGGAGCAGTGAAAAGAACGAGAAGCAGAATGCGTAAAGTTAGATGCATACATTTAGGGTTAAGCCCTTAACGCCGTGACGCATTAATTTAGCGTAACCCCTACAATGTACCCTATGTCCTCCCACCTCGTCGCTCCCTCCCTGCTTGCCGCCGATTTCCGTCACCTCGACCGCGCCATCGACCTGGTGAATACCAGCGAAGCCGATTGGTTTCACCTCGACGTGATGGACGGCCGCTTTGTACCCAATATATCGTTCGGGCAGTTCATCATCGAGCAGATCGCGCAGGGGGCGGAGAAGTACGTCGATGTCCACCTCATGATCGAAGACCCCGGGCGGTACATCGAAAGCTTTGCGCGGGCCGGTGCCAACGGAATTACCGTACACGCCGAGGCCTGCACCCACCTCCACCGGGTGGTCCAGCAGATCAAGGAATCCGGAGCTAAGGCCGGCGTTGCCCTCAATCCCCACACCCCGGTCAGCCACCTGGAAAACGTCATCGAGGACCTGGACACCGTACTCATCATGACGGTGAACCCGGGCTTTGGCGGACAGAAGTTCATCTACCAGAGCATCCCCAAGTTGCGGCAGACCCGTGACCTGATCACCGTACATAACTCACGGGCGGTCATCGAAGTGGACGGTGGTATCGGACTGCAGAACGCCCAGAAGGTTCTGGAGGCGGGTGCGCGCGTCCTGGTGGCCGGCAGCGCCGTGTTCGGAGCCGATGATCCGGCAGCGGTGATCAGTCAGCTCAAGGCCATTGATGCCAATCCCGTAGCCTACGTATAGGGGAAGTATGACCTTTCCATCATGCTTAAATCCAGGGGATTCGGCTGCTTAAAGCAGCCGGATTACTTATCTTTGCGGCTCAGTTGACCCCATGGCCGAAAATATTCACCCCATTCATGACCGTCTCGTTCAACGCAACGAGCGCGAAGCCGCCAACGGACACCGGGGTGGGGTGGTGTGGATGACGGGACTTTCCGGTAGCGGAAAAAGCACCATTGCCGCCGCCGCTGAGCGAAAACTCTTCGAGCGAGGGATATTTGCTCAGGTACTGGATGGCGACAACGTCCGCCACGGGCTTAATGCCAACCTGGGCTTCAGCCTGGAGGATCGTGTCGAGAACACCCGCCGGGTCGCGGAAGTAGCCAAGCTCTTTGTACAGACCGGCTGCCTCGTCATTTGCTCTTTTGTTAGTCCTACCCGGGAGCTGCGCGCTGCGGTACAGGCCATTATCGGTGCCGAAGACTTTTTTGAGGTCTACGTTAATACCCCGCTCGAAATATGTGAGCGCCGCGACGTGAAGGGCCTTTACGCGAAGGCGCGCGCGGGCGAACTGAAGAACTTTACCGGCATCGATAGCCCCTACGAGGCTCCCGAACATCCCTTTCTGGATTTGAAAACAGCGGAATTGACCATCGACCAGGCTGCGGACATATTAATTGAATCTCTTCCTCTATGACAGCTAATTATCAGCTTAATCACCTGCGCGAACTCGAATCCGAAAGCATTTTTGTGTTGCGCGAAGTCGCCGCCCAGTTTGAGAATCCCGTGCTGCTCTTTAGTGGGGGAAAGGACTCGATCCTGATGGTGCACCTGGCCGTCAAAGCATTCTACCCCGCTAAGATCCCCTTTACCCTGCTCCACGTCGATACCGGCCACAACTTCCAGGAAACGCTCGATTACCGCGACAAACTCGTCGAACGCACCGGCGCTAAACTGATTGTCGGATCGGTACAGGAAGCCATCGATAAAGGCTTGGTACGCGAAGAAACCGGCTATAACGCCACCCGCAATTACCTGCAAACGGCCGTGCTCCTCGACTCCCTGGAGAAGGGCAAGTACGACGCCGCCCTCGGCGGAGGTCGCCGCGACGAAGAAAAGGCCCGCGCCAAGGAACGTTTCTTCAGTCACCGCGACGAATTCGGGCAGTGGGACCCGAAAAATCAACGGCCGGAGCTATGGAACCTCTTCAACGGACGTAAGCGCTACGGCGAGCACTTCCGTGTCTTTCCGATCTCCAACTGGACGGAACTGGACGTGTGGCAGTACCTGGCCGTGGAAGAAGTCGAACTGCCCAACCTCTACTACGCCCACAAGCGGAAGGTATTCAAGCGCGACGGCATGCTGCTCGCCGAATCCGAGTTCATCCCCCGCCGCCCGGAGGAAGAACTGGTCGAAATGACCGTCCGCTGCCGCACCATCGGCGACATCACCTGTACCGGCGTGTGGGAATCCAACGCCTCCACCCTGGAAGACATCATCGCCGAAGTAAGCGTGGCCCGGCAAACCGAGCGTGGCGGACGTGCCGACGATAAGCGCAGCGAAACCGCCATGGAGGACCGCAAGAAACAGGGGTATTTCTAGATGTACTAGACGTACTATGTTTGCCGGTCACCGTTAGCCGTCCTGATTATTCCGCTGAAGGAGCGGCCGTCACGAGCGCAGCGAGCAGAGGCGCAAATTGTAAATTGTAAATTGTAAATTGTACATGGTAAATTCCCTAGAGCACACCGAGCTTCTCCGCTTCACTACCGCCGGCTCCGTCGACGATGGCAAGTCAACGCTCATCGGACGGCTGCTGTACGACTCCAAATCAATCTTTGAGGACCAGTACGAAGCCATTTCCCAGACCAGCGCCAAACGCGGCGAGGAAGGGGTCAACCTGGCCCTGCTTACCGACGGACTCAAGGCTGAACGCGAACAGGGAATTACCATCGATGTCGCCTACCGCTATTTCGCCACCCCGAAGCGAAAATTCATCATCGCCGACACCCCGGGGCACATCCAGTACACCCGCAATATGGTGACGGGAGCTTCCACCGCGAATGTAGCCCTGATCCTGGTAGATGCCCGCCACGGCGTAGTGGAACAGACCCGCCGGCACGCCTTTATCGCTTCCCTGCTGCAGATCCCCCACCTGATCGTGTGCATCAATAAGATGGACCTGGTAGATTTTAGTGAGGAAACCTACAACCGGATCAAGGAAGACTTTAGCGGATTCAGTCACCGGCTGGACGTAAAGGACGTTGACTTTATTCCCATGTCCGCCCTGCTCGGAGATAATGTCGTGGAGCGCAGCACCAACATGGATTGGTACGGTGGGTCTACCCTGTTGTACTCCCTGGAGAACGTCCACATCGGCAGCGACAACAATTTTATTGACTGCCGGCTTCCCGTTCAGACGGTCATTCGCCCCTACAACGACGACTACCACGACTACCGCGGCTACGCCGGACGAATTGCGGGTGGAGTGTTCAAAAAGGGCGATAAGGTCACCGTGCTTCCCAGTGGATTTACGAGCACCATCGCCAAGATCGACAGCTACGACGGCGAAATCGAAGAGGCCTTCCCCCCCATGTCCGTTACCCTACTGCTCGAAGACGATATCGACATTAGCCGCGGCGACATGATCGTGCGCGACAACAACCAACCCGACGTAAGCCAGGATATCGAGGTAATGCTCTGCTGGTTCAACGAGCGCCCACTCCAGCCCCGCGGTAAGTATGCCATCATGCATACAACGCAGGAGGCCCGCTGCATCATCAAGGACGTTCGTTACCGCCTCGACATCAACTCCCTGCACCGGGATGAGGAGAATAAAGAGGTCAAAATGAACGACATTTGCCGGGTACTGCTGCGTACCACGGCCCCCCTGCTCACGGACCCCTACCGCAAAAATCGCATCACCGGCTCCATTATTCTGGTGGATGAGCAGACGAATGAAACGGTTGCGGCCGGTATGATCATCTAAATTCGGTTATGCGTACTCTTCTGGTCTGCGGCCTATCCCTGATTCTCTTCGGCTGCTACGAGGAAAGTACCGGTTGCCTGGATCCGGATGCCGACAACTACGCCTTCATCGCCGACCTAGCCTGCTCCGATTGCTGCAGCTTTCCGGAACTTGCGATACGCAACTTGACGGTGTGGGGGGATTCTACCATCGTCGTGGGGAAAACTTACCGCGACGGGGCCAACAATGAATTTCGAATCGTCCGGTTTCGTTACTACCTGGGCGACCTACGGCTGGAGTCGAGCACGGTGGATCTCGCCGACCCGTCCCGATCCGTCGACCTCCTGGAGATAGTAAACGGAGACACCACCGACGTAACCCTCAACGGCAATTACCTGCTGGCCACCGCCTCCTCGATCACGACCACCACGGTAGGTGCCTTACGCGCCGGAGTAAGTCCGCTCATCGCCCTCAGTGGATCATATGGTCTGCCCGACCGGTTCCGTAATGTAATTCCCGCCAGCGCCCCCTCCGGTGATGCCCTGCGCACCCAACCGGGCCGCCTCAACTACCGCGACGGCCGGGGCTACGTGCAGTCGCGTCTCGAATACACCCTCCCCCCGGCGACGGATACGCTGTCGGTAAGCTCCTACGGAAGCGTGCCGTTCGAGTTGAGCTTTGGCCAGGAGATTCCGCCGGCGCGTGGGTTCGATATCCGGCTCGACCTGCAATCCGACCTGAGCCTACTGCTCGGCACGATCGATCTGAGCGGTGACAGCAGCAGCGTCGCCGATGGATTGAACCAGGCGCCAGACTTCATCCGGGTTGCCGGATTCGTTCAGTAGCGGTACTTTACCCGTATGCGGGCCTCCCTTATTTTCCTGTTGTTTCTGTTGCTCGTCGGCTGTACCGAACCGACGGAGCCCCGGTTCCAGATCGAAGCGTCCTTTTACCTGGTTGAGGGCAAGATCGCCGACGTGGAGGGCAGCAGCGAGGTGAACGTTCGCCGGTCCGACTTCGGCAGCCTGCAACTGGAGTTCGAGAGCGTACCCGATGCGGACGTCGTAGCGGTAAACGGGGCGGGGGCGCGGGTGCAGTGGCAATTGGTGGATAGCGTAGCGGGCAAATACCAACCACCGGCTGACTTTGCCGGGCGTACGGGAGAAGCGTGGTTCCTGGAAGTAAATACGGCGGACGGCACCAGTATCTATTCCGACCCCGAGACCGTACCGCCACCGGTGGCCCTTACGGATTTCGAGATTGTTTTCGATCAGGAAGCGAGCTACGATGTTGGCCGCGAGCGCTTCATTCCCGCCTTCAAGCTGCTGGTCGACTTTCAGGACCCCGCCGACCGTACGGACTATTATCAGTGGGACTATGCCTACTGGGAAAAAATCGATGTGTGCGCCTCCTGCTACGGCGGACAGGTCTGGCGGGAAGGATCGTGCCGAGAGGTAGGCAGTGGTTCCCGCTACGTGCAACGGTACGATTACTACTGCGACGCGCTCGGGGGGTGCTACCGCCAGACCGTCGGCAACGAATTTCAGTACGGGCAGGACGAGTTTTTTGCCGGACAAGCGGTAGTGGATCGCCCTATCGGTCAGATTGAATTTATCGACTACGGCGGACTGCTTGTTGAGGCCGTCCAGTACACCATCACACAGGAAGCATACGCCTACGGGAAGGTTATTTCCGACCTGCTCACGGGTAGTAGCGGTCTCAATGCCACCATCCCCGCAACCCTCGACGGAAACGTGCGCAATGCCGACCCGGAGGGAGTACAGGTGCTCGGATACGTCGGCACCGCCGGTGTTTCAAGCATGCGTCGGTTCATTACCCGTAGCGAAACGACCGGTACCCCACTTCCGGCCGACCGGCAGATCCGACCGGAACCCAGTGTCGGTGCCTTTATTCCTCCGCGCGCTTACTGCAGCGGAGACGGGAAGACTCCGGAAAAACCAAGGGGCTGGCCCGAATAATCAATGCCCGTATGAAGGTCTTCCTGCTCCTTTTGTTGTCCGCCGGGCTGATGTCACAGACTTACCTAGTTCAGCTCACGGTAGTGGACGTGGCCGACGATGCCCCCCTCCCCTTCGTGAGCGTACAACTACACCCCGGGGGCACCAGCGGACAGACCGACGAGGCCGGAAACATTACCCTCCGCGCCCCCCGGGGGAGCTACATTCTGCGGGCCAGTTACACGGGCTACGCCCCCTTCGAACAGGAGATTTTACTGCGCCAAAATATTGAGGCCACCCTGCGACTGGAGACCACCGCAGAGCAGCTGCAAACGGTCACGGTCACCGATCGCGACCTAAGGTCCGAACTGGTGCGGGCCCGCATGGGCGTCGAGCGGCTTTCGGCGGAGCAGTTGCAATCCTTGCCCACCGTACTGGGGGAGCGCGACGTACTCCGTTCGCTGCAACTACTGCCCGGAGTGACCTCCGCCGGCGAGGCCAGCAACGGCATCAGCGTGAGGGGGGGCACCATCGACCAGAACCTGCTGCTGTACGACGGAGCCCCGGTGTTTACGCCTACCCACCTGTTCGGTCTCTTCACCGTCTTTACTCCCGATGCCGTCGGGGGAGTAGACCTGTACCGGGGTAACATTCCGGCGCGCTTCGGAGGCCGGGTGGCTGCGGTACTCGACGTAACTTCTAAAACACCCTCCCCCGAGCGTACGGAAATCCGGGGGGGCATCGGCGTTGTTTCCAGCAATCTAAGTATCGAGACACCATTGGACAAGGCGGGTAAGTTGGCCCTGCTGCTCGCAGCCCGTGGCAGTTACAGCGACTTCGTGTTTCCGGTCATCAAACGGCTGAAGGATACCAAAAGCCGCTTCGCCGATGCCACGCTGAAACTTCGGTACCGGGCGGGGGACAAAAACTTCCTGACCCTAAGCGGATTTTACAGTCAGGACTTTTACGAGATCGGGCTGCTCAACAGCTTCTCCGGGATCTCCGCTACCTCCAACCAGTACGCTTACCTCACGCTCAACGGTGGCCTGGAGTGGCTGCACCTGATGAACGACCGATTTTCGCTGAAGGTGGGTGCTTACCGGGCCAATTTCGATCCGGAACTGCGCTTTCCGCAACCCGCCGGTCCGGTCGTCGGCTTCAGGTCGGGTATCGACTACACGACCCTCAAGTCGCTGCTCACCTTCACCCCGGACCACCACGATGTGCTGGGAGGCATACAGATCGACCGCTTCACCCTGCAACCGGGCGTACTGGACCCGGGGGGAAGTAGCTCTGTGCGCCCCGTTTCCCTTACTCCGGAACAAGTCGTCGAGGCTTCCCTCTTCTTCGAAGACGAATGGCGGCTATCGGATCGCCTCACCCTAAGCGGGGGAGTCCGCGCCGTCCTGTACCGGCAACTCGGGCCCGGTGAACTGCGCCGCTACGCAGCCGATCGACCCGTCACGGTTGGCAGTCTCATCGAAACCATATCCGTCGGGAAGGGTGAGAAGATAGTAGATTACGGTGGGCTCGAGCCCAGGGCGGGCCTCAGTTTACGTATCTCCGAGAGCAGTAGGTTTAAACTGAGCTACGCCCGTTCGCGGCAGTACATGCACAACATTTACAATTCCACCACTCCGGTGCCCACCAGCCGGTGGAAGGTAAGCGACCCGAATGTTGGTCCCCAACGCGCGGATCTATACTCCGCCGGCATCAGTCACCTGACCGCCAGCGGCGCTTACTCCTTTCAGTTGGAGGGCTACTACCGCGCGATCGACGATCTGCTGGAGTACCGGCCGGGTGCCGATTTTTTTCTCAATCCGACGGTGGAAACCGACCTGATCCGGGGCAGGGGAAGGGCTTACGGACTCGAGGTCGCCGCACGGCACCTGACGGGGCGTCTGACCGGAGAAGTCAACTACACCTACGCCCGGGTAGAAAACCGGGTCACGGGAGGCGATTTTAGTACGAGCATCAACCGGGGCGCCTGGTACCCCGGCTACTTCGACCAGCCGCATACCTTCACCGCCAACCTCACCCTCGATGAGGGGAGAACTCACGAACTCGGCTTCAACCTCGTCGTGCAGAGCAACCGGCCCTATACCGTGCCCAACGGCTTCGTCACGATTCGCGATACTCCCGTACCCCTCTTCCTGGAAAGAAACAACGATCGCCTTCCCGTCTATCACCGCCTGGATTTCAGCTGGACGATCCATAATTTTCGGCGGGAGAAACGGAAGTGGACGGGCGACTGGGTCTTCACGGTCTATAATGTGTACGGCCGCGACAACGTCTACAACATTTACTTCCAACCTCGGAATGCCGGCACACCTGCCCTGGGCATTTTCGGAGGAAGTCCGTTTGCGGCGTACCGGCTGTCTATTTTCGGGGCGCCGATTTTGTCGCTTGCCTATAAATTTACGCTCTTACCCAATTAAGCCTGCACCTGCGGCCCCGCCCTATGATCGTTAGCCTGGACGTTTCCCTGTACCCCCTCTCCGCCGACTACGAAGCACCCATCATCGCGTTTATCGAACGGCTGAATACCTTCGAAACGGTGAAGGTTGGAACCAATAATCTCAGCACCCAGGTGAGGGGAGAATACGCCGACGTCATGGCCGCGATTACAGCTGCGATGGAGCCGACGCTGGCCGATCCCACCAAGTGTTCCTTCGTGATCAAGCTGCTGAACGTGGACGTAGAACCCGCTAATACTTGGCGGTGATCCAGCGGCCCATATCGCGGAGGGTAGACTTTTTGCCGTAGTTGAGGATGCCGATCCGGTAGATGCGCGAGGCCATCCAGACCATGGCTGCCGCAAACAAGAACACGGAAACCAGGCTGGCCAGCACCTGCCACAGCGGCGGATCGAAGGCCAGTCTTGCCGGCATCACGATGGGCGCGAAGAGCGGGAAGATCGACGACCAGACCGCCAGGCTCGAATTGGGATTCTGGATGGCCGCCATCATGATGTAAAAGGCCAGAATGACCGGGATTGTAATGGGGATGGTGAGCGACTGACTCTCGCCCATATCGTCGCCCATGGCCGAACCGACCGCCGCAAAAAGGGCCGCGTACATGAAGTAGCCGCCGAGGAAGTACAGGATGAAGCAGGGCAGGATGATCCACCAGTTCAGGTCGGCAAGTCCGCCGGTGAGCTTCTCGACCATCGACTGCATTTCTTCCGGGTTCATATCGGGGGAATTTGGCATCTGACCGGGATCGGCATCCAGCCCGAAGAAAATTCCGACCAGAAAAAGCATTCCCGGAATCATGATCATCCACGCAACGACCTGGGTAAGGCCCACCGCGCCCACGCCGATGATCTTGCCCAGCAGCAGGGTGAAGGGGCGGACCGAGGAGATTACAACTTCTACGATACGGTTGGTCTTTTCCTCCATCACCGAGCGCATTACCATCATGCCGTACACGAAGACCGAGATGTACATCAGAAAGCCCATCACCGAGCCGATGCCGGCACCGATGGCCGAGGCCATGCTGCGGTCGTCGCTCTCTCCGTCCGCCGTGGTGGTCAGGCTCCTTACCGTGATCTTTACGTCGGTGTCGAGGCTGGCCAGGGTGGCCTGATCGATGTTGAGCGCCTCGATCTTGTATTCCCGCAGGGCATCCTCGACTCGGTTCCGGATGCGCGACTGGGCATCAATGCTCAGGGTTTCGTCGCTCAGTAACTGCACACGGTAGTTCCGGCTGCGCGGATTGGTGACCTTAGGAATAACCAGGATGCCGGCATAATCACGGTCTTCGCCCGCATCCTCCCGCAGGTCTTCCAGCGGTTGGTCGACGAACTTAAAGTAAAGGCCGTTCTCATCCGGAATCGAACCCTTGAACAAGTTAGCGTCATCGATCACCGCAATGCGCTGCACATCATCATTGGAATAACTGAATACCGCATTGGCGATCACCACAAACAAGGCAAGCCCGATGGGGGTAAGCAGCGTAGCCAGGATAAAGGAGCGCCGGCGAACGCGGGTGACGTATTCACGGCGGACAACGAGCCAGAGGTTGGACATGGGGGGAGGGTTTTTTAGTACGGTAGTACTGTAGTCAGGTAGTACGATAGTCAGTTACTACCGTACTACCTGACTACAGTACTACCGTACTACTAATCGACTACACTTACGCGTTTAATAAAGATCTCATTAAGGCTGGGCAGGAGCTCCTGAAATCCCTGGATTCGGATGTCGAGGGCGAGCAGGGTGCGCAGGAGATCGTTGCCGTCTTCGCCGGGCTTGAGTTGGATGTCGACGGTGGAAACCGTGGGGTTGAGCAGTTCGTAGCGTTCGCCGAGGGCAGCGGGCAGTGCTTCACCGTGGTAGGCAAGGCGGTAGCGGTTTTCGACAAATTGACGGCGAATGTCGCTCACTTTTCCCTGTAGGATGTTGCGGCCGTGATCGATCAGTACGATGTACTCGCACAATTCTTCCACCTGCTCCATCCGGTGGGTGCTGAAGATCACCGCGGTACCGGAAGCGTGGAGGCGTAAGATCTCGGCCCGCATTCGGTTGGCATTGACGGGATCGAGACCGCTGAACGGCTCATCGAGGATCAATAGCTTGGGATCGTGGATGACGGTAGCGATGAACTGCACCTGTTGCTGCATGCCTTTGCTCAGTTCGTCGACCTTTTTCTTCCACTGTCCTTCGAGCTCGAACTTGCCGAGCCAGTCGCGGGCGCGGGATTCTGCTTCGGCGGCGCTGAGGCCCTTTAGCTGGGCCAGGTAAAGCAGTTGTTCCCCTACGTACATCTGTTTGTACAGCCCACGCTCCTCCGGCAGGTAGCCGATTTGGGTGGGATGGTAGCCGTTGAGGTGAGTACCCTGGAAGAGGATTTCGCCGCTGTCGGGGACCGTGATGGTCGTGATCATCCGGATCAGGCTGGTCTTGCCGGCGCCGTTGGGACCGAGGAGGCCGAGGATGGCGTCGGGGGGCATGGCGAAGGTCACATCATCCACGGCGATCTTTTCTCCGTAAGCCTTACTTACGTTGCGTACCTCGATGACCGGAGCGGTGGAAATGGCGGCGGCGGTGGTATCTGCGGTTAAAATCATGAGTGGTATAGTAGTGAGTCGGCGGCTAAGATTAACAAAAAGCCGGGGATGGCTTAAAGATACGGACCAAAGAGAGCTAGCGATAGACGTATCATTGTGTTATGCCCACCGACCCGCACTTCATCGTGAACCCTGCCGCCGCCGGCGGACGGGCGCTGCGCTGGTGGAAGTATGCCCTGCCCGTACTGCAAAAACGATTCGGCCGAATAAGTTTTGCCGTTAGCAATGAGCGGCAATCCCTGGCCGAACTGACTGCCGCGGCAGTGACCGCAGGTCACGAACGACTCGTGGGCGTTGGCGGCGACGGTACCCACCACGACATCATCAACGCACTCGTTCACCAAAATCATACCGACCGCATCACCTACGCCCCGCTTCCCCTCGGTTCCGGGAACGACTGGTGCCGAACGCTGCGGGTGCCCCGCCACCTGATCCGTTGGATGCAGGTATACCAGAAGGGGAAAACCATCAATCACCGCATCGGCAAGCTCACCTTCGGGGCGGGCGCGCAGGTGCAATACTTCATCAACGTAGCCGGCCTGGCCTACGACGCGGAGGTGGTCCGACGTTCGGCAAACCTCGACTGGAAGCACCGCCTGCTCTATCCCCTCCTCACGGCCGCCTACCTGCCGGGCTTTCAACCCCCAAAATTAGCGTTGAAGTACGACAGCCATACCATCGAAGGCCGCTTTCACACCATCAACCTGGGCATTGGCCGGTACAACGGCGGTGGAATGCAACCCGTCCCCCAGGCCGACCCGACGGCCGATATTTTGGCACTGACGTATGCCGTGAATACACCCGTAAATCGCATTATCCGTAACAGTTGGCGCCTCTTCACTCCTACCATCGGCGAGATGGAAGGGGTTACTACCACCCACGCCAGGGAAGTTACCGTCACCGGACCCACCGGTCTGGAAGCGGACGGCGAGTTCCTCGGTACCGGACCGGTCCGTGCGGAACTGATCGAGCAGCGGCTGCGGGTAGTGTGCGGATGGCCCGCTTAGGTTGTCTGTAATCCGCCGCCCGTAACTGCCGGTGACCCCACTTACAGCATCCCGCAAACACCAGAGATGCGGGCCGTATTCTAGAATTTTCCGATACGTGGGGACGCCCTTTCATTACGTAAGTTGGCCATAAATTATCGGGCGTAAGGCTACTTTGGGAGGGGGTCAATTCATTAGTATTGGTGATTTGTACATATGCTGATCTGCCTATCTTTGGAACACGTACTATATGGATTGTAGCACAATCGTCGGCTACTGACGGTGACCGCTCCAAGATTCGCCCGGCGGCAGGTTGCCTGGCGGGATCGTTAGGTATCGCCGGAATCGCATCCGGTCGGTATTGCATTTTAAGCACTATGAACACACTGAATTGTTTCCATCCCGCCTTGTATGTTACTGACCTAGTCGCCGGGCTTTAGTACTTGCCCCCGAACATCGCTACCACCGCCAGATCACCTGACCGGCTACCTCCGTCCGGTGCGTTTTACCGGTGGCCTCCCATCCACTACCGAAGGTGCGCCCGTCGAAGTATCGCGTCTGAGAAACCCGGGCCTCCAGGGTAAGCCGCCGAATTCCCTTATACCTAAGCAATACGTAGCTCCGTGCCCCCTCATTGTAGTAGGGCAGTACGAAGGCGTTGTACGTCAGCCCGTTTTCGTATTCGTAGAATCGAACGTCGTAGCCGTCCGTATCGAAAACGGCTACCCGGGCCGAGAAACTGAAGGGACCGAGCGGGCGGTAGTGAAGGTCCTGGTATAGCATAACGCCACGCTGTCGACCCCTCGCCGGATCTTCGGTGTACCCAAGGTCAAGGCGGCTGCGCCATTCCAGTGCGCTGGTGAGTTTGTATCCCGTATGCAGCCGGGCCTGGAATCGCGTACGGTCCACAACGTAATCCAGCCTGGCATCCGGGCCGCCGGCAGCACCCTGTCCCTTGGTCTCGCTACGCACCTCCAGGTAAGCGTCCAATTTGCGTTTGAGGGTGTACGTCGCGCGCAGCCGGTATTCCCGTCCCGTGCTCGGCCCGTCGATATTAAACCGTAGCCAGTCGTGGCGCCAGAGATCGTAGTAGGCGTTGAGTCGCCAGCGGGGCGCGGGGCGCAGCTCAAGACCCAGGTAAATACCTTCCTCGTTGCGTCCGCCATTCGCCTCGCCGAAGGGGCGGGCGCTGAGCGCCCGGTAGTCCCGGTCGTACTTTCGGTACACCACCACGATATCCGCTCGCCGATCGAGCCCGATGTTGATGCCGTGAAGCATTGCTTTTCCGGCACGCACTGCACCCGCGACCTCGCCAAAGAAGGAAAAGTTGCGCAGGCGGTAGCGGTAGTCGAGGCTAAGGTTGTGCAGGTCGGTGCCCGTAAAGTAATACAGATTATACGGCTGTGGCCGGGGCAGCAGCGGCTTGCTCAGGTGTTCGCCGAGGTAGTTAAGTCCGAGCCGAAGCCGGGGGAGGGGGCGCAAGCGGACACTGCCGCCGTAGCTATACTGACGGATTGAGTTGCGGTCGGCCACTTCATTTTCCGTCCGGTGATAGCCACTTAGATTCAGGGAACTCACGCTTGCCGAATCGGGACTCAGGTTAGCCGTGCGCCCGCGCCGACTGGCGAATACGGTCGCTTCGATTTTGTCGGTCAGATTCAGGGTCACTCCCGCGCCGCGCATAAAACTGAACTCGTTCACGCTCGCGTACGGCTGTAGGGTAGGGGAGCCGCGCGCTACGGTGGTCGTCAGGCTGCTTTTGCCGAAGCCGAAACCGGTGTAGAGGATCAATCCCTGCCCGAAACTTACCGTAAAGTCGCCCAGTGCTACGGCCCTCACCCGTCGGTTGAGGTTGCGCAGGAAGAAGTGGGCACTATAAAAGTCGAAGCCCCGCCGCAGGGATTCTCCCGGGTCTTTTTCCGCCACGATCCCTACGCTCAGTTGGTTGCCGTAGCGCTGCCGGTACTTAAGGTAGTTGCGCCAGGGGCCACCCGCGTATTTGGGGTCAGGCCCTTCGTATCCACGCGCGGTTTCCAGCTTGCGGCCGCTGCGGAAATATACCTCCCGGTCAGCCTCGCGGAGCATCCGTGTAAGGGAGACGCTCACGTCATCGAGTCCGTTCCCAACCCGCACGAAGGGCAGCATACGGCGGATGGTCTCCAGATCGAGTCCCGGGATGCTCTGTAGCTCGTAAATGCTGATCAGGCCATCCATCTTTTCGCGGTATGCGAGCAACTGGTCGATCTGAATGGAAGAAAGCAGGTAAGTGGCGCTGAGTTCCTCCGTGGTCGCGCGGTTAAGGTCCAGCGGTCGCTCCCGGTAGGCCTCCAGCAGGCCAAACGCCTCGTTGAAGGTAAACTCACCCCCGTCCTCGGCCTCCTGAGCAACGATGTCCTCGATCAGCTGCTCGGTTTCCGTCTGACCAAACAGGCTACCACTCATAAGCAACCACAACAGGGCGGCGGCGCGCAGGAGCAAGAAAAATCCGGGTGAAGCTAGCTGCCGCACGGAAATTTAAAATTGAAAATTTAAGATTGGAAATTGAAAATTTGACATTGGAAATTTACTCCCACCCCTGCCGAATATTGTCCATTATCCCCTCGATCAGGCGGGTACGGGCTTCCACGCTGGCCCAGGCGACGTGGGGAGTGAGCAGGAGCCGGTGTTGGTCGCGGACGGTGAGGTAGACGTGGTCGTCGGGGAGCGGCTCTTCGGTGAACACGTCGATGGCGGCTCCGGCAATCCGGTCTTCGTTGAGCGCGCGTACCAGGGCTGCCTCGTCGACGATGCCGCCGCGGGCCATATTGACCAGGTAAGCAGACGGTTTCATTTTTTTCAGTTCCGCGTAGCCCAGCAGATTACGGGTATCGTCGGTGAGGGCACAGTGGATGCTGATGACCTCGCAGGTTTCAAGCAGCTCGTCCAGTTCTGCCCTGGGGTAAGGAACATCGTGATCGTGGCCGCGGCTGCTGTAGTAAACGACCTTTGCTCCGTAGGCGGTGGCCAGTTCCGCGACCCGCCGTCCGATCGTACCCATACCGATGATGCCGAAGCGGGCCCCTCCAAGCTCGTAAAAGGGGTGGCGCCAGAAGGTGAAGTCCTTGGCCTTACCGTAATGCCCCTCGTACACCGCGCGGTTGAGGTAGATCAGGTCCATCGCTACGGCGAAAAGGGCGGTCATGGTGAGTTGGGCAACGGAATCGGTGCTGTAGCCGGATACGTTGCGAACGGGGATGTTGCGGGCCTTTGCGGCGTCCTTATCGACGTTGTTGGTGCCGGTGGCCGCTACGCAGATCAGTCGGAGGTCGGGCAACTGCTCGATGCGCTCGGCGGTAAGTTCGATTTTGTTCGTGATCAGCACCTGGGCCCCGGTGGCGTGCTCCATGAATTCGGCGGATGCCGTGCGGGCGTAGGACGTGAACTCCCCCAGTTCGTTGAATTTATCGTAGGTGGGCAGTTTGTCTACGGAGGCGGCATCGAGAAATACTATTTTTGGGGCGGCTGACATACACTTGGGTTTATGCCGGGTAAATTATAAAAGTCAGCCGTAAACAAACCAATCCCCCGGGTCGCTTTAACCGTTATGCGTTACCAACCACTGCTATTTTCCTTTTTCATCGCGTTGTGTTCAGGTCCCCTCTTCACCCAGGAAGCGGAAATCGTGGGGACGGTACTTACCGAAAGCGGGGATACCCTCATCGGTTGTTCCGTCCAGGTCGTCGGATCGGTGATCGGCGACGTGAGCGATGACGATGGACACTATTCCCTCTCGGTGCCCCCCGGCCGCATCCGAATCCTGGCTTCTTACATCGGATACGAGAACTTCGATACCATTCTCCAGATATCGGTCACCGACCGGGAGTTTGAGCTCGACATCGTGATGAGCGAAAATTTTGTCAGTACGGGCGAAGTGATCGTGTACGGTCGCCGCGCGTCCGGTCAGGCCCAGGCGTTGCGGGTGCAGCAGTCGGCCATTGCGGTGCAGACGATCATCCATTCCGAGCTGTTCAACAAGTACCCCGACATCACCCTGGCGGAAACCGTACAGCGCATGCCCGGCGTAACCATCACCCGCAACCGCGGCGAGGGAGATATGGTACAGGTAAGGGGCTTGCCCGAGCAGTACACCGCCATATCACTAAACGGGCAGCGTTTGCCGACCGTACAGCCCGAAGCCGACCGCGCCGGAAGCCTCGATATCATCCAATCTAACCTGGTCGACGAGGTCCGGGTCATCAAGGCACGTAGCGCTGATCTCGATGCCGACGCCATCGGGGGTACCGTTGATTTTCGGATCCGGCAACCGGAGGACCGGTTTGAGGTACTGCTACAGGGCGGTTTGGGCAGCAATTTCGGCTTCGACCAGATACCGGGACAACAATCCGGTATCACCCAGGCCGCCGCAGTGCTTAATTCGGAACTAAGCGATGAGACCATGTACGGACTCCTCGCCGGCAGCTACTTCCGCCACGCCCGCGGCAACCGGACCCAGCGGTACGACTACGGAGATAACGGCGTGACCGGCACCCAGGTCAGTCGGGTGAGGCCCATCGATACCGATCGCATCTCCACCAAGCGCGGCGTCATCGGTGCCGTTGAGCTCCGCCCGAGTATTTACAACCGATTGCGTCTGAGCTACAATTACAGCGCCAACGACGACGACGTCATGGCCCGGGAGGTTAACTTCTTCCGGACTCGCGCACCACTGGAAAATCGCATTACCAGCAAGTGGCGGGAAGAACGTCGCCTCAACATGGTCGCTCTGGAGGTAGAGAACAACTTTAAGAATCTCCTCGTCGACTACGCCCTCAGCTTTGCCAGCACTGCCGAACGACTCATTGACCGACAACGGTCCTACAATAGTCTCGTCTTCGGCCCAACCCGCGATGTAACCGACGCTGAGTTTCTGGCCCTGGTCCCGACCGACACGCGCTTCGAAACACAAGTCCCCCGCCGGTCGACCGAACAGCAGAACCTGGATCTGGAGGAAGACATCGCTATCGGAGGCATCAACTTTACCAAGTACATCGGCAACGGTCGCACGAGTTTCCTCCGTGCCGGTGCCCGTTACCGGATCAAGGAGCGGACGTACCGTGAATTTTATACCCGCGTGGTCGGTCGTCCCGGGCAGGAGGTGGCTCCGGGCGAGTTTGCCGATCTGGACGCCGAGGGTCCCCTGGTCATACGCCCCGACCTGGACGCGGGACCGAACTACTACGCCTCCGAGAAAATTGCCGCGGGCTACCTGATGTATGTCGCAAACTGGACGGCGAAGCTTACCAGTTCCGTTGGCCTCCGCTACGAGTTCACCAACCTGGATTATACCCTATTGCGGGACGGACGAGCGGACAGTACCTCATACAGCAACCTGTTCCCCAGCCTCAACTTTACTTACCGGATCCGTCGCGATCGCCAGTTGCGATTCTCCTACTACGAAGCCATTGCCCGGGTACCATACTCCACCCTGGTACCTACCGAGTCCTTCGCGGAACGGCGGCAGTCGCGGCTCGATGTCTTCTCCATTGGTAATCCGGACGTGGATCCTACCTACAGCCGGAATTTTGACCTGACCTACGAGCGCTACGGGCGCAACGACGGACTGATCAGCGTCAGCGCCTACGCCAAATTCTTGGAGGATCCTACGATCCGGACGGCTGAATTCACCTTCGTGGAAGACCAGCCCTCTCTCGGTTATTCGCTGATGAATACGTCCGATGCGCGCTTACTGGGCCTGGAAGTGGGATTCTACCAGAACCTGGCCTTTCTCAACCCGGGCTGGCGCTACCTGAACCTCAACGGCAACCTCAACTTCAACAACTACAGGCTCCAGGATCAGGACGCCGAGGATGCCACCCTGGCCCAGGCACCCCGCCGGTCGGCCAACCTCAGCGTGGTGTACAGCAACCCCAAGCAACGCCTCAATCTCGTGATCGCCGGCAACTACCGCAGTTCCACCCTCGATCTGCTACAGGACGGCGAGCCCATCTGGATCAACGCCATCATCAGCCTCGATCTGGCTGCGGATTATGAACTCTTCCGGGGCATTTCCGCCTACCTGCGCCTCAATAATGTCACTGATCATCGCGCCGAGCGCTACATCGGCAAACCCGATGAGGATGGCTCCCTGCTTACATCCAAGACCCAGTACGGCGTATGGGGAGTTGCGGGGCTGCGGTGGAGACCCGGAAGTTAGTCGACCGAGTAAAGTCGTCGGCCGACCGAGGCACGAGGCTCGTCCGCCGACTACAGCTTAGGAAGATTCACCATTAACATTTACCGCCTCAACTCGGCGGACGACGTAGCGTCAGCCGACGAGGACGCGGCAAATTTTAAATTCTGGCACTTAAATTGTCAATTGTAAATCCTTTCAGGTAAGTTTGCCCAAAGCCACGACCCCTATGAAGTTCTCCGTTTCCAGTTCCGACCTGCAGAAGAAATTACAGCTTGCGGGTGGAGCAATCGCTTCGAATCCGGTGCTGCCGATTCTGGAAGATTTTCTGTTTACCATCGAGGGGAAGACGCTGCACATTGCGGCCACGGACTTGGAAACCAGCGTAGTAACGAGCCTGGAAGTTAATGCCGACGGCGACGGACAAGTAGCCGTACCCGCCCGCATCCTCATCGATACCCTGAAGGCCCTTCCTCAGCAACCCATCACCTTCGACATCAACGAGGACAACTACGGCATCTCCATCACCAGTGCCTACGGTAAGTACAAGCTGGCCGGTGAGCCCGGTGGCGACTACCCCAATATTCCTACCCCGAGCGAAGCCGATGAGATCAGCGTCACGGCCATGAGCTTGCTGGAGGGAATCAATAAAACCCTGTTCGCCACCTCCACCGACGAACTGCGGCCCGCCATGACCGGCGTCTTCTTCCAGGTCGATTTTTCGAAGCTGACCATGGTCGCTACCGATGCCCACAAACTGGTCAAGTACAGCCTCAGCGACCTGAACGGAGAAATCACGAGCAGCTTCATTATCCCCAAGAAGGCCCTGAACCTGCTAAAGGGTGCGCTGCCCCATTCCGACGTTACGGTGAGCATCAGCTTCGACAAGGCAAATGCCTTTTTTGAGTACGGCGACACCAAGATCGCCTGCCGCCTCATCGATGCGCGCTACCCGGACTACAACGCCGTCATCCCCGTCGACAACCCCAACGTTCTCCTCGTCAACCGCGCCGATTTTCAGAACAGCCTGAAGCGGATCGTCATCTACGCCAACAAGACCACCAACCAGGTGATCCTGAACATTGCCGACGGCAGCCTCACCGTTAGTGCCCAGGACCTCGACTTCAGCAACGAAGCCACCGAACAACTCAGTTGCTCCTACGACGGTACCCCCCTCCAGATCGGCTTCAACGCGAAATTTCTGGTAGAGATGCTCGGCGTACTGGAAGGCGAAGAGGTGCGTCTGGAAATGTCTACCGCAACCCGCGCCGGCATTTTGGTGCCGACGGAGCAGGATGGTGGCGAAGACATCATGATGCTGGTGATGCCGGTAATGCTGAGCAACTAGCCGACTCACTCAACGCTTGTTGCCGGTAGCTGGCGTAGGATAGCGTGGATTTACCACCTCCAGCGGCTCCCGTTCATCCAGCATGTTCAGTACTTCCTCTACCGCTCGCTCGAGCTGAGGATCGCGTCCCTCGCTCAGGGCCTTGGCATCTTGCCGAACGAAGATATCCGGGGCGATACCCGTATTCTCTCCAATGAATTCCTCCCTGACCGGATCAAACACCGCGTTGTCGGGGGCCGTCATCGCACCACCATCGACGAAGCCGTAGTGCACGGAAGACTTGACCAGTCCGCCCCAGGTGGTGGCACCGATAAGCGGACCGACCTCCTGCTGCCTGAACGCCCAGGGGAAGTAGTCACCGCCGGAACCTGCACGCTCATTAATGAGCAGGGCCTTCGGGCCGAGGATGCCGGCGGGTAACTGGAAGGGGATACCGCCGGGTACCTCATTGGTGATGGCGGCCCTCACCGTACGGGTCATGAGGTCTACCATGTAGTCGTCGAGTAGGCCCCCGCCGTTGAAGCGTTCGTCAATAACCGCTCCCTGCTTGTCCTGCTGGGCAAAGTAGTAGCGGTTAAAGTTCACGAAGCCGGCACCGCCGGTGTTGGGGACCCACACGTAGGCCAGTCGACCGCCGGACAGCGAATCGACCTTCCGGCGATTGTCTTCTACCCAGGCGCGCTGGCGCAGCGCATTTTCACTGGCGATCGGCTCCACGATCTCTTCCCGGCTGCCCCTGAAATCGGGAGCGTCGTTAAGGTGAAGCACGGTCTGTCTGCCCACAGTACCATCGAGGAGGGCGTAAGGATCGTCCTGCGCGGTGAGCTCCCGACCGTTGATGCCCACAAGGTAAGTGCCGGTGCGAACCGTGAGCCCCGGTCGGTCGAGGGGGCTGGAAAGGTTGGGATTCCAGCTCTCGGTAGTGTAGATGCGGGCGATCTGCCAGCGACCACGGTCCTGCCGAAGGTCGGCACCCAGCAGCCCGACCCGCGACTTGTCGGTTTCGGGAAGGTCGCCGCCAAAAACAAAGCTGTGCCCCACGGATAGTTCGCCGCCTAGCTGGTCGAGGAGGTAACTGAGATCGTCACGGTGGCGAATGTAGGGGACGAGTGGGGCGTAACGGGTGTAAACGTCGTCCCAGTCGCGGCCGTGCAACTCCGGATCGTAGAAGTAATCACGCTCGTAGCGCCAGGCCTCCTCGAAGATCTGTTTCCATTCGGCCAGGCGATCGAGTTTCATGCTAAGCTGAGGCTTTATGCCCTCGCCGGATTTGCCGTCAGCGGCGTCCGTGCCGGCCAGTGTCCACGTTTCGCCGGTGCGAAAGAGGATCTTTTTACCGTCGGCCGAAACGGCAAAATTCGTGACTCCCGTAGCGAATTCTTTGGCCTCCCGTTTTTCCAGGGTAAATTTTTGCAGGGTAGTTGCGCGGCCGGTGGGGTCCCGTTCGGCCAGAAAGAGAGTGCCGGCCGGACCCGCAGCAATACCGGCGTAGTTCGCACCGGAAACCGGAAGCGCGACGGTGCGCCGGTTAACGCGGTCGAAATCGATGCGAACCGCAGGCGGCCCATCCTTCTCGTCGTCCTTTGCGGTGTCGGACATCGCTTCCCCGTTGGTTGCTTCCGAAGCACTTGCGGGGGGCGTAGCGGAGGTGTCCTGGGTCATCTCCTCATCGCTTTCGGGAAGGAAAGGGGAATCGAGGTCGGCGGGTAGTACGATTACGTACGCCTTGTATTCGGGGTCGGCCTGCATGGAGCTTGTGTTGGCCCAGCCGGCCCCGAGGGCCAGGTCGGTGCTCGCCAGGAGATACAGGTGCTTTCCGTCCCTGTCCCAGGTTGGGGCGAACGAGTCGGCGAAATTATCGGTGAGGGGGTGCACCTGTTCGTCCTCACTATCCCACACCATGATCTGCCGGAAGCGGTTGCTGCCCGATTTGATGTAGGCCAGGTAGCGGGAATCGGGCGACCAGGCGGGCTCGGTACGGCCGCGGTCGATGTTCATACCGCCGGTGTCGACGGTCCGAATGCGTTTGGTGGCAAGATCGATGACGCGGATGCGCACGTCGTCGTCTACGAAGGCGATGGACTTTCCGTCGGGTGACCAGGCCGGGTTCCACGCCATTTTAGATTCGCCGATGGGAACGATCGTCGGTTCGCCGAGGCCGTCCTGGTCCGCCAGGTATAGTCGGTACTGCTCACCGTCGCCGTCGGAGAACCAGGCAATTTGATCACCCTTCGGCGACCAAATCGGCGCGCGGTCGGCCACGGAGGAACTGCGCGTGAGGTTACGGGAATTGCCCTTGTCCGTCGGCACGGTAAAGATTTCCCCCCGCGCTTCCATCAGCGCCCGCTTACCGGTAGGGGAGAGGGACACGGAGGCGGCCTGCTTGCTCACATCCTCCCATCCCGCCTCGGCCCAGGGGAAATCGCCGTTTACTTCCACGGTAAGTTGGCGCAGGGTTCCGGACTGCGGGTCGAGCAGGTGCAGCAAGCCTTCGCGCTCGACGATTAGTCCGTTCTGCCCCCCGGCCAGCCACTTGATGTCGGAACCCGCCAAGTTGGTAACCTGCCGAAGATTGCCGTCGGCAATACGGTAGGCCCAGACGTTCATTGTCCAGTCGCGATCGGAGAGGAAGTAGATCTCGTCCCCGACCCAGGTGGGGTGGGTATCGGTGGTTTTTTCGTTGGGGATGAGCGTCTCCTCCTGAGTTTCCAGGTCGAGCACCACGAGCGGGGTGTTTTGCCCTCCCCGGTAGTTTCTCCACTCGCTGTCCCAGCGACTCATCCGGTCCAGAGCCAGTCGGGTACCGTCGGACGAATAGCTTCCATCGTAGCCCCACTGATGATTGACGAGGGCGGCGGGGCCACCGGCAAGGGCTACCGTCCAGAGCCGGTTGAAGGGTACGGGGGCGGTTTCCCGCGTGGAGGCAAACAGGATTCGCTGCCCGTCCGTTGTCCACCCCCGGACCCGCGCATCGCTGGGATGCCAGGTAAGCTGGGTGGGAATGCCCCCCTCTACGGGAACCACGAAAACGTTGTCGCCCGCATTTCTCGACGAGGTAAAGGCCAGCCACCGGCCGTCTGGGCTGAAGTGGGGGTTTGATTCCACCGCCGGAGTGCTCGTGATCCGACGCACGTTTCCACCGTCCCGGCCGGCGGTCCAGACATCCGCACCGTAGGTAAAGGTGATGCGTTCGCCGTTTATGTCGGGCTGTCGGAGCAGCCGAGTGCCCTGGGTGGCCAGGGCAAAGGAACAGCAAAGCAATAGAAGAAAAATCAGGCGGGAACGCAGGAGCATGGCAAGTAAATTAAAGCGATGAAGATAGGTAGTCCGGACAGGATGGCTCCCCGCATTCACCTTGCTCCTGCGTCCCCGCATAAACTACTCGCCTTCTGGGCGGTTTGCAAAGAGCTGACCAACCCGCCCCACCCATTCGTAACCGACACGCCCCCCCCATTTTTCCACCCCGGGTGCCGGCCCTGCCGCCCGCGAGCTGCTGGACATTAGGTAATGGATTGCGCGTAGTGGCCATCCACGTGGAGCAAGCCCCGATCCTGTCGGTCGAAATGATCTGGCGGGCCGGACGTCCCTACGAATCCCAACGGCTGGTCGCCGGTGCCACGAACGCCCTGCTCACCGAGGGAAGCAAAAACTACCGGGCCGCCGAACTGGAAACCTACTTCGAGCAGTACGGCACCGCGCTGGTAACTCCCGAAGATATGGACACGGCCAACCTGTCGGTAGCCACTATTCTCCGCCATGCCCCCCGCCTGTTGCCCGTGATGGCCGAGGTGATCGCCGAGCCTACGTTCACCCCCCGTGATCTGAAGCGCTACCTCAAGCGCAGTCGTCAACAGCTGCGGGAGGACCTGCAGGACCCCGATACCCTGGCCTACCGATTGCTCTCGGAAGCCGCCTTCGGCGCCGATAATCCCTACGGCTACGGTGGAAATCGGGAAGACTACGACGCCCTCACCCTGGATCTGGTCAGAGACCACCACCGGCAGTACTACGGTGCCGCCAACGCCACCCTGCGTGTTGTTGGAAAACTTAGTAAGGAAGTCGAGGACCTACTGGAAGTTTCTTTCGGACAATTGCCCTCCGGTACGCGAGCTGCCGATCCGGACTATTCGGTCCGACCCTCCCCGCCCCGCCTCATTCAGCACCACCGCCCCCGCGCGCAACAATCGATGATCCGCCGTGGCCGCCGGGGCTTCCGCATTACGGATCCCGACTACGCGGGGCTTTGCGTACTCGAAACCATTCTAGGAGGGTACTACGGCAGTCGCCTGATGCGCAACATCCGGGAAGAAAAAGGCTACACCTACGGCATCGATACCGACCTGGATACTTACCGCTTCGACGGCACCTTCGGTATCGCGGCCGACGTGGCCAATGAGAATGTCGGTGAGGTTCGCCGGGAGATAGGGGTCGAAATGGACAAACTCCGCCAGGACCTCGTCCCCCCCGCGGAGCTCGATATGGTCCGGGCTTACCTGATCGGTGGACTCGTAATGGACCTAGACGGACCACTGGCCATCAGCGGCCGCTACCGCTCGGCCATCATCAAGGAGTACGATGCGGCCTCCCACCTCCTGCGGCTCGACGAAACCATTCGGGGCATCTCTGCGGAGGAGGTTCGTACCCTTGCTCAGCAGTACCTGCGTCCCGAACTCGACTGGGAAGTAATTGTCGGAGGGGCTACTCAGTAGGTACTTACCAGCCCTCGCTCAGTCCACTCTCCCGGTATCCGATCCGCTGGGCCACCGCCCGCAGGGTATCTCCACCGTCGGTATTGAAGGTGAAAGGCCCGGTATACACCCGCCACCCTTCGATGCCCTGGTCTTCGGGTAGAATGCGGTAGGCGATCTGCGCTCCGGGCGTTTTACTCTCTAAAATGAAACGGCCCAGGCTATCGCGCCGCAGTTGCGGCCGACCGGTGAGGGGCATCTCGTCGCTGCCGTTCCAGAACTCCTGGACCATCTCCACTTCCGGTACGGCTCCCCGGTCACCTACGCGGTCCAGCCATGCGTCCATTGCCGCCCGGAGCTCCGTAAGTTTATCCGCGTATTCGGGCCTGCCCGCCAGGTTGGTCAGCTCGTGGGGGTCGTTCCGGGTGTCGAACAGTTCTTCGGTCGGCTTACGGTTGCGGAACCACTCGGCCTGGGCGTCGGTAAGGCGGCCCTCGTCGCGCAGGCGGAGCAGTTCCTGCATCGAGGCCATCTGCTCCCGGTACACCAGGGGCAGGTAGTAGCCACGCTCGGGATAGTAATTGCGCAGGTACTTAAAGCGGTGATCGCGGGCGGCGCGGATGCGGTCGTAGTGCTCGTCGAGCCGGTCGCTGGCCGCGAAGATGTAGTCGCGTTCGGGAACCCGGTATTCACCGAAGTTGGCCTGCCCCTGCAGGTATTCGGCGGGTGCTATACCCACCATGCTCTCGACTGACGGCGCAAAATCGACAAAGCTGAATAGCGTAGAATCAATCTCCCCCGCCCGCCGGTTGTCGGGCCAGGCGACGATCATGGGTACGCGCAGGCCGCTATCGTAGAGCAACCGCTTCTGGCGGGGCAACGGTCCGCCGTGATCGCTGTAGAAAAAGATGATGGTGGAGTCCGTGAGCCCGTCCTGTTCCAGCTGGTCGAGCAGAAAACCAACCTGCTCGTCCATGATCCGAATGTTATCGTAGACCCGGCGAACGTCCGTGCGGGTAAGCTCGGTATCGGCCAGGTAGGGGGGGAGGGGAACCGGTAGATCGTCGGGCAACTGAATGGCCGGCCGTTCGTCCTCGCTGTAACCAGTGCGGTAGTCTTCCATGGGGAAGGTATCCGTCTCGAAGCCCTCCCGGAAGCGCAGTGTGCCGCGGCGGGTCGACCACACCTGACTCTCGTGGGTGATTTCCAGGTTGAAGATGGAGAAGAAGGGTTTGCCCGGCGGGCGGTGTCTCCAGTGGGCCTGCCACCCCTGCTCGTCCCAGGCGGTCTTCGGGGCTTGGAACTGGTAGTCGGTCTTGGCGTTATTGGTGGTGAAATAGCCGTTTTCCCGGAGCACCTGGGACATCATTTTGACGCTCGTATCTACCGGAGCGCCGTATTCGCCCGGCAGGCCGAGGGCCCTGAGTTGTCTCACGCCGTTCTGCGTCCGCATGTGGTGACCTCCGCCGCTGATGGGGTATACGCCCGTAGCGATGGCAAAACGACTCGGGGCACACACACCCGCCACGCTAAAGGTGTTCGGGAAGCGGACGCCGCGGGCAGCCAGGCGACTCAGGTTCGGCGTTTGTATGGTTGAATCTCCGAATGCCGCCAGCAGGGGGCTCATATCCTCGCATACGATCCACAGCACGTTCGGTTGTACCCCGGGGGTAGGAGTTTCCGGCCGTTCGTCAGTAGTTTGGCAGGAAACGAGCGCCAGCAGCAGGGCGGGGCCGCAGGAGCGGAGCCAACGGAAAAGCATAGGGTATTGGTAAGCGGATGATTGATGCGGGGTATGCCCACAAATATAACCGCGTCATGCTACTTCTTCCGGTCGTTGTGCCCCCTACTTGCGCACCAGAAGTTTCTGGGGGGACAGCCGTTTCCCATCCACCATGCCTCCCACCAGGTAAGTTCCCGGTACCAGTCCCTCCAGGCCCAGATCGATGTCGTGAAGATCGGCTCGCGCTTCGTACTGTCGTTCCAGGACCCGCTGGCCGGCGGTGTTGCTCAGGATGAGGACGACCGACTGCATGGCGTGCTCGCCGAGCCGTACCGATACGCGCTCGCGGGCCGGGTTGGGATAGAGAAGTACATTCGCTCTGTTTGCCGATATATCGGCGTTTACGACGATGGTATTGCTGAGGGTGAAGCTTCCGTCCAGATCGTAATTCTGCAGGCGGTACAGCGACGTCGGGTCGGGATGCGGATCTTCCCATTCGTAGGTAATCAACCGATCGCCCTTGTTGAGGGCCTTTTTTACTCCTACGGTAGCCCATTTATGGTTAATAAATCGCTGGACGACAAAGCGGTCCGTATTCTCCTCGTGGGCGGTGGTCCAGCGGAGAAGGTTGGTCGAGGAATTGGCCTTTCCTTGGAAAGACAGTAGGTCAAGGGGCAGGCTTGCCGCAAACAGGTCAACGTTATCGCTTATCGTAAGGTGATCGATCGAAGTGCCGTCCTCGCGCATAAGGATCTGGACGGTGTGTAGGCCGGTCGAGGCGATGTTGATCGTGGCGGTAAGCGCTTCGATTTCCCAAACGTTCTCGGGGTTAACGGTAAACTCGTGCGTCTCCACGAGTACGTCGTCGAAAAAGACGTGTAGGGAGTTGTCATTGCCGTTCGGGGAGCGGTGGCGGAAGTAGAGGTAATGTATTCCGGTGCTCACAAAATTGACGTCGTACTCAACCGTTGGAGATTCACCCAGGATAGCCGGCAAAATGGGAAGGTCGTTGTTGGGAACGCTGGTGTATGCCCCATCCTGGGCGGTTGCATCGCTGGCTTCGATCCAATTGTAGAAGATGCTTCCGATCTCGGTGGCAATTTTTCGCGTAGGATGCTCCAGCGGAATAGAAACCAGTTTGTCCGGTCCCGCATCCTGAGTATAAACGTTGCTTGGGTCGGCCTGAGCTGCTACCTGAGCGACGCAGGTCAACGCGATACTTAGGACGGCACACCAGCGCCGGGTGCGGAAGTACGCACGGGTAAAGAGAGAAACCATTTTGTGAGAGAGACTTAACTGGACAACGAATTCAACTAATTAACGGACTTTACGGGGAGGTAGTATGCCCCGTTACTCCCGCCACTTTCACCCAAACAGAAGCCCGCACGAATCGATGATTCGGCGGGCTTCGCGATAAGGAGAATGTAGACAGTCTTTAGTGTTGAACCACCAGGCGCTCGGCGATCGTGACTCCTCCGCCAAGCGATCCGGTGATGACGTAGGTACCCGCGGGTAAACGATCGAGCATAATCGTTTCCCGGTTCGTGCCGGCCGCGGCGACCGAGCGCTTGGTGGCAACCGTGCGCCCGGACAGGGTAGCGATGCGCAGTTCGATGTCACCACCGGTCGGGTGTTCGAAGCTCAGGTTAGCGTATTCGGTGGCGGGATTGGGGTAAACGGACACCGTGGCCATCTGGCGCCGGGTAGTATTCCGAACGATCGATACCATGCTGCTGATTGACTCGCTTTCGTCCAGGTCTACCGTTACGATACGGTAGTAGGCCAGGCTCGGTGCCTGCCGGTCCTCGAAGGAATAATCGATCCGGGTATTGCTGTTGCCGGCGGCGGCAACGCGGCCCAGGGTCTGCCAGCCGTCGTGACCGGTTTCACTACGTTGCACCAGGTGAGTAGCGGTATTGTCTTCGTAGATGCTGGACCACTCCAGCGCGTTGTGGTCCGCGGCGGCCTGGCCGGTGAAGCTGAGCAACTCGATGGGCATGGTTTGGGCATTGAATGCCGGGCTGCTGCTGATGACGATATGGTCGAGGGGGGTGCCATCTTCCCGCATGTATACACTAAAGGTGTGTATGCCCGGCGTGGTGATGTTGATGGTCGGAAGGTCGTCCTGGTATACCCATTCGTTGGGGCTGAGCGGGAAGATTTCTTGCTCGGCTACCAACACCCCGTCTAGGGCCATGGTGTAGGAGTTGTTTGCATTGTCGGGGGCACGGTGGCGGGTGGAGATGTAGTGGGTACCCGTTCGCACGAAGTCGATATTGAACTCGAGCACAGGAGCGTTGGCGGACTTTGCGTTGTTGGCCGTGATCTCACCACTGTTGCCGTTCGGGACGATCGCGTAACGTTCCCCGATGGCCGTGGCGTCGGCGGTATTTGTCCACCGAAGTGCTTCGTACTCTCCGATGCCGGCCAGGTTACGGGAGGGTTTCTCCAGCGACAGTTCGACTACGTTGGATACTCCCGTTTGCTGGAATACCATGTTTGGTGGCACTACTTCGGTAGTGTGCTGTCCTTTGGTGCTGGGGGTGTAATTCCGGTCGGTGGTGATGATGATCTTATCGATAGGGGTGTTGTCGTCCCGCATAATGATGCTCAGGAGAAAGGTGCCGGCAGCAGTGACACTGTACCCCTGTTGCGGGCTCTCCCAACTCCATTGGGGCGAAGAATTGGCGATCTTCCACTTATCCACGAAGTGATGGTTAACGGCCAGGTAGAATTTGTTGCTGGTGCTGCCGCCCCGGTGACGAATGTGGATGTAATGAGTGGCTATCTCCGTCACTTCTATTTCAAAGTCGAGGCGGGGGGCGGACCACATTTTGTCGGGCGTAGCGTGAGTGGTCTGATCGTCAGTAGTCATGTACGTTCCACCACTGGCGGTGGTATCGACCACTTCTATCCACTGTCGGCACTCAAAATCCGCCCGTCCGGCTACGTTATTGGTCGGTGCTTCCGCTTCGATGACGATGATGCCCTTACCGGTACGGTTGTCTTCTTTGTACCCGACGCGGTCGTTGGTTGCCTTTGCGGTACTTGTTCCGTATTCGGTCACTTCCGGACCAAAATCCGCTACGGTAAAGTCGCTGGTGGAAGAAATCACCGCCTTGTCTAAGTACAGACCGTCCTCGCGATGGTAGATCGTGACGGTATGTACGCCCGGGGAAGAAACAGTAAAGCCGGAGGGCGCGCGTTCCCAGGCCCAGCTGTCGTTGCCGGCGGTAAGGTTCCACGCATCCTGAAATACGACGCCGTCGATCGCGATATAGACCGAATTGTCGTTCGAGTTTGCCGCCCAGTAGCGCAGGTTTATATAGTGGGTGCCGGTCTTTACGAACTCAATTTCGTAGGTCAGTTGCGCGCCCTTCGGTGGCTGACCGTCAGCGAGTTGGACGCTGGTAGGAACCTTTACGTACGCTCCGTTGCTGGCGGAATTGGTGGAGTACTCCCACCAGGCTACGTCGGAACCGTGATCGGGATACGTAGATCCAGCGCTGGAAGTCGGATTTTCCGCCTCCATTACGACGAGACCGTCGCCGTCGCTATCATCCTGTAAGTAGGTGATGGGGGCACCACTTCCACAACCGGGCGAGAAGGCAGCCGCGGGGATAGAGGTGAAGAATAAGAAGGAGAGGGTGGCCATACATGTGGCGGCCTTGCCCAAAAGGGCAGAGGAATAAAAGTGTGTCATCTGTTCAAGTGTCTTTAACCGCACGCAATAGCGTGACGGGGAAATAGTGTCTACAAAATAATAATGAGGGTTGCCTGGATCCCGGCAGTTACGCGCAGCATCAACCCCCTAGCCGGGAGCCGGTAATGACGTAAACTAGGACCGCAAAACGAGGCGTACTAAGCTGAGCGCTCAGTATTGGGTATCGGGGGAGAAGGGGAGGGGAGGTGCCAATTGGCACGGGACACCATATAAATGGTGCTTGATAAATTGTTCATGTGTCGTGTCTGAAAAGTAAAACGGATCATCGCAAGAGCGAGTGATTCAATCAAGTACTACAAAAGTACTTTGTATTGTATATACAACCAAGTAACTACAATAAAAGTTCGAACTTAATTATCGTTATCCCCGATTGCGCAGGTCGTCGATGAAGCGCGTAAGCTCCATTTCGTCGTATACGAGTACCTCCCGCGGCTTCGAGCCCTGTGCGGGCCCCACGATGCCGAGCTGCTCCATCTGGTCCATGATGCGGCCGGCGCGGTTGTAACCGAGCTTCAGGCGACGCTGTACCATGCTGGTGGAGCCGTGCTGCTGGGTAATGATGAGACGGGCGGCATCTTCAAACATGTCGTCGAGGTCGGCGTAGCTCAGGGCACCCGATCCGGCCATCTCTTCGTCGGTGTTGTATTCAGGGAGGAGGTAGGGCTCTACGTATCCACGCTGGTTACCGATGAAGTTGATTACTTCCTCCACCTCCGGAGTGTCCACGAAAGCACCCTGCAGGCGCACCACGTCGCCCCCGTTACTCAGCAGCATATCCCCGCGGCCGATGAGCTGATCGGCACCACCGGCATCGAGGATGGTACGCGAGTCGACCTTGGCCGTCACCTTATAGGCGATCCGGGCCGGGAAGTTAGCCTTGATCACCCCGGTAATAATATTTACCGAGGGGCGCTGGGTAGCAATGACCAGGTGGATTCCCACGGCACGCGACAGCTGGGCCAGGCGGGCAATCGGCATTTCAACTTCCTTACCCGCCGTCATGATCAGGTCGGCAAACTCGTCGATGATGAGCACGATGAAGGGAAGGAATTTGTGTCCCTTCTCCGGATTCAGCCGCCGCGCCACAAATTTTTCGTTGTACTCCTTGATGTTCCGCGCCGCCGCTTTCTTGAGCAGGTCGTAGCGCTGGTCCATCTCGATGCACAGCGAGTTCAGGATGTGGATGACCTTGGTGGTTTCCGTCGTGATCGGCTCGGTCTGCCCGGGCAGGAAGGCCAGAAAGTGGCTCTCCAGCTTGGCGTAGGGGAAAAGTTCTACTTTTTTCGGATCGATCATCACCAGCTTCACCTGTGAGGGGTGCTTCTTGTAGAGCAGCGACATGATGATCGAGTTAATACCGACCGACTTACCCTGTCCCGTCGCACCGGCTACCAGCAGGTGGGGCATCTTGGCCAGGTCGGCGATCAGCACCTCGTTCTTAATGGTCTTGCCGAGCGCCAGGGGTAAATCCATCTTGGCGTTGCGGAATTTCTCGCTCTCCAGCACCTCCCGCATACTCACCATCTGGGGGTTCTTGTTGGGTACCTCGATACCGATGGTGCCACGGCCGGGAATCGGCGCGATGATGCGAATGCCGAGCGCGGCCAGCGAGAGGGCAATGTCGTCCTCCAGGTTCTTGATCTTGGAGATGCGCACGCCGGGGGCCGGTACGATCTCGTACAGCGTGACGGTCGGTCCGATCGTAGCCCGGATCTTAGTGATCTCGATCTTATAGTTGAGCAGCGTCTCGATGATCTGGTCCTTATTGGCTTCCAGTTCGGCGCGGTCCACTTCCTGCTTGCCGCCATCGAATTCTACCAGCAGTTGCAGGTGGGGGCTTTCGTAGCTCGGCAGGTCCAGCGTAGGGTCGTAGGGCTCGGTGTGGTTCTGGTTTTCTTCGGTGACGGCCAGGCTGGTGTCGATACCCTCGTCGCCGTCGGCAACGGTCAGGTTGTCCTTGCCTACCGCGAGGGGGTCGTGACTGACGAGGGTGAGATCGCCGACCGATTCCAGGGGCATTTCCATTTGGTCGCCGCGCACTTGCTCGACGCCCTGTTCGGACAGGGTACGCGGGCCTTCGATCTCGAAGTCGCTGCGGTCTCCGGGAGCCAGTACGCGGGTGGGGCCTCCCTCCGGTCGCGAAGCGCCGGCGGAAAGCTTAGACTCGGGCGGGGCCGCAGGTGCGGTGCGAACCGAAGAAGCAGACGGACGTGGCTTACCCCGAAAGCGCAGCATCTCCGAAAAGTGATCGACCACGTCGTTCCTGATCTGCAGGGGCGATCCGTTGAAATCGATACGTGCCTCGAAGATGAGGTACAGCCCCAGTAACAAAAGCAGCAGCAGGATCACGCCGAAACCACCCAGTACACCACTTAGGTGAGAAACCAGGTAGTCTCCCACGCCGCCGCCGAGGGGGAAGTCCGTAAGGCTGCCGAAGGCGAAGCTCAGTAACACCGCCGCGCCGATGGTAAACAGCATCAGCTTCACAAAAAGGTTGGCCATGGGCCGGATGGGTGCACGGCGCAGTCGGTTCAGGCCCAGTCTGCCGATGAAGTAAACTAGGATGAAACTGGGCAGCCCGAAGCAGAAGTAAATAAAGAAGTTGGAGAGGAAGGCTCCGAGGCGACCGAGCCAGTTGTCTACCGAAGCGGCGTCCTCACTCAGCAATTTCCAGCTGAAACGCAGCACGCGGTCCTGGTCGATCTTCCAGGTAAAGAGGTAAGAGACGAAAGCGACCGTGAGGTAGATGGCGATGAAGATCAGCAGCAGACCGAACAGCTTCGGTATACGCTCGTCGCTCAATCCCATCCGGAGACCGAGTTGTCCGCTCTTTTTTTTCGTTTTGGCCATGCAGTAAGATGGGCTTGTGGGGCCGGGCGGCGAAATTACGATAAATGAGGGGAACGAAGGTCAGCTGCCGGAAGTTATCCCGGAACCTGTTTTGGTGACCATTGCGCCGGTATGCTTGCCCGATGAGGCGCTTGCCGGCCTTCTGCAGCAGTTGGACGAGCAGGTCCGGCCGGGTGGTACTGTCCCATGGGGTGCTTTGCTCAGCGATTATTCATTGCACCTGCGGCCCCGCCCGAACAAAATTTGCGGTTGCGGCTAAAAAAAATCAGAAATTTTGATGAGCTGCAGGGGAGCTATCGGAAAACGCAACTGCGTCATACTGACACGGTTAGGAAAAATTCGTGTACGGGATTGATTCTCCGTGGGTTCGTCAAACAGGACAGTACAGGATAGGGTCGCCTGGTTACCCTATGTAATTTGGAAGTGTAGCCGGTACTTCTCCGCTGGGGAAGCTTCAGCCGTTTGCAGCCTTTTACTAACTAGTATACTCGATCATGTTAAAAAAAATCACAATGCTCCTGGCATTCTGCTGCCTGGTTGGAACTGCCGGTGCCCATGGCAGTATTCGGGGAACGGTCACTTCCGAAGAAAATGAGCCCCTCATCGGCGTCAGTGTCGTGCAGTTGGGTACCAACAACGGTACCGTGACCGACCTCGACGGCAACTACCAACTTAACCTGATAGAGGGGAGTAAGACTGTCCAATTTTCATACACCGGCTTTGCCACCCAGGAGGTGGAAGTCGGGGCGCTCACCGTCATCGACGTTGTGCTCGGCACCAATGCTGAATTGCTTGACGAGATTGTGGTGATTGGGTACGGCACGGAGCGCAAACGCGACGTACTCGGGTCCATCGCCTCCGTGGACGAAGAAGCCATCACCCAGACCACGCCCGTCAATGCCTTCGACGCCATCCAGGGACGGCTCTCCGGCGTGCAGATTTCCTCCAACGGGGGGCCCGGTTCGGGGTCCGAAATCCGGATTCGCGGTACCTCGACCCTCGGTGGCGGGGTGGATCCGCTGTACGTAGTGGACGGCCAGCAACTGGAAAACATCGACAACCTCAACCCGAACGACATTGCCTCGATCGAGGTACTCAAGGACGGTGCTTCGGCCGCCATCTACGGCTCCAAGTCGGCCAACGGTGTAGTTATCATCACCACGAAGCAGGGAACGCAGGGGAAAACCAACCTGGAGATCAATCACTCGACGGGGGTGAGTCAGGTGAGCAGCCTGATCCCCGTCTCCAATACCCGCCAGCGGGTGCTCTTCGAACAGCAGCGCAGCGGTGGCGTCGGCAGCGGGACGGACACGGATTCCCTCAGTGCGCGCTTTCAGCAGGAGGTGGACATTCAGGACTTGTTGATCCGTACCGGCGTCCGCAACCAAACCGGGCTGTCGGTCAGCGGGGGCGGCGAGAACAGTCGGTTCTACTGGAATACCGGTTACCTCAGCGAGGACGGCATCATCCTCAACAGCGATTACAGCCGGATCAATACCAGCCTCAAGGTGGACTTCGATTTCAACACCTTTATTTCGGCCGGTACCCGGATCAACGCTTCTTACGAAAAGCAGGGCGGCCTGAACGAAAATACGGTCTTCCGTCAGCTTTCCGAGCGTCCGGCCTACCTCCCGGTGCGCGACGGCAACGGGGAGCTGTTTCCCGAGGTGTTCGGCCGCCAGAACCCCCTGGCCGAGGCGCTCGAAACCGTGAACGACGACCGCAATTTCCGGTCTACGCTGTTCAGCTACGTCGAATTGAAACTCCTGCCCGAGCTTGCCTTTCGGTCTACCCTGGGCGTCAACTACCGGCAGCGGAAGCGGAACATCTTCGAACCGACGATCACCCAGCGCCAGGGCAACCCAGCCACCGGCAGGGAGCAACAGATCCTAGACTACGACCTCCAGCAGGAGAATTACCTGACCTACAAGAAGAAGTTCGGCAACCACAACCTATCGTTGCTCGCGGGAATGCAGACGCAGCGGTGGAACAACGAGTTTTCGGAAATTCGGGCGGTAAGTTTCGCCTCCGACCTCATCCAGACCTTCAATAATGTTGCCGAGCTCAACACTTCGGCTACGCGAACCCTCCAGAATCGTCACGCCCTCCTTTCCTACTTCGGACGAATGTCCTATAACTACCGCGGAAAGTACCTGCTGGCCGGTACCCTCCGTCGCGACGGGTCCTCCCGCTTCGGTGACAACCGCAAGTACGGCAACTTTCCCTCCGCCTCGGTGGGCTGGCGCATCAGTGCCGAGCCGTTTATGGAGGGCATTCGGGGAGTCGTATCCGACCTGAAGTTGCGGGCCGCCTACGCCATCACGGGCAACGAGCGGATCGGCGACTACGATTCCCAGCTGCTTTACAGCCCGGGCTTCATTTATAACGGCGTGAACGGCGTGGCCCCGACCCAGTTGTCCAATCCCGATCTCGGTTGGGAAAGCACCGAACAAACCAACTTCGGTCTTGACCTCGAACTACTGGAGGGTCGGTTTACGACCACCCTCGACTTCTACACCAAGACGACCGACGACCTGCTTTACGAAGTGCCGTTGCCCGAGGAGACCGGCTTCAGTATCGTACAGAAGAACGTGGGCTCGGTGGAGAACAAGGGCGTAGAACTGACCATCGGCGGTACCCCCCTCAAACTCGGTGATTTCCGCTGGTACACCAGCTTCAATATTGCGACCAATAAGAACAAGGTGCTCTCGCTCGCGGACCCCGACGGTTTCGAGTCCGGCCCCTTCAAGATCGAGGTGGGTGAGTCACTCGGCAACATCTACGGCTTCACCAACCTTGGTGTTTTCGCCTACGATGAGTCGAACGCCTTCACCGATGACGGGACACTCCTAACTCCGGTCTTCGACGCCGATGGTGCGTTTACCAACTATACGCTCAACGGACAGACCTATACCGGGGAGGTCAATCAGCTCCGGGCGGCCGGCCGGACCCTCGGCGGTGGTGACGTGATCTGGGACGACCTGAACGGTGACTTCAATATAGACAATACCAACGACCGCTCCGTGATCGGCAACGGCCTGCCGAAGTACTTCGGCGGATTCTTTAACGAATTTACTTACAGGAGTCTCAGCTTCTCCTTCCTGTTCGACTACAATTTCGGCAACGACATCTACCGCAACTACGACGATCGGCGCAATACCGCCACTTCCTTCGGCGCTACGCCACATCCCGACCGGATCGAAGGTGCCTGGCTGGAGCAAGGCGATGTGGTGGAGTACCCCAGCCTGGACCGTCGCCGGTCACAGAACCGGATCGGCGTCGACTCTTACTACCTGTCCGACGCCGATTTCATCAAGCTACGCAACGTACGCCTGACCTATGAACTACCCACCAATATCGTCAACCGGCTGAACTGGCTCAGTGGCGTATCGGTCAACCTGTCGGTAAATAATCCCATCACCTGGACCAATTACGAAGGGTACAACCCCGAACTCGGTTCCCGGGGCAGCGCACTGCAGCCCGGCATCGATAACCTGCGCTACCCCAACCGAACCGAATACATCTTCGGCATCAAGGTGCGCCTGTAGTCTGATTCCACCGACCTCCCTTCCAACTTAAAGAAATTCAATCATGCGATTCAATCAATCGATTCAGCCTTTCTATCTGCTGTCGGTGCTGCTTCTGGTCCTGGCCGCTTCCTGCGACGACGTGATCGACGAGCAACCCGTCAGTCAGACTTCCGATGCCCAGTTCTGGAAAAATAACGGCGATGCCGAATCCGGCGTGGCAGCCATCTACGACGCCATGCAGGAGACCTACCGGGTCAAGCACTACCTATGGGGAGAATTCCGCTCCGACAACTTCATCGCCAGCGATCGCGTCACCGTCGACTACGAGGAATTGGTCTCCAACCGGCTAACGCAATCTAACGAGTCCACCCTCCGCTGGAACGACCTGTATCAAATGATCGGCCGGGCAAACCTGGCCATCGAGAAGATACCGACCATCCCCAACTATACCCCCGGACTACTCGGCCAGGCCCACGCCCTGCGAGCCTACGCTTATTTCGACGCCGTACGGGTGTGGGGCGGCGTACCGCTCTACACCGAAGCCGTCACGAACCTCGATCAGGACCTCAATCGTCCGGCTACCGACGGCACCACCATCCTGAACGAGATCGTGATCCCGGACATGCTCGAAGCCGAGCGCCTGATCACTGGCTCGGGCAACGAGTTCCGATTCACCAAAGCGGCTACCTACGCCTTCCAGGCCGATGTGTACACCCACCTGAAGGACTACGCCAAGGCGAAGGAGGCCCTCGATAAGCTCATCGCCCTCGACGACTACGAGCTGGTCACCGATCGGGAATCGTGGAGCAGGCTGTTCCTGAACGACCTGAACCTGGGAACGTTCCAGGAGGGCCCCGAACTAATCTTCTCCATCCGCTACGACATCCTGGAGGACGGCAACCGGGCCTCGGGCAATTACGAGCTCTTCTTCGCCGGCATCCCCAGTTTTTTCATCTCCCCGACGCTGGAACGCAAGTGGATCGAGAAGTTTCCCATCGATTCCGTCGGCTGGTACGCCAAGTATCCCGACTTCGATCCGCAGGAAACCGATGAGTTCGGTAACACGCTATTCGGCGACTGGCGCTACTTTGAGAGCCGGGAGGAAGGACGATCCATTGGCGAGGCTCGCTCCGCGAAGTACACGAAACTCAACTTCAGCCCCAACGACGACGCCACCAACATCCCCGTCTACCGCTACGCCGGCGTACTGCTGTTGAAGGCGCTGGCCGAGAACCGGCTCGGCAATCCGGAAGTAGCGATTGAACTGATCAATGAAGTCCGTACGGCACGGCAGTTGCCCCTGGTCGACGGTGCCGACTACCCCGACGTGGAAAGCCTCGAGGACCTGATCCTCGACGAGCGGCAGCTGGAGTTGTTTTCCGAGGGTGATCGCTGGTGGGACCTGCGGGCCACCGACAAGGTGATGCAGGCGCTCGATACCATTGCCAATATTCCCCAGGATCAGCTGGTCTTCCCCATCTACGAGAAGCACCTGATCGACAATCCCAATTTGCAGCAGAACCCCGGCTACGTCAACTAAAGAATCCCAACCATCATGACAACCATTAATTACACCAACGGAAGCGGATTCCTCCTGCTGTGCGCCATCTTCTTTCTTTCCGGTTGCGACCTCCAGCGCCAGGAGAGGTTCAAGTTCGAACCCGACATTGCCCCCCAGGTCACCTTCGACATGACGGCCCTCGACTTCATCCGCCTGGATCCCGGAGATGAATTCAACTACCTCGACACGGCCATCACCCTTACGGGACTGGAGGCGGAATACTCCACGAACGCAGATATGCGCACCTACCTGCTCCTGAAGGACCGGGCCTTTACCGACGGAGGGGAGATCCTACAACAGATCTCCGGGTCGACCAGTACCTCCATGGACTCCCTGGACGACACCCAGATCGAGCGCCTGCGGTACGTACTGCGCTACCACATCATTGAGGCGTACATTGAAAACGGTTTCGACCCACTGGAAGTCCTGTATCAGGATTACTTTTTCCAGACCCTGATCCCGGGTGACGATGGAATAATTTCGATTAACCGCGACGACCGTTTCCGCCTCAGCGTAAATCGCTCCGACGATCTCCAGGGAACCAAAAAGGGCGGGCGCATCAACGAGCACAACTACATTTTTACCAATGGGGTAGCGCACCTGGTCACCGATAGCTACCGCAACGCAAGGTACTGAGTGAGCCTGCGCCTACGGACTCCTCCGCTCCTGTAGGGGACTGCAACGGTAGCACAGATTGACTGACCCGGGGGGCGGGTACGTACGACCGGACCTGCTCCAAACGGCAGCGGATAGACTGCTCGACATCACCATCATCAAGAGAATATGAAGCTGTTCGTTAGACTTACCTGTGTTCTGTTTTTCCTTGTGCACAGTGCTGAGCTGTTTGCCCAGAGGAACGAACAGGGGTCTACTGGGGAGCATACCGCAACCCACGGAACTGAGACCTTTCTCGAAGACCATTTTGCCGCCCCTCCGGCGGAGGCAAGGGCGCGAACCTGGTGGCACTGGTTGAATGGAAACATCAGCCGAGAGGGGATTCGCGCAGATCTGGAGGCAATGAAGCGCGTCGGTATTCAGGAAGCCCAGATATTCAATGTCGACCTTGGACTCCCGTTCGGGGGGGTGGAATACCTCAGTGAAGCGTGGACTGCATTGCTTCAGTTTGCCGCATCGGAAGCCGCCCGTCTCGACCTGGAACTCTCCTTTCATAATAGCGCGGGATGGTCGTCTAGTGGAGGTCCGTGGATCGACGCCGAGCATGCCATGCAGACCCTGGTGCACAGCGAAATAACGGTGCAGGGCGATCAACAATTTTCCGCCCCCTTGCCGATGCCGGAAACTAGAATGGATTTCTACCGGGACGTGGCTGTCCTGGCCTTTCCGAAGCCGGAGGGCGACGTGACAATCAAAGGGTTGGACTACAAGATGCTGGGAGACCGGATCCGGAATCACGTGCTGCCGGAAACCAAGGATATTGCCAAAGCGGCGATTATCGACAGAAACGAGATCATCGACCTACGGGCGCACTTTACCGATGCGGGCGTGCTGGACTGGAACGTGCCCCCCGGCGAATGGATCGTGCTGAGGCTGGGGCATACGCCCACCGGCACGATGAACCGTCCCGCGGTGAGGGGGGGACAGGGGTTGGAGTGCGACAAGATGAGTAAAAAGGCGGTCGAACGTCACTGGGAGGGAGGTGTCCAACCCATTATTGACGCCCTCAGCGACTACATCGGGCGGACAGTTAAAAGCTGCCTGATCGATAGTTACGAGGTTGGCGCTACGAACTGGACGAGTGGATTCGAGGCCGAATTCAAGCGCTTGCGCGGTTATGATTGTCTGACTTACCTGCCTACCCTGGCGGGTTACTACGTTGGGAGTGGGGAGGTCTCCGAACGCTTTCTGTGGGATTTCCGGCGGACGATTGGCGATCTGATTGCGGAGAATTACTATGCCCGGTTCAGTGAGCTTTGTCATCAGTACGGGTTGACCTTTTCCGTAGAGCCCTACTGGGGACCTTTCGACAATATGCAGGTGGGGGCTACCGGAGACATCGTCATGTGTGAATTCTGGACCGGCGGTTACCCCTTCTTCGATTCGCCGAAGTTTGTATCGTCGATAGCTCACCTGAAGGGAAACTCTATCGTGGGCGCGGAGTCCTTTACCGGTATCGGCGGATGGGACGAACACCCCGCGGTCCTGAAGACGATCGGCGACAAGGCCTGGGCGCAGGGGATCACGCGCTTCATTTTTCACTCCTACGTCCACCAACCGTGGAACGTCGCACCGGGTCTGGCCCTGAGCTACCACGGTACGGAATTTAACCGCCTGAATACCTGGTGGGAACAGGGGAAGGCGTACATGGATTATATCGGGCGATCGCAGTTCCTACTGCAACGGGGAAAAGCCGTGGCGGACGTGCTCGTGTTCACCGGTGAGTCGTCACCGAACGATGCCCTGCTGATGCCCGAAGTGAAGCAAATGGGCTTTGATTACGATCTGCTCGGCGTGAATAATCTCTACGACCTGCGGGTAGAGAATGGGAATATCGTCACCCCCGCCGGGGGCAGTTACCGGGTGCTGGTGTTGCCGGAGCAGGAGTGGATGCGACCGGAAACCGTGCAGAAACTGGCGGAACTCTCCGGACGGGGAGCAAAGATTATCGGTCCGAAGCCACTAAAGTCTCCCAGCCTGTCGGGCTATCCGGCGTGTGACAAAAGAGTTCGTAGCATTGCCGATAAGTTGTGGGCGACCAGGGCCGTGCAGGATATTTCTATCGTGGATTTCCTTAATGGCCACGGTGGGCCGCCTGATTTTACGGTAGAGGGTGAGGATAATGACGGCCTCACTTTCATCCACCGCAAAACCGAGGCAGCCCATATCTACTTTGTTGCCAATGACAAGCGGCAGAGTAAGTCGGTAAGTTGCCGCTTCAGGGTGACAAATAAAACGCCGGAGATCTGGGACGCGCAGACGGGGGAGATAATGCAGCCGGCCGTATGGAACGAAAACCCCGACGGCACGACGACCGTACCCGTCGTACTTGAATCCGAACAGGCTATTTTCGTTGTATTCAGAAGTGTGGTGGAAGACGACCACATCACGCGTCTTTCTGCCGTCGCCCAGCCTGCCGCCGCAGAGAAACTCCCCCAGTTGGAAATCTTGTCCGCTGAATACGGGACCTTCTTACAGGAAGGACTCGTGGACGTCACCGACAAGGTGGCTGATGCCGTGGTCGATAATGAGCTGAATATAAGGGCGACCCGGCACTTTTGCGATTGCGATCCCGCCATGGGCTACACAAAGGAATTCCGTATCGAATACACGATAGGCGACAGCCTGTATCGGCTCTCGGAGATGGAACGGGATTCGGTAAATATTGATCCCGGTGGGAAGGGGGAACTGGTGATCCGAAAAGCGGTCTTTGGAAAGTTTCTTCCGGAGACCAGGGGGGTGCCGGGTCAGTTTCCGGTCCACGATGTTTCTTCGGCTATCGGAAGGAAGCTGGCATCCGGTGCTTTTGATATAGCTGTGGATGACCGGCTACTGGAGGGAAGGGAAGCTGAGGGTAGGAGTCCTGAGTTGCGAATTACTTATAGCACCGCCGGGGAAGTCCGCAAGGTCGTCGTTCCGGCGGGGGGGGTACTGAAACTCTCGGATGAGAAGCCTTTCCATAAAACGGTGCGCAAGGGGAAGGAAGATATTCTGCTGACTCCTTATCCACTGCAGCTTACGTACGAAAGAGGAAACGGGATCAGCAACGAGCTTATCGTCGGGTCGGTACCCAATCCACTCGCGCTGCCTGACTCCTGGGAATTATCCTACTCCCAGATAGCCCAAGACACCCATCACCAAACGCTGCAGCGGCTTACTTCCTGGAGTACCGCCCAGGACTCCATCCTGCGCTACTTCTCCGGGACGGCGAGCTATTCGACGAGTTTTGAAGCGCCCCCGAATGTGGTAAGTCCCGACTATTCCCTGGAACTGGACCTCGGAAGCGTGCAGGTCATTGCCGAGGTGATCCTGAATGGACAGGAGGTAGGGGTGTTGTGGAAACCTCCCTTCAGAATCAAGCTGGACGGCTACCTCCAATCGGGCAAAAACTCGTTAGCCGTCAACGTGACCAATCTCTGGCCCAACCGCTTGATCGGCGATGCCCGCCTGCCGGCGGACTATACCATGAATAAGAACATGATCGAGGAATGGCCCGGCTGGCTTACCACGCCCGCCGCCCGCCCTGGCCGCCGCACCACGTTAGCGTCCTATCTCCACTATCACGAAGATTCCGAACTCAAACCGTCCGGATTGCTGGGGCCGGTGAAAGTGAATATTTACCGGCGGGTCGTACTGGACTGACATTGCCGGTCCCTGAAGACTGGCAGCCCGTATACCCCGACCATAAGCGTAGTAGCCTAAATTGTATTCATGAAACGAAGTCTGATCTACCCCTGGATGTACTTGGCCCTATTTATCCTGACGTGCGGACCATCATCCGCCCAGGACAGGTACAATATCCTCTGGATCACGGCCGAGGACCTGAGCCCCCGACTCGGTGCCTACGGCGACCGCGTAGCCCGCACTCCGAACCTGGACCGCCTGGCCGCCGGGGGCGTGCGCTACGAACGGGCCTTTGCTACCTACGGCGTCTGTGCGCCCGCCCGCCATACCCTCATTACGGGGATGTATCCGACCAGCACCGGGGCGGGGCCCATGCGCACCTGGAGGCGCACCAGCGCCCTGGCCAGCATCACGGACACCGCCCTGCTCAACATCCCGGTCTACGAGGCTACCCCACCCGCCGGCGTAAAGTGCTTCACCGAGTACCTGCGGGCGGCGGGCTATTACTGCACCAACAACAGCAAGACCGACTACCAATTCCGCCCACCGATTACGGCCTGGGACGAAAGCTCCAAAACCGCCCACTGGCGCAACCGGCCGGACCGCAGCCAGCCCTTCTTCGCCGTCTTCAATGGCGAACACACCCACGAAAGCCGCACCTTCAAACAGGTACACCCCCGGTTTACGGACCCCGCCGACGTTACCGTACCGCCGTATTACCCCGATACCGAAACGGTGCGGCAGGATATCGCCCGCCACTACGACAACATCCACGCCCTTGACACCTGGGTGGGGGAGATCCTCGATCAGTTGGAGGAGGACGGGCTGCTTGATTCCACCATCATCTTTTTCTTTGGCGACCACGGCGACGGCCTACCCCGGGCCAAGCGGTGGGTGTACGACTCGGGTACCCGTGTGCCGTTGCTGATCCGCTGGCCGGACGGGGCGGGCGCCGGAACGGTGAATGAAGCGTTGGTCTCCTTCGTCGATTTTGCCCCGACGGTACTTTCCCTCGCCGAACTCGATGCTCCCGCCTACATGGAAGGACAGGTATTCGCCGGGGGGAAGCAAGCGGCACCCAGGGACTACGTCTACCTATTCCGCGATCGCATGGATCCGGCACCGGAAACCATTCGGGCGGTACGGGACGAGCGCTACCAGTACGTACGCAACTACCGCCCCGAGCTGCCTTACCTCGGATACATTCCCTACCGCGACCGGGCGGCCATGATGCAGGAAATCCTACGGCTCAAGGAAGACGGAGCATTGGGTCCGGAACAGTGGCAGTTCTGGGCAACGTCCAAGTCCCTGGAGGAACTCTACGATACCCAAACCGATCCCGACCAGATCAGGAATATCGCAGGAGACCCCGCGCACTTCGGTAAATTGACGGAACTGCGGAATGCCCACGCCGATTTCCTGAGCACCTACGGCGATCTGGGCCAATTGCCCGAAAGCGAGCTGATCCGCCGGCTTTGGCCACCTGCGGGAGCGCAATCGGTGACTGCTTCACCGACCATTCACGTGGACGGAAATCGGGTGCGCATGGAAAGCGCAACTGAAGGAGCATCCATTGCCTACCGATTGTCCGCGGACGAGAACTGGAGACTGTATTTTGAACCCATCGACCTGCCCGGCGGCACCGAGCTCGAAGCAAGGGCCATCCGCCTGGGCTGGAAAGAGAGCGAACCGAGCCATAAAATCATCAAATGACGACTAAGCGCACCCCCATTCAGTATCTGGTCGGAACCATACTGTTCCTCCTCGCCGGCCACCTCGCGGCCCAGCAGACCGAGCGGCCCAACATCATATTTATCCTCACCGACGACCAGCGCTACGACGCCATCGGCTACGTCGGAAACCCCCTGGCCACTACGCCGGAGATGGACCGGCTGGCCGAGCAGGGTACCTACTTCTCCCAGGCCGCGGTGACCACTCCGATCTGCGCGGCGAGCCGCGCCTCGATCCTCTCCGGCCTATACGAGCGTACCCACCGCTTTAACTTCCAGACCGGCAACATCCGCGAGGAGTACATGGTGGACGCCTACCCGGCTGTACTGCGGCGGGCGGGCTACCGTACGGGGTTCTACGGCAAGTACGGCATCCGCTACGACGGGGAGGAGCGCATGTTTGACGAGTACGATACCTACGACCGCAACCACGCCTACGACGACCGCCGCGGCTACTACTACAAAACCCTGGACGGCGACACCGTCCACCTCACCCGCTACACCGGTCAGCAAGCCCTGGATTTCGTGGACCGCAACGCAGACACGGACCAACCCTTCTGCCTGAGCCTCAGCTTCAGCGCCCCCCACGCCCACGACAGTGCGGAGGATCAGTATTTCTGGCAGGAGGAAACGGATGGCTTATTGCGCAACGGGGACGTCCCTGCTCCCGCGCTCGCCGACCAAAGCTACTTTGATGCCCTGCCGCAGTCCGTACGTGACGGCTTCAACCGCCTGCGGTGGACCTGGCGCTACGACACCCCCGAAAAGTACCAACATAGCGTGAAGGGCTACTACCGCATGATCGCCGGCATCGACCTGGAAATCGGGAAACTGCGCAAGAAACTCGCCGAAAAGGGACTCGACAAAAACACCGTGATCATCGTGATGGGCGACAACGGCTACTTCCTCGGCGAACGACAACTGGCCGGCAAGTGGCTGATGTACGACAACTCCGTGCGCGTACCCCTGATCGTTTACGACCCCCGGGTACCGCAGCACCACGACAGCGAGGCCCTGGCCCTGAACATCGACGTGCCGGCCACCATAATCGACCTGGCCGGACTTGCCGAACCCGCCACTTACCAGGGAAAAAGTCTGCTCCCGATCGTGGCCGGCGCAACGAATGACGGGCTACGCGACACCATTCTGATCGAACACCTCTGGGAATTCGACGAGATCCCGCCCAGCGAGGGCGTGCGGACCAAAGACTGGAAGTACTTCCGCTACCTCAACGACAAGCGCGACGAGGAACTCTACCACCTGGCCGATGACCCGGCCGAGACGAAAAATTTGGCAAAAGAGGCCGAATACCGGAAAAAACTGCTCGAATTCCGCCGCAAGTGCGACGAGCTGATCGAGCGGTACGGCGACGATTATTCCGCCCCACCCACGGGCCTTTCGGTGGAGTACCTGCGCCAGCCGGAGGGGCTTCCCCTGCGCGACCCCCGACCGGAATTCGCCTGGGAAGTGCCGGAGGGCTCGGCCCTGCAGGGCGCCTACCAAATTCTCGTGGCCGGAAGTCGGGAAATGATCGACAACAACGTGGGCGATGTTTGGGACAGCCGCCGTGTAGCGACTAACACCTCGGTAGGTGTCGAGTACGACGGGCCGGAACTGGAGCCGGGCAAGACCTACTTCTGGAAGGTGCGCATCTGGGACGACGTCAACCGCCTCACCGCCTACTCCGCCGCCCAGCAATTTGCCGGACCGGCCGGGGAGAAGGGAATGGGCTACCTGACCACCGAAAACCGCTACCAGATCGCCCGGGTCGAACCGGTGGAAATGCGGCCGACGGACAACGGACTCTTCATCGACTTCGGCAAGGATGCCTTTGCCAATATGGAAGTCTCCTACACTGCACGGCGACCCCACACGCTGACCGTAAGGGTAGGGGAGCTGCTACGCGACGACGGCACCATCGATCCCGAGCCGGGGGGCACCATCCGTTACCAGGAAGTCGAGTTGCCCGTGAAAAAGGGTACCCACACTTACATCCTGCCCCTCGTGCCGGACGAGCGCAACACCAAGGACATGGCGGTGCAGTTGCCGGATTCGTTCCCGGTGCTGCTGCCTTTTCGGTACGCTGAAATTGAGGGAGTGAAGGGGGAAGGATTGAGGGGTGAAGGATTGAGGGGTGAGGGATTGAGGGGTGTTACTCAGCTCGTTTATCATGGGTACTGGGAGGACGATCAGAGTTCGTTTTCGAGTAGTGACACGATTCTCAACCAGGTGTGGGACTTGTGTAAGTACACCATTAGGGCGACGACCTTCGCCGGGCTGTACGTCGACGGGGACCGGGAGCGCATTCCTTACGAGGCGGATGCTTACCTCAATCAGCTGAGCCACTATACGACCGACCGGGAGTACGCCATTGCCCGCCGCACCATCGAGTACTTTATGGAGCATCCCACCTGGCCCACCGAGTGGCAGCAGCACGTGGCGCTGATGTTCCACGCCGACTACATGTACACCGGCAATACGGAACTGATCGAGCGGTACTACGATGAGCTAAAGTACAAGACCCTCATCGGGCTACTGGGGGAAGATCACCTGATCAGCTCCACCCGCATCACGCCGGAATACATGCGCAAACTCGGCTTTGGCGACCGGGACGAAACCCTGCGCGACATCGTCGACTGGCCACCCGCCCAGAAGGACACCGGCTGGAAATTGGCTACCGCCGAGGGGGAACGCGACGGCTTCGTCTTCATGCCCAACAACACCGTCATCAACGCCCTTTTCTACCGCAATTTGAAGATCATGGCGGAGTTCGCAGGAGCAATCAACAAACACGAGGAGCAAGTCGAATTCGAAGTGCTGGCCATGCAGGCGCTCCGGGCCGTCAACGAAAAGTTGTTTGATAAGGAACGGGGTATCTACGTCGATGGGGAGGGAACGGACCATGCCTCGGTACACGCCAATATGTTTCCGCTGGCCTTCGGTATGGTCCCGGAGCCGTACGTGCAATCGGTAGGGGAGTACATCAAAAGCCGGGGCATGGCCGCCAGTGTTTACGGGGCCCAGTACTTGATGGAGGCACTGTACAAGGCAGGAATGGCCGACTACGCCCTGGAGCTGCTTACCTCCACCTCCGACCGCAGCTGGTACAACATGATCCGCTCCGGCTCCACCATGACCATGGAGGCCTGGGACGTTAAGTATAAGCCCAACCTCGACCTCAACCACGCCTGGGGTGCCGTGCCGGCCAACATCATCCCGCGCCAGATGTGGGGTATACAGCCCGGGACACCGGGCTACGGCATAGCTTCGATCCATCCGCAGATGGGGAGCCTGAAGGAATCGTCCATCACCGTACCTACCCTGCGGGGGAAGATCGAGGGAGTGTACGAGAACCTCAATCCCCGCGCCCAGAACTACACCATCACCCTGCCCGCGAATATGGTCGCTGAGTTCTCCCTCGACCTTCAGGAAAATCAGGCACTCACCCTCAACGGAAAGGCCGTAAATCCCGCCTTTCCGACCCTGCGGCTGGAGCCGGGGGAGAACCGGATCGAGGTGCGAATTAACTCGTTTTAGGCCAGTTCTCTAACTCCGTTCTTATGACCAACTTCTCCCGATACTTATTCCGTGCCGTCTGCCTGCTCCTTCTCTGGGGGTGCGCAACCACTGCAATGAGGGAGGTAGGGCAACCTATACCGAACCCCTCGGACGAACTGGAGCAAAACTTCATTAGCCCCCCCAATGAATCGAAGCCCCGTACCTGGTACCACGTCATGAGCGGCAACATGTCGAAGGCGGGCATTACCAAGGACCTTGAAAGTATGGCCGCGGTGGGCATCGGAGGCCTGCTGCTGTTCAATGTGACCCAGGGCATTCCGCTCGGCGACGTGGTGTACGACTCGCCGGAACACCACGACATGCTCGTTCACGCTGCCGCCGAAGCGGAAAGACTGAGCCTCAGTTTCGGTGTCCACAACTGCGACGGATGGTCGTCGAGTGGCGGACCGTGGGTCACTCCCGAGCTGTCGATGAAGATGGTCGTGCACCGCGATACGGTGGTGTCGGGCGGACAGCTAGATCTTCAACTCGCCCAGCCTACCATGCGTGAAGGATTCTACCGCGACATCGCCGTGATTGCCTATCCGGCCCTTGCTGCGGAAATCGACGACCGGCAAAATCCCGCTATGGTGACCGCCTCCGATCCTAGTCTGGACTTAGACCTGATTACCGATCACCGCATCGATGCGGAGTCGAAGGCGGCGGTACGGGACGATCAGAACCCCTGGATCGGCTTCACCTACGTCAGCCCCAAAAGCATCCGCTCGGTACGTGCCGTATTCACCGATCGCCACACCACCGCCGAACTACAGACTAGCGATGACGGCGTGCACTTTACTTCCGTCCGGGAACTGTACAAAGTCCGCACCGGCAAGGGAGAATGGGCGCTGAACGATCACTTCGCGCCGGTCACTTCACGGCATTTCCGGTTGCAGTTCAATCGGGAAGTGACCCTCCGGGAAGTAGAATTAACGGGCAACTATTACTACGACAATCCCCTTGGGCGCACCGCCATCGCACGCACGGAGGATACCGATCTCGGTCCCATTGGCAATCCCACACCGGATCAGATCGTCCGACCTGCCGACATCATTGATCTGTCGGCCGACTTGCGCGCCGACGGACGGCTCACCACTAACTTGCCACCCGGCGACTGGACCGTAATGCGCTTCGGCTACACCTCCACCGGGGCAGTCAACAGTCCCGCCTCGGAGGAGGGTAGGGGACTGGAGGTCGACAAGCTCAGTCGGCCGGCCTTTAGGGTGCATTACGACAATTTCGTGCGGGAAGTAATCGACGAGACCAAGTCCGTCGCTCCCAACGCCCTACAGTACATCGAGATCGACAGCTACGAGATGGGCGGTCAGAACTGGACCGACGGATTTACCGACGGCTTCCGGAAACGCTTCGGCTACGATCTGCTGGAGTATTTACCGCTACTCGCCGGCCGCTTTGTCGGCGATGCAGAAACGACGGAGGCGGTGCTGGGTGATTACCGCCGGCAGATTTCGGACCTCATGACCGAGAATTACTTCGGCTACTTCGGCGAGCTCTGTGCCGCGGACGGCCTCAAAAGTTACATCGAGCCCTACGGCTTCGGTCCGCTCAACGACCTCGACGTAGGGGGGAAAGCCGACATCCCCATGGGGGAATTCTGGATGAACCGGCCCATCACCATGGTAGCCTCGGCCGTCTCCGCGGCTCACATCTACGGCAAGCCCGTGATCTCGGCCGAATCCTTCACCTCCACTCCCGAGATCAACTGGAAGGGCAATCCCGCCATGGCCAAGACCTCCGGCGACCTGGGCTGGAGCATGGGCATCAACGAGTTCATGTTTCACCGCTTCGTGCACCAGTCGAACACTCACGTGGAGCCCGGACTGACCATGAACCGCTGGGGCTTCCACTTCGACCGCACCCAGACCTGGTGGGAAAATGCCGGGGCCGACTGGTTCCGCTACATCGCCCGCGGATCGTACCTGCTGCGGCAGGGGGTGCCGGTAAGCGACCTGCTGGTGTTCGTGGGTGATGCGGCCCCGAGTTCGACCTTTAAGCGGACGGACTTCGAACCCGCTATCCCGCTTAGTCTCAACTACGACTGCGTCAATGCCGACGTACTCCTGCACCGGATCACCATCAGCGACGGTAAACTGCGTCTGCCCGAGGGCACGGAGTACCGCATGCTCGCCCTCAAAAACAGTGACAGGCTCACGCTGGAGAGTCTCCGCCGCATCTATTCTATCGCTTCGGCGGGCGTGCCGGTCTACGGAACCGTACCCACGGACCTGCTAAGACATGCCCACTCACCCCCCGCGCGAACCGAGTTTTCCCGCCTGGCAGAGTCTCTGACCCCCTTACTGCGACCGTTTGACGACTGGGTACAGGATGTGCCCGATGCCACCTTTGCCGGGCGTGACGACATCCACTACACCCATCGCCGCACGGAACGAGAGGACATCTACTTTTTCTTTAATCCCGACAGCACGGCCACCAGTTTCACGGCTACCTTCCGGGTCGGCGACCGAATCCCCGAACGCTGGAACCCGCTGGACGGCAGCACGCAACGCCTGGGGCGGTACACGCAGGAGCGGGGAATTACCGAAATGAGCCTGCCTCTTCTGGCCGGGGAGTCGGTGTTTGTCGTGTTCCGTGAGCCAAGTTCGTCTGCTTTGACCGTACAGCCCGGCACCCGCGACCCCGCCCTGGAACAACTGCGCTACCGGATGACCGAGGAAAACGATCTCCGGGTGACCCTGGATCGGAACGGTACCTACCGCCACCCCTTGTCCGATGGAAGTATCGTGGAGACTAAGGTTGCCGATCTCCCACATCCGCGTGGGATCACGGGAAGCTGGGAAGTGAAATTTCGGGAGGAAGACGGCTACGGTGAGCAAGTTTCTTTCGAAGAACTGACGGACTGGAAGGACCACCCGTACGAGGCTGTTCGCTACTACTCCGGTACGGCTACCTACACGAAAACCGTCACGGTGCCGGAAGCGCACCTGCGTCCGGACGGCCGAGTAATGCTCGATCTAGGAGAGGTGCGAAACGTAGCGGAAGTCACCCTCAATGGTCACTCACTCGGCGTAAGTTGGATGCCCCCCTTCCTAGTTGACGTGACGGATCACCTGGTCGCCGGCGACAATCGACTGAACATTGCGGTCACGAACCTCTGGACCAACCGACTCATCGGCGACGAACGTTTTCCGGCGAACGACGGCGGCTACGCCCTGGAAGGACAGCGACCTACCTCCAAGATGCCCGAGTGGTTTCGGAGCAATGAGCCCCGGCCCGCGGGGGAGCGGACCACTTTCACCACCGGCCAGTTTTACGATGCCGACGATCCCCTGGAGCCTTCCGGTTTGCTGGGCCCCGTCCGCCTGGTTTTCGCGCGGGACGTGGCGATTTTACCCCAATCCAACGAAAAATGAAACTACTGACTTTACTGATCCTGGCGCTCGGTGGCAGCCTGCTGGCCCAGACGCCCGCCTACCAAAATTCTGACCTGCCCATCGACGAGCGCGTCGACGACTTGCTGGCCCGTATGACGGTAGCGGAAAAGGTGGCCCAGATGCGCATCTTCCACGCCAACCAGGGGGTGGAGGGGGATGTATCGGGGAGATTGACCCTGAGCGAAAACGTAAAGGCGCGTCTGGAACACGGCATCGCCGGCATTAAGAACCCGGGGGAGCACCTGAGTCCCGTGGCCGCCGCGCAGGTGAACAACGCCCTGCAGCGGTACATCATCGAGCACAACCGGCTGGGCATTCCGGCCCTCTTCGTGACCGAAAGCTACAATGGCGTCGATGCGGCGGGGTCTACCGTTTTCGGTCGACCGATCACCTCGGCCGCTTCCTTTAATCCGGAACTCGTGCAGCGGCAGTGGGACGTAGTGGGCCGCGAAGCCCGGTTACGGGGCATGCACATGTGCCACTCACCCGAGGCCGACCTGGTGCGCGACCCCCGCTTCGGCCGCATGAGCGAAGCTTTCGGGGAGGATACCTATCTGGTTACCCGGATGGTGGTCAGCGCGATCACCGGTGTACAGGGCGATTACGACGGCCTCGGAAACGGTACCCACATCGGGGCCGTGGCGAAACACTTCGCGGGTTACGGGCAGGTGCTGGGCGGGACCAATTTTGCCGCCATCGAGATCAGCGAACGTACCCTGGCCGACGAGATTTTTCCGCCCTTCAAAGCCGCCGTGAAGGAGGCCAGAACCCTGGGCATCATGGCCAGTCACGGCGACCTCAACGGGGTGGCCAGTCACGCCAATCCCTGGTTGTTGACCGAGGTGCTGCGCGAGCAGTGGGGCTTCGCAGGCTATACGGTCTCCGACGCCAACGACATCGGCCGGCTGCACTACTTTATGAAGGTAGCCGAAACACCGGAAGCCGCCGCGCGCATGGCACTACAGGCCGGCATGGACGTCGATCTTTATGCCGACGATGCCTATGCGCTGCTGCCCGCAATGGTGGGCCGAGATTCCACTTTAATCGAAGACATTGATCGGGCGGCCGGTCACGTGCTGCGCACGAAATTTATTCTTGGCCTCTTTGACGACCCCTACGTCGACGTGGCGGAAACCGAGGCCGGGGTACGGGCGGAATCTTCGCTCCAACTGGCCCGGGAATCGGATGCGGAGTCCATCATCCTGCTCAAAAATGTGGGCGGTACGTTGCCGCTGCGGCGGTCTGGCCAGCGGATAGCCCTGCTAGGACCACTGGTACGCGAAAACACGGAAGCCTCCTTCCGTGCCGTAGCGGGGGAGGGCCTAAGCTTCATCAGCGACCGGGGTTTCGAGCTGACCGACGGCAACCGGAGCATCCCGCAGCTCAACGACGATACGGCCGACGGGGTAGACCGATTGGTGGAGCAAGCGAAGGAAGCGGACGTCGTGGTCCTCTTTCTAGGTGGTGATGAATACACCGCCAAGGAGGGCTTCTTCAACGGGGCACTGGGCGACCGCGAATCGATCGACCCACTCGGGCCGCAGGACGAACTGGTCCGAAGAGTTAAAGAACTTGGCAAGCCGGTCATCGTAGCCCTGCTGCACCGTCGGACGCTTTCCATTAACACGATTGCCGAGCGGGCCGACGCCATCCTTGACGGCTGGGACCTGAGCGAATTCCGCGACGAATCGCTGGCCCGGGCCATCTTCGGGGAGATCAATCCTTCCGGAAAATTGCCGGTTACCGTTCCCCGCTCCATCGGCCAACTGCCGTTTCACTACAGCGGTAAGGAGATCAATAATAAGAAGGGCTACCTGTTTACGGAGAACGGGCCGCTGTATCCCTTTGGACACGGTCTGAGTTACACCACCTTCGCCTACGACGACCTGCGGGTGTCGGATTCCACAATGACCGCCGACGGTCAGCTCACCGTGTCGGTACGGGTGACCAACACCGGCGACCGGGCCGGCAAGGAGGTCGTGCAACTGTACCTCAAGGACCTCATCGGTTCGGTCACCCGGCCGGATATGGAATTAAAGGGCTTTCAAAAAATCGCCCTCGAACCCGGAGAAGCCCGGAGGGTGACCTTCAACATCACGCCGGAGATGCTGGAGTTTACCCGGCTGGACGGGAAGCGGGGGCTGGAAAGCGGCGATTACGAGGTGCGCGTCGGTACTTCTTCCACGCAGTACGTAACCACTAATTTCAAACTACGGGCGGAATGAATTACAGACTCGCTACTCTTTTGCTTTTCTTCCTGCCCCTCGTGGGTTGGGCCCAGCGACCCATGATCTGGGTACGAGCGGACGAGCGGACGGAGATCCTGCAACGCATTCAGGAATACCCCCAGGTAGGCGCCTACTACGAAAGCTTTCAGCAACGGGTAGCCGGTGATCTCGCACGGCACGCCGCGGACCCCGCCGCCTACCTACTTGCACTGCCTTTTGACCTCAACGCCCGGACACCCGGAGCAATACCACCACTGAAAACCTACCTTTCCTTTCAGGGGAAGGATAACGAGGAGCAGGATGTAATGCAGCACTATCTCCACACGGGCATCGACTGCGCCATGCTGTACTGGCTCACCCGGGAAGAAAAGTACGCCCGCTACGCCGCCGATGTTCTACACACCTTTGTAGGGGGGCTCTTGCCACTGACTCCTGGCATCGACCACCACAACGCAGGGTGGATCTACTCCGAGGACCACCTGCGCGAGGCCCGCGAGATTGGGGCACAATTGCCCATCATCTACGACTTCATCCACGACTATCTGGTGGAGAACGGAACCGTTTTTGACCTGGGCACCGGCTCAGCCGCGATGTTCAACCGGGAGGGCGCGCAACACGTCTTTCGCACCTACGCTAAACTGGCCGTCGAACAGGGCATCATCAACTGCAACTGGCCCATCCTCGAAATGCCCAGCTTGCTGCACAATACCCTGGCCCTCGACGATCCGGCCGAACGGGCCGAATGGCTGAAGTACGTCACGGAAACCAGCACGGATCACCAGGATGCGTTTCCGAAGATTGCCGAACTCTACGAGAACTACGGGGGCACCTGGCCGGAAAGCTTCGGGTACGCCCAGCATGTGAGCCAGAACCTGACGTACATCCTAACGGTACTCAAGCATTACGATCCAAGCAGTCAATTTTTAAATCGTTATCCCGCCTTCGTGGCCGCCCTGCCGCAGGCCCGCTACTTTACCTACCCCGATGGAAAGCAGACCATCCTCTTCGGCGACGGCCACCGCCCCTACCACCCGCTGCGGGACGGACTGGAGATGGCCTTCCACCTCGCTGGTTTGTCTGAGAACCTTGGCCTGCGGGAAGAAGTCGGTGCACTGTTGGCCTACGAAAAGGAGGAAGCCGGTTACCGGAGATTCCAGCTTCCCGAGCGGGACTTCGGTGCCAGCGTTTACCGCGAGCCACTTACTATGCTGTGGTACGAGCCGGAAGTAGATGCCCCCGTCGGAAACTACCCACTGCCCGTAACCGACGAGCTGCCCTTCGCGGGCATCACCCTACAACGCAACCTAAGCGCGACCGGTGACCCCCGGGATGCTTTCATGTACTTCGTGGGCGGGGCGGGCTTCGTGCACGGTCACGCCAGCGGCATGAACATGGAAGTGTACGGAAAGGGGGAGGTGCTCGGGGCCAAGTCGGGCCGCTCGCAGTACCGCACCGACATCCACGAGAACTACTACCGCCTATTCGCCAGCCACAATACGGTAGTCGTGAACGGTGCCTCCCAGGGCGATGGCGGCTGGGTAAATCTGGGTATTGAGACCGTCCAGCGGGAGGCGGCAGAGCCCGCGCCTAAGATGGCTGCCCTGACGGATCGGTACGCCTTCAGTACGAGCAGCTTTCAGGATAATCGCGGCTCCGGCGACCCCGCCCGTCAGCAACGCACAATGGCGATCGTTCGCACTACGGACACCACCGGGTACTACGTGGATGTCTACCGGTCGCGAACCGAATCGCCGGAACAGTACCACGACTACATCTACCACAATATCGGAGATGACCTTCGCCTGAGCGACGGCACCACCGGCGCGGACCTTCGTACTAAGAAAGATCCGAACCGTTTTGCCGCTTCCGCTCACAAGTTCTACAAGAGCAATCGCTCCTTCCGCGATCCGGGATGGCACTTCTTCGATAAGGTGAGGACCGCCGCCGAATACTCCGACAACGTAGCGGCCACTTTCGAAGCTAAGTCTTTACACACTGAATCCGTCCGCATGCGCGTACACCTGCCGGGCGGGGAGGACCGGTCGTACACTTCGGCAATGGCCCCCCCATCCACCGAAAGCCCCGCTCCCTATGACAAACTGCCGACCCCGACCCTGGTGGTCCGTAAGCAGGGAGAAGCATGGGACGACCCCTTCGTCGCCGTCCTTGAACCCGGCGAGGGTCAGGCTCCATCCGCGCTCTCCGTGCAGCGGATCGGGGAGACGTGCTGCGGTATCGAAGTAAGTACCGGTCCCGAAGCGGATTATCGAAGACAGTACATTCTGGCCCTCGACGATACAAACGCGCGCTACGTCAACGCCGACTACGCCATTGGTTTTCGGGGAAGGTTTGCCCTGCTTGATACAGATCGGGACGGACGGCTGCTCGGCCTCTACGTAGGCGAAGGGCAGGAGCTGTCCTACCAAACTTCGACACTCACCTTCGCGGACGGGGCCACCGGCGCGGCTTACGTTGACCTGAGCGGGGCAGAACCCGTCATTACCTCCCATTACCCCTTACAATTTAAACACGGTGGTACCACCACTGCTTACAAACCGAAAAAGTAGATCCCATGCGAATCAGTATAATTATAACCGGACTCTTACTTACCCTCCTCGTGAGCTGTCGCTCCGTACCCGAATTGAAGCCGGACGCAATCGAGAACAAAATGGTGGCCGCCCTGAAGTGGCAGGAAGCCAACCCGATCCAGGCCAAGGCCCCCACCGACTGGACGAACGGCGCATACTATACCGGCGTAGCGCGGGCCCACGACGCTACCGACAACGCCGTCTTTTTGCAGGCCCTGAAGGACATGGGCGAGCGCAACGCGTGGCAGACCTACGAAAGAACGTACCACGCCGACGACGTGGCCATCTCCTACGCCTACCTCTACCTCGACGAAAAACAACCGAACGTGGTCGACCTGGAACCCACGGAAGCCTTCCTGGACGCCCACCTCAATGCACCCCACGAGTGGCGGGCCGGCACCCGCAACGACGAGAAGACGATCCTCTGGTGGTGGTGCGACGCCCTGTTTATGGCCCCTCCGGTCATCGCCGAATACGCTACGCGCTATCCCGATAGTGATCGGGATGCCCTGCTGGATACCATGTACACCTACTACCGGGAGACCTACGATATGCTGTACGACCAGGACGAGCACCTCTTCGCCCGCGACGGCCGCTACCTGTGGACGGGATCTACCGATGACCGCAAGGAGGCCAACGGGAAGAAGATATTCTGGTCGCGCGGCAACGGTTGGGTGATGGGCGGACTGGCCCTCATCCTCGATGAGCTGCCCGCGGATTACGAACACCGTCCCTTCTTTCTCGACCTGTACCGCGAAATGGCCGCAAAGGTCAAGGCGATCCAACCGGAGGACGGACTGTGGCGCACCAGCCTGCTCTCGCCCGAGTCCTTCGATCACGGCGAGGTGAGCGGCAGTGGGTTTTACACCTTCGCCCTGGCCTGGGGCATCAACAACGGCATCCTCGACCGCGGGGAGTACCTACCGGTAGTAACGAAGGCCTGGAAGGGGCTTACCGAAGCTCAACAGGCCAGCGGCAAGGTCGGCTGGGTACAGGACATTGGCGCCGACCCCCAACCGGCAAGCGCCGACAGCTGGCAAAACTTCGGAACCGGAGCTTTTCTCCTGGCCGGCAGCGAAGTGCTCAAGTTAAAGCAGTGATGTGGAAAACTGCATACCTGCCGCTATTGCTCGCTTCGGTATTGGCCTGCTCCTGCGCTCCGCCGCCCCGAACGTCTGCTGTAGTAAAAACGGAAGTTACGCTGACCAACTATCCGGGTGACCGATTGGTAGCGATCAAGGAGGCATACCGGAAGGGGGAGCCGGTCACTACCGCCGCGTTGGAAGCGACCCTCCGTCGGGCCGATGAAGAGCTGAACGGAGAGATCTACACCATCGTGCACAAGGAAGTCTTGCCGCCCAGCGGGAACCCCAACGACTACATCAGTTTGGGACCGTACTGGTGGCCCGATCCGGACCAGCCCGACGGACTGCCGTGGATCCGCCGGGACGGGGAGGTCAATCCCCTCACGCAGGGCGAACGCTCCGACAAAAGTCAGCAGAATGCCTTTGCGCGGGGCGTCTCGGCCCTGGCCTACGCCGCTTACTTTACCGATAAGGACGTCTACCGCCGGCGGGCTGAAACCCTGATCCGGGCTTTCCTCATCGATCCGAAAACGAAGATGAACCCCCACCTCGAGTACGCCCAGGGCATCCCCGGCAGAAACAGCGGTCGCTGCTTCGGCATCATCGAGCTGACCGACGTGGTCGGAATGGTGACCAGTCTGGAAGTGCTGGATCTGGCCGGACTCGACCCGGAAGTAAAGGCCGGCACGGACGAATGGTTGGCCGCCTATCTCCACTGGCTACAAACCAGCAAACTAGGTGTCGAGGAGAAGGAAAGGGAGAACAATCACGGTACTTGGTACGACGCGCAGGTCCTTTCCATGCTCATCCACCTTGGTCAGACGAAGGAAGCCGGACGGGTGGCGGAGACGGTAAAGCGCCGCATCGACACCCAGATCGAGCCCGACGGTGCCCAGCCCCACGAACTGGCCCGTACCAAATCCCTATCGTACAGCACGATGAACCTACGGGCCTTCACCACGCTGGCTTACCTAGCGGGCACCGTGGGCGTCGACCTGTGGAACTACTCTTCCCCGCGCGGCGGAAGCATACCGAAAGCCTATGCTTACCTCGAGCCCTACGCGAGGGGGGAAGTGGAGTGGACGCAGCCACAGTTAGGCGATCTGGCAACAGCTTTATACGGCACCCGGGAGTTGTTCGCGGAGGCGGGTAGCCTGTTCGGAGACAAAGAGTTCTGTGCGGTGCCCCGCCCGTCGTCCCCGGCTCCCGACCTTGACCGGCTGATCTACGCCTGCGAAACTGCCCCCCGATAATCCCAATTTGAACTACCCCACCAGAAATATGAAACCCCTTAGTTCACTACGTTTAGATCGCCGGCTCACCGCCATAGTGTTCCTCCTGCTCGGAACGCAGCTCAGCGCCCAGGAGCACCCGTCGCTGTTCTTTACCGTCGCTGAGCTTCCCGCCATTAAGGAAAACATTGCCAGCAGCGAATGGATGCGGGAGGCCTACGAAATCCTTATCGCGCAGGCCGACGAACAACTGGCGTACCCGCCCGAGCCATACGCCTACCGGGCCGATGATTTTCCGGGCTACGCCTTCGGTGGGGGTGGCGACTGGAAAAAGTCGGGCATCTTGGGTAGGATTTTGGAGAAACGGGTAGGCACCCTTGGCGTAGCGGGCTACCTGAGTGGCGACCACCGCTATTTTGACAAGGCCATTGAGGTCATGGTCGCCGCCGCGGAAGCCAGTGAGCCGGAGGAATGGTTCAGTCACCTGCAGCACGGCGACGCGGCCCGCGGGTACGCCATCGGCTACGACCTGTTGTACCCCCACATGGACGAGCGAGAGCGAAATATCGTGCGAGAGGAGTTAGAAAAAGTAGCGACCCTCCTCTACGATTACCGTGGCGTCTGGTCGCGGGCCGATCCGGCGGTCGAGTCTCAGAATCATACCGCCGTCCACTACGGTGCCCTGGGACTCTGCGCCCTGGCGGTGGGCGACAAACCGCAGTGGCAGGAAAAGGCGACGGACCGCATCCGCGCCTACGTAAACCGCTTCGTCGACAGCACGGGGTACGGCACCGAGGGGGTGGACTACACTAACTACGGATTACTGGGCGTGGTACCCTACGCCGTCGCCTTACAACGGGCTACCGGAGAGGACTTGGTGGGCGAACAGCCCGCGATGCCCCTGATCCCCGACCAGATGGTGTGGAAGATGCTGCCCTGGGGGAAGGAAGTCATTGCCATGAACGATAACCCTACGACGCTGGGCAGTTCCGCGGGCCTGATGTACCTCATTAGCCGGTACCGGCTGCGGGAAGCCCTGTGGGCGTGGTTGCAGATCGAGGGAGAGGCCGGGGGTGGTTTTTACGGCGGCGGACGACCGAGCCACCGCGGAGACAACCGTCCCTCCATCGGGGATGGCCTGTCGCTTCCCTTCGTTCTGCTGTGGGGCGATGCCGGTTTGGAGCCCCGTATGCCCAACGCCCGGTCGCACCATTTTTCCAGCGGGCGGGTGTTCATGCGTGACGGCTGGGGCGATTCCCTCGGCACGCAGGTGTCCTTTACCTCCGGCGTTGATTACCACCACGCCCACAATCACTCCGACGAGAACGCCTTCACCTTCAGTGCACTGGGGGAGGAGTTCGCCATCGACCCGGGACGCTTTCCCTGGAATACCCGTTCCCACAACACCGTTCTGGTGAACGGGATCGGCCAGATCCGTGGGTACGGCAGGGGGCGAATCCTCGAGTACGAGGAACGCGATAGCGCCGTGTACGTGAAGGGTGACGCACGGGAGGCTTTCGAGCGCGATTCAAGCTCGTTCGTCCTCAGTCAAGCGCAGCGGCAACTGCTCTACGTACCTGGCGAACAGCCGTATCTGTTGATTGTGGATGACCTCCAAACGGAGGATAAGTCAGTAAATGAATACACCTGGCTACTGCACACGGATACCAGTAATACACTAGAGATACTGCCGGAAAAACCCGGCGCCCGAATCGTCGGAGCAAGGCGTGGAGCCCTGTGTGACGTCGACGTACTGTGGCCGAAAACTCAGGGGACCGTCCGGGAAAGCGACTTAAGCGACGCCTACCTGCCCGGGGTAAAAAACATTAGCGATAGCGACCGTCGGCTAGCTAAGCACTTTAGGGAACTAAGCATCAAAACCTCGGCGGTAAATCCTCACTTCGTCACCCTGCTCACCGCACGTGAAAACGGCACCACGCCGCCCCGAGTCGCTACTGCAGGGAACGCCGACCGCCTGGAGGTCCGCCTTTCGTTCAGCAACGGACGGCAAGATACCCTGGTGGTCACTCCGGAAAACGTACGGCTTACGCGGACCACGTCCCGCTAGGTGTGCGCGGACCGTCGGCCCCGACCGCGCCGTCCGCTGGATTCGGACCTGGCCTTCCACCGTTCGCTCGGCACGAGGGCCTTGGGGTAATTGACGCCGATGCGCAGACCGAAGTCCGACTGCTCCGCGTCACCCAGTGTATCCGGCTGATGTACGGACTCCGGGGGCAGGCCTTCCAGTTCGGGACACCATAGTTTGACGTAGGCTCCCTCCGGATCGTAGCGCTCGGCCTGGCTCAGAATGTTGAAGTAGCGGTTCTCCCGCGGATCGGTACCTACGCCGGCGACGTAGTTCCAGTTGCACCAGTTGCTGGTGACGTCGTAGTCGATCAGGATGTGCTCGAAGTATTCGGCGCCCATTCGCCAGTCGATGTTGAGATCCTTGACGAGGTAGCTGGCTACGTTTTGTCGTCCGCGGTTGCTCATGAAACCGGTGCGGGCGATCTCGCGCATATTGGCGTCGATGAAGGGGGTGCCCGTCTGTCCGTCGATCCAGCGTTGCAGCAGGGCGGTATCCTTTTTCCACTCCGGATGATCGGTGTTCTCCGAAAAGCCGTGTTTGTGGAAGATGCGGTCGCCGTGCTTCTTGCCCATCAGACGGAAGAAATCGCGCCACAGCAATTCGTAGATCACCCAGTAGGTGCTTTCGTTCGCGCCGTTCTTGGCCTCGTAGGCCCTGATCTCGGCGTAGATCCGTTTCGGACTGAGGCAACCCTGGGCCAGCCAGGCGGAGAACTTGGTGCTGAAGTCGCTGCCGATCAGCCCATTGCGGGTTTCCTTATAGGTAGCGATCGCGTGACTGTCGAAGAGATAGTACGCCAGGCGATCAAAACCGGCGTCTTCCCCACCGTGCCACGTGATGGCCGCACGTTCGTCGCTGGGCGGCGGCATGATGCCCAAGTCCGCCAGTTCGGGAATCTCGCCCGCCTCAATGCCGGCTCCCCTCACCATCGGGATGGTGCCGGGCGTCGGCAGGGGGTCACGCACGGGCGTCAGCCGCTCGGTCTCCTTGCGGAATTGGGTAAAACCATCCGGGGTCTGGGTAATGGGGAAGGGGAGATCAGAGGTGTAGTAGAGCAGCTTACCCCGCGAGTAGTAGACTTCCCGGCCGATCGCCCATAGGTTTTGCTCCACGGCGTTCTGCACGCGCAGTTCTTCGGAGGTCCGCTCGCGATTGCAGAATACCCAACTTCCCTGGCACTGTTTGGAAAGCTCCGGCAGGATGTCCTCCGGGTGGCCGACGCGAACGATCAGGTCACTGCCCCGTGCACGCAGGTTCTGGCGCAGGTTGGCCATGCTTTCCAGAATGAAGCGGGCGCGGTGGGGACCGATCTTAGACAGGCCGGTCAGCGGCAGGGTACCCTGCCAGTCGCGGGGGTCGATGATGTACACCGGCAACACCTCGTCGCCGTGCTTCATGGCGTCCGTCAGGGCTTCGTTGTCGTGGAGCCGCAGGTCTCTTCTGAACCATACAATCGCCGCTCGCTTACTCATTTTCCGTCGTATTTATTGCTGTTAAACTAACCCCAGGGGGTGGGGATGGTTGCGGAACCAGAGGGCTCATTTGCCGGCTTTACAAGCAGCTGATAATTGCCGGGGGGCGGGTGCGCAGGAGCCGGGTAGATCCGGAAAAAGCGGACCCGTCAGGCGGTCTGCACCCGCGTGCCCGCCCAAACGAGGTACGTCACGTTGGATTTCGTGCGAGGGTAGCCGGATTAACTCCGTTCGCCTTCCTGCACGGGCAGCTCCTCCGCGGAGGGCGTGGATTCGTGGGTCGGCTCCGCGGGGCTCATTTCCAGACGGGTCTTCGGCAGGTGCTCGGGATAGGTCTGCTGAATCCAGCCGATGAGGTGTTCGCGGATCGCGCAGCGGAGGTTGAAGGTCTGCCCCGAATCCGCCGCGCTGGCGAGAATGCGGATGGTCATCACGTCAGCGTTGTTATCGGTGACGGCGACTCCGAAGACCTGCTTATCCCACAGCTCCTGGGTTTCGACGAAGCGTTGGGCTTCCTCCCGCAGTTTGGCTACCGGGAAGGTGTAGTCGACGTACATGAATACGCTGCCGATCAACTGGGTGGTGCTCCTGGTCCAGTTCTGGAAGGAGTTATCGATGAAGTTATTGAGGGGCACGATCAGCCGGCGCTGGTCCCACAGCTTCAGGGTGACGTAGGTGAGGGTGATCTCTTCCACCCGTCCGAACTCTCCGTCTACGATCAGGGCATCGTCGATACGAATGGGCTGGGTGAAGGCGATCTGGAAGCCCGCCAGCAGGTTGGCGATTGATTTTTGCGCCGCGAAACCGATGATGATACCACCGACGCCGGCCGAGGTAAGCAAACCGGTGCCGATGCTGCGCACCGCTTCGAATTGCAGTAAAATAAAGGCTACCGTGACGATAAAAATTACGATCCCTACGATCCGCTGAATGTACTGAAGCTGGGTAAGGATCTTGCGCTCCTGCAGGTTGTTGCTGTTGTCGATACTGTACCGGTGCCGTACCGTATCGGCGGCTACGTTGACCACCCGGACCAGCAGGATGGCGCCAAAAATATACAGGATGGTGCGGGCGATCCGGATCCCGGGCATCAGGTACCAGGGGTTTTCGGCTACTCCGTCGGAGGTCATCTGTTGCAGACCGGTCCAGGAAAGTACGATCAGGATAAAGGACAGGACCCAGTAGAAATCATTCCGGCCGGTCTTGCAGATCGCTTCCAGGGTATAGCTCTCGGTCCGGCGCGCCGCCCGGCGGATGATTCCGAACAGGATGAGCGTAATGACGGCGGAGATAAGGAGGGAGGCACCGAAGAGGGCCGCCATCTGGACGTACAGTGGGGTGCCGGCGATTAAGTCCGTAAATTGGTTCATACGCGAATAGAGGCTACATCAAAATCGGGTAACGGGTAAGGGCCCGGTGGGTTCGCTTAGTCCGTTTCCTCTTTTGGGAGGACGTGGAGGTGGACGACCTCGATTCTGGTGTTGCTTACCTCCAGCATCCGGAAGTTGAAGCCCTCCAGTTCCAGGCTCTCATCCTGTTCGGGCACCCGCTCGGCGGTGGTGACGATGAAGCCGGACAGCGTCTGGTACTCCCCCTCGGGTAGGCCCAGCGCGTACTTTTCGTTCAGGTAGCTGATTTCCAGGCGACCGCTAAACTTGTAGTAGCCGTTGCCTTCGTCTACCTCTACGTAATCGTCTTCGTCGTATTCGTCCTCGATCTCACCGAAAATCTCTTCCAGTAAGTCCTCCATGGTCACGACTCCCGCAATGCCGCCGAACTCGTCAACGACGCACGCGATGCTGAGCTGGTCCTTTACGGCCCGGTCGAGAATGTCCGCCACGCGAGCTACCTCCGGAATGAAGGTGAGTTCGAGGATGCACTGACGGATGGTCTCGGGGAACTCCAGCAGTTGTTGGTGGTGGACGTAGCCGAGCACATTGTCCATATCACCGTCGACAATGATGAGGCGGCTCAGGTGGGTATCGATGAACTTTTGCTCCAGCTCGTCGACCGTGGCGGAGACGTCGATGCTTTCGATCTCGGTACGCGGCACCATACAGTCGCGTAGGCGCACGTCGCCCAGGTTCAGGGCGTTGCCGAAGAGTTTGGTGTCGATGGCCGCTTCCTGCTCTTCGGAAGTCTGGCTGCGGTTAATGAAATTTTCGAGGTCCAGGCGGGTGAGCACGGTATCGAGCTCCTCGCTGGGCCGTTTGAAGAACAGGCGCAGGAGCCAGTCGCTGGTGGTGGTCATCACTACGCTGGGTAGCCACAGCAGGGCCTGCAAAAACCGCAGGGGCAGGGCCCAAAAGTAGAGGGCGTTGTCGGAATACATCCGGAATACCGTTTTGGGAACGTACTCTCCGAAGATCAGTACGATGATGGTGATCACCAGGGTGTTGAGGAGTAGGACCACGATCTCCGTATCGATGCCGAGGTAGGTATTGACCAGCAGGGTCAGGGGGACGGTCATGAGCGAGGTGAAGGCAACCAGGGCGATGTTGTTGCCCACCAGCATGGTGCTCAGAAACTGGGCCGGCCGCTCGAACCACCGCGTGAGGATGCGGCTCCGGGTGTTGTTGCGCTTCTTCTTAAGCTCGACCCGCAGCTTGTTGGCCGATACGTAGGCGATCTCCGAACCACTAAAGAGGGCGGACAGCAGGAGACAGGTAATGATGGCAAACGCCAGGCTCATGGGGTTAATTTACGGTTCTCCACCGAAGTCAATCTCCGTGTTGTCGCCGATGTTCAGGCTGTGGCGCATGCCGCCGATGCTTGCATCGTTGCCCACTACCGATTTGCGCAGGACGATGTCATAAATGCGGGCGTAATCGCCGATAATGGAGTCGGAAACGATGGCATTCACCATTTTCGTGTTCGCCCCAATCGTAACGTGGGGCCCTACGATAGAGTTGCTGATGTCGCAGTCGTTGCCGATGTGGACCGGGTGAATGATGATCGCGTTGTCGTAGGGTGGGGGATCGTCGGTGGCAAAGCCCGGGCGGTCGAGGAATATCGCATTGGTTTGCAGGAGCACCTCCCGGCGGCCGCAGTCAAACCAATTATCGACTCGTATGGCCCGTAGTTCCACTCCCCATTCCAGCATCCTGGCCAGCGCGTCGGTGAGGGGGTATTCGCCGATGCTGCGGATTTTGTGGTCCAGGTTGTGTGCACAGGCCTCGATGAAGAGGTGTACTTCGCGGATCTTATAGCAACCGACCATCGCCAGGTTCGACTTAGGGATTACCGGTTTTTCGACCAGGCCCCGAATGTTGCCCTCCCGATCCTGTTCCACTACCCCGAATTGCCGCGGGTCCTCCACCGTTTTCACGCCCAGGCAGGACACGTCCGATTCGATGAACTCGCTCAGGTCGGCATCGATGATGGCGTCGCCAAAAAAGATGATGATCTCGCCCGCATCGGCGTAGTGGTCGCGGGCCAGCCAGATGGCGTGGGCCGAACCCATCCGCTCCTCCTGGTTGACGAACACCGTGTTCAACTGGGGGTAAACCCGTTCGACGTATTCCCGAATTTTCTCGCCAAGGTAGCCGATGATGAAAACGAAGTCCGTTACGCCCAACTCGATCAACTGATCGACGATGAAGCTGAGAATGGGTTTGCCGGCCACCGGAATGAGCGGCTTTGGCTGGGTGTAGGTCAGGGGTCGCAGACGCATGCCCGCCCCGGCAACGGGGATGATGGCTTTCATGGAGGCAAGGTAGTATCTATATCTCTCCCTTCAGCTTTTTATGCACCACTTCCATCTTCGAATTGACCTGTAGCTTCCGGTAAATGTTCTTGATGTGGTCACGGACGGTTTCAATGCTGATGTCGAGGCGTTCACCGATTTCACGGTAACTGAGGTTGTCCACCAGACCCTGGACGATATCCAGCTGGCGAGTGGTCAGTTGATCGGCCGCGGAGACACTGCTCTTCTTGCGCTGCTGGTTGTGAAAGGCCACGACCTGGCGCGCGATGCTCGGACTCATGTAACTGCCACCGCGGTTGACCGTATGCACGGCGTCGCGGATGATGGTAGGATTGACCCTGCGCTTGGAAATGTAACCGACGGCACCCGCCTGAAGCGCCCGGAAGATGTTGTCGCTTTCGTCGCTGTTGGTGAGCATGATGATGTCCATCTCGGGCCACCGCTCCAGTAAGCGAGGAATGCCGGCAATACCGTTCATGCCCGGAAGCATAATATCGAGCAGCAGCGTGTTGAGGGGGCTGCTGGAGGGTACCCGGCTTAAGAAGTCCTCTACGCTGGTTGCCGCGTGTACGATGGCCACGTCGCGGTTTCCTTCAAAGCACTCTTCGATGCTGGCCAGCATGATGGGCTCATCCTCAATAATTCCCAAATGGATCATAAAAAGTTTATTTTTCGAGTAGCTCCGCCCCCCGCTGGCGGTCGCGATAGGCCACCGCCCCCCGGTAGACTAACAGGCAGAACAGTAATACACCAATCCCAAGATAAAGATAACTTAATTCACCCACCTTGCCGAAAGTAACGGTGAATACAATGCTCACTAAAAAGAAGGTGGGTACCTCGTTCCACAGCCTCAGTTTCCAGGCGGAGAGCGGGCGTTCACCTGCCTGCATCGGCAGCATGATCTTAGCCTTTGTGTACACGTGGTAGACCACCAGCAAAACGACTAACGATAGCTTCACGGTGAGCCAGCCGGTAGTGCCACTGACGAAGTACGCCGGGTTAAGCACGACCATGAGCAGGCCGCCCGTCCACGTTATCATCATGGCCGGATTGGCAATAATGCGGTACACCCGGTTCTCCATTCCGGTATATTCCTCCCGTAGGATCTGCGCCCGTAGCGCACTATCGGGCAAGCCGGCCGCGGCTACCCGATCCGTTTCGGCGTGGTTTACGAGCAACCGGCCGAGAAAGAACAGCCCCGCGAACCAACTGATGAAGCCCACCACGTGCAGTGCCTTAGCGAAGAGAATAATGTTCATAGAAAGTAGACGGTCGGTTGAGTAGAACTACCACTCAACATGTCGTACGGCCCCCGGTTGTATTGGCCAGGAAACCAATGGCTACTGCTGTTGCCATTCACCCGGCACCTGCGTTCCCGCCCTCCCCAGTAATGGTGAATATCGCGAACTTGACACCGAATTAATCTAAGATTAAAGGGAAATGGGGCTGTGCTGGGCCGAAATGCGCTAATTTTGCGCGACACACTCGTGAGATGCATTCTCGTATACACCCATTGATATGAAATTCGATCAGATTTGCGGTAGGCTATTTGTTATTCTGTTGCTCATAGCGCTGCTGTATTCCTAAAAGATGGTTTTGCCGGTGACAGGTTACCTTAGCCGGCGGTAAACCACACTCGATGACACGTTTTGCTAAGCTGTCCATTGTAATTCCCGCTTACAATGAGGCACGGACCATTCACCTTATCCTTGACCGCGTCAGGAAGGTCGATCTGTCCGGTGGCATCAACAAGGAGGTCATCGTTGTCAACGATTGTTCTACCGACGACACCGAAGGCGCCATCCAGCGCTATCGTGAGCAGCATCGCGGTTTCGATATCCAGTACTACGCCCATCCCGTAAACCGCGGAAAGGGTGCCGCCCTGCACACCGGAATCGCACGGGCCACCGGCGAGTACCTCATCATACAGGACGCCGATCTGGAATACGACCCCAGGGAATACAATGAATTGCTACAACCCGTCCTCGACGGTTTTGCGGATGTGGTCTACGGCAGCCGCTTCCAGGGGAGCAAGCCCCACCGCATCCTGTTCTTCTGGCACACGATCGGTAACCGCTTCCTCACCACCCTCAGCAATGCCTTCAATAACCTGAACCTAACGGATATGGAAACCTGCTATAAGCTGTTCCGTACTGACATGGTCCAGTCCCTCTCCCTCCAGGAACAACGGTTCGGCTTCGAGCCCGAAGTGACCGCCAAAATCAGTCGCATCCCCAACGTCCGCATCTACGAAGTCGGCATCAGCTACTACGGCCGCACCTACGAAGAGGGTAAAAAGATTGGCTGGCGCGATGGAGTGAGGGCCATCTGGTGTATTGTGAAGTATGGGGTGTAGGTTGGTGAAGGAGTGAAGGGATGAAGGATTGAAGGGGGGACCGGTACTATCCACCCATTCAATCCTTCACTCCTTCACTCCTTCACTTACTCCTCTATCTCGAACAGGGCCGGATCGAGTTCCGTATTCACCGTCAGCTCCGTTACCTGCAGCTCGATGGGGAAGGGGGCCATGCCTTCGAGCGTGAAGCTATGGGGGAACATCACCCCTTCGGTAGCCTGGTAGTCGCCGTACTTCTGGGTCACGGTTTGCGGGCCCTGCTGGCGGACGGTCTGTACCTTCAGCATGGTCTCGGCGTCGTAGTACTCCCGTACCGTACCGGCGGGTGTCTCAATGGCGAGTACAATGGCCTTGTTGCCGTCTACCATCTCGCTTCCTTCGATGGATACTTTATCCAGGGCGTTCAGGTATTCGCTTTCCTGGAAGATAACGGCCTGTTGGCCCATCGCGGTGACCGCCTCATCAGGGAGGGGCATTTTCTGTCCCTGCTGCATCATCATGGCTTTGCCCTGGTTGTATCGCTCTTCGGCCATGGTCATTCCCATCATGCTCATTTGCGTACTCATCCGTTTGTCGTTGGTGGTGATGACGGACTGGTTGATGGTCTGTCCCTGCACGTCTCCCGCCATCGTTATGCTTACGTTGCGGAGGCCCATGGCGGCCTCTTTGCCGCCGATGGCTTCGAAATAACCGTTGATCACGTCCTCCGGGCTTAGGTCGCTAGGCGTATCCATCTCTTCCATATCTACCGGCACCCCGTTCACATCGTAGTAATCTACTTTTCCGCTGGTGGCAAACTGGGCGAGCTTGTCCGCAATCGCCTTGTCACCGACTACGATGATGTGGGTTCGGTTTGGGTCGATGATGTCGCGGGCCACTTCGCTGATGTCGTTGACGCTGGAGTTCTCTACCACTTTAAGGTAGTTGGGGTAAAAATCGCGGTCCAGCTTGTAGCGTGCGGTGTTGAGGGCGAAGGACGCAATGCGCTGGGGACTTTCCAGGGCACGCCCGAAGGAGCCGGCAATTTGCATTTTGGCGTCCGCCAGTTCCTTCTCCGTCATGGGCTTCGTGGCGATTTGCTCCAGTTCGTACAAAAATTGGGTTACGGCCGAATCGGTCACCTCGTTGCGTACGTTCGCGTAAGCCCGGAAGTTGCCCACGATGCGATCGTCGCTGGTGCTGGAATAAGCGCCGTACGTATATCCTTTATCCTCACGTAGATTGGCAAATAAGCGTCCGTTAAATCCACTACCCAGTACGATATTCAGCAGGTTGGCACGAATGGCCTCCTTGGTCCCTGGTTCGAGCTCAATGGGCTGGGAGATGATAACGTTCGATTGCACGGCTCCGGCGCGGGGAACAAAGCTCACCTTTACCCCCTCCGGGCGCTGGGGTGTCGGAAATTTGGGGACGGCCACTTCCTTCCGCTCCCAGTCGCTGAAGTGCGTACTGGCCAGTTCCCGCGCCTCGTCGGGCGTGATGTCGCCCACCATCACCAGGTAGCTGCGGTTCGGAACGAAGTAAGTATCGTACACCGACTTCACCACTTCGAGGTCGATATTCGCCAGCGACTCCTCGGTCATTTGCTCGCCGTAGGGGTGATTGAGTCCGTAGGTCACGGCCTGGGTGACCCGCCCGGCGATGGCGTCGGGAGTGGTCAGTTGCTGCGCCAGCGCCGCCTTGGTTTCCTCCTTTACTTTCTTGAATTCTTCTTCGGGGAAGCGCGCCTTCAGCACCACTTCGGCGAGCAATCCGATCACTTCCTCTTTGTACTTACTTATGGTGGAGGCATACGCACCCGAGCCGCTTGTACTGAGTGAGGCACCGATGAAGTCGATGGATTCATCGATCTCCTCCTTGGTCTTGTCCGCGGTGGCCCGGCGCAGCATGTCTCCCAGTACCTGTTGGGCACCGGCGTGATCGCCCTCCAGGTGTGGGGGCACGTCCACGTACAGCTGGTAACTCACGCGGGGCAGTTTATGGTTTTCCACCACGACCACCTGTAGTCCGTTGTCGAGAGTGAAATCGTCAAAGTCACCGAGACGAATCTCCGGGGCCGGACCGGGTTCCGGTGCTTTGGCCCGAAAGGCGTCCTGCGGCTTAATTGTATCGGCGGCAGGGGGCGGGGCCGCGGGTGCCTGGAAATTGCCGGAAAAAGCAAGGGCGGTGTGGCTGTAACCCGTGAAAAACAGGGCAAGCAGCAGCGCCGCGAGCGTGGTTGATATACGTTGCATGGTTGTTTTTTTAGGGGGTTCTATTTGCTGCTAGGTTCGGGAAGCCAGTACAGTACGATGCGGTTCTGGGGGGTATAGTACTCCCGGGCTACGCGGCGAATATCCTCCTTGGTTACGTCCATAAATCGCTGGGTCTCGGTGTTGATCAGGTTGGCATCATCGAGAAACATTTCGTTGTCGGCCAGACTCTCGGCGATTCCGGCAACGCTGCCGTAGCCGGCGATGGCGTCCGCTTCGATCTGGTTGCGCAGTTTCTGGAATTCACGGTCGCTGATCAGTTCGTTCTGCAGCTTACCGACCTCCTCATTGAAGGCGTTTTCCACCGGCCGAAGGTCGGTCGTGCCCGGTCGGGTAATGGCAAAGGCGATAGCCAACCCGGGATCCTGACTCGAGGCGGGGAAGCTTCCCGCCTGTACGGCCAGCTCCTTCTCGTCTACCAACACCTTGTTGAGGCGACTGCTCTGTCCCTGACTTAGTACCTGGTTCATCATGCTGATGGCATAATAATCAGGATGCGAGCGCGCTACGGTGCGGTACCCGATGATCAGCGCGGCGAGGGGCACCTGGTCGTACACCGTATCCCGCACTTCACCGCCGAGGGGTTTCTCTACGATATCCACCCGGGGTGGTTCGGGGCCGCGGGGGATGCCGGAAAAGTACTTATCGATCAGCTCCTTGGTCTCCTCGATGTCGATATCGCCGGCAATGCTCAGGATAGCATTATTGGGCACGTAGTACGTCTTGTAAAACCGCTGGAAGTCGGCTTCCTCGGCATTATTAAGGTCCTCCATATAGCCAATATTTGGATCCTTGTAGGGGTGCTCCTTAAAGGCACGCTGGTAGAGCTCAAGGGTGATGGTGCCGTAGGGCTGGTTGTCGTACCGCTGGCGGCGCTCTTCCTTGACGACCTCCCGCTGCGTTTCGACGCCTACGGATTGCACCTTGGCGTGCAGCAGCCGTTCGCTCTCGATCCACAGGCCCAGGGCCAGTTGGTTGCTGGGCAGGATCTCGTAGTAGTAAGTGCGGTCGTTGCTGGTGTTGGCGTTGAGTGCCCCGCCCGCGGACTGGACGTAATCATCGATCTCCCCCCGCTTGATGTTTTCGCTGCCCTCGAAGAGGAGGTGCTCGAAGAAGTGCGCAAAACCGGTACGCCCCTCGAAACTGTCCTTGCCACCCACCTCATACATGATGGATACGGCAACGATGGGAGTGGTATTATCCTGGTGCAGGATAACCTTCAAGCCATTGTCGAGGGTGTACTTTTCGAATTCGATGGACGCCGACTGAGCCGTAGCGACAACCGAAAAGCCAATCAGTAATAGCGGGAACAAGAACCGCCGTTTCAGTGAGTGCATAGGGTGTTGTTTTTTTCGGTAAACGATAAAAACAAAACATCGTTTGCTGTAACCTAGGATTTTGCGGATTCCTACAACGCGCCTACGTCCTTCCGACGACGTTCCAGCTCTTGCTGGATGATGCACCGGAGCCGCTTGCCCCGGTCGTGACAACTGAAGCGACCGCTTACGTAAAGAGTTGCACAAATGAGGACCACCGCCAGAAAGGCCAGGGCCGCGAGCGTGCCGTACACCAGTGGATACCAACCCAGTAGACCGGCCGCACAGGCCGCAAAGAGCATAGCCGGGATGCATACGCCCAGGCGGAAGATGGTGCGGCGCAATTCACGTAGCCGCATGGATTCGATGCGCAGACGCCGCAGCAGATGGTGCAGCTCGTGGGTGGCATACGCGCCCGCTCCCCCCGTCAGAATGAGAAGAAAATCATCGTTGCCCGCTCGTTCCAGGCGGTTGATTTGTCGGTTCCAGAAGCGGTTGGCCATGTCAGCCCTAAAATTATAGTGTCCGGACGAGGCGACAAAGGAAAGAGGGGATTTTGTCGAACGCAGTTGCCTTTTCCTGCTCGCGGCAGGTAGGTCCGGAGGTGCGAAAGATCAAACAAGCTTGGTTTTGCTAAAACAATTTGTAATATTTGCGGGTACTCCGCCACGTGAATTAGAGGAAAATGACTGCAGAACTGGCTCGCTCGGCCCTTAAAAAATACTTTGGCTACGACGACTTCCGTCCGCAACAGCTGGACATTGTCGAACACGTTTATGCCGGGCGCGACGGGATCGTTCTCATGCCCACCGGTGGCGGCAAGTCGATGTGTTTCCAGATTCCCGCCGTCACGATGCCGGGGACGGTAGTGGTCGTCAGTCCGCTGATCTCCCTCATGAAGGACCAGGTCGACGGCCTTCGCGCCGTAGGCATCCGGGCGGCTTACCTCAACAGCAGCCAGCGGGGAGGGGAAAGCCATAAAGTGGAACAAGCGTACGAAGGCGGGGAGCTACACCTGCTGTACGTTAGCCCGGAAAAGCTGCTCTCGCCCGGCTTCTTTGCCTTCCTTAAGCGCCGGCGCGTGTGCCTGTTCGCCATCGACGAGGCCCACTGCATTTCGGCCTGGGGGCATGACTTTCGTCCGGAATACACCATGCTGCGGCAGCTCAAAACCGCCTTCCCGGAGGTGCCGGTACTGGCCCTCACCGCCACGGCCGACCGCCTCACCCGGAAGGACATGGGCGAGCAACTGGGCATCCCGGAAGCGAAGCAGTTCATTGCCTCCTTCAACCGGCCGAACCTAAGCCTGGAAGTACGCCCCGGACAAAAGCGCCGGGAGCAGATCATCCGCTTCATTCGCGACCGCCCCGCACAGGCCGGGATCGTTTACTGCCTGAGCCGCAAGCAAACCGAGCAGCTGGCCGAAAAGCTGCGGGAAAGCGGATACAACGCCGAAGCCTACCACGCCGGCCTGAGCGCCGACCGCCGGGGGAAGGTGCAGTCGGACTTCATCAACGACAAGACCTTGATCGTCTGCGCTACGATCGCCTTCGGCATGGGCATCGATAAGAGCAACGTGCGCTGGGTCATTCACTACACCATGCCGAAGAACCTGGAAAACTACTACCAGGAGATCGGACGTGCGGGCCGGGACGGTACCAAGTCGGATACCCTGCTGTTCTATTCCTACAACGATTACACCACGCTAAAGGACATGATTTCCGGCAGCGGCAACGCCGAGATCCAGCTGGCTAAACTGGACCGGATGAAGGAGTACGCCGAAAGCCTGGCCTGTCGCCGCCGCATCCTGCTCAACTACTTCAGCGAGGACCACAGCGACGACTGTGGGAACTGCGACGTCTGCGCCAATCCGCCCAAGCGGTTCGACGGCACGGTGATCGCCCAGAAGGCACTCAGCGCCGTGGCCCGCCTGCGGCAATCGGTAGGCGTCACGACGGCCATCGATGTACTCAGGGGGTCATCCCGCCAGGACATTATCAAGAACGGGTACGATCGGGTAAAGACCTACGGTGCCGGCCGCGATATGTCCACCTACGATTGGACGCAGTACTTCGGCCAGCTCATCAGCCTGGGATACCTCTACGTCGCGCACGAAGACTACAACAAGCTTCGGCTTGCTCCCGCCGCCCGCCGGGTACTTTACGAAGGCGAAACGGTGGAGCTGGTGAAATTCGAGATCATCCGGGACCGTAAGAAGCTGGAGCAGGACAAGACTGCCAAGAGGGCCTCCGCTCCCCGCAGTCGCGGTTCCCTCTTCGAGGCCCTGCGCGAGGTGCGCCGGCAACTGGCCCGGGAAGCCGCCATCCCTCCGTACCTCATTTTTTCCGACAAGACGCTCGAAGAGATGGCCGCCGCCGCGCCGACGAACGATTTGGCAATGTCCCGCATCGGTGGGGTAGGGGAGGTAAAGCTGGCCCGCTTCGGCGCCCACTTCATCCAGGCGATTAAGGCCTTTAGCGAGGAAGAAACGGAGTCGACGCCGGCGGCAGACCAGCAACCGAAGTCCGATCTGCCCGCCCACCTCCTTACTTACCGGCAGTACATCAAGGGGGCGACCGTACGCGACATTGCCCGGGAACGGGGGCTAAAGCTTTCGACCACCTACGGCCACCTGGCCAGGGCTTACCAGGAGGGGCACGACCTGGAGATCGAAGACCTGCTGCCGGGGCAGACGATCGACTGGGTCGACGAAGCCAACCGCGCCGTATCCGGGAAAGCGGGGTCAAAGGCCATCCTGGCGTACATTGCCGAGCACCACCGGGACGGTGTGGTAAAAAATTATCACCTCGAACTGGTCGAAGCCTACCGTACCCGCCACCCCCTAAGTACCGCCTCATGAGCGACCATCCCGAATACCTGTTCGTCTACGGAACCCTGCGCAGCGACATCCCATCGAGTATGAGCAAGTTCCTCCGTCGTCGTGCCGCCCTCGTAGGAAAGGCAACCACCGGGGGGAAATTGGTCGACCTCGGGGATTACCCCGCGTTCGTAACCGGTTCCGGTACCGCCCGGGGTGAACTCTACCGGATCAGCCCCGAACGGGCGGAAGAGACCTGGGAACTGCTCGATGCCTACGAAGGAGTCTCCGGTGGGGCCGGAGAAGAATACCAACGCACGGAAATTGACGTGCGGGTGGCCGCCGGAGGGAAGTTCCGCGCACAGACCTACGCGTACCGAAAATCAGTAGGTGGTAAGCCCGAAATACCCAACGGCGATTACCTTCCGTACTACCGTGGCAATTCAAAACACCAGAAATTTACCGGCAACGACTGATGCGTATCCTGCATACGGCTGACTGGCACCTGGGGCACCGACTGTACAACCGCGACCGTACGGCGGAACACCGCGCCGCGCTCGAATGGCTGCTGCAAACGATCGAGCGGGAACGGGTCGACCTGTTGATTGTCGCCGGAGACATCTTCGACATTACCAATCCTTCCAACCTCGCCAAGGAGCTGTACTACGACTTTCTGGCCCGGCTCAAGCAAACCTGCTGTACCTCCGCCGTCGTGGTCGGGGGCAACCACGACTCCCCCTCCCTGCTCAATGCCCCCCGCGGACTGATGCGGGCCCTGCAATTACACGTAGTAGGAGCCGCGGATACTACCGCCGCGGAGCGGGTCGTACGAATCAGGTGCAAAGAGGAAGAACTGATCGTTGCCGCGGTCCCCTACCTCCGTGAACGCGACCTGCGTACCGCTCGCTTCGGGGAAAGTTTGGAAGATCGGGAACAGGCGCTTCGCGACGGCATTCGCGGCCACTTCGAGGAGATTGCCGCCGCGGCGCTCGACTTGCGCTCCGGGAAGGAAGTACCCATACTGGCTACCGGTCACCTCTTCGCGGCCGGCGCTGCCGACGATGAGGAAAAGAAGAGCTACATCTACCAGGCCAACGAAAACAACATCGATGCCGGTCACTTTCCAGACTGCTTCGACTACGTCGCCCTCGGCCACATCCACCGGGCACAAAGCGTCGGAGGACAAAAGCACATTCGCTACGCCGGCAGCCTGGTACCGCTGACCTTCGTAGAGGGCCAGGCCGCCCGCAGCGTACGCCTCGTCGAAGTCGGTCGGGCGGGCGAACCCGTCGTCAGCCGTAAACTACAGGCACCGAGCACGCGCCCCCTGCTGCGCCTCCGGTACGAATTCGATGAAGTAAAGCGACGCCTGCGGGAAGCCGTACACAATTATGACCCCACCTTATTCACCCCCTGGGCCGAAGTGCGCGTGCTGACCGATGAGCCTATTCCCAACCTCCGGGAAAAATTGATGGCGGTGATCAAGGAAGCACAAGCCGACCCCGGCGCCGATCCGTGCATCGAACTCATCCGCATTAGCCGGGAACGATTAACGCCCCATGCCGCGGAAGATCGGAGGCAGGACGAGCAACGGCAGTTGGACGAGCTGGATCCTGCGGATGTCTTCGTGCAATTGTGCGGTCGGCAAAACCACGGAGCCGCGGTAGATGCGGCACTCCGGCGCGACTTTCTGGAACTGAGCAACTGGGTGAACGACGAATCAGGACGATGAAAATATTACGTATTAGCATCCTCAACCTGAACTCGCTCAAGGGAAAACATGAGATCGATTTTACCCAGCCTCCCCTGGTCGACCACCCCCTCTACGCCATCGTAGGACCCACCGGGGCGGGCAAGACGACCATCCTCGACGCCATCACGCTGGCCCTGTACGGCCAGACGGAGCGGACCAAATCGCTCACGGATGCGAAGAAAGAAGTGGCTACGGTCATGACCCACGGTACCGGTCAGTGCCGCGCGGAGGTCGAATACGAAACCAGCGCCGGAAGATTCAGAAGCGTTTGGCGCCGAAGACGTGCGCACAAGAAGGCCAGTAAGGATCTACAGGCCAGCGAGCGGGAACTAAGTCGGTGGAACGCTACGACCCAAGTCTACGACATACTGGCCACGAAGAAGCGGGAGGTCGACCAACTCACCGAAGAATTCACGGGCCTTACCTACAACCGCTTTGTCCGGTCCGTCATGCTCACTCAGGGAGATTTTGATCGCTTCCTAAAGTCGGATACCGGTGAAAAAGCGGCCATTCTGGAGCAAATCACCGGTACGGAAGTCTACCGCCAACTCAGTGAGGCAGCCTTTCGCAAGCATAAACTGGCCCGGGAGGCCTTCGATCGGGCGACCGAAGCAATCGCTCACACCATGCCCCTGTCGGAGGAGTTGCGCCAGGAACTAGAGGTGCAACTCGGTGAGGAGCAGTCTCTCGCTACCCAGGTCCGCGATAAGCAGACCCTCATCACCGTCCAACTCAACGCTTTTCAGACGGCCAATAAATTAGCCGCCCAACGGGATGCCGCCGCCTTACACCGTCAGCGGAGTGAAGCGGCGTACGCAGCCCTGTCTGGCAAACGCCACCGATTGGAGCTCAGCGACCGCTTATCTCCCCTGCGGTCGGACCTCGACCAGGAAGAGAAACTCACCAAGGCAATCAACGAGTTAACGGCCAGGCGGGTGGAACTTATTCAGGAAGCCACTACCGCAGCGGCCGCGCTCACCAATGCTTCTTCCCGCCGCGACCAGGCTCACCGGCAACTGGAAGAATTTCGGGCCGAAGGGCCGCAACGGGAGCAACGATTGATCGAAGCCGAGGCAGTGGAAACCACCCTGCACACCCTACGGGAACGGGAAGAAGCCGGCTCTTCCGAACTTACGCGGCACCTGCGTTCCCGCCAACTGATGGTAGCGGAGCAAAAAGCGTTACGGAGCGAGATCGGTACGCTGGAACAGCAGCTCGACGGACTGTCGGAGGAAAACGTTACGGCCGCCCTCGAAGCGCTCGAACAGGAGTTGCCCGAGCTCGACCGGCAACTGAGCACGCTGGATACCCAGCTAAAGTACCTGGAAGTGCAAAAAAGTATTGCGGCGGTAACGCAGGAGCAAAGCAAGTTGCAGGAGCAGCTAGACCAGGTACGCACCCGGGAGGCCACGCTGGAATTGCAGCTTAAAATCGCGGAACAGGCGGTCGACCTGGCCCAGAAGGAGCAACAAAACGCGCAGCTCAAGGCTAGTTTTGAGGAGCACCGCAGGCGATTGCGCGAGGGAGATCCCTGTCCGCTCTGCGGCGCTGAACACCACCCGTTTCTGCACGCGGCGGATAGCCCGGAAGAAAGTCCCGATGCACTACAGCGGAAGATTACCCGCCTGGAAAACGAGCGGCTGTCGGTGGATAACGAACTGCTAGCGGTCAGCCGAAAAGCAAACGCCCTCAACGTTGAGTGGAACGGAAGCACGCGGGTACTGGCCGAGCGGCAAACGCAGTTGGCTGCACTCGGACGGGCCCCGGAAATGAGCCGGGAAACGCTGACCCTTCGCCAGCAAGAATACCGGGAGGCACTGCGATCGGGGAAAGACCGGCAGCAGAGATTGCGGCGGTTACGCCCCCCGCTGCCGCAGTTGCAAATCAAGCGGGCGGAGCTGGCCGCTCAGGAAAAGGCTCACGGTGCATTGCAGCTACAAATCGCCGAAATAGAGGCTACGTTGCAGCAGATTCAAGCCGATGCCGCAGCTCAAAGGAAGGCGCTTGCCGACCTCCTGCATCCCCACGAGAGCAGTGGTACGTACCGCCGTCACCACCAGGACCGGTCCAACCGCCTGCAACACGACTGTACGCAGCTGACGGAGGAACTGCAGCTTCTCACTACCCGGTCCGTCAAAGTACAGGAACGGACGGCCGCTCTGGAGGAGCAACTCATCGCTCGCCGGCAGGAACTTAGCGAGGTGACCGCCCGCATCGGGGCTGCACTGAAACCCCTGGGATTGACGATGGAACAGGCACGGGAGCAGCTACTGAACAGCGACGAAGTCAGCGCCCTACGGCAGCAACTACAGCATGCGGACCAGGAGCGAATAACGGCGCGTGCCCTGGCCGAGCAGGCGGAGGAGGAGTACCGCATTGCCGCAGCGGGCTTGGTCGATCTTCCTGCGGAAGAAAGTATTCGTCAGGAGGGGCAGCGATTGACGGAGGAGCTGACCCGAAGGGAGCGGGACATCGGGGCGCTCGAACAACGGCAAAAGGAAGACGACCGGCGTATCGAGGAACTTGCCCTCCGCCGGCACGAACTGCAAAGCCTGGAGGGGGAACGCGACCGCTGGGCCAGGATGAACGATCTGATCGGCTCGGCGGACGGAAAAAAATTCCAGAGTTTTGCCCAGAGCATTACCCTGCAACGCCTGGTTGCGGTCGGCAACCGACACCTGGAGACCATCAACCCCCGCTACCAAATGATCTACGCACCGCCACCCCCGGGCGGCAAGGAGAACCTGGATTTGGAGATCGTCGACAACTACATGAACGACAACCGGCGCACGATGGAGACCCTGAGCGGGGGAGAAACCTTCCTCATTAGCCTGGCCCTTGCCCTCGGGCTGTCGGACCTGGCAAGGGGGAAGCAACTCATCCAGTCGCTCTTCATCGACGAAGGTTTTGGCACCCTCGACAGTAAGACCCTCGACCAGGCCATGGTGACCCTAGAGCAGTTACAGGCACAGGGAAAGACCATCGGCATCATCAGTCACGTGCAGCAATTGCGCGAGCGTATCCAGTGCCAGATCCGGCTGGAGCCGGTCGGGGATGGCTTTAGTCGTATCGAGCTAGCCAATTAAGAATCGCCTCCTCAAACTCCCGGGGCGCTTCGGCGAAGGCTACGTGGCCAACCCCCGGCAGGGAAAGGAAGGTGGCGTTTCCGAGCCGTTTGGCGTACTCCCGCTGGTGAGCATACGGTATGATCGGATCCCGGTCACCGGCAACAACGAGCACGGGAAGGTGAATGTCGTCGATCTCATCCATCAAATTCATCTCGAGCAGGTAGCGAAACAGGGCCCGTTGACCGGAGATGGAATGTCGCCGCACGTCGGGGAAAATATCACGCAGGGTCGGATCGAGCGGCGGGTAGCTCAACAACTGTTTCCACTTACGAGCGTAAAACATGGTCGCCATCTTCAGGAAGATCACGTGACGTTGCATCACCCACCAACTCGTGTGGAAAAGCGCCTTGCGGAGTAGGTGTCCCTGCGCAAAAAATTGCAGCACGCCCTCGAGTCCGCGGGCCCGGCCGGTCATGAATCCGCCAATGCTGATCACCGAGGCGACGCGGTCGGGATACTTGGCCGCGTAATTCAGGCAGGCGAAACCTCCCAGGGAGTAGCCTACGAGGTGAAATTTACTGCTGGGGATAAGTTCGGCGATCGGGCGGGCGACGAGTTCGGCAAAAATAGTTTCGTCCAGGCTGTCGGCGGAAAATTTTCCGGCGTAGGTGCTAGGGTGGTGAAGCGGCAGGCTGAGGGAGAACCATTCGCGGTGGTTGCGGACCTCGTCGTACATCGCGCTTTCCCAGAAATTAAGGCTTGCCGTGAGTCCGTGTATCCACACCACGGGCAGGCGATCCGCCGCGCTGTTGCGGTAAGCGAGGCTGGCGATCCGGTGGTGGGCGTAGGAAGTAAACGAAAGGCTTGGTGCTGACATGGCCATTTGGCGAACGAAACTGCCGGCCGGGTGGTTAGACCTGCACGGCGGGCTTGTAATAAGCCGCCGCAAGGTAGGTCAATGCCGGCTTACCTTCTTTTGTATCACCAAAACCAAGCATCCATGCAGGTTATCATCAACAAATCCTCCGAGCTTTCCGAGACGACCAAAAACGTCATCAACGAGAAGGTGAACAAACTCGAAACGTACTACGACCGCATCGAGCGGGCGGAAGTGTTCGTGAAGGAGGACGACGGCAGTGCCACCAACGGCTACACCGTCGAAATTCGCCTGGCCATCCCCGGCAATGACTTGTTCGCCACCCACACCGACGAGAGCATCGAACGCGCCACCGCCGAAGTCACCGAAGCCCTGCGCCGGCAGATCAAAAAACACAAGGAGAAGGTAACCTCCCACTAAGCATAGCTTCCTTATCCGAAGCCACCCGAGGGGTTCCGTCGCTTGCGGCGGAGCCCCTCGTTACGTTGGGCGGGAACGCAGGAGCAACGCAATCCGCCAAAACCTGTAATATTGCCGCAAAGACCGTTCCCCATGTCCGATGCCCTCCGCGAAACCAACTTTACCTTCGACCCACCTGCGGACCTCTACCGGGGAAAGGTGCGCGACGTGTACCGCCGCGGCGATCGGCTGCTGATGGTCGCCAGCGACCGCATCAGCTCCTTCGATCACGTGCTGCCGCGGGCCATCCCGCATAAGGGGCAAATCCTCAATCAGATCGCCGCACACTTTCTCCACGCCACCCGCGACATCTGCCCGAACTGGCTGGAGAGCAATCCCGATCCCAACGTCGCCGTCGGTAAGGCCTGTACTCCCATCCCCGTGGAAATGGTAATTCGGGGCTACCTGGTAGGCCACGGATGGCGCGAATACGCTGCCGGCCGTCGAACCCTCTGCGGGGTACCCATGCCGGAAGGAATGAAGGAAGCCGACGCCTTCCCGGAACCCATCATCACGCCGGCCACGAAGGCGGAGGAGGGCCACGATGAAGACATCAGTCGGGAAGACATCCTGTCGCGGGGCATTGTCTCGCCAGAGGTATATGCCAAATTAGAAGAGTACACCCGTCGACTCTTTTCCCGCGGGACCGCCATGGCCGCCGAGCGGGGCCTCATCCTGGTCGACACCAAGTACGAGTTCGGCCTCCTCGACGGCGAAGTCTACCTCATCGACGAGATCCACACCCCCGATTCCAGCCGCTACTTCTACGCCGACGGATACGCCGAACGGCAGCAGCGCGGTGAACACCAAAAGCAGCTGAGCAAAGAGTTTGTCCGCGAATGGCTCATGGCCCACGACTTCCGCGGCCTTGAAGGACAAACCATGCCCGACATGCCCGACGATTTCGTCCACAGCGTCACCCAGCGCTACACCGAACTCTACGAGCTCATCACCGGCAAACCCTTCGCACCCGCCGACACCACCAACATCGAAGCCCGTATCGCCAACAACCTCGCCACCACCAGCTGGAAACCGGCCTAACCCTCGACCCCTCAATCCCTCATTCCTTCCCCCCTTCAATCCTTCTTTCCCTCAACCCTTCACCCCTTCAATCCCTCAATCCCCTCCCCCCTTGAAAATCATCTGCATCGGCCGCAACTACGCCGCCCACGCCGCCGAGCTCGGCAACGCCCGCCCCGACGAGCCCATCGTGTTCATGAAGCCTGGCTCCGCCGTGCTGGCCAACGGTAAGCCGTTTTACTATCCGGAGTTTAGCAAAGACATCCACTACGAGGTCGAGGTGGTGGTAAAGATTGCCAAGAACGGACGGCACGTACAACCGCAATTTGCACTGGACTACGTCGATTCCATCGGACTGGGGCTCGACCTGACCGCCCGTGACCTCCAGCAAAAATGCAAGGAAAAGGGCCAACCCTGGGAGATCGCCAAGGCCTTTGACCACTCCGCTCCGCTCTCCGCCGAATTCATTGCTCCCGCTGCCCTGCCCGATACCGACGACATCGAATTCTCCCTCGAGAAGAATGGGGAGGAAGTCCAACACGGTCACAGCCGGAACATGATCTTTTCGATCACGGAACTCATCTGCTACGTGAGCAAATTTTTCCGCCTGCAGAAGGGCGATCTGATCTTCACCGGCACTCCCGAAGGCGTTGGCTCGCTAGCCGTAGAGGATGAGTTGGTCGGCTACCTGTGGACGAAGGAAGGAAAACGGGAAATGCTGCGGACGAGGGTGAAGTGAAGGGGTGAGTTGGTGAGTTGTTGAATTGTTGAGTTGTTGAATTAGTGCGTTTGGTCAGTGCGACAACTCACCAATTCAACAACTCACTAATTCACCATTTCAATAATTCACTCTACCGAGAACTTACCCATACCTCTCCGCGTTTACGTCGAGAAGGTCAGCATATACCCATCGCTGAGCTCCAACGGGGGCGTACCGGAATCGACAGGGAAGTAAGCTTTGTAGTAAGCATGCCGGAGCATGATTGGTTACTCCGTAAAAAATAACGATTGACTCTTTAGTTGGCACTCCCAGCTATGCTATGGCAGCCTAAACTCAGTTTAGCTGTCTAAATGTGCCGTGTGGTTGACGCCTGATACACACCGCGCCGCATATCATCACCCCCTCGGGCTGGCCCGCGACCCTGATCTGAGTCGTGAGCGAGATTAAGGATCTAAGGCACCGAATGAGTGGGTTACCATACTTACCCGGTGCTCGAAAATTCGATTGGTAAATAAGCATGTAGAAAGCTGCCTTGCGCTTTCGCTGGACGCGAGTTCGACTCTCGCCGCCTCCACCCCGTATAAGATGCCCCGACTTCCAGTAGGAAGCCGGGGCATTCTTGTTTACCGGACAACCAATGGGCGAACGGCGGAAGTGCTGCCGTCGGTGATCCGGAGAAAATAACTGCCCGCAGGGACGCTCAGCGTCGTATCGAGCCGGTGATCACCCGCCGAAAGGGCGCCACTGAACAGTTGATGGACCGGACGACCCAGCAGATCCATTAGGACCACGTTTACCTCGGAGCTGCGTTCCAGGGTGAAGGTGGTGTGCAGGGTACCGCTGGTCGGATTGGGGAAGACGCTGAAGAACAGGCGGGCAACGGCGGCGTCGTTCGTGGCCGTGCTCAGTCGGCCGCCCTTGCGCTCCACTTCCTGGGAGAGGTATACCCGATACTCACCCGGACCGAGATCGATGCCGGCGGACAGATCGGAAAAGGTGACGGATTCTCCGTTGAAGTAATCGTACCAGGTACCGGTCGTGGGAACGGCATTGGTGACTTGCGCGCCGGTAACGCCGAAGTTGCCGATGATAGCGGCCCGGCCGTCGTCGCTGTCGAGGTGGACGTACTTCACCGCGCCGTTGAAGTTGGAGGCGGTCACGTTGCCGTGAAAGTAGTCGTAGTTATTGCGCAGGTAGAGCAGATCGGCAATGGTGTGGTAGACCTCCTGGCGGTCAGCATTGTCGCGGTACTCCCAGACGATCGGTTTGGGGTCGGTACGGCAGCTGTTGTCTACCCGGCCGTCCGCACAGTAGTTGATGGGGTAGTCGTAGCCCAGCTCGCCAAACTGCCAGAGCATCTTCGGGCCGGGGAGGGTATAGAAGAAGGCGCTGGCCAGTTCTGCCCGCTCCAGCGCAGTCGGCAAATCCTTCACGCTATAGTTTCCGCTGCTGTTGCCGAACTCCCGGTTCTTGTATACCATGCGTTCCTCGTCGTGGCTCTCCATGTAGGCGACCAGGCTACGCTGATCGAACCCACGATTGACTGCTAGTACGTCACTGAAGTTTGACTTCGATCCTTCGTTGTACCCCATGGAGGCTTCGAGGTAGGCATCGTGGGGCTGGTAACCCGACCAGAAGTACATACCGTTGCCGTACTGGGCCAGTTCGTTCTCCTCGCGGCTCTCACCGAGGTGCTCCATGATGACGTAGGCTTCGTCGTTAACGGACCAGACGAGATCGGCGTATTCCTTCAGAATCGCGATGCGGGAAGCGTCGTACTCGTTCCAGACATCTACGTCGTTACTGAAATTTTGGGTGAAACCCTTGCTAAGGTCGAAACGGAACCCGTCGATCCGGAATTCCTCCAACCAGTAAGCCAGGGTGGTTTTCACGTATTCCCGGGTCAGGGTACTTTCGTGGTTCAGGTCGTAGCCGACATTAAAGGGGTGGCGGGCCGTGACGTTGGCGTACGGATTGTCCGCGCCCGGCTCGTAGGGCTGAGTACCGGGCCACATCCGGATCAGGGGGCTCTGACCGAAGGCGTGGTTGTAGACGACATCGAGCACCACGGCGATCCCCCGAGCGTGGGCCGCGTCTACGAAAGCCTTGAGATCCTCCGGGGTACCGTAGTATTTATCCAGGGCCATATGAAAACTCACGTTGTAGCCCCAGCTGATGTTTCCTTCGAACTCGCTTACGGGCATCAGCTCGATGGTGTTGATGCCGAGGCGGTCGAGGTAATCGAGGGTATCGGTCAGCTCCCGGTAACTGTGGCTTGCCAGAAAATCGCGGACAAGGAGTTCGTACACGACCATCTTTTCCGGATCGGGCCGCTCGAACTCATCCACCTGCCAGTCGTAATCTGGCGGGAACAGGCGGACCCAACTGACGATCCCCTCCGTCTCATCGGTAGGGTAGCTCGGAATGTCGGCGAAAGTCACATCGGTGATGAAGGGATCATTCTGCGGATCGAGCACTAAGGTGCTGTACGGGTCGGCAAAACGCCCCTGATCGTCTATGGCGTACTGGTACAGCAGATCGGAGTCGCAAAGGAGCGGTTGGCACGGCAGGTCTTCTTCCGGGATGGTCAACCAAAAAGAGGTGCCATCCGGACTGCGGTTCATGCGGCTGCCGGCGGTTGGCGACCAGTTGTTGAAGTTGCCGACGATGAATACGTCCGTCTTGCCCGGCGCCCGCAACAGGAAACTGACGCCGCCATCCTCCAGCAGGGTAGCTCCCGGGCTCAAACCTTCCGGGACAGCGGCGATGGCAGGCGGTCCGGTAACGAAGGTCACCGCAGCCCGGGTGGTTTCCCCCTGGTAAGTAGCTGTGACGGTATAGGTAGTTACCGCGGCATCCGGAAGAACCACTTCGGTGGAAATTTCGGAGGCGTTGACCTGGCTGACGACCTCCCCGCCCGTGGTAATTCGCAGCTCGGAGGTGATGAAAGAATTGGCTGCAATAGTGAACCGATCGCCTACCGTAGCGGATACGGGCGAATTGACCGGACTGGTAATTTCCAGGACAAGCACGGCCTCAACGCTGAAGGAATCCGCTACCACCTGGTCTCCACTTTTCGCTTCGACGCGAACGGTGTGCTGTCCGGGAGAGAGCAAACGCAGGTCATGCGTCAGCTGGGTTCCGGTGGCCGTAGCCACGAGGCTGTCGTTGTCGAACAGACTGATGGTAGCATCTGCGGTGGTGCCGACGGTGATGGGCAGGGGCTTGCCGAGGGCGTAGGTATCGGTGCCGGGGTCGCCGAGTAAGTTTAGGTCCAGGGCGCTACCGCTACTCACGTCGATAAATATGTCGGTTCCTCCCGCTGCCTTTCCTTCCCGATCGCCCGTAGCATCGCGGAAGACCAGCGCGATTTTTTGAATTTCAGTTTCCTCCGGCACCCCGTAGTACTGACGCACCGTGGGCGTGAAGGTGTACGTATACTTGTTTGCTTCGCCGGCGACGGGGGTGAGTTTCCAGTCGGGCTCGGCCTTTCCCCACTCCGTCTTCACAAATTTCCAGTCTCCGGAATGGGTGCTGGCCGGCGTGATGACGCCGGTGTGCAAGTATATATCACAGTTGCAATCCCGTAGTCCGGCCGTGCCCTGGGTAGCGTCGTACGTTATGGTTAAGGCTTGCCCGGCCACCGGTACCGCAGGGTCGGTGGTGACGATCTGGGCCTGGAGCACGGAAAAAGAAAAGAGTAGAGTACAGAGTAAAATTCTTGGCATGATCTAATTTTAGTCGGTCGAAGATAGAATAAGAAAAGCCCTCCGATCGGGTGATCGGAAGGCTTTATCGGTTTAACGACGGAGACTGGGAATCAATCTTACGTCGCTAAGTTCTGTAACGGCAAGATCGGTGGAGGGAATGCTCCCATCCGCTAATCTTGCTGACTAGTGCTATTCAAAGTCACGGTCACCGCCGCGGTCGTATCCGCCGCCCCGGTTGCCCCGGTCGTAGCGTGATCCGCCGTCGCTGCTGCGATCGTAGCCGCTGCGCTCGTAGCCGCCGCCTCCGCCGCCGCCACTGTAGCCGCCACGGTCGTAGCCGCCTCCGCCGCCGCCGCGTCCGCCACGGTCGTAACCGCCGCCTCCGCCGCCGCCGCGTCCGCCACGGTCATAGCCGCCGCCTCCGCCGCCGCCGCGTCCGCCACGGTCATAGCCGCCGCCTCCGCCGCTGCCGCCTCCGCCGCCACGGTAGCCACCGCCACCGCCGCTGCCTCCGCCGCCACGGTAACCGCCGCCGCCACCGCCACCGCGGTAACCGCCGCCGCCTCCGCCGCCATAGCCGCCTCCGCCGCCGCCACCACCACCGCCTTTGCGGTCGTTTTCTTTGACAACGATAGTGCGACCGTCAAGGTCAGTTTGGTCAAGCGCTTCTATGGCAGCCTGCGCTTCATCGTCGCTAGGCATCTCAACGAAACCAAAGCCACGGGAACGACCGGTCTCCCGGTCAAGGATGATTTTTACCGACTCAACTTCGCCGTAGGCGCTGAAGGTGTTACGAAGGGTATCTTCGTCGGTATCCCAGCTTAGCCGGGCAACAAATAAATTCATAATGAAATAGAAAAGGATTAAAACAAATGGTAATGTTGAAGGCAAGGCTAAAGGCTAGAATGCAAGTCCAATCTTAAAAACGGAAGCCAACTCCAGAACCGTGAAAAGCTACGTCATTAACAACAACGCTGTGCACAAATGTTGTACACCCGAGCAAAAATAGCCCCTAAATCAATGCAATACCCAAAAATCTTTGTTTTTATCCTCCTGATATGTGTTTCCTGTAAATCGGGTGATGAGTACGCAGCAAAGGAGGTGGAATACACCCGCCTGCTCGAGGAGACCCGCACCACCTACGCTCCCGATCGCCGCACCGATCGAGTAGCGATTGAGGCAGTCACCCGCAACAATTCACTCATCCTAAGGGGCTACACCACGGTACCCGAAGTGTACAGACTATTGAGCGACCGCATTCGGGAAGACCGGGGGGTAGTCGATAGCATTACCCTCCTAACGCCAGGACAAACCAACGATGCTTACGGTCTGGTCCGAGTTTCGGTCGCCAACATCCGCACCGAACCCGGTCATTCTCAGGAGCTAACTTCTCAGGCCCTGATGGGCACGCCCGTGCAGGTTCTCGACCAGCAGGATGGCTGGTTCTTCATCCGCACCCCCGATCGCTACCTGGCCTGGTTGGAAAAAGGTGCCCTCACCCGTCTCGATCGGGATGCCATTTCCGCCTGGTTTGACGGTGATCTCAGCACCTGCGTACCCGCCCAGAGTGCCGTGATGAGTGAGCCAGATGGCGGGCGCATCGTCTCCGAAATCGTGGCTGGGAACATCCTCCGGCGTACGGGGGAAGAGCGGGGTAGGTTCACCGAGGTTTACCTGCCCGACGGACGGCACGGCTGGGTGGCCACTGCGGACCTGGCACCCTACGAAAGTCTCTCCAAACCGGTGAAAGTAGCTACCGACGCCATACTGGAAACCGCCTTTGCACAGGTCGGAAAGCCCTACCTGTGGGGCGGAACGAGCACGAAGGCCATGGATTGCAGCGGCTTCACCAAGACCGCCTACTACCTGAACGGCTACGTGATCCCCCGTGACGCGAGCCAGCAAGTTCACGCGGGTATTGAGGTGCCCCTGGACGATAATTTCTCTCAGTTGCAACGGGGAGATTTACTTTTCTTCGGAAATCACCGGGCCGACGGGAGCGAACGAATTACTCACGTGGGGTTTTACCTCCAGAATGGGCGGTTTCTGCACGCCGGGGCCGACAACGACTACATCACGGAGAACTCGCTTAGAGAGGGCGACCCGGACTACGCGGAGCACCGGCGTACCAGTCTGTTGCGGGCCCGCAGGCTTACGGAAAACACCGCTGGGGTGGTGCCGGTGGACCAGGCGTTTCGCTCACTTTATACCAAATCTTCGTCCCGGTAGGGGCGACGGGTTTCCAGTTCCCGCAGTTCCATCCGTTCATCCGGATCTGCCAGGGGCGTGCCCTTATTTTCTTCGCGGGGGTGGACGTCCTCGGGATCGGCCAGGGGGCCGTACAAACTCATGGCTTGCATGGTGATGCCAATGCCCCAGCCCAGGATCGGCCAGATGGCCCAGAAGGCTCCGACGTAGGTGATGACGTTGAGCAGCACGAAAAATCCGCACATGACCAGGTACGTCCGCAAGTGACGGCGAAAATCGATCTTCTTTTCGCGCAGGCTTTTCTGGTCGTACTGACGTTGTTTGCGGCGGCTCATGGTTTAGGTCATTCGAGGGTGGCGATTACGGTTTTGTTGCCCTTCACTTTCTGGCCGATTTCTACGTTGAGGCGCGTCCCGAGGGGTAGGAACACATCGACCCGGCTGCCGAACTTGATGAAGCCGAAGTCTTCCCCCTGCACCACCTGTTGGCCTACTTCAAGGTAGTTCTTGATACGCTTTGCCAGGGCTCCGGCGATCTGTCGCATGAGGATTTCGGTCTCTCCGGTGTCGATGACTACGGTCGTCCGTTCGTTCTCGGTGCTGCTCTTGGGGTGCCAGGCGACGAGGTATTTTCCGGGATGGTACTTGTTATACTTGACCAGTCCGCTGACCGGATTTCGGTTCACGTGTACATTTACCGGAGACATAAAGATACTTACTTGCAGCCGTTTGGCCTTAAAATACTCCGGTTCGTAGGCCTCTTCAATCACGACCACCTTTCCGTCCGCCGGGGCGTAAACCAGGTGATCGGCTTCCTCGGGCACCATGCGGGTGGGGTTGCGGAAAAACTGCAGGATGGTCAGGAAAAACAGTCCGGCGGCCACGGCCACTACGGGGAGCTGGGCCGGTGCTTTCCAGTAGACGAGTGCTACGACGAGGCCGAGACCGACGAACAACAGTGCCAACACCCGGCGACCTTCCGGGTGTATTTTCATGGGTTTGCGCAAGACGGGGAGGTTTAGAATCGGTAAAGATCGATCTTTGGTATGGAACGTGATGGAGTAACGTGAAGCGGCGCTATTTCGTTCTTATACACGATGGTTCCCGCAGCTTTTATTCGCGCAGGTTCCCGCGCAACTGCAGCAGCTCGTGCCCGACCGAGGCCACGCGGGCAAGCATGTCACTCAGGTCAGCGGACGTAGTGAACGCATTGGTGAGGGTACAGCGCAGGTACACTTCTCCATCTATGCGGGTCTGTACGAGGTAGATCTGCCCACTCTCGGTAAGCGTGGTACGGATGAGCTGATTCAGGCCATCCCGTGCGGTGGCCGAGAGGGTAGGGTGACCGAAGCGGAAGCAAACAATGTTCACGTCGGGCTCCATGAAGAGTTCCAGCTCCGGGTGACGGCGCACCTGTCGGCCGAGTTCCCTACCCAGTTCGCCCACGCGCACCACGTAGTCGCGGAATAGCTCCGGGCCGTAGACACTGAGCAGTGTAAAGGTCCGTAGACCGAGCATTCGTTTGGTGCACTCGAAGCTGCGCCGGGCGATGTTGGACCAGTCTTCTTCGCTGCTTTCCGCCGTGAGGAGGTATTCCGCTCGCTGTTGAAAGGTGCGGTAGGCATCCGTGCCGTCCCGGAAGAACAGGCCGGTCGTGATGGCCGGTGACAGCAGCATCTTATGAAAGTCAACCGCAACGCTATCGGCCCGCTCCAGACCCGCCGTGAGGTGCTGGCGGTCGGGATCGAGTCGCACGGCGGCTCCGTGGGCTCCGTCGATGTGCAACCACAGCTTGTTGCGGGCGGCGGCATCGGCCAGGGCATCGATATGGTCGAAGGTTCCCGTGCTGGTCGTGCAGGCACTGCCCACAATCGCGATGGGGGTAAGCCCCCGCTTACGCGCGTCGACGACCAGTTCGTCGATCAGCTCCGTACGCATCCGTAGTTCACGGTCGGTGGGTACGTGAATGATGCCCTCCGCGCCCCAGCCCATGATGCGCACCGCCCGGTCGATACAGTAGTGCGCCTGCTCGTTGACCAGCAAGCAGGGTCGGATGGCGTGACTCCCCATTTGCCACACGTCACCCTCCGGCCACTGCCGGGAGCGGGCGGCAAGCAGGGCCGTAAGGTTGGCCAGGGAACCGCCGCTGGTGAGGAATCCGCCTGCCTCAGGGGCCAACCGGAGCATCCGGGCAAACTCTTCAATTACGATCCGCTCCATCGCCGTGCCGGCACGGCCCATCTCGAAGATGGCCATCCCGGTATTGAGCAAACTGGCGGCGACGTCTCCGAGGGCGGCCAGCGGCGCGGGCGGCACCACCTGATGCCCCATGTACCGGGGGTTATGCAGGTGAACGCTGTGGTCGATCACGCCCGCGAATATCTCGTCCGCACCCGCCCGTTCCCCGAGCAGCTTGCGGAAGGCCGCAAGCGACGCATCGGGAGTCTCGTAAGGGTTTGCTGGATAGGATTCTACCGTGCCGAGATAGTCGGCCAGTCGGTCGATGAGGGCGTGTCCCTGTTTCCGAAACTCCTCCGGATCGTAGGCGCGGGCGAGCAAGTCGGTCACGGCCTAGATGCTCATTTCTGCACGACCGGCATCGATGATCTTGCGGGTTTCCGCGGCATCGGCACCCTGGGCGTACACCCGCAGCACGGGCTCGGTGCCACTGGGGCGAACCATCAGCCAGCGATCGTCGCCGTCGAGGAAAAACTTGGTGCCATCGAGGTGCTTTACGTCGGTGACCGTGTAGGAGCCGATCTTCTTGAAGGGGTTTTCTTCCGCCTGCTTGACGATCTCCCACTTGCGGTCGTTCTCGACGTGGACGTCATCGCGGTCGCAATTGAAACTGCCGACCTTGTCGTACACGTCCTGAATCAGGTCGTTGAGTGACTTTCCGGTTTTGGCCATGTATTCGGCGATCATCAGTCCGATCCAGATGCCGTCGCGCTCGGGGATGTGCCCGCTGACGGCCAGTCCGCCGGATTCTTCTCCACCCACGATGACTTCGCGTTCGGCCATGATCTCAGCGATGTACTTGAAGCCGATTTTGGTCACTTCGTACTTCAGTCCGTACTGCTCGGCCAGCTGCTTGAGTTTGTCGGTAACGGAGAAGGTCAGGATTACCTCGCCGTCCTTGATGCCCTTGTACTCGTACTGGTACATCAGCAGCAGGAGCAGGATGTGGTGGCTGTCTACGAAGTCGCCGTTCTCGTCGAACAGCCCGATGCGATCGGCGTCGCCGTCGTTGGCAATACCGAGGGACAGCTTGGGGTCTTTTTTGATGACATCGCTGAGCTGTGTTAGGTTACGGCCGATGGGTTCCGGGGCCTGGCCCATGAAGCTGGGGTTGTACTCGCAGTGCAAGTGACGGGCCTCGGGCAGCAACTTGATCATGGCCGACTGTCCGGAACCGTACATGGCATCGTAGGCGATACCGAAGTCAGCGTTGCGGATCAGGTCCATGTCGAAGTTGGCGTACACGTGATCGAGGTAGATCTGCTCGAAGTCGTGGTCCTCGATGAGTCCTTGCTCCCGCAGTTCTTCTATGGTCGGCAGGTCGGTGGGTACTTCGTCGGGGATGAGGTTCTCGACGGCAGTGACGTCGTCCGGGATGCTCGGTCCGCCCAGTTTCGACTTTAGTTTAAAGCCGTTGTAGGAGGGTGGATTGTGGCTGGCGGTGATCACCACGCCGAGGTCGGCACCGGTCTTCACTACGCCCAGGCTTACCATGGGGGTCGAGATGAAGGTGGGGGCCAGCAGGCTGGTAATGCCGTGTTTGCCCAGTACCCGGGCGGTGGACTCGGTGAACAGCTCGCCGGCGAAGCGGCAGTCGTAGCCGATGACCACCCGCGTTCCTCCCTGCTGCTTGAGCCACAGGGCGGTGCCTTCGGCTACGCGTTTGACGTTATCGACGGTGTATTCCTGAGCGATGATTGCGCGCCAGCCGTCGGTGCCGAATTTGATCTTGATGGGATCCATAAGGGAGGAAGTTTTTAATGGGTTACTCGCGAAGGTGGCAAATTTACCTTGCATTCAATAATGGCCACGGTGAATTATCCCCAAAATCTACCGATGAACCTACCTTTGCGGCGTGGATTATCTCACCGCCGTTCTGCTCGGCCTCGCCGCTGCCGCCGGGGCAACCTTATTTCCCGGAATGCTGAACATGACCAGTGTGAGCGTAAGCCTGCGTGCCGGGCGCCGGGCCGGTTACCAGTTCGCGGCCGGTATGGCGGTGGCCTTTACGCTGCAGGCCGGACTGGCCATTTTCTTCGCCAACTACTTCACGTCGCATCCCGGCATCCTGGTAGTCATGAAGCAGTGGTCGGCCTTCGTCTTCCTGGTCCTGGCCGCCTTCTTCCTCTTTAAGGGCTACCGCGCAAAGGTGGCCGAGGAGGCTGCCGAATCGCGTCCGTACCGGGGGAGTCCCTTCGCCCGCGGAGCGGTGCTCGCGCTGATGAACTTCCTCACCATTCCCTATTTTTTTGCCATCGGCGGGTGGTTGCTTACCGACGGTCACCTGGCCGGGGATGCTGCCGCACGTACGGGCTTTACAACGGGCGCGGGCGCGGGTGCCATGCTTATTTTCGGGGCTTACGCCCGCCTTGCAAACTGGATGCACCGGAGGGCCCGTTTCCTGACCCGCAACATCAACTTCGTCCTCGGAGCCTTGTTGGTCGTCCTGGCCGTGATTCAGGGGATGCGGAGCCTGCTCTGAGGGGAAATTGCCGAAATATTCGCAAAGTACAGCAAACACCCGGCGGCACTTTTGGCTTTCATAAATTATGACCCGCAGCGCCGCCGCCCCCTCCGTATCGTTCGACTTTGGGCGGGTTGACCGCCTCACTGAGCAATTCGCCGAATGGGCCGCTGACACCTACGCCGACGGTGGTTTTCCCCACCGGGAAATCGCCGCACTGCGCAACGCCGGCCTCCTGTACGTAACGCTTCCCGGACAGCCATTGGACCTGCGCGCCCGCCACACCGCCACGCTACTTCAGCTCTTGCAGCGTATCGGGAAGGGTAACCTGTCGGTCGGCAGAATCTACGAAGGACACGTAAACGCACTCCACCTAATCGGCCTGTACGCTACCCCCCACCAACAGGAGCGCTGGTTCCGCGACGCACGTAACGGCCACCTCTTCGGCGTGTGGAATACCCAAATGCACGACGGAATACGACTCTACCCAGGAAAAGAAGGCCACATTACCATCGGCGGAGCGAAGAGCTTCTGCAGCGGTTCGGTGCACGTCACCCGCGCCCTGATTACGGGAAATTTACACACCACTGCGGGCGACGACAGGGGCTGGCAAATGGCCATTGTGCCGCTCGACGACCACTGCCCCCCGGTAGACGAAAAATTCTGGAAGCCCACCGGAATGCGCAACAGCGTGAGTCATAAAATCGAATTTACCGGTATCGACCTCGCTGCCGACGATCTGCTCGGCGATCCCGACGATTACTCCCGCCAACCCTCCTTCAGCGGAGGAGCCATCCGGTTCGCCGCAGTCCAGCTCGGTGGCGCGGAGGCGATCCTGGATGCGTGCCGCGACCACCTCCGTTCGGCCGGGAGAACTGGCAACGGATACCAGCGCACCCGCATCGGCCAACTGGCCATCGCGGTGGAAAGCGGCAAGCTGTGGCTCAAGCACGCGGGGCAGGTAGCGGACGATCCCGCTTCCGATCCCGGCCAAATCGTGCACACCGCCAATATGACCCGCACCGCCATTGCCGGCTACTGCGACGAAAGCCTGAAACTCGCCGAGAAAAGCCTGGGAGCCGCGGGAATGTTGCACCCGCACCCCTTCGCCCGCCTCCACGCCGACCTCAACATGTACCTGCGGCAGCCCGCCCCCGATGCAGTCCTGGAGGCGATCGGCCAACAAATTCTGGATGACTACACTACCGACTGACCCCGCCCTGGTCGAGAAAAGAAAACGCGATTTGCGGGAAAACACCCCGGTGCACCCCGTCGGGGACCTTGAGGCGTGGAGCTCAACCGTCGTTTTCTCGCCCCATCCCGACGACGAGTCGCTGGGTTGCGGAGGGCTGATTGCCACACTGGCCGACCGGGGGCAGGCCGTGCGGGTGGTATTCGTCAGCGACGGCTCCATGTCCCACCCCAATTCCGTCAATTTCCCCCGCGAGCGCAGAGCGGCTATCCGGCAAACAGAAGCCCTCGCCGCGTGTAACGAATTGGGAGTGCCGGCTGACCGGGTACACTTCATGGGACTTCCCGACGGGGCCATTCCGGGTCGCCACGACGAGGGATTTTCCGCTGCGGTGAACACGGTAGCCAACTGGCTTACGGAGTGGAGGGCCGACACCGTAGTGGTGCCCTGGCGGCGTGACCTGCATCCCGATCACCGCACCACCTGGGACATCTGCCGGGCCGCGGCCGATAAGCTGCCTACCGAACCCCGCTGGATCGAATACCCGATCTGGATGTGGGAAGCAACCAACGTAGTCGACCTGCCCCGGGCCGAGGAGATGATCGCCTGGCGACTCGACGTGACCGCACAGCAGGATCGCAAAGAAGCCGCCGTCCTTGCCCACGCCTCCCAACTGGGGCAGGTCATCGACGATGATCCAACCGGATTTGTCCTGCAGGACCATATGCTGGACCACTTCCGCGGGACAAGCGAAGTGTACTTCGAGCCGGCCGCCAAGCGTCACCGTAGCCTGGGTGCCGGATACTTCGACCGGGTGTACGACGACCGCGACGACCCCTGGAACTTTGAGACCAGTGCGTACGAGCACGGAAAATATGCGGCGACCATAGCGGCCCTGCCCCGGGATCGTTACCCATCCGGCTTCGAGATCGGTTGCTCCATCGGAGTGCTCACCGAGCTGCTGGCCGACCGCTGCGATAAGCTGCTGTCGGTAGATACCAGCGAAGCGCCCCTGGCACGTGCGCGTGCCCGCCTGGCCGGCCGGCCGGAGGTGGAGTTTCGGCAGATGATTATTCCGGAAGAATATCCTACTGCTTCTTTCGACCTAGTTGTCCTCTCCGAAGTCGGATACTACTGGGGCTACGAGGACCTGTACCGTTCCATTGACCTTATCCAGCAGGGGATCAACCGGGGTGGCGACCTGATCCTCGTCCACTACACCCCCTACGTTCCGGATTATCCGCTGACGGGCGACGAGGTGCACGAAGCATTCAAGCAGCGCCTTGTCGGCTTTCACCACGTACACGGTACCCGGGCGGAACGCTACCGACTCGATGTTTGGCGACGGGGGAAAGGCACGCCGAACGGGTAAACTTGCGCAAGTCCTGAATGGCCACCTCGAAGGTCGTATCCGAAAAGGCGTGGGTAGCTTCCAGTTGTTGTCTGATATCCTGATACAGGGCACCGAATGTGGGGGCTGCTGCGACCCGTTCCTCCAGGCTCGCCGGAGATAGATCTAGGTAGCTCGCCAGGGAGAACAGGGCAGGGGAACCACCCAAGCGGCGCTCGAAAAATGCCCTGCGTAGGGCCACTTTCCACTTATATAAGCGGAGGCAGTTTTGTAAGCCGGGCACGACGGGCTTACGGTTCTCCGCAATCATCCTGCCCCATTCGTCCAGTGCATGACTGAAGGCCACTCCGTCTACCCGACTGCTCGCGCGGTCGGAAGTAGTGACGCGTACGGCCGGGTCGTGTACGAAGCTTACGTCGATCCGTTCGAGGGCCCAACCCAGGGCAACATCTTCGATCGCCTTTAGCGGGGGCATGCCGCCACAGGCGCGGTACGCATCTACCCGAACCGCCATACTGGGTCCGTACTGCTGAAAGTGACGGGGGGCGGGATCGTCCGGTTGCGGATCGATCATGTGTTCCAGTCGTGCCTGGAGCAGGCGATAGGTCACGTCCTGGAGGTAAATTTTCCGGTATGCACCGCGGTGGCAACGGGGTGTGGTGATGCGGCCGCCGACCGCATACGCTCCCCGGTCGAAAGCGCGAAGGGTGGCGGCTACCCAGTGCCGGTCGACCAGGGTATCCGAATCGGTGGTGCTGATGATGCCGTGGGGAGGAAGTCTTTCGGCGGCTGCTTCCATCATCATGCGCCGGGCGGTGCCGACGCAGGCGACTTCCGGTCGGAAATGGCGCTCGACTACGTGCAGTCGAAAGTCCGGATGCGCGCGGGCGAACGCACGTGCCAGGTTGGCGGTCGCATCGCGACAATTGTTAGCGAGCAGGATAACTTCGTAACACGCTGGGTCGAGGGGGGCACCGCATTCATCTACTTGCCAGCGGAGCGCCCGGAGGGTCGGCAGAATGAAATCGGCCTCATCCTTGGCCGGCACGGTGACGGAGAGGCGGCACGCCGGGTGGATCGGCGGCAGCTTCAGGGGAGGGAGTACGGGGGAAAGGGGGTCAAGCACGGTTTAGGAAGTGTTACTTCTCAAATCCGGGAAAACGCCCCAAATGTTTAAAACCCCTGCCCGGAATATAGCCTAGAGGCTTAGCTGAGCTGCCACCTGGGCGGGAACCTGTCTTACCTCCGGCTCGAGCTCCACCCCGAATTTCTCGCGAACGGTACGCTGAACGTTCCGGCTGAACGACAGTACGTCGCTGCCGCGGGCCCCACCGCGGTTGACCAGGACGAGCGCCTGCTTTTCGTAGGAGCCTACCCGTGACGTGCCGCTGCCCCGCAAGCCCGCCCGGTCGATCAGCCAGCCCGCGGGCAACTTCACCGATTGGTCGTCGATGGGGTAGCTCGGCAAATCGGGGAATTCATCCAGTAAGCGGTCGTACACACCGCGGTCGACGACCGGATTCTTGAAGAAACTGCCGCTGTTGCCCAGAAAAAACCAGTCGGGCAGTTTGCTGCGTCGGATGTTAGTGACCGCATTGGCGACATCGGCGGGAGTGGGATCCGTGATGCCCTGCCGCGCTAGTTCTCCGGTGATCGCACCGTACTCCATTTTCAGGGGGCGTCGCTCGCTCAGATCGAAGTCGACGGCGGTGATCAGAAAGCGATCGGGTTCGTGCTTGAAGCGGCTGTCGCGGTAACCGAACCGGCAGTCATCCGGGGAAAGTACCACCGGCCCGCTTCCGTATTCCCAGGCATGCACCGCCGTGATGAATTCGCTCACTTCCGCACCGTAGGCACCGATGTTTTGTACCGGTGAGGCGCCGATGGTGCCGGGGATCAGGATCAGGTTCTCCAGGCCCGGAAAGCCGATTTCCAGGGTATAGCGGACAAACTGGTTCCAGTCCGTGCCGGCCGCAACCCGGAACCGACCCTTCCCGTCCGACCATTCGATGCCGCTCATCAGTACGTGTACGGTAAGTCCCGGCACTTTTTCCATCAGCAGCAGGTTGCTGCCGCCGCCGAGTACGAGATCGGGGGCTCGTTGAAATTCCGGCCCCGTCAGTTGATCCGGGTGGAGGAGGGGCAGGTAGCGTTCGGCGGTAGCGGGCAGGCCGAAAGTGTTGAAACGGTCCAGCCGTACGTTGTTTCTGATCATTCCGCGAGATCGAATTGTAGGCGGGCGAGGGCGGAGTAGGCCCCGTGCGGACGAGTGCTCAATTCGGCGTGGGTCCCCGATTCTACGATGGCCCCGTTTTCGATGACGTAAATCCGATCTACATCACGGATGGTTGCCAGGCGGTGGGCGATGATGATGCTGGTCCGGCCGCGCATCAGGTTGTCGAGGGCTTCCTGCACGACCCGTTCGCTCTCGGCATCGAGACTACTGGTCGCTTCGTCAAGCAATAGCACCTTAGGGTCCTTGAGGATGGCCCGGGCGATGGCGACCCGCTGCCGTTGTCCGCCGCTGAGCTGGATGCCCCGGTCTCCAACCACCGTCTCCAGTCCTTCGGGGAAGGCGTCGATAAAGTCGAGCGCATTCGCCTGGCGGGCGGCTTCCCGTACCTGGGCGTCGGTAGCGTTCAGCTTGCCGTAGGTGATGTTTTCGCGTATGGAGCCGCCGAACAGCAGGACTTCCTGGGGCACGAGCGCCAGTTGATCGCGGTAGCTTTCCAGGTCGAACGACTCAATGTCCTGGCCGTCGATGGTGATGCGTCCGCCGTCGACGGGATAGAAGCGCAGCAGCAGTTTGACGATCGTCGATTTTCCGCTACCGCTGGCACCGACCAGGGCTACTTTTTCTCCCGGCGCGACGTTGAGGTCGATGCCCTTCAGTACGGTCACGTCCGATCGGGTAGGGTAGGAGAAGGTTACGTTATCGTAGCTGATCGCACCGGCGAAGGTGCCCGGAACGTTTGCTTTTTTACCGGCTTGGCCCTGCACCTGCGGTCCCGCCCCAGTTCCTTCGCTTTCCTCGCTCTCCAGGATATCGATGACGCGGTCGGACGCACCCAGTGCGGCTACGATCTCGCTGTAAAAATTACCCAGGCTCGCAACCGATCCTCCGATAATGGCGGTGAAAACGATGAAGGAAAAAAGGTCTCCCACCGGCAAATCTCCGGCCTGCACCAGCAGGATGGCTCGGTAGATGATGAAGAAAAGGGCTCCGAACATGACGGTGACGATGAAGGCGGAAAACAGGCCGCGCGCATTGGCCGTTCGGATGGAAATATCGACCGACTCATCGATGCTCTTAGCGTAGCGCGCGAGCTCAAACTCCTCGTTCGTGTAGGCCTTGACCGTGGAAATACTCTGCAGGGTTTCCTCTACGATCACGTTAGACTGGGCCAGTTTTTCCTGCCGGGCCTTGGTCATTTTACGCACGTAACGCCCGAAGAACATCGCCGCGATGACCACCACGGGAAAAATAATCAGGCTCACCAACGCCAGCCGGAACATGGTGAAGAGGATAAATACCGTTGCACCCAGCAGGATGATGATCTGGCGGGCAAACTCCGTCAGCGTTAAGCTGAATACCCCCTGGATTTGCGTGATGTCGTTGGTGATGCGGCTCGTCAGTTCTCCTACCCGGCTGCGTTCGAAGAAGGGGATGCTGAGGTGCAGGATTTTGGCGAACAGGTCCTTGCGCAGCGCCGCCATTGCCCGCTCGCTCACGATAGCCTGTATGCGCACCCGGAAGAAACTGAGTGGGGCCTGGAGGACGAGCAATACGGTGAGGAGCAGAAAGATCTGGTTGACGGTAAGGCCGTACTTGCCGTCGCCGTTGTAGACGTTCAGCGCCTCTCCCGGCAGCTGCAGGACGACGAGGAAGACCAGCGAGCTGACGCTGAGAATGACGAAGCTCAACAAGAACAGCCAGCGGTACCGCCAGACGTAATCGAAGATGCGCATCGAACGCCGCAGGCGGTCCTTGGTGATGCGCGGTTTGGCTTCCTCGGGGTTAAGTGTACTTGTTGCCATGACTGACAAAGGAAACGCTTTAAGCAGCAAAAGATCGTGTTGCGAGCTTTTTTTGAACTTACTGTGATTAATGGAGGTAATAACATCGGATTCACGGCAACAGCTACCTACCAGTCCGCCGCCTGCTCTTCTTTCGTCTTTCCACACAAATATTCCCCGTCGGGGCAAACGGGAGTGCAACGGTTGACAATTTTAGCGTCAAATAGAAGTTTTATGCTGAGTGTCGCTTTTTTAATTTGAACAACCCTAACCAGATGTCATGAAAGGACTGACCCTACCCTGCTTCATTTTGGCCTTTATCACGCTTTTCTCCACGAGCGCAACCGCACAGAGCTACTTCGAGATAGGCGCCATGGCCGGTGATATGCCCTACAACGGCGATCTGAGCGACCCCGGGATTAAGTTCCTCAACGATTGGAACACCTTCGGGGGAGTGTACCTGCGCTACCGGCCGGTCAACCGCATCGGGTTGCGCTTCAACGGTGCGTTCGGTACCATTGAAGCGGAGAACAGTACAAACGTCAGTTTAGGTAACGGCACGAGTACCTCGATCACCCGGAATTTCCGCTCCAAGATTCAGGAGTACAGCGTAGCCGTCGAGTTCGACCTGTTCTACCTCGGTGATCCCGACGACCGCTTCGTGGCGCCTTACGTCATGGCTGGCATCGGACGTACTTCCTTCAATCCGGAATCCCAGGTCGACGGCATCTACTACGAACTTCAGCCGCTTCGCACCGAAGGACAGGGAATCATGACCGGGCAGTACGACCCCGCTCCCTACGAGCTGTCCATCACCACCCTCCACCTGGGCGGTGGCGTGCGTGCCAAACTCGGCGACCGGTTCGTGGTCGGAGGTGAGGTGAGTGGACGGATCACCAACACCGACTACCTGGACGACGTTACCGGGCGGCGGTTGGTCTACCAAGACGTTCTGGACAATACCACCACCCGGGGAGCCTTCTTCTCCAACCCGGCGGTCGACCCCGGGGAAGCTCCCGAGGGACTGGAATACCGGCGCGGCGGCGACTCCGACGATTTCTACTTCATGATCAACCTGACCCTGGGTATCCGCCTGGGCGGTTGGGGTAGTGGAGGCAACGGTTGTTACTCCTTCTAGGAAAGAAAATCAGGGAGGCTTGGTAATAAACCTCGGGGGCAAATCCGGGTTAGGTCAGGTGGCAATTTCGCCTACTTTCTTCAAAACTCTCCCCGCATGAGCCTACGTACATTTACCCTGTCTTTCTTGCTGGTCTTTATGGTGTTCGGTAGCACCCACGCGGCAATCGTCGTACCTACCCCGGCCACCCCCGCTGCAGAAACGGCCGCAGAGGCAGCTGCCCTCGACGCCGTCAACGAATACCGCGAATCGCTGAAGGAAATGTCCGGCAAGGAACGCCGCCAGCTCAAGCGCGAACAGCGCAAGGCCGTCAAAAACGCCCTCGAAGATTACCGCGACGCAGATACCAATACCCTGCTCCTCGTACTGGTAACTATTCTGTTGCCACCCCTCGGAGTACTCCTCTACGAGGGTGAACTGACTTCCAAATTCTGGATTGCCCTGCTGCTTACCCTGTTGTTCTACCTGCCGGGACTGATCTACGCCCTGCTGGTGATCTTCGGCAATGCTTAATTTTCAATGATTGCAGTGGCTGCACGACTGGCCGCACCTCCCTCGCCCAGTCTGACCCGCAGTCGCTCCAGATCCTTCAGTTGCCGGTCCCGTTCGGGGCCGGCAATTGTTTTTTGTAGGGTTTCGGTCAGCAGCGTCTCGTTGAAGTCCGCCTGGATTAGCTCCGGCACGACGGGAGCATCCATCACCAGGTTTACCAAAGAAATGTACTTGATGCGCTTCGCGACGAGTCGGCGTGCCAGCCAGTAGTTCAGTGGGTTGCCCCGGTAGCAAACCACCTGCGGCACACCAAACAGGGCCGTTTCCAAGGTAGCGGTGCCGCTGGTGACCATGGCCGAATGCGCACCGGAGAGCACGCCGTAGGTGTCGCTGCTTACGAATTTAAGCTTGGGGGGGCACGGCGCAGCTGCGATCAGGGCATCGTAAACTTCCCGGTCCTGCCCCGGCGCTCCGGCGACTACGTAGGTGTGTTCCGGCAACCGAGCTGCCGCGGCGAGCATAACCGGCAGGCTTCGCGAAATTTCCTGGCGGCGTGATCCGGGCAATATGGCAACGTGCTTGCGTTCACCGGTCGGCTCTATCTCGGCCACGACGTCCAGCAACGGGTGGCCGACGAAGGTGGCTTCCACTCCGTATTTGGCGTAGAAGTCGCGCTCGAAGGGAAGGATCACCAGCATGCGGTCCACGTTTGCCTTCACCTGGTAGACCCGGCTGGTGTGCCACGCCCAGATCTGCGGGCTGATGTAGTAGGTCACGTCCAGGCCGCGGGGGCGGGCCCACTTCGCGATGCGCAGGTTGAAGCCCGGGTAGTCGATGAGCACGAGCCGGTCGGGATTAAAGGCCTCAATATCCTCCTGACACCGCTTGATGTTGCCCAGGATGGTGCGTAAATTCATCACCACTTCCACAAATCCCATAAAGGCCAGCTCACGGTAGTGTTTGACCACTTCGGCTCCGGCGGCACGCATCAGGTCACCGCCCCAGGCCCGGATTACGGCGTCGGGATCACGTTGTCGGAGGGCTTCCACCAACTTGGAGCCGTGCAGGTCTCCGGAGGCTTCGCCGGCGATGAGGTAGTAGCGCAAGGGGGGAGGGGTTAAAGGGGGGGAGGGATTGAGGGAGTGAGGGGGGGCGGGGTCGCGGGTGCAGGGTAAAGTGCGAAGATAGCGAGGTGGGTTTGGCTGGGGGCGTCGTTACTTCACGGAAAATTTTTTGATATGCAGCCTGAGTGGAATGCTTACCGGTTTGAGGAGTTGAGCAATGACCTTCTGTACGAGATTCTGGCGGTGCGGCAGGAGGTGTTCGTGGTGGAGCAAACCTGCTATTACCTGGATGCGGATGGGAAGGACCAGGAGGCTTGGCACGTGGTTGGTACCGTCGACGGGAGAGTGGCGGCCTATACGCGGGTGCTGGATCGTGGGGTGTCGTACGCTGACTATGCCAGCATCGGTCGGGTGCTTACGGCGCCTTTTGCCCGGGGGGCGGGGTTGGGCCGGCCGCTGATGGAGTACTCCCGGCAGGTGCTGGTGCGGGCCTTTGGCGAGCGGGAGATTAAGATCAGCGCTCAGGCGCACCTGCAGAACTTTTACGCAAGCCTGGGGTATGTAGGCATAGGTGATGTGTACGATGAAGACGGCATCCCACACCGGGCGATGCTGTACGATCCGGCCTACCACGCTTCTATTTTTCACCTGTAATCCGTTCCCCAACGCCCCCGATCCTATGCAGCCCCTAGCCGAACGAATGCGCCCTACGTCCCTCGATAACTACGTCGGTCAGACCCACCTGGTCGGTAAGGGAGCAGTCCTGCGGCGCGCCATCGAAACGGGCCGGCTGCCGAGCTTTATCCTGTGGGGGCCGCCGGGTGTAGGTAAGACGACCCTGGCCCGTATCGTAGCCGCGCAGTTGGAAGTACCGTTCTACATGCTTTCGGCCATCAATAGTGGCGTAAAGGACGTGCGGGAGACGATCGATAAGGCCAAGCGCGGGAAATTTTTCGCCTCCGCCTCACCAATCCTGTTCATTGACGAGATCCACCGCTTCAGTAAGTCGCAACAAGACAGCCTACTCGGGGCCGTAGAGGCGGGTACCGTGACGCTTATTGGCGCCACGACCGAAAACCCCAGCTTCGAAGTTATCCCGGCCCTGCTCTCCCGGTGCCAGGTGTACGTGCTGGAACCGCTCGGGCGCGACGACTTAACCGGTATGGTAGACCGGGCGCTGGCCGAGGACGAGTACCTGAGCAAGATGGACGTAGTGGTAGACGACTACGATACCCTGATTCGGTATTCCGGTGGTGACGGCCGTCGGCTCTACAACGTGCTGGAACTGGTGACCCACGAAGCCGCCGACGGTCAGCGGGTGACCCTTGACACGGAGTACATTACCGCCCGCGTGCAGGAAAACCTGACCCGCTACGATAAAACCGGCGAGCAACACTACGACATTGCGTCGGCCCTCATTAAGAGTATACGGGGGAGTGACCCGAACGGCGCCGTGTACTGGCTGGCCCGTATGATCGAGGGTGGGGAGGACCTGAAATTTATCGCACGTAGGCTGGTGATCGCTGCTTCGGAAGATATTGGACTGGCCAATCCGAATGCCCTGCTCATGGCGACTACCGCCGCCCAGGCTGCCCAGATGGTCGGGTATCCGGAAGCCCGTATCATTCTGAGTCAGGCCACCATTTACCTGGCCACGAGTCCGAAGTCGAACAGCAGCTACCAGGCGATCGGTGCGGCACAGCAGGCAGTGAGAAACTCCGGCACCTTGCCCGTTCCACTGCACCTGCGCAATGCGCCCACCAAGCTGATGAAGCAACTGGATTACGGCAAAAACTACAATTACAGTCACGACAATCCCGGCAACTTCGCCCGCCAGGAATACCTGCCCGACGCGCTTTCCGGAACCGCTTTCTTCAAGCCACAGAGCAACAACCCCACCGAAAAGAACATCGGTGAGCGGATGAAAAAGCAGTGGGGGGATAAGTACTAGGCTTCGGCCAGCAGGAAATGGAGGTAGTGCTTGAGTAGCTTCGGCGCGGTGTAAAGCAGATCGTGTTGTTTGCCCTTGACCATGTGGTGGACCAGCGTCGGTGCGTTGATGATCCGATCGCAGGCGTAGTAGGCATTTCGCGGATAGATCAACCAGTCGTCGGTACCGTGAAGGATAACGGTATTGGCATCGATGTTGTGCCATTCGTTGGCCATATCGTGCAATTCCGCTTCGTGCGCCAGTTTTTCGTGGTTGGCCGTATTGATGCCGCTGGGCAACAGCCAGGATAGGGCCCAGTGACTGGTGGGGTGGGTGATCCAGAAGGTATATTCCTCAGTAGGGGCCATGCTTGCCGACTGCAGCAACAATCCGTCGACTAAATTCGGAAAATCCATGGCGAGGCGCGCACTTACCGTACCACCGTAACTGCTGCCGTGCACTACAATCTTCTGATTGGGATGGCGACGCGAACGGATCACGGCGGCTACGTTCTCGGCCTGTTCCTGCACCGAGGTCATCGGCATGCCCAGGCCGCTACCTCCGTAACCGGGGCGGTCGATGGCCAGTAGGTTGGCTTCGCTACGCAGGGAGCTGTCGCGCATCATACTCAACCACCATGCGCTAGAAGAGGGTGCACCGTGGATGAACACCAGCAGAGGTTTGGAAGTATCCTGGCCGATCTGGAGGTACCGTAGTCGGCGGGTGGTCCCTTCCTGATAGCCGATTTCGGCATCCAGCCGGGCGCTTTTCATGGTGGCACTGAGCTGGTCGTCGTTCATCTGGATCGTCACGTAAGGCTCCAGCCGATAAACGGCGTAGGCGACGAACAGGAGGAAGGCAAGCAGGAGGTAGGACCTCTTTTTTCTCAGTAACATTATTGGTTGGGGTGTACTAAGAATACGCTATATACTACCAGCAAGTTGTGTGCGAGGTCCCGGGTGACGGTATAATATTGGGAATAGGGGAGGTTTAAGACAATTTTATGATTTTGTCCTTCGAAGTAGCGTAGCTTGGCCGTTTCGCAGGATTAACCTAATTTCGCGGCGTCAAGCTCCGTTAGCTCAGTTGGATAGAGCAGGAATCTTCTAAATTTCAGGTCAAAGGTTCGAATCCTTTACGGGGCACTTGGGTAGTTAATTAGTACTGTAGTCGGGTAGTACTTTAGTACGGTAGGGGCATACCGACTAACGCACTAAAATACTAACTGACCAAAGGACTAACGAACTTCCCACCTTTCTTCCAACTCATCCACTGCGGTATACAGTTGGGCGAAGTCGTCGATGGCAAAGTAGAGCATCTGGACCTTGTCGATCACGAAGGTTTGTTGCGTCACTTCATCCAGGTTGAAATCCTTGACAACTACGGCGTTATCGGTGTAGATGTGCTTGGTTTCCTGGGGACTGCTACAGATGCCGGCACCGTATACTTTGAGGTCACCGTTTTGACGGATCACGCCGAATTCGATGGTGAACCAGTAGAGGCGCTGCAGCTGGGTGATCTTTTCTTCGTCGCCGGCGAATTTGACACCGAGTGCACCGAGTTTTTGGGCGAAGTCGGCGTAATCTTGGTTCAGGTATAGCGGAATATGACCGAAGATGTCGTGGAACATGTCCGGCTCTTCCAGGTAGTCGAGTTGGTCTTCCCGGCGCAACCAGGTACTGGAGCAGAAGCGGCGGCGGGAGAGCAGGGAGAAAAACTCATCGACCGGCAGAAATCCTTTTACTACTTCGATCGACCAACCGTGGGCGTCCCGCAGGGCTCGATTTAAATCACTGAAGCGGGGGGGATGATCCGGTGAGAGGATGGGGTAAAGTTCCCGCAGGCAGTGCAGGTATTCGGCACACGCGCGGGGCTTGAGGGCCTCCATTTGGCGCTGGGTGAGCATTCGCCAGATGCGGTAATCGGAGGAGGTGTAAGCGTCGTACTTTTGAACGGGGGAATCGGACGTTGTGGTGGGCATGATCGGCGCGATTTGTTAAGGCAATGGTTGTCTGTGCAACTGTAAAGATAGGGGAAAGGTTTTGAATGGGGTGGGGGTGTTTTTTGATTGCTGCGCAAGGGGGTAGTGGTCACCGCGGATTACGCAGATGGCGCAGATTTCTTTGCAGATTAGAGGTAGAGCAGCCTCCGGTTCGAGATGGGGGTGGTTGCTGCGCAACGAGGGAGGGGCACCGCAGATTGCGCGGATTTTCACGGATCAAGGTCGGGGCGTTGCACGTCGAGAGAGTCGGGGGCGAGTGGCTTCTAGTCCGAGATGGGAGTGGTTGCTGCGCAACGCGGGAGAGTCACCACGGATTGCGCGGATTTTCACGGATCAAGGTCGGGCCGTTGCACGTCGAGAGAGGTGAGGTCGAGCGGCTTTTAGTCCGAGATTGGAGTGGTTGCTGCGCAACGGAGAGGGGGTGCACCGCGGATTACGCAGATTAAGCGCGGATTCATGTCGCAGATTAGGATTGGTTGCTGCGCAACGGGAGAGGTGTTGCACGGCTAGGGGGGGCGGTTGCTGTGCAACGGGGGGGCACCGCGGATTACGCGGAAGACGCGGATTTTGTCGGAGATTTAGATTGGTTGTTGCGCAATGTGGGAGATGTATACCACGGATCACGCGGATTTTCACGGATGATCGCGGCCTACGAGTATAGGTTTGCGTGGGTGGAGGGGCCTTTGGTCTGAGAGGAGGTACTACGGATTGCAGGGGTTTTCATGCATTACTCGGCGGACGACCTATGGTCGGCCGACGAGGAGTCGATCACCCCAGCGTGCCCTGGGTGACCCGGCTTGGAGATTCGCGGAATGTGACGACCAGCTTGTACTGGGGCCCGATGTTGCCGACGAGTGGTCCGAACATGGTGTTCATGAGGTCCACGGCCTGAGTTTTGGCGCGGGACATGACATCGCTTTCCAGGGCGTCTTCGCGGAAGCTTTCGCGGAGGGCGTTCACGCCTTCGTTGATGTTGGCGCCCTTGACTTCCCGCAGCCAACCGATGTCGAGCTTTTCGACTTTGGGGAGGACCTCGTGGCTGAGAATGACGGGCTCCGGGAGGGTAATGTTAATCGTTTTGGTTTGCTCGTCGAGGCGCAGGTCGAAGTAGTCGGTGAGGCGGAAGCCTACTTTGAGGATGGAGAGGGCGGTGATCTCTACGTCCGTCTCCGAAACGTTCATGCCCCAGATGGTGGTCTGGAGGTTTTTGTTGATTCCTTTCTTATCGCGGATCTCGATCGTTGCGAGTTCTCCAATAACGGTTTCGACCTTTTCCTGGAACAGGCCCTTGCTGCGGCTGAAATCATCAATGGCGGCGCGCTCCCGCATGCGTGCGACCAGCGGACGAAGGGCTTCGCCCATGGCGATGGTACAGGGGTTCTGGACGTCGGCCCCCTTCGCCAGGATGTTGCCGTTGCGGGTGCGGATGACGGCGGCCAGCACCTTGTTGAGCATGAAGCAGGTATAATTACTGGCTACCTCCTCAAAAATTTCGGTCACTTTTTGTCCGCCCTCGTCGTACCAGGTCTCGTACACCGCGGCGCTGGTGTCGCGGAGGCGCATGAAGTCGTTGTAATACAGCTCGGTGAGCTGTGGGTGTTGGCGGTCGTATTCCTGGATCACGGCTCGCTGAAGGCTGTCGTTGAGACCCATGCGATTGCCGACGTGTTGCAGGATGTCGGTATTGATGTCGTAGACCATCTGATCGAATTCGCGACGGTAACGCCGTGGATTTTGGAGAATGGCTAGAGCGGTTTCGGTATCGATGTTGTAGTTGAAATCCGCCGGGCGGTACTGCAATTCATACTCCGCCGGTCCGGCCAGGAAGCTTCCGGGAGTATTCCGTAATGCCTTGTACCCCAGTACGCCCAGAATGCCCAGGATGGCTACCACGATGATTATTTGCGCGGTACCGATGCCTTTTTTCTCGGGATAGTTGGGTTGGGCCATGAGGGGGGGGAACTGGGTGAGTCTTGTGGAAACACGGGGGTTGGACGCATTGTTGGTCGGGCAGCATTCCCCGGGTAGTCGGCGGACGAGCCTCGTGCCTCGGTCGGCCGACGACATTTAATCGCCCAGCACCCGCGCCTCTTCCAGCAACTGCCATAGTTTGACGGCATGCACGGCTTCCTTTACGTCATGCGCGCGCAGGACGGATGCCCCCTGCTGCAACGCGTAGAGGTGCAAGGCCGTCGTGGCGGGCAGACTTTCCTCCGCACTCGATTTAAGGGGTTTGTAGATCATCCCCTTGCGGCTGATGCCGGCCAGCACGGGCACCCCGATGTGGCGGAAGGCGTGGAGGTTCCTGAGCAGTTCGTAGTTCTGCTTCAAGGATTTGCCGAAGCCGAAGCCCGGATCAACGATGATGTCGTTTACCCCCATTCGGCGGATCGCAATTACGCGCTCGGCCAGAAAATCCCAGACGTGGGTGACGACCTTGTCGCCATATTCCTTGGTGTGCTCCTGCATGGTAGCGGGAGTTGCGTCCGTGGGCATGTGCATGAGTACGTACGGGACGTTCAGCGTGGCCACCGTGGGCAACAAGTCCCGATCGAAGCGGCCGGCGCTGATGTCGTTGATCATGCCGGCTCCGGCGGCAACGGCGGCGCGGGCCGTGGCCGCGTAGATGGTATCGCAACTGATCACGGCATCCGGTGCGGCCTCGTGGGCCGCCTGGATGACGGGAATGACGCGGTCGATCTCTTCCTGTACCCCGATCAGCTCGGCGCCCGGGCGGGAAGACATGCCGCCGATGTCAATAACCTTTGCTCCCGCTTCCCACATTGCACCCGCGGCCCCGCCCACCTGTTGCGCATCGGTACGGCTGCCGGCGTAGAAGCTATCGGGGGTCGCATTCAGAATGCCCATCACCAGCGGTTTTTCGACCGTAAGCAGGCAACCATTACAGTTGAGGGAAAAGGGTTGGAAGGGCAAAGTGGGAGCAAGTTATGCGCGAATTACCGCAATATGTGCGACTTTTGCTAACCGATGCCCTATACCGAACAGCAGATCCGCGGCCTGGCCATCAATTTTCTGCGCTTCCACTACAAATTACGTCCCCGCTACGCCGGCGGCGGCACCCGTATCGTGGACAAACCGCACTACTACCAGGGCGTACTCATCGATGCCCGGCTCGCCTACCAAAAACCCGATCGCAGCTTCTTCACGGCCACCGTGGAAGCCACCAGCGTCGACAGCCGGGACGAGATCCTCTACCAGACCAACTACTGGCGCATCGGCGCGCACAGCTTCGCGCTGACGCTGTTCTTCGGCGCCATCCTTGCCTGGGCGGGGGCGCAGGTGCCGGGATATAACGTCTGGGAGCGGTACGGATCTCCACAGGCTTATCTGGTGATCTTGGCAACCCTGGCCGCCATTTTTGCAACGGTAAGTGCCGTGTTGCGGAGGCAGCAGACGTATCGCTACATCTACGCCGTAGACCAATTTAAGCACTTTTACGCCGATGCGCAGTGGGTGGCGTACGATGTGGAAATCTTTGCCGGAAAGGGATTCCGGACCCGCCGGCGCTACCGGGAGCTGGAGCGGCAGTGCGTGAAGTACGGCTTCGGACTCCTGGCCGTGGAGGCGGATCGGGTGGTGCGCGCGGTCATTGCACCGAGCCAGATCGATCAGTTTGCCGGTCACCGTCTGCGCTTACCGAAGTGGCTCGCACGGGCCGAAGAAACCCAGCCCGCCCTGGGACCGGAAGTGCTCGACCCCCTGGCCCCGGACGAGCCCGTGATGGGACTGGTGCCGGCAAGTCCCGGACGACCGAAACTCCGCACCCAACCCCGACGGAGAATACTGCTGCTGCGTGCCCGAGTGCGGCGGGCGTACCGCAAGTTTTTCCCCAGTGGACTGCGGCGGCGGCCCGGCTACTATAAGCTGGGGTGGTGGGTGTTTGCGGTGGGGGTGCCGTCCTTTTTTCTGCTCGTTGCCGGCCTGTACCAACAATCGCGGTACACCCCCCTGGCGATGGACGGCAGAAAATACGCGGAGCCCGACCTTGATTTTCTGGAATCTCCCGCCGATCCCGCGCCCCCGTTAGAAATCGAGGAGGGGGAGTACCGCCGCACCACCGACAGCACAGCTACTCCGGGAGATGCCGACGTGAACGTGCCTGAGGAGGCCCTGGTGAGCACCTCCGAAGTGACGGACATCGGCCGCGTGCAGCGCTACCGCATCGGTGCGAACGGGGAGGTGACGGTAGATTACGACTGCGTGCCGCTGCACCAGCTTACCGATCCCGTATTCATTTTGCTCTTTGGCCGGTACGATACCTTCGGCGCGGCGCGGGAATGGGCGTTGGAGCTCAACCGCCTGTACCAATCGGCGGTTACGGTAGCGGTGGGCGACTGCGTAGAACTGTCTGCGGAGGGCTACCTACTGTACATCGATGCGCCGACGACGGACGAGGGTGCGGCAAACTTTTTGGCGCGCACTTTCATTCGGGAATCGGGGTTGGAGGTGGAGATATTGGAGATTAGGTGAATACCCGTTGGACGGGGTGTACCGGTTGGACGGGGTGTACCCGTTGGACGGCTGTAATAAAAAATAATGGAAATAAAAAATAATATCCTCGAAACCATCGGAAATACCCCCATGGTCCAACTGCACAAGGTCGTCAGGGAGCTCCCCTGCCGGGTGATCATGAAGGTCGAGACCTTCAATCCCGGCCACTCGATCAAGGATCGGATGGCCCTTAAGATGGTCGAGGATGCGGAAGCCGACGGCCGCCTGAAGCCCGGCGGCACCATCATCGAATGCACCAGCGGCAACACCGGCATGGGGCTCGCCCTGGCCGCTTGCGTAAGGGGCTACCGCTGCATCTTCACCACCAGCGACAAGCAGAGCAAGGAAAAACTCGACATCCTCCGCGCCATGGGGGCCGAAGTGATCGTGTGCCCGACTAATGTCTCCGCTGAGGACCCCCGCAGCTACTATTCCGTAGCCGAACGCCTCAGCCAGGAAATCCCCAATAGCTTCTGGTTTAATCAGTACGACAACCTCAGCAACCGCCTGGCCCACTACGAGAGCACCGGCCCGGAGATCTGGCGGCAGACGGACGGGCGGGTCACCCATGTCGTGATCGGCGTCGGTACCGGCGGCACCATCAGCGGCGTCGGCAGGTATCTGAAGGAGCAGAACCCCGATGTGCAAATGTGGGGCATCGATACCTACGGATCCGTCTTTAAAAAGTACCACGAGACCGGCGAGTTTGACGAAAAGGAGATCTACCCCTACATCACCGAGGGCATCGGCGAGGACATCCTGCCGAAGAACGTCGACTTCGAGGTGATCGACCTCTTCGAGAAAGTAAGCGACAAAGATGGTGCCGTGATGGCCCGTCGACTGGCCCGTGAAGAAGGTTTGCTATTGGGCTATTCCGCCGGCAGTGCCGTAGCCGGATTGGTCCAGCTAAAGGACAAGCTCAAGCACGACGACCTGGTTGTCGTTGTCATTCACGATCACGGCAGCCGCTACATCGGCAAGATCTACAACGACGACTGGATGCGCGACCGCGGATTCCTCGACAGCGAGCTCCGGGTCCGAGACCTGATCACCAACAAAAAGAACGGTGCCTTGACCGGGGTGAATCGCGACGACAGCGTCCGCGAGGCACTACGGATCATGAAGGAGCACGAATTTAGCCAGATGCCCGTCATGAACGGGGAGGAAGTGGTCGGTTCCATCATCGAAACCGACGTACTCAATTACCTGCTGGCCAATCCCATGGAGCACGCCGAGCGTCCCGTTCGGGAGATCATGCGCAACCCATTCCCGGAGGTAAGCACCGACCTGACCCTGTCCGAGCTGGGCCGTCACATCACCAAGGAAAATCCGGCAGTCGTAGCTACCGATCGCAGCGGGCGCAAGCACCTGATCGCACAGTACGATATTCTGCAGGCGATATAGGGCTGATCATTCCATTTCAAGAGAAACTCCCTCATACAGATTTGCCAGCGGGAGGGTTATGCCAAGTGTCCGCACGGTTACGTCCTGTTCCAACTTATAGGAGCTGCCAATCCGCCAGAAGTCGGAGGTTTCGCGAAAGTATGTTTCAACCAGGTAGCTCTGGCTATCGATAAGAACGTATTCCTGCATGCTCGGGAGTTGCCAGTAAGACTGAAATTTTTCCCCACGATCTACATGAGCGGTGTTCTGCGACAACACCTCTATGATGAGGCTTGGATTGGTAATTCGCTCGATGCCCCCTTCCTCAGCTTCTACGGTTTCCTCACAGACTGCGCTCAAATCGGGAAAATAGATCTTGTTGGAAGAAATTGATACCGCTGTATCGCTTAGGAAGAACTCGCAATCGGATGATGCGCCGTCGAATGCACGAAAACAGTTCTTCACGATCCGATTGTGGCTTGCTTTTGCTCCAGCCATCATGCGTATGGTACCGTCAGCGTACTCATACTTGACGGGTGACTTCGCCAATAACTGATAGTATTCTTCCAGGGTATACTGGCGTGAGCTTAGTTGTTCCGCGTTCATGTATGGTAATTTACAAATTTCCTTAATGAACTGGCCCTCTACTAGATAAGCACCAAGTGGCAGCATTCACTGAGGTGTATTTTGCTCCTTACCGCGCCTCGAAAACGGCCTCCCCCGTATCCAGATTCACCGCCGTGAGGTAGCCCATACCAGGAACGTTCATCGCGCAACCGGAATCAATACAGGCGTACTTGGTTTCTTGCATGTGGGCGACGTTGTCGGCTACCGCCGCCATCGTCGCGGGAGTGTGACCGTATAGCAGGATGCGATCCCCGAGCCAGGCTTCATCGACTTCTTCCTCCCAGTGGCGGGCCCAAAGCATCGCCTCAGTGTCGGCCAGCGGGTCGGGTGCGCCGAAGTTCAGTCCGGCGTGCACGAGCAGGTAACCCGGGGTTTCGTAGTAGTAGGGGAGGGCAGACATCCACTGCTCCACGTCCTCCCGGTCGCGGCGGCGGGGCCGGTAATCCCAGGGAGTTTTGGCCGACAGCAGCGCATCGAGCAGCATCTGCTCGTGGTTGCCGCGCAGGCAGACGACGGAATACTTCTCGTGCACCAACTTCCAGATCATCCGCAGCACCCCGTCGCTGTCGGGCCCCCGATCGATGTAGTCGCCGAGCAGGAAGAGTTCGTCGGTCTTTTGCAGCTGGATGCGTTCCAGCAATCTACCGAAAGTCTGTGCACAGCCGTGAATGTCGGAGATGGCGTAACGGGGCATAGGCTAGAGGTAAACCCAGCCCTGCTCCTCGTTGCTCTTCAGAATGGCATCACAGAGGATGAGTTCCTGGTGGCCGTCGGTGAAGGTGGCGTAGAGTTCTTCGCCGGCAGCGGTGTCGCCGAGTACGGCATCGTAGAAAGACCGGAAGCACTGCTTGAAGGTGTCGGGGAAGCCCTCGTTGTGTCCGCCGGGGTAGTTGATGTAGGGCGCCGCGGTGCCGGTCATTAGTCCGGGGTCCTTCATCAGTACCTGATTGCATTCCCCGCGCTTACCGATGCTGAGTTCGTTGGGGCGTTCGCTGTTCCACTCGTAGGCGGCATCCTGAGTAGCAATGTCGTACTTCAGCTGGTTCTTGTGGCCGGCACTGACCTGGGAGACAAACAGTTGTCCGCGCGCGCCGCCCTTAAATTTGAATAGGATGCTGGCGCAATCGTCGGTGGTCACGTCGATCGATTCCGTCGCCTGCTCCTTTTCCGAATCTTTCGTGAAGCTGGATACTTCTCCCAGGGGGCGTTTGCGCTGGGGGTGCACGGTGGTCAGGTCGGCCAGTACCGCTTCGGCTTCCAGGCCGGTAAGGAAGTGGACCAGGTCGAGCCAGTGGGTTCCAATGTCGGAAACGGCACGCAGTGCCCCGCCCTGATCGGCCAGTACGCGCCAGTTGTAATCGGTATCGTAGAGGAGCCAGTCCTGCTGGTAGCTGCCCGTCACGGCGAAGATGCGGTTGTTGTCGTCCTTCAGCCGGTCGCGGACTTCCAGGTTAATGGGATAGAAGCGCAGGTTGTAATTCACTGCGGTCTTGAGGTTGCTGTTGCGGGCCAGTTCGACCAGCTCGGCGCCCTGTTCGGAGGTCATGGCCAGGGGTTTTTCGCACATTACGTGCTTGCCGGCGGCCAGGGCCTGCTTCACCATGGGGTAGTGCAGCACGTTGGGGACGGCAAGGTGGACGGCGTCAATGTCCTCGTCGGCCAGCAGGTCTTCGAAGGTGGCGTAGGGGTGCTCCAGGTTGAGTTGCTTGCAGGCGGAGGTAGATTCGGCCAGGTCCTTACCCAGGAGGCCCTTTACGCGAATACCGAGGCGGCGGAGGCCTTCTACGTGGACGGGTCCGATGAATCCAGCGCCGGCGACGGCAACGGTAATGGAGTTATACATGCTTGCTGTGAGTTGGTCGTGTGTGTAAAGGCCCGCAATATAGTAAATGGGGGCGGCGGGGCGCGGGTGCGAAGTATTTTGGTATGGGAGCATAGGGGGAGCGGGCTCTGGTCCGAAACGGTAGGGGTTGCTGCGCAACGGAAAAGGTCCACCACGGATTACACGAATTTGCACGGATTCCTTCACGGATGGAAGGCAAAAGGTCGAGGTACTGTGATCGCAACCGCGGCAAGATGCCACGAACCGGGTCAACCACGGATTACACGAATTTGCACGGATTCCTTCACGGATGGAAGGCAAAAGGGGGAGGTACTGTGATCGCAACCGCGGCAAGATGCCACGAACCGGGTCAACCACGGATTACACGAATTTGCACGGATTCCTTCACGGATGGAAGGCAAAA